>JANCMB010000001.1:0-1110870 GCA_031317595.1 Glutamicibacter sp. PS
ACTCGGCGGAGAACACCGATGTGAACACTGCAGAGAATACTGACGAGAACACTGCTGATAACTCGGCGGAGAACACCGATGTGAACACTGCGGAAAACACTGCTGATAACTCGGCGGAGAACACTGACGTGAACACTGCGGAGAACACCGATGTAAACACTGCAGATAATACTGACGAGAACACTGCTGATAACTCGGCGGAGAACACCGATGTGAACACTGCAGAGAATACTGACGAGAACACTGCTGATAACTCGGCGGAGAACACCGATGTGAACACTGCTGATAACTCGGCGGAGAACACTGACGTGAACACTGCAGAGAACACTGACGTGAACACTGCAGAGAACACTGACGCGAACACCGCTGATAACTCGGGCGATGACACCGACGCGAACACTGGTGACAACACCAATTCGAACAACGGTGCAAATGGCTCGGATGGTTCTGCCAATAACGGCGCGAACGGCAGTAAGAAGCCAAACTCGCTGGCCGAAACTGGTAGCAACGGTGCGATGGTGATCGGAATTGGCGCGATCTTGTTGATCGCAGCCGGTATTGCCAGCGCGTTGGTTGCACGTAAGCGTCGCGTCAGCTAACGACACGCGTTTGCGTTAGGGAGAGGGGCACCACTTTTCGTGGTGCCCCTCATCCTTCGATTTAAGGACACCATTGTCAGCCAGCATGTGTTGTCAGTGTTTTAAGGAAGACTCATGAGTAGATCACGAAAGAGTGCAAGACCTTTGACGGTCGCAGTGCTTTTAATTTCTGGCGTGCTTGCGGCAGTTCACATTTTTGCAACACTTGTTTTCACCGGTCCGTCCACCCCAATCAAAACTTCTCTCGAGCCGCAATTAAGTAACTACTTTTTGGGGCCGCTGGACCAAGGATGGAGTCTTTTCGCTCCGGGTCCCTATTCGCAAGATGAATACTTGTTGGTGCAAGCTTGCCTATCTACAGCAGACGTGTGCGCCAAAGGTTCGAAGGGCGGTGCCAAGTTCTCGGAGTGGCGCAATGTAACTGAGGAAGAGATGCTTCATCTGTCGGGGAACATCTTTGCCAACCGAGGATCAAAACAGTCGAAGGTCATTCATGGACGTTTATGGCCAACGATTAATGATCTTAGCGATGAGCATGCTAATGAGATCGCTAAGCCGTTCGTTCTCGGGAACCCCGTCTTCGGCTACGACCTGGATTCGAAAGAGGCAGCGGAGTCTATCCCGGCCTCTGAACTGCAAGACATGCGAAGCTATAAGCGAATGGAAGACGTGGCCGTAGGTTTTGCCACTTTGTATGCCAAAGAACAGTGGGGATCTGCGAGTATGGTCCAACTGAAGTTGCGCCGTGACGCCGTGACTCCGTTTGCCCAGCGGCACAAACCAGAAAAGGAACGGAGCAGCTCGGAGCGCTTGATTGGATGGCGAGACGTCAAGGCATTCGGTGAGGACACGGTGGCATCATGGAGCTAAAGAACGAATTACAAACGGCTCCGTCAGTGCGTCGATGGCTTAAGAATCTCAGAGGCCTTCCCCAACAGTACGCGTCCAGTCTCTACGATTGGTTCACCGTAGAGCGGCACGCTGTATATGGGCTAGCCGTTATGCGCATGGCTTCAGGTTTGCTGATTTTAGGCTGGCTAGTGTTCAATGCGCCAGTTGCGGACAAGATTTGGGGACCAGGCTCCGCCTATCTCGAGCCGTACAGGAGTGTACTCGGATACAAGTGGCCACTGAATGTTCTCGAAGGTACGGGGACGGCTTTCTTCGTATTTTGGTATGTAGTTGCTATCTTGCTGGCAATACTGTTCACCGTGGGCTGGAAAACCCGATTCGTCACACCGCTGCTTTTCGTTTTCTATACAGCCATTAATGCTCAGAACACGCCTGTGTCGGACGGTGGCAACTATTTCATTAGAATCATGTTGATCTATTTGATCTTTGCCGACCTTTCCCGCGTCTGGTCGATTGATGCGTGGCGGCGCAACCGTAAGGGGCATGTGCGTCGGCAATTCGAGATCGTTACCGTATTGCATAACGTGGCACTTTGTCTTGTGGTCGCTCAACTGTGCCTCGTCTACTTCGAGGCGGGTATGTACAAGGTGCAGGGTTCGCTTTGGCAGGCCGGCACCGCGATGTACTACCCCATTTCTTCCGAGTACTATGGGGTATTTCCGTGGCTTAGCGAGCTGATTAGCTACAATTCCTGGGTTGTTGTGCTGATCACCTACGTGACAGTCATAGCGCAGATCGCTTTCCCGTTTATGTTGTTCCACCGCGTCACGCGCCGCATCGCTCTGATTACTATTTTGGGGATGCATCTAGGCATTGCCATCGTCATGGGGTTGCCCTTCTTCTCCGGCATCATGGCCTCAGCTGATGCGGTGCTTGTATCTGGGGCCACGTGGCTCGTGATTCAACGTTGGTTGAAAGGCTGTTGGGACGCTCTCGTCGCTAAGTTTGGTAAGCGCGGAAATCCGTCACCGCCCAATCGCCCGCGTACGAGTGAGGAAACAGTGACCCTCATAAACCACTAGCCACCCGCATACGACTACGAAAAGGTCGGGCTGCTCTTCGTTGGAAGAGCAGCCCGACCTTTTCGTAGTTTCAACGTGCCGTTAGTCGGCTACGTAGTACAGGCGCTTGTTCACGAACTCGTCCATGCCCAGCGGGCCGAGCTCACGGCCGAAGCCCGAACGCTTGACGCCACCAAACGGCATTTCAGCGCCCTCAGCTGCGACGGTGTTGACGTTGGCCATGCCGACGTTCAGCCCGGCCGCGACCTTTCCGGCACGATCCACGTCGGTGGAGTGGACCGAGCCACCCAAACCGTAGATGGTGTCGTTGGCCAGTGCGAGAGCTTCTTCATCGCTCGAGACCTTGTAGACCACGGCAACCGGCCCGAACAGTTCTTCGTAGTACGCGCGCATTTCCTTAGTCACGCCGGAGAGTACTGCCGGTGCGTAGTAGGCCGACGGACCGTCGTGCAGGACACCGCCGGCGTGCAAGGTAGCACCCTTCGAAACTGCGTCCTGTACCTGCGCGTGCAGGTCTTCGGCTGCGCGGCGCGAAGACATCGGGGCGAAGGTGCCTTCTTGTTCTTCCAGCGGGTTGCCCGGTACGAGACCCTCGGCCTTCTTCGTCAGTTCAGCGACGAACTCGTCGAAGATATTGTCCATGACGATCATGCGCTTGTTGGAGTTGCAAGCCTGACCGGTGTTGTCGATGCGGAAACCCCACGCGGTCTGCGCGATCTCGGCAACATTGTCCGAGTCCAAGACAACGAACGGATCCGAACCGCCAAGCTCCAGCACGGCCTTCTTGAGATTGCGACCAGCCTGCTCGCCGATGATGGCGCCGGCACGCTCGGAACCGGTAAGGGACACACCCTGAATGCGAGGATCGGCGATGATCGTCGAAATCTGATCGTGAGTAGCGAAGACATTGTTGTAGACACCGGCCGGCACGCCAGCTTCGTCCATGATGGACTGGATGGCCAGAGCCGAGCGAGGGCAGGACTCGGCGTGCTTGAGCACGATGGTGTTGCCCAGCATCAGGTTCGGCGCGGCGAAACGTGCCACCTGGTACAGCGGGAAGTTCCACGGCATGATGCCCAGCAGCGGGCCAACCGGCAGGTGCTGCACAAAGGCCTTGCCGCCTGAGAAGGACTTGATCTCGCGGTCGGCTGCGAGTTCCGGTCCTTCGGTGGCGAAGTAGGCGAAGATGTCCTTGCAGTATTCGGCTTCGCCGATGGCTTCAGACAGCGGCTTGCCCATTTCGATGGTCATGATCTCGCCGAGCTCTTGGGCGCGCTCGGCGAACAATTCGGCGACGCGGTTCACGATCTTTGCACGTTCGTTGATGTCGACCTCGCGCCATGCTTCGAACGAGCTCTGGGCTCCGGCCAGCGCTTCTTCGATCTGGGCGTCGGTGGCCGTGGCAAACTCTTCGACGACCTCGCCGGTGGCCGGATTCAGAACCTTATAGGTTGGGGCGCTCATCAATGCTCCTATTTGAGTCTGTAATTAACGTATCCGTGGGCTTTATCCGTAGATAGTAGCCGACGAAACCATAAAATGAATGTGAATCACTTCACGGAATGCCTTGTATGAGCATACCGTCACTTTGCTCCCTAAGCTAACCAGTATTCTGACTCGCTGCCTTGGAAGCTATTTCCTGCAAAAACCGGCGTCCGGAGCCCCATACAACGTTGTTTGTGAGTCCCGAAACCGGCCGTGGTTGATGAAGTCTAAGGTGCTCACCATGCAACTTCATCAAGGGGCAAGTCTTTAGCCAATCGCTGAGGCTTTCCACCAGTCGATCCCGGCATCACCTTGCGCAATCTCAGCGATCTGCGCAAGTTCTTCCGAGCTAAATTCCAGGTTTTGTAGTGCACCGAGGTTCTCATCGAGCTGAGCCGTGGAGGAGGCACCGATGAGTACCGAGGTAGCGGCACCGTCACGCAACAGCCAGGCGATGGACATTTGAGCCAACGACTGCCCACGGGACTGGGCAACCTCGTTCAACCGGCGGACCTTGGTCAAGTTCTCCTCGGTCAGATGAGCCTCGAGCGAGCGACGTCCGCCCTGACGCTGAACCTCGGTGGTGTTTAGGTACTTGTCGGTGAGCAAGCCTTGGGCCAACGGGGTGAAAGCGATGGCGCCCATCTGCTCGTCACGCAGCGTGTCGAGCAGGCCGTGCTCAACCCAAGGGTTGAGGATGTTGTACGACGGCTGATGAATCACCAGTGGGGTGCCCAAATCACGCGCGATCTGCGCCGCTTGGGCGGTGCGCTCCGCGGAGTACGAAGAAATACCGGCGTAGAGCGCCTTACCTTGACGCACCAAGGTGTCCAGTGCGCCGATGGTTTCTTCCAGCGGAGTCTTCGGATCGAAGCGGTGCGAGTAGAAGATATCCACGTAGTCCACGCCGAGTTTCTGCAAGGAGGCCTCGGCCGAGGAAATCAGGTACTTGCGCGAGCCAAAGCTACCGAACGGGCCCGGCCACATGTCGTAACCGGCCTTTGAGGAGATCACGAGCTCGTTTCGGTAGCCCTTGAAGTCCTTGCGCATCATGCGCCCAAAGTTCTCTTCTGCCGAGCCGGCCGGCGGACCGTAGTTATTGGCCAAGTCGAAATGGTTGATACCGCTGTCGAAAGCGTGACGTAGTACTTCGCGCTGTGCATCGAACGGACGGTTGTCCCCAAAGTTCCACCACAGGCCCAGCGACAGCGGAGGTAGTAACAGTCCGGAGTTTCCTACGCGGCGATAGCCAAAGTGCTCATAGCGGTCGGCTGCCGCCGTATATGGCCGATGCAGTTCGGGAAGAGAATTGACGCGCTCGTAGTCCACGAATGGCCTTTCTGCGATTGCTTCTAACGTGCTACATCCAGCCTATGTCAGCCGAGTAAGGATCGGCGTCGACATGCCTAGTCTCGATCATCACCGGTCAATTTTTGGCTTAGGTATACCGGAATCATCGAGAACACAATCAGCACAGCTGCGATCACATTGACCACCGGTGCTTGATTCGGGCGGGACATGTTGTTGAAGATCCAGATAGGCAGGGTTTCGGTGCCCGGGGCGGTGGTAAAGGTTGTCACCACAATCTCGTCGAAACTAAGCGCAAAGGCTAAAAGTCCGCCCGCGATCAGCGCGGAGCGAATTGCGGGAAAGGTCACCTGAGAGAACGTCGTAAACAGGTTGGCACCCATATCCATGGCGGCTTCCTCCAGGCCGCGGTTTACCCGGCCGAGACGGGCTTGAACATTGTTGAACACCATCACCACACAGAAGGTGGCATGACCGACGATCACCGAGAGCATGCCAAGTCCGATCCCCAGGGGTTCAAAGACATGCTTGAAGGTATTCGAAAAGGCCACACCTGTGACAATGCCCGGTAAGGCGATGGGCAGCACGACCAGCAAGTTAACCGTGTGCTTGCCGAAGAATTCATAGCGGGCCAGCGCGAAGGAGATCATCGTGCCGAGCACTAGGGCGATGACGGTGGCGATCGAGGCGACCTTGATCGAGGTCCATAACGCCTCGCGCACGCCCTCGTTATGCCAGGCTGCGACCCACCATTTGGTGGTCCAGTCCTGAATCGGGAAAGCGCCCGAGGTCGTGGCGTTGAAGGAGTTGGTGATTACCAAGAGCAATGGCAGGTAGATTCCGGCCATTGCCACAATGGCGAAGGCGCCCAGCGAGAATTTGGCGGTGCGTGAAAGCTGCATGATGTGCTCCTGAAAATTTAAAGGGCGTCCAGAGCCCCGGATTTGCGGGCCAAGAACAGATACGCAACCACCACCAGGATCGGCACGAGACCAAAGGCGGCGGCCAGAGGCGGATTCAGGTTGATGTTCTGCGCGATGACCGTGCCGATCATTTGGGTCTTGCCGCCCACGAACTGCGCCGCGATATAGTCACCGAGCGACAACGAGAACGTAAAAATCGATCCAGCGATCAGTGCCGGTTTCAACAGGGGAAGCGCCACGGTTCGGATCGTGCCCCAAGATTTAGCGCCAAGGTCGGCAGAGGCATTGAAAAGATTGTCCGGAATCTGCCGGAATGCCGTGTACACCGGTACTGCCATATACGGGAACCAGAGATAAGCCAGGGTGACGACCACGGCCGGCTGCCCATAACCCATCCCGTCCACGCCCAACGGGGCCAGTACCCAGTCCAACGGTCCGCCCTGTGAAAAGGTGATGCGCCAGGAAAATACCTTGACCAGGTACCCGGCCCACAGTGGCAGGGTGATTCCGATGGCGAGTATGGCACGCAGCTTCGGGCCAGCGACCTTCGCCATGAACAACCCCAGCGGTAGCGCGAGCGCTGCGCAGAGTATCGTGACCGCCAACGCGATGCCAATGGTGCGCACGGCGGTGTTGCGATACGCCTCTTGGACAACCAGCTCTTGAAAATTCTCCAGTGTAAATCCGGGGATGACCTTGGAGGTGAAAGGGTCTGTGTGCCAGAACGCCGTGGCGAATAGCAGGAGCAGGGAACCGATATACAGTACGCCGAGCCACGCCATGGGCAGGCTCAAGAGGCTTGCTAGGCGGATCTTTGGATGCAGATATAGGTAGCGCGAAATACGGTTGCCTGTTGTATGCGATCGAGTCGGATCCGGTGGGGCTGCCGCGGGCGTTGGGCGTTGGTCGAGGGTAGTCATGGGTCTAAGTCGCGGAATGATCCGCTGCCTCCTTCGCGATGGCTCGAGGGCTGTGGCGCGGGCGGAACTCCGCCCACGCCACAGCCGTTGACGGTGCGTCAGCCCTTGACCTCGGTCCAGGCCTTGGTCCACTGCTGGTAGTTGGTGCACTTCACGTCGGTGCGGCCGTCGATGCACTGCTCAACCGGGGTAGTCCACATCCACACCTGCTTGTAGTATTCCTCGTCTGTGGCGTGGAACGTCTCGCAGTGTGCTTCGTTTTCTTTAGTCCCTTCGCAGGCTTCCTTGTTTGCCGGAGCCATGCCGAAGTTTTGCGCGATCTGCGCGTTGACTTCAGCCGACGAAGCCCAGTCGATCCACTTGTAGGCACAGTTCTGGTTCTTGGTTTTCGACGAGATCATCCAGGTATCGGACCAGCCGGTGGCGCCTTCCTTGGGTAGCACCGAAGCAACCTTGCCGCCATCCGCCGTTGCCAGATTGACCACTACCTGCCAGCCGGTGCCCAGCGAGGCGGTGCCGGTCGAGATCGACGATACGGCCTTGAGCGCATCGTTCCAGTATTCGCCGGCAATTTCATTCTGTTGCTTCAACAGCTCGACCGCGGCGGCCAGCTGAGATTCATCGAGCGCGTAGGGATTGGTGATGCCAAGCTCTGGCCGCGTGCTCATCAGGTATAACGCCGCGTCGGCAATGAAAATCGGGGAATCGTACGCCATGATCTTCCCCTTGTATGGACTGTCGGACTCCCATGTGTCGGCCCAAGAATCTGGCGCCTGCTTCACGCTCTCGGTGTTATACATCAGCACGTTGGCGCCACGGCCGATTGGGACACCGTAGGTCTTGCCGTTGAGGTTGTCGTAGAGCTGGCCCTTGAGTCCCTCGACCAAGTTGCCAAAGTTGGGGATCAGGTCCGTGTTCAGGGGTTGCACATCGCCACCCGCGATCAGCCGTAGCGACGCATCGCCGGATGCCGAGACCACGTCGTACTCACCGGTGCGCATCAGTTGCACCATCTCGTCGCTGGTGGCGCCCACTTTGCGGTTGACCTGACATTTGGTCTGTTGCTCAAAGTCGGTGACCCAATCCGCGTCGGGGTTGGTCGAACCGTCCTCGACGAATCCGGCCCAAGCAACGATGTTGACCTGGCCTTCGGAGTCTCCGACACTTTCGGCCACGGGGAAATCGGGAACCTCGATACCCGAGGACTGGGCGCCGGCATCGCCGCCGGAGCTTCCACAGCCCGCGAGAACCAGGGCGAGGCTGGCGCCCGCGGCAGCCAGGGAGAGTCGTTTCGTGTGTTTCATGATGGAGACCTTTCGGATTGAGTGCTGATGATTAGATGGCGACGGCATGGCGCCGGTCGAACTCGAGGACTACCTCGGCGCCGCGCTGCGGTGGCTGCGTGGATGCACCGTTGAGTTCTTGGAAGATAATGTCTGCGCCGCTGGGGGTGGAAGCGACGAAACGGGTACAGGAACCGGTGTAGACCACCTCGCGAACGGTTGCGGTCAAACTTGCCTGCTGGTCGTTGGCCGCGCGTGCGGAAGGGGCCACGCGCACATGCTCGGGTCGTAGCGAGAAGGGGCCAGGGGCGCCAAGCAGTTGGCGGGCCAGGTCGCCTTCGATGAGGTTGGTGTGTCCCAAGAAGGAGGCCACAAAGCGGGTTGCCGGACGTTCGTAGAGGTCGGCAGGGGAGCCTACCTGGTCGATGCGACCGTCGTTGAACACCGCGACGCGGTCGGAGAGCGAAAGGGCCTCTTCCTGATCGTGGGTGACGAAGACGAAGGTGATGCCGACTTCTCGTTGAATCTGTTTGAGTTCAATCTGCATTTGCTCTCGCAGTTGCTTATCCAGCGCCCCGAGCGGTTCGTCGAGCAGGAGCACCTGCGGCTTGAGGATCAGCGCGCGGGCTAAGGCCACTCGTTGGCGTTGGCCACCAGATAACTGGGAGGGCAGGCGCCGGGCTACCTGGGGGAGCCGAATCATTTCCAGCGCATCGTTGACCATCTGCTGGCGCTGTGCCCGGGGGACCTTGCGTAGTTTCAGCCCGTATTCCACATTCTGCGCCACGTTCAGGTGCGGGAAGAGCGCATAGTCCTGAAAGACGGTGTTGACCTTGCGTTCGAAGGGTGCCTTGTCGGTCACCATTTCGCCGCCAAGCTCGATACTGCCGTCGGTGGGGCGTTCAAAGCCCGCGATCATGCGTAGCACCGTGGTCTTCCCGGAGCCGGAGGGGCCCAAGAGGGAGAAGAATTCTCCGCTGGCGATGTCGAGGTCTAAGTTCCGTACGGCGGTGAAGGCGCCGAAAGATTTTTCGATACCGCGCAACGAGATGGCGGCTTGCGCCTGTAGCGACTGCTCGGGCGGTTCTAGGGTTTGGCTGCGTGTGCCGGTCATGGTGTTGCACGTCCTCTCGCCGAAGTGTGATCTAGCCAACATCATTGTTTTCGCTTAACATATGAAAACAGATGTTAGAGGTTATGGCTAGAGCCGGAGCGAAAAAAATGTTCGAGTGGGCTGGTCTAAAGCGGCAATATGTCGGGAAAGGAGGCAAGATGAAAGTTATGGCACGAAACCCTGCGGCCCATCAACGCCAACTCAGTAGCGTCTTTGCCCCTCTGAACGACGCCACCCGCGCCGAACAAGTGATGGAGCGAATTCTTTCCGGTATCAGCATGGGCGTGCTTACCGACGGTGACCGGCTACCCAGCGAAGCCGAAATGGCGGCCAGCATGGGAGCGTCCACCATGACCTGTCGTGACGCGCTCTCGCAGTTACGCGGCATGGGGCTAGTGGCCACGCGCAGGGGGCGCGAAGGGGGCACCTTCCTGACCTTGCCGGTGGGTGGACGTCGCCAGCTTTTGCGGGAAAAACTCGCCACACTCTCCCGCGTGCAACTACGAGACCTCGGCATCCACTATGCCGCGATCCTTGCTGCCGCCTCCGAACTGGCAGCCGAGGGGGCCGACGACGAGGAAATTGACATTCTGCAACGCCTGCTCGACGAAGAGAGCACTTCGACCCAACTTCCCGGGGCCAAGGTGGCTAACTTCTTGCTCGAAGTGGCGGCGCTCAGCCAGTCAGCGGCACTGACCCGTGAGTACGTCAGGCTGCATAGCGGTTTTGGAGCGTTGATGTCCCTGGCCCACGAGGACGCCGCCTTCGACGACGAAGGGCTTCGTCGCTGTGCCGAACTACTGGCCGCGTTGCGCGGTGCGGATGCCGAGGCCGCGCGGGCCACGGTAATGAGCTATGTGCGCGCCGCGGTGGCCTGGCTGGTCGACTACCATGCCTCGGGAAGTTCATCATCGCACTCGCTATCCACGAAGGGCCTTCCATGAATCAGAGCAACGCGCCGGCGCCCGGCTCGAATGAGCAACGCGCCGTCGAATCCTATTTTGGCGAACTCCTTGAGCACCTCGAAACACTCCGTGGCCGTCTCGAGGGGCACTTGCCTGCGCTGGGCGAACATCCTGAGTCGGAGCCTCTCGATGAGCTGGTACAGGAGAGTATTCAACAGCTACGCCAGCGTATTCGGCTGCCCCTTAGCGGTGCCGGATTCGTGGCCGTCGAAGATTATCTAGCGGACGCGCGCTGGCATATGGCGTGGTGGCAAGGGCCCGAGTTGGCTCGACGCTTGCTTGTGGCCATGGAAACCGCGGGCGACATTTACACCCGCCGTGAATGGTTCTCGATTCCCATCACCGAGCACCGGGTGCACATCGCCGGGCCCTATGTTGACTTCTTATGTACCGATGACTTCACGTTGACCTTCACCGCGCCGGTGGAAATCGCTGGGCAGGTCGTGGGCGTGGTCGGCTTTGACTTGCTCGTGGCCGACTTTGAAGAGCCGATGTCACGCGTGCTTGCACAGATCAACCCGCGGGCCACGGTCATCAACGCGCATGGCAAGGTGCTGGCCTCGGCCAGCGCCCAGCTAGCCTGTGGCGCCCGATTGGTGCGCGGCTGGGAGGGAGAAAACCTGCACGGGCATCAGTTGTCACATGCCGACGGTACGCAGCAGCGGGTGGATATCAACGTGCTGACCGGGCTACCGCTCGCGCTGGTGACGCCCACCTCTGGGCATTGAAAAACCGGTCTCGCAGGGCCAAGGAGGTAACGCCTGCGGGACCGGTTTTCTAGATCACTCGCACCTTGAGAAGGTAGTTCCACTCTAAGAGTCGAGTCTGATGATTAGCTGGAAGCTACGTGCATGATATCCGTGCTTTTAGTAGTTAGCCGGAGGATCAGAGGCGGGGAAGGATTCTTCCTCCCACTCATCGACCTTCTCATCGTCATGCTGATGTTGCTTGGCTTCGGCGATCTCTTCTTCGGTGGCTTCGTCATGTTCCGGTTGTTCGCTCATGACCGCTCCCTTCCATAGATGCAGTGAGCCCGGCAGGCCCGTAGTTTCAGTCTGCCCGGGTCCTCGCGCTTTGTCGAGCACTCGCGGATTTCGGCATCCGTGACCCCACGCGAAATAATCGTTCCATGCCCCAGATCGTCAATCCCCACGATGGCACCGAAATCTTCTTCGACGACGACGAAGCCACCGGCGAGCCCATTCTGTACCTCCATGGCTCGGCCCTGTCGCGTTCCATCTGGCGCGGGCTGGGCTACACCAAAACACTTGGGGCGGGGCACCGCAATATTCGCATGGACCTGCGTGGCCACGGCCGTTCGGAAAAATCGCATAGCGTCGACGACTACACCATGGCCAAGGTCGGATCCGATATCTGCGCGGTGCTTGATCACCTACAGCTCGAGCAGGTACATCTCATGGGCTACTCCTTCGGTGCGCGGGCCGGACTACATTTGGCCAGTGTGCGCCCCGAGCGCCTACTCAGCCTGATCATGCTCGGCGGCACCTATCGCATCGAAGAAGGGGAGATCGACCAACTGTTCTTCCCCGGGTATCTGCAGGTGCTGCGCGATGGTGATATCGAAGGTTTCGTGCGGGGGCAGGAGCGCAACGGGCGGCTCGACCCGGCCACGCGGTTGGCCTTCATGCACAACGACCCGCTGGCGCTCGCCGCCTACTATGAAGCGGCCGAGGGATTGCAGAATCTGGATGAGGGCGACCTTGCGCGCATTCAGGTCCCGACCTTGCTCATGGTCGGCACCCGCGACATGCCGCGCTTTGAACACAACAAAACCATGGCCCGCATCATGCCGCAGGCCCGACTGGTCGCGCTGCCCGGACGTACCCATGGGTCGACGCTCTTTCCCATTGAGCCGGTGGTCGAGGCCGTCACGAGTTTCTGGAGCTCAAGGGCATGAGCGAAACCTTCGATCTCGAATCGATCGCCGCCGCGCTGGCTTTTGGTAGCAGCCGCGTAGAGCTTGCCGACTATCTGGGCCAGCAGCCGGGAGCTCCGGTGATTGTGCAGGCCCCGCCGGGTTCGGGCAAGACCACCATCGTGCCGCCGGTGACCGCCGATGCGGTGGGTGCGGGCAAGGTGATCGTGACCCAGCCGCGCCGGGTGGCCGCTCGCGCCGCGGCCCGGCGGCTCAGTTCGCTAATCGGTGAGCCGCTGGGCCAGCGTGTGGGGTACGCGGTGCGCGGGGAACGGAAAGTCTCGGGCGAGACGCGCATCGAGTTTGTCACCGCGGGACTGCTTTTGCGCCGACTGCTCGCAGACCCGGAAATGAGCGGGGTATCGGCCGTGGTGCTCGATGAGGTGCATGAGCGCTCGATCGACACGGATCTGTTGCTGGCCATGCTTGTTCAGGTGGCCGAACTGCGCGGCGACCTCACTCTCGTGGTGATGAGCGCGACGCTCGAGGCGGGTGATCTTCGGCGACTGCTCCAAGCGGCCGGTCCGGTGCGTGAGGTGCACGGGCATACGGCCCAGCACCCGGTCCAAGAACGCTTCGAGGGCTTCAGCGGTGCCAGAACCAATGACTATGGGTTGCGCACCGACTACCTAGAGCACGTAGCGAAGGTCGCGGTGCAGGAAACACGGGCCAATAATGCGCAGGACGATGTCTATGACACCCTCGTATTTGTGCCCGGCGTGCGCGAAGCCGAAACCGTCGCCGGTCGCATCGGCACCTTGGGCGGTCAGGCGCTGGTGCTCCATGGCCAAATTCCGCCCCGCGCCCAAGATGAAATTCTCAGCGAGCCCGCGGTTGGCACGCCGCCGCGGATCATTGTGGCCACGGCTATCGCCGAATCGTCGCTGACCGTTCCGCGCGTGAATCTAGTGATCGACGCAGGTTATGCCCGCGAACCGCGCCGCGACACGGTGCGTGGGGTGAGCGGCCTAATGACCGTCGTGGCCAGCCGGGCGGCGGCTACGCAACGCGCCGGACGTGCCGGACGTCTGGTGCCCGGCACCGTGGTGCGTACCCTCGATGAACGATCCTTCGCCGCCGCCGACCCGGCGACCACCGCCGAGATCCGTACCGCGGACCTCGTGCAGGCCGGGCTCTATCTGGCCGCGTGGGGGACCCCGCGCGGCGAGGGGCTTGAACTGTGGCAACAGCCCCCGGCCGAGGCCATGCGCGGCGACGAGCAGGTGCTGCGTTCCCTAGGAGCCGTCGACGCAGAGGGCAAGATCACCGCCACCGGTCGCCGAATGCTACAGATTCCAGCCGATCCACGCACGGCGCGGGCCTTGCTCGACGGGGCCGCACACTGCAGCGCGGACCGGATTGCGCGGGCAACCGCCGTGCTGACCGGTGGGTACCGGGCCGAGGGTGCGGACGCGTTGGCGCTCGCGCAGACCCTCGAGCGTGGAGATCATCGGGAGAAGAAAAGCTATGCGGCCGAAGTACGCCGTTTCGAAGCTTTGCTCAACACGTCCCAGAGCCCGAAACCTTCCTCTGGGCCGACCGAATCCACTCACGCTGGCTCGCTGAACGAGGCACTGGCAACGGTGATGATTTTGGCGTACCCGCAGTGGGTCGCCCGCCGGATGGCACCGGGGGAGTACCTGTTGGCCTCGGGCACCCGGGCCCAGCTTCCGCCGGGCAGTCCGCTGCAGCAGCACGAGTACCTCGCCGTCGGCGAAGTCCAGCGTAGCGGGCCGCGCACCCTGATCCGGCTCGCCGCGGCCACCGACCTCGAACAGGTGCTGCAACTCGAACCACAACTGCACACCCGCGACGAAAGGGCCACCTTCCGCGCCGGAAAGCTCAGTGCCCGGCGCATTGAGCGTTTTGGGGCCATCGAACTGGCCAGCCATCCGGTGCCGGTGACCAAGGAGCTGGCCGTACCGGCGGTACAGGCGGCGTTGGCGGAGCAGCGGCTCGGACTCTTCGGGGAGCAACCGCAGTTTGAGGCCTTGCGTCGTCGGCTGGCCGTGGCTCACCGCCTAGCAGGTGAGCCTTTCGGGCCGATGGACGAGTCGTCGTTGATCGCGGCGGCCGACCAGTGGCTCGGCGGTGTGCTTGAGGCGGTGGCCGGTGGCACCCCGGCGGGCAACGTCGATCTGCGCGAGGCCCTGCGCGCGCTGATCCCCTGGGAACACGCCCACGATTTCGACGAGTTGGTGCCCACCGAGCTGCAGGTGCCTTCCGGCTCGCGCATTCAGATTAGCTACCCGCCGGTCGACGAGCAGGGGCCGGCGGTGGTGGCGGTCAAGCTGCAAGAGTGCTTTTCGATGACCGAGCCGGTTCGGCTCGTCCGTGGGCAGCTACCGGTGCAGTTCCACCTGCTATCGCCGGCCGGGCGTCCCCTGGCGGTGACCGAGGACGTGCCGAGCTTTTTCTCCGGTCCGTACCGTCAGGTGCGCGCCGAAATGCGCGGACGCTATCCCAAGCATCCGTGGCCCGAGGACCCCATGAGTCACGAACCGACCAAACTCACCAACCGCCGGCTGCGCTCCTAACCGCCTGCCTCGGGTACAAGCGGCAGACCAGAGCCAGATTCACCGCTCGGGGTGGGGGAGTAATCGGCCAGGAAGTCTCCGTCCTCGGGGCCCTCTAGCGGTAGTTCGGAGACGGTGGGATCGGCCGCGGTGGCCGGCGCCCCGAAAATGGCCATGGACTGTGCCTCCGCGGCGGTCTGCGGGCTAGGTCCTGGCGGCGGGGTTGGCTCGCCCAGGGCCGTGGCCATAGAGGCGCCGGTGAGATAGCCGTCGTACATCGGCAGGTGGATCGGCACATCGTTGGCATAGAACTGTTTGAAGGGGCTGGACACACCCGCGGTGCCGTAGTTGCGCACCGTGCGCGTCTGCCCGAGATCCACCATGCAGGTCAGGATTCCCGGTTCGGCCCCGGGCAGTTCGGCCCGTCGTACCCCTTCTGGGTCGACGATCAGCGACCGTCCGCGGCCTACCGGGGACGCGGTGTTAACCGAGGCCACCCAGAGCTGGTTCATCACGGCATTGCCAGTCACGATGGCCTGTTCTTGGCTGCGCTCCGAGGTCCCGGTCTGCACCATGTTGATGACCATATCCGCCCCGAGCCAGGCCAGCTGGCGGGTGTGTTCCGGGAACCAGATGTCGTAGCAGATCGAGAGGCCGATGGTGCCGTGCCCGGGGATCTCGAACACCTCAAATTCGGTGCCCGGGACCGAGGTTTCCAGCGGCCGCCACGGGAAGATCTTGCGGTAGCTGCTGACCCGGGTGCCATCGGGTGCGTACACCAGCGCGGTGTTGTAGACGGTCCCGTTGGCCCCGCGCTCGTAGATGCTGCCGGGGATCAGCCAGATCCCTAGTTCGGCGGCCATCTGGCCCAGCTGCCCGAGTTCCGGATCCGTCAGGGCGCGCGCGGCCTGATGCGGTGCCTGCTCGACGCGCGGGCCCAGGTGGAGTTCGGGGAAGACCCACAGGCGCATATGCGGCTTCAGCGGTACCTGCGCGCGGAGGAAGGCCAGAAGATCGCCGAGCACGGGATTCGGTGGGTATTGCACTAGGGCTACGCCCAACGGTTCGGTCATCGTCAAACTCCTCGTCTGCTGGCTTGCGCGTCCTAGTCAACACCCTAGGGCCCGCCATAGGTTGCGTCTGCGGGATATGACGCAATCGTGACAATTTTGTCGCCGGCATTGTGACGCGGATGTGGGCAGGGACGTTTTCGTCAATCGGTCAATTATGCGATACGGTATACCAGTGGGTTGTGGTGATCTTGGGCACCGCGAGAACCCCAGTGAAGAATTCTTGGTTTTCGACGTTCGCGCCGGGAGCCAAGGGTCCGATCCGCCTGCGAATCCCCCAATGTCGCAGACGAATCGGGGATGGCCACGAGTCCCCCAAGATCGTGGACATCCGGCGGGTGCGCAATCCCCCAAGTGGCGCACCCGCTGGCGATGGGCCCGTGCCGTATGGCGCGGGCCCATCGTCGTACCTAGCGCTTAGGCGAAGGCCGAGATTCCCGTGATCGAGCGCCCAATCAGCAACGCCTGCACGGTTTCGGTGCCCTCATAGGTGTGAATCGCCTCTAGGTCGGCGAAGTGCCGCGCCACGCGATTATTGGTCAGGATGCCGTTGCCGCCAAGCAGATCGCGGGCATTGGCCGCGATGGTGCGTGCGGTGCGCGTTGCGGTGAACTTCGCCAGCGAGGCCTGCGCCCCGGTCAGGTCTCCCGCGGCCTCAAGTTGACCGCACTGCATCACCAGCAGCTGGATGGTGGCCAACTCGGACTGCATGCGGGCCAGGCGCTCCTGGATGATCTGGCTGGCGGCGAGCGGTCGACCAAACTGGGTGCGGGCCTTGGCGTACAGCACCGCCGACTCATAGCAGGCAGTGGCATGTCCGACGGCGGCCCACGCCACCCCGAGACGGGTGGCGAACAAGACCTTGGAGGTGTCCTTGAAGCTACGTGCCCCGGGCATCACCTGGCTGTCCGGTACAAAGACGTTCTCGAGGCGAATGTGCGCCTGCCAAATTGCGCGCAGCGAAAGCTTATTGCTGATGGTGGTGGCCTGGTAGCCTGGGGAGTCCTGCTCCACCAGGAAACCGCGGACCTGCCCCTCGTCGTCGCGTGCCCAGACGACGGTCAGCCCGCCGACCGAGCCATTGCCGATCCACTTCTTCTCGCCGTTGAGCACATAGCCGCCGGCGACTCGGTGCGCGCGGGTCTCGAGGCTGACGGAGTCCGAACCGTGCGTGGGTTCGGTCAGCGCAAAGGCGCCGGGCAGGGTGCCGGCGCTCATCGGTTCGGCGTAGCGCGCGATCTGTTCTTCGCTACCGCACATCAGCACCGATCGCAGGGCCAATCCGGCCTGCACGCCGAGGATGGTGGCGGCCGAGCCGTCGCCGCGGGCCATTTCCATGTTGACCAGCCCTGCGGCCAGCATGCTCATCTCGGGGTGCTCTCCGAAGTTCAGTCCATCGCGCAGAAGCCCGGCGCTGCCCATGGAGCGCACCAGTTCCAACGGGTATTCGGCGCGTTCCCACAGGTCGTGCGCCACCGGCTTGACCTCGGAGACGACAAAATCGCGGGCGCGCTGACGCCACTGGGCGTCGGCCTCGGACAGGTTGGCGAAGATGCGCGTCGGATCGATATCGACCTCGTCGGCCCAAAGGTCATACTCGGGTTCCACGACGCCGGTCGGGAAGTCGAATTCGGTGGTGGTGGACATGGGCAACGCTCCTGAGTTCGGATCATCTGGTTTCCTACTCAAGAGTAATGGAACTTAGTTTCAAGTCAAGAAACTAAGTATCAAGCCGGTGATTGCCGCAGCGCCTCGCTGACCGCCGCCAATACTTCCTGCTCATCCGCTCCGGGATCGAGCACCGAAACCACCACGTTCACCGAGCGGCCGCGCGCCGCGCCGGCCTCGTCCGGCTCGAGCAGATCCGCGAAACGGTCCAGAAAGAGCCGCACGTCCTTGGCCAGCCGGTCGCGGTTGGTGGCCTGAGCATCGCGCAACCACAGTCGCAGGTGATCGTTGTGGATGGCCACCAGCCCGGCGCTGAGTCCCAAGCATAGTGAACGGTTCGCCGGGGTCTCGCATAACCCCCGGGATTTCAGAAAATCGTTAAAGGCCCGCTCATAGCTGTGCGTGGAAACCAGTTCGCGTTCTCGCAACGCGGCCACCGAGGAGAGCAGCTTATGGCGCAGCCGCGCGGCCTCCGGGTTGGCGGTGTATTGATCGAACACCACATGGGCCGCATCCAACAGTGTCTGGGTGACCGACACCGACGAGGCCGCCAGCGTGGTCTGCACATGCGTGATGATCATTTCCTGATCCGCGAAGACCATATTCTCCTTCGACCCGAAGCGGCGGAAAAAGGTCGAGCGGGAGATGCCGGCCGCGGCAGCCAATTCGTCGACGCTGGTGGCGTCGAAACCCTGGGTAATCAGCAGGTCGAGGGCGGCCGGCGGTACGGCAGATGAAGCGATCATGATCTACGAATCTAGCATGCGTGCCGCAATGGACCCCGGAGCTCGCATTATTGGTAGTCGCCACGGAAAAAATACGACGCCACTCTTGAGCCGGGCAACCGCTCAACGTAAGTTGGTGAATGAGACTGCGGCAGTTTAGGTAGTCCACTTCAAGAATCACGATAAACCGGGAGTAGACATGGGTTTCTTCGACAACGCAAAGCAGAAACTGAGCGAAGCAGTCGATAACGTCAAGGAGTTCGCCTCCGACGCCACCGAGAATGTTAAAGAATTCGCAGCCGACGCGACCGAGAACGTCAAGGAGTTCGCCTCGGACGCCACGGAGAACGTGAAGGAATTCGCCGCCGATGCGCAGGATAAGATCGGCGACGTCGTCGACGATCTCAAGGGCGGCGACGAGGCTGGCGAGGCTCCCGTCGAGGAAACCGAAGACCAGGCCTAGGCCACCGGCGCGGTCGCGGTTCGCCGAGCCGACTCGAGCGAACCGCGACCAACACCGAACTAATCTTTCGCGGCCACGCTCTGTTCACGGGCTGGGGTCAAGAAACCCACCACCAGTACCGCGGCCAAGGCCACTCCGGCCGGCAAGAGCAAGGCTTGGCCCAGACCCAAACTCATCGCCTCCGCGACGCTGCGTTCGCTACCGGTGGCGCTGTGCTCGATCTGAGCGGCCACCCGCGACTCCATCAGCACCGCAATCAGCGCCGAGCCGAGCACCGAGCCGATCTGCCGGGTGGTGTTATAGATTCCCGAGCCGGCCCCGGCATCCTGCGCGGTGAGATCCCGTGTTGCCGCCAGCGAGAGCGAGGGCCAAATCATGGCGGCGCCCACACCCTGCACAAACGGTGGGATCAACAAGGCCCACAACGGCGTATCGGCATGCATCAGCAGGGCGTAAACCAACATCGACCCGCCATAGAGCGCAAACCCCGGCAGCGCCAGCGAGCGTGAGGAATAACGGTTCACCGCCGCACCCATTAATGGGGCCACCGCCGCAGAGACCAGAGCCATCGGCGAAATCATCAGAGCCGACTGCGTGGGGGTCAGTTCGCGCACCTGCTGCAGATAGAACAGCATGGGCAAGGTCATCGTGGCCACGGTCAGACCCATGGCCACGATGGCTACATTGGCCAAGGAAAAGTTCCGGACTGCAAAGAGCCGAAGCGGTACCAACGGTTCCTTACGGGTATGCGACTGCCACCAAATAAAGACGGCAAGCAACACGATCCCCAACCCGATTAGATGCCACGAGCCCAGCGGCCCAATGAAGGGCTGCCAGTTCGTCGAATCGCCCTCCTGAATCCCGAACACCAGGCAGAACATGGCCAGCGCGCTGAGCAGCACGCCCACCAGATCGAAGGTGTGCGCATGGGCCTGCAGGCGCGGCACGAACTTCAGCACCATCGCGAAGCTCAGGATGCCCAGCGGAACATTAATAAAGAAGATCCACTGCCAGCCGATGGAATCCACCAGCAATCCACCGAGGATCGGACCGGTGAGCGAGGCAATACCGGCCACCGCACCCCACAGGCCCATCGCGGCCCCGCGATGCTGGTAAGGGAAGATGCGGGTGATCAAGGTCATGGATTGCGGGGAGATCAGGGCCGCACCCAAACCTTGAACCGCACGGGCGATGACGAGCGAGGTCAGCGAGCCGGCGAGGCCGCACCACAGCGAGGCGAGCGTAAAGATGACGAGCCCGAGCAGGTAGATCTTGTGCGGACCTACCCGGTCGCCGAGTCGCCCGGTGACCAGCAACGGCACCGCGAAGGTGAGCAGATAGGCGCTATTGACCCACAGGATTCCGGTGATATCGGTCTGCAGGGCCTGCATCATCGCCGGCATAGCGGTGGACACGATCGTGGTATCGAGCAGAATCATAAAGAAGCCGATGACCAGTGCCCACAGGGCCCGCCACGCGGCTCGCTTATTAAAATCTTGATGTTGCGTTGACGGTGAACTCACTGTCACAGCCTAGTCGAAATCCACCCGACCGCTGATCCGAGTGGTCACATCGCCGGACACCCAGACGCCCTGCTCGTCGGCCTCCACATGTAAGATCGCCGCGCGTCCCACCTGCGTTCCCTGCCGCACCGTGTAGCGCTGCGGGGCGTGTCCGGCCTCGGTCAGCCACAGCCCGAAGCCGGCATTGAGCGAGCCGGTGGCCGGGTCCTCCTGAATGGCCTCCCCGGGAACGAAGGCGCGCGCCTCGAAGTCTGCCGGGGGCTGCAGCACGACGGAGCCAAAGCGTTCCTCCGAACGCGTGCGATCCGAGGCATCCAGCGGGCGCAGTTCCTCCCGCGTCCCGGTGAGCCGGGGGAGCACCGAATCATGCGGTTGCCAGTTGCCCTGCGAGACACTGGCGGCGGTATACGGTCCAATCACCCCAACCTCCAGACCCTGCAGAGCCTGAAAATCCGGTTCGATGCCCAACACCAGGTCGGCGTCGCGCAGTAAGAGTCCGGCGTGATGCGGCCCGTTGACCAGCCACTGATGATCGAGCACATCCTCGGAGGTGAGACCGAGGCCGGAGATGGCCCACTGCAACACGTCCGGTTCCAGTGGGCCACTGCGCCGAAGGGGTGGGGCCTTAAAGGCCAGCCGACGCGGAAACTCGGCGGTGGCGTCGCGCTCGACGCGTACCGGCACCAGCCCGGCTCCGCACTCCTGGGTCAGCATTCCGGCGCCCGCCAGCTCGGGGTGGTCCTCTAAGAAAGCGTGAGCGGCCCCCAAGGTGGGGTGCCCGGCAAAGGGCAACTCGGTGCTTGGAGTGAAAATTCGTATCGCGTAGTCCGCTTCCGCGCTGCTAGGCGTGCGGAAAAACACGGTTTCGGACAGGTTCATCCACTGCGCAAAGTGTTGCATCTGCGCGGTGCTCAAGTCGTCGGCAGCATAGACCAAGGCCAAACCATTGCCATTGAAGGCCGACGGCGCAAACACGTCGACCTGGGCGTAGTCAAAAGAGCGGCTCATAAACAGCATCGTGGCATATCAAGCTGAGTATTGGCGGCGGTGTTACGCACAGCGCTGCGCGCATGACATCGCCGCCCGCCTCTTTCCGACGTTCGCCGTGTGACTACCAGTTTCTAGCGACGTCGATGACCAGTCGTGAGCCATCACCCGGTCCGTCGAGGGTGAACACGCGCATCGGTAGGCGTGCCCGAACCGACAGACCCACCTTGCTCTGGCCCTCGAAGCTGCCCAACCACACCAGCTGTCGGAAGGTGTGATAGTACAGTCGCTGCACCGCCGGATCCACATCCAGCGACCAGCTGGCCGGGGCGTCGACACGGATCTCGATCTGTGCCCCGCCGATGGTCTCGACCGGCAGGCCCGATCCGATGCCGGTGAGCTGATCGACGTAGCGCACCGAATACCCCTCGGTGCTTCCGCTCAGATCCAGCACCAAGCGGTCGAAACAACTATGCGAACCGGTGCGCAGATCGGTGAGCCGGCTATAACCCACGGCCGTCGAGGTTTTCGGCAGCGAACCCCAGTACACGGTGGAGCACCCACCCGTGGGGGCCGGTACCGTGGCCACGGCCGGGGCCGTGCTCGCCGCAAGTCCGACGGCGGCCACCATCGCCACTATTGCTCGATGCATTGTGCCCATCATTGGCTCCTTCCAAGCGTGGGGTTTTTCCCCATGTGCTCACTACAGCGCGCCGCCGTGGCACTGTAAATAGCTGGTGGGAACCGGAATCTAACCGCCGCACAATCGTGATCCACACGGACTGTGATCCGCGTCGTGTCACCAATTCTCAAGCCTCCACTATGCTTTGGCCCATCGGTGTGTGACATGCTTTAACGATGCAACCAAGTCCTACCGCGCCGGTCGATCAGACCGTGGAAGATGTTATTCAGGCCTCGAGTTTCCTACCCGTATCGTTGCAATTTTGGGTCCTCACCGCCTCCGGTATTGCGATTGCGTTCCTACTCACGCTGGTGCTCAGCCGGATCGCAAGCCGCATTTTGCGCCGTTACGAGGGCGCCGCGGCGGATGTGAAATCAAGCCGGATCCCGTTCTTCGGCACGCTGTCCAGCGTGAGCCTGAAGATCATGCTGGTGGCCTTCCAGCAGCATCAACCCTGGTACGACGCCGCCCAGTTCGTCCTGTTGATCCTGATGGTCTCGTTCCTGACCTGGTTCATCATCCGGGTGGTGCGCATCGTCGAGGATGTGGTGCTGGGGCAGTTTGCCGCACGCTTTGGGCCCGGGCGGCGCATGGCCAAGGTGCAGACCCAGGTGGGGTTGCTGCGCCGCGTGCTGGTCGCGGTACTCTGCGTGCTCGCCGTCGCGGCCGTACTGCTGACTATTGATCAGGTCAGGACGCTTGGTGCCGGTATTTTGGCCTCCGCCGGTCTGGCCTCGGTGGTCCTTGGTCTGGCGGTGCAATCCTCGCTGGCCAACCTCTTCGCCGGGCTGCAGATCGCCTTCACCGACTCGGTGCGCGTGGACGACGTGGTCGTCGTCGAACAGGAACGCGGCAACGTCGAAGAGATCACGCTGACCTATGTGGTGGTCAAGTTGCTCGACGGGCGCCGGATGATCCTGCCCTCGACCTACTTCACCACCACGCCCTTCGAGAACTGGTCGCGCACCACGAGCGAAATCGACGGCACCGTGGTGCTGCAGCTGAAGTGGAATGCGCCGGTCGCGCAGCTGCGTGAGCGCACCACCGAACTACTTGAAGCCAGCGATCTGTGGGATGGGCGCACCAACTCCCTACTCGTGACCGATGCGGTCGGCGGGCTGCAAACCGTAACCATTTATGTATCGGCGCGCAACGCCGGGGATTTGTGGGAGCTGCGCACCATGTTGCGTGAGAAGCTGCTGGCCGAGCTGCTCGAAAGCCAGCCCGACTGCCTGCCCGATCCCAAGCTGCTGCCCGGAGTCTAGTAGCGCAACGCCGCCGGGCCGTAGTCGTCGAGCCGCTGCTGGCGCGCCGTGGCCTCACGCAACTGTTCGATCAGCAGATTGGCCTTCGCGATCAGATCCGCAATGAGTGCGTCGTCGCGATCAATCCAGCGGAATTCCGGCACCACGCTCACCGGCACGAAGTTCTCGTGCTGCTCCCAGACGAACAGGGTGCGTTGCGCGCCGAGCACATACTGCTGCCACATGATCTGGCGCAGATAATTCTTCGGCACCCGGGCGAAGGGCTTGTTGGTGGTCTTTATTTCCGAGAGCACCGGGACGCCGGAGGCGTCGAAACCCAGACCATCCGGGGTGGCTAGATGCAGCCGGGTGTCGCGCGCGTGAAAGAGCTGCGAGGAGGGGAAGATGTTGAAATTTTCCTGCACCCAGGCGGCGATGACCGGCTCGCGCTTGCGCCCGTGGTCGGTGTACGGGTTCCCGGAGAATCCCGAACCGTGGAGTTTGTCGATCACCGCCGAACGGATCGAACGCTCGGTGGAGAGCTTGGCGACGTCGGTCGCGGTAATACCTTGAGCCCGGGCCCGCAACCATTCGATGCGGTTGGTGGAATCCGCCAGCACCCGCTGGAAGCATTCGTGATCGGTCCCGGTAAATAAACTCACCCGGCTATTCTCTCTCACCCGGCGGCCGGGCAGAAATCAGCTCAGCTCGTCCATGGCCTGGGCGAGCGCGGCCGGGCGCGGCACCCCGACGACGCGCAGCGCCTCGTGGCCGGCCCGCAACACCCGCACGGTCGGAGTGGAGGCGATCTGCGCCCGCGCCCCGGCGGCCGGATCGGCCACCACGTCGATGGTGCGCACCGGCACCCCAGGATGCCGCTCAAGCACCCGCTGCACCACCAGCTTGGCGCTGCGGCAGGGTGCGCAAAAAGGCTGAGTGAAAAGTTCGATCTCCATCCCCACCTACGATACGCGCCGGGTCACGGCTCCACCCGGGGGATGAGGTGCCACCGGGCACATTCACTCCCGGCGCCGACGCCGGTTCGTGGGCCACGGCGGAAGACTTAGAACTATGAACTTTGCACACCACGCTTTGCCCAATGTGCTCGAGGCACAGCAGCTGCGCCGCAGCTTCGGCACCACCATCGCCCTGGACGCGGTCGACCTATCCGTCGCCCCCGGTGAGGCCCTGGCCATTATGGGCCCCTCCGGCTCCGGCAAGTCCACCCTGTTGCATGCGCTGGCCGGGATTGAAACCCCCGACGCCGGCTCGGTGATGTTGCAGCTGCCCGGCCGCACCCCGGTGGATATCACTACCCTGTCCGATACCGCACGCAGCGCCCTGCGCCGCGAAAGTTTCGGGTTCGTCTTTCAAGACGGGCTGCTGATTCCGGAACTGACCGCACAGGAAAACGTCGCCATGGCCCTGATGATCAACGGGGTGCCGCGCGCCGCGGCGCTACCGCGGGCCGTGCAAGCCCTGGGGCAACTGGGGCTGGGCGGCATGGAGGAACGGCGCATCGGCCAGCTCTCCGGCGGGCAGGCCCAACGCGTGGCCATCGCCCGCGCGCAAATCGGCTCGGCCGCGGTGATTTTTGCCGACGAACCCACCGGGGCGCTGGATTCGGTCACCGGCAGCGAGGTGCTCGACGCACTGCTTGGCAGCACCATCCGACAGGGCAAATCCCTGGTGATGGTCACGCACGACGAGTCGGTGGCCGCGCGCTGCGACCGGATTGTGCGTTTGCGCGACGGGCGGATCGTCGCCGACGAACGCAGCAACCAGGGGGAACGCGCATGAACACCCTGCAATTGGCCTGGATGCTCACCCGCGCCGGCGGTGGGCAGCGCCGTGTGCGCGCCCTGACCCTCGGGGCGTATGCGGTGGTCAGCGCGTTGGTGCTGATCGTCGTGGCCGGGGCGTTGAGCTTTACCCGGTTGCCGGAGGAAACCGCCGCCTTCTACCTGCCGCTGGCCGGCATCGCCGTGGTGCTGCTGATCGTGCCGTTGGTGCTCGTTGGCGCCTCGGCGGCCCGACTCTCGGCGCGCAGCCAAGACCGCACGCTCTCGACGCTGCGACTGCTCGGGGCCACCGGCGGGCAGGTACGTGCGATCTCCGTGCTGCAGTCGGTGGGGACCGCCGCGCTCGGGGCGCTGGGTGGGGTGCTGCTCTATCTGGCCTGCGCACCGTTGGTGGCGTTGGTGAACTTTCAGGGTGCACCGATTGGCGCCGGGATTTTTGCCCCGCTGCCGGTGCTGTTGGCGGTGCTCGCCGCGGTGCTGCTGCTGGCCGCGGGCTCCTCGCTGGCGGGCCTACGTAAGCTGGTGATCTCGCCATTGGCGGTGCGCCAGCGGGTCAACGTCCCACGTCCGAGCTGGGTGCGCGCGGTACTCGGCGTGGCCGGCATCGCGTTGGTCTATGGCTTGTTCTCTAGCCTCGGCGCCGTCGCGCAAAGTATCGCCATGATGGTGGCCATGCTGATGATGGGGCTGGGGACCGGGCTGCTGGTACTGAACTTGATCGGACCGTGGATGATCTCGGTCATCGGACGACGCAAACTAGCCACGGCACAGTCTCCGGAGCAATTACTCGCCTCACGCATGATTCTCGAATCGCCCAAAGCTATCTGGCGTCAAGTGGCGCCCTTGGCCATGGCGGCCTTTGTGGCTGTGGTCGGTGGTTCGGGGGCGGCATTAATGAATCAGGGTGCGCCGGAGCCCACCGGTGGCTGGGAAGACTATATCTCGGGGGACATGCTCACGGGAGTGCTGTTAACCCTCGCTATTATCTTCCTCTGCGTCGCAGCCTCCACTGCGATCACTCAGGCAGCGGGCACATTGGATGCCGCCGAGCTATACCAAGGCTTGGGCAAAATGGGCCTGACGAGCAAGACCATGAATCGGGCGCGCGTGCAGGCGGTGATGATTCCGGCCCTGGGAGCGGCGTTGATTTTCGCCGTGGGTAGCGGTGTGTTGTTGCTACCACTGGTGGGGATCGCGATGATCATGGCACCGCTAAGCCTCGCAATGGTCGTGCTAACCTGCGTGGCCGGATTGGTGCTGGTGCGCCTGGCGGTGCAGCTGGCGGCGCCGAGCCGGATGCTCACGCGCTAACGTGACGGGCGTTACAGTGGGCCGATGTTGCGTATTTACGAGCCACCCGCGTAGTCTTTCATTCGGCCGGAAAGTTTGGTTCGCCTAACCTGCCTTCGCGGCCGTGTTCCGTCTACACCCGCAAAGGTTCACTCGTATGAAATTCTCACGTCGATCCGCTCTGCTCGCCGCGGCAACCGCCGCCGCGCTGACCCTCACCGCCTGCGGCGGCACCGCAAGCAGCGAGCCATCCGCCAGCGGCAGTCCCGACAGCGCCGCGGTGAGCATCACCCACAGCTACGGCACCACCACCTTCGAGCAGGCCCCCGAGCGCGTGGCCACCATCTCGTGGGTCAACGCCGACACCCTGCTCGCCTTGGGCACCGTCCCGGTGGGCATGGACAAGGACACCTGGGGTAACAACGACAACGGGTCGACCGACTGGAAGGACGAGAAGCTTGAAGAGCTCGGCGCCGGCCTCGGCAGCGAGAACGCCCCGGTACAGTTCGACGCCACCGACGGCATCAACTACACCCAGATCGCCGAGGCCAAGCCGGACGCCATCTTCGCCGCCTACTCCGGCCTGACCAAGGAAGAGTACGACAAGCTCAGCAAGATCGCCCCGGTCGTCGGCCCGATCGAGCCGAACTACACCACCAGCTGGCAGGACGCCACCGAGGCCGCCGGCAAGATGCTGCACAAGCAGGACGAGGCTAAGACCCTGGTCGACTCCGTCAACCAGCAGATTGCCGACGCCGCGAGCAAGTACCCGATCTTCAATGACACCACCTTCATCGCCGGCAACCTGGAGCCGGCCGCCGGCGGCATCAACATCTACGCCACCGGCGACACCCGCCCGCGCTTCCTCTCGCAGCTGGGCATGACCCAGGCCGAGGTCGTGGACAAGAACGCTAAGGAAGGCGAGTTCTACTACAACTTCGCCGCCGAGCGCGCCAGCGAACTCGAAGCCGACATCTTCTTCACCTGGGTTCCGGCCGGAAGTACCGCGCAGGACGTCATCGCCGAGAACAAGCTCTTCGGCCAGATCCCGGCCGCCAAGACCGGCGGATTCGTCGCACTCGATTCCGACATGGAGCTGCTCTCCATCTCGGCCGCTTCCGCGCTGTCGCTGCCATGGGTCCTGGACAAGGTCGTGCCCAAGCTCGGCGACGCCGCCAACAAGGTGGCCGAGGCCAAGAAGTAACTAGGCACGATCCAAATAGTGCAGTTGCGCATCCAACGATTTTTCCGCCGCACCCAACAGGTGCGCGGGAACCTCCGGGTAGACCCGAGCCAGCAAATTCTCGCGGCTCGGGTCCTGCCCGTTACTGCGCAACCACTCGATCGCCTGCCGCAGCGCCTCCAGTCGCTGCTCACGGTGCAGCCGGTACTGCTCAATCACCGGATGCATCCGTGCATGCTTCGAGCCATGCCCCGGGCGCAACGCCGCCTCGGGCAAGGCCGCCAGCCGCGCCAGACTGGCCAAATAATCACCCAGCGTCCCATCGGGATAATCCAACACGGTGGTGCCCTCGCCAAGCAGCGTATCGCCGCTAAACAGTTCGGCCGGTGCCCCGGGCGTCTCATTAACAAAACACAGCGAATCGGCCGTGTGCCCGGGCGTGGCCAGCACCCGCAGCCGCACCCCGGCCTGGGTGATCAGCTGCCCGTCACGCAGCGGCGCATGATGCCGGCAATATTTGGCGTCGGCGGCGGCCACCGGGGTACCGGTCAGGTCGTGCAGCGTGTCGATACCCGCGGTGTGATCGGCATGCCGGTGCGTGATCAACACCAGCCGGATGTCATAGGCCGCCAGCGCCTGCAGATGCTCAAGCTGCTCGGGGCCCGGATCGATCACCACCACCGGAGCGGCGGGGCGCGGCCCGTGCTCACCGAGCAGATAGCTGTTGGTCCCGGTCAGGGTCATCGGCGAGGGATTCGGTGCCCGGAGCACCGCGGTGGTATCACTGAGCTGCTGGAACATACCCCCAGTGTAGGGGCCCGAACGCACCCCGTGAATGGGCCGAGGATCGTGACCGGACCGCCGCAGCGGCCCGCACAGGAAGAAATATGAGTTCACTACCACTGGCGCGACGACGAGCGGCGATCCTGCTCGTGCTCACCGCGCTACTCGCCGCCGCTATGCTGTGCTCCCTGTTCATCGGGGCCCGCACGCTCAGCCCCTGGGCGGTGTTCCACGCGCTATCCCACCCCGCGGCCCAAGACCCGGACAGCATCGTCGTCGCCTCCCGCATCCCGCGCACCGTCGCCGGGGTCCTCATCGGGCTGGCCCTCGGTCTGGCCGGTGCGCTGATGCAGGCGCTGACCCGCAACCCGCTGGCCGAACCCGGCATCCTCGGCATCAACGCCGGCGCCTCCCTGGGCGTGGTGCTCCTGCTGTTCACCCTCGGCACCGCCGCCGCGCTACCGCTGATGATGCTCGCCGCCTTCCTCGGCGCGGCGGTGACCATCCTGCTGGTCTACATCATCGCCTCGCTGGGACGCGAGGGCGCCACCCCGATCAAACTCGCGCTCGCCGGCGCGGCGCTGGCCGTCGGGCTGGCCTCCATCACCAACGCGCTGCTCATGGTGTCGCGCAGCGCGCTCGACGAATACCGATTCTGGCAGGTCGGGGTGCTCACCGCACGCAGCGTGCCCGAACTCATGGTGGGTATCATCCCGCTCGCGGCGGGCGTGCTGCTGGTCGCCGCCTGCGCCAACGTCGCCAACGCCATGGCCATGGGCGACGACTCCGCCGCCGGGCTCGGCTTCAACGTCACCCGGGCCCGGATCGTCGGCGGCATCGGGGTGGTGCTGCTCGCCGGCACCGCCACCGCCCTGGCCGGCCCCATCGCCTTCGTCGGACTCATCGTGCCGCACGCCATGCGCGCGCTCATCGGCTCCGACTACCGCTGGCTGCTGCCGGCCTCCGCGCTCGCCGGCCCGGTGCTGCTACTGGGCACCGACATCATCGGGCGGATCATCGCCCCGCCTGCCGAGGTGCAGGTCGGGGTGATGTGCGCGCTGATCGGCGGGCCACTGTTCATCGTGCTGATGCGCCGCGGACTGAAGACGGTGTCGCTATGAGTACGACGATGACCCGCCCCGCGCCGCGCACCCGCGCCCGAATGCGCACCCGCCGCGACGCGCTGATCTGGGCCGCGCTGATCCTCCTCGGGGCCACCCTGGCCGTGCTCTACGTGCTCGCCGGACGCGAACCGCTCCCGCTGGACGAGGTCGCCGCGGTGCTCCGCGGCGAAACCGTGCCCGGCACCAGCTTCATCCTGCTCGAGGATCGCGCCCCACGACTGGTCGTCGGCGCACTGGCCGGGGCCGGCTTCGGCGCCTCCGGTGCGCTCTTCCAACGCTGGCTCGGCAACCCGCTGGCCAGCCCCGACGTCATCGGCGTCGGCTACGGCGCCTCGGCCGCCGCGATCATCGCCATGGTCTACTTCCATGCCCAGGGCCCGCTGCTCACGCTCACCGCCATGCTCGGCGGCCTGGGCATCGCCGGGCTGATCTACTGGCTCTCGGCCGGCGGCAAGCACGCCGGCGCCAAACTGATCCTCGCCGGTCTGGCCATCGGCGGCATGCTGCAATCGCTCATCCAATACCTGCTCACCCGCACCGACGTGCGCACCGCCGGCGAGGCGCTGCGCTGGCTGACCGGGTCGCTGGCCCCCTCCACCTGGGAGCGCGCCGCCGTGATGGCCATCGGCCTGGCACTGGTGGCACTCCTCGTGCCGCTGGTGTTGAAGCGGCTGAAAATTATGGAGTTGGGCGACGACGCGGCCAGCGCGCTGGGGCTCAACGTCCTGGCCAGCCGCATGCTACTGGTCTTCACCGCGGTCACGCTCACCGCGATCCCGGTGGCCGTCACCGGCCCGCTGGCCTTCGTCGCCTTCCTGGCCGGCCCGCTCTCCGCCGGGCTCACCCGCGGAGTGATCCGGGTACCGCTGGCCGCGCTGATCGGCGCGGTACTGGTCCTCGGTGCCAATTTCATCGCTGCTAATCTATTTAGCGGCGTCGCCCTGCCGGTGGGCGTCGTCACCGGCATCTTCGGCGCACCCTTCCTGCTCTGGGTGCTGGTGCGCGCCAACTCACGAGGAAACGGGGGATAACCATGGCCCAACTCCAGGCCGATTCGCTGACCCTGGCGTACGACAAGGTCACCATCGTCGACGAGCTGTCGCTGGAAATTCCCACCGGCGAAGTCTCGATCATCGTCGGGGCCAACGGCTGCGGCAAATCCACGCTGCTGCGCGCGCTCTCCCGGCTCCTGAAACCCGCCGGCGGGCAGGTGCTGCTCAACGGCGCGGACATCCACAGCCGCCCCGCCAAGGAGGTGGCCCGCCAGCTCGGGCTGCTGCCGCAGACCCCCAACGCCCCCGACGGCATCACCGTGCGCGAACTCATCGGCCGTGGCCGCTACCCGCACCAGGGCCTCTTCAAGCGTTTCTCCGCCGAGGACGAGGCCGCCGTGGCCCGCGCCATGGAAATGACCGGCACCACCGAACTGGCCGAGCGTGCCGTCGACGAACTCTCCGGCGGCCAGCGCCAGCGCGTCTGGATCGCCATGGCGCTGGCCCAGGAAACCGAGCTGCTGCTGCTGGACGAGCCCACCACCTATCTCGACGTCGCCCACCAGCTCGAAGTGCTCGACGTGATCTCCGAGCTGAACCGCACCCGCGGGATCACCGTGGTGATCGTGCTGCACGACCTGAACCTCGCCGCCCGCTACGCCGACCACCTGGTCGCCCTCAAGGACGGAAAGATCTACGCGGCCGGGCACCCCACCGAGGTGGTCACCGAGCAGACCGTGAAGTCGGTCTTCGGCATGCCCTCGCGGGTCATCCCCGATCCGGTGGCAGGCACCCCACTGGTGCTCCCCATTGGCCGCCACCGCGTACTGCGCACCGAGACGGTACTTGCCGCCCGAGGCATCTACCGCGCCGAGCAGAACGGCGCCACCGTCGTCGCCGAAGAAGAGGAATTGGTCGGTGCCGGCGTAGCCGTTGGCAGCGCAGGTTCGCCCGCCGGCACCGGCGCGGCGAGCACCTTCGAGCCGGCCCCCGCCCTCGGCGGCGTGCGACCGAACCTCGAACACCAATCCACCCTGGCCTTCGCGACCACGGTGCTGCGCTGCAAACAACTCGCCCCGAACTTCCGCCGCATCACCCTCACCGGCTCGGACCTGGAGCATTTCGGCACCAACAGCCACCCGTTGGATATGCGCATCAAGCTGATGCTGCCACCGGCCGGCGGTCAACTGCCGGCTCTCGTGCAGCAGCTGCGCCCACAGGCCGGCACCGACCCCGAAACGCAGGGGCGCTGGTTCCTGCAGTGGCGCGAACTACCCGACGCCGAGCGCGGCTACATGCGCACCTACACGGTGCGCGATTTCCGTCCCGCCGGACATGCCAAAAACTCCGGCACCACCCCGGAACTCGACATCGACTTCGTGGTTCACGGGCACAAGGTCGACGGCGTCTTCCGCGGCGGCCCGGCCACCGAATTCTGTGTCAACGCCGCCGCCGGCGACGACGTGCTGATCCTCGGCCCGAACAACCAGCTCAACGACGCCGACTACGGCGGCATCGAATTCCGCCCCGGCAACGCGACCCGCGTGTTGCTCGCCGGCGACGAAACCGCGGCCCCGGCCATCTGCTCCATCCTCGAGTCGCTGCCCTCGACGGTCACCGGCCACGCGTTGATCGAGGTCCCGGACTCCACCGACATTCTGGGCACCACCACCCGCTCGGGCGTCTCGGTGCAGTGGCTGCCGCGCGGCACCAACGCCCACGGCACCTTGCTGTCCACCGCACTGCGCCAGATCGTGGCCATCCCGGCGGCCGGCGCCGTGCAAACCACCGCGGAACCCGACGACGTCGACGTCGACACCCAGCTCCTCTGGGAAACCGGCGAAGGCTCCTCCGGCCCGTTCTACGCATGGATCGCAGGCGAGGCCGGCACCGTCAAAGAACTGCGCCGTTACCTCGTGCGCGACGCAGGCCTGGATCGCAAACAGGTCGCCTTCATGGGCTACTGGCGTGCCGGGCGCAGCGAAAACTAGCCGCGCCGATTCACGTACCGGCCCCGCCCGGCGGTGAATTCCATCCCAACGAACGGCACTCGAGCAGACCTCGAGTGCCGTTCGCTTCGTTAACGAGATATCCACATTTTTCGTCGCGACCCTCCCCAAGCCCGACGTACGCCACATAAGATGGCCTGCAAGGTTCCCGAAGGTGAGGATTCGATCATGCGCAATGGCCGAATGTCCGTCATTGGTGCGCTTGTTGTCGCTAGCGCTGTGCTGACCGCTTGTCAGGGAGCGACCTCGCCGGGCGAATCATCAGCGCCGCCACCATCCTCCAGCGCTCCGCCATCCAGCGCCGCCCCTTCGGCCTCACCTAGCCCGACGCCCAAGCACGCCGATGAAAATGGCCCGGGCGAGAATTTGCCCGTCCCGAAACTTCCCGACGCCGCCAAGGAGCACACGGAGAAGGGCGCTGCCGCATTCGTAGAGTTCTACTTTGACCTAGCCAACTACTCGAGTGAAGTCCGGGACACGACCGAGCTAGAGCGGTTTACAAGCAAGGACTGCAACCGATGCGAGAAGGGTCTTCTGGAACCCATCTGGTTATTGCAAGACACTGAGAGTTGGGAAGTAGGACTCGTCTACAAAGCCAAGATCACGAAGTCTGAGTTGCGCGAAAATAACAGGGCCCAGGTGATTTTCTCGATGACATATTCAGGTTCTAAAGTCTTCGATGGGTCGAATGGCCCGGCGAAGACCTTCCCTGCAAGGGAAAAGCCCATTTTGAGCGTGGCATCACTTGTCTTTCATGAAGGCCGTTGGATAACAGAGACGGTGGTTTTTGATGGCCAAGAACCTGACTAAGTTGCGGGCCGTGATTATTGGCCTGATGCCGTTCTTGATTTATTTGGTTCCTATAGAGCCGAATATGGTCGTTGGAGTGACAGTTACAGGTGAATTGGCCTGTGGCAGCCAACGGTTCGATGGGACGGATATTGAGCTCGAGACCTGTCATAAGAAAGACAAAGACAGAGTTCGTACAGACCACCGTATTGACACCAATAGCCGCCGAGAAGGTGCTGAGGTCAACGATGAATCGAGGCAAAAATACAGGGTAAAGATTGATGACACTTGCCCAATTGGCCTCGAAGCTCCAAGCGGATGCGATTCGAATCCGGATGCGGTGTTGTGTGATGACGGGAGCCGCCCAAGACTCCGCCTCATTTACTTATTGGGCGGACCCCGCGACGGACAGTTACTAAGTACGGATACATTGTGTCCGAACGAGCCCGTTCCTTTGCTTGATGTTCCTAACGATCAAGTCGTCGTTGAGGAAGAGATTGTCGTTACTCCGGCCGAGTTTCGTAAGTTTCCGATCAAGTCGTATTCCGTGCATAGCGATCCTGACGGCGTTTCACTGATACGCGCATATACGCACTTCTGGGCCGAAGGTGGTGCGCAGGAGTTTCATACTGTGATGTCCGGAAAGAATGTTGATGTAAGGGCAATCCCAGTGGAATGGTTGTGGGATTACGGAGACGGTACTACCGCTAGGTTTTCAGATCCCGGCGGTCCTGTAGATGACCGGTCATTGAGCGAAGCCACACCAACGAGCCATCAGTTTCAGGACACGGGTCTTTTCCAAGTGAAGGTTACGACCATGTACCGCGGCGAGTTTCGAGTTGAAAATGGTCCTTGGGAGCCTATTCCCGGACAAGCCGCCGTTCCTAGTGATCAGTCCCCAATGGATATCTGGCGTACTAAGAAGCAGTTAGTCGACCCAAACGTGTAACGACGGCGGTTTGAGGTGCTGCGCGAGGTGCGCTCGCGCAGCACAGTTTATCGTTTATTTGCAGGGGTCGGTGCCACCGAGGCCCGGGAGGATACGCTTAAGAGCGTTCTCTAGAGTTACGCGCTCATCGGCGGGTAGGTGGTCGAAAAGTGCTTCTCGCACGAAGGTGACATGCGGAGGAGCCGCTTCGCGCAAGACCTGCCAACCAGTTTCAGAGAGCGAGACGAGGGCGCCTCGGCCGTCCCGGGTGTCGGCATGACGGTCGATAAGGCCTTTGGTCTCCATCCGGCGCAATAAGTGCGACAGCCGTGACCGGTCCCATTCCAATGTGCGGGCGATGTCACCTGGTCGCTGAGGGGCGTCTGGCGATTCTGACAGTGTGGCCAGCACTGAATACTCGCTGGACTGCATGTTGGAATCGCGCATGAGCTGACGGTCCATGGCGCTGGGGAACCGCCAGAGGAACTCACGCAGCAGTCGCCAAAGGCGCTGCTCGTCGTCGTTGAGCCATCTGGTTTCTTCCTGAGCCATTATTCAGTATCCTCGGTTTCACGATGCACGCTGGGTTAGTGAATCACACCAATTTGTTGACGCATCAATTATATATTGACATACTGAGGTCCACAACTTCGTTGACGCGTCATGAGTTCTGGCGTGTCTGAGCGCGCTACGCGGGAGGCATCACATGGGTGAACAGTATTCAACCAAGGGTAGCTATGTAACGGGTGGGGAATTCACTCGAGATACAAATTATATCCAAGACAGGATCGTTGCCGTTCCCGACGAGATGGCATCGGCCAGCGAGCCATTGGAAGGCTCGATTGGCCATCCGGATGCGAAGATGGCTCCCGACGCACGGGCGTGGCTGGTGGAGGCTGGACGTTATCGACTAGTGGCCGCTCGTGCCTGCCCGTGGGCTAACCGCACGCTGATTGTGCGACGCTTGCTGGGGTTGGAGGATGCAATTTCCCTCGGACTGCCGGGCCCGACGCACGATGCCCGTAGTTGGACTTTCGACCTGGACCCGGATGGACGGGACCCGGTGCTGGGGACCGAACGACTGCAAGAGAACTACTTCAAGCGCTTCGCCGACTACCCTCGAGGGATTACCGTGCCGGCCATTGTCGACATTCCTAGCGGCGCCGTGGTGACCAACGACTACCCGCAGATCACTTGGGATATGTCGATACAGTGGCGAGAGTTTCATCGAGCAGGCGCGCCGGATCTGATTCAGCGCGAGACCTTGGACGAGATGCTGCCGCTGATCAAGATGATCTTCACCGAGGTCAATAACGGGGTGTATCGGGCAGGATTCGCCGGGAATCAAGAGGCCTACGATCAGGCCTATGACCGGCTCTTTGCGGCGCTGGATGTGCTGGAAGAACGGCTGTCTACGCGGCGGTTCCTCATGGGGGACGCGATCAGCGAGGCCGACGTGCGGCTATTTACGACGCTTGTGCGTTTCGACCCGGTCTACCACGGCCACTTCAAAACCAACCGCAACAAGCTGATCGAAATGCCTAACCTTTGGGGCTACGCGCGAGATCTCTTCCAGACCCCGGGGTTTGGCGACACCATTGATTTTGAGCAGATTAAGCAGCACTACTACATGGTCCATGAGGACATTAATCCGACGCAGATTGTGCCGAAGGGCCCGGAGCTGAGTCAGTGGCTCGACGCTCATGACCGTGCCGAGCTGGCCGACGGATCGCCTTTCGGAGCCGGTTGCGCACCTGAGCCCGTGCGTGAAGCCGAGCGAGTGGCCGCCGGTCACAATCCGCTGTACCCGTTGCAGGGGTAACGGGGCGCAGCGCTAAAAGGGCGGTTTTTCATCCGGCGGTGCGTCTTCATCGTTGAGGGCCGGCAGGTCCGCGTCCTCGGGCGGGTATTCGCTGGCGGGGTAGCTGGGCGCATTGGGGTGCCACACCCAGTTGCGTCGCCAGCGTTGCTCGGGATCGCGTTCGGGTGATTCGAGCACGTAGGGGATGCCGTCGAAATATCGGATCCGATAGTGCCCGGCGTGATAACCGGTGTGGTCACCTTTGCAATTTAGGGTTGCGTTGGAAACATTGGTCTGGCCACCTTCGATCCAGGGTGTGCGATGGTTGACCTCGCAACGGTGGGCGGGCATGGTGCAGCCGGGGCGGATGCAGCCGCCGTCTCGGGCGACCACCGCGCGCGTTTGCGCCTTGGTGAAGAGCCTTCGTCGTCGGCCCATATCCAATACCTCGCCCTTGGAGCCTAGAATCATCGGGATAATTCCGCCGATGGCGGCGCTCCTACGCAATTCCGTGGCCGAAATGCGTTGGCCGTGGGCGGTGAGTCCGGCCTGATCGGTGCGGGCGCGCAACGCGTCGTAATCGATGGTGACGATTAAATCGATCATGCCTGGAAGGGGAAGTTCCGGCTCGACGGTGCCATCGGTGCTAGTCGGAGCTGCGGGGTCGTTGAAGGTGCTCGGGGCAGAATCGTCCGATGGTGCTTCGGTACTAAAGCGGCGCCGCACGATGTGCATGACCGTGCGGAGCAGGCGGCGGGCGCGCTCGGCTGCCGGGTCTCGGTCCCGCTCATCGGCCCCGGAGAGATCGTTGAAGGGATCGGTGGCGCCGGAGCTGCAGCTGCCCTCTCGGTTGGCGGTGAGCGCCGGGTTCACGAGCCGGTCGGCGAGCGTGCAGAGGAATTCGTGGTCGATGGTGGTGCAGGTCAGCTCCCACACATGGCCGTAGGGGCCGAGCCCGCGATAGCGCAGGCCGGCGCACCGTTCGTGCACGGCCCCGCGTTCGGGAAGGTTGGGCGTGCTTAGGTCCTGGGCGATCGCTTTGAGTTGAGAGTTGACTGCGCCCTGTCCTTGGGGCAGGGTTTGCGCCACCTTTTCCTCGGCCTCGCGGCGGGCGGTGGGCTGCAGCTGGAGGCGTTCGAGTTTGGCGGCGGCTTTAAGCAGTGTGGCGGGGTTGTGCGCCTCCGGGGTGGCGAAGCGCTGGCCGAGTTCACCGAAACTGGCCGGATGGTCGCTGTCGCCGACGAGCTGACGGTGCCCGCGCACAAGTGTTTTCGCCTCATGGTCGGTGATATCGCAGAGCGAGGAAATGAGCTCGACGGGGCCGCGAAAGCGCGGTTTGGCTGTGCTGGCGATCGGCCGGGCGTCGGGCAAGGTCAATCCGTCGGCCAGCTGTGCGCCATGGAGCGTGGACAGGCTTTCCAGAGCCTCAGCGCGTAGCCGGTGGGCGTCGTGCCGGTCCATGGCGCCGGCGGCGCGAACCTTGGCGCGCAGGGCGTTGCGGGATAGATCCTCGCCGAGCTTCAGCAGCACGGCGGCGGTGAGCGCCTCGAGGTGGGCGTCGTCGAACTCATCGAGTAGCGCACTGGTGGCCGCCTGGAGCGCACCGAGTAGCCGCAGCTGGGCGGTGACCTCGTCGTCCCCGGGTTGGGGTGTCAGGTTCGCCGCCGCCGCGGAGAGGATGGCGGTGCTACGCGATGAGTGCATGCCGGTAGTGTGCGCCGCCGCTGGCGCGCGCGGGCACGCGTTGCGCGATCTGTGGACAAGCGCGCGACGTGGCAGGATAAAAACATGACGATTATTGCTGCGGCGGATGGATCGGCGCTGGGCAACCCCGGCCCCGCGGGCTGGGCCTGGTACATCGACGAGGACAATTGGGGCGCCGGTGGCTGGGACCACGGGACGAACAATATGGGTGAGTTGCAGGCGGTGCTGGAACTCCTGCGGGCCACCGCGCGCCAGCCGGAGCAGCCGCTACGTATTCTCTGCGACTCGCAGTACGCCATTAATTGCATCACCAAGTGGATGCCGGGCTGGAAGAAGCGCGGGTGGAAAAAAGCCGACGGCAAGCCGGTGCTGAACCAAGATATCTTGCGTGAGCTGGATGCGGCGTTGGTCGGGCGCGACTACAGTTTCGAGTGGGTGAAGGGCCATGCCGGGCATGAGCTGAACGAGGCGGCCGACGAGCGGGCGCGCGCGGCGGCCACGGCGCACCAGTTGGGGGTCGCCCCGGAACCCGGGCCGGGGTTTCGCGGCGGCGGGGCGGCGAGCGGCGAGCCGGCGCGGGAAGTGGACGCCGTGGCGGAGGAGCCGGATCCGGGTCCGGTGGCCGCGGCGCAGCCGGTGACCTCGGCCGAGGCGACGGCGATCGTGTATGAACTTGAACTGGCGATGCTCGACGAGCAGGTGCGGGCGAACACCGAGGAACTGCTGGCCTTTTTGCACCCGGGCTATCAGGAAATCAGCCGGGACGGCTCGCTGCTGGATGTCGCCACCTTGCGCGGTCATTTAGCCGGCGGGGGACAACTGCCGGCGGTCGGGCAGATCCAGTTGCTCGCGCTGCAGGAACCGGCGGTCGATACCGTGCTGGTGGCCTACCGGATGCGGCCGACCGGCGCCCAGCAGGTGCTGGTGGTCTCCTCCTGGTGGCAGCGCACCGCCGCGGGCTGGAAGCTACGCTTCCGCCAAGAAACCGTTGAATCTCTCACCGTGAAGGACGCCCATTAATGAGTGCCCCAGATTTTTCCGCGCTGACCCAGTTACTGCAGCAGCGCGCCGCCGAGGAGCCGGGCTATTCCGCGCAGCTGGCCGTGTACTACGGCGGGGAGCTGATGGTGGACACCAGCGTCGGCGAGCACCTCGCCGGAGACGGGATGACCTGCGTGTTTTCCTGCACCAAGGGGATCGGCGCGCTGGTGATCGGGTTGCTGGTACAGGACGGGCTGATCGACCCGCAGGCGCCGATGAGTAACTACTGGCCGGAGTTTGCCGCCGCGGGGAAGGGGGCGTTGAGCGTCGGGCAGGTGCTCAGCCATCAGGCCGGGCTGCTCGGGGTGCCCGGTGGGTTGCCGACTCAGACGCTGCTGGATTCGGCGGCGCATGCCAGAATCCTGGCCGAGTTGCCGCCGCTGTGGCCGCTGGGGCAGGGCACGCTGGGCTATCACGCGATCACCATGGGTGTGCTCATGGAGGAGCTGGTGCGCCGGGTGACCGGTCAGGAGCTGGCCGAGGTTTATGAGCGGAGGATCCGTCGCCCGCTCGGGGTGGATGTGTACCTGGGCAATGAGCCGGCCGGGCGTTACCGCGAGGTGTTGCCCGCGCAGCCGACGCCCGGGTTCAGTGAGCTGGACGGGTTCGTCGACCCCTTTGCCCCCGCCGGGCTCGCGGTGAATTCGGCCTCCGGTTTCGAGGTGGAGGCCGGGCGGGTGTTCAGTTGGGAGCAGATCGCCAATTCCCCGCGGGTGCGTGCCGCGGCGCCGACCTCGATGGGTGCGGTGGGTACCGCGCGCGGGCTGGCCGGGGTGTATGCCGCCTCCTTCGGTCCGGTGCCCTCGTTGGGGGTGCGGGTCCCGTTGTTCACCGAGGACACCTGGACGCAGGTTTCGCGGGAGCAGTCCCATGGGCAGGACCGCTGCAATGGATTGACGAAGTCCTTCGCGCTGGGCTTTGCCAAGCCCCATGCGCAGGACGATTTCGGTTCGGTGTTTGCCTATGGGCACGCCGGGGCGAACTCGTCGTTATCTTTTGCCGACCCGGTGCACCGGCTGGGCTTTGCCTACCTGCCGGCCTACGCCGAGTCGCAGCGCCCGGTCTCGACCGGGGTGGTGCTCTCGAAGTTGGCGCGTGCGGCGGTGCTGAGCGCCCGCGCCTAAGGTCTTTGGTTCGTTCTCAACAGGAAGCAGGTACAGGTGGTACAGAAATTTGTGGCGCTGGGCGATTCGTTCACCGAGGGCGTGGGCGATGTTGACCTCGAACGGCCGAATCAGGTGCGCGGGTGGGCGGACCGGGTGGCCGAGGTGCTCTGCGCCGAGGGTGACTGGCAGTACGCAAATCTGGCGGTGCGCGGGAAGAAGATCGGCCAGGTAATTAACCAGCAGCTCGATGCGGCGCTGGCGTTGCGCCCGGATGTGGTGACCCTGTATGCCGGGGGCAACGATATTCTGCGCCCGAGCGTGGATATGGATGCGCTGCTCGGTGGCTACGCCGGGATGGTGCGCCGGTTGCGCGCCTGCGGGGCGCAGGTGGTGCTGTTCACCGGTTTCGACACGGTCGACTCGCCGCTGTTCTCGAAGACCCGGCCGCGCACCGCGGTGTACAACGAGCTGGTGCGCGCGATGGCCGACGACTATGGGGCGCTGCTGGCGGATTACTGGCGCTGGCGCGAATTTTCGGACCTGCGCTACTGGGCGGTGGATCGGTTGCACATGAACGAGGCCGGGCACACGTTAATGGCGCAGAAGGTGCTGGGGGTGTTGGCGCAGGCCGGGATCGTCGCCCCCGAGCTGCCCGGGCGGATTCAGCCGCCTCAGCTGGCCGAGCCGGCGGTGAATACCCGCGGGCAGCGGTTGCGCGAGGACCTGGGTTGGGCGCGCGAACATTTGGTGCCGTGGGTGCAGCGGCGGTTGCGCGGAACCTCCTCGGGGGACCGGCTCGGCGCCCGCTACCCGGAGTATGTTCGCCTGTCCGGATAGCGAAACCCGTGCTTGGCGTGCGGGTGCGGTGAGCGGTATCATAGCTGTTGGTGGCGCACCCCATGGGAGCGCCGCGACGCCTTCGACGGATGGCGGGAGAGTCCCGTTCACGCCATGGATGGGCGCCGAAGGAGCAATTTCCTCCCCAGGGAAACTCTCAGGCCCCCGTACCGCCATCACGAGGCAACTCTGGAAAGTAGCCGGTTTGCCCCGGCTCACCGAAGGTGCAAGTAACCGGTATCGTCTTCCGGGTACGTAAAACTCTCAGGTTGTGCAACAGGGTGGGGAGGGAAAGACCTTCCTTTGGCATATGCCATGACCGATCCACCGGAGTTTTTCGCCACCATGACCACATCAACGGTTACCGCCGGCCTACGCGCCGACGAATTTGCCTCCCGCCATATTGGCCCGCGCGGCCACGACGTCGCCACCATGCTTTCGACCTTGGGTTACGGCTCTCTGGACGAGCTGGTGGACACCGCCGTGCCGGCCGACATTCGCCAGGAGTCTGCGCTGGACTTGCCGGCCGCCCTGAGCGAAACCGAGGCGCTGGCGCATTTGCGCGAGCTGGCCTCGAAGAACGTGATGAAGACCCAGATGATTGGTCAGGGGTTCTACGACACCATCACCCCGCCGGTGATCCGCCGCAACATTGTGGAGAACCCGGCCTGGTACACCGCCTACACCCCCTACCAGCCGGAGATTTCGCAGGGCCGTTTGGAGGCGCTGCTGAACTTCCAGACGATGATCATGGACCTGACCGCGCTGCCGATCGCCAACGCCTCGCTGTTGGATGAATCCTCGGCCGCCGCCGAGGCCGTGCTGTTGATGCGCCGTGCCAACAAGAAGAAGGCCAACGGCCTGACCGTGTTGGACGCCAATCTGTTCCCGCAGACCCTGCAGGTGATCGAGGGCCGCGCCGAGGCGCTGGGCTTCGAATACCGGGTGCTGGACCTGAGCACCGAGCCGCTGCCGACCGAAGATATTTCCGGGATCGTGTTGCAGCAGCCGGGTAATGACGGCGCGCTGAGCGATCACTCCGGTGTGATCGCCGCCGCCAAGGAGGCCGGGGCGATGGTGACCGTCGTCGCCGACCTGCTCTCGCTGACCATGATCACCGCTCCGGGCGAGCAGGGGGCCGATATTGCGGTGGGTAACACCCAGCGTTTCGGTGTGCCGCTGTTCTTCGGTGGCCCGCACGCCGCCTACATTGCGGTACGTCAGGGGCTGGAGCGTTCCATGCCCGGGCGCGTGGTGGGTGTATCCACCGACGACGCCGGTGCTCCGGCCTACCGCCTGGCGCTGCAGACCCGCGAGCAGCACATTCGCCGCGAGAAGGCCACCAGCAACATCTGTACCGCCCAGGCTTTGCTGGCCGTGTGCGCCTCGATGTACGCGGTGTACCACGGCCCGGCCGGCCTGAAGCAGATCGCCAGCCGCACCCATGAGCACGCCCGCGTGCTGGCCGCCTCGCTGGCCGCCGGTGGCTACGAGCTGGCCGCCGAGTCCTTCTTCGACACCGTGGTGGTGCGCACCGAGCGTGCCGCCGAGCTGATCGCCGCGGCCGCCGACGCCGGGATTAACCTGCGCGCCGTGGACGCCCAGCGCGTGGGCATCTCCACCGACGAGACCACCACCGCCGCAACCGTGCGCACCCTGCTGGAGGTCTTCGGGGTTGAACTCAGCGCCCCGGAGGGCTTCGAGATCCCAGAAGCGCTGGTGCGTACCAGCGATTACCTGACCCACCCGATCTTCAACAGCATGCGTTCGGAAACCCAGATGCTGCGCTACCTGCGCAAGCTGGCCGACCGCGATCTGGCCCTGGATCGCACCATGATCCCGCTGGGTTCGTGCACGATGAAGCTGAACGCCACGGCCGAGATGGAGTCCATCACCTGGCCGGAGTTCGCCTCCATTCACCCCTACGCCCCGGCTGAGCAGACCAGCGGCTGGCGTGAACTGATCGCCGATCTGGAAAACCGGTTGACCACCATCACCGGGTACGCCGGGGTCTCCATCCAGCCCAACGCCGGTTCGCAGGGCGAATACGCCGGGTTGCACGCCATCGCCGCCTACCACGAGGCCAACGGCCAGGGCCAGCGCAACGTCTGCCTGATCCCGGCCTCCGCACACGGCACCAATGCCGCCAGCGCGGTGCTGGCCGGACTGAAGGTCGTCGTCGTCAAAACTGCCGCGGATGGCACCATTGACGCCGCTGACCTGGATGCGAAGATCGCCGAGCACAGCGACGATCTGGCCGCGATCATGATCACCTACCCCTCCACCCACGGAGTGTTCGACACCGACGTGCGCGAGGTGTGCGACAAGGTGCACGCCGCCGGCGGCCAGGTGTACATCGACGGTGCGAATATGAACGCGCTCGTCGGCCTGGCTCAGCCCGGTAAGTTCGGTGGCGACGTCAGCCACCTGAACCTGCATAAGACCTTCTGCATCCCGCACGGTGGCGGTGGCCCGGGCGTCGGCCCGGTGGCCGTGGCCGAGCACCTGGTGCCGTTCCTGCCCGGCGACCCCAACGGCCAGTACAGCATGCGCGATGGTGTGCCGGTGGTCTCGACCATGTTCGGTTCGGCCGGTGTGCTGCCGATTTCGTGGGCCTACATTGCGATGATGGGTGGCGAGGGGCTGACCGAGGCCACCAAGCACGCCATTTTGAACGCGAACTACATCGCCCGCCGCCTGAACGAGCACTTCCCGGTGCTGTTCACCGGCAACCAGGAGCTCGTCGCCCACGAGTGCATCCTTGATTTGCGCGAACTGACCGCGAAGACCGGGATCACCGCCGAGGACGTGACCAAGCGCCTGATGGACTTCGGGTTCCACGCCCCGACGTTGGCCTTCCCGGTGTCCGGCACCCTGATGGTCGAGCCTACCGAGTCCGAGGACCTGGGGGAGATCGAGCGTTTCATCGAGGCGATGATCACCATCCGCCAGGAAATGGACGAGGTGCTCGCCGGGGTGTACGAGGCCGCCGAGTCGCCGCTGCGCCGTGCCCCGCACACCGCCGCCGCGGTGGTTTCGAGCAACTGGGACCGCAAGTACTCGGTGGAGCAGGCCGTCTTCCCGGTCCCTGCGCTGCGTCAGGATAAGTACTTCCCGCCGGTTGGCCGCATCGACGGTGCCGCCGGTGACCGTAACCTGATCTGCTCCTGCCCGGCCCCCGAAGCCTTCGAAGACTAGGAATCGCCATGACAGAGATTAAGCACACCGCGTTGCATGCCAAGCACGCAGAACTGGGCGCCTCCTTCACCGACTTTGGCGGCTGGGACATGCCGCTGAAGTATGGTTCGGAGCTGGCCGAACACAAGGCCGTGCGCAGCACCGCGGGCATTTTCGACCTCTCGCATATGGGCGAGGTGTACGTCAGCGGCCCCCAGGCCGCCACCGCGCTGAACACCGCGCTGGCCGGTAATTTCGAACCGATGAAGGTCGGCAAGGCCAAGTACTCGCTGATCCTCAACGAGCGTGGCACCATCGTCGACGACCTGATCGTGTACCGCCTCGGCGAGGAACGCTACCTGGTGGTGCCCAACGCGGGGAACGCCGTGCGTGTCGCCGCCGCGCTGGCCGAACGTTGCGCGGGCTTCGACGTGGAGGTGGACGACGCCTCGGCGCGCACCTCGATGATCGCCGTGCAGGGCCCGAAGGCCGAGGCCATCGTGCGCGAGCTGGCCGCCGACGAGGCGACCGCCACCGCGGTTCGAGACCTGAAATATTACGCGGCCGTCGAATTGACCCTCGGCGGACTGCCGGTGACCCTGGCCCGCACCGGATACACCGGTGAGGACGGCTTCGAGCTGATCGTGCCGAACGAGCTGGCCGAATCCCTCTGGGAGAAGCTCAGCGCCGCCGGTGCCGAGCACGAGCTGTTGCCCTGCGGTCTGGCCTGCCGTGACTCGCTACGCCTGGAGGCGGGGATGCCGTTGTACGGCAATGAACTCTCCGAGGAGCGCACCCCTTTCGACGCCGGCTTTGGTCCGGTAGTTTCCTTCAAGAAGGAGGAAGACTTCGTCGGACGCCAGGCACTGGAACCGCTGCGCGAGCAGACTCCGGCCCGCAAGTTGGTGGGCCTGAAGGGTCTGGGTAAGCGTGCCGGCCGCGGCGGGTACCCGGTGGTGCACGAAGGTTCGGTCATTGGTGAGATCACCAGCGGTCAGCCCTCGCCGACCTTGGGCTACCCGGTGGCCCTGGCCTACGTCGACGCCGAATTTGCCGAAGTTGGCACGCAGCTCGAGGTTGAGCTGCGCGGTAAGACGCTGCCATTTGTCGTTGTCGAACTGCCGTTCTACACGCGCTCCAAGTAACGTTAATGAAGACGGGATGCTGATGCATCCTGCAAATTCCCTTGGGAGAGGAATACATCGTGAGTAAAGTTCTTTCGTCATTGCGCTACTCGGTAGAGCACGAGTGGCTGGATGCCGCTTCCCCGGCCAAGATCGGCATCACCCAGATTGCTGCCGACGCCCTGGGCGACGTCGTGTACGTCGACCTCCCGGAAGTTGGTAGCGAGGTTACCGCCGGTGACACCTGCGGTGAGGTCGAGTCCACCAAGTCGGTTTCCGACCTGTACTCGCCGGTCTCCGGCACCGTGGTGGAGATCAACCAGGAAGCCATCGACAACCCAGCCCTGCTGAACGAGGACCCCTACGGCGCCGGCTGGCTGTTCACCGTTGAGGTGTCCGAGGAAGGCCCGCTGCTTTCGGCAGCCGACTACGCGAGCGCGAACGGTGGAAACGTAGAGTAATGAGCAACAAGACTTTTGAATCTCTTGCCCCGGCGTCGTTGACGCAGTCCTTGGCGGAGTTGGATCCGGAGGTGGCGGCTCGTATTGATGCGGAGCTGGCACGTCTCGTAATGCGGTGCCGAATGATCCGCGTCCGCCGATGGTGACTTCGGGGTTGCGGATTGGTACGCCGGCGTTGGCGACGCGTGGGTTCTCTGAGGAGGCGTTTGCGGAGGTTGCTGAGGTGATTGCGCAGGCGTTGATTGCTGGTGCTGAGGGTGATGAGTCGGTGTTGGTGGGGTTGCGTGAGCGTGTGGAGGCTTTGGCTGCTGCGCATCCGCTGTACCCAGAACTGACAAAGGTATCCGAATAGCTTCGGCCTAAAACGTTGCAAGGGCCCGGAGCAGTCACCAACCACTGCCCGGGCCCTTGAGCTACCTCCATGTTCAAAATGAGCATGGAGCTAACCACACATAGTTCTAAGGAAGTGCCGTCATGGCGATCAGTGTTTTCGATCTGTTCTCGGTCGGAATTGGCCCCTCGTCGAGCCACACGGTGGGCCCAATGCGTGCTGCGCACGCGTTTATATCGCAGGTTCATCGCGAGGAGAAGCTAGCCCAGCTCGACTCGTTGCGTATCGACGTTTACGGTTCATTGGCCGCCACCGGTAGGGGGCACGGCACCTTCACTGCGATTATGCTCGGGCTCGAGGGCTTCGAACCCGAGACTATTCTGCCAGCCCAGGTCGACGAACGTCTGACTGATATGGAAAGCACCGGAACGTTGCGCCTAGCCGAGCAGCTCGGCGCCCGCAAAGACATTAGTTATGGCATTCCGGATATGATCCAGCACCCGCTCACGGTGCTGCCGCGGCATACCAACGGGGTCAAGTTCATCGCGCTGGACGCGGACGGCAATGAGCTGGCGAATGAAACCTACTTCTCCGTCGGCGGCGGTTTCATTGTGCGCGAGGGAGCCGAGGAACGCCTCGAGGCGAATCTCGAAGCGAAAATTTCGGAGCAACCCTATCCGTTTTCTACGGCCGCTCAGCTGCTGAAGCATGTGGCCGATACCGGCAAGAGCATTGCCGAGATCATGATGGCCAACGAGGAGACCTTCCGCACCCGCGAAGAGATCCGCGCCGGACTGATTCACATCTTCAACGTCATGGAAGAGTGCAAGGATTCGGCCCTGGAACGCACCGGCGTGCTGCCAGGTGGCCTGAACGTGCGTCGTCGCGCTCCGGAATGGCATGAGCGGTTGCGTAAGGAAGATAAAGACCGCGATCCGGTGTACTGGCAGGAGTGGATCAACCTGGTGGCGCTGGCGGTCAACGAGGAGAACGCCACCGGTGGCCGCGTGGTGACCGCTCCGACCAACGGCGCCGCCGGAATCATCCCGGCGGTACTGTTCTACGCGACCCACTATGCCCCGGGGGCCAAGTTCTGGAATGAAGAAGAGAAACACGATGCGGTGATTCGCTTCTTGCTCACCGCCGGTGCCGTGGGCGTGCTCTATAAGGAGCAGGCTTCCATTTCCGGCGCCGAGGTTGGTTGCCAAGGCGAGGTGGGCTCGGCCTCGTCGATGGCCGCCGGTGGCTTGGCCGAGGTGCTCGGTGGCACCCCGGCACAGGTGGAGAATGCCGCGGAGATCGCCATGGAACATAACTTGGGCCTGACGTGTGATCCCATCGGTGGCCTGGTGCAGATTCCGTGCATCGAACGTAACGCCATTGCCGCTTCGAAGGCCGTGAATGCGGCCAAGATGGCGCTGATGGGCGACGGTGAGCACCACGTGAGCCTCGACGAGGTCATCATTACGATGCGCGAAACCGGCAAGGATATGAGCGATAAGTACAAGGAGACGGCCATGGGCGGCCTGGCCGTGAACGTCGTCGAATGCTAGCTCGGTCATAGCTATGCGCGGCCCACTCGCTTGGCGGGTGGGCCGCGTTCGTTAATGGGGCGTGATCTGCCTCATGAAGCATGGAGTTTCTGCTTCGCTCTGTGATAGACCTAGTTTTGGTGCCGATCTGTGGTGCCCACAAAGTACGGGAGGTGAATGAATATGGACGACAGTCGCAGTCGATCTAGCTACGCGCGATGCCCATTTCACCTTCCGCTGGCCTCTCTCTGAGCCACTAGCGACGTTGATCTGCGCTCGCGCCTCCAAATAGTTATGCCGCGCGCAAGAGCTGACACTCAGTGATAACGGTGGAGAAGTCCACCATTTCAACCGGGACGATTTTGCCCCGCGCTACTCTGCCGAGTGACCTTTGGCGCGCATAATCCCAAGTGAGTGTGTTATGACGCAAGAAGTAATGGTCGACTTTTCACCCATCGAGTCGCTGCTGGACGCTGAACTCGATGCCGCCGCACTGCGCGAACTGGCCAACCGGCTGGCCCCGCTGAGCGCCTACGCGGTCCGCGAGCTCATCCGCCGGCTGCCCTCCGAGCGCGCCGCCATAGTCTTTCGATTGCTGGACCGCGCCCGCGCCGTCGAACTCTTTGAACATCTCGAACCTGCGCTGCGCGCGGATCTGTTTCAGGGGCTCCAAGACTCCGACGTAGCCGCCGTCTTTGCCGCGCTGGATGTCGAGGAACGCGTGGCGCTGCTCGACGAATTGCCCGCCGGCATCGCCGCACGCCTGCTCCAGGGACTGGGGGAGAGCGAGCGCGCCAAAACCAAGGTGCTGCTCGGCTACGAGCCGGGTGTCGTCGGACATATGATGAGCCCAAATTTTGTGGTGACCCATCCGTGGCTGAGTGTGGCCGAGACGATGGAGCGGGTGCGCGCCGGACTCGATACGGCCGAGAGCGTATACACGCTGGTGGTGACCGACGAGCAGCGGCGTATCGCCGGAGTGGTCTCGCTGCGCGAACTGCTTGGCGCTGCCGAGTCAACGCTCATCTCAGAGCTGCTCACCGAGGCCTACGCGGTGCAGGCCAGCGAGCCGGCCGACGACGCCGCGCGGCGCACCGTCGAACAGAAGATGCTCCTCGTGCCGGTACTGGACACCCAGCAGCGGGTGGTCGGTGTGCTCAGCCTGGACGACGCGGTGGCGCTGCGCGAGCAGTCCGAAGCGCAACGCACCGCGCGCGGCTCCGGTAGTGAACCGTTGCGCCGCGCCTACTTGAACACCCCGGTGCGCGCCCTCGTGCGTTCACGCATCGTCTGGCTCTTCGTGCTGGCGATTGGCGCCACGCTCACCGTGCAGGTGCTCTCGGGCTTCGAGCAGGTTCTGCAGAGCATGGTGGTGCTCAGCCTCTTCGTCCCGCTGCTGGTGGGCATCGGCGGGAATACCGGGAATCAGGCCGCGACCACGGTCACCCGCGCACTGGCCATGGGGGATGTGCGGGTGCGCGACGTGGTGAAGGTGCTGGTGCGCGAGGCGCTGGTGGGACTGTGTCTGGGCACGGTGCTAGGCACGGTGGGCTGCCTGCTCACCGGGGTGCTTTTCGGCTGGTCGATCGGCGCGGTCATCGGGCTGACGCTGTTGGCGCTGTGCACCCTGGCCGCGAGCGTCGGCGGCGTCATGCCGATGCTTGGCAAGGCGCTGAAGGTCGATCCGGCGGTATTCTCCAACCCCTTTATTTCCACGCTGGTCGACGCGATGGGCCTGCTGATCTACCTCGGGATCGCGACGCTGGTCCTCGGTGGTTAGCAACCGGCGAAAGCCGGTGTGCCCGGTGAAATGGGCGCATCGGCGGCCGGGGGAAAACGGCGCTGGGCGCAACTCTTCAAAAGCCGCGAACGGGGTGTTAGGTTAGTCACACGGATCTAGTCGCGGCGCGGCTTGCTGCCGCGCCTTGAAGGGAGTCAGCATGGCATTGCGCGCGGATTCTAATGGAATTGACGCCTCGCTCTATCGGAAATCCGGCCCCTGGTGCACCGTCTTGGCGGACGTCTCTTTGGGCACTACCGCGGCGCAGGAAGCCGCCGACCAGCTACCCGAGAAGGTAGCAAGAATTTTGACGAGCCAGCAGGCGGATCCGCGAGACATCCAGGCGGTGACCCAAGCCCTTCGTCCGGCGCCGGGGTTGCGCGCCCCGGTGGCCCGATTCGTTGCCGTGCGCGACGGGCAGGTGGAACTCGATGAGGTGATTCCGGGGCTGTCGGTGGACTCTGCGGAGGTGGACTGCGGGCAGTTCCCGAACTTTGTGGCCCTGGCCCGCGCCCGCGGTGGCGCATTTTCCTATCTGGTGGCCGAGGTCGGTCGTGACGGCGGCGAGGTGCACCTGTATAACACCGCCGCCCCACACCGACTGGACTCCGGCGGAATCGTCGGCGACCCGGAGGATACGCACCGGGCCCGTAAGGTTCCCGGGGCCTACGACCAGCCCAAGGCACAGGCCGCGGCCGATGAGATGTCCCGACGCAACGCAGAGGAAGTGGCCGAGCTGATTACGCAGATGGCCACCGATAACTATGTGCGTCTCATTGTGCTCTCGGGCGATGTGAAATCGCGGGAAACGGTGGCCGGGATGCTACCGGTGGCGTTGCGTCCGCTGGTGGAGGTCATCGACGCGCATACGCGCACCGGTGGAGCCGACCCGCGCCAGGTGGATGCGCGCATCGCCGAGCTGGTCGAGTCGGTCAATGAGGCCTCCGTCAAGGAGCTGCAGCAGAAGCTGGCCGAACGCGATGCAAATGGCCGCGCCCAGCTGGCCGTGGGCATCGACGAGGTGGTGGGGGCGTTGCAGTTGGCGCAGGCGGACACGGTGTTGGTGGGACGCTACCAGGATGAGCACACCTTGCGTGCGCTGAGCTCCGAACCCTGGTTGGCTTGTGAGGATTCGGATGATCACGCCGAGCTGGTGCTCGGTTCCTGGCCGGCACCCGAGGTGCTGTTGCGGGCCACGGCGCTGACCGATGCGACCATACGCTATGTGCCGGACGAAGTGTTGCCCGACGGGGCGGGCATTGCCGCACTGCTGCGGTGGCCGCGGGTGAGCTAGCGCGGTAACAACTCGGTAGACGTAAGGGCCGCAACTCTCATGTGAGAGTTGCGGCCCTTCGCACAACTTAGTGCTGGGTCGGTGGCAGTGGCTCCCCCGGCTCACCGTCTCCGGTAGCCGGTGGCGGGGTGGGGTGAGCGTAGGGATTTGGCACCCCTGGCCAGGTCGGTGCCGGCGCCCCGAACGGTCCACGCGGATCCATCGGTGGGCGTGGTGGCAACGGCGGCAGCGGGTCGGCGGTGCGCTGGATCCCGATCCGGGTTGCGGCCTTCACGAGGATGTAGGTCATGATCGCCATGAAGCCGACGGAAATGAGCAGACTTTCGAGGGTGCCCTCGGTTTGGTTCAGATCCGCGTAGCCCACGGTGCCCAGCAGGAACAGGCTCACGTTGTTCACCACGTGCAAGGCAATGGCTGCTTCCAATCCGCCGGTGCGCCAGGTGAGGTAGCCGGCGGCCACCGCAAAGAAGCTGACGTCGAGCAGGCCGTAGATGTCGTAGAGGTGACCGAAGGTAAAAAGTGGGATCGGCAAGAGGATGGCGAAGGCCGGATGGCGCAGCCAGCTACCGACGGCCTGCATGAGCAGGCCGCGGAAGACCAGTTCCTCGGCGGCCGCCTGAAAAGGCACGAGCAGAATGATAAGCAGCGCCAGCGTCAGCGGAGCGGCGGGAGGTTCGAACTGCGGGGCCAGAGTGCCCGCGCCGACCGCCTCGATCCCCAGCACCAGGGCTAGATAAGGCACATAGCTGGCCAGGCAGAGGCCCAAGGCCACCAACAGCCAGCGGGTGCGTAGTTTTCCGGCCACGGAGAGTAAAACGCCCCAGGGTTTCGGGCCGAGCAGCACGTAGGCCAGCAGTACCGCCGGTATGAGCGCGATCAGCGAGACCATCGTGAAGATGAAAACGGGCGGGCTGCCCATGTCGATGCTGTCGAACGGGGTGCTCGGAGCGTCGGTCTCCATCCAGAAGGCCGGGTTGAACATGGCCGAAATGAAGACGACCAGGAACGCAGCGATGATCAGGACCAGGTAGAAGCCCAGGGTGGTGCCGCCCAGAGCCAGCGGACGCCACCACCGGAAGCGGTGGTCGCGGCGAAGGAGTCGGTGGTAGGCCAAAGGCGCATCGTGCTCGTGCATAGCTCTATTCTTTCCTGTGCGCGGCACGCCGTGCATGACTCTTACGGAGGATATGTGGGCTCATCCTAAATGGCTACACTTGGCAGGTACTTTCCCTTTTGTCTCAAGCAAGGAGCGCGGCAGCAGTGGGCCACAGCCACAGTCACGATCAAGCGATCCTCATCGACCCGGCCCGGCGCCGACGCGCCTCGATTATCTTGTGGGCGCTACTCGCGCCCATCGGCGCGTTGGCGCTGGTGATGGTGATCGTGTTGTGGCCGCAGGGCAACTATGACCGTTTCGCACTGAACGGTTCGATGGATGTTGCCGGGGGAGCCTCCATGCAGACCGGTACGGTGACTCGCTCGCTGGAGCAGGACTGCCCCTCGAGCCAGGGCTTGGAGGAGGTCGGGGGTAAAACCCTGAGTTGCACGGTCACCTATGTGATGCCCTCCGATGGTGGGGCGGAGATTCAGCTGGAGATTCCGGCCGAGCAGTTGCAGGCCCGCCAACCGCGGGCCGGCGACGAACTGCGCTACCTGGACCTTTCAGCGGTGGACACCACCTCGGGCGCCCCCTATGTGTTCGTCGACTATGTGCGCACGCTGCCGATGATTCTGCTGGCGCTGGCCTATGCACTGGTCGTGGTGCTGGTGGCCGGTTGGCGTGGGACGCGCGCGATGATCGGGCTGGTCGGTGGCCTGGTGTTCATGGTGGCCTATATGGTGCCGGCGTTGCTGGAGGGCGGCAACCCGGTGCTGATCGCATTGACGGGGTCGACGACGATCATGTTCGTGGCCCTGTATTTCGCCCATGGGCTCAACGCAAAAACCTCGACGGCGCTGCTCGGGACGCTGTTCGGGTTGGCTGTGACCGCCGGGCTGGCGGTGTGGTTGACCGACGCGGCGGCGCTGACCGGAGCCAATGACGAACATGCCATGACGCTTTCTACCGTGGCACCGCAGGTTTCACTTCCTGGTCTGCTGATTTGTGGACTGTTGATCGGTGGCATGGGTGTGCTAAACGACGTGACCATTACGCAGTCGGCCACGGTGTGGGAGTTGGCCGAAACCGCCCCGCACGCCAGGGCCTCCGAACTGTTCCTTAAGGGGATGCGCATTGGGCGGGATCATATTGCGTCGACCGTCTACACCATTGCCTTTGCCTATGCGGGTGCGGCCCTGCCGGTTCTGGCCATTGCGGCGTTGAGCGATCAGAGTTTCGGCACGACGCTGGGTACTGGTGGCATGGCCGAAGAGGTGATCCGCATTCTGATTGGCTCCATCGGCTTGGTGCTGGCCATCCCGGTAACCACCGCGATTGCCGTAATTGTGGTGAAGGCTACCGGTACCGGAGGGGCGCATGGGCGTCGTAGCGCACGCGCTACACCTACTCCAATTGCGATTGATTCTCAACTATAGGTAGAATGATTCTCGATAAAGCTTTTGACTGAAAGGTGGGACGCGTCGATGAAGCGTCGGGGATTGGCAATTGCGGTGGCCGTAGCGCCATTGATGACCGTGGCATTGACCGGGTGCGGTAGTAAAACGCCGGAGGCCGCCGCCGGGGATCAAGCTCTGACCGTCGTTGCCACCACCAACGTCTATGGCGACATTGCCCGTCAGATCGGTGGTGAGCACGTCGAGGTTAACGAGATCATCTCCTCGGCCGCCCAGGATCCGCACTCCTACGAACCGACCGCCCAGGACAAACTGGCCATTTCCAAGGCGGACATTGTGCTGGCCAACGGTGGCGGTTACGACCAGTTCATGGATTCGCTGGTCGAGTCGTTGCCGAACCACGATCAGTTAGAGCTGATTCACGCGGTCGACGGTTCGCCGGTCGCCGTCGAAGATGAGCATGCCGAGGAGCCTGGCCACGAGGGTGAGAGTGCCGAGGAGCACGCCGCGCACGCCGACGAGGAGCACGCCGCCGAGGACGAAGGTCACGAGGGCCATGCCCACGCCGGGTACAACGAGCATGTCTGGTATGACCTGGAGAGCATGGAGCTACTCGGGCAGAAGCTGGCCGAGAAATTCTCCGCCGAGGACACCGCGAACGCGCAAAGCTACGAGCAGAACGCACAGGCCTTTGGCAAGGAACTCGAAGCGCTGAAGCAGAAGCTGACCGAGAGCGGGCTGAAGGGTAAAGACTTCGCGATGACCGAGCCGGTGCCCTACCACCTGCTTACCGCCGCGGGTATGCACGATGCCACCGTTGAGGGCCTGAGCGAAGCCGTCGAAGAGGGCGAGGACATTTCGCCGCTCGTGCTCAAGCAGGCCGAAGAGGATCTGGCCTCGGGCAAGATCGCGGTGCTGGCCTACAACGTGCAAACCGAGGGGCCGGAAACCAAAAAGCTGCGCGCCGCGGCCGAGGCGGCCAAGGTGCCTGTGGTGGAACTGACCGAGACGATCACTGACGATTCCAGCTACCTGACGTGGATGGGCTCGAACATCGACAAACTCGTCGAAGCCGCCGGATAGCCTTGACCTCGACGTAGACTGGTGCCCATGCCAGGAGTCGACGTCGTACTACGTCGCACGCTTAGCCGTGCGCGTTCACTGATCGCCGAACGCCGCGTGCGTTCGGCGATCGAAGTTTCCGGCCGCGATGCTCGCGGGGCCGAGGTAGTGATCTTCTTCGCCGAACCGGTCGGCCAGTTCTACCAGCTCGGCGTGTGGTTGCCGGTGTTCGAGCGGCTCGCCGAGCGTGGTGTGCGCGTGGGGCTGATCCTCATGGATGCGCTCAGCGCCCGTGAGGCGATAGCCCGCTCAAGCTTGCCGGTCTATTTTTCGCGCTCCATGCAGAGTATCGAGCAGCGCCTGGAGCAGGACGGTACCCGGGTGATCTGCTACGTGAATAATGCGCAGGCGAATTTCACCATGCTGCGCTGGGCGGGCTCGGCCCACGTGCACCTGAACCACGGGGAAAGCGAAAAGGCCTCGATGGTCTCCAACCAGCTCAAGGCCTATGACGTGGCCGCGGTGGCCGGCACGGCGGCGATCGAACGGATTGCGCAGAATATCCCGCGCTTCGAGCTCTCGCATGCGGTGGCCATCGGCCGCCCGCAGCTCGATGCCTTGCCCGCACGCCCCGCCTGCGGGTCGAAACTCAGGGTCCTCTACGCTCCCACCTGGGAGGGCGACTCACAGGCCATGGCCTACTCGTCGATCCCCACTCACGGACGGGCGATCCTCGAGGAACTGCGCGACGAGGCGGGCATCGAACTGATTTTCCGTCCGCATCCGAAAACCGGGGACGTCAGTGCCGCGGTGCGGCGCGAAATTACCCAGCTGCGCAAGGAGTTCGCCGACGTGCTCGACGAGCAGAGCGACCCTGGGGTCCTGCTCAACGCCGCCGACGTGGCAATCTGCGATGTTTCCGCGATGGCCTACGATGCGTTGGCGCTAAATGTTCCGTTGCTGCTCGTCGGGGAGCGTGACTGCCAGTTGCGTCGTCGACTGCCCGCGCAACAGCTGCTGACGGACCAAATGCCGGTGGCCGCCACCGTGCGGACGCTGGCCGAGGCCGGAGTGAGCGCGCAGCAGGCCGAACTCGCCAGCTACTTCTTCGCCAGCACCGAGAAGGGGCGGGGCACCGAGCTACTACACGAACTACTCGAAAGGCTCTAGGCATGACGCAGAAGATTATTGCCCCACGGCTGCGAGCCGGTGACACCGTGCGCGTGATCGCCCCGTCCTGCTCACGAAGTTTCGTGATGGAGTACGACAATACTCGATGGATTGACGAGCGTTTCACCGCGCTGGGACTGCAACTGAGCTTCGGTGCGCATGTGGATGAGCGCGACGAATTCGATTCCACCAGCATTGCGCACCGCGTGGATGATCTGCACACCGCGTTCACCGACGAGACGGTCAACGGGGTGCTCAGCGTCATCGGTGGGTTCAACGCCAATGAGTTGCTGCCCTACCTGGACTTTGATCTCATTGCCGAGCACCCGAAGGTCTTCTGCGGATACTCCGATTTCACGGTGCTAGCCAACGCCATCCACGCCAAGACCGGGCTGGTGACCTATGTGGGGCCGCACTGGTCCAGCTTCGGGATGCGTGATCACTTCGAACCCACCGGCCAGTGGTTCCACGACGCACTCTTTGAACACGACTGGCAGATCGAGCACGCCAGTGAATACACCGACGACCCATGGTTTATGGACCAAGATGCGCGCACCGTGCACAGCACCGACGGACCCTGGGTGCTACACGAGGGAACCACGCAGGGACGCGTGATCGGTGGGAACCTGTGCACACTGAACTTGTTGCAGGGCACCGAATGGATGCCGCGGCTCGACGGGGCGGTGCTGTTTATCGAAGATGACGCCGCCGGGGATGTGCACGAATTCGCCCGTCAGTTCGCCGCGCTGCTACACAGTGCCGCCGGAGAGAGGCTGGCGGGGATTGCCATCGGACGGTTCCAACGGGCCAGCGGCATCGACCGGGCGCTGCTCGAAGCGGTGGTGGCCAAGCACCCGCAACTGGCGCAGCTTCCGGTGGTGGCGAACCTCGACTTCGGGCACACCAGCCCGATGTTCACCCTGCCCATCGGGGGCACCGCGCGGCTTCAGGCCGAAGCCGGCGGCGTCCAGCTGAGCCTAGGCCACTAACGCGCCCGGAAGACCGTATCCTGCCAGTCGCGGTGCGTGGCCGTATCGTGCGAGATGAGCACGTGCTTGATGTTGGTGTATTCGTCGAAGGAGTACTGGCTCATATCCTTGCCCATACCCGAGGCCTTGTACCCGCCGTGCGGCATATCCGAAATGATCGGAATGTGCTCGTTGATCCAGACACAACCGGCCTGTATTTCCGCAGAGGCCCGCAGGGCCAAATCCAGGTCCTTGGTCCAGGCACTGGCCGCCAGCCCATAGGGGGTGTCATTGGCCAGTTCCAGGGCCTGGTCGACCTCGTCGAAGGGCAGCACGGTCAGCACCGGGCCGAACACCTCGTCCTGCACGATGGCCGAGTCTTGAGCCGCCGCGGTGATCAGGGTGGGGCGGTAGAAGTTACCCGGGCGCGCTTCGCGGCGTCCGCCGGCGATCACCTGAGCCCCGTCGCGCACGGCGGCCTGAACCATGGAATCCACCTTGTCTAGGTGCGCCTGGCTGATCAGCGCGCCCATGTCGGTCCCCGGGTCGGTGGGGTCGCCGACGACCATGGCCTCCATCAGTTCGGCGACCCGGGCGACGAACTCATCGAAGCGTGAGCGGTGCACATAGGCGCGGGTTGCGGCGGTGCAGTCTTGGCCGCCATTAATGGTGCAGGCCGCCACCGCACCGTGGGCGGCGGCGTTCAGGTCGGCATCGGCGAACACCACGAAGGGGGCTTTGCCGCCTAATTCCAGGTGCACCCGGGTGCCGCTTTCGGCGGCCAGCGCCATAATGTGTCGACCTACCGCGGTGGACCCGGTGAAGGAGGTCATGCGCACCAGTTCGTGGCGGACGAGGGCCTCTCCCACCACCGGTCCGGTGCCGACCACGATATTGATCACCCCGTCCGGGAGCCCGGCGGCGTGGGCGGCCTCGGCGAAGAGCAACGAGGTGCCCGGGGTCATTTCGCTGGGCTTGAGCACGATGGTGTTGCCCGCGGCGATGGCCGGCAGAATTTTCCAGGCCGCCATCTGCAGCGGGTAGTTCCACGGGGCGATGGAGCCGATGACGCCGATGGGTTCGCGGCGGATCATCGAGGTGGAATTGCCCAGATAGTCGCCGGCGGCCAGGCCCTGGAGATTGCGGGCGGCACCGGCGAAGAAGCGGACGTTGTCGATGGTGCCGGGCACGTCGAATTCGGTGGACATCCGGATGCTCTTGCCGGTCTGGGCGGTTTCCAGTGCGGCGAGCTGCTCGGCGCGGGCCTCGACTTCGTCGGCCAGGGCCAGCAGGTGGCCGGAGCGTTCGGCCGGGGTCAGCTTGCTCCACGGGCCGAAGGCGGTTGCGGCGGCGTTGACCGCGGCGTCGACCTGTTCTGGGCTGGCGGTGTCGATCTCAAGCAGTGGTTCGCCGGTGGCCGGGTTAATGCGGGTGATCGTCTCACCGCTGCCCCGGTGATAGGCCCCGGCGAAGTACTGGTGTCCGTGCGGGAAGTCGGTGCTGGCCATGAGAGCTCCTTGGATGGGTGGTTAGCGGGAAAGATAGAGTTTGCGCAGGGTGGTGTGGACCTGCCAGTGCGTGCGCATCCCGCCGTGCAGGCGGATCAGGCTTCCGGGGCTCAGCTCGAGTTCTTGGGCGGCGAAGCCGTGCGACGCCAGCACCTTCAACGTGGCGGTGCCGGCGATGACCAGGAAGTATTCGTCGTCCTCCACATCCTGCATGGCGCCGACGGACATTTCCCAGAGGCCGATGGCGCCTGCCGGTGCGTCGGGTAGTTCGTAGAGCGCGGTCGTGGTGGGTTCCTCGCCGAGGCATTGGGGTGGTTCCACCGGGTGGTGGGTTAGCGGCAGGTCTAACGCGTTGTGCGCGGTGGCGGCCGGGCGCATCAGGAATCGAATCCCATGCCGAGGGCGTCCATGGCCTTGAGGAAGGCCGAGCGGCGGCCCTGATTCCGGTCGGCGCGGATCAGCTCATGGGTCATGAGTTTCACCCCGAGCCAGGCGGCCGGTTCGGGTGGGAAGGGCAGGGGTTTGTCGCGGACCATCTGCAATTGCGTCAGTTCGGTGCGTTCCCCGGAGAGCAGGTCCAGCATGACCTTGGCCCCGAAACGGGTGGCACCCACGCCGAGCCCGGTAAAGCCGGCGCAGTAGGCGACCCGGCCGTCGTAGGCAGTGTCGAAGAAGGCGAAGAAGCGTGAACAGGTATCGATCGCTCCGCCCCAGGCGTGGGAGAAACGCACCTCGCTCAACTGCGGGAAGGAGCCGAGGAAATGTGCCGCGAGTTTGCGGAAGGTGGCGGGGTTGGTGTCGTAGCGCGAGCGCACCCGCCCGCCGAAATGGTAAAGCGCATCGTAGCCGCCGTAGAGGATCCGGAAGTTCCCCTGCTCATCGACGGTGGGCCGGGCGTAGTGAAAGCGGTTGTTCAAATCCGCCAAGCCGGTGAGTTTCTCCCAGCCAACGGCCTCGCGCTGTTGTGGGGTCAGCGGCTCGGTCATCAGGGCGTAGTCGTAGACCGGGATGGTGTGCAGCCGGTGCCGGGCGAGCAGCGAGGGGAAGGCGTTGGTGGCCAGGGCGACGCGGGCGGCATACACCGCGCCGGCCGCGGTGCCCACGCGGAGCCGGCCGGAGGACTCGGTGAGATCCTCGGCGCGGCTGTGCTCAAAGATGCGCACCCCCAGCTCACGGCAGACGCGGGCCAGTTCCCAGGCCAGCTTGGCCGGGTGCACCAGCACGGTGCCGGTGCGGTCCCAACTGCCGGCCAAGAAGTCCGGTGAGTCGATCATTGCCCGCGTGGCCGCGGCATCCAGGAAGTCCACCTGTGCATGCTCTTGGGCTTCCTCGCGGAGCCAAGCCACCTGATGCGCCTCGGTGGCCACCGAGAGTACGCCCTGCTCGACGAGATCGACGTCCATCGAGTACCGCTTAATGGTGTCGATCAGTTCGGCGAGGTTGGCGAAGCCCAGTTCGGTCAGCCGGGCGTTTTCGGTGGGCAGGTGGGCTTGGCCATTGGATTCACCGTGCACCAGCGAGGCCTCGCAGAAGCCGCCGTTGCGTCCGGAGGCGGCCCAGCCGATGCGTTGGGCCTCAAGCAGGACGACGTCGCGCCCCGGGTCGCGTTCCTTCGCCTGTAGCGCGGTCCACAGCCCGGTGTAGCCGCCGCCGACGATCAGCAGGTCGGCCTGTATCTCGGTGTTCAGCGCGCCGGCCGCGGCGGGGCGGCGGTCGTTATCGAGCCAGTAGGGGGTGTGGCTAGCGCCTGCTAAGGCGTGGTCGATGGCCGCGGGGGAGATGCGGCGCTCGTGTCGGTCAAAGGTGGTGTCGGTCTGCGGTGCCATGATGGGTCCTCGGTGGTTCGGTCGATGCTCCTACTAGGTGGGCATGACACGACGACCAGGGTCCCAGGGCAAGGGTGCTTCCGCTATCCCGGCGTGGCCGGGAGCCGGGGAGCAAGGGCAGGTGAGGGTAGGATTCCAGGCGCTAGCCACGGTATCCCTCTTCTCAAACAAGCCTCGAATGAATGTGATTCATATCATGTATACGTGAGGCGGGGGTGGGCCGTCAATGGCCGGGGCTGGACGGTTCCGGCGCAAAGTAGAGATCGCTGTGCAGTTTGCAGCCCGGATTGAACGGCGCGGCGCAGTGTGGACACTGTTCGCTGGCCAGATAACGGGTGACGCTCAGCTCGTGGCGGCACACCCCGCAAAGCACCACCGGTTCCGCGCGGCGCTCCACCGGCCACGGCTGGGCCGCGTGATCCGCGAGCTCGGCGTGGCACAGGTGGCAGGGGTAGTAGTAGCCGCAGCAGATGAATTTGATGGCGATGACATCGAGTGCGGTGTGATAGTGCGCGCAACGGGTCTGTGCATCCATCTGCACCCCGCGTACCTCGACTGCCTGGCTCATGCCACCGAGTTTAGCCGCCGTAACGTGCTTCGCGGTGCCCGGCCTTGGGTTCGGGTGCGCCGCAGTTGCACAGCGCAGAGCAGCATCACCGCGAATTCGGCCGCCGCCATCCAGGCCATGGAGGCGCTCGCCGTGGCGTGCCCGGAGTGGCTCGCCCCATGCTGATGGACCCACGGAAGACCGAGGATCAGCAGGGCATGAGCGATAACCATGAGCCCGCTCATCAGCATCAGGCCGCCTAGCGCCCCGCCGCGCCACGCCTCCAGCGCGCACTTGCCGCAGAGCCCGGCCATGGCCACGAGGGCCACGGACCAGTAAAAACCGTGGTGGCCAGCGATGGCCATGACCACGTGGGCGAACGCCAGCAGCGCGGACAGCATGGCGATCACCCGCGTGGTCAGGCCGCTCATGCTACTTCTCGCCCGCGCAGCAGCCCGAGTCGCCATTCGAGTCGCTCGCGCAACAACCGTGCTTGGCCGGCTCGGGGACGTCGAGCACCGGGGAACGGTCGAAGAACCCCTCGGGACGTAGCGTGAAGCCCACGGTGTCTACCGGCATGATCGGCCAGTCTTCGGTGCGCGGGAAGTGGGTCAGCGCGAAGCTGTGCCACAGGCTGATCTGTTCGGTGTCCACGTTGTGGTTGGCCTTGACCCAGTCGGCCATGCCGCTCACGCCCGGGTTCTGGTTGACGAAGTCGCCGGTGGGGTAACGTTGCGCGGCGTCGCGCTTGGTCACCCAGAGCGACTTGGTGGCGAAGCTGGCCCGCTTGTTCACGCTCGAACCGTCGGCGGCCAACATGGTGGGGTTACCCTGCGGCAGCAGCTTGTAGCCCACCGGGTGACCCAGCCGGTTCGTCGACTGCGGGTTGGTCACGATCCAGCTGCGTCCGGCTTCCATGCGGGTGTCGCGGGCTGCTTCCAGCTCGGTGGCCAGCACCCGGTGGCTGCGGGTGAAGGCGTTGCCGCGCGGGTTCTCCTCGCTGAAGGGCAGGCGCACGGCCTCTTCTTCGATGACGCGGCTGGGGCCGTCGTCCAGCGCAAAGTCCAGCCGGGCGCCGAAGATGTGCTGGTGGAAAGGGGCGCCGAGCCCTGGGGCCAGCTCGGAGGCGAAGCGCTCGTCGCGCATGGCCGAGGTGAAGACGATGCCGGTGGCCTTGGCTTCGAATTCGATGGTGCCATCGAGGTAGAGGTACCAGTAGAAGCCGTAGTCGTAGTTGCCCACGGTGGTGAAGAAGGAGATAACCAGGCGGCGGTTGCGGCGCGTGTATTTGACCCCGGACCAGTCGTCGGAGTGCTTGGCCAGAATCGAGGCGTCCTCCTCGTGCATGCAGATGCCGTTGAGGATGGTGCGTGGATTGCCCTGGTTGTCGGCGATCACCGGGGAGATGTAGTGGATTTCGCCGAGGCAGTCGCAGCCGAGTTCCAGGGAGTTGGCGCAGGAGCCGATGAGGTACTCGCCGGTGTCGAAGTAGTTCTGCCAGCTGCGCACCGGGGATGGGTCGCCGTAGGGGACGAGCATTTCGGCGATGGAGGCTCGGTTCAAAATGGTGCGGCGTGCGCCCTTGTCCTTATCGTCGAAGGCGATGTTGTAGAGCACCAGGCCCTCGCGCATGTCGAAGCCGACATCCAGCGACCACTTTTCCCATTCGACGTGGTTGCTGTCGCTGACGCTGAAGCTCGGGCCCTCGGGCTGGGTGATCTCGATGGGCTTCTGGCTGGTGCGCAGCTCGCCGGTCAGCGAGGGGTCGGTGTAGTTGCCATGCTCGGCCGGGATGTCGACGACACCGAAATCCAGGATCTGGTCGACCTGCTTCGCAATGGTGTCCACGTAGACCACCAGCCCGTCGATGGGGTGAGCCCAGGCCGAATCGGTGGGGTGATCCTGGCGGAAGGCCAGGCCGCGTAGCATGCGGCGCCCGACCTCCTCGGGGTATTCAAAGACGCCGGCGGAGAGCGGGGCCACGCGCACCTGCTCGGTGCTCAGCCCGCGTTTGGCCAGGGCCTCGACCCAGCGCGGGTCGGCATTGACGATTTCTTCGACGCTTCCGAAGTCCTCGGCGAGTACCGGTAGCTGCCCGGTGGCGCCCGGGTCGAGCTCGGTGACCGACTCGACGCTGGCCTCGCTCAGGTTCAGCACGATGTCCTTGGGCTCATTCAGTTTCACATCGAGCGTCATCACGCGCACGCGGCGGTGCTGCGGGTGCTGGACGCTGGGGTCCTCGAGTCCTAGGTAGGCGACGCGGGTGTCGCTGCCGAAGAGGGAGTTGGCGGACAGTAGCTCGCGGGCCTGATGCACCTCGTCGGCGGACAGTAGCTGGTAGTTGGCGGTCTGGACGGTCATTGGAGACTCCTGTGTGCGGTGTTGGATGGGTCACGTGTTTCTCTATGACTGTAGAGAATAATCGCTGAGTAGACTCGAAGACAAGAGGTTGCGACAAACTTCTGGTCCACGCACCTAGGATTGAGCCATGCCCCGGATTATCGACCACGACTCAAAACGCCGCGAGATTATCGAGATCACGTGGCGCTTCATCGCCCAACACGGCTACGATAAATTGAATCTGCGGGATCTGGCGGCCGCCGCGGGGTACGCCAACGGCGGGCTGAAAACCTACTTCGCCACGCGGGATGACATCCTGGTGGCCACCTTCCAGTACGTCTTTGACTCGACCAACCGACGGATCGAAAGAGAGACCCAGGGACTTGAAGGATTCGCCGCCGTGCGAGCCTTCGCCCGTGAAGTGATGCCACTGGATGAGCGGCGTCGCGACGAGGCGCGCGTGGTGGTGCACTTCTGGCATATGGCCTTGCAACACCGCACCTTTGGTGAGCTCAACGCCCGCTCCATGGATGACTGGCGGCACCGGCTCGATCGGTGGTTGGGCCAGGAACTGCCCGAGGATCAGGTGCGTGCCGCGCGAGATGGACTGATGAACTTCCTCATGGGAACCCAGTCCGCCGCGGTGCTCGACCCGCAGGTCAATACCGCCACGAGCCTGCAGGAGCAGCTCGACTTCATCGTGCAGACGCTCCAGCGGCTCGCGGCCGAGCGGCGGGGCTAGCGGCCCGCTACGATCTGCCGTACATTCATCTGTGAGGCGCGCCTCATCGGGCTGTACTATCGCGCGCCGCGGAGGACTTATGTATCAAACTCAACAGGTGGATTCCTTTGCCGCGTGGTCGCGGCTGATTTCACAGGCCTTCGTGCCCCTGGAATCGGAACAGGTCGCCTCCGGTCATTTCTCGGCCTCGCTGGCGGTGAATATGCTCGACGACATCGGGTTGATGCGCATCGCTTCCAAACCACACGCGGTATTGCGTACCGACGCGCTGGCCGCGGCCGGCGACGGGGCCTACTTCAAGGTTTCGCTCCAGGTCACCGGGCACGGGATGCTGATCCAAGACGGCCGGGAAGTCACCCTGGCCCCGGGTGAGCTGGCCATCTACGATACCCAGCGCCCCTACTCACTGGTCTTCGACGCCCCGGCCAAGGTGATGGTCGTGATGATCCCGCAGGATAGCTTCCGGCTCACCCGCGCCGAGGTGGCGCAGATTACCGCCACCAAGCTCGATGCCGCGCACCCACTGACCGGCACCGTGGCACCCCTGCTTAGTCATTTGGGGGAGCATTTGCCGCACTGGGATAACTACGGCGGTGCGGCACTGGCGCATAATGCGGTGGACCTGCTGGGCACCGCGATGTCAGCCATTTTGGGCAGCTCCGTTCAGGGTAACGCCCGGGAACGTCAACGTCGCGGCATCCTGCAATATATCGAGCGGCATCTGGCCGATCCGCGGCTGAACGCGCACTTTGTGGCCGAAGCGAATTTCATTTCGGTCCGAACCCTGCACGCTCTGTTTGCCGATCAGCCGCGTACCGTGGCGGCCCATATTGCCGCGCTGCGCATGCAACGAGCCGCGGAACTGTTGACCGACCCGCTGCTGGCCACGGTGTCGGTGCAGTCCATCGGCGCTCGGGTGGGCTTCACCGACGCCTCGGGTTTCAGCCGAGCCTTTACTCGGGCCCACCGGATATCGCCCACGGCCTACCGACGCGAGCATCTGACCGTGTCGTAACGCGATGCACAGATCGTCAAGGACCCTGCGCAGATTGCCAAGGCAATCGAGGTGCCCCTCACAGATCCTTAGAGGCAATACTGAATCAAAGGTCAAGGAGTAGGCATGGGACTGGGCCAACGTACGATCGGGATTCCCGCGCTCGTGGTGATGATCATCGCCGCCAGCGCACCACTGACGGTGGTCGCCGGAGGAGTGAGCACAAACTTCGCCGTCACGGGCATGCTCGGGGTGCCGCTATCCTTCGTCGTGCTCGGTGTGGTGCTACTGATTTTCAGCCTCGGCTACACCGCGATGAGCCGGCAGATTTCCAACGCCGGTGCCTTCTACGCCTACATCGCCGAGGGGCTGGGCAAGGCCAGCGGCGTGGGGGCCGCGATGGTCGCCGTCGTCAGCTACAACCTGATGCAGATCGGCATCTACGGGCTTTTCGGCTTCGCTTCGGCCTCCTTCGCCGGTAGCCTCTTGGGCTGGGACATCCCGTGGTGGGTCGGTGCCTTGGCCGGCTGGCTCGTCGTGGGGGTGCTTGGCCTGAACCGGGTGGATTTCTCCGCCAAACTGCTGGGAATCGTGGTGGCCCTCGAATTTTTGATCGTCACCGTGTACGACATCATTGCCATCGCCCAGGCACCCGAGGGCCTGGATGCCAGCGGCTTCACGCCGACCGAACTTTTCGCCCCGGGGCTCGGTGCGGTGCTCGCCTTTAGCATCGCGGCCTTCATGGGCTTTGAATCCGGCACCATCTACAACGAAGAGGTGAAGGATCCCAAGCGCACCGCCCGCTGGGCCACGCTCATCGCGGTGAGCATTATCGCCGTGTTCTATGCCTTCTCCGCCTGGTCCGTGGCCATGGGGGAAGGCTCCTCGAATGTGGTGGCCGCCGCCGGTGAATTCGGGCCCGACCTGATCTTCGTGTTCCTCGGTAAATTCGCCCCGACCTGGTTCGTAGACGTGGCCAACCTGATGTTCATCACGAGCCTGTTTGCCGCGTTGCTGGCCTTCCATAACGTGGTGGCCCGTTACTTTTACGCCATGGGACGCGGCGGGGCACTCCCGAGTTTCCTGGCACGCACCTCGCGGCGCAGCCACTCGCCCATCGCCGGTTCGATGACGCAGTCCGTGTTGGCGCTGCTGGTCATTATCATCTTCGCGATCGTCTCGACCGGGAAGGAACCGCTGTTCATCGTGCTGACCATGTTCACCTGGATGACCAATGCCGGCGCCTACGGGCTGGTGCTGCTGATGGCGCTGACCTCCTTCGCGGTCCTAGGCTACTTCGCCAAGCGTCGCACCGGGGACTCGCTGATCACCCGAGTCATCGCCCCCTTGGCCGCCGGACTCATGCTCGGCTACATCTTCATCCAGATCGTCGTGAACTTCGATGTGCTCATCGGGCTTGAGGAGCCCGGCGCGCTGCCGTGGGTCTTGCAGGGCATCGTGATCCTGCCCGGGGTGATCGCCTTCCTCATTGCCCAGTGGGTGCGCACCGACCGCCATGCCGTGCCAGCTGACGACACCGTCCAACCGACCAACCACTAAGCACTCAAGACATAAGGAGAACACCATGGGCTACGCCAATGCCACCGAAATTCTGGCCGCCATCACCGAACCGGGAGCCGACCAGCAGGTGCTGGATCCAGCCACCGGAGCACCGGTCGGCGCCGTGCGCAATCGCACGGTGGACGAGCTGAACGACGCCGTGGCCGCGGCGCGGGCCGCGCAGCCAGCCTGGGACGCACGCGGACACGAGGAGCGGTGCGCGCTACTGAACGCGGCCGCCGATGCCATCGAGGAGAACGCCGAGGCGCTGGCCGAGCTACTTTCGCGCGAACAGGGCAAACCGCTCAACGGCCCGAACGCACGCTTTGAGGTCGGCGGCTCGGTGGCTTGGCTACGTGCCGCCACGGCCTATGACGTCGAACCCGAGGTGGTCGTGGACGACGGGGAAACCTACGCGGTGAAGCACTACCGTCCGCTGGGTGTCGTCGGAGCCATTGGCCCGTGGAACTGGCCGATGATGATCTCCATCTGGCAGATCGCCCCGAGCCTGCGCATGGGCAACACCGTGGTGCTCAAGCCCAGCGAGAACACCCCGCTGTCGGTACTGGCGCTGGGGCATGTGCTCAACCAGGTGCTACCGGCCGACGTGCTGCACATCGTGCCCGGCGGCCGTGACGTGGGTGAATCGCTGTCCGGCCACCCGGAGATCGACAAGATCATGTTCACCGGTTCCACTCCCACCGGCAAGGCAATCATCCGCTCCTCGGCCGACACCGTGAAGCGGCTGACCCTGGAACTGGGCGGTAACGACCCGGGCATCGTGCTGGAAGATGCCGATCCGCAGGCCATCGCCCAAGATCTGTTCTGGGGTGCGTTTATCAACACCGGCCAGACCTGCGCGGCACTAAAGCGCCTGTATGTGCCCGAATCCATCTACGACCAGGTCTGCCAGGCGCTGTCCGAGGTGGCCCGTGCCATGCCTATGGGCGTGGGGCTCGACGAAAACAATGTGCTCGGCCCGCTGCAGAACAAGGCGCAGTACGAGATCGTCTCCGGCCTGGTGCAGGATGCGGTGTCTTCCGGCGCCCGGGTGCTACTCGGTGCCAACCCAGATACCGAGGCGGCCGGATACTTCTACCCGACCACCTTGATTGCCGACATCGACCCGCAGAACCCATTGGTTGTCGAGGAGCAGTTCGGCCCGGCGCTTCCCATCGTGAAGGTCAAGGATGTCGAAGAGGCCATTGAACTAGCCAACTCTCTGCCGGTGGGGCTTGGCGCCTCGGTGTGGAGTAGCGATAAGGCCAAGGCCACCGAGGTGGCCGCGCAGATCAAGGCCGGTACCATCTGGGTGAACTCGCACGGCACCATCGACCCACGGGTGCCTTTCGGCGGTGCCAAGCAATCGGGTTACGGGCTCGAATTCGGGCTCGACGGACTGAAGGCGTTGGCACAGCCACAGATCATCAAGGCCTAATCCGCCAGTTACAGCGCCGGGCGACGAGGTTTCGTCGCCCGGCGCTGTACTGTCTCGCGCGCACTCGGAACTTCTGCTAGCGTGAATAAAAATCCACGAGTGAAACAGGTGTTTATGTCTCGCAAGGCCGCAACTCTGGGTTACGTTGTCGTCTTTTGCTTGGCGATGTCGCTGGCGTCGCAGGCCGAATTTCCAAGCCAGCCCGGCGTGATTCTGGTGGGTTTGACCTTCCTCGCGCTTGCCGGTCGGATCGCCGTGCTGGCGCTGCGTTACACGCGAGCACGGGCTCGCTAGTACACGAAGTAGTCGCTGAAGCTTGCCCCGTTATCGGTCGAGCTGATGAGCGCCCGCGCGGTCGCAACCCACAGCACATTCTCGCCCTTGGCGTTCGACGCGTAGTTCATTTGCTGCATCGGTTCGGACACCAGGCCGCTTTCTTTCCACGTCAGACCCGCGTCAGCGGAGATGTAGACGCGCCCGTCCGGAGCAATGCCCGCTGCGTCGTTGGGGGTGGCGAAGGAAACGTACTGCACGACGGGGCCGGACTCCACCGGCTGCCAGGTTTTCCCGTTGTCTTCGGAGCGCTGTATTCCGGCCTCCGTGGTGCCCAAGACGACCTTGCCTTCGGGGTGCCCGGCGAGGACCGCCGGGGCGAACTGAGTTTGGCTCTTATCCCACGACTTTCCGTCGGTACTCAACAGCAGCTGCCCGTCGAATCCGATGAGCCCGCCCTGGCTGAGGGTGAGCGCATGGAAGTCGGATTGACCTTCGCGGGAGAGTGTCGTCCATGTGCGTCCACTGTCATCGCTACGTAGTAGGCCCATTGGGTTGGGCAGATCGGAGCCCTCACCCGGGTGCCCTGAAGCATAGAAGGTCCCCTCGGTTCCCGATGCGGTGAACCCCATGTAGTCATTGGTTGGCCCGAGCTTGGTGACTTGGCCGTCGGTCACATCGAAAATGCCATGGTGGGTGGCGAGGAGCACTTGGCTTTGATCGGGGCGAACGCTGATGCCGTGGATATGGGTTTGCGGGAAGGTATCGGCTCGCGCCGGTGCGCTGGGTTCGCTAGCGGTAGAGGTGCTGGGGGAAGAAGAAGACTCGGCGGGGGTCTGGGCAGCAGGATCGGTAGTGCTGCAGGCACTGAGCGTGGCAGAGAGAAGAACCGCGAGGGCGGTTAGGGGCAGAACATTGCGTGGCATGGTGAGATTCCTTGGGTAGGACGAGCATGGGTCCCCGGGCCCTACGGCACCGGGCGGACGAAAGTGGCGACCGAAATGTTTCCGGTGATGCGCCTCTAAGTCCGGCTGATCCCAAGGTCTTGCACACTCACGCGCGGGGTGTGCTGCGGGTGGAGAGATGGAATGACTGGTTGCGCGCTGACCACCTGCAACCGGATGCTGTCTCTAGCGGGTAGATCTGCAGGGGTGGGGCCGGCGCCCTGTAGCGGTGGTTCTTCGTCCGCCGCCCGATCGAGTACCGGGCAACTGTCATCGGCCGTGCAGTCAGCGCTGTCCACCGAGGTCAACTGCGTCGCGTGGTGGCTCGAAGCCTCCGGCGAATGTTGCGCCATCCCCACACACAGCACGCCCGCCAATACCGGAAGTGCCACCAGCAATAAGGCCATGAGCATGCGTGGCGCGTAACGCGCCGCGTACATGCCGGTCATGGCCACTCCTGTCATTGCCGTGGTTGAAGCCCGCGCGGGCGAGCCGCCGTTAGCCTATGCGGCGTAACTGTGTGGGGGATAAGTGCGCGTCGTGCAGTGCACCTAGTGGTTGAGCAGCGTGATGTTAATGGGGTCCATCTCGCTACCGGCAGGGTACTGGCCGTTGAAGAGAGCAGAACCGGCGTCGGTGAGCGTCACGGTGTAGCCGATGCGCTTCATGCCGAAGGCCTCGCCACTGTCGGTTTGCTGAAGATCAGCGATCGCCACGCGCGCGTCATCGGTATCGATGCTCAGTTGCAATCCAGCCGGTCCATGGACGATCCGCGGCTTAGCGATGTCGAGTTTCATCATCCCGCCGTGGCCAGCGAAGCTGAGCTTGCCCCGGAACCAATACTCACCCTCGGGCACCTCGGTGACATAGTCCTGCGGGAAGGCCAGCGCGCGGCCCTGCTGCCAGACGCCGTCGTGAGCTTCGATGCGCCCATCGGGTAGGGACGAAATGTAGCCGACGAAGGAGCTTTTGACGCCCCACAACAGGTGCGGTTTCAGGGCGTCTCCACCAGCGGGTGAGGTCATAGTTCTCTTGGCCTTTCCGTTGCGAAAATCTCTGATCAGCATAGGGCCAAGAGGCTTGGCTGCGCACCTTTGTGGCTTTGCTGGACGTCCGTTATTCGGGTAGGTCGTCGTAGATGAGTTCGTCGATGCCCGTGGCGAAGGGCTCACCGAAGTCATCAAGCACGATCTGGACGTTGGATATTTGCGTGCCGTCGGTCAAGGTGGCCTGAGCGCTCATCCAGCTTCCGTTCCAATACCCCAGATCGAAAGTGACCATGGGGTACTTCACCGCGAGGTTGTACTCGAGAGCTTCGGTGGCCTGACCGTAAAGTACGGCGGATCCCACGGCACACAGGATGACTCCGACCATGAGGCATCCGCCCACGATAAGTTCGGCCCGGATATTGGCGCGATTTGCGTAGGTTTGAAACTTTTGGGCCAACGCCGGGAAACGATGGCGACGAAAAAGGCCGTGTACCAGAAGGGGAGCTGCACAGAGCAACAAGACCAGCGCCACACAGAACAGGATCAACGGCGTACTGAAGTCGGGCTGTTGATCCAAGGCTGGCGTCCCCTCAATAAATAAATTCGGGTCAGTAGAAAAATTAGTCTCATCCTATGGGGGTGGTAGCACGCTGGCAAGGCGCTGAGCCAGGTTCAGGTAGAGCACGATCTGGCACCGGCGAAGTACCGATCGGGCCGCACATCATTAGCCAGGGCGGATTCATCCTTTGTGGGTCATAGCGCAGCACCCGAACCCGTCTCTTGGGCGAGGGCACGCGATTAGTGGCGGCCCCGGCCTGCAGCGGTTGGACTAAGAACGGAACTGGCGTGGAACCCGCGACGGGTTCCACGCCAGTATGTGCGCGCCGAAGCGCTTTAGCCCGTGACGAATCCGTCGGCGACAGCTAGCGCCTTCTCGAGACGACCGAGCGCCTCGATGAGCAGGTCGTCGTCGATATTCATGGCCGGTACCACGTGGATGCGGTTGAAGTTCGCGAAGGGCAGCAGTCCCTCGGCCTTAGCCGCGGCGATGATTTCGTTCATCTCCGGGGACGAACCACCGTACGCCGCCATGGGTTCCCGGGTCTGACGGTTCTTGACCAGTTCGATGGCCCAGAACACACCCTGACCGCGCACCTCACCAATGGACGGGTGACGCTGGGCGAACTCACGCAGGGTCGGACCAATGATGTCCTCGCCTAGTCGCTTGGCGTTGGACACCAGCTGCTCGTCCTCCATTGCGTTGATGGTGGCGACCGCGGCGGCACAGGCCAAGGGGTGCCCCGAGTAGGTCAGCCCGCCCGGGTACGGACGCTCCCGGAAGGTTTCGAAGATCTCCGGGGAGATCGCCACCCCGCCGAGGGGGACGTATCCGGAGTTCACTCCCTTGGCAAAGGTGAGTAGATCCGGAACCACACCCCAGGTATCGACCGCGAACCATTCGCCAGCCCGGCCAAAGCCCGACATTACCTCGTCGGCGATGTACACAATGCCGTACTTGCGGGTCAGCTCGCGCACACCCTCCATGTAGCCGGCCGGTGGCAGATAGATACCGGCGGTGCCCGGAATGGATTCTAGGATGAGCGCCGCAATAGTCTGCGGACCCTCGAGCACAATGGTTTCTTCCAAGTGCTGCAGCGCACGCTCGGTTTCCTCGGCTTCGGTGCTGGAGTGGAAGTACGAACGGTATGGGTAGGCCGGTCGGAAGTGCACGATCCCGTCGCTGGCGTGATCTGAGGCAAAGCGCCGCGGGTCGCCGGTGACGTTCACGGCCAGGTGAGTTCCGCCGTGGTAAGACCGATAGGCGGAGAGCACCTTATGCCGCCCGGTGTGCAGACGTGCCATCCGGATCGCGTGCTCATTCGCATCGGCTCCACCATTGGTGAAGAAGATCTTGTTGAGCTCGCCGGGGGTGCGTTCGGCGATGAGCCGGGCGGCCTCAGACCGGGCGGTATTCACATGCGCCGGAGCGATCGTGCATAGACGCGCGGCTTGCTCCGCGATGGCTGCAATCACCTTCGGGTGCTGGTGGCCGATGTTGGTGTTGACCATCTGGCTGGAGAGGTCGATAAATTCCTTACCTTCCCCGTCCCACACCTTGGAGCCCTCGGTTTTGAGCACCGTCATCGGTGAAAATGGCCCCTGAGCCACCCACGAGTGGAAGACATGCTCACGGTCCAGCTCATAGGCCCGTCGGCCCTCGGCGATCTCTGCCTTCGTGACGGCGGCCTGCTCGGCTAGTTGGTCGGTCATCGACGATGCCCTTTCGCTTGGTACGAAATCATCCGGTGGTGGTTAGTCGTTCTGTGGGAAGCCCAGGTTGATGCCCCCGTGGCTCGGATCGAGCCAGCGTGAGGTGACGACCTTGTTGCGGGTGAAGAACTTGAAGGCCTCCGGTCCGTAAGCGTGCTGGTCGCCGAAGAGCGAAGCTTTCCAGCCGCCGAAGGAGTGGTAACCCACCGGAACCGGAATGGGAACATTGATCCCGACCATGCCGACCTGAATTTCGTTTTCAAAGCGCCGGGCTGCGCCACCATCGTTGGTGAAGATTGCGGTGCCGTTGCCGTAGGGGCTGGAGTTGATCAGATCGATGCCTTCGTCGAAGCTGTCGACGCGCACAACCGAAAGCACCGGGCCGAAGATCTCGTCGGTATAGATCGACATGTCGGGGGTGACTTTGTCGAAGAGCGTGGGGTTCAAGAAGAACCCTTCGCCGTCCGCGTCGACGTTCCCACCGCGCCCATCGACGACCAGTTCGGCCCCGGACGCGACCCCCGCGTCAATGTAGCCGGCGACCTTGTCGCGGTGCTCACCGGTGATGAGCGGGCCCATATCGCAGCCGCGGGTACCGTCTCCCACGCGCAGTTTCTTCGAGCGTTCGGCGATCTTCGCAACTAGTTCGTCTGCGATGGGTTCAACGGCCACGACCACGGAGATCGCCATGCAGCGCTCGCCGGCTGCCCCGTAGCCGGCGTTGATGGCCATGTCTGCCGCCAGATCAAGGTCGGCGTCGGGTAGCACGAGCATGTGGTTCTTCGCGCCACCGAAGGCCTGGACGCGCTTACCGTGGGCCGTGCCGGTGGAGTAGACGTACTGCGCGATCGGGGTGGATCCGACGAAGGATACCGAGGACACACGTGAGTCGGTCAACAGCGTATCGACCGCTTCTTTATCTCCGTGCACCACGTTGAGCACTCCGTCGGGCAGGCCGGCCTCCTTCATCAGTTCGGCGAGCCACTGCGAACTGCTCGGGTCCTTTTCGCTGGGCTTGAGCACCACGGCGTTGCCCGAGGCGATGGCGACCGGGAAAAACCAGAGTGGCACCATGGCGGGGAAATTGAAAGGTGAGATGATGGCCGAGACGCCCACGGGCTGACGCAAGGAGTGTACGTTCAGGTTGGTCGATGCGCTCTCGGTGTAGTCGCCCTTGAGCATGTAGGCGGCGTTGCAGGCCAGCTCAACGACCTCGAGCCCGCGGTTGACCTCGCCCAGGGCGTCATCGAGTACCTTGCCGTGTTCGGCGGTGATGATGGCAGCCAGCTCATTCTTGCGCGAGGCGAGGAGTTCGCGGAAACGGAACATGATGGCGGTACGGCGGGCCAGCGAGGTGGCGCCCCACTCCTTGGCGGCGGTGTGGGCAGCGGTGATGGCCTGCTCGGTGGTGGTCTTCGAAGCGAAGGCAACCTGGCGGGCGACTTGGCCGGTGGCGGGGTTGTACACCTTACCGGTTCGACTTTCGCCATCGCCGCTGAAAGGGGCGTTGTTGACCCAGTGCTGCAGGGTGTCGGTCAGGGTGATGGTCATGATCATGTCCTTCGTTGGGGGCGTGTTCTTCTCCCATCCTGCGCCACAAATGTGTTGTAGAACACTGGCACTATGTCATGATTTCTTATAGATCCGTGACGTTGTGTAAAGGGGCTGGCGGTATTGGGCGAGTTGCGAGTGCGCGACGTATTGGCATTGAGCGAGGTTGAATCCGCCGACCCCGTGATTCTTAGTGGCCAGGCGGCGCTCGGTGCCGAGGTGCGCTGGGTTCATATGACCGAGGCGACCGACACCATCGACCTCCTTGTCGGTGGCGAGTTGGTGTTGACCACCCTGCGCAATGTGCCCGCCGACGAAGCTAGCGTGCGACAGTTCGTCGAGGGACTGCGTCAGGCCGGGGCCGTGGGCGTGATGATCGAGATACTTCCGGGTACATCTGAACGCGCCGACGATCTGGCGCGACTATTGCAGCGCTGGGGCGGTGGCCTAGAGTTTCCGGTGGTCTGGTTGCGCCGACGTGTACGGTTCGTGCGAATCACCGAGGTGATTCACCAACTCCTCATGGCCGAGCAACTGCGTGCCGTGGAGTTCTCTCGCAAGGTGCACGAAATCTATACCGAACTATCGCTGAACGAGGCCGATGAGCGGACAATCGTCTCGCGCACCGCACAACTGCTGAGTGCCCCTGTGGTGCTCGAGGATGTAAGTCATCGGGTGCTGGCCCACGCGGGTAGCGATAGTCCCGAAGATCTGCTGGCCCAATGGACAAGTCGCTCAAGGTTTGTGCCCTACCCGGAGCGCACGGGTCGTAGCCGCGGCGTGGAACGCTGGTTGCAGACCCCCGTGGGCGCCACGCACCGCCGGTGGGGTCGACTCGTGGTGCCGCAACAGCTTGATAACGATGCCAATGCTTCGCTGGTTCTCGAACGCGCGGGGCAAACTTTGACTATCTCGCGGCTGGCAGGCCGCGACGAGCAAGAGTTACTGTTTCAGGCCCGAACCTCGCTACTTCATGAGCTGGGTCAGGCCCATTCGCTTGCCGAGTCTGAGGTGCAGGTACGTGCCGCGTCTCTTGGGCTGGATCAAGCGGAGTGGTACATTCCGATCGTGGTGGCTATCGGCCCAGGAGCGGAGCTGACCCCTACCCGGATTCAGTTGCGCGAACGCGGGGTACTTCAGGCTTTGGACCGCGTTGCCGAACGCATGGGAGCCGGCGCACTCACCGGGTCGTTTCGTGCCGGTCTCATCGCAGCCCTTTGGCCGGTCGCAGAGCTCGGGCAGATCCCGACTCAGCTACAAAGGCTTTGTCGAGAGCTGGACGGAGAATCATCGACCAGCATCGCGGTCGGAGTCGCTGAGGAACGTCGGAGCATCAGCGGTTGCGCCCACCAGCTGGAGGAAGCGGCCCAAGTGGCGCAGATCGTCACGGCACTGCCTACTCGCAGTCGACCCTATTACCGCTTTGCGGACCTCAGGTTACGAGGCGTACTTGCTGCCATGGGCAGCGACGGGCGGATGCGCGCGCTAGTGCGCGCCGAACTGGGGCCGCTGCTCGAGTCCGGCGACACCGAGGCATTGGAACTTCTCGAACGCTACCTAGAACATGGCGGAAACAAGTCGGCACTAGCCAAAGCCGGGTATTTATCGAGACCTACGCTGTATGCCCGACTCGCGCGGCTCGAGGAACGGCTCGGGCTGTCGCTGCAAAGCGCCGAATCGCGTACGAGCCTTCATGTGGCCTTGATGTGGCATCGCCTTCACGGGTAGGGCCGAAGTGTTCAGGGGCGCAGCCAATGAACCACGGCCATGCAATAGCCCACGCGTGGCAAGACTGAGATGATAAGTGCATGCCAATTCTGAATAAGGACATGACCCTGTGCATCTCGCTCTCCGGACGGCCGTCCAACCTAGGGACCCGATTTCACAACTACCTTTATGAGCAGTTGGGGCTGAACTTCATTTACAAGGCCTTTAGTACCGAGGATATCGCCGCGGCGATCGCTGGCGTGCGCGGACTGGGGATTCGCGGGTGCTCGGTGTCCATGCCGTTCAAAGAGGCCGTGATCGAGCTGGTAGATGAACTCGAAGAATCGGCACGCGCGATCGAGTCGGTCAATACCATCGTGAACGATAACGGGGTGCTCACCGCCTCCAATACCGACTATGAAGCCGTGGCATCGTTGCTTGAAACGCATAAGGTGGACCCGGCTTCCAGCGTGCTGGTGCGCGGCTCGGGCGGGATGGCTAAGGCTGTGGTGGCGGCCTTCCGCGGCGCCGGCTTCGAGGACCTTATGGTGCTGGCCCGCAACGAAGTAGCCGGACGTGCTCTCGCCGAGAAGTACGGGTACAGATGGGTGGGCGCAGACCCGGAGCCGGGGCACCAGGTCTTGGTGAACGTGACGCCGCTGGGGATGACAGGGGACCAGTCGGACGAACTGTCCTTCGGAATCGAGCACATCGCCCAAGCCACGACGGTGTTCGATGTGGTGGCTTTCCCGGCCGAAACCCCGCTGATCCGTGAGGCGCGCGCACAGCAGGTGCCGGTGATTACCGGTGCTGAGGTAGTCGCGCTGCAGGCTGCTCGTCAATTCGAACGCTACACCGGCATTGCCCTGAGCGATGAACAGGTGCGTGAGGCCTCGGAGTTCTCCCGCGCCCAGATATAGGGAATCATTGCCGCTGGGTAGCTGCCTGTAGGCAGCTGTCACAAGGCTCCTCGTGCTTTGGCCCCTCACCGGGCGAGCTACGTGTCGGCGTCGGAAGGCTATACTGCCACCGGCGCCGAGCGACTCTTAAAGGGGCGCTAATGGTCGCGCCCGGCCCTGGCCTCGCGAAAATTTTCCTCTGTGGGTCAATCATATGTGGTTGGTGACATGGCCTACTTTTTTCCACCCGATGATCGCCAAATTTGCTTGCAACATCCTCTTGTGAGCCCTTTGAACTCATGTAATAGTTATTGGCAACTATTCACTATAAAAGCATTCGCTTGCACCTCATGAAGGGTTTTGGATCAATGTCGATTCCCAACCACAAAACCATGGCTCCGCGGATCGGGATGAGTCGCATCGCCCCGCCTCCGGTGGGGGAGCGCCCCACCGAATCCAAGCCAGTCTGGTTTGTTGCCTTGCTGGCACTTGCTCAATTTGGAATCTTCGTCGCGTTGCTCGGACCGGTGATGGTCTCGATGGCTCTGAAGGTCGGTAGCCTCGAGAATCCCAGCATGCCGGCCACCTCGATGATCGGTATCATCCTCGGTACCGGCGCCATCGCCGCGGCCTTCGGTAACGTCTTTTTCGGTCGGCTCTCCGACCGCACTCGTTCACGCTTCGGCCGCCGTCGGCCCTGGCTGGTGGGCGGGGCCTTGGTGATGTTGCTGGGCCTTTGGCTGATTTCGGTCGGCACCGGGCTACTGAGCCTGACCATCGGCTGGTTTGTCACCCAGCTCGGTGCCAACGCCGCACTGAGCGCCTTCATGGCCACGCTGGCCGACCAGTTGCCGGAAAAGCAGTACGCGCGGGTCTCTGCCGTGGTGGGCATTATGCAGAACGTCGGAATTCTCGGCGCGGTCTGGATCGCCACCCTGTTCACCGCCAATATGAGCGCCCTGTTCCTGGTCCCGGGCCTTATCGGCGTGTTGGCTGTCGTGCTGTACGCGGCGGTGCTGCCCGACCCGGTGCTCTCCGAACAGCCACCGAAGTTCGACGTGCTCGAGATCCTGCGGACCTTTTGGGTGAGCCCGCGCAAGCACCCGGAGTTCGCACTGGTCTGGTGGCAGCGCTTCCTGGTCATTCTGGCCTCGTTCCTCTTCACCACCTTCCGTCTGCCCTTCCTGATGGAGCGCCTGTCGTTGGATGAAGCCACCGGCGCGGCCGTTATGGCCCAAGGCGTGCTGATCTACACCATTGCACTGGTGCCAGTTGGTTACCTGGTCGGGTGGATCTCCGATAAGACCGGACACCGCAAACTCCCGGTGATCGTCTCCGTGGCGCTTTTCGGCATCGGCACCTACCTGCTGTTCCACGTCGAAAGCGTCGGGCACTTCTTCATCGTCGAGGCCCTACTCGGTGCCGCCATGGGCATCTACATGGGCGTGGATATGGCCATTGTGCTCTCCGTGCTACCGAACCCGAAGGATGCCGCAAAGGATCTGGGCGTCTTCAATATGGCCAACGCCGGCCCGCAGTCACTTGCCCCGTACCTCGGTGGCTTCCTGCTGGCCACCGCCGCCCCGGCCGGTGCCGCAAACTACGGCCTGCTGCTGACCGTGGCGGCCGTCGCGTCGATCATCGGCGCGCTGATTATTCTTCCGATCAAGAAAGTGAAGTGAAGTTCCATGACCGTCACCACCCATGACAGCACCGCAAGCCTCGTGGATAACTACCGGAGCCTGCTCAATCGGTTGGAGCTTGCCGAAAAGGTGCGCCTGCTCACCGGTGAAACGGCCTTCACGCTTCCGGGTAATGACTCCATCGGCCTAGCCGAAATGGCCTTCTCCGACGGCCCCACCGGGGTGCGCGGTTTGAAGTTCTACGGCGGCGAAGCGGTGGCGCTGGTGCCCAACGCCACCCTGATCGCCGGATCGTGGGACGACGAGATCGCCTACGAAGTCGGAGAACTGCTCTCCGAGGAAGCGGCCCGCCAGCAGATCCATGTGGTGCTTGGCCCCACGATCAACCTGCACCGCACCCCCTTGGGTGGCCGGTTGTTCGAAGCCTACTCCGAAGACCCCTACCTGACCGGGCGTACCGCCGCCGGCTACGTGAAGGGGATGCAGGCTGGCGGCACCGGTGCGTGCCTTAAGCACCTGGTGGCCAACGAATCCGAGATCATGCGCAACTTCATGGACTCACGGCTCTCCGAAGCGACGCTTCGCGAGGTCTACTTGACCCCCTTCGAAATTGCGGTGCAGGACGCCCACCCGTACTCGATGATGGCCGCTTACAACGACGTGAACGGCGTGCCGGCCACCGAGCAGAACCACGTGCAAAATAAGATCGTCAAGGGCGAATGGGGTTGGGATGGATTGATCATGTCCGACTGGTTCGCCACCAAGCACACCGCCGAGTCGGCCAACGGCGGGCTAGACCTGATCATGCCGCAGGGAGGGCCCTGGGGCGAGCATCTGGTGGCGGCCGTGGAACGCGGCGAAGTCAGCGAACAGAGAATTGATGAACATGTCGCGCGCCTGCTGTTGCTCGCCGAACGCACTGGTGCGCTTGATACTGACGGACGTGGCCATCGGAGTTTCCCGACCGACCTGCCTGCCGCTTCCGACCCGGCCCGGGCCGAGCAGCTCAAGCGCATCGCCACGCGCGGCATGGTGGTACTGAAGAATGAAGGCCAGGTGCTGCCACTCGGATCGGGGACCGTGGCACTAAGCGGCCGACCGGCCACCGACACCCAGCTGATGGGCGGCGGCTCGGCCATTGTGACCCCGCCCTACCAAGTCGGCATCGCCCAGGGGCTGAGCGAACGCATCGGTGAACGGCTGAGCGTAGCCAGCGGCCCGTGGACCCGGCGTCGCCCGCTGGCCGTGGATCCGCAGAGCTTGAGCCACCCAGAGACCGGGGCCCCGGGCCTCGAGGTCAGCTACTACGCCGCCGACGGTACCCTGATTTCCTCGGTGCACTCGACCGTCCCTGAGATCTCGGTGGGGTGGGACGATGATATGGAGCAAATTCCGGCCCGGGTGACCTTCCGAGCCCGAGTTGGCGAGCAGACGCAGTCCCTGCGCCTTGGCGGCATTGGCGCGGGGAACTGGACTGTGGAATACCTCGGAAGCGATGGCACACCCGGCCGGCTAGGTAGCCAGAGCGATTTCGTCACCGACGATCCCGGGGAAGCGGTGTTGCGCCCGCCGGCGTTCGAGCAGGTCGTCGAGGTCGCGCCGGGCAGCGTGGTCAGCGCCAGCGTCGAGCTGCAGGACTCGGAACGCACCAACCGCCTGCTCGAGGACCCGCGGTTCAACATTGTTCCCGAGTCCCATATGGCTGGGTTCAGCTCGTTCGGCAAGTTTGCCCTCGTCGCAACCCCAATTCACGCCAGCGATGAGCAACTGATTGCCGAGGCGGCTCAGCAGGCCGCGGCGGCCGAGACCGCGGTGGTCGTGGTCGGGTTGACCGAGGAAGATGAGACCGAGGCCGCCGATAAGCAAACCCTTGCGCTTCCCGGCGCGCAGGACGCATTGGTCAGCGCGGTGGCCGCCGTGGCACCGCGCACCGTGGTGGTTATCAACGCCGCCACCCCGGTCCTGATGCCGTGGCTCGACGAGGTCGATGCGGTGCTGGTGGTGGGACTGCCCGGCCAAGAGGGCGGTCACGCGGTGGCCGAGGTGCTCACCGGTGCGGCAGAACCCACCGGTCGCCTGGTGACCAGCTACCCGAGTGCCGACGGGGCCGCCCCCGCCTGGGGGACCGAACCCGATGAGCAACTGCGTCTGGAGTACACGGATGGCTCGTTCATCGGGTACCGCGGATACGCCGCGGGCCATGCCGCAGCGCCGCTGTTCTATTTCGGTCACGGGCTAGGATATGGGCAGTGGCAGTACACCGCGGCAACCCTGGACGAGGAAGCGGTGCAGGTAGAGCTGACCAACACCGGGACGCGGACCAGTCGGGAAACCGTCCAGCTGTACTTCCGGCCCGATGATCAGAGCCAGCCGGTGCGGTTGGTGGGCTATCAGGGCGTTGTCGTGGCTGCCGGCGAGAGCACCAGCGTAACGGTACCTATCGATCAGCGGATGCTGCGCCGCTGGGACGGAACCGCCGCTGAGTTCGCCCCTGTGGGCCAGGGAACCTATCTGGTGGCTCGTTCGCTGGCCGACATCCGGGCCGAACTGCGCGGATAGTTCACGGGTGACCTCAGGGTGGCCGGTGCGTCTGTAGACCCCGGTCACCCTTAGGCTATTAAGGACTAGAGAGCGTGAAACGTCGGGCAGGAGGCAATCGGTGGCAGCAGAGCGGGCGCGGGGTCGAGTGAAAAGTGGGCGCCCGAAGGGGGCGGACTCGGAGGCCCGGCGCGAGCAGATCCTCGCGGATAGCACCGAATTGTTCATCGAGCACGGCTATTACGGGGTCACCATGTCGATGGTGGCTCGGGCCTGCGGCATCAGCCCCACCGGCCTGGCCCACTATTTCTCCACCAAGGACCAACTGCTCGAGGCGATTCTGCATCGGCGTGATGAGCTTGACCGCAAGAATGTGGATCTGGTCTCCGATAGTGCGGCGGCCACTGGCTGGGAGCATTTCCGCTGGTTGGTGGCGCTGGCCCGCCACAATGAGCGGCAACCACGCATGCTGCGTCTCTACACCACCATGGCGGCCGAGGCCACCAACCCCGAGCATCCGGCCCGGCAGTGGCTGCTCGATCACCACCGCAACGCCCGTGAGGATATGGTGCGCTCCTGCCAGGAAGCGATTGAGGCTGGTCAGTTGCGGGAAGATGCCCCGGTGGAGGACATCGTCCGATTGCTCATCGGAGCATTGGACGGACTGCAGTTACAATTCCTCTCCGATGCACGGTTCAGCTCGATGGGCGATACCTTCGAGGTGCTCGTCGACGCGTTGTACGAACGCTATAAGGCCTAGGACTCCGGTCCGTCGGCATACGGGCGGCGACGATCCTCTTGCGGTGCTTCGCTCCACGGAGCGATCCATGCCCCAGTGCCCTCGGAAACGTCGCGCACGCCTTCTTCGAGCCAGCGGAAATCCCCGTCCAGTAGTTGCCGGCTGAGCTCGTCATCGCTGGCGGTGCTGTTGTTAAAGAGCTGCTCGAAGTGTTGCTCGCAGCGAAGCCGGGCCTGTTCACAGAAGGCACCGGCTAACGCCTCGGCGGCGAACCGGTGTTCGGCCCCGTCATGCATCAGCTGGTTGGTTTTGGCGATGCTCGCCGTCATTGCGAAAAGTTCGGCACCAATATCGACAATATGCCCCAGGAAGACCTGCTCTTTCTCCAGCCCCGCCTGCCAGCGAGCCATCCCTACAAAGGTTTGTCGAGCCAGCCGCCGCGCGGAACGCTCGATATATCGCAGATGACGGGCCAGTGGGCCGTAGCCGAGGTAACTGGTGGGGACGGAACCGCGACCCACGGCCAGCTTTGGCAACCAGCGCGCATAGAATCCACCGGCCTCCACCGCCGCCTTGAGCTTTTCCTGACCGGTCGCATCGGCTTTGGCTAGGTCGCCGGCCGCCTGCAGATGAGCGTCGACGGCTTCCCGGGCGATCAGCAGGTGCATGATTTCGGTGGAACCCTCGAAGATCCGGTTGATACGCACATCGCGCCACAGCTGTTCCACCGGCACCGCACGTTCACCGCGGGCACGTTGAGAGTCGGCGGTTTCGAAACCGCGACCGCCACGTATCTGCAACAGGTCATCGACGATCGTACAGGCCAGTTCCGAACTGTAGAGCTTGGCCAGCGCCGCCTCGATGCGCACATCCTTCATCCCGGCATCGGATAGCGAGGCACTTAACTCGAAGATCGCCTCCAGGGCGTAGGTGCTGGCTGCAATTCGGGCTAACTTGCTCGCGACCGCCTGATGTTCACCGATGGGGTGCCCCCATTGGACTCGGGCTGTGGACCATTCGCGGGCGATCTTGGTGGCCCACTTGCCCGCACCGGCACACATCGCCGGGATAGATAGTCGCCCGGTGTTCAGCGTGCTCAAGGCGATCTTCAGGCCGCTACCCTCGGCACCGAGCCGGTCGGCCACCGGCACCTTGACCTGACGGAAGCGGGTCACCCCATTTTCGATACCGCGCAATCCCATGAACTCGTTGCGGTTCTCCACGGTGATCCCTGGAGCGTCGGCCTGAACGATGAAGGCGGTGATCCCGCCGCGGGAGGCTGGCTGGTCCCCGAGCGCCTCATGGGATTCCACTGCGGCCATCACCACCAGGAGTTCGGCGACCACCCCGTTGGTGGTCCACAACTTCGCCCCGTCGAGCACATAGTGCGTACCGTCAGCGCTGAGCCGAGCCTTGGTGCCCAACCGTGCCGGATCGGACCCTACGTCGTTTTCGGTGAGTAGAAAGGCCGAGATGGCTCCGGCCGCACAGCGCGGCAGGTAGCGTTGCTTTTGCTCCGGGCTACCGAAACTTTTAACCGGCTCGGGCACGCCGATCGATTGGTGCGCCGAGAGGAGAGCCCCAATGGCAGGACTGACGGCTCCAACTTTCATCAGCGCCCGGCCATAATCGAGCAGGCTTAAACCCAGACCGCCGTACTCGCGGGGAATCTTCATGCCAAAGGCCCCGATACGGCGCAACCCCGCTATGGCCTCATCGGGAATGCGTCCCTCGCGCTCAATGATCTGGGGATCCAGCGCCTCGAGCAGTTCATCGAGCCGAACCAGAAACTCGGCACCGTGCGCGGCCGCTTCGGGATCTGGCACCGGCATCGGGTCGACCAGAGAGAAATCCACCTCACCCATGTAGATGCCCTTGGCAAAGCTTGGGCGTTTCCAGACCTGCTCGCGAGAAGCCTCCGCGACCTCGCGGGCCTTGGCGGCATCGACAGTTACCGATGGTTGATTTTGCTCTGTGGCCATAACGGATCCTTAGCGCTCGCCGGCGATACGCCGCGCAGGACAGATCGCCTGACCGGTTCAATGGCCCCAGCCTAGCCCTCCGGCACCGGGCTGGGAAGAGCTCTGCGGGAGTCTGGAAAATGCTTTGAGAAATGCGGTCGCATGGGCCCACCGACGCTAGGGCTGCGGAACCGGCGGGCCGGTACTTGCACCCATGCCACCATCGCCACGGAACCAGGCAGCAAAATGCCCGTGGGCCAGAACCGACCAGATGGTGGTCGGCCCGGCCCACGGGCATGGTGCTCAATCGGGATTACGAATCCTGCAGTACCTGTGCCTCGGCGCGGAGCCTGCGTCGGCTCGCCGCATGCTTGACCATGGTCAGCACCACGGCGGCGGTCAGCAGCAGATACATGATGATCGTCGCCGGCGAGGAGACCAGGTAGGCCAAGCTACCTTCGGAAACCGTCAGTGCGCGGCGTAGGGAGGTTTCGGCCAAGGGACCGAGGATTACGGCGATCAGCACGGGGGCCACGGGGAAGTGGTAGCGGCGCATCATGAACCCGAGCAGTCCGATGGCCAACAGGAACCACAGGTCGATCAGCGAGGAGCTGACCGCGTACACACCGAGCATCGACAGTACGGTGATACCGGCATAGAGGTAGTGGCGTGGAACCAGGAGCAGCTTTGCCCACAGGCCGGCGAACTGCATATTGATGATCAACAGCATCACCAGACCGACGAACAGCGAGGCCAAGAGGGTCCAGACCATGTCGCCCGAGCGTTCGAACAACAACGGGCCCGGCTGCATGCCGTACTGCTGGAAGGCGGCAATCATCAAGGCGGCGGTGGCCGACACCGGAAGACCCAGCGCCAGCAGCGCACCCATGGCCATGCCGGCGGTGGCGTTTCCGGCGGCTTCCGGGGCGGCCACACCATTGATGGAGCCGGTGGTGCCGAATTCGGGGTCCTTGCGTTTGGCGGCCAAGCGCTTCTCCGTGCCGTAGGCCAAGAAGGTGGGGATTTCGGCGCCGCCGGCCGGAATGACACCGAAGGGCAAACCGAAGGCGGTGCCACGCAGCCAGGCCGGGAGCGCCTTGCGGAAGTCGGCGCCGCTGAGGCGAATGCGTCCGCTGGTGGGGATGCGCATGGCGCTTGGGTCGCGGTGCACGCGCGAGGCCACATGAAGCACCTCGCCGAGGGCCAAGAGACCCACGGTGATCACCACGATGGATAGGCCGTCGAAGAGCTGCGGCAGGCCGCTGGTGTAGCGCACGGTACCGGAGATGCCATCAACGCCGATCAGGGCCAGTACCAAACCGATGGCCAGGGCACTGAGACCCTTAATGATCGACTCGGAAACCACCGAGGAAATTGCCACGAAGGCGAAGATCGCCAATGCGAAGTACTCGGCCGGCCCGAAAGCGGTGGCGAGCTTGACCAAGGAGGGGGCGAAGAACACCACGAGCGTGGTGGCGATCAGCCCGCCGATAAAAGCGCCCATGGCGGCGGTGGCCAGAGCACGGGCCGCCTGACCGCTTTTGGCCATCTTGTGGCCTTCAAAGGTGGTGGCAATCGCCGAGGACGCACCGGGGGTATTGAGCAGAATGCCGGCGGTCGAGTCACCGAACATGCCACCGAAATAGATGCCGGCGAACATGATGAACGCGGCCGTGGGATCCAGGCTGAAGGTCACCGGCAGCAGCAGTGCGACCGCCATGGACGATCCGAGGCCGGGCAGGACACCTACCGCGGTGCCCAACAGGGCACCGATCAGTACCCACATCAGGTTTGCGAGGGTCAGCGCCCCGGCGAAGCCTTCCATTAAGTGATTGAGCTGATCCATCTTAGAGCAAACCTCCTAGAAAGCCGGCGGGCAGGCTGAGCCCCAACCCGACACCGAAGGCCAGGTAGCTGATCGAGGACACGGTGAACGAGACCCCGAGGTCGAACAGTGGTCGGGCGCTACCGAAGGCCTTGCAGATTACCCAGAACAATCCGGCGGCCGAGATGATCCAGCCGAGCACCGGCAGCATGAGAATAAATGCGGCGATGCCGCCGACGATCCAGCCGATGGTCTTCCAGTCGGAGTACATGCGTACTCGGCCCGTGCGACGAGGGCGTTCGGAGCTGGAACCGAACACCTCGGCTCGCTCGGTGTCGCCCATTTCGGCCAGCATCTCGGCCGAGAAATCCGGGTTGCTGCTGTCGGCGCCCTGCGGGAAGCGCCGGGTGCGTAGTACGGATATGCCGTGGGCTACGGCCAACGCGTACAGCAGCACGCAGACGATGGTGGGAAAGAACTGGGGACCGGGAACCGTATCGCCCATGACGTTCATGGTGGCGGTGCCGATGGACAGCGCGGTGGCCAAGACCAACAGTAGGGCGGTTACCACCAGTTCGCTGCGGCCGGAGAAGAACCCGGTGATCCGTACGGTATCGGCCGAGGTTGAGGTGCTCTGCGTGGTGCTCACAGTCCCAGTCCTTCCACGAGTTCCTTGGTGGTGGCGATTTCCTGAGTCAGGAATTCGTCGAGTTCCTCGCCGACCATGTAGCTGTCGGTCCAGTTATTGCGGGCCACGGCGTCCTTCCACTGGTCGGTGGCATGGAACTCGGCCACAATCTGCTCGAGTTCGGCCTTTTGCTCCGCGGTGATGCCGGGGGCTGCAACATAGCCACGCCAGTTCGCCATGGAGGCATCGACGCCGCCCTCCTTGAAGGTGGGTACGTCCACGCCGGGCAGGCGTTCCTCGGAGCTAATGGCCAACGCGCGAAGGCTTCCGGTTTCGATTTGATCGGCGAGTTCGTTATAGCCGGAGACGGCGGCCGTGGTGGTTCCCGAGAGTACCGAGGTGATGGCCTCGCCACCGCCGGAGTAGGGGATGTAGTTCATCTTCTGCGGGTCGAGGCCCACCTCACGGGCGGCCATACCCATCAGCAGATGGTCGATGCCGCCGAGCGAACCGCCGGCGATCGAGGTGCCACCGGGATTCTTCTTCCAAGCTTGCACGAAGTCGTCCAGAGTTTTCAGTTCCGAGTCGCCGGGGACCACGATGACCGCAAAGTCATCGGCTAGCCGGGCGATCGGGGTGACATCGTCGAGAGAGGTACCGGAATCGGCGAGTTCGATCGCGCCGATCATCACGCCGCCGGTGACCATCAGCATGTCCGAACGGCCATGCATCTGGGCAAACTGGCTGAGGCCGATGGTGCCGCCGGCCCCGGGGACGTTGACCACCTGAACGTTATTGCTGATTCCGTCGGATTTGATGGCCGCCTGGGCTTCGCGGGCGAAGCCGTCCCAGCCGCCGCCCGGAGAGGCCGGGGCCATGATCACGAGTTTCGAGCGTACGGTGCTCTCACCGCCGGAGGCGGCCGAGGTCACCAGCGCTAGCGCGGTGATCAGAACGCTGGCGACCAAGAAGATCACGTTCTTTGTTTTGTGCTTGCTCATAGCTATCCGTAGGGTTCGAGTGATGAATGGGTTCCGGTCTCCCGGAGTCGTCCTAGACACCTTCGCATGAAGTGATGCGCGCCACTACGGGATTCGTGGTTTGGGTCATAGGTACCATAAGAAAAATAAAGTTAACGCCGAGGGGCAGTAGATGAAATCCATGGTCGGCACGCCGCCACGGCGTCGTCGGTTGCGCCTGCAATTGGCCGGTTTGCAGGTACTTATCGTGCTGGCCGTGGTGCTGGCGGTCGCCGTGATTGTGATGCTCGAGGAAGACCATCGAGTCCAAGAGCAGGCCTACGGGCGGGCCAGCACGGTCGCGACCAATGTCGCCAATGAACCCGAAGTGATCGAGGCGCTGAATACCAAGGACGCGGTCTCCGTGATCGCCCCGATTGCCCAGCTGGCCCGGGAGGTCTCCGGGGTGGACTACGTGGTAGTCGTAGGCCTGGATAATATTCGCGTTTCGCACCCGGACCTTGAGCGCATCGGTCAGCCGGTTTCCACCGACCATTCGCTGGTACGCCAGGGCGAAACCTTCCTTGGGGTCGAGTCCGGGACGCTGGGCCCCACCCTGCGCGTCAAACAACCGATCTACGACGGTGAGAAGATTATCGGCACCATTTCGGTGGGCATTCTCCAAAGTGAAGTGCGGGCCCAGCTCAACGGCATTGTGGCCGGTTTCGCGCCGTGGATCTTGGGTGCGGCCGGGCTCGGCACGCTCCTGAGCCTTTCCGCCGCACGGGCCATCCGACGGCGGATTTTCGGCGTGGAACCGGAAGAAGTCTCGGGTCTGCTGCAGTCGCAGAACGCCTTGCTGTATGCGGTCAGCGATGGGGTGCTGGGTGTTGGTCCGGCCGGCCGCATCACGCTGTGTAACGGCGAGGCCGAAACCCTACTTGGCCTGCGCGACGCGGTGGTGGGAGAACCGGCCGAGGAGGTGCTCGATCCGCTGCTGGGTCCGATGCCAGAGGAAGGCTCCCGCCAAGTATTGGTCGGTGAGCGCGTGCTGGTGGTGTCGCGACGTAATGCGGTCGCCGGTGCGGGGCAACAGGACGCCGGCTACACCCTCACGCTGCGCGATCGGACCGCGCTGGAGGCCTCCTTGCGTGAGCTCGCCGGACAGCGTGGACTGGCCGACGCACTCCGCGCGCAAACCCACGAATTCGCCAACCGTTTGCATGTGCTCTCCGGCTATCTTTCGGTCGGGGCGCATGAGAAAGCGCAAGAATATATCGCCCGTATTGCCGGTCCGCTGGATCGTGGAGTGGCCGAATTACCGGATCCGGGACTAGCCGGGGTGCTCTCCGCGAACGCCGCGGTGGCCCGGGAGGCCGGGGTGAGTGTCGAGCTCGCTAGCGAATCGGCCGTTGCCGAGGGCGCAACGGCGGATGAGGATCTGCTGACCGTCTTGGGTAATCTGCTGAGCAATGCGATCGAGGCGGCCGGTGACGGGGGACGGGTGCGCGTACTGGTGCAACTTGAGCACGGTCAGCTGCGGTTGGTCGTGGAAGACAGCGGCCCGGGCGTCTCGCCAGATCAGGTGGATCGCATCTTCAAACGCGGGGTGAGCAGCAAAGATCAAAGTGAACAGGCCCATGGAATCGGATTGGCGCTGGTGCAGCGGATCGTCGGGCGACGGGGTGGAAGAATAGAGGTCACCGAATCATCGTTAGGCGGGGCGCAATTTGCCGCGCGGTGGCCGCTGACGGAGCGAAAGGGGGAGCCGAACATTGACTGAGTTCCAGACGCTGATCGTGGATGACGACCCGGATGTGCTGGCCATGCATGAACTGTTCGTGCAGTCCACCGAGGGCTTCGCCGTGGCCGGTACCGCAGCGCGGGCCGCCGAGGCGCTCTCCTATCTAGAGGAACATCCGCAGACCGACCTGATCCTGCTTGACGTGCACCTTCCCGATGGCAACGGGGTTGCGGTGCTCACCGAAATTCGCGCCCGCTTCAGCCAGGTGGGGGTCATCATGATCACCGCGGCCGCCGATGCCCCCACGGTGCGCTCGGCCATCGGCCAAGGGATCGATGGATATCTGGTCAAACCCTTCTCGGTGGAGGACTTCCGGCAGCGCTTGCAACTTTTCCGGCAGTCCCGCCTCGCCCAGCCCGAACGGTTGGCGCAGGCCGAGATCGATGCCCTGCTGCAAGCGAGCCCGGAGGCGGTACCCGCGCACGCTCCGGAAGCGCCGCCCCAGTCCCTGCCCAAGGGTTATGCTCAGGCCACCTTGGATCTCATCGCCGAATCCGTACGTGGCACCGTGCAGGATATTTCCGCAGCCGAGGTCGCCGACGCCTGTGGTGTTTCGCGGGTCAGTGCGCGCCGGTATCTGGAACTGCTGCAGCGTCGCGGGCAGGTGGAACTGCGCCCGCGCTATGGTTCGGCCGGACGCCCGGAACACCGATACCGGTGGGTACACGTGTGACCAAGAGAATCGTAGTCCCATCTAAGATTGCGGCTTTCACCTGAGGTTTAGTTTTACATGACGTACTGTTGAGCCGGTCTACTTTGGAAATTTCGCCTCACACGAGTACCGTAGTCGCCATGATCAATCGTTGGTATAGCTATTTTGCGTCGGCTCTGGAGGGGCCTGCGTCTATTTAGCGCATCCAACTTACCTTCAGAGCCGATAGGACCGGGGCAGCTGCCCACGGTCCTTTTGTTTACCCAAGGCTCTGCTGGTCCCCGCGGTGGAGCCTGACCATGTCGAAAGGCCCACTCGTAATGAACACCATCGCCGCTACCGCGTCCACCACCAGTACCGTCCTGCCCACCCCGGCCGAGCTGAGCGCTCGGCTTCCACTCGATGAGGTGGCACGCTACCGGGTGCAGCGGGCTCGCCAGGAAATTCGGGCCATTCTTGACGGTGTCGATACGCGTCTGCTGGTGATCGTAGGGCCCTGCTCAATTCATGACCCCAAGCAGGGACTGGAGTACGCGCGGAACCTGGCCCGACTCGCGCAGCAGCACCGTGATCACCTGCTGATCGTGATGCGCAGCTACTTTGAGAAGCCACGCACCACCGTAGGGTGGAAGGGACTGATCAACGATCCGGCGCTGGACGGCAGCCACGATATGGCCCGCGGCCTGCAGGTAGCTCGCTCGTTCCTACGTGACGTGGCCGAGCTCGGATTGCCCACCGCCACCGAGTTCCTCGAGCCGTTGACCGCACAGTACTTCTCGGACCTTATCTCCTGGGGCGCGATCGGTGCGCGCACCACCGAAAGCCAGGTGCATCGGCAGCTCGTCGCGGAATTGCCAATGCCCGTGGGCTTCAAGAACGGCACCGACGGCGGCATCCAGGTGGCCATTGATGCCTGCCAGGCCAGCGCGGCCGCGCAAAGTTTCGTGGGTGTGGACGAGCACGGTCGCATCAGCCAACGCAGCACCGAGGGCAACCCCGCCACTCACCTGATCCTGCGCGGCGGAGCCAGCGGCCCCAACTACTCACGTCCGCAGATCGAGCAGGCCTCCGCAGCCATGCGCGCGGCAGGGGCCAATGGACGGGTGATCGTGGATGCTTCGCATGCGAACTCGGGCAAGGATCATGTGCGCCAGGCCGAGGTGCTCGAGGAGTTGGCCGCCGAGATCGCCTCGGGCGAGGCACCGATCGCCGGGGTGATGGCCGAAAGCTTCTTGGAAGCCGGCGCACAGAAGTTCACCCCGGGTGTCGATGAGCCGAGCGCGCTGGTTCCCGGGGTGTCCATCACCGATGCCTGCATGGGATTCGAAGCCACCGAGCGTGCCCTAGCGCAACTCGCGCAGGCCGTGTCCCTAGGACAGCAGCGCCGGGAGGCCGGGCTATCACTCGGTGCCTAGGTTCCGGGGTGCTTGGCCCGGGGCGTACACGTAGGCCAACTGGTTTAACGCACACCGCCGGCGTGACGATCGGGATGCGATCGTCGCGTCGGCGGTTCCAGCCAGTTCGGCGGTTAGATCTTGTTCGCGGCCTCCGAGAGTACCGTACGCAAAATCGACTCGATCTGGTCGAACTCGGGCTGGCCAATGGTTAGCGGTGGTGCCAGTTGAATGACCGGGTCCCCGCGATCATCGGCGCGGCAGTAGAGGCCCGCCTCCCACAAGGCAGGGGAGAGGTATTGCCGTAGCAATCGCTCCGACTCGTCGTCGTTGAAGGTTTCCTTGGTGCTCTTATCCTTGACCAATTCGATGCCATAGAAGTAGCCGGCACCGCGCACGTCGCCGACGATTTCGAGGTCCTTGAGCTTTTCCAGGGTGGCCTTGAAGTTAGCGGCGTTGTTCTTGACGTTCTCGTTCAGTCCTTCGCGCTCGAAGATATCGAGATTCGCCATGGCTACCGAGGCGGCCACCGGGTGCCCGCCGAAGGTGTAACCGTGGTAGAAGGTGGTATCCCCCTTGCTGAATGGTTCGAAGAGTCGGTCCGAAACAACCATGACGCCCAAGGGGACGTACCCGCTGGTCAGCGCCTTTGCACTGGTGATGATGTCGGGAACGTAGTTGAAGTCATTGCAGGCGAACATCGAGCCGATGCGCCCGAAGGCGCAGATCGTTTCATCGGAGACCAACAGCACGTCGTACTCGTCGCAGATTTCGCGTACCCGCTCGAAGTAGCCCGGTGGTGGAGGGAAGCAGCCGCCCGAGTTTTGGACGGGCTCGAGAAAGACCGCGGCGACCGATTCGGCGCCCTCGAACTCGATGGCCTCGCGAATCCGCTCGGCGGCCCAGAGTCCAAAGTCCTTCTCGTTATCCGAGTACATCTCCGGGGCACGGTAGAAATTGGTGTTCGGCACGCGGAAGGTGCCCGGGACCAGCGGCTCAAAGGGTGTTTTCATGCCCGGCAGGGAGGTGATCGCCAGGGCGCCCTGCGGGGTGCCGTGGTAGGCCAACGCGCGGGAGATGACCTTGGTCTTGCCCGGCTGCCCCTTCATCTTGAAGTGTTGCTTGGCCAGCTTGAAGGCCGATTCCACCGCTTCGCCACCGCCGGTGGTGAAAAAGACGCGGTTTAGGTCCCCCGGGGCGTAGTGGGCGAGGCGTTCGGCCAGATCGATGGCCGGCTCGTGGGCGTAGGACCACAGCGGCATGAAGGCCAGCTGTTCGGCTTGCTTGGCGGCCACTTCGGCCAGTTCGGCGCGACCGTGGCCCGCGTTGACGACAAACAGGCCAGCTAGGCCGTCGATATATTCCTTGCCGGCATCGTCAAAGATCCTATGGCCTTCGCCGCGGGTAATGATTGGAACGGTGCCACCCTCGTAGAGTCCGGAGTGGCGGGCCATATGCATCCAGAGGTGATCACGGGCGGCTTGCTGGCGGTCGGTGCCGCGAGGTGTTGTGCTCATCGGGTTCCCCAGTTGTATTCCTGTTTTTTCAGTGAGAGGTACATGTACGTGTCGGTGCTCTTGACACCTTTGATGGCGCGGATCTTGCTGGTCACCCGCAGGATGTCGGCGTCGTCGGCGCAAATGACTTCCGCCAAAATATCCGCAGGTCCCGCGGTAACCACGCAGTAGTCGACTTCGGGCAGTTCGGCGATGCGCTCGGCTGTGTCGTTGATATCGCTGTCGGTCACCACTCCGATCATGGCTTGGCGGGTGAAGCCAAGTTCCAGGGGATCGGTCACCGCGACGATCTGCATGATTCGGCCGTCAATGAGTTTCTGGACGCGCTGCCGGACGGCGGCTTCGCTGAGGCCGACGGCCTTGCCGATGGCCGCGTAGGAGCGGCGTCCATCTTCTTGTAGCTGTTCAATGATTTCTTTGGACACGTCGTCAATGGTGTGCCCGGGCGTTCCGTTGGACGGCAGTGTCATCGTTTATCAATCTCCCTGGGTTGCTAACGCGGAACTGTGAGCTGCGTTACAGGTGGGCTTGGCAATGACCTTACAGCTACTGATTCAGTTGCGAAAGGGCCCAACGCAAAAAGCTTTTCATTGTCCTGATTGAGGTTCATTTATGGATTCATGCGTGAAAAGGGTTGTGTGGACCCGCCGCTTCTGACAGGATTGTGCGCAGCAATGATGTGTCGTGTATCACAGTCGCGGCACCAAGTGCACAACAGGTAAGGAATGGGATTATGTCCAACTCGCACCGGCGACTTCCCGAAGATCCACAGATCCGCGCCCTGGTCAACATGATGAGTTCCCGCTCGATGTCACGCCGCTCAATGCTCGGCGCGGCCGGCGCGTTGGGCCTAACCGGACTCTTGGCCGCCTGCGGTACCGGCGGCACCGGAACCGGGGGTTCAAAAGCCCCGGCCCCCAGCGTCGAGGACCTGTCGGAGAGCGAGAAAACCGTCAACTGGGCAAACTGGACCCTGTACTTGGATTACGACGACGCCAAGAAGAACTACCCCACGTTGCAGAAGTTCACCAAGGAAACTGGTATTAAGGTCTCCTACTCGGAAGATATCGACGGCAACGACACCTATTACGGCAAGGTTCAAGGCCAGCTTTCGGCGGGACAGGACATCGGGAAGGATATCTTCACGCTGACCGACTGGATGGCCTCACGTATGATCCGACAGGGTTACACCCAAGAATTGGATCACGCCAACATTCCCAACATCTCCAACCTGCTACCCAACCTGCAGAACGTTGATTTCGATCCTGGACGCAAGCACTCGCTGACCTGGCAGTCCGGTTACGCCGGTATCGCCTGGAATAAAAAGAAGTTCCCCAAGGGGCTAAGGAATGTCTCGGATCTCTGGGATCCGGCGCTCAAGGGCCGAGTGACCGTGTTGGACGAAATGCGCGACACCATGGGACTGCTGATGCTCGATAATGGCGTGGACATAGCCGGTTCCTGGGGCGATAACGAGTTTGGCGCAGCCCTGGATGTGCTGCGCGATAACATCGACAACGGTCAGATCCGTCAGGTGAAAGGCAACTCCTACAAGGAAGACTTCATCTCTGGAGACGCGATCGCCGGAATCGTCTGGTCCGGTGACTTGACGCAGCTGAACTTCGAGAACGATGACCAGTGGGAATTCGTGCTCCCGGAGGCCGGTGGCACGTTATGGAGCGATAACCTCATGGTCCCAGTGGCCGCCAAGCATAAAACCAATGCCGAGAAGCTGATGAACTTCTACTACGATCCGGCCATTGCCGCCGAGGTGGCAGCCTACGTGAACTACATCTGCCCGGTGGCAGGCGCCCGCGAAGAAATGGAAAAGATCGATCCGGAGCTGGTGGAAAACCACCTGATCTTCCCGAGCGAAGAGGACCTGACCAAGGCCCATGTCATTCGCACCCTGAATGCCGACGAAGAGATGAACTTCAGCTCGGAATTCCAGAGCGCCATCGGCGTCTAGTACCGAATGTTTTCAATGGCGGCGGCGCGGTGACTCGCGCCGCCGCTGCATTTGCCGACCCTGCCGCATCGCCGCTTTGACCCGCTGCGCAGCGACCCCATCACGAAGGAGTAAGCCAGTGATGAGCACTTCTCTCGCTTCCGAACCCACCCAAGCAGGTAATGGCCGCACCAGCGAAGGCGCCGACCTGCACCTGAATAAAATCACCAAGCGATTTGCCGAGTTTCACGCCGTGCAGGAGTTGTCGCTCACCATCCCCTCGGGCACGTTCTTTGCCTTGCTTGGTCCCTCTGGTTGCGGTAAATCCACCACCCTACGGATGATCGCTGGACTCGAAGCGCCCAGCTCGGGCAGCATCTCCATCGGCGGCCAGGACGTGACCGGACTACCGAGCCACCAACGGCCGGTCAACACGGTGTTCCAGTCCTATGCACTGTTCCCACATATGACCGTGCTGGAAAACGTGGCCTTTGGTCTTAAACGCAAGAAGGACCGCAAGGCCATGGAGAAGGCCCGCCAAGGGCTCGAGATGGTTGAGCTCGGGCACCTTGCCAGCCGTAAGCCCGCGCAACTCTCCGGTGGTCAGCAACAGCGTGTGGCGTTAGCTAGGGCGCTGGTCAATCGCCCCCAAGTGCTCCTGCTCGATGAACCGCTGGGCGCACTCGACATGAAATTGCGTCGCCAGATGCAGATGGAACTCAAGGGAATCCAAACGGAGGTGGGGTTGACCTTCATCCACGTGACCCACGATCAGGAAGAGGCCATGACCATGGCCGACATCGTGGCCGTGATGAACGGCGGACGCATTGAACAAATGGGCCCACCGCGTGAACTCTACGAGCTTCCGCGAACTGCCTTCGTGGCAAACTTCCTCGGCAAATCCAATCTGATGCGTGGCGTGGTCAAAGCCAGCCACGACGGGGTACTGGATGTCGAGGTCGCCGAAACCGAAGTTCATGTTCTAGCTGAACGAGCGGTAACGCATGAGGGTGAAATCGTCGTAGGAGTACGTCCGGAGAAAATCCACCTCTCGCGGAACGCCGGCGACGAACCGACGCACAGCAATGAGCTCAGCGGAACCGTCATCGACGCTTCCTTTACCGGCACCACAACAGAGTACCTCGTTGACGTTCCCGGGGTGGGACGGATCGGCACCTTCGCGCAGAATCGCGGGGAGCAGCCCGCCGACGTAGGGGACACGGTCTACTTGAGTTGGGATACCTCCCACAGCTTCGGGCTCGCCGGAGATGAACAGGTCGCCGCGGGAGTGAATGCCACATGAGTTCGCCGGTGATGACCAAAGAGGGCAAGGTCAGGGACCTGCGCAGCAAAGAAGAAATCCGGGCCGAACGCCGCAAGGGTCGTACCGGGGTGTATTTGGTGCTCCCCGGCCTGCTCGTGCTGGTGCTGTTCTTCGCACTACCCGTTGTAGTGCTTCTGGCGATGTCGCTCTACACGCGCCCACCCGGCGCGGAGATCGGCCAATTCGTGCCGGCCCTGCAATTCAGCAACTACGCCACGGTTTTGGGAGCCTACTGGCCCGAGCTGATGCGTTCCTTCGGGTTTGCGCTGATCGCCACCACGCTTGCGCTGATCATCGGCTACCCGATGGCTTACCTAGTCGCGGTCCGACTGCGCGAACGTAAGTTGTTGCAGGGCATACTGCTGGTTCTGCTCATTGCCCCATTCTTTTCCAGCTTTATTCTGCGCACCCAGTCATGGAAGCAGATCCTCGCGGACGAGGGCTTTGTCGCACAAACGCTCAAAGCCGTGGGCCTGCTTGCCTCCGACGGGCATCTGACCGCCACCGCGTTTGCTGTGGTCGCCGGTCTGACCTATAACTTCCTGCCCTTTATGGTGCTACCCATTTACGCAAACCTCGAACGCCTTGACACCCGTTTACTCGAGGCGGCCGGAGACCTGTACGCCAGTCCGTTGACTACCTTCCGGAAAGTCACTTTGCCGCTGTCGGCGCCGGGTGTCTTCGCCGGTACCTTGCTGACCTTCATTCCGGCGGCCGGCGACTATGTCAATGCCGCCCTGCTGGGTAATAACAGAAACACCACCATGATCGGTCAAGTCATCGATTCGCGCTTCTTCCGAGTCATCGACTACCCGGGAGCTGCAGCCCTGAGTTTTGTTCTCATGGTTTCGATTCTGATTCTGGTGACGGTGTATATCCGGAAGTTCGGCACCAAGGATTTGATGTAGGAGCAGATGATGAAACAAAAACTTGGTCGCTGGCTGATCCCGGTCGTAGGCGGGCTTGCCTTCGTCTACCTGCTGGTCCCCATTGCCTACATCTTCGCCTTTTCCTTCAATGACGCCGGCCGCACGAACCTCGAATGGCGCGGCTTTACCTGGGATAACTGGGCGAACCCCTGTGGTGCTCCGGCGGTCTGTGAATCGCTTGCTAACTCCATTCAGGTGGGTGTGGTGGCCACCGTGTTCGCCACCGCACTCGGTACCTGTATCGCGATTGGTTTGGTGCGGTATCGCTTCCGCTTCCGGAACCTCACCGATGTGCTGATCATTTTGCCCCTCGCCACTCCCGAGGTCGTTCTCGGCGCCTCGTTGTTGGCGCAGTTCCTGAACTTGGGTTGGGAACTCGGCTATGGCACCATTGTGATCTCTCACGTGGTGTTCTGCATGTCCTTCGTTATTGTCACGGTTCGGGCACGCGTCTCCTCGCTGGATCCACGTCTCGAGGAAGCCGCCGCGGATTTGTATGCCTCACCGCGTACAACCTTCTGGAAGGTCACCTTCCCGCTGTTGATCCCCGGCATTGTCGCAGCCGCCCTGCTCTCCTTTGCGATGAGCTTTGACGATTTCATCATCACGAACTTCAACTCCGGTAACTACCAGACCTTCCCGAAGTTCATCTATGTGGCCGCCACCCGTGGTATCCCGGCGCAGGCCAACGTGATCGGCTCGGCGATGTTCCTGCTGGCACTGATCGTGGTGATCATCGGTCAGGTGATGGCCCACCGTAAGCGTAAGGCGCTGGAACAAGCCCAATAACACTGGCGAGAAACGAAACGGTCAAGCCGCCCGCGCACACGTCGCGGGCGGCTTTACACTTGCCGGTATAGACTGAAGCGCGATTATCGGCAGCAAGTCACCGGTTGGGAACGGTTATCAAGGGGGAGGATCACTGTGGGGGAAGCATCGCAGGATTCGGTGCAATGGTTGAATCAGGATGAACGACGCACGTGGCTGGCGTTGCATACCGTCATGACCCTGTTGCCTGCAACGCTGGACACGGATCTGCAGGGCCTCGAAGGAATTACCCTGTTTGACTACCACATGCTGGCGATGCTCTCGGAAAATGAGGATGGACAAGTCAGCATGACCGAGCTGGCCCAGCTCAGCACCTCCTCGCCCTCGCGGCTATCGCATGTTGTGAAGAAACTTGAGCAGCGCGGTTGGGTGGAACGCACCACATATAACGGCGATGCTCGTGTGAAAATGGCCTCATTAACCCCTTCCGGATGGGACGCAGTGCATCGCATCGCCCCACACCATGTAGGCACGGTGCGGGCTCTTGTCCTTGATTGCCTTGATGACAAGGACGTTAGCGATCTGGGTCGGGTGGCCCGGAAGCTCGTCAAGGCCCTGGACAACGATCATTGGATACTGAACGCGGACGCCTGAAGATTTGGAAGTCCGCGCCAGACTCGATAAGATGGCAAGGCGTTAATCGCGCATGTTGTCATGCCGCCGCAAGGTTGTACGGTAACTGCGCGTTGCCCGTAATACCGAATATCGCAGTCAACCGAGTACGGGGAAAATGCTCGACCGATTGCGAAGTTCACCGTCTTACATGCTTTAAGGCTCTTCGGTTGGTTCTCACCCAGCTGGTTACCTTCATAGTGTGCAGTAATAACGGTGTTTCACTGGTTGGCGGGACTCACTAACGCATTAGCGGTTCCGCTGCCTTGTGCAGGGGTGCTGCGCGCGAGTACCGCCGAAATTTACTACTAACTATCTGAGGAGTGATCATGGCAGCTGTATGCCAGGTGACTGGGACTGTGCCGGCCTTCGGACATAGCATCTCCCACTCGCACCGTCGCAACAAGCGTCGTTTCGACCCGAACATTCAGAAGAAGCGCTACTGGGTTCCTTCCCTGCGCCGTAACGTAACCCTGACCTTGTCCACCAAGGGCATCAAGGTTATCGATGTTCGTGGCATCGACGCCGTCGTTGCTGACCTGCTTGCGAAGGGTGTGAAGCTCTAAAATGGCAAAGAAGGATAAGGACGTACGTCCGATCATCAAGCTGAAGTCGACCGCCGGTACCGGTTTCACCTACGTGACCCGCAAGAACCGTCGCAACGATCCGGACCGCATGGTCCTGAAGAAGTACGACCCGGTTGTCCGCAAGCACGTAGAATTCCGAGAGGAGCGCTAAGACATGGCCAAGAAGTCCAAGATCGCCAAGAACGAACAGCGCAAGGTCATTGTCGAGCGTTACGCTGAGAAGCGCCTCGAGCTGAAGAAGACCCTGATTGACCCGAACGCCACCGACGAGGCCCGAGAGGCCGCTCGTCTGGGCCTGCAGAAGCTGCCCCGCGACGCCTCCCCGGTGCGCGTGCGCAACCGCGACGCCATCGACGGCCGTCCGCGCGGTACCTTCCAGAAGTTCGGCATCTCCCGTGTCCGCTTCCGCGACATGGCTCACCGTGGCGAACTGCCGGGCATCACCAAGTCCTCTTGGTAATCCCTGCGGAGTTCACGCTGTAAATTGCTGAAACGAAACCCCCGCCTCGGCGGGGGTTTCCTCGTTAAGCTTGCGGTTTATTCCTACCCCGGCCAAACCAGCGACGTTTAGGCAACTCGCTGGGCTGCTGTTCGGCTTGCTTCGCAGCGGCGCGATCCCGTCGTCGCTCTTCCCATGCCTCCAGCTCCTGATCAACGTCGCGTAGCGTGGTAATTACCGGCGGCCCACCCTGGAGCTGTCGCCGGGCCTCAATGATTCGCCGGTTGAAATCCTCCAGATGCTCCCGAACCTTTCCCGCCGACGATAAGGCGTCCAAAGTTTCGAGTAGTTCTGCGTCCTCCACGCGCAGCGTCAGCGCCGGTGGGCCCAATCCCGAAATCTGTTCGCGTTGCATCAGCGACTTGACCCACCAGTCCGGATCGGTGCTACCGGCAATATGGTCGATGTTCTTTCCAGCGAGCGACAGATTGTCGAAGTCTCCCCGGGCGAAAGCCTCATCGATCGCCGAATTGGCCACCTCCCAAGCCTCCTCGTGCGCATGAAACTGCAAGGGCGTGCGAGGCTGACGCTCTACCGGCTTCGCGCCGGTACGTTGGGCATATTCGTCCACCGGTAGCGGTTCCTCGGTAGCGCGTTCGGCGCGGTAGCGGGCCGCGTGCAGTGCGGCATCCTTTGCTTCACGGTGAGGGTCAGGGCTCATACCCCCATGCTTCCACCGGCTGCGTCAGGCTTCAAGATCCACGAAAATCCCCGGCGAAGTCCAACGGTCATAGTAGCGTGGTTGCCATGACTTCAGTGATCCGCCGTGGCAGTCTTGACCAGCTTGGTTCTCGCTCGCCTGCGGGCGATATCTACGCCTCGGTGGAGCGCTGGAAGGCCTGGGCGTCGGGCCAAACGATCCTGTTGACCGGAGCCAATGCCGGGCTGGGCTTTTTTAGCGCACTGGGCCTAGCCGCCAGTGGAGCCCGAGTGATCATGGCCTGCCGCAACCGGGAACGGGCCGAGCGTGCCGCAAAGCGGATTTACCAGTATGTCCCGCAGGCCGAGCTCCGTATTGAAATGTTCGATGCCGCATCGCTCGTCTCCGCGCAGCGCCTCGCCGAGCAGGTCGCGGACGAGCCGCTGGATGCGGTCATCGCCAATGCAGGAATAATTCATACCCCGCAGCAGCGAATACCCGGTGAACTCGGCTACGACCTGACGATGACCACGAATTTCCTGAGCCACGCACGACTTGTCGGAGCACTGGCCGAGAGTTTCCGCACCCGTGCACTTCGCTTTATCGGCGTGGGTTCCATGTCGACATTGATGCTGACAAGCGATCCGGCAAACCTGACCTTGGAGCACAACTATCACCCTTACCGCGCCTATGTGCAGTCCAAGGCGGCCTTGCAAAGCTTCGGTCTGGGGCTGGATCATCGGCTCCGGCAAATAGATGCCGCGGCACGCTCGATTACGGTCCACCCGGGCTATTCGATTTCAGGGCTGACCGTCCAGGTGCCCGGGATCAACGAGCCGTCATTGGCCAAGCGGTGGGCCGGTCATCTGCAGTCTGGGTTTGCGCAGGGCAAACACCAGGGTGCGGTCAATATTGTGGAGGCTGCGTTGAACCCTGCGCTGGTCGAGGCTGCGCGCGCACCCTATCTTGGGCCACGGTACATCTCTAAGGGTGCCTGCCAGTTGGCAGCCCCGGCACGTCTCACGAGACAGAAAAAGCTGCTGGATCCGGTCTGGGACATGTTTGTTGCCGCCAACGGTGGCGTTGATCCTCTGGCGGCAAACTAGCGGTACCGCGCCGAGGGGCCGGATATTTTAGGTCTCGATCCCCGCAGGAGGCAAATATCTACCTCCGTAGAGCGTCCGGACGGTGCCATTCGGCTCAGAATCACTGTGAACTTGAAAAAAATCCCTTGAATTCGCTCGTTTTCGGGCGTTGCGGGCTAAAAGATTTGATAGGTTCTCACTGATAAGTCCGCGCGACCGCGCGGCGTCCTTGGTTGATCCGGCCAGGGAGAACTAGTCCAGGAGGACAATACATTGGCTATGAACCGTAGCGAACTTGTTGCTGCAGTGGCAGCAAAGACCGAGAACTCCCAGGTTGCCGTGAACGCTGTTCTGGATGCCGTGTTCGAGGTATTCGTTGATCAGGTCTCGAAGGGTGAAAAGGTTTCGATCCCGGGCTGGTTGGCTGTTGAGCGCACCGACCGCGCTGCCCGTACCGGCCGCAACCCACAGACCGGTGAGCCGATCGAGATCGCCGCTGGCCACTCGGTGAAGCTGACCGCTGGTTCCAAGCTGAAGGCCGCTGTCGCCAAGAAGTAAGGCTTCCAGAAGCTTTCACTGGCGCCCACTCTCCATTATGCGAGAGCGGGCGCCAGTGTCGTTTGGGCTGATTGTTCCCAAACTTCTACTTGGCGTAGAATCAGAGCTGTTTAGCAGACCCGTCGACACGAGGACATCCTGTGCCTTCCACACCCCGCGCCACCCGCGTCCTTCGTGGCTGGTTGGCGGCCGGGATCTGCACCTTCACGGCGTTCGCCGCCCACGCCCACGCAGCGCCGACCGCGCTGTCTCTGGTCGTGATGGCCCTGATTACCTGCCTCAGCGCGGTGGTGGCCATGTTCTTGGTCGGGCGGCGGTTCTCACTGCTGGCAACCTCCATCGTGGTGTTACTGAGCCAGGGCCTCTATCACCTAGCCTTCTCGGTGATGGACCATGATGGCTCCGGCACGGTCAGTGGCGTAACGGATGGCACGCACCACCACGTCACGGCGTTGAGCGTATCCGCCGGAACGGCATCGGCGAGTACCGAACCCAATATGCTCTACGCTCACATCCTGGCGGCGCTCATCAGCATTGTGGTGTTGCGTCAGGGTGAAACTCTTGTCGGTGAACTGATTCATTTGCTGGGCCTAGGCGCCGCACGGCTCTTACTCTGGGCCAGAGCCCTGGAGTTTCGCGGCTGGCCACGCGTCTCCAGCATTGAAGTCACCCACCAGCCGCTGCAAGATCGCACGGCCCTACGTCTGCCGCTGCGTCGTGGTCCACCGTCCGTTGTAGTTAGTCACTAATCCTCAGCTACAACCCAGCATCCGGTATTTACACGCTGAATCCCGGAGCGAAAGGACCATTATGACCACCGCACTACGCACCCTACGTCCCGCCCTACGCGTGGCGGCCGTCGCCGTCGTGGCACTGGCAGCGCTCTTCATGAGTCTGAGCCCAGCCCACGCCCACGATGAGCTTGTGGCCTCGACCCCGAAGGCCGGCGCCACTCTGAAAGAAGCGCCGAAAGAACTCACCTTGGAGTATTCCGGTGTGCTTCAGGAACTGCCCGGAGGCTCGTCCACCGTCGTGAAACTCACCCGTGATGGGCAAGAGGTGGCGACCAGCTTCGAAACCAAGGAACGCACCGTCACCGTTACGCCGGACAGCGAGCTGGAACCGGGTGACTACACGCTGGCCATTCGCGTCGTTTCCTCCGATGGTCACCCGGTGGAGAATTCCGTGAAGTTCACCCTCGAAGGGGCAGCAGCCTCGGCACCGGTCAGCGCAAGCCCGACCCCAGAGGAAACTACGCAGGCTAGCGAGACCTCCAGTGAGCAGCCGGAACAGAATATCCTTTCGGCCTTCGGACCGGCAGGTTGGATTATCGTTGGCCTAGCCCTGCTGGCGATCCTGGCCACCGTGCTTATCCGCTTCACGCGCAACACGAAGTAGCCAGACACACAGCGGCAAGTTCGCGCCGCCACTAAACATTTTTCTCTCGCGCGAGACAGCGCGCTCTTTGGCGTGCCCACCCCTAGCCGGGCTCGGTTCGTCGCGCCGTCGAATTTCGCGCGCCCAACGCTGAAAGCACAGATCATGAACAAGTTTTCCAAGACCCTTCCGTTGTTGACCGCTGGCCTGCTCACCGGGAGCCTGCTGTTGAGCGGCTGCTCCACCAAGAGCCCCGAGCAGGCAAGCGCTCCCAGCGCCGAACAGCAGGACACAACTCAGGCCGCGAGCCTGCAGATCAACGACCCTTGGGCAAAAGCCGCCGACAAGGGCATGAGTGCCGCCTTCGGTACGCTACGCAACACCGGGCAGCAGCCCGTCGAGCTGGTCAAGGTCACCGAGGAACAACACCGCAGCCCGGTGCAGCTTCACGAAATGACCGGCAGTGGTACCGAGATGACCATGAAGGAACATCAGGGCCCGGTGGAGATTAAGCCCGGAGCCGAGGTGGAATTGGTGCCCGGCGGTATGCACTTTATGTACATGGACCTCGCTAAACCCCTGGTCGCTTCCGAAACCTCCACGTTGACTCTGCACTTTGCCGACGGTTCGAGCAAGGCCGTGGACTTCCCGATCCGTAACTACAGTGGCGCTAAGGAACGCTACGAGGATCACGCGGGTATGGAGGACAAGCACGGCAACGGCGAGCACGGAGGTCACTAGCAATGGCCGAGCAACAGCCGACCGTGCCAAGCCGACGCCTTGTGCTGGGCGGTTCGGCGGCCGCGGCGCTTTCCGGGGCCCTTGTGGGGTTCGGTGCCGGACGGCTGGATGCACCGGCGTCGGCCGCCGCCGAGCCCGCTCAAGATCCGTCCGACCCAGCGGACCTCAGCCCATATGGGGCGTATCAGCGCGGGATCCTCGAGGAACCGCAGACCCACGGCATCTTTCTTGGCCTGGATATTCAGTGGCCAAAGGCAAAAGACGAGCGCCGCGACCGCCTGCGTTCGCTGCTGCGCATGCTGGGAGAAGATGCCGCTCGGTTGATGTCCGGAGATGGGGTGCTGGCCGACAGCGAACCCGAGATGGCTAGCGCCCGTGGGCGTCTGAGTATCACGGTGGGGCTCTCCCGGGATGCCGCGGCGCAGGCTAAGTCAACGGCGGATCTGTCGATGCTCGAGCCGCTTCCGGAATTCTCCGGCGACAAGCTCGAGCCACGTTTTGGCCAGGCCGATCTGCTCGTGCAGTTCTGTGGCGATGATCCAACCGCACTGGCGCATGCACTGCGCGCGGTGCGGAAGAATCTCACGGGACTGGCCACGGTACGTTTCGAGCAGCACGGATTTACTACGCCGCCGGGTCAGGCCGAGCACCCGCATGCCTTTCGGAACCTCTTTGGGCAGCTCGATGGAATCGCCAACCCGCGCACGACGGCCCGCGAGGGTGCGGTGTTCGGACACGGCGATGAGCAGAGCTGGCTACCCGGTGGAACCGTGCTGGTGTTGCGCCGAATCCGCATGGACCTAGAGCGCTGGGACGAGGTTGACCGTCCCGGACGCGACTTTGCGCTCGGACGGCGACAGTCCGACGGGTCACCGCTCTCGGGGCAGCACCCCGATGACCCGGTGGACCTATCGGCCACCACCGAGCTTGGGCTGCCGGTCATTGCGGGCAACGCACATGTGGCGCTGGCGAAGCCGGTGCAGGCAGCTGAAACCATGTGGCGACGCGGCTTTAGCTACACCGACGGAGGTGAGTCGGGGCTACTCTTCGCCTGTTTTCAGCGTGATGCACGCACCGCCTTCGTTCCGGTGCAACGACGGCTTGCGGCCTCGGATGCGATGAACCAGTGGATTACCCATACCGGTTCCGGCATCTATGGAATCTTGCCGGGAATGAGCCAGGAAGCCCAGCTCGGCGCCGCACTCTTTGCCGAGTAAACCGAGAGCGGTTTGGCGCATACCGTGCGCTGGGAAAGAGAAGTCACAGACCTAGCGCACGGTGTGTGCCAGCAAACGGTGCGTAGCGCCGGTTCGCAGTGAGATGATGGAAAGGTTATGGTCACAGATACCCCCAAGCCCACCCCCTCGAGGCTGCAACCGGCGCCGGCGCTGACCCGACGATTGATCCTTCCCGGCGTGGTGTCGATGGTCGTGGTTTTCATCGCGGCCGTGCTCTACAGCGGGATCGCGGTCCCGGCCGAACTCGCCGATCCCGGTGCCTTCGTGCGCTGGGCCCTGCCGGCGATGCGCGGCACCCACCACACCGCGATGTCGATTACCATCGCCTCGCTGATCTTCGCGGCGGCACTCCTACCGCGTTCCACCAAGGTGCGGCGCGGCAGTGCCGATGATCCCCGGATTGAGGTGGGCGATGAACACCCTTCCTTCGCCCGAGCCATGAACGTGGCAGCCGTAGCCGGCGTGGTGTGGACGATGTCCGCGGCCGGCGTCATGCTGCTGACCTTCTGGGATCTGGCGGGTGTGCCGATGAATCTGCAGCCGAGCTACACCACGGCGATCCTCGACTACATTCTGCAGATCACCACGGGGCGCGCATGGGCCTGGATGGTCGTGATCTCCGCACTGGTGACCACCCTGGCATTAGCGGTTCGCTCTCAGAATGGCGTGGGTCTGCTGGCCGCCTTCTCGCTCACGGGAATTGTGCCGCTAGCCTTTATCGGCCACGCGGCCGGCGGAGATGACCATTACACGGCGGTCAACGCCATCGGGCTACACCTGTTGGCCGTGGTCATTTGGTTCGGAGGCATCATCGTGTTGGCCCTCTTGGCCTCCACCTTGAGCGTCCCGGCCCCGGGACGTTATGAGCAACGACCGGTGCTTGCCGGCACGGTACTACGGCGCTTCTCCACCCTGGCGACCACCGCGATCATTCTGGTGGCCGGCTCGGGACTGGTTTCGGCCCTGATCCGCATTACCGAGCCCGCACAGTGGTTTACCCAGTACGGGGCCCTTGTCGTGCTCAAGGTCGTGCTGACCCTGCTTCTGGGGTACTTGGGTCTGCTACATCGGCGCCGGGTAATCCCGCGGCTCCTGGCTGGAGAACTTACCGCCCTTGCCGCAGCCTGGCGCGTGGTGCTGGCCGAGGTGGTGCTCATGGGCGCGGTCATGTCGGTGGCCACGGTGCTGGCCCGTACTGCCCCACCCACCAGCGATGATCCGCCGGCCGAGATGAGCCCGGCCCGACTTTTGACCGGCTATGACCTACCGGCCCCGCCGACCACCGGAAGTTGGCTCACCGTGTGGCGGGTGGACTGGCTGTGGGCGGCCATCTGCGTCTTCTTGTTGGCCTTCTACCTGTGGGCATTTATCACCCTGCGGCGCCGCGGCGACAAACCCAATGTGGCCCGCCTCGTTAGCTGGATCGTGGGCATTATCGCCCTGTTCTACGTCACCAGCGGTGCCATCTCTGTCTACGGCATGGTGCAATTCTCGGTACACATGGTCGATCACATGTCGCTGACCATGATCGTGCCGATCTTCTTGGTGCTCGGCACCCCGGTCAGCCTCGCCCTGCAGGTGCTTCCGACCCGCACCGACGGCACCCGGGGTGCCCGTGAATGGATCCTCTGGCTGGTGCATTCGAAGTACTCCGCGGTCGTGACGCACCCGATTTTCACCGCGGTGATGTTCGCCGGATCGATTATTGTCTTCTACTTCAGCCCGGTTCTGGAACCGGCCATGAAGTATCACGCCGGTCACGAGATCATGAACTTCCACTTCCTGATCACCGGTTACCTCTTTGCGTTGAGCCTGATCGATGCCGATCCGGTCCCTAAGCGCTACCCCTATCCGATGCGCCTGCTGGTTCTGTTGGCCACCGTGGCCTTCCACGCTTTCTTCGGCGTGGCCCTTATGGGTACCACCACGCTCTTGGCCCCAGACTGGTTCGGCAATATGGGCCGCACCTGGGGCGGTAGCGCTCTCGAAGACCAAGTGGTTGGCGCAGGCGCCATGTGGGGTATCGGTGAGGTCCCAACTCTGGTGATCGCCATGTTCGTGATGGTCTCGTGGATGCGCCAAGACAAACGGGAAACCAAGCGATACGACCGGCAAGCCGACCGCGATGGAGATGCGGAGTTGGCCGCCTACAACCAAATGTTCGCCAAGCTCAAGGAACAGGATGCTACGCAGCACAATCATGAACGCTAAGCCGCGCACGCTGGCGGCCACGGCCTTGAGCCTGGCCCTGCTACTCAGCGGCTGCGCCGGGGGCTCACCCGAGGCACAGATGCCGCAGGATGACACCCATAAGCAGGCTGCTAGCGCCGCACCCAGCCCCAGCGCTTCGGCCAAGGGCGATGACTCCACGATGAGCACCGCCGAAATCGGGGTCACCGCCGGTGCAGTGATGGCCGCTAAGCTCGGTTTTGACCGGTCGCGGAAGGTTACCGCCGAAGAGCTGAAGCAGCTGGCGACTAAGCCGAGCGACACCCTCGATGGATATGTGGTGTTGCCCGGTCAGTGTGCCGGGCCACTCGAGGATCTAAACTGGTCCCCGGCCCAGTTGGGCACCGAGGTTGCCCGCACGGACTTTACCACCGAGAGCGGCACCGTCACCGGTTCGGTTGAGGTAGCCCGGGTGGAGGATCGCAGCGTTCTAGAGGAGCACTATAAGACGGTGCTTCGGATGCGCACCGACTGCAAAAGCGTGAAACTCAACGGACCGAATGCCATGGAAACTGTGAAGTTCACCGATCCGGGAATCGATGGGGTCGAATCGCAGTTGTACTATTCACGCACGGGTGACCCGCAGTCGCCACAGGACTCCTTGGTGCTGCTGGACACCGCCGGAGACTATGTGGCGATGGTCTCCTTCATCTCCGCCGGATCGCTGAATGATAAGCAGTTTTCCACGGTGGCCAAGCAGGTTATGGACGCGGTGACAGCCCAGTTCTAATTGTGTCGCGGCGCTTCATAGCGTTGGAGTCAGTGCCGGGCCCTGCGCGATAATGGATCGAACCGCCATCCCCGGTGATCAGGGCGGTATCTAAAGCTGGAAAGGGACAATTTATGAGTGCATCTTCCGACTCGTTGCGCGCCGACTACAAGGTGCGCGCCAGCGAGCTGACGGGCCGCAACTGGTTGAATACCGGTGGCGAACAGCTGAATTTGCAGGCACTGCGCGGCAAGATTGTGCTCCTAGATTTTTGGACCTTCTGCTGCATCAACTGCCTCCACGTGCTCGACGAGCTGCGTCCGCTCGAGGAGAAATACTCCGACGTGCTGGTCACCGTCGGTGTGCACTCTCCGAAGTTCGAGCATGAGGCCGACCCGGAAGCGCTGGCAGCTGCCGTGGAGCGCTACGAAATTCATCACCCGGTGCTCGATGACCCGGAGCTGGTTACCTGGCAGGCCTACTCGGCACGCGCTTGGCCGACACTCGTGGTGCTCGATCCCGAGGGCTACATCGTCGCCCACCTTTCCGGTGAAGGACACGCGCAGGGTCTGGGCTCGCTGATCGAAGAGCTGATCGCCGAACATGAGGCCAAGGGCACGCTGCACCGCGGTGACGGCCCCTATGTTGCGCCGGAGGCACGCGAGGGAGACCTGCGTTTCCCGGGCAAGGTCGTCCCGCTGCCGGGTGGCACGTTCCTCGTCGCCGACTCGGGCCACCACCGTCTGCTCGAACTCGGAGCGGACCTGAGCACCGTAGTACGTACCATCGGCTCCGGGGTTAAGGGCTACGCCGATGGCGACGCGCAGAGCGCCAAGTTCAACGAACTGCAGGGTCTAACCACTGTGCCGCAGGAGCTGGCTCAAAAGCTGGGCTACGACGTGATCGTGGCCGACACGGTAAACCACCGCTTGCGTTCGGTGAACCTGAGCACCGGGGAGGTCGGTACCCTGGCCGGAAACGGTGTGCAACGGCTACTGGATGCCGAGTCGGCCCGAAACGAAGTCCAGCCGACCGAGTTGGGGACCGACGCACTGAACCTTTCATTGTCCTCTCCGTGGGATGTTATCTACCACCCCAGTGGCAAGGTACTGATCGCCATGGCCGGTACCCACCAGATTTTCAGCTATGACCCGGTGACCCACGCGGTCGCGGTCTACGCCGGTACCGGGCTGGAAGGCCTGACCGACGGAGCCCCGAACGAAGCCTGGTTCGCCCAGTCCTCGGGGTTGAGCATCGACGCGAACCACGACGTATGGATCGCCGACTCGGAGACCAGCGCGCTACGGCGGATCGAAACCGATGAGCAGGGGCAGGCCGTGGCGGTGCACACCGCCATTGGTACCGGCCTGTTCGACTTCGGGTTCCGCGATGGCCCGGCCGCCGATGCACGCCTGCAGCACCCCCTGGGTGTTGCCGCGCTGCCCGACGGTTCGGTGGCCATTGCCGACTCGTACAACGGTGCGGTGCGCCGCTTCGACCCGAACAGCAATACCGTCTCCACGCTGGCACAGGGGTTGAAGGAGCCAGCCGATGTGCTCCTCGACGAGAGCGTTGACGGGGACCCGGTGCTACTGGTTGTCGAAACCAACGCCCACCAGCTGGTGCGCATCCCGGTGCCCGCCGAGGTGCTGGTTGTCGACGAGGGCGCCAGCCAGACGCAGCGCCCGAAGACTAAGGTCCAGCCCGGCGAGCACGCGATCACCGTACGCTTCAGTGCGCCGAAGGGCCAGAAGCTCGATGACCGCTGGGGTGACCCAACGCAGCTGAAGATTTCCGCCAGCCCGGAGAACCTGCTGCTCGAGGGCGCCGGAACCTCGCTCGGGCTGACCCGCACGCTCGTCATTAACCCCGAGGTTTCCGAGGGCGTGTTGCACCTGACCGCACGGGCTGCTGCATGTGATGGTGAGCCCGGCGGCGAGATCCCCGATCACGCAGCCTGCCACCTGTACCAGCAGGACTGGGGAATCCCGGTTGTGCTCGACGCTAGCGGCGATAACGAACTGGTACTTGACCTGCGCGGCCTGAACTAAGTAGGCGGATCCTTCCGCCAACAACGGCCCGTGTCGTGGGCGCGCATCGCGCCCACGACACGGGCCGTTGTGGTTTAGCGGCACACGGGACTTCGCCCTACATTCGAGTGACGAGCTATTAACCGGAGATTCCTCAAGGGTTTAGACTGGTCGAGGACGGGAGGTACCGGCTCCTCGGGGCCGGTGACAATGTAGTGGCCAGCAAAACATTTAAAGCGTTAGAGATTCCCAACTATCGGTACTGGGTGCTCGGTGCCCTGGTCTCCAATATCGGCACGTGGATGCAGCGTGTGGCCCAAGACTGGCTGGTATTGACCGAACTGACCCACCACGATGGCACCGCTACCGGCATCACCACCGGCCTGCAGTTTCTTCCGGTCCTCCTGCTCGGACCCTACGCCGGCCTCATCGCCGACCGCTATGACAAGCGCAAGGTCCTGCTCATTACCCAAAGCTTCATGGGGCTATGCGCGCTAGTTCTCGGCGGGCTGGTCGTGGCCGGGGAAGCCCGCCTCTGGCACGTGTACGTATTGGCAACCCTGCTGGGCATCGGCTCCGCCTTCGATGCCCCGGCACGCCAAGCCTTTGTCTCCGAAATCGTGCCCTCGAGCCATCTGAGCAATGCGGTGGCATTGAACAGTGCTAACTTCAATCTGGCCCGGCTCGCCGGACCAGCGATCGCCGGAGTGGTGATCGCCTTGGTTGGGACCGGGCCGGCCTTCCTGATCAACGGGCTATCCTTCCTGGCCGTACTGGGCTCGCTGACCCTGATGAAGGACTCCGCGATCAGCCATGCGCCCCGGGCCCAACGCGGACGTGGTCAGGTGCGGGCGGGCATCGCGTACCTCACCTCGCGGCGAGATCTGTTGCTTCTCTTTGCCATGGCCTTTGTCATTGGCACCTTCGGCCTGAACTTCCAGCTCACCAACGCCATGATGGCGGCCGAAGAGTTCGGCTTGGGCGCCAGCGAATACGGTTTCCTAGGCACGGTGATGGCCGTCGGAACCTTCGCCGGGGCCATGTGGGCCGCACGACGTTCCAGACCACGCTGGCGCTATGTGATCGGTGGAGGCATCGCCTTTGGACTGTGCGCGCTACTGTCGGCCCTGATGCCCACCGTGTGGCTTTTTGCGCTCAGCCTGATCGGTGTCGGCCTGAGTGCGCTGACTTTCCTGAATGCATGCAACACCATGGTGCAAACCACCGTCCCCGGCCAGTACCGGGCCAGAGTGTTGGCGCTGTACCTAATGGTGGTGCAGGGCGGGACCCCACTCGGGGCACCGTTAGTGGGCTGGATGGCCGAGCTCATGGGCGTGCGCGCGGCAGTCGCAATTGGTGCGATTGCGTCGCTCGTGGTCAGTACGGCGGCCCTCGTGCTGTGGCAAAAGTACCGTAGCGACGCCCCACCGCTACGTGCACATTTTCGCGAAATATTTACCCGCGGCTAGTTCGCTGGATTCTCGACCGCGGCGACCGGAACCACCGAGACCTTCGTGGTGCTGGTGGTCAACTGGGCGGTGAAGTTATAGGCTTCCTTGACGGTTTTCTTCTCCGTGGCACCGGTGCGCAAATCCTGTTCGGTCAACTGCAGCTGTGCCTCGAATTCCAGGGGCGCTAGGACCCACGCACCGTTGTAGTAGCTGACTTTCGCCTTGGGATAATCGGTGATCGTCCAGTTGATGCTCTGCGAATTCACGCGTGCAGAGGTGTGATACGCCATGGGGCATCCAGCCGGCATCAAGACCTTCTGCGACGCGCAGCCATCGACATATGTCTTGAGCTTCTTATTGATCGCCGAGAGGAATGCCTTGGTTGGTTCGGTCGTCAGCTTCACCGGAACGGGGTCCTTAGTTGGCCCCGTGACCACCACTCCACGTGTATCGGCCTTGAAGTTCTTCGTTTCGAAACTCGCGTTGATCACCGCAGGATAGAAGACCGGAATGGTGCTGATGCCCTGGTCCAGCGGGATCTTTTCCTTGTTCAGGCTGACTTCGTTCACCGTATTGGCCCGCACCTGAATGGTTGGCAAGCTATCGGGAACGAACTCCCATTGGTCAAAGAACAACCAGGACTTGCCAGCGCGGTGCAACCGGTAGGTCGAGGAGTGCTCGGTGCCTTCAGCCTGGTAAGTGGCTTTGACCTCGACCAGATCCGAGTCATGCTCGTCGGCGACGGCCGGTTCTACCGAGAAATCGGTAATGCCCTCCTGCGTATGTTTGAGCACGTCGCCATTCAGGGCGACCGCATTGCCCTCCGGCACCGAGGCACGTAACAGTCCCAGCGCCTTGCCGCCTTCACCGGCGGCCATATACTGCTGCAGGACCTTGACCTGATGCTGTGCAGAAAATATTGTGCGGTTTGCGATGAGGATGCCGGCAATGGCCAACACCAAGATCGCAACCAGGACAATAACCCAGCGCAGGGCAAGATTGGGCACGGAATTTCGAGTCTTCATTACCTCTTAGGCTAACGGTTTGTGCGTCCGAGTTGCTAAACGGCCGGGTCACGCATCGCAATTACCAGCGGCGACGGCGCCGGCGGCGGGTGCCGAACATACCGCGCAGTAGTTCGCGACCGAGGGTGTTGGCCGCATCCATGGCAAAGTCCATTATGGGGTTTCCCTGCTCCTGAGTCTTTCCCTGAACTGGTGGATGCGGACGTTGCTCGGTGGTGTTGCCAGTTGGTTCCGGCGCGCCGTGCGCATCATTAGGGATTTCGCCGGCTGGGGGAATGGATACACGGCGGCCCAGGATTGATTCGGCGATACGTTGAGCTTCCTCGTCGATGGATCCGGCGCCGCTGCTCCCGCTCGTGGCCGCCGGCTCGCTTTCGGGTGGCGCGGTTGGGGGCGCTGTCGTTGCCCGGGCTTCGGAGAGTAATTCATGGGCAGAGTCACGGTCTTGCACCGCAGCGTAACGTGCGGTGAGCGCCGAGGATGCAATGAGCTCGGCCTTGAGCCCGGCATCGGGTACCCCGATACGTGAGCCCGGTGAACTTAGCCGAGTCAGCGCACTGGGTGTTGGCACGCCACGTGGGTCTAAAACCGAGATGACCGCCTCGCCGACCGAGGCCTCGCGTAAGGCACGGGAAAGGTCTAGGGGCCCGGTGGGGAAAGTGGAGATCACTGCCTTGAGGTCTTGCGCATCCTTGGGCGTAAACACTCGCACCGCATGCTGGATGCGATGGCCGAGCTGCCCCAGAACCTCTTGAGGGATGTCGCTGGAAGATTGTGAAATAAAGAAGAGTCCCACCGACTTGGACCGGATGAGCCGCACCGTGGAGGTAATCGCATCCATGAATGCCTTCGAGGCATTTTCGAACACGAGATGTGCTTCATCAATGAAGAACACGAGTTTCGGTTTTTCAAGATCGCCGACTTCGGGGAGTTCTTCGAAGAGCTCGGCGAGCAGCCAGATCATGAAGGTTGAGAAGACCAGTGGTTTGGATCGTAGCGAGTCAACTTCCAGGATGTTGAGCACCCCGAGCCCGTCATCGGTCAGCGAGATCAGGTCGTGCACGTCGAATTCCGGTTGCCCGAAGAATTGCTCCAACCCCTGGGCTTGAAGCATGGTCACGCCGCGTAGCAGGACCCCGGCGGTTGAGGCCGGTAACCCGCCCAATTCGCCTAGGTCCACTTCTCCCTCGTCCGAAAGCAAGTGAGCGATAACGGCCTTGAGGTCTTTGAGATCGTCCAGCGGCAAGTCGCGCTGGTTTGCGAAGTGAAATACCAACTGCAGGCATTGTTCTTGCGTGTCGTTCAGTTCCATCACACGCGAGAGCAAAATCGGTCCAAAAGAATCGAGCGAGGCCCGAATTGGCGCACCGTTACCGGAACCGGCCAGCGAAAGGAACTGCACCGGGTTAGCGCGAGCTTCGAACTCGACACTAATCGAGGAGAGCCGGGCCGAGAGTTTTTCGCTTGGTTCGGCCGTTTGGGCTAAGCCGCCGAGATCACCCTTAATATCCGCGAGGAAGGCAGGAATCCCGGCGGTGCTGAGCTGCTCGGCGATCACCTGCAGGGTCACGGTCTTTCCCGTACCGGTAGCCCCGGCGATCAACCCGTGCCGGTTGAGCATTCGCAAGGGCAGCCGGATGCCCGCCGTCGGGTCGGGCTGACCGTCGAGTAGGGCGGCGCCAAGAAAAAGGGCTGGGTCGGTAAAGGAGAAGCTACGCTTCAACGACTCGGCTGCGTGTGCCGGAACATTCTCGCTCATGTGACATAGCTTACGCATTGGCCCGGCGTGTGCTAAGCCAACGCGCTATTAAAACGGGTTGAGCAGGCGTTGAATGAAGTTTCGAGTACGCTCTTGACGCGGCTCGGTCAGCACCTGTGCCGCGGGCCCCTCCTCGACGACGACACCCTGGTCCATGAAGACCACACGGTCGGCGACATCGCGGGCGAAGGCCAGCTCATGGGTGACCAGCACCATAGACCACCCTTCCGCAGCAAGTTCCTTGATCACGCGCAACACTTCGCCAACGAGCTCTGGATCCAACGCACTGGTGGGCTCATCGAAGAGCAACAAATCGGGCTTGAGCATAAGCGCGCGCACAATACCGACACGCTGCTGCTGTCCGCCGGACAGCGATGAAGGGTACTCATTGGCCTTCTCGGCCAGTCCCACCCGATTGAGAAGCGCTTGGGCTTCGTTGATCACCTCGTCCTTGGGGCGCTGCTGCACCTCAAGAGGACCGATGGTGATATTTTGCAGCACCGTGAGGTGGGGGAAGAGGTGATGGCCCTGGAATACCATGGCCGAACGTTGACGCAGCACCGTGGCCTGCTTGGCTGTGGTCTTGGTGCCGAACGTGACCTCTGGCCCGCCGGTAAACCCCACGGTGCCCTGGTCCGGGCGTTCCAGACCGTTGAGGCAACGAAGCGCGGTGGTCTTCCCGGAGCCAGAGGGACCGATGAGGGCCACGACCTCACCGGAACCCACGCTAAAGGAGATGCCGCGTAACACCTCATTTGCGCCAAAGGACTTGTGAATGTTCTCGACGAACAGCAGCGGGCTAGTGGGCGACATACTTTTCCAATCGGCCTTCGAGACGGTTCTGGTACATGGACAGCAACAAGCAGATAACCCAGTAGATTACTGCCGCCTCCATGTAGAGGACCATGAATTGTAGGGTGCTGGCCGCGATTTCCTGGGCCTTGCGGAACATCTCGGTAACGAGGATCAACGAGGCCAGCGAGGTGTCTTTGACCAGTGAAATGAAGGTGTTCGACAGTGGCGGAGTCGCCACGCGCAGGGCTTGGGGGAGGATCAGCCGAAACAGCGTGCGAGTATGTGACATGCCGATGGTGTAGCCCGCCTCCCACTGCCCGCGGGGTACCGACAAGATCGCCGCGCGAATGATTTCAGCGGCGTAGCCGGCGACATTGATGCTGAAGGCAATGATGGCGCTAGGCCAGGGGTCGATGGTCGCACCCAGCGAGGGAAGGCCATAGAAAATCACGAAGAGCTGCACGAGCAGCGGGGTGCCGCGAACCGCCGAAATGAAGGCTCTGGCAATACCGGAAAGCACCGCGTTGGAGCTCATACGCATGAGGGCGATGATCAGCGCCAGCACCATGCCCAAGGTGAAGCTCAGCAGGGTTAGCGGAATAGTGCCGATCAGTGCCCCGCGCAGCAGCGGCCACAAGGAATCAAGCGCAAGCTGCCCAATGGAGTCCATGTATCTCCTCAAAATTCAGGTGCACGTGCCACTGGCCCCAGGATCGAGTCCGTGGGGCCAGTGTAGTGCGCCGCGTTAGATCGTGCGCTGTTACTTGCTGATATCTTCGCCGAAGTACTTCTCGGAAATCTTTGCCAAGGTGCCCTCGGCGCGAAGCTCATCCAGAGCGTCATCGATGGCATCGCGGAGCTCGGCAGAGTCCTTGCGAAGGGCGACTCCCGCTTCGTTCTTCTCCGGGGCTTCCGCAGCAATCTTGATGGACTCATCCGGCTGCTGCTTTTGCGCGTCCAAGTAGGAGAGCTTGTCGTTGATGGTGGCGTCGACGCGGCCCTGCTTGAGTAGGGTCAGGGATTGTGCCCAGCCCTCCACGGGCTCGACGGTGGCACCTAGTTCCTTGGCGGTCTCGAACCAGTTGCTGGTCTGTGACTGGGCTGTGCGCTTTCCCTTGAGATCATCGAAGGACTTGATGTCGGTGTTGCCGGATGTGGTGACCACGACACCAGTCGTCACCGAGTACGGCTGGCTGAACAGTAGGGTTTCTTTGCGCTTGTCGTTGATGGTGACCTGATTGGCGATGGCATCGAAGCGCTTGGCTTCCAACCCGGTGAAGACGGCGTCCCACTGAGTTTCCTTGAAATCAACCTTGACGCCGAGCTTTTCGCCTACTGCCTCGATGACTTCGACGTCGTAGCCGGTGAGCTTATCGCCCTCGTGGTAGCTAAAGGGACGGTAGGTACCTTCGGTGCCGACGGTGAGCACGCCCGACTCTTTGACCTGCTCCAACGAGTTGGTTCCTGGCGATGCCGAGTTACCTTCGCCTGTCGAAGAACCGCAAGCAGTCAGGGCCAAGGCCAAGGTGGCCGCCGATGCGATCAGGGAAAGGGTGCGCTTCATGAGGTGCCTCGCAGTGTCGTAAATGAATCAAAGGTGTACCGCTGAGAACGGTCAAGCCGTCGCCAGTATTCCGCAAGATTCCTCTGCCGCACCCTACTAGGGCAAAGATGACGTCATATTTCTCAATATGAGCCCGTGAACCATCTGCCGCTTAGCGGTTAGATGCCTAGCCACCACGCCAAAAGCATCATCATCGGGATGGCGCAGACCGTGGTCAGCAGTACGGTATCCTTCGCGATCACCACGCCCCGTTCGTAGCGGGATGCCGTCACGAAAATATTCTGCGCAGTCGGCAGGCCGGCCATGATGACGGCGGCAACAACCAGCGGCATCGGTAGCCCGAAGACGAACGTTGCCAGAACCCACGCAATCGCCGGCTGGATCAACAATTTACAGAGGGTGCCGATCAAGACATCGGCTCGTCGACCCTGCGCCTTCTCCAAGGGTTTCGAACCCACGAGCGAGATTCCAAAGGCCAGCAGCATGGCGGGAATGGAGGCTCCAGAGATCAGTTCGATCGGTTGCAGGATCTGTTCGGGTAGCTGCACGTTGGTCAGCGCCACAAAGAGCCCCAGCAGGGAACCAATGATCATCGGGTTACGGGCCGTCGAGGCGATCATGGCTAAGACGGTAGTCCGTCTTTTACTGGTCGTAGCATCGAGCATCGCCAGGTTGATCGGTTGATAGAGCGCCAGCTGAAAGAGAATGATGGGTGCAGCTTGCGCCGCATCGCCAAGCACGTAGAGCGCAATAGGTAACCCCAGATTGGCGGAGTTCACGGTGGACGAGGCCATGGCCGCGACAATTCGTTCACTGGCACTACGTTTGAGCCACTTGGCGGTGATCAGATGGAAAACTGCCGCGGTGGCGAAGGCGGACAGTGCCGCAATCAATAGCAGCGGGCCGAGCACTGCGACCGGGTCGGACTCCGCCAAGGTCAGGAACAGCAGAGCGGGGCTGGCCACGAAGAACGTCAGGCGATTCAACACCCAGCGGCCTTGATCACCCAGCACCCCGGTGCGGCCCACAAGATAGCCAACGGCGATCACAATCCAAATAATGGAAAAGCCGGATAACACCCCGGTCATGCACCGCTCCTCTCGAACGGGCGGCCTGGACCCTACCGACCAGCCGAAACCAAAAATGCCGGAACCTTGGCGGTTCCGGCATCTAGATATGCGAGCGGGCGACGGGAATCGAACCCGCGTATCGAGCTTGGGAAGCTAGCGCTCTACCATTGAGCTACGCCCGCACATGCCGCCTATCGTTTCCTGAGGCAACATCGAAAACACTAGTCGATCGCTAGGTGGCGCGCAAATTCACAAGGCTATGTGTCGCGTTAATGAGGAGCAGGCGAGAACCTATTCGGTTCCCGCCTGCAAGGCACCGGACGGCCTAATGGCGGTCCAGGCAACTTTAGAATAACCCAAGGTTCGCGGTCGGCGAAATCCTTCGTTCATCCATTGGTTAACGTCGCTTCACGCTGGGTTCACGCCAGGAAAAGCGCGAGCGTAAATCCTGGTGTTCGGTTAGGCCGAAGGTGGGTTGAAGAAGCGCTCCTTCAGCGTCTGAACACCCTTAGCGGGGACTTCGAAGCTGAGGCTGTCACCGGGGTTGACCACGAATCCCACCGAATCTAGGGACTTGACGATATTCGCCCCCTGAATTTTCACCCCATAGGGGCATTCGTCAATGTAGGCGTCTGGGATGCGCTCGGGGGAGGTGAACACCACGACGAGACTTTCGCCCGCTGGGTTGGTCACCACCATGGGCTGAGCGTTCTTGTTCTCGCCGGTTACCGGCTCTCGGCTGAGGAAGTACACCTCAGCGGTCATGAATGCGCTCATCACCGAACCGGAAAGCTCAGGCTTGTTCTGCCCGGCCTGAATCATCATTTCGAAGTGCGTGGCCGCCTTGGAGCGATCCTGCTTCGTGGGAGGCTGCTGGCCGCTGTCTTGTGCCGCGTCGGCGTCGTTATGCTCGGTGCTCATAACCCCCAGCATGTCGCGTACGTGACCAGCGACGCAAACGCCAACTAAGGAAACGACGGGTGAATCGCTAGACTGGACGATGAGCATTCATATTCATTTCAAGGACTGAGCATGCCTGAATTCCGTTATGAGGATCTTTTGCCGATCGGCGAAGATCAGACCGAATACCGCAAGATTTCCTCCGAGGGCGTCAGCGTCGTCGCCGGGCCGGACGGTAAGAACTTCCTGCAGGTGTCTCCCGAGGCGCTCGAACTGTTGGCTGAAACCGCCCTGCACGACATCTCGCACTACCTGCGCTCGGCGCACCTGCAGCAACTGCGCAACATCCTCGATGACGAGGAAGCCAGCGCAAACGACAAGTTTGTGGCCCTGGACCTGCTGAAGAACGCCAATATTGCCGCCGGCGGCATCTTGCCAATGTGCCAAGACACGGGTACAGCCATCGTGATGGGCAAGCGTGGTCAGCGAGTTTTGACCCAGGAGCAGGACGAGATTTCCCTCTCTCGCGGCATTTACAACGCCTACACCAAACTGAATCTGCGTTACTCCCAGTTGGCTCCGTTGACGACGTGGGAGGAGAAGCAGACCGGTAACAACCTGCCCGCCCAGATCGATCTGTATGCAGATACCAAGGCCGGTCACGACACCAGTTACAAGTTCCTGTTCATGGCCAAGGGCGGCGGAAGCGCCAACAAGTCCTTCCTGTATCAGGAGACCAAGGCCATTCTCAATGAGAATGCCATGCTGAAGTTCCTCGATGAGAAGCTTCGTTCGTTGGGTACCGCGGCTTGCCCGCCCTACCACCTGTCGATCGTGATCGGTGGCACGAGCGCCGAAATGGCGTTGAAGACCGCAAAATACGGTTCGGCTAAGTACCTGGACAACCTGCCTACCGAAGGTGCCATGACCGGACGCGGCTTCCGCGATACCGAGCTGGAGGAGAAGGTTCTCGAACTGACCCGCAACTTTGGCATCGGCGCACAGTTTGGCGGCAAGTACTTCTGCCATGACGTCCGCGTGGTGCGTTTGCCGCGCCATGGCGCTTCGCTGCCGGTAGCCATTGCCGTTTCGTGCTCGGCCGACCGACAGATGCTCGCCAAGGTCACGGAGGAAGGCCTCTTCGTCGAGCAGCTGGAAACCGACCCGGCGCGCTTCATGCCCGAGGCCTCGCACCCGGCCGTGGCAGAGCACGATGATGCCACCGACGGCGTCACAGGCACCGGAGGATCCTCGGTGGTAAAGGTTGACCTGAACCAGCCTATGGATCAGATCCTCGAGCTTCTGACCCAGTTCCCGGTCAAGACCCGCCTGTCGCTGACCGGTCCCTTGGTTGTTGCCCGCGATATCGCGCACGCAAAGATCAAGGAGCGGCTGGATGCGGGTGAAGAGATGCCGCAGTATTTGAAGGATCACCCGGTCTACTACGCGGGCCCGGCGAAGACCCCAGACGGCATGGCTTCTGGTTCCTTCGGACCAACCACCGCAGGGCGTATGGATTCCTACGTGGAGCAGTTCCAGGCCGCCGGTGGGTCGAAGGTCATGCTGGCCAAGGGCAACCGTTCAAAGCAGGTGACCGACGCCTGCAACTCCCACGGTGGGTTCTACCTCGGTTCGATCGGTGGTCCGGCCGCACGCCTGGCGCAGGACTGCATCAAGAAGGTCGAAGTCATCGAGTACGAAGAACTCGGCATGGAAGCCGTGTGGCGCATCGAGGTCGAAGACTTCCCGGCGTTCATCGTGGTGGACGACAAGGGCAACGACTTCTTTGAAGCCACCAGCAAACCCACTTTCACTGGAATTCCGGTGCGTGCCAAGTAGGCGATAAATAGCGAAGGGGTACCCAAGCCAAATGGCCTGGGTACCCCTTCGCCGTTAAAACGCTGCCGTTACCTTTAGAAGCCGAAGCTCCAATCACGGAAGGGCGGCAGAAAACGCAGAACGAGCAGATCGTCGATGGAGGAATTCTCGGATGACTTCTGCCGCGTGGTGGTGGACTCTTCCTGCTTGGCCTTCTCTTTCTTTGGTTCTGCTGATTTCGAGGATTCTGACTTCTTGCCCGCCTTCTCGGCGTCTTCGGCCGAAGTATCTTCCTTCGCCTGCCCCTTGAGCAGATCGATATATTCCTCGAAGGTCGACACCTTGCTAGCTTCCATCGCCTGGGCATGCTCGGTACCGATGTACCGGACGTGCCACGGCTCGTACTTATAACCGGTGGTAGCTTCTTCACCTTCCGGGTAACGGATGATCAGCCCATAGTCGACGGCATGCTTTGCAACCCAGAGGCCAGCGGCGGTATCCCCAAAGCAGGCGTGAAGCTGGCACTTTCCGCTGCTGTATCCAACATCTGCGGCGAGGCCGAGCTGGTGCTCGCTCGTGCCGGGGCGGGCTGAGATGCGCTCGGCGTACGCGGTGCCGTACTGATTCTGGTACTTCGCGAAGAGGGTCGCTTGACGGTTGTAGGAGCGGTAGGCGCTGATGAGCTTGATCGGATGCCCTGCAGCACGTGCGTCGGCGATGAGTTGCTCAACGGCTGCGGCGGCGTCGGCACGAAGTTTGTCGCTGGAACCCGGGACCGTGACCAGATTCTCCGGGACATAATCTTCCGGAGAAAGCTGCGTCGTGGGGTTGATCAATGCGATCAGACTCGACGGGTCGCTGAAATCGGACTGTTCAACGCTCGGTAAGTCTGTTGGTGCGGCCTGCGCCAAGCTCGCCGAACCCAAAAGCAGGGCGACGCTGGTAAGAGTGGCGGCAGCCGTGGACTTCAATCGCATCGTTGTTATGTTCCTAGGTGACTCAGCGCGGTGATGTGCAGGCCTAGAATACCGGGCAAACCTTGGGATCGGGTGAACAAATTTTGGCCGTAAGGGTCGCCGGTGCCGACCAGCGACGACTCTGTTACCTAGAAAGCCCCATCGGCAGGTAAATTTAGAGCGTGCTGTATTCAGATGGTGATATTAAACGAGAAATTTCCGCCGGTCATATTGGGCTCGAACCCTATGACCCGGCGATGGTCCAGCCGGCGTCCGTGGATGTGCGCCTAGACCGCTATTTCAGGCTCTTCGATAACCACAAGTACGCACATATCGACCCGGCCACCGACCAACCCGAGCTGACTCGCTTGGTTGAGGTCGATCCGGATGAACCCTTCATTCTGCACCCCGGCGAATTCGTGCTTGGCTCCACCTACGAGGTGGTGACCCTGGGTAATGGTGTGGCCGCACGCTTGGAGGGTAAGAGCTCGCTAGGTCGCCTCGGTTTGCTCACGCACTCCACCGCAGGTTTCATTGATCCGGGATTCTCCGGTCACGTAACCTTGGAGCTATCCAATATGGCGACGCTGCCCATTAAGCTGTGGCCCGGTTCGAAGATCGGCCAGCTCTGCTTCTTCCGGCTCACCTCAGATGCCGAGCACCCTTACGGCTCGGGGGCATACGGCAACCGTTATCAGGGACAGCGTGGCCCCACGGCTTCGCGTAGTCATCTGAACTTCCATTTGACCACTCTGGAAAACTAGGCCGTAGCGCGCTGTGGGGAACGAATCGGGATTAGCAGTACGAGGCCAAGGAGCAGTACTGTCAGAATCCCGAGGATCCCGTAGCGCTGCGCATGGCCCGGGGCGACAGTCGCACCTGCCCAGCTGATGGCCAGTGTAAAAAGCGCAGGTGCCAAAAACGATACGGCCCGCCCCGTTGTGGCGTAGAGGCCGAAGAGTTCGCCCTCACGTCCTGCCGGTGCTAACCGCGCGAGGAAGGCACGGGACGAGGACTGTGCAGGCCCCACAAAGAGGGTCAACAGCAATCCGAAAATCCAGAAGCCTGCAGGGCCGGGGGAGAAGAAGACACCAAGCCCGGCGACGAGCAGCCCGATGAGCGAAGCGACAATAACCGCTTTAGGGCCGATGAGGTCGTCCAACCAGCCGCCGATGAGTGCGCCCGTGGCGGCAACGACGTTGCCGACGATTGCAAAGATAATGACCTGATCAAGTTCGAATCCGAAAGTGCCCGCCGCGATCACCCCGCCGAAGGTGAAAATAGCGGCCAGACCGTCGCGGAAAATAGCCGAGGAGCCAAGGAAAAAGACGGCGGTCCGGTCTTCCCGCCAGAGGTCACGGATTTTGCCGAACAACACGGCGTAGGAGCGGGAGAGCGGGATCCGCTGGCTGTGCGTGGCCGGACTTTCCGGGATGGTGAAGAACAACGGCAAAGCGAATAACAGAAACCAGCCGGCGCTAAAGAGCGCCACTAAACGGATATTCAATGAGGCCTCGGTCTCGGCGCCGGGCCAATCGAAGATGGGTTTCACGAAACCAAACAGCACGATCGACAAGGCCAGTATCCCGCCGACGTACCCCATCGCCCATCCGAAGCCCGAAACCTTGCCGACGGTTTTTGGTGTGGAGATCTGGTTCAGAACGGCGTTGTAGTTAACCGTTGCAAATTCCGAGAATAGCGACATTGCTGCGATCAATCCGGCACCCAGCCACAGAAAGCGCTCATCGGGAAGTACAAAGAAGCAGGCAGCGCAGGCGGCCACGACCAGTAGAGAATTGATTACCAACCATCGCTTGCGGCTCCCGGCCGCATCGGAACGCATACCCGTAACCGGCACGAGTAGCACAATGCAGACCCCCGCTATCGTAAGTGCCTGGCCGAGAACCTGTGACGCGTGATCGCTACCCCCGAAGAGGTCGCTAGTCAGATACACGGTAAAGACGAAGGTCGTCATGACCGCGTTGATGGCCGCTTGGCCCCAATCCCAACTGGCCCAGGCGCATGTCACGCGGTTCAACCATCCCGTTTCGGGGCTTGGGGTGGGTGCCGCGGTCATCCGATTATCCATGGACGAATGCTACCGGCTAGAAGCGTCGGGATGGTGAATAGCCGGTGCTGGCCGGATGTCCGCCGGTACTCTCGCCTGTTCGAGCCGGCGAGCGCTAGATTCGGTCCGCAGCATAGCGCAAGCCAATCTGCCGACGAATCTCATCGAGGAGTTCCATGATGGCGATGCTCTGGGCGGACGGCAGCAAGTCACTCTGGGTGCGTCCGGTCTGAATGAGTTGTTCCAATTCGGCCGCCTGGAATTGCATGCCCCGGCCGGTGACTGACTGTTCGAAGCGCTCGAGAACATTGTCCATCCGGTCGTAGACCGTGAACGAGGTCGGCGTGTACCACACGGATTCGATGTCGATCCATCCCTCGGTACCGATGATTACGGCCCGGTTCGCCCCGGGCGCATCGAGTTCGCAGTCGAGCATCGCTTGTTCGCCCGTGGGGTACTGGAAGATCGTCGCGGTTTGGCGGTCAACTCCGGTGACGGTCATCGCGCCACTGGCCTGAATTGAACTGGGAGTACCCAACAAGTCCACCGCGAACGAGACCGGATAAATTCCTAGATCGAGCAGCGCGCCGCCACCAAGCTCCAGCGCATTGAGTCGATGCCTTGGATCGGTGGGCAAACTCTGGTTGTGGCTAGCGACGACCTTACGTAGCTGGCCAAGCTTGCTGTCGGCCACGATCTGCCGAATGCGCACCATATGTGGCAGGAAGCGAGTCCACATGGCCTCCAGAGCCACGAGACCGCGCTGCTGGGCTAGGTCGATAACCTCCCGGGCCTCGCGCGCGTTCATGGTGAAGGGTTTCTCCACCAAAACATGCTTCCCTGCATTCAAGGCGAGGAGCGCGTGCTCGTGGTGAAAAGGGTGTGGTGTGGCTACGTAGATGATGTCGACCGAAGGATCTGCCACGAGCTGCGCGTAGCTTTCATGCGCGGTGGGAATACCGAATTTTTGGCTAAAGCGCTGACTTGCGTCCATAGTTCGGGAACCGACGGCTTGAACGATAAAACCGTTCTCGAGCAAATCCTGAGTTTGTAGTCCCGCGATAAGTCCTGTGCCCAAGATGCCCCAACGTAGACGGCCATCCGAGGCGCCGAGATTAGTGGTCATGGGTCCATCCTTTGATGCTGTTGTTGTGTTCGGCTAGCCCGCGATCCTTCCGCGGCGGATCGTGAGGGTCTGACAGCACACCGACCTGCTGAGAGCGGTACCTGTCTTCTGGGAGCCTAACTTAGTGAGACTCATCTGCGTAGGGCTAGTGGGCCGCAGCGGTGGAGTAGCCGGGCACATGTTTGGTCGATTTGTGACGCACCCGAACAAGTCCAGAGCCCGTAACTCCCAGTCGCAGCGGGAAACTTGCCGATCTGGCTGATAAAATAGATAATCCGGAGCACTCCGGACGTTGGACTCTGACCCCGCTCACCGTCGACAGAGGAGACGCATGCTTCTGCTACTGACCGCCCTTTTCGCGTGTGCCTTGTTGAGCCCGTTGATTTTTCGTCTCGCCAAGCGTAACGCGTTCTACATGGTGGCAGTGGTTCCAGCCGCGGGGTTCATCTGGTTGCTCACCCAGCTTCCGAAAGTTCTGGCGTCCGACCCGAGCGCCGGACATGCGGCCCCGAACGCACCACCGTCGATTAGCATCGACTGGATTGCGGCCCTCAACATCGGCTTTAACTTCCGCCTTGACACCCTTTCCGCGGTGCTCTTGCTGCTGATTCTCGGTGTCGGCACGCTAGTGCTGATCTACTGCGGGCGCTACTTCAAAAATGACGATCCGCAGATCGGTTCCTTCGCTGCAAAACTTGTTGCCTTCGCCGGTGCTATGACCGGACTTGTCACCGCCGATGACGTGATGATCATGTTCATTTTCTGGGAGATCACGTCGGTGCTGTCCTACCTGCTCATCGGCTTCAGTCAATCGCTGATCAGCGCGCGTCGCTCTGCGCTGAGCGCACTGGTCGTGACGACCTTCGGTGGCCTCGCCATGCTTGCTGGGCTACTCATGCTTGGCGCCCAAGCCGGAAGTTACCAACTCTCCGAAATCTTGGCCGTATCGAGTCAGCTGGTGGCCGAGGGGGGTTACATTGACGTTGCGGTGGCGCTCATTCTGTTGGGCGCGTTGTCCAAGTCGGCACTGGTACCCTTCCATTTCTGGCTACCGGGGGCCATGGCCGCCCCCACCCCCGTCTCGGCCTACCTACACGCAGCGGCCATGGTCAAAGCCGGCGTATATCTGGTGGCTCGCTTGGCCCCTGGATTCGCGGAGACCACCTTCTGGCTGCCGCTGACCGTGGGACTCGGCTTGGTCACCATGCTGGTGGGCGGCTACCGGGCACTTCGTCAGTACGACCTCAAATTGATTCTTGCTTTCGGAACCGTCTCGCAACTCGGGTTTATTATCGCCATTTTTGGCTTGGGGACCCCAGACGCCGGATTCGCTGCGCTCGCGTTGACACTCGCTCACGGCCTATTCAAAGCCACACTGTTTCTTGCCGTTGGCATCATCGACCACAACACCGGTACGCGCGATATTCGCCAGCTTTCCGGTCTGTCCAAGAGTATGCCGGTTTTGACCGTCACGGCGGGTATTGCCACGGCTTCGATGGCTGGGCTGCCGCTCATGCTGGGGTTCGTCGCCAAGGAATCGGTATATGAGGCGGCCCTACATCTCGACGGCACGCTACGCCTGTGGGTGCTACCGGTGATCGTGTTGGGATCGGCGCTGACCATGGCGTATTCGCTACGTTTCATCGTCGGGGCATTCGGTCCGTCGAAACGGCAGAAAACACCTACCGCTTGCAAACGACCCACCCTGATCTTCCTCGCCCCACTATTTGTGCTGGCGGCCGCGACGATTGTGCTCGGTCTCTTCCCGGCCCCGGTTGAGCACTTGGTCCATAGCGCAGCGGGGGCATACAGCGGGCCTGTGAAAGTCCATCTGGCGGCCTTCTCCGGATTTAACTCCGCCTTGGCACTCAGCGTAGTTAGCATCGCGGTGGGTGTGCTGTTCTTCTGGCTTCGGCAACGTAGTGATACCGGTGCTCCGTTGCGTCGACTAGTGGTATCGGCCGAGGAACTGTATCGCGGTAGCGTAAACCTGCTGGACAAGGTCGCGATTTGGGTCACCGGTCGCACACAACGTGGTTCGCTGTCCTTCTACCTGGGTGTGATTCTGCTGGTGGCGCTCGTGGTGCCGCTCGGTATCGCACTACTGGTCGCCACCCCTTGGCCGACCGAGTGGGTGCTTTTCGATCATCCGGCGCAGGCTGTTATCGGTGCGATCATTATGGCCGGGGCTCTGATCGCCATTGTGGCCCCGAAACGTTTCATGGCCGTGCTGATGGCCTCGGTCAGCGGTTACGGGATGGTGGCGATCTTTGCCCTACAGGGTGCACCGGATCTGGCGCTGACTCAGCTTCTGGTCGAAACCATCGTTCTGGTCTCCTTTGTGCTCGCCTTGCGTGCCCTGCCGCGGCGTCTCTGGGTCGGGCTGACCAAGATTCATTGGGGTCGCGCGGCTATTGCCATCAGCCTTGCGGTGATGGTTGTGTACATCGCCATCGGCATGATGGCCGCGCGTACCGAAGCCCCCATTTCCTTGGCCTATCCGGATCTGGCCTACCACGAGGGGTACGGCAAAAACATCGTGAATGTCGCCCTGGTGGATATCCGTGTGTGGGACACCTTCGGCGAAATCACTGTGCTTGCCGCGGCGGCCACCGGCGTGGCCTCGCTGATTTTCGTGACCCGAAGCTTTGGTGCGAAGCGCCTGCGTGCCCACGAGGTTCAACCCGGGTCGATCGATCACGGATCCGAACCGATTGGCAGTCGGGGTGCCGAGCGAGAGCTTGGCCTGCACGTGGCCCGCGAATTCGGCCGTTCGACCAACCGTGACTGGCTGATGGCCGGTAGTACGCTCGTCGCCGAACGACGCTCGATCATCTTCGAGGTGGTTACTCGCCTGATGTTCCACTCGGTACTGATGCTCAGCGTGTACGCCCTGCTCACCGGGCACAATACGCCCGGCGGCGGTTTCGCCGGAGGGCTTATCGCCGGTTTGGCGCTGACAATTCGCTATCTGGCCGGGGGACGCGTGGAGCTGGCCGAATCCATGCGAGTCGCCCCGGGTCTATTGATCGGTGGTGGCTTGGTGCTGGCGGGCATATCCGGCATCATCCCGCTGCTCGCGGGCGACGCAATTTTTACCACCTACGCGTGGGAATTCTGGTTGCCGATCTTCGGCGAGCACAAGTTCGTCACCTCGACCATCTTCGACATTGGAGTGTTCCTCGTGGTTCTCGGGTTGGTACAGGATGTCCTGCGTTCGCTGGGAAGCGAAATTGATGTGCTTTCCGAGGGGCGTTCACCGGTTGATCCGCACGACGTCGTGGCATCCTCACAGACGGGAGTCGGTCGATGAGTGTGAACATTACCTTCTTGGCTATTACCGGAGTGCTACTGGCCGCAGGTTTTTATCTCGTACTCGAACGCACCCTAACCCGAGTGTTACTGGGCATCATGTTGCTCGGTAATGGGGTGAATCTGCTGATCCTCACCACCGCAGGACGGTTAGGAAAAGCACCACTCTTTGAATCGGGGCTCGACCCGAACGTCTATGCCGACCCGTTGCCGCAGGCCTTGATATTGACCGCGATCGTCATCACCTTCGCCGTCACAGCATTCTTGTTAGCCATGATCTATCGCTCCTGGATGCTGAACCAGGCCGATGTGGTGGCCGATGACACCGAAGATATTAAGGTCTCGCTCTCCAGCGCCTACGACGAAGAGGAAGATGCTCCGCTCGCCGCGGATACCACAGAATTCGTTGACGAAGAGGGTCGCCCGGTCCGTGAGGGAGAAGAATAGTGAACGTTGCACAGCTCGCCCCGCTGGCCGTCGTACTACCGATCTTCGGTGCCGGTGCCGCCTTCTTGGTGCGCCGGAAGATTCGCCAACAGCGCGCCATCACCATTGGCATCCTCGCCGTCACCATGCTTCTGGAAGCCGGGATGCTGGCCGCCACCTGGAACGGCGAAACCTATGCCGTGCATATTGGTGGATGGGACGCTCCCTTCGGCATCGCCCTGATGGTCGACGGCTTCTCAAGCTTCATGCTCTTGGTGTCCACGCTAGTGTCCATGGCGGTGCTGCTCTACGCCACGAGCCAGGGTATCGCCGATGGTGATGAGCAGGGCCCGGTGTCGATTTTTCACCCTACCTACCTGATTCTGCTGGCCGGGGTGTCGAACGCCTTCATGGCCGGGGATCTGTTCAATCTTTATGTTGGCTTCGAGATCCTGCTCACCGCCAGTTATGTGTTGTTGACCCTTGGGGGCACCGCCGAGCGGATCCGTGCCGGTGTCACCTATGTGGTGGTATCGGTGGTTTCCTCGGTTTTGTTCCTCACGGCCATCGCAATGGTCTATGCGGCAACCGGTACGGTGAACCTGGCCGATTTGGCAGTGAAACTGCCCGAACTAGACGAAGGTCCGCGACTGATCCTGCACTCCTTGCTGCTGATCGCCTTCGGCATTAAGGCTGCGGTGTTCCCGCTTTCCTTGTGGCTACCTGACTCCTACCCGACCGCCCCGGCGCCGGTAACCGCGGTATTCGCCGGGTTGCTGACCAAGGTCGGCGTCTACGCGATTGTGCGTTGCGAAACGCTCCTATTTCCGGGAGGGGCGCTGAATCAGGCGCTGCTGGTGGTCGCAGCCTTGACCATGGTGGTCGGTATCCTCGGTGCCTTGGCGCAAACGGACTTCAAACGTATGCTGTCCTTCACCCTGACCAGCCACATTGGATATTTGATCTTTGGTGTTGCGGTGGGCACCGAATTGGCGGTCGCCGCCACGATCTACTACGTCGGGCACCACATCATTGTGCAGACCTCACTGTTCATGGTGGCGGGGTTAATTGAACGTCGCGCCGGCAGCGCCAACGTGCGCAAGCTGGGGTCGCTGGCGAAGATTTCTCCGGCGTTGACCGTCTTGTTCTTTATCCCGGCGATCAACCTCGGCGGCATTCCACCATTGTCGGGCTTCCTCGGGAAGCTTGGACTTATGCATGCGGCGGTGGACACCGGGGGAGTGTTGAACTGGCTCGTGATCGCCGCTGGTTTGCTCACCAGCCTGTTGACCCTTCTGGCCATTATTCGCGTGTGGGCCCGTGTGTTCTGGCGACGTGCCGCCGATGCTGAGGAGCCCACCGAGTCACTGGTGGCCGAAGCCAAGGAGGTCAGCGACTTGACCTTCCAAGGTGGTGCCGAGCGCCCACAGTTGGGCTCGACCAAGGCCCGTGAAGTCGAAGCCATCGCCCTGCCGTGGGGGATGCGTTGGGCAACTGCTTCACTGGTGGTCGCGGGATTGGCGTTGACGGTTTTCGCCTCGCAGGTGTTCGCATTTTGCCAACGCATCGCGGCAGAGTTAGTGGCACGTGAACCGTACATCACCTCGATCTTGACCGGGCAGTAGGAAGGGAGTGGGAACTATGGAGACTCCGAATAGCAAAGATCAACGCATCGACGATGCGCTCGATCCCGTTGGCGTACGTCACCGTGCCACCCTGCGCGAAGAGTGGCCGCTACTGGTCCTGCTGGTGTTGGTGTGGGGTGCTCTCTGGCGGGATTTTTCGCCGGGGAATCTGCTCTTCGGTGCGCTGATCGCGGTGCTGATCACCACGCTTTTCCCCTTGCCTCCGGTGGTGCTGCCGGGGCGCTTGAACCTGTGGTACTGCTTCAAACTGTTCCTGTGGTTCCTCCGCGAAGTGGCAGCTGCCAGTGTCCATGTCTCATACCTGGCCTTGTTCAAGGGGCGGGCGACACGAAGCTCATTGATTGCCGTACCGCTACGCACCGAGTCAGATCTGATCGTGATGACGGTGGGCCATGTACTGACCCTGATCCCCGGGTCCTTCGTCGTCGACGTGGACCGACGCAGTTCCACCTTGTATCTGCACTACGCGGATACCGAGGATGAGCAGGCCGTGGAGCGGGCGCGAAGCCAGATTCGCGATATCGAACGCCGACTGATCATGGCCATAGGCAGTAAAAACGAATACGAGGCAATCAAAGCCGAGTGCGGACCGAAGTTTTCGGCGAGGAAGGCACAATGATGACCGGGATAGTGATGTGGGCATGCGGCTCGGTGTTATCGGTCGCCTTGATCCTATGCGTCATTCGCGTGGCGAAAGGCCCCTCGATCCTTGACCGAGTGCTGGCCTTGGACGTGATGCTTTTGATCGTTTCGGCCGCGGTCTGCCTGGAAATGTACTACAACCGGCACCTAGATAACGTGCTTTTCGTTGTGGTCGCGTGCACGGTGGGCTTCATCGGTTCGGTGACCGTCTCGCGCTACGTAACCGATCAGAGGAACGCCTGATGGACGCCTTTCTGGATGTGCTCGCTGCCGTCTTCCTCATCATTGGTTGTCTGCTGTCTTTGGTGGCTGGTATCGGTTTGATGACCTTCCCCGACTTGCTCACCCGCTTGCATGCCGCGACCAAACCACAGGTACTGGGGTTTCTGCTGATCTTCATTGCCCTGGCCATCCACCTGCGTTCTTGGGCCGTGGTACCCGTGCTGGCCTTGGCCTGGGGGATGCAGTTGCTGACCGCACCGGTTTCCGCCCATATGATCGGCCGCTCGGGCTACCGCACCAAGCACGTGAGTCACAAGTCGATCTATAGTGACGAGCTCGCCGAAGCGATCCGCGCGGTTGAAGCCGAACAGCGGCATGACCAAGGCCCGCCACCGCAACAACAGTGACGGGCCCTAGGCTACGTAAAAACTACTTCTTCGTGAGCTTCGACAGCGCCTTATTCGCGCCGCGGTCGGCGATCACCTGAATGACTGCGGCCACCGCTGCGGAGAACACGGCAAAGGAGATTGCCTGACGCATCGTGGCCTCGGCCTGCGCGTCCTTTCCGCGTGGGGCATCGTTGCCTGTGAAACCCTTCCAGGTACGATCCACCAGCTTCGTGGCCAGTGCACCGGCACCGAGTGAAACCAACATGGTGACGATTTTAGAAACGGCGTTCATCGTGCTCCCTCTTGTTCATATCCGGTCCTCTGCTTACCCGTCTCCAGCTTACCTGCGCTAAGCTTGGGGCGCAGAACCATTCCGACAGGGGAGCGCCATGTCCTTTACCGAGGACCAAAGGCGCTGAGAGTGCGATAGATCGCAGACCCTCGAACCTGCTCCGGCTAATACCGGCGAAGGAAGTCGAGCATCTCGGATGCGGAAACCCGTTTCGGCCTAATTTAATAGACCGCGCGGTTTGCGTGCATCCCCCCTCCTTATCTCAGGAGGAGACCATCATGAGTACTTCAGCAATTAAGCCCCGTGCCAGTTGGCGCGTGGTAGATATCGTCATCGCGTCGGCCATCGCAGTGGCCTCCGGTGTGGTCTTTTGGGCGTGGAACGCGAGCTACGGCTTCGTCTCCCTAGGCTTCGTCGCTTTCCCGCCAGCCGCCGCCTTCGTATCGGGCATGTGGCTTTTCCCTGCCGCTCTGGGCGCCTTGATTATCCGCAAACCCGGCGCCGCTTTGTACTGTGAACTGCTGGCCGCAATTATCTCGGCACTGCTGGGTTCCCAATGGGGACTGACCGTCCTGCTCTCCGGGCTCGTACAGGGTCTGGGCGCCGAAGTAGTCTTCGCGGCCGTGCGCTACCGGAAATTCACCCTGCCCGTGGCGCTCCTTGCCGGGTTGATGTCCGGGTTCTTTGGAGGGTTCACCGAGGCCTACGTGCTGGCCTACTACGAGGCCTACACCCCGTTCATGAAGTTCTTCCACGTACTGGCCATGTCGATCTCCGGCATGATCATCGCTGGTCTATTGCCATGGCTGGCCACGCGCGGTTTGGCGCGCACCGGTGCGCTGGGTGCACTAGCTAGTCGTCGAGCCCACCTAGAAGGGGCCTGGCGGGGACAGAGCCGATGAGTGCCGGGCTGGGGGAACAGCGTCCTGCGACGGTGCACACCCAAGCCGTGGCCGTCTCTGCCGAGGACTTCGGGTGGCGTCATGCCGAACGTGAGCGGCCCGCGCTTCAAGGGCTCAACCTTAGTATTCCCGCAGGACAGAAGGTGTTGCTACTCGGGCCCTCGGGGGCCGGGAAGTCCACGCTGCTCTATGCTCTGGCAGGCATCCTCGAAGTCGATGAACTGAGCGAAGCCAGTGGGGCCTTGCGGGTGGGAGGCCAGGATGTCTTTACCGCCAAGCAGCCGGTCGGGCTCATGCAGCAGGACCCGGAAACGCAGATTGTGCAATCACGGGTTGTCGACGATGTTGCGTTCGGCGCCGAGAATCTTGGCGTGGACCCGGAACTCATTCGCGAACGGATCACCCCGGCACTACAGGCTGTGGGCTTGGGCGCCCTCGATGGGGAGCACCGCACCGCGCACCTCTCCGGTGGACAAAAACAGCGCCTAGCGCTCGCCGGGATCTTGGCCATGGAGCCGGGGCTGATGTTGCTGGATGAACCAACGGCCAATATCGACCCCGAGGGTGTGCCCGCCCTACGCGATGCGGTGCTTTCGGCCGCCGAGAGTACCGGCGCTACGCTGATCGTGGTGGAGCATCGGCTCGAGGCTTGGGCCGATGCGGTAGACCGCGTGGTGGTGCTGGCCCCTGGCGGCGGCGTTGCCCACGATGTTGACCCGCAGGCACTGTTTACCGACCGGCAGCTGCGCGCCGAGCTGAGCGCTGCCGGCCTCTGGGTGCCGGGCATCGTCCCGGAGACCACCGTGTTTGCCGGTACCCCGGGGGCGGAGCTCTTGCATGCGCAGGACCTCGTTGCCGCGCGCTCGGCGCGGGCACCGAAGACCGCCGCAGTGGACCTCAAGATTCGGGCCGGAGCTGCCTACTGTATTCGAGGAGCCAACGGAGCCGGGAAATCCACCCTGGCGCTGACCCTCGGAGGGCTGCTCGAGCCTTCCAGCGGCACCTTACGCGCCAGCGAAGACTTCGCGGGGGAACTCTCCGAGCAGCCCTTTAGCTGGAAGGCTGGAAAGCTTATTGCGCGCATTGGAACGGTGTTCCAAGAACCCGAGCACCAGTTCGTCACGCAGAGCGTGCGTGAAGAGCTGGAGTTTGCCCCGCGTCGGGCCCACGCCGCCGATCCCGCGGCGCCAGCCTTCGATGAAGAGCGGATCGCCGCCCGAGTTGATCAGTTGCTGCGCCGCTTGCGCCTCGAAGACCTCGCGGAGGCGAACCCTTTCACACTTTCCGGTGGGGAGAAACGTCGGCTGTCGGTCGCCACCGTGCTGGCCGCCGACCCGCAGGTGCTGATCCTCGACGAGCCCACCTTTGGGCAGGACGCCAATACTTGGCGAGAACTGGTGCAGCTCCTTATCGAGGCTCTCGAGGCCGGCACCGCGGTCATTGCGGTGACCCACGATGAGCAGTTCTCCGCGGCCTTGGCCGCCCAGGAATTGCAGTTGCCGGCGCCACGTGAAACTTCTGAGGCAACTCGAAGGCCTGGCCCAATGCTCGACGCGCCGTTGGGGGAGTCATGGTTGGCCGGTATCAATCCGCTGGCGAAGCTTGCCGCGGTGGCTGCCGCCACCCTGCCGCTGGTGTCCACCATGGACTGGGTCTCTGCCTCGGTGATTATTGTGGCGACCCTGGTGGCACTCCCGCTGGCCGGACTGCGCCTTCTCTCGTTCCTGCGCCGGGCGTGGCCCCTACTGGCCGCTGGCGCGGTGGCCGGCTGGGGTGTGGCGCTGGTGGGTGAGGACGCCGGCCGGATCCTGTTGCATCTCGGGGTGTTCACGGTGACCGAGGGCTCGGTGGCCGCCGGTGCGGCGACCGGTCTACGTGCTATCGGCTTAGCGATTCCCATGGTGCTGCTCGTAGCCAGCACCAATCCGAGCGATCTCGGCGGGGCGCTATCTCAGCAACTGCGTGTGCCGCACCGATTCGTGTTGGGCGCGCTGGCGGGGATGCGCTTATTGGGCCTGCTCACCGAGGAATTCACCACGCTGGCCTTGGCCCGGCGGGCCCGAGGTGTGGGGAATTTCGGTTCGCCGCTGCAACGCCTACGGGCTCAGTTGGGTCAGTGTCTGGCGCTATTGGTGCAGGCGGTACGGCGCGCGTCGCGGCTGGCGGTCACCATGGAAGCCAAGGGTTTTGGTACCGGGGAACGCACCTGGATTCGTAGCGTGCACTTCGGGCTGCGGGACCTCCTGGTGATCGTGGCCGGAGTGGTGCTCGGCGCCGGAGCCATTGCCGCGGCATTGGGCGCTGGCACCTTCCACCTGGTGTGGAGTTAATTCAGCGATGCCCTCGGTGCAATGACTCGCAACTGATGCGGCACCCGATACCTCAAAAGGCTCGGGTGCCGCATTTTTTGTGTCTTTATTCGCTGGCCGGTGTTTCGAGCAATGCGGCGACCTTCTGCGCGGTCTCCTTGGCAGAACTGGGGTTTTGGCCGGTGACCAGCCGACCGTCGGTTACGGCGTAGGAGACGAAAGGCAGCGTCGCCTTCTCGTAAAGTGCGCCGCGCTTTTTCATTTCTTCCTCGGCGTTATATGGCACGAGCTTATCGACCCGTGCCAGCACTTCTTCTGTCCACGCGAAGCCGGTGACCTTGCGGTCGGCTACGAGCAAGGAACCATCGGAAAGCGTCGTGTTGAGCAGCCCGCAGTATCCATGGCAGACCGAGGAGACGACCTTACCTTGCTCCCACATCTCGCGGGTGATGTGCTGCAATCCCTCGCTATCCGGGAAGTCATACATGACGGCGTGGCCCCCGGTGAAGTAGATCGCGTCATAGGCCGAGGGGTCGATCTGCTCGGGGCGCAGCGTGTTTTCTAGTAGCGCCATGCGTTGCGAATCGCGGTGCCACGCCTTGCTGGCCTTGTCATAGCTCGGGAATTTCAACGACCGCGGTTCTAACGGAGATGCTCCGCCCAGCGGGCTGACGATATCCTGCGCGAAACCATGCTCGGCAAAGACGTCCCAGGCGTGAGCGAGCTCCGAGAGCCAGAGCCCGGTCGGGTGCGACTCATCGTCGTAGTGTGCAACGTTCGTGACGACGTGAAGAATGCGTTTGGTCATGAGGATCTCGTTTCGATAATCGTGGGGTGGCTTAGCTACGGTCCCGGACATTGTGGCGATGGGTGGACAGTAGCTCGTTTGAGGGGCGAGTTGCTAGGTGGCTGGATAACTCGCAGGGCGGGCACAGCCAATGGTGGCACGAGACTTCTTGAGGCAATTTGCAGTGCGTACAGGCAGACTACGAATGGATGTGAGCGCTGTCAACAACTTGCGTCCCGCACTAGTCGGTTCGCTAAGGCTGGCCCAGCGCAAGGATCGCCAGTACTGCGCCTCGCACCCGAGCAGCCACCTCCTCGGTCGGGGTAGGGCGATACTTCCCGTCCAGGTGCAGGAACGCCAGCCCGTGCGCTAAACCCCAGAGGGCGGTGGCCAGTTCCGCTGAGGCCTTCGCCGGCAGCATGCGCTCAAGCGCCTCATTAAGGACCGTGTGGAGTGCCTGAGAGGATTGGACGCGCGCGCTATCGCTTTGATCGCATTCATTGCCGAACATGAGTCGGAAGACTGCGGGGCGATGCAGGGCAAAGTTCACATAGGCGACCCCGAGCTCGGCCAGTGCTTCAGGTGCCGCAGTCGCGCTGGTGTGCGAGGCTAGTGTCTGTGCTAGCTGCTCGCGCAGGTCCTTGAATCCTTCGACGGCCACGGCGGAATCCAACGCTTCTCGATCCGTGAAATGACGGTAGGGCGCCGTGGGGGAGACTCCGGCTCGTCGCGCGACGGCGCGAAGCGAGTAAGGCTCGCCCGCCTCGAGTATGTCGACCGCCGCGCTGATGAGCGCGGTACGTAGATCCCCATGGTGGTACGACCTCTTCAATGTTGACACTGCTAACCTCCCCGTCTACGCTCAGATGTGAGCACTGCAAACATACCGCATGTGCTCGGGGAAGTCATGCCGATCGTGATGGTTTGCTAGCCCGCTGGGGCAGTGGCCGCACGAGAGCCTTGGAGTCGAGGCTCGCAGACCCCTTAGCGAGCGCGAGGTGCAGTACACGCCACGCTACTTTGCATGGCGACCTAGCGATCAAACATCCGACCGGGAGGACCCACACCATGCAGACCATCCTCGGAGCCAGTGGATAGATTGCCACCGAGCTCGCCCGCGAACTACAGCGCATCCAGGCCGGTCCGCTACAACTGGTCAGCCGCAACCCGCGCAAGGTCAACGACAGTGACACCCTGCGCCGCGCCGATCTATTGGATGCCGCGCAGACTCATCGGGCCGTCGCCGGCAGTGACATCGTCTATTTCACCGCTGGGCTGCCTGCAGATACCGAACGCTGGGAAGCTCAATTTCCCACGATGCTCCGCAACGCGCTCGATGCGACGCGCGCTGCCGGAGCACGGTTCGCGTATTTCGATAACACCTACATGTACCCGCAGGATCATCGGACCCAGACCGAAATGACGCCCTTCGAGCCTGTGGGGCGCAAGGGCAAGGTGCGTGCCCGGATGGCGCAGCTGGTGCTCGAGGAAATGCAACGCGGCGAAATTCCCGTGCTGATCGCCCGGGCCCCGGAATTTTATGGGCCGGGTCGTACCCAAGGATTTACCAACTCGCTGGTGATTGAGCGGATGAAAGCCGGAAAGCGGGCGCTGGTGCCCGTGCGTGCCGATCGGCGGCGCACATTGATCTGGACCCCGGACGCCAGTCGTGCGCTGGCGAGACTGGGCACCACTCCCGACGCCTACGGCCAGACCTGGCATCTGCCGGTCAGCGACGCGCACCCCACCTATGGCGAGTTCGTTGAGCTTGTCGCCACCGTTTTTGGGGTCAGTAGCCGCTATACCGTGGTGCCCCGCTGGGCCCTGAACGCCGCGGGGCTTATCAACTCGCAGGCACGCGAGATTCGCGAGCTATTGCCGCGCTACGCGGCCGACAATCTCTTCGACGATTCCAAATTCCGCGACCGATTCCCCGACTTCGCGGTCACTAGCCATGCCGAAGGGCTGGAGCGGATCCGCCGCGAAACGCGCGACTAAGATCGGGCAGCTGGCGGGCTAGCGGTGGTTGATCACATATCCCACCGCTGCGCGGGTATCGCCAACGGGAATGATTGTCACTCGCGAATTCTCGGCTGATTGTTTAAGGGTGAGGCTCAGCTGTTGTTCACCGCCGGGTTCGGTGCAGGAACCGATTTCTCCGGCCACAGTCTGCGACCCGATGGTCAAAACTGGGTAGACCTGCCCACTGCCCACGCACCGAACCACCAACTCATACTTTCCCGGTGACCAGGTGGAATCATCCTCGTTGATGAGCGGGATGGTGCGCGGTTCGGCTGTGCTCCCCGTGGCGGTAGGGTGGGCAACACTGGCAACGAGGTGTTCGGCGCCGTCGTCAAGCAGGTGATCTAATTTATCGACCTCGGCATCCAACTTGATGGCGCCGGTGTGCATTTCCGTCGGTTCGGGTGCTTGGGCCTGCGGTGCGGGTGTGCATCCTCCAAGTGAGAAGGTCAGCGCCGCCGTGGCGGCGAGCACCGGGTACGCGCGGTGTAGTTTACTCAAGGCCCTGCCTCTTCTTTGCCTAGGGTCGATTAACTACAGCCTACTCGATCTCACTGGCTTTTATCTGGCTGGTGGGAGAACTCTTTTCGCGTTGTTCGGCCACGTCCAACAGGGCGCGGCGCACGGCGGCCCGAATCACGGTATACAGCAGGTAGAAAAAGATGGCGGCGGCCACCACGGGCAGGGCGAGGGAATTGATGATCTCCATAGCGCCAGCCTAGGTCAGCGGCCGGCGGACACGAAAGTGCCCGCCGGGTCACCGCCGACGTTCAACGTGCTGGCTGGAGGAAATTAGCGAATTGATTGGCTCAGTTCGCTCAGTTCTTCATGCAGCTCGGCATCGAAATGCAGGGGCTTGGCATCCAATGAACGTACCGGGGTCAACAGACGGACCGAGGACACTAACCAGACGCCGTAAGACTGGTACAGATCCGAGGGCTGCAAGGGTCCATAGCCCAATTCCCAGCCAGCCTGTTCCGCCGCGGCAAAGATGGCGGCCTGCGTGGTTCCGGGCAGGATGCCGGTTTCGAGCAAGGGGGTGATCAGCCGCTTGGTGTCTCCATCACGCTGCGCCACCAGGACGGTCGAGGTGGGGCCTTCGAGCACCATGCCGTCGGCCGAGGTGAAGATGACGTCGTGTGCGCCATGCTGGTGCGCATACCGTAGCGCGGCCATATTCACCGCATAGGACAGCGTCTTGGCACCCATCAGGAGCCATGGTGCTCGGTCGGCCAATTTTGAGTCATAGCCGCGGTCAAGCAACAGCACGTCGATGCCCGAGGCACGTTGTTCACGGCCGAGCGCCGGCGCCGGGCTGACGGTGATCCAGCACCAGGCCGGGTCGCTGTCGGCGACGCCGCGTGCGGCGACCAGCTTGACCACTGCTTCATCGGCACCACCGTCGGCGTCGAAGTCCGCGATAGCGGTGTCGATGGCGGCCCGCCAACTCAGCTCGTCGGGGATTGTCAGGGCACAGGCTGCGGCGGATTCCTGCAGGCGTGCTAGGTGGGCATCGAGCTTACGTACGGTGTTGCGGGTGTACAGCAGAGACTCAAAAACCCCGTCACCGCGGTTGACGCCTTGCAGCGTCACCGGAAGATGCGGTGCGTCAATGTCGGCAATGCGACCGGCGGGATAAGCGGGGTCGAGGAATACCAGAGAGCTCATAGAGGATAGATTATCGAAGAATTCGCGATCTCTTCATTTCAGCTGGTCACGCAACGGGCGGTAAGTGCCGGGATTGGATAGTCTATGCACAATGACAAAGGGCGACTTGGGCGCCCACGGTGAGACGGTTCGGGATATGGACGGTCCGGTCGGGAGGAGCTGCGTGATACCTAGCCTAGAGTTCGTGTGGCAGGCCGGTCCTTTCCTGTATCCGATCGCGGTCGCTATCGACGTCATCGTGCGCGTGCTGATGATCGGCATTGTGCCGGGCAACCGGCGGCCCACCACGGCCATGGCCTGGCTACTTGCCATCTTTTTCATTCCGGTGATCGGTCTGTTGGCCTACCTGCTCTTCGCCAATCCGCGGCTTTCCCGCCGCCGGCTGCAAAAGCAACGGCGCGCCAATGAGGCCATTCTGGCGGGCACTGAGCATATGAAGCTCCCCGAGGAGTTTCACTCCACCGAAGAATGGGTGGAGGACGCGGTGGAACTAAACCGCAAACTCGGTGCGATGCCGTTGGAAGGCGGTAACACCATCGAGGTCATCTCCGATTACCGCGAATCCTTGCAAGCCATGTGCGAGGAGATCGAGAAGGCCGAACGCTACGTTCACATCCAGTTCTACATCATGGGTGACGACCCCGAATATGTTTCCCCGGTGCTCGAGGCCCTGGAACGGGCGGTGCAGCGTGGGGTGACCGTGCGTTTGCTCTTCGACCACCTAGGCACCTTGCGGGTGAAGGGGTATCGCCAGCTCACCAAGAGACTGACCCGCGGCGGTATCACCTGGCGTCGGATGCTGCCGATCGACCTGTTCAAGCGGCGTTGGCGTCGCCCGGATTTGCGTAACCACCGCAAGATCCTCGTGGTCGATGGTGAGGTCGCCTTCACCGGAAGCCAGAACCTGATCGAGCCGGGCTACAAGCGCGAATCTGCACATAAGGTTGGCCGCGAATGGGTCGAATTGATGATCCGCGTCGAAGGTCCGCTGGCGCGTAGCCTCGACGTTATTTTTGCCACCGACTGGTGGCAGGAAGACGACTCCGACCAAGTGCTCAGCGATCTGGCCGAAGCCAGTCACCCGCTTTCACCGAACGACCAACCCGGTACCACCATGGCCCAAGTGGTGCCCAGCGGGCCCGGGTATGAATCGGAAAACAATCTGCGGCTGTTCAACACGCTGATTTACTCGGCCTCGGACCGGCTACAGATCACCAGCCCGTATTTCGTCCCGGACGACTCGATGCTCTATGCGATCACCACCGCCGCACAGCGCGGGGTCGAGGTGGATCTCTTCGTCTGTGCCGAGGGCGATCAGTTCTTCGTCCATCACGCACAGCAGTCCTACTACCAGATGCTGCTGTCCGCCGGGGTACGGATTCACCTGTATCCGGCGCCGATGGTGCTGCACACCAAGTGCTTCACCGTCGACGACGAGGTGGCCGTGGTCGGTTCCTCCAATATGGATATGCGCTCCTTTAGCCTGAACATGGAAATTTCGGTCATGCTCTTGGGCAAGGAGATGGTCGATAAGGTCAACGCCGTCCACGATCAGTACCGGGAGATTTCGACCGAACTGAGCCTCGCGGCTTGGCGCCGCCGCCCACGCTTCCAACGCTGGATCGATAACGTGGCGCGGCTCAGCGCCACCTTGCAGTAACCGCCCCGAAGTTAGGCCGGGAAACTGGCGCCCAAGGCCCCGAGTACGCCACGCGACTTGGTAATGACTTCGTCCCATTCGGCCTGCGGATCCGAGTCGGCGGTAATCGCCCCACCCAGACCCAGTTCGAGTGACCAGCGCCCGTCGCTGAGCCTGTCGCAGGTCAGCGTCCGGATCACCACGCTAAAGTCGGCGGCCGCATCGGCTCCGAGATAGCCCACGGCCCCGGAATACAACCCGCGGGCGCGCCCGTCCTCCAGCACGTCGAGAATCGCCATGGTCGAGAGTTTCGGGGCCCCGGTCATCGAGCCCGGAGGAAAAGCCTCGCGCAACGCGGCCGCCGCCAGCTGCGGGGTCGAGAGCTGGGCATCGATGGTCGACACCATCTGGTGCACCGTGGCGTAACTTTCCACGGCACATAACCGGCGCACTCCGACCGAGCCCGGTACCGCGTGATGCGAGAGGTCATTGCGCAACAGGTCTACGATCATGATGTTCTCGGCCCGGTCCTTGGGGTGGGTGGCCAGATCGTGGGCAAGCGCTTGGTCTTCTTCCGGGGTCGCGCCGCGGGGCCGGGTGCCCTTGATCGGTTCGGCCCGAAGCCGGCCATTGGAGTCCAAGGAGAGGAAACGTTCCGGGGAGATGCTGGCTACCTCGAAGGCACCGAGGCGCAGGAAATGCGCGAAAGGCGCCGGGGACGTCTCACGCATGCTCTGGTAGGCCGCGAAGGGTGAAAAGTCCGTGCCGGAGGCGGTGGCGCTGAGCCGGGTGGTGAGACAAACCTCGTAGCTATTGCCTTCGGCGATTTCGTATTGCGCGCGTCGGACCTTGTCCATGTAGCCGGCGGCGTCATCGGTGCACCGAAAGTCCAGGGTTGGCAATTCGGCGCGGGGCCCCGGCGTTGCCGTACGCACCATGGCCAGCACCTGATCGAGGTACTCCTGCGGGGCGGTGACCCGCAGGCTCTGCTGCTGGTGATCGACGACCAGGATTGTGTCGGGTTTGAAAAAGACCGCATCGGGGCGTGTCTGCCCGTCGGAGAGCCGTGCCTGCAGGTTCGCGGCGCCGAGCTCGCGTTTGAGTTCGTAGCCGAGGTAGCCGACCCACTGTGGGTTTGGCCCGTCGTCGCTGTTGACGGTGAAAGCGGCTTCGGGGCCCGGCCAAATCTCTGAGAGGGCCTCGAAAAATTCCGCTCCCAGACGTAACCGACCCGGGCCGTAACGTAGCTCCGTTCCGGCCGCGGTGGCCTGAAGCACCGCGGGGTGTTCGCCACGGCTGAGGGCCAGCAAGGTGTAGCGGTTGCGACCCAGCGGGTCGGAGAGATGATGACTCGTTGATTCGAGGAGCGCCGCATAGGTGCATCCTTGCGCGAGCTGCTCGAACAGGGCGGCGGCGTCAACCGGTGCCGGCACGAGCGTGCTGGCCGCCGGCAAGGTTTCGGAGCTGGTGATCGGCAGGTTTCCGCGTCGGGTCGCCGGGAGCAGGTGCAGCAGTTCGCGCAACTGCGCGAAACCGCTGGTGATTGACCCGTTATCGATGACGAGGTCGGCGGCGTCGGCCGTCCGGTCGCTGTCCAGATAGCGTTCCTCCTGGGCGGCCCAGCGTTCCCAATAAGGCAGGTAGGTATCGCCGTCACGTGCGATCGCGCGACGCTTGCGCAGTGTTTCGTCGGCCCCCACCCAAATGGTCAGGTCCAGCTGGTCACGGACCGCGGCGGCCGCCGCGCCCACCCCTTCGACGATGACGATCGAGGTGGGGGAGTAACTCGCCAGCTCGCCGGGCGCCGAGCGTTCCCAATCCCAACGCGGCCAGTGAATGCTTTGGCCGTGGGCAAGGCGCGGAAGCACCTGGGCGTAGCGCTCGATGGCCTCGTGGAGACCGTCCCACCCAGGGTAGAAATCCTCGAGGTGCAGGATGCTGGTGGGCAGGTAGGAGGCAAGGAAGCTGGACAGGTCGGCGGCCAGCGAAGTCTTGCCCGCTCCGGAGCGACCGTCCAGAGCGATGATGAAGGGTTTAGCGGTTTCCACGAGAGGAGATGTTACTCCGCACGTAGTTCACAAGTGCAGGCAGAGCCTGTTCAATCATCGAATATGTCTGCTGGAAGTCGGCGGCATCTCCGTACCACGGGTCGTAGATACCCTGCTCTTGATGCGGTTGTGCCGCGGCCTCTGGGTCAAAGGAACGCACCATGCGCAGCTGCGGGCGCTGTTCGGGATCCAATTCGGCCAGATATGGCACGAGAATTTCGAAGTGGTCAATATCCATGGCGAGCACCAGATCCATGCCGGCCAATTCTTCGGCGCGTAGGCCCGTTGCACGGTGTGCAGAGGCGTCGATGCCGGCCACGGTCAACAGCGCGGCGGCGCGCGGATCGATGCGGTTGCCGATCTCTCCGTCGGTGACGGCGCGGGAAATAACGGCCACTTGTTCCACTCCGGCCTCCTGCAATGCGTGACGCAACATGTACTCGGCCATCGGGGAGCGGCAAATGTTTCCGGTGCAGACGGTCATGATCTGGAACATGGCACCAGTCTAAGTGTTAATGCTCACTTCACTGCAACAATTTGGAGAAGATCCACGGCTCGTTCACTAGTGGACGAAAAGTAGCATTGCGGCGACGACGATGAACAAGATCCCAAAGAGGATGTTCAGCGCCTTAGCCCCGCGTTGGGTGGCCGTGAAGCGTTGAAAGCTTCGCGCCGTGGCGGCAAAAAAGAAAAACATTACTAAGACATCAACGGTCACAATCGTGCCGATGAAGACCAGATACTGTCCCAGCAATGGTTGTGCTGGATCGATGAACTGTGGAGTGAAGGCCAGAAAGAAAATGATGGCCTTGGGATTGAGCAGGTTGACCAGGATCCCGCGGCGGATCATTTGCCAGCGAGTGAGGGCGTGGCCACTACCGTGGCCGGGCGAAGCAACATCGGGTACGGAAAGCATCATGCGCACGCCCAGATACACCAAATAGGCTGCCCCGGCGTAACGAATGACGTTAAACGCGGTGGGGGAGTTGGCGACCAGAAGACCCACTCCGGCGGCAACGATCACTACATGGATCAGCAGTGCGATCTGCTGGCCTAGAATGCCCCAAATGGACCGTCGGTACCCTTGGCGCATCGCGTTGGTCATCGTGTTGATGGCCCCGGCGCCGGGAGTGAAACTGATCAGCGTACTGGCTCCTAAGAGGGAGAGCCATAAGGTAAAACTCACTTCGCTAGCCTACTGAGGCCACGCCTTGTTGAGCTACTGCTGGTCCGGCTGTGACGCGGCGTGTTTCGCGGCTCGCTCGGTGGCGGCCGTCGCCTCGGTAATGAACCCGGAAATCAAGGCCACTTGTTCTGCGCTGTACTCCTGCAAAATTTCACCGATGGACTCCGCAAGGGGACGGAACATGAGTTGTCCATGTTCGCGAGCCAAGGGGGTCAGTGCTATGCGTACGATTCGACGGTCGCTGTCGCTGCGTTGGCGTAGGACATAGCCTAGGCGCTCGAGCCGGTCCAGCATGGCCGTGGTGGCTGGGGAACTGAGTTTCAATTCGCGGCTGAGGTCGCGCGGTGCGGGTAACTGGCCGCGACGCTGGTATTGCATGATGACGCCCAGTGCGTGCATATCCGTGCGATGCGTTCCGTAATGGCGTGACGTGGACTCCACGTAGCGTTCGGTAGCTTGGGTGAATTCCTGGAGCTGGAGGACCAACCCGCTGCGCGCCGCATTTTCCATGGGTGATATCTTATCTGTCAGAAAGTAGTTCCATTATAGAGTAACTTTATGAGTAAACTATAACTAGCAGGCAACCCAACCTTGAGTTTTAGGGAGATAAGATCCGCATGGAAGACCGCACTCGTTCCACGGCGAAGCCCCGGACCGTGCTCTGGCGCATCGCGCTGTACCTAGTGGCGGTGATTGCCTGGTTGGCCATCGCCGGCGTCGGTGGCCCAACCTTTGGCAAGCTCTCCGAGGTGCAGAGCAACGATCAGGCGAGTTTCTTGCCCGCCAGTGCCGAGGCCACCAAGGCCTTGGATTGGCAGGAGAAGTTCCGAGATAGCGAGGCCATCCCAGCCGTGGTGGTGATCGCCGACGAAGCCGGTATTGCCCCGAAAGACGTCCCCGACGCGCTTGAGCGTCTCGATACGCTCGATGCGCTGGAGGGTGAGGTCATCGGCCCCATCCCGTCGGAAGACGGCAAGGCCCTGGAGATCATCGTGCCCCTCGACCCGCAGGCGGATACGGCTGCGGCGGTGGATGAGGTGCGCGCGCTAGTCGAGGAAGAACTTCCGGCCTCGGCGAGCGCTTATGTCACCGGTCCGGCAGGATTTAGCGCCGACCTCAAGGAGGCCTTCTCGGGTATCGACGGGGTGCTTCTCGGCGTGGCCCTAGCCGCGGTCTTCGTGATCTTGTTACTGGTTTACCGCTCGCTACTGCTGCCGCTGATTGTTCTTAGCACCTCCGTGATGGCATTGTGTGCGGCGATCTTGGCCGTGTACTACATGGCGCTCGCTGGATGGATTCGGCTTGATGGGCAGTCTCAAGGCATCCTGTCCATTTTGGTGATTGGCGCGGCAACCGACTACAGCCTGCTGTTCGTCGCACGACACCGCGAAGCACTGAGCACAGGAGCGGGGCGCTGGCAAGCGGTCACTCAGGCCTGGCGTGGCTGCCTTGAGCCGGTGCTGGCCTCCGGTGGCACCGTGACGGTGGGACTGCTCTGCCTGTTGTTCTCCGACCTGAACTCCAACCGCGCACTAGGTCCGATCGGGGCCAGCGGAATTGTGTTCTCGGTGATCGCGGCCCTGACTTTCCTACCGGCGGCGCTCGGTCTGGTGGGCCGTTCGGCCTACTGGCCCGTACTGCCTAAGCCCTCATCGGCCCACCACGCGGCAGCCGACAGGGGACTGTGGGCTTGGGTGGCCAGGCTGGTCCGTCGGCGTCATCGAACGGTGTGGATCAGCTGCTGCGCGGTATTGCTGATCGGTGCCGCAGGCATCACCGGCTTGCAGGCTCATGGTGTGGCCCAGAGCGACCTGGTGCTCGGTGAATCGCAGGCGCGTACCGGGCAGCAGGTGCTTGGCGAACATTTCCCGGCTGGCTCGGGCTCTCCGGCCAGTGTGGTGCTACCCGAAGAGCAGACGCAGTCTGCGCTGGAACTCATTGACGGTGCAGCTGGCGTCGATTCGGTGACTCTGCAGGCGGAAGGCGGTGCGCCGGTGGGTAGCCGGCCAGGTGCCCAGCCGCAGGTCATCGACGGCATGGTCCTGGGGTCCATTACCTTGAGCGATGCCGCGGACTCGGAGGCTGCCAAGGAAACCGTGCTTGGGTTGCGCGTGACCTTGCATGAACTAGACCCGCAGATCCTCGTCGGCGGCAGTACCGCCACCATGCTCGATACGGCGCAGACCGCCGAAGAGGATCTGGTGAAGATCATTCCACTGACATTGGCGGCGATTCTTCTGATCTTGATGCTGCTCCTACGCTCGATCCTCGCCCCGGTGCTGTTGATCGTCACTACGGTGTTGTCCTACGGCACCGCGATGGGGGTGAGCGCACTGGTCTTCAACCACGTTTTCAAGTTCCCCGGGGCGGATCCGTCGGTGCCGCTCTTTGGGTTCGTCTTCCTGGTGGCGCTCGGGGTTGATTACAATATTTTCCTCATGACACGGGTGCGTGAGGAAACCTTGCAGCATGGCACCGCCGAGGGGATGAGCCGTGGTCTGCGTGCCACCGGTGGGGTCATTACCTCAGCCGGTGTGGTGCTCGCGGCCACCTTTGCGGCGCTAGGGGTTATCCCGATCATGTTCTTGGTGCAGCTGGGGTTCATTGTGGCCTTCGGCGTGCTACTCGATACCTTGATCGTGCGTTCGTTGCTGGTCCCGGCGCTGGTGCATCAGGTCGGTAGCGCTATCTGGTGGCCCTCCAAATTGATGCGGCGTGTCTAAGATCTCCGTTTCTAGGGCCGGAGTATCCGCTGCATCACAGCGGATAACCGGCCCTAGGACGTAGACTTAGACCTTGTGCTCCTGCATCGCAGGGCATGCGTCGACAGCTTAGATGTACCGCAGTAGTGGACTTTTTGATGTATCGGCGATTGATCGACACCGATATGTCGGTGTGCAGATACGAACAGAAAGTCTTGACTATGAGTACAACTTTTAGCGCCCTTGGTGTGCCCGCAGAACTGAGTGAAGTGCTAGCTGCTCGCGGCATCGAGCAGCCCTTCCCGATTCAGGAAGCGACTCTGCCCTCCACCTTGGCCGGCGGTGACGTGCTCGGACGCGGCCAGACCGGTTCGGGCAAAACCCTAGCGTTCTCGCTGCCGATGGTGGCCCGCCTGTCGCAGGCCCCGAAGCGACGCAAGGCACGCTTCCCCCGCGCGCTGATTATGGCCCCCACCCGTGAATTGGCGACGCAGATCGCCAAAACCGTGGACCCCCTGGCTCATGCCGCTTCGTTGCGCACCACCGTGATCTACGGTGGCGTCGCCCAGTCGCGTCAGGAAAAGGCCATGGCCGAGGGCGTCGACATTGTGATCGCCTGCCCGGGACGCCTGGACGATTTGATTCAGCAGAAGATCGTGGATCTCTCGCAGCTGGAAATCTCGGTATTGGACGAGGCCGATCACATGGCCGATATGGGCTTCCTTCCCGTGGTTCGCCGCATCATGGACCGGATGCCCACCGGCATTCAGCACATGCTCTTCTCTGCCACCTTGGATAACGGCGTGGACAAGCTGGTCAAGCGCTACCTGAGCAACCCGACCGTGCATTCGGTGGATGCTCCCAAGGCAGCGGTGAACACCATGGAGCATCACGTATTCGTGATCCCGAATGACGATAAGAAGGAACTGGTGCGTGTCTTGGCGCAGGGTACGGGTCGTCGCATCATGTTCATGCGTACCAAGCACCATGCCAAGAAGATGGCTCTGGCCTTGTCCAAGGCCGGGGTCCCCGCGGTAGATCTACACGGCAACCTGTCGCAGAATGCTCGCGATCGCAACCTGGCCGCATTCTCATCCGGAGAGGCCAAGGTGCTGGTGGCTACCGACGTTGCCGCTCGCGGCGTCCATGTCGATGGCGTGGAACTGGTGGTGCACATCGATCCGCCCGCCGAGCACAAGGCATATTTGCACCGTTCGGGACGCACCGCACGCGCTGGCTCGGATGGTACCGTGGTCACGATTTGCACTCCGGATCAGCAGGGCGATGTGGCAACGTTGCTTAAGCAGGCCGGTTTGAAGGTTCCTTTCGAGAAAGTCAGCCTGGATTCGAAGGCCGTGCTCGATGCGGTTGGCGAGGTCGCCGAGCTTGTGCCTTATGTAGCCCCGGTCAAGCAGCCGCAGCGTCAGTCACCTCGCAAATCGAGCGAAGGGGGCAAGTCCGGATCGTCTCGGAGCCAGCGTGCGGGCCGCGGCGCTCGTAGCGGCCGTCCGGTCTCCGATGAGGCTCGTCGCTCCGAAGGTGGTCGCCGTCAAGAGCGAAGTGCCCGTCCGCCACGTAGCGCAGGGTCCGATCGTCCGGCGCGCGCCAGTCAGGGCGCGTCCAGTACCGAACGCGCCGGCGGTGCCGGTCGCGGCTCCCGCCAGGGTGGTCGTTCGGCGGGTGCCGCAACGACCGGACGCGGACCGCGCCGGGCGACCAGCCCCACCACGCGTAGCGGCCGCTAAGCCTACAGTTCAAACGGCTCCCCGGGGGCCGATCCTTTGCTAAGGATCGGCCCCCGGGCCGTTTAATGAGAGGGTTTGCGGCCAGCGGCCGCACGCGAGGATCGCCGGGATATGTTGAGATCTGCGCTCAATATGCAAGCGTTTCCGTAAGGTTAATTCTTGTAGATACGGGAATCTTTTTCATAGCGTTTTCATTTTCACTGTAAATTCTGTAAACGATTGCAGGGGTGCCTCTGGGCTGTGTAATGTGGTCGAGATCACTGGCTCGCCTATCTCTTGGCGCGCCATCCGCACCATGACATCCAACGGAGCAACTCGTGAGTAGCCTCAGCGCCTTCGCTGCTGCCAGCAGCCCTCATTCACCACCCGATACTCCCCGGCGCCGCTGGAGGCGTTGGCTCACCGCCGTGACCATGACACCCGCCGTGTTGTTCGCGCCGCTAGCGCCCGCGGCGGTAGCGCCGGCCGGGGCCGCGGAACCTACGGTGACCCTCGCCGGGTCCTTCCAGCAGCAACTCGGGTGCACGGAGAACTGGCAACCGGACTGTGCCGCCACCGAGCTCAGTCAATCCGACGGCGAAGGGCGCTATAGCGCAGAGCTGACGATCCCGGCAGGAACCTATGAATACAAGGTTGCTCTCGACGGCAGATTCGACACCTCCTATGGCCTCGACGGTGGCGAGCAGAACATCCCGTTGACCATCGGCGGCGAGAGCCGACTGCGTTTCACCTTCGACACCAACACCGGGCGCACCCAGGTGACCCCCGTTGAGCTACGCGGCGACTACGCCGAGGCCGATGACGAATTGGTCGCCGCCCCGGCGCGCCAACCCGGTTCCGGCGAACAGTTCTACTTTGTGATGACCGACCGCTTCGCCAACGGGTCGACGGACAATGACACCGGTGGCCTCGAAGGAGATCGGCTCAGCACCGGTTTCGACCCCAGCGACAAGGGATTTTTCAACGGTGGTGACCTAGCCGGATTGCGCTCGAAACTTGATTACATTCAGGGTTTGGGTACTAGCGCCATCTGGTTGACGCCGAGCTTCAAAAATATGCCCGTACAGGGCACCGGGGATCAAGCTAGCGCTGGATACCACGGCTACTGGGTCACCGACTTCACGCAGATCGACCCGCACCTTGGCACCAATGAAGAGCTTTCCGAGCTGATCGCCGATGCGCACCAGCGCGGTATCAAGGTCTACTTCGATATCATCGTGAACCACACCGCCGACGTGATCGACTACGCGGAGCAGAAGTACACCTACGTGGATCAGTCCACGAAACCGTACCGTGACGCAGAGGGCAACGCCTTCGACCCGGCCGACTATGCCGGCACCGATACGTTCCCGGCGATGGATGCCGAATCTTCCTTCCCCTACACTCCGGTGGTACGCGACCCCGAGGTCAAGGTGCCCGAGTGGCTCAATGACCCCACGCTCTATCACAACCGCGGAGATTCGACCTGGGAAGGGGAATCGGTGACCTATGGCGACTTTGTCGGGCTCGACGATCTGATGACCGAGAACCCAAAGGTCGTTGACGGCTTCGCCGATATTTATCGAAGCTGGGTGGATCTGGGCATCGACGGTTTCCGCATCGATACCGCCAAACATGTGAACTTCGAATTCTGGGAGCAGTGGAGCGCACAGATTCAGCAGTACGCCCAGTCCAAGGGCAAGGAAGATTTCTTCATGTTCGGCGAGGTGTATGACGCCGACCCGAAGAAGCTGTCCCCCTATGTGCGTGAGACTGACATGGCTTCCGTGCTGGACTTCTCGTTCCAGTCGGCCGCAACCGGATATGCGGGTGGTAACTCTGCCAAAATCCTCGCAGCACTTTTTGCCGGCGATGACTACTACACCACGGTGCAGACCTCGGCCGATTCGCTGCCGACCTTCTTGGGCAACCATGACATGGGCCGCATCGGTTACTTCTTGAAGAACCGCGAGCAGCCGTTGCAGCGCGACGAACTGGCGCACGAGCTGATGTTCCTCACCCGCGGCCAGCCAGTGGTCTACTACGGCGATGAACAAGGATTCGCCGGGACCGGTGGCGACAAGGATTCACGTCAGTCGCTCTTCGCCTCGCAGGTCAGCGACTATCAAAACCAGCCACTGATCACCGGTCAGACGCTGGGCGAGACGGATCACTACGACACCAACGCACCGCTCTATACCCACATTGCCGAACTGTCGAAGCTACGCGGGGAGCATGCGGCGCTACGTAGCGGCGCCCAGATTGAACTCTATGCACAGGACGGGCCGGGTATTTACGCATTCTCCCGCGTAGACCGGGAGGAAAAGACCGAATACTTGGTGGCGGTGAACAACGCCGAGACCGAGCAGCAGGTGGAAGTGCCCACCCTGACCGCTTCGGCATCGTACCGTCCGCTTTACGGGGCCGATGTTCAGGTCACGAGCAACACCGAGGCCAAGGCGAGCATTAGCGTACCGGCGCTTTCGGCCGTTGTTTACGCAGCGGACCGCCCGGTGGATGCACGTAGCCTGAACCCCGAATTGAAGCTACCGGCTCCCGGGGCCGGACTCGGTGGGGTCTCGCCGGTTGCGGCCGATCTCGGTGCCGGCGCTTGGGCCGAAACCAGCTTCGCGTGGCGCGTGGTTGGCTCGGAGCAGTGGCAATCACTGGGTACCGCCGAGGACGCTACGCCGCGGGTTTTCCACGACGTCTCGGAGCTTTCCGATGGCACCCTGATCGAGTACCGCGCGGTGAGCGTCAATGCCGCCGGCGAGCGTCAGGCCGCCTCGAGCTACGCATCGGTGGGCAATGACGTTTCCGGTGCTGTCGATGAGCAAGAACCTGAGCCGGAGATTTCGCTGGTGACGGTACCGGGTAGCCACAACACCGAAATGGGGTGCGTAACGGACTGGGACCCGGCCTGTGAAGCGGCCAAGCTGAGCAAAGCCAGCGGAGGGGTTTACACCGGAAGCTTCGATGTTCCGGCCGGTGACTACGAATATAAGGTGGCGCTCAACGGCACCTGGGATGTGAACTACGGTGCCGAGGGGCAGCCCGGAGGGGCCAACCTTAAGTACACGCATGACGGTGGAAAGGTCAGCTTCTACTTCGATCCGCGCACCAATATCGTGCAGAGCGACGCGCAGGGCCCAATTATCACCTTGCCCGGTAGCTTCCAGGACGAACTAGGTTGCGCGAGCGACTGGGATCCGGCCTGTCTGGCCACGCTGATGTCCGATGCGGATGGCGATGGCACCTATGAATTCACCACCGATAAGATTCCGGCTGGCAGCTATGAACTCAAGGTGGCCCATGCGCTGGGTTGGGCCGAGAACTACGGTGTGGATGGAGCCGCCGGGGGAGCGAACTATAGCCTCTCGGTCGACGACGGCCAACCGGTGAGCTTCAGTTACGACCTGGACACCCACGTGCTGCAGATCGGTGCCGAAGGGCCCAAGGTCGCTGGCATCGGTGAGCTGCGGGCCCAGTGGATCTCCGCCGATACCTTAGCCGTCCCAGCGGACCTTGGTAGCGGAGATAGCTACGCTTTGTATGCCTCACCCGAGGGCCGGGTGAAGCTGGAGGATGGCTCCGTCACCGGCGCCGACCCAATCGAGCTGTCGTTAGTTGATGGCGGGTTGAGCCAGGCACAGCGAGAGAGCTTCCCGCACTTGGCTAACTACCGGGCACTTCGAATTGACCTCCCGCGCGAGGACATTGCCGAAGCACTGCGCGGTCAGTTGGTACTGGCCCGCTTCGAGACCGATGAGCAGACGTCACATCCCACGGTTTTCACCGGGGTGCAGACCGCCGGAGCTATCGATGAGCTCTATGCCAAGGCGTTGAGCAAGGTGACGTTGGGTGTGGAATACACCGGTAAACGCCCAACGTTCCGCCTCTGGGCGCCGACGGCGCAGCAGGCAACCCTGCTGATCGGGGAAGCTGGCAGCACCCCAGCGCGCTATGAGGCCCGCCGCGAAGCGGCCACCGGCGTCTGGTCGGTGAAGGGCAAGCCACAACTCGACGGCGCGGAATACCGCTGGGAAGTGCGTGTCTACGTGCCCGAGACCGGGAAGGTCGAAACCAATATCGTCACCGACCCATACTCGGTGGCGCTGAGCACCAATTCCACCACCTCGGTGGCCGTGAGCCTGGACTCGCCCAAGCACCAGCCCAAACAGTGGCGCAAATCCGCTGCCAAGCCGGTGGCCAAGGACGTGGACCGGTCGATCTACGAACTGCACATTCGAGACTTCTCCATCGCCGATGACAGCGTGCCCGAGCAGTTGCGCGGACGCTATGGCGCCTTCGCCGCCTCGGGCGCCGGTAGCGAGCAGCTCAGTCAACTGGCCGAGGCCGGCCTGACCACGGTGCACCTGCTGCCGAGCTTCGATATAGCAAGCATCGAGGAAGATCCCGCGCAGCGTCGCGAACCCGAATGCGACCTGGATTCCTACGGGGCGGCGGCCAAGGACCAGCAGGCCTGTGCGAGCGCCGTAGCCGATCGCGACGGATTCAACTGGGGGTATGACCCCTTCCACTTCATGGCGCCGGAAGGCTCCTACGCGCAAAACCCCCACGGGGCGGCACGCGTTGAAGAGTTCCGGACCATGGTCGGAGCGCTGCACGGGATGGGTCTGGAGGTCGTGCTGGATCAGGTCTTCAACCACACGGCCGCCTCGGGCCAAGCCGAGCAGAGCGTCTTCGATAAGATCGTGCCCGGCTACTACCACCGGCTCGATGCCGGCGGCAAGGTAGAAACCTCCACGTGCTGCCAGAATCTGGCCACCGAACATGCTGCCGCCGAAAAGCTGATGGTCGATTCGGTGGTGCTCTGGGCCCGCGACTACAAGGTCGACGGCTTCCGCTTCGATTTGATGGGACATCACTCCCGGCAGACCATGGAAGCGGTACGCACGGCCCTGGATGAACTGACCATGGAGCGCGATGGCGTCGATGGGTCTTCGATCTACCTCTACGGTGAAGGCTGGAACTTCGGTGAGGTGGCCGATAACGCACGGTTCTACCAGGCGACACAGGGGCAGCTGAACGGCACCGGGATCGGTACCTTCAACGACCGGTTGCGCGACGCGGTGCACGGAGGAAGTCCGGTGGATTCCTCCTCCACCTTCCGCCAGGGATTTGGTACTGGTCTGGGCACCGACCCCAACGGGGACCCGGTCAACGGTACCGAGGATCAGGCGCTCGCCGATCTGGCGCACGAAAGCGATCTGGTCCGCCTGGGACTGGCCGGCAACCTCGCTGATTTCGAGTTCGTGGCATCCGACGGTTCCGTGCAACGCGGCGACGCCCTGGACTATCGTGGCTCACCGGCTGGCTACGCCTCGCAGCCCGGGGAAGTGATCAACTACGTTGATGCGCATGACAATGAGACGCTCTACGACTTGACCGTGCTCAAGTTGCCCCGGGATACCGCTATGGCCGACCGGGTGCGGATGAACACCTTGGCCCAAGCCACGGTGATGTATTCGCAGGCCGTTCCGTTCTGGCATGCCGGCACCGAACTGTTGCGCTCGAAGTCCTTGGACCGCAATAGCTACAACTCCGGCGACTGGTTCAACCGCATCGATTTCACCGGCACGCACAATACCTTCGGCTCGGGGCTACCGCCCGAGGCCGATAACGGATCCAAGTGGAAGATTATGGAGCCACTGTTGGAGGATCCATCGCTGAAGCCGCAGGCCGAGGATATGGCCGCGGCGGAAGGCGCGGCACTGGATCTGCTGCGGACCCGCGGGGAAGTGGACCTGCTGCGTCTGGGGTCTGCCGAACTGATTGAGCAGAAGGTCTCCTTCCCGCTCAATGGCCCGCAGGCCACGGCCGGGGTGATCGTCATGCGCATCGATGACCGCGCCGGGGACGACGCGGATCCGGAGCACGACGGAGCGCTGGTGGTCTTCAATGCGTCGCCGCAGGAGAGCACACAGCAGCTCGACGAACTAGTGGGGCATGACTATCGGCTCGCCGACGCGCTGGCCAAGGGCTCCGATCCGGTGGTCAAATCCACTAGTTGGGACAGTGAGTCCGCAACCCTGACCATTCCGGCGCGCACCGCGGCGGTACTGGTCGAGGCGGAGGATTCGGCGAACTAAAGTGCCACGCCGCGGGGCCGCTGGCCGGGAGTGCAAGCTCTCGGCCAGCGGCCCCGCGGTCGTATCCGGGCGCGTTGAAAGTATTTTGCCGATCCGGGAATGATTCCTTGGCCTGCCTCGTTGACTAAGGCAGTACGCAAAGTTGAGTCAGGTTCACTCAAGTTAATTTGACAGCCGTTTACGGCTGAGTAGACTTGAGTGCAGAACGCTCAACTGGGGCAGCAGCCCCGAGCGTTAGGACTTAGTAACCAAGGCAAAGGAGAGCCATAATGTCGCGTGCCGTAGGTATCGACCTCGGAACCACCAACTCCGTCGTATCCGTGCTCGAAGGTGGTGAGCCCACCGTTATTGCCAACGCGGAGGGTAACCGCACCACCCCGTCCATCGTCGCCTTCTCGAAGAGCGGCGAGGTGCTCGTCGGCGACATCGCCAAGCGCCAGGCAGTCAACAACATCGATCGCACCATCGCATCGGTCAAGCGCCACATGGGCACCGACTGGAGCATCGACATCGATGACAAGAAGTACACCGCTCAGGAAATCTCGGCTCGTACGCTGATGAAGCTGAAGAACGACGCCGAAGCCTACCTGGGTGAAAAGGTCACCGACGCCGTCGTGACCGTCCCGGCCTACTTCAACGACGCCGAGCGTCAGGCCACCAAGGAAGCCGGCGAGATCGCAGGTCTGAACGTGCTGCGCATCGTCAACGAGCCGACCGCAGCCGCCCTGGCCTACGGCCTGGACAAGGGCCAGGAAGACGAACTCATCCTGGTCTTCGACCTCGGTGGCGGTACCTTCGACGTGTCCCTGCTGGAAGTTGGCAAGGATGACGACGGCTTCTCCACCATTCAGGTGCGCGCCACCGCCGGTGACAACCGCCTCGGCGGCGACGACTGGGATCAGCGCATCGTTGACTGGCTGCTGGCTCAGGCCAAGGCCAAGGGTGCCGACCTGTCCAACGACAAGATCGCCCTGCAGCGTCTGAAGGAAGCCGCTGAGCAGGCCAAGAAGGAACTGTCCAGCGCCACCAGCACCAACATCTCGCTGCAGTACCTCTCGGTGACCCCTGAGGGCCCGGTTCACCTGGACGAGCACCTCTCGCGTGCCAAGTTCCAGGACCTAACCAAGGACCTGCTGGATCGCACCAAGAAGCCATTCCACGACGTGATCGCCGAAGCCGGCATCAAGGTCTCGGACATCGCCCACGTGATCCTCGTTGGTGGCTCCACCCGCATGCCGGCCGTGGCCGAACTGGTCAAGGAGCTCTCCGGCAAGGAAGCAAACAAGGGCGTGAACCCGGATGAGGTCGTGGCCGTGGGCGCTGCCCTGCAGGCCGGCGTGCTCAAGGGTGAGCGCAAGGACGTGCTGCTCATCGACGTGACCCCGCTGAGCCTCGGTATCGAGACCAAGGGTGGCGTGATGACCAAGCTCATCGAGCGCAACACCGCGATCCCGACCAAGCGTTCGGAGACCTTCACCACCGCCGAGGACAACCAGCCTTCGGTGTCCATCCAGGTCTTCCAGGGCGAGCGCGAGTTCACCCGCGATAACAAGGCACTGGGTACCTTCGAGCTGACCGGTATCGCTCCGGCACCGCGTGGCATCCCGCAGGTCGAGGTCACCTTCGACATCGACGCCAACGGCATCGTTCACGTCTCCGCCAAGGACAAGGGCACCGGCACCGAGCAGTCGATGACCATCACCGGCGGCTCCTCGCTGTCGAAGGAAGACATCGAGCGCATGGTGCAGGACGCCGAGGCTCACGCGGAAGAGGACAAGAAGCGCCGTGAGGCTGCCGAAACCCGCAACGCCGCCGAGCAGGCTGCCTACTCCGTGGACAAGCTGATCAAGGACAACGAGGACAAGCTGCCCGAAGAGGTCAAGACCGAGGTTCAGGCCGACGTCGACGCGCTGAAGGCCGCCCTTGAGAAGCAGGATAACGACGACGAGGTCAAGGCCGCGTTTGAGAAGCTGCAGGCTTCGCAGACCAAGCTGGGTGAGGCAATCTACGCCAACGCTCAGGCCGATGCCGCAGCCGCCGATTCCGCCGAGGCCCCGAACGCCGAGGAAGACATCGTCGACGCCGAGGTTATCGACGAAGACGACGAAAACGCCAAGAAGTAGGGAGTCGTAGACGCAATGTCCGAGGCAGAGGATCAGAACCCGAACCCGAACTCCGAGTCGGAGTCCGAGCAGCAGCCTGCGTCCGAGGTTCAAGAAAACGCCGACGCGCTGGGACAGGCCGAAGCGATTCTGAATGATGCGGCGGCCGAGGTTGACGCGGAAACGCGCGAACCTAGCGCCGTTGAAGCCGAACTACGCAACGACCTGTTGCGCTTGCAGGCCGAGTACGTGAACTACCGCAAGCGCGTCGAGCGCGATCGTGAGGTCGTGCGCGACAACGCGGTCCAGTCGGTGCTCAGCAGCCTGTTGCCGGTGCTCGACGATATCGAGGCTGCCCGTCAGCACGGTGACCTGGACAATGGTCCGTTCGCGGCCATCGCCGGCAAGTTGAACTCGGTACTCGAGGGCCTAGGGCTGGAGCGCATCGCCGAGGCGGGCGTCGAGTTCGACCCGAACGTGCACGAGGCGCTGCTACGTCAGCCGGTCGAGAATGTCGCCGCCGACCATGTGGGCCAGGTGCTGCGCATCGGTTACCGCAAGGGTGAGCGCGTGCTACGTGCCGCGCAGGTGCTGGTCTCCACCGGAGAATAGCCAGCCTACCGAGATATAACCCATCGAAACTGCCCACTGTCGTACAACGCCAGTGGGCAGTTTTGAATCGGTCGATGAAAGGATGATGCCCTGATGGCAAGTCAGGACTGGATCGAAAAAGACTTTTACGCCATCCTGGGCGTCGCCAAGGACGCCAGTGAGGCGGATATTAAGAAGGCCTACCGCAAGTTGGCCCGCAAGTATCACCCGGATACCAACCCGGGCGACGACGTCGCCGAGCAGAAGTTCAAGGACGTCTCCGAAGCTAATTCGGTGCTCTCGGATCCTGAGCAGCGCCAGCAGTACGACGCTATTCGTGCCATGGGATCCGGCGCCCGGTTCACCTCCGGTGGGCCCGGCGGCGCCGGCGGTCAGGCCGGATTCGAGGATATTTTCTCGAACCTCTTCGGCGGCTCGCAGTCGGCTGGGCAACCGGACTTCTCCAACCTCTTTGGGGGCGGCGGAGGCTTTGGGCAGGGCGGCTTCGGCGGCTTTGGACAGCAGGCCCCGCCACGCAAGGGTGCCGATCGTACCGCGACGACCTCGATTTCCTTCGCCGGGTCGATCAACGGGACCACCATCGGTCTGCGTGAATCCAATGGCGAGGTCATCGACGTGCGGGTTCCGGCCGGCATTAAAGATGGCCAGTCGGTGCGCGTGCGCGGTCGTGGGCAACCCGGCCCGGCAGGCAACGGGGATCTCATCGTGAAGGTGAAGGTGGCCGACCACCCCTTCTTCAAACGCGAAGAGAACAACATCCGGATCCACGTGCCGGTGACCTTCGCCGAGGCGGCTCTGGGTACCAAGCTCTCGGTGCCGACCCTCGACGGCGGCCACGTGTCGGTGAAGGTTCCGGCAGGTTCTAACTCCGGACGCACCCTGCGCTTGAAAGGCAAGGGAGTGAAAACCTCCAAGGCCACCGGTGATCTGCTCATCGTCCTGGATGTGGTGGTTCCGCAGAATCTCTCCGATGAGGCCCGCAAGGCCATCGAAGAGTTTGCCGCCGCCACCGAGGGCGAGGACCCACGCGCCGATCTGCTCAACAAGGCGAAGCTCTAGAGCGACATAGGACAGCTCAGGCCTTGCCGGAGAGGAAAGGAGACGCAGCGTGAATGGGGATTACCTGCAACCGGTATTTGTCATTTCGGTCGCGGCCCAACTGGCCGATATGCACCCGCAGACCCTGCGCCAGTATGACCGTCTGGGTCTGGTTTCACCCAGCCGCCAGGCGGGAAAGCAACGCCGCTATTCGCTACGCGATGTGGCTTTGCTCCGGCAGGTGCAAGCGCTGAGCAAGGACGGGGTATCGCTGGAGGGAATCCGCAGGATCCTGAACCTGGAGGCCGAAGTAGAAAGGCTTCGCGCCCAGGTGGACTACCTCGGCCGCGAACTACAGGAGCTACGCGAATCACAGAGCCGGATTTTTGCGGCCGGCACGACCGCCGGAGACGTGGTGTCCATGGCCCGTGGGGCCCGTCCCGGGCGACGTGAACCCACCGTCACCTTCTTTGCGGCGCGTCGGGCGATCGGCCGCTAATTTGCGGCTAGCGCCTATTTGGGCACGAGGCAGACCACGGCGGGTTTAAAGCTCCGGGGATCGGTCCCAATGGACCGATCCCCGGAGCTTTTTCGCGTGCACCCCGCCAAGTACCGTGCCGGAACGGCGGCCGGTAGGGCTTAGCCGCGTGGGGGTATCGCAGCGCATAGCTCGGTCAGAATTGCTAAAACTTCGCGGACTGCGCGGCGGTGAAGGGCCTCGGGACGTGAGAGTGCGTCGATCTGTCGTGCTAGCGGAAGATCTCGCAAGGGCAGTAGCACCACCCCGTCAAGACTGTCGGCCCGCATGGTGTAGCGCGGCATCAGACCGATGGCTTGGCCCGTGCGTACGATAGTGGCGGCGACGAAGAACTCGTTGACCCGATGGGCAATGTCCAACGGTTGCCCGTGATGAACCGCGATCGGGGCTAGGAGCTCGGCCAGTGGGAAGCCCTCATGTACTGAAATCCATCGTTCATTGGTTAAGTCGCGCGCGCTGATGCTGCCGGACGAGGCCAATGGGTGGTGCGCCGAGACCGCCACGTCCAGAGGCTCTGTGAGTAGTTCGGTAACCACCACGCGCCCCTGCGGCCACGGATCATCATGTGGCAAACGATGTGCGATGACAATGTCATGTTCCAAGGTCAACGCGGGGAAATCCGCGCGCGGAACATCCTCATCGGAGAGTTTGAGCTGGGCACGGCCGGTGCTGGCATCCATGAGCGGAGCGAACCATGCTAACCCGGCGCTATGAAAGGCCGAGAGGCTCACCGGTGCCAAGGAGTCGTCGAGAAATGCATCCACCGCAGATTCTGCGTCGGCCATGGCCGAGGCAACCTTGGTGCCGGCGGCGGCTAGCGCCCACCCGGCCTCGGTGAGTTCTAAATGTCGCCCCCGGCGCCTCGTCAGCGGAGTGTTGAAGCCTCTTTGGAGTGCGGCGAGTTGTTGCGATACCGCCGAAGGCGTGACGTAGAGTGCCTCGGCCACGGCGGCAACACTGCCGCGTTCGCCGAGTTCGCGCAGAATTCGCAGCTCATACAGTTGCATAAGATGATTCTAAAGTGTTTCTTCAGTAAGTGAAGATTGTTCTTTATTCAGCGCCTTGGAACACTTGAAAGTGTGAAACGGCAACTGCATAACCGGGCGCTGATCCCGGACCTTCTTTTGATCGGCGTGGCCATGATCTGGGGAGGAAGCTACCTCGCGGCCAAGCACCTCGTGGCCGCCACCGACGTGGAAACGGCGCTGACTCTGCGCTATGCCATGGCCTTTGCCGGCATGTTGGGCTATATTGCGTGGCGTCGCGGTGCATGGCGCATCTCGCGGCGCACCGTACTTATTGGTGGAGGCTTAGGGCTGAGCCAGGCGGCGATCCTCTGGTTGGAAACCGCGGGTGTCGGTCTAACCAGTGCCACGAACGCGGGACTACTGATTAGCCTGAGTCTGATTTTCACCCCATTGTTGGAAGTGATGGTGTTGCGCCGTGCCTTACCTGGCCGTTTCTATCTTCTGGCCCTAATGGCCATGGTCGGGGCCATGTTTCTATCTAGCGGCGCGGAACTGCGTGCCCCAGGAACTGGGGATCTGTTGGTGCTCACGGCTGCGGTGGTCCGCGCGCTGCACGTGACAGCGACGGCCAAACTGCTCCGTGCCAACGACGATCTCCCACAGATCGTGACCCTGCAGATCCTTGTCGGCTTTCTACTCTTTTTAGCGTTGGCTGCTCCGCGGCTTGCCACTACTCTTCCGCGGCTCGGAGCCGAATCGTGGCTCAACGCCATTTTTCTGGGCTTGGCCTGTAGCGTCTTCGCATTCCTGGTGCAGGCGTGGGCCGTGCGGCGAAGTTCGGCGGCCCGAGCGAGTCTGCTGATGGGCACGGAGCCGGTATGGGCGGTAGTCATTGGACTAAGCCTCGGCGGAGAACACGTTACAGGTATACAGGGGCTGGGCATTGTGCTGGTGATGAGTGCGACCATGCTTGGCGCCCGCGTCGAGCGATTGGCCAGAGAGCAACGGTTGCGCAGGCTAATGCCGAGGGGCCACCCATCAATAACTACGGAACATTTAGCCGAGCACGAGGGGTGAAACCCGCGTAGCGTTGGGTCAATGCACCCAAGCGCAAACGGCGGCCGCGCACAGCAGGGTGTGCTGTGTTCGGCCGCCGTCGGGCGTCGTTACCTGGGTGGGCTAATTCCTGGTGTAGGCCAGATCGAAGATCAACCGACCGGCCTTGAGCGCCTTGCCCTCAAAACTGGTCAGCACACGGCGTTCGAAGCGGGGGGCCCACCCGCCCTGCTTGTCCAAGTACTCCGGATCGGCTTCGCGGTTCTCCAGACCTTGGCGGTACACCGTGGTCAGGCTACTCTCGAGTCCTGCATGATGACCTGGGAATTGATTTTCGAAGGCCGGGTGCGCCTCAAGAACCTCACGCATCTGCTCCGCATAATTCGACCAGTCGGTGGCAAGACGCAGGGTGCCGCCGGGCTTGAGTACCCGGGCGACCTTATCGAGGAATGATTCCTTGATCAGGCGGCGCTTGTGGTGTCGCGGTTTGTGCCATGGGTCGGAGAAGAAGATCCAGATTTCATCGGCACTTGCCGGCTCGAGCACGGTTTCGAGTACTTCCGGGGCATTGGCCTGAATCGCACGAACATTCTCGAGTTCAAAGGCCTCGACCTTCAACATGAGCTGTGCCAGCCCGGGCCGATATACCTCGACGGCCAGGTAATTACTCTCCGGGTCTTCCTTGGCGGCATTGGCAATGCACTCGCCCAGACCGCTTCCGATCTCAACGATGAGCTTGGCCTCTCGGCCAAAGGTTTGCGTAGCGTCCAGGCGGAAATCTTCGGCGACCGAGGTGTCGGCGATTTTGCGTGGGGGCTCGATGACGTACTGCTCGGCGTTGCGTTCCCACGCCTTGGCGCGACGGCCCTGCAGGCGGTTGCCGCGGCGGACAAAGGAGACCGGTTCGGAACGGTACAGTTCGGGGTCGATGGGTTCAGTCATGATGCGTTAATCCTATCGGAGCCGCGGCTAGGACTTCGGGTGTTCACCGCGGAAGTACGCCTTACCGGCGGTGAGCTTGGAATGAGCGAACAGCGTGTCAATGCGCACCGGTGTGTATCCATCGGCCTTAAGCTTCTTGATCAATTCCGGCACGGCCTTGACGGTACTTTCGTGAATGTCGTGCATTAGGATCACTGACCCGGGCTTGATCTCGGCCATCGCGTTGTCCACGGTCTTCTTCGAATTGCGGTGGCGCCAGTCTTCGGTGTCAACGTCCCAGATGATGAGCGGTGTCGTGCTCAGCCGATCGACCTGCTTATTGTGTGCTCCATAGGGTGGACGCATCACGGTGGAGGAGGCACCAATAGCGTCGGAGATGGCCGCGTCGGTCGACTGTAGCTCCTTGGACACCTGCTCCTTGCTCAACCCGCTAAGCGACCGGTGCGTGTAGGTATGGTTGCCAATCTGATGTCCCTCGGCGGCCATGCGCTTGAGGAACTTCTGCCGAGTCTTGGCGTTTGGACCGACGACGAAGAAGGTGGCCGGAACCTGCGCTTCCTTGAGGGTATCGAGAAGCACCCCTGTCTTCGGTCCGGGACCGTCATCGAAGGTCAACGCAACGCATTTGGTGCGGCGGCAATCCACTGCCGGTTCCGCGGTTGCCTCAGACGGTGAGGCGCTTTCGGTGGACTCTTGCTCCTCGGCATCGTCATCCTGCGGCGAGTCGTCGCTGAGAATAGCCTGTTGGGCCTGGCGTCCATAATCCGAAAGCAACGCCTTGATACGGCTGGAAGGCAAGGTCAACGTGACACTGCCGACGGATCCCGGAGCGATGCTGTATTCATCGGCCCGCACAATGAGATCACCATTTGCGCCGAACTGAAGGTCATCGAGCACTTCCTCGGGAAGCTGATCATGAGGCAGGATCGTGGTGTTCTTCGTCCGGGTGGCTTCCTCGGCCAGCATGGCCTTCACATGATCCCAAGCTTCTGAACTCGAAAAAAGCTCCTCGGTGTCGATCCGGCGATCCTCAGGCACGGAGAACCACTGGGTCGCAAAGCTTTCGCTCCCTGAAGCACCGGCGAACTCATAGGTGTCCCGTGAAACACCCAAGATGGCCTCGCTCGCGGCGGTCACCTTCGCGCTGACGTTAAGTTCGCCGGCGAAGTCCGTGCCGCGGACCGCAGAATCCCGGTGCTCATTCACGTAGGCGCGTATTTGAGCTTCAACCGCGCCACGCGACGCGTTGGTAATACCCGGGTGCTCGGCCAACTCAATGTGCGATGTGTAGAGGTGCAAGGTCTCGTTGGTGTTCGAGACCCGGTTCAGGCCCGCTAACGGTGCCCCCGAGTTGTCGGCGGTTGAGCTGGCGGAGGTGCTGGGCAGGTCCTGTCCCTCGGCAGGCGACCGGGTTGCGGAGGCACAGCTGGACAGGGTGAGGCAGGTGGCGGTGAGCAGCGCGAGGGCGCGCGGCATTGCCTGAGAAACGGAAGGCATGTATTCCAGTGTCAACCGCTGCGTGGCTCTTCCCGAACCGAAACGGCCTGACACGATCAATCGTTAACGAGACGTTATCAAAAGGTCAGGGTTTAGTGGGGGCGGTCACTGATAGACGTCAGGTTCAGCGGCTGGAAGAATGAATTTATGACTGATTTAGTGCGGGGAATCCTGAACGTTATTTGGCTACTCTTCGGCGGCTTGTGGTTGGCCTTGGGCTACATGCTGGCCGGCGTCATCTGTTGCCTACTGATCGTGACCATTCCCTTTGGCATTGCGTCGTTCCGGATTGCCGGCTATGCTCTTTGGCCTTTCGGGCGCACCGTCGTGGATCGGGGACCGGTGGGGGCATTCTCGACGTTGGGAAACGTGATCTGGGTGATCTTCGCCGGGATTTGGATCGCCATCAGCCACGTGGTCACCGCGATCCCGATGTTTATCTCGATCATTGGCATTCCGCTGGGCATCGCGAATCTCAAGATGATTCCGGTGTCCTTGATGCCCCTGGGCAAGGTCATCGTGCCCTCCGACTACTACATTGGTAGCTTGCGCCGCTAAGAAAATCCGGCTCAAATCTCCACGCTAGCCAGCACCGCGCTCAGGCGACAGACTAGTGCTAGTTAGGCGAGGAGGCTGAGCATGGATTTGATTGAACTGGCGAATGCCACCGATATGACGCTGGTCGGTGGCAAAGCCACCGGGCTTGCCGCGCTCATTGCCGCGGGAGAAAAAGTTCCGGCGGGGTTTGTGATTACCACACGGGCCTACCAGCGCGATGAACTGCCCGAAGCGCAGATTCTGCACTGGTGGGCCACTCATTGTGGAGGTCAGCCGGTCGCGGTACGATCCTCGGCGACGGCCGAAGATCTCGATGATGCAAGCTTTGCCGGACTGCAGGACACCACCTTGGGGGTCCGTGAACCGGACGAGCTACTGGAGGCCATACGCAGCTGCTGGAGCTCGTTGACCAGTGAACGTGCCAGCGCCTACCGCGAGCGCATGCGTCCAGGGACACCGCCACCGATGATGGCAGTTGTGGTGCAGCAGATGGTGGACGCTTCGGTGGCTGGCGTGCTTTTTACGGCTGATCCGCTCACCGGATTACGTAGCCGACAGGTGGTCGACGCCGTCGCCGGGCTTGGCGACGCGGTCGTACAGGGCACCGTGGAAGCCGACCACGCCACCCTGGACGATGGTCAGGTGCCCCAGCCGATCGGATGCCTGCGTACCGCGCATCTAGAAGAGCTACAACGTGCAGGACGCCGTATCGAAGCCGCTCTCGGTAGCGAGCAGGATATTGAGTTTGCCTTCGACCATGAAGGCACACTGTGGTTATTGCAGTCGCGGGCCATTACGACCCTTTACCCATTGCCAGCCACCGACGATGGCCAGTTGCATGTGTATCTCGAGGTCGGGCACATGCAGGGCTTGCGCAACCCGGTCACCCCCATGGGGGCCGAACTGCTCAGTAGGGCAGTAACCGCCATGGGAGGGGCGTTCTCCGATGTGCTCGAGCGCATGATGGTCTTTGCCGGTGGCCGCATGTACCTCGACATGACGTTCATGTTCCGTAGCGATCGGATGCGTCAGAATCTCCCGCAACTTTTCGAGATCTACGGTTCGGATCCTCGCGTCGCTGAGCAGCTCATGGAGCACCCCGAACTGCAGGCTCGTCGCGCACCCTTGCGCGCAAGGCTTCGTGCCGTCCCCTTGATACTGCGTCTTGTGGCGCTCGCACCGAGCACGCTGACCGGAGTTATCCGAGCGCTGTTGCAACCCGAATGGGGACGACGAAGAGCTTTCCAGGCACCGATTCTTTCGGATGCGCCGCACGGCGAGAGCCTGGAAGATGTGCTCAATGCGGCCGAGCAGGCTCAAGACTTGGTGATGCGTCGTGGGATGTGGCAGATGCTACCTGCGCTTTACGGTGGGCTAGCGGCCGCGGCCCTCGCCGAATTCTTGCTTCGCGGCATTGCCGAGCCCGGAGAAATGGACCTGACCAAGGGCGGCATGCCGCATAATCCCACCACCGGTATGGATCTTCAATTGTGGCAGTTGGCGCAACGTGTCAGGGCGCATGAAGATCTTTTCGCTGATCGTGAGCCCGAGGACCTAGCGTCACAGTGGCGTCAAGGCGCATTGCCCGCCATCGGCTTGGAGGACTTCTTAGCGCGTTTCGGGCACCGCTGTGCACAGGAAGTCGATGCTGGTATTGCGCGCTGGCGTGAGGATCCGGCGCCGGTATTCGCTGCCATCACCGGCTATCTGCAGTTGCAGGACTTGACCCAGGCGCCTGATGCACGTTTTGCCCGGGCCGCAGCCGTTGCTGAGTCGACGATCGATGAACTCGAGCGCCGTGCCCGCGCACAGGGTAGAACCCTGCGCGGGGCAGCGGCCAAATGGTTGCTTCGGCGAAGCCGGCGGTTGGCGGGGCTACGTGAGTGGCCGAAATTCGCCTGGGTGCAGTCCATCGAGCAGGGGCGAAACTATCTGCTGGAACTGGGAGAACGTCTTGTTCAACGTGATGTGCTCGAAGCGACCGAGGACATTTTCTATCTAGAGCTCGATCAGGCTCGGCGTGCCGTGGCCGGCGAATCCCAGATGGAAGCGGTGGCTAGCGCCCGGGCGTCCTATGAGCGTGAAATGCGCCGGGTTAGGGTCCCCGCCGTGTTGCTGAGCGACGGTAGCACCCCGGAGTCGACTCCCGAGATGAACGGAGCAACGATTCGAGGACGTGCCGCTGCGCCGGGGCGTGTCACTGGACCAGCGCGCGTGGTCACCGACCCCAGAACGGCCCGCGTGCTGCCGGGAGAAATTCTGGTCGCGCCAACTACCGATCCCGGGTGGACTCCGCTGTTCATGACTGCTGCCGGATTAGTTTCCGAAACCGGTTCACCGATGGCCCATGGGCCCACAGTCGCTCGCGAATACGGGATTCCGGCGGTTATTGGCATTACGGATGCCACGCACAGAATCGCTACCGGCGACATGCTCAGTATCGATGGCACACACGGAACGGTTGAAATTCTCGATAGTTCGCCGGTGGGGGATGGGGCCTAGATCAGGCAGGCCGTGTCGCAGCGAATAAGTTTGCGTCCCGTGGGAATATAGACACGAAATGCAGAGTTGAGTTAAGTAGACTCAAGTTTATGGGTTCACCCCACTAAGGAAAGGATGCGCGTGGACACCAAACTCACCACCAAGAGCCAAGAGGCCCTGTCGGCATCGGGGATGAATGCTTCAACCGCCGGCAACCCGCAAATCGAACCGGCTCACCTACTGAAGGCACTGCTCGACCAGCGTGACTCGGTCGCCGTTGCCTTGCTCAAGAGCGCCGGCATCGACGTGGACTCGCTCTCCGTCAAGGCCAGCTCCATCATCAAGAACCTGCCAGCCGGCTCGGGAAGTTCTGTCGCGCAAGCACAGTTTTCTCGCCAGCTGCTGCAGGTTGTCAGCACCGCTCAGGAAACCGCCAATGAACTAGGGGACAGCTACGTCTCCACCGAGCACCTGCTCATGGCCCTGGCCAGCGATGTCACCAAGGCCGGCGAAGCCATGCGCGAGGCGGGCGCCACCCGCGAACTACTGGCGGCAACTCTTCCGGCCATTCGTGGCGACCGCAAGGTCGATAACCCGGACCCGGAGGGAACCTTCCAGTCGCTGGAGAAGTTCGGCACCGACATGACCGAACTGGCGCGTAGCGGCAAGCTCGACCCGGTCATCGGACGCGACAAGGAAATCCGCCGCGTGGTGCAGGTGCTATCGCGCCGCACGAAGAACAATCCGGTGCTGATCGGTGAACCGGGCGTCGGTAAAACCGCGGTGGTCGAAGGCCTCGCCCAGCGCATGGTCGCTGGTGATGTGCCCGAATCCCTACGCGGCAAGACGCTGATCTCACTTGATCTCGGTGCCATGGTGGCCGGAGCCAAGTATCGCGGCGAGTTCGAGGAGCGGCTGAAGGCCGTGCTCGAGGAGATCAAAGCCTCCGACGGACAGATTGTGACCTTCATCGACGAGATTCACACCGTGGTCGGCGCCGGAGCCTCCGAAGGTGCCATGGACGCAGGCAATATGCTCAAGCCCATGCTGGCCCGCGGAGAACTGCGTCTGATCGGTGCGACGACCCTCGATGAGTACCGGGAAAATATTGAAAAAGACCCGGCCCTCGAGCGTCGCTTCGCCCAGGTCTACGTCGGTGAGCCCAGCGTGGATGACTCCATCGCCATTCTGCGTGGTCTGAAGGAACGCTACGAGGCGCACCACAAGGTCTCGATCTCCGATAGCGCCCTCGTGGCCGCAGCAGCACTGTCCAACCGGTACATCACTGGCCGCCAGCTGCCGGATAAGGCCATCGACCTTGTCGACGAGGCCGCTAGCCGCTTGCGCATGGAAATCGACTCCGCGCCGGAGGAAATTGACCAGTTGCGCCGCGAGGTCGACCGACTGACCATGGAAGAGCTGGCGCTGAGCGATGAAACCGACCCGTCCTCCATGCAGCGCCTAGAGGCGCTGCGCCGCGACATGGCCGATAAGAGGGAACGACTTGATGCCCTGAATTCCCGCTGGGAAGCGGAAAAGGCAGGTCTTAACCGAGTCGGTGACCTCAAGGCACAGCTCGATGAGCTGCGCTCGCAGGCAGAGAAGTACCAGCGCGAAGGAGACCTCGAAAAGGCCTCCCGGTTGCTCTACGGGGATATTCCGACTCTGCAGCGCGAACTCGAACAGGCCGCCGCCGCGGAAGCCGATCAAAACCGTGAGGAAGCGATGGTCGCCGACGAGGTAACCGCCGATGACATCGCCGAAGTCATCTCGTCCTGGACCGGTATTCCGGCCGGCCGGATGCTTCAAGGGGAGAGTCAGAAGTTGTTGCAGATGGAACAGGTCATCGGACAGCGGATGATCGGGCAGCAGCAGGCAGTTGGCGCCGTGGCCGATGCCGTGCGGCGTTCTCGGGCAGGCATTGCCGATCCGGACCGACCCACCGGTTCCTTCCTGTTCTTGGGCCCCACCGGCGTGGGTAAGACCGAACTGGCCAAGTCTCTGGCGGACTTCCTGTTCGATGATCCGCGAGCGATGGTGCGCATCGACATGTCGGAGTACTCGGAGAAGCACGCCGTGGCGCGACTGGTCGGTGCCCCTCCAGGCTACGTCGGCTACGAAGAAGGCGGACAGCTGACCGAGGCTGTGCGCCGCCGGCCGTACTCGGTGGTGTTGTTGGACGAGGTGGAGAAGGCCCACCCTGAGGTCTTCGACATCCTGCTGCAGGTATTGGACGATGGGCGCCTGACCGATGGACAGGGGCGCACCGTGGACTTCAGGAACACCATCCTGATCCTCACCTCGAACCTCGGCTCGCAGTTCCTGGTGGATCCGGCCTTGGACGAGGCGACGAAGAAGGAAGCGGTGATGAACGTGGTCAACGCGTCCTTCAAGCCAGAGTTCCTGAACCGGCTTGATGAGGTCATCATGTTTGACCCGCTGAGCCTAGAGGAGCTGGGATCGATCGTGCAGCTGCAGATCAACGCACTGTCCGAACGACTCTCGGAACGTCGCTTGGAGCTGGACGTGGATGATGCGGCCCGCGAATGGCTCGCGTTGACCGGGTATGACCCGGCCTACGGAGCTCGTCCGTTGCGTCGACTGGTCCAGCGCGAAATCGGGGACCGGTTGGCCAAGGAACTGCTCTCCGGCACGGTGGTGGACGGCGATACCGTCAAGGTACGCCTCAACGAGGCCGGCGATCAGCTCACCGTCGCCAAAGCGTAGCGGGTTCTTACTCGCTCAGGCGGGGCAGGGTGTTAGCTCTGCTCCGCCTCCGGCAACAACGAACTGCGTACGGTTCCGGAATTCAGGCTCAGGAAACAGGAGACGAGGCGGTCACCTTCGGACCAGGTGCTCTGCGAAGGGCGCGAAAAATGGTACGTCCACGTGGAATCCAGGCCCGCGGACGGGTCGATGGCCACCGACTTGCACAGGTCTTCGGATTCGGTGAGCAGCGCGTCGGCTCCGGGGAAACTCTCATGCTCCAAGGTGAAGGTGCCGATCAGTTGAGCGTTATGCGAGCTGTCACAGGTCACCACGGTCTGCAGATCTAATGGGCCGGTGAACCCACGCAGACAGTCCCCGACGATTAACTGCTCGGGCGGCATCTCGGTGGCAATGACACCGTCGAGGCCGGGCCGCTCATTGCGGGGTACTTCCAGGGCTCCGGGGTCTACGGTGGGGGTGAGGAACTGAAGGATCACATAGACCAAAGCGGCACTGAGAGCTACCACCGCGACGATTAAAAGAAACCACTGTCCGATGCGACGATTGGGGTGCTCCTGTTCGGGCGGCCCGGGCTGGAGCGCCGGCAGCGCCGCCTTGGGCTCTGGCAGGTTCTCTTCGGCCACCGGGTCGGCTCCTTCATGGTTGTCGAGCGAGCTATGTCACATACAAAACATAGTCAGTGGACTAATACCAAGTCTAGCCGCTACGTCACGTGTTGCGTTCAGCGGACGTCGCTGAATCGTGTTAACCTTTAATTACGAAAGAACTGATCACATATTCGGGGGCCTCTACCAATTAGGTAGACCACCTCCCGACTCTACTGAAAAGAGGGGGTCACGCCATGGGGCGCGGCCGTCAAAAGGCTAAAGCACAACGCCAGGCGCGAGACATTAAGTACTACTCGCCGGCGACAGATCTCTCCGCACTCGAGCGCGAACTCGGCGTGCGGCCCGATCCGCACGCGCAGGGGGTAGAACCTGCCGAGACATCGTATGATGACGAGGAGTACTCGGATTACGATGAGCTGGCCAAGAAGTATTCCAGCGACCCCGAAGAAGACTAAGGTCTCCATACCGGGTTAGCGGAAGTTCAGCTCTTCCTTCACCTTCACGACAAGCCGCAACGACTACGCTGAATTCAGCAAGGGTCGTTGCGGTCTTTGTCGTCCCTAAATAACCGGTGCGAAAGGTCTGCGGATGAACCCCCAAGAGGAACTCTCGATCCGGATGGCGCATCAGTCGGCTATCCGGTCCATGCAGCGGGTGGTCGCCGAACAAGCCCCAGCGCACGATCCGATTCGGGCGGCCGCCGCTGTGCAGGGCTTACTCGAGGCCGGTAGGGTTCTGGTATTGACCGGGGCCGGAGTCTCTACGGATTCGGGAATTCCCGATTACCGAGGTCCCAACGGTTCCCTGCAGCGCCACCGCCCGATGACCTATCAAGAGTTCAAATACCGGCCGGAAGCTCGCCACCGCTATTGGGCCCGCGGGTTCGTGGGGTGGCGGCATATGGACTCGGCACAACCAAATAACATCCACCGCACCCTCGCGCGCTGGGAAGATGACGGAAAAATTAGCGGTATCATCACCCAGAATGTCGACGGGCTACATCAGCAGGCCGGGTCGCGGCATGTGATCTCGGTACATGGGGACCTTGGGATTGTCCGCTGTCTCGATTGCCACGCCAGCGAGGAGCGTACGGCCCTCGATGCGCGGCTCGAAGCGGCCAATATCGGCTACCTGCAACAGGTCGATCTCGATCCCACGGCGGTGAACCCCGATGGCGACGTGGAGTTGCCGCAGTATCTGGTGGACAAGTTCGTGATGGTGCCCTGCCTGAACTGCGGCTCCTATGCGCTTAAGCCGGATGTGGTGTACTTCGGGGAGAACGTACCCAGCGAACGTAAGCGGCAGATTGACCTCCTCGAAGAGCGCAGCGACAGCCTGCTCGTCTTGGGGTCCTCGCTGGCGGTGATGAGCGGCTATAAGATCCTGCTGAATTTCGTGAAACGAGGACTCCCGGTCGCGCTGATCACCAACGGACACGTGCGCGGGGAACAGAAGGCGACGTGGCGTTGGCGTGAGCCGCTCGAGACGGCGTTGGCCCGACTGAGCTAGGTCAGCGAAACTTTCCGCGCGATCACGCCCGGCGGAAGGCCTCAGAGAGGCTGGCCCTAACCGAGGCCGTGCGACGTGTTGTGGCCGATGCGCGGCGGTTAACGAGCGATGTGCCGCGCCCTCACGGCGCGGCACATCGCATGAGCCAAAGAAAAGGTGTGTATCTACTTGGCGTATTCGCCAGTCAGCAGCACCGCGCCGCCATCGACACCCTTGGCGCCCTGCACAAAGTCGGCGCCGGCTCCGGTGGCCTGGTCGGTGAGCGCTTCAACCGAGCCCATCACCCAAGCACCCATACCGGCGGCATTGAGCAGTTCCACGGCACGATCGGCGACGGCCTGATCGACCACAGCCACCATGCCCACACCCAGGTTCAGGGTGCGTTCCAGATCGGCCTGCGGCACGTTGCCCAACTGGCCGATGGTTGCGAAAATCGCCGGCAGCGACCACGTGGAACGATCGATGCGGGCCATCAGACCCTGAGGCAGCACGCGGGCCAAGTTTGCGGCCAAGCCACCGCCGGTGACGTGGCTGAAACCGTGGACCCCGAAGGTGTCGCCCGCGTTGAGCGAATCGACCAGTTCGAGGCAGGCCGAGGTGTAGATGCGGGTCGGCTCGAGCAACTCCTCGCCGAGGGTACGGCCGAATTCGGCGACCTCACGCTCCAGTTCCCACCCGGCGTGAGCGATGACGCGGCGCACCAGCGAGTAGCCATTGGAGTGAATACCCGAGGAAGCCATGCCGATCACCACGTCGCCGGCCTTGACGCGGTCCGGGCCCAGCAGGGCGTCGGCCTCGATGACACCGGTGGCGGCACCGGCCACATCGTACTCGTCGACCCCGAGCAGCCCTGGGTGCTCGGCGGTCTCGCCGCCGACCAGTGCGGTCCCGGCCAGTTCACAGCCGGTGGCGATACCGCGCACAATGTCGGCGATACGCTCCGGAACGACCTTGCCGCAGGCAATGTAGTCGGTCATGAACAGCGGCTTGGCACCCACGACGACAATGTCATCCACGACCATGCCGACCAGGTCCTGACCGATGGTGTGGTGCACATCGAGCTTCTGCGCGATGGCGACTTTGGTGCCCACACCGTCGGTGGAGGTGGCCAGGTACGGCTTGCGGTACCCGGTAAGGAAGGAAACGTCGAACAGCCCGGCAAAGCCGCCGACCCCGCCGATCACGGAGGAGTTATGGGTGGCCTTGATGGCGTCCTTCATCAGCTCAACGGCGCGATCGCCGGCCTCGGCGTCCACGCCGGCTCCGGCGTAGGTGATGGAGGTTGGCTGCGCTGGGGTTTCGCTCATGGATCTTTCGGTCCTTTTCGTTTCGTGGGTTAGAGCACGGACTGCAGGTCGGCATCAGGGCCCGGCTCACAGCCTGGCTGGTTCGCCTTCTCCAACAGGTTCTTGCCGCGGCGGCTGTCATCGGGCAGGGCAATGGGGTAGTCGCCGGTGAAGCAGGCGGTGCACAGGCGCTCGCGTGGCTGGCGCGTGGCATCGATCATGCCGTCTTCGGAAATGTAGGCCAGCGAGTCGGCTCCGATGGAGGCGGCGATCTCGTCCACGGCGGCACCGTTGGCGATGAGCTCGGCGCGGGTGGCGAAGTCGATGCCGTAGAAGCAGGGCCACTTCACCGGAGGTGAGGAGATCTTCACATGTACTTCGGAGGCGCCGGCCTCACGCAGCATGCGCACCACGGCGCGCTGGGTGTTGCCACGGACGATCGAGTCGTCCACGACCACCACGCGCTTGCCCTTGAGCACCGTTTCCAAGGCGTTGAGCTTCAGTTTGATACCCAGCTGGCGCAGCGTCTGGCTGGGCTGGATGAACGTGCGTCCCACATAGGCGTTCTTCACGAAGCCGTGGGTGAAGGGGATGCCGGACTCTTCGGCATAGCCGATGGCCGCAGGCGTACCGGACTCGGGCACCGGGATGACGATGTCGGCTTCGGCCTGGTTTTCGCGGGCCAGTACTCGGCCCATTTCCACACGGGACTCGTACACCGAGCGGCCGGCAATGGCGGCGTCGGGACGGGCGAGGTAGACGTACTCGAAGACGCAGCCCTTCGGGGTGGCTTCGGCGAAATGGGTGGAACGTACACCGTTGGAGTCGATGGCGATCAGCTCGCCGGGTTCGATCTCGCGGATAAAGGAGGCACCCACGGTGGCCAGCGCCGGCTGCTCGGAGGCAACTACCCAGCCGCGGTCAAGACGACCCAGTACGAGTGGGCGAACGCCGTGTGGATCGCGCGCGGCGTACAGGGTGTCTTCGTCCATGAAGACAAAGCAGAATGCGCCCTCGACCTTAGGTAGCAGTTCCAGCGCGGTCTGTTCCAGGGTCTGGCCGGGGTCACCGTTGAGAAGATTCGTGACCAGTGCGGTGTCGGTGGTGTTGCCCTGCGCGATTTCGCCGCGGACCTTGCCACCATCGGCCTCGATCTTGCCGCGCACCATATCCGCCAAGTCCGCGGAATTGGTGAGGTTGCCGTTGTGCGCAAGGGCGACGGTGCCATTAGGGGTTGGGCCCAAGGTGGGCTGGGCGTTGGCCCAATGGCTGGCTCCGGTGGTGGAGTAGCGGCAATGGCCAATAGCCAAGTGCCCCTTCATGGAGTTCAAGGTGGTCTCTTCAAAGACCTGAGAGACCAGCCCCATGTCCTTGTAGACATTGATGCGCGCCCCGTCGCTCGTGGCGATACCGGCGGATTCCTGTCCACGGTGCTGCAAGGCATACAGTCCGTAGTAGGTCAGCTTGGCGACTTCTTCGCCAGGTGCCCAAACGCCGAAAACACCGCACTCGTCCTGCGGTCCCTTCTCGTCCGGGAGCAGGTCATGATTAAGCATTCCATCGCCACGCGCCATGTCATTATTCTTTCACGATTGTTGGTCGTTGCCGACCGTTTGTGTGGTGGGATGCGGCCCGGTGAACATGCGGAAGTTGCCCTAGCTCTCCGGTTGCCCGCTGTCGGTGTTTTCGGTCATGGCGACGGCTTGACCCTTGCTGCCCTTGCGGGCCGCGAGCCAGTCAATCACCACGTAAACCACGGCACCGATTCCGGCGCCCAGTCCTCCGAAGAACATTGCGAAGAAACCCATCGCAGCAGCGCGGGTGTACTCGCTCGAGGGGAGGCCAATGAGACCAGTGATCGCACCGGCTACCACGCCCAACGCGGTAAAGGTGAGAATAACTGGCCAAAACCGCGGAACTCGATGCACCACAACGGGGATCGAATCGTTCTGTGCCGCGGGACTGTTATTGGCTTGCTCCATACCGTTAAGGGTACTCAATCAGTGGCAAGTGCGCCGCCAAGTCTGCCCTAAGACCGGAGGCATGTAAATGCCCTGAGGCGAGGGCTTCTTGCCAGTGGGTGCGCCCGGTGACAAGGGCCAGCCAGAGATCGGCAGGTAGTTCGACCACATTGGGTGGGGTGCCACGGGTATGTCGTGGTCCGGCAATGCATTGGGTGACGCCAAAGGGTGGGACGCGCACCTCGACGGAGTTGCCTTCCGCGCGCGAGGCGAGCTCCTCAAGAGCAAAGCGAACGGCGGAGGCCAGTTGCGCGCGGGGGAGCTTTTCTCCAGCGGCTGTTGCATCAACCCATTCGCGGAGCGCCGTGCGACCTGCCGCTTCATCGATGCGCCGTTTGATAGCCATAGGCGATCAGCATCCTTTCGTTCGTCCGCGCTGTGGGCTAAGCCCGTAGAGCACTCACTAGGTGAGGGAATGTTACGGCCGTTCTTTGGGCCCCGCAGACCACCTTATTCTGGGTCGGCGCCGGTGGCCACGTTGCTTATCAACGGCCTTGCCAGAGGTCGATTAATCGACAAGGTTGATAGTTTAGTGAAGACTCGTTGAAGTGAAAATGCGCGGAATCGCGCGGAAATTAGCGTTGAGAATTTTCGCAGGTTTCTGTTCGGTAACATCAAGGTCAGGTAATCTGGAGTGCGGATCATCACCATTCGCCGTTGCGAACATCACACGCGAAGGACACTTCATGACGTTACGACGTACCTTGGGCGCAGGCCTTGGCGCTGCTGCTTTGACTGTGACGAGCCTTGTGGCTCCGGCCGCTCTGGCAGCCGAACAGAAAGTTACCGATCTCTCCGACTCCACGGTGCTCACTGCACAGCAACTGGCTGAGTCCCTCGTTGGTGACAACACGGAGATCAGCAACGTTAGCTACAGTGGCGACCCGATGAGCGCCGGAACGGCGCAGGGTTTTGGTTCGGACTTGGACATTGATGATGGTGTGGTACTCACCAGTGGTGCCGTCTCCGGTGATGAAAGCATTTTGCTGGGCCCCAATGACGATGATGGCACCTCGGTGTATGTCGGATCCGACGGCGATGCAGATTTGGATAACATCGTTGAACCAAACTCAACCAGAGACGCCGCAGTACTCGAGTTTGATTTCGTGCCCGATGCGCAGACCGTCACCTTCAGTTACGTGTTCGGTTCTGAGGAGTACACCGAATACATCGGTACCGATTACAACGATGTCTTCGGATTCTTCGTCAACGGAACCAACCACGCATTGATCTCCACCCCGGACGGCGCCCAGCCAGTGACCGTGAACACCATCAATGATGAGGTCAATAGTGGTTTCTATCGAGATAACCCCGATGGAGAGCCGAAGTACAATGTTGAGCTCGATGGGTTCACTACCGTGTTGAAATTTGAAGCACCGGTCAAAGAGGGCCAGGTCAACCACATCAAGTTGGCGATTGCCGATACCTCAGACCGGGCGTGGGACTCCGCCGTGGTAATTGCGGCCGGAAGCTTCAAATCCAATGCGGCACCGGTGGCCGAGGAAATCACGACCTCGACGCCGATCGATACGGCGAAAACCATCACGCTGCTAGGCAGTGACCCCGATGGTGATGACTTGACCTACTCCGTCGTCGAGGGACCGGACGCCTCTGAAGGTACTTTGGGCGAGATCAACGGCGACAAGATCGAGTTCACGCCGGCCGAAGGATTCACTGGCGAAGTGACCTTCACCTACAAGGTGTCCGACGGATCCAAGGAGTCGGCGCCGACCACGGTGACCGTGGTGGTCGAGCAGGACCCGGGCACCGAGCCGACCCCGTCGGAAACCCCGGAACCAACCGAGTCCGAGGAACCGACCCAGTCGCCTGAGCCTTCCGAGACTCCGGAACCGACCGAGTCCGAGGAACCCACCCAGTCGCCTGAGCCGTCCGAGTCGCCCGAGCCAAGCGCATCGGAAGAGCCCTCTGCCTCGCCGGAACCGAGCGAGTCGGTCGAGCCAAGCGAGACCGAGGAACCGAGCGAGTCGGAGACTCCGGCACCCTCCTCCTCGAGCAAGGCCCCGGCCCCGAGCAAGGATGAAGAGGATGTGCTGGCCGAGACCGGCACCTCCACCGCCACCGGTGTACTAGCCGTCGGCGCAGGGTTGCTCATGCTCGGCGGAGCAGTAAGCCTGATCACGCGTCGCCGCACCAAGCACTAGGCTGCACCTAAACCTCGAAGCTCGAGGGGCACACCACATCAGTGGCGTACCCCTCGAGCTTCGAGGTTAATGAGTCGAACGGTTTAGAAATTCACCGTTGCGATTTCCAGCCCGGCGGCCCGCGCTCCTGCAGTCTTGGCCTCCGGACGCAACAGCGGCCGCAGTCGCTCGAGGGAAGCGGGCTCCAGGGCGCCGGCCCGGACGAGCAGCGACAGCGCGAGCTCGTCGGTGCCGCGCTGCGAGCCGTCCAGCATTTTCAGTGCCACACTGGTGCCATCGGGGGCCGCCATCGCCAGCACACCTTCGGCGCCGAGTTTGGCCAGAACCCCGGTCTCACGCATCACCACGCTGTTGGCCCGGTGCTCGCCCTGAACTGCCCACGGATGGCTCAGCATTGCTTCGCGCACCGCCTCCAGTTGGGGATCCTCATCCGCGGCCAAGGCGCTGAAGCCGCGGGCCAGCGAGATCAGTTGCAGCATAGGAGCCGGCGCCCCGCAACCGTCGACGCCGATGGCACCCAGCGGCCCGCACCAGCGTTTGATCGCTGCCAATGCGGCCCGCTGGACGGGATGTTCGGGATCTAAATAGTTTGAGGTGGATTCATCAAGGGCAACCGCCGCGGCCAAGAAGGCGGCGTGCTTCCCCGAACAATTGAAGGCCAGCGAGCTGGGCCCACCACCGCTTGCGGTGAGCGCACTGCGCGTGGCCGAATCCGCCGGCCAGGCCGCCGGGCACCCCAATGCCGCTGGGGACAGCCCGACCGCATCGAGAATCTGCGCGGCCAGCGCCTGATGAGCGTCAGTGCCGCTGTGGCTGGCGCAGGCGATCGCGAGCTGCTCGGCGGTGAGCTCGGCGCCACTGCTCAGCGACCCGAGCGCCTGGAAGGGTTTGAGCGCGGAACGCGGAAAGATCCATGCGTCGGGATTGCCTAGGGCGAACCGTGTCGTACCGTCGGGGGCGAGGACCACCGCGATCCCCAGATGTCGTGATTCCACGTGGCCGTTGCGGGTGACACGCACGAGTTCCTGGCAGTCGGCGAGCGTTATTTCTTCGGACATAGGGTGCAGTCTATCCAGCCGTGGAGCGGTGGGTCATCGACGATGGTCGTAGCCCGGCCCTCCGGTAAACTTGGGGCCTGTGAAGGTACTGGTTATTGGCCCAGGCGGCCGTGAACATGCAATTGTCCGCGCACTTAGTGCAGATCCCTATGTTGAACAGGTTCATTGTGCCCCCGGAAACGCCGGTATCGCGCAAGATGTAACGGTTCACGCGCTCGACGCGCAGAATCCCGAGGCCGTGCTCGCGCTGGCTCGTGAGCTGGACAGCGATCTTGTGGTCATCGGTCCCGAGGCACCCTTGGCAGCCGGTGTGGCCGATGCGCTGCTGGAAGCGAACATTCCGGTCTTTGGACCTACCCGTGCCGCCGCGCAGCTTGAAGCCTCCAAGGCGTTCGCCAAGGACGTGATGGCCGAAGCTCAGGTTCCCACCGCGATGGCTAAGGTCGCGGTCAACGCGGACGAGGCCGCAGCCGCCCTGGACAGCTTTGGCGCACCCTATGTGGTGAAGGACGACGGACTGGCCGCAGGCAAGGGCGTTGTCGTCACCGAAGATCGCGCCGCTGCCCTCGAGCACGCAGAAGCCTGCTTCGCCCTCGGCGGCAGTGTCGTCATCGAGGAGTTCCTCGACGGCCCCGAGGTATCTCTTTTCGTGATCTGCGATGGCAAACATGCCGTACCACTGGCCCCGGCCCAAGACTTTAAGCGCATCTTCGACAATGACCAGGGCCCCAACACCGGTGGCATGGGTGCCTACAGCCCGCTGGAATGGCTCCCGGACGGTTTCGTGGATGAAGTGATGGAGCGCGTGGCCTACCCGACCCTGCGCGAAATGGAACGCCGCGGCACCCCCTTTACCGGCGTGCTGTACTGCGGTCTGGCCGTCACCCGCCGAGGCATCCGCGTGATCGAATTCAACGCACGCTTCGGCGATCCGGAAACCCAGGCCGTACTCGCTCGCTTGAAGACCCCGCTGGGTGGGGTTTTGCTGGCCGCCGCGAAGGGTCAGCTGGATGACGCCGAGCAGCTCCGCTGGTCGTCACAGACCGCCGTGGATGTGGTGATTGCCGCCGAAAACTACCCGGATACCCCGGTGAAGGGCTCGGCGATCGCCGGCCTGGAGGCGGCCAACGCACTCGATGGCGTACACGTGATGCACGCTGGTACCAGCATCAACGAGGAAGGCGACATTACGGTCGCCGGGGGCCGCGTCTTGGCAGTTGTCGGTCTCGGCGACGATCTCGCCGCAGCACGCGAAAAGGCCTACGCCGGTGTCGCGGAAATTTCCTGGCCCGGGGCGCAGTCGCGTAGCGATATTGCCCTGAAGGCCGCCAACGGTGAAATTAGCCTCGCAACGGAAGGTCAGTAAATGAGCGGATATCAGACCGACGTGCCCGTCCTCGAGGGCTGGGATCACTTCTACTCCGGCAAGGTGCGTGACCTGTATATTCCGGCAGGTAGCAGCTTCGAGCAGACCGATCGTGTGCTGGTGGTCGCCTCGGACCGCATCAGCGCCTATGACTATGTCTTGACCAGCGAAATCCCGGACAAGGGCAAGGTACTGACTCAGCTGAGCCTGTGGTGGTTTGAGCAGCTCGAACAGTTCCCGAATCACGTGATCTCCACCGACGTTCCAGCAGCCGTGGCCGGCCGGGCCATGGTTTGTAAGAAGCTGGATATGTATCCGATCGAATGCATTGCGCGCGGGTACCTGACCGGCTCCGGCTTGGCAGAGTACAAGCAGTCCCGCGCCGTCTGCGAATTGCCGTTGCCCGAAGGCCTGGTGGATGGCTCGCGTCTCGAACCGGCCTTGTTCACTCCCTCGGCGAAGGCCGAGGTGGGGGAGCATGATGAGAATATCTCGTACGCTCAGACCGTCGAGAAGGTCGGTGCCGAGGTGGCAGAGCAGCTGCGTGAGCAGACCGTGGCCCTGTATTCGCAGGCCGAACGCATCGCCCGCGAGCGTGGCATAATTCTGGCCGACACCAAGGTCGAATTTGGCGCCGATCCTGCCACCGGAACCTTGACCCTAGGCGACGAGGTGCTGACCCCGGACTCTTCGCGCTTCTGGGATGCCGCCAGCTACGCCCCAGGCCAGCCGCAGGCCAGCTTCGACAAGCAGTTCGTGCGCGACTGGCTCTCTAGCGAGGCATCGGGCTGGGACAAGAACTCCGGCGAGCAGCCGCCGCAGCTGCCGGAAGACATCGTGGCGAAAACACGCGCCCGGTACATCGAGGCTTACGAGCGTCTGACGGGACGTAGCTTTAGCGCCTCGTAGCAATCGTGAAAACGCCCGTGCACTTAGTGGATTACCCGCCGAGTGCGCGGGCGTTTTGTCATGTCAGCGGCCCGAATAGGATACGCACTCGTTTCACGCTACACTTATGTGCTGTTCATCACACAACACTCGCGAACGCACTGTCAGGGGCCGGATCCGGCGAACTGGCAGCACTAAGGAAGGACCAACGTGCAAGCAGTTCTAGACGAAATCAATGGGGTGATCTGGAGCGATGCTCTGGTGTATCTCTGTTTGGCAACGGGGGTGTACTTCTCGATCCGTTCCCGGTTCCTGCAGGTACGTCACTTCAAGGAAATGATCCGCCTGCTCTTCCGCGGCGAGCGTTCATCATCCGGCGTCTCTTCCTTCCAGGCCTTGGCCCTGTCGCTCTCCGGCCGTGTGGGTACCGGTAACATCGCCGGCGTGGCTACCGCCATCGCCTTCGGCGGTCCGGGCGCCTTGTTCTGGATGTGGACCGTGGCCTTCTTGGGCGCCTCGACCTCCTTCGTCGAATCCGCGCTGGGTCAGGTCTACAAGTCCCGCGACCAGCTCACCGGCGAATACCGCGGTGGCCCGGCCTACTACCTGAAGCAGGCGCTGGCACACACCCGCGGCAAGGCCTTCTTCAACGTGTATGCCTACATCTTCGCCGCCGTGACCGTGCTGGCCTGCGGCCTGATGCTTCCGGGCGTGCAGTCCAACTCGATGGCCGTGGCCATCGAAGGCGCCTGGGCCGTCAACCCGTGGGTTGTCGCCGTTGGCGCCGTGATCGTGCTGGCCTTCGTGATCATCGGTGGCGTAAAGCGCATCGCCGGTTTCGCTACCTTCGTGGTGCCGTTCATGGCCGTGGCCTACATCCTGCTGGCCCTGATCGTGGTCTTCGCTAACGCCGAGGCACTGCCCGGTGTTATCAAGATGGTTTTCGCCAGCGCCTTCGGCATGGACGCAGCCTTCGGTTCGGTGCTCGGCTTGGCCGTCATGTGGGGCGTGAAGCGTGGCGTGTACTCCAACGAAGCCGGTCAGGGTACCGGCCCGCACGCCGCGGCTGCCGCCGAGGTATCGCACCCGGGTAAGCAGGGTCTGGTGCAGGCCTTCGCCGTGTACGTGGACACCCTCTTCGTTTGCTCGGCCACCGGCTTCCTGATCCTCTCCACCGGCGCTTACCGAGTCTTCCGTGGCGGCACCGAGGACAGCGGCATTCTGGGCGAAGGTGGCCTGTTGCCTTCCGACGTTGCCGTGGGCCCGACCTTTGTGCAGGCAGGTTTTGATGGAACGTTCGCAGGGTTTGGTGCGTCGTTCATCGCGCTCTCGCTGATCTTCTTCTGCTTGACGACCATCATCGCCTACTACTACATGGCTGAAACGAACCTGCGATTCCTGCTGGGCAAGGGTGCGACATTTATGGTTCCCGGCATCCAGACCAGCCTAGGTCGCCTGTCCACCCTCGCGCTACAGATGCTGATCCTGGTGGCCGTGGCGCTCGGCGCGGTCCGTACCGCCACCGAGGCCTGGACCTTGGGCGATATCGGTGTAGGCCTGATGGCCTGGTTGAACATCATCGGCATCCTGATCCTGCAGCAGCCAGCCTTCAAGGTGCTACGTGACTACGAGCGCCAGAAGAAGAAGGGCCTGGATCCGCAGTTCGATCCACGTCCGCTGAACATCGTCGGGGCGACCTTCTGGGAGCAACGAGCTGACGAGGAGCGAGAGCGCACCCCGCAGCCGGCCTCCGACCGCTAAGTCGCAGTCACTAAACAAGGTCCCATGCCGTTGAGCACCCAATGGGTGCCCAACGGGATGGGACCTTTGTTTTGCCCTGAGTATTCCTAAAACCCGGAGTCTGCTCGTGGACGGCGCAGGTGGTACAAGACGTATCCGTAGCTCAGCTCCCGTCGCTCAGGATGCTGCCGCACCCAGTTATCGACCACGGCCGCCGGGAATTCCAGACGCAGGACGGATTCACAGTCGGCGGCCGAGTCGAAGCCCCAAACACTGAGCACCTCGTGGCGTTGCGCGTCGCGTTGCGCCCACCAATCCCGAATGTAGCTCTCTTCACCCTGCGAGGTGGCCCAGTGGCTTGTGGCCAGCAGCTGGGCGAATTCACCATTGTGGTGATCGTTGTCGATGACTACGAGACTTCCGCCGGGTTTCAGTACGCGTAACACTTCCGCGAGCCCGGCGGAGCAGTCATTGCAGGTGCTGGGGAAGAAGTACGCGAAGCGGGCGTGGACCATATCAACGCTGGCGTCGGGCAGGGGGATATGTTCGGCGGAGCCGGCCTGCACGATCGCGCCCCCGGCACGCGCCCGAGCTAGCGGTAGCAGACTCGGGTCCGGTTCTACGCCAAAGACTTTCGCGGCCTGCGCGGCGTAACGTTCAAGCCAAAAACCACTCCCACAGCCCAAATCCAGAATCCGTTTCCCGGTCCAGTCCGCGAGCCGGCGCAAGCGCTCCCACAGCACGCCCTCCGGATCAATCGCCGCGTTTTCCAGCTCGTAGAGTGCCGGGTTACCACCCTGGTTCGGAGCCGGGGTGAAGTCCGGGAAGTTGTTATCCAAATCGGGGCTCCTAAACCAGTGAGTCGCGCCAGGCTTTGTGCAGCGCGGCGAAACGCCCCTCGGCCCCAATCAATTCCTCAGGGGTGCCGTCCTCGACGATTTGCCCGTCATGGACCACGAGCACGCGATCGGCAATCTGCACCGTGGACAGACGGTGGGCGATGATTAGCGCCGTACGGTTTCCAAGTAGGGTTTGCAGACCGCGCTGTACGGCACGCTCGGAGGGTATATCCAGTGAGCTGGTGGCCTCGTCGAGAATGAGTACGGCCGGATCCGCGAGAAAGGCTCGCGCAAAGGAAATGAGCTGGCGTTGTCCGGCGGAGACACGTCCACCGCGTTTATTCACATCTGTGTCATAGCCTTCGGGAAGCTCAGCGATGAACTCATGGGCACCCACCGCCCGCGCCGCAGCCTCGATATCGGCTAGGCTCGCCCCGGGGCGCCCCAACGCAATATTCTCGGCCACCGAGCCGGAAAACAGGAAGGCCTCCTGTGTCACCATCACCACGTGGCGGCGAAGCTCGGCATTGGACAGTTGCTCGATCGCCACCCCGTCCAGACTCAGCGTTCCGGAGCGTAGGTCATAGAAGCGAGCGATCAGCTTCGCCAGCGTGGACTTTCCGGCGCCGGTTTGACCCACGACCGCCACGGTCTGCCCGGCCGGGATGTCGAGGCTGAAGCGATCCATAATCACCGGGCCGTCACCGTAGCCAAACACGGCGTCCTTGAATTCGAGGTGGCCGGCGACGGTCTCGATGGACTTGGGATGCTCCGGCTCAACCACCGTCGGTTCCTCTTCCAACAGACCGGAAACCTTCTCCAACGCGGCCGTTGCCGACTGGAGCGAGGAGTAGAACATGGCGATGCCTTCCACGGGCTGGAAGACGCGCTTTGAGGCTAGCAACAAGGCCACGAGCACACCCACGGCCATGCTGCCCTCGAGGATCCGGAATCCGCCGTAGGCGAGCACCGAGGCCACCGCTAGGTTACCGATCAGCATCAACCCCGGTTGCAGGATGCCGAAGAGGTTGAAGGAACGCACCGAGTTTTCGCGATAGGCCTCGGCGATGGTCGTGTATTTTTCGTCGTTGCTCTTCTCCCGGCGGAAGGCCTTCACCGCGCGGATCCCGGTCATGGTTTCCACGAAGGTGGAGATCACCCTCGCCGAGACCACACGCGATTCACGGTAGAGCACTTCGGAGTTCTTCTGGTACCAGCGGAAAAGCAGCACCAAGGGGATCGCGGCCACGCAAATAACCAGCCCGCTGCGCCAATCGAGAATGAAGATCGAGGCTAGCGTAAAGAGGATGAACACGCAGGAGGAAGCCAGTTCGGAGACACCCTGATCGAGCAGTTCGCGTAGCGTCTCCACATCGGAGGTCTGCCGCGAAATGATGCGTCCCGAGGTGTAGTTCTCGTGAAACTCCAGGCTCAGCCGCTGGGTATGCCTAAAGACGCGCAACCGTAGATCTAGGAGCATCGCCTGCGACATCTTCGCCGCACTGTTGATGTACCAACCCAGCAGCACGCCACCGAGGATGGCGCAGAGGATGTAAGCCCCGCCGGCTATACCAAGTGCCGCAAAGTCGCCTTGGCGTAGGGCGGGGAGGGCGTGGTCGATGGCGTAGGCGATGAGCATCGGTAGCGCCACGCGTGCGGCGTTGGAAAGCAAGACCAGCGCGACCGTGAGCGTCAGCAGCCGCTTCTGTGGTGCCGCGAGCTTCCCGAGCAAATGGAAGGAGCGGCGACGCACGCTTTTACGCTGTTCGCGGCTGAGCGTGATGGCATCTTCGTTGGAAACTCCGGTGTGTTGCATCTGCTCAGACCTTCACTTCCATGCTCGAATCGTTTTCGTCCAGGCTGGCGATCACGTAGCGGTAATGTTCGTTGGTGCTCATCAGATGCGTATGGCTACCGACCGCATCGATTCGCCCGTCACGCAGAACTGCCACCCGGTCGGCGAGCATCACGGTGGAGGGGCGGTGGGCAACCACGAGCGTGGTGGTGCCCTCGAGGACCTCACGCAGCCGTGCACTGACCGCTTCCTCGGTCCGCACATCAAGGGCCGAGAGCGGATCATCCATCACAAGGACGCGCGGCTTGGCGGCGATGGCGCGGGCCAGAGCGATGCGTTGCCGTTGGCCGCCGGAGAGTGAGAGTCCTTCTTCGCCAATGACGGAGTCCACTCCCTCGGGCAACTCACGGGCGAAACCCGCCTGGGCGACGTCCAAGGCCTCGTCGAGGCGTTGCTGGGCTGCGGTCTCATCTAGCCCGTCCTCGACACCCATGAGCACGTTCTCGCGGATGGACGAGGAGAAGAGCGTGGTGTCCTCGAAGGCCACCGCGATGTGTGTGCGAAGCGCATCGAGATCCCATTCGCGGACATCAAGCCCGTCGATCAGTACGCTGCCGGCGCTGACATCGTGAAGCCGCGGCACCAGATTCAGTAAGGTAGTCTTGCCCGAACCGGTGATCCCGACCAGAGCCATGGTCTCGCCCGGACGGATCGAAAAGTCGACGTCCTGCAGAACGGGGCGGGCTCGACCCGCTTGGTCCGGGTAGCCAAAGCGCACATGCTCGAATCTAACGCGACCCTCGAGCTTCTCCGGCGTGCGCGGATTCTCTGGGGAGGTGATGTCATTGTGCGCGTCCATCACCTCAAAGTGGCGGTCCAGCGCAGTCTTCGTGGTGAGCGTCATGCCCAGCAGCATGCCCATGCCTTCCACCGGACGCGCCAAAACGGCCGCGGTGGCAAAGAAGGCCACGAGTGAGCCCACGGAAATTTCGTCTCGGGCACATAGCCATAGTCCCAGAACCAGACCGATGCCGAGGACGACCTGTGGCACGGTGACAACCATGCCCAAGAAGCCGGCCAGGGTTTTGGCCTTTGTCAGTTCGGTTTCGCGGAGAGTTTGGGCCTGCGAACTGAACCCTTCATACAAATGACGACCACGGCCGAAGGCCTTGATCACGCGGATCCCATGCACGGATTCTTCCACGGCGGTCGCTAGGTCACCGGCCTGATCCTGGCTCAGGCGACTCGCCGCCCGGTAGTCATTACGGAAACGGAACGCCTTGACGGTGATGGGGATCGCGCCCAGCAAGTACAGCAAGCCCAACTGCCAGGAGTGGAAGAACATGAGGGTCAGGCCGGTGATCACGGTGACGGTTTCCACGATGAGCATGATCGCGCCAAAGGCCAACCAGCGCCTAAGCAGCGAAAGATCCGACATGGAGCGGGAGAGCAGCTGCCCTGAGCCCCAGCGTTCGTGGAAGGCGACCGGTAGGCGCTGCAGGTGCTCGTAGAAACGCGTACGGAGGGTCGTTTCTACTCGAGCGGCCGGGTTGAGCACGAACTGCCGACGCATGTAAATGAAGAAGGCTTCGAGCAATCCCAAGCCCGCGACGATAGCCACGGCGATCCAGACCTGCTGGCTTGCCCCACCGACCTGGAGCACCTCGTTGACCAACCAGGACAAGACCTGAGGAATGACCAACGCGACGATACCGGCACCTAGTGCGCAGAGGAAACCACCGAAGAGCCGGGGGAGTACTGGCTTGACGAAGGGGGCCAGACGCCGCAATGTAACGCGGAGCGTTGCCGGGGTGCTAGTTCTTGTCGTTTCTACCCGCGGCACAATACAACCCCTTGTCGATACCGATTTCTTTGATCGACAACTAGATTATCCGGAGTAGTTGAGAAAGTTCAATCGACAAATAGGGTTGCTGGTCCTCAGCTACGCGCGGTCAGCGTCAGCAGCGCCGCCTCTGGGCGACAGGCAATGCGAACCGGTGCAAAGCGGGAGGTGCCGATTCCCGCGGAAACCTCCAGTGGGACTTCCCGTCCGGCGTATTCCCAATACGTCAGTCCTCGGGCACGCCAGGTGGGCAGGTCACAATTGGAAACCAGCGCCCCATAGCCGGGAATGCAGACCTGGCCGCCGTGTGTGTGCCCGGCGAAGATGATGTGGGCGCCCGACTCGGTGAACTCATCAAGCACTCGCTGGTACGGGGCGTGGGTCAGGGCGATCCGCACATGTGGGGCTTCGTGGCTTGTCGAAGACCCGGCAGGCCACCCCGCGAAGTGGTCGCGGCCGATGTGCGGGTCGTCGACCCCGGAAAATTCCAGTCGCATGCCGTGGAAGACGGTGGCGTAGTTGCGGTTGCTCATATCGATCCAGCCGGCGGCACCGAATGCGCGGTGCATTCGCGCGAAATCCAACGAGTCACGTTCGCTAGGACTCGGGGTGCCCGTGGACCGGGCAAGGTACCGAAGCGGGTTCTTGAGTTTGGGAGCGAAGTAGCAATTCGATCCCGGAACGAACAGTCCGGGGAACTGCATCAAGGGTTTGAGGGCATCGAGCAGGGCGGAAACACCGTCATGGTGGCTGAGGTTATCGCCGGTGTTGATCACCAGATCTGGTTCTTCGGCCGCCAGCGATTGTAGCCAGTCGTGTTTCAGCTGCTGACCGGGCACCATGTGGATGTCTGAAAGGTGCAGGATCCGAAGATCGGCACTGCCACGGGGGAGGATCGGCAGGGTCTCGCGACGTAGTTCGAAGCGCGATGCTTCGTGCATGCCGTATCCAAAGAGCGCTCCGCCGACTGCGGCTGCGCCCGAGGCCACGAGCAATCCCTTGCCGGTAGCTTCGCGCAACGTGTTGAGGAAGTTCGCGTGTGCTGCCATGACTGTACCGTCATTGTCCTTTCAAGAGCCGTCACCCTAAGCCGGGTGCCATTGCCAATCTATGCCAAAGGCCGCGCCCGAGAGAAATATCGGGCGCGGCCTTCAAGCAAGCGGGTTAGCCGTCAGATTCTCGTTGAGAACCTTGGGCGCCACCCGAGTTATTGTGATTCGCCTGCCAGCCATTGCTGCCGGAGGAGTCCTGATTGCCATTGTTTCCGGCGCTCGCGGACTTCTTCTTCTCGCTCTTAGTCTCCGAGTTCGAAGGCTTTTTCTCGCTCTTGCTCTCGGACTTCGAGGATTCCTTCTTCTCGTCCGAGGATTCCTTCTTGCTGTCGCTCGACGACGACTTCTCGTCATCGTCATCGCTCTTCGGAGCGGGCTTTGGCTTCGGGGCCGAACGGGCGCTACCGAAGGACTTCTGCTCGAACTGACCCACGGCCTCTTCCATGAAGTCCACCCACAGCGGTGCGGCGTAGGTCGAGGAATCAACCATACGGGGAGCACGCTCGTCGTTGATCATCTTGCCGTGCATCGCATTCTCTTCGGTCTCGTTCTGACCCTTCAGACGACCCACCCAAGCGGCCGTGGAAATACCTGTGCTGTAACCCACGAACCAGGTCGAAGTCGCACCGTTATTGGTACCGGTCTTACCCGCGATGGGGCCCGGGACGCGACCCTTGGACACGCGCTGCTTAGCAATCTTCTGTAGCGTGCCGTTCAGGTCGGCAACGTACTGCTCTTCGATTGCCTGCGAGCAGGTCTCCTTCTTGATCTTGTAGGAGTTGCCTTTAGAGTCCTTGACCGAGGTTAGAGCGCGCGGTTCGCAGTACTCACCCTTATTGGCGAAGGCAGCAAAGGCGGCCGACTGGCGCAGCGGGGTAATGCTGGCCGAGCCAATGATGAAGGACGGATTGGCAGGGCTGATCGGAGTCGGCGTGTAGGTACCGTCCTCGTTCTGCTTACCCTTTTCATCACGCAGGCCCACTGCCTCGGTGTAGCCGGAGATATTGCACAGGTCCAGCTTGGTGGCTTCCTGCACCGTGGCGGAGTTGATCGACCAGTAAAGCCCCGTGTTCACCGGCATTGTCTTGTAGAAACCAGCCGAGGCGTTCTTCGGCTGCCATTTGCCGCCAACGGTTGCGGTTCCGCCCGGCAGGCAGGACGCCTTGAACTTGTAACCGGGCATGAATGTTTGGCTCTTAGCATTGATTTTGTCGTACATGCTGTGGCCTTCCTTTAGCCACGCAAGCGTCGTGTAGGGCTTCATGGTAGAACCACCCTGGAAACCGCCGGCACCACCCTTGGAAGACTCAACATTGAGGTTGAAGGTGGTGTTTCCACGCTTAGACTCCGGATCATAGGTGGTGTTCTGCGCCATGGCGAGAATATTGCCGGTGCCCGGCTCCACCGAGACGATGGATGAGTACACATCGTCGTTGGACTTAGCAGTCGGGTCGATGGCCTTCTTTGCGTCCTTGTGAGCCTTCTTGTTCAGGTCGGCATCCAAGGTGGTCTTGATTTGCAGACCACCACGGTAAAGCAGGTTACGGCGATCCTCGAGAGTCTTACCGTATTCCTTGTCCTGCAAAATCAAAGCGGACACGTAGTCGCAGAAGTAGGCATTCGCCTCGGCGGCCATACATCCGGACTTCGAACGGCTCGGCTTCGTTCCGAGATCCGACTTGACGGCTTTGTCGTATTCCTTCTTATCGATCGCGCCTGCGCGGTACATGTTTGTCAGCACCTTGTTACGGCGATCCAGCGCGCGCTCCGGATTGGTGATCGGGTTGTACACGGTCGGGATCTGCACCATGCCAGCCAACATGGCCGACTGTTGTAGGTTTAGATCTTTAGCATCGACCGAGAAAAAGCGCTGAGCGGCAGCCTGCACGCCATATTCACGACCGGAAAACAACACTAGGTTCAAGTAGCCTTCGAGGATCTCGTCCTTAGACATCTCCTTCTCGATTGCTACAGCGTACTTCAGCTCGCGGATCTTCTCCGGATAGTCCTTGCTACCGGAGATGGTGGTTGGATCGACGCCCTTAATGACTGCGTTGTTGATCAGCAAGTTATTGACATATTGCTGGGTCAGGGTCGATGCACCTTGGCGCGAAGATGAAGTTAGGTTACTGACCACGGCACGTGCGATACCGCGCGGGTCGATGCCATTGTGCTCATAGAAACGTTCGTCTTCCACCGACACAATTGCCTTGCGCATGTAGGGCGAAATATCTTTGAGCTTGACCGGTTCGCGGTTCTGGTCGTAGAAGGTAGCGATGACCTTACCGTTTCGATCCAGCACCTCGGAGGGCTGAGAGATAGGAAGTTTCTCAAAGTCCGACGGGAGCGCCGAAAAAATGTTCGAACCGGTGGTCAAACCGGTTTTCGCGATCGCTGCCACGGGCACAAGCATGCCGGCGGCGAGCACACCACATAGGGCGCTGATTCCAAAGAACGCAACGACTTTCCCCATGGTGGTGGCGGTATCAAAAAAGGGTGACTTCTTGGCTGCCATACCCACCAGTTTACAAGGACGCGATAACGTATCGGTTATGACTAACTGGGAATACAGAGTTGCACCCCTGCCACTGCACAATGAAGGCCTAGCGCTGAACAACTTTGGAGAGGACGGATGGGAGCTTGTTTCGGTTATTACCAAGGCCGAATCCGGTGCCCTGCTCGCCTTCTTTAAGCGCCCCAAGGACTAACACTACTTAAGGAGAAACACCATGCAAGAAGCCACTTCTTCGCGGATCGAAGGCCGTCTAGCGGAGCTTGGTTTAAGCCTTCCTCCGGTCGCCAAACCGGTCGCTGCTTACCAGCCGGCCATTGTGACCGGGAACTACGTCTACACTTCAGGTCAGCTTCCGCTGATTAATGGTGAACTCCCAGCCGTTGGAAAGGTCGGTGCCGAGGTGACGGCGGAAGACGCCAAGGCCCAGGCACGCACCTGCGCCCTAAATGCTTTGGCCGCGATTAAGGCCGAAATCGGCGATCTCGATCGCGTTCAGCGCATCGTGAAAGTCGTCGGGTTCGTTTCATCGGACCCGAGCTTCACCGGGCAGCCGGGCGTAATTAACGGTGCCTCCGAATTCTTCGGTGAACTTTTCGGGGAAGCCGGTCAGCACTCGCGCTCCGCCGTCGGAGTGTCGGTGTTGCCTTTGGACGCTGCCGTCGAGGTTGAGGTCATCGTCGAGTTTGCGTAGAGCTTTTGGTCCGTCTGGCGCGCGGGGTACGATTCGTAGCCCGCGCGCTGGGCTCACTAGACGGTACTTCGAATTGCCGCCGCAGCAGATGGCCGCGGCGGAGAATTGGTTTGCCTTCGGAGATCGGACGCCGCGTGCGGTCCGCCGCGCTTCCTCGGTTGCGTTAGTCCGCGACGGAACCACTGGCGTGGAGACCTACCTCGGCTATCGCCCAGGCGCTTCACCATTAGGGTCGGTGGCTTTTCCCGGAGGAAGCTTCGAGGCCAGCGATCAATCGGCGGACTACACCTGGTTCGGTCCGACCCTCTCACAGTGGTCCAAACGCCTCCGCGTGTTGGATCAGCAGGTGGTTCGAGCCCACCTTGTCTGTGCAATCCGTGAACTCTTCGAGGAGACCGGGGTCTTACTTGCCGGCACCGATGACCAGAGTGTCATCGAAATGACTGACCCGGAAGAATGGATGGAGTCCCGCGAAGCGATCGCGGTGCAGGACCTGACCTTTGACGATTTTCTGGCCCGGCGTGGACTCGGTTTGCGTACCGATTTGCTACGTCCCATTGGTCACTGGTTGAGCCCGAACTTTGCTATTCGGCGTTTTGACACCTGGTATTTTGCGGCCACCGTCCCGTTGCGCCAGGAACCGAGCCTATTGCGCGCCAAGGGTCGTTGGGCGCGCTGGTGCAATGCCCAGGAGGTCCTGGCGCAGCGCACACAGTCCACCCTGGGTGACGAGGTTAATCAGGAAGACACCAAGGGACTGAATCTAAGCCAGATCAGCAATCCGGCAGTAGAGATCATGCTGGAGAAGATGGCCACCGCTAACGGTGTTATCGCCTATCTATCCCGTGTTCGAGCCCTGGACCTGAATCATCCGGGTCTGGTCGTTCGTGAGGGGAAGTATCTTCTAGATCTGACGCTGTCCTCGAACAGCGAGTCGCTCAGGCCAATCTAAAGGCATGACGACATGAAAAGAAGGGAGCTACGGGCCTATGGCCCGTAGCTCCCTTCTTTGACAGTGAAGTGCCGCTATCTAGCGCGAGCGCTGGCGCAGACGCTGGATGTCGAGGATGACCACGGCGCGGGCTTCCAGTCGGAGCCAGCCGCGCTGCACGAACTCGGCCAGCGCCTTGTTCACGGTTTCGCGGGAAGCGCCAACAAGCTGAGCCAGTTCTTCCTGAGTCAGCTCGTGAGCAACCAAGATGCCATCGGTCGCCGGGCGTCCGAAGCGGTCTGCCAAGTCCAACAGTGCCTTGGCCACACGACCGGGAACGTCGGAGAAGACCAGATCGGCCAGCGACTCGTTGGTGCGGCGCAGGCGGGCTGCCAGTGCCTGCAAGAGCTGGATCGAAACCTCTGGGGAGTTAACGATGGCCTTGCGCATGTTCTCGTGGCTCAGACCAGCCAAACGAGTCTCCGATACGGCGGTGGCCGTAGCGTTGCGCGGGTGTGGGTCAAACAGAGCCATTTCGCCGAAGAGCTCACCTGGGCCGAGGACGGCGATCAAGTTCTCGCGACCATCGGCGGAGGTGCGGCCCAGCTTGATCTTGCCGGAGACGATGAAATAGAGACGGTCGCCCTGGTCACCCTCGCGGAACACAGAGGCGCCGCGGGAAAGGTCAACCTCGGTCAGTTCTTCGGTCAGCGTGGCAAAAACTTCATCACCCAGCGACGCGAAGAGCGGTGCACGGCGCAGAACCTCGATATCCAATTAAATCTCCTGTCAACATGTAGTAAGCGCTCACTTCATTGTGCCGTATCAAGTAACAATGTGACAGTTTCCACACGGTTTTTCTAGGCAAATGTTGCGAATCACTCAAAAACCACGGGATTGCTCCGCGTGACTCAGTATTCCGTCAGCCTGTCACTGTACCGTGGATTTTAGGAAGCATATCAATCGAGATGGAGTTTGGGTGCCCGTAGTTTTTAGCTGGCTGGACGCCGTCATCTTTGTCGTACTGCTTGGGTTTTTCATTGCGGGTGTTCGCCGTGGTTTCATTCGCACCCTCGGAGATATGCTGGGCCTGATCGCCGGTGGTGTGGCGGCTTTTTTCGCCATCCCGATTGTTTCGACTTTCGCCGAGAATCCGTGGTGGCGTGTCGGATTAATGATCGGAACGGCCGCGGTATTGATTCTGCTGGGGCAGTGGTTCGGCCGCGTCATCGCAACGGCCATCCGGCGCTGGCTCAACTTCGACATCTTGCGGGCTGTGGACGGGCTGGCCGGTGGAATTATCTCCGTGCTTATTACCGCCACCGTGATCGGTGCACTAGCCTTCTCGGTCTCCAGCATGGGTATGCCTCGACTCTCAGCAGAGATCGGCGACTCACGGATGATCGATATGATTCGCAAGGCCACCCCGGATGCCGTGAATCGCGCGATCTCCAACGCTCGTTCGGCGGTCTTGGCCGAGACCATTCCCACTATTCTCGAACCCTTCGCCCCTCCGGTACAGCCGGTCCCGGAAGGACAGTGGAAAGCCACCGACGCGCAATTGGCGGCTAAAGACTCCTCAACGAAGATTTCCGGTACTGCGATTCAGTGCGGTGTCAATCAAACCGGTTCTGGGTTCGTGGTGGGGAACCAGTTGGTGATGACCAATGCCCACGTCGTGGCGGGCCTGAGCAGCGCGACGGTAGAAACCGAAGATCGTCGTATCCACCGCGGTTACGTGGTGTACTTCGATCCGGAAACCGATATTGCCTTGCTCCGTGTCGAGGGACTTGAAGCCCCGGCGCTACCTATCGCTCAAGAAGACTTAGAGCGCGGCGATTCTGCGGCCTTCCTCGGCCACCCCGCCGGTGGTCCATTCCAGATGGGTGGAGCGGTCGTAGCCTCGCAGGCGAAGGTAAGTCTGGCCGATATTTACGGTGAGAATCCGCGCGCAATTTCGATCTACCAGCTAACCGCCGAAATTCAGCAGGGAAATTCCGGTGGCCCCCTAGTCAACGAACAGGGACAGGCCGTCGGAATGATTTTCGCCAAGTCGCGCAACGACGCTGAGACTGGCTTCGCCTTGAGCCTAGAGGAGCTCGAGGAGGCTCTGGACGCGGGCGCGCAACGCACACGCGCTATCAACACCGGTGGGTGCATTAGCGACTAAGCGCGTGGTGAGGCCTCGCTGAGCAGGTCGATCAATTGGAGCGTGGCTAGCCGGTACCCATTGACGCCGGCACCGATGATGATGCTCGAGGCCACTGGGGAGACGAAGGAATGGTGGCGCACCGATTCGCGGCGATGCACGTTGGAGATGTGCACCTCGATCACCGGCAAATTTACCGCCGCTAACGCATCGGCAATTGCCAGGGACGTGTGCGTGTAAGCACCGGGGTTAATAATGATGCCGCGGGAAGTGTTCCGGGCCTCATGGATGGCGTCAATCAGCACGCCTTCATGATTGGACTGCAACGCGTTCACACCGTAGTCAGCCGCCGCGGCCGTTTCAGTGACCAAATGTTCCACGTCACGTAGGGTGCTGGCCCCGTAGATGTCCGGTTCACGGGTTCCCAGTAGGTTCAGGTTCGGCCCATTGAGTAGCAGGATGCTCGGTGAATCGCTCATGGGATAAATCTACTGTGCCGCGAGTTGTTGCGTGTGCATCGTGACGCGCGCCGTTCTAGGACGAGCATTCGTATATGGGTGTTTTCTCCACTTGGGCCTTGCTAGGCTGTCGCGTACCCAACCGGACTATATGAGCGCAGTATCGCGGTCCCGCCTGTTGCATGACGGCCAATTGGAAAGCCCCGCGGTGCCCAGGAATGGAGAAGACCGATGGGACAACTCATCGTGGTGGCCGCATCAACGGTGGATGGATTTGCGGCCGGGAATGACGGAAATGTTTTTGAAATGCCACTCGATTTCGGGTTTGATCGGTACAACCTCGAACGTATGCGCCAGGCGAGCACCTTACTATTCGGCGCGCGAACTTTCGGTGGCGCGCGGAAGTATTGGCCCTCGGTAGCGATTGACGCGGCGGCTCCGCCGGAGGAACGGGAGATCGCCGCGCTCTATGATCGGTTGCCTAAACTTGTCGTCTCCGACCATCTTGCGCCTGCCGACGCCGCACCGTGGGAGGACAGCACGCAGGTGATCGGTCGCGCCGAGGCAGTGTCGGCGGTCGCCGAACTACGAGCAACCGGTGCCGGAACGGTTCTGATCTTCGGTAGTTTCACGCTCTGGCACGCATTGTTGAACGCCGAGCTGGTCGATGAAATCCATCTGCTCATCGGCCCTGGATCGCTGGGTAACGGTTTGCGTGTCTTCCCGGCCGATCATGCGCATCGGTTCGAGCTACTTGCCGTTGAGAAGTTGGTTGACTCGCAGTTAGTTGCCCTGCGCTACCGGGTGGTCGGGTAGTCGATTGGCCGAGGCGACTGCCGGCGCGATCTTCGCCAAGCTACCGCGAGATCTCTGGAACATCTACCTGTGATGTGACGCTACGAGCCCATCAATAACGGCCCAGCGCACGGAGAGTGCACGACTCTCGCATAGCCGGCTCGCTATAAACCGACCGCTTGGAAGCATGCGAGCGCACCACGCGACCGAGCCCCCGCCGGAGATCTCCGGCGGGGGCTCGGTCGCGGTAGAAACGTGTTACTTGCGTAGCGTCTCGGCGATCTGCGTCATAACCGTCGAGTCCGAGAGCGTGGTCGCATCCCCGACCTCGCGGCCCTCGGCCACGTCCTTGAGCAGGCGGCGCATGATCTTGCCCGAACGCGTCTTGGGTAGTTCGGGGACCACCAGCACGTGCTTCGGCTTGGCGATCGGACCGATGTCCTTGCCCACGTGGTTGCGCAAGGTGGCCACCACATCTTCGCCCTCAGCCGGCTCGGTCCGCAGGATCACGAAGGCCACCACGGCCTCACCGGTGGTGTCATCCTTGGCGCCAACCACCGCGGCCTCTGCCACGTACTCGTGAGCGACCAACGAGGATTCGATCTCGGTGGTGGACAGGCGGTGACCGGATACGTTCATCACGTCATCCACGCGGCCGAGCAACCAAATGTCTCCGTCGTCGTCCTTCTTGGCCCCGTCACCGGCGAAGTACATGTTCTCGAAGCGCGACCAGTAGGTGTCCTTGTAGCGTTCCATATCGCCCCAGATGCCGCGCAGCATGGAGGGCCACGGCTCGCGGATGACCAGCAGGCCACCTTCGCCATTGGCGACCGGCTTACCCTCATCGTCGACCACATCAACGCTAATGCCGGGCACCGCGACCTGGGCGGAACCGGGCTTGGTGGCCGTCACGCCGGGTAGCGGGGCGATCATGTGTCCACCGGTTTCGGTCTGCCACCAGGTGTCCACAATTGGGGTGGGGTGTTCCTTCTTCTGGCCGTTGGCTCCGTTATTCGAGCCGATCACCTCGCGGTACCACATCCACGCCTCGGGGTTGATCGGTTCGCCCACCGAGCCCAGCACGCGCAGCGAGGAGAGGTCGTAGCCATCTGGAATGTCGCGTCCCCACTTCATGAAGGTACGGATGGCGGTGGGGGCGGTGTAGAGGATCGAGACCTTGTACTTCTGCACCAGTTCCCACCAACGTCCCTGGTGCGGGGTGTCCGGGGTGCCTTCATACATCAGCTGGGTGGCACCGTTGATCAGCGGGGCGTAGGTGACGTAGGAATGGCCGGTCACCCAGCCAATATCGGCGGTGCACCAGTAAACATCGCTCTCGGGGTGCAGGTCGAAGGTGTCGCGGTGGGTAACCGCGGTCTGGGTGAGGTAGCCACCGGTGGTGTGCACGATGCCCTTAGGCTTACCGGTGGTGCCGGAGGTGTAGAGCACGAACAGCGGATGCTCGGAGTCGTGCGGCACCGCGGTGTGCTCGGCCGAAGCCGCGGGCACGACCTCATGCCACCACTTATCCAGCTTCTCGTTCCAGGCGACCTCTTCGCCGTTGCGCTTGACGACCAGCACGTTCTGGACGCTGTGTCCCTCGGCGGCCAGCGCCTCGTCGACGGCCGGCTTCAGCGGGCTGGGCTTGCCGCGGCGGTAGGTGCCGTCGGAAGTGACCACGAGCTTGGCCTCGGCGTCATCGATGCGGCTGCGCAGGGCATCGGCGGAGAACCCGCCGAAGACCACCGAGTGAATGGCACCGATGCGGGCGCAGGCCAACATGGTGATGACGGCTTCGGGGATCATTGGCAGGTAGACCGCCACGCGGTCGCCCTTGCCCACGCCGAGCTCCTCGAAGGCACTGGCGGCGCGCTTGACCTGCTCGGTGAGCTGGGCGTACGTGTAGCTGGCGGTATCCCCGGGCTCGCCCTCGAAGTAAATGGCCACCCGGTCGCCCAGACCGTTTTCGACGTGCCGGTCCAGGGCGTTATAGGCGGCGTTCAATTCGCCACCGACGAACCACTTGGCCACTGGGGCGCCGGACCAGTCCAAGGTTTCGCTGAAATCCTTGTCCCACGTCAGTACGCTACGGGCCTGTTCGGCCCAGTACCCGAGGCGGTCGGCCGAAGCCTTGGCATAGGTGTCCTCGCCGGCCACCGCCTGGGCGCGGAACTCGTCGCTCGGGGGGAATGAACGGGTCTCGTTCGACAGGTTGTCTAGGGTTTTTGCTTCACTCACCGGTGATCGCATCCTTCCGCTTCGTCGCTCAAAGTGCTCTGTGACTAAAGTTACACGCCGTGCCGGGGTGGCGCCGATTTATGTCATGCCCAGCCGTGTCAGAGGCATATTTAATGCGTTGAACGGCATACCGGATGCGCCGGGCGATGGTCTCGAGGGTGATTTTCGACCCCGCTCATGGCACGATCAACACGTGGCAGTGAACAAAACAACCGAGACCGAACTAGGGCGCAAGCGCCGGGCCCGTAAGATCAACCGGCGACTGGCCGAGGCCTACCCCTATGCGGTCGCCGAGTTGGATTTCGAGAACCCTTTCGAGCTGCTGGTAGCTACCGTGCTCTCGGCCCAGACCACGGATGTGCGCGTCAACGCGATCACTCCGGCGCTGTTCGCCCGCTACCCGGATGCGCTGGCGATGAGTCAGGCCGAACGCAGCGAACTCGAAGAGCTGATCCGACCCACCGGTTTCTTCCGGGCTAAGGCGAATTCGCTGCTCGGCTTGGCCACCGCACTGGTCGACCAACATAACGGGCAGGTGCCGGGGCGGCTTGTCGATCTGGTGAAGCTACCGGGGGTGGGGCGGAAAACCGCCAATGTGGTGCTGGGTAACGCCTTCTCGGTACCCGGGATCACCGTCGACACTCACTTTGGGCGGCTGGCCAACCGTTTTGGATGGACCACCGAAACCGACCCGGTCAAGGTGGAGCACGCGGTGGGGGAGCTCTTTGAAAAGAAGGACTGGACGATGCTCAGCCACCGGGTGGTGTTCCATGGCCGCCGGGTGTGCCATGCGCGCAAGCCGGCCTGCGGTGTGTGCGTGGTCGCGGATCTGTGCCCCTCCTTCGGGGTGGGCGAAGAGATCCCGGCCAAGGCGGCGAAGTTGCTAAAGTACGAGCTCGCGCCCGGGCGCGAGGAACTGCTGGCCAAAATGCAGGCCGGGGCCACGCGCCGTGAACTGCGCGCCCAAGGCTATGGGCTGGACGCATGAGCGCACTGGAGGAACTACGCCACGTGCTGGCGGCCCACCGGCGCAAGGCCGGTGCCGCGCAACGCATGCCCGAGACTTGGGTCTTTAACCAGATCGACGCGAATTCGGTCCGTCGCGCCGCGGTGTTGATCCTCTTCGGCAGCGCCGGAGAGCATACCGTCGATGAGCACAGCTCCCCGGCGGATCTGGATCTGCTCTTTGTCCGGCGCGCCGAGACGCTGCGAAAGCACGCCGGTCAGATTGGTTTTCCCGGTGGTGGGATCGACCCGGACGATGATTCCCCGGCGGCCGCCGCGTTACGCGAGGCCGTGGAGGAGACCGGGGTGGACATCGAGGGGATCGACGTACTCGGGCAGCTCATGGACGCCGAGCTACCGATCACCAATTTTTTGGTCACCCCCGTCATTGGCTGGTGGACGAGCGAAAGCCCGGTGTACGCGGTGGATGAGGCCGAATCAGCCGAGGTTTTCCGTGCGCCGGTCGCCCAGCTACTCGATCCGCGGCGTCGGCTGTCGGCGGTGGTACATCGCGGGTCGGAACGCTTCGCCTCCCCGGCCTTCGACTACGACGGCAAACTCATTTGGGGTTTCACGGCCATCGTGTTGGATCGGCTCTTCAACGAGCTGGGTTGGACGCGTCCGTGGAACGTGGACCGCGAACTGGTGCTGCGCTAGCGGCGCTACTTCGCTTCCGCGTAACTTTGCACGGCGGCGATACTCAACGGGAAGTTCGGGCTGGAATTCCCGAAGAGGCTACGCCCAGCCAACACGGCCGCGTGACGCAGCAACTGTCCCAACTGTGTGGCCAATTCCTGCGGAGCGTCGAAGACCACCTCGTCATGGACGAAGAAGACCTGGCGTACCTGCTGATCCCAGCCCGCCGAATGAACCAGGTGACGGGCGTGGCCCATGAAGGCCAGCGCCCACTCGGCGGCGGTGGCTTGAACCACGAAATTCCGGGTGAAGCGGCCCCGGGCCCGAGCCGCGGCATCGGCGGCCGCCTGCCCGGCCGCGTCGGAGGTGCCTCGTTGCGCGCGTAGCCAGTCGGCATCGGCCGGTGGGCAACCCCGCCCCAAGAAGCTGTGCACGCCCTCCCCGCGCTCGCCGGCCTGAGCCGCGGCATCGACAAAGGCCATGGCCTTGGGGAATCCGGCGCGTAAAGCGGCCAGCACCTGCCCGGAACCGCCACCCCCGCCGCCGTAGATCACCGACAGCATACCCAGCTTGGCCTGTTGCCGATCCGGCACGAGCCGCTGGTCGATCAGCCACTGGTAAAGATCATCCTGTTCACCGGCGGCCAGTAGCCGTTCATCGTGGGAGATTGCGGCCAGAATCCGCGGTTCGAGTTGTCGCCCATCGGCGACCACCAAAACCCGTCCCGCACCGGCGCGGACCACCGAGCGGATGCTATGCGGCAGCTGCAGGGCCCCGCCGCCGGCCGCCGCCCAGCGGCCCGAAGCCACCGTGCCCAAAACGTAGTGCGGGTGAAAACGTCCATTCTGCACCCAAGTGTCGAGCCATTGATCTCCGTGGGCACTGGCCAGCCGCGCCAGCTTCTTATAGTGCAGGATCTTTTCCACCATCGGGCCACCGACCCGTTCCAGCTCCCACGCCCGCACGCTCGCGACGTTGATCCCGCGTCGATGCAGCGCCCGCAAGAGTTCCTGCGGGGAGTCCGGGTTCAATCCCGGGGATTGCAGTTCGCGACCGAGCTCTTCGGCCAGGGCTGCCAGCCGTGGCGGACGGACCCCCTCGGGGACTCGTTCGCCCAGTTGGTCACGCAGTAGCGCACGGTGCGCCCGCTCGTCCCAGGGCAAACCTGCTAGTTCCATTTCGCAGGCGATCAGTGCGCCGGTGGATTCGGCATTGAGCAGGATGCGCAGACGCTCGGCCCTGAGCGGGTCATGTGGCATGGCCGCCCGCTGTGCCCGATATCCCTGGAGCAGATACTCCATGGTCTCCTCGGTGCTGGCCGGCTCGGCAAAGAGCGCATCTTGCAAGTTGTGGGCCTCGGCCGCCGGGCGCGGAAGATCGGCCGGTGCGTCGAGGATCTCGGCGGAGGCAAACGGGCTGCGGTGCAGAATACGCGCGGCCAGATCCAGCACATAGGCGGTGGAGAGGCGAACCCCGGCATCTAGGAGTCGCGGTATCCAGCGCGAGGCGCGCACGATCACCCAGCGGGGGCGGTACTCGCGCTCCACCTGGGCCACGGTCTGCGCGAGCTGGTCCTCGGCGATGAGCTGACGCGCCGCAAGGGGCTCGGCGCTGTGTTCATCGCGTAACTCAAGGCACGGTGTTCCCTCTGCGGTGGTGGCCAGAAAGGCCAACATACTGTTCTTCCGTGCGCTCATAAACCTATTGTGCCGTGTGGGAGGAGAATATCCCCAGTTGGCAGGTTCCCCGGCGGTTGTTCTCGCGCACGCGGCGAGCCTAGGGATATGAATATCACCGATCGATTCCGACGCGACCCGCAACCGCCAACGACAGACGGTCGATTTGTCGCCCGGGCCCAGAGATCGAATCCGGTCACACCGGTCAGCGAACGCGCGCAATCGTTTGCGGCCTCGCCGGAAAAGTTCTCCCTGTCCGCGGCCCGCCACGCGATCGACGAGCCGGGCGAAGAACTGTACTGCACGGTGCTCAGCACGGATGAGCAACTGCTCGAACTCTGCGCCGGCATTGCGCTCGGTGCCTCGGTGCGGATTCGGCACTTCACCCGGCCACCGAGCCCAGAGAACTTCGGCCAGGGCCCGGTGCTTTGGGGAATTGATCTGGCCCGCCAATGGGTGGACGAGCATCCACGCTGCGAGGTGCTGCTGGGCACGGAAGCCACGTCCGCCGAACTGTGGCAGGTCGCCAGCCGTTGGCCCTCGGCGCGAGTCGCGGTGCTCCCCAGCGCCAATCGGTGGCTAGGGGAGTACCTCGGACTCTGGGGGATGCAGTCCGGACAAGGCCACACCCTAGCACTCGCCGGATTAGGCGGCGGTATCGGCACCAGCACCCTTTGCGGGTTGCTGGGACAGGCGGGCACACTCAGCGGGTTGCGAAGTCTCGTGATTGACCTGGACCCGCACTCGCAATCGCTCTGGCCGCGCTTGGCGTCGGGCAGCGTACCGGGCCTGGGCTGGGAACAACTGTTGCGGTCCGGCGGTAGCCTCTCGTCCCATCAGCTCGTGCAAAGTCTGCCGTCGCTCTCCGGAACCTCGATACTGTCCTGGCAGGGCGCGGCTCAGCCGTTGCCCGAGCAGCTGATCGGCCGATTGCTCGCCGCCGCCCGTAAAGGCTTTGACCTCCTGGTGTTAGACACCGGCCGCCTAGGCGACCGGCTCGAAGGACAGCTGGGGCATTTCGTGGATCGCACCGTGCTGACCTGTCCCACAGGGATCGACCCCGGCGGTGCCGAGCACATACGGTGCGGTCAGGTTTCCAGGGAACCGATACCGGGTCAGCTCGGACACTTCCCCGCCGCTGCTCGAGTACCTCGAGCCTTGGCCCGGGGAGTGGTCTTTGACGCGCTCCGTTCCCGCACGTTGCGCCAACGAATCGCCGACTATCAGCTACTTCCGCTGACCGCACGGAGTGCACCATGAGCCCGGGACGGCACCGCGAACACGAACCGACCCAACGGCTCGAACGGCGCGTGGATGAGCGCATCTTGGACTCGGTCCGGGCCCGGGCACTAGCCACCGGAGGACGACTCGACGCCGTGGAGCTGGCTGGCGCGGTTCACGACTCCGGCGAGACTCTCGGAGCATCAGGAGCGGCCGAGTCGCTGCGCGCCCTGCATGATGAGGTCTCGGGCCTATCGGTTCTCGAACGTTTCGCTCGGCAACCCGGGGTGACCGATGTGTTGGTGGACGGTCACGGACAGGTCTGGGTGGATGCATCCGCGGGACTCCAGAACACCGGGTACTCCTTTTCCGGCCCCGATGAAGTTCGTTCACTGGCGGTGCACCTAGCGACGATGGCCGGTCGCCGTTTGGACGCCTCCGCTCCCTTTGTGGACGTGAGCCTGAAAAACTATCGGGTACATGCCGTACTTCCGCCGATCGCGACCGAGGGGCCACTGATCTCGGTACGGGTCAAGGAACGGCGCCATCGTCCGCTTGCCGAGCTACTAGGACCCCATGCCGAGTATTGGGAACCGGTACTACGTGCCATCGTGGAGCGCGAACTGAACTTCTTGGTCACCGGTGGAACCGGCAGCGGCAAGACCACCCTGCTTCAGGCCATGCTGGCCCTGGTCGACCCGCAGCAACGCGTGGTGGTGGTCGAAGACTCCCAAGAACTGGCGATCGATCATCCACATGTGGTTGGGCTACAAACACGTGGTGCCAACGTGGAGAACGAAGGCCGAATCGAACTGCAGCAGCTGGTCGTGCAGGCCTTGCGCATGCGACCGAACCGGCTGGTGATCGGCGAATGCCGCGGAGCTGAAATTCGTGACTTTCTCTCCGCGATGAACACCGGTCATCAGGGTGCAGCGGGGACGCTACATGCGAACAATCCCGACGCGGTCCCGGCCCGGCTGGCCGCCTTGGGCGCGGTCGCCGGGTGGACGTTACAGGCCACCGCACTTCAGGCGGCCAGCGCGCTGGATCTCATCATCCACGTCGGTCGAGGGCACGATGGGCGGCGCGCGCCGGTAGCGCTCGCCACCATATGTGTCGATAATTCGGCGCGCATGAGAGTCCAACGGCTCATCGACCTGCAAACTCCGACACCGCTCCTCGAACGTAGTGCGGTGGCGGACAAACTCGGTGTTGCCGCAGCTGCCGCCCTGCCGGCGGAACTCAGAGGGGAGTGATCTCAATGCTCATCGCCGGGTTACTAGCCCTCGCGCTCTGGCTGTACTTCCCGCGGGTCACCATCCCGGCTAGCAGCAAGGTAACCGTGGAGCGCTCCAGCAGGTGGCCGAAGCGTCGAACTGGCAAGTGGTCTGATCCGTTGAGCGACGATGCCCATGTGGTCCGGGAGCTGGCAGCGCTCCTGCGCAGTGGGCTTACGCTCTACCCGGCCGTTGAATTACTGCTCGAAGCCAGCCCACCGACATCCCCGGTGACACGGTATTTGCGAACGCTACATGCCCAGCAGCCGTTGGGTGCAAAGAGCGTTCAGGCTCCGTCGGTGGTCACAGGGTCGCCCGGCGTCCAACGACTGGCGTGGTGCCTGACTCTTTGCGCCGAAAGCGGCGCCGCTTTAGCGCAGGTGCTCGAGCATCTCGCCGATGATTTGGAGGCCACTTTGACCGCGCGGCGTGGATTTGAGGCAGCCATGGCCGGAACACGGGCCACCGCGCGCCTATTGACCTGGCTACCTCTGGCCGGACTGGCCGTAGGACTACTTTTTGGAATCGACGTGTTCTCGGTGCTTGGCGGTTCGACCGCAGCACAGGTCAGCGTGTTGCTTGGGCTTGCACTCTGGGCGCTGAATCGTTGGTGGTGCGCACGCTTGCTGGCAGCCACCCGGCGAAAGGCCGAACAATGATCTTGCTTGCGCTGGCGGTGCTCGCTCTAGCAGTTGGACTGTGGAGCGCCAGTTCGCCACAAGCCGAGACAAAACCCAAAGCGGCCCAAGGCGCGAATCGCGAGGCGTCGCGGGTACCCATCGAGCTGGTGTTGGACCTTGCCGCCAGTTTGCTGGCTGCAGGCCTGCCGGTCACCGAAGTACTCGACCACCTTGGACGCAGCATCGGTCCGTGCCGCGAGTTGAGTACCGTGGCGCGGTGCCTTGAGCTGGGCATGGACTGGGAGCGTTGTTGGGAACCGGTCGAGCCATGGCTTCAACCGCTCGCGAAGGCCTTGCATTTCGCGCAACGCACCGGGGCTCCGGCGGGCTCGCTGCTACATCATCAGGCCCAACTACGGCGCGGTGAGAGGCTGGCGGCCGTGAGTGAACTTGGAGCTCAATTCGCCACCAGATTGGTCTTGCCGTTGGGTGTCTGCGCCCTACCATCATTCATTGCCTTAGGCGTGGTGCCGCTAATTATTGCCCTGTTGCCGAGCCTCTAGCCCGGTTAATCCCCAGCCCGTTGGTTCTACGCGGGATCTTTGGGGTAACGGGCAGAAAGTGGAAACACCACCCGCGTAGCGTGCGCGGGGTTTATCAGGAATCAGTACAGAAAGGAATACACCATGAGTATTCAACCATCCGGAACCCTACGAACCGCGGTGCTCGATGACGAGGGATCGACAACTGCCGAATTTGCCATGGTCACCCTCGCAGCGGTGGCTTTTGCCGGACTCTTGATCAGCATCCTATCCAGCGGGGACGTGCGAGGGATGCTGATGGGCCTGATCACCAAGGCTCTCTCGCTCTGAGCTCATGAATCCCCGTGACGAGACCGGGAGCAGCACCGCCGAGTTCGCGGTGCTGCTCCCGGTCATTGCCTTCGTGCTGGGTCTCGTGCTCGGTTGTGGAGCACTCGGTGCGCAACAGATCAGAGTCCAGCAGGCAGCCGCGGCGGTGGCACGGGAGTTGGCTCGTGGAAGCGACCCTTCAGTGGCACTGGCCGCAGGCACCCGACTGGCAGGGACCGAGGCCAGTATTTCACTGGACAGCACCGGAGAGCTCAATACCGTGATCGTCACCTCTACGGTGAGTTTGCCGGTGTTGGGCGACTTACCGGTGCGTGGCCAGGCCAGTGTGGCGGGCGAACAATGAGTTACTCCTTGCGTCTGTCCGCGTCCTCCGGTGCCAGTACGGTAACCACGGTTGGTTTGGTGACCGTCGGACTTTTCCTCCTCGGCGCCATACTGGCCTGGTTGGCGGTGTCTTTTGGCGCGGTGCGGGCCGCCGGGGCTGCAGATCTTGCGGCTCTGGCGGCCGCCGACACCGCGCGTGGACTTCGACAGGGCCAACCCTGCCAACAAGCAGCGCAAGTCGCCCAAGCCAATGGAGGAACGCTGCAGCAGTGCCTGATCGCCGGCGATGGTCGTCATGCGAAAGTTGTGGTGAGTGTGCCGGTTACGATCCTGTCTCCGCAGTTCGTGGTGCACCATGCCACCGGCCGAGCCCATGCAGGTCCGCCGCCGCTACGGTGACTGACTCTGATGAATTACCGTCGGTGTGCAGGCTCAATCAGCTCAAGCACCGTAGACAACAGCGTTACGGCCCCGGCCTTATCAAGCGGGTTATTTCGGTTACCGCATTTGGGGGACTGCACGCAGCTGGGGCATCCGTGGGCACATTCGCAGGCGGTGATGGCGTCCCGGGTAGCACGCACCCAATCCACGAAGCGCTCGTAGCCACGCTCGGCGAAGCCGGCGCCGCCGGGCTGGGCATCGTAGACGAAGATCGTCGGGAGCCCGGTATCCATATGCAAGGCCGTGGAGACGCCGCCGATGTCCCATCGATCTGAGGTCGCCACGAGCGGAAGCAACCCGATCATGGCGTGTTCTGCCGCGTGGAGCGCGCCGGGGAACTGGTCGGTGCTCAACCCGGCGCGCACCAGCACTTCGGGGGTGAGAGTGAAGAACACCGATTTGGTGTGCAGGTCGCGGGCCTCCAACTCCAAAGGCTCCTCGGAGAGGACCTCGTTGCTGGCGATGGACTTGCGCTGGTAGGAGACCACCTGAGTGGTGACGATGACTTCACCGAAGCTGATGCTCAGTTCGCGATGCACCGAATTGCGTTCGGTATCGGTGATGGCGATGGTCGTTAGATCTCGTGCCGTGGTGTAGTAATCCGGGTTGACGCGGGTGACCAGCACGACGTGATTCTCTTCGTCGAGATCCTCCACGAAATAACTTTCGGACTGGTGCACATAGATCGCCCCGGGATGCGCCTGGTAGTGCGTCTGCGGCGAATCCATGGTGCCCAGAAGTGCTCCGGTGTCGGCATCGATAATGTCGACTGGACCACCACCGTCCTCACGTATGGAGAACATCGCTGCGGCATGCTGCGGATGGGTCCAGAACCATCCCGCGGGGCGTCGCCGCAGGTATCCGCGCTCAACCAATGATTCGAGCAACGCGGGGGTCTGCGGTCCGAAAAGATCGACTTCTTCAGGGCGCAACGGCGATTCTTGGGCCGCGGCGCACAGATGCCCGCTGAGCACGTATTTATTCGTGGGGTCAAAGACGGTTGCCTCCACGCCCAGCTCGAAAATCGCTTCGGGATGATGTGCGAGATAGGTATCCAGTGGGTCTTCGGCCGCCACAAAGATGGCCAGAGCATCTTGGCCAGAGCGTCCGGCGCGGCCGATTTGTTGGAAGAAAGAAGCGCGTGTGCCCGGCCATCCGGCCACGATCACCGCATCCAATCCCGCAATATCAATACCTAGCTCGAGCGCCGAGGTCGACGTGACGGCCAACAGCTTGCCCTCGCGCAGGGCCTGCTCGACTTCGCGGCGTTCCTGCGGTAGGTATCCAGAGCGGTAAGCAGCAAGACGCACGGAGAGTTCTGGAGCGAATTGTTCAAGGTGCTTACGGGTGAGCGTGGCAATGGTTTCGGCACCGCGCCGAGACTTGATGAACACGATCGACCGCACGTGATCGGCCATCAAGTCGGTCAGGATCGAGGCGCTCTCGGCGATCGCGGTGCGACGCAGCGGGGCGCCGTTTTCGCCGCGGCGTTCACTCAGCGGCGGCTCCCAGAGCCCGATCACGAGGTTGCCCGAGGCCGAGAAATCATGTTCGATGGCGGTAGCGTCGGCACCGATCAGTCGGGAGAACGATGACGCCGGATCGGCGCTGGTTGCCGAGGCACCGATAAACACCGGGTCGCTACCGTATTGGGCACAGACACGGCGCAGACGGCGCAAGAGGTTTGCCACATGTGCGCCAAACACACCGCGATACGAATGGGCCTCGTCCACCACGACATAGCGCAAACGCTTGAGGAAGCGTGCCCAGCCGGGATGATTCGGCAGAATGCCACGATGCAACATATCTGGATTGGTAAACACGAAATTGGCATGATTCCGAATCCAGGGGCGTGAGGCCACATCGGTATCACCGTCATAGCTGGCTGCGCGAACCCCGGGCAGATCCAATTCGGTCACGGAGGCCAGCTGATCGGCCGCGAGGGCCTTGGTGGGGCAGAAGTACAAAATCGTGCCCTGCTGTTGAGCGTCATTCGCGTCCGCCTCGCGAGTGCGTACCAGCAGATCCAGACCGGGCAAGAGATATCCCAATGACTTGCCCGAGGCGGTGCCGGTCGACAGGATGACGTGCTGTCCCTCGTGCACGAGATTCGCGGCCTGAACCTGATGCAGCCAGGGACGATCGATGCCCTGATCCACGAACACCTGACGCACCATCGGATCGATCCACTCTGGCCAGGGCGCGGTGATGGCATCCTTGGCCGGGACGACCCGTCGATGAACCAGCGCCTCGGGGTCGTTGCTGCGGTCATAGGGATCGAGCAAGGCGCGAACCGTGCGAGTCAAGGAGTGCTCCTTTCGTGGCTTAACCTAGCAATCGCCGCGCAACGGCCTGTGAGGTCGATGCGCGGCGAAGGTGCCGTGAGTGGATGGTAGAAAAGAGCTAGGCCTTGAATACGTACACTTGGCCCAGCGAGGTCCACCCTAGGGAGGCGTAGAGCTGCTGGCCGTCGTAGGAAGCAATGAGCAGGCCTTCGTCGACGAAATGCTCCTGTGCCAGAGAGGCCAGTGCTCGCATAACGAGCGTGCCTAAACCGCGACGACGGAAGTCGGGACCGGTGATGATGCGATCGAAAATTGCGTACCCTTCGACGGCCGATACGTGGCCGGAGGCGGCGACAATCTCTTGATTCTCCTCCGGGTGCAAGGAGACGTAAGCGTGGGTTCCATCGCGTTCGATCTGGAAGACGAAGCCATCAGGGGGCAGCGGCACCTCCACATCGTGCACGGACATATCGGTGACCATCAGGGCCTCATCGTCGCTGACCGTCTGTAGCCCGACTTCGGTGGCGGTGGCGAGCAACGAGCCCGGAGTGTGGTTGAAGGCGGTGAGTCGACGGTCTGGGTGCTTCTTCAGCGTCTCGGCAACGGCCGCCAGTTCCTCGTTGGTTGGCTCGAAGATCACGTATTCCCAGTCATCGGTGGTGTCGTGACGCAGGGCCGCGTGGACGCGTCCCTCGTGGCGGGTTTCGTAGCCGCGTGCACCGGCCCAGCCGTTGACCCAGGTGCCAATCAGTTCATCGCTTGCTTGAGATGCCATGTCTTTGACCCTACCTTGAAATCGCTGTGGAATGCCTGACGTTGGCTATTCGTTGCCTAGTTGAAACTCTACGCAGAATTAGAAGTCACGGAAATCATTGGCGCCGAATCCTGTGATTTTCATCGTTCTACGGACCGTGGACCAGTGAAACGCACTACCCTAGTTGGGTGGCTATTCATCGCATCGTCTTGTATTACGCGTTCACTCCGCTTCCCGACCCCGAAGCGATTCGTCTCTGGCAGCGCTCGTTGCTCGAACGCTGGGGCTTGCGCGGACGCATCATCATTTCCAAGGACGGCATCAACGGTACTGTCGGCGGCGAAATTAGCGCGGTGAAACGTTACGTGAAGGCCACACGTGAATACCCTGCCTTCCGCAAGATGGACATCAAATGGTCCGAGGGTTCTGCAGAAGACTTTCCACGTATTTCCGTGAAGGTGCGCGAGGAAATCGTGACCTTCGGGGCTCCGGGCGAACTGGAAGTCGATGCTAACGGTGTTGTCGGTGGCGGAACCCATCTGCGTCCGGAAGAAGTCCACGAATTGGTGGAAACCAAGGAAAAAGAGGGCACCCAGGTGCACTTCTTCGACGGGCGCAACGCCTTTGAGGCGCAGATCGGCCGCTTCAAGAACGCCATTGTTCCCGAGGTCGAAACCACCCGTGACTTTGTGGCCGAGCTGGACTCGGGAAAGTATGACCACCTCAAGGACCAGCCGGTGGTCACCTACTGCACCGGCGGCATCCGTTGCGAGGTACTATCCGCGCTCATGGTCAAGCGTGGTTTCCAAGAGGTGTACCAGATGCAGGGCGGCATCGTGCGCTACGGCGAAACCTATGGTGACGAGGGACTCTGGGAAGGCTCGCTGTATGTCTTCGATGAACGTATGCACATGGAATTCTCCGACAAGGCCGTCACCGTCGGAACCTGCGTGGGCTGTCAGGCTCCGACCAACAAGTTCGAGAACTGCGCAAACCTCTCTTGCCGGAATTTGCGCCTGTTCTGCGCAGACTGTGCCACCGATGAAACCTTGCGCCGTTGCCCGGACTGCACCGAGGCCGAGGTGGCCTCGGCCTAACGCCCGACCGCGCCACGCGGTTTACCGGCTAGTGCTGCGCCTCGGGCTCGGGCCAGAGTCCGACCGAGGCGTCGGTCACGACGCTGTCTTCGGTTTCCGTCCGGTAGACGTGGAATCCGCGCGCCAGATAGTTAGGCAGCGCGGCCGGCCCGTCCAAATCGCAGGTGTGGAGCCACACCCGGCTCACCGCGGCGAGGTTTGGCCAACGTTCGTGCATGCTCCACGCCTTGCGCAAGGCCTCGGTGAGCAGCACACCGCCGAGTCCTTGACCGGTGGCTTCGGGGAAGAGCCCAAAATAGAAAATTTCGACGGCTGTGCCCCCAGCTTCGGCCTCGCTGCATAACTCCACATAGCCCGCAGGCGAACCCTCGCGGTAGAGCACATAGGTCTCCGACCCCTCCTTGCGTAGTACCGCGTCCCACTGCTGACGCGTCTGCGTCAGCCGGTCGGACCAATTCAGGTGGCTACCGACGCTCCGGTAGAGAAATCGAGAGAACTCGGGGCTGATATTTCGGGCCAGTTCGATACGCGCCCCATCGGGCAGGCGCTTGGCGCTGGGACGAAGATCCTTGGGGGAGAGCTGCTGCAAAAAGCTGACGGTCACATCGGTCATGGCACTATCCTAGGCGCGCAACCGGCCGCTGACTCACATAGACTAATTCCGTGAACGCCGCCGAATTTGCCACCATTACCGATGCCCCGCACAGCGACAATCTAGAGTTGTTGCACCGCCTGTACGAGGATCTCAACGCTCTGGATTTTGGCAACGAGCGGCTCGCCGAGCTACTCGGCACCGAGGCCATGGAAGCGTTGGGTCGTGATCAGACCCGTCCGGCTTTACGCGCCCTCGATCGGGCAGAGCCAGCGCAACGTCCGCTGGCCGACGCCGTGCGGCTTTTCGAACTGGGTCTGAAGGTCAGTACTGGTGGCGTGACGAACGCCTTCCCTGCCACGCGGATCGAGGGGCTGCGCCGGCTGGGGTTGATTGAATCCTACGGCGAAGGTTTTCGGGCACGGGTGGCGCTATCCATTCACGAATCCGATGTGGCGGGTCGGTTGTGGGTAGCACACGACCTTGGTGCGCATCAGCGCCCCGGAACGTTGCGGACCGACCACGTATTGGGCATCGGACATGCCTCGCTCTCGTTGGCGCAGGTAACGATTCGCCGGCCGGTGCAACGGGCCTTGGACCTGGGTACCGGCTGCGGGGTGCAGGTCTTCCATCTGCTGGGACACGCCCAACATGTCACGGCCACCGACTTGTCCAAACGGGCCCTGGCTTTTACCCGCTTCAACCTGTTGCTCAACCATCGAGCCCTGGCCCTGGATCCGCAGAATCTGGGCGAACGGATCAGCTTGCGCCAAGGTAGCCTGTTCGAGCCGGTCGCCGCCGAACAATTCGAGCTTATTGTCACGAACCCACCGTTCGTGATTACCCCGCGAAAGCCGTTGGAACGTGACAGTGACCGCTTCACCTACCGCGATGGTGGCATGGCCGGGGACCAGCTGGTGAGCACGCTCCTGACACAGGCCGCGGACTACCTGAGCCCGGGTGGCACGCTGCAGCTGTTGGCGAATTGGGAAATCCGCCGCGAGCCCTCGGGCGAGTTGCGTCCGTGGGACGAACGCGTTGCGAGCTGGTTCGCCCCCGAACTGGATGTTTGGGCAATTCAGCGGGAGCAGACCGGCCCGGCCAGTTATGCCGAAACCTGGTTGCGCGACGCCTCGCAACACAGCGATCAGTCGGCCTACGCCGCTGCCTATGACGCCTATTTGGAAGACTTTGACTCCCGCGAAGTGGGGGCCGTGGGATTCGGATACCTCTGGGTGCGTCGTCCGCTGGCTGGTGAGCCGGTGCTTCGCCGCTTTGAAGAGATTACCCACCCCGTCCAACAACCGTTGGGGCCGACGTTGCAGCGCGATATTGCCACGGTCGATGAACTAGCCCAAGCGAATATCACCGAATGGCACTTGGAAGTAGCTGAGGATGTTACCGAGGAACGCCACCAGCGCCCCGGAGCCGAGCATCCTGGGGTGATTCTGTTGCGCCAAGGTGCGGGTCTGCGGCGCACCGAATTACTCGACTCTGCTCTGGCCGGATTTGTTTCCGCCTGCGACGGTGAATTGTCCGTGGGACAACTTGGTGTGGCCCTCGAATCCCTGATCGGCGAGGGGGATCCGGAGTTCACGCAACGTCTCTATTCGGGCGTTGAACGCTTAATAGTGCACGGGCTACTACGCAAAGTGTGAAACAAAGACTAAAGTTTTTCGGTATGACACGCAGCACACCCGAGACGCAGTCGCCCGAAGACGAGCAACAGTCTGCCGACGCGCCCACATTGGTGTCCATTACGGACCCGCAGGCCATCCGTGCCTTGGCCCACGACGCACGACTGATCGTGCTGGACGAACTGTTCGCTTCGCAGACCACGCGTACGGCCACCGAGTTGGCCTCGCTTTGCGACCTGACCCCCAGCGCCATGAGCTATCACCTGCGAGCTCTGGAGAAATATGGGTACGTAGTGCGCGCCGCCAGCGAGGGCGATGCCCGTGAGCGCCGCTGGAAGGCCGCAGGCGAACGGCTGGAACTAAATACCCATGAAGGGTCGGCCAATGCAAAAACTGCCTACCTGAATGTGCAGTTAAACGCATTTCGCACCCGGCTGAATACCGAGGTCGAACGCCGCCAACGCGAGGCCCAGGCCGGCATCGTCCCTGACCCGGATCGCCCACCCCTGCTCAGCACCGGTCTGGTGTTCCTGCCGGAGGATAAGCAAAAGGAATTCAACCGCCGGTTGTTGGACTTGGTCTATGAGTATGAAGCCATGGCCACCGACGAGCAGCGCAGCATCGACTCGCGGCGTATGTTCTACTTAATCTCATTGCTGCCCGAGTACCCGAACGAAACAGAACAGTAGGAACCTTCGACGGGCCGTGGCAGCGAACGGTGTAAGATCATCGGGAATTGCGCCGTTGCGCGAGACCCCAAGCTGCCACGCGCCTCGCACGCGGTGAAGCAACGTTGAAGGAGAGCTGTGCCCGCAAAGGCTAAGGAACCAACCGGTAAGAAACTCGTTATTGTGGAGTCTCCTGCCAAGGTGAAGTCAATCGCCAAGTACTTGGGCGAGGGCTTCGACGTGGACGCCTCTGTCGGGCACATCCGCGACTTGCCGCAGCCTTCCGAGCTACCCACCGAGCTGAAAAAGACCTCAGTGGGCAAATTCGCCGTAGATCTCGAGAACGACTTCGAGCCCTACTACGTGGTCTACCCGGATAAGAAGAAGCGGGTCTCCGAACTCAAGGCCAAACTCAAAGAGGCCGACGAACTCTACCTGGCCACCGATGCGGACCGCGAAGGCGAGGCCATCGCGTGGCACCTGTTACAGGTTCTGAAGCCCAAGGTGCCGGTGCGCCGTCTGGCCTTCACCGAGATCACCAAGGAAGGTATCGAACGCGCCCTGGGTAATATGCGCGAACTGGATACCGACCTGGTCGATGCCCAGGAAACCCGGCGCGTGCTCGACCGACTCTACGGCTACGAAATCTCACCGGTGCTCTGGCGTAAGATCGCCCGAGGCCTATCGGCGGGACGTGTGCAGTCGGTGGCTACCCGACTCGTCGTGGAGCGTGAGCGCGAACGCATGGCCTTCGTCCCGGCCGGTTACTGGGATATTAAAGGCAACTTCGCCACCACCGAGGGTGAAGGCTTTGCCGCGAAGCTCTCCGCCGTCGACGGGGCGCGTGTGGCCTCGGGACGCGACTTTGACGATAAGGGTCAGCTGAAGTCGGCACGCACCAAGCTGGTGCACCTCGACCGTGAGGGCGCCGAATCGCTGGTGAGCAATCTGGCCGAGGCCGACTTTGCGGTGACCAGCGTCGAGGACAAGCCCTACACGCGTCGTCCGGCTGCCCCGTTCACCACCTCGACCCTGCAGCAGGAAGCCAGCCGCAAGCTGCGCTGGAGCTCGCGCGTCACCATGCAGGTTGCCCAGCGCCTGTATGAAAACGGCTACATCACCTATATGCGTACCGACTCGGTGTTCCTCTCGAACGAAGCCGTCAGTGCCGCACGCAAGCAGGCTACGGAGCTCTACGGTGCGGATGCTGTTCCGGCGGCACCCCGCGTGTACAAGGCGAAGAGCGACGCCGCGCAGGAGGCGCACGAAGCCATTCGCCCCGCGGGTGATATGTTCCGCCGCCCCACCGACGTCCGCTCCTCGTTGGGTAAGGATGAGTACACCCTTTACGAGCTGATCTGGAAGCGTACCGTTGCCAGCCAGATGGCCGATGCCAAGGGTTTCACCGCCACCATCAAGCTCTCCGGCACAGCCAGCGACCAGCGCGTCGCCGAGTTCTCGGCCTCCGGTACGGTAATTACCTTCCGCGGTTTCCTGGCCGCCTACGAGGAGGGCAAGGACCAGTCCGAAACCGAAAGCAACGAGCAGAACTCCGAGACGCGTCTGCCGCAGCTCAGCGTGGGACAGCAGCTGATCGGTGATGAGCTGCAGGCCCTGGGCCACGAAACCACCCCGCCGGCGCGGTACACCGAAGCGTCGATCGTTGCGGAACTGGAACGCCGAGAAATTGGCCGTCCCTCGACCTACGCACCGACCATTTCCACGATCATGGACCGCGGCTATGTCACCAAGCGTGGCGGGGCTCTGGTTCCGAGCTGGATAGCCTTCTCGGTGGTGCGCTTGCTCGAGGAGCATTTTGCGCAGTACGTGGACTACGACTTCACTGCGCGCCTCGAAGACGACCTCGATGAGATCGCCAAGGGACACCGTGCCCGCACCGACTGGCTGAACCTGTTCTACTTCGGTGCTGGCGAGGTCGAGGGCCTCAAGCATGTGGTGGATAACCTCGGCGACATTGACGCGCGTGCAATTAACTCCATCAAGATCACCGACGACATCACGCTACGCGTGGGCAAGTTCGGTCCGTATTTGGAGCGCGCTCTGCCGACCGACGCCGAAGAGGGCACCGAGCCGCAACGCGCGAATGTTCCAGAAGAACTGGCTCCCGACGAACTGACCGCAGCGAAGGCTGAAGAACTCTTCGCCAACGCTCAGGTTTCGGAACGCGAACTGGGCCGCGATCCGGAAACCGGGCGGCAGATCGTGGCCAAGGACGGCCGCTACGGTGCCTACGTCACCGAGATCATCGAGGAACCCACCGCCGAAGAACTCGCCGCGCAACCGGTGGAGTACTACAAAAACGGTAAGCCGAAGCCCCCGAAGAAGCCGGCCAAGATTAAGCCGCGGACCGCTTCGTTGTTCAAATCCATGAGCATCGAGACGGTGACCTTGGAAGAGGCACTGAAGCTGATGAGCCTGCCGCGAGTTCTGGGAACGGATACCGAGGGTGAAGAGATCACCGTGCAGAACGGCCGCTTCGGTCCCTACCTGAAGAAGGGTAGCGATTCGCGCTCCATCGAATCTGAGGAGCAGATCTTTACCATTACGCTCGAAGAAGCCTTGGCGATTTACGCGCAACCCAAGCAGCGTGGCCGCCGGGCCGCGGTACCGCCGCTGGCGGAGTTCGGGGTGGATCCGACCAGCGAAAAGAACATCGTGGTCAAGGACGGCCGTTTTGGCCCGTACATCACCGACGGGGTCACCAACATCACGGTGCCACGCGGTACCTCTCTGGAGGAGCTGACCCGCGAGCGCGCGATCGAGCTGCTTGCCGAGAAACGAGCTCGTGGCCCGGTGAAGCGTAAGGGGAGCGCCGCCACCACGAAGAAGGCTCCGGCGAAGAAAACGACCGCGAAGAAAACAACCGCCAAGAAGGCTCCGGCCAAGAAATCCGAGAAGTAGAATCGCATCATGAGACTTGGCGTACTGGATATCGGTTCGAACACCGTACACCTTTTGCTGGTGGACGCTTACCCCGGTGCTCGACCGGTACCCTACGCCTCGCATAAGCGACCGCTATCCTTGGTGCGCTATCTCAATGAATATGGTGCGATCACCGAAGAAGGCCAGAACGAACTGATCAGCTTCATCAACGAGGCCTCGCAGTTTGCCCGCAACCATCAGGTTGAGGACTTTATGGCCTTCTGTACCTCGGCGATCCGAGAATCCTCAAACGGTAGCGCCGTGCTGGAACGCGTCAATGCGGAGACCGGCGTGGTGCTCATGGAGCTCACCGGTGAGCAGGAAGCTGGAATGACCTTCTACGCGGTGCGCCGCTGGTTTGGCTGGTCCAGTGACTCGATCCTCAATCTGGACATGGGCGGTGGTTCGCTGGAACTGGCACGAGGCTCCGACGAATTCCCGGAGAAGGCCTTTTCGGTGCCGTTGGGAGCCGGCCGGTTGACCCGTGAGTGGCTGCCCGATGACCTTCCCAGTATCAAGCAGGTCAAAGAGCTACGCACCTACGTGCGCGATGTGTTGGAGGATCCGGCCACGGAACTTCGACAATATGGAAAGCCCACGTTGGCAACCGCAACCTCGAAGACTTTCCGTTCGCTGGCCCGCATCACCGGCGCCGCCCCCAGTATCGAGGGGCCATACGTCAAACGGGTGCTACAGCGCGACGCGTTGAAACTCTGGACCAATCGGCTCACCGCCATGAGTTGGTCCGAACGCGCCGAACTGCCCGGGGTCTCGGAGATCCGTGCCCCGCAGTTGCTCGCGGGCGCCATTGTTGCGGCCGAGGCCATGAGCGCACTGAAACTGAAGACCGTGCGCATTTGCCCCTGGGCGTTGCGTGAAGGTCTGATGTTGCGGCGTTTCGATCACGTTATCTATGATTCTGCGACACCGCTTAGTAGTAGCGTGGGAGTAGGCGAGGTTGCGCTCGGTTCCGGATTCAGCCAAATGCTGCCGGCCGGAAGCGAATAGCACCACCGCAGAGCCCACACGGGCCACAAGAGAGCAGGAGCGTGCAAGGTATGAATCAGAATGACAGCGCCGCAGCAATCCCTGTGACACTCTCGAGCGCCTCGGTGTACCCGTTGACCGTTCATGACGCCTTCGCCATTGCCAAAGACGTTGGCTATGACGGTATGGAGGTACTGGTCACCGGTAACCAGGCGACACAGTCGGCCACGGCCCTCGCGGCGTTAAGCGACAAATACGAACTGCCGATCATGGCCATCCACGCACCAACGCTGTTGCTCACGCAGCAGGTCTGGGGTTCGGCGTGGGCCAAAATCGAGCGATCGGTCATTCTGGCCAAAGCCGTCGGGGCCAGCGTTGTGGTGGCTCATCCACCCTTCCGTTGGCAGGGTAACTACGCCGAAGAATTCGCCGTTGGTGTCCGCCGGATCACCGAATCCACGGGAATGAAGATCGCCGTGGAGAATATGTATCCGTGGCGTGCGCGGGGACGCGAAGCCAAGATGTATCTTCCGCACTGGAACCCAGTCCCTCAGGACTATCAGCACGTGACCTGGGACTTCTCACATGCTGCGATTGCCAATATGGACTCGCATGCCGCCATGCGAGAGCTCGGTTCAAGGCTCAGCCACGTCCACCTCTGCGACGGTTTGGATAACGGCAAGGACGAACATTTGGTGCCGGGCTTGGGCACGCAGCCGGTGGCCGAATCGCTGACCTACCTGCGCGAAAGTGACTTCGATGGCGTGGTCGCGGTGGAAGTTTCAACCCGTCGAGCCAAACAGATGGGGCATAAAGAGGAATGGCTGGCGAAGACCTTGGACTACGCCCGGAAGTACCTTAATGTCACCTCCGACACTCAGGCTTTGACACAATAGCCCTATGAGCGACGCTACACAGAACTTGAAATTAGCATTCCTTGGTGCCGGATCGATGAACGGCGCCATCCTGCGCGGCATACTTGGCGCAGGACATGATCCACAGAACATTACCGCCACAGTGCGCAGCGAGACTCGTCGCCAAGAGCTTGAAGAGCTCGGTGTCAACGTCGTGGTCACCGGCGAAAACCCAGAGCATAATGCCCGCGTGGCCGCAGAATCTGACGTGGTGTTCTTGGGCGTCAAGCCGGTAGGAATCACCGCCCTCTGCCAAGACATCTCCGCGGCGCTACGACCGGAGACCGTTGTGGTTTCCGTGGCCGCCGCCATCACCTTGGCCACCATGGCCGCCAACTTGCCCGGGGGGCAGCCGCTGGTTCGCTCCATGCCCAATACTCCGCTGATGGTGGGTGCTGGCGTGGTTGGCTTGAGCCCGGCCGAGACGGCCAGCAAGCAGCAGGTGAGCATCGTCTACGACCTTTTCGCCTCTAGCGGCGATGTGCACGTGGTTCCCGAAAGCCAGATCGATGCGCTCTCGGCCATTTCCGGATCTGGCCCGGCCTACGCATTTTATCTGGCCGAAGCCATGGCCAACGCGGGCATCGAGCTGGGGCTCGATGAAAAGCTGGCCAAGGACTTGGCTCGGGCAACGGTGGCAGGTGCCGGAAAGATGCTTGCCGATCCAAGCGTGGATGCCGCCCAGTTGCGCCGCAATGTCACCAGCCCGAAGGGCACTACCGAACAGGCCATCTTGGCCTTCGATGAGGGTGGAATTCCAGCCATAATCGCCACCGGCGCAAAGGCGGCAACGGCACGTGCCGCACAGCTCAGCCGGGAACTTGGCTAGCAACTAGCTATCCCACGAGAGATCGTCAGCCGGCCCGGTGACACCAGCATGCGCTGGATGTCGCCGGGCCGGCTTGCGCGTACATCGCCCTCGGCGACCGTCGGAGAAGCGCAGTTGCTGCTCTATCCCAAGACCGAATAGTGGGATGGTCCTGCCAGTAGGCTACTTTTCATCGTTCAGACTGTAGAGAGGACTTCGGCAAATTAGCGAACCGAATAACCCCGAGGAGATTGCGCGGACGATCTGCGCAGGCCAAATCGACCAGGCCGTGCAGATGACGCTCAGTTCGGCATGGCGCGTAGGGGCAATTATCGGCTCGTTCGATGCGCAGGAACTCGATGATCATGCCGAGCACTACGTGCAGTTCACTGAGCGTTGGTTTGTATCGATCGGCGCCGGAGAACAAGTAGAAATTGCTCAGTGGGCACAGACCTGTGCGGTACTCGAGTGGTGCCACATTCCAGACCTGCGAGCCTGGGCGGTAGACTTACTTCTGCGCGCCATTAGGGCACAAATTGCCGTTATTGCGGATCTGGCAGATACCGCTGAAATTTATGCTGATGGACCAGACGCTGGGATATCGAAGAGATCCGCTTCGGCGATTCGAGAGTCGGCAACTCAATTGCGCAATATTCCCTGGCCTGAGCTTGAAGTACCGGAGAGCCGCTGATCAGCTGAGCTCCCTCAGCCTGGGTTGAAGGCTACCCCGTCCGAACTCCAAGTCGTGTCTTCCGTGCTACACATTAGGTTTCAGATCACGGAGGGCCGTTGCCGCTCAATGGCGTCAATTGGCGCGTTTCGAGCAATGGGAGGAATCGATCTTCAGCTAGCGGCGACGTATCCCTGGGTGCCCAAGACCTAGGTGAATAGCCTCATACAACCGGGGGCAGGCGCTGTCGCTCGCTCGAGTCGATGGCTCAGCGCGAAGGCAGACGCCGGGCCGATGGTCGGCCAGCGTCTCTTCACTGGCAGGCCTCTAGGGCCGGGCGGCGAAGCGCTCGAGGAGGTCTACGTGTCCCGAAACGATCAGCACATCGCGGCGGGTCACGATGGTGTCCGGAACTGCGTAGGTGAAGTCCTCACCGGGAGACTTCACACCCACAATGGTCACCCCGTACTTGGAGCGCACCTGCGACTGGGCGAGCGTGAACCCTTGGGTTTCCTTCGGCGGGTACATCTTGACGATCGCAAAGCCATCATCGAACTCGATGAAGTCCAGCATGCGTCCGCCCACGAGGTGCGCTGCGCGGACCCCGGCGTCGGCCTCGGGGTAGATGACGTGATTGGCGCCGATACGGGTCAGAATTTTGCCGTGCGAGGGCGTGATGGCCTTAACCCACAGGTGTTCGATGCCCAGATCAACGAGGTTAACGGTAATAAGCACCGAGGACTCAATGGAAGTACCGACGCCCACCACGGCGGAGGAGAACTCTTGAGCTCCGAGCTGGCGGAGCGCATCAATGTTGGTGGCATCCGCTGAGACAACGTGCGTTAGCGTGCTGGCCCATTTTTGCACCAGTTCCTGGTTGCGTTCGATGGCCAGCACTTCGCGCCCCTGCTTGACGAGTTGCTCGGCCACGGCAGCGCCGAAACGTCCCAGACCGATGACGAGGATCGGTGCATTGTGGTCGATTTGATTCTCAGCCAATGATCGGCCTTTCTTCCGGGAACTGATACAGCGTATCGCGGTGGCGTAGGGCCAGCGCGCTGGCTAGTGTGATGCTGCCGATACGGCCGGTGAACATCAGGGCGCTAAGAACATATTTGCCGGCCGGCGGCATTTCGGCCGAGACGTTCATGGATAGGCCCACCGTACCGAATGCCGAAATGGCTTCGAAGAGGGCCCGCGAAAAAATGACTTCCGGATCGATGACCAGCAGTAGTGCAGTGCCGAGCATCACCAGGGTGGCGCCCAAGGCCACCACGGAGATCGCCACGCGCATGGTGGCTGCCGGAATCCGGCGGCCAAAGGCGCGAACCTCGTTATCGCCGCGTACCTCGGCCAAGATGGCCAAGAACATTACGGCGATGGTGGTGACCTTGATACCGCCGGCCGTGGATGCCGAGCCGCCGCCGGCAAACATGAGGGCATCGGTGATGAGCACGGTGACGGGTTCGAGGTCGTTCTGATCCACCAGGTTAAAGCCGCCCGAGCGGGTCATGATCGATGCGAAGAGACCATGAATTATCTTGTCGCTGACGCTTTCACTGCTGATCGTTTGCGGATTGTTCCACTCGCACAGTAGCCAAAAGAACATTCCGGCAAAGAGCAGAATTGTGGTGGTCAGCAAGGTCAGTTTTGCATGGAGGTTCCACTTGCGGACATTCAGCCCGGCAAGTAACAGCACCATAATGGCCGGAAACCCCAAGGAACCCAGAAAAACACCGAGCATAATGGGCCCGATGATCAATAGGTCCGTTTCATAGGGGACAAGCCCATCCGAATGCGGCGTGAAGCCCGCGTTGTTAAAGGCAGAGACAGCGTAGAACACCCCGTGCCAAAGCGCCGATGCCGGGCTTTCCCCCAAGGCGAAGAACCGCGGTACGAGAAGTACGGCGATAAAGGCCTGCAGGCTCACCGCGGTGGTGATCACCACCCGGAGCAAGGAACCGATTTCACCCAACGCCGAGGCACCGGAGGCGTTGAGCGAATTCTGTGCCACAAGCTTGCCGCGTAGGCCGAGCTTGCGCGAGACGGTCAAGGACAGAATGGAGGCCACGGTCAGGATGCCCAAACCACCGAGGAACGCACCGATGATCATGATCAGCTGCCCGGTAAAGGACCAGTGCGTGGCGGTACTCACTGTGGTCAACCCGGTGACACAGACCGCGGAGACCGCGGTGAACATGGCGTCGTGAAGGGCGGTGGGTTTGCCGTCGGCCGAGGAGAACGGGGCCGCGAGCAGTGCGGTGAATACGGTGATGGCCAGCAAGAAAACGCCCAGGGCCAGTCGGCTGGGGGAGCGCACCATGAAGTCGGCAACGGAAGTTCGCACGCGCAACCATGCCTTGCGTCGCTGTTCGCGACGCTCGGCATTGCGGCTGGACTCCGAGCTACCGGCTAAAGTCATCGATTACTGCCATCCTCAAACCTGTCATGTACCTTCCATAATTTACGCGGTATTGCGCGATTTAGCCGACTCGACGCCCAGAAGGCCCCTGCGCCTGAGGTCATCGGGTGAAGCGTGTCACTCTCGGGTAGGCTGAAATGGTGTTAGATCCCGTGTATCCGCCGCAACCCACCTTGGTGATGTGGGATGAAAAGTACTTGCAATACAAATTCAGCGACTACCATCCGATGCACCCTTGCCGTTTGGAGCTCACACACCGACTCAGTGAACAGCTCGAGGTCTACACGGGAACCAACGTCACCATGGCAGTGCCCGAGGTGGCCACCGAGGATCAGTTGGCCAAGCTTCATACACGCGATTACATTGCCAAGGTGCAACAGGTCAGCGCCGACCCCACGCAGTCGTTCACTGACTGGGGCCTTGGCACCGAGGACGATCCGGTGTTTGGTGGAATGCACGAGGCCAGCGCCCGGCTCTTCGGTGGTTCCTTGATCGCAGCGGAAGCCATCTTGGAAGAGCGCGCCGTGCGTGCGGTAAATTTTGCCGGAGGCATGCATCACGCCTCACGATCCAAGGCCAGCGGATTCTGCATCTATAACGACGTGGCCGGGGCCATCCAGCGATTACTAGATGGTGGGGTGTCGAAGATCGTCTACATCGATATCGATGCCCACCACGGAGATGGAACACAGTCACTGTTCTGGGATGACGACCGTGTGCTGACCATCTCAATCCATGAATCCGGGCTCTCCCTCTTTCCCGGCACTGGCTTCGCTAACGAAGTCGGTGGCCCCGGTGCTGAGGGCAGTGCGGTGAATCTTGCCCTGCCGGCGATGACTGGGGACGCGGGCTGGATGCGGGCGTTCCATGCTGTCGTTCCGCCACTGGTCAAGGCCTTTGCGCCCGAGGTCATCGTTTCGCAGCACGGCTGCGATGGACACCGCGACGACGACATGACAAATCTTAAGCTGTCGGTCGACGCGCAACGCCAGGCGGCCCTGGATATCGCGCAACTGGCCGATGAGGTGTGCGAGGGACGTTGGCTGGCGACCGGTGGCGGCGGCTATAACGTTACCGGGGTGGTACCGCGCACGTGGACCCACCTCACCGCCATTGCTGCAGGGCGCCCGATTCCCTTGCGTACATATGTGCCCGAAACTTTTCGGCGCCATGTTTTAGAGACCTATGGGCGGGCGGTGCCCTACCTCATGGGGGACGATGCTCAACTATGGTGGCGATCCTGGGAAGTTGGGTACGATCCGGCCGACCCGGTGGACCGAAGCATTATGGCGACGCGGAAGGAAGTTTTTCCGTTCCACGGACTCGATCCGTGGTTCGACTAGGAAACTTGTACTACCAGGTCCGTAAATTTTCATTATGGACTATTTCAGTCGCTAGTCTAGATATGTGGAGATTGAAGTAGTACTAGCAGCACTCGCCGAACCGACCCGTCGTCGGATCATGGAGGCATTAAAGGATCAGCCTCTGGCGGTGGGCGATCTTGTGACGGAATTGGGAATCTCCCAGCCGACCGTGTCTAAGCATCTGAAGGTCCTGCGCGAAGCAGAGCTGGTACAGATGACTGCGCAAGGTCAGCGTCGTATCTACAGCATTCAGCCGGAACCTTTGCGCTCGCTCTTGTTGTGGGGCGAACAGTTCTTTCCGCCAAGCGAACCAGCCGAGCCGACGACGGTGGCAGCGCTTGCTGCCACTGCGGATTACGAGCCCGATTCCAGCGCCCTACCCGCTGCGGCACACCAGTTGGGGCGTAGCGTGGGCCGTGGACTGGAGCAGGTTACTGGCCGAGCCCAAGAAATCCTCGAACGCTTCCCGCGCTTTGGCCGTCGCCGCTAGACCTACAAGCAGTGCATAAACACTCGTCCTAACGAATGGAGTGAGGTCTAGGTTACGTCGCGGAGCAAAGAATTTTACATGGAATTTTATTTCCATTATTGCTCCGTGGCACTCTCGACTCAGGGGTTGCAGCGTCGTGCTGTGAGGTTTGCGCATGTCTTTCTAGGCGCCACCCCCGCGTATTAGAGGAGAAAAACTTGGACAAGCACCTAGCAACCATTCGTGAAGAGGTCTTTCGCCGGAACCCGGGGGAGTCCGAGTTTCACCAGGCGGTCACCGAGGTCTTTGAAAGTCTTGCCGCCGTATCGGTGAAGCACCCCGAGTACGCCGAGGCTGCCATTCTTCAGCGCATGTGTGAGCCTGAGCGACAGATCATTTTCCGGGTGCCGTGGACCGACGACTCGGGCAAGGTGCAGATCAACCGCGGCTTCCGTGTCGAGTTTAATTCCGCGCTGGGCCCTTACAAGGGCGGGCTACGCTTTCACCCCTCGGTGTACCTGGGCATCGTCAAGTTCCTCGGATTTGAGCAGATCTTCAAGAACTCGCTGACCGGCATGCCCATCGGCGGCGGCAAGGGCGGCTCCGATTTCGACCCGCGCGGCCGCTCCGACGGCGAAGTCATGCGCTTCTGCCAGTCCTTCATGACCGAGCTGTACCGCCACATTGGCGAATACACCGATGTCCCGGCCGGAGATATCGGCGTCGGAGGCCGTGAGATTGGCTACCTTTTCGGTCAATACAAGCGCATCACCAACCGCTACGAGTCGGGAGTGCTGACCGGCAAGGGACTATCGTGGGGCGGTTCTCTGGTGCGTCCCGAGGCCACCGGATACGGAGCGGTGCTATTCACCCAGGAAATGCTCCGCACGCGCGGCAAGTCCTTCGACGGGCAACGAGTGGTCGTCTCCGGCTCGGGCAACGTGGCGATCCACGCTATCGAAAAGGCGCAGGCTCTGGGTGCACGCGTCGTGGCTGCCTCCGACTCCGGCGGTTTCGTCGTCGACGAAAATGGGATCGACGTTGCGCTGCTACGTCAGATCAAGGAAGTCGAACGCGGTCGTATCAGCGATTACGCCGAACGCCGCGGCGGATCCAAGGTCAACTACGTGGCCGGCGGCAACGTGTGGGACGTGCAATGCACCGTGGCGCTGCCCTGTGCAACGCAAAACGAACTAGACGTCGACTCGGCGAAAACCATGATCGCCAATGGAACCATTGCGGTGGCCGAAGGCGCGAACATGCCGACCACGGCCGGGGCGACCGCAGTGTTTCAAGATGCCGGCGTCCTCTTTGGGCCGGGTAAGGCCGCCAACGCGGGTGGTGTGGCTACCTCGGCGCTGGAAATGCAGCAGAACGCGAGCCGTGACTCGTGGTCATTCGACTACACCGAATCCCGCCTAGCCGACATCATGGTCAACATTCACGATCGTTGCGCGGCTACCGCAGATGAATATGGGGCGCCGGGCAACTATGTGGCCGGTGCAAATATCGCCGGTTTCGTGAAGGTAGCCGATGCGATGTTGGCCCAGGGTTTGATCTAGCCCACCACGCCGAATGGCCCGTGACCTACTCGCGCCACGCCGCGACACGTCACGGGCCATTTTGATGTTCATCACTCGTGTGTTTGGTCGTGTAAAGTTACCGAAGAACGATTAGACTGTGTACGAGCACGCGTGAATATGATGCCGATGTTGATCCACAGTCGTTTGAGTTCACGTAGGCTGGCACATCGACGAATCAGAGATCAGCGTCAGGAGAATGTTCCCTATGACGGGTAAACAGAATTTTGCAGGAGCACGATTCATGACCGTGGCGGAAGTCGCGGATATGATGCGTGTTTCCAAAATGACCGTTTACCGTCTGATTCACGCCGGCGACCTGCCCGCAGTGCAGTTCGGCCGCTCCTACCGCGTTCCCGAAAACGCCGTTGAATCCTACCTCGCTGCCGCGGCCATTGACCCGCAGCAAGGCACCGGTTCACTCGGACGATAGCCTCGCGGTGGTCAGAGCATGGCCGTACAGCGGGTAATCTATTAAGGAACGTTTAACGTCCGGTCAATCCCTGAAGACATCGCGGTTGCGGTTCTTGCCGTTAGGGGTTGGCGCATTAATTAGTTTGTGAGGAATCCACTATGGGCTCAGTTATTAAGAAGCGCCGCAAGCGCATGTCGAAGAAGAAGCACCGCAAGCTGCTTCGCAAGACCCGCCACCAGCGTCGCAACAAGAAGTAAATTCGCACTTCGCGAATTTGCCGTTGTGGCAATGTACGCCGCCGCGAGAGGATTTCCTCCGTGGCGGCGTGGTGTTTAAAGCTCCTCGTGGTGATTCCCACGTCGGGTGACCGAGCGCTTCGCGGCCCAGATTGCACCCAGAACCCCGGCAATGCGAAGCCCGACCCGGGCGGCGCGCTGACCGGTCCGAAAATCGTAGACCTGCCAGCCACAACGTTTGGCGTAGCCACGTAGCCGCCCGTCGGGATTAATCGCGACCGGATGGCCGACCGCTTCCAAGAGTGGAATGTCGTTATACGAATCCGAATAGGCCCACGAGCTCGACAAGCTAATCGATCGTTCGCGAGCCAAGCGACGCGCAGCCTCCGCCTTCTGCACCGCATGCAGAATCGGCCCCTCAAGGGCGCCGGTGTACTGTCCGTCCTGCTGGGCTACCTGTGTACCCAAAGCCCCGGTGAGCCCTAGCCGACGGGCGATAACGGAAGCGACTTCATTGGGGGTGGCCGTCACCAGCCAGACTTCGCGCCCCACGGCCATATGCTGTTGGGCAATTGAGACGGTCCCGGCCCAGAGTTTGGTGGCGATGAATTCGTCGTAGATTTCCTCACCGATGGCCTCCATATCAGCCACCGAGATGCGACGTACCATGGTCAGTGCGCGGTCACGAATCTTATCGATGTCGCCCAGGTGCTCGCCGCGAGCGGCAAACATCGTTTGCTTCAAGGCAAAGAAGAGGATCTCGCGCCAACGGAAGAAACGGCGTTGATGCATCTTCTTGGCTAGTGCGTAGAGGGAGGCTCCGCGCACCAAGGTGTTGTCGACGTCGAAAAAGGCCGCGACGCGTTCTTGCGTCGCGGCACCGTCGTCCTCGGAAAACTGCTCGTGGGGCTCCATTTGTATCATCTTATTTCATTGTCGGTGTGCCTCGGGTATGAGACATGAGAACATTAGACGGTGACTTCTTCCCCGGAAATTCAACTGTTGGTGCGCTCCGGTTGCCACCTGTGCGCAGCGGCGCGTCAGACGGTGCACGAGGTGACGCAAGAACTTTCTTTGGAGTTCAGCGAGCTCGACATCGATGAGCATCCCGCATTGCTGGAACGTCACCATGAAGAGGTGCCGGTATTGCTCATCGACGGAGCGGTGCGCGACTTTTGGACGATCGATCCCGTTCGGTTACGCCGTCTGCTCACCAGCTAGCCCTCGGCCGCTGCAGGCCTTCAGTTTTAGACCCGAAAGGTGTATGTGCCCGCCAACGATGCCCGCGCCCTACCCGAGGCGACTCTAAACCGCTTGACCCGTTATCTGCGCGCCCTGCGGGCCTTGCACGTGCGGGGGATTGAACGCACCAGTTCGGGGGTACTGGCCACCGAGGCCGGCGTAAACCCCGCGATCCTGCGTAAAGACCTTTCACTCTTAGGTTCGTACGGCACACGGGGTGTGGGGTACGTAGTCAAGGAGCTGGCCGACCACATTGAGCGGACCATGGGTTTGGATCACCCATGGAATGTCGCCATCATCGGTGCCGGCAACCTTGGTCGAGCCTTGAGCGGTTACGGCGGCTTCTCGAACCGCGGTTTCAATGTCAAAGCACTACTGGATAGTTCCGCCGATCTGATCGGGACCCCTGTCGGTAAACTCCGCGTCCAACCGGTCGGTTCCTTATCTCGAGTCGTCGAAGACCTAGAGATCAATATGGCCGTGCTGGCCATCCCCTCCAGAGAAGCTCAGCAGCTGGTGGACGAGCTCGTGGAGGCCGGCGTGCGGAACATCCTGAGTTTCGCGCAAGGGGCGTTGACGGTTCCCGACACGGTGAGTTTGCGGCGCGTCGATCTATCCACGGAGCTTCAGATCCTTGCCTACCACGCGGTACAACGTAGCGAAGAGGGCACGGAGAGGTGAACCTTCGCCTTGCTCAGGCAGATTAATAGATTTCGGCCCCGAAACCCATGCTGGGTTTCGGGGCCGAAGTCTATGCCGAAGTGTTGGTTTTAACGGAAGCCAGCCCTACGTGCCATCCGGCGCTGGCGAATGTAGTCGCTCGAGGGGCGCAACCAGGCGCACACCACGCCGGCTATGCCGGAGAGGATCGAGGCGACGAACACCAGGTTCAGGATGGTGCTATCGGCGGCCGAGGCGTAGAGGGCCACGACCGGGACGTAGATGAAGCCAAGCAGCGAGATGACGCCGAAGATCGTGGCGATAATGCGGAAAGCGTTAATGCCACGCCACACCAAGAAGCCCACCAAAAGGTAGAGCAGCACCGAGATGATGGCGCCGGCCATAACTGAACCGGCGAGGGTGCTGTTCACCAGGGAAATGAACTGTTCCGGACTTTCCAAGAGCTGTCGCATCTCCTCGGTTTCCGGCGAGGAGCCGCTGGCTTCGAGTTGCATGCGCATCTGCTCTTCGAACATGCCCCACTCGGAACGGATCATATTGGTGATTAGTTCGCTTTGGACCAGTAAGAAGTTAGAGACCGCGCTGAGCACACCGGCGGCGGCAATGAAAATAAAGGCCAGATTCAAGGTCATCGGGCGCTGCGTTGGCGGCTGGACCGGTGCATAACCACCCTGCGATCCGTCCGAGGCCGAGTAGGCCATCGGCGCGCCATAGGCATTGGTATCACCTTGCGCGCCGGGCCGACCGTAGGGGTTCTCGCCATAAGGGTTCTGACCATAGGGCGCCCCCGGCGTAGAGCCCGGGTTATAGGGCTGGCCTGGCTGGTTGGGGTCATGCTGCTGATATGGGTCGTTAGTACTCATGCGAATCTCCTGCGGTAGTTGGTGCTATCTCCAGCCTAATTGCCACGTCGCGGAACGTAGACCATCCCAAAGGATGGTTTTTACTTATGGGAATTCCATGCAGGAGCTGTGAATACTTGATCACGGACACATTTGTCATCACCGGGCGTTAATGTTTGAGACACTGGAAGCATGCCACGATCGACCGTTCATTTGTTGCGCCATGGGGAAGTTTTTAACCCGGACAAAGTGCTCTACGGGCGGATTCCCGGTTATGGCTTGTCACCTCTGGGTTTTGAAATGGCCGATCGAGCCGGAGAGTATTTCGAAGCTAAGGCGGCGCAGGGAGCGAAGATCGTGCGACTGGTCGCATCGCCGCTCATCCGTGCTCAACAGACCGCACAACCCACGGCGCAAGCGCTCGATCTTCCGCTGCTGACCGACGACCGCGTGATCGAAGCTGGCAACAAATTCGAAGGACTCTCGCGCGTGTCCAAACGACTGCGCAACCCTCGACTCTGGCCATTGTTACGTAACCCTTTGCAGCCTTCCTGGGGCGAACCCTATGCGCAACAGGTTGCGCGCATGCGTGAAGCCATGGACGAACATCGACGGCTCGCGCTCGAAGTCGGCGGAGACGGGGCAGAAACCATCATTGTCAGTCACCAGCTCCCCATCTGGGTGACTCGGCGCAGTGCCGAAGGCCAACGACTATGGCATGACCCGCGTAAGCGTGAATGCACGCTAACCTCGGTGACCAGCTTTGAATTCGATGGTGACCAACTAGTTTCTGTCAGCTACGACGAACCAAGCCGCGACCTGCTGGCCGGCGCGGCGAATATTCCGGGAGCCTAGCGCATGAGTGAAGCGAAGAATTATTCCGTGCCCAGCCGCCGGACCGTGGTGCGATCACTAATACTCGGTGCCCTGATCGCGCCCTTGGCCGCCTGCTCCGTGGAGGAGGACCCACTGGCTAAGCAGGCCAAGGATGGCGCCGGAAAGAACTACATTGCCGGCGACGGCGCGGTGGAAGAGTACTCGCTCGACGAGCGCACCGACCCGGTGGCCCTAACCACCAGCACCTACCAGGGTAGCGAAATTGACTTTGCTGACTGGAGCGGCGCACCGATCGTGCTGAACTTCTGGTACGCCGCCTGCGCCCCGTGCCGGATCGAGGCCCCGCATCTGCGTGAGCTAGCTGAACACTTCGGTTCTAAGGTGCATTTCCTTGGAGTCAATGTGCGCGATGAAGAGGCCGCCGCTACGGCCTTTGAACGCGAATTCAAGGTGCCCTACGAGTCGGTCAACGACATCGACGGCAAGATTCAGCTCGCCATGACCAAATATGTGCCACTGCAGGCGGTTCCCACCACGCTGGTGCTCGACCGCAAGGGACGGGTGCGTGCCCGAGTCATCGGAGCCATCGAGAAGAGCACCTTGAAGTCGTTGATCGACTCGGCTCTGACCGAGCAACTATGAGCCCCGCCCTGGCCGCCTCCAACCAGTTCGCCGACATCGCGCTGGATGGTTCGCTCCTCATTGCCGCGCCGGTGGCGATACTCGCCGGGCTCGTCTCTTTCCTTTCGCCGTGCGTGCTCCCGCTGGTTCCCGGCTATCTCGGCTACGTCACCGGTTTGACCGGCGCCGACCTTTCTGAGCATCGCAAGGGACGCGTGCTGGCCGGGGTGCTGCTGTTCATCGGCGGATTCTCGATCGTTTTCATGTCGGCAGGGGTGCTCTTTAGCCAATTAGCCGCCTGGATGCGCTTCAACGGCGGCTGGGTGACCCAGGTGCTGGGCCTGGTCGTCATCCTCATGGGCGTTGTCTTCATGGGAGGGATCTCATGGCTGCAGCGTGATGCGAAAATTCATCGTCGGCCGCCCGCGGGCTTGTGGGGTGCCCCGGTGCTGGGGCTGACCTTCGGCCTGGGCTGGGCGCCGTGCATTGGGCCAACCCTTTCGGCGGTGTTGATCATGTCCACCGGAAGCAACGCCAACGCGGGGCGCGGTGCGCTGCTCACCGCCTTCTACTGCATCGGCTTGGGGTTGCCGTTCGTCCTGATCGCGCTGGGCCTGCAGCGTGGCATGCAGGCACTGGCATTTTTCCGTCGGCACCAAATGCTTGTCATGCGTCTAGGCGGCGGATTGTTGATCCTGCTCGGCCTGTTAATGGTCTCCGGCCTATGGGGAGGTTGGGTGACCGAATTGCAAAACTGGTTTGCCAATGAAGTGAGGTTGCCCATCTGATGGCGAAGAACAAGCGCACCAAGAAACCACTTACCGATGCACCCGCGCTAGGGTTTGTCGGCAGCCTGCGCTGGATCTGGACCCAGTTGACCTCCATGCCCACCGCGCTATTTTTGCTGCTGCTTCTGGCGGTGGCCGCGGTGCCCGGTTCAATATTCCCGCAGCGCCGCGTCAATCCGGAACTGGTCACACAGTATCTGACCGATAACCCCGTTTCGGGCCCCTGGCTGGATCGCTTCCAACTTTTTGATGTGTATTCCTCGGCCTGGTTCTCGGCAATCTATCTGCTGCTGTTCATCTCCTTGGTCGGTTGCATCATTCCGCGCATTAAAAAGCACGCGATTGCCTTGCGCAGTAAGCCACCACGGACCCCAACCAAACTTGAACGACTTCCGCAGTACACCAGGTTGGAGCTCGACCCGGTGCAGGCCACCGCAATCACCGCGGAGCAGCTGGTTTCCGAGGGGCAACGCATCCTGCGCAAGCGCGGGTACCGCGTAGATCGCCGTGATGACGCCGGGGTACTCTCCGTCTCCGCCGAGCGCGGTTACGTGCGTGAGATCGGCAATATCGTCTTCCACACCTCGCTACTGGGCATCCTGCTCTCGATGGCCATCGGTGGTGCTTTTGGCTACAGTGGCCAGCGCATCGTGGTCGAGGGGGAGACCTTCGTCAATTCGCTCGTGTCCTACGACTCCTTTAGCCCCGGAACGAACTTCGACGCCAAGAACCTCGAACCCTATTCGGTGGGCCTGGACAAGTTCGACATCACCTTTGACCGCGAATCTGAAACGCACTTCGGTCAGCCTCTGGACTTCACCGCCCACGTCACCACCCGGCGGAGCCCGGACGCCGAAGCACAGCAGGAGGACTTGAAGGTCAATCACCCGCTGCGTATTAACGGTGCAGATGTGTATCTGGTCGGCAATGGCTACGCACCGGTGGTGACGGTCAAGGACGGCGAGGGCAAGGTCGCGTTCTCCGGTCCGGTCGTATCTACCCCGCAAGACTCTGTCTACACCTCGGTGATGGTGCTGAAGGTGCCCGACGCTAATCCTGAACAGCTTGGTTTCACCGGGTTCCTTTTGCCCACCGCCCTCGTGGATGAAACAGGCTTCGGCATTTCCGGTGACCCCAACGCCATTAACCCGCAGCTGCATCTGAACTCCTACTACGGAGACCTCGGACTCGACGAGGGTAAGCCGCAGAACGTCTATGTGCTGGATACCGATAAGCTCACCGAACTGAATTCACGCAGTCAGGACGCCGGCGGCATCATTCTCGAGGCGGGTCAGACCTACGAACTGCCCGATGGCAAGGGCAGCATCTCCTTCGATGACCTGAAACGCTTTGTGGCACTCGACGTGAACTACGATCCCGGAAAGGCCCCCATTGCGGTGTGTTCCTTCCTGGCCTTGGCCGGGCTTGCCATTTCTCTCTTCACCCCGCGTCGCCGCGTCTGGCTGCGTCCGATCACCGATGAACAGGGTCTACGCGGCGTAGAATTCGCCTTACTGGCCCGCGGCGAGGACCCCCGACTGCAACGCGAGGCCGCGGAGTTGTCAAAGATTTTCCATAACACCTGGCCGCTGGCCGAGAAGTCGAAGGACTTAGGAGAAGTGAATGCTTAGGATCGCTACTTTGGCGCCCATCAATGAAACCTTGGGCACCTACAGCCAGTTGTTCATGCTGTTGGCGGCCATGGTCTATATGGTGGCGTTCATCTGCTTCGCTTTGGACCTGGCTAAAACCAATAAGACCATCGCCGCCCTCGACGCGAAGGCACTGGAAGAAGACCAGCGAGTGCTGGCCAGCGCCGGTGGGCAGAATGCTGCCGCAATCGGTACCGTGACACCGGCGCGTCGGGGCAATAGCGGGCGAGCGGATAACGTCGGTGAGGACGTGGTCAACGACGAGATGACCTACACCGCGCTTTCCCCCAAGCGTGGGATCGCGAAGATCGCCGTGGTGCTGACCTGGCTGGCCGTGGCATTGCACGGCTTCGCGGTGGTCAGCCGGTCACTGGCGGCACACCGTGTGCCGTGGGGCAATATGTACGAGTTCCTCACCACCGGCGCCTTTGTGGTGGCGTTGGTGTATCTGGTGGCGTTGTTCTTCAAGGATCTGCGCTTCGTCGGCAGCTTCATCATCGGGCTGGTCACCCTGATGCTCTGCGCCGCCACCATTGGCTTCCCCACCCCAGTGGGGCACTTGGTGCCGGCTCTGCAGAGCCCCTGGATCGTCATCCACGTATCGATCGCCGTGCTGGCCAGCGCGCTGTTCTCGATCTCCTTTGCGATGAACGTGCTGCAACTTCTGCAGCACTCCCGGATGAACCGGTTGGCCGAGGGCAAGGAAGACAAACTGCCCTTCATGCGCTTGGTGCCGGGGGCCGGGGCGCTGGAGAACTTCGCCTACCGCATCAACACCATCGCCTTCGTGATGTGGACCTTCACGGTGATGGCCGGGGCGATCTGGGCCGAAGCGGCCTGGGGACGTTACTGGGGGTGGGACCCGAAGGAGGTTTGGTCCTTCGTGATCTGGGTGGTTTACGCCGGTTACCTGCATGCCCGAGCCACCGGTGGCTGGACCGGACCGCGATCGGCATGGCTGTCGATCATCGGCTACGGATGCGTGATCTTCAACTTCACGATAGTGAATATCTACTTCAACGGTCTGCATTCATACGCCGGCGTCTAGACGATATACCCGGCAGGGGTAGAAACGGCGAAGCCTCCGAACCAATCGTGGTTCGGAGGCTTCGCCGTTTTAACGCTGAGCCCCGGTGCGCAGGCTAGGACTCATTCGGTGGGTTGGGGTCGTCCTTGGGGTTCTTGAGCTCGTCCTCGCGCTTTTTGAGTTCTTCCTCACGGGCCTTCAACTCGGCCTCGCGCTGCTGCTGTTTGCGCCAGGTCTCGAGTTGGCGCAGGAATTGCTCGTCATCATCCGGGGCACCGCTGGGGGTACCCGACGCCGGTTTCGTGCTCTCCGGTCGGCCTAGCAGGAACCATAATCCGGCACCAATAAAGGGCAAGAGGATGATCACCACGACCCAGGCTGGTTTGGAAAGTGAGCGCACCTGATAGCGGTCTGCACGGGTGCACTCCACCAAGGTGTAGACGGTCAACGCCAAGGCGATTGGCGCGGCATACAGCAGAAAACGAACCATACCTACAGTCTAGTTTCCGTTGGGCCCGGTGAAGATCGCTAAACTGTAACATATGCAGTTTCTGAAGTATTCGTTGCTCCGGTTGGGGCTGTTCGCCGCCGTTTTCCTGTTGCTGGCCTGGGGCCTACGCTGGGGTGTGTTTACCGCCGGGATCGTGGCCTTGGCGATTGCCTTCGCGGTGAGCTATTTGTTCTTCAACAAGCTGCGGCTACAGGCCAATGAGGACATCCGTAAGGCTTTTAGCAAGACCAGCGCCAACAAGACCGAAGCCCAGCTAGCCGACGAGGCAGTCGAAGACGCCTATGACGAGCAGCGGCGTCGCGCCGAGGGCCAAGACTAGCCTAGAACCACACCTTCAGTAGCACCGCCGCGGCGAAGAGCAATGCGTAGACCAGGTTTACGACACCGGTGAGCTTCAGGACCTGGACGAGCTTGGGAAGTCGCCGTTCGCGCAGCATCAGCCAGCAGGGCCACGCCGCCGGGACCAGGCTGAGCAGGATCAGCCACATGAACGGAAAATCGAGGGTCAGTAGCAGCGGCAACAGAATGGCCGTGCTGATCATCAACACATAGCTCAGCCGTGCCCACTGTTCGCCCAGTCGTACCGCGAGGGTCAGCTTGCCTACCTCGCGGTCGGTAGGGATGTCGCGCACATTATTGGCCATCAACAGCGCGCAGCCGATCAGGCCGGTGCCGATGGCGCCAAGCAGGCTGGGGTAGGTGATGCGCCCAATCTGGGTGAAGGTGGTGCCCATGGTGGCAACGAGACCGAAGAAGATAAAGACATACACGTCACCCCAGCCGCGGTAGCCATATGGGTTCTTCCCGCCGGTGTAGCCCCAGGCGGCGAAAATGGCCGCCACACCGACCAAGAGCAGGGGCCAAGCCTGAGAGATCACCACCAGCACGAGGCCGCAAGCGGCGGCCATCCCAAAGCAGGCGAAGGCCGCGTTGCGTACCGTGGTGGGTGCGGCGAGCTTCGAGGCGGTCAGACGCAGCGGTCCGACGCGCTCATCATCGGTGCCGCGAATCCCATCGGAGTAGTCGTTGGCGTAGTTCACGCCCACCTGTAGCAACAGACCCACCAGCAGCGCGAGCAGGGCCGGCAGTGGACGAAATACACCGTCGTAACCGATGGCGGCGGCCGTGCCGATGATGATCGGAGCGATGACGATCGGCAGGGTGCGCAAACGCGCGCCGGCTACCCACTGGGAGAGCGTGGCCACGACTTGGGGTCCTTTCGGAAATGAAAAATTTGTACCCTTTAGTTTCCCGCGGATTCGGATGCTTGGCGAATCGAACCGGTCTACTGGCTGAGGTCCTCGATGATCTTGCGGCGATCGAATTTCCCGTTCGGAAGCATCGGTAGCCCGTCACGGTAATGCTTGGTGCGTTTAGGCACCGCATGCGGGCCAATGGCCTGGCGCACCGCGGCGAAGGCGACATTGGTGTCGGTTGGGCCAGAGTATCCGAGCCCCACCGCCTGACCCCACTGCGCGTCGGGGACCGGCACCACCAGTACCTGATCGAAGAATTCCTCGAGGTGTCCGGTGAGCTGGCCGGCCGAGAGCTTGAGGCCGCCGGTGTTGATCACATCGTCGAGGCGACCGGAAATTTGTAGCCGCTGACCGCGCACGGTCCCGGCGTCGTCGGTAAGGTACCAGCGTTCGCCGTCGATGAGCGGGAAATGCTCGGCGGTGCTTGCCGGGTCACCGAGGTAGCCGTCGGCAAGCATCGGGCCGGTGACTCGAACCCGGCCCTCGGCGCCTACGGCGAGTTTGACCCCGGGCAGTGCGGTGCCGTTATACACCAGCCCGCCAGCGGTTTCGCTGGAACCGTAGGTTTGGAAGATCCGCAAGCCGTGGTGCCGGGCCCGCATGAGCAGATCACGGCTGGCCCGTGCGCCGCCGAGCAGGATTGCGTCAAAGCGTTTGAGCACGGAGACCGTCTGCGCCGAGGGGGAATCCAGTAGCCGGGCCAGCTGGGTAGGCACCAGCGCGGTAAGCCGTTTCTTTTCGAGCATGGACTCGGCGGCCTGTGTGAATCCGGCCGGGGTGAACGTGCCCTCTTCCGGCAGCAGCACCGGGCGGGTGCCGGCGAACAGCGATCGGGTGAGCACGCTGAGCCCGGCGATGTAGTGCACGGGCAGGGCCAAGAGCCATTGGCCCTCGAAACCGAGATATTCGGCGGTGGCCTGCGCGCTGGAAGCCATGGCTTCCACGGACAGCACCGTGCGCTTGGCCCGTCCGGTGGAACCGGAGGTGCGCACCACCAGCAGTGGCTGCTCATATCCGCGCAGCTCCTGCTCCGTGAGTTGCTCGACCCGCACGCCATTGGGGGAGCTGGCGTCGGCCACGACCTCGATGGCAGGTCCGTCGGCATTGATTCCGGCGGCCAGCTTCGAGAGCAGGCTCAGGTGTAGGGCTTCACTGGACATGGGCGGGGGCCTTTGCTCTTAGAAGTAGTACGGGTGGGAGGACCAATCCGGGTCTCGCTTGGCCAGGAAGGCGTCGCGTCCCTCCACCGCCTCGTCGGTCATGTAGGCCATGCGGGTGGCCTCACCGGCGAAGACCTGCTGTCCGGCCAGTCCGTCGTCGGCGAGGTTGAACGCAAATTTGAGCATGCGGATCGCCTGCGGCGACTGGCGGGCAATATCGGCGGCATACTCCAAGGCGACCTCTTCGAGCCGGGCGTGATCCACGGCCTCGTTGACGGCGCCCATGCGCACCATGTCCTCGGCCGAGTATTCACGGGCCAAGAAGAAGATTTCGCGGGCGGTTTTCTGCCCGACCTGACGCGCCAGCAGGGCGGATCCGTAGCCGGCATCGAAGGAGCCGACGGTGGCATCGGTCTGCTTGAACTTCCCGTGCTCGCGGCTGGCGATGGTCAGATCGGAGACCACATGCAGCGAATGTCCACCGCCGGCGGCCCAACCGTTGACCACGCAGAGCACCACCTTGGGCATGGTGCGCATCAGGCGCTGGACCTCGAGGATGTGCAACCGGCCGGCGCGGGCCGGATCGATAGATTCGCGGGTCTCGCCCTCGGCGTAGCGGTAGCCGTCGCGGCCGCGGATGCGCTGATCGCCGCCGGAGCAGAAGGCGAAGCCGCCGTCCTTGGGGGAGGGGCCGTTGCCGGTGAGCAGTACCGTGGCCACGTCCGAGGTCATGCGGGCGTGGTCCATCGCGCGATAGAGTTCGTCCACGGTGTGTGGGCGGAAGGCGTTGCGTACCTCGGGACGGTCGAAGGCAATGCGCACGGTGGGCAGGTCGCGGAGCACGCTGCCGGAGTCGTCGCGCTCGACCTGACGGTGGTAGGTGATGTCGGTGAAGTCGAAGCCATCGACTTCGCGCCAGCGCGAGGGATCGAAGGTGTCCGAAACCTTCGCGGGCAAAGAAGAATTGTCTACGGTACTCACCTTATGAATGCTAGTCGCTTCCGTGCTCAGGGTTCGAACTTGCGTCCGCGATTTTCCGTTGCGGGTCGGCCGGTTCACGCCTTGGGCCTTGACGCTGGTCACACCGGAATGTGATTCTATTAGTGAACGAATGGTCGGTAAGTAACCCGTGGGGCGGAGCGCCGCATGACGAAGGAGTATTCATGACCGAGGCATTTCTGGTGGGCGGTTCGCGCACGGCGGTTGGACGCTACGGTGGCGCCCTGAGCGCGGTGCGTCCCGACGATCTGGCGGCGGCGACCATCAAGGACGTGATCGACAAGGCCGGGATCGACCCGGCACTGGTCGACGAGGTCATCCTCGGCAACGCCAACGGCGCCGGTGAAGAAAACCGGAATGTCGCCCGGATGAGCTGGTTGCTGGCCGGTTTCCCCGACAGCGTACCGGGCATAACGGTGAACCGGCTCTGCGCCTCCGGGATGAGCGCGATTACCCTGGCGAGTCAGATGATCAAGTCCGGTGCCGCCGACATTGTGGTGGCCGGTGGCGTGGAATCCATGTCGCGGGCCCCGTGGGTGATGGAGAAGCCGGCGAAGGCCTTCGCCAAGCCCGGCGAGGTCTACGACACCTCCATTGGCTGGCGCTTCCCCAACCCGAAGTTCCTCTCCGGGGAGCTCTCCCGCGATGGCAAGGCCACCTACTCGATGCCGGAGACCGCCGAGGAGGTCGCTCGGGTCTACAACGTCTCGCGTGAAGATTGTGATGCCTTCGCGGTGCAGTCTCACGCCCGGGCGCTGGCTGCGATCGAGGCCGGTCGCTTCGTTGACGAGATCGTCCCGATCACCGTCCGTGGGCGCAAGGCCGATACCGTGGTGGATACCGACGAGGGGCCACGCCCAGGAACCACCGCCGAAGTCTTAGCCGGTCTGCGCCCGGTCGTCAGCGGGGGCTCGGTCGTCACCGCCGGCAATGCCTCGACCCTCAACGACGGTGCCTCGGCGATTCTGGTGGTTTCCGAGCGGGCCGTTGAAAAATACGGGCTGCGAGCACGGGCCCGGGTGATTGACGGGCAGTCCGCCGGTCTGGCCCAGGAAATTATGGGCATGGGCCCGGTGCCGGCCACCAACAAGGTGTTGCAACGCGCCGGCCTGCAGATCGGGCAGATCGGCGCCATGGAACTGAATGAGGCCTTCGCCTCGCAGTCATTGGCTTGCATGCGTGAATTGGGTGTAGACGAGCAGATCGTCAACCGCGACGGGGGAGCGATCGCACTAGGTCACCCGCTGGGTTCGAGCGGCTCCCGGCTCGTGATTACCCTGCTCGGACGCATGGAGCGCGAACTTGCCTCAGAACAGCGCAAGCTCGGGGTCGCTACGATGTGCGTCGGCGTGGGTCAGGGCAGTGCGCTGCTGGTGGAGGGCGTTTAAATGAGCTCCATTAGCCCCGCCGATTTCACCACCCTCAAAGTCACCGAGGGAACCGACCGCTTGTGGGTGCGTCTACACCGCCCAGAGGTCAGAAACGCCATTGATCAGCAGATGATCGATGAACTACATTCCGTCTGCGCCGAACTCGAAGCCCGCCCGCGCATTTTGATTCTGGCCGGAAGCGCCGCCGACCCGGAGCACGGGCGCAAGGCGGTCTTCGCTTCCGGGGCCGATATTGCCCAACTGCGCGAACGCCGCCGCGACGACGCCCTCGCCGGTATCAACTCCACGCTGTTCGACCGGGTCGCCAAACTGCCCATGCCGGTGATTGCAGCCCTCGACGGCTTCGTGCTCGGTGGTGGCGCGGAACTGGCCTACGCGGCAGACTTCCGGATCGGCACCCCCGAGGTGCGCATGGGCAACCCCGAAACCAACCTGGGCATTATGGCCGCGGCGGGAGCCACTTGGCGGCTCAAGGAGCTGGTTGGCGAACCGCTGGCGAAGCTGATCTTGATGGCCGGCAAGGTGCTAACCGGTGAGCAGTGCCTTCAGGCCGGCCTGGTGACCGAGCTGGTGTCCGGAACCGAATTGGATGGTGCCGCGGAGGCGCTCGCCGATCAAATTGCCGCCCAGGACCCGTTGGCGGTGCGGCTGAGCAAAACCGTGTTCCACACCCCGCGCGAGGTGCACCCCGTCATCGACACCCTGGCGCAGGGCATGCTCTTTGAATCTCAAGCGAAATTCGACCGTATGCAGGCCTTTCTTGAAAGGAAGAAAAAGTGAGCGATAACCAGGCACCCGAACGGGTCGGCGTCCTCGGCGGCGGACGAATGGGCGCAGGTATCGCCCACGGCTTTGTGCTCGCCGGATCGTCGGTGACGGTTGTGGAGCGTGACGCCGAGGCGGCTGAGGCGGCCCGTGGGCGCGTGCTTGATTCCATCGAGAAGTCCTTGGCCCGCGGCTTTGCCGGAGACCGTGCCGAGTTGGAATCTCGCTTGCAGGTCAGCGCCAACTACGCCGACTTCGCTCAGGCGCAGCTGGTCGTTGAGGCGGTGCCCGAACTGTGGGACCTGAAGGTCGAATCCTTACGCAAGGTTGAAGAGGTCATCGATTCGGAGGCCTGGTTGGCTTCGAACACCTCCTCCATCTCGGTCAGCGATCTTGCGCAGCAGTTGCAGCGCCCCGAACGTTTCCTAGGGTTGCACTTCTTCAACCCGGTGCCAGCCTCGACCCTAATCGAGGTCGTAATCGGTGCGCAGAGTGCGGCCGAGACGGCACAGATCGCTCGCGGTTGGGTGCAGGCGCTGGGCAAGACCGCAGTGGTGGTCAACGACGCTCCCGGGTTCGCCTCGTCTCGACTCGGGGTTGCTATTGCCCTGGAGGCCATGCGCATGGTTGAAGAGGGCGTAGCCAGTGCCGAAGATATCGACAATGCGATGGTGCTGGGGTACAAGCACCCCACCGGTCCGCTAAAGACCACCGATATTGTGGGGCTCGATGTTCGCCTCGGCATTGCCGAGTACCTGCATGAGCGTCTGGGTGAGCGCTTCGCGCCACCACAGATCCTCAAGGATAAGGTGGCCGCCGGAGAGCTCGGTCGCAAGAGCGGACGAGGCTTTTACGACTGGTAGAAGCTATCCGGCGGGCCGTGACGCTAATACATGCTGGCCAGTAGCGAGGAGAATAACTGCTCCGGGTTCCGTTCTAGTCCCTTGGAACTGAACCAGGTGCAGATATTCACGCAGTCACGGTGCAGGAAGTCTAACCCCTGGACGTTCCCGGCCAGATCCACACATTGCGGCATATCGATCAGCACGAGCCGGTCCCCGGCGACCAGTATGTTGTAGGGGGAGAGGTCGCCGTGGGCCAGACCAGCGATGGCCAGGGACTCCATGGCGGCCTCGAGTTGCTCCCAGAGCAGCGGTAGGCGTCGATCGTGCCTAGGTAGCTGCGCCAGTCGTGGGGCAGCCGCCTGCGGGTGCTCCGGGTCAGAGATGAACTCCATGAGGATTTCGGTGCCGTCGACCTGTACGGGATAGGGCACCGGCACGCCCGCCGCGTGGCAGGTTTTGAGGTAGTTCCATTCCGCGTTGACCCATTGCTGGGCGGCGACGAGTCGGCCAAAGGTACTGTTGTTGGCCACCGCGCGGTTATCGCGCGAGCGCCGGGCGACGCGGCCCTCACTATAGGCCGCGGAGCGGGTAAATTGCGAGTGTTCGCGCCCGCGATAGCGCTTTGCGGCCAGTAGCACCGAACGGTTATTGGTGGCTCGTTCGAGTAGAAAAACGTCACCTTCCTTGCCCGTTTTCAAAATGCCCAGTTCGGTGTCGATGGCTGCGGCGTCCTCGATAATCCACTGTGGGTAGGGCTGCGGTCCGCGGCACGATTTTTCCACGTTGGGCCAGCTGGAATACCGCTGATGCTCCGGGAGCGCAGCGGGGTCTGTTGATTCGTTCCATTGCTGTTGGCGTTTGCGCAGCGGTTGAAAACTCTCAGCCTCCGTGGCCGATAAAGCGGCGGCAGAGGATGGGGTGGGGGCGATATAAGACACGGTCATAATCCTTGAGGTAATGGGGTAGGGCTGGGTGCAGATTCTGGACACTCATCGTTATCCCTCCTAAGGATCGTTAGTGATTGAGAAATCTCAATTGGTAAAACTCTACAACGCTGGCTGGCTATGGTGCAATGAATATATGAGCCCAGTTTTCAAGTACCGACCCTTGGCGGGGGATATGCCGTGGGAGGGTGCGGTCAACGCCCGCCGGATCATCGGCGGATGCTTCCGGATGGGGCGGCGGGAGTGGCTCACCGAGCGAGGCTGGCAGCAGGTGCGGGCTTCGGGCATCGCGCGAGTTATCGATCTACGCAACCCGGACGAGATTCGTACCCGTGATACCGACCCGCAGATCTCTGCGGCGGCCCTTGAGGGGTTGGAGCTACGAAATTTTCCGCTCGAGCGCCCCGGCAACCCCCACTACGAGCGTCTCGCAGTGCCCTATATGAATCATCCGGCTCTGTATCGAGTGGTCTGCGAGGAGTTCGCTGAGCAATTGCGGGAGCTGTTTCGCTATCTGGCCGCGGATCCACGCCCGACTCTTTTGCACTGCTCGGCAGGGCGCGATCGCTCGGGACTCATCGCCACATTGCTCTTGGTTCTGGCAGGTCGCCCGGAATTAGCCTATGAGCACGATCAGTGGGCGGTACGCGGTATCAACGAGTGGCATCGAGTGGCCCCGCGACCGCACCCCTACGAGCGTTATCAGGGCGAAGCTGAACTATCGGCAAAGATTCGCGAGCGGGCTACGGCGCTGGCGGACTTTCTAAGCTGGCTCGGGCCTGCAGATGAGTATGTGGCCTCTCTGGGGTTGGACGCGACGGAGCTTAGCGCCCTTCAGGCGCTGCTCGACGTGCAGAACGCCACAGATGCAGCCCTCTAGACGCTAGTGAGCAGGCTTGTCGACGACAAGGTTGGTGATGCGCAAGGTGCAGATTCGCCGCTGCTGCTCATCGGTGATGATTACTTCGTGACTCGTTAGTCGGCGGCCCAACTTGAGTGGGGTAGCGGTGATGGTGATCAGCCCATCGGTTGCCGAGCGGTGATGCGTGGCGTTGACATCGACACCCACCACTACCTTGCCGAAGGTGGAGGCATATTTCACCGCTGCCCACGAACCTACGGCCTCACCGACGGCCAGTGATGCGCCGCCGTGCAGGAGCCCGAAGGACTGAGTATTTCCGGCTACGGGCATGGTGGCCACGACTCGCTCAACGGACTCTTCGACGATGCGAACGCCCATTTTCTTGTCGAGTTCGCCCAGCTCGATCGTCCACGGTTGAAGGGAATTTTGCACGGGTTGCCTCGCTTAGGTGTTGTGACTCACGTTGTGCTGTTACTGTTGATTCTAATACTGACCGATCGTTCAGGAAGGAATTATGTCGATGTCGACAGCCCAGATTGGTGTGGTCCCCAGCTTCATTGCCGGTCAATGGCAGAACCACGAGGCCCACGACGGAACCCAGGTGCTCGATGCGAACACCGGGGAACTACTGGCAACGGTGACCTCCGAGCGCCTCGATGTGGCTGCCGCAGTGCACCATGGGCGCACCGTCGGGCAGCGCTCACTCTCCGCGCTGACCCTGCATGAGCGAGCCTTGAAGCTCAAAGAACTGGCGATGTACCTGAACGAACGTCGCCCCGAGCTATATGAACTCTCTTACCGGACTGGCGCAACCAAGATCGACTCGATGGTCGACATTGACGGCGGTATCGGTGTGCTGTTCACCTTTTCCTCGAAGGGGCGCCGCGAACTGCCCAACGCCAACGTCATCCTCGATGGTCCCAGTGAGCAGTTGAGCAAGGATGGCTCCTTCCTCGGAACACATGTGTTCACTCCGTTGGCCGGTGTAGCCGTCCAGGTCAACGCCTTCAACTTCCCGGTCTGGGGAATGCTAGAGAAATTTGCTCCGGCCTTCATCGCCGGCGTGCCAAGTATCGTCAAACCGGCCACGCCGACCGGATATGTGGCCGAGGCCGTGGTGCGGCTGATGCTGGATTCCGGGATTCTTCCTGAGGGTTCGCTGCAGTTACTCTCCGGTTCGGCACGCGACATTCTGGATCATCTGGACTACCGCGATATGCTCGCCTTTACCGGGTCGGCGGCCACCGCCAACCGACTCAAGTCCCACCCGAATGTGGTGGAGGGCGGCGTGCGCTTTACCAGCGAAACCGACTCGCTCAACGCGGCGATTCTGGGGTCCGACGCGGTCGAAGGCACGGTCGAATTCGATGCCTTCGTCAAGGCCGTGGTGACCGAAATGACGGTCAAGGCCGGGCAGAAGTGCACCGCCATTCGCCGCAGTATCGTCCCCCAAGCTCTCGTGGAGCCGGTGATCGCAGCGGTTTCGGCGCGCCTCGAGCAACGCGTGGTGCTCGGTGACCCACGAGTTGAAGGGGTGACCATGGGTGCGCTGGCGTCCTTGGACCAGCTACGCGATGTGCGCGCGGCGGTTGAAGACATGCTGGCCGCCGGTGGTGAGATTGCCTATGGGCGCTTGGATGCCCCCGCAGTGCGAGTCGCCCCGGAGAAGGATGCCGTCGCCGAGCGGGGTGCCTTCATGTCCCCGCTGGTGCTGCGCTGGGACGATCCACAGAACCCGGTTGTGCACTCGCGTGAGGCCTTCGGGCCGGTCTCCTCGGTGATTGGATACGAATCGCTGGAGCAGGCCGTAGAATTAGCGGCCATGGGCTCCGGCTCCCTGGTCGCGACGGTGTGCACCAATGACGCCGAGATCATGCGTGAGTTGACCGTGGGCATCGCCGCCCACCATGGACGTGTGCACATTCTGAACCGTGAAACCGCGCGCAGTAGCACCGGTCATGGTTCGCCGGTGCCGCACCTCGTGCACGGTGGCCCAGGACGGGCCGGCGGCGGCGAAGAGCTGGGTGGCATTCGCTCGGTGAAGCACCACATGCAACGCACCGCGGTACAGGGCTCGCCAAACATGCTGACGGCATTGACCGGCGTCTGGCATACCGGCGCGGATCAGCGGCTGGCAGGCTGCGAACGCTTTGGCGGGCAGAGCCAGAACGTGCACCCATTCCGCAAATCGCTCGCCGAGCTGTCCATTGGCGACGGTTTTGCCTCGGACCTGCGCGAGGTCACCTTGCAGGATATTAGTGATTTCGCCACGAGTACCGGCGATACGTTCTACGCTCATACGCAGCAAGAAGCCGCCGCAGCCAACCCGTTCTTCCCCGGCATCGTGGCGCACGGGTACCTGCTGGTTTCTTGGGCTGCTGGACTGTTCGTGGAGCCAGCTCCGGGGCCCGTGCTGGCTAATTACGGTCTGGAGAATCTGCGCTTCATTACCCCGGTTGCTGCTGGAGACTCGATCCGGGTCACGCTGACCGCCAAGAAGATCACCCCACGGGTTACCGATGAGTACGGTGAGGTCGCGTGGGATGCGATCCTGCACAACCAGAACGACGAGATCGTTGCCACCTATGAGGTGTTGACGCTGGTCGAGAAAAAGGATGAGACCTACGCGAACTTCGGGCAGTAGGTAGCACTTAGAACGCAAAAGGTGGTCACCGCGCATGCGCGGTGACCACCTTTTGCGCTTAACGCGCCATGCGTTCCGGTGGAGGTGTACACGTGCCCCAAACACGTGTGGAAGCGCTTACAGAATACCGCAGCAATTACGGGTCTCCAAGAAAAATTTCGTCGATTTTAGCCGAATATGTCGCGGATTTAACGAGTTTTCAGAAATTGACCCCTTGGCGTAAATGAAGAAAGCGCTTACAGTTGTGTCGCAGGTCACGTATCAGACATTCAGGTGACCGGAACGGACGGCTTAGTCCGGACCAAAATTCTCAGCACAGCAAAGGAGCTCAATCGTGGGTCTATCGTCATCACGCACCACCTCAAAGTTATGGGGGAGGCGGGGCAAACTCAGTAGGCGGCTGGCTAGCGTTGCCGCCGGCGCTGCCTTACTGGCCACACCACTTGTCGGAGTACCTGCCCAGGCGGCCACGCCAGCGAACGACGGCAAGGATGTGGTTCTGAACCTCTTCCAGTGGAACTGGAACTCGGTCGCCGATGAATGCACTTCCACGATTGGGCCTGCAGGTTACGGCTACGTCCAGGTGTCACCACCCGCCGAACACGTCCAAGGAACCCAGTGGTGGACCTCCTATCAGCCGGTGAAGTATCAGGTCGACTCCAAGCTAGGTAACCGTGCCGAATTCTCGAACATGGTCCAGACGTGCAACAACGCCGGAGTCAAGGTTATTGCGGACGCCGTGGTGAACCACATGGCAGGGGCCGGTAAGTCCGGCTCTGGCACCGCAGGTTCCTACTTCTCAGAAGATAACTTTCCCGAGTTCGGGTACAACGACTTCAATGATTGCCGGACAAATATTTCGAACTACCAGGACCGCTGGCAGGTCCAGCATTGCCGACTAGTCGGGTTGCAGGACCTGAAGACTTCCAGTGCGTACGTCCAGCAGAAGATCGCGGACTACTTGGATGATCTTGTCTCTCTGGGCGTCTCGGGGTTCCGCATCGATGCCTCCAAGCATGTGCCGGCCACCGATCTGGAACAGATCAAGAACCGTATGCAGAATTCCGATGTGTACTGGGTGCACGAGGTCATCGGTGCCGCCGGTGAACCGATCACCGAGGATGAGTTTTTGGGCAGCGGTGACTCGCACGAGTTTGACTATGCGCGGCAGCTTAAGCATGATTTCGATGCACAGATCGCGAACCTGCGCTTCATCGGCGACGGCAAGCTTCCAAGCGACCGGGCGGGCGTTTTCGTTTCGAACCACGACACCGAGCGTAACGGCGAATCCATGAGCTATAAGTGGGGCGCCAAGTACCTGCTGGCAAACACCTTCATGCTCGCCTGGCCATACGGTTCGCCGACGGTCTACTCCGGGTACACCTTCACCGATTTCGATGCCGGGGCTCCGGGAGCTACCCAGAATTCGGTTCCTAACGCCGACTGCGACTCGGGCCAGTGGACCTGCGAGCAGCGCCAAGAGGAAATCACCGGGATGGTCGGCTTCAACAACACCGTTGGCGACGCTCCCGTGACCCGCTGGTGGGATGACGGATCTAACCAGATTGCCTTCGGCCGCGGAGATAAGGGGTTCGTGGCTATTAACAACACCGGATCGGCCACGACTCGCACCTACACAACAGACCTCCCGGCCGGCTCCTATTTCGACGTTGTGGCTGGCGATAATACGGTCGTCGAGGTTGCGTCCGATGGTACTTTCACGGCCACCTTGCCCGCGTACGGTGCCCTCGCCGTGCACGTCGGTGCTCCGGCCGTTATCGTGGACCCGCCTGAAGACCCGTCGGGCCAAACGAGCGTTTCGGTGACCGCAGAAACCACCTGGGGCCAGAATGTACGTATCGTTGGCAACAACGTCGCGCTTGGCAACTGGGACCCTTCCGCCGCAGTGGAGCTCTCGCCAACCAACTACCCGAATTGGACCGGCACTGTGGACCTGCCCGCTGGTACGCAATTCGAGTACAAGTACGTCAAGATTGACGGCAGCGGCAACGTGGTCTGGGAATCCGGGGCCAACCGCACCGCAACTGTTGACGCTAGTGGGTCGCTCGCGCTGAACGATAGCTGGCGAAACTAACCCATGAAACAGCACGACCCCGACCCCTTGAGAAGGAGTCGGGGTCGTCTACATCCAACGGAAGACTATGCTACCTGCGGCTGTTCGTCGCGGATCGGAAGGTTGCGCCAGCTGAAGAAACCGTAGACCGCTGCAATCACCATAAATACCCAGACACCAAGCAGCGCGAAGGCCGGGTTGTTATTGAATAGCGTGGCCACATAGACCGCGGCGGCCGCGGCCATGGTCAGCCAACCCAGACGGATACCGCAAGCGATCAGCGCGAAACTAATGAGCACCACGGCCTCAGTAATGAAGGAAATCCAAATCGTTGACGTGCCGGGGGTGAAAATAAAGCCGGTGCTGAGCATTTCGCCCATATGCGCTGCGGTCAGGGCGGCGACACCCAGCAGGGCCAGCACTGCCGAACCCACGGTGAGCGGGGCGCGGGTGACCTTGCGGGTGAACTTGCCTTGGAACTCGAAGCGGGAGAAACGCCAGAGACCAAAGACACCGATCAGCAGCGCCGGAATACCGTAGAGCAAGAGCATCATGTCATATTGCATGGCGATTACCAGTGGGCCCGCGAACGCGGAGAGGATTTGAGCCCACCAGCCTAGATCATTGCGGTGCGCCAGCATGAAACAGGCGATCACCGAGAGCACAGCACTGAGCGAATACAACGCCACCTGGGTACCCGAGTCGGTTCCAGGGGACTGCGAGAAAAGGCTAAAGAATAGTTCTTCCACGACACTTCTTAGTTCAACGGGATGATCACGGTGGGCGCCAAAGGCACCCGAATGATGCTACCGGTCAAACCTGTGAAGCTGCTATCCGCGCACCCCGATACGGGTGCCTCGTTACGCGGCCGAGCTTTTGGCTCGAGTGTCGTGTAGGCCGCCGAAAACGAGTGCGATGGCGTGTTGCTCCAGCGCCGAACCATCAATCGGGCCGGAATCTCGATACCACTCGACCACGGAGTTGATCATGCCGAACATCAGACGGGCCGTGGTCCGAGAGTCAAGATCTGTGCGAACCGACCCCTCGGCCTGTGCCGTGGCCACAAGCTCGGCGAGCTTACGGTCGATCGCGCGACGGCGTTCCACGGCAGCGCGCTCGAGTTCGGTATTGCCGCGCAAGCGCAATAACAAGGTTACGTAGGGGCGCTGCTCGACGAGGATGCGGATTGTTGAGCGCAGGAAGAATTCCAACCGCTCATCCGCATCCCCCTCGTGCTCCCCAACTTCATCCACGACGGCCTCCAGCGGGATGAGGGCCTGGTCGAGAGCGAGTCGAAGCAGGTCTTGTTTTGAAGGAACATGATGGTAGATCGCCGATTTGCTGATGCCCAGCCGCTCGGCCAATTTACCCATGGAGGTCGCGTCATAGCCGTACTCGTTGAACGCTTGCACCGCAATGCGCAAAACCGAGTCTTGGTCATAGCCGGGGCGGCCGCGCCGCACGCCGTTTGTCGCTTTATCCTTGGAAGTCATGATCCTCCGATTATCCCATGCCTGTAGTTCCTAGCCCTGACGCCGGTCGAAGATTCGCTTGAGCTTTCCCATGGAACGTTCGAGCGTTTCAGGTTCCACCACGCTGATGGCACAGCTCGAACCAATGTGAATCTTGATCAACTTCGCCAACTCAGCCCCGGCCGCGCGGGCATCGTCGGCGCTGGCATCCTCGCGGCGTTCCACCTTCACCTCAAGCTGATCCATGCGATCCGGACGCGTCAAGATCAACTGGAAGTGCGGTGAGAGCGCCGGTACCTTGAGGATCAATTCCTCAATCTGGCTCGGGAAGAGGTTCACACCCCGCAAGATGATCATGTCATCGCTTCGTCCGGTAATGCGTCCCATCCGGCGGTGCCCGGGGCGGGCGGTACCCGGCAAAAGGCGAGTCAGGTCGTGCGTGCGGTAACGGATGATCGGTAAGGCACGTTTGGTCAGGGAAGTGAACACTAGCTCGCCAGGTTCACCGTCGCCTAAGACCTTGGACGAATCGAAAGCATCGACGATTTCGGGGCGGAAGTGATCTTCCCAGATGTGGCTGCCATCCTTGGTTTCGTTAGACTCGCCGGCCACACCGGGGCCCATGACCTCAGACAGGCCGTAAATATCGCAGGCGTCAAGGCCAAACATTTCCTCGAGCTCGTGACGCATTTCCAAGGTCCAGGGTTCGGCACCGAGTACGGCGACCTTCAGCGAGGTATCCCGGGGGTCCAAACCTTGATGCTGCATAGCGTCGCCGATGGTAAGCAAATAGGTCGGGGTGCACAAGATGGCATCCGGCTCGAAATCTCGAATGAGGCTGATCTGCTTCTCTGTCTGCCCGCCGGACATTGGGATGACCGTCGCGCCGAGGCGTTCCGCAGCAGCGTGGGCGCCGAGCCCGCCGGTGAACAGACCATAGCCGTAGGCATTGTGTACTTTCCAGCCGGGCTTTACACCCGAAAGACGCAGGCAACGTGCGCCCAGCTTTGCCCAATCGTCGAGGTCTTGGCGGGTATATCCCACGACCGTGGGGCGCCCGGTAGTGCCCGACGAAGCGTGGATGCGTGCTACTTCATGCTGGGGAACGGCGAACATGCCAAAGGGGTAGGTTTCGCGTAGGTCTTCCTTCTCTGTGAATGGGAAGATCTCGAGGTCTTTTAGTTCCTTGAAGTCGTTGGGGTGCACACCCGCGGCATCGTACTTGGTGCGGTAGTGCTCCACATTCTCGTATGCGTAGTGCAAGGTTTCGCTGAGACGGGCGAGCTGGATGGATTCAATTTCATCGCGGCTCATCGTTTCTTCTCGATCCAGCGGATTGGGTAGCGAGTGGCGTTCTTCATTTGGCGACATGAGTCAGGTTTCCCGTCTGTGTGGTGGAAAGAGGGGTTAGCGTGCGGCGGGCCTGGGGACGGTGCGTGAACGACCGCGGAACTCCGCGACCGTTTCGCTGCTGCCATCCTCGGTGCTCTGTGTGACCGTAATGTCATAGACTCCGCTACGGCCCATTTGGGAGACGCGGCGGGCGGTGGCAGTCAACAGGCGTCCGGGAATCCCGGGGCGCAGAAAATTGATATCGGCTCCGGAGGCCACCGTGATTGTGTCATCGGAGCCCTCGGGGTGGTTGCAACTGAGGGCAAAGGCCGTATCGGCTAAAGCGAAGATCATTCCGCCGTGGGCGATGCCAAAACCATTGAGCATTTCGCGGCGTAGGGTCATGGTGATGACCGCGTGGCCGTCGGCAACTTCTTGGACTTCGATGCCCATCCATTGCGTGGCGTAGTCATTGGCCAAAATGGCGTGCTGCGTGGCGGGCTGAGCCGGTGCCTCGCTCATGGGCAAACCTCCGTGGAATTATTTACCGAACGATCATTAGGTAATAACAAAAGTGTGATCCACGTCAAGGTGCTTTGTCTAGTAGGTGACTAGCTTCGCGGGCCGCGCGGTAACCCCGCGCTCGCCTGAATGCGTGCCCCAAGCTCACGAATGAAGGGTTCTTTGAAGCGGTTATATTCCATGACTTCACCCTCATCCCCGCGCAGCAGAGCTAAACGTTCGGCAGCCTTCCGCTTAGTGGCGGCATAGGCCTCGCATTCGGGATGGTGGGTGCGTAGATAGTCGCGAAAGAGCAACATGCGCAGCGGTTCGGTGCTCCCCAGCGAAAAAACATGGATGTTGGCCACGGGCGCGTACTCTTGCGGCCTTGGGCGGAACATCCGATGGGCATACCAGCCGGGTTCGCGGTGCCAGAACAACAATCCCGCATCTTGCAAGGAGGGAACGTAACGTTCTTCGGCGTCGCTATCGGCTACCAGCAAGACAACATCGATCACGTTCTTCGCCGGCAAGCCGGACACGGCGGTGGAACCCACATGTTCAATGGCCAAGGCGCTGTCTCCCAGCGCACGCTCAATCAGCGCCCGCAACCGGGCGAAGTCTTCTGGCCACCGCTCCTGCGGTGGATGAATCTCTACTATGCCAGGCTGGGCAAAGCCTTCGACCAGCTCGAAGCCACTGGGACCCTTCGGCTGAGTTGCCAGTAACTCTTGGCACGGCAATAGGCAGAGGAAGCGTGGGGTCTGTGGCCACCGCGGATCGGTCGCGGTAGGCACGCAAATAAACCCACGGCGCCGATAGAACTCGAGTGCATCGTCGTCGGTGCGCGCGATAACGTGTGCGCCGCAAGCCTGTTGAACCGCGCGCACGAGTTCTGTGCCCAGCCCGCGATGTGGGGTCAGAACCGCGAGATACTCGATTTCCACGGCCTCATCGTGCACCCGATGCCAAAAGGCCGTACCGATCAGCGCGCCACCCTGGTCAAAGGCCCCGAAGGCCTCGAGGGTGGCGCACCGATCGAGCAACGCCTGCAGGGCCGCCGGAGTTGGCGGATCGGCCGCACGCCTGAGTAATTCATGTAATGCCGAATCGTCGCGCCAGCGCACGAAATCCATTGCACGAATAGTGGTCTCGGGCATAGCAGGTGGGTTCCCTAGTGCTCGGCGCCGGGATTCAGACCCAACGCGTCAAGGGCAAAGGCATAGTCCCAGGCCCGCGTCTTCCAACCTTCATATCGTCCGGAAGCACCTCCGTGGCCCCCGTCCATTTCGGTCTTCAAGACGATCGGGGCGTCGCCGGTCGTGACCTCGCGCAACTTGGCCACCCACTTCGCTGGCTCGACGTAGAGCACGCGCGTGTCATGTAGCGAGGTGACCGCGGCAATCCGTGGATAGGGCACTGCCGCGATATTTTCATAGGGCGAGTAGGACTTCATGTAGCGATACACCTCTTCATCGGTGATCGGGTTACCCCACTCCTCCCATTCCAAGGCCGAAAGCGGCAGCTCGGGGTCCAGGATGGTGTTCAGTGCATCGACGAAAGGCACTTGCGCGATCACTGCGGTATAGAGGGAGGGGGCCAGGTTGCAGATCGCGCCCATCAGTAGCCCACCGGCCGAACCGCCTAGGGCGACGATCCGCTGCGGATCGGCCCATCCGGTGCCAATAAGGTGCTCGGTGGCTGCAATGAAGTCGGTGAAGGTGTTCTTCTTGGCTAGCTTTTTACCCTCGAGGTACCAATTGCGGCCGAGCTCGCCACCACCGCGGATATGCGCAATGACGAAGACCACGCCGCGGTCGAGCAGGCTTAGCCGTGGAATGCCGAAGCCCGGGTCCATGGATACTTCGTAGGAGCCATAGCCATAAATGAGTACCGGGCGGGGCGTGGAGGCGTCCACATCCGCGCGTCGCAGGATGGTCAATGGAATTTTGGTGCCGTCGGTTGCGGTGGCCCATTCGCGGGTGGCGAGATAGTTCTGCGGGTCATAGTTATTGACCGGAGTCTGCTTGCGCAACACAAGCTCGTCGGTGGTTAGCCAGTAGTCATATACACGAGCCGGGGTGAAGTCCGAGGTATAGCTGATCCGGATCAGCGGTGCCTCCAGATTAGCCATCACTGGGGAGGCGGTGAATAATTCTTCGCCGAAGTCCGGTTCACTGACCGGACGCTGTTGGTCGGTACCAAGGTGCTCCAGCGGTAGGAGTTGGACCCGCTCGCAGGTATCGCGTCGCACGGCGAGCACCACATGACTGGAGGTCAGTAGCGTTCCTTCGAGCTTGACGTCGTCGCGGTGGGATACGAGGGTGCGCCAGCTGCTGGGGTCGGTGTCCACGCCCAGTTCATCGAGCATGGCCAACGACAGCATGTTATTCGGCGCCTGATAGTCATGGGTGATGATCGCCTGGGCGGGAGTCTGTGCGGTCAGTTCCACCGAATGCAACAGGCGCAGACTACGCGGGACCAGAAGCCGGACGGTGGCCTGCGGGTCGGTGAGATCCAGCGCGCTGGTTTCGGCGTACTCGGAGTTGCCGCTGGAGATCAGCAACTGTCGCTTATCGGCGCTCAAATCGAAACCGAGCCACATACCCGGATCGTCCTCTTGGAATACGAGCTCGTCGCTGGCTGGATCGGTACCTAGTACGTGGACCTTGATTTGATGCGGTCGCCAGGTGTCGTCGACCACGGTGTAATAGATCCGTTGGGCGTCGGGGGAGAAGGCCAGGCCGTAGAAGACACCCTCAATTACGTCGGGTAGCAGCTGTCCGGTGCGCAGATCCTTGATGTAGAGCGTGAATCGCTCGTCACCGGTGGTGTCGATGCAGTATGCCAGCAGGTTGGTGTCCTGGCTGATGCTCATCCCGCCGAGGGCGAAAAAGCTGTGTCCCTCGGCCAGTTCGTTACCATCGATGAGAATTTCTTCGCCCTCGATGGTGGTCTCGGCACTAATGGTTGGTGGGGTCCAGTCGGCGGTGGGGTTGCCGGTATCGGCGGCGCGTAGTCGGCACTGAATGGTGTAGGGCTTGCCTTCTACGGAGCGCGTGTAGTACCACCAGCCGCGTCGTCGAGCTGGGACGGAGAGATCGGTTTCCACGGTGCGGGCCTTGATCTCGTTGAAGATGTCTTCACGCAACTGTTGCTGGTTTGCGGTGACGGCGTCTGTGTAGGCGTTTTCGCGTTCGAGATGCTCGATGACTTCGGGATCCTGCTTGTTACGGAGCCATTCGTAGTCATCGGTGAAAGTGTCACCGTGATGCACGCGGGAGGTGGGAACCTTTTTAGCCACCGGGGCCACAATCGTTTCGCTCGTCATGGCACTATTCAAGCGCATTCAGCCCGTATGCGGTGTGCAGTTTTCTCAGCGCTGAAAGCCAATGGGGACGTTGTGGGTGGTTCCACGATCTATGTCACATTCATTGAAGCTTCAATTATCTGCGGGTAGGGTGGAGGTGTACTCGTTGATTTGGCGAGTGCGCGCATAAACACCCGCACCTGATGCTCACCTCGTCGACCGAAAGATCGAAGTTATGAACACCGTACGCAATAACGCTGCGCTCCCATCCCTCGGACTACTTATCCTGCGCCTAGGGCTAGGTGTTGTTTTTGCAGCCCATGGATGGCAGAAATTTTTCCAGTTTACCCTCGAGGGTGCCGCTGGTGCCTTTGCCCAGATGGGTGTGCCCGCCGCGGAGTTCGTGGCCCCACTCGCAGCCACCTTGGAGCTGGCCGGTGGCGTGGCGCTGATTCTAGGCGTGGCAACTCGCATCGTCGGCATCCTGTTGGGGGTCGAGATGTTGGTGGCCGGGGTGCTGGTGCACCTTCCGGCCGGTATGTTCGTGGCCGAAGGTGGAGTGGAGCTCGTGCTGGTGCTTGCGGTGGGTGCTTTGGCGCTGGCACTGATTGGTCCGGGTCGCTACGCGGTTGACGCTTTGTTCGTTGGGGGATCAAAGCGTTCCGAGCGGTCGCTGGCCAGCTAGTCCAGCGTAGGAACAACCCCCCGGAAAACCTCGGTTTTCCGGGGGATTTTCTATTTTCTGCGACCTGTTGACGTGACTGAGGGCACTCCAATATACTGAACGAACGGTCAGTAAATAATTGAACTTCAGTGAGGTGAACCATGGCCGCGACCACACCGCAAAATGCAGGGCTCAGCGCCGTGCCCAGCTATGAGCAGGAACAGTCCCAGGCTCGCTTCGATGCACTTATCGAGCAGGATTCGCGTATTGAGCCGCGCGACTGGATGCCCGAGGCCTACCGCAAGACGCTCACCCGCCAGGTTTCGCAGCACGCGCACTCCGAAATTATTGGAATGCAGCCAGAAGCTAACTGGATCACCCGCGCTCCATCGTTAAAGCGCAAGTCCATCCTCATGGCCAAGGTGCAAGATGAGGCTGGACACGGCCTCTACCTGTACTCGGCCGCCGAGACGCTAGGAACGCCCCGCGACGAGTTGAACGATCAGCTAATGAGTGGACGGGCGAAGTACTCGTCGATCTTCAATTACCCGGCTCGTTCGTGGGCCGACATGGGGGCCATCGGCTGGCTCGTCGATGGCGCCGCAATCGCCAACCAGGTGCCGCTGTGTCGCGCCTCGTACGGACCGTACGGTCGAGCCATGGTGCGAATCTGCAAGGAAGAATCATTCCACCAGCGTCAGGGCTTTGAGATTCTCCTGGCGCTCTCTCGGGGCACCGAGGCGCAGCGCAAGATGGCTCAAGACGCGATCAACCGTTTCTACGAGCCGTCGCTGATGATGTTTGGGCCACCGGATGAGCAGTCGCCCAACTCGGCACAGTCGATGGCGTGGAAGATCAAGCGCTTCTCCAACGATGAGTTGCGTCAGCGCTTCGTCGGCATGATCGCCGAGCAGGTCAAGGTGCTGGGCATGACGCTGCCGGATCCGGAGCTACGTTTCGACGAAGAGACCGGCCGGTGGATCCACAAGGAACTGAACTGGGATGAATTCATGGCCGTGATCAAGGGCAATGGTCCAATGAACTCGCACCGACTCGAACGTCGCCGCGAAGCCCACCGCGAAGGTGCCTGGGTGCGCGAAGCCGCCGCCGCCTACGCCCGCAAGTACGAGAACAGCGAGGTCGCCTAACCATGAGCAGCAACACCTGGCCCTTGTGGGAAGTCTTTGTTCGTTCGGCCCGCGGCCTGTCGCATGTGCACGCTGGCTCACTACACGCCCCGGATGCCGAGATGGCGGTGCGTAACGCCCGCGACCTCTACACCCGCCGCAATGAGGGCATTTCCCTGTGGGTTGTGCGCTCGGAAGACATCATTACCTCGGATCCCGATGAAAAGGATTCATTCTTCGAATCCCCACAGGGTAAGGACTACCGCCACGCGACCTATTACAAGGCCAGCGAGGGAGTGAAGCACCTGTGAACCACGACGAACTGGATGCAACGCTCGATAGCTTCGGCGACGCCCTGGCATCGGCCACCCGCGTGACCCCGGGCAACGCCTTGCGCCCCGAAGACATTGCGGTCGACGGGGTCGTTCCCGACGAAGACCTGGCCCAGTACGCCCTGCGCTTGGGCGATGACGCCCTGATTTTGGCTCAGCGCCTCTCGCACTGGATCTCCCGTGCCCCGGAGCTTGAAGAAGACGTGGCCTTGGGGAATATCGCCCTCGATGTGCTCGGCCATGCCCGTTCCTTCCTCACCTATGCCGGCTTGGCGTGGGATAAAACGGAAGACGATCTGGCTTACTGGCGTGAAGAGGAAGAGTTCACCTCGTTGCACATCGTTGAGCAGCCCAACGGTGATTTCGGAGTAACCATCACCCGGCAGCTGATCATTTCGATCTACCAGTACCTGTTGTATTCAAAGCTCGCGGCATCGGCCGACCCCACCCTCGCGGCCATTGCCGCGAAGGCGGTCAAAGAGGTGGACTACCACCGCGACCATGCCACGCAGTGGACCCGACGCCTCGGACTGGGCACCGAAGAATCCGCGCAGCGTATGCGGCACGCACTGGAAATCCTCTGGCCCTATGTCGATGAAATGTTCCAGGACGAAGCCCTGCATGAGCGTCTGGGCGACCGTGCGGTCTTACCTTCGAGCCTGCGCGAGGACTGGGAACAGCAGATTACCCAGGTTCTCACCGACGCTGGACTCGAAGTTCCGCAGGTGGGCATGGCCATGGCTCGTGGACGCAGCGGAGAACACTCCGAGCACTTGGGGTACATCCTCGCCGAAATGCAGGTACTGGCCCGCAAGCACCCCGGCGCAAGCTGGTAGATAAAACCAATCAACATCAAGGACCCGGGCGGAGGTTATGAACGCAGTAGAGCAGCGTAGCCGCGAGGAACTGATCGCGCTAGCAGCGACGGTCAATGATCCGGAAATTCCGGTACTGTCCATCAACGATTTGGGCATCCTACGCGATGTCCAAATGTTGCAGGACGGCACCGTGCGCGTGACCATAACCCCCACCTACTCGGGGTGCCCAGCGATGGATGTGATCACTTCGGACCTACACGAGGTGTTTACCAACGCTGGCTACCCCCGGGTAGAGGTCAAACTCGTCTTGAGCCCTGCGTGGAGTACGGACTGGATGAGTGAGGAAGGCAAACGCAAACTGACCGAATACGGCATTGCCGCCCCTACCGGCACCGGGCATGCAGGCCCGGTGACCTTGGGCCTGAGCGTTAAATGCCCGCGCTGCCACTCACTGAACACTCGTGAACTCGCTCGCTTCGGCTCGACCTCCTGCAAGGCGCTCTACACCTGCAAAGACTGCCTGGAACCCTTCGACTACTTCAAGGTGCTCTCATGACCGAACAGACCACATCCGCGCGTCGCCGCGCCGCCTTTCACCGCCTGACCGTTTCACAGGTACGGCGGCTGACCAAGGATTCCATCGAAGTCACCTTCGCCATCCCAGAAGAGCTCTCGGATGAATACGACTACGTGGCCGGCCAGTATGTGGCCCTGCGCAAAGAATTGCCCAACGCCGAGGGGCAACTACAGGAAGTGCGCCGCTCCTACTCCATCTGCGCCGCACCGACCGGTAGCGAAATCAAGGTAGCTATCAAGCGCGACCTCGGCGGTATCTTCTCCACCTGGGCCAACGAAGAGCTAACCGCCGGTGACGAAATCGACGTGATGAGCCCGGCCGGCGCATTTATTTCCAAACACAAGCTCACCGGGATGAACGATCCGAGTTCCGTAGACACCGAAACTCAGGATCAATTCGTCGCCGTCGCTGCCGGCAGTGGCATCACACCGGTGCTGGCCATTGCGCGTACCATCCTGGAAGCCAATGACCATACGCGCTTCGACGTGATCTATGCGAACAAGGCAGCCATGGACGTGATGTTCCTCGAGGAACTAGCCGATCTGAAGGATCGCTATCCGTCCCGGTTGGCCCTACACCACGTGCTCAGTAGGGAACAGCGCATTTCGCCGCTGCTCTCGGGCCGTATTGATGCGGAGAAGCTAACCACCCTGCTCAACACCGTGGTTCAGGCGCCGAACGTCGACGAATGGTTCCTCTGCGGCCCCTTCGAACTGGTGCAGCTGGTGCGCGATCAGCTATCGGCCCTGGACGTTCCGGCCGAAAAGGTACGTTTCGAGCTGTTTACCACCGGGGAACCGAATCGGCCCGAGGGCCAGATCGGGCGCCCGGTCGTGGTGGCCGAGGACGAAGAAGCCTTCGAAATCAGCTTCAATTTGGACGGGCTTAAGGGCGAGGTGCGCTCGCCGGTGGCCGCCAACGAGACGGTGCTCAACGCGGCACTGCGCGTCCGTCCGGATGTGCCCTTCGCCTGCGCGGGTGGCGTCTGCGGTACCTGCCGCGCCAAGGTCACCAGCGGCTCGGTTACGATGGCGGAGAACTACGCGCTGGAGCCGGAGGAAGTAGAGCAGGGATATGTGCTGACCTGTCAGTCCCACCCAACCACTGAAAAGCTCAGCGTCGATTTCGACGCCTAAGCGCGAAGCGGGAGCAATTAATGATTGAGCTTGAGATCCGTGAGGGCATCGCCCATGTCACGCTAAACGCACCGAAGAAAATGAACGCGCTGGACGTGCAGGCGCTGGCGGAGCTGTCCGACGCCTATGACCGGGCGGCAGCAGGGGTGGCTACCGGAGAAGTCCGAGCCCTGGTGCTACGCGGTGAAGGCCGTGCCTTTTGCGCGGGGCGTGACATTTCGGCGGTTGATCCAGCGAACGACGACGTGATGGGTTACCTCGATGGCACGGTGCAACCGTTGCTGGAGCAGATGTCCGCCTTCCCGGCGCCCACCTTTGCACTAGTCCACGGTGCCTGCCTCGGTGTCGGCTTAGGGCTCGCCGTGGCCAGTGACGTCGTCTACGTGGCGGAAGATGCCAAGATCGGCTCACCATTCGCCAATCTTGGGGCAACGCTGGACTCCGGCGGCCACTGGTTGTTCACCGAGCGACTCGGTGCGCACCGAACGCTGGACCTGATTTACACCGCCGAACTCATCTCCGGTGCCGAGGCCGTGAAGGCCGGGCTGTTCTCGCGGTCTTTTGCGTCCGAGGAACTGGTTGAGCAAGGCCTAGCGATCATCACCAAGGTGGCGCGTGGAGCCACCGAAGCCTTCGTGGCTTCCAAAGAGCTTGTGGCACAGATTCGGGATCAGCGGGTGGGTCTCTGGGCCTCGATGCGTGCCGAAAACAAGGCGCAGACCGCGTTGTGCGACACCGCCGACTACGCCGAGGGTTTCAAGGCCTTTCAGGAGAAGCGCCCACCGGTCTTCACCGGAGGTCACTGAGCGCCACACTACACCAACACGCCACGGGCGGACCCGCTACTAGGGGCCCGCCCGTGGCGTGGCGTTTAAGGCCGTTGGCCGGTACCGCGTACGGGCCTTCAGCGAGTGTCGGCGTCTTCGAAGATCAGCAAGGTTTGCGTATCGAGCACCGTCGGCAACGACTGTAGATGTTCGAACACCACGCGGCGCAGATCCAGATTGTCTTTGGCGCGCACCAGCAAGATGACATCAAAGTTCCCGCCAACGAGTCCCACGTGGTGCACCTCAGGGATGGACGCCAGATGATCGCGCAGCTCGCGCCACGAATGCTGGCGCAGCTTGAGCGTTACGTAGGCGCTAGCGGTCAGGCCGGCCTTGACCGGATCGATGACCGCCGTATAACGAGTAATCACCCCCGAGTCCTGTAGCCGGGAAATGCGTGAATAGGCGTGCGCGCGGGAAACGTGCACTTTCTGCGCCACCGTGGTGACGGACTGCCTTCCGTCCCTAGTCAATTCCGCCATGATGGCGCGATCAACATCGTCGAGTTTAGGGGTTTGGTCCGTGCTCACCGGGCCTCCTTGGGTGGATACGACGAGATTGCTCAAAACTCATCTGCGGACATCATTTCGTCTTCAATAGTACGATCTTTTATCCCAACTTTCCAAGATTTTCGGACCGACTGGATACGAATTGCAGGCTAAGGACATAATTATTGTCAAAAGATGTTTGGGTGAGGTGAATCACAATCCACTGGGGTTGCTGGGCACCACTCGCAAGAAAGGTGGGTGACGATGAGCACCGAGGACAACTCGAATCGCTTCTCGGAAGTCAGCCGGAAATTCGGCATTACTCCCGAGGACTACATGTTGCCGGCACGGCACATGATCAATTTGCTCAACCCGGACGGATCGCTCCGGTCGGACGCCGAACAGGGTACCGAGCCGGGCCACGAATACCCCTTGCCGAGCCCCGCTCGACTGCTGGAAGCCTATGAGGCTCTGGTCGTCGGTCGACGTGTCAACGACCAGAATTCGGCGTTGGTGCGCCAGGGCCGCATGGCCGTATACCCGTCGAGCCACGGCCAGGAAGCCTGCCAGGTGGCTGCGGCTCTGTGCCTCGAGGACGGAGACTGGCTCTTCCCGACCTACCGCGACACCGTGGCGGTGCTGACCAAGGGTGTCGCCCCGATGGAAGTGATGACCAGTTTCCGTGGCGAGTGGCACTGCGGCTATGACCCGAAGGCCTATAACTGCGCCCCGATGTCCACCCCGCTGACCACCCAGCTGCTGCACGCCGTCGGCGTGGCCCACGCCGCCAAATTGCGCGGGGAGCAAACCGTCGTCGTGGCCATGTGTGGCGATGGCGCCACCAGTGAGGGCGACTTCCACGAGGCGCTGAACTTTGCCGCAGTGTTCAAACTGCCGGTGATCTTCTTCGTGCAGAACAACAAGTACGCGATTTCGGTACCGCTGGCGCACCAGTCGGCCGCCCCTTCCCTGGCACACAAGGCTGTGGGCTATGGCATGGCCGGCGAGCGCGTCGACGGCAACGATTTGATGGCGCTCATGGCCGTCATGGGCCGCGCGGTGCGCTTGGCCCGTGAGGGTTCCGGACCGTTGTTGATTGAAGCCCACACCTACCGCATGCAGGCCCACACCAACGCGGATGACGACAAGCGTTACCGCGAGGACTCCGAGGTAGCCGAATGGGTGGGCAAGGACCCAGTAATCCGCATGCGGGCCTATCTCGACGATGCTGGGCTCTTGGATGAGAAGGTCCAAGGAAAGATCACCGCGCACGCCGAAGCAGTGGCGAGCACCCTGCGCGATGGCATGAACGAGGAAGCTGACACCGACCCGCTGCAGCTGTTCGCCCACGTCTATTCCGAACCCACCGCACAGTTGCGCGAACAGCGCGAACTGCTGGCCGATGAACTCGCCCGCGAGGAGGCATAAATGAGCACCGCAGCAACCTCAGAACTGAACCCGAACGTCAGCAAGGCTACCGCCAGCGCCGCAGCACAGGCCGCCAAGGCTAACCAGCCGGTGACCTTCGGCAAAGCCTTGAACACTGCCCTTGCCGACGCACTGACCGTGGACGAGTCGGTGGTGATCTTTGGTGAGGACGTGGGAACGCTCGGTGGCGTATTCCGCATCACCGACGGACTTACCGATCGCTTTGGCTCGGAGCGCTGCTTTGATACGCCGCTAGCCGAATCGGGCATCGTGGGTATGGCCGTGGGTATGGCCATGAACAGAATGCGTCCGGTGATCGAAATGCAGTTCGACGCCTTCGCCTACCCGGCTTTCGAGCAGATCGCCTCCCATGTGGCGAAGATGCGCAACCGTACGCAGGGGCGTTTGCCATTGCCTATGGTGATCCGTATTCCGTACGCCGGTGGCGTGGGCGGCGTGGAACATCACTGTGATTCCTCCGAGGCCTACTACGCGCACACGCCGGGATTGAAGGTCTTCACTCCCTCGAGCGTGGCAGATGCCTACCTGATGTTGCGTGAAGCAATCGATTCACCCGATCCGGTCGTCTTCTTCGAACCAAAGAAGCTGTACTGGTCTAAGGAAGCGGTTGATCTCGCGCAGCTGGCCCAAGACTACGAGGCCCGCCGCACCCCAGGGTCCGAAGGTAAGGCGCGAATTGCTCGCGCCGGTTCGGACGCCACGCTGATCACCTATGGACCGAGTGTGTCTACCGCGCTTGAGGCCGCCAGCTTGGCCGCCGAAGAGGGCCTGAGCCTCGAGGTTGTCGACGTGCGCTCGATCGTCCCCTTCGACGATGAAACGGTCGGTGCCTCGGTGCGCAAGACCGGGCGTGCCGTGGTGATCGCCGAAGCTCAGGGTTTTGCCTCGGTGGCCAGTGAAATCGTGGCTCGCGTGCAGGAACGCTGCTTCCACTCGTTGGCCGCACCGGTCCTGCGGGTGACCGGTATGGATATTCCCTACCCGGCTCCGACCCTTGAAAAGTTTCATCTGCCCAGCGCCGAGCGTATTCTCGACGCGGTCGACCAGCTTCAGTGGGAGGCATAAATGAGCATCAAGACCTTTTTGCTCCCGGACTTGGGGGAGGGCCTGACCGAGGCCGAACTGGTCCGCTGGATGGTGGCCGCCGGTGACGAAGTCGCGGTGGATCAGCCCATCGCCGAGGTGGAAACCGCGAAGTCACTCGTGGAGATTCCCTGTCCCTTCGCCGGTACGGTTGCGACGCTGCACGGTGAGGCCGGACAGATGATGCTGGTCGACGAGCCCTTTATTTCCGTCAACACCGGCGGAAGCGGCGCTTCGGCTCCAGAAGCTCCGGCCGAAGGAGCGCAGTCCTACCTTGAGGAAGAACTCGCCGGCACCCAAGCACCGGATGCCGACAGCGATGAAGGCAGCGGTAACGTCCTGATTGGCTACGGTACCTCGAGCACCGAGCGAACCGGTTCACGCCGTCGCCGCCCCCGTAAGGCCACAACACCCGCGACTGGCACGAGCACCGGCACCCAAGCCGTGCGCGTGATCAACCCGATTGTGCGCAAACTGGCCCGGGAGAACGGTATTGCCGTGGAAACACTCACTGGTAGTGGCGAGAACGGCCTCGTGTTGCGCGCCGACGTGGAACGCGCGATCAGCGGGGCACGGACTCAGCCCGAAACTGTCCCGACAGCGGCCCCGGCTCCGGCCGAAACGGCTGCAGCGCCGACAGCGCCAACCGATGAGGGGCACGAGGATACACGCACCGGCCTGTCGGTGGCTTCCACCACCATACTTTCCGGGGTGCGCCGCACCATTGCGAACGCCATGAGCACCTCGCGACGCGAAATTCCCGAGGCTACGGTATGGGTGGACGTGGACGTCACCAAGCTTTTGAAACTACGCGCCGGATTGAAAGCCGACACCGGTCGCGCCCCGAGCATGCTTGCGCTGATTTCGCGCTTCGCCGTCGCTGGGCTGGCACGCTTCCCGGAGCTCAACAGTCGCATCGACACCGAGGCCGATGGCCAGCTACGCCACACCGTCTTCGACGGGGTCAACCTTGGTTTTGCCGCGCAAACGGACCGTGGACTCGTGGTGCCCAATGTTCGTGGGGCCCATAAGCTCAATGCCGAGGAGCTCTCCGCGGAATTCGCCCGCCTGGCCAACCTTGCCCGCGAAGGCAAGGCACAGGTTGCGGATCTTTCGGGTAGCACCTTCACGATCAACAACTACGGTGTCTTCAACGTGGACGGATCGGCAGCGATTATTAATTATCCGGAGGCCGCCATCCTTGGCATCGGCCGTGTGGTGGAGCGCCCGTGGGTCCACAAAGGCAAGATCAAGGCGCGCTCAATCTGCGAGTTAACGTTGAGCTTCGACCATCGAGTCTGCGACGGCGGCACGGCGGCAGGCTTCCTGCGCTATGTGGCCGACGCGATGACCGATCCGAAGGCGGCATTGGCCGTTCTTTAGAATCACCCAACCTGTTGGCGGGCTCCGAATCTTCGGGCCCGCCAGCGGTGTTTAACCGCGGCTTTGCCACGCTGATTTCGCGCTGTTGTTTTGCCTAGAACGAGATCTACTAGGGTGGAATTGATCTGTATGAGGCAATAGTCAGGAGTTGTCAGCATGTCGAGCACAAGCATCAGCCAATTCAAGCGCCGTGGATGGATTTCCGGCTTGATGCTGTTACCCACGCTCCTTATTGTGATCACTCGAGGGCTATTGGGCGCTTCGCTACCACCGGTGACCGCAACCCACTGGTCAACGACTCGTTACCCGGATGGTTTCACCGATAGCGCCGTGTTCTTCGCCGTTTGCTTGACATTAGGCGTCGTTGGAGTTGTGGTGGCCGCGCTGGTGTTGATATTTCGGCACCTCCCAAAGCCCCTGATTCTGGCTCTGCTCTTCATCGGCGGGCTGACTGCATGGGTTGGAGCAGGGTTGTTCATTGGGTGCTCTGTACCGACGGCGCTGGCGGGGGACCCCACTCGAGCGGTGCTCGGGGCCGGTGGTTTGGTGGGCATAGCCGCCGCCGTCATGGGGTTGTTACCCGCTGCGCTCAGCGGGCTTTACGGACCCTTGGTCGGACAGAATGAAGCGCGGCGCGCCGAGCGCATTGCCGCCGGGCGCAGGGCGGCAGAGAACCAAGTTCCGGTATCCTCCGAGTCCCCAGCGGCGGGCACCGTTCAAATGGAGCGTATCGTCAACGCTCCGGCGTGGCTGTGGGTGCTGGGAGTGACGTTGATTGGCCTAGTGGCCTTTACGGTCATTATGGCTCTGACCACGCCGCAGACCGATCTATGGCTCCTGATCTGGATGCTCTTTCTCGAGGTCGTGTGCCTGGTCTTGGTCGGGGGACTACTTCGCGTTCAAATCCGTATTACCCGCAGTGGCCTGCTGGTTCGATCGGCACTATTCGGGTTCCCCCTACGCCGTATCGAGAACAGGAACGTGCTTGCCGCCACCAGCGAACTGATTGAACCGATGCAGTGGGGTGGCTGGGGCTGGCGGTTCTTCCCAGGCGGCAGCGCGGTAGTGATGCGCCGAACCCAAGGACTCGTAGTGGAAACCTTGAACGGTAAACGATTCGCCGTCACCATGCCCGATTCCGAACAGGCCGCGAGACTACTGCACGGCGCGGAGGGCTAACTGCGGCGCGGGCCCAGCACCACTGAGCGCAAACAGAGCGCGGCGACCAGCGACCCTGCCAGAATGTGCACCACGCCCAGTACCCCGTAGGTCACCTGTAAGAGCTGGGGAATCTTCTGGATATGCGGGTGCGGCAAGAGGAATGAAAGTAGTATCACCGCAGCCCAGAGAGCCAGGCTGACAAGACCGGTGGTACGAGACCAGGTGGTGATTGTTTCCGCTGACCCTAAAGGCTGGTGTCGTTGCAAAAGCGCCACGGACAACACTAACCAGAACGCGGCGACCATCATGCCCACTGCAATATCGCTCGGACGGTGCCAGCCACAGATTAGTGTCGCTAGCCCGGTGGTTGCCGTAAATCCCCACGCCAGTGGCTGCACGACAGGCCGGAGTCGGGGCGGGGCTATAACATACATCAACCCCATGGCCGCGGCCGCGGCCGTGGTATGTCCAGACGGCAAGGAATTTTGAGTTGTTCCGAAATTGAAGTCCGGTCGATCAAGGATCCAATGTTTGAACACCTGAGTGGTGATCAAGGCGGCAGCCACCGCGACCACCGCCAGGGAGGCGCGCAAGAAACTGCGATCGCGTACCACCCGATACAGCAGAAAGACGGCGGAGATAATCCCACAGAGTAGCGGCAACTGGTCGAGGAACTCGTGGAGGAAGTTCGGCCACTGCGCCCTCGGCCACAACTCGACAAAGACGTTAAACGCAGCCTGATCGGCCCATTGCCCGGATCTGCTCCGCACGAAGAAAACATACTCGACCACGCTCATTGCAAGTAGTAGCGCGGCTGCCCACCACCATTGCAGGTGGATTGGCCGAGACAGGGTACGGGTCGTAGTCATAGCACCCCTAGTTTTGCACATCTCGACCATGAACCACGGTTATCGCCAAGTGTCAGAAAGGCCACCTCGATAAGCTGTGTTCATGAGCGCCGATCTGCCTGATGTGAATGAACTGCTCCAGCATGCCCACGTGGTGACCCTTCCCTTGAAGGTGAAATTCCGTGGGGTGACACAGCGTGAAGTCATGCTGATCGAAGGGCCAGCGGGATGGGGAGAATTCTCGCCCTTCCTCGAATACGGCCCCGCCGAAGCCGCGCGCTGGCTGCAGGCTGGAATCGAGGCCGCCTACCGTCCCTTCCCCGAGCCTCGACGCCAGCAGATCCCCGTCAATGCGACGCTCCCGGCGGTGCCGGCCGATCAGGTAGAGCAGGTGCTGGCGAATTACGATGACCCACACACCATCAAGATCAAGGTGGCCGAACACGGGCAGTCGCTTGCCGACGATCTGGCCAGAGTATGTCGCACTCGCGAACTATTTCCTAGGGCGGCACTGCGGGTTGATGCGAACGCCGGCTGGACCCATGAGCAGGCACTCGCGGCGCTTGAACAATTGTCCGAATATGACCTGCAGTATGCCGAGCAACCCGTGCCCGGGATTCACGGTCTCGCCGAGCTTCGTGCCGCCCTACGCCAACGCGGCAATTCGTTGAAGATCGCCGCCGACGAGGCGGTACGAAAACACGACGACCCGCTCGAGGTGTCCCGCGTGGGCGCGGCCGACCTGATGGTGATCAAGGCCCAACCCTTAGGCGGTATTGCTGCGGTGCTAGAGATCGCCCGTCGGGCCCGGCTTGATGTGGTGGTTTCCAGTGCCTTAGATAGCTCCGTGGGGCTGGCTCAAGCCGCCGCGCTCGCCGCTACCCTCGAGTCCTTGCCTTACGCCTGTGGGCTGTCTACCAGTTCGCTTTTTGAGCGAGATGTGACCGGTGAGCCACTGCACGCCACGGCCGGGTACTTGCCGGTTCGACGCGTCGCTCCCGACCGCTCTTTGCTGAACGCATATCGAGCGGAACCCGAGCGCGAGCGCTGGTGGCAACAACGACTGATCCGATGCCACGAAGAATTTCATCGTTCGGTGAATTAGTTCCTTACAGTTATTTTCCATGCGTTAACCTTCAGGTCAGCTTAGAAACACTTATAGGTGGCACGCTCTAATCGTTTCTTTCCCCGGAAATTCAGAGCCGATTTCACCGATACAGTGAAGGACCACCATGGACGCCAAACGCCCACTCCTGCCCATGCTCGGACATACCCGCGGCGGACGCTCCGCCGCCACCTGCCACTACAAGTGCGGCGACGCCTGTGTCAGCCCCGACTGCAACACCAGCTCGAACAGCTACTTTGCCGACATCGCCGACACCGCACTGTCACGTCGGCGCATGCTCGGCTTAGGGGCCATCGGCGCCTCGGCGATCGTTATCGGCCCGAGCCTGCTCGGCGCAGGCTCGGCCGAGGCAGTGACCCTGGACGCCAAGCGTGGCGGCCACGGCAACCACCTGCGGTTTGAGGCCATTGAACCGGTCTCACGTTCCGTTGACACCGTTACCGTGCCCGAGGGCTACGACTGGCACCCGATCATCCGCTGGGGCGATCCGCTGTTCAAGAACAGCCAGCCCTTCGACCCGGCCAAGCAGAGCGCGAAGTCTCAGGCCGGCCAGTTCGGTTACAACTGCGATTACCTGGACATCATCGCCGACAAGTATTCCGGACGCACCGGTGTACTCGTGGCCAACCACGAGTACACCAACGAGTCAATGATGTTCGACGCCGCCTGGTTCGAGGGCCACAGGGACGAGGCCCGCCGCGCGGCCATGGAAGCCCACGGCTTCTCGGTCGTGGAGATCGCGCGCAAGAAGCGCGATGGCCGCTGGCGCTACGTGCGCGGCGGTGAACGCAACCGTCGCATCACCATGACCACCCCGTTCAACATCGATGGCCCGGCCGCCGGCAGCGACCTGCTGAAGACCACCGCTGACGCCACGGGCACCAAGGTACTGGGCACGCTGAACAACTGCTCCGGTGGCACCACCCCGTGGGGCACCGTGCTCAGCGGCGAAGAGAACTTCGATCAGTACTTCGTCGGTCGCGGCACAGCCGAAGAGGCCCGCTACGGAATCGACGCCCAAGCCACCAGCCGCGGATGGGAAGAAACCGACCCGCGCTTCGGGTTGAACAACCCGGGCTACGAAAACGAAGCGCACCGCTTCGGCTGGGTCGTGGAGATCGACCCGCAGGATCCGTCCTCCACCCCGGTCAAGCACACCAATCTGGGCCGCTTCAAGCACGAAGGCGCTAACGTGCGCATCGCGCAGAACGGCAAGGCCGTGGCTTACTCGGGTGATGACTCGAAGTTCGAGTACCTGTACAAGTTCGTGTCAAAGGACCGCTATAAGCGCAACGACCGCGCCCACAACATGACCCTGCTTTCCGAAGGCGACCTGTTCGTGGCCCGCTTCACTGGCAACTCGCCGGCCAGCGAGATCGATGGCAGCGGCCAGCTTCCCTCCGATGGAGCCTTCGACGGCACCGGCGAGTGGCTGCCGCTGCTCCTGGACGGCAAGTCGATGGTGCCGGGGATGAGCGTGGAGCAGGTGTTGGTGTTCACGCGACTCGCAGCCGACAAGGCCGGAGCCACCAAGATGGACCGCCCCGAAGACGTCGAGCCTAGCCCGGTCTCCGGCAAGCTGTACGTGGCGCTGACCAACAATTCCGACCGCGGCAAAGACGGCAAGGAAGGGGGCACCGAGGTCGCGCCACGCGTACGCAACCGCGACGGGCATGTGGTCGAGTTGACCGAGGCCGACAACGACGCCACCGCCCGCCGCTTCACCTGGAACATCCTGTTGGTAGCCGGGGACCCGCGGGTCAACTCCTCGACCTACTTTTCCGGGTACCCGGCCGAGAAGGTTTCCCCGATTTCCTGCCCGGACAATCTGGCCTTCGACTCCGCCGGCAACCTGTGGATCTCCACCGACGGCGCCCCGAGCGCTATCGGCCTCTCCGATGCCCTGCACAAGGTGACCCTGGAAGGCCGCGATCGCGGGCGTGTCGAGCAGTTCCTGGCTGTGCCGACGGGCGCGGAGACATGCGGCCCGGTGATCCACGACCGTGACGACTCGGTGTTCGTTTCCGTGCAGCACCCGGGTGAAGGCGGCAGCTTCGAGCAACCCGCCTCGCTTTTCCCGGACTTCGTCCAATCCCCGGGCGAGGCGAGGAAGGGCGAGTTCTACGGCCCGCGTCCCTCGGTGGTCCAGGTGACCAAGTTGCGCGGCCACGGCAAGAATTCCAAGAAGGCTAAGTAATCGCCTCAAGTGCACAGTGCGCCGGGCGCCGCCACGCTCCTGAATTCACGGAAGCATGTCGGCGCCCGGCGTTTATTAATAGACCTTGGGCCCTGAGCTACCACCGTTGCCGCGCTCCTGCTCTTGCTGGTGGTAGCGCCGAATACCGCTGGTGACCGCGAAGGAAATCACAAAATAAAGAATGACGGCGCCGAGCCCGTACATGAGAATGGGCATGATCAGAAACATTGGCGTGTAAGACATACCTCCATCCTTCATCTGTGCGTCGTCCACAGCAAGCATCGAGCGATGGTACGAGGTCGAGGCGGACTAAACTGGTGCTCGTCAGCATTACTTGAAGAAGAGGCAAGGCTAGAGACGTGAGCAACCCCGGCACCACACCGATCCCTGCCATCGAAACGGCACGTCGGCTACTGGGGTCACTGATCACCGCTGGCGTTCGAGATGTGGTGCTTAGCCCCGGATCGCGCAGCGCTCCGTTGGCTTATGCCATCGCAGAATACGCCGCAACGGATCGGCTGCGGGTGCACGTGCGTCTTGATGAACGCTCGGCAGGCTTTTTGGCGTTGGGCCTCTCCCAAGGTTCCGACCGCCCCGTGGCCGTCATCGTCACCAGTGGCTCGGCGGTGGGGCAACTGCTACCGGCGGTGATGGAGGCAAATCACGCCGCCACCAGGCTCTTGGTGCTCAGTGCCGATCGTCCCGGAGAGCTACACGGTACCGGGGCCAGCCAGACCACAAGACAACGCGGACTCTTCGGAGATCATGCTCGGGCCAGCCTGAACATCGAGGCCGGAACCGACCCTAGCGTGCAGGTCCAAGCGGCGCTGGCCGCGCTTGATGGTGACAGTGTCCAGGCACCGGGGCCCGTGCAACTAAACATAGAATTCCGCGACCCGCTGGTCCCCGAAGCCACGGCCGAACTCAAACCGGACAGCGGCACTCCCAACCAGCGGACCGTGGCACCCGAAGATCCGGCGGACACTCTGCATTGGACGTTGCCGGAGCAACTGGCCGAGCGACGCACGGTCGTACTCGCCGGTCACCAGGCCGGACCCGAAGCGCAAAACTTCGCCCAAGCACTGGGTTTACCGCTACTGGCCGAACCTTCCTCCAACGCTCGCAGCGGCCCCAACGCTATTGCCGCCTACCGTCTGTTGCTTTCCGTTATGGAGAGGGACATTGAACGTGTGGTTCTCTTCGGGCGCCCGACGCTGAGCCGTCCGGTCAACGCCTTACTGGCCCGCACCGATATCCCCAGCGTCATTTGGCAGCCCCACCCCGTCGCCTGGTACGAGCCGGGGCGCCGCGCGCAACGGGTCATCACCAAGGCCGAGGAGCTTCTTCAGTTTGCCGGACGTGCCCCACAGGGCTGGTTGGAACGCTGGCAAGGACTCGACAGCCAGACCGTCACGTTACGGGCCGCGATCGACAACGAACCGGGGATCAGCGGCTGGGCGCTCGCCGAAGAACTTTGGCGCACCCAGCAGGGGCCCTTACTCATCGGTTCGTCCATGGTCATTCGTGACCTAGACCTTTCCGCCATGCCACTTGAGGTCTCGCAGGGGCCGGTCTTCGCCAATCGCGGGTTAGCTGGCATCGATGGAACCGTCTCTACGGCACTGGGTCTGGCACTAGCTACAGGGGAGCCCACCCGCGCCGTGATGGGCGACATTACCTTCTTGCACGATGCCGGAGCTCTAGCTTGGAACCCGGAGGAAGCCCGGCCGGACCTCGATGTCATCGTGTTCAACGATGCCGGAGGAGCCATCTTCTCCACCCTTGAGCACGGTGCCGTGCAATACAGCGGGCGCTACGGCTCGTGGGTTGAACGACTGTTCGCCACCCCGCATGCCGCCGACCTCCGCGCGCTGGCCGGAGCCTATGGCTGGGACTATGCATCGGTCACCTCGCGCGAAGAGCTCAGCGAAGTACTACAGACAGCTCCTAGCGGGCTCCGAGTCATCGAAGTGCACGGTGATCGGGCCCATCTACGTGAGCGCACCGCATCGCTGGCGCAAGCGGTCTCTGAGCTGAGCTAGCGGAGACGAGTCCTGCTTGGGTCGAGGCCCCGCTGGGAGCCGAGTAATCTCGCCGAGACAGCCTTTGATTCTCACGCCTTCTCAGTCTCGCGGTGCACCAGAACCTTATCCGTTGCCCGAGGCACCAGGAATAGCCTCCCCTTCAATTCGACTCAAATCCTGCTACCAGCTTATTCACGATCAAGATTACGCGGAGTTCATGAACGTCCAACATCTCGGGGGCAACACCCGGGATGAACCGTGATCCCTATTCCCGGATTTTTTCGTAGCACCGGATGCGGCGGAACCCGGGCAATTCTATGGTCCACGCCCGACGGTCATACAAGTTTTCCCCTCAGGCACATAGCACCAAGCACGCAAATGGCCACCACCCGTATTGGGCGGTGGCCATTAAATGTCGCGGAACCTAGTCGTTGCCGATATCGACATGGGTCGGATCGAGCACGCGTGAGAGGAAGTCCTTCGTACGTGGCTGCTGCGGGTTACCGATGACTTCAGCGGCAGGACCGGACTCGACCACCACACCGCCGTCCATGAAGAACACACGGTCGGCGACATCGCGGGCGAAGGCCATCTCGTGCGTCACCACGAGCATGGTCATTCCGTCCTTGGCGAGGTTTCGCATAATAGACAGAACGTCACCAACGGTTTCCGGATCCAGGGCGCTGGTTGGCTCGTCGAAGAGCATCAGCGATGGATCCATGGACAGGGCTCGTGCGATGGCGACACGCTGTTGCTGACCGCCGGAGAGTTCCGAAGGGTAGCGCGTGGCGAGATGCCCCAAGCCAACCTTCTCCAAATTCTCCAATGCCTTGGCATCGGCGTCGCTCTTTTTGCGCTTGAGCACCTTTAGTTGGGCCACGGTGCAGTTCTCCAGCACCGTTAGGTGCGGAAACAGGTTGAACTGCTGGAAGACCATTCCAACTTTGCGTCGCATCTTATCGATGTCAACATCCGGATCGGTGGCCTCGAAGCCGCCGACATTGATGGTGCCTCCGTTGGGCTGTTCCAAAAGGTTCACGCAGCGCAGGAGCGTGGACTTGCCCGAGCCAGAAGGGCCGATGAGGCAGACAACTTCGCCCGGCTTGACGTTCAGGTCAATGCCCTTGAGCACCTTAACGGAGCCGTACGACTTCTGCAGTCCGGAGATCTCAACTCCAGCTGCTTTAAATTCACTGGTGGGTGCAGCGTTCATTGTAGTTTTCTCCTATCGCTTTCCGCGCCCGGTCTTGGACTCCATGCGGCGGGTCAGCAAGCTCAGCGGAACGGTAATCACCAGATAGACAGCACCGGCAACGACCAGCGGAGTGATACCGGCACCCAGCGACGTAATTCCGTCGCGGCCAAACTTCGTCAATTCGTATTGTCCGGCGACACTTCCAAGAATGAAGGCCAGCGAGGTGTCCTTGGTCAGCAGGATGATTTCGTTGGTCAGTGGCGGCAAGACGATGCGGAAAGCCTGTGGGATCACGATCGTGACCATGGCTCGCCAAGCCGGCATGCCCAAGGAGCGGGCAGCTTCGGTCTGGCCCTTCGGCACGGCCTGAAGACCGGCGCGTAGGGTTTCAGCGATGTAGGCGGCGGCAACCAGACCCAACGACACCATGACAACCACGGCGTACGGCCATTTAGCCTCCGGGAAGGCCGAGGGCAGGCCATAGCCAAGGGCCAACAGGACCAACAGGGCTGGAACGCCGCGGAAGAATTCGATGTATCCGGTGGCAAACCAGCGGTAGGGGCCAAAAGAGGCCATCTTCATCAGTGCCAGGATCAGACCCAGCGTCAACCCGAAGGCGAATGAGATTGCGGTGTAGAAAATCGTGTTCTTCAAACCCACGATAAGCAGGTCCGGGAACATCGGCCCGATCTTGTCGAAGGCGAAGAACGAATCAAGGACCTTCGGCCAGTTCATCGAAATCAGAAGGATCGCGACAACGATGATGAAGATCGCGATCTGCGCAATTTTGCTTACGCGGGCACGTTCACGTGCGGTCATAGCCATGTGAGGAAAGCCTTCCAAATAGCGTTGGTCCGAGGTCGTCCCTTCGGTAGCGGCCTCGGACCAACGGTGTATCAGTGTGCTACTTGGTGCCTAGCCACTTCTCGGTGATCTTGGCCAGGTCGCCGGACTCTTCGAGACGGCTCAACGTGGCGTTGACCTTTTCAACGAGTTCCGTGTTGCCCTTGGCCGCAGCAATGCCTAGCTGCTCACCGGTGGAGAATTCATCGACAATCTCAATGTCGTCAATGTCCTTGATGGCGTACCCCATGACGGACTGGTTGCCGAGTGCTGCGTCGATCTGACCGCTGATAAGCGCCTGGAGCTGCAGGCCACTGTCGTCAAAAGCGACGGTTTCCATGCCGTTGTCCTGACCGTAGGACTCACCGGTGGTCGCCTGCTGGACGGCGACGCGCTTGCCCTTAGCCGACTCGAGATCGGTGATGCCCGAACCCTTACGGGCGATGAGCATCAGGTCATCGTCGAGGTACGGGTTGGAGAAGTCCATGTTGCCCTTGCGTTCCTCGGTGATCGACAGCGAGGACATGGCCAGGTCGCACTGGGTGCTGAACAGGCCCGACTCGATGGCGTCGAAGGAAGAGTCGACGATGCTGGCTTCGAGGTCTAGATCCTTGGCAATTTCGTTCGCTAGGTCAATGTCAAGACCAACGATCTTGCCGTCCTTGGTGAACTCGAATGGCTCGTAGGGAATGTCGGAGCAGACGGTGAGTTTACCCTCGGACTTTAGCGGGAACTTCTCACCTTCAGATTCGGAGGAAGGGCTGCTGCCGCCGCAGGCGGAGAGGGAAAGGGCAGCAACGGCGGTGATGGCCAGTGCTGAGGTGAGGCGCTTAGTGGTACGCATAAGATCAAGACCTACTTTCGGTAATGCGAGTGGATCATTGCGTACGAACAATCATAACCACGCTCACACTAGAGAGAGACCTACATCACTCTTGAGGCGCCAAGCATAAGCACAACTTAGCCTTATGCGGGATCTCTCGGCTAATCCGCCTCCAGCGCCTGCCGCATGGGTCGCATCTTCGCCCACGATTCGGCAAGCTCGGCCTCCGGTACAGAACCGGGAACGATGCCGCACCCCGCGTAGAGCCGCATTTCCTTTTCGGCCTCCAACACTCCGCCGCGGAGCGCAATCCCAAATTCGCCGTCGCCGCGCCCGTCTAGCCAGCCCACCGGCCCGGCATAGGGGCCGCGGTCCATGCCCTCGAGTTTGCGGAGCAGGACACCAGCTGCCTTGGTCGGTGTGCCGCACACTGCCGCGGTCGGATGGAAAATTTCAACAAGGTCCAGCGCCGTGGGCATTTTGCCGCCGGCGTTTGGCTTGAGCTGTGCGCTGACGTCGCTGGCCAAATGCCAGACGTTAGGTAACTCCAGAATGAAGGGCTCGCGCGGAGCGCTCATTCCGTGGGAGATCGGTGCCAAGGCCTCGGTGAGCGAGTCGATGGCCAATTCATGCTCGGTGCGCTGCTTCGGATCTTCCAAGAGCATCCGGGAGGGGTACTGAGGATCGTGCGAGGGGGCGGTGGCGCGGTCAAGGGTGCCAGCCAATACCCGAGCCTCCGCCACTCCATTGGTGACACGTACCAGCATTTCCGGAGTTGCCCCAACCAAGCCGTCTACCAAGTACGTCCAGCATTTGCCGTAGCCCTCGGTCAGCTTGGCCACCACGTGGGCCAAGTCAATCCGTTCGGTACTCTGCGCCAGAATATCTCGAGCCAAGACCAGCTTCGAGATACCGTACTCATCGAACATGCTCAGCGCCTGGCCTACGGCCTGAACGTAGGAGCCAGCGGTGAGCTGACCGCTACTTAAGCGAATCGAGCCCCGTGCGCTAGGCATGGACGCTTCGTCCTTGAGTCGGTGGGCTAGCTCAAGTGCAGCCCGGACGTCCAAGTCGGTGGCGTGGTCGGATGGAGCATTGACGGTGATCCAGGCGCCGGCACCGTCTTGCCCGATGACCACCTGCGGAATGACGAGTCGCGACTCGTAGCTACTGGTGAAGGAGAAGGAGAACGCACCGAAGCACACCAGGGCGCTACCGGGGCGTTGAATGGGGTCGAGAATCGTAGCTGCCGCCCGAATGTGCGCAAACCATTCACGCGCCTGAGTAAACCGGTGTTCCCCGCGGGTGCGAATACTTGCCGCTTCGCCGAATCCCACGAGCCCATGTCCTTGACTGGTCCAGATTTTCGCCTCGTGGGCAAAAAAGTCGCCGAGGGTCGCAAGTTCGGTCGGCGCCAAGGCGAAGGTGAGGCTGGTTAACTCTGGCACCGCTGGCTGTGGTGCATAGGCATGGTCTAGGGGTAATTCGGCAGACATGATAGGGCTAAGCCTACCGCGCGGTGTGGGGATATATTCGATGCGGTGGTTGCGATCACGCGCCACCACGAGCTAGCTCACGCGCACAGCGCCCTGCTTACCGGTAAACTCGAGACCAGAGGACATAAACCCACAGTCCAAGGCGAGTATTAATGGCTTGTTGCGGGGTAGGGGTTGCCCATCGGATAGAGTGTTGGAAGTTTGGAGGGCTCAACGGCTCCCCGAAAGTCTTCGTCTTTCCGCGATGACCACCCGATGAAAGATAAGTAAGTCGTAGAACTGTGACTGATTCGAAGAGCAACTGGACCGCAGCCGGGCACGACGTGTCCGACTCGATTGAGCTGAATCCCGAAACCTCGGCCCTAGCGGCCGCCATCAATCTTCCCTCGGGCTTTGCGCTGATCGCCGAGGACCCGGAGTTTGGCCCTGCCATCTCCACCGGAATGGCGCGCGTCGAGAAGCTATTACGCGACGCGATCGCCAACTCGGATCCACTGATTGACGCCACGAGCCGACATCTGGTCGAGGCCGGTGGCAAACGGGTGCGCCCGCTGTTGGTCTTGCTCACGGCACTGCTGGGCGAAGGCATCAACGACGAGGTCATCAAGGCCGCCGCAGTGGTGGAACTGACTCATCTGGCGACCCTGTACCACGATGACGTGATGGACTCGGCGCCCATGCGTCGCGGTGCTCCCACCGCCCACGAGGTGTGGGGTAACTCTGTGGCCATTCTGGCCGGCGACCTGATCTTCGCCCGCGCCTCGGTGTTCGGCGCCGAACTCGGCCCGGAGGCCGTGAGCTGGCAGGCCCGCACCTTCGAGCGCCTCTGCCTCGGGCAACTACATGAATCCATTGGCCCGCGGGAATCCGATGATCCGATCGATCATCACATTCAGGTCATCAGCGACAAGACCGCCTCCTTGCTGGCCACCTCCGGAGCCTTCGGTGCCCAGTTCGGCAAGATCCCTGAACTAGTGCCGGTGCTGCGCGAATATGGCGAGAAGGTTGGAGTTGCCTTCCAGGTAGCCGACGATGTGATCGACATTGCCTCGACCACCGCGAGCTCCGGAAAGACCCCGGGCACCGATCTTCGCGAGGGCGTGCCGACCCTGCCGGTCCTCTTGCTACGTAAGGCAGCCGCCGCCGGAGATGCCCATGCGGCGCAAATCGTGGAGCTCGTCGACTCGGATTTGAGCACCGATGAAGCGCTGGCCAAGGCCGTCGAGGCCCTGCGTGCTCACCAAGCCATTAAGGATGCGTGGCTGGTGGCCCGTCGCTGGGCCGATGAGGCGATCGCCGTGCTCGAGTCCCTGCCGGAAGGCACTATCAAGGCCGCATTAACGGCTTTCGCGGACGCCGTGGTGACTCGCGAGGCCTAGCCCACGTAGAAGCCGCGGTTAGGGGAAAAGTAGCTCGAGAGGCTCGGACTGTTGCCCCAGACGCCGTGGCGCCTCGAAGGCCACCAAGCTAGTGGCGCTCTGTTCGTCCACGCTAAACAGCAGGTGAGGCCGGAGCACCTGAATCTGGTCCGGTAACTCGGTTTCGGTGGCGGCATATCCTTCGGGAACAAGAAGCACCGCTGCATGCGTACGCTTCGTTTCCTCGGTGAGGGTGACTGCGGCGCGTAAGCCGAGCGTGGCGAATGTTTCGGCGTCAACGCAAGACGTTGTCCGGCTCTCCCCGCCGTGGAGTTCTAAGACTCCGCACACGCTCGTGCCTCGGGTGATGGGAATGACCCAGAAATTGGCGTGTTCGTTGCGCACGAGGAGCCGGGCGTCTTCGGTGGATACGAGTTCCCCGGTGGCCGGGACAGCCACTTGAGGCACCGGTGGGCGTTCGCTTGCCGCTGGCTCACTGAGCTCGGGAATCATCGAAAATAAGTGGCGTTGCTCCGTACAACCAACCATGCTGGCGGCCAGCAATAGTGCCAGAAGTCCCTGCCTGAAGCGCCGAAGCCCAACCCTCGTCATGGCCCGAGTTTACGACGGGCAATACGAGCTGGGTAGGGGATCGGGGTGCAGGGGGCTACTGAGAGCCGCTCGTAGCTCGGCGGCCTTGCGAGCTCGTTCTTCAACCGGTACCCGATGTCGCAGATGTCCATAGAGGTTGTCGTCTGCGTAACGCGGAAATAGGTGTTGATGGTAGTGCCATACATGCTGATTGCCCGAAGGTTCATTGTGTTGCCGGGTACTCGTGCCTTCTGGACTCCAGGCAATTTTCATCGCCAACGCCACACGCCTGGTCTCGCGCATTATGGCTGAGCCAGTTTCCTCGTCTAGGTCATAGAGGGCCTCGAGGTGGGCGTTGGGAATGATCATCACATGCCCGCCGTAAGGACCGAACCCGTCGCACGCCATGATGGCGGCGACAAGTTCGGTCTGAAAGATCAAATCGGTAGGCGCGCAATAGTTGCCCTCACTGAATTCACGGTGATTGACCAGTTCGCAGAAGGGACACTGGTAATTTTCCGGTGCGTGAGAGCGGTAGAGCATTAGTGCTCAAGCTCCTTGCTCAGCTCTTCAAAGACCCAGCTGAACATGTCAAAGACGAATTCGCTAAAGGTACCCTCTTCGCTGGTCCACGAACCGCGAGCGTTGTTTCGGCGATACACGATCGGGTCGGGCACTTCCAACTGGTTGGTTTTGAAGCCCCAAACGAACTTCTCTTCCTCATCTTCGAGGAACAGCAGGTAGTCGTCTTCGATTTCAAGCTCTTCGGGATCGAAAAAGTAGTGGTACGCCTCCATAAAGTCTTCGTTATTGCCCAACGCTAAATAAAACTCTTCGAGAACCATTGGGATCTCGAAGTCATGCTCGGCGAGGGCATCGCGAAGTTCCTGACGGCTCAGGCCGTCGGCTTCCTGCCACTGGTCCTCTAGGTACTTCGGAACGAGCGAACGGAACTTCTCAAGAAACATGTCAGCCATGTTCCAATCCTATCTAGATTTACCCCAGCTCAAGTGCGCTCAGCGCGATCCACAACTGCACTCGATCGGCGGTCGCGTTCGGGTCATAGCCAGAGAGTTCGGCGATCTGCTGCATGCGGTAGCGCACCGTATTGCGATGCAATCCCAGCGCCTCGGCCACGGCACCTACGGATCCGTCACGGTTCAGGTATTCACGCAGGGTCTCCATGAGATCGGACTCATGGGCCGCGTCGAATTCCAGCAACGGACCTAGGGCCTCCTGTGCCAGATCCTGCAGGGGGACGTCGCGCGCCGCAAGTAGTAATGAGGTCAGGGAGAGCTTTGTGGGCAGATTTACTCGATCGCCGTGACGCAGGGCTTCGAGTGCCTCAAAGTAGCTCCAACGGATGCCGGTGGTGTTGGGATATCGGCCGCCGTAGCCGACGGTGGCTTTGATACCTGCGCCCTCGAGGTAGTGATCCAGTCGTTCAATGGCTTGCGGGTCGCCGTGGTTGGAGAGGATGACAGCCAGCCGGTCTTCGACGATTGCCGACACTTCGGATTCGAATTCCGGGGGTAGCGGGAGATTGTGTAGCCGTTCGGCATCCTTGCTGGCCTGGACCAACACGACTACATGTTCGCGCTGTGAGTTCAGTCCTAGGGCCGCGAACCTCGCCACTGCATCCGAGCCGGAGAGCGAACCTGCCGCTAGGTCGGCTAAGACCTGACCGTGGGCGTGCCGTTGCGAGACACGCAGGGCCGCCTTATTGGCGAGTTCGAGCCCGATCAGCGACTGGGCGTACTCGACTAGGCCGTCGCGCTCGTAGGGTTCGGCGAGATATAACGTGCAGCGGTCGCGGACTCCTGTAGCAATGGGGAGCGAATGCCATTGCCGCGAGTCCTCGGCGGTGCCGTGGATGAATTCGCCGTAGAGGCTCAAGGCCACGTCGGTGTTGAGCATGCGTGAGAGTGTGCTCAGCATGGAGTCGAGGTTGGAGGACAGCAGGGTTTGCGTCAGCCGCTGGTGCGAACGCAATAGGCGTTCGAGTCGCTGCAGGTGATCGGCGTTATGCGCCTCGGCAATCAACCGGGTAATGGCCGCAAAGGGCGTTTGATAGGGGACTTCAAATACCGCTAGTCCTACTTCCGCGGCGGTCTGCATGATCGTCTGCGGCACGTTTTTGTGGCCCAGCCCCGTGCCGAAGCCAAGAGCCACCACGTCGTTGGCCGCCAAGGTACGTACGAATTCACGCTGGCTCGCCGTGGTCTTTTGGCGCACCCCGGTGGTCAGGACGATCTCGCGTCCCGTCAGGAACTTGGAGGGATCGAGCAATTCGGTGACGGCACTCCAGGTGATGGGTATGTCGTCCGCGCTGGCATGGGCATTTAGTGCGCGCAAATTTAGCTCGCCTTGTGCCAACAGGGCGCGTAAGGTGATTGCCATAAGGCAATTCTAGGGCGTCTTGCCGCTCTTTCGCCCTGCCCTCATGTCCACATTTTGAACATTTTTTCCGATTTTCCGCCCACTACGTGGACATCTGGGCTAGCTTAGACCTATGAGCACTCCATCGTCACTTAAGGGCGGTCCGGCGGCCCCGAAGAAGCGCGAGACTTTTTCCTCGCGTAAGCTCTTCATTCTTTCGGCCGTAGGTTCCGCGGTTGGCTTGGGAAACATCTGGCGTTTCCCTTATGTCGCGTATGAAAACGGCGGCGGCGCATTCTTGATCCCCTATCTGGTGGCGATCTTGTGTGCCGGTATCCCACTGCTATTCCTCGACTATGCCGTCGGCCACCGCTACCGCGGTTCGGCCCCGCTGGCTTATCGTCGCCTGAACCGCAAGGCCGAAATGATCGGCTGGTGGCAGGTGCTGATCTGCTTCATCATCGCCATCTACTACGCCGCGATTATCGCGTGGGCGGCCATGTACTGTTGGTTCTCCATCAATAAGGCGTGGGATAACAATGCCGACGGAGCCGGTGCTTTCTTCCAGGGCGACTTCCTGAAGGTTGCAGAAGGCGCCGGGGTGTCCTTCGAGTACGTTCCGAATATTTTCGTGCCGATGTTGGCCGTCTGGCTGATCACGGTGATCATCATGGTCGCCGGCGTGAACAAGGGTATTGCCCGCGCCAACGCGGTCTTCATGCCGCTGCTAATTGTGATGTTCTTGATCTTGGTCATCCAGTCGGTGTTCCTCCCGGGCGCGGCCGAGGGTCTGAACGCGTTCTTCACTCCGAACTTCGAGGCCCTGCTGAATCCCGGTGTGTGGGCAGCGGCCTTCGGACACATTTTCTTCTCGTTGTCCGTGGCCTTTGGCATCATGATCACCTACTCGTCGTACATGAAGCGCAAGAGCGACCTGACCGGCGCCGGCTACACCGTGGCCTTCGCAAACTCCAGCTTCGAGTTGCTCGCCGGTATCGGCGTGTTCGCCGCCTTGGGCTTTATGGCCCACAACACCAACGCCGCCGTGGGCGACGTAGCCTCGGGTGGTATCGGACTGGCATTCATTGCCTTCCCAACCATCGTCTCCAACGCGCCGCTTGGCTCGTTGATCGGTGTGCTGTTCTTCGGCTCCTTGGTCTTCGCCGGCTTGACCTCGCTGATCTCGATTCTCGAGGTGATCGTGGCGGCATTCCAGGACAAGCTGGGTTGGAACCGCAAGGCGGCCACGCTGGTGGTCACGATTCCGGTGGCTCTTATCTCGCTGGTGCTCTTCCCGACCACTACCGGCCTGTACCTGCTGGACACGATGGATGCCTTCGTGAACCAGTTCGGCATCTTGGCTGCGGCACTGGTTTCCGTGATCGTGGTCGGCGCTGGCCTCGGCGCGTTGCCGAAGCTGGCCAAGCACCTGAACCGCTTCAGCTCGGTCAAGGTGGGGACTGGATGGCGGGTGCTGGTTGGCGGTATTGCCCCGGCAGCCTTGGGTTACATGCTCATTAATGAAATTCAGACCAAGCTGTCTGAGCAGTATTCGGGCTACCCAGCTTGGTTCAACGGCATCTTCGGATGGGGGATGGCCGGATTGCTGATCGTCGGCGCCCTGTTGCTTTCGCTGATTCCGTGGAGCCGCAGTTCGAAGGTCTCGGACCCGGAGTTCGAGGGCTACCAAAAGGCGGTCGAGCGGGATGAAGTCCCCGAGACCTCCGGAAAGGAGTACTAGCCATGACTGCTTTGGCTATTGTCTTCATGATCATCGCGATGCTGACCATTTGGGGAGGGCTGGCCCTGTCCATGCTCAACCTCTCCCGTCACCCCGAGCCTGAAGAAGACGAGGAGTACCTCGCCGATAACGCAACCTAGGCTCGCTCGGTAGGCCATAAAGGCGCCGACTCTTTGCCGTGGATCACGTCCACGACAAGGGGTCGGCGCTTTTCGTGCAACTGCACGGTAACTTCCGGGATGTACTGTGCATCATTCCGTGGAGCGCGGCCCCTCACGCTCCTATTCTTCTTGGTAGGTTTACAAGCTTGTCCGGTACCGGACAGCCAGTGTTTATGAAAGGAAGTTACGGTGGACGTTACCTACCGCATCGAGCAGAAGCGCAAGCTCAACGGCCCATTCCCCGGCCCAAAGTCGCAGGCTCTGGCCGAACGCCGAACCAAGGCGGTAGCCGCTGGTGTGGCGTCGACCCTGCCGGTGTACGCCGCAGACGTTGACGGCGGCATCATCGTCGATGTTGACGGCAACCAGCTGATCGACCTCGGCTCCGGCATCGCCGTTACCACCGTTGGTGCTTCCAACCAGGCCGTGGCTAAGGCCGTGGCCGAGCAGGCTCAGCGCTTCACCCACACCTGCTTCATGGTGGCCCCGTACGAGAACTACGTGGAGCTGGCCGAGAAACTCGTGGCCATCACCCCAGGTGACTTCGAGAAGAAGGCAGTGCTGTTCAACTCCGGTGCCGAAGCCGTTGAGAACGCCATCAAGGTGGCGCGTATCGCCACCGGACGCCAGGCCGTTGTGGCCTTCGACCACGCCTACCACGGCCGCACCAACCTCACCATGGGTTTGACCGCGAAGGCCGCTCCGTACAAGCGTGGCTTCGGTCCGCTGGCACCGGAGATCTACCGCATGCCGATGAGCTACCCATTCCGCGAAGAGAACCCGAACATCTCGGGTAAGGAAGCCGCTGAGCGCGCCATCCTCGCCATGGAGAAGCAGATCGGTGGCGACCAGATCGCCGCGATCATCATCGAGCCAATTCAGGGCGAGGGCGGCTTCATCGTTCCGGCCGAGGGTTTCCTGCCGCGCGTGGCCGAGTGGGCAAAGGAAAACGGTATCGTGTTCATCTCCGACGAGGTGCAGGCAGGCTTCGCCCGCTCCGGTGCTTGGTTCGCCTCCGACATCGAGGGGATCGAACCGGACCTGGTCACCGTGGCTAAGGGTATTGCCGGCGGCATGCCGCTGTCCGGTGTGGTGGGCCGCGCTGAACTGCTAGATTCCGTGCACGGCGGTGGACTGGGTGGTACCTACGGTGGTAACCCGGTGGCCGTGGCCGCAGCTCTGGAGAGCATCAAGTTCATGGAAGAGCAGGATCTGGCCGGGCGTGCCCGCGAGATCGAGGCTCAGTTCTTCGAGCGCTTCACCGCTCTGCAGAAGGACGTGTCAGCCCTCGGCGACGTGCGCGGACGTGGCGCAATGATCGCACTGGAGTTCGTCAAGGCCGGCGGCATCGAGCCAGATGCCGCGCTGACCAAGAAGATCGCCGACGAGTGCCTGGCACAGGGCGTGCTGATCCTCACCTGCGGCACCTACGGCAACGTAGTGCGCCTGCTGCCGCCACTGGTCATCGGTGATGAGCTGCTCGGTGAAGCCTTTGATGTGCTCGAGGCAGCCATCCGCAAGCATGCCTAAGTCGCCTTCCCCTGATTGGGCGGCCTAGGCTACGATAAATCGCTGGCCACGCACCTTGGTGCGTGGCCAGCGATTTTCATTTTTAGACGAGTTTCTTCGGTTCCGCTCCACGCACCACGCGTGGGGCACGGAATAGATCGATCATGATCAGTGCGACCGCAATCCACACCAGAATGAAGCCAGCCCAACGTTCGGGCGGCATATGCTCGCCAAAGACCAGCAAACCCAACAAGAACTGCAACAGCGGGGCCAAGAACTGCAAGGATCCCACGGTGCTCAGCGGCAGCCGCCGCGCCGCTCCACCGAAGAGCAACAGCGGCACCGCCGTAATCACGCCGCTGGCGGCTAGTAGCCAGAACCCACCGGCAGAGCTTCCGAGCGTCGCCGACTCACCACGGGCGGCAAGGTAGAGAATAAAGGCCAAGGCGAAGGGGGAGAGCAACAGGGTCTCCATGCTTAGCGTCACTAGCGCGCTGCCCTTTTGACCGACCTGATTCTTCACGAGGCCGTAGAAGCCAAAGGAAAAGGCCAAGCCGAGAGAAATCCACGGGATGCTTCCCAGCGCCACGGTCAGCACGAGCACCGCGGTCCCGGCGAAGCCAAGAGCCGTCCATTGCAACTTCGTCAGTCGCTCCTTGAGGATGACCACACCTAAGAGCATCGCCACGATGGGGTTAATGAAGTACCCCAGCGAGGCCTCCAGCACATGGCCGGTGAGCACCGCGACGGCATAGAGCACCCAGTTAGCAGCGATCAGCACGCTGGCTATCGCCAAACGTCCCGTGGTTGCTCCATCCCGGAATAGTGCGAAGAAATCCTTTAACTGGCTGGTCGCGGCTAGGAGCACCGCGCAGAGCACCAGCGAGAAGACGACACGCGCCCCAACAAACTCGAAGGCCGAGATTTGCGGAAGGGTGAGAAAGTACAGAGGGAGCAGACCCCACATGAGGTAGGCGCTGACGCCCTGAAGAATTCCTACGGTACGCTGCGACGTTGGGGAAGGTGCGGATGAAGCCATATAAGTACTAACCACACGGGAAGTTTATTATTCCTCATTAGTGTCCCTATATGACGTTGTTCACCTCGCTAGACTTTGCAGGTGGCCAAACTTTTCGTGGATCTCGAACCCTTGCGCTTTTCTCCGGCATTCCGACGACTGTGGTTGGGTAATTCGCTGTCGGCTATCGGTACACAGATGACCATAATTACCGTGAGCCTTCAGGTATACGCGTTGACCGCGTCAAGTTTCTCCGTGGGACTACTCGGTGCTTTCACACTGGTGCCGCTGATCATTGCTGGGCTCTATGGCGGAGCAATTGCCGATGCCCACGACCGACGAAAAGTCGCACTCGGATCGAGTCTGGTTTTGTGGGCGGTATCTGCAACCCTAGCCATCGGGGCGTGGATCGGTGTCGATAACGTCTGGTGGCTGTATGGGCTCATGGCGATTCATTCGGGAGCAGCGGGAATCAACCAGCCCACCAGAGGAGCCATCATTCCCAAACTGGTGGGAACCCGGTTACTGCCTGCAGCAAACTCGCTGAACATGATGACCTTTTCAATCGCGATGATGCTGGGGCCCATGCTCGGCGGGCTACTCGTAGCCCAGTATGGCTACCGTTGGACCTACACCATCGATGCGGTGACCTTCACCGCCGCCGTGTGGTCCGTGTATCGACTACCGCCCATGCCAATGGCCGAAAAACCCACAGTGCGTGGCCTGCGCTCGGTGCGCGAGGGATTTCAATTCCTGGCCACCCAACCCAATATTCGCATGACCTTCCTGATCGACTTGGCGGCCATGATTCTGGCCGCCCCGCGGGTGCTACTGCCAGCGATCGCTGCGTTGGCACTGGGAGGCGGAGAAACCACCGTGGGTCTGCTACTTGCCGCAGCGGCCGGTGGGGCTATGCTGGTCGGTCTGTTTTCGGGATCCTTGAGCCATCTGCGGAGACACGGGATCGCGGTATTCGTCAGTGTTTGCTTGTGGGGGCTCTGCATCAGTGGGCTGGGGCTGGTGGTTCTGTTGGCCCTGGGTCATGGCGGTGCGGCCGTGGCGTCCCCGATATGGGTGATCTTGGCGGTGCTGACCATGCTTGCCGCCGGGGCGGCCGATTCGGTGTCGGCGATCTTCCGAACCACGATATTGCAGTCCGCTGCGCCAGATCACCTACGCGGCAGACTCCAAGGTGTCTTTATTGTGGTGGTCGCTGGCGGTCCGCATGTCGGGGGCATGCTGGCCGGGGCCTCGGCAACCGTTCTCGGTGAACCCTGGGTGCTGATCGTCGGGGGACTGGGCTGTGTTCTGGCCGCCAGTGCGCTGATGCGCTGGCAACCGAGCTTTCTCGCCTATGACGCACACCGCACCGAACAAGGCGTGGTTGAGGAACCATAATCGTCAACACGGCGTTTAATAGGACGTAGCGCAACCGTTCGAACTATGGGGAGTACCTAAATTGACCGTGCACCAACATAACAATGGGTTGAAGACCGCCGTACTGCTCGGTGGCATGTTTGCCATTTTGCTGGTCATCGGCTCGATTATCGCCTCCAGCACGCGTAACAGTAGCTTCATCATTATCTTCGCGTTGATCGGCTTGGGCACCACCGCCTACGGTTACTGGAACAGTGACAAGATTGCCCTGCGCTCCATGCACGCCTACCCGGTGACCGAAGCCGACCAGCCGGTGATGTATCGGATTGTTCGCGAACTATCGATGACCGCCCAGCAGCCGATGCCGCGGCTCTACATGTCACCGACGATGTCGCCCAATGCGTTCGCCACCGGACGCAACCCGCAGAACGCGGCCGTTTGCTGTACGGAAGGCATCATGCAGTTGCTTGACGAGCGTGAGCTGCGCGGCGTTCTGGGCCACGAACTAATGCACGTGTATAACCGAGACATTCTCACCTCCTCGGTGGCGGCAGCCATTGCCGGTGTGATCACCTCCATCGCCCAATTCTTGCTGTTTTTCGGAGGTGGCAGCTCAAACAACGACAACCGTGGCGTGAACCCGCTGGCGTTGATCGCCCTCTCGCTGCTGGCACCCATCGCCGCCTCGGTGATTCAGATGGCCGTGAGCCGCACCCGCGAATTCGACGCCGACGAGGACGGTGCTCGCCTGACCAATGACCCGCTGGCGCTAGCCAGTGCGCTACGTCGATTGGAAACCGGAATCAGTGCCTCACCGTTAAAGCAGGATCAGCGGGTGGTGAACAGCTCTCACCTGATGATTGCAAACCCCTTTGGTTCCAAGCTTCGGCAGATGTTCTCTACTCACCCTCCGATGGACCAGCGGATCGCTCGCCTTGAAGCAATGGCCGGTGGCCGCGGGTATTAAGCCCGTAACACGTCCGCCAGATGGCGTCTGCCCAATATCGGGTGGACGCCATTGTTCTATCCTGCGGAGATCAGCGATGGGGAGAAGTACCCGGTCGGTCGCGTTGCCTCGGCGGGGAAATAATCATAAGCTTGTAGATATGAAATCATCACGCAAAATCTCCGCAGTTGCTTCGATTGTTCTGGCCGCTTCCTTGGGCCTCGCCGGTTGTGGCGACAATGGTTCCACTGGCGAGACCGGTGCATCGCAGGAGCAGCAGCAGTCCGCCAACCAGCAGATGACCGCCGATAACTTTGTGCAGCGCATGTCCGACGCGCAGTACAAGGCCGGTAGCGCTCACATGAACATGAAGATGAATGCTGCGGGCACCGACATGAACATTGACGCCGACATCAAGATTGCCGAAGATCCTAAGGATGTCGCGATGAAGATGACGATGCCGATTCAGGATATGGAAGCAGTCATGATCCTTATCGGCAACGAGCTCTACATGAACATGGGCGACGCCACGCAGAACAAGTTCACCAAGCTTCCTGACTCGATGAAGGAGCAGATGAACTTCGACCAGATCACCTCGCAGATGAACCCGGCCGCCAGCGCCGAACAGCTCAAGAGCGCTCTGAAGGATTTCAAGGCTGAGGCCGGGGAAGAGATCGACGGAGTGAAGACCACCAAGTACGTGCTGACCGTCGACACCAAGAAGGCAATGGAAGCCTCGGGTCAGAGCGAGCAGTTGCCGCCGGAAGCTCTCGAACAGCTCGGTGACACCCTCACCTACGAAATGTACGTTGGCGATGCCGATGACCTTCCGCGCCGCATGGTGATGAATGTTGCCGATACGCCTATGACCGCAAACTTCTCCAAGTGGGGCGAAGATGTGACGATCGAGGCTCCGGCCGAAGACGAGCTCATCGAAATGCCAGGCATGTAACCAAGGGCTCACTGCTCGCGATGCCGCGGCTCATTACACGAGAGGCACCGACCGCCAGGTCGGTGCCTCTCGCGTATCAGCGTGGGACTCTACCTGATGTTCATGTGTAGCGGTGTGACGTACGCGGATGCGGATAGTCTCGTGGAGCCATTGGATGTAGCGGTTCACGTGACTTGTCGAGCAAACGTCCTTAATCGTGAGGCGCGGGAATTACCGATGGAGGAAGATTGAAGTCTTGGAAAATGGCCGCTGTGGTGATCACCGCGGGCCTAGCGTTAACCGGATGCACGGCCGTGGAGGTAGAACCAGCTCCGCAAACCGCACCGGCAGTACCCACCGATTCGAAGCTGGCGGTGGGAACCGACGGGCATGAGGGGCCGTGGACCGTCGATGATGTGAAGGTTTCGGGTGCTACCGCCGAACTTGAAAGCCAAGCTCAGCAGGCCCTAGACTCGCACGTTGCTTATTATGCCGGCATTAGCGGTGGAAAATACGGCCAGCATCTCTACGCACTGAATGCCGGAGGTATTGACCGTTGGCTCAATATCACCGAAGTAAAATCCGATACGCACGGAGCCGTTGAGTTCGTGCTGGATAGCTACTACACATCAGCGGCCCTGCGATCAATGGCGACACAGGAAGCCTGTATCCTGCTGCGTTTCGGCACCGCCGATAAAGAAGCCCTTTCGTGGTTGAAATCGCTAACCCTCACCGCAACCGATACCGGGGAAAGCTTCACCGTCTCTGATGATGTGCAGTGCTGATTGTTTAGCAGTGGATCATAGATTGTGCCATGGCGCGATGAATAAAAAGTAAGAGCCGTTGCCACCAAAATGGTGGCAACGGCTCTTCATTCGTCTGAGGACTACGTGCGGGCCGTAGACCCCTAGTAAGTCGCTGACCCGCGTAGCTGCGAAACTCTAGCGGAAGTTCACGAACTGCAAGTCGGCCTCTTCGAAGTCCTTCAGCAAGGCGATCGTTGCCTGAAGATCATCGCGGGACTTGGAGGAGACGCGGAGCTCATCACCCTGGATGGTGGACTTCACGCCCTTGGGGCCCTCGTCACGAATGAGCTTGTTGATCTTCTTGGCTACATCCTGAGCGATGCCCTCCTTGATGCTGGCCTCGATGCGGTACTCCTTACCCGAAGCGTAAGGTTCGCCGGCATCCAACGACTTTAGCGAGATGTTGCGCTTGACCAGCTTGGACTGGAAGACATCCAAGACTGCCTTTACGCGCTCTTCAGAACTGGCCTTCATCAGGATCTTCTCGCCCGAGAAATCGATCTCGGCCCCGACGCCCTTGAAGTCATAGCGCTGGGCGATCTCCTTCTGCGCCTGATTCAAGGCGTTGGACACTTCCTGGCTGTCGACCTTGCTGACCACGTCGAATGTGGAATCACTTGCCATGTTGTTGCTCCTTTGGCGTCGGGAAATGGGTCAAATTCGCTTCATAGCCTACCGGTTTACCGAGGCCCCTACAGGCTGTGAGCAGGGTTACAGCCAATATAGCCCCCTCGATTTCACATCATCCGGATTCTCATGTAGAGTTATTTCTCGTTCCGACAAGAACAAACTCGGCAGATTACCCGAGCGGCCAAAGGGGGCTGACTGTAAATCAGCTGGCAATGCCTACGGGGGTTCGAATCCCTCATCTGCCACCGAGTGAAAATCTCCCAGATCATAGATCTGGGAGATTTTTCGTTAACCGCACGTTTTCTGCGGCGCGTGAGACACGCCTCAATGGGAGTTCTCCGCCAAATTCCGCTACCGTGTAAGCATGGCAACACGAAATGTAACCGAAGCCGACTTTGCGCAGCTGATTGATCAGAACGAAATCGTTCTCGTCGATTTCTGGGCCGACTGGTGTGGCCCATGCAAGCAGTTCGCTCCGGTCTATGAGCAGATCTCGGAGAAGTTCACCGACGTGATCTTTGCGAAGGTAGATACCGAGGCGGAGCAGGGTCTAGCCCGCGCGGCAAACATTACCTCCATTCCCACGCTGATGGCCTTCCGCGAGAAGGTCCTGGTCTTCTCGCAGCCCGGCGCACTGAACGCCGCCCAGCTGGAGGACCTGGTTACCGCGGTAAAGGGCATCGACATGTCCGAAGTTCACGCACAGATCGCCGAAGAGGCCAGCGGGCAGTCCGAAGCCTAAGCGAGGATGCCCGCAGGACTATCGATTGCGGTGGTCCAGCGGTGCATAACGCGGTCCAAAAGCTTGCTTGCGGACCCCGGACAGCTGCAAGAGCCGCACAACTCGTTGGCGGTGGCCACGGTACGGCTCCAGTAGCGAGAGCATCGTCGCGTCGTCGACACGGTGACCGGTGAGCACCTGCCCAACGAAATCAGCAAGATGAAAATCACCGACGGAGATGTGGTCGGCAGACCCATGCGAACGCTGCAGGGTCTCTGCCACCGTCCATGATCCAATGCCCGGCACGGCCAGTAGTGCTGCTTCCAAAGTTCCGGGCGGTCGCGCCTGAGGCTTGCTTGTCTCCAACTCTTCAGGACCCCACCATTCCAGGCGGCTGGCCGCCTCGGCCAGATGCCGCAGGGTGGTGGCTCGCGAGGCATCAACCCGTGCCGCCTGCCAATCCCAGCGTTTGAGCCCTAAGATCTCGCGCGGAGTAGGGAACAAGCGCAGCGAAACCGGGCTGGGCCCCGGCGCCGGACGCCCCGCATGCCGGATCAACCAACGCCACGCGTAATTCGCCTCGATACCGGTTACCCGTTGCTCCAACACCGCTCCAGCGGCCGGAACAAAGACCCGTGAGGTGCGCGGAAGTACCAACGCTCGATGCAGACTCCGGCTACGTTGTACCAATTCCGGCAGCCCGCCAAAGAATGTCGGATCGTCAAAGGCTGACCAGTCATCGCCGGCCCCGAACAGGCGCGGAACCTGATCGGCCGCCCAGCGGGCCCCGGGGCCATAAGCGACGAAGCACACCGCGGCAGCTGGGTCGGGAAGAGTCACGTGAAGGGTTGCGTCACCGAGCGGAGTGTCGAGTGCCAGCCAGGCTTCCGTGCGCTCAAGCCGGATCGTCGGGTCGCCCAACCCGCGCCGCAAGATACTCCACGAGCTCAGCAGGTCTACGGGGTGCTCGGGCTGATAACGGCCGCAGACCCCAGAGTTGCTCTGTCCGTTCATCATCACCCCTCAGCCCTGGCTGTTGGCATACTTCAAGTTTTGGACGAAGAATGACGCCAAGCTACGTAAGACATCTTCGTTTATGACGACCGCCGGTAAGGTACTTGACATGAAGTATGCCCCCACTGTGCTAGATCTCATCGGTAATACGCCACTGGTCAAACTCAACCATGTCACCGAAGGCATCAAGGCAACAATCTTGGTCAAACTTGAATACCTGAATCCCGGCGGTTCCATCAAGGATCGTATCGCCCTGAAGATGGTAGAACGTGCCGAAGCAACCGGTGCTCTGAAGCCGGGCGGCACCATCGTGGAACCTACCAGCGGCAACACCGGAGTCGGACTGGCCATGGTTGGCCAGCTTAAGGGGTATAAAACCGTCTTCGTGACCCCCGATAAGGTCGGTGAAGAGAAGCGCGACGTGTTGCGCGCCTACGGTGCCGATGTTGTGGTCACCCGCACCGATGTCGCCCCGGAATCCCCAGAGTCTTATTACGGCGTCTCGGATCGTCTCGTTCGGGAAATTGACGGCGCCTACAAGCCGGACCAGTTTTCGAACCCGGGCGCCCCGGAGAGCCACTTTGAAACCACCGGCCCAGAAATCTGGAATGACACCGATGGACGCCTGACTCATGTGGTGATTGGCGCAGGCACCGGCGGCACCATCACCGGCACGGGGCGCTACTTGAAGCAGGTTTCCGCCGATCGACCCGGTGGACCGGTCAAGGTCATCGCCGCCGATCCCGACGGGTCGGTCTATTCCGGCGGTAGCGGACGCCCCTTCCAAGTCGAAGGCGTTGGCGAAGATATGTGGCCGGGCAACTACGATCCTTCCGTGCCCGACAGCGTGGTGCCGGTCAGCGATGCGGAGTCCTTCGCCATGACTCGGCGTCTGGCTAAAGAAGAGGGGCTGCTGCTTGGTGGCTCCTCGGGAATGGCCGTGGCCGCTGCATTGCGCAGCGCCAAAGACCTCTCCGAAGATGACATCGTCGTTGTCATTGCCCCCGACGGAGGCCGCGGCTACCTTGCCAAGATCTTCAATGAACCATGGATGCTTCAGCAAGGTTTCAACATTGCCGAGGATGCACCCCTAGCTGCGCTCAGCGCGGCTGGAACCGGATCCACCCCGGTCATTGACCTGCAGGCCACGCTCAGCGAAGCAGCGGCAACGCTCAGTGCCTCCGGTGGTAGTGCCGCAATTGTGGCAAGCCGCCGTTTACCCGCCCGTATCGGTGAGGTGCGCGGTGTGCTGAGCGCTACCATCCTTACGGATGCGTTGTTGGCCGGGATGAGCCCAGAAACCCCCGTCTCCGAACTGACCGATCTGCCCAAACCACTCATCGGTGCCGGACAACCCGTCGCCGATGCCCGCGCGGCCTTGGATAGTTGCCCGGTCCTGCTGATCACCGAATATGGGGACATCACCCGCGGACTGAACGCCGCGGAACTGCTGGCCCACACCTCAACTCACCACGCCTAGTTAGGAGCATCCCCTATGAGCCATGTCGAGGGATTCAACACTCGATTCGTGCACGCTGGACAGGAATTCGAACCACGCACCGGTGCCGTGGTGCCCCCGGTGCACTTCTCCACCACCTACGCCCCAGAAGCTATCGGACAGCTACGTGCCGGCTATGACTACGGGCGCGGCACCAACCCGACGCGAGATTCACTGCAGACTCAGCTAGCCGCCGCGGAGCAGGGCACTCACGCCTTCTCCTTCGGCTCGGGCCTTGCCGCCGAAGACTCGCTGATCCGAGCCATTTTGCGTCCCGGGGATCACATTGTGCTGGGCAATGACGTCTATGGTGGCACCTACCGCCTGTTGACCCGAGTGCTGGGTCCGTGGGGGATCGGCAGCACCCCGGTGGACATGTCCGATGCCAATGCGGTGGCCGCGGCCATTGAGGCCAACGGCGCGAAATTGGTGTGGGTGGAGACGCCCTCGAACCCGATGATGAAGATCACCGACATTGCCGCGCTCGCCGAGATTGCACACGCCGCCGGTGCACTGCTGGTCGTAGATAACACCTTCGCTAGCCCGTTCCTGCAGCAACCGCTGAGTCTCGGTGCCGATATCGTGGTGCATTCGACGACCAAGTACATCGGCGGACACTCCGATGTCGTTGGCGGCGCAGTAGTGGTCAAGGATGAGGCCCTGGCCGAACAGATCGGATTCATCCAGTTTGCTGTCGGTGCCGTTTCCGGGCCGATGGATGCCTACTTGACCACCCGCGGGCTCAAGACCCTCGGAGTGCGCATGCGGGCACATAGCGAAAATGCCGCACAGATCGCGACCTGGCTACGTGAGCGCAAAGAGGTAGAGCACGTGCTTTACCCGGGCTTCGCCGAACATCCGGGACACGAGATCGCTAAGCGGCAAATGCGCGACTTCGGTGGCATGGTCTCGGTTCAGCTGACCGGTGGGGCCGCGGCCGCACGCAAGGTCGCCGAAAGCACCCGCCTGTTCACGTTGGCCGAGTCGCTCGGCGGCATTGAGTCCCTGATGAACTACCCGTCGGAGATGACACATGCCTCGGTGAAGGGGACCGAACTGGCCGTCCCGGAGAATCTATTGCGTCTGTCGGTGGGTATTGAGGATGCCGCCGATCTCATCGATGACCTCGAACGCGCCTTCATGACGCTCTAATCGATAACTCCCGACCTACGTCATGGGCCTGGCACCACCTTTGGGTGGTGCCAGGCCCATGACGTAGGTCAACGACTATTAGCGCCGGTGAAGGGCCCTGAAGTATTTGATCGAGGAAGGAGTCCACAGCAATAGCACTCCGACCAGAACCAGTAGTGCTAGAAGCGAGTACCGTCCGAATCGAAGAAAGAGCGGAAGAGCAAGAATCAAACCGAGCCAGGTCAAATGCGACCGAGCGCGTCGATCGGTACGCCACAGTCCGGAGGCTAAGAACGCCACTGCAATGCCTGCGGCGCACAATAGGCCAGCAAAGAGCAAGGTGGTGGCGTTGCGTTGGGCGCTGAACTCATCGAGGAGCAACTTGCCGGCGAACCCCGCGAAGACCAGCCCCAACACCACCCACCACCAGCGAGCTACACGCAGAGCCCCGGGTAGCTCTGGGAGCTGCCCGGGGCTCGAGGCCGAAGCCCGGTTATTGCGCCGAAGTGTCACTGCGTGCGCACGTCCGATGGCTCCCAGCATTCAATGCCGCGCAAGCCTGGCATATCCGAGGCAAGGAACACCGGATCCTTACCATCGCGTAGCTGGGCGGTGTAGTGCTTGAGCAGAGCCAAGGCCTTGGGTGAGAGCAAGATGATCGCCACAAGGTTCAGCAGTGCCATAATGCCCATTATTCCGTCGGCGAAGTTCCAGACCACCGAGGAAGCCGCGACGGCGCCGCCGAGCACGGCGAGCGAAGCCAGCAGGCGGTAGACCGTCATCACGGTGGGATTACTCGTAATGAAGCCGATATTCGCTTCACCGTAGTAGTAGTTGCCGATCACCGACGAGAAGGCCAAGAGGAAGATGATCACTGCCAGCAGCGTGCCGGTCCAGGAACCAAGAGCATTGGCTAGACCAAGCTGGGTAATGGCCACGCCGCCTTCGGAACCAACGGCGTCCGGGACGGTGTGCAAGATGATGAACGCGGTCACCGTGCACACGATGAAGGTATCGAAGTACACGCCGAGGGTCTGAACGAGCCCCTGCTTGACCGGATGGGTAACCGAGGCCGTGGCACCGGCATTCGGAGCCGAACCGAGACCGGCTTCATTGGAGAACATGCCGCGCTTCACGCCGGTTAGCAGGACCATGCCTAGCCCGCCACCGATAGCGGAATTGAAGTTGAAGGCCTCCGAGTAGATCATGCCGAAGACGTGCGGGAGCTGGCCGATGTTCATGGAGACCACCACGATGCCCAGCACGATGTAGAGCACGGCCATGGCCGGCACCAACGACTCGGTGACCTTGGCGATACGGCGGACACCACCGAAGACGACGAGTGCGGTCAGCACGGCCAGCGCCACACCGATCACCCAGCTCAGAGTCGTGATTTGTGCTGCGTCCGCGGTTGCGTCCAATCCAACCGCACCGGTGATGGTGGCGGTGATGGTGTTCGCCTGCAGCGAGGAGAAGGCGAAAGGGAAAGTTACCACGAGGATGATCGCAAAGATGATCCCCAACCAACGGGCGCCCAGCCCGTGCTGCATGTAGTAGGCCGGACCGCCGCGGTAGCCGTCCTTGCCTTGGCGCTTATACAGCTGACCCAGCGTGGACTCCACGAAGCTGGAAGCGCCGCCGATGAACGCCATGGTCCACATCCAGAACACCGCACCCGCTCCACCGACGGCAATAGCGGTGGCCACGCCGGCGATATTACCGACACCTACGCGTGAGGCAGCCGAAATGGTAAAAGCCTGGAACGCGGAGATCGACTTCTTATTGCCGTTCTCGTCGACGAGTGCCTTATCGGTCAGTGTTTTGAGCATATTCGGCAGTAGCCGTAGCTGGACTGCGCCGGTGCGGATGGTGAAGTACAGGCCGGCTGCAATCACCACGGGCAGGACGATATTGCCCCATAAAACGTTGCCCTGGTCGCCCAACCAGGTAGCAACATCCTCATTTTGTAGCCAGTTCATGACATCGGACACTACCGGAAGTCGCGGCATTGAGTAATCTGCCGCACGTTTTCTTCAAACGAGTGATCTACCTCAATTGCCGTTGTGACCGGGCGAATAGGGGTTTAGTTGCGTTCCTGAAAATATCGCGCGGTGGGTGATCTCACATCCTTTGCCCTGCCCAAGTGGAGCTGGGCCCGATAGTATTAAGTGTTCGCGAACATCAGGGTATCCCTCGCATCCAGCCCAATTTTTGAGGTTGGAGCCTTCTCGTGTTGTATTTCCGCAAAGTGTGTGCGGGTTTGTATGTCATAGGGGAACGCTGAATGCGCGTGAGTTGTATTGACTGTGTGCCGCCTGAGCCTCGTAGTAGGGGCGTTTAGGCGTTTCCCCTAACGAATGAGGTAATTCTTCGTGTCTTCTGACATGCCCGCAAACTCCACCGATACCCAGGCCACCGAGGAACCGACCGTTCTGTTCAGCGAGCTGGGCCTTGACGGTCGAGTGCTGGCGGCTCTAGCCGACCTCGGCTACGAAAAGCCGTCGCCGATTCAGGCGGCGACCATCCCGCTGCTGCTCGACGGCCGTGACGTCGTGGGCCTCGCCCAGACCGGTACCGGTAAGACCGCAGCCTTCGCCCTGCCAGCGCTTTCGCGTATGGCCGAGCTGGCTGACCTCAACGGTCCGGCCTCTAGCCCACAGATTCTTGTGCTGGCTCCGACCCGTGAATTGGCCCTGCAGGTTGCCGAAGCCTTCACGTCCTACGCCAAGCACATCCCGAACTTCACCGTCCTGCCGGTCTACGGTGGCTCGCCGTACGGCCCACAGCTGGCCGGTCTGCGCCGCGGTGCACAGGTAGTTGTCGGTACCCCAGGTCGCGTCATCGACCACATCAACAAGGGTTCACTGGACCTGTCCAACCTGCAGTATGTCGTGTTGGACGAGGCCGACGAGATGCTCCGCATGGGCTTTGCCGAAGAGGTCGACAAGATCTTGGAAGCTACCCCGGAAGAGAAGCAGGTGGCCCTGTTCTCGGCCACCATGCCGCGCACCATTCGCCGCATTGCCTCCGAGTACCTGCGTGATCCGGAAGAAGTTGCGGTCAAGTCCAAGCAGTCCACCGGCACCAACATCACCCAGCGCTACCTGCAGGTCATGGGAGCTCACAAGCTCGATGCCATGACCCGCATCCTCGAGTCCGAGGAATTCGATGGCGTGATCACCTTCGTGCGTACCAAGATGGCCACCGAAGACCTGGCCGACAAGCTCAAGGCTCGCGGATTCACCGCAGCAGCTATCAACGGTGACATTCCGCAGCAGCAGCGTGAGCGCACCGTGGAGAACCTGCGCGCCGGTAAGATCGACATCTTGGTCGCCACCGATGTGGCCGCCCGTGGTCTTGACGTTGAGCGCATCAGCCACGTCATCAATTACGACATCCCGCATGACACCGAGTCCTACGTGCACCGTATTGGACGTACCGGCCGTGCCGGTCGTTCGGGCGACGCAATTCTGTTCATGACCCCGCGCGAGAAGTACTTGTTGCGCGCCATTGAGAAGGCTACCCGCCAGCCGGTGAGCCTGATGCAGTTGCCGTCGTTGGATTCGGTGAACAATCGCCGCATCCAGAAGTTCACCGATCGCATCGATGAGACCATCACCAGCCAGGATCTGACCACTTTCCGTGAGATCGTTGAGCAGTTCGCCGCGAAGCACGAAAACCTGGATCATCTGGAGATCGCCGCTGCACTGGCTCTGATGGCGCAGGGTGGCCGCCCGCTGCTGATGGAAGAGCCAGCCATCCCTGCCGGCAAGCAGGCTCGTTTGAGCCGCGAGCGTGACGGGAAGCGCGAGCCAGGCCAGCGCGGCAACCGAAAGACTGCGGCCGAGGGCAACGCGATGTACCGTTTGGCGATTGGTCGACGTAACCGCGTGCAGCCCGGTTCGATCGTTGGTGCCCTGGCGAACGAGGGTGGCTTCAACTCCTCGCAAATCGGTGGCATTGAGATCCGCTCGGATCACACCCTGGTGGAGCTGCCAGCCGAGCTGTCCAAGGACCAGTGGCGCGCGCTGTCCAAGACCCGTATTGGTGGTGAGCTGATCAACCTCGAACTCGATTCCGGTCGCAAGCCTCGCCGCGATCGTGATGACGAGCGTGGTGGCAACCGTCCAGATCGTAGCTTCAAGGACCGCAAGCGCGGCGGTGGCGGTTTCCGTGACGATCGTCGTGGTGGCGATAAGCGCTTCGGCGGTCGTGGCAAGGGTCGCTTCAGCGACGCAGGCCGTGGTGCACGCCGCGACTTCGACTAAAGCTACCGGTTTTCAAGGGCCGGGCATCCTCTTCCGAGGGTGCCCGGCCTTTGGCCTATCCGGGCTCGATCGTTTTCGTCTCCGGACTAGTTGGGTCTGTGAGGTCTAAAGAAGGCGTAGAGCGGGTGCAGAGGGCCGCTGGCGATTGCTGAGGCGCTTGGTTGTTCCGGTGCACGGTTGCGGCCATAGGAAAAGGCTGATTCTGGGTTGCTAGGCCCATTAGGCCGTCGTTTGGTGTCCATAAGCATGGCAGGTTCCAGTGATGCGGCGTAGCGCGTGTTGTAGGCGCGCGTAGCGCAGATCCTAGGTTCTGGGTCTACTAGGAGGAAACGGTCTGCAGCGTGTCCGCTCACGACCGTGAAAAGAATGTTGCGCGCTCGGTATATCTCGAAAAATGGCAACCCTCTTGGAGTGAGCAGCGTAATAAAAAAGAAGGACAATTCAATCAAGAATTGTCCTTCTGTAGTGGAGCCCCCTGCCGGAATCGATCCGGCGACCTCGTTCTTACCAAGAACGCGCTCTACCACTGAGCTAAGGGGGCAACAGGTAAATACTTTACACAGGCTCCGGTCGATTGCAAAATCGACAACCCAAAGGTGCCGGTAATCACATAAGCGCTACTGAAGCCCGCTTTCCCAAGCACTCCTAGGTGAAGGGTTGCGCAAGCTTGCGGACGTGATTCGCGTGGCACGTGGAGCTGAGGGTGGCGTCGCCGGTTCCCGCCGCCGAGATGCCAATGGTGGGTTAATTGGTTCCCGCAATTGAGAATCGCTCGCCGACACTGAGTGCTAGTTTTCCTCGCTGGGCGAAGTGGGCCTCTAGGCCGGGTGAGCGAGCTGGATTGGCAGTGCCCTGCGAGGTACCAAGCCTCGTAAAACCCCTAGTGAGCAGGGTCACGCGCGAAAAAATCGGCATGAAAATGAGGGCAAGACTCGATGGCGTCCGGCAAACCGCGACTTGACTAGGTTTTTTATCGCTTTCTTTGGTTCGAAAGGTGAGGGTGGGTCGATTTTTGTTTACCGGCCAATCCGTGTAGAGTATTTACTCGTTGCCCCCTTAGCTCAGTGGTAGAGCGCGTTCTTGGTAAGAACGAGGTCGCCGGATCGATTCCGGCAGGGGGCTCTGAGTGGGAAGTCATTTGGCTTCTACTTTTGATTTCCCACTTGTGGCGGTGTAGCTCAGCTGGTTAGAGCGCACGACTCATAATCGTGAGGTCCCGGGATCGAGTCCCGGCACCGCTACCATTACGAAGACCCTCAGTATGATGCTGAGGGTCTTTTTGTATTCGCCCACGGTCATCGGGATCGCGTAGCCTTGTGCAAATGATGACAGAGAGAACTTTCGATACTGAGCAGGGACAAGAGAAGAATCTCTGCCACGGAATCGTTTTCTCCACCTCGGACCCCGAGCCATCATTGCGGTTGCAGCGGGACTCGGGAGCTCAATTCGAGCCGCTTGGCTTGGGCCGTACGCTGTCCTTGGATGTCTCAGCCGATAAGTGGTGCCTCGGCTACGTACGGATGGATAGTGACGGAACCCGTCGCAGCTACGCCTGCCCACAGGGCCAACGCCTGCGCACCGGCACACAGTGTCCGGGGTGCCGACGCCGGGATGAAACGAAATTCATGCATCACTTCCACACCACTGGTGAGGCTCCCGAGGGGCTACGGCGTTACCTAATGCAGCCACATTTTCTTTATGTCGCCAGCTTTGCCCACGGGGTCACCAAGGTCGGGACCACCTCTACGTCGAGTAAGTTCACACGTTTGGCAAGCCAAGGCGCCGTAATCGCGCGCTATGTGGCCAGCGCCCCCGATGGGGCAGCCATTCGAGTGATTGAGGACCTCGTGACCGAGCAGCTGCGCATCACCCAACAGGTTCGACAAAAATCCAAAATTCAGGGCCTCGCCCGGTGGGACTTCGACGAGTCCTCGCTACGCGAACTCAACGATGCGGCGGCGCAACGAGTTCACGAGCTACTTTCCCAGCAGCGCTCGCTGGAAACCTACGGGGTAGAACTACTCGACGAACCCTTCGAGCAGCCGAGCTATGCGCGTACGGTGATCGACGCATGGACCGAGCGCCGTATTCATCCGTGGGCTGCCGAAGTTCCCGGAGCGCACCTTGAATTACGTGTGCGCGGTGTTTTGGGGCAAGGAATCCTCGCCGACGCAGGCGAGGGGAGCGAAGTACGTATTCTCGATGCGGCAGAGTTGAAAACACGTGCTTTGCAGGTGCGACCTGCCGGTGATTTGCAGGCCGAGGGGCAAGGCTCGTTGTTCTAACTCAGGGGCTTGGTTTGTGATCGGGCAAGGTTGGCAGATGGGACGTTGCGCTCATTTTTGCTCAACGCCACGTTGTGGCCTCGGAAATCGCTAAACTGGGAGCCATGACCAATACGCCATGGGAAGCGGCCTCACCACGCTACAAGAAGCTCGTATTTAGTGCGATGGGGGTCATGGGCCTGGGAATTATCCTCGCCATTATTGGCGCCAATATTCCCTCCCTAGCGTTGGTATACACCGCGATCGGCATTATGGTCATCGGCATGCTCATGCACGTGGCCTCTCTTATGGTGCGTGCCCGCGACGCACGCAACTGGCGGATTGCCAACGGCCTGATTCCCGAGCGCCGTAAGCGCCGGGGCTAGTCGCCACAGCACGCACGGAAATCACCTCCCGACACTTATAGGAGAAGCAATGGGCATTAATCCCGATATTGTGGGGCGCGTTTACCCCGCGGACGAGACCTATCAGGTGGGTCGCGAAAAGATCCGCGAATTCGCGGCCGCGACCAAGGCTACCTCGCGCGCACACTACGACCTCGACGCCGCCGCCGAACTCGGCTTCGCAGACCTCATCGCCCCGCCAACCTTTGCCATCATCATCGCCCAGCGTGCCGATGCGAAGCTTGTGGCCGATCCGGAATCCGGTATTGACTTCACGCGCGTCGTACACGCTGACCAGCGCTTTACACACCACCGCCCGATCGTTGCCGGAGACGAACTGGTCGCCGAATTGCACGTGGACCTGGTCCGCGAAATGGGAGCCGGTGCCATGATTACCTCGCGCGCGGAAATCACCACCACATCCGGTGAGAAGATCGCCACCACCATTTCGTCGCTACTGGTTCGCGCCGGGGAATAGGACTGAGCATGATTGACTTTGACACCCTCGAAAAAGGCCAAGTGATTGGTTCGAAGACCATCAGCGTCAACCGCGGCGACCTCGTGCGCTACGCCGGGGCCTCCGGGGACTTCAACCCGATTCACTGGAACGAGCGCTTTGCCAAAGAGGTCGAGCTGGACTCTGTGATCGCCCACGGGATGTTCACCATGGGCTCCGCGGTTGACGTAGTCAGCGAATGGGTGGGTAACCCCGCAGCCGTTATCGACTACCAGACGCGCTTCACGAAGCCGGTCGTGGTGCAGGATCCTGCCGGCACCAACCCCACCGACCAGCCCGGAACCGAAATCCTTGTCGAAGGTAAGGTCGGGGCACTGGACGCCGAGGCCCATACCGCCCGTATCGATCTCACCGTGAGCGTAGACGGTACCAAGGTTCTGATGAAGTCCCAGGCAGTGGTGCAGCTCTGAAGCAGCACACCGTAACCCCTCACGGCGGCATCATCGCCTGGCGCAATGGCTTGTTGGCCTCCTTCATGGCCAGTGGACTGCTGATCTCCGCTCTCGTCTCGCGTTTGCCGGCGCTCCGCGATGACCTAGCGCTCGATCACGCCAGCGTTGGCCTGCTGTTGCTGTGCATGACCGGAGGCTCTTTTGCTGCAGTGTCCTTCGCCGGACGCTTTGTCTTGCGTTGGGGCGCGACCCGGATTATGCAGCTTGGCGCCACCCTGGCCGGATTCGGCCTACTGATGGTGGGCCTAGGGGCCGGGGCACTAGGAAACATTGTCGTGACCGGCATCTTCCTGGCTTTGCAGGGCGCCGGCACGGCGACCTGGAACGTGGCCTCCAATGTGCAGGGCGCGGCCATGGAGCGTGCGTTGGGCCGATCGATCATGTCGGTATTGCACGGGTTCTTCTCGATCGGCACCGTCATCGGCGCCGGGCTCGGGGTGTTTGCCGCGGCCGTCGATCTGCCGTTGACGGTGCACTACCCCGTGATGGGCTTGATTGTCGCCGGCACGGTGTTGATCAGCAGCCGCTACTTTGGCCCCGACGGCAGCCGCCGAAGCACCGAGCACCGTGGCGGTGGCATGCGACAGGCTTGGCGTGAACCGCGCACCGTACTGCTTGGAGTGCTGGTGCTCGGTATGGCCCTTGCCGAAGGCGCCGCAGGCGACTGGGTGGCCCTGGCTCTGGCGGATGGCTATGACACCAGCGAGGCCACCGGCGCTCTGGGCTACGGCATATTTGTCACCGCGATGACCATTACCCGCCTGCTCGGCGGAGAGTTGGTGCACCGCTTCGGGCGCGTGGCGATGATTCGTGCCAGCGCACTGAGCGCGCTACTGGGCGTACTGGTATTCGCCTGGGGAGATCACCTGCCACTGGCATTCGTGGCCCTAGCGATTTGGGGCATGGGGGTGGCCCTGTCCTTCCCGTTGGCGATGAGTGCCGCCTCGGATGATCCGGTGCGTGCCGCCAGCCGGGTATCGGTGGTTTCAACCATCGGATACGGCGCCTTTCTCGGTGGGCCACCGCTACTGGGCCTGCTGGCCCATGCCATCGGACTACTGCCGGCACTGAGCTGCATCGGGCTCCTGCTGGTCATGGCGTTCCTGCTGGCAGGCAACGCCCGCGGGCACGAGGCTGTCGAATCTACCGACCATGACGAAGAAACGAGCGAAGTTTGAGTGAGAACATGCTTGCCGATTTGACCACCAGCGCGGTGGGTGGACCGGCCGACCGGCTGGTGACCGCAAAGAGCGAAGAGCAGTTGGTCCGTGCGGTCGCCGAGGCAGACGCAGAAGGCCAGCAGCTGCTACTGATTGGTGGCGGATCAAATCTGGTCATCGCCGATGCCGGTTATCGGGGGACCGCGGTACGTATCGCCACCCGCGGGGTGAAGATCACTGCGGGGCGCACCGGATACCAGCTCGTCGAGGTAGCCGCGGGCGAGCCGTGGGACGATACGGTTCGTGCCACCTTGCAGGCCGGGCTCAGCGGGCTCGAAGCGCTCTCCGGCATTCCCGGTCTGACCGGTGCCACCCCGGTGCAGAACGTCGGCGCCTATGGGTCGGAGGTCAGTAGTGTGCTGCGTTCCATTCGCGCCTACGACCGTCACGCGGGCCAGGTTGTGGAGCTGAGCAATGAACAACTGAGTTTCGGGTACCGTGACTCTCTGATTAAGCAGACGTCGGTGGCCGGGTCGCCGCGCTTTGTGGTGCTCTCGGTGCTCTTCGAGCTACCGGTCGATACATTGTCCGCTCCGATTCGTTACGCGGAGCTTGCGCGGCAACTGGATGTAGCGGTGGGCGAGCGAGCCGAAGCCGAAGCGGTACGTGAAACGGTGCTACGGCTACGCCGGTCCAAGGGCATGGTCTACGACGTCAACGATCCCGACTCACATTCGACCGGTTCGTTTTTCACCAACCCCATCGTGGATCGCTCGGTGCTTGAGTCGCTGCCCGAGGGAGCCCCGAATTATCCGGTGGCGACCGAAGGACAGGTCAAGCTCTCCGCCGCTTGGCTGATCGACCAAGCGGGGTACGCCAAGGGCTATGGGCTCGAAGGCACCGAGGGCTTCCCGCTCGCGCAGGGCCGTGCCTCGCTCTCCAGCAAACATACCCTGGCGGTGACCAACCGCGGGACGGCCAGTGCCGGGGACCTACTGGCCATCGCCCGGGCCGTGCGCGCTGGCGTGCAGGAACGCTTCGGCATCTTGTTACACAACGAACCACTGCTGATTGGCGATAGCCTATAACTGGACAGAGTTACTCGCGGGCGCGACGTTAGCGGAGTCCATGGCTGCTCACGTACGGCAGGCGAACACGTCGGCCGCCGGGAAGATCGCTGTGGAGAATACCGCCGAGCAGCGCGCCCTAGAAAAGCTGGGCTTCAGCCGAGAGGGCGTGGCGCCTCGGGCGCAGTGGCGTGCTGGGCAATAGCATGAGCAGGTGCTCTACTCGTAACTGCGCCCCGAATGGGAAGCGGCCCGCTGAGTGTGTGTCATAAAAAAACTCCGGTCCGGAACGCACATAGCGTGTCCGGACCGGAGCAGGTTAACCGGCTAAATACCGGTGTGTTGGCCTTTTAGAGGCGGCCGCGAGCGATGGCCAGCATGCGGCGCAGTGGCTCGGCGGCGCCCCAGAGGAGCTGGTCGCCGACGGTGAAGGCCGAGATGAACTCCGGGCCCATTTCCAGCTTGCGAATGCGACCAACCGGGATGTCCAAGGTGCCCGAGGCGGCGACCGGGGTCAGATGCTCCATGGTGGCCTCCTTCTCGTTCGGAACCACCTTGGCCCACTGGTTATCCGCAGCCAAAATACGTTCGATCTCGTCAACGGCGAGGTCTTCCTTCAGCTTCAGGGTCAGTGCCTGAGAGTGGGAACGCATGGCACCGATACGGACGCAGAGCCCGTCGACGATAATGCGGTTTTCCTCGGTGGTATGCAGGATCTTGTTGGTCTCGACCCCGGCCTTCCACTCTTCCTTGGACTGGCCATTGCCCAGATCTGCATCGATCCATGGGATCAGCGAGCCGCCCAACGGCACACCGAACTGGGAGGCGTCGAGTTCGCCGCGCTGAGTGGTCAAGACGTCGCGGTCGATCTGCAAGATGGCGCTGGCCGGGTCGTCAAGCTGTGCCTTGACCGAGGCGTTGATGTCACCGAATTGGGTGAGCAATTCACGCATGTGACGGGCGCCGCCACCGGAGGCCGCTTGATAGGTCATCGAGGTGCTCCACTCGACCAGGTTATTGCGGAACAGCCCGCCCAACCCCATGAGCATGCAGGAGACGGTGCAGTTACCGCCGACGAAGTCCTTGACCCCATTAGCCAGTCCACGGTCGATGACATCGCGGTTGACCGGGTCGAGCACGATGATCGAATCATCGTTCATGCGCAGTGCGGAGGCAGCGTCGATCCACAGACCGTCCCAACCGGCCGCACGCAGCTGGGGGTGAACCTTGTTGGTGTAGTCCCCGCCCTGGGCGGTCACGATAATCGGCAGCTTAGCCAGTGCCTGAATATCGTAAGCGTCCTGCAACTTATCGGCGCCCTCGGCGAAGGAGGGAGCCGCGCCACCGGCATTCGACGTGGAGAAGAACACCGGGTTGAGCTGCTCGAAGTCGTTTTCTTCGAGCATGCGCTGCATCAGCACGGAACCAACCATGCCACGGTAACCAACAAAACCAACGGAAGAAGTCATACTCTCCATGGTAGGCCCTGATTTGGGTGCCGTTTTCGTTCGTTACAGCGCATAAAGCCGCACTGGGTCCGGTGCCCCAGCGCGGCTTTAGGTTCGATGGCCTAGTCTAAGTTCTACTGGTTCTCGAGCAGTGCCTTACGGTTCTTGATGGCCCAGTAGGCGCCGAAAATAAATAGCTGCGTCGGTACCAGAAGCATGATCAGCCCAAAGATCTTGTGTCCGCCGAGCACAAGGAAGAAGCCCAACACGGCAGAGACGAGGGCGAGTAGCGGGAAGAGCATATAGCCAATGACAAATAGCGCCTCAGGGTGCTTCTTCAGCGCGTCAAAAGAATCTTTCACAGGTGTCTCCCCTTAGGACGAGTCCAGGTTTCGAATCGGTAGTCAACGCCACCGGCGGAGCGGTGCCAGCCTTCGGCCGGATCCAGCGTATTGCAGTTGAAGTCTTCGGTCAGTTGTGGAGCACGAGTATCGCCGTTCGGCTCGATACGTAACCGAGTGATCACCGCGAGATCCAGCACGTCCATCGCCTGCGCATAGACTTGGCCGCCGCCGATAATCCAGATCTGCTCCGCACCGTCGCAAACTGAGGCCAGCTCGAGAGCTTCCTCGAAGGTCGCCACTGGCAAGGCTCCGTCCTGCCGTAGCGCTTCATGCGCTTTGAGATCCCGGGTGAGCACAATATTGCTCCGCCCGGGAAGTGGGCGGAACTTCGCCGGGAATGATTCCCAGGTGCGCCGACCCATGACCACTGGGTGACCGGCGGTAACGGCCTTGAAGTGTTTGAGATCCTCGGGAACGCTCCACGGCATAGCGCCATCGTGCCCGATGACCTGGTTGATGCCCTGCGCCCAGATTGCGCCGATCACCGGGTTGGCTGTTACGGGTGTGCTCATACGGCGACGGCCCCCTTGATGGTGGGATGGTGCTGGTAGTTGCGTAGATCAAAGTCTTCGAGGGTGTAGTCGAAGATGGACTCCGGGGTGCGGGTGAACTCCAGTTGGGGGTACGGGTAGGGGTCGCGGCCGAGCTGCTCGTGGACCTGCTCGAGGTGGTTGGTGTAGATGTGTACGTCACCACCGGTCCAGATGAACTCGCCGGGCTCGAGACCCACCTGGGCGGCCAGCATCCGGGTTAGCAGCGAGTAGGAGGCGATGTTGAAGGGGACGCCGAGGAACATGTCGGCACTGCGCTGGTAGAGCTGGCAGGAGAGTTTGCCGTCGGCCACGTAGAACTGGAAGAACACGTGGCAGGGCGGGAGCGCCATATTCTGAATTTCCGACACATTCCAGGCCGAGACGATATGCCGGCGAGAATCCGGGTTTTCCCGTAGCGAGGTGACTAGTTGAGCGATCTGATCAATGTGCCCGCCGTCCGGGGTGGGCCACGAACGCCACTGCACCCCGTAGACGGGGCCGAGCTCGCCATCGGCGTCAGCCCATTCATTCCAGATCCGCACGCCTTGCTCCTGTAGCCAGCGCACATTCGATTCGCCGCGCAGGAACCAGAGTAGTTCCGTCGCCACGGATTTGAAATGTACCCGCTTGGTGGTGATCAGCGGGAAGGACTCGGCCAGGTCAAAGCGGATTTGGCGGCCGAACACCGAGAGCGTGCCGGTGCCGGTGCGATCTTCCTTGCGGGTGCCGTTGGCTAGCACATCGGCCAGCAGGTCTTCATAGGGCGTTGGGATGCTCACCCGCTTAAGTTTAGGGCACCGGCACCGCGCGGCTCGAGGCCGCGCGAGGAGGCATTGCGCACGTGCGCCCTGACTAGTCCTGTGCCGGCCAGCTGGCCACCATGTCTTGGTATTCCGGGTAGCGATGCAAATAATCGGCGATATAGCTGCACTCGGGCACGATTTTCAGCCCTTGGGCCCGCAACTCATCCAGCACCAAGGTGGTCAGGGCGCGTGCGTAACCGCGGCGACCGAACTCCTCATTGACGATCGTATGTTGCAAGGTCACCACATCTCCCTCGCGGTAAAAGCCAATGAATCCGATGTAGGTCGAACCATGCCACAGCGAATAGCGTCCTCGACCCTCGTCGTGATCGACACGCAGACCCTGGTGGACGATCTTGTGCGGTTGCTGCCGGGAGGATGAATCCTGTGTCATCGGGGCACCTCATACTCGATAGGTGATCTCTGTCACTCTCAGTATTAGTCGCGCGCCGCCACAATGCAATTTCTTCGCTGGCCCCGTCCCGGTCCGATACGCCAAGTCAGCGAGCGGTCAGTCGTGGTAGGGGTTGTGAACTTCCACGCTGAGCAGTTTGCCACCGTTGCCACGGGCCTGATGAATCACGATCAGTCCACCGGGCTCCAAATAGGGGTCTTCGTCCGGTAGCACCTCAGCGACGGACTTATCCATGGAACGGGAGAGTACCTCAAGCAACAAGGGGAGCACCGGACGGTGCGTGCACAGCAACGAGGACTGCTCACGAGCCAGAATTTTGCCCAGAACAGCCTGCGCCTTGTGTGGCTTGAGCGAGGCGGCGTACTCGGTCATCGACCGCAACTTCTTGGGTTTGAGCGAGTATTTCGTCGCATAGGGGGTGACGGTCTGCAGGCAGCGAGTCCAGGGTGAGGAGTAGACGCGTTGCGGCATCCACGCCGAGAGGAGCCGGCTGACCGCCTGAGCCTGACGCCGCCCGGTAGCCGCCAACGGGCGCTCACCCTCCTCGCGGGTCCAATTTCCGCGTGGCTTGGCCTTGGCATGGCGCAGAATAATATGCGCCAAGGTATCGAGCCGGCCCTTCTTCTGAGCCTTCATGAGATCTTCCAGCGGCTGCCGATCGCTGGTATTGGTCAGTAGTTTCAGGGCCTTGGAGCCGGATACCCAGCGCACCATGTCGCATTCGGCACCGTCGGGCTGGGCCGTGACGCCATCGGCGACCTTAGCGGCCCAGTAGTAGACGATCTTCGCCTTGCCCTTGACGCTGTAGGCGGTGGCGCTCAGTGGTAGCCCGAGGTGCACCGATAGGCCCACCTCTTCGTACACTTCACGTACCGCGCATTCGGCCACGGACTCTCCGTCGTCAAGCTTGCCCTTCGGCCACGACCAGTCGTCGTAGCGAGGCCGGTGAATGAGCAGCACGCGCAGCTCGCCGTCGACGACCTTCCATGGGATGGCCCCGGCGGCGACCACGTCAAACAGGCCCAGTCGCACCTCCTGCGGGTCGCTGGAGCGCTGGAGCGAGATGACCCGGGCGTGGGCCGGGGAGTTGGTATCTGCTGCCACTACTTGCTACGCCCAAGATTGCGTCGGCGGCTGTTCTGCCCGATCAACCAGAACTGGATATCGCGTAGCGCGTTGCCCTCCGCGTCCAGGTGGTGACGGGTCCACTGTCCCTCGCCGTCCAAATGCCACGAGGACGTGCTGTCATCCACGTACAGATCCAGCAACCCGATAAGCCAGGAAATATCCTCGGCGTTGCCCAGCGCAACAAGGGCCTCCACCCGGCGGTCCAGGTTGCGGTGCATCATATCGGCGGACCCGATGAACACTTCGGGGTTCCCGGCATTGGCGAACATGAACACGCGGCTGTGCTCGAGGAAGCGTCCGAGGATCGAACGCACACGGATATTTTCGCTCAAGCCCGGCACCCCGGGGCGCAAGGCACAAATGCCGCGCACGATCACATCGACCTGCACTCCGGCCTGGCTGGCCCGGTAGAGCGCGTCGATAATCGCTTCGTCGACCATCGAGTTGACCTTGATGACCACACGAGATTCATGACCCGCGCTGGCGTGCTCGATTTCCCGATCGATGCGCTCGAGTAGGCCCGCGCGCAGCGACCGCGGGGCGACCAGCAACCGGTTGTAGGTGGAGCGAGGGGCGTACCCCGAGAGCTGGTTGAACAGCCGCGAGACATCTTCACCCACGGCATCGTCACAGGTGAGCAGGCCCAGATCCTCGTAGTAGCGAGCCGTGCGCGGATGGTAGTTGCCGGTGCCGATATGGCAGTATCGGCGGAGCTTGTCGCCTTCCTTGCGCACCACGAGCGATAACTTCGAGTGGGTTTTCAGGCCCACGATGCCGTAGACCACGTGCACGCCGGCCTGTTCGAGTTTGCGAGCCCATGAAATGTTGGCCTGCTCGTCGAAGCGTGCCTTGATCTCCACCAGGGCCAGCACCTGCTTGCCCGCCTCGGCGGCGTCAATGAGCGCATCGACGATCGGCGAGTCACCACTGGTGCGGTACAGCGTCTGCTTGATGGCCATAACCTTCGGATCCGCGGCGGCTTGTTCCAGAAAGGCCTGCACCGAGGTGGAGAAGGAATCGTAGGGGTGGTGCAGCAGAATATCGCGGCGGCGTACGGCGGCGAAGACATTTGCGGCCTTCGCGGTCTCCGACTCGTTCAGGAAGCGCGACGTGTGTCCCACATGCTTGGGGTAGTGCAGCTCCGTGCGATCCAAACCGGCGATCACACCCAGACCGCGCAAATCCAGCGGGGTGGGGAGCTTGAACACCTCATCGTCTTCGATATTCAGCTCGCGGACGAGCAGTTCGAGAACCTGCGGGTTAATGTCGTCGGCGACCTCAAGGCGGACCGGAGGACCGAAACGGCGGCGCAGCAGTTCCTTTTCCAGTGCCTGTAGTAGGTTCTCGGCGTCATCCTCTTCGACCTCGAGATCCTCATTACGGGTCACCCGGAACAGGTGGTGCTCAACCACGTCCATGCCCGGGAACAGCAGATCCAAGTGTACGGCGATGAGCTCTTCCAGGGCGATGAAACGGGCATGACGATGAGAAGAGTGAGCCGCCCGGGCCCCATCGATGCTGATCATGCGCGCGATGGTGTCCGGCACCTTCAGGCGGGCGAAAAGCTGCTTGTCGGTCTGCGGATTACGTACCACCACGGCGAGGTTCAGCGAAAGCCCCGAAATGTAGGGGAAGGGGTGAGCCGGGTCGACGGCCAAGGGGGTAAGCACCGGGAAGACCTGGGCAATAAACCAGTCCGAGAGTACTTCGCGTTCCTTGGCGGTCAGCGAATCCCAGCGCACCAGCTCGATACCCTCATCGGCCAACGCCGGCCGCACCGACTCCGAGAACACCTGCGCGTGGCGGGTCTGTAGTTCATGGGCCGAGGAGAGGATCAGTTCGAGCTGGTCGATGGGGTTCATTCCGTTGGCAGCCGGAACCGCCAAGCCGGTGGCGATGCGGCGCTTGAGTCCGGCGACGCGAACCATGAAAAACTCGTCCAGATTCGAGCCGAAAATCGATAGGAAGTTCACGCGTTCGAGCAACGGCAGATCGGGGTCCTGGGCGAGCTCCAACACCCTGGCATTAAAGTGCAGCCAGCTCAGCTCACGGTCGAGAAAGCGTTCCCCGCCCATGTCGCCGGCGGGCAAGCGAGCCGGGGTTTCTTCTGGAGGCACAATGCGATCCTCATTGGTCTTATAGGAAGGGACGTCTTCGAGCTTGGTCGCTGTTTTATGTGAAGGCGTTGTCATTGTCGTGTTCACTTCTTCCCGCAAGAGCCGATACTGGTAGATGCTCAGTCCATGCCAGCATCGCCATGGCAACCGTTCCTCTTTAGTCTATCGCCCGCATACCGAACAGCAGGTCAACATCGCGGGAGGTGAACCCCAGGGACTCGTAAAGGCGGCGGGCCGCGGTGTTCTCACCATCCACGTACAGCAGGATCGACGCCACGCCCTGTTCGAGCAGGTGATTGATGCCGATCGCGGTCATCGCTCGGCCCAGGCCCATCGATTGTGCATCGGGTATCACGCCCACCGCATAGACCTCGCCGGGCGGGCGCGAGTTGCCAGCGCTGGAGGGATCGATCTTTGTCCAGTGGAAGGCCACGACTTGATCTTCGTGATCGAGGGCCAAAAAGAACCCGGTGGGGTCAAACCATGCCTCGGACATGCGAGCATCGAGATCTTGGTAGGTCAGCGAGCCCTGCTCGGGGTGATCGGCGAAGGCCAGAGCGTTGGCTTGCAACCAAGCTTGTTCGTCCTCACCCACGAGGAAAGTCCGCACGGTAATGGACGAGGGGAGTTCTGGCTGGGGAAGCTCCTTGGTGCTTTCGCGATGCATCTTGTGCAGTTCGCGAATGGCCGTAAGCCCCAGCTTCTTAGCTAACGCTTTGGCCCCAGCGTGGGAACCGTGTGCCCAGGCCTGCACCTTGGTGAGATCTACGGCTTCTTTCAACCGGTCGAGCATTGTGTCGGCAATGCCGCGGCGGCGGTAGTCGGGATGTACCACCAGTTCGAGAGTTGGCGCGGAATCGGGGGAGGGAAGTACAACCGCGAAGCCCACCAACTTGGCAAGCTCCGGCTCATCGGCCCAATAGGCACCGACGCTCAGCGCTTGGGAATCCTCCGCAGCCAAACTAACGTAGGTTTGATCGCTCAGCGGCGGATTGCCGTCGGCCTGCTGCGCTGCAAGTGACAGCGCGCGGACTTCGGACAGGTAGAACTCATCGAGACAAGTATCGGTAGCGTGCAGGGTGAGGTTCCCAACGGACTTTTCGCTCATGAATTCACCCTAAGCCTTCGATCGCGTGGTGAGCTAGCGTCAGCTTTCCGCGTCGTCATAGTAATAGCGGTAGCCGACGTTACGGACCGTGCCGATGAGCTGTTCGTGGTCTGTGCCGAGCTTGGCGCGCAAGCGACGCACATGCACATCCACGGTACGGGTACCACCGTAGTAGTCGTAGCCCCATACCTCGTGCAATAACTGGTCGCGGCTAAACACACGCCCGGGGTGCTGCGCCAAATACTTCAGCAGCTCGAACTCTTTGTAGGTCAGGTCTAGGACCCGCCCTTCGATCTTGGCGGTGTAGCTCAGTTCATCGATGACCAGAACATTGTGCTCCGGCTCATCACCTTGGCCCTGCTGCGCGGCCTGGGGTTCGGCGCGCACCTGCAGGCGGTTTACGCGGGCCTGAATTTCGGCGGGGCCGGCCGAAGCCAACACAAAATCCGTGAACATCCACTGATCGCTCAGCACGCTCAACCCGCCCTCTTCAAGTACGAGGAGCAGCGGCACCGCGACCGAACTATGCAGTACCCCGGCGAGATTACGCGCGGCTAGGAGCTCGGTACGGGCATCGAGCACCACAGCTTCGTAATCATCGCATTTGACCAGCGACTCTGCGCTCGCCGGGAGCACGATCAATTCGTAGGGCAACAGCTCCAATGCGGGTAGGACTTGGGAAACTTCCGTGGCCGTGGGACTGAGAATCAGGAGGCGTGTCACCAGGGCCTCCTTCACGTGTGCGTTACAAAAAAATCGTTTCTACGTGTCACAGTATATGGAATAGAACCACTTGACAGCGTGTAACGCCGTAACGACATCGACGGGAAGAACACCAGTGCGAATCAAGGTCCTCATCTGCGGGTTGCTGGCCGCGGCTCTGCTACTCGTTGCCGCCGGGCTACCTTTTGCCCCTTGGGCGATGGCCGGGGCGGCGGTCATCGTGCAGGTGCTCTTCGCCGTGAGTTGGCCCCGTTTGACGGGCGCACAGACCCCGTGGCTGATCACCAGCGTCATCCTGCTCAGTGCGCTGGGAGCCACCGCCGCCGGCCTCGTCTCGGGACCTCCGGTGACCAATCGCCATAGCGTCGAAGTGATCGCCTGTGGGCTCTTATTGGTTTTCATTACGCAGGTGTTTCGCGGCGCGTCGGCCAAGCACCGGCTGACCACGGTGGTCAGTGGCGTCGCTGGCGTAACAATCGCGGTTCAAGGCGTGGGCTGGGTGGCGCTGGGTGACCACCGAGCGGTGCTATCGGTGACCATTCTGAGCCTGTTGGGTCTTGTGGCCGCCGGTGCGCTATCCATTACCCGGCTGCCTGACCGTGTGGTGCTACCCGTGTCCCCGGTGCTCGCCGGTGCGCTGGGTGCGGCGGCTACCGCGCTACCCTTGGGCCTTGACTGGGTACACGGGCTGATCTTCGGTGCCTTAGGTGGCTTGGTGGTGGCGGTGGTGCGTGCCCTGTCGCTGACCAGTAAGGCCGTGCGATCGCTTAGCGGTGTGCTGGCCGTTGCCAGCTGCATGTTGCTGTTGACCGGCAGCCTCAATTGGTACGCCCTACAGCTGCTCGGCGGCAGCTAGCTTCCGCTCGTGAGCCACGGCGAGGCGCGGCTCACATGACTTCTGGCGTCCGAGGCGCGCACCGCACCCTGTGGCGCGTTAGGATGGGGGCATGAACGAAAACTATCTTGCACTCGAGATTTTCTTCCTCTCCCTGCTCACCGTGGCAGGTCTCGGCATGGCAGGCTTCGCGGCACTGGTCGTCAAGCGCCTGTTCAAGGGGCAGAAGTAAGCATCAGCGCACACGAAAGTGTGCGTTGATTCGTTAAAGCACCGACGCGTAGAAAGAGCACGCAACCAATGGCCTTTGATATCCCCACTGACCTGACCCCCGAACTGGTGCCGTTGTCCTGGCTCATCGGGACCTGGGAAGGTACCGGCCGGTTGGGCGAGGGAGAAGCGGACGACCCCTATTTTGTGCAGCGGGTGACCTTCTCCGACCTTGGCGGCCCATTTCTCGAATACCGTAGCGAAGCCTGGCTCAGTGACGAGTCCGGCACCAAGCTACGTTTCCTCAGCGCCGAAACCGGTTATTGGTCGCTGGATCGCGCCTGGCAGGATGCGGACCCGGGCCCCGGCATGACGCCGGGCGATCCGTTCCCGGTGCTGCGTTCCGCCGACGACGTGGAAAAGCTACGCACCGACGAAGGCTTCAAGATCCAGGTGCAGATCACTCAGCCCGGCGCGATTAGCGAGCTCTATTACGGATTTGTTGATGGCCCGCGCATTCAGCTGGCCACCGAAGCCCTGCTACGCGGTCAGAATGCCAAAGCCTACGCCTCATCAACCCGGATTTACGGGCTGGTCGGCGGGGACCTCTTCTGGCGCTGGGATGTGTCGCTGGGCAATAAGGAGCTCAAGGCTCACGCCTCGGCGGCGTTGAAGCGTCTAAACGGGTCCTCCGCAGACCCCGAGTCGACGGATTCGGAAGGTTAAGGTCATGGGCGAATACCATTCGGTGTTGCTACAGCGTCCCGGTGCCGTGGCCGGTACCGGGGTGGACGCCGCAGTGGCCGCCCACTACGGTGCGCCGACCCGGGAGGCCCGGAAGCTCGCCGAGGGCGAAACCCTGGCGGACCTGAGCCACTTCGAGGTTCTGGAACTCAGCGGGCCAGACCGGCAGAGCTGGCTAGATACCCTCAGCACCCAGCGGATCAACACACTCACCGCGGGCAACAGCACACAGACCCTATTGCTATCGGTGCAAGGCCGCATCGAACATGAGATGAAGGTCCTTGTCGACGAGGACCGTCTGCTGCTCATCGTTGAACCCGGACGCGGACAGGCACTCCAAGAGTTCCTGCTCTCGATGCGTTTCGCCCTGCGGGTGGAGATCGTGAACCGTTCGGACGAGTTCGGGATCCTCGCTGCGACGAAGCCGCTGGATGAGGTCAGCACGTTGCGCTGGGTGGATCCATGGCCGGGCGTGAGCGAAGGTGGCTTCGCCTATTCGGCTGCCGACCACCCTGCCGTGGAACGCCCCTGGGTGTTGCACCTCGTGCCGTTGGCCGAGTTGGAGGAGCGGGTGGGGGACCGTCCGTTGGCCGGCATGATGGCTGTCGAGGCACTACGTATCGCCGCGTGGCAGCCTAGTCTGGGCCACGAGGTGGACGAGCGCACCATCCCGCATGAGCTGGACTGGCTGCGCACCGCGGTGCATCTGAGTAAGGGGTGCTACAAGGGGCAGGAAACCATCGCCCGGGTACATAACATCGGTCATCCGCCACGGCGTATGGTGTTTTTGCACCTCGACGGTTCCATGCATACCTTGCCGGCGGAGGGTTCGCCGGTGATGCTCGGAGAGCGTCAGGTGGGAACCTTGACCTCGGCGGCCCTGCACTATGAGGCCGGACCGATCGCGTTAGCGGTCATCAAGCGCGGAGTCGATCCGCAGGCCGAACTGACCGTGGTCGACGGGGAGAGTACCTACCCGGTTGCGCAGGAAGTGATCGTCGCACCGGATGCCGGGCAGACCGCCGGGCGGTTTACCGGTTTTATCCGTACCCCTCCGCGTCACTAACTACGCGACACGCGAAATAACGTGCCGGCCGGTTCCCCAACGGGAACCGGCCGGCACGTTCACTTTTAAGGGATGGTTTAGCCGAAGAGCAGCTTGGCTTCTTCGTAGCGGTTTTGCGGAACGCGCTTGAGGTTGTTCAAGGCAGCACGCAAGGGAACACGGTTGATATGCGTACCATGCAGGGCCACCATGGTGCCCCAGGCTTCGTTGGCTACCGAGTCCACGGCCGCCATACCCAGGCGCGTGGCCAGCACACGGTCGAAAGCGCTGGGAACGCCGCCGCGCTGGATGTGCCCCAGTACGGTGGCACGAGTTTCAATGCCGGTGCGCTCTTCGATCATCGGGGCTAGTAGCTCACCGATGCCGCCCAAGCGCGGACGTCCGAAGGTATCGAACCCACGGGTGGAGAAGGCTTCGGAATCGCCTTCGGGTACGAAACCTTCGGCCACGACTACCAGCGGTGCGCGGCCGCGCTCGTTGGCTTCGTTAACCCATTCGCAGATCTGATCCATCGAGGTGGACTGTTCCGGGATTAAAATGGCATGGGCACCGGAAGCCATGCCCGAGTGCAGGGCAATCCAACCCACGTGACGGCCCATTACTTCGGCGACCATGCAACGGTGGTGAGATTCGCCGGTGGTGCGCAGACGGTCAATGGCTTCCACGGCGATCTGATTCGCGGTATCAAAACCGAAGGTGTAGTCGGTGGCATCGAGGTCGTTGTCGATGGTCTTGGGCACACCCACGATTCGAATGCCCTCGTCACAGAGGCGCTTCGCACCGGCGAGGGTACCTTCGCCACCAATGGCGATCAGGGCGTCAACGCCGAGCTGCTCCAGATTGCGGGCAATGTTCTCGGCCCCGCCGTTTTCGCCCTCAAATGCGTTGGTGCGCGAGGTACCCAAAATGGTGCCACCCTGTTTGGCGATACCGCGCACCGCCTGACGGGGCAGGTCGATCACGTCGGATTCCTTGACTCCACGCCAGCCGTCGCGGAAGCCAACAAATTCGTAATCGTGGGACTTGATGCCGTTCAGTACGGCGCCGCGGATCACCGCGTTCAAACCGGGGCAGTCGCCGCCGGAGGTAAGGATGCCAATGCGCATGAATGCTCGTTTCTCAAGGGTCTTCACCCACGATTCGAGCTGGCCACAATACTGACTCGTATTGTGAAGGCCGGCGGTGAACGGGGGCGGGGACCGGTGGATAGGTTCCTGGCGCACCGTTGAGCCGCGATTGTGACTAGTTTACGTGCTTTAGACCACAAGAGCGAGCCGGGGCGGGAAGTTCCCGCCCCGGCTCTCCAAGGGATTATCGAAGCCTGACGGGCCTAGAAAGCCCGCAGCCACTTCTGCAAGATGATGTTCTCCTGCTGGTCAGGGATCAGGAGCCAGGCCACGATGTACACGCCAATGCCGAGCACCGGTAGCAGGAAGGAAAGCAACATGCCGATGCGCACGAGGGTGACATCCCATCCGAACTTATCGGCGAGGCCGCCTGCCACACCTCCGACCATGCGGGCCGGGCCGCGACGAAGCGGGATCGAGCGCAGGGAATTGAAGAAACTGTCCATGGTTGTGGTTCCTTTTCCTTAGTGGGTCTCGGTGGAGTCTGGGCCGGGGAGCTCCGTCGATCGTGCATGGTTGCGGCGCGCCGAGGCGATGCCCGAACCGATCAGGCCGATGCCGGCGAGAGCGATCAAACCAATGAAGAACAGCGAGCGGTCGAAGTGCCAAGAGAGGATTTCGCCGCCCATCGTCGTCACGGCCACGGCGATTAGGATGAGGCCGAAGATCAGGGTGCCGGAGGGAAATTTTGTCTCGGAGTCGTTGCTATTCAAGAGCCTAGCTCCTTTCTAGAAGTCGGTCTCGGGACTCGTGATGATATTCGAACGCTCATAGTCAAAGTTCGTAAATACTCCATTGAATTCGACTGTGAGAACGGGGGCCGTAGGATCGTCGATGCCATGATTCAGTGAGTCGACTCCCTCACGTTTCGACATGAACACCCCATTGCTGTCAATTGTCACCGGGACACCTTCGGGGAGCACTAAGTCCACCTTAGAGAACACCGAATTGATCTCTACTTTGGTCGGTGCCGTAATGTGACGGTAGCCCGTCAAATCGATGGTCGCGTTGCTGAAGACGGCACTGTACTCGTTGGGGTCGTCATGGACGATGACGCCGTCGCGATAGTCGCCGAAGATTACCGGTTTGCCTCCGAAAATCAGCGTGAGAACCAACAACGGGATGGCTAAACCCAACAGGCCGCCACTGGTGCGCTTAGCGAAGGAGGCGAACGTAATGCCCAAGCCAGCGACCAGCAGACCCACCGGGAGGGCCAAGGTCCAACCATTATCCGGTACGCCAGGGAAATTGAGCTGTCCTGCCAGCAGGACTGCGGCCATGGACAATACGCTCAATCCCACAACGATAGTTGCTACCCAGCCGGGGATCGGGGGAGCTTTGCGCACTTGTGGAGCGGGTGCGCGATGCGGAGGTGGCGGTGTGAATCCATCATTGTATGGGGTACTCATCTGGTCCTCCCGGTTGGGGTGCTGCTCGAATTCGGGCTCCGGGAGCTTCAGCTCACCGGGGTCCTCGGGAAATTCTGTGGATAGTCGCTGATTAAAGGCCGGGTCGTGTGGCCCACGCCAGGGTTTCTCGATCACCGTGCCGTGGTGCACCGGGCCGCTTTGGTGAGCGGTCGCGTCGCTGCTGGCGTTACCGGGGCTCGGTGACGCCGAATGGTGGCGTTCGAAACGAGTGTTGCGCCGGCTGAAAATCAGGAACAATACGCCGGCGATAATCACCACCGGGAACAGGATGGGGCCGAGTGAGCCGATCGCCCACGGCAGGGGGAGCAGGCCACAAACGAATAAGATCACCGCGCCGGTCATGCCGTTGGTCCACTCCTTGGCGATGGCCTGTTCGAGGTGGATAGTTCCGCGACGGTCGGGCAGTAGCGCCCAAGCCAGGGCGTAGGCAATGAGGCCCACTCCGGCGAATATGCTCAGCACGATGATGATGCCGCGCACCAGGATGGTGTCGATGGAGAAACGCTGGGCGAGGCCCGCCGCCACGCCACCGAACCATTGCGAGTCTTGGCGAACGATCCCGAGCTTACGCATCTGCTCGAAGAAGCTGCTGGATGATCCGTTCTGCATGTTCATATCTCAATCCTCTAATGACTAGGGCCCTACCGCTATGAGGGGGTGCCCTGATTTAACCCTGAGCTACCCTAGGGACGCTCGCTCCTCCGGGTTCGGGCGTGCTTGACTTGGAGCATGCAAACACCAGCAGAGCGTCCCAGCTTACTGCGCAGCGACTCGCGAGTAATCGCTGGCGTGTGCGGCGGGCTCGCCGAACACCTGGGGGTCCGGGTCAGTTATGTGCGCGTGGCCTTCATTGCGCTGGTTGGGTTCGGCGGCGCGGGCGTGGTGCTCTATGCCTGGCTGTGGGCGATGACTCCCAGCGAACAAGAAGCCGACGCCGACGCCGAACGTAGTCGTGGTACGCGACGGCTGTCACTGGCCGAGGAAATGGAGCGGGTGCAACGCAATCTGCCCAAGCCGGCCGAACTGAGCGAGTGGCTCGTTTCGATCCGCGAGGTACTGATCGGTGCGGCCCTACTCGTATTGGCCTTTCTGGCCTATGGGCAATGGGCTGGCTGGACGATCCGCTGGGATTTGATCTGGCCCTCGCTGGGGATTCTCGCCGGTGTGGTGCTCGCTTGGCTGCAATTGGACGGCTCCAACGCCCGGCGTGAAGGTAAATTGCGTGGACCGGTGCTTCTACGCCTAGCTCTGGGCCTACTATTGGTGATCTCCGGATTGTTGGCCTTGGTCAGCGGCAACGTGAGCACCGCCGACCTACTGGGCGGCTTGGCTACGGCCGGGGCGATTCTTGCCGGGACCGTGGTGGTCTTGCTGCCGTGGGCCCTGCGGCTATGGCGCGATTTCCTGTCCGAACGCAGCAGCCGCCAGGCGGCCGCGCAACGTGCCGAATTCGCCGCACACCTGCACGACTCGGTGCTACAGACCCTCGCGGTCATCCAAAAACGCAGCGACGACCCGGCCGCGGTACGCACCTTGGCCCGCGTGCAGGAACGAGAATTACGCCAATGGCTCTATGGGGATCCCGAACAATCACCGGAGGATCTGGGCACCGCCATCACCGAAGAAGCACGTACCATTGAACAGCTGATGCTACGCGATATCGAGGTGATCACCGTGGGTCACGCGCAGGGGATTGCCGCGCAACAGGCCTTGGTCGCGGCCAGCGGTGAAGCGATGATGAATGCCGCGAAACACACCGCGGGAAAGATCTCGGTCTTTGTCGAATGCACCCCGAGCCAAGTGGAGATTTTCGTCCGGGACCGAGGTTCGGGTTTCGACGTACAGAGCATCGCCGCCGATCGGCACGGGGTCCGCGAGTCAATTATCGGCCGCATCGAACGAGCCGGCGGCACGGTCACTATTCGTAGCTCATCAGAGGGCACCGAGGTTCAATTGCGCATGCCACGAGAAGAATCCACCGAGGAAGGGACGACGCCATGACCGAGGCACCCATCGAAGACGCGTCGCCGGTACGCGTCGTACTGGTCGATGACCACGCCATTTTTCGCTCCGGCCTGAAAGCCGACCTGGCTAGTGATATTCAGATTGTCGGTGAGGCCGGTACGGTCGAAGACGCGATCAGCGTCATTGCCTCCGAACGCCCCGATGTGGTGTTGCTCGATGTCCACCTTCCCGGCGGCCGCGGCGGCGGTGGTGCCGAAGTGCTGGCCGGTTGTGCCGCGCAACTGGAAGGAACCCGCTTTTTGGCCTTGAGCGTATCGGATGCGGCTCAGGATGTGGTCACGGTGATTCGCGCCGGAGCCCGGGGCTATGTCACCAAGAGCATTTCGGGCGAGGAAATATCCGCCGCCGTGCGCCGGGTGGCCAGCGGAGATGCGGTGTTTTCGCCGCGCCTGGCCGGATTTGTGCTCGATGCTTTCAGCGGCGCTCAGGTCGCCAGCGTTGACGAAGAACTCGATCTGCTCTCCGATCGGGAACTTCAAGTGATGCGGTTGATCGCCCGCGGCTACAGTTACCGTGAGGTCGCCAAAGAGCTCTTCATTTCCATCAAGACCGTCGAGTCCCATGTGTCGAATGTGCTGCGCAAACTGCAATTATCGAATCGTCATGAGCTAACCCGGTGGGCCGTGGATCGTCGGCTTCTCTAGCCTTGGACGATTCCAAGCGGACCGAGTCTTAAACGTCGCGGGCGGTGTGTAGGAGTCTCCTACACGCCGCCCGCTGCGCTGAACGTACGTGCTAGTTAGCGTGCTTCGCCGAGCAGACGCTGCATGCGAGCCACGCCCTCGGCCAAGTCGGCGTCGCCGAGTGCGTACGACATGCGGATGTAGCCGGATGGACCAAAGGCTTCGCCCGGGACCACGGCAACTTCGGCCTGTTCCAAGATGACCGCGGCCAGCTCGGCACTGGTGTTGCTCACCACGCCGCGGATTTCCTTGCCCAGTAGTCCACGCACATCCGAGTAGGCGTAGAAGGCGCCCTCCGGAGTGGGGCAGTGCAGGCCTTCGATGGCGTTCAGACCTTCAACGATTGCCAGGCGGCGGCGGTTGAAGGCTACCTTCATTTCCTCTACGGCATCCAGCGGTCCGGCCACGGCGGCCAGGGCCGCACGCTGCGAGACGTTGGCGACATTCGAAGTAGCGTGCGACTGCAGGTTCGTCGCGGCCTTGATGACGTCCTGCGGGCCGACCATCCAGCCCACTCGCCAACCGGTCATTGCGTAGGTCTTGGCCACACCATTGAGTACCACCACACGGTCTTCGAGTTCCGGTACGAGCGTGGCGATGGAGCTGAACTTGGCCTCACCATAGGTTAGGTGCTCGTAGATCTCGTCGGTGACCACCCAGATGCCATGCTCGGCGGCCCAACGACCAATGGCCGCTACCTCATCGGGGGTATAGACCGCGCCGGTGGGGTTCGAGGGGGAGACGAACAGCAAAACCTTGGTGCGCTCGGTGCGCACCGAATCGAGCTGTTCCACGGTGACCTTGTAGCCCTGCTCCGGGCCAGCGAAGATGGTCACCGATGCGCCACCGGCTAGCTGCACGGCCTCCGGGTAGGTGGTCCAGTACGGGGCCGGAATAATGACCTCGTCGCCTGGATCCAGCAGGGTCGCGAAGGTGTTGTACACGGCCTGTTTACCGCCGTTGGTCACCAGCACCTGGCTGGCCTCAATGGCGTAGCCCGAATCACGCATGGTCTTGGCCGCGATGGCCTCGCGTAGTTCGGGAAGACCGGCGGCAGGGGAGTAGCGGTGATTCTTCGGATCACGTGCGGCTTCAACGGCGGCCTGCACAATGTACTCGGGCGTTGGGAAGTCCGGTTCGCCGGCGCCGAACCCAATCACGGGGCGGCCGGCGGCTTTCAACGCCTTGGCCTTGGCGTCGACGGCCAGGGTGGCAGATTCGGAGATTGCGCCAATGCGGCGAGAAATTCTAGACATGGGTGGAGAGATCCTGAACTCTACGTTGAAAGCTGTCGCCCTTAACATTAGTGGTCAGATCGATCCGTGGCCGGGATACCCCGGAAAATTACGGAGAATGATCAGTTCAGCAACACTTTTTTAGCGGCCTTCGACACACTCCGGGTGGTCAGTTCGACATTTGCGCGATCCTTGCGTAAAGTTATTTTTCGTTGCCGGGACAAGCGGCAGCAGAGCTCAAGCTCAAAGGGTAGTGGCGCAATTGGTAGCGCAGCGGTCTCCAAAACCGCAGGTTGCAGGTTCGAGTCCTGTCTGCCCTGCGCAGTAGCGATACAGAAGGTATCGCACAGCGAATCTCACGTCACGGTGTGTTGTGGTCGGCCAGGCTGCGACACACCGTGATTGTTTCAACTGGCCAATTATTGAAACGAGGATCACGGTGAGCAACTCAGCTGTTGAAAGCCCGGGACGCGGTAACGACCTTAAGAAGAGCTTCTTCGGGCGCATTATGCTTTTCCTGCGCCAAGTCATCTCCGAGCTGAAGAAGGTCGTTACGCCTACTCGTAGCGAGCTTTTGAACTACACCCTGGTGGTGATCGCCTTCGTCGCGGTCGTCATGGTGTTGGTTTCCCTCCTAGATTTCGTGTTCGGTAGTGGCTCGATCCTCCTGTTCACAAACCGTCCGGAACAGTAAAATTTCCAGCGTCTGCCAGCCGAACCCGGCCGGTGGGCGCGCAATGGTGTTAAGTCAGTAAAAAGAAAGCAGGAACTGCAGTGTCCGACAATGAACTCGAACAGCAGGTTAGCGACGAGGTCGAGACCGAGTTCGTTGCATCCGAGCAGACCGCCGATGAGCCGGTTATTGCAGGTGAAACGGCTACCGCCGAAACCGCTGATGAGGCACCGGAAGCTAGCGACGAGGTAGCTACCGAGCAGAGCGAAGCTGATGAGGCCGCCGACAAGGTCGCCCAGCTCAAGGAAGAATTCCGCGCCAAGCTGCGTCGTCAGCCAGGTGACTGGTATGTAATCCACACCTACGCAGGTTACGAGAACCGCGTGAAGGTGAACCTCGAGGCACGTATCCAGACTCAGGACATGGAGGATTTCATTTACGAAATCCAGGTCCCGATGGAAGAGGTCGTCGAGGTCAAGAACACTCAGCGCAAGATCGTGCGCCGCGTGCGTATTCCGGGTTATGTGCTGGTTCGAATGGAGCTCACCGACGCTTCGTGGGGTGTTGTTCGCCACACTCCAGGTATCACCGGCTTCGTGGGTAACGCCCACGACCCGAACCCGCTGAGCTTGGATGAAGTGTTCTCCATGCTTGAGCACACCGTGGTTGATCCGGAGAAGCAGCCCTCGGCCTCCAAGCCGGGTCGCGCCCCAATTACTGAGGTCACGGTGGACTTCGAGGTTGGCGAGTCGGTTATCGTCAACGACGGTCCGTTCGAGACCATGCCTGCAACCATCTCCGAGATCAAGCTCGAAGCGGCCCAGCTGGTTGTGTTGGTTTCGATCTTCGAACGCGAGACCCCAGTGACGCTGAACTTCAACCAGGTCACCAAGATCCAGTAGTATTAAGTCTTCGTGCCCCATTGCGACATGCTTTCGCGGTGCGGGCACGTTCGGCTGTCGCGCCACGACGGCCACCATCCGTACCACGCTCCTGTGCTGCGGAAAAACGCAAGAGTAGAAGGACCCGACATGGCCCCTAAGAAAAAGGTCACCGGACTCATCAAGCTGCAGATCCAGGCAGGCGCCGCCAACCCGGCACCTCCGATCGGTCCTGCCCTTGGTCAGCACGGCGTGAACATCATGGAATTCTGCAAGGCTTACAACGCTGCCACCGAGTCGCAGCGCGGTAACGTGATTCCAGTTGAAATCACCGTGTACGAAGATCGTTCGTTCACCTTCATCACCAAGACTCCTCCGGCAGCCGAGCTGATCAAGAAGGCTGCTGGCGTTGCCAAGGGTTCGGGCACCCCGCACACCACCAAGGTGGGCAAGCTGACCCAGGCTCAGGTTGAGGAGATCGCTAACTCCAAGATGGAAGACCTGAACGCAAACGATCTGGCCGCCGCCTCCAAGATCATCGCCGGTACCGCCCGCTCCATGGGCATCACCGTCGAAGGCTAAGTACCAGCCTTTGCGTGGCTTCACCACGAAGCTACACAACCACTAACTAATAAAAGGTGGCTGAACCGCCAGTTCAACCACCCGTGGCAGGGCCGAGCGCGGTCCACATGACCACGACTGCATAAGGAGAAAACGCAGATGGCAAAGCGCAGCAAAGCATACTTGGCCGCAGCGGCCAAGATTGACGCCGACAAGAGCTACGATCCGGCAGAGGCAATCGCCCTGGCCAAGGAACTGGCCGGCGAGAAGAGCAACTCGACCGTTGAGGTTGCATTCCGCCTCGGCGTCGACCCCCGTAAGGCTGACCAGATGGTGCGCGGCACCGTCAACCTGCCGCACGGCACCGGTAAGACCGCCCGCGTGTTGGTTTTCGCCAACGGTGACAAGGCAGAGGCCGCTCGTGAAGCCGGCGCCGACTTCGTTGGCTCCGACGAACTGATCGAGAAGGTGCAGGGCGGCTGGACCGACTTTGACGCCGCCGTGGCAACCCCGGACATGATGGGTAAGGTTGGCCGCCTGGGTAAGATCCTCGGCCCACGTAACCTCATGCCGAACCCGAAGACCGGCACCGTGACCATGGATGTGGCCAAGGCCGTCAACGACATCAAGGGTGGCAAGATCGACTTCCGCGTCGACAAGCACTCGAACCTGCACTTCATCATCGGCAAGGCATCCTTCGATGCCAAGCAGCTGACCGAGAACTACGCAGCCGCTCTGGAAGAGGTGCTTCGCTTGAAGCCGTCCTCCTCCAAGGGCCGTTACATCTCGAAGGCCACCGTGGCCACCACCTTCGGTCCCGGCATCCCGGTTGATCCGAACGTAACCCGCGTTGGCTAGTCACTGATTAGTCAGGCCGAATAGGGGAGTCGAAGAGTTTCTTCGGCTCCCCTTTCGCATGCCTAGGACGCATTCCTGCGCTGTGACGTCACCCGGAATTATTCAACGGTACGTAGAGAAAGTTTGCTTCATGTATTGCCGGGGTCTTGTCTTGCCCTCATACCTCGGTGATACTCTGTAGAAACCGAGTCACTCGGCACCAGTTATATGGGACCCCCAAGACCATGTAGCAGGTGGATGAATGAGGTCTCCCCAAGGCCTGTTCGTCGACAAGTAGCCTGCGTTCAGCGTCCCCCAAAGTGCTGGCGCGGGCCTTGTCTTTTAACGCGGCGTGTCAGAGATCACCACTCAATGGCTTTGCCTCGATTTTGCCTGTGGCACTCGCGTCGGTAGACTTAAAAACACCGAAGACCGTCGGTCGAGACCTGCTTTGTCAGGAATCCGAAGAGTCCACCTGGACGACCAACGCAGGTTTCATAGATTTGTCTCAACTCAGGTTGAGCTGCCCTGTGCTCCTGCGCGGGGCGTTTTTTATTGCGCTCCGCCGGTTATGAAACGGTACCGAACTATTCCCCGGAAGGAGTGTTATGGCAACGCCGACCAAGACTGTGGCGATCGAAGAGATCACCACTGATTTCAAGGAATCAACCGCGGCTGTCCTGACCGAATACCGTGGGCTTACCGTTGCACAGCTCAAGGAACTGCGCCGTTCGCTTGGTCAGGAGACCAAGTACGCGGTTGTCAAGAACACCTTGACTGCAATCGCGGCTAAGGAAGCCGGCATCGATGCATTCGATGGCCAGCTTGCCGGTCCGACCGCTATCGCCTTCATTAAGGGCGATGCTGTTGCTGCTGCAAAGAGCCTCACGGAATTCGCTAAGGCGAATGACAAGCTGGTCATCAAGGCAGGTTTCTTCGAGGGTAATGCCCTTGATGAAGCTGGCATCAAGGCACTTGCTGCCCTGGAGTCCCGCGAGCACCAGCTGGCACGTGTTGCTGGCGTTCTGAAGGCTCCGGCCTCCGCTGCTGCACGCATCGTGGATGCCCTGCGCGCCAAGCTCGAAGAGAACGGTGGCGAAGCCGCCGAGGCCGCTCCGGCCGACGAGGCCTAAGCACCTCGCGATTCTCTCGCAACGTAACCCAATTCATCGGCCCCTAGGGCCAAAACCGAAAGGACGCCACCATGGCGAAGCTCACCACCGAAGAGCTGCTCGACGCATTCAAGGAAATGACCATCATCGAGCTCTCCGAGTTCGTTAAGCAGTTCGAGGAGACCTTCGAGGTCACCGCTGCTGCTGTTGCCGTTGCCGGTCCGGCTGGCGGCGCAGGCGAAGCTGCTGCTGAAGAGAAGACCGAGTTCGACGTTATCCTCGAGTCGGCTGGCGACAAGAAGATCGCAGTCATCAAGGAAGTTCGCGGCATCACCTCGCTGGGTCTGAAGGAAGCCAAGGAGCTCGTCGACGGCGCTCCGAAGGCTCTGCTGGAAGGCGTTGCCAAGGACGCAGCGGAGAAGGCCAAGGAAGCTCTGGAAGCTGCCGGCGCCACCGTCACCGTCAAGTAAGCTCACGCGGTCACTCGCAGCTTATTGCGAAGGCTCCCAAACGATTCGTTCGTTTGGGGGCCTTTCGCCGTTAACGCTCCTAACCGTTATTTGATATTTATATGCTTATAACGATTCCATTAACAGCTGATACTCATTTGGTTATCCTACGCTGGAAGTGTGCAGAGACATGTAGCGGCTAAACGCCCAGAAAAGGTAGCGCGACTCGGATTGCTCGACGGGTTGCGGATCACCGCGGCACTTACCGTGGTGTTCTACCACTACACTGCCTGGGGTCATTCGCACTGGGGAACCAAGGCGCCGGATGCGTGGCCAATTCTTTCGGAGATTACACGCTACGGCAGCATCGGCGTACAGCTATTCTTCTTGATCTCGGGTTTCGTCATCCTCATGTCGGTGCAGGGTAAATCTGTGCTGCAATTCGTCGCCTCACGTGCGGGGCGACTCTATCCTGCCTATTGGTTAGCGGTGTTGGCCGCGGCCGTGCTGACGTTCATCCTGTGGCCAGAGGCCAGTGATGGACGAACCACCGGGGACATCTTGCCCAACCTGACCATGATGCAGACCGCCATGGATGTCCGAGATCTTGACGGTGTCTACTGGACGCTGTGGGCAGAGCTTCGTTTTTACTTCCTGCTGGGAATCATGCTCGCCCTAGGCTGGACCAAATCGCATCACATTATGCTGCTTTCGGTGCTCTGGCCGGCCGTTGGTTTGTATTTTAAATTCACTGGCGCCACGACCTCGATGGAATGGGTACTGGGGCAGTATTCATCGCTCTTCTGCATCGGCATGTTGCTCTTCGTCATATATACCGAGGGATCTTCACTCACGCGTTGGCTGCTAATTGGCGTCAATACGCTCATCGCCAGCTACCACACCGGACTGAAAGGCGCTTTCGATAGTTCCTACCTGTCGGGCCTAGAGGTCCCGGCATGGCATTTCGCCCTACTCTGTACCCTTTGTGTGGCGGTGGTGGCCCTATGTACTGTCACACCACTAAACAGGGTTTACTCGCGTTGGCTGGTCTTCGCCGGTTCGCTGACCTACCCGCTGTATCTCATCCATGAGTTGTGGGGCTGGTGGATCATTGAATCCCTGCATTTGAAGATCAACCAGTACATATTGCTTCCACTGACTATCGCGATCGTCCTGCTGGTTGCCTACCTGATCTCCCGCTTCGTCGAGAAGCCGGCGGGACTGTTGCTACGCAACGGAATCCTCGCGGCCGGCGGCAAACTCGGCCAACGTATAACGTTGCCGGTTCCTTCTTGGGCACGTTCCGATGTCCCGTAGCTGGTGACGCTCAAGCCACCGCGCACGGTTAACGGCGATCGGCTCCGCACTAGGTGCGGAGCCGATCGCCGTTACGGGGTCTAGTCGCGGAAGAGGACCAAGGCTTCGCCCTGGCCGCCGCCGCCACAGAGGCTTACTGCCGCGCGGCCAGCGCCGCGACGTTGAAGTTCCAGCGCCGCGGTGAGCGCGAGGCGCGTACCGGAGGCCCCAATGGGATGGCCGAGGGCAATGGCCCCGCCGTGAATATTGGTGCGCTCCAGCGGGTAGTTCAGGTCCTTGAGCGACTGGCATGCCACAGCACCAAAGGCCTCGTTGATTTCGATAAAGTCGAGATCCTCGGCTGCCCACCCCTGCTTGTTCAGCGCACTGGCGATGGCATTCGAAGGCTGCGAGTGCAAAGAATTATCCGGTCCGGCTACCTGGCCCGCGGCTCCGAGGGTCGCGAGGATCTCGTAGCCGTTATTTTCCGCCCACTCGCGCGAGGTCACCACGACAGCCGCGGCACCATCGGACAGCGGTGAAGAGTTACCCGCCGTGATCGTGCCATCACCGGTGAAGGCCGGGCGGAGCGCGGCCAAGGTCTGCTCGGTCGTATCCGGGCGAATACCTTCATCCAGAGCCACTACCACCGGCTCGCCCTTACGCTGTGGGATGGAGACCGGGGAGATTTCCTTGGCGAAAAGACCCTCGGCCACGGCACGCGCCGCACGCTGGTGACTCAAGGCAGCCACCGCATCCTGAGCGGGGCGATCAATGCTGAGCACGCCGTTCTTTTCTTCGGTGCTCAAACCCATGGATTTGCCATCGAAGGCGTCGGTCAAGCCATCGTGGGCCACCGAGTCAACCGCCGAAATGTCACCGTAGGTCCAACCAAAGCGGGATTTCGGCAGCAGGTGCGGAGTGTTCGACATCGACTCTTGGCCGCCAGCAACCACCACGTCGGCCTCGCCGGACCGGACGAGCCGTGCGGCATCGATAATGGCCGCGAGCCCCGAGAGGCACACCTTGTTGACGGTCACCGTGGGCACATCCCAACCAATACCGGCGGCAATGGCCGATTGGCGGGCGGGGTTCTGCCCACATCCAGCCTGAACAACCTGGCCCATGATGACACTTTGCACCGCGTCGGCCGGTACGCCGGCGCTAGCCAGGGCTCCCTTAATCGCCACCGCGCCCAGCTCAACGGCGCTTTGTGAGGCCAGAGCCCCCTTGAAGCGAGCGAATGGGGTGCGGCTGCCACCTATGAGGACAGCATCGCGTGGTGAGGCCATGGAAATTGCTCCGTTCCCTGTGAGTTACACGACATTGTGTTTCCAGCTTAGGTCATTTTCGTCCCGTTGCTGGTGTGCACGGTGTAGCTCGGGCGTGGGGGAGTGAAGCATATTAGACGTAGTCAGCGGCCCGTGAATTCGGGGCTGTGGCGGCGCTGTGGGCCGGAATGTGCGTGTGCGGGCCGCGGCGGCCGATCACTATAGCACGAAATTTGCTTGGGGAATATCGACAAGCTTGATTCGATCCGGTACAGTAGAAGTTTGCGCCTTACTGTGTGCGCGCACGACCTTCATATAGCGGTGGGCTCGTGCGGACGCGAGGTTTCTGCACTACGCAGGAACCTTAGCACGGCAAGGTCTCGGAAACCTGACGGTCTGTGGAAGGATCCATCTTGGTCGCCTCGAGCAACCCCAACAACCAAACCGCTAGTTCGGCTCGCGACGCTGCGTACGCTGGCCGACTTTCTTTTGCAAAGATTCACGAACCCCTCGAAGTCCCGAACCTGCTAGCGCTGCAGACCGAAAGCTTTGATCGGCTGGTCGGCAACGAGCGCTGGAAGGAGCGTCTGGCTCAGGCAGTAGCCGCGGGCGACAACAGCGTTCCGGACGCCAGTGGTCTGGCTGAAATCTTCGAAGAAATCTCCCCGATTGAAGATTTCCAGGACACCATGTCCTTGAGCTTCTCCGATCCGGAGTTCGCCGAACCCAAGTACAGCATTGCCGAGTGCAAGGACCGCGACGCTACCTACGCCGCTCCGCTGTATGTCAAGGCCGAATTCATGAACAATGAAACCGGCGAAATCAAGCAGCAGACCGTCTTCATGGGCGACTTCCCGCTGATGACGGACAAGGGTACCTTCATCATCAACGGCACCGAGCGTGTCGTCGTTTCCCAGCTGGTCCGTTCCCCGGGTGCATACTTCGAGTCCGCCCCGGACAAGACCAGTGACAAAACCATCTACTCCGCACGTATCATCCCTTCACGCGGTGCATGGTTCGAGCTGGAGATCGATAAGCGCGACCAGATTGGTGTGCGCCTGGACCGCAAGCGTAAGCAGTCGGTCACCGTCCTGCTAAAGGCCCTGGGCTGGAGCGAAGAGAAGATTCTCTCCGAGTTCGGTCAGTACGACTCGATGCGCGCCACCTTGGAAAAGGACAGCATCAAGGATCAGGACGAGGCCCTGCTGGATATCTACCGCAAGCTGCGCCCGGGCGAGCCTCCGACGGTGGAAGCCGCACAGTCGCTGCTGCGCAACATGTACTTCGAGCCAAAGCGCTACGACCTGGCGAAGGTCGGCCGCTACAAGCTCAACCGCAAGCTGGGTGTGGAGACCGCCGTCGACACCGAGAACGCCTCGGTGCTCTCGCTGGACGACATCATCGCCATGATCCGCTACCTCATCGCGCTGCACGCCGGCGAGAAGACCATCGAGGGCACCCGCAAGGGCGAAATCGTGGACATCTCGGTCAACGTGGACGACATCGACCACTTCGGTAACCGTCGTATCCGCGCCGTAGGCGAGCTGATCGAGAACCAGGTACGCACCGGTCTGTCCCGTATGGAGCGTGTTGTGCGCGAGCGCATGACCACCCAGGACGTCGAGGCCATCACCCCGCAGACCCTGATCAACATCCGCCCCGTCGTGGCCGCGATCAAGGAATTCTTCGGTACCTCGCAGCTCTCGCAGTTCATGGACCAGAACAACCCGCTGGCCGGCCTGACCCACAAGCGTCGTCTGTCGGCGCTGGGCCCGGGCGGTCTGTCGCGCGATCGCGCCGGCATGGAAGTTCGAGACGTTCACCCGTCGCACTACGGTCGTATGTGCCCGATTGAAACTCCCGAAGGTCCGAACATTGGTCTGATCGGTTCGTTGGCAACCTACGGCCGCATCAACTCCTTCGGTTTCATCGAAACCCCGTACCGCAAGGTCAAGGACGGCGTCGTTTCCAACGAGGTCGAGTACCTCACCGCCGACGACGAGCTGCTGCACTACATCGCGCAGGCTAACGCCCCGCTCGATGAGAACAACCGCTTCGCCGAAGACACCGTGCTGGTGCGTGAAAAGGGTGGCGGCGGCGAGCCGATCCTGGTCGATCCGTCCGAGGTCGCCTTCATGGACGTTTCCCCGCGCCAGATGGTGTCGGTCGCAACCGCGCTGATCCCGTTCCTCGAGCACGACGATGCTAACCGCGCACTGATGGGTGCCAACATGCAGCGCCAGGCCGTGCCGCTGTTGGCCTCCGAGGCACCGCTGGTCGGTACCGGTATGGAGAAGTACGCCGCAGTGGACGCCGGCGACTCCGTTGTGGCTAAGAAGCCCGGCGTGGTCACCGAGGTCTCCGCCGACCTGGTGGTTGTCATGAACGACGACGGCACCGAGTCGATGTACCCGATCATGAAGTTCGCACGCTCGAACCAGGGCAACGCTTACAACCAGCGCGTGCGCGTCTCCGAAGGCGACCGGATCGAATTCCAGTCGATCATCGCCGACGGTCCGTCCACCGACAAGGGTGAGCTGTCGCTCGGTAAGAACCTGCTCGTGGCATTCATGTCATGGGAAGGCCACAACTTCGAGGATGCAATCATCCTCTCGCAGCGCATGATCTTCGACGACGTGCTGACCTCGATTCACATCGAAGAGCACGAAGTTGATGCCCGCGACACCAAGCTTGGTGCCGAGGAAATCACCCGCGACATCCCGAATGTTTCGGAAGACATCCTCTCCCAGCTCGACGACCGCGGCATCGTGTACATCGGTGCCGAGGTTGAGGCCGGCGACGTGCTCGTTGGTCGTGTCACCCCGAAGGGTGAAACCGAGCTGACCCCAGAAGAGCGCCTGCTGCGCGCAATCTTCGGTGAGAAGTCCCGTGAGGTGCGCGATACCTCGCTGAAGGTGCCGCACGGTGAGTCCGGTACTGTCATCGGCGTGCGCATCTTCGATCGCGACAACGACGATGAGCTCTCCCCGGGTGTGAACCAGCTGGTGCGCGTATACGTGGCGCAGAAGCGTAAGATCACCAACGGCGATAAGCTCGCCGGCCGTCACGGTAACAAGGGTGTCATCTCGAAGATCCTGCCGCTGGAAGATATGCCGTTCCTCGAGGACGGTACCCCGGTGGATGTCGTGCTGAACCCGCTGGGTGTGCCAGGTCGTATGAACGTCGGTCAGGTTATGGAAATCCACCTGGGCTGGGCCGCGAAGCAGGGTTGGAAGATCGAAGGCGAGCCGGAGTGGGTCAAGAACCTGCCGAATCTGCCGCGCGAATCCGGGTCCACCACCGTGGCCACCCCGGTCTTCGACGGCGCCTCGGAGGAAGAGATCCGCGGCATCCTCGATTCGACCAACGTCACCCGCGATGGACAGCGCCTGATCGGCAACTCCGGTAAGGCCCGTCTGTTCGATGGCCGCTCCGGCGAGCCGTTCCCGGACCCGATCTCCGTGGGCTACATGTACATCCTGAAGTTGCACCACCTGGTCGACGACAAGATCCACGCCCGTTCCACTGGCCCGTACTCGATGATTACCCAGCAGCCGCTGGGTGGTAAGGCACAGTTCGGTGGTCAGCGCTTCGGTGAAATGGAAGTGTGGGCGCTGGAAGCTTACGGCGCCGCCTACACCCTGCAGGAACTGCTGACCATCAAGTCCGATGACATCCACGGTCGCGTGAAGGTCTACGAGGCCATCGTCAAGGGCGAGAACATCCCGGAGCCGGGCGTTCCGGAGTCGTTCAAGGTGCTCATCAAGGAAATGCAGTCGCTGTGCTTGAACGTCGAGGTGCTGGGCACCGACGGCAACACCATCGAGATGCGTGAATCGGACGAGGAATCGTTCCGCGCCGCTGAAGAGCTGGGCATCGACCTTTCCCGGTCGGAGCCGAACTCCGTAGAGGAAGTGTAGTGCGTCCCGCCGGGCGCCGAGCGTAGATGCTACGCCGCCCGGCGGACCCACACTTCACCCACATCGACTTCAGAGATCAAAGAAGAGAGAAAAGGACCCTATGTCCAGCGATTCCTCATTCGGCCTCATGCGCATTGGCCTGGCCACCGCGGACGAAATCCGTGACTGGAGCTACGGCGAGGTCAAGAAGCCGGAAACCATTAACTACCGCACCCTGAAGCCCGAGAAGGACGGTCTTTTCTGCGAAAAGATCTTCGGTCCTTCCCGTGACTGGGAATGCTACTGCGGTAAGTACAAGCGCGTGCGCTTCAAGGGCATCATCTGTGAGCGCTGTGGCGTCGAGGTGACCCGCGCGAACGTTCGTCGTGAGCGCATGGGACACATCGAGCTGGCCGCTCCGGTGACCCACATTTGGTACTTCAAGGGTGTTCCGTCGCGCCTTGGTTACCTGCTGGATCTGGCACCGAAGGACCTGGAAAAGGTCATTTACTTCGCTGCCTACATGATCACCAGCGTTAACGAAGAGCGTCGCCACGCCGAAATGCCGAACCTGCAGGCACAGCACGATCTCGAGCTGCGCCAGCTGGCGAACAACGCCGAGGCCGACAAGAAGGCCGTGGCCGCCGACCTCGAGGCAGAACTCGAGCGTCTGGAAGCCGACGGTGCCAAGGGTGCCGAGCTGAACAAGGCTCGCGCCACCGCCGAGAAGACCGTGCTGCAGATCGACAAGCGCGCCAAGGCTGAAGCCGAGCGCCTGCGTGCGGTCTGGGAGCGCTTCAAGAACCTCAAGGTCGCCGACCTCGAAGGTGACGAAGGCCTGTACCGCACCATGCGTGAGAAGTACGGTCTGTTCTTCGAGGGCTCCATGGGTGCCGAAGCGATCCAGAAGCGTCTGGCGAACTTCGACCTCAAGGCCGAAGCCGAAGATCTCAAGCAGATTATCGACAACGGTAAGGGCCAGAAGAAGGCTCGCGCCCTCAAGCGCCTGAAGGTTGTCAACGCCTTCTTGAGCACCGAGAACTCGCCGCAGGGTATGGTTCTGGATGCCGTTCCGGTGATCCCGCCGGAGCTGCGCCCGATGGTTCAGCTCGATGGTGGTCGTTTCGCCACCTCGGATCTGAACGATCTGTACCGCCGCGTGATCAACCGCAACAACCGCCTGAAGCGTCTGCTGGATCTCGGTGCCCCCGAGATCATCGTGAACAACGAAAAGCGCATGCTGCAGGAAGCCGTCGACTCGCTGTTCGACAACGGTCGTCGTGGTCGTCCGGTCACCGGTCCGGGTAACCGCCCGCTGAAGTCCCTGAGCGACATGCTCAAGGGTAAGCAGGGTCGTTTCCGTCAGAACCTGCTCGGTAAGCGCGTGGACTACTCCGGCCGTTCGGTGATTGTGGTTGGTCCGCAGCTGAAGCTGCACCAGTGTGGTCTGCCGAAGCAGATGGCTCTGGAGCTGTTCAAGCCCTTCGTGATGAAGCGCCTGGTTGACCTGAACCACGCACAGAACATCAAGAGCGCCAAGCGCATGGTCGAGCGTTACCGTCCGCAGGTGTGGGATGTTCTCGAAGAGATCATCACCGAGCACCCGGTACTGCTCAACCGTGCACCTACCCTGCACCGTCTGGGTATCCAGGCCTTCGAGCCGCAGCTGGTTGAGGGTAAGGCCCTGCAGCTGCACCCGTTGGTTTGTGCCGCGTTCAACGCCGACTTCGACGGTGACCAGATGGCAGTTCACCTGCCGCTGAGCCCGGAAGCTCAGGCCGAAGCCCGCATCCTGATGCTGTCCTCGCACAACATCTTGAAGCCTTCGGATGGCCGCCCGGTGGCCCTGCCTTCGCAGGATATGATCATCGGTCTGCACCACCTGACCACCAAGCGTGCCGACGAGGCTGGCGCCGGTCGCGTGTTCACCTCGGTTCCGGAAGCCATCATGGCCATGGACCGTCGCGAACTGCACCTGAACGCACCGATCAAGGTTCGCGTACCGAACTTCGTGCCCTCCGACGAGCAGCCCGCTCCGGAAGGCTGGGAACCAGGTACCGAGGCACTGATCGAAACCACGCTGGGACAGGTACTGTTCAACGACACCCTGCCCGCAGATTACCCATGGGTTGAACGCGTGGCCGGTAAGGATGCGCTCTCGGAGATCGTCAACGATCTGGCCGAGCGCTACCCGAAGATCGTGGCTGCCGAGACCCTGGATAACCTGAAGGATGCCGGTTTCCACTGGGCTACCCGCTCGGGCGTGACCGTGGCGATCTCGGATATTACCTCGAACATGAACAAGGCCGAGATCCTGGCTCCGTACGAGGAGCGTGCCCGCAAGGTGCAGGCTTCCTACGACAAGGGTCTGATCGCCGACTCCGAGCGTCGTCAGGACCTCATCGACATCTGGACCAAGGCAACCGACGAGGTTGCCGAGGCCATGAAGAACGGCATGGAAGAACTGAACACCATTAACCGCATGGTGACTTCCAAGGCCCGTGGTAACTGGCTGCAATTGCGCCAGATTGCCGGTATTCGTGGTCTGGTGTCGAACCCGAAGGGTGAGATTATCCCGCGTCCGATTAAGTCCTCCTACCGCGAGGGCCTGTCGGTGCTGGAATACTTCATCGCAACCCACGGTGCCCGTAAGGGTCTGGCCGATACCGCGTTGAAGACCGCTAACTCCGGTTACCTCACCCGTCGTCTGGTCGACGTGTCGCAGGACGTTATCGTGCGCGAAGAGGACTGTGGCACCCGCCGCGGTCTGACCGTGCCGATCGCCGAGAGCGTCAACGGCGTGCGCCACATGCACGAGACCGTGGAGAACTCCGCCTACACCCGTACGCTGGCCACCGACGTCAAGGACGCCGAGGGCAACGTGCTGGCCGAGGCCGGCTCTGACGTGGGCGATGTGCTCATCGAGAAGCTGTACAACGCCGGTGTCGACGAGATCCGCGTTCGCTCCGTGCTGACCTGTGATTCCGCAGTGGGCACCTGCGCCCTGTGCTACGGTCGTTCGCTGGCCAGCGGTAAGACCGTGGACATTGGTGAGGCCGTGGGCATTATCGCCGCACAGTCCATCGGTGAGCCCGGTACCCAGCTGACCATGCGTACCTTCCACACCGGTGGTGTGGCATCGGCCGACGATATCACCCAGGGTCTGCCACGTATTCAGGAGCTCTTCGAGGCCCGTACCCCGAAGGGTGTGGCCCCGATGTCCGAGGTCACCGGTCGCGTGTCGATCGAGGACGACGAGAAGCAGCTTCGCGTGATCGTCACCCCGGACAACGGCGACGAGAAGCAGGCCTACCCGGTACTGCGTCGTGCCCGCCTGTTGGTTGAGGAAGGCCAGTCGATTACCGCTGGTACCCAGCTGACCAGCGGTACCTTGGACCCGAAGCAAGTTCTGCGTGTGCTTGGCCCGCGTGAGGCACAGAAGTTCCTGGTCCGCGAGGTTCAGGACGTGTACCAGTCGCAGGGTGTGGGCATCCACGATAAGCACGTGGAAGTTATCGTGCGTCAGATGCTGCGCCGCGTCACCGTCATCGAGTCGGGCGAAACCGACTTGCTGCCAGGTGAGCTCACCGACCGCGCACGCTTTACCTCGGCTAACCGCAAGGCCGTCACCGAGGGCAAGCGTCCGGCGGCTGGTCGTGACGAGATGATGGGTATCACCAAGGCGTCGCTGGCCACCGATTCGTGGCTGTCGGCAGCGTCCTTCCAGGAGACCACCCGCGTTCTGACGCAGGCCGCCATGGAGGGCAAGGACGATCCGCTGTTGGGTCTGAAGGAAAACGTGATCATCGGTAAGTTGATCCCGGCCGGTACCGGCCTGGACCGCTACACCCAGATCGACGTTGAGCCGACCGACGAGGCCAAGGCCACGTTGTTCACTGGTTCCTCGGCGTTCTCCTCGGGTCTCTACGACGATGCACTGGAAGGCGGGCTCTCCCCGGAATTCCAGGCCATCTCGATGGATGACTACGACCATGGGTCGGACTTCCGCTAAATCGGAGACCGAGTTCGCGGGCCCCGTCGCACCTTTGGGTGCGGCGGGGCTCGCCCCGTTAACGGGAACATCGAAGAAAACTAGGCGAATCATCATTAGGTGAAGAAACAACTAGTGACCTTGCAACAGTCGGATATTTGGCCACCGCTTACCGGTGGCTTACCCAGTGTTTACCCGCGACTCGTACGGTGGAGATCACAGTGGTAATTCCGGAGAGATTCGGGGTTCGGGCGCTCCGCGTGATAGGCTAAGGTCAATTGTTTTATGTGTGGCAAAATGGACGCAGTCCGGGTTGCGGGGTCGTTGCGCAACGAATGCCACACTTTCGCACGCCTAGAACTTTTTGTTTTTAGCTCGCGATAAAACGAGCAGTTAGCTCCACACGCTCACGAATTCGTTGGTGGGTGAGTGGTGCCGAAGAACTTTAGCAATATGGAAGGACACGAAAGTGCCTACTATTCAGCAGTTGGTCCGTAAGGGCCGCGCGCCTAAGGTCAATAAGACCAAGGCACCTGCCCTTAAGGGCAACCCAATGCGTCGTGGCGTGTGCACCCGTGTGTACACCACCACCCCGAAGAAGCCGAACTCCGCACTGCGTAAGGTTGCCCGTGTGCGCCTGGCCGGTGGCATGGAAGTTACCGCCTACATCCCAGGTGTCGGTCACAACCTGCAGGAACACTCCATCGTGCTGGTGCGCGGTGGTCGTGTGAAGGACTTGCCGGGTGTCCGCTACAAGATTGTTCGTGGTGCTCTGGATACTCAGGGTGTTAAGGATCGCAAGCAGGCTCGTTCCCGCTACGGTGCAAAGAAGGGTGGCAAGTAATGCCTCGTAAGGGTCCGGCGCCGAAGCGCCCACTGGTTTCCGATCCGGTTTACGATTCCCCGTTGGTCACCCAGCTGATCAACAAGGTTCTCGTGGACGGCAAGAAGTCCACCGCCGAGCGCATCGTTTACGGTGCTCTTGAAGGTGCTGCTGCCAAGTCCGGTACCGATGCGGTTTCGACCTTGAAGAAGGCCATGGACAACATCCGTCCGGCCCTTGAGGTTCGTTCCCGCCGCGTTGGTGGCGCAACCTACCAGGTTCCTGTCGAGGTCAAGCCGGGCCGTGCAACCGCACTGGCTCTGCGCTGGCTCGTTGGGTACTCCAAGGCTCGCCGCGAGAAGACCATGATCGAGCGTCTGATGAACGAGATTCTGGATGCTTCGAACGGTCTGGGTGCCGCTGTGAAGCGTCGCGAAGACACTCACAAGATGGCCGAGTCCAACAAGGCCTTCGCTCACTACCGCTGGTAAGAACCGCCTGAGTAGATCGGCGGTACTCTACTGGTACCGCCGATCGACTCAAGCCTCACCTCAAAGGGAGACAACGTGGCACAGGACGTGCTGACCGACCTGAATAAGGTCCGCAACATTGGCATCATGGCTCACATCGATGCCGGTAAGACCACTACTACTGAGCGCATCCTGTTCTACACGGGTGTGAACCACAAGCTCGGTGAGACCCACGATGGTGCGTCGACCACCGACTGGATGGAACAGGAAAAGGAACGCGGTATTACCATTACCTCCGCGGCCGTTACCTGCTTCTGGAACAAGAACCAGATCAACATCATCGACACCCCGGGCCACGTTGACTTCACCGTTGAGGTGGAGCGTTCGCTGCGCGTGCTCGATGGCGCCGTTGCCGTCTTCGACGGTAAGGAAGGCGTCGAGCCTCAGTCTGAGACCGTGTGGCGTCAGGCTGACAAGTACGACGTTCCGCGTATCTGCTTCGTCAACAAGATGGACAAGCTGGGCGCTGACTTCTACTTCACCGTAGACACCATCATTAACCGCCTCGGTGCCAAGCCGCTGGTTATGCAGCTGCCGATCGGCTCCGAGAGCGACTTCATCGGTGTCGTCGACCTGCTGAGCATGAAGGCTCTGGTCTGGGAAGGCGACGCCAAGGGCGACGTGTCCCTGGGTGCTGCCTACGAGACCAAGGAAATCCCGGCCGACCTTCAGGAGAAGGCCGAGGAATACCGCGCCAAGCTCATCGAAGATGTCGCCGAGGCTTCCGAGGAACTCATGGAGAAGTACCTCGAAGGCGAAGAGCTGACCATCGACGAGCTCAAAGCCGGCATCCGTAAGCTGACCGTGAACTCGGAAGCCTACCCGGTCTTCTGTGGTTCGGCCTTCAAGAACCGCGGCGTGCAGCCAATGCTCGACGCCGTGATCGACTACCTGCCGACCCCGCTGGACGTGGGCGCCATGGTTGGTCACGACCCGAAGGACGAAGAGGTCGAGCTGACCCGCGAGCCGAGCAAGGAAGCACCGTTCTCGGCGCTGGCCTTCAAGATCGCTGCTCACCCATTCTTCGGCCAGCTGAACTTCATTCGCGTGTACTCCGGTCGCGTCGAAGCAGGTGCACAGCTGCTGAACTCCACCAAGGGTAAGAAGGAGCGCGTCGGAAAGCTCTTCCAGATGCACTCCAACAAGGAGAACCCGGTGGAAGAGATCGTTGCCGGTCACATCTACGCCGTGATCGGTCTGAAGGACACCACCACCGGTGACACCCTCTGCGATCCGGCCAACCCGATCGTTCTCGAGTCGATGACCTTCCCGGATCCAGTGATCTTCGTGGCCATCGAACCGAAGACCAAGGGTGACCAGGAGAAGCTCTCCACCGCTATTCAGAAGCTTTCGGCGGAGGACCCGACCTTCACCGTGTCGCTGAACGAAGAGACCGGCCAGACCGAAATCGGTGGCATGGGCGAGCTGCACCTGGACATCCTGGTGGACCGCATGAAGCGCGAATTCCGCGTGGAAGCAAACGTTGGTAAGCCGCAGGTTGCGTACCGCGAAACCATCAAGAAGGCTGTCGAGAAGGTCGACTACACCCACAAGAAGCAGACCGGTGGTTCCGGTCAGTTCGCAAAGGTGCAGGTTTCCTTCGAACCTCTCGAGGTTGTCGACGGCGTTACCTACGAATTCAAGAATGCCGTGACCGGTGGTCGCGTGCCTCGCGAATACATCCCATCGGTGGACGCCGGTATCCAGGATGCCATGCAGTTCGGTATCCTCGCCGGTTACCCGATGGTGGGCGTCAAGGCTACCCTCATCGACGGTGCCTACCACGACGTTGACTCCTCCGAAATGGCGTTCAAGATCGCCGGCTCGCAGGTCTTCAAGGAAGGCGCACGCCGCGCCAACCCGGTTCTGCTCGAACCGCTGATGGCCGTTGAGGTTCGTACTCCGGAAGAGTACATGGGCGACGTGATTGGTGACTTGAACTCGCGCCGTGGTGCGATTCAGGAAATGTCCGACGCTGCCGGCGTGAAGGTCGTCAAGGCCAACGTGCCGCTGTCCGAAATGTTCGGCTACATCGGTGACTTGCGTTCGCGCACCCAGGGTCGCGCGGTGTACTCGATGACCTTCTCCAGCTACGCTGAGGTTCCGAAGGCCGTCGCCGACGAAATCGTACAGAAGTCCCGCGGCGAGTAATCGCCTCGGCAACAAACTTGGCCGTGACCCCGCGCTGCGTGGGGAAGTGGCCGATCGCGAGGCCGGCCCAAAGCCATTGAGGTCGGCCTCGCAAACGGCCAACGAGGGATTCTCATCACATGCGACTCCCGCAGAGGACCGAAATTTCCATATTTATCCATGCCCCCAGTAGACTTGTTCCAGTTTCGTTTGCGAACCGCGCAGACGAAGGAAGTCTTCTGTAAACGTTTCTAGGAGGAACCTGTGGCAAAGGCAAAGTTCGAGCGGACTAAGCCGCACGTCAACATCGGCACCATCGGTCACGTTGACCACGGTAAGACCACGTTGACCGCTGCCATTTCCAAGGTGCTTGCTGACAAGTACCCGGATATCAACGAGCAGCGCGACTTCGCAAACATCGACTCGGCTCCGGAAGAGCGCCAGCGCGGTATTACCATCAACATCGCGCACATCGAGTACCAGACCGAGAAGCGTCACTACGCTCACGTCGATGCCCCGGGTCACGCTGACTACGTCAAGAACATGATCACCGGTGCTGCTCAGATGGACGGCGCAATCCTCGTGGTTGCCGCCACCGACGGCCCGATGGCTCAGACCCGCGAGCACGTGCTGCTGGCTCGCCAGGTTGGCGTGCCGACCCTGATGGTCGCACTGAACAAGTCCGACATGGTCGAGGACGAAGAGCTGCTCGAGCTGGTGGAGATGGAAGTTCGCGAACTTCTGTCCTCGCAGGAGTTCGACGGCGACAACGCTCCGGTTATCCGCGTTTCGGGCCTGAAGGCTCTGGAAGGCGATCCGCAGTGGGTCAAGGCCGTTGAGGACCTGATGGAAGCCGTTGACGAGTACATCCCGGATCCGGTTCGCGATCGCGACAAGCCGTTCCTGATGCCGATCGAGGACGTCTTCACCATTACCGGTCGCGGTACCGTGGTGACCGGCCGCGCCGAGCGTGGTACCCTCGCCATCAACTCCGAGGTCGAGATCGTCGGCATCCGCCCGATCCAGAAGACCACCGTTACCGGTATCGAGATGTTCCACAAGCAGCTCGACGAAGCATGGGCAGGCGAGAACTGTGGTCTGCTGCTTCGCGGTCTGAAGCGCGACGATGTTGAGCGTGGCCAGGTTGTTGTTGCACCGGGTTCGATCACCCCGCACACCGACTTCGAAGCCAACGTCTACATCCTGTCGAAGGACGAAGGCGGACGTCACAACCCGTTCTACTCGAACTACCGTCCGCAGTTCTACTTCCGCACCACCGACGTCACCGGCGTTATCACCCTGCCGGAAGGCACCGAAATGGTTATGCCGGGTGACAACACCGAGATGACCGTCGAGCTGATCCAGCCGATCGCAATGGAAGAGGGCCTCGGCTTCGCTATCCGTGAGGGTGGCCGCACCGTGGGTTCGGGTCGCGTTACCAAGATCATCAAGTAGTTTCTGCTTGAACTGATCTAGGTCGCACCTAGTTCCAAAGTCGCCCCCGCTCATCCCCAGTGGATGAGCGGGGGCGATTTTTTGTGCCCAAAAGTCCGCCTGAACTGGCAGTTAAGTCGAGGTAGTGGTCTAATTGAACGGATCGGTGCCGCCGACGGATAGCGAATTGGGGAGAGATTGATGCTTCTGACACTGCTAGGTGCGCTCGTGCTCCTCATCCCGGCCCTCGCGCTGGGCTTTTGGCTTGGCCGCCTCGGCCGTGAACGCGTCCTACGTGATCAGCGGGCCAAGATCTGGCAGGAAGGCTACGACGCAGCGGTCAACTACCGCGAGCAGCAACGTGATTCCGCGCAGGAGCTAGACACCGCTTCCACTGCCAATTCCACTCCGCCCAGCCCCGCACCGTGGCCCGAGCCGCCTCCGGCCCAGAGGCCGGAACGCGACCGTATTTTTGACACGACGGCACGCCCGCCACAGCCAGCTCCTCCGGGAGCACCGCCCGCCGCACCGACAGTACAGCCTTGGAGACCTGCCACAGCGCAGGGCGCACCGGTTGGTACCGGCAACCTGCCGCCAGCACCCCCGGTCGGTGCACCGAAACGTCCGGCCCGAGTGCTTAGCCCCCGTGAACGCGAACTGCGTAATATCAACATCACGCTCTACGTAGCCGCATTGCTCATCGTCGCCGCCGGCGCCGGGTTCCTCACCTTCGCGCTGCCGCCACTGGCCAAGGTTGTTCTGCTGGGTCTCATTGCCGTCGGCTTCTACCTGGCGGGGTTGATCACCCACGCGCGGAAACGCGCATTGCGCCCGGCGGCCACCGCCTTTGCCGGCACCGGGCTGGCCCTGCTCCCGCTGTGTGCCTGGGCCACCTATTCTTCACTGGGCGCCGATGGTGCCCTGACCTGGTTCGCCTATTCCTTGGTCTCCACGTTGGCGTTTGGCTACGCGACCGTGCGGCTCAATTCCAAGATTCTGGCCTGGTTGGCGGTGGCGATCCTCATCTCCACGGCCATGGCCTCAGCCTCGGTGCTGCAGCAATCCATCATGAGCTATCTGCTCGCTCTGCTAGTGCTCTCCGGGATCTTCCTGTTCTTGCTCCTGCGTCAGCCGCGGATTACCCAGAGCATATTCGCCGAGCCGATCCGGCAGACCGGGCGCGTGCTGCCGATGATCACCGCACTACTAGCCTTCCTGCTGTTCGGGAGTTTGGGCAGTGGCCGCCTCTTTTGGATCTTCGCGCTCATCGGCGCCCACACCGTGCTTCGGTTGGCGCTGGAAACCACGCATCGATGGCTGAAACTCATCGGCGCACGGCTGGCGTTGACCGCCGCTACGCTCTTCGGAATGGACTACCTAGGCGCCGAGCTCTCCTGGATCATGAGCGTGGCCGCATTGCTCATCGCCGGGCAGGCGGCCGCAGTCGCGGCGTTCGCACCGAGCTACCGCGCGCGATGCGGCGTCAGCTTCAGCCGGTATCGAGCCGAGCGAGCTGCCAGCTGGGCGCTGACACTGTTCTGCGTGGGTTTGGTGTTGGTTGGCGACACGGCCGCCGCGCAGTCGCCGTGGTTCTATCTGCTGGTGATCCCGGCGCTGCTCGTGATGAACCTCCCTGTGCTACGTCAGCGTGCACTGGTGGAAATGGTCGCGGTGCCGCTGCTTGCGCTCTGCTCCAATGCGGGCTCTCAGTACTATCCTTGGCTTCCGTTGCCCGCCCTGTTGGTGGCTCTGCTCGTGCTCGGCTTTGCGGGCCGACACGCCCTGCCAATCAGGGGCGAATGGTTGGCACACCTACGCTGGCTACTGGTGCTGAACATGCTGGCGCTGCTGGGTTATCTGGCGCAGTGGCTCAGCGTCGGCGAGGGGATGGAAACCACGGCGCTAGGTGTCAGCCTCGGGCTGGGACTCGGCTTCCTCGGTACCCTGATCTGGTTGAGCTACGCCGGCCGACTGTTGACTCATGACGCACAGTCCGAAGCGCACCATGTGGCACGGAACCTAGCCAGTCTGTTGGGGTTGGTTTTGGTCCTCGCGGTACTCCGTGCATTGGCCGACGAAGGCTCGGCCCGGCTCGGATTTCTGGGGCTCGGTGCCGGATGGTGCTTGGTGTTTCTGGCGCTGGCCGGACTCGGCGTGGTGATCCGGTTGGCTGCCGTGCAGGCACGGACGCGCCCCGGTTCGTTGTCGCACCTGGCAGCATTGGCCACCGGTGCGCTGATCTTCTTCGGATCCTTCCTCGATGATTCCTGGTGGCTCGCGCCGGTGATCGCAGCCGCCAACCTGGTGTACTACGCGGTGGTGGAGCGCCGGCAAGAACTGGGCTGGCTACGCGTGCTACTTGTCGTGTTGGGGCAGGTCCAGCTTTCGCTGGCATCCTGGTGGACCGTCTACCAACTCGAGATTGATATCCACGGGCAGTTGGCCATCGTGGCGAGTACGGTGATGGTGCCGCAGACCGCACGGTTGATCGTGCATTGGCGGCAACGCACCGCGTTGCGGGTCGAGCATGGGCTGATCGCCGCGCTCTTGCCGGTGCTGCTCCTGCTGACTCTTGGCATTTACCTATTCGATCCGCTGACCGCCGACCGTGGCACCACAATGCTGCTGGCGCTATATCTCGTGGCGCATGCGCTGGTCTGCGCCAAGGCGTTTTCCGGGCAGCCACGCGTTGCCTTGCATCATGTGGCTATCCCGCTCGGGATGGTGCTACTCCTCGCGGCCCCGGCCATGAACTTCTCGACTGCCCTTGGCTGGCTCCGCACCAGTTGGTACACCCCGGTGCTGGCCTGCACGCTCTTGGTTGCCTTGGCATGGGCTGCGGTTCTCGTTGAATGGTTGACTAGGAGCCGCTTCGAGTTTGTTCCGGCGACCGTCACCGGGCTCGTGGTGCCGCTGAGCATCAGCGTGCTGTGGACGGAAGGCTACGGATGGGTCGCGGCAGCTCTGGGCACCTTGGCTTGCTACCTGGCCTTGCTGGTACACACCCGCCGGCTAACGCTTGGCGCCTTGCTGGCGACCATGCTGGTACCCAGCGCACTGTACTCGGCGATTCTGGCCTTCCGCCGGGGACCGAGCGGCGGTATTGGGTTCACATGGGATTACTTCTGGACCATGACCATCGCCGCGCTGCTTTTGTTTGTCCTTGCGTTGCTTCATGGCCGCTACGGCGAGGAGCCGGGACGCTACCGCTTCGGCCGACCGGCCAGTGGTGCGGAGGCGGTCGGCGCCGCCGGGCGCTTCTATGCGGCCGGGATGATTCTGGCGCTCTTTGCCGCTGGCCTCGACGCGCACCTGCGTCAAGCAGAACTCTGGGCGGTGCTGCTCGGGATCGTGCTCATGGCGGCAGCCGGGTTCCTTGTCCGGCTGTACGAGATACCGGGACGCTTTGCTCGGGGAGCAACCGATGTCTACCTGATCTATCTGGGCGCCTTGGCACTGTCGGGTTACGACCGGTTGGTGAGCACGCCCACCCCGAGCGCCGCGCTGTTTTACTTCGCCATGCTCGCAGCCTTGATCGTGCTGCGTCACCTGATCGGGCGCCGTGCGGTGCTCGCGAAGCGGTGGGGGATCGCCACCCTGATCCTCAACAGCATGGCCCTGCTCAGTGCGTTGATCGATGGGGCGGTCGTCGTGCAGGTCTTGGTGCTCACCCTCTACGCCGTGGGCTTGGCCCTAGGACTCGTACTCTCCGACAAGTTTTACCTCTGGTTCTCCGCGGTAGGGATCACGCTGTCGGTGATGTGGTTCCTGCGTTACCTAGCGGTGCTGTGGCTCGTGGTGATCGGTGCCGGCCTGATTGTGTTGGCCATCCGGAGCCTGCAACGCACCGAAGGGCGCGGACGCCCGGAGCAGGGGAGCGCGCCGCCGGCGCAGCCGATGCCGCCGCAGCCGATGGCAGCGATGCCACCGAATCAAGGTGCACCGCCCATGGACCCGCCGGCGCCCAATGCGCCGCGTCAACCGTGGCGTCCGCCGGGACGAGGCGTCCAGCCAACGCAGCCGCCGCAGCCACCACATCCACCGGAGCACGAGCAAGGCTGAGGCGAAGATCACTGGCCTCGGATGCGCCCAATGATTTGCGCGTTCGGGGCCGACCTGTCAGACTGGATAAGTTGCTTGTTTGCAACTCGATCCCCGTGACGGGGTAATCGATACGATTCCGACGACCGGGATCGGCTCTCACTCAGGATAATGCCTGGGGTTCGGGACCGATACAACTGCTTGGATGAACAGACCAACGAGGGCATGAGAATTGCCAGGGTTTGTTGCGACTGAAATATTCGCGACACGCCCGACCGCGTGGGTCGGAGCCACCTGCGGGTGAGGAACCCGGATTTATCCGGATTCAGTCGCAGTGTAAGGCGTGCCGGTTCCTTGAGGGAACCCGTAGGGCACAGTAACTGTAGAGAGTGCTATCAGAAAGAGGCATGACGCCATGGCGGGACAGAAAATCCGCATCCGGCTGAAGTCGTATGACCACGAGGTCATTGACGTTTCTGCCCGGAAGATCGTTGAGACGGTCACGCGCGCAGGCGCAACCGTAGTCGGCCCAGTGCCGCTGCCGACGGAGAAGAACGTGTACTGCGTTATCCGTTCGCCCCACAAGTACAAGGACAGCCGTGAGCACTTCGAAATGCGCACGCACAAGCGTCTGATCGACATCGTCGATCCGACCCCGAAGGCCGTTGACTCGCTGATGCGTCTCGACTTGCCAGCGGACGTCAACATCGAAATCAAGCTCTAGGGGAGGTGCTGAGAAAACTATGACCGCAACCCGTAAAGTTCAGGGCCTGCTGGGCACGAAGCTCGGCATGACCCAGGTTTGGGACGAAAACAACAACCTGATCCCGGTCACCGTCGTGCAGGCTGACAGCAACGTTGTCACCAAGCTCATCAATGAAGAGCGCGATGGCTACACCGCAGTTCAGATCGGCTACGGCCAGATCGACCCACGCAAGGTCACCAAGCCGCTGGCTGGTCACTTTGAAGCTGCCGGCGTGACCCCACGTCGTCACCTGGTCGAACTGCGCACCGATGATGCCGCAGAGTACACCGCCGGCCAGGAGCTGTCCGTCGAGCTGTTCACCGCCGGCCAGAAGGTCGACGTCGTGGGTACCTCGAAGGGTAAGGGCTTCGCTGGTGTTATGAAGCGCCACAACTTCAAGGGCGTCTCCGCTTCTCACGGTGCTCACAAGAACCACCGCAAGCCAGGTTCCATCGGCGGCGCAACCACCCCAGGTCGCGTTTTCCGTGGTCAGCGCATGGCCGGTCGCATGGGTGCAGAGCGTGTTACCACGCAGAACCTGACCGTTCACGCCATTGACGCTGAGAAGAACCTCCTGCTGATCAAGGGTGCCGTTCCAGGCGCTCGCGGTCGCGTCGTGCTCGTACGCACCGCTGTGAAGGGAGCATAAGCTAATGACTAAGGCACTTAACGTCGAACTGCCTGCAGAGATCTTCGACGTACAGACCAACGTTCCGCTGCTGCACCAGGTAGTTGTCGCGCAGCTGGCCGCCGCACGTCAGGGCACTCACAAGACCAAGACTCGCGCCGAGGTTTCTGGTGCAGGTCGCAAGCCGTTCAAGCAGAAGGGTACCGGCCGCGCCCGTCAGGGTTCGATCCGTGCTCCGCACATGACCGGCGGTGGCATTGTCCACGGTCCGACCCCGCGCGACTACTCGCAGCGCACCCCGAAGAAGATGAAGGCCGCCGCCCTGCGTGGCGCCCTGTCGGATCGCGCCCGCTTCGGTCGCGTCCACGTCATCGAGAACGTGGTGGACGGCGAGACTCCGTCGACCAAGGGCGCGCTTGCTACCCTGCGTTCGCTGACCGAGCGTAAGAACCTGCTGGTCGTTATCGACCGCGCCAACGATGTGGCAGCACTCTCCGTGCGCAACCTCGCAGACGTGCACGTTCTCTACGTTGACCAGCTGAACACCTACGATGTTCTGGTTTCGGACGACGTGGTCTTCACCAAGGCCGCCTTCGATGCCCTGGTTCAGAAGGAGGAAGCCAAGTGAGCGTCTTCTCTAAGGCACCGCACGACGTGGTCATCGCACCCGTCGTTTCGGAAAAGAGCTACGGTCTGATCGACGAAGGTAAGTACACCTTCGAGGTCGCACCGGGTTCCAACAAGACGGAAATCAAGTACGCCGTTGAAAGCATTTTCAACGTCAAGGTTGACTCCGTAAACACCATCAACCGAGCCGGTAAGCGCAAGCGCACCCGCTTCGGGTGGGGGCAGCGCAAGAACACCAAGCGCGCCATCATCACCCTGAAGGAAGGCTCGATTGACATCTTCGGCGGTCCGCTTTCCTAAGCGGAGACCACTTTAACGAGGAATTAGAATAAATGGGAATTCGTAAGTACAAGCCGACTACCCCGGGCCTGCGTGGCTCGTCGGTAGCCGACTTCGCAGAAGTTACCCGGTCGACCCCGGAAAAGTCGCTGGTTCGCCCGCTGACCAAGTCCGGCGGCCGTAACAACTCCGGTAAGATCACCACCCGTCACAAGGGTGGCGGACACAAGCGCGCCTACCGTCTGATCGACTTCCGTCGTCACGACAAGGACGGCGTGCCGGCAAAGGTTGCTCACATCGAGTACGACCCGAACCGTACCGCCCGTATCGCGCTGCTCCACTACGTGGACGGCACCAAGCGTTACATCATCGCACCGAACAAGCTGAGCCAGGGCGACACCGTCGAGGCCGGTCCGAACGCGGATATCAAGCCAGGCAACAACTTGCCGCTGCGCAACATCCCGGTCGGTACCGTGATCCACGCTGTTGAGCTGCGTCCGGGCGGCGGCGCCAAGATGGCCCGCTCCGCCGGCGCATCGATCCAGCTGGTGGCCCGTGAAGGTCGCTTCGCCCAGCTGCGTCTGCCTTCGGGCGAAATCCGCAACGTTGACGTGCGCTGCCGCGCAACCGTCGGCGAGGTGGGTAACGCCGAGCAGATCAACATCAACTGGGGTAAGGCCGGCCGTATGCGCTGGAAGGGCGTTCGCCCGACCGTGCGTGGTGTGGCCATGAACCCGATCGACCACCCACACGGTGGTGGTGAAGGTAAGACCTCCGGTGGTCGCCACCCGGTCAACCCTAACGGTAAGCGTGAAGGACGTACTCGCCGTCCGAACAAGGAAAGCGACAAGCTTATTGTGCGTCGCCGTCGTACCGGCAAGAACAAGCGATAGGAGCCTGGAAACATGCCACGCAGCCTGAAGAAAGGCCCCTTCGTCGATCAGCACCTGTACCTGAAGGTGCAGGCTGAGAACGAAAAGGGCACCAAGAACGTCATCAAGACGTGGTCCCGCCGTTCGATGATTGTCCCGGACATGCTGGGACACACCATCGCCGTGCACGACGGACGTAAGCACATCCCGGTGTTTGTCACCGAAGCGATGGTTGGACACAAGCTCGGTGAGTTTGCTCCGACCCGCACGTTCCGTAGCCACGTGAAGGACGACAAGAAGGGTAAGCGCCGCTAGGCCCCGCGAGGGACCTAGAGGAGCTTGCACTTCTTCGATAGACGAGAGAAGGAAAGCAATGGAAGCCAAGGCTATTGCGCGTCACATCCGCGTAACGCCTATGAAGGCCCGGCGCGTCGTCAACCTTGTTCGTGGCTTGCAGACGAACGAGGCATTGGCAGTACTGAAGTTTGCCCCTCAGGCAGCTTCGGAGCCAGTGTACAAGGTTGTCGCATCGGCAGTGGCTAACGCCCGTGCCGCCGCGGACCGCGCAGGTGAAGCATTCAATGAGGACGAGCTGTACATCAGCGAGGCGTTTGTTGACGAGGGTCCGACCATGAAGCGGTTCCAGCCGCGCGCTCAGGGTCGTGCCTACCAGATCAAGAAGCGCACCAGCCACATCACCGTGGTTGTTTCAACCCCGGAGAAGGGTGGGGAGAAGTAAATGGGACAGAAGGTAAACCCGAACGGATTCCGTCTCGGCATCACCACTGACCACGTTTCGCACTGGTTCGCCGATGGCAACAAGCCGGGTCAGCGCTACAAGGATTACGTGAAGGAAGACGTAAAGATCCGCGAGCTGCTGTCCACTGGTATGGACCGCGCCGGTATCGCCCGCGTCGAGATCGAGCGCACCCGTGACCGCGTGCGTGTGGACATCCACACCGCCCGCCCGGGTATCGTTATCGGTCGCCGTGGCGCCGAAGCTGACCGCATCCGCGGTGAGCTGGAGAAGCTGACCGCTAAGCAGGTTCAGCTGAACATCCTCGAGGTCAAGAACCCTGACATGGAGGCCATGCTGGTCGCCCAGGGCATCGCCGAGCAGCTCGCTTCGCGTGTGGCATTCCGCCGCGCAATGAAGAAGGCTATGCAGTCGGCCATGCGCGCTGGTGCCAAGGGCATCCGTGTTCAGTGCTCCGGCCGTCTGGGTGGCGCTGAAATGTCGCGTAAGGAGTTCTACCGCGAGGGTCGCGTGCCGCTGCACACCCTGCGTGCGAACATCGACTTCGGCAAGTTCGAAGCCAAGACCACCTTCGGCCGCATCGGCGTGAAGGTTTGGATCTACAAGGGCGACGTAACCGCTAAGGAACTGGCTGCTCAGCAGGCCGCTGCCGCTCCGGCACGCGGTGGCCGTGGTGGCGACCGTCCGCGCGGTGGCGAGCGCCGTCGTCGTAACGACCGCAACAAGGGTGCCGCTGTGGCAGCTCCTGCCGCGGAAGGAGGAGAGGCTTAAATGCTTATCCCACGTCGAGTGAAGTTCCGTAAGCAGCACCACCCGAAGCGTTCGGGCGCTGCCAAGGGCGGAACCACCGTTGCATTCGGTGAATACGGCATTCAGGCGCTGACTCCGGCCTACGTGACCAACCGTCAGATCGAAGCCGCTCGTATCGCCATGACCCGTCACATCAAGCGTGGCGGTAAGGTGTGGATCAACATCTACCCTGACCGTCCGTTGACCAAGAAGCCTGCCGAAACCCGTATGGGTTCCGGTAAGGGTTCGCCGGAATGGTGGGTCGCTAACGTCAAGCCGGGGCGCGTCATGTTCGAGCTCTCCGGTGTCAGTGAAGAGGTAGCACGCGAGGCCCTGCGCCTGGCAATCCACAAGCTGCCGATGAAGGCACGCATCGTGCGTCGTGAGGGTGGTGAATAGGGATGGCTATCGGTTCGAAGGACCTAAGCATGGAGTCTCTGGACGGCTTCGATAACGCTCGTCTGAACGAGGAGCTGAAGAAGGCCAAGGCTGAACTGTTCAACCTCCGTTTCCAGTCGGCCACCGGTCAGCTCGAGACCCACGGCAACCTGAAGAAGATCAAGCGCGACATCGCACGCATCTACACCGTGCTGCGTGAACGCGAGTTGGGCATTCGCCAGGATGTTGTTGTGCCGGCTGAAGAGACCAAGGAAGCCAAGTAATGAGCGAGAAGGAGAACGGTGTGGACAACGCAACCGAGCGTAACTACCGCAAGACCCTCCGTGGTTACGTGGTTTCTGACAAGATGCAGAAGACCATCGTTGTCGATGTTGAGGACCGTGTGAAGCACGCCCTCTACGGCAAGGTTATGCGTCGTAACAAGAACGTGAAGGCTCACGACGAGAACAACGAGGCCGGCATCGGTGACTTGGTTGTAATCGCCGAGACCCGTCCGCTGTCCGCTGACAAGCGTTGGCGTCTGGTGGAGATCGTCGAGAAGGCCAAGTAGCCAACTCGTGATTCCACGGATCACATAGCAGAACTTCGCCCCCGGAACTTCCCTTGGAAGAACCGGGGGCGAAGTCTTTTAAGCAGCCCCTGGTGTGCGGGGTGTCGGGGTAGAGTGCGGCGGAAGTAACGCCACCAGTGAACTAGGCTCGGAGCATGCAGCTTCCCTCTCTGCGCATCCTTGCAGTGCCCTGCGTTGTGCTTGCGCTGACGAGCGTGGCGCTCTTGCCGCATCTGCAGTTACCCGGTGTTGGCTGGTTGCCCCAACTTCAAGCCCTTGTGCCGCTTATGCCGCCGCTACTTGCCGTGGCGATCGCCGTCGTTGCGTTGCGCCGCCGCTGGAGGTGGGCGGCAGTTACCGTTGCGGTGCTGGCCTTGGCCGGCTATCCGTTGCTAGCACCCAGCTCCGCGGCCATACCGGACTCGGCCGAGTCGTTCAGCGTGTTCAGTTTCAACGCCGGCCGCGCGCAGGCCGACCCCGATGAGCTCGCCGCGGTGATCCGCGCCGAACACCCGGAGGTGCTCGTGCTCGTGGAAACCAGCGAGCCGTTACATCGAGAACTTGAGCGACGAGGTGCCCTAGCGGACTATAAGTACCGCACCGCACCCGTGCCCACCGGCGGTCAGCGAGATACGGTGATCTTCTCCGCGCTGCCTCTGACAGAGCTGGCCCCGATGAGCGACACCGGATGGTACGAGCTTCCCGCCGCGACCGTAGAGTTCGCCGGCGGTCCGGTGATGATCGCTGGGGTACATGTGCGGTCGCCGTTGGGGGAGTCCACGACCTGGGCCCGGGGACTGGCGGCGCTTAGTCGTTGGGCCGATGCCGCACCGGCGCCGGTGGTGCTCGCCGGGGACTTCAACGCCCACCGGGGTCATCCGGCCTTCCGTCAGCTTGCCGACACCATGAGTTCGGCCGACGGATTGATCGCGGCACCCACGTGGTCTCCGCTACCGCAACTGCCATCGTTATTGACCATTGACCACCAGTTGTCCAAGGGACTGAAAGCGGGGCACGCCCGCACCTTCGAGGTGGCCGGATCCGATCATCGCGCCCTGCTCGCACGCTTTACGCCGCAGTTCTAGATGTGACCAATCACGCGTTCGGCGGCACTACCACACCATTTCGGAAACCACCGAATCTAGGCTAGACTTAAGGTTCTGTGCGCATTGTCTCCGGGGACTATCCACCTCCGATTCGATGCAGCGTCACCGAGACACGGTTTCGGCAACGCAGCACGGCTTCGATATTTTACGCCTCGGCCCTGCCGCCAATTGGGATCAGCATTCGGTGCGCCCGCGTCGGTGGGGGTAAGCGATCGTATCGGAGGGACCATATCCGTTCCGCAAGGCTCCCTAGGAGAACCAGCGAGACGACAGGAGTAATAAGTGATTCAGCAGGAGTCGCGACTCAAGGTTGCCGATAACACCGGTGCTAAGGAAATCCTTACCATTCGTGTTCTCGGTGGCTCGAAGCGTCGCTACGCAGGCATTGGCGACACCATTGTCGCTACCGTCAAGGATGCAATTCCGGGCGGCAACGTAAAGAAGGGCGACGTCGTCAAGGCCGTCGTCGTTCGCACCAAGAAGGAAGTTCGTCGTGCAGACGGCTCCTACATCAAGTTCGACGAGAACGCCGCAGTAATCCTCAAGGGTGACGCTGGCGATCCTCGTGGTACTCGTATCTTCGGCCCAGTGGGTCGTGAACTTCGCGACAAGAAGTTCATGAAGATCGTTTCCCTGGCTCCGGAGGTGCTGTAACCATGGGTGCAAAGATCAAGAAGGGCGATCTGGTCCAGGTTCTGGCCGGCAAGGATCGTGGCCTGCAGGGCAAGGTCCTGAAGGTGTTCCCGGCAGCCGAGCGTGTTCTGGTGGAAGGCGTTAACCGCGTCACCAAGCACACCAAGGCAACCCCGACCGAGAACGGTTCGCAGGGCGGCGGCATCGTCGTTGTCGAGGCTCCCGTACACGTTTCCAACGTGGCCGTTGTGGATCCCGAGACCAAGAAGCCTACCCGCGTTGGTTTCCGCGAGGAGACCGTTGAAAAGAACGGCGTCAGCAAGACCGTGCGCGTCCGTTACGCCAAGGCTTCCGGAAAGGATCTGTAATGACTGAAGCAGCCACCAAGATCCAGCCACGTCTGAAGACCAAGTACACCGCGGACATCCGTCCGGCGCTGCAGGAGCAGTTCAACTACTCCAACCCGATGCAGGTTCCGACCCTTACCAAGGTTGTTGTGAACATGGGTGTCGGCGAGGCCGCCAAGGATTCCAAGCTGATCGAAGGCGCCGTGCGCGACCTGACCGCTATCACCGGTCAGAAGCCAGTGGTGACCCGTGCTCGCAAGTCGATCGCACAGTTCAAGCTGCGCGAAGGCATGCCGATCGGTACCCACACCACCCTGCGTAACGATCGCATGTGGGAATTCGTGGACCGTCTGATCACCCTGGCACTGCCGCGTATCCGCGACTTCCGCGGACTGAGCGACCGCCAGTTCGATGGCAACGGCAACTACACCTTCGGTCTGACCGAGCAGTCCATGTTCCACGAAATCGATCAGGACAAGATCGATCGCGTGCGTGGTATGGACATCACCGTGGTGACCACCGCCAAGACCGACGACGAAGGCCGCGCCTTGCTTAAGGCACTGGGCTTCCCGTTCAAGACCGAAAATTAATCGCAACTACGTTACAGGTCCGATTCAAGGAAACCGTAACGAGGAAGGGCTGAAGCCCACATGTCTATGACAGATCCAGTCGCAGATATGCTGACTCGTCTGCGCAACGCCAACTCGGCTTACCACGACACCGTGTCGATGCCGTCGAGCAAGCTGAAGGTGCGCATTGCCAACATCCTGAAGGAACAGGGCTACATTGCCTCCTTCGAGGAAGAGGCTGCCGAAGTCGGCAAGAAGCTGACCATCACTTTGAAGTACGGTCCGACCCGCGAGCGTTCGATCGCTGGCGTGCGCCGTATCTCCAAGCCAGGTCTGCGCGTTTACGCGAAGTCCACCAACCTGCCGCACGTGCTCGGTGGTCTTGGCATCGCAATCCTGTCCACCTCCTCCGGTCTGCTTACCGACCGTCAGGCTGCAAAGAAGGGCGTGGGTGGGGAAGTCCTCGCCTACGTCTGGTAACGGGAAGGAAGGGAATACACAATGTCACGTATTGGACGTCTTCCGATCACCGTCCCGGCCAACGTTGAGCTCACGATCGATGGCCAGCAGGTCTCGGTCAAGGGCCCGAAGGGTGAGCTTTCGCTGACCGTTTCGGCTCCGATCACCGTTGCCAAGGACGAGAACACTGTTACCGTCACCCGTCCGAACGACGAGCGCGAATCGCGTTCGCTGCACGGGCTGACCCGCACCCTGATCAACAACCTGATCATCGGTGTCACCGAGGGATACGAAAAGAAGCTCGAAATCCATGGCACCGGTTACCGCGTGCAGGCCAAGGGCTCGGACCTGGAGTTCGCTCTGGGTTACTCGCACCCGATCACCGTTTCGGCTCCTGCCGGCATCACCTTTGCCGTTGAGGGCAACAACAAGCTGACCGTTGCTGGCATTAGCAAGCAGCAGGTGGGCGAGGTTGCCGCCAACATCCGCAAGCTGCGTAAGACCGAGCCTTACAAGGGCAAGGGCATTCGCTACGCCGGCGAACAGATCCGCCGCAAGGTCGGAAAGGCTGGTAAGTAATTATGGCTATCGGAATCAAGGGCAAGAGCAAGTCCGCTCAGCGTGGCCGCCGTCACCTGCGTGTGCGCAAGCGCATCGTTGGTACCGCCGCTCGTCCGCGCTTGGTGGTCAACCGTTCGGCTCGCCACATCTTTGTACAGATCGTGGACGACGCCAAGGGCATCACCCTGGCAAGCGCCTCGACCATGGAAGCCGACCTGCGCGCAAGCGAGGCCGACAAGACCGCAAAGTCCAAGCGCGTTGGTGAGCTCGTTGCAGAGCGCGCCAAGGCTGCTGGCATTGAGGCCGTCGTCTTCGACCGTGGCGGTAACAAGTACCACGGTCGCGTTGCAGCAGTGGCTGACGGCGCTCGTGAAGGAGGGCTGGCACTGTGAGCGAAGCAACTAACGAGAAGGAAACTCAGGTGGCTGAAGCAACTGAGGCAGTCGAGACCGCCGCGACTGAGAACACCAACTCCCGCCGCAACGAGGGCCGTGGCCGTCGTAGCGAGGGTGGCCGTGGTCGTGGTCGCGATCAGAAGGATAACCGCAACGAAGACAAGGACAAGTTCCTTGAGCGCGTTGTAGCTATCAACCGTGTGTCCAAGGTCGTCAAGGGTGGTCGTCGCTTTAGCTTCACCGCACTTGTCGTTGTCGGTGACGGCAACGGCCTGGTTGGCGTTGGCTACGGTAAGGCTAAGGAAGTTCCTGCAGCTATCGCCAAGGGCGTTGAAGAGGCCAAGAAGTCCTTCTTCCGCGTGCCGCGCGTTGGCAGCACCATCCCGCACCTGGTGAAGGGTGAGGCCGCCGCTGGCGTCGTCATGCTTCGCCCGGCCGCTCCGGGTACCGGTGTTATCGCCGGTGGTCCGGTTCGCGCCGTGCTGGAGTGCGCAGGCATCCACGACATCCTGTCGAAGTCGATGGGTTCGAGCAACCAGATCAACATCGTTCAGGGCACCATTGCTGCACTGAAGGCTCTGGAAGAGCCTCAGGCAGTGGCAGCTCGCCGCGGTCTTCCGCTGGACGAGGTCGCCCCAGCAGCAATGCTGCGTCACATCCAGACCCAGAAGGCAGGTGCTTAAGCAATGGCGAAGAACATCGTTGCAAGCGACGCCCAGCTGGAAATTACCCTGGTCAAGTCGATCATCGGTGGCAACCAGACTCAGCGCGACACCGTTCGCTCGCTGGGCCTGAAGCGCGTGGGCCACACCGTGGTTCGCACCGCCGATCCGGTGACCGTTGGCATGCTCAACAAGGTCCCGCACCTGTTGAAGGTTGAGGAGGCTAAGTAACATGGCTGATGAAAAAGCACTGAAGATTCACCACCTGCGTCCGGCCGAAGGCGCCAAGACCGCCAAGACTCGCGTCGGCCGTGGTGAAGGCTCCAAGGGTAAGACCGCTGGTCGCGGTACCAAGGGTACCAAGGCTCGCTACCAGGTGAAGGCTGGCTTTGCCGGCGGCCAGCTGCCGCTGCACATGCGCCTGCCGAAGCTGCGTGGCTTCAAGAACCCGTTCCGCGTCGAGTTCCAGGTTGTTAACCTGGACAAGATCAGCGAACTGTTCCCCGAGGGTGGCGACGTCACCGTCGAGGCACTGGTTGCTAAGGGCGCCGTCCGCAAGAACCAGCCCGTCAAGGTGCTGGGCACCGGCGAGATCACGGTCAAGGTCGATGTGAAGGTTGACGCCTTCTCGTCCTCCGCAGCCGAGAAGATCGCTGCTGCCGGCGGTTCGGCTAACACCCTCTAAGCGGGATTAGCTAAAGACGAACCCCGTCGATCACGTCCTACTGGGCGAGATCGACGGGGTTCGTCGTTTAATCTCGTAGTTTAGGTCACATTTGACTGATAAGCTGACTGACAAGGGAAAGTATCCTGCCGTCGTCGTTCATATAGCAAATAGTCGCATGCGCTATTTGGCGTGGACGTATATCAGACGGCTAGAATCATTAGGTCACAGCATGAGCCGAAAACCCGGCTCAAGCACTTAAAATCAGGAGGACGCTTGTTCAGCGCCATAGCCCGTGTATTCCGCACGCCTGACCTGCGCAACAAGCTGTTGTTCACCATCGGGATCATCGCGATCTATCGTGTCGGTGTTTTCATCCCGGCGCCCGGAGTGAATTACGGCAACGTGCAGCAGTGTCTGGCAATGGGTCAGACTTCCGGTGGTCTCTACAATTTCGTGAACCTATTCAGCGGCGGGGCCCTCTTGCAGGTGTCCGTCTTCGCCATGGGTATCATGCCGTACATTACCGCCGCCATTATCGTGCAGTTGCTCCGTGTGGTGATTCCGCACTTCGAAACCCTGCACAAGGAAGGCCAAGCCGGCCAGTCGAAGCTGACGCAGTACACCCGCTACCTGACGATCGCGCTCGGCCTGCTACAGGCCACCACGCTGGTAACCCTGGCGCGGACCGGCGCATTGTTCCCCAGCTGTACGCTGCCACTGGTACCCGAAGATAACCTCATGACGATCCTGCTGATGATCGTCACCCTCACCGCAGGCACCGGCCTGATCATGTGGATGGGTGAGCTGATCACCGAACGCGGTATCGGTAACGGCATGTCGATGCTGATCTTCATCTCCATCGCCTCGGGCTTCCCGGCCGCCATGGGCGCCATCCTGCGTCAGCAGGGTTGGGGCATCTTCGTGGGCGTGATCCTCATCGGCCTGCTGGTAATCGGTCTGGTCGTCTTCGTGGAGCAGTCCCAGCGCCGCATTCCGGTGCAGTACGCCAAGCGCACCGTGGGCCGACGCACCGTGGGTGGCACCTCCACCTACATCCCGTTGAAGGTCAACATGGCCAACGTGATCCCGGTGATCTTCGCCAGCTCGATTCTGGCGCTGCCGACCATGATCGTACAGTTCAACCAGCGTCCCGATGGCACGCTGCCGGACTGGGCCATCTGGTTGCAGGCACACGCCTCGAGCAGCTCGCCGATCTACATGACGGTGTACACCCTGCTGATTATCGGTTTCGCCTACTTCTACGTGGCCATCACCTTCAACCCTGAAGAGGTCGCGGACAACATGAAGAAGTACGGTGGCTTCATTCCGGGCATTCGTGCCGGACGCCCCACGGCAAACTACCTGCAGTACGTGATTTCCCGTATCACCTTCCCGGGCTCGCTGTACTTGGCATTTGTGGCACTGATTCCGCTGATCGCGTTCGTGCTCATCAATGCCGACCAAAACTTCCCATTCGGCGGTACCTCGATCCTCATCATGGTTGGTGTGGGTCTGGAAACCGTCAAGCAAATCAATGCTCAAATGCAGCAACGAAACTATGAAGGACTACTGCGATGACGCGACTGTTGATCATTGGCCCTCCCGGGGCAGGTAAGGGCACCCAGGCCGTAAAGATTTCCGAGCGTCTGGACATCGTCGCGATCTCCACCGGTGATATCTTCCGTGCCAACGTCAAGGGCGGCACCCCGCTGGGCGTCGAGGCCAAGAAGTACATTGACGCCGGCAACTTCGTTCCGGACTCGGTGACCAACAACATGGTCAAGGACCGCCTGGCCCAGGACGACGTGGCCAACGGCTTCCTGCTCGATGGTTACCCGCGCACCAGCGCCCAGGTTGACGCACTCGATGAGATCTTGGGCGAGCAGGGCCAGCAGCTGGACGCTGTGCTGCAGCTGACTGCCGACGACGAGGAGCTCGTCGAACGCCTGCTCAAGCGCGCCGAGATCGAGGGTCGCGCCGATGACACCGAGGAAGTCATCCGTCACCGCCTGAGCCTGTACCACGCAGAAACCCAGGTCGTCGTCGACCGCTACGAGGAGCGCGGCATCGTGCGCAAGGTTGATGGCATCGGCCAGATCGACGAGGTCACCGACCGTGTCCTCGCGGCGCTGAACGTCAACGCCTAAATATCACCGCAGCGTGTCCAACGCCGTGCCGGTTCCCACACTGGGATCCGGCACGGCGTTTGGCGTTGTGAACTAGAATTGAGCACGTTGCCAGGGCAACGGCCGCAAATAGACAAGGAAGAGTGTTGGGAATCGGACAGCCACGGATCGAGTACAAGAACAACCAGCAGCTGCTGAAAATGCGCGAAGCCGGCCTGGTGCTGGCCGAGGCCTTGGACGAGGCCTGCGCCTTCGCCAAGCCGGGAGTCACCACCGCCGAGGTCGATCGTGTCTTCGGTCAGGTCCTCGAACGCCACGGGGCCACCAGCAACTTCCTTGGCTACCACGGCTTCCCCGGACGGATCTGCGCCTCGGTGAACCACGAGGTGGTGCACGGCATCCCGGGCTCCTATGAGCTCAAGGACGGGGACGTGCTGAAGATCGACGGGGGAGCGATTGTCGATGGCTGGCACGCGGACTCCGCGCGCACCGTGCTGCTGGGCACCGTGGACCCAGCCGACCAGCGCCTGAGCGATATCACCGAGCAGGCCATGTGGGCCGGCATCGCCGCGGCCGCCAAGGCCCGCTTCATCGGACAGATCGGCGAGGCCATCGATCAGTACGTGACCTCGCAGCCCGGCGACGAACTGGGCATCCTCGAAGACTACTGCGGCCACGGCATCGGTTCACAGATGCACATGGCCCCTGATGTGCTCAACTACAACTCCGGACATCGCGGCCCACGCATCAAGCCGGGCATGGCGCTGGCGATCGAGCCGATGCTCGTGCGCGGCGGCATCGAAACCAGCACGCTGGCCGACGACTGGACCGTGGTCACCGACGATAAGGCCAACGCCTCACAGTGGGAGCACACCGTGGCCTTCCACCTCGGCGGGCTGTGGGTGCTGACCGCCCACGACGGCGGCGCCGCCGGCCTGGCTCCCTTCGGTGTGGAACCTTCACCGATCCGCTCCTAACCGGAAGTGTGGCACCGAATCGGTGCCCACGTGCTCAATCTAACATCGGTGGCCGGGTCCAATGATTTGTCCGGCCCCCGTCGATAGCGTATGCTTGACTGTTGGTTGTCTGTTTAAGTGTGCCCAAAACTCAGTGCGGGTACACGCTCAGTCAGCCGGAACAAATACTTGTTGATGGAAACATTAACTACAAAAAGTTAGCGGGGAAAATGGCCAAGAAGGAAGGTGTCATCCAGGTAGAGGGCACAGTGACCGAGGCGCTACCCAACGCGATGTTCCGCGTTGAGTTGCCGAACGGACACGTGGTGCTTGCCACTATCTCGGGTAAAATGCGCCAGCACTACATCCGTATCCTCCCTGAGGATCGGGTGCAGGTAGAAATGAGCCCATACGACCTCAACCGTGGTCGTATCGTTTACCGCTACAAGTAAACAGCCAGCTGGATGAATCATCACCGGTAGCGTGACACACGCCGCCGGTGCTGGAATGTCCTGGGACGTAACGTTTACAGCTCCACATTTAACTGCAACCGCAAGAGGAGTAAACCCTTGAAGGTTAATCCTAGCGTGAAGCCGATCTGCGACAAGTGCAAGGTGATTCGCCGCAACGGTCGCGTCATGGTGATCTGCGAGAACCCACGCCACAAGCAGCGTCAGGGCTAATCCCTTACGGGATTCCCACGCGTAGTCAATATAGGCAGTACCGCATCGGGTAACCGGTGCACACCCCCGGATTCGGAGGCCGGGGCCACCAGAAACTTTGGTGGAAGGTACTGCTCCAGACCTCCGTTCGTTGAAAGGTAGCCACATATGGCTCGTTTAGCAGGCGTGGATATTCCACGCGAAAAGCGCGTAATCATCGCGCTGACTTACATCTACGGCGTGGGCAAGACCCGTGCAGAAGAGACCATCGCGGCCACCGGGATCAACCCGGACACCCGCGTGAAGGATCTCACCGACGCTGAACTGGTTCAGCTGCGTGACTTCATCGAAGGCACCTACAAGGTGGAAGGTGACCTGCGCCGTGAGGTTCAGGCCGACATCCGCCGCAAGGTTGAAATCGGATCCTACGAAGGTCTTCGTCACCGTAAGGGCCTGCCGGTCCGCGGTCAGCGCACCAAGACCAACGCTCGCACCCGTAAGGGCCCGAAGCGTACCGTAGCCGGTAAGAAGAAGGCTCGCTAAATTTTAGCGGCCTAACTCATAAACCTTTTTCGTAGGAGAAGAAATGCCCCCAAAGACTCGTGGAGCGGTACGTAAGCCGCGTCGCAAGGACAAGAAGAATATTGCGCAGGGACAGGCGCATATCAAGAGCACCTTCAACAACACCATCGTTTCGATCACCGATCCGACCGGTGCTGTGATCTCGTGGGCTTCGGCCGGCGAGGTAGGCATGAAGGGCTCGCGTAAGTCGACCCCGTACGCAGCGCAGATGGCCGCCGAGGCCGCTGCCAAGCGTGCACAGGAGCACGGCATGCGCAAGGTCGACGTTTTCGTCAAGGGCCCGGGCTCGGGACGCGAAACCGCGATCCGCTCGCTGCAGGCTGCTGGCCTTGAGGTTGGATCCATCCAGGATGTTTCCCCAAGCGCACACAACGGTTGCCGCCCACCAAAGCGTCGCCGCGTCTAATTGATTCGCTAGGCTAGGCCTAAGAACGTCACCGAACCGTGAAACGGGTCGGTGACCTCTTAGACCCACGCCTGCACCACAGACGAACGGCCACCGTGGCTACCGTCGTTTCCACCCCCGTGTTGCGTCATATAGCGGACGCTCGCCGAAAGGAAATGTAAGTGCTCATTACGCAGCGCCCAACCCTGACCGAAGAAGTAGTTGCCGAAAACCGCTCCCGGTTCGTTATTGAACCACTGGAGCCAGGCTTCGGTTACACCCTTGGTAACTCGCTTCGCCGCACCCTGCTGTCCTCGATCCCTGGTGCAGCTGTCACCAGTGTTCGTATCGACGGCGTGCTGCACGAGTTCTCCACTGTAGCCGGTGTCAAGGAAGACGTGACCGAGCTGGTTCTGAACATCAAGAACCTGTCGGTATCTTCCGAGCACGACGAGCCGGTCGTCGCCTACCTGCGTAAGCAGGGCCCGGGCGTCGTCACCGCCGCGGATATCACTCCGCCGGCCGGTGTTGAGTTCCACAACCCTGATCTGCACATCGCCACCCTGAACGCCAACGGCAAGTTCGATATGGAACTGACCATTGAGCGTGGCCGTGGCTACGTGTCCGCCGCTCAGAACAAGAGCGCCGACGGCGAGATTGGCCGCATCCCGGTCGACTCGATCTACTCGCCGGTGCTGAAGGTGACCTTCCGCGTGGAGGCTACCCGTGTTGAGCAGCGCACCGACTTCGATCGTTTGATCGTGGACGTTGAGAGCAAGGAATCGATCACCCCGCGCGATGCAGTGGCATCCGCCGGCACCACCCTGGTGGAGCTGTTTGGCTTGTTCCGCGAGCTAAACACCGCCGCCGAGGGCATCGAAATCGGCCCATCGCCGACCGATGCTGCGCTGGCCGCCGACATGGCGCTGCCGATCGAGGATCTGGAACTGACCGTTCGCTCGTACAACTGCTTGAAGCGTGAGGGCATCCACACCGTGGGTGAACTCGTTACTCGCTCCGAGGCCGATCTGATGGACATCCGTAACTTCGGTGCGAAGTCCATCGACGAGGTCAAGGCAAAGCTTGTCGAACTGGGTCTGGCCCTGAAGGATTCCCCTCCAGGCTTCGATCTGGCCGCTCGCAGCGCCATCGAGGACGAGGACGCTTACGACGAGGGCCTCTAAGCCTTAGTCTCGCGACACACTACTTCATCCGTCCCGCCGGTTACCGGCGGGAACGGGTTATTCATCTAGGAGAACCACCATGCCTACCCCCACCAAGGGTCCGCGTCTCGGCGGCAGCGCAGCACATGAGCGACTGATCCTCGCTAACCTGTCTGCACAGCTGTTCGAGAACAAGAAGATCACCACCACCCTGACCCGTGCCAAGCGTCTGCGTCCGCACGCCGAGCGCCTGATCACCTTCGCTAAGCGCGGAGACCTGGCCTCGCGTCGTCGTGTCCAGGCCGTTATCGCTTCGCGCAGCCGCACCAACAAGTCGGTCGTTCACGAGCTGTTCGAGAACATCGCACCTGTTATGGCTGACCGCCAGGGCGGTTACACCCGCATCACCAAGATCGGCAACCGCAAGGGCGACAACGCCCCGATGGCTGTCATCGAACTGGTGATGGAGCCGGTATCGCCGAAGCAGGCCGTTGTGAAGGAAGCCACCCAGGCTACCGAGCAGGCCGCAGAAGCCACCACCGAAGAGGCCTAAGCCCCTTCGCGTGAGTAACGCATAGAAGAACCCTCCAGCGACCTCGTCGCTGGAGGGTTCTTCGCCTTTAGCTCATTAGTACGCCGGAGTGTTCTTAGCCACCGAGCCCGCCGCAGACCTCGCTGAGCTTCGTCAACGACCCCTGCATATCGGTGAGGAACTGCGGGTCCTTGGCGAACTCCAAAACTTTTGCGGTATCGGGCTTCCCATCCGCCCCCACCAGTTCACCCATTTTGCTGAACGCGGTGGAAATGTTGGATAGGTCGTTCTTAAAATCAGACTCGGTGCGCTCGGCGATCTCCTGAATTTTTGGGGCCGCCTCGGCAAGCTTGCCAAAGTTGCTGGGATCCGTGGCCGAGCTGGCGCTGATACCGGCCTGCTGCACCGCATCCTTGACCTCGGTACAGGCCTGCGCATCGCTGAGCGAATTGCTCGAGCAAGAGGTGAGAACACCGGCGGCGATCAGCGGGGTAACGGCCAGTGCGGCTAAACGGTGAGCCTTCATGGGGTGGGTCCTTAGGGTCGTGAAGAAATCCAGCGAGTGTTCTGTCGCTGGCCATACTTCCATAGCCCCACCAAATTGAGAATTGATCGACCCCGAGATGACACGAGACGTTAGCCGCCTGCGCGATAATGGATGATATGCAGGAGCCCGAAAACCCGATGCTAGCCAGCCTCTTCAGCGACTCAAACGTCAGCGAACCCGCACTGCGGCGCATTAAACTGACGCTGGGTTACGACGGCTCTCAATTTCATGGCTGGGCCCGCCAACCCAACGTGCTTGGCGTCCAGCAGGTGCTTGAGGAAGCCCTCGAAACGCTGATCCGCCGCTCCGTGCGGGTGGTGGTGGCCGGCCGCACCGATGCCGGAGTACACGCTCGTCACCAGGTGGTGCACTTCGATCTCACCGATACTGAATACGAGACTCTGCCTCGGCGTTCACCACTGGAACCTCCACAGGCGTTGGTACGCCGCATCAACGGAATTCTCTCGCGTCACGAAGGTGCACTCTGGGTGCACGATGCCGAATTGGCTCCCGAGGGTTTTGACGCACGGTTCTCGGCCATGCGCCGCCGTTATTCCTACCGCATCGCCGATGGCGTGAACCGCTGGGATCCCTTGACCCGCCACCTAGCCACGTGGCACCGCGAAGAACTCGACGTGAAGCTCATGCACGCCGAGGCGCAAACGGTGCTGGGGCGCCACGATTATTTGAGTTACTGCAAACCACGCGAGCACGCCACCACCATCCGCACCCTCGAGGAATTCAGCTTCGCCAGGGGAGCAGACGGGCTCATCGTGGCGCATCTGGTGGCCGATGCCTTCTGCCATAATATGGTGCGCGCGCTGATCGGGGCGGCCATGATGGTGGGGGACGGGCGTGAAGAACCCGGCTTCCTCGCCCGTCGACTGCAGGCAATGGTGCGCGACTCGAAAACCAAGCTGGCGCACCCGCGGGCGCTGGTACTCGAAGAGGTCAGCTATCCCGCGGATGAGGAACTAGCAGCCCGCGCGGCACAGACCCGCGCGAAGCGTGGTGCCGATGAGGTCGACGGGCGCTAATTCAGGTGTCCTTGCTCACGGCCAGTGGTGAACTTTTGGTGGCAACGGCTTTAATCCGGTAATGTTAATGAAGTTGTGTATGTCCTTGTTCGACACTACGCGCCATGGCGTGACGGTTTAGTTGCATAGCCACTGGTCTGCTGGGCGCGCGAACTTTACATGGACGGCCGGTTAGTTTAGTCCTCACCTGACGTACTGGTCCAAACACAAGAACAACACGACAGTGCTCGTCACTGGGGGATCTCACGCCTCGATACAAGCGACTGTTTGACCAGAAACGAATCAACGTAAGGCAATTACTGTGCGTACGTACACCCCAAAGCCGGCTGACCAGACTCGTCAGTGGTATGTCATCGACGCCACCGATGTTGTGCTCGGCCGCCTCGCCGTCCAGGCCGCAACCCTGCTGCGCGGCAAGCACAAGGCGACTTTCGCCTCGCACATGGATATGGGCGATCACGTCATCATCATCAACGCTGAGAAGGTAGCGCTGAGCGGCAACAAGCTGCAGCAGAAGCGCGCCTACCGCCACTCCGGTTTCCCGGGCGGCCTGAAGAGCGTCAACTACGCCGAGCTGCTGGAGAAGAACCCGGTTCTCGCCGTGGAGAAGGCCATCAAGGGCATGCTCCCGAAGACCAAGTTGTCCGCTGCCCAGCTCTCGAAGCTGAAGGTCTACCGTGGCGCCGAGCACCCGCACGCTGCTCAGGCCCCGAAGGCACTGGAAATCACCCAGGTCGCTCAGTAGTCCTGGCCCCGAGAAAAACAACTTACTAGGAGATTATCGTGGCTCAGAACGCTGAAGAGATCACTGAATTCGAAGGCGAAGCTCCTTCGTCGTACACCACCGAGACCAATGCCTCGACCACTGTGGCCGAGACCGAGCGCGCACCGCTGACCGTTCCGGGTGCAGCTGTGGGTCGCCGCAAGCAGGCTATCGCCCGCGTGCGTCTGGTTCCGGGTTCGGGCAACTGGACCCTGAACGGCCGCGCACTGGATGACTTCTTCCCGAACAAGCTGCACCAGCAGGACGTCAACGAGCCGTTCAAGGTTCTGGGCCTGGAAGGCGCCTACGACGTTATCGCTCGCATCCACGGCGGTGGCCCTTCGGGTCAGGCCGGTGCGCTGCGCCTGGGCATCGCTCGTGCACTGAACGAGATCGACCGCGACGCTAACCGCCCGACCCTGAAGAAGGCCGGTTACCTGACTCGCGACGCTCGCGTCATCGAGCGCAAGAAGGCTGGTCTGAAGAAGGCCCGCAAGGCTTCGCAGTTCTCGAAGCGCTAAACCTTCACCGGTTTCAACCGAAGGCTCCATCCCTCGTGGATGGGGCCTTCGGGCTTTAACAACCCCTAAATTCCCGACCCGTCTACGACATATGCGTTAAATCGAATAGCACGGCATATCATGGTAAGGATGGCAAGATTATTTGGGACCGACGGGGTCCGTGGAAAAGCAAACGAATTATTGACGCCTGAGCTCGCCTTGAAGCTCGCACAGGCCGCATCTGTCGTGCTGGGACGTAGCCAGACTGACGAGGGGCGTAAGCCGGTCGCCGTGGTGGCCAAGGATCCGCGCATCAGCGGTGACTTCCTGTCGGCGGCTATTGAAGCGGGCCTGGCAGCTTCGGGAGTCAACGTGGAGGACGCTGGCACGTTGCCGACGCCGGCCGCCGCCTACCTGGTGGGGGATCTCGGCGCAGACTTTGGCGTGATGATTTCCGCCTCCCATAACGCCGCACCCGATAACGGAATCAAGTTCTTGGCCCGCGGTGGCAAGAAGCTCGATGACGCGCTAGAGGACGCTATCGAGGCCTGCCTGCAGATGGAGCCTCCGCGTCCGGTTGGCGCCTCGGTTGGCCGCGTGCGCCGTTTCTCCGACGCCGAGGACCGCTACATCGTTCACCTGCTCCAGTCCCTGCCTAACCGCCTCGATGGGCTAAAGATCGTCTTGGACTGCGCCCACGGTGCAGCGTCCGGTTGCTCGCCCGAGGTCTTCTCGGCCGCCGGTGCCGAGGTGATCGTCATCGGCGCAGAACCCGATGGCATCAACATCAACGACGGCTATGGTTCCACCCACCTTGGTCCGTTGCAGGCCGCAGTGCTCGAGCACGGCGCGGACCTGGGCATCGCCCACGACGGGGATGCAGACCGCTGCCTGGCCGTGGACCACGAGGGCACCATTGTGGATGGCGATCAGATCATGGCGATCATGGCGCTGGCCCTAAAGGACCGCGGCGAGTTGAAGGACAACACCCTGGTCGCCACCGTGATGAGCAACCTCGGGCTGACACTGGCCATGGAAGCCGCCGGCATCACCGTGAAGCAGACCGGCGTGGGGGACCGCTACGTGCTCGAAGCCATGCGCGAAGGCGACTACTCGCTCGGTGGAGAACAGTCCGGCCATGTTATCTTCAGCCAGTACGCCACCACCGGCGACGGTGTGCTCACCGGCTTGCAGATCGCAGCCCGTATCAAGGCCACCGGCAAGAGCCTGAAGGAACTGGCAAGCGTACTGACCGTACTACCACAGGTACTGATCAACGTCCGCGGCGTGGACAAGGCCGGCGTCAGTGAATGTGAACCGCTGCTCAACGACATTGCTCAGACCGAACTGCGCTTGGGTAGCACTGGCCGCGTGCTGTTGCGCCCCTCGGGCACCGAACCAGTGGTGCGTGTGATGGTCGAGGCCGCCACGCACGAACAGGCACAGACCGAAGCAGAGGCGCTGGCCGCCTCCGTGGCGGAGCATCTGTCCCTGAACTAACGCACCGGTGAATCTTTGGTGAATGCCACATCCCCACCGTAGTGTCCGATAGGGCCTGACCGGTGGGGATGTGGCATTGTTGCACTTAAAGCAGTTCCAGTTGAAGGGGAGTCATCCAGCGTGAGCCTGCGCATCAGCGTTATCGGAACCGGATATCTCGGAGCCACCCATGCGGCCTGCATGGCCGAGCTTGGCTATGACGTCATCGGCGTCGATGTCGACAAGGAGAAGCTCGCGGCCCTAGCCGCAGGCATCCTGCCCTTCCATGAGCCGGGCCTGCCCGAGTTGCTACGTAAGCACGTCGGTAGCGGCCGGCTGCGTTTCACCGACTCGTATGAACTGGCCGCGAACGAGGCAGACATCCACTTCATCACCGTAGGCACCCCACAGCGCGCGGACGGGCACGGGGCCGATATGCAGTACGTGGATGATTCGGTCGACAGCTTGCTCGAGCACATCACCGGCGAAGCACTGATCGTGGGAAAGTCCACCGTGCCGGTAGGCACTGCGCGCCGACTGGCCGCCCGAATCGCCGACCGGGCCCGCCCAGGAAGCGAGGTCGCGCTGGCATGGAACCCCGAGTTCCTCCGGGAAGGATTCGCGGTCAAGGACACGCTGTCCCCGGATCGTCTGGTCTATGGAGTGGACGGGCAACAACCGCTAGCGCTACTGCGCCGGGTGTATGCACCGATCTTGAGCGCGGGCACCCCCGAGGTCGTCACGGACTGGGAAACCGCCGAACTGGTCAAGGTCGCCGCCAACGCCTTCTTGGCTACGAAGATTTCCTTCATCAACGCCTTCGCCGAAGTCACCGAGACCGTGGGCGGAGATATCAAGACCCTTGCCGACGCCATCGGACACGACGCGCGCATTGGGCGGAAGTTCCTCAACGCCGGGGTTGGTTTCGGTGGCGGATGCCTGCCCAAGGACATACGTGCCCTCCAGGCCCGCGTGAGCGAACTGGGCCTAAGCCACACCATGGGTTTCCTGGCCGAGGTGGACCAGATCAACCTGCGCCGCCGTGACCGTGTGGTCTCCCTGGCCCAGAGCATGCTCGGCGGCCAGCTGCCGGGTAAACGCGTAGGCGTGCTCGGGGTGACCTTCAAGCCGGACAGCGATGACGTCCGTGACTCTCCTGCTCTGGACGTGGCCGTACGCCTGTTCAACGCCGGCGCCGAGGTCTCGGTCTACGACCCGCAGGGCAATGCTAACGCCGCCGGCCGATTCCCACGCCTGAACTACGTCGAGTCGTGGCAGGAAGCCGCGCAGGACGCCGATGTGGTGCTGCTGCTCACCGAATGGCAGGAGTTCCGTCAGTTGCAGCCCGAAGAGCTCGCTGAAGTAGTGGCCGAGCGACGGTTGATCGATGGACGCAATGTGCTGGACCGGGCGGCTTGGCGAGAAATTGGTTGGGACATTACCGGACCGGGCGAGAAGTATCCGCAGGAGGAGCTCTAAACGGCCCTCAAAACGGACGAGGCCGCCGACAGCGAGTGGAGTTACCTTCCCACTCCGTGTCGGCGGCCTTCGTGTGCCAGCCACGGTTCTACAGCCCGAACTCGCCCATCACGGCTGGCAGGTTCGCAATCAGCCGTGAGGCACTCACGCTGCCCTGTGCCGCGGTGACACGGCCTAGACGTCCGTGGATCACTGCCGCGCACGCCGTTAGCTCCAACAAACGGTTGTTGGAGACCGGAGCCAGCCCCTGGGCGCCGGTCAGTGAGGCGTCGGAGAGCAGACGGCCTAGGATTCCCGTCAGCACGTCTCCACTACCAGCGGTGGCCAACTGGGCCGAGGCGTGGCAGACCATCAGTGTGCGGCCATCCGGGGCCACCGCGTAGCTGGTCGGCCCCTTGAGCAGTACCACCGCGTTGTAGGCCAGTGCGGCCCAGCGAGTCCAGCGAGCTGGATCCTCCGCAATTTCATCGGCGGTCACCACGACCCCGGCGCGCTTGAGCAGCATGCGCAACTCCTTGGCATGCGGGGTTAGCACGCGTGGCTGGACACTTGGACCAATGGGCACCAATTCCAGTCCGCTGGCGTCGATCACGGCGGGCTGTCGGCTGGTGAAGACATCGGCGATTACACCGGTCGGGGGAGTACGGCTGTCGAGTCCGGGGCCGATGGCCCAAGCGGAAATCTTTGCACCGCGTCCATGCAGGTATCGGCGAGCCAGTGAAAGCGCCTCGCGGATCTGGTCATCGTCCAGCGGCACGGATTCTGGCACGGACTGCGCTACGAGGGTCTGGACTTCGGATGGGACGTGGGTGCGCAACAGCCCCACACCGCCGTCGACTGCTGCCCGTGCGGTGAGCTGTGCGGCTCCCGGGTACAGTGCTGAACCCGCGATGAGTCCCAAAACGCCACGCTCGTACTTGTGGCGCCCAGCATCCCGCCAGCTACGGTGGACCGACAACAGCTCCTTGGCGGAGTCCTCATCCACCAGATGAGCGGACGGGGTCTGCGAATCGGTCGTGAAGTCGAGCCCAGCCAATTCGACTTCCCCGGACACCAGGGGGCCGTCGCCGCTAATCAGCGCATCCTTCATGGCCCCAAAGGTTACGGTTCGTTCGGCAAGAAGGACGCGATCGTCGGCACGCGCCGTGGTGAGATCCAGCCCCGAGGGCACGTCGCAGGCTAAGACTCGGGAGCCAGCGGGCAGAGTGGGCAATTCGGCGCCCGGACGGTAACCGATACCGTAGATCGCATCGATAATGAGGGCGGCGTCCTTCAGACGCTGGTCGGCCTGTTCCAGCTGGAGCACCTCGGCAGCAGAATGCGCCTTGAAGGCCTTCAGTGCTTCCTCGTGCGCGGTATCCGCACAGAGTACGGCGCAGGTGGCATATCCGTAGCCGGCGAGCTGCGCGAGCGCATACAAGCCGTCGCCTCCATTATTGCCCGGGCCGATCAAACCCACCACGAGCGTGTCGGTGCTGGCTGGATGCTGCTCGAGCATCTGGATTGCGCACTGGGTCAACGCGCTGGCCGCCTGCTGCATCAGAACAGAACTTCCACGCGAGGAAATTTCTTCCCGCTCGACCGCACGTACTTGAGCCACACTGTAAACAGGGATCATACAAGTAAGAATACTCATCGATACCCGTTGGACGACAATTATCCGCGCCGATAATTAACGCTCTGCGACCACCATGGCGATAGCCATATCCCCGTCGTGCGACAGACTCAGATGCCAGTTGGTGATGCCCATGGCCTCGGCGCGTTCCAGGACGGTCCCGCACAGCGAGACCTGCGGGGCTCCGGCCTCGTCCTTGACGATCGTGCAGTGCTGCCAATTCAGGCCCGCCGGGGCTCCCAGAGCCTTGGAGATGGCTTCCTTGGCGGCGAAGCGGGCCGCCAGCGAGCGTAGGGGGAGCGGGCGCTCGGATTCGGTGAAGAGTCGTTCGAGAAGCCCGGACCCTTTTTCGAGCTGGGTGCCGAACCGGGGAACGTCAACGATGTCCACGCCAATGCCAACAATCATGGGTATAAGGCTATCTAAAGTTGCTAGGAGCTACGCTCCCGCCAAGCAACAGGCTCATTGTGAGACGCGGCAGTGGCGCCTGAATCTCAGTTGCGCCGGGCAGAGCAATGAAACCTAGTAGACATCGGAGCTTAGGAATTATCTGAAATACTGCCGAAACAAGTGGTGACAAATGAGTCCGACATGCCGTTCGAGTCTAAGCATTGGGGGTTGCGAGCCACTGCAAAGTCGAAGGGCAATTCTAGGCTTTAAGTATCGGTCGTGGAATTCCTAAGCACAGGAGGATGACATTCGGGGATTCGAACCATATGCGTTGGAGACCGACTTATCGATCAAAGTATCTCTGTGAGCGCAACAACAGCCAAGTTCCTCCAGCGTATTGAAATTTTTGTGCTCATGCTTGTAGTCTTTGCTCGGTAGCATTCTGCAGAATAGTTTGGGTGGCTAAGCAACTTGGACTAGAAGTAGCACGATAATTAGGTTTACCGTACAGGTGGGTAAAATGTGGCAAGGCAAATACGAACTACGCATTAACCAATGGGGTGTTGGTAATGGCGGATTTCATTCGCAGTCGATACATTTTCAGCCATTAGATCGGAATCCGGTTTCCGAAGCAGGTGTAGGTACGTATCTGCGGGTAATCTATGACTGCGGTTCAGGACGTTCCAAAAATCCTCGGTCGTGCCTTTATCGTGCAGTGGCGGATATGGTTGATGAAATGCCGCCTGGGACGAATGTTGATTTGCTCGTAATTTCGCATTTTGACATGGACCACGTTAACGGTCTCAAGTTGCTTTCCGAGGAGTTGAAACGCGAAGGCATTCGTGTTGACCAAATTTGGACTCCGCTGCTATCGCGAATCGAATCGTTGTATGCAGTCATGGCTTTCGCTGGTCAGGATGATAACGATATTTCAGAATATGTGCACTTAGTTCACAATCCTATTCAAGTACTTGCTGAATTATTTCCACGTGCGGAAGTCAGGACGATTTCTCCGAACCCCGAACCCATCCCTCTTGTGCCGATTGAACAAGCCCGGTTTGGTGACGGTTTTGACGATGGGCACGATGACGAGGAAGTGACGTTGGGCGTGCAACCGAACGGGCCAGGATTAACGGCGAAAGTAAGCTCAGTCAAGAGTCGTAAATTTGAAAGTTTGTGGGAGTTCCAGCCTTATGTAATTGAATCAGCGCTTGCCGGTTCCGCAGCTATTGAACACGAGGCCCGGGCATTACTTGGAAAGTCGTTAGATGAAGCCACGATCGATGACTTGGTACGTTTTTCACGGGACAGTACACTGTGGGGTAAGTTTCACAGTGCGGTGCTTCAGCATCACAAGGCAGCCCGTCCCGAATCAAGAACTTCGAGCTCACGTACAGGTGCAAATTTGTCGACGCTGATTGTGTATTCCGGCCCCGTTTCCCCGTACGAGTGGTGTTGTCATCGTGCAGGATGGAAAGCTCTCAGCGAAAACCCGTATTCAGTTCCGTTTGCACCGGCTTGGCTCGGCACTGGCGATGCCGGGCTACTCGCCAAGTCTGATGTCGAGGGACTCCGATCCGTCTTGACGCAGAGCAGGCTGGATCGAGTTGGTTTTTCTTCTGCTCCGCATCACGGGTCGAGTCGTGACTCAGGTTCTCCCTTATGGCACGCCTTGCCAAACGTTAAGTGGGTAACTATAGAAGCTGATAATAGTCATGGTGGTGTCGCGCACCACCACCCCCATAGCAGCGTTGTTGCGGAGCTTATGGGACGTAATATCAATCTACACTATGCCGTCGTTGGCAATGACTTTAAGTGGACTGATAGAAGACACAGATGATGTTTTGAATCGTTTAGGACATTAGAGCGTAAGGGCGGTTATAGGTGCAAGTGAACCATTGGTCTATGCGATTAGTGACGATTTCCGGTCCGCTATTCTTTATTGGGCTAGGCGATCGCACACACTGATAATGGTTAATACGTAGTGGAAACGGGATGCGAGCTAACAGAAAGTCGACCATCTGTAGCCGTGAACTTTAGTTTCAGGCGACGTTCACGTGACAGATCTCGGGTTGAACATGAAAACAACGACCGACACAAATTCCAGAACTATGTGGAATTTGTGTCGGTCGTTGTTCCAAGCCGCATGACAAGTCATGCGGAACTCATTGGCTACTCGACGGTGACCGACTTGGCCAGGTTACGAGGCTGGTCAACGTCGTAGCCCTTGGCGGTAGCCAGTTCGCAAGCGAAGATCTGCAGCGGCACGGTTGCCAGTAGCGGCATCAGCAAGGTCGGAGTCTCCGGCACGTAGAAGACGAACTCGGCGTACTCACGCACATCCACGTCGCCTTCTTCCGCGATCACCAGGGTGTTAGCGCCACGAGCGCGAACTTCCTGAATGTTGGACACGACCTTCGAGTGCAGGGAATCGCGTCCGCGTGGCGAAGGCACGACTACGAAGACCGGCTGGCCGTCGTCGATCAGGGCGATCGGACCGTGCTTCAGTTCGCCGGCGGCGAAGCCTTCGGCGTGGATGTAGGCGATTTCCTTGAGCTTCAAGGCACCTTCCATGGCAACCGGGTAGCCAACGTGGCGGCCCAGGAACAACACGGAAGAGGCATCGGCCATCGAGCGGGCCAGATCCTTGATCTCGTTGTCGCGATCCAAGATGTCCTGGATCTTCGACGGGATCTTGCCCAGGTCGGCAAGGATGTCCTTGATCTGGCCCGAGAACAAGTTGCCACGCAGTTGTGCCAGATACAGACCCAGCAGGTAGGTGGCGGTGATCTGAGCCAAGAAAGCCTTGGTGGAAGCCACCGCGATCTCCGGACCGGCGTGCGTGTAGAGCACGGCGTCGGATTCGCGCGGGATGGTGGACCCGTTGGTGTTGCAGATGGAAAGGGTCTTAGCGCCCTGCTCCTTGGCGTAACGCACGGCCATCAGGGTGTCCATGGTCTCGCCCGACTGCGAGATCGAAACGATCAGGGTGTTCTTATCCACGATGGGTTCGCGGTAGCGGAACTCGTGGGAGAGCTCGACCTCAACCGGGATGCGGCACCAAGACTCGATGGCGTACTTGGCCACGGAACCGGCGTATGCGCTGGTACCGCAGGCGAGCACGACGATCTTGGTGATCTTGGCCAGCTTCTCCGGGTCAATGCGCAGCTCATCGAGGGTCAGTTTGCCTTCGGCGTCCGAACGGCCCAGCAGGGTGTCGGCCACGGCCGCAGGCTGATCGTGGATTTCCTTCTCCATGAAGGAAGGGAAACCGCCCTTTTCGGCGCTGGCTGCATCCCAGTCGACGCTGAATTCGCGGCCCTCGGCCGGCTCACCGTCAAAGCCGATGATGCTGTGGCTCTCCGGGGTGATGGTCACGATCTGGTCCTGGCCCAGCTCGACGGCTCGACGGGTGAAGTCGATGAAGCCGGAGACATCCGAGCCGAGGAAGTTCTCGCCCTCGCCCAAGCCAAGCACGAGCGGGGAGTTGCGGCGTGCAGCAACAACGACGCCCGGGTGATCCTGGTGCACGGCCAGCAGGGTGAAGGCACCCTCAAGCTTGTTGACGGCCAACTGCATGGCCCGGGTCAAATCGCCCTCGGCCTCGCTGCTGTACATCTTGCCCAGCAGTGCCGCAGCAACTTCGGTGTCGGTATCCGAGAGGAATTCGACGCCCTCGGCGACCAGAGTGGCCTTGATCTCGGCGAAGTTCTCGATGATGCCGTTGTGGATCATGGCGAGCTTGCCACCGTCGGCAAGGTGGGGGTGGGCGTTCTGGTCGCTCGGACCACCGTGAGTTGCCCAACGGGTATGGCCGATACCGGTCAACGAGTCCGGCAATGGCGCCTCGGCGATCTGGTTCTCAAGGTTTACCAGCTTGCCGGCTTTCTTACGGGAGTGGATTGCCCCGTCAGCCACGACGGCCACGCCAGCCGAGTCGTAGCCGCGGTATTCCAGTCGACGCAAGCCTTCAATTAGAACGTCGAGGGCGCCGTGTTCGGCGCTCCGGCTCGAGGTTCCTGCATATCCAACGATTCCACACATGCCCAAAAGCCTACCTTTTGAAAGGCGATGGAGGTAAAAATGGTGGCACGTGACATAGAAAAATCGGGAATATCGCCTCACCAGTGTCGCGTGATGCCGGGCACAGTAGGCCAAGAAGTTGGGCCCCACGTTTGGGCAAACCCCATGGTTCTTGGCAGAATTTGACCCCGTGGAACCACAGCATGAGGTCGACGCCCCCATTACTCCGTTTGTGGAGCTAGACCGAAAAACCTGGGCGCGACTGTCTAATGAGATGCAGCAGCCCCTGAACGAAGCCGATATCGAACGGCTCCGTGGTCTTGGCGACGGCTTGGACCTCGACGAGGTGCGCGATGTCTACCTGCCGCTGAGCCGCTTGCTCTATCTCTACGTGCAGGGGGCCGGTGCCACCCACCGCGCTACCACCACCTTCTTGGGGGAGCAGACGAGTCGCACTCCCTTCGTGATCGGCGTGGCCGGATCGGTTGCGGTAGGTAAGTCCACCACCGCCCGCGTGCTGCGCGAATTGCTCCGTCGATGGCCGGAAACTCCCGACGTGCAACTGATCACCACCGACGGGTTCTTGTACCCCAACGCCGAGCTTGAGCGTCGCGGAATTTTACATCGTAAAGGTTTCCCCGAGTCCTACGACCGCCGTGCGCTGTTGCGTTTCGTCTCTGCGGTGAAGTCCGGCGTCCCAGAGGTGTCGGCACCCATGTACTCGCATTTGACCTATGACATCCTGACCGGCGAGCGCAACGTGGTGCGCTCGCCGCAAGTGTTGATCGTGGAGGGGCTGAACGTCCTACAGCCGGCACGGATCCGCAACGATGGCACCGTGGGTCTGGCCCTGAGCGATTTCTTTGATTTCTCCCTCTATGTCGACGCGAGGACGAGCGACATTGAAGAGTGGTATATCTCGCGCTTTATGAAGTTGCGCTCCGGTGCGTTCGCCGATCCGGCCAGCTACTTCCATCGCTACGCACAGCTCTCGGACGAGGAGGCTCGTCGGACCGCACATGGCATCTGGAAGCGCATCAACGAGCCGAATTTGAAGGAGAACGTGCTCCCCACGCGCGGTCGGGCGCAGCTCGTGTTGCGCAAGAGCGCCGATCACTCGGTGAGACGAATGCTACTTAGGAAGATTTAGTCCCGCTGACTAGTCGTGAACCGTTCACCGAAAGATTCTGCATTTGTTAGCCGAATCAGTCACGATCCTTAGAATGCGCTGTGTATGATCGAGCCATGCTTAAGGGTTTTCGCGAATTTGTATTAAAGGGCAATGTTGTAGATCTGGCGGTTGCCGTTGTGATTGGTGCCGCCTTCGGTGCCGTAATTACCGCACTGGTCGACAGCGTGTTGATGCCACTAATCTCGGCACTGGTTGGTTCACCTAACTTCGATAACTTCTTGCTCGTGACGGTCAACGGCAACGATATTAAGTTCGGTGTTTTCCTGACCGCCTTGGTGAACTTCCTGTTGATTGCCGCTGCCGTGTACTTTGCGGTGGTGCTACCGCTGAACAAGGCCACCGCCGCGTTGAAGGCACGCCGCGGACTGGCCGACGAGGAAGAAGAGATTGCGGAGCCGGACCCGCAGCTGGCCCTGCTCGAGCAGATCCGCGACGAAATCAAGTCGCTACGCTAGCGCCAACTAACTACTTATCGACCTACTGACGAACGGGCCGGTGTCACCGAAACAATTCGGTGACACCGGCCTGTGAGCTTTAACCTTGTTGTTTTGGAGCATCGCGGCGGCTAAAAGTGGCAAGATGGACAGGTGAACTTTGAAGTAGCCGATGAGTCGTCCGCCGGTCAGCCGCCGGTTCTAGGGCATCAGGATGGGTTCGAACGCCGGGCGGAAATCGACCTGTCCGCGATCCGTCATAACGTGCGCCGGATCGCCGAGCTCGTAGCCCCGGCGGCCGTGCTAGCCGTGGTGAAGGCCGATGGCTACGGTCACGGAGCCGAACAGGTCGCCCGTGCTGCACTCAGTGCCGGAGCGCGATGGCTGGGTACCGCACACGTCACCGAAGCACTGGCGCTACGCCAGCGTGGACTCACTGCACCGATGTTGGCTTGGCTGCACACGGCCGACACACCTTTTGACGAGGCCCTGGCTAACGATATCGATCTGGGTGTTTCGGGCTGGGAATTGGACGCCATCGCTCAGGCCGCGCAGCGCACTCAAACTCCGGCTCGCGTGCACCTCAAGGTCGACACCGGCTTGGGGCGCAACGGCATTCCCGTTGAGCTACTACCCGAGATCTTGCGCCGAGCCGAGGAATATCAGGACGCCGGGCTCCTGCGCGTGGTGGGCGTGTTCTCTCACCTAGCAGTGGCCGATGAGCCCGAGCGCGAAGAGACCGACCGGCAACTTGAATGCTTTGACGATGTCATCGCCCAGGTAGAGGCCGCCGGCTTCGACCTCGAGGTACGGCATATTGCCAACACCCCGGGCATCTTGTCTCGGCCCGACTCGCACCACGATCTCGTACGGCTCGGACTGGGGATGTACGGTCTGAGCCCCTTCGCGGACGAGAGCCCGGAACACTACGGTCTGCGCCCTGCCATGCGTCTGGTCACCAAGGTGGCCAACGTCAAACGCGTACCCGCCGGACAAGGGGTCTCCTACGGACTGCGCTATGTCACCGAGCGCCCCACCGTGCTCGGTCTCATCCCAGTGGGATACGGCGACGGGCTGCCGCGCGTGGCCACCGGTGCCCCGGTGAGTATCAACGGACGCAGCTACCCGGTCCGCGGGACAATCGCCATGGATCAGTGCGTCGTGGATCTCGGACCGGATGCCGATCCGCAAAAATTGCTCGGCGCCGAAGCGGTGATCTTCGGTAGCGGCGGCCAACCGGTCACCACATGGGCGGAGGCCGCAGGCACGATTAACTATGAAATGATCACGCGCATTTCACCGCGTGTTCCGCGACACTACGTCGAAGGCAGCTGGGGAGCTACCGATGGAAACTAACCAACAACAGCTTCAGCTCGAGCTCACCACACTCGAAGCCACCGAACGAGTAGGCCATCTGCTCGGGGCATGGCTACAGGCCGGGGACCTGGTGATTCTGACCGGCGCGCTCGGAGCCGGCAAAACGACGTTGACCCAGTCCCTCGGGGAGGGACTGGAAGTACGCTCGGGCATCATCTCGCCCACGTTCGTGCTTTCCCGGCACCATCCATCACTAGTTGAGGGACCGGGGCTTGTGCATGTGGATGCCTACCGGCTTCAGGCCGGGGGAGAGATCGACACCCTAGATTTGGAATCCACGCTCGGTGAGAATGTCACCGTGGTCGAATGGGGGATCGGCAAGGTCGAGCACCTCAGCGAGTCACGGCTCGAGATCAGCCTCGATCGTGAACAATTGGCACCCAAGACGGCCGCCCCGTGGGAGGAATCCGAGGACGAGCTCGACGAACCGCGCAGCATGGTGATTCGTGGCATCGGACCCCGCTGGGCCGAGGGTAATTTTCAACGTCTTGCCAACGCACTCGAACTGGCCGTGGGAGAAGGAGCAGCATGAACGGCATCTACCTATCCATCGATAGTTCGGCGCATGCCTCGGTGGCCCTCGTGGACGCCGCTAACGGCACGGTGTTGGCCGAACGCACCTCCCCAGCACCCAACGACCAAACCGAAACGCTCAACGCCTACGTCGCCGAGCTCCTCGCCGACCAGCAGATCCAGGGACCAGCGCTCGCAGGGATCATCGTGGGCGTGGGACCGGGTCCCTTCACCGGGCTCCGCGTGGGGCTCGTCGCGGCCCGCACCTTCGCCTATGTCTGGGGCGTCCCGCTACACGGCGTGATGTCCCTCGAAGCACTCGTCCAGCGCGTACTCGACACCGAAGGGCAGGTTCCGAGCGAATTCGTTGTAGCAGCCGATGCACGGCGCCGGGAACTGTATTGGGCACGCTTTGACGCCTCCGGCACGCTACTTGAGGGACCTCGCGTAGGGGCAGCAGACACCCTGCCCGCACTGCCGGTTTACGGGGCTGGAGCAGGGCTCTACCCGGAGCAGTTGGAACAGGCAGGCGCGCAACCTGTGGCATCCAGTGCCGAATGGCTCGCCGAAGCCGCGCTGCTCGGTAGACGTGGCCTGCAGTTCCTCGCCGACGGCGTGGACCTGAGCGACACCGCTCCACGCTATCTACGCGAATCCGATGCGCAAGTACCGGCCTTTATGCGGAAGGCTCAAGCATGAGCCCTGAACTACGCCGGATGACTACGGATGACATCCCCGCAGTTCATGCACTTGAGACCGAGCTTTTCCCCGGAGACCCGTGGCCGCTGGAGGGCTTCGTCGCAGAGCTCGAGCAGATTGAGACGCGAGACTACTGGGTCTACGAGGCCGACGGCCAGATCATCGGTTACGCCGGTCTGTGCACCGTGGCCGACTTTGCCGATGTGCAGACCATCGGCGTGGCACCCGCCGCGCAGGGACAGGGACTGGGCCGCAAACTGATGCAGACCCTTATCGCGCGGGCCCAGGAACGAGGAGCCGAACAGGTCATGCTCGAAGTTCGCGTGGATAACCCGGTGGCCATCGGGCTCTATGCCTCGCTGGGATTTGAGAAGATTCATATCCGCCCGGGCTATTACAAGGGCGGCATTGACGCGCAGATTATGCGTCTACCGTTGCCGCTACGAGTTACAGCCGACGCAACGCTGGATGAGAAGGACTAAGTACTGATGAACCGCAATGAACCACTGGTACTGGGCATCGAATCATCCTGCGATGAAACCGGCGTAGGTATCGTCCGCGGCACCCGAATGCTGGCCAACACCGTCTCCAGCTCCATGGAAGAGCACGTCCGCTTCGGCGGGGTCATCCCGGAAATTGCGGCCCGCGCCCATCTCGATGCCTTCGTCCCCACGCTCGATCAAGCGCTGCGCACCGCCAACGTCACCCTAGACGAGATTGACGCCATCGCCGTGACCAGTGGCCCCGGGCTTGCAGGGGCTCTCATGGTTGGAGTTTCTGCGGCCAAGGCTTTGGCCGTGGCCACGGGTAAGCCGCTCTACGCCATCAACCACCTCGTGGCCCACGTAGGTGTCGGCGTCCTCGAGGGCACCGTGTTGCCTGAACAGTTCGGTGCGCTGCTGGTTTCCGGTGGGCACACCGAAATCCTGCGCGTCGGCTCGCTGACCGAGGACGTGCAGCTGCTCGGTGCAACTATTGATGACGCCGCAGGTGAGGCCTTTGACAAGGTAGCCCGCCTGCTCGGCTTGGGCTACCCAGGAGGTCCCGCGATCTCTAAGGCCGCCGTGGAAGGCGACCGAAAGGCATTCCGCTTCCCGCGCGGTTTGAGTCTGCCCAAGTTCGTTGGCACCGCCGAGAAGCCGGGAAAGCACCGGCACAATTTCTCGTTTTCCGGGTTGAAGACCTCGGTGGCTCGATGCGTGGAGCACTTTGAAGCGGCTGGGGAAGAAGTTCCTGTCGCCGATATCGCCGCTAGCTTCCAGGAAGCTGTCGTGGACGTGATCACGTCCAAGGCGGTACGTGCCTGCCAGGAGCACGGGCTGACCACGCTGCTGTTGGGCGGGGGAGTCGCTGCCAACAGGCGCCTGCGTGAGCTACTGGCCGCACGCTGCGCCTCGGCTGGCATTGGGCTTACTGTGCCGCCGTTCGAGCTATGCACCGATAACGGTGGAATGGTCGCGGCACTGGGTGCTCAGCTGGTGGCTGGGGGAGCCGAACCTTCAGGGCTGGAATTCGCTACAGATTCTTCGCAGCCGGTGACGGAGATTCTTCGCTAGGTACTTAGCGGTAACGCTTTTAAAATTTCCGTACAGCCTGATGGCTTGGCTTTCGTAACCTCCTTTTGTTTTGGCCAACGTCCTGTCAATCCAGAGAGATTAACGTTCGGTCGTTATATTGTTGTCGTTCGATACTCGCGCAGATGCGTCTCAAAAAAGAATCTTAAAAAGAATGTCTCCCATGGTGGCCCTACACTGGCCTATTCTGTCCGCTGCAAGGGGTAGTGTGTCTGATAGATAAACAGTTGAGTGCGCAGTACCGCACGGGAGAAAGCAGATGGCAGATACGGTGAAGGAACAGCAACGAGCAGAACTGCACAAAACAATCTGGCAGGTCGCCAACGATCTTCGCGGTTCAGTGGATGGCTGGGACTTCAAGTCCTACGTCCTTGGCGTACTGTTTTACCGATTCATCTCAGAAAACCTCACCAGCTACATCAATGCCGGCGAACGAGATGCGGGATCAGTCGACTTCGACTTTGCCAAGATGCGCGACGAAGACGCGGAGTTTGCTCGCGAAGGAATCGTCGAAGAAAAAGGCTTCTTTATTCGCCCGTCTGAGCTGTTTGAGAATGTGCGTAGGCGTGCACCACATGACGAGAACCTCAACGAAACACTGGAAAGCATTTTCCGTGACATTGAAGGTTCCGCAATCGGCACGAATAGCGAAGACGACCTCAAAGGCCTGTTTGACGATCTAAACGTTAACAGCACCAAGTTGGGTAACACTGTGGCGAAGCGTAACGCCAAAATGGTCAAGCTACTTGACGCTATCGGCGACCTCCCTCTAGGCGGCAAGTTCTCTGATAACTCCATTGACCTGTTTGGTGACGCATACGAGTACCTGATGCAGATGTACGCCTCCAGTGCCGGTAAATCCGGCGGTGAGTACTATACGCCACAGGAAGTTTCGGAACTCCTTGCCAAGATCACGACCGTCGGTAAGACGCGCGTGAACAAGGTGTATGACCCTGCCGCTGGTTCAGGCTCGCTACTACTCAAGTTTGCCAAGGTTCTCGGCAAAGAGAACGTTGGCGGGTTCTATGGTCAGGAAATCAACCTCACCACCTACAACCTCGCTCGTATCAACATGTTCCTGCATGATGTGAACTACGAGAACTTTGACCTCGCACTTGGCGACACCCTCCTCGAACCACATCACTGGGATGACGAACCGTTTGAAGCGATCGTCTCCAATCCGCCCTATTCGATCAAGTGGGAGGGCGACGCCAATCCGATCTTGATCAATGATCCACGCTATGCGCCGGCTGGTGTGCTGGCGCCGAAGTCGAAGGCAGACCTTGCTTTCACCATGCACATGCTGCACTGGCTTGCTACCAACGGTACTGCGGCGATTGTAGAGTTCCCTGGCGTACTGTATCGCGGTGGCGCTGAGGGCAAGATCCGCAAGTACTTGATCGACAACAACTATGTCGATGCGGTAATTCAGCTGCCTGCAGACTTGTTCTTTGGTACCACGATTGCGACCTGCATTATCGTGTTGAAGAAGTCGAAGAAGACTAACGATGTGCTGTTCATTGATGGTTCGGCTGAGTTCGTGCGCGGCGGTAACAAGAACAAGCTGAGCGAATCCAACCAGCAGGTCTTGCTTGATGCGTTCACGAACCGTGAATCGACAGACCACTTCGCAATGCTGGTTGAGAACAGCGCTATCGCTGCGAACGATTACAACATCGCGGTGTCGTCGTATGTTGAGGCGGAGGACACTCGTGAGGTCGTCGACATTACTGAGCTGAACGCGAAGATCGAGCAAATCGTTGCCCGCCAGGCAGAACTTCGAACGTCAATAGACGCGATAGTGGCTGATCTGGAGGGCGCAGAGTGAGCTTTGATGTTTCAATAATTAAGCAAAATACACGGGTAGCTTTGCCGACTGACGATGGTTATTTGTTTCGTCTTGGTGTGGCGTTGTATGCATTCAACTCAATCAATAGTTTTATGATAGAGATCACCACCCACATTGATCCCGATGCAAACAGAACTGAACTCCACGAACTGACCTCAGGAAAAGTATTGGATCGTTTTCGGTCTGCAGCCAAACACTGGTCTGGTGCTGATATTTCTGGGCCTGCAAGTCGTGCTGCGAGCGAGTTTGAGCGACTCAACACAGAACGCTCTGATTTCGTGCATTCGTATCCAATTACGAACAAAGCCAACGAACAAATTCTTCACAGGCGTATAGACGCGAAGAAGAAATACTTCGAGGTCACAAACAGTTTTTGGATGACTTTACGGCCAGGCTATGTGATGTATCGGAAGCTCTATATGAAATTCGTGCAATAGTGAGGCCTGAACTATGAATCACATTGAACGCCTCTTAGCGACTCACTGCCCAGACGGTGTCTCTTACCAGCAACTCGGTGATATTGCCACGCTTCTGCGGGGTAACGGTATGCCGAAGACGATGCTGACTGAATCGGGTGTTGGCGCTATTCATTATGGCCAGATCTACACCAAGTATGGAACTAGTGCGACAGAAACACTGTCTTTCGTATCCACAGAAGATGCCAAAAAGCTAACAAAGGCTGACCCTGGCGACATCATTATTACCAACACTAGCGAGAACCTGGAAGATGTTGGGAAGGCCGTTGCGTGGCTGGGCGAAGACCAAATCGTAACTGGTGGCCACGCAACAGTAATCAAGCACGACTTCGATACACGCTTTCTTTCGTATTGGTTCCAGACTCCAGAGTTCTTTATTCAGAAGAAGAAGCTCGCCACAGGAACTAAGGTCATCGACGTTTCCGCGAAGCAGCTGGCCAAGGTGCTAGTACCTGTTCCGCCGTTGGAAATTCAGCGTCATATCGCAGATATTCTTGATACTTTTAGTAAAATGGAAGCGGAGCTGGAAGCGGAGCTGGAAGCTCGCAAGCAGCAGTATGCGCATTATCGGCAGGATCTTTTGAGCTCAAATGCTGTCGGTCTTTCTATGCCGTTGGGTGAGATTTTTGAAATGCGTGCGGGCACCCATGTGAAGGCATCCGAAATTTCTGATGACCAGTTGGAAACACATCCTTACCGCTGTTTTGGCGGAAATGGCGTACGCGGATACGTCAGTGGGTATAACTACGACGAAGACGTAGCGTTCATTGGCCGACAAGGTGCGCTTTGCGGCAATGTCCATCGTGCGCAAGGCAAGATTTATGCAACAGAACACGCAGTGGTCGTTACCCCGAAAGCAGAGGTCGACATGTCGTGGGCATTCCACAAGCTGACTGAGATGGATCTGAACCAGTATAAGACCAAATCTGCTCAACCTGGTCTTGCCGTTGGTCGTATCAAAGAAATAGTCATTTCTCTTCCTAATATCAAAGAACAACGTCGCATCGTCGAGATCCTCGATAAGTTCGATGCTCTTGTAAATGACCTATCCGTTGGGCTTCCGGCTGAGCTTGCTGCACGTCGTCAGCAGTATGAGTACTACCGCGACAGACTTCTGACCTTCAAGGAATTGGAGCCTGCTTCATGAGCACGACTCCAGTGAACGTGCAGATCCCTTCGGATACTGAAGCGCCGATCATTGCTGACTTTGTCGAGCATGCACTGCGTGTAGCGTATTTTGATCGTCAGCATTGGGCATCTCTGCCCGCGAGCGATTGGGACGCACCTGGCGTGTATGTCCTAATGACAGCCGACGGATCGAATCGAGTGTATGTAGGGCAAGCACGCAAACTACGCGGCCGCTTGCAGCAGCACAACAACAAGGAAAAGCTTCCTTGGCGTCGGGCTCTTGCAGTGAAGCGCGATACCACCGCCGGGTTCAACACTGCCGAGATCGGGTACCTGGAAGGCCGTATCGCGGCAGAGTTAAATGCCCTGCACCAGATCACGGTCATTGAAGGCCAGACGAGCGGTGATGAGACACTGCCCAAGCACATGATGATTTCCTTGGACGCGTTCGTGAAGAGCATCCTCGGTGCCCTGCGTTTGGCTGGGCTGGATATCAGCCGGAGTAATCCTCAAACACTGACCGAAGACGAGCAACCTTCATCTGAGCCGGTGACGTCTAAGGGGCCGAATAAAACGGTGACCGTTGCTGATTTGGTTTCTAGCGGTCTGCTTCAGGCCGGACACGCGCTGTTCCTGAGCCAAGCTGGTAAAGAGGCCGAAGGCAGCGTCACCGCGGACGGCGAGATCATCGTTCGCGGCGTGTCCTATAAATCCCCGAGTACCGCAGCCGCAAAAGCCCTTGAGCTGCAATCCTCTAACGGCTGGACGACTTGGAAAATCGGCAGCCAGTCCGGTCCGCCGCTCGATACGTTGCGACAACAATGGCTCATACAACAAACGGAGGAGGCAGAAAAATGATCGAAGCACAGGCACGTAAATACGACACAATCGCAGTCAGCAACGAAAGCACTGTTGTTTCGGTCTATGATGCCGATCCGTCCAAAGAAACTTCGTACCAGTCGGAAGCACAGCTGGAACGGGAATTTATTCGCCTACTCGAAGGCCAAGCTTACGAGTATGTGGAGCTGACGAGTGAAGAACACCTCGTCACGAATCTTCGAACTCAGCTCGAAGCCCTGAATCGCTTCACCTTCTCGGATGAAGAATGGCAACGCTTCTTCAAGGAACGGATCGCTAGCACCGGTGACGGGATCGTCGAAAAGACGGTGCGCATCCAAGAAGACTACCGCCAGCTGTTGACCCGTGATGATGGCACGACGAAGAACATCACCCTGCTGGATAAGCAGAATATTCACAACAACCGTTTGCAGGTGATCAACCAGTATGCGGTGGATCGTGGCGAGGGTGGCGCAAGCTTTTCGAACCGGTATGATGTGACGGTTCTGGTCAATGGTTTGCCGGTGGTGCATATCGAGTTGAAGCGCCGCGGTGTGCCGATTCGTGAAGCCTTCAACCAGATTGATAGGTACCAGCGCGATAGCTTCTGGGCCGGCTCTGGCCTGTTCGAGTATGTGCAGCTGTTCGTGATCAGCAACGGTACGCAAACGAAGTATTACTCGAACACCACTCGCCGCCAGCACGTTGCCGACGCGACGGGTGCGAAGAAGAAATCGAAGACATCCAATAGCTTCGAATTCACCTCGTGGTGGGCCGATGCGCAGAACAAGCCGATTCTTGATCTGACTGCCTTTGGCAAGACCTTCTTTGCCAAGCACACCCTATTGAATATCCTCACCCGCTACTGTGTCCTGACCAGTGACCGGCTGCTCTTGGTAATGCGTCCGTACCAGATCGTGGCGACCGAGAAGATCTTGCAGAAGATCGATATCTCCACGAACTACAAGACGCTCGGCTCCATAGATGCGGGCGGCTATGTTTGGCATACAACCGGCTCCGGAAAGACGCTCACCAGCTTCAAAGCAGCGCAGCTCGCCTCACGCCTGGAAAGCGTGGATAAGGTGCTGTTCGTCGTTGACCGTAAGGATCTGGACTACCAGACGATGAAGGAGTATGACCGGTTCGAAAAGGGCTCAGCCAACTCGAATAATTCGACGGCGGTGTTGAAGCGGCAGCTGGAGGATCCTTCGAAGAGGATCATCATTACGACGATCCAGAAGCTCTCTACCTTTATCGCAAAGAACAAGGGTCATGAGATCTACTCAGGCCATATCGTGCTGATCTTCGACGAGTGCCACCGCTCCCAGTTTGGCGACATGCACACGGCCATTACAAAGGCGTTCAAGCGGTACAACTTGTTCGGGTTTACGGGTACCCCGATTTTTGCTGAGAACTCTGGCAGTGGCGGCAATCCGCAGCTGAAGACGACCGCGCAGGCGTTCGGGGATAAGCTGCATACGTATACGATCAAGGACGCGATCACCGATCAAAACGTTCTTCCCTTCCGTATTGACTATGTGAATACGATGAAGGTTGGTTCGGTCATCGATAAGCAGGTGTCATCGATCGATACAGAGAACGCCCTGTTGTCGCCTGTGCGGGTATCGCAGGTGGTCTCGTATATCCGCGAGCACTTCGATCAGAAGACGAAGCGATCTGTTGGTTATGCGCTGGGGGAGAAGCGTGTTCGTGGCTTCAATTCCCTCTTTGCCACGGCATCGATTACGGCTGCCAGGACGTACTACAACGAGTTCAAACGCCAGCAAGCGGAACTAACACCGGATCGCCGGCTGAAGATCGCCACGATCTTCTCCTACGCCCCAAATCCAGACTCCGAGGACGGCGTGCTGGAAGAAGAGGGGTTTGAAACAGAGAACCTTTCGGGTTATGCCCGGTCATTCCTGGAGACGGCGATTGCTGACTACAACCAGATGTTTGGCACGAGCTACGACACGAGTTCAGACAGTTTCCAGAACTACTACAAGGACTTGTCGCTCCGGCTGAAGAACCGTGACTTGGACATGGCCATTGTGGTGAACATGTTCCTCACTGGTTTTGACGCGACCACGATGAACACCTTGTGGGTGGATAAGAACCTGCGCTCCCACGGTTTGATTCAGGCGTATTCGCGGACGAACCGTATTTTGAACTCGGTGAAGACCTATGGGAATATCGTGAACTTCCGTGATTTGGAAGAAGCGACGAATGACGCAATTGCTCTGTTCGGTAATAAGGATGCTGCGGGCATCGTGCTATTGCGCCCTTACGGCGAATATTACGATGAGTACGCCGAGAAGATCTCAAACTTGCTGGAGAAGTTTGTTCCGGGACAGAACATCGAGAGTGAGGCTGGGCAGAACGAGTTCATCAAGCTCTATGGCGAGATTCTTCGTTTGAAGAATATCCTGACCTCGTTTGATGAGTTTGCTGGAAATGAGGTCCTCTCAGAGCGTCAGGCCCAGGATTACCAGTCGGTGTATCTGGATCTTTGGAATGACCGCAAGAAGCGCGAAACTGGCGAGAAGGAGCAGATCACCGCTGATCTGGTGTTCGAGATTGAGCTGATCAAGCAGGTCGAGATCAATGTTGACTACATCTTGCTGCTCGTACAGAAGTACAGAGAAGAACGTGGCGACGGCGACGACAAGGAACTACGCGCAGGGATTTCTCGCGCGATTGACTCCAGCCCTTCCCTTCGCAATAAGAAGGATTTGATCGAGAATTTCGTGGATTCCGTGTCTGTGGATGGCTCGGTTCCGGATGAGTGGCAGGAGTACGTGCAGAAGCAGCGTGAGAGCGAGCTTGAAGAGATCATTGCTTCGGAAAATCTTAAGCGTGAGCAGACATTAGGATTCGTTGACCTTGCGTTTACCGATGGAGTGCTCCGCACCACGGGTACTGAGGTGACGAAGATTCTGCCACCCGTGTCGCGGTTCTCGAAGGAAAAGAATCATGGTGAGAAGAAGCGCCGCGTGATTGAGAAGTTGACGGTGTTCTTTGAGCGGTACTTTGGGCTCACCACCGTTCATAGGTGATTTAATTAGTGCCAAAGATGCTGCACGAACCTAGGCTTTTCATAAGAGTTTTCATGTTCTAGTCTGGGCTGCAAAGGTGAACCCTGATAGGGGAGCGGCTTTGAGAGAATCTGTGCCTATGGGTGTATTTATACATGCCGCATATAGAGAATGTATTCTTAAACTCCTGTAATTCGGATACACTTACTGTGAAACTTGTGAAAACTTGCAAACGAAGGTGGATGGACCATGCGTCTTTCTGCTCATTTAGATCGTGAATCGTTGGCTAAGCTGCAAGCGCTCGGGTCTATTGGGGAAAGCGGCGGAAACGCCATGCCTAAAGGTCCAAAGCGCGTGCGCGGGCGCAATGGATCACTGTCAAAGTCTCGCACCGTTAAGCCACGGGCAGGTACTATTGTTGCCAGTGATCAGGTGAGCCAGGAAATCACGAGTAATCCTTCCTCCTTCATTTCGATCCGTGAAATGCGAAGGCAGCTATTCGTCCCCTTTAGCGAACTACGCAAGCTTGCAATCGAGTGCATGGTTATCGTTTATAAACATGATCAGGAGCACTACCTATACCGAACTGATTTCGAAAAGCTGCGAGCTGAAATGATTCGTCGTGGGTACGAGGTGCGACTTTCCGAGATCGCGCGAATTCTCGGCGTTCCGTATCGTGAGGCGCAGTTGGCATGCACGGCCCTGAAAATAAAGAAAATAGAATCGGAGAAATCTGATTTGTGCTGGGTGCCGGCACAACATTTCAAAGCTATACATAAATGGTTGGCTTCGGTGTTGGCGGTGCGACGTCGGTTGGAGCAGGGTGATCAGAGTACTCATTTAGTCTCGAGCGGCTCCGGGGCCATGGGTGAAGGTCAAGTTAGTTCAGTTCAACGAGGGTACTATAGTTCGTCGTGGCGCCAAACCGAGGGAAAACGGATCTTGAAGCGAGCCAAGGACTCTCAGAAACATGGGTATGCGGTAGTGGTTTCGGGTGGCTTGCCAACCCTTGGGAAGGGGCGGACATAACTGTGACATGAGGCTCTTGAATTCGATTGGCGCTCTCGGCCGTGATTAGTGGAGTTCGGCTGTGGCTGTTAACTAGTTTCACTGGACTTGTGACTAAGTAGGTTGCACACGCAACGTGGTAGGTTTGAGATTTTCCCTACTTCAACTAATTCAACTAAAATACGTAGTCAGTTGTGTTACAAAGCATGGAGTCGCGCAACGTTGTCCCGCACTACTGCCGCGAAGTCCCCACCCGACGCCGCAAACACCTGCCGCTGCAGCTGGTACTCCGCGCCACGCTCGATCAACCGAATGATGCCCTTAAGTTCGTCTACACACCCGAGTTGCTCGGCAACCGGAGTGAGTCGTTCGACCTCTTGTCGCAGGTGTTCAGTAACGAGCATTTCGTCACCTTGAGCGTTGAGGATGATGATGGCATCCAGCCCGTAGCGGGCGGCCCGCCACTTGTTCTCCACGCGGAACCACGGGGGCATGACCGGAATCTTGTAGCCAGCCTCGAGGCTCAAGGACATGTCGTGTACAAGGCACTGGGTCAGGGCGGTGATCGCCTCGATGTCGGCCAACGAGCTGACCCCGTCGCAGATACGCATTTCCACGGTGCCCAGGCGGGGGACCGGGCGCACGTCCCAGCGGATCTCCGAAACGTCGTCGATGACCCCGGTGTACGTCATGTCGGCCACGTAGGCCTCGTACTCGGACCAAGAGTTGAAGTGTACGGGGATGCCAGCGGCAGGCAACTGTTGGAACATCAGGGCGCGCTGCGAGGCGTAGCCGGTGTCTTCGCCACCCCAGTAGGGGCTTGAAGCACTGAGTGCCTGAAAGTGCGGCTGGTAATTGATCAGCCCATCGGTAATCGGCAGAGCCTTTTCGCGCGAGTCGAGTCCCACGTGGACGTGTACGCCATAGATCACCATCTGCCGTCCCCACCATTGGGTGCGGTCGATGAGCTTGGCGTAGCGGTCTTTGTCGGTCACCGGCTGCGAGGTAGGAGCAGCAAAAGGGTGAGAGCCGGCCGAATAAAGGTCAACGCCGAGCGGAGCGGTGGTTTCAATAAGTAGCCGCACGTTCTCGCGTAGCTCGCTACTGGCTTGGGTCACCGTGTTGTGCACACCGGTGACGATCTCCACCGTGTTCATCAGCAACTCGGGCTTGATGGTCGGGTGTTCCTGATCGAGTTCCAGGCCGGCCTGCCGCTTCAGGCGGTTCAGCACCTCTTCGGCGATGGAACACAGGTCTGCGCCGTCGCGGTCAACCAGCGCGATTTCCCATTCCACACCGATGGTGGATTGCGCCGAGTCGGCGAACTCGATTTTTTGCACGGTGCTCCTGGGGCTCTGATCACGACCCGTTCTCGGGGCCATGCGGGGACGATCTGTGACTAGTTTAGTTTTCTCTTCGGCACCTTGGCCTAAAAGTGACGACATATGCGTCGGAGAGATAGCACACTAGAGGGCTTCGGCCTCGATTGCCACCCGACGATCGCCAATACGGGCAAGGATCAGGGTCGCCGTGCCCTTAGCCGATTTCGGGGCACCGGCCAAAAGAAGCTTACGCAACTCTTCGGGCGTGACATCCACGCCGCGCTTCTTGATTTCCAGCGTCCCAATGCCTTGGGTGCGCACCCAGGTACGTAGCTTCTTCACGTTGTAGTCGTGTACGGCCTTGACCTTATAGCCGCGCGCGAAAGGTGTGGCCAACGCCTGATCGTGGGTGAAGTAAGCGATGTGCTCGTCTAACAGCCGTCCGCCGACTTGATCAAGAAGTGTACCGATCAGGTGGGAACGGATTACGGCGCCATTTGGCTCGTAGATGTACTCACCCAAGGCGCCAACCGGTGCCGGCGCATCGGCGGATGCCGGATGTTCGCTGGTCAGTTCGTGCGCACCCTCGCTGTCGATCACTAGTGCGGCGCGGGAGACCTCTGAGCGGCGGAGTGGCCCGAAGAACAGACACACTTCGATCACCGAGCCGTGATCGGAGATCCACTGCGCTTCGGCACCCTCAGGGATGGCTTCGTGGGGGAGTCCTGGACCGAGTTTGACCGCCACCTTGTAGCCGTCATCCACTAGCTTCTCGACGAAGGACAGGGGAGGGGAGAAGGCTTCGGGGTCGAAGAGGCGCCGCGTGGAGCCGCGGTGCTCCTCGCGTCGGGCCGGGTCAAGCCAGACGCCGTCGATTCCTTCCAAGTTCACATCTTCGGCGCGCGAATGCACTACGCGCGCGTTCTCGAAGGGCATGAGGTTGAGGGTGGCCGCGGCTGCGGTGGTTTCATCGAGTTCCACGGCGGTGACTTCGAGCCCGGCGCTGGCCAGCGCAATGGAGTCTGCCCCGATGCCGCATCCTAGATCGGCTACATGCTGGGCTCCGGCCTCGGTGAAGCGGCGGGCATGAAGGCCCGCGATGGTCAGCCGTGTGGACTGCTCCAGTCCCGCGGGGGTGAAGATCAGGGAATCGGCGAAGGGTCCGAACTTCACGCGCGCCCTGTACCGCAGCTGCGCCTGGGCGAGCACCGCACGCACCACGTCGGGGTCATGTCCGGCCTTGCGGAGCTTCTCATTGACGGTCCAGGCCGCATCCTTGGACCCCACCGAAGAAGGGTCAATGGTCGCTAGCAACTCCCACCCGGCTGGGCTGAGCAGGGCGGCGAACTGGTCTTTGAGCGTGGGGTCGTTGGAAGCCTGGGCCATGTTTCCAGCCTATCGGAGTCACGGGGCCGAGAGCGCCGCGAAATATTACGCGATTGTGTCGCTGCCGATTTATGGTGTTCCATGGCCCAAAAGCATCAGCGAATCCACGCGGCTACTTCTGAAACGCTTCTTGAATAGGTGAAATATGTGAAAAGTCAGAGTAAGCATCGCTAATGCTCCACTTGGGCAAGCATTAGTAAATGCGTCACAACTCATGATCGATGTATCGGACTGAACGGAGCGGCCAGTCCCTGGCTGTATCGTGCGCCGTCGCTCCGAATCACACTTCGCCCGCCGTGCCGCCGTCGGGCCATAGGGCCCGTTGCGCCTTGCTGTCACCCCTGTGATTCAAGTCGCAGGAGCCCCTCGCTTTGGTGTTCCATATCACCGTGAGCAAAGTAATTCTGGATCAGGACCACGCGTCGGCCGAGCAATCGCCGGACGCGAACCCGAGCGCAACGACGCGCCCACGGCCGGCAGGGGCCACCGAACTCAAGCGAGGGCTCAGCAGCCGTCACCTGCAAATGATCGCCATTGGCGGTTCCATCGGCACCGGCCTCTTTGTGGCCTCGGGTGGCAGCATTGCCGCCGCCGGTCCCGGCGGTGCACTGGTTGCCTTCGCCGCGGTCGGCCTCATGGTCTTCCTGCTGATGCAGTCGCTGGGGGAGATGACCGCCAAGATTCCGGTGGCCGGCTCCTTCCAAACCTTCGCCACCCGCTTCGTCTCGCCCTCCTTCGGGTTCGCGATCGGATGGAACTACTGGTTTAACTGGGCAATCACCGTGGCGGCCGAACTGGTGGCCGCAGGCATCGTGATGGACTTCTGGCTGCCGCAGGTTCCTGGATGGGTCTGGGCCGGTGTCTTCCTCGCCCTGCTGACCGGGCTGAACGCCCTCTCGGCCAAGGCCTTCGGCGAAGGTGAATTCTGGCTCGCCATGATCAAGGTCGTCACCGTGGTGGTCTTCCTCGTGGCCGGCACGCTGATGATCTTCGGCATCATCGGCGGGCACAGCGACCCGCTGGGCAACTGGCGCGACGCCAAAGATGTCTTCCACGGTGGCTGGCTCTCGATCATCTCCGTGTTCATGATCGCCGGCTTCTCCTTCCAGGGCACCGAACTGGTTGGCGTGGCCGCCGGCGAGGCGAAGAACCCACGCCGTGAAGTACCCAAGGCCATCCGCAAGGTGTTCTGGCGCATCATGATCTTCTACATCGGCGCCATCTTCGTCATCGGCTGCTTGGTACCGCTCACCGACCCGAGCCTGCTGGCCAGTGGCGAAACCGACGTCGCTTCCTCGCCATTCACCCTGGTCTTCGAGAACGCCGGCATCGCCTTCGCGGCCGCCTTGATGAACGCCGTGATCCTCACCGCGATCCTCTCGGCCGGTAACTCCGGGCTCTACGCCTCCACCCGCATGCTCTACTCGATGGCGCTGGATGGCAAGGCCCCGAAGGTCTTTGGCAAGCTCAACGGTCGCGGCGTGCCGATGACCGCGCTGATGGCGACCGCAGCCGTGGGACTCTTCGGCTTCCTCACCGCACTGGTCGGTCAGGGTGCCGCCTACGCCTGGCTACTGAATGTCTCGGGTCTCTGTGGCTTCATCGTCTGGGTCGGTATCGCGATCTCGCACTATCGCTTCCGTCGCGGCTATATTGCCCAGGGCGGCGATGTGCGCGACCTGCCCTACAAGGCGTCGTTCTTCCCGCTCGGCCCACTGGTGGCCTTCGCGATGCTGCTGATCGTCATCGCCGGTCAGAACTACGAGGCCGTACTGGCCGGCCGCGGCCTCGAGGTGCTCTCCGCCTACATCGGCCTGCCGGTCTTCCTGGCTCTGTGGATCGGCCACCGCCTGGTGACCAAGTCCAAGATGGTTACGCTCTCCGCGATGGACCTGAGCTCCCCGGCGGATATCGACGAACCGGCGGATTCCGCACGTCGCTAGCGCCTCCACTCGGCCGCGGCCTTCGGTAGCCGCGGCGCTCGCCGGACACGACACGGGCCGAGCATTAGCACTCACCTTGACCGAGTGCTAATGCTCGGCCTAAAGTCATCCATAGGTGCCGCGCATGCAAATGCGCGCACACCGCCTGACTGGATACCGCCAACTGGCACCGCGACGACGGTTGGTCCAATGCCATAGGGCGCTTTCCCTACAACCATTGGTTCATACACGAAAAGGAGAGACCGTGTCCGTCTCCATCAAGCCGCTCGAAGACCGCATTGTCATCAAGCAGGTCGAAGCCGTCACCACCACTGCATCGGGCCTCGTGATCCCGGACTCCGCCAAGGAGAAGCCGCAGGAGGGCACCGTTGTGGCCGTGGGCCCGGGTCGCGTCGACGACAACGGCAACCGCGTTCCGCTGGACGTAGCCGAGGGCGACGTTGTGCTCTACTCCAAGTACGGTGGCACCGAGGTCAAGGTCGGCGCCGAGGAGTACCTGGTGCTCTCGGCTCGCGACGTGCTGGCCGTCGTCGTTAAGTAACGACGCACCCCACATAAACCGACCAAGCCCCGCGATCCGCACCCTTCAACGCGGTGCGGGGCTTGGCGTCGTTTAGGACCTCTAGCATTCAGGAGTCAATGCATGGCTAAGCAGCTAGCATTCAACGAGGAAGCGCGCCGCGCCCTCGAAGCGGGCATCGACAAGCTCGCAAACACCGTGAAGGTCACCCTCGGCCCACGCGGCCGTAACGTGGTGCTCGCCAAGACCTGGGGCGCCCCGACCATCACCAACGACGGCGTGACCATCGCCCGCGATATCGATCTCGAAGATCCCTACGAGAACCTTGGCGCGCAGCTGGCCAAGGAGGTCGCCACCAAGACCAACGACGTCGCCGGCGACGGCACCACCACCGCCACCGTGCTGGCCCAGGCGCTGGTCCGCGAGGGTCTGAAGAACGTGGCCGCCGGTGCGGCCCCGGGCGAGATCCGCAAGGGCATCGAGCTGGCCACCGAGGTCGTCTCCCAGGCACTGGCCGCCAACGCCGTGGCCGTGGAGGACAAGGTGGCCAACGTGGCCGCCATCTCCGCACAGTCCGAGGAAATCGGTGACCTGCTCGCCGAGGCCTTCAAGACCGTGGGCACCGACGGTGTGATCACCATCGAGGAATCCTCCACCACCGCCACCGAGCTCGTGGTCACCGAGGGTATGCAGTTCGACAAGGGCTACCTCTCCCCGCAGTTCGTCACCGACGTCGAGCGTCAGGAAGTCGTCCTCGAAGACGCACTGATCCTGATCAACCCGGGCAAGATCGGTACCGTGGCAGAATTCCTGCCGCTGCTGGAAAAGGTGCTCGAAACCAAGAAGCCGCTGCTGATCATCGCCGAGGACGTCGAGGGCGAAGCCCTGTCCACCCTGGTGGTCAACAAGCTGCGCGGCCTGCTGAACGTGGCAGCCGTGAAGGCTCCGGGCTTCGGCGACCGCCGCAAGGCCATGATGCAGGACATCGCGATCCTCACCGGCGCCCAGGTTGTCTCCTCGGAGCTCGGCCTGCAGCTGGATCAGGTCGGCACCGAGGTGCTCGGCTCGGCCCGCCGCGTGACCATCACCAAGGATTCGACCACCATCGTCGATGGTGCCGGAACCGAGGAAGATGTCAACGACCGCGTCGCCCAGCTGAAGGCAGAGCTGAACCGCACCGACTCGGAGTGGGACCGCGAGAAGCTCTCCGAGCGTCTGGCCAAGCTGGCCGGCGGCATCGGCGTGATCAAGGTTGGCGCCTCCACCGAGGTGGAGCTCAAGGAGCGTAAGCACCGCATCGAGGACGCCGTGGCTTCCACCCGCGCCGCCCTCGAAGAGGGCATCGTCGCCGGTGGCGGTACCGCCCTGGTCGACGCCCTGAAGGCACTGGACACCGACGCCTCGGTGGCCGGCCTGGAAGGCGACGTCGCCGCGGGTGTGGCCATTGTGCGCCGCGCCCTGGTGCAGCCGCTGTTCTGGATCGCCTCCAACGCCGGTTTCGACGGCGCCGTGGTGGCCTCCAAGGTGGCCGAACTGCCCGCCAACGAGGGCTTCAACGCCCGCAGCGGCCAGTACGAGAACCTGCTGCACGCAGGCGTCATCGACCCGGTCAAGGTCACCCGTTCGGCTCTGCGCAACGCCGCCTCCATCGCGGCGCTCGTGCTGACCACCGAAACCCTCGTGGCCGAAAAGCCGGAGGAGAACGCTGAGGAAGGCCACGGCCACGCCCACTAGGCGGTCGTGACCGGCCGGTCATAAATCCAATTAACGGCGGCAAGTCGGCGATGCACCACGTCATCGCGGGCTTGCCGCCGTTGTTTTCCGCCAAAGATCACGAATTGGTAAACTTGTGGGTTGGATCGCCTCATGGGGAGGCGTACCGCACACCCGCCGCCTGCCAGAAAGCCACAACGTGAGAGAGCCGAGCACCTCGACGCCGACCCGGCCCGTAGCTTCCGCACACCGTAGCGATGTGCAGGGCCTGCGTGCCCTCGCCGTGCTGTTGGTCATGTGCTACCACATCTGGTTCTCCCGCGTTTCCGGCGGGGTCGACGTCTTCTTGATGCTCTCTGCCTTCTTCCTCACCGGTTCGCTGCTGCGCACCGCACAGCGTGGGCAACGGCTGAACCTGCCAGCCCACTGGGCCCGCCGCTTCGGCCGGCTGATCCCGCAGGCAGCCCTGGTGATCGCGCTGACCGCCGCGGCCAGCTGGTGGCTGCTACCGAGCCAACGCTGGCCCGATATCATCGACCAGGGTCGCGCCAGCCTGCTCTACCGGCAAAACTGGTTCCTGGCCGACACCAGCGTGGACTACTACGCCTTCAACAACCTCTCGGCCTCCCCGCTGCAACACTTCTGGTCGCTCTCCGTCCAAGGCCAAATCTTCATTCTCTGGCCGCTGCTCATCGGCCTGGCCGTGCTGCTCTGGAAGCTCACCGCCCGCAAGATCCCGCTGTCGTTCATCGCCGGGGCAGTATTCGGGGCGGTCTTCCTCGCCTCGCTGAGTTTCTCCATCCGGCTCACCAACGCCGATCAGCAGCTGGCCTACTTCCACACCGGCACCCGGCTCTGGGAATTCGCCCTCGGCTCGCTGCTGGCCATTGCGCTCCCGCTACTCCAAAAACTTCCCGAGGTACTGCGCCGCTATGCCGGTTGGGCCGGGCTGGCCGTGCTGGTTAGCTGCGGTGCCTGGCTGGATGTGCAGGGCCGCTTCCCGGGCTACCTAGCCCTGGTGCCGACGCTGGCCGCCGCCGCGTTGATCATCGCCCCGGCCGCCGCGGAGAAACGCAACCCGGCCTACCTGCTGTCCTTTGGGCCGCTGGTCCGCCTCGGCGACCTGTCCTACGGAATGTACCTCTGGCACTGGCCGTTGTTGGTGATCACCCTCGAACTGCTCGGGGTGCCGCAGCTCGGCGCCTTCTCCGGATTGGCGATCATTCTGGCCGCCATCGGGTTGTCCTGGGTGAGCACCCGCTATGTCGAGCAGCCGGTGCGAAGCTTCAGCGAACAGGCCGGCGGGAACTTCTCTTGGCGCCCGGTGGGGCGTCAGGTCATCGCCGCCGGACTGGCCGTACTCTTGGCCGCCGTCCCGCTGGCCGCGTGGCAGCAGTCGTTGGATCACCGTGCCGCAATCGCCGCCTCGCAGTCGCCGATCACCGATAACCCCGGGGCCGCCGCCTCCGCTGATTGGCAGCCCGAACGCACCGCGTTGACGCTGCCGCTGGGCACCGAACTGGATGACCAGTGGCAGAGCCCGGGGGTGGCCTGCGAGCGCGGGCCCTCCCCGGAAGACTCGCGGCTGGCCGAATGCCGCCAGTCGCCGGATGCCACGCGCACCGCCGACGTGGTGCTCGTCGGCGATTCCCACCTACAGCATTTTTCCGTGGCGCTCACCGCGGCCATCGAGGCCGAGGGCAAGAGCTGGGTGGTACTCCACCACCCAGGCTGCCGCTTCGGTTCCCCGGAAGATGCGGCCGAATCCGAATCCTGCGCCAACTTCCAAGTCGCCGCCTCCGAGTATCTGGCCGAGCGTAAGCCGCGGGAAGTGATCACCGTGGGCACCCGCACCGAGCCGGAACCCGACGAATTCGGGCGTACCGCCGCCGAGCGTGAACATATCGTCAGTGGCTACCGTGAGGTGATCGAGCCACTGCTGGAATACGGGGCCACCGTGGTGGCGCTGCGCGATACCCCGCGCTACAACGTCCGGATCCCGGACTGCGTGGAAAAGAACAAAAAGGACATCGCCAGCTGCGATGCACCACGTAGCGAGAAGCTGGCCGAGCTCAACCCGCTGCACACGGTCACCTGGGATCGTGAGCTTCCCGGACGTTTGGTTCCGTTGGACTTCTCCGAGCTGCTCTGCCCGGAGGGGACCTGCAAGGCGGTGATCGGCAACGTGCTTGTGTACATCGACAATGAGCACCTTTCGCGCACCTTTATCAAGAGCGCCGCCGAGCCGATCGCCCGCGGTTACCGGCAGGCGTTGGCCAAGGCCGCGGACGCACGACGTTAGCTTCGCCACACCCGCTCGGTGCGGCATCGTGGGAAAGCGCAAATACCTCTACCATTGAAGCAACCTCCGCTACCCGCTTTGAAAGGTTCACCACCCGTGACTGAGTTCAACCCCTTTGCCCTCGAAGGACTGACCTACGACGACGTGCTTCTGTTGCCCGGTCCCACGGACGTGATCCCCTCGGATGCGGACACCACCACCCGCTTCACCAAGCGCATCAACATTCAGGTGCCGATCTCCTCGGCCGCCATGGACACCGTCACCGAGGCCGGCATGGCCATCGCACTGGCCCGCCAGGGCGGCATCGGCGTGATCCACCGCAACCTGTCCATCGAGAACCAGGCCAAGCAGGTGGACCAGGTCAAGCGCAGCGAATCGGGCATGATTTCCGATCCGGTCACCGTCGCCCCGGGCGCCACCCTGGCCGAATGGGATGAGCTCTGCGCCCAGTACCGCGTCTCGGGTCTGCCGGTGGTCGACGAGAACCGCAAGCTGCTCGGCATCATCACCAACCGCGACACCCGCTTCGTGCCGCGCGAAAACTACCTGACCACCAAGGTCTACGAGGTGATGACCGGCATGCCGCTGGTCACCGCCACCGAGGGCGTGGCCCGCGAGAAGGTCATCGAGCTGCTGAGCAAGCACCGCATCGAGAAGCTGCCGTTGGTGGACGGCGAGGGCCGACTGACCGGTCTGATCACCGTCAAGGACTTCGACAAGGCCGAGCAGTACCCGCTGGCCACCAAGGATGAGGACGGCCGCCTGCGCGTGGCCGCCGCCGTCGGCTTCTTCGGCGAAGGCTACGAGCGCGCCATGACCCTGATCGACGCCGGTGTGGACGCACTGGTCGTGGACACCGCCAACGGCCACTCCAAGGGTGTGCTGGAGATGATCGCCAAGCTCAAGGCCGATCCGGCCGCCGCCCACGTGGACGTCATCGGCGGCCAGGCCGCCACCCGCGAGGGCGCCCAGGCGTTGGTCGACGCCGGTGCAGACGCCATCAAGGTCGGCGTGGGCCCGGGCTCCATCTGCACCACCCGCGTGGTCGCCGGTGTCGGCGTCCCGCAGGTCACCGCCATCTACGAATCCGCCAAGGCCGCCATCCCGGCCGGCGTGCCGCTGATCGCCGACGGTGGCCTGCAGCACTCCGGTGACATCGGCAAGGCCTTGGTCGCCGGCGCCGACTCGGTGATGCTCGGCTCGCTGCTCGCCGGCACCGCCGAAGCCCCGGGCGACCTGGTCTTCATGAACGGCAAGCAGTTCAAAACCTACCGCGGCATGGGCTCGCTGGGCGCCATGCAGACCCGCGGGAAGAACACCTCCTACTCCAAGGACCGTTACTTCCAGGCCGACGTGCCCACCAACGAGAAGCTCATCCCCGAAGGCATCGAGGGTCAGGTGCCGTACCGCGGCCCGCTCTCGGCCGTGGTGCACCAGCTGGTCGGCGGCCTGCGCCAGACCATGTTCTACGTGGGCGGACCGACCATCCCGGCGCTGAAGGAACGCGGCAAGTTCGTGCGTATCACCGCCGCCGGCCTGAAGGAATCGCACCCGCACGACATCATGATGACCGTCGAGGCCCCGAACTACCGCCGCTAGTCCTCGGCCTCACCTCGGACGAACACCTCAGCAGAACTCCCCGCTTTCCCCGCCCGGTGCCCGGCACCGCGCAGGGCCGGCGGGGAGTTCTGCGTTAACCACCCTCACCGCGCCTGCCACCGACGTCTTATCCACAGTTCGACTCCGGCCGCGCAGCCTCCGTGCCGCACGGGGTGATGCTGGGCCCATGAATTACACGGCCCCAGCGCAGCGAGTCGACATCCTGCGCGAGCTTCTCGACCCGGTACCGGGGCAGAGCACGCCCGCGCGCGACGGGACCCAACTACGCGCGCTGGGGGAGCTGGGCATCGCCTTCCTGCACCAACTGCGCGAAGACATGGCCGCCTGCGAGGATCCGCGGCTGGCTCTCGAATTGGCCAGCATGGCCGAGTCCCTAGGGCATGAAAGCACCCGGCTACGCATCCTCGCCGCCGACCGGCTCGCGGCCAGCAACGCCCACCTGATGCAGGCCGAGGAATTCGACACCCTGCGCCAGAACCCACCGGACATCAACACCCCGGCCACATTCTGCACCGGCCGTCCGCTCTTCGGCACACCGGCCCAACTGCTGGCCAGCTGGGTGGGCATACCCCTGGCCTCCGCCCGCCGCCGGGTCGCCGACGCCGCAGACCTCATTGCCCGCCGCGATGCTACCGGCACCTCACTGCCCCCACGCTTCACACACTTGGCCGCGCTCTTTGCCGACCCACAGCAAAACCCCGAACCCGTACTGGAAACCAGCGCCAAAATCGCCAAGCACGAACCGCCTGATACCAGCTTCGACGGCGAAACCACGGCACCCACCCTGCGGCATCACGACGGCCGGGCCATCGAGGAACATGCCGCGCAAGTGCTCAGCACCGCCACCAGCGTCCCCGAGGCGCGCCGGCACATCAACGAGTTGGTCGCCACCGCGGCCGAGGACCCGGAGACCAGCGATCCGGTTGCACTCCGTCGCGGGCTCTTCCGGCTCCCCGAACGCAGCACCCTAACTCGCGAGTACCTGCTACGCGTCAGCACCCTCGAGGCCGAGCGGCTCGAATCCTTCCTCGCCCACGCCAATAACCCGCGGACCAAGGCCGGCCAAGCGGCCCGCCGCAACCCCAATCCCGGCGCCGAAGCGGGCACCGATCCCACGGCCGCCGACGCGGCCACGCCCGATTTCCTGCCCGAGGGAGCCGAGGCACAACGTTGGGAGGACGAACCGGCAGCCGAGGCCACCGTGGCCGAACGCGGCTTGAACGCCCTGCTCGCGTTGCTGACCTTCGACCTCCGAAGCCAACGGGCAACCGGCGACGCGCAGACACTGACCAGTCGACAACCGACAATCACGAGCCAGACGCCCCGCCTACTGCTCCCGAGCGACTCAGGCGCCAACTACCCGGCGATACGTCCGGAAGTCATCGTGCACCTACGCATCGAGGATTTACGCGACCTCGCCGCCGGCGATGCCCGCACCGCACACGGGGCCAAGCTGCCGCCCGGTCAACTTCGCCAACTCCTCTGCGATGCCAACTTGCTCCCAGCGATCTTCAACGGACGCGGCGAACTACTGGACTACGGGCGATCCCAACGCATCGTCCCGGACAAACTCAAACGGGCGGTGCTCGCCCGCGACCGTGGCTGCCTCGTGCCGGGCTGCACCGAACCACCCGAACGCCTGGAATTTCACCACATCGACCCATGGCATAAGGGCGGGCGCACCTGCCTGAGCAACCTCGGGCCCGGCTGTCTGGGCCATCACCTCGACTACGACTCCGGCCGCATCAAACTGATCTTCCGCGACGGGCTGCCGTGGGTGATCCTGCCACCGCATCTGGACTCGGAACAAAAGCCGCGCCGCAACACCTACTGGGACGACCTCGCCGCCTAACGCCCCGATGCCGTCCCGGCCCTCATGCCACGTAGAATGGTGCCTCGGTCCGCCCACGCCCCACGGCGTTCACCACCACGCGGACCGCGCCCGTGGCGCAACCACCCGCGGGCACCGGCGTGAGGGAAGGACGGGTCGTGGCCCAACCGAAAAACATCAAGAAGCAGGTGCGTGCCCGCATGGAGCGCACCGGTGAAAGCTACACCACCGCACGCAAGAATATTCTCGACGGCAAACCCGAAAGCCCGAAAGCTGTGCGCGCCGCGGCCGCCCGCACCGGCACCAAGCCCGGCACCGGCGCCAAGTCTACGGCCAAACCCAAGCCCACCCCGCAGTCTGCGGCACCGGCCATCGAGGAAGAGGAACTTCCCGAGTATCCGGCGCCCGAACATGTGGTGCAGTACGACGCCGCTCTCTGGCAGCGTGTTTTGACCCAGGCCGGGGTCACCCACCCACTCACCGGGCAGCCGCTGAGCCAAGAACTACTCGCCGGGCTGGCCGGAGGCATCGGTTTCACTGCCTTCACCCACCTCGACGAGGACGAGCCCAGCGCCACGCTCATGACCCGCTCGCACGGCGAACCCTTCACCGCCACCCTGTTGGCACGCTGCGGCGCCACCATCAACGAGCGCACCACCAACTCACCGGAACGCGCCGCGGACTACCTGGACGCCGGACTGGACGCCGGCCGGGCGGTCGTGGTGCGCGTCGCCGTCCACGCCCTGCCCTGGGTGGCCGACGACGGGATCGACCCGCAGGACACCATCGACGTGGCCGTGGTGGGGGAGCACGAGCAGTTTCTGCTCATCGACGACGGCTCCGGCTCGCTGGCACCGATCACCCCCGAAGACCTAGCCACCGCTCGTGCCTCACGCAAACGCGATAAGCATTGGCAGGCCTGGGTGCCAACCACACGCGGACCGGAACTGGAGACGCTTCGTGGCAATATTCTGCAGTCCATCGAAGCGACCACCGGCTACCTGCTGGGCCACCGCGAGTCGCGTTCTGTTCCGCCACACCTGGCGCGCCACTATGGCATCGCCGGCATGCGTTGGCTGGCGGAGAAGTTCGCCGACACCGACTCACCGCGCGGCTTCAACGCCCTGCTGACCACCGAAGAACGCATCAATACCGTCTTCGACGAGTTCTGTGCTGCCTTCACCGAGACCCGGCTGGCCGGCCCCGAAGGTCTGCGTGGTCTCTACGCGGAGTTCCTCGACGAAGCCGCCGCGCTGCCCGGTCTCGAAGACCTCGCCGAACACGCGGCCGCCTACCAGCGCCTCGGTGAGCAATGGGAAGAGCTGATCGGCCAATTCTCCGCTCAGATCGACCCGGAGTCGCGGGCCGAGGCATTCACCGCCGCCGGGCATAGCCTGCAACGTATCGCCGACGCGGAAGGGCAGGCCGCCCGCAACCTCGAGCAATGCGCCCAGGGGCTGGCCGCGAACTTGATAACCTAGTGTGGTGACTAACGAGATTGAGATCGGCCGCGGCAAGCGCGCCACCCAGGCATACTCCCTTGACGACGTGGCGGTCGTCCCGAACCGCCGCACCCGCGACCCGAAGGACGTCTCGGTGTCTTGGCAGATCGACGCCTTCAAGTTCGATACCCCGATCCTCGGCGCCCCGATGGACTCGGTGACCTCCCCGGCCACCGCCATCGCCCTGGGCAAGCTCGGCGGCCTGGGCGTGCTGAACCTCGAGGGCCTCTGGACCCGCTACGAGGACCCGGAGTCGGTGCTACGCGAAATCGCCGCCCTGCGCGAGGAGTCCGCCCAGCGCAGCAATCCGACGATCACCGCCAAGCTGCAGGAACTCTACGCCACACCGATCCAGCCCGAGCTCATCGGCGCCCGTCTGGCCGAAATTCGCGAGGCCGGCGTGGTTGTGGCCGGTTCGCTCACCCCGCAGCGCACCCAGGAGCATTACCAGTCGGTGATCGACGCCGGCGTGGACATCTTCGTCATTCGCGGCACCACCGTTTCGGCCGAGCATGTCTCGCAGACCGTTGAGCCGCTGAACCTCAAGCGTTTCATCTACGAACTCGACGTCCCGGTCATCGTCGGAGGCGCGGCCGGCTACACCCCGGCCATGCATCTGATGCGCACCGGTGCCGCCGGCGTGCTCGTGGGCTTCGGCGGCGGCGCTAGCTCGACCACCCGCCGCACCCTGGGCATCCACGCCCCGATGGCCACCGCCATCGCCGATGTGGCCGCGGCCCGCCGCGACTACATGGTCGAGTCCGACGGACGCTACGTGCACGTCATAGCCGACGGCGGCCTCGGCTCCTCCGGCGACATCGTCAAGGCTCTGGCCATGGGCGCCGACGCCGTGATGCTCGGCAGCGCCTTGGCACGTGCCGAAGAAGCACCGGGTGCCGGCTGGCACTGGGGGATGGAAGCCGTTCACGAGTCCAGCCCGCGTGGCGACCACGCCCGGGTGGGCACCGTGGCCCCACTCGAGGAAGTGCTCTACGGCCCATCGCGTCACACCGACGGCACCTCGAACCTGGTCGGTGCCTTGCGCCGTTCCATGGCCACCACCGGCTACTCGACGCTGAAGGAATTCCAGCAGGTCGACGTGGTGCTCTCGCCCTACGAGGCAGATCGCTACTAGCCGCCAACGACGTACCGCGCGTACTTAGCGAAACCCACCATTCGAATCCCTTCCCGGGGCTTGGATGGTGGGTTTTGCTTTTCCCTGCTTGCCATGAAATACGGTGCGCTCAACGTGCGAGCGTCGACTAGCCACGCATACGTTCCCGTATGTAATAAAGTCCATGTGCTCGATTCGTCGAGGCTCGATTCCTGCGAATGAGGACACTGACGGACCGGAGCTTGGCAATCCTCGGGCCGGGGAAACTGGTGACACCGTGGTTCCGCTTGTTGCGCAGCATTCGAAGGGGTGGTGCTCAGGGTACTCCGAGTTGTAAAAATATGTAGACTGGTCTATTTTTTAAGCATGACTTCCAAAGGCGACCTGACGAAGGCCCGTCTCACTGAGACCATGCTCGAACTTATCCAGATCCAGGGATACAGCGGATCGGGACTCAACGCCGTCATTGAACGTGCGGCCGCGCCCCGTGGATCGGTGTACTTCCATTTCCCCGATGGCAAGGAGGGGCTCGGGGTCGCCGCGGTCGAGCTGGCCTCGCGCCAGTTCGAGGAACTCATCAAGCAGGCAGCCGATGCTGCAGGCAGTGCGGCCGAAGCGGTACGGATGGCTATCGACACTTTGGCAACGATCGTCAGCGAGAGCGGATTTCAGTTGGGGTGCCCTGTCTCCGTGGTCACCTTGGAGATGGGCGCCGATAGCGAGAGATTGCGGCAAGCCTGCGCGCGGGCATTCGAGTCGTGGATTGAGCCGACAGCCGCACTACTTGAGGCAAATGGCGTGAGCCGTGGGGAAGCGCGCTCCCTGGCCACCGTGATTGTGTCAATGACCGAGGGGGCTGTCATTGTTGCTCGGGCCCTGCAGGACACCCAGCCGTTAGTGGCCGCCGCGGATTCAGTGGCGGGCCTTATCGAGCAGCGCTGTGCTGCTACCGGAGGCGCGCGATGACTCCGCATGGTGCTCCCCGTCACGCCCTAGTCTTCGGTGCTTCGGGACTCATTGGACGGCACCTTATGCTCAGCTTGGCCAAGGCCGGTGCTGGCGTCACGGCCGCCGTGAGAAGCGCCGCGGCCGCAGAGCGCGTCATGACGTGGATGGAAGAGCAGGGGCACGCCGGTGGCGTCAGCACGACGATCGTTGATTTCAATGCTAGGGAAATCTTCGCCGGCGGGCCAGAAGCCTTCGGTCATGTGACCGAGATTCACAATTGCGCCGGCTCCTATCGCTTTGGAATGACGGAGCAGGAAGCTCGCGAAACCAATGTGGGCATCGTCGAACACGTCATCCGCTTCGCAGGTCACTTGCCCGAACTAACCCGCGTACTGCATGTCTCGGGTTATCGCGTTGGAGGTCAGGACCCTAACCGCATTCCATGGCCGGAAGACTATCGTGCCAGAACCTATGCAATGCTTGGCGCCTACGAAGCGTCGAAGATGGAATCCGACGCGATCTTCCAGAAGCTCGCTCAGGAGCGAGGGCTCCCGTGGAGTATCGTGAATCCTTCCGCCGTGATTGGTGATAGCGTCACCGGGGCTTCCGACCAATACGTCGGCCTGCCTAGCACGATCGAGCAGATCTGGAAGGGCACGGCCACCGCGCTTCCGGGAGGCCGAGCGACCTTCTTGCCTGTTGTCACGGTCGACTACCTGGCATCGTTCATGGCGGCCATTGCGGTCGATCCGGAAGCGGTGGGGCAATCATTCTGGGTTCTCGACGACAACACCCCACCGCTGGCCGAGCTGTTGACACGCGCGGGTCATCATATGGGGGCTAAAATCCCTCGGCTTCAGCTGCCGGTCAGCTTGATCAAGCGCCTCCCGTCGGCGGTGACGAAGGCTGATCCGGAGACACTCTCGTTCATGTCCTCTGATCGTTACCCGACGGGTCCTGCGATCGCGGCAGCCAAGCGCCACGGACTGCGCATGCCGGATGTCGACCTTGCGCTCCGTCGCTGGGTACAGTACCTAGTGGCTCACCGCTTTGGTGCTGCCAATACCGGCCCGCGCCGTTTTGTCGACATCGCCGGTGCGCGGACCTTCGAAGTGGGTGTCCCGCTAGCGAGAAAGTTGATTCTTCCAGGACTCCCAGTCAATGCGGATACGTGGGCCGGTGTCGCCGAATCGATTGGAGGGCGCGCTGTCGACTTGCCAGGTCTAGGTCTCAGTGGCGGTGTCGGAGTTCGTGACTGGGAACGATGGTTACCTGCCTTACTGGACGGGGAACCCGTGGACTTGGTTGGTCATTCCCTAGGCGCGGCCGCCGCCGTGCTCGCGACTAATCAATGCCCGGATCAGGTCAAGTCCCTCACCTTGATCGCTCCGTTCTTTCTTCAAGCGCCGACGAGCCGGCTACTTCAGGTACGGCAACTTGTAGCCGGACTTCTACGGGGGATGGATTCTGCGCGGTTGTCGCACCATCTGACAGGTTCAGTTGCTAGTTCAACCCTGCTCGAATCAAGCGTGACCGACCTGCGGCGGAGTACTGCTCATAGGGTGGCTGCGCAACTTGCACTAACTGGCTCCGCGCGCTGGCGGACCACTCTTACGGAGACGCTTGGGCGGGTCGATATTCCCGTTCGTATCATCACCGGGAGTCGCGATCCTTTGCTTCCCGCTGCTATCGAAAAACTAGCCTCCTATTCGCACTTGGAGCTGATTTCGATTCCCGGTGCGGGCCACCATCCCCAATTGACGCACGCCGATGAACTCGCCGAATTGCTGAAGTGAGCTATCGACCCGCTGGTTCTGATGGCAAGTGTCTTCGCACGGAGGGAAGAAACGACCGGTGGCACGCGATTGCCGCGTGCTGCTGGTCAGGGCGGCGCCCGTCGTATAAATCTCACCATGTGCTGGCGGTGCCGCTTAGATCACGCCCGAGGCATTTCAACTTCTACGCCGAATAGAAGTACGGTTAAGCTGTGCTGAAAACTGCCTTCAAACCCAAATGGATCGCTGCGTTGCTCGGAGCCCTGTTGCTCTCGACGGTGTTCGTCGCGCTCTCCGGGTGGCAGTTCGGTTCCTCCTCATCGGAGCCGGTGCAAAAGGCTGAGACCACCGAAAAGCCCGTGGCACTGACCGAGTTCTACCAGCCTGGCGTCCCGTTGTTTGGTGACAAGGCCGACCAGATCGTCACCTTGAGCGGGCATTTCGTGCCCGGAACCGAGGTCGCGATCACGAACCGGATCGACGACGAGAAGCTTGGCCAATGGACCGTGAGCGCCTTCGCGGTCGACGGGGCACCGGACGACGAAGCAATCGCCGTCGTGCGTGGTTGGCAGCCCAGCGGCGCCGAACCGCTGCCGGCACCCAGCGGCACCATCGATATCACCGGTCGTCTACTACCACCCGAAGGACCGCAGCTCAAGCACGACCTGCGCGAGCCAAGTCTGCAGTCACTCTCCTCGGCGCAGCTGGCTAATCGCTGGGATCTGCCCCTTTATTCCGGTTTTATCTCCGCTCACGAACTTTCGGCCGACGGCAAGCCGGTGACACAGCCTGGCCTCGACCCGATCTACGTCGGGCCACAACCGCAGGAAGCCCAGATCAACTGGCTGAACGTGTTCTACGGGATCGAATGGGTAGTCTTCGCAGGTTTCGCGATCTTCCTCTGGTACCGCCTCGTACGCGATGATTATCAGCGCGAAATGGACGCCGTCGCCGAAAAGGCAGCCAAGAACTTCAAGGACGGCGCCTCACATGGCACCGATGAACATTCAACCTCACAGAAGGATAAGGACGATGAGTAGCACCCCAGATACCGCGCCCCGCAAATTCGGTGGCACCCCCGCGCAGATCCGCGCCGCGGCCGGCTTCTACAAGGTTTTGGCCTACGCCACCGGCGTGATGCTGCTCCTGCTCGTGCTCGAGATGGTCGTCAAGTACTTCTGGAAGCTCGAGTTGTTCATCGGCGGCACGATGCTCGACGGCACCTCCAACAGCATTGCCCTGCTGAACCGGGCGGAGATCACCGACGGGTTCAACGTGTCGCTGGCGATTCTCATCGTGCACGGCTGGATGTACGTGGTCTACCTCTTCGCCGACTTCCGTCTCTGGTCGCTCATGCGCTGGCCCTTCAGCCGCTTCATCACCATCGCACTAGGAGGCGTGGTGCCGTTCCTCTCCTTCTACACGGAGAGCAAGGTGCATGCCGAGGTGGAGCGCGACGTCGCCGCCAACCCGAAAGCCGCCAAACGTTACTAGGCTCTGACTCTTGCGGCCCCGCCGCAGACCGACAGCCCAGCGCCGCGCGTCTTACCCCGAGTTTTGCTCGGGATAAGGCGCGCGGTTTTGTCTCTGGGGGAGCGGTCGGCGGCCGTGACGCTCCTGACAGCGGATTGCAGTTTTTCCCCCTGTAGCCAGCCGGTAGACTGGTTGGGTGACTACAGCTGCTCCCACCCCAGAACACAAGCCGGTTCTGGTCGTTGATTATGGGGCCCAGTACGCGCAGTTGATTGCTCGCCGCGTACGCGAGGCCCGGGTGTATTCGGAGATCGTTCCGCACACCATGACGACCGCAGAAATCCTGGCCAAGAATCCTGCCGCCATCATTCTTTCCGGCGGTCCCTCCAGCGTCTACGCCGACGGTGCCCCGCGCGTCGAGGCCGACCTGTTTGAAGCAGGCGTGCCCGTGCTGGGCATCTGCTACGGTTTCCAGGCCATGGCTAACGCCCTGGGCGGTACCGTGGCCCAGACCGGCCTGCGCGAATACGGCCGCACCGAAACCTCCTTCGCGGGAGAGGCCCGCTCGATCCTCACCGGTGCCGCCTCGGCCCCGACCGTGTGGATGAGCCACGGCGACTCGGTCTCCGCCGCGCCGGAGGGCTTCGACGTGCTGGCCACCACCGAGGGCGCCCCGGTGGCAGCCTTCGCCAACGAGGCTAAGCGCCTCTACGGTGTGCAGTGGCACCCGGAGGTCAAGCACTGCGAATTCGGCCAGGATGTGTTGGAGAACTTCCTCTACAACGGTGCCGGGCTGGCCGGTGACTGGACCGCCGATAACATCGCCGACGAGCAGATCGAACGCATTCGTGCCCAGGTGGGCGACGGCAAGGCCATTTGCGGCCTGTCCGGTGGCGTGGACTCCGCCGTGGCCGCAGCCCTCGTGCAGCGCGCCATCGGCGACAACCTCACCTGTGTGTTCGTGAACCATGGCCTGCTGCGTGAGGGCGAAGTGGAGCAGGTGGAGAAGGACTTCGTTGCCGCCACCGGCGCCAAGCTGTACGTGGCCGACGAGCGCGAGCGTTTCCTCTCGGCCCTGGCCGGGGTGAGCGACCCGGAGACCAAGCGCAAGATCATCGGCCGCGAATTCATTCGCGCCTTCGAAGCCGCCGAGGCAGCCATTATCGAGCAGGAAGCCGATAAGGGGGAGCCGGTACGTTTCCTGGTTCAGGGCACCCTCTACCCAGACATCGTCGAGTCCGGCGGCGGCGAGGGCACCGCGAACATCAAGAGCCACCACAATGTTGGCGGCCTGCCCGAGGACCTGCAGTTCGAGCTCGTCGAGCCGCTGCGCACCCTGTTCAAGGACGAGGTGCGTGCAGTGGGCCGCGAACTGGGCCTGCCCGAGGAAATCGTGGGTCGTCAGCCCTTCCCGGGCCCCGGGCTGGGTATCCGCATCATCGGTGAGGTCACCGAGGAGCGCCTCGAGGTGCTGCGCAAGGCCGACGCGATTGCTCGCGCCGAGCTGACCGCCTCCGGGCTGGATAACGAGGTCTGGCAGATGCCGGTTGTGTTGCTCGCCGACGTGCGTTCGGTGGGTGTGCAGGGCGATGGCCGCACCTACGGCCACCCGGTCGTGTTGCGCCCAGTCAGCTCCGAGGACGCCATGACCGCGGATTGGTCGCACCTGCCCTACGACTTGCTCTCGAAGATTTCGAACCGCATCACCAACGAGGTTGACCAGATCAACCGCGTGGTGCTCGACGTGACCAGCAAGCCGCCGGGAACCATCGAGTGGGAGTAAGCTCCACACGCTGCCTGGCAGCGTAGCGCGTGAAGGGCGTCGACACGGCACAATAAGCCATGTGTCTGGCGCCCTTCGCCCGCTTAAACGTGTTTCGTAGAGCCGTTGCGCGGCCGCGGTGCACTAGGTTGGTAGCAGGCGAAGTGGATCGATACTTCGCGCACTGCAGTGGATGATGGACGAAGGGACGAACTGTGGCGACTAGTGGCCAGCCGGAGGCCGCCGAACGCGTAGCGGCATGGGTGCGAACTCTGGGCCAGGGTGCCGGTGTGGATACGGCCTTGCGCTTCGCCCCCTCCACCTCCAACAGCATTGACATCACCCATGCCAACCCCAGTGGTTTGGCACAGTTTCTGGCCGGGCGACGCACCCGGCTCTCCACCTTGCTTCATGATGCCGAGCAGTTCGCGCAGGCCAAGCGCACCGCCCGCGCGCTGAGCGCCAAGATTGGCGAACTCTGGGACGAGCGCGGCATTGACGTGGGCTATCTGGCCGCCGGTGTCGCGAACTGGCGGGCCACCCATGAGGGGCGCAGCGAGCCGGTGTCGGCTCCCATCATGTTGGGGCGTATCACGCTGACCAAGCACGTGGATAACGACGACTACGATCTGCAGCTGGTCGGTCGCGCCGAGATGTCCCCGGCCTTCGTGCGCCAGTTCGAGGTCGATCACCACGAGACGATCGACGTGCAGGCCGTGGACGCCGCCGCCTATTCGATCGCCCGTTTCGACCCGGTGCGTGGCATGGACGCGCTGCGTCACCAGCTCGCCGAGGTGCCCGGCGTGGTCATCGGCCACCGCCTGCTGATTTCCACCTTTGCCGACCTGATCGACCCTGCCGATCCGGCGCTTCTGGGCGAGGGACACCCGGTGATCGAGGCGCTGATTCGGGCCGCCAACGATGAGGAACCGGCCGCTGCCACCGAGCCGAGTGGTGATTCCGAGGCCGACGCCTCCGGCTCCCGGTTGCGCCGTGTCGCCGAGCTTCTGAAGGATTCCTCGCGCGCCAAGCGCCCCGTTGCCGCCGCGGGCGCCTCCACCACCCGTAAGGTCCACACCGGCACCAGCGCCCTGAGCAAGTCCTCGGATGAGCGCGACCCGGCCGAGGAACTGTACCTGTTCGACGCCGACGAGTCGCAGGGCCGCCTGCTGCACGCGATCTCCAATGGCGAATCGGTGAGCATCAACGCCGCCCCGGGCACCGGTGCCACCCAGACCGCACTGAATGCCGCGGCTCTGCTCGCCGCACAGGGTAAGCGCGTGCTGGTGATCGCCGAGCAGCGTTCGGCCGCCGAAGAGTTCGTCTCCCGCTTCAACGAGAAGCTCGACGCCGGCAGCATGCTGCTTGAACCGAACGAGGACCCCGAGGCGATCCGCGGGCACCTGATCCGCGCGATCCTGCGCAATGAGCGCGCCACCGAGCCGCAGCTGACCGGGCTGTTCAAGAAGCTGACCGAGACCCGTCATGCCCTAAAGGAGCATGTCGCCTCGTTGCATTCGGTGCGTAGCCGCTGGGGTTGCTCGCCGTACCAGGCGATGCAGGAACTCGCCCGCCTGTCGGCGCTGGAGCCGGCCCCGGCTACCACGGTGCGCCTGAAGCGTTCGGTGCTGGATTCGATGGGGCAGCGCGGGCATGTGGCCGCCCAACTCAAGCGCGCCGCCCAGCTCGGCGCCTTCTCGCAGGCGCACACCACTAGCCCTTGGTATGGTGCGCCGTTGCGCAACCAGGAGCAGACCGAGCAGGCGCTGAAGCTGGCTAGTGGGCTGGGCCGCGACCTGCCGATCCTAGATAAGCACATGCGCAAGATCGCCGAGCAGTCGCAGATCCGCCTGGAGGAGAGCTACGACAAGTGGGGCGATCAGCTGCAGTTGCTGGTGGCCGTGCGCGGCTCGTTGGATAAGTTTGAGCCGGATATTTTCGAGGGCGACATCGATGATTTGATCGCCGCCACCGCCTCGGGCCAGTGGCGCCGCGAACACGGTGTGGAGATGGGTTCCATCGTCCGTTCCCGGCTGCGCAAGATCGCCAAGGAATACGTGCGTCCCGGCATGCACGTGCCGGATCTGCAGGCCGCCCTGCAGGCGGTGTCCGAGCAGCGCGAGGCCTGGCGCCGCTACGCCACGAGCCAGCGCAACCCGGCCGTCCCCTCGGGCCTGCTCGACGTGGAGGCCGGCTATCACGATGCCGGCGCCCGCATCGATAAGCTAGCCGAAATGCTCCCGGCCAGCGTGGGTAAGCGCCTGCGCGAGATGCCGGTGAGCGAGCTACTGGATCTCATTGCCTCCCTGGTGGATCACAAGGACGATCTCACCGAGCTTCCCGAACGCACCCTCATTGCCGAACAGCTCAGCGAGGCCGGCCTGGGAGATCTGCTCAGCGACTTCGCCGAGCGGGAGATCGACGTCGACGCGGTGGACGGCGAGCTGGAACTGGCCTGGTGGCAGTCCGCGCTCGAGGCAATGATCAGCGGCGATGACTTCATGGCCATGAACGACGGGGCCAAGCTCGAAAGCCTCGAGGCCGAGTACCGGCTGGCAGACGGCGCCCATGTGGCCGCCGGCGCCGAACGCATCCGCTGGGCCCTGGCGAAGAACTGGAAGGCCGCCCTGGCCGATCATCGGGCCGCCTCGAAGACGCTACGCGAAATGCTCAAGTCCGGCACCCCGACCCTGGCCGGGTTGCTGGATTACGGTTCGGCACTGGTCAATTCGCTCAGCCCCGTCTTCGTTTCGGCACCGTTGCTACTGGGCACGGCCCTGCCGCGCGATACCAAGTTCGACGCGGTGATCCTGCTCGAGGCGAACTACCTCTCGCTGCGTGAGGTGCTCGACGCGCTGCGCCGGGCCTCACAGGTGATTGCCGTGGGCGACGAAATGCTTGGCGACCCGCGCCCCTTCGAGGTCTCGGTGGATCCGACCGCGTCGCTCCGCGCCCGGAAGCAGGCCCCCTCGGCGCTATCGGCGCTGAACCAGGTGCTCGTGACCGGCACGCTGGGTACCGTCTACCGTGGGGTGGACGAGTCGCTGGTCGAGCAGTTGTCGCAGACCTATTACGACTCGGCGATTTCCCGGCTCCCGGTGGCCCCGGCGGTCGGCGGGGAGCGTCGCCTGAGCGCCCACCATGTGCCCGACGCGACCGGCACGCTCTCGAACAGCGAGGACGGGGTGCAAACCACCGCCGCCGAGGTGCGCCGCGTGGTGGATCTGGTTTTCGAACACTTCGCCAACCGCGGTAACGAGTCGCTGGCCGTGGTGGCCTCCAACCGGCAGCACGCGGCGGCCATTGCCGAGGCCATTCGGGTGCAGCTACCGAACCACAAGTACGCCATGGAGCACCTGCGCTCCGCCCGCGAACCTTTCGTGGTCACCACCATGGACCGACTCATCGGGGTGCGCCGCGACGCGGTCATTCTGGCCTGGGGCTTTGGTCGCACCCCGCACGGTAAGACCCTGCACGAATTTGGTGCGCTGTCCCGTCCCGGCGGAGAGAAGCTCTTCGTCGCGGCCGTCACCCGTGCCCGCCGCCGCATGGCGCTGGTCTCCGGGCTGCTGCCCGAGGATGTGGAACTGAACCGCGTGTACCGCGGTGCCCGTCAGTTCTTTGAACTCTTCGGCCGCGTCTACTCGGGGGAGGAGCCCTCGGATTACGCCAATGAGCCACGTTTCGACGCACTGGTCTCCGACCTGGCCCGTCGTCTGCGTGAACGCGGCGCCATTGTGGCCGAGGACTTCCGTTCGGTGCTAGATCTCTCGGCCCGTGCCTTCGATCCGGTCGACGCCGCCGCCACCCGCCCGTTGGCGGTGGTGTACGACGGCACCGAGCACTACACCGGACTGACCGTGCGCGAACGTAGCCGACTGCGCCCGGACTTCTTCGAAAGCCACGGATGGCGTTACGTGCCGCTGTGGACCATCGACGTGTTCAGCGACCCGGAGTCGGTGACCGACCGACTGGCCGGGTACCTGTCGCTGGAGCCCGAGCGTAAGCCGGCCGTCGAAGAGCCGGTGGCCCGCCCGCAGGTCAATACCGCCCCTCCGGTGCCGGCCGCCGCCGTCACGCAGCAGGACAGCGCGGAGAAGGAGAAATCCGCAGCAGCAACTACCGAGGATTCCGCCGAGGCCAACGAGGCAAAGTCCGACGATAAGGCCGCAGAGGCGACCCAGTCCGCGGACAAGGCCAGCAAGGCCGCCGACAGTACGCCAAAGCCGGTACCCGCCGTGGCCGAAATCAATACCGGCAGCAAGCGGTGAGCGGCTCCGACGCCTCTGGTGCCACCCCGCACGGTGAACCATCGGTGTCGGCGGCACAACCCGCGCGCCGCAAACGCGCGCGGGTTGTTGCCGCACCCACACATTTGCAGCAGGCCGCGGAATTGACCGGGGCTTTCACCCCGATCGAGGCAGCCGAGGCCGTCCAAAAGGCGCAGGCACGTCGCGGGCAGCCCTCCGCTGAGCCGGCGCCAGCGGACCCACTGGGACAGCTGCGGGCCAAGGATGAAGATCCGCGCGGCTGGGGCGAAGTCACCGAGGATTTGGCCGAGTCGCTGCGTCGCGAAAAACCCCCGCACTGGGGCTAACTCAGCTCGTGCTCGCGCGATGAACTTAATTGACGATCACCGCCGCTACCTTGCCGCGGCTTGACGCGGCGGAGAGTTTCTCGGCCGCACCGGCGGTGGCGGCCACCACGATCATGGTGTCATTACCGCCACTGGCGGCCGGCAATAGTCCAAAGCCATCGTCGCCGGCAGAGGCCGGCACCCAGAGCACGGTCAGCCCCTGAGCCAGGGTGCGACTTTGGATCTCTCGCTCGTAGCCGTCGCCGCTGGTGAGTACCACATTGACCTTCTGGCCCGGGCTGAGCAGCGAGACGGTCGCCGGATCGCTCAGCCGCAGCGGTACCGCCACGGTCCCCGGGCTGGTTCCGGTGAGCAACTGCGGGCCCACCAACAGATGCTCACGCACCGGTAGACCGGCGGGCACCGCGATGGCCAGCCGCTCACCCACCAGTGCGTCGTGGCGTGGTGGTGCCGGTTGCCCCTCGGCAGCAGGCTGGGCAACCCAGCGCAGATCGCCGCTTTGCAGCACATGCCCGGCCGGTAGATCGGCCGCCGCCACCGGCACCTCAACCGTGCTGTAACCGGCCTTGGCGACCGATTGCAGCATCAGTGCACCGGCCAGCAAGGCTAAGGCCACCGCTGCCGGGCGCCGGTAGCGGCGCAACACCGCCTGCCGACTGGTCACCGGGCGAATACGCGGGCGGGGGATCGTCGGGGCGGAACGCGTGCGGAAGAACTTCATGGGCCCATTGCAGACGCCGAGTCCGGCGCCCGGCGACGCCGCGGCACGAACTGTGGATGGAACTGGCCAGGGTGACCTACCGGTTACGGTCGGAAGTCTTGCACCCCGCCGGGGGTGATGGCCATATCTACGGGCATGTCGTGGGCGTCCACCGGGAATGAGGCCACCGTGAGCAACTCGGTATCGTAGATGAGCGCCGCCACCTGGGTGCGATGTTGCCGCGTGGTGCGACCGGCTAGCGAGGGCAGGAATCGGTCGTAATAGCCTCCGCCCTGACCCAGCCGGAACCCGGCGTGATCGATGCCTAGGGCCGGGATGATTAGCAGGTCGACGTCGGAGAAAACCTCGAGCTGGTGCCGTGGCCCCACCGGTTCGTCCACCGGGGCCAAGGTACTGCGCTCTAGCGGCACCCCCGGGTACCAATCGGTCCAGGACAGGGAGTAGTCCGGACCGCAGACCGGCACCAGCGGTTGGCGTCCAGCGGCGTGCAGTGCCTCGAGCAGCGGGGCGGTATTCGGTTCGTCGCCGGAGGAGAGGTAGGCGGCCACTCGGGCCTCGGGCCGGTAGTCCGCCAAGAGCCGCAGCACCTGATCGCGTAGCTTCTCGGCGTGCTGGCGTCGGCTGAGTTCATCCATGGCGCGCCGTGCGGCGCGCACCATGCGGCGGGCGTCGGTTTTACTGGGAAGCGCGTTGAGCATGGCACTACTGTACGACGTGTTAGTCCACCTCTCGTGCGTGACTAGGATGGTGAATATGGTGAGTATTCAGTCGGGGCGTATGGCGGTGCCGGAGCTACGTTCGAAGCGCCTTCGCCTACGTGCCTTGACGGCGCGGGATCGGGACGCCTGGTTCGATCTACGGCAGGCCAATGCGGCCTGGCTGAAACCCTGGGATCCGACCAACCCGTTGGGGCTGCGTGAGACGTTAAGTTACCGCCAAATGTTACGGCGGCAGCGACAGGGCGCCATAGAAGGCAGCGGTTACTCCTGGGTACTGACCCTTCCGGCGCTCAACGAGCGTCGGCCGCCGTTGATCGGTCAGGTCAGTGTCTCCGGGGTGCAGTATGGGGCGGCCCGCAACGCCTCCATCGGGTACTGGATCGATAGCTCCCATGCGGGTTTTGGGTTAATGCCCGAGGCCTGCGCGCTGGTCGTCGAACATTGTTTCAACACGCTGCGGCTGCACCGGTTAGAGATTAATGTGCGTCCGGAGAACACCGCGAGCCTGCGGGTGGCGGCCAAGCTGGGCTTCCGTGACGAGGGCGTACGCAAGGACTTCCTGCACATCAACGGTCGCTGGCGGGATCATAGAACATTCGCGCTAACCGCCGACGAGCACCGCGGCCAGCTACTCGAACATATATCCTAGCTGGGTGGTAATTCGGGCAGGTCATCAGGCAAGAATCAACGCAATCTGCCAGACACGCCCGCGATCTGCACCATTGCTGGTTGCCTGTTGCATAGTGTTATGCCGTGGAGTATCAAAACTTCACGCTTAACGTAGGACCCGCAACCCGGTGATGGAGGACCTCATGGCGGACACCTCGCACAACACATCGCAGCCGGCCGGCGCGACCGGTCAGCTTAAGTTGAAAGTGCGATATGGCCGGTTGAGCCTAGCCGTGCTCGGGTTGCTTGCTCTGCTGGCCGGCGTGGTCACCGGCATCCTCGCGCCGTTCACGGCGCTGAGCGTGGGCTGGTTCTTTGCACTGACGGTCACCGGAGTGCTCTGCTTCGCCGGACTGCGCGTGCTGGCCGTACGGGATCGGAACCGCAAGCTGCTGCAGCGCATGGAGCAGGTCCGTGCCCAGGCCTTGGCGACTGAGCCGCAGGCCGAGCCACAGCGTGAAGCCGCGCCAGCCAAATCCGAGCACAAGGATCAGGTTTTCGACGCCCGGCCCGGGTCGAATCTGCGGGCCCCGGCCTTCACCGCCGAGGAACTGCGCGCCGAGGCGCTACGGGTGGCCCATGGCCGCGGCGGCGTTCGCCAGCCAGCGACCTGGGAGCCCACCGAGATCCCCAAGCCGGTCTACGTGCAGGCCCGCGACTCCATCCAGCAGCAGATCATCGCCCAGGTGCGCCCCGAGCCGCTGCCGGTGGCCGAGCCACTGCGTCCCAGCCGCCAGATCAGCCTGAAGGCCGAGGAACGCGCAAAGCGTTTGGCCGCCGAGGTCACCGCCGACCAGCGTGCCGCCGTGGCCGACGTCAGCGCCGTGCGGGAGCAGAAGCAGGCTAGCGCCAGCGCGCAGCCTGCCCCGGCCGCATTGACTACACCTGCCGCACCGGCGACCGCCCCGGCAACAACCCCCGCCGGTACCAACACCCCGCAGCCACCGAACGAGCCAACTCCGGGTAGCACCCCGGGCCCGGCACGGATCAACCTGGACGCCGTGATGCAGCGCCGCCGCGCCTAACGCGCCAGAGTTTAGAGAACAACATAAGGGAAGCTTCCAAGTGGAAGCTTCCCTTTGTTGTATCTCGCGCCCTGTCATCGGGCCCGGAGCTATCTGAGGTGTCAGCGCGGAGCGGTTAGGGCAACGGCAGTGGCCCGTGATTGCCTTGCTCATGATCGAAGACCAGCGTGGTCTCGGTATGTCCGACGGATTCATCGGTGGCTAGGTTGTCGAGCACCCAGTCGCGCAGCGCCTCGGTGGAACCCACCGCAATGTGGAGCAGGTAGTCGGTGGCTCCGGAGACGTGGAACATCGAGAGCACCTCGGGCAGCTGCGGAATGCGTGAACGGAAACGGTCGATTTCGACACGGTCATGGGCGCGCAACTTGATCGAGATCAGCGCCTGCACGGTGCGTCCCACGGCCCCCAGCGCCAATTGCGCGTGATACCCGGTGATGATTCCGCGTTCGACCAGAGCCCGGGTGCGCAGTAATGCGGTCGAGGGGGCAATGCCGGCGCGTTGGGCCAGCATGGCATTCGAAATACGGGCATTGGCGACCAGTTCGTCGATGATGATTCGATCGATGTCGTCCAGATCGGCCGCTTGAGCGAGTTCTGAGGGTGTGACCATAACAATATTTGACCATACACGCGGCCCGTGAGCCGTGGGGCGCGTGGCGCGGCCCACTATATTGGTGCACATGACGCGAATCTCCGAATCCACCGGCGAACCCTTCGATACCAGGCTCGGTGCCTACTGTTTGGTCGAAAGGGACGGTAAGTTCTTGCTGGCGCTGTGGGATATGCGCCACCGCGACCCGAACTTCCAGCCGCGCTGGACGCTGCCCGGCGGCGGTATCGACCTGGGTGAGGACTTGCGCGCTGGGGTGCGCCGCGAAGTGCAGGAGGAGACCGGGTACCTCGTTGATTCGTTGCGTCTGCTCGACGCGCAGACCGGAGTGATCGCCGGCCGGTACCGCTACGCCGAGGTGGATCACGCCATGCAAACCGTGGCCATCGTCTACACCGGCCGCGTGGTCGGCGGGGAACTGACCCATGAACAGCAGGGCAGCACCAGTCGGGCGGCCTGGTTCACCCGGGAGGAGATCGCCCAGCTTCCTCGGGTGGAGCGCGTGGACCGGGCGTTGGCGCTCTATGATGGCGCGGCGTAGCCCGCGGCACGGCGCGCCGGAAGGATAAGCTGGTGAGACCATGAATCTGCGCCGCACTCGTTTGACCGTCCTTGGCCTAGTGGCCCTTCCGCTCACCCTGGCAGGCTGCACCCAGCCGGCTCCTCCGACGCAGAGCGAGGAGAGCGTCGTACGCATCACCTCGGCCGACGACCCGGTGCTACGCGCCATGGCTCGGGTATACGCCGATCAACTCGAAGCCCGCGGATTCAAGGCCAAGCTGGTGGCCGAGTCCTCCAAGCCCTACGCGCTCTTGGAAGCGGGCGACGCCGACGTGGTGATAGGCACCGCCGAAACGGCGCTTCAACTGGTGCCGGACCCGAAGTCGGTGACCGGCGAGGACGGTGTGCTGAGCACCGGTGAACTCGCGGGCCTGGCGCAGGCGCTGAAAACTCAGGGGCGTCGCGCGGCTGATCCCACCGCGGGGGATGCCGGGCCGGTGCTGGTGGCCAGCAAGGCCACCATGGCCCAGTACTCCTTTGGCTCTCTCGATGATCTGGCCTCGACCTGCAAGGATCTGGTGTTTCTGACCCCGAGCGAGCAGCGCGAGGATCTCGAAGCTTGGGCCAAGGAGGCCAAATGCACCCCGAAGGCAATTAAGGGTGTTGCGGCGGCTGCCGCTATGGACAGCCTGCGCTCGGCCAACGGACAGCTGGCGGTGCTCGATGGGGACGACGCGGCGATCGTCGATGAAGGGTTCAACGTGCTGCCCAGCAGCGAAGACTTCTTCGACCGCGCACCGATTCTGCCCGTCGTGTCCGACGAGGTCTCCGAGCAGGCGTTGCGTTCCATTAACGACATCAGCTCCTCGGTCAGCCAAGACGCGTTAACCGCCGTTAACCGCATGGTCTATGAGCCCGGTGGCCTGACCAGTGAAGATATTGCCGCGCACTGGGAACAGCTGGTCAACTAGAAAGTAAGCCAAGCCACGGTCAAAAATGTGCTGGATCGGGGCCCAGCGTGAGAAAGTATTCCCATGGCAGATATCTCGCAGTCCTCGAAGCTCCATAACGTCCTCTACGATATTCGCGGGCCACTGCTTGAACACGCCCAGCGCATGGAGTCCGAAGGGCAGCGCATTCTGAAGCTGAACATCGGCAACCCCGCCCCCTTCGGGTTTGAGGCGCCGGACGCGATTCTGATCGACATGATCCGCAACCTGCCTAACGCCCAGGGCTATTCGGATTCGCGCGGGATTCTCTCGGCCCGCACCGCGGTGTCGCAGTACTACCAGACGCGCGGCATCCAGAGCATCGGGGTCGACGATGTCTACCTCGGCAATGGCGTCTCCGAGCTCATCACGTTGAGCTTGAACGCGCTGCTGAACAACGGTGACGAGGTGCTCATCCCGGCCCCCGACTACCCGCTGTGGACCGCCTCGGTGTCGCTGGCCGGCGGCACCCCGGTGCACTACGTGAACGTCGAGGAAGAAGGCTGGCTGCCGGATCTCGATGACATCAAGGCCAAAATCACCGACCGCACCAAGGGCATCGTCCTGATCAACCCGAATAACCCCACCGGCGCCGTCTACCCGAAGGAAACCATCGAGGGCATCCTCGAGGTGGCTCGCGTACATAACCTCGTGGTGTTCTCCGACGAGATCTACGAGAAGATCCTCTACGACGATGCGGTGCACATCAACACCGCCGCACTATCCGACGACGTGCTCACCCTGACCTTCTCCGGCCTGTCCAAGGCCTACCGGGTCTGTGGTTTCCGCGCAGGCTGGATGGCGATCTCCGGCCCGAAGCATCAGGCCGCAGACTACATCGAAGGCATCAACCTGCTGACCAACATGCGTTTGTGCGCCAATGTGCCGGCACAGCACGCGATCCAGACAGCCTTGGGTGGCTACCAGTCGATCAACGATCTGATTCTGCCAGGAGGACGGCTACTCGAACAGCGCGACGTCGCCTACCGGCTACTGAGTGACATTCCCGGGATCAGCGTGCAGAAGGCCAAGGGCGCGCTCTACATGTTCCCGAAGCTGGATCCGGAGGTTTACCCGATCCACGACGATGAGAAGTTCGCCCTCGAGCTTCTTAAGGCGCAGAAAATCTTGATCACCCAGGGCACCGCCTTTAACTGGCCATCGCCCGATCACTTCCGCTTGGTGACCCTGCCGGACACCAAGGTACTGGCCGACGCCGTGGGCCGTATCGCGACCTTCCTCGAGGACTGGCGCAGCCACGCCTAAACACCTACTTAGGAGCCGACGATGAACCAGCTATCCGACCTGTTGGTTGACCGGCTACGTGCCGGGGCGGACCTTCGGCTCGCCGAACGGGCCACCTCGGTGCCCACCTGGTGGCCGAAGGACGCCCCGGATTCGAAGAAGTCCGCCGCAGCCCGGCTCGAGGAAATCGGCGCCGAACTAGGAGAGTACCAGGAACGTCTCTTTGCCGCGGCGCAGGGTGGTGCCGAGGATTCGGTGCTCTTGATCCTGCAGGGGATGGACACCTCGGGCAAGGGTGGCATCGTGCGCCACGTGGTGGGCTTTTTCGACCCGCAGGGGGTGGCACACCACGCCTTCAAGGCTCCGACCGCCCAAGAGCGGGCGCATAACTTTTTGTGGCGTGTGGAGAAGCAACTGCCGGGCCACGGCATGGTCGGCGTCTTTGACCGTTCGCACTATGAGGACGTGCTTATTCACCGCGTCCAGAAGCTCAGTAGCGAAGAGGTCATCGAGTCGCGCTTCCCGCGGATTCTTGACTTTGAACGACGGCTCGCGGGCGACGGTGTGCGCGTGGTGAAAGTGATGCTGCACATTAGCCGCGACGAACAATACCAGAGGCTATCCGAGCGTCTGGAACGTCCGGATAAGCATTGGAAGTATGCGCCCGATGACATCGTCGATCGACTACTTTGGGATGAGTATCAGGCGGTCTACCAGGACGTGCTGTCCCGCACCGATCATCAGGCGGGCGGCTGGTATGTGGTCCCTGCCGATCACAAGTGGCTGGCTCGGCTGTGCGTGGCCGAGCTCCTGCTCCACACGCTCAAGGACATCGACCCGCAGTGGCCGGTGACCACCCTGGATATCGAAGCCGAAAAGCGTCGGCTAGAGGCCACCCGCTAGTGTCTCGGCGTTGTGCATTCTTCCGATGGAACTGTTTCCGTTAAAGCCACTGAGCCCGTAGCCACCCTCTGGGGAGTTCGCCGCGTCCAGGCAATGACTTGTCGTGGTGCTCGGGCCGATCCCAGCAACACGCCCACTACGGTTAGCGCCGCGCCGGCCAGTTCCATCGATGTAACGCCTTCGCCTAAGAGTAACCACGCTGCACTCATTCCGACGACCGGTACCAACAGTGAGAATGGAGCGACGACGGTCGCCGGGTGTCTGGCCATGAGCCAGCTGAAGAGACCTGAGCCCACGATCGTGCCGATCAGCACGGTGTAGGCCAACCCAAGTATCGCAGCGGCCCCGCTAGGACTATGCAGATTCGCGAAGGACTCGAGTATTCGTTCAGGGCCCTCGACGCCGAGGGAGAGGATAAGCATTGGTACCGGCGGAACGATGGACATCCAGAGCGTAAAGTGCAGCGGATTCTCGGCTCGAGCCTGCCGATTGGCAAGGTTGCCCAGCGCCCAGCCGAAGGCCCCCGCGAGGGTCAGCAGGAAGGGTAGCAACCCCGCCGTTTCCCAGCGTTGCCATCCGACGACGCATAGGCCGGCTACCGCGAGCACAATCCCGATGACGGCTCGACCGCTGAGCCGCTCGCGCAGGAAGATTGCACCGAGCAACACGGTAAAGGGGGCCGAGGCTTGCAACACCAGTGAGGCCAGTCCCACCGGCATCCCAATGGCCATGCCCCAGTAGAGGAACAGGAATTGAAGGGTGCCAAAGCCCACCCCGTAGCCGATGAGCCAACGCCAGCGTACCGTAGGGCGAGGTATGAATAAGAGCGTGGGCAATGCGATCAGAGCGAACCGCAGAGCGACGAGAAACAATGGCGGGAAGACACTAAGTGAGGCGTCGATCGCGAGGAAATTCAGGCCCCACAGGAGCGCGACGAGCATGGCCAGAAGCTGATGACGAGGTGGCATATGCCCATCATGAGCGCCAAAATAGTTAAGGACAAGCAAGTATTTCTGAACTTATCTTGTAGCCTAACTACATGGATATCCGTCATCTGGATCTTCTGCGCGAGTTAGCGGGGAGGGGAAGCGTCACCGAGGTTGCGAAGGCAACTTTTCGAACCCCATCCGCCGTTTCCCAGCAACTCAAGAGCGCTCAGCGTGAATTCGGCATGGCCCTCGTCGAACCGCACGGACGGGGCCTAAGGCTTACGGCAGCAGGAAAATTGCTTGCCCAAGGTGGAGCCGACGTTGCCGCAAGTCTCGAGCGAGTTCAGGCTCAATGGGATTCCTTCGTCGGCCGACCCTCCGGGACGGTGCGTATCGCCTCATTGCCCAGCGCGGCAACCTTTCTGCTGCCGAAAGTGCTCGCCTCCGTGGCGGACACCGATCTCACCATTCAGGTGGCGGATTATGACGTTGCCGAGGTGGAATTCGCGGCGCTGTGCGCCGACAACGACATTGTGGTTGCGCATAGTTTGACCGGCGTTCGACCGGCGGGAACCACGGGTGAAGTGGTCGTGCCAATATGCCAGGAGCCACTCGATGTGGCCATGGGCGCGGGGCATCCGCTCGCCGGAGAACCCTGGGTGGTCCCGGAACAGGTGGCGCAGTACGCGTGGATCGGAGTCCCCAAAGGCTACCCCTTTGATACCGTGCTTGCCTCGGTACGAGGAGTCAGTGGCACGGACTTGGATATCAGGCAACGCATTAGAGACAACCGGCTGATCGAGTCGCTCGTTGCGGCCGACGAACTGCTGGCAATCCTTCCGCGATTCACGACGGTGCCCGGCGCGGGTCTGCTCCTGAAGGAATTGCGTGGGGTACCTTCCAGACGTCATATCAGCGCGGTGATGCGTGCCGATCGTGCCGAACGCCTGGCGGTGCGAACCGTGCTAGAGCATCTGCGTCGGGTCGGCTCCGAGGTCGCTGAAGCACACGGAGCGTCGCCAGCGGGTCCTTGCAACGAAGCGCGGACCTAGTCCCGGGTTTCCGCGGAGCGGCTACGCGCCTGCTCGAGGCGTTCGGAGACACCACCGAGCCAGTTCTCGCAGTGCGCGGCCAGCGCTTCGCCGCGCTCCCAGAGCGCCAGCGAGGCCTCCAACGGAGCCCCGCCGGTTTCTAGCTGGGTGACCACGGAGACCAGCTCTTCGCGGGCCTGCTCATAAGAGAGTTTGGCGATATCTTCGGGGATTGCGCGTTCCGACATTAGTTTTTGCCTTCCGATGGGTTGCTGATGTTCTCGACGGTGACGGATAGTCGTCCGGCGGCGAGCCGGACGGCCAGTTCTTCGCCCACGGTAACTTCGCTGCTGGCACGCACAATCTGTCCGTCACTGCGTTGGGTGACCGAGTAGCCGCGGTCCAAGGTTTGCTGCGGGGAGAGCGCCCGCATTTGCGCGCGTAGGTGCGAGATTTGATCCGTGGCCCGTTGCACCCGGTGGCGCATCAGGTCGGTCGAGCGTTCCCGCCAACGTTGTAGCTCCTCGGCGCGGGTGATCACCATGGTTTGAGGGTTGGCGAGCACCGGGCGTGCCCGTAGCGCCGCAATATTCTGCCGTTCTCGTTCTAGGAGCAGGTTCACGGCACGATCCAACCGGTAACGGGCCTGCTCCAAGAGCGCGAACTCTTCCTGAAGATCCGGCACGATGCGTTTGGCCGCGTCGGTGGGAGTCGAGGCCCGCAGGTCTGCCACGTCATCGAGGATGGGCCGGTCCGCCTCATGTCCAATGGCGGAGACCACCGGGGTGGTGGCGGCGAAGACGGCCCGCACCAGATCCTCGTTGGAGAAGGGCAGCAGGTCTTCGAGCGCCCCGCCGCCGCGGGCGATGACAATCACCTCGACCTCGGGGTCCGCATCAAGTTCCCGTAGTGCGGCACTGACCTGGGCCACGGCGTCGACACCCTGCACGGCGGTGTTCACCACGCGGAAGCGCACCGCGGGCCAGCGCAGCGTCGCGTTGCGAATCACGTCCTTTTCGGCGTCGGAATCCCGACCGGTGATCAGCCCGATCACTGACGGTAGTACCGGCAGCGGCTTCTTATGCCCGGGGGCGAAGAGCCCCTCGGCGCCGAGCGACTGGCGTAGCCGTTCCAGACGCACCAACAGTTCGCCCAGTCCCACGGGGCGAAGATCCGAGGCGTTGAGCGAGAGTCGCCCGGTTTTCGCGTAGAAGCTGGGTTTGACCTGAGCCACTACTCGGGAGCCCACCTCCGGTTTGGAGTCGAGACGGCGCATGACCGAGGACCAGATGGTGACGGAGAAGGAGCAATCGGCGTCGACATCGCGCAAGGTCAGGTAGGCGTGCCCGTTGCGCACGTTGACCTCGAGTAACTGGCCCTCGATCCAGCTGGTGGGGGAGTTTTCGATGTGGACCTTGAGTTTTTCCGAGAGCAGGCGCAGCGGCCAAGGATTGTCGGCGCTGGTTTCTGCGGCGGTCGCGGGAACGGTCTGCGGGGCTTCGTGTGGCATCTGTCCTCTCCTGCCGGGCCGTGGCGCGGTACGGCCGGCCGTGCCATTGGCGCACAAGCGAGACTATCGCATGGGGCCGACGGTTCGCTGGATTATCGCTTGCCGCCCTTGCCCGTGGGCCGAAAGCGTAGGGGGGCGAATCGTGAACTTTGCGGCCCCAGCATCACCGGACGGTCACGTTTTAGTCCGCGCCGCGCCGGTAGTTTGCCGCTCGATGACATGGTTGCCCGAGTATTTCCAACGATTGGGTAACACGTGGCTTTAGCCATTGTCCGGTGGGGCTTCCGAGCGCACACTAGGTGCAGTATGACGCCTGAGGGGAAGCGTCTGAGCAGAGGGCGTAGCAATTATGAAACGGTTCGTGGGGCGAGGTGCGTTCATTCGGACGCTGGGAGCCGGGGCGCTCAGCGTGGGTCTAGCCATTTCCGCGGTTCCACCGGTGGCGGCGGTGGCAAGCCCCGCCGTAGTGCCAGCGGCCGTGTTCGTCGCGGTGCCGGCCGCGGCCATCGACTTACCGGCAAAGGTTCGCACCACGGCGAACTTGAATCTGCGTAGTGGCTCGTCCACCGCGTACCGCATCCTGATCAGCATCCCGAAAGGTACCGCCGTCCCGGTGTACGGCAGGGCCTCCAACGGCTGGTACAAGGTGTCCTACGGCGGACACACCGGCTGGGTGAGCGACTACTACACCGTTCCAGCCACCGTGCGCACACTGGACAGTCTGAACCTGCGAAGCGGTGCGTCCACCAGTTACCGCATCCTGGTGACCATCCCCAAGGGAACGACGGTCTCGGCCTATGAGCGTGCCAGTAATGGGTGGTACAAGGTGAGCTACGCCGGACACGCAGGTTGGGTGAGTCATAATTACGTGACCAGCTATCCCAAGCCACCCTCGGCCCCGCGGTCGACCGGACCGAACCGTAGCTCACGGGTGGTGCTGACCTACGACGATTGCCCGAGTTCGCTGACGAACTTCCAAAGCACGATCAACTACGCCCGGGACCACGGCATCGGGTTGGTGCTCGCGCCCACGGGGGACTGCCTAGCATCATTCACATCCCGGTACGGGTTGAACCTGGCCAGCTACGCCCGGGCACGCGGACAATGGGTGATCAACCATTCGATTAGTCACCCGGATCTGCGTCCGCTCAGTTGTCGCGAGGCGGCAACGCAGCTCGGCGGTAGCGGTGTCCATACCAATTTCGGGCGTCCGCCCTACGGGGCCATCGACGGCAGCGTGCTGTGCGGTTACGACAGCAAGGGCATGGCCATTTGGACTTGGTCGCGGGACACTCGCGACTGGGAGGTGAAATCCAAGTCCATTACCGTGGCGCGGGCCTCGGCCGCACAGCCCGGTGACACGGTGCTGATGCACATGCAGTGGTACGGGTTCTCGGCCGATGCGTTGCGCCAAATCAAGGCGAATCTATCCAGCCGCAGCGTGAACCTGTGCCGTGCCTACCGCGGTAGCGACGGAACCGGGGCGGTGGTGACCACCCCCGAGCTGCTGCCCAGCACCCTGCCCTGTTGATCGGTCCAGGAGCGCGTTCTTGGATGCCTTCGGCCCAGGCGCGTCGAAGCTCACAAGGCTTATCGCGGTGGGATAGGCCATATGAGCATGTGCTAACTTGCACGGGGTTCGTAGACTAGAAGTATGGCTACTTCCACATCCGTCCCGGTTTCGTTGCCGACCCCGCGCATTCCGCGCGTGCGTCGCACCCCCGCCGAAATTTTGGCTGCTTCCCCGCAGGTGACCGAGCGCAAGGTGCTGCTCGCTGCGCCGCGTGGTTACTGCGCCGGCGTGGACCGGGCCGTGGTGGCCGTGGAGAAGGCCCTGGAGCACTACGGCCCGCCGGTTTATGTGCGCAAGCAGATCGTGCACAACCTGCATGTGGTCTCCGAGCTGGAGTCGCGCGGCGCGATCTTCGTGGAGGAAACCGACGAGGTACCCGAGGGCGCCCTGGTGGTGTTCTCCGCGCACGGTGTCTCCCCGGCGGTCGTCAACAGCGCCGAGGAACGCGGCCTGCAGACCATCGACGCCACCTGCCCGCTGGTCACCAAGGTGCACCGCGAGGCCGTGCGTTTCGCGAAGAACGACTACGAAATCCTGCTCATCGGCCACGAGGGCCATGAGGAGGTCGAGGGCACCTATGGTGAGGCTCCGGAGCACACCACCGTGGTGAACAACCCGGAAGAGGCCGATACCGTCCAGGTGAAGAACCCGGACAAGCTGATCTGGCTCTCGCAGACCACGTTGAGCGTGGACGAAACCATGGAGACGGTGCGCCGCCTGCGCGAGCGCTTCCCGAACCTGCAGGACCCGCCCAGCGACGACATCTGCTACGCCACCACCAACCGTCAGGCCGCGATCAAGCAGATCGCCCCGCAGGCCGACCTGGTCATCGTCGTGGGCTCGGCGAACTCCTCCAACTCGGTGCGTCTGGTTGAGGTCTCCTTGGATCATGGCGCGAAGGCCGCCTACCGGGTGGACTTCGCCAACGAGGTCGACGAGAGCTGGTTCGAGGGCGTGTCCACTGTCGGCGTGACCTCCGGTGCCTCGGTGCCCGAGGTGCTCGTGCGCGAGGTGATTGACCTGCTGGCCGAGTACGGCTTCACGGATGTCGCCGAGGTCACCACCGCCGAAGAAGACATCATCTTCTCGCTGCCCAAGGAAATCCGCGGGAAGCTGAAGGAAAACGGGGACGACGCCCGTGCGCTTGGTGGTCGTGGCGCCAGCCCCGCCTCCCGCTAAGCAACACGCTGTACCACTAGACCCTGCGAAATAAAGGTAGAATTCTTTCCCGTGGCTTTAACTATCGGAATCGTCGGGCTGCCCAATGTCGGCAAGTCCACCATGTTCAACGCGCTGACCCGTGCCCAGGTGCTGGCGGCCAACTATCCCTTCGCAACCATCGAACCCAACGTGGGTGTCGTGCCGTTGCCCGACGAGCGCTTGAAGGTGCTGGCCGGGATCTTCGGCTCCGAGCGCATCCTGCCCGCCACGGTGTCTTTCGTGGATATCGCCGGCATCGTCAAGGGCGCCTCCGAGGGTGAAGGGCTGGGCAACAAGTTCCTCGCGAACATCCGCGAGGCCGACGCAATCTGCCAGGTCACCCGCGCCTTCGTGAACGACGACGTAATCCACGTCAACGGCAAGGTGGACCCGGAATCCGACATTGAAACCATCGCCACCGAGCTGATTCTCGCCGATCTGCAGACTATCGAGAACCAGTTGCCGCGCCTCGAGAAGGAGCTGCGTAGCAAGAAGATCGAGAAGTCCTTCCTCGACACCGTCAAGGCCGCTCAGGCCGTGCTCGAAGAAGGTAAGACCCTGTACGCCGCGGGTGCCGCGGCGGGCGTGGATCTGGCCGAGCTGGCCCCCATGCAGCTGATGACCACCAAGCCGTTCATCTACGTGTTCAACACCGATGAGGCCGGGCTGGCCGACGAAGAGATGAAGAGCAAGCTGGCGCAGATGGTGGCCCCAGCCGAAGCGATCTTCCTCGACGCACAGTTCGAGGCCGAGCTGGCCGAGCTGGAAGAGGACGAGGCCGCGGAGATGCTGGCCGACGCCGGGATTGAAGAGTCTGGCTTGGATAAGCTGGCCCGCGTTGGCTTCGACACCCTGGGCCTGCAGACCTACCTGACCGCCGGCCCGAAGGAAACTCGCGCCTGGACCATCCGCAAGGGTGCCACCGCTCCGGAGGCCGCCGGCGTGATCCACACCGACTTCCAGCGCGGCTTCATCAAGGCCGAGGTTGTGGCCTTCGACGATCTGGTGGAGGCCGGTTCGGTCGCCAACGCCAAGGCCGCGGGTAAGGCCCGCATCGAAGGCAAGGACTACGTCATGAAGGACGGCGACGTGACAGAGTTCCGCTTCAACGTCTAACACCCATGATTTGAGTGCATTGCGCCCCGGTCGTTATCGACGGCCGGGGCGCAGTTGTATCTGATCTCAAGTACAGACCATGCACGGTATAAAACAACGGTGATATGCGTAGCGTTGGTGAATTGCGGACAGAAAGGTGCGTCCTGAACCGAAATATGGTGGTGCAGATTGATTTGGCGAATGGGGTCATTCAGGGTTGAGTCTCGTCACTCGGACCACTGCTTGTCGACAATGTAGCCGACGCGCCGACAGCGAAATCGCGGGTAGCTTGCTCCTGAGCCGCGAGCGATGTTCGAGTTGCGAAAGCTGTTCACTGTCGACCCCGAACCTCGCGACTGCAGACGCGAGGCCATCGATATGTCGAGTTATTGGGCGCGCCGGTCCCACGAACGCATGTAAGTGGCGGATGATTGGCTTGACCGTCATGTTGGTTCGGTGAATGAGGAGTGCACTCCATGGGGTTGGGTCTAGCAGAACAAGTGGAGATGTGTTCTGCAGATCAGGGGCTAGCCGGAACGTATATGACATATGTGCCTGAAGTGGTTGGGGAATATCGCCTTCGAGAGCTATGCGAGCAGGTCAGCAATACTCCGCCGATGCTCGTTGGACCTACCGGTGCTGGCAACCAGCAAGTCTCAAAGATCGGGCATGACCAAATAGAAACTTCAAAAGCCGGCACCATCCGGAACGACTTCGAATCGGTTGGTGTCGAGATCTTGCCAGTGGATGTGAGGGCGGCCTGATGCGCGAACGTTATTACACCGCGGCATGGGAATGGGGGTGTTGCGGTACGCCGCTTCACGTTGGTGATGACGTAGAGCTGGAGGTGCAGTATGATTCCGACTACGCCGGGATAATGCGCGCCGAACTTGCTTCGGTGTTGTCAGCGTCCTTGACGGGAGTGGAGACGCGCCACGATGACGACATGGTCGTTCGACGCGGTCGCATAGTCGCACTCGACGGGGTAATCAGCGATACGAAGTGGGTAGTAACGCCTCGGACTACACAAGATCCGCCGATCCATTCCATGGGCAACGGTGCCATCGTTAGTTTTGGCAACACCGCTCCGGGGGAGGCAGAGGGCACGGCCGTTGAAGGGACGAGTCGACTAGTGCCGGTCGCGGCAGTCCCAGATGCTGATGCGCAGCCTGCGGGGACAGAGCCAGACCTCACTGTCTACGGTGAACAGATCACCGCTGCACTTAGTGGATATGTGATCACGCTCGAAGTACCTTGAAGCGGCCGTACGATGGCAATTTCGCTCAGGTGTCCCGGATCCGAGAGTGTGGCGCTAGGACCAAGGGACGGAATATGGGGAGAACGTTGACGCCCACTGACAGATGCGCGCTGATTTGCCCCGATGAGTTCCGTATGCGCAGAACCGAGACCATATCAGACTCTGCGGTGCGAGTGATGTTGGGCCCCAGCACTGTAGTAGAACTCTTGAGCAACCTGAGGTGCGCTTGCGACATCGACCAGGCCGCGGAACACCTCGGCGACCAAACTGACACGATCGCACTGATACGGAGCGCATAATGATGGTGGAATATCGGGTTTCGCCCGCGGTAGATGATCGGGCCCTGTCGGCCCTCCATCATAGGGCGTTCAGTTCGGGCTTGACGACAGTCGTTTCATGGACTGCCCGCCTGAGGCAGCACAGCCTATGCTGGGTGACCGCCGAAGATGAAACTGGGCTTATCGGATTCGTTAACGTGATCGGTGACGGCGGTGAGCACGCATTCGTTCTCGACACGGCAGTGCTGCCGGCACGTCAGGGAGAAAGTGTCGGACTGCGTTTGATAGAAGTCGCGGTCGAGGCAGCGCGGTCGCTCGGCTGCAAGTGGCTCCACGTCGACTTTGAGCCAGACCTCGAGACTTTCTATCTGGACGCGTGCGGATTTCGACCGACACAGGCAGGTCTGCTCCGGCTCAGGTCCTGATCCTGCTCCGTACCAGTACTTGGTCCAATACCGCCTCAAGGCGTGGTTCCCACAATTCTCAAAGCCCCGACTTCAGCCGTGAAAGCCAGAGTAGTCGCATTGTTGACTTAGTTTTCCGAATGATGTCGTTTTGCTTTGTACGAGCGTCGCAGGTGACCGGTTACTTTCTGAGGCGCTAGGTGGAAGCGTCTGCGGTGGGGAAGCTGCAATAATCGCTGACGTAGGAGCTGTGACTAGTGGTATCAAGGCGGCGGTCTCCTTGGCGCTCGCAGGGCAGCTGACCGGGTTCGTTGTAAACCGCAGCGAAGCTGCGGCCCCAGCGCAAGGCCGAGCCAACTGGACTGTAGCTAGCGACTATCAACCACGATTGACTGCATCTAAGCACTTTGTGGCACGGGTTTGCAGGCCTGCTGAGCCAGCGTTCACGCGTATCTAGGATGAGAGGCTGTTGCATTTGGATTGCATGGCATCCCGTGGGCTCGATGGTACCCAAAGATAAGGTAGTTTCCTGAGGTCTATGGTGAACGTCGGATTTTATAAGGGAGAAATCAAGATGGCTCATATTGTCTCGGTGAATGTCGGCACGAGCCGGCCGAATCGTGCAAAGAACACTCCGACCGGCATCCACAAGCAGCCAGTGGATCAAATTGAACTGCGACCGCCGGGCCCGAAGCACGGTGGACTTGGTAGCGGCGTCGTGGGGGACTTCATCGGCGATCGGCAGCATCACGGTGGTGACAACCAAGCCGTGTACGCGGTCGCGCGTGAAGAACTTGACTGGTGGGGTAGTGAGCTCGGCCGACAGCTGGATGACGGCATGTTCGGCGAAAACCTCACCACCGTAGGCCTCGATACCGATCATGCGCTGATCGGCGAACGCTGGCAGGTGGGCAGGCAGGTAGTGCTCCGGGTCGAAGGGCCGCGAATCCCGTGCGGTACCTTCCGTATGCATATGGGCGAAGCCGGCTGGCTCAAGCGGTTCGTCGCCCACGGCCTGTCGGGCGCGTATCTGTCGATCGAGCGGCCCGGGGTGGTCAAGGATGGCGACGCGATTACCGTCCTGTCCCGTCCCGACCATGGGATCGATGTGCCGACGGTTTTCCGGGCGTTCTACGACGATATTGAGGCTATGCGCGCAGTCGTCGACTCAGGCGTGCTGTCCGACCCAGAGGAAGCTGCCGCGCTGGCTGCGCGACTCGAAAGCCTAGACCGTACACGCTGAGTTTTGGCGCGCGGTTGGGCGTGACGTCGATATGTGGCTTACGTCGGGCGTCGTCGCCGTTATGGTGGAACTATGGCGAATGTCGCGGCCGATGCCCTCTACGAAGTGTCGTACCGTTCTACCTGGGGTGCCACCGATGGGCCGATAGGCCACCTGGTCATTCGCCGACTCGATGACCACGAGGTCGTCGCTGAAGTTCCAGCGGCTTCGGAAGAAGAAGCCAGGGACCTCATTGAGCGTGCAGAGACTCAGGTTCGGGGCGATGCTTCTGCCTTCGAAAGCGCATGGGGGATTGCCGGGGAGCTGATAGCTGACCCGGGGCCCGATGTTGTGCGGATAGGGAACCTGAATGAACCCGCGCGTGATCGAAATAAAGGAGTTCGCGTCGCCGAGATCGATGAGCGTTTCACGATTTTCCCCCAAATCCACGACATCTTCGCCGCAGATCAGCGGTGGCTTGCCCAACAGCTACATCCACTCATCTCGGTGCGGCTCAATGCGGTGGAGCCGGGTATGCCCGGTGTGGTGCATTTCCTGAGTCCCGTCGATGACGAACTTCTGTTTCAATCGGCGGCCGGAGAGCACAGCGATTACATGGCGGAGAACTGGTTGATTTTTCAGACAGATCACCAAGGACAATACCGTTACCTCGGTGACCCGGACGCGTTGAAACTAGGTGACTTATCATCAGGCGTGCGTGAGCGGGCACAGGCTGAACTGGCCGGCGCCAAGACACGGTGGGAGAGTTACGGTCGGTTGCTCTGGGGCGATGCCAACGATCCCGCGAAGCCTCGCGAAGGCTGGGGCGATGACATCGCCTTCATCGACCAATTGGGCGGAGAGCCCTGGTATGGAAACTGGGCCGGCTATCCACCGCCGCAGGCGCTGAGCCTCGACACAGCGGACCCTGTCTCGCCGGTGCTGACAACGGCCGATGGGAAGCCGCTACGATTTATTGGCGCCACCGCCGGCTACCCGTGGCGGGACGCTGGGGCCGATGCGATCTTGCTTTTCGTCGAACCCGAATCCGGCCTCGTAGCGCTGACATTCGACTGGAGTTAAAGGCAACGGCCTAGGTAATGTCGCGGAAATGCCGTCGGGTGACCAGCACGGCCAGCGCGGCAATGAGAAAGAGACCCCCGGCGATCGCGAACGGTTGCTGATAGCCCAGCTGCCGAGCCAGCACACCGCCTAGCCCCGCGCCGATGATTAGTCCGGAAATGCTGAAAAGGCGGCTGACCGACAGAACGCGTCCCATCAGGGAGGGCGGGGTGATCTTCTGGCGCACGGACGACGCCAAAATATTCCATATCACCGCGTGCGCAATATAGAGGGCCAGCGCAACTCCCACGAGCACAGGGTGGCCGCTCATCGAGATGGTCACGAATGCCGCTGCGCCAAGGAGCAAAGCGCCGATGATGGTGTTTTCGTACCCGAACCGACGTCGAAGCGGCGCCGCGAGGATACTGCCCAGCAGTCCGCCGAGGGCAGATACGGACAGTAACAGGCCGTAGCCAAGGGGGGGCAGCCCCAACGTACCCTGCGCGTAAAGGACAAGATACGAGAATGGGATCATGTAACCGATGCTGGCTAGGAAACCGACGAGAACCAGAACCCGGGCCGCGCCATGATGCCATGTCCACCGCAGTCCTTCGACGACCTGCTGCGCTACGCGCATACGAGAGGCGTCCGGCGCGATCGGGGGAGGCTTGTAGTCTCCGCGGATCGTCGCGAACGTTAGCCCGGCACCAAGAAAGGCGAGGCTGATCAACGCGGTGGGGGCCACGGCCGAGAGCGCAAAAGTCATGCCACCAAGCGGTGGCCCAATGAACTCATCCACCACTATTTGGGTTCCGGCAATTTGTGAGTGGGCTCGGTCCAGCCGTTTGGTCGGGACGGCTTGTTGAACTATGGCGACGGCGGCGTTATCGGCCATCGTCTCCACGACCCCGAGCGTCGCATTAACGACGAGCAGCGCAAGGAACGTGGTGGAACCCGAAAGGCTCAGGAGCGTCAACCCGGCGAAGAGCAGTGCCCGTGCAATGTTCGCCCAATACAGGATCCGCCGCCGGTCGAACGAATCAACCATCACCCCGACCCCGAGTACGGATAGCAGGCGCGGAAGTGAGTAGCTCATGGCCAGGGCCGCAATTTTGACTGGATCGTCCGTCACGGTGGTTGCCAGCAGCGGCACGGCGACGAATGCGAGACCGTCGGCTAAGTTTGCCAGCGCGTTACCGGTCCAAATCCGGTGATAATCACGCATGGTGCTCCTCGGCTCGTGGTTTCTAGTTGTGTCAGCCAACGTAGTCAGCCTATCGGCACCTCCTGCCGTTGAATGCTGACATACTGGGTGCCATGAGCGGCACAGCATGGAACCCGAGCCCAACTGAGCAGCAGGTAATCGACGCGCTCTCCGAATCCGTGCACCACGCACTGCTACGGCTACGCGAAGAGACCGATGAATCGCCCCGAACCGTCGCGCTGGTGACCACCGGAGACCTGTTACGCCCGTATCTCAGCGTGACCCTCCCGGGCGAGAACCCATGGAATTTCGCCGACGCCCGCTACGCCATCCTCGGCGACGAGCATCTGGCGAAACTCACCGAGCAGTGGGACTTACTCGGCGATCCGTCCGAGCTAGGACTGGCGGATCTCGACGGCGAGTTGGACCGACGACTTCGCCTCATGGAGCAGGCGCTGCGGGACTTAGACTGTGCCGGAGCGTTCGGGCGGGGCGAGGCTCGCCGACAGGTCCTCCTGTTGACCGAAACCATGCCGCCGGATCCGGCGACATCCGGTTCCACCCGTCGACTTAACCCGGCAGGAGAACTGCTTCAATGTTGGATTGAACAGGCCTGCGAAGAACCCGGCCTGTCGCTGGATCTTGTCGCGGCCGAAGAATTATCCGACGCTCCCGACCAGCTGGTGCCCGCGCCAACGAATGCACTGGCGCAACTGTGGGGGACGAGTCCGGGTCTCTACCTGGCCGATGGCACCACGATCTATGGACCGCACTCGTTGGCCGAACGCAATGAGACCTTTGAGGTTGCCGAGTACGCACCGGGATGGGTGTTGATCGGAGACGACAGCGGCGGGATTGGCTACCTTATGCGTGCAGGTAGGGCCATCTTCGATCCCACGCACGAACCTAGTGCCAGCGACGTCTATGCGCTGGATCTCGGAGCCTTGGAGGAGGATGTTGCGGGCATCGGCGACTGGGTCACGGATGACCTCTATGGATGGTTAGTTCGACGGTAAACGCCTGTTCACTTGCGGCGTCTTTGCTGGCAGGATGGGTTTATGCTCACCTTAGAAAAAGTCGACGTGAACGGTGCCGATCGTGCCGCCCTACTGGATTTCATGACCAGCCACCACTTCCCCTTTCATGTGCGTTCGCGGCTGAGCGTCATGGACGTGCAGGAAATGATCGACGACGGCGACTTTCACGACGCGGAGCATGAGAGCCACTGGCTGATTCACCCCGAGCACGGGCGCATCGGACTTGTGCGCCTGGAAGACCTGGAAGATCCCACACCGCTATTTGACCTGCGGCTGGCGACTTCGTGGCGCGGTCAAGGGCTGGGCGAGCAGGCGCTGAACGCGATTACGAGCTATGTCTTCGGCCGTTTCGGCGAGGTCACCCGCTTCGAGGGGCAAACCCGTGAAGATAATATCGCCATGCGTAAGGTCTTCGAACGTTGTGGTTGGCTCAAAGAGGCTCATTACCGGGAATCTTGGCCGGTAGCTGGCGCGCCGGCGGTCGCCAGTGTCGCCTATGCGATTCTGCGTCGGGACTGGGAGACGGGCACGACCACTACCTTTGAATGGAACGATCTTGACTGAACAGAGTCCGCTGTATGTCATCGACCCAGAGACCTTGCGCGAAGTGGCCACCGACCCGGCGCGGATCCAGAGTTTACTGAACCAGACGTCGCAGGAACTCGACGCGGCGCAACGGGTGGCGCTGTTACGCATTGGCGGCAGGCTCGAGGAAGCCGAGCTACTCGCGCTCACCCAACTCGATGGGCCCTCCGGGGTCGAGAAACTAGTCCGTCAACCTCGAGAGGCAAGTTCGTCCCAGGCACGCTGGTTGCTACGTCTTGCCACCGTTTGGCAGTGGCAAGGCGCCTACTCCCGAGCCGATGAGTGCTACGGGGCGGCGCTTGAGTGTTTCACCGCGACGACAGAGCCGGCGGATCCACGAACTTACGCGATGGACGTGGCATTCGCCTACCAGCACTACGGCAAGTCGCTCTTCGAACAGGGACACTACCGTGAGGCCGAGTCCTGCTTTGCACAGGCCGAGAGCTTGCGGCGCGCACATGGGGCCCCGCAGGAGATGATCGACTCCTCGGTGTTGGCGTTACGCGCCACCCGGCGCCGTCGCGCAAACCTCTAGGCCACGCCCGGTTTCCCGTACCGCGGCAAATTGGCTCGAGCGCTGCATCATCGTAGGCTGAGCCCATGCACACCGACCAAGCGTTGCAGTTGCGCGCCGCGAACCTCCCGGAAGACATTCCAGCGATACTACAGATCTGGCGAAGCGCGGTGGAAGCCACGCACCATTTCTTATCGCAATCAGAGATCGGAGCGCTCGCCGAACTCATCGAAAATATGTATCTGGACCAGGTGCAGGTCACCGTGGCCCTGCACGGTGAGAAACCCGTGGGATTCAGCGGCCTCGCCGACGGCAAGCTGGAAATGCTGTTCGTCGCGCCGGAGGCCTTCGGTAGCGGAGTGGGGAGCGCGTTGGTGCATGAAGCGCTGGCCGAGCATCCGCACCTTGAAGTGGATGTGAACGAGCAGAACCCACAGGCCCACGGCTTCTATACGCATCTGGGTTTCGAGCAGATCGGGCGCAGTGAACTCGACGGGCAGGGTAACCCGTATCCGCTGCTACACCTGCGCTACAGCGGACCGCGCCAATGAGCCTCGGCGGCGCCCCAGTGCTGCAGCGCGGGTCCGGCATTCCGGTGGTAATGGTGCATGGCAACGGGGTCGATCATCGTTGCCTGCTCCCGTTGGACCCTGCCTTCGCGCAGCCCGGGGTCTTTCGTCGGGTCTATGTTGATTTACCCGGTTTCGGGCAAACCCCGGCGCTGACCGGCCGTGGCGGCCTGCCGCAGCTCGCCGACTGGCTGGAGGGCACGGTGCGGGCGTTGGTCGGAGCGGAGCCCTTTGCGATCGTCGGTCAATCTCTCGGCGGGCTCTTGGCCACCGAGATCGCCGACCGCGTGCCCGGGCAAGTACTGGGCGTGGGCCTGTGCGCGCCGGTGGTGTACCCGCAGGCCGAACGGCGCACCCTGCCCGAACGGTGCATCTTGCACTCCGAGCCGCGACTACTGGCCAGCCTTCCCACGGCCGATGCGGAAAACTATGCGGACATGTCGGTGGTGCAAAGCGCGGCGAACTACAAGCGCTTCGCACGCTTCGTGCTGCCTGGAATCAGGGCGGCGAACGTGCGGGCCATGGCGAAGCTGGCCCGCGAGTACACTCTGCCGCGGCTTCCGGTGGAGGGCGCCGGCCAGTGGCCGCGTGGGGTGATTATCACCGGTCGGCAGGATCATGTGGTCGGCTACCAAGATCAACGCAGGCTCCGCGATCGCTTCGCCACGGCCGAGCTTGTCGAATTGGATCGTGCCGGACATAACGTGCACATCGATCGGCCGCGGCGGGTGCTGACGGCCATACGTAATTTTGCGGCCGCAGTGGCCGCCGAGGCAGAGGAGCAAGGACCGTGAGCCAGCAACGAATCGTGATTTTAGGCGGCACCGGCGCGATGGGTGCGGCCACCGCCGCACGTTTCGCCCGCGCCGGCTGGCGGGTCGAGGTAACCGGAAGGAACGCGCAATTAGTCCCGGAGCCACTGCGTGAGCTCGGGGTGCGTTTCCGCGCACTTGACCGGGCCGACACCAACGGGATCGGCCAGCTGCTGTCAGATGGCGCCGATCTATTGGTGGACATGGTGTGCTTCGACGCCCAACGAACCGATGAACTGCTTCGGTGGGCGGCCGACTGTACCTCGAGTGCGGTAATCTCCTCGCGTGCCGTCTACACCGACGCGATGGGGCGACATGTCAACGCCGAGCAGCCACCCGAGTTTACCGGGCCGGTACCCGAATCCCAGCCCTGTGTCGCTCCCGGAGCGCGGGATCTGGACCCGTTTACCCGCGAAGGCTACGCCCCGGGCAAACGCGCCATGGAGTTACGGGTTCTGGAGAGCGGGTTGCCGGTCAGCGTGCTGCGCCCGGGAAAGGTGCACGGAGCCTGGGCCCGCAACGCGCGCACCGCTGGGATCGTGGAGGCCATGCAAGAAAAGCCGAAGGAGCTTCGGGTGTCGGGCCTGGACTCGGTGCAGTCGCTAACTGCGGCGTCCAACGTTGCCCAACTGCTCGAGCTCGTCGCCACGCACCCCGCGGCACGCGTGCTGAATGCGGCGGACGCCCATCCGGTCACGGCTCGGGCAATTTTTGAGCGGATCGCACACACGGTGGGATATGTCGGGGAGGTGCGCGAGGCCGGAGATGGTCCGTCTACTCTCGCCAATCCCTTTGCCTCGGCCCACCCGTTCGAGCTGGATATTAGCGCCGCGAAAGAGTTGGGGTATCGCCCGGCGGATAGTTTTTCGCTGCTAGCCGAGGAGGTGCAATGGGTGCTGGATTCCCAGCGTGCCGGGGCGCTTCATGGGAGGATGGGAGCATGAGTGAAAATACCCGATCCCTTCGTGAAGTGAGCATCGAACGCACCGAGTCCCGCCGCTACCGGGCGACCAGCGCCGAAACCGGTGCCAGCGTCGAATTTGGTCAAGGGGAGGGGCTGCTGACCCCGGTGGAGCTGCTGTTGGCCGCCATTGCCGGCTGCTCGGCCATCGACGTGGATGTGGCAACCACCCGCCGCACCGAACCGGAGAAGTTCGAGGTGGCCGCCAGCGGGTACAAGGTGACCGAAGATGGGGCCAGCAAAATGGAGGACATCATCATGTCCTTCGACCTCAAGTTCCCGGATACCGAGGACGGACGCAAGGCCCGAGGCATGGTCGAGCGCATCGTGAAGCTCTCCCACGACAAGTACTGCACCGTTTCGCGCACCGTGGAGCACGGCGCGAGCGTGCGGAGCATCGTCGAAACCGATCAGGTGTAGCCCGAAAGCGTAGTGCGATGAATTCGGAGGTGCTTCGGTCGATTGCCCTGTTCGCGCTGGCCGCGCTCGCCGAAATCGGCGGGGCCTGGCTGGTATGGCAGGGGCTGCGCGAGCACCGCGGCCTGCTCTGGGTCGGGGGCGGGGTGGTGCTGCTGGGTCTTTATGGCGTGGTGGCCACCCTGCAGCCGGATGCGAATTTCGGACGTATCCTCGCGGCCTATGGCGGGGTATTTATCGTCGGCTCGCTGGCGTGGGGTGCAGTGCTCGATGGCTACCGCCCGGACCGGTTTGACCTCATCGGCGCCGCCATTTGCCTGGTGGGCGTCGGTGTCATTATGTACTCGCCACGAGGCTAATCTTCGCTGGGTGAAAAGCCTCCATGGCTCCTTGCTGAAAGTTTCATGAACATGGATCCGTAGCGATTTGCCGCGATGTTCCTCGCAGTTCGTGGATTTTGTCGATTTTTGCCATGAATTCCGCGCTTGGGTTGAGTTCCCGCCGTGTATTGCGTCGTCTGCGCCCAGTATTCTGCCCTAGTCAGGGCGGACTCCTCGTCGTAGGGTCAGGGTGTCCCCACGTTTAAGGAGCAGTGATGCAAACTCAGAACGTTTTCGGCAACATCGATTGGGCGCTGTTGACACAAAGGGTTGTCACCGCGCTGATTATTCTCCTCGTCACCTGGCTGTTGGCCAAGATCATCAAATGGGCCATCGGCAAGCTAGTGACCAGGGTGAAATTCCTTCAGAAACAAGGCAACGACGGAGCGCAACTAGGCCAGTCACTGGGCAAGGTCGCGAGCCTGATCGTTTGGTTATTCGGCCTGGTGGCCATCCTGCAGCTGTTCTCGTTGACCGAGGTACTATCCCCGGTGCAGAACCTGCTCACAGGGGTTATGGCCTTTATCCCGAACCTTATTGGTGCGGGCTTCATCTTCTTTATCGGTTACGTCATTGCCAATATCGTCCGACAGCTGGTTGTCACCGCGCTATCGACCGTCGACTTCTCCGCCCTGGTCAAGAAATTCTCCAAGGACCGCGAGGAACTCGATGAGGCCGCTAACCGCGAGGCTCAAGGCAAGATCGTCGACGTACTGGCTAACGTCCTGTTTGCCCTGATCCTGCTGGTCGTGGCCATTGCCGCCCTGCAGGTGCTGGGTCTGGAAGCTATCTCCGGTCCTGCACAGCGCATGCTTGAACTGGTACTGGCCGCCATCCCACAGGTGCTGATGGCACTGGTGCTGCTGGCCATCGGTATTATGATCGCCAAGTTCGTTGGGCAGCTGCTCGAATCCACCCTGCACGGGGTGGGCACCGACCGGGCCGTCGCCGGCTGGGGCATCGTGCCGGAGGGGCAGAGCGCCTCGGGCATTATCGCCACCATCGTGCGCATCGCCATTGTGCTCTTCTTCGGTGTGATGGCCGCACAGATGCTGAACTTCCCGGCGATCACCAACATCCTCAACGAGGTACTGGCCTTGGGTGGCCGGGTGCTCTTCGGTGGCCTGATCATCGCCGCCGGTTTCGTCGTGGCCAATGTGATCAGCAAGTTCATGGCCGACGGCACCGCCTCGAAGATCGTGCGTTACACCGCGATCGCATTGTTCGTGGCCATGGGCCTGCGCTACATGGGCCTGGCCGATTCGATCGTGAATATGGCCTTCGGCGCGGTAGTCATTGGTGCGGCGCTGGCTGCGGCATTGGCCTTCGGGCTCGGCGGACGCGATGCAGCGGCCAAGGTGCTGGCCAAGTCCAAGCTGGGCGAGGACAACGGACCTAAGGGTACCGACCTGCCGGATACCGATCCGTTCCGCTAAAGCTCAGGCTCGATCAACCGACGATCGGCACTATCGGGGGATCGCCCACCACACGGTGGGCGGTCCCCTTGCCTGTGCCCGGTAATTATTGGTGCAAGGGCAGCTCGCGTGCCGAGGCCGGCTGCGGGTCACTGGCCAGCCGGGAGTACAGCAGGGTATCCACGCGCTGCCCGTCAATGAGGAACTTGCCGCGCTCGCGGCCCTCGCAGATGAATCCGGCCCTTTCGGCCACGCGGCGTGAGCCCGGATTATTCACGCGCAGGCCCAACTCGAGCCGGTGGATCCCGTGAGTATTGAAAAGTACCCGAGCCAGGGTACGCAGCGCCGCGCTGACCACACCACGTCCCCGGTACGCGTCATGCATCCAGTACCAGACCCAGGCGTTGTGATTGGTGGCATCGATTCCGGCGCTGACCAGACCGACCAGCCCGTTTTTGGTGGCGATGGCCAGTGGGAGCTGCTGGTTGGCCGGATCCAGCAGCCGGGCCACATACTCTTCGGCCTCCGCCATGGTGGTCACCTGACCTTGCCGAGCCATGGCCACGGCGTCCGAATCAAAGGCCGCCAACACCGCCGGTGCGTCCTCCGGTACGAGAGGGCGCAGGAAGATGCCGTCCTGTGCTGCGGCAGAACGCGGCGCGTCGTCGGTGTTCGGCCGCTCGATCTCTTCGGCTGCGGGTAGCGGCTCACTGGTCGCCGTGCCCTGATGAAAGAGTAAACGCCATTCGCCCTCGTGCTGTTGCCACAGCGAACTGCGGTGGGCCGGCACCTCACCGAGCTCGGAACGCCAGCGAAGCAGCGCGGTCTGCGGGGCCAGCAACCACAGCTGCGGTGCGAGCACTTCTCTTTCGGCGCCGGAGGCGGCATCGGCCGCGGGCTCGGCTTGTAGCAGGGCCACGATGGCGGCGAGATCATAGTTGGTGCCCGAGACGCCGACCTCGGTGAAGTACGGGTGCAGCAGCTTGCGCAGGGCCTTTTCGTCGTGCCGCACGGTCGGATCCAGTAGCCGTGCCTCACGGGCGGTCAGTTGCTCGACGAGGGGAGCGGCGTGGTCGAGAATCCGCGGAAAATCCGTGTGCTGCATGTTCACAGTAGATCACGCCGCGAGGCTAAATGCTCACGTCATGGAATTTCGCGTAGTGAGCCGGCTCATGCTTATAATCGCAACAACTTCGCGGGAGCCCACCGATTGGAACGTGGGCTGAGAGGGCCGAACGCCGACCGCCAGACCTGATGCGGGTGATGCCGCCGTAGGAAGGAAGTGTGCCGTCGTGCATATTCTCGTCGTGGGCGCCGGAATCATCGGCCTCGCCACCGCCTTCGAGCTCAAAACCGCCGGGCACGCGGTGCGTGTGATCGACCCCGATCCGGCCGGTGGGGCCAGTCACGCCGCCGCCGGCATGCTGGCCCCGGCCGCCGAAACCGTCTGGGGTCAACACACCCTGCACCCGCTGATGGTGCAGGCCGCCGCCGACTACCCGCAGTTCATCGACCGCATCGAGGCGATCACCACAGAACGCCCGGACTACCGGGATAACGCCACGCTCGTGGTGGCCGCGGAGGCCGCCGACCGGCAGGCCTTGAACGAACTGGAATCCCTACAACAATCCTTGGGGCTGCGCACCGAGCGGTTGCTGGGTTCGCAGGCCCGGGCGGCCGAACCGGCGCTGGCGGCCAATATCGCCGGGGCCATGCGCTTTGCCGACGATCATCAGGTCGACCCTCGCTCGTTGACCGCCATCCTGCTGCGCTACCTAGACGCCGAGCTGATCCGCGAGCAGGCCATCGAGGTGCTCCGCGAGGCCGGAACGATCAGTGGGGTGCGCCTCGCCTCGGGGCGGGTGGTTGAAGGCCAATGCGTGGTGTTAGCCACCGGCCTGGGTGCGCTGGCCGGAGCTCCAGCACTACCGCTGCGTCCGGTATACGGCGACATTGTGCGGCTGCGCCCGCACGGCGGAAGGCCGCTGATCGAGCACACGGTGCGCGGGATCGTCAATCGCCGTCCTGTTTACCTGGTGCCACGCCGCGACGGTTCGCTGGTGCTCGGCGCCAGCAGCCGCGAAGACGGCCGCGCCGCGGTGAATGTGGGGGCGTTGCACACCCTGCTCGACGATGCCCGGCGTCTGGTGCCCGGCGTGGCCGACGCCTCGCTCCTGGAGGTGATCGCCCGGGCCCGGCCCGGCACCGAGGACGACGTCCCCATTATCGAACGCGTAGAGCAGGGCCTGGTGGTCTCCACCGGCTACTTCCGGCACGGGATTCTGCTGACTCCCTTCGCCGCCAAGGCCACCGCCACCCTCGCCACCGGCGGGCAGCTACCCGCCGCCCAACAAACCACCCTGTCCCTGAGCCGCTTCACCGGCGGCCACCTGCCAGCCCAACCCGTGGAGGCTACCTAAATGCACAGCATCGACATCCAGCTGAACAACCAGGCGCACAGCGTGCCAGCCGGCAGCACCGCCCGCGACCTGATCGCCACGCACACCTCACGTGCGCTGGGCGAGGACGGGCGTGCCGTGGACGGCAGCCGGCTCGGGGTCGCCCTGGCCGTGAACGGCGCGGTGCTTCCGCGCGGCAAGTGGGCCAGCTACGCCCTCTGCGCCGGGGACCGCCTCGATATCGTCACCGCAGCCCAAGGAGGCTAATCATGAGCACCATCGACCACTTGGCTACCGACATGTTCGACATCGACGGGCAGCAGTTTAGTTCGCGGCTCATCCTCGGCACCGGCGGGGCCAGTTCGCTGGCCAGCGTCGAACAGGCGCTTCAGGCCTCCGGCACCGAGATCACCACCGTGGCCATCCGGCATTTCGCCGCCGCCGGCTCCGGGTCGGTCTATGAGCTACTGCGCCGCAACAACGTGCGCCCGCTGCCGAATACCGCCGGGTGCTTCACCGCCCGTGACGCGGTGCTCACCGCCCAACTGGCCCGCGAAGCGCTGGAAACCAACTGGATCAAGCTCGAGGTCATCGCCGACGAGCACACCCTGCTGCCCGACCCGATCGAGCTGTTTAGCGCCGCCGAGCAGCTGGTGGCCGAGGATTTCACGGTCTTCGCCTACACCAACGACGACCCGGCCCTGGCCAAACGCCTCGAGGACGTGGGGGTGGCCGCCATCATGCCCGCCGGTTCACCGATCGGCTCCGGGCTGGGCATTCTGAACCCGCACAATATTTCCACCATCGTGGCGCGCAGTAACGTGCCGGTGATTCTCGACGCCGGGGTGGGCACCGCCTCGGACGCGGCGCTGGCCATGGAGTTGGGGTGCAGCGCGGTGCTACTCGCCAGCGCGGTCACCCGCGCGCACAACCCGGCGCTAATGGCTCAGGGGATGCGTGAGGCGGTGCGCGCCGGGCGCGCGGCCCACCTGGCCGGAAGAATTCCGCGCCGTGACGTGGCGCTGGCCTCCTCACCGGCCGAGGGCATGATGCAGACGCTGGTCGGTGAACTGTAGATGCCGCTGGCCCCGTTGGTGGCCCCCGGTCCGCCGCTGTCACCGGATGAGCTGGCCCGCTACGCCCGGCATCTGACCCTGCCCGGGGTCGGTCCCGAGGGTCAGCGCCGCATCCGCAACGCCAAGGTGCTGCTGGTCGGCGCCGGGGGACTGGGTGCCCCGATCCTCCAGTATCTGGTGGCCGCCGGCCTCGGCGAGCTGACCGTGATCGACGACGACCGCGTGGAATCCTCCAACCTACAGCGCCAGGTCATTCACCGCGAGGCCGATGTGGGCCTGACCAAGGTGGACTCGGCAGTGCAGGCCGCACGCCGGTTGGATGCGGGTGCGCGCATCACCCCGATCCGTGGCCAGCTCACGCCGGACAACGCCCTGGAGCTCTTCGCCGCCCACGACCTGGTCATCGATGGCACCGATAACTTTGCCACCCGCTACCTGAGCAACGACGCGGCCGAGCTGAGTGGTACCCCGCTGGTGTGGGGCACGATCTTCCAGTTCTCCGGCCAGGTCTCGGTGTTCACCCCGGGCCACGGTCCGATGCTGCGCGACTTATTCCCGGAGATGCCCGACGCCGACTCGGTGCCCAGTTGCGCCGAGGGCGGGGTCTTCGGCGCGCTGTGCGGAGTGGTGGGCGCCACCATGGCCACCGAGGCGCTGAAGCTCATCTGCGGGGTGGGCGAGCCGCTCATCGGACGGCTTTGGTGCTATGACGCGGCCGCGGCCCACACCATGACTCTGGAGCTTGAAACCGACCCGGACCGCGAACCTGTCCGGGAGCTGGGGGAGTACCACCAGGTCTGCGCCGCGCCCCCTGCAACGGTGCAGGAGCTGGAGGTCAGCGAACTGGCCGCAGTGCAGGCAGGCGCGACGGTGCAACTGGTGGATGTGCGCGAGAGCTGGGAACGCGAAGTGGTGGCCATCCCCGGCAGTATCCATGTGCCACTGGACAGGGTACTGGCCGAAGGGTGGGCGGCGTTGCCGGACGCGCCGGAAGGTCGCGTCACCGTGCTGGTGTGCAAGACCGGGGCGCGTTCACAGCGCGCGGCCAGCGCGCTACTGGCCGCCGACGCGCAGGCCACGGTGCTGAATCTGGCCGGCGGTACGCTGCGCTGGGCCAGCGAGGTGCGCGGTAAAGTTCTCGACTATTAGTGCTGCTCGCTGATCTGCAAGGATGGAAGGGTGAGTGAAACGAATCGACTAATCATCCGCCAGCTGCGGCCCAGCGATCGGCACCAGGCCGAAGCCCTGCATGAGCAGTTGCTGGCTGACGAATTCGAGTTCCTCGTCGGACGCGGTGAGCGGGAGTCCTTCGCCGACTACGTGGCCCGGCAACTGGCCAACGAGGAGGGCCGCGACATACCCGAGGGCTGGGTGCGTGCCGGATTCTATGTGGCCGAACGCGACGGGGAGCTGCTGGGACGGCTCGGCGTGCGCTATGAACTGAACGCCTTCCTCGCCTCGGTGGCCGGCCACCTAGGCTACGGGGTGGGCCCGGCTTACCGCCGCCAAGGGGTGGCCGAGGCCCTAGCCCGCTTCGGTCTGCGGCGGCTCCACGTCTCCGGCGTCGACCAGGCGCTGATCACCTGCGACGAGGCCAATACCGGGTCGCGGGCCACCATTGAAAAGGTCGGCGGCCGCCTCGATCGGCAGCAACCGACGGTTCGTCGTCATGACGGCGGAACGACGCTGCGGTTCTGGGCCCCCACCGGCTGAATAGCACCGCCAGATACCCGCGCGCTGTTGCGTACAACACGCTGACACGGCTTTTTTGGTGGGAGCGCGTAAAATAGAATCTTGGGTCAACTGTGGCCCCGACCCAATGACCCTAAAACTCTCTAGCGGAAGTGAGCCTTCACGCATGTCAGAAAACACGACGATTCGCGAAGATCTTCGCAATGTTGCCATCGTGGCCCACGTTGACCACGGAAAGACCACCCTGGTCGACGCCATGTTGCAGCAGACCGGTGCGTTCTCTTCGCACGGTGAAACCGAAGACCGCGTGATGGATTCCGGCGAGCTGGAGCGTGAAAAGGGCATCACCATCCTGGCCAAGAACACCACCGTGTTCTACTCCGGTCCTTCCGCCGAGGGCAAGAACCTGACCATCAACGTGATCGACACCCCGGGCCACGCCGACTTCGGCGGCGAGGTCGAGCGCGGCCTGTCCATGGTCGACGGCGTGGTGCTGCTGGTGGACGCCTCCGAGGGCCCGCTGCCGCAGACCCGCTTCGTGCTGCGCAAGGCGCTGGCCGCCAAGCTGCCGGTGATCCTCGTGGTGAACAAGACCGACCGCCCGGACGCCCGCATCGACGGCGTCGTCTCCGACTCCATGGACCTGCTGCTGGGCCTGGCCAGCGACCTGGCCGAAGAGGTGCCGGACCTGGACCTGGATTCCGTGCTGAATGTGCCGGTGGTGTACGCCTCGGGCAAGGCCGGGCGCGCCTCCCTGGAGCAGCCGGCCGACGGCTCGCTGCCGGACAGCGAGGACCTGGAGCCGCTGTTCGCCACCATCCTGGAGCACGTCCCGGCCCCGTCCTACGACGAGGGCGAGGTCCTGCAGGCGCACGTGACCAACCTCGACGCCTCCCCGTTCCTGGGCCGCCTGGCGCTGCTGCGCATCTTCAACGGCACCCTGCGCAAGGGCCAGCAGGTGGCCTGGGCCCGCCAGGACGGCGAGCTGAAGACCGTGAAGATCACCGAGCTGCTGGCCACCAAGGGCCTGACCCGCGTCCCGGCCGAATCCGCTGGCCCGGGCGAGATCGTGGCCGTGGCAGGCATCGAGGACATCATGATCGGTGAAACCCTCACCGATCTGGAGAACCCGAAGCCGCTGCCGCTGATCACCGTGGATGACCCGGCGATCTCGATGACCATCGGTATCAACACCTCCCCGCTGGCCGGCCGCGTCAAGGGCGCGAAGGTCACCGCCCGCCAGGTCAAGGACCGCCTGGACAAGGAGCTGATCGGTAACGTGTCGCTGAAGGTGCTGCCGACCGAGCGTCCGGATGCCTGGGAAGTTCAGGGCCGTGGCGAGCTGGCGCTGGCCATCCTCGTGGAGCAGATGCGCCGTGAAGGCTTCGAGCTGACCGTGGGTAAGCCGCAGGTTGTCACCAAGATGATTGACGGCAAGGTGCACGAGCCGATGGAGCACATGACCATCGACGTGCCCGAGGAGTACCTCGGCGCGATCACCCAGTTGATGGCGTCGCGCAAGGGCCGCATGACCAACATGTCGAACCACGGCACCGGCTGGGTGCGCATGGAATTCATCGTTCCGGCCCGTGGCCTGATCGGTTTCCGTACCCGCTTCATGACCGAAACCCGCGGTGCCGGTATTGCCGCCTCCATCGCCGAAGGCTTCGAGCCATGGGCCGGAGCCATCGAATACCGCATCAACGGCTCCATCGTGGCCGACCGTGCCGGTGTGGTGACCCCGTTCGCCATGATCAACCTGCAGGAGCGCATGAGCTTCTTCGTCAAGCCCACCGAAGAGGTGTACGAGGGCATGATCGTCGGCGAGAACTCGCGCGCCGACGACATGGACGTGAACATCACCAAGGAAAAGAAGCTCACCAACATGCGTGCCGCATCTTCGGACAGCTTCGAGAACCTGACCCCGCCGCGCACCCTGACCCTGGAAGAGTCGCTCGAATTCGCTCGCGAAGACGAGTGCGTCGAGGTCACTCCGGAGGCCATCCGCATCCGCAAGGTCATTCTGAACGCCACCGACCGCGCAAAGGCTGCCCGCAACCGTGCCCGCGCCTAACACGCGTGCCAAGGGCGGCACTCTCGGCGGGCTGTGGCGCGCCGGGGTGGCCGCCCTGGTCGGCGCCGTGTTTGGAACGTTGGCGCATGCCTCGCTGACCTACCTCGGGGACATTCCGCTGCCCTGGGGTCTGGCCTTGGCCTGGGCACTATTGGGGGTGCTGGTCTACTGGGCCACCGTCGCCAGCGGCAAGCTCTGGGCCGGGGCCCTGAGCCTGCTGCTGTGCTACGTGCTCGTGGGAGCGATCTCCTTCCTCGGCAATGACCAGTTGATTCTGTCGATCGGGTACCTGCAGTATTTGCCGGCCCCGACCGTGGTGTCGTTGCTGTGGATGTATGGCATGATCATCCCCGCGGTCATTGGCCTGCTGCGAGCCCTGAAGGTACTGCGTCTACAGCGCGCTGGCTAACGTTCCACACAGAAAATGCCCTAACCCCGCGCGGGGTTAGGGCATTTTCGTTCTTGTGCTTCGGCTACTCGTTGCCGGTGAGATCCAAGTGGTGGGCCAGGAACAGCGAGGTGGCTACTCCGCCGGGCTCCGGCTCGCGCATGGCGTAATCTTCCACCACGGCTCGGATCCGGCCCAGCATTTCCTTCTGCGTCTCCTCGGAGAGTTTCAACCCCACGCGCATCACCTGAATTTCTTGCGCGTCCAGACCATCGATTTCCTGCAGGAAGGTCTCCACCAACAGCGGTGCGGCGTCGGGGATGCGCGTGCCCCACGACTGGCGGGTGCTGCGGTAGGGCACTTCCTTGGCCCCGCGATTACCCTTGCGCGCCTCGAGCGCCTCGAGGAAACCGCTACTGACCAGCGTGCGCACATGGTGCAAGGAGGTGGCCGGATTCAGTTGGAGAATATCGGCGATCTCCTTGTTCGTTCGCGGTTCATGCAGGCACAGCCGCAGAATTCGCAAGCGCAGGGGCGAACTCAACGCCCGGGCCCGGGCTTGAATCATTTCGTCGGTGGGCATATAGCCAGCATACGCGATTTTCGGCGAGTGATTGGTATTTTCAAATCACATGTGACCCAGTTGTGACCCGGAGCGCGCGCCTAGCACAGTTTCGCCGCGGTTCCGCTAGTCTGCGACGCCCGATGACCTCGGCCGCCGTGCCGGAGGGGGTGGGACTCGCTTGGCGCGTGTAATCAAGGCGCGTTCGACCTCGACGATCCCGCCCCGTGTGCGCAGGCGAATCACCCACGGATCGACCTGCAGCACATAGCCCAACACATCGGAGAATTGCGCAGTATTCGGGGAATCGGGGCCCTCGGCCAGCCGGTAGCGCAGCACGATACGGTCCGCCTCGGTCAGCTCGTCGAGGTTCAACACCCACCCACCACCTTCTTGTCAAGAAACGAAAACTAAACGCCACACGGGGAAATGTGACCAGTCAATTACGTCACAGCGTTTCGGGCAACCATATTTCCGCGGCAGAACAGGTCTAGACTGTAGTTTGAGTTGGTGCAAGATTCAATGCGCCGTGAATGAGCTGCACACCACTTACCGCGTAACAACCACACTGCAAGGAAAGGTCCCGGTTCCCGTGACTTACATCATCGCCCAGCCATGCGTCGACGTAAAAGACAAGGCGTGCGTCGAGGAATGTCCGGTCGACTGCATCTACGAGGGTGATCGTAGCCTATACATCCACCCGGACGAGTGCGTCGACTGTGGTGCCTGCGAGCCGGTCTGCCCGGTGGAAGCGATCTACTACGAGGACGACGTGCCGGATGAGTGGGCCGACTACTACAAGGCCAACGTCGAGTTCTTCGATGAGCTGGGTTCGCCCGGCGGTGCCGCTAAAATTGGTAACACCGGCAGCGACCACCCCTACATCAGCGCGCTGCCCCCACAGAACCAGGAGTAGGTTTCCCGCGCATGTTGCAGCTTCCCGATTACCCTTGGAATCAGCTCGCCCCATACCGTGAGCGCGCCGCCGAATATCCAGGGGGAACGGTCGATCTGTCCATCGGCACCCCGGTGGACCCTACTCCGGGCATCATTCGCGAAGCGTTGGCCGAGGCCAGCGACGCCCACGGGTACCCGACCACCCATGGCACCCTCGAGGTCCGTGAAGCCATCGTGCGCTGGTACGCCCGGCGCCGTGGCGTCACGCAACTGAGCGTCGACGACGTGATGCCCACGGTCGGTTCCAAGGAGATGGTGGCCTGGTTGCCGCTGCTGCTCGGCCTCGGGCCCGGGGATGTCATCGTGCGCCCGGAGATCGCCTACCCGACCTATGACATCGGGGCGCTGCTGGTGGGTGCCACCGCCATCGCCACCGACGACCTGAACACGCTGACCGACGAGCAGCGCGCCAACCTGAAGCTGGTCTGGGTCAACTCCCCGGGCAACCCAACCGGCAAGGTGCGCGACGCCGCATCCCTGCGCGAGCTCGTCGACCAGGCCCGTGCCTTGGGTGCCGTGGTGGCCTCGGATGAATGTTATGCCGAACTGGGCTGGGGCCAGTACGCCGGGCAGGTGCCTAGCGTACTGGATCCGCAGGTTAGCGGTGGGGAACTGAGCGATCTGCTGGCGCTGTACTCGCTGTCCAAGCAGTCGAACCTAGCCGGCTACCGCGCCGCCTTCGTGGCCGGTGCGCCGAATCTCATGCCGCAGCTGATCAACAGCCGCAAGCACGCCGGGATGATCGTGCCCGCTCCGGTGCAGCATGCGATGGCGGTGGCCTTGGACGACGACGCGCACGTGGTAGCCCAGAAAGAGTTCTACCAGGCCCGCCGTGACGCACTGCGACCGGCGCTGGAGCGTTTCGGGTTGCGCATAGATGACTCGGTGGCCGGGCTGTACCTGTGGTGCACCGAGGCACGCTCCTGCTGGGACACTCTTTCGCAACTCGCCGACTTGGGTATCGTCGCAGGTCCAGGCGCTTTTTACGGAACGGCGGGGGAGCAGCATGTGCGCGTCGCGCTCACCGCCTCCGACGAACGAATTGCGGCCGCAGTGGCGCGGCTGGAATCGGCTACGCGCCGCTGAACATGTCGTGGTGATTAGCTCTCGCACGCCACTTAGGGGTATGTTCTTTCCTGACGACTGACCTTTCGGAACGAGACGCTTTTCCGGTTAGGAGATGCAATGACAGATGTTAAATCTGCAACGCTGAATTTTGGTGACAAGAACCTAGAGCTACCGGTATTGCCGGTTGCCGAAGGCAATCCAGGCTTGAACGTCGCCCCGTTGCTCAAGACTACGGGTGCCGTTACCTACGATCCAGGCTTCATGAACACGGCGGCAACCAAGTCCGCCATCACCTACATCGACGGCGACGCAGGGATCCTGCGCTACCGCGGTTACCCCATCGAACAGCTGGCCCAGAACTCGAACTTCATCGAGGTCAGCTACTTGCTCATCTATGGTGAACTGCCCACCCCGCAGCAGCTGGAAGCGTTCGACCACAAGATCCGACGTCACACCCTGCTGCACGAAGAGCTCAAGGGCTTCTTCGGCGGCTTCCCGCGTGATGCCCACCCGATGCCGGTGCTGTCCTCGGCCGTTTCGGCGTTGTCGACCTGGTACCAGGATTCGCTCGACGCCAGCGACGAGGAGCACGTCGAGGTTTCGACCATTCGCCTGCTGGCGAAGATGCCGGTTATCGCGGCCTACGCCTACAAGAAGTCCATCGGCCAGGCACTGCTCTACCCGGATAACTCGATGAACCTCGTCGAGAACTTCCTGCGTTTGACCTTCGGCCTAGCCGCCGAGCCGTATGATCTCGACCCCGATATGGTCAAGGCCCTGGACACCCTGCTGATCCTGCACGCCGACCACGAGCAGAACTGCTCGACCTCCACCGTGCGTCTGGTCGGTTCGGCTCAGGCCAACCTGTTCGCCTCGGTCTCCGCCGGTATCAACGCCCTCTCCGGCCCCGCCCACGGTGGTGCCAACGAGGCCGTGCTGAAGATGCTGCGCGAAATCGCCGCCTCGGATATGACTCCGGAAACCTTCATGGAGAAGGTGAAGAACAAGGAGGACGGCGTCCGCCTGATGGGCTTCGGCCACCGCGTGTACAAGAACTACGACCCGCGCGCGAAGATCATCAAGAAGACCGCCCACGACATCTTGGCCAAGCAGGGCAGCAACGAACTGCTCGACATTGCGCTGAGCCTGGAAGAGAAGGCGCTGAACGACGATTACTTCATCGAGCGCAAGCTCTACCCGAACGTCGACTTCTACACCGGCCTGATCTACAAGGCCATGGGCTTCCCGGAGAAGATGTTCACCGTGCTGTTCGCCATCGGACGCCTGCCGGGCTGGATTGCCCAGTGGCGCGAGATGAACCAGGACCCGGAGACCAAGATCGGCCGTCCGCGTCAGCTGTACACGGGCAACACCGAGCGCAACTACCCGGGCGTCTAACCCCGCGCGTACCAGCGATTCCTAACCCCGCGCGTACCAGCGATTCACAGGGCGCAGAGGCATCATCGAGGATGATGTCTCGGCGCCCTGTTTTAAGCGCTCTGTGAGGCGTATGCTATGGGCACAAGACGATTCGCGTGTGCTTTGGTGGTGGTGCGCATGTATATTCGACGTGGCCAAAACTGGTCGATCTGTATCGACTCGGATCCGTACGCGGTGATGGCCTTATTCCTGCGGGATTTGGCAGGTTTAACGCATACGGAAGTTGGCCCGAACAGCACGCTGGCCCATACGGTCAAGATCCGTGGCGCTCGGTGGCCGACTCACGGACAAATTAAACAGGAGTGGGACTCGTGGTGGCAGTCCATCATGCACGGACCGACGCACAACCAATTGGAATCCACCCACGATCTGCCCTTGCAACTTGAACGTCGCGGGTACCCGCAGCTGGCGCGGGTGGCGTCGGCCCACTACGGGCAGGCCATCGTCTTCGCCGATGAACACCATCGGGAGTTCTCCCGCGCCGCGGTCGAGTACGTCCCGCAACGCATCCAGGAGTTGGAGAAGATCCTGCTCGATCAGGGTGTTGAGCATGCCGGTCAGAGCAATACCGAAACCAACATCCGGGTGCTTCAGGTGCCGCTAAGCGAACCCCGCGCCTGGCTGGGTGGGGGAGGAACCATTGTGGCCAGCCACAATCTTTTGCGCGACGGGGCCGCCTTCCACTCGTATATGGAGCCGATCGCCAGCGTAATGTTTCCCTAGCTTCCCGTGAACAGGACACAGAAAAACCGTCTGCACCCCGGTGCATTTACCGAAGGGTGCAGACGGCGTTCTTCTGCGACTAGTTTGCGTGCAGGGCGCTGTTCAGCTCGACCTTCTGACCGTTGCGCGGAAGTGCCTCCACGGCACCGGAGAGCGAATTGCGGCGGAAGAGCAGATTCGGCACACCGGAGAGTTCCAGTGCCTTCACGCTCTCGCCGTCGACCAGCACGCGGGTACCGGCGGTGACATACAGGCCGGCCTCAACCACCGAATCGTCGCCGATGGAAATGCCGACGCCGGCATTCGCACCGAGCAGCACACGCTCACCGATGACGATGCGCTGCTTGCCGCCACCCGAGAGGGTACCCATAATCGAGGCGCCGCCGCCCACATCCGAGCCGTCGCCGACGACCACCGAGGCGGAGATGCGACCCTCGACCATCGAGGTGCCCAAGGTGCCGGCGTTGAAGTTCACGAAGCCCTCGTGCATCACCGTGGTGCCCTCGGCCAGGTGGGCACCGAGGCGCACGCGGTCCGCGTCGGCAATACGTACGCCGCTCGGGGTCACGTAATCGACCATGCGCGGGAACTTGTCAATGCCGTACACCACCACCGGGCCGCGGCTGCGCAGCTTCAGACGGGTCAGCTCGAAGTTCTCCACCTGGCAGGGGCCGAAGTTGGTCCACACCACGTTGGCTAGGTGGCCGAAGATGCCATCGAGGTTAATGCTGTTGGGGCGCACCAGTCGGTGCGAGAGCAGGTGCAGGCGCAGCCACACATCGGCGGTGTCCGCCGGGGCCACATCGAGATCGACGGTCAGCGAGACAACCTTCTGGGTGGTGCCACGCTCGGCGTCGTCGGCGGCGATGGCGGACAGTTCGCCGGAAAGTTCCTTAGCGTCTTCGATATCGCCGAGCACCGGGGCGGGATACCACACGTCCAGCACGGTGCCGTCCTGGGCCACCGTGGCCAGTCCGTGGCCGGAGGCAACGCGGACGGACTTATTCTCTGGTGTTAGCTCTGAAGTCATGCACTGATCGTATCGTTCCAGCGGAGGGTAACGTTTGTAGATGACATTGGGTGGAAGTAATTTACAGAAGGAGTCCGTCGTGGGCACCACCGTGCTGAACCTCGAACAGGATGTTGCGCTGCTGACCGAGCAGATCATGAACATTGAATCGGTCTCCGGCAATGAAGGAGCCTTGGCCGACGCCGTCGAAACGGCGCTGCGCGCGCTGGGCCACCTCACGGTGCACCGCGACGGGGATTCCATTGTGGCCCGCACCGAGCTGGGTCGTGAACGCCGCGTCGTGCTCGCCGGACACCTCGACACCGTTCCCTTGCCCCGCACCGAAGGCGCCCGGGGCACCGTCCCATCCCAGGTGATCGATTCGGTGCTCTACGGGCGCGGCGCCACAGATATGAAAGGCGGGGTGGCCGTGCAGCTGGCCTTGGCCGCCGAACTGCGCGAACCCCAGTTCGATGTCACCTACATCTTCTACGACCACGAAGAGGTCGAAGCGGCAAAATCCGGTCTGGGTCGGCTGGCCCGGAACACCCCGCAGTTGCTCGAGGCCGACTTCGCGATTCTGCTCGAACCGACCAACGGCACCGTGGAAGGCGGCTGCAACGGGACCAGCCGCTTCGTGGTGCGCACCCACGGGGTAGCCGCGCACTCGGCGCGTGCTTGGATGGGCAGCAACGCGATCCACGCGGCGGCCCCGATTCTGGCCCGGCTGGCCGAGTACGACACCGCGACGGTGACCGTTGAGGGCCTGGATTACCGCGAGTGCATGAACGCGGTGCGGATTACCGGCGGGGTCGCCGGCAATGTGATTCCGGATTACTGCGAGGTCGAGGTCAACTACCGTTTCGCGCCGAACAAGAATCTGGCTCAGGCCGAAGAGATCGTCCGCGAACTCTTCACCGGGTTCGAGGTCGAACGCACCGACGGTGCCGAGGGCGCCCGCCCCGGACTGGACCGCGAGGTGGCTGCGTCGCTGGTGCGGAGCATCGGTGCCGAACCTAAACCAAAGTACGGCTGGACCGACGTGTCGCGTTTCTCGGCGCTCGGGATCCCGGCGGTGAACTTTGGGCCCGGCGATCCGTTGCTGGCGCATACCGACGACGAGCATGTGGCGCAGGAAGATATTCGTCGCTGCCTGAACAGCCTGCGTCGTTGGCTGCAAGCCAGCGCCTAGGAACACACAAAGATCCCGTAGCCCCTGCGAATGTTCGCGGCGGGGACTACGGGATCTTTTGCGTGATGGGCTTCGCTGACTAGACCTCGGCTTCGACCTCTTCCTTGGCCGGGGCGGCAATGCCGACACGGCTGCTGAGGCGGCTGGAGACCACCTCGGCCAGCTTGGAAAGACCGAAGTTCAAGATGATAAAGACCAGTGCGACGACGACCAGAGCCTGAAGGGTATTCGAATTACCGGTACCGACCAGCTTGCCGTTGAAGAGCAACTCGTTGAAATTGATGATGTAGCCCAGTGCCGAGTCCTTTAAGATCACGATGAACTGGCTAATCAACGCCGGCAACATCGCGGTCAGTGCCTGGGGCACCTCAATCAGGCGCAGGCTTTGACCGCGGGTCAGCCCAATGGCGATACCCGCCTCACGTTGCCCCTTGGGCAGACCGTGCACACCCGAGCGGATCAGCTCGGCCACGACCGAACCGTTATACAGCGTCAGGCCGATGACCACCGCGATAAAGGGGGAGTCGGCCGGCGGGACCAGTCCGCTGCGGGCGAGCATGATCCAGAGGAACAACATCATCAACAGCACCGGCACCGCGCGGAAGAATTCCACGATCACCGAGCTGATCGCGTTGATCAGCTTGTTCTGGGCCAACCGGCCCATGCCGAAGATGAAACCAAACAGCAGCGAGGTCACGATGGAGATCGCCGCGGCCTTTAGGGTGTTGATCAACCCGGGCAGCAGATAGTTGCTCCACACCGAGCCCTCGGTGAAGACCAGCCAACGGACCGGGTTGAGCTGATCCTTAGCGTTCAGCGCCAGCAGCAGGTAGACGATCAGGGCTACCGCCAGCAGGATCCCGAGAATATTGAAGATCAGAATCCGACGTTTGGCCTTTGGACCTGGCGCGTCGAAGAGTACGGACTGCGAGGTGCTACTCATCGTGCCACCGCCAATCGCTTAGACAGCCACGTCACCAGCGCGCCGATGGGCAGCACGACGATGACGAACATCAGGGCCACGGTGAGGAAGATCAGCACACCGACATCCGCACGGTACTCCAGCATGGTTTTCATCAGGCCAGAAATTTCGGCGACGGAACCGGCAATGGCCACCGTCGTATTCTTAATCAGCGCGATGAGCACGTTGCCCATCGGGGCGATCGCTCCACGGAAGGCCTGTGGCAAAATCACCAGCCAGGCCGCCGGCAGGAAGCTGAGTCCAATGGCGCGGGCCGCCTCGGCCTGCCCCAGCGGGACGGTATTCACGCCCGAGCGGATGGCCTCGCAGAAGAACGCCGCGTGGTAGATGCTCAGGCCGATGATGGCGATTTGGAAGAAATTCAGATCGAAATCGTTGGTGAGCTTCAGTTGAAAAACGCCGAAGAGTACCAAGACTCCGAAGGTGAGGATGATCGTCAGCGGGGTATTGCGGATGATGTTCACATAGGCGGCACCAAAGGCCCGCAGGCTCGGAATCGGGCTGATGCGCATAATCGCCAAGATGGTGCCGAGCACCAGCGAGGCCAAGGCGGCCCAGAACGTGAGCTGGAGGTTGGCCCAGAACGACTCCATAATGCGGGAGCCATACTCATCCCAAAGACTTAAATAGCCTTCCACGGCATTTTCTCCTTGGTTGACGGAAATAGTCGTTGACGCGCGAGGCGCCACACGCAGCTCATGCTGGCGCGTGGCGCCTCGTGATCAATCCACGGGTGAGCTGCTAGCTGCAGGCCTCAAAGTTCGTGGGCGGGTTCAGCTTGGCATTCGGCTCGTAGCCGGTGCCCTCGGTGTTCTTATCCAGCGCTTCCTTCCATGCACCATCGTCGATCATCTTCTGGATGGCGGTGTTGATGGCCTCGCACTTGTCGCTTTCCTTGTTCAGTCCAACGCCGTACGGCTCCTCGCTGAAGGGGTTGCCGACAACCTTGAACTTGCCCTTGTTGGCGTCGGTGGCGGCTAGACCGGCCAAGATGATGTCATCGGTGGTGATGGCATCGATATTGCCACCCTCGAGCAGGCCCAGGCATTCGGCGTAGCCGCTCTGCTCGACCAGCTCCACGCCGGGTACGTCCTTGCGCACGTTCTCGGCCGAGGTGGAACCGGTGACCGAGCACAGCTTCTTACCGTCGAGTGAATCCTTACCGGTGATCGAGGAGTCATCGGCACGCACCAGCAGATCCTGACCGGCGACGAAGTACGGTCCGGCGAAACCGACACGTTCCTTACGCTTGTCGTTGATGGTGTAGGTCGCGAAGATCATATCGACCTGATTGGTCTCAAGCAGGGTTTCACGGTTGGCCGACGGAGCCGAGACCCATTCGATCTTGTTTTCGTCGTAGCCCAGCTCCTTGGCCACGAACTTCGCCACGTCGACGTCGAAGCCGGTGTAGCTATCGCCTTCCTTGAAGCCCAGACCCGGCTGGTCGTACTTGATACCGATGCGCACGGTATCGCCTTCGCCACCGCCGCCCCCGCCGCTGCTACCGCACGAGGTCAGGGCCAAGGTGGCGGCAGCGGCTGCCGCCGCAATTGCGCCCAAACGTTGTTTACGCATGTGAACTCCTAGTTCTTGAAGGTGTGTCGTGGGTGATTAGTGGGTGATGAGCTTGCCGAGGAAGTCCTTGGCACGATCGCTCTGCGGGTTGGTGAAGAAATCCTCGGGACTGGACTGCTCGACGATCTGACCGTCGGCCATGAAGATCACGCGGTCGGCGGCCTTGCGCGCAAAGCCCATCTCGTGGGTCACCACGAGCATTGTCATCCCCTCGTGGGCCAGCCCCACCATGGTGTCCAGCACCTCGTTGATCATTTCCGGATCCAGCGCGCTGGTGGGCTCGTCGAAGAGCATCACCTTGGGCCGCATGGCCAGGGCGCGGGCAATAGCCACGCGTTGTTGCTGACCACCGGAGAGCTGGGCCGGCAGCTTGTGGGACTGGTTAGCCACCCCCACGCGCTCCAGCAGCGACATGGCCAACTTGTCGGCCTCGGCCTTCTTCATCCCCTTGACCTTGATTGGGCCCAGGGTGACGTTCTCCAGGATCGTCTTATGTGCGAAGAGGTTAAAGGACTGGAAGACCATGCCAACGTCGGCCCGCAGCTTGGCCAGGGCCTTGCCTTCCTCGGGTAACTTCTTCCCATCGATCGCAATGCTGCCCTCATCGATCGTTTCCAGGCGATTGATGGTGCGGCAGAGCGTAGACTTTCCCGAACCCGAGGGGCCGAGGATGACAACTACTTCACCCTTGGAGACCTCGAGATTGATGTTCTGCAATACGTGTAGGTCGCCATAGTGCTTGTTGACCCCAGACAGCTCGACAATTGGGCCAGCATGCGACGCCGATGCCTCTTGTTCGCTTTTCATGAGTATGACGATAGCCGATGTGACGAAGCTTACGCGAGATCTTCGCAAGTGAACTGCAACTGTTATCGAATATTTGCCTGTTCGTGTTCCGCCCAATGCGTGGATTGAAAAGGCCCACGGGATACAGTGAAGACATGGTTCATCAGCAGCAGAGCGAAGACAACGCCTCCGGCGCGCAGCGGCAGTCCGCGCCCGCGGAGCACTCGGGCAAGAAGCCCACCGAGCAGCTCGACCACTACCTGCTGAAAGGTCCGCAGGGCGACGTCACCCACAACGACGTCTGGCGGGTACTGCGCATCCAAAGCGAGTTTGTGTCCGGCTTCGGTACTCTGGCCGGACTTGGGCCTGCGGTGGCCGTTTTCGGTTCGGCTCGGACCAGCCCGGAGAGCAAGTACTACGCGTGGGCGCAACGCGTCGGACAGCGGTTGGCCGAGGCCGGATTGATCACCATCACGGGTGGTGGCCCCGGAGCTATGGAGGCGGCGAACCGGGGAGCCTCCAATGCCGAGGGCACTTCCGTCGGGCTAGGTATCGAATTGCCTTTTGAAACCGGGCAAAACCCCTGGGTCAACAAGAGCATCGACTTCCGTTACTTCTTTGTGCGTAAAACCATGTTCGTCAAGTACTCGCAGGGCTTCATCGTGCTGCCCGGTGGGTACGGCACTCTCGACGAGCTCTTTGAGGCCATGACTCTGGTGCAGACGCAGAAGATCACCAGCTTCCCGATCGTTCTGCTGGGCACCGACTATTGGGGCGGCCTGGTGGACTGGCTACGAAACACCGTGGCCGAGGAGCGGGCTATTTCCGCCGCGGACCTGGAACTGTTCCAGCTTACCGACGACCCGGATGAAGCAGTGGATCTTGTGCTGCGCACGATGCGCCGCGACGGAACCGACGATGGCGCGACCTGGGAGTAACGCATGCCTGTTCTTCTGGTAGCCCTGGCCGTCGTCCTCATCGGCGCACTATTCTTCCTCGTCTCGATGCAACGCTCCAGTGCGGCAGGTAAGGGACGTCGGTTCGCGGCCGTCCAAGAGCCAATCGTTGGCCTCGTCGAGCCCGAGCCCTCGCTGCCACCGGTGCTACTTCCCGAACATCCGCGGGCGGCCGATGTCGACGCGGTGCGTTTTTCATTGGGGCTACGTGGCTACCGCTGCGATCAGGTTGATGACACCCTCGACGTGCTTTCGGCAGAAATTACCCGGCTGGAAAACGAAATTCGTGACCTAAAGGCACGGCGTGTGATTAGCGACACGAGCGAAAATTAGCGATAATAAACATAAGTACCCGTTGATCTGGAATGAAATCGTCGTGATCAGTGGGCAAGGCATTCGGTTGTGCGCAAAGCAAACACATGTTGCGCGTGTTAGCCACGGACGAAGGGAACAGCTTACATGGCTGCGATGAAGCCACGCACCGGTGACGGACCGATGGAGGTAACCAAGGAAGGTCGTAGCTTGATTTTGCGCCTTCCCATTGATGGCGGTGGGCGCTTGGTAGTCGAGCTCAACGACGCCGAGGCAGCTGAGCTGCGTAACTGCTTGATGGGCGTTACCGAATAACGCCTTGCACGAATAAAGGGCCGGCCGTGCGGCTGGCCCTTTGGCATGCCTGCTTAGCGTGCGAAGGCGCTAGCCACGAAGAGTCCCTGTTCACTGGGGAATAGGTGGGCACGAAGCTTCGGGTCCTCGCGTAGCAAACGCATGGCATCGCGCATGGCCACCGTCGATTCGCGACGAACTGCTGGTTTGGCAACCCGGTGCTCGTCGTAGGCGTTATTGATGACGATCACGCCGCGTGGCCCGATCAGACGCTTGGCTTCGACGACCAGATCCAGCAACTCCGCCGAACCGGTGTCGAGGAGCACGAGATCGTAGGCGTGATCGGCCAGACGCCCCAACACATTCTCGGCGCGCTCAGTGATCACTCGGGCGCGAGCGGCCAGCAAACCGGCGTCGCGCAGACCTTCGCGGAGCGCAGTGGCCCGTTCGCGGTCCGGCTCAATCGCGGTGAGTGTGCCCAATTCGCCCAAGGACCTCAAGATACTGATGGCTGCGACGCCGACGCCCGCACCAATATCCACCACGTTCTGCGGCTCGCGCAGGGCGCACAACAACTCAAGCATGGCGCGGCCGCCGGGATCGATGCAGCTGACTCCGAGGTCCTGGGCGCGCTGGCGGGCCCGAAGGATGGTTTCATCCTCGGGGGCCTGATTTTGGCTGTAGCTCCAGCTTGCCAGCAGCTCGGGATTCATCGAGGGCATAGGTACGTGGTCCTTGGAAATGGGAAGTTGCGACTAGCACCATGTTACCTATCCGGGCCCACGCGCCGGGCTTGAACTGCGGGGAGCCACGCAGTTCATTCTTAGCCTCAGCTCAGCTTTACCACCCACAATCGTTAATGTGAATACTTTCTCGACCGCAACCGCCTCGCACCCTATGGTGTCGAATTCGTCGATCCCTACGTGGGATGAAATGGTCCACGACCACGGCGATCAGGTGTTTCGTTTGGCGTACCGGCTCACCGGCAACCGCCAAGACGCGGAGGATCTCTCACAGGAAGCCTTCGTTCGGGCCTTCAACGCGCTCGATAAGTACGTGCCCGGGACGATGGCCGGATGGTTGCACCGAATTACCACTAACCTCTTCCTTGACCAGGCACGGCGCAAGTCCAAGATCCGTTTCGACCGGTTCGCCGAGGGCGCCGAAGACCGACTGCCCAGCAACCAGGTCACCCCCGAGCGGGGTTTCGAATTCAACAATCTCGACGTCGACGTGCAAGAAGCGTTGCGTTCCCTCTCACCCGACTTCCGTGCCGCCGTGGTGCTTTCGGACCTCGAAGGCTTTTCCTACGAGGAGGTCTCACAGATCCTGAACGTGAAGCTGGGCACGGTCCGCTCACGCATTCACCGCGGCCGTGCCATGTTGCGCGACGCCTTGGCCCACCGAAACCCGGCCAACCGGGCACCATTGACGGTCTCGCTGCCGCGCATCTCGCGCAAGTTGCGGCCGTCGGCCTAGCCTGCCGCATGGCATGAGGACGCGGCGAGAGGGTAATCTGTAGGACGTGGAGTTTCTTGGGATTAACGGTGGCGAGTTTCTGGTACTCGCCATCCTCGCTGTGGTGGTTTTGGGGCCTGAGAAGCTACCGGACTATGCCAAAAAGCTCGCCAACTTGGTCAAGGAGTTGCGCCGGATGGCCAACGGGGCCAAGGAGCAGCTTCGTGAAGAGGTCGGCGACGAAGTGGCCGACCTGGACTGGCGTAAGCTCGATCCGCGGCAATATGACCCACGCCGGATCATCAAAGATGCGTTGCTCGACGATTTCGACGACGCCGTAGCAGCCGCTAAGCAGGAACCAATTGCCTCGCGCCCCGAAACGCCGCAGCGTAAGAGCGCGATCGCGGTTGATGAGCGCGCGCTTCTGGCCGCCGGGGAACCGGCGCCCTTCGATACCGAGGCGACCTAAAAACCACCTCGGAACTGACCTTGGTCCAGATCGTCGGTGTAACCATCGCCGACATGCCATTTCCCACGTCCTAGGCCGTCGGTGTCGGCGCGAAGAACTTGCCCTGCGCCGCTTTTCGCCGCGCGTGACGTCCCCGCTTCCTCCTTGCCGGTGAACCCGCGCCATCTCAGATCACGCTTATCCACATCACGTGCGCCCCGCGCAGAACTCTCACCCCGGTCGGGGAGAGACTGGGCTCATGCAGACCACCGACCTCGCTCGGGCACTCAACGACCGGAGCACCACAGGGAACCGTTGCACCGCGGCGGCGCATCTGCATGCCCTGACTCTGATCACCACCTACCTGAGCGAACTACCCGCGTTGCTGGCGCAGGATAACGATCCGCGGATCGCGGCCCTGGCCGCCCGCTACACCGAGCAAATCTCCCGGCAACTGCTACGCAACCAACTGCACGCCGCACAACGGGCCGAAGCCACCGCAGCCCACGCGCTGCCTAGCCTGGTGTTGGACGCGCTTGCCGACCCGGACCTGGACCTGACGGTCTTCGAGAACCTGAACGCGCTCGATGAGCCGGACGACGTGGATGGCCGGGACGGACCGGGTACGCAGGGTGTAGCGGCGGAAGCCTCGGACGTCGTGGACAACCAACACGAACAGGAAGCCCCGGATGGATGCCCGGGCACCTCGATTCTGACCGGGCCGTGCACCTTGACCCCGGGTCGACCCACTTACCGAGACACCAGCAGCTTTCTCAGCAACTGGCTCCATCTGGACTATTTCACTGCCCAAGCGAGGATTCAGGATGCCCACCGACTCATCGCGTTACCTACCACCACGACCGAGGTTCCCGGTGTCCCGCTCTTCGGCCAACTCGCCGAACAATTCGCCTCAGGTACCGACCCGCACGCCGTTCTCACTGCGGCCCGGCGCCTAGAGAAAATCACTCACTCCGATCCGACCACCGGGGCCGGTGTCCTCGACTCGCCCTTCGCCGCGACCACCGGTAGCACCACCGACCTTGATGGTGCTGCTGATGACCCGGTCGCGTTGGAAGAACACACCGCCCGGCTCCTGGAAGAACCCGACCCACGCACCCGCGATGATCAACTCAAGAAGTTCTTCACCCACACCACCGCAGCCCGCACCGTCAGTAACCCGCACGCAAGTACAGGCCTGTTCCGGCGGGGTACGAAGAACGGGGTCACCACCTACGTGTTCAAAGCCGATGGCGAGGATAGCGAGTATCTGGAGTCGGCGCTGGGTCAGATCGATCATCAACGTACCGACGCGCATGCCGCGGCGGTGCAGGGCGCGAAAAGTAGCTCAGCGCACGCCTATCAAACCACGGGTGGTGGGCCGGGAGAGCATCCGGACTTCCTGACCGATGAGGAAGCGGAGACCGCTCGGGCCGATGATCTGGGATTGCCAGAGCCCACGGTGGCGCAACGCCGGTTGGCCGGGCTGCTGAACCTGTTACGTGCCCAGAGCACCCCGAATGGTTTGGGACTGATCCCCGCCACCGTCCCCGAGTCCGGACCCGCAGCTGAGGTTGACGTTGAGCACGACAGTGACTGCGACATCTATACCGATAGCAACGGATCTGCGGGCGGCACAGGTAGTGCCGAGGGCACCATCGCCACGGGTGGTGGTACTCAGAAACCTCAAGGCCTGTTCCGACCCACCGTGATCGTGCACATCCCCTTCAGTGAAATGCTTCGTCTTGCCGACCGGCACGCATTGGATCTCGCCCAAGCCGAAACCGCCGGTGCCGGGGCGGTGCCGAGGGTTGGTGGCATTACCGCCCACGGTCTCGCAATCGACCCAGGCACCCTGCGACGGATGCTGTGCGAAGCGAACATCATCCCGATGGTCCTTGGTGGGGAGAGCGAAGTACTTGATGTGGGGCGTTCCCAACGGTACTTCCCGCCTGCGATGAAACGCGCAATCCTCGCCCGTGATCGAGGCTGCATCGTGCCTGGATGCACGGTCCCCGCCGAATTATGCGAGGTGGATCATGTGGATCCGTGGGAGAACGGAGGCCCGACCAGCATGGCTAACGCGGCCACGTTGAGCAAGGGGCACCATATGGACAAGCACGCCGGGCTGTTCGAGATCGTTGTCAAGGACGGGGTGCCCTGGGTGAAACTGCCGAAGCATATTGATCCGGAGCAACGGTTGCGGCGTAACACGATCCATCTCAAACCCCAATAACCGGGTGGACCGTTTGACTTGCCACTGTCGTTGCAGAGATTGCAGGGAGTGCCCACGCGACATCCACGACGCTCCGAATCATTAAACGATTCGGTAGCCTGAAACATACGATGTAAGTAACGGTGCGCGCCTGAAACGCCTCAACGAGTAGCGCTGGCATATGTGCAGCTACCCGAATTGCCGTTGGTGGCGCTACGGCGAAATTACTCGGCGTGGACTCCATCTGGGGCACTTGCTTCAGCTAGCCGAAAGGCTAGAGGAGAAAGATGAAGAATAAGAACTTGAGCGGTGTTCCCGTCACGCTCATACTTTTGGTGCTGGTGGCGGTGGTGCTTTACCTGACCGCGGTCCCGAATCAGCCGGTGTGGTGGATCATCGTTGCCGGCATCGCAGTGGTTGGATGCGCCTGGGGTGCCGTCGCGGACAGCATCGCGAAGTCCAAATAGCTTCGGCGAACTCAAGCTCCCCGCTAGGTTGAAGTTACGTTAGGGGATTTGCTCTGCATCAGTATGGGGCCAAGGCAAATCCCGTGTATCACGCCTTGCACCATAGCCAATCGAGCATTTGACGGAGACTAGCCCGCGACCGTTCTCCGGTCGGACCAGAGTTCCGCTCAGAGCCTGAGTCCGGTGAATGACTACCGGAGCTGGATGCCGTCATGAGGCTGCGCTTTGCATCATTTGATGCCTGAATACGTGACGGGAACGAATCGGTTCATGTGGCTCGAGTTTGGTTCATGGGGCCAATCACTGGCTGGAGGACGATACGCCGATCGACGCAAGCTGTCAGAATCGGCCAGGGCCTAGACCCTCACACGTATCAGCTCCACTATTTGCCCGGCTACTGGTATCACTCTCTGTTCGGGGACGACGACCGGATACTGCCTTGCTAAATAGGAATACGCGCCGCTGAACCCATAATCTGGCGCCGCTGCTTGGTCAAGACATAATCAACGCCGGTCGACGATTTACCCATTCGGATCTGATCGGCGACATGAGGACTTTGGCATGAGTGGTTGCCGAGCAGACGACGCCCTCCAAGTTGCTTGACGGCATGACTCCGGCCGGGTGGTCTAATCTTCAAAGTTAGGCTCAGGAAGCGCCAGAGCGCCGATGCGTTGCACTGTGGCCATCGCAGATCCAGACGGTAACCGACAGGGGGATCGATGGCGACCAGCATGCGCGTGCCTAGTAACGAGATCGCGCAGAAGGTTCACGGGACACGGATCAGTTGCTCAATGCGCCGTGATCCGACGACGGGCAGTAGCCCCGCGCGACGAATGCTGGGCGGCTCAGCCGGGAGCCGCCGCCGAAATTCGATTCACGACTGCCCGGGGTACCTAACAAATTTGGTTCGGTACGCCCAAGGAACGAGTGCGGCTAGAAGCTTATGGGTAGGGACTTGCCGACAAGACCGCGTGGACGCTGGGACAGTGAAGCCGCCAGGGCTACAAGCTCCTGGGCGACCGGACTATCCGGGTTCTGTAGGACGACGGGTACACCTTGGTCCGACCCTTCACGCAGTGATTGCTCCAAGGGCAGGGTGGCCATCAGCGGTACCGGATAGCCCAGCTGGTCCGTCAGCGAGTCGCTGAGTGCTTGACCGCCGCCGGAGCCAAAGACCTCCATTTGGGTGCCGTCGGGCAACAGCAGATAGCTCATGTTTTCCACCACGCCAATCACCTTCTGCTTGGTTTGCAGGGCGATGGTGCCAGCGCGTTCGGCGACCTGCGTCGCGGTGGACTGTGGGGTGGTGATGACCAAGAGTTCGCTATTGGGCAGTAGCTGCGCCACCGAGATGGCCATGTCGCCGGTGCCCGGTGGGAGGTCCAGAAGCAACACATCGAGGTCGCCGAAGTACACGTCGGACAGGAATTGTTCCAGGGCGCGATGCAGCATCGGACCGCGCCAGATGACAGGCGCATTGTCCTCGAGGAACATGCCAATGGAGATGACTTTCACGCCGTGGGCTACCGGGGGGAGGATCATGTCATCGACACGGGTGGGATTCTGCGAAATACCCATCAGCGAGGGAATGGAGAACCCATGCACGTCCGCGTCGATCAGCCCGACCTTCAGGCCCGCGCTGGCCATGGCCGTGGCCAAGTTCGCGGTGACCGACGATTTGCCGACGCCGCCCTTGCCGCTGGCCACGGCGATAACGCGCGTGAGTGAGGAAGGATCGGAGAACGGGGTGCGCCGCGAGGCTAGCGAACTGCGCAACTCCGCGCGCTGCTCGGGTGACATAACCCCGAGTTCTACCTCGGCGCGTTCGACGTCGGGCACGGTGCACAAGGCCTCGGCCACATCCTGTTCAATTCGGGAGCGCATCGGGCAGGCCTCAATGGTGAGCAAGATGCGTGCGCGGGCTACCCCGTGGTCGCAGCTCACCGACTCAACCATCTTCAGTTCGGTGATCGGGCGGCGCAGCTCCGGGTCGGTGACGGCAGAGAGCGCCTGGAACAGTTCGTTGTCTTGTGGCACTACTTTTGGCTCTTCGGGTTTTTGCGGTTCGGGTTCTTGGAGGGGTCGACCTGTTCAATCAGACCGGTCGTGGGGTTGGACTTTGACTTCCGCTTAGCGCGCAGGTGCAGCTCTTCGCCGTCGGTGGTTTCGAGCAGCTCTTCGAGGACGTTGCGCAGTTCGGAACGCACGTAGTCACGGGTGGCGACGTCGCGCATCGCCAGGCGTAGGCTGGCAAGCTCGCGCGTGAGGTATTCCGTGTCGTAGAGGTTTCGTTCGGCCCGGGCACGGTCCTCGGTGAGCGAGACGCGGTCACGGTCGTCCTGTCGGTTCTGCGCCAGCAGCAACAGTGGAGCCGCATAGGAGGCCTGAAGCGAGAGCATCAGGGTCAGCGCGGTGAATCCCAGTGCGGCGGAGTCGAAACGCCACTCGGCTGGCGCCCAGGTGTTCCACCCTAGCCAGACGAGACAGAAAATCGTCATGTAGAAGAGGAACGCCGGGGTGCCCATGAAGCGGGCGAATTTTTCTGTCGCCGAGCCAAAACGGTCGGGGTCCGGGTTGAACTTTGGCCAGAAGCGACTTCGTGCAGCGAGGGGAGTATCAAGTCCGCCGGTCTTGCGTGGTTCGGCCATGAGCAGAACTCCTTTGCTGCGTGAAATGTACGGTGCGGGGTGCCCGGTGGCTACCGGGTTTCTTGCCTAGTCCTGTGAGCGCCAGTCGTCGGGCAGTAGATGGTCGAGCACGTCGTCGACGGTAATCGCGCCAACGAGCCGACCCTCTTTGTTCACCACGCCGACCGAGGTCAGGTTGTAGGTGGCGAGGTGGCGGACGACTTCGGAAATATCTGCCAGATCGGAGACCGGCTCGAGCTCCTTGTCTAGGATATCGCCGACCGGTTCCGGGGGAGCGGTCCGCAAGAGTGCCTGAATGTGAACTTGGCCCACATACCGTCCCGTGGGAGTCTCCAAGGGCGGGCGCACCACGTACACGGTCGAGGCCAGCGCGGGGCTTAGTTCTTCCTGGCGAACCGCGGCCAGGGCCTCGGCGACGGTGGACTCCGGGGTCAGGATGACCGGAACCGGGGTCATCACCGAACCGGCGGTACCCTCCGGGTAAGCGAGCAGACGACGCACGTCTTCGGCTTCTTCGTCGTTCATCAGCTCGAGCAACTGGTGCTTGGTGTCTTCCTCGACTTCGGCGAGCAGGTCGGCCGCGTCGTCCGGGTCCATTTCTTCCAGCACGTCCGCGGCGCGTTCGAGCCCGAGCGCGGAGAGGATTTCGACCTGTTCGCGGTCGGGCAGCTCCTGCAGCACGTCGGCGAGGCGGTCATCTTGCAGATGGGCGGCGATTTCCAGACGGCGCTTGCCGCTCATCTCGTGGAGCGCGTCGGCGAAGTCGGCCGGTTTCATCTCATCGTGAGTGGCCACGAAGTTATCCGCCGCCTGCGGTTCGCTTTCCGCTCCATGGCGCACCTCGTCCCAGGTGACCAAGACCGAATTGCGTTTCCGGGAACGTAGCCCAAGCAGCGAGCCTCCCGATTCGATACGTTGGACGAAGTACTCGTGGATTTCCCAGTCTCCGCGGCGGTTCTGGATCAATCCGATGTCCTCGACGACGCCTCGGCCGGAACCGTCGACGAAATAGACCTTGCGGTCGAAGATCTCGCCCACGACCAGCATTTCCTGGCCGCGTTGCTGAAAACGGCGCATATTCATCAGGCCCGAACAGATGACCTGATTGGACTCCATGGACTGGATACGTGTCATGGGCACGAAGACGCGGCGCTTGCCGGGAACCTCGACCACGACGCCGACACAGGCAGGGGCACGATTGGGGCCGCGGGAGACCACGACCACATCGCGCAGGCGGCCCAGACGGTCACCCAGCGGGTCGAATACGTCTAGGCCGAGCAACCTCGCGACAAAGACTTTAGATACTTGCGCACTCACCCTTCCTACCCTAGCGCGGGCCGTGCCCCGGTGCGGGCATCGCATTACGTCCTAAGCGATCGAGCTTTCATATGCTGGGCAGACACACAGCAATTACGTGCACAATAGTGATATGACCTCTCCACAAGGAATGAACACGATCAGTCCCAACGGCCTGCCACGCGGTGAGCTGCTGGGGCGTTACACCAGCTATCTGGATGCCCAGAAGCTGGTGGACTACCTCGCGGATAACGACTTTCCGGTGGCGGCCGTGACGATTGTGGGCAACGATGTGCGCACGGTCGAGCGGGTCACCGCGAAGCTTTCGTACCCGAAGGTTGCCTTGGCCGGTGCGGCACAAGGCGCCATGATGGGCCTGTTCGTCGGCTTGCTACTCTCCTTGTTCTCGGGGGCCGGCAACGGCCTCTACCAGGTGCTCTCCGCCATCGGTTTGGGCATGGCGATTTGGATGATCGCCGGAGTGGTCAGCTACTCGACCCGCCGCGGAAAGCGCGACTTTGCCTCCTCGAGCCAGTTCGTGGCGACGAGCTTCGATGTGGTCGTGGACTTCGAATACGCACAGGCCGCCCGTACGCTGGCCGCTCAGCTACCGATGCGCGGACAACAAGCGCCAGCCCAGCCGCAGGCACCGGCCCCTCCGCAGACCCCATTCCAGCAGCAGCCTCCGGCACAGTCTCCAGCGCAACCCGCCGCACCGGCACAGGGTACGCCGGCAGCCGAGGCGCCGCGTGAGGCCAATGGCCAGTTCCCGGATCTGCCCGATGGACGCCCACGTTATGGCGTGCGCGTGTCCGAGCCGAAGGCACCGACAAACAGCCCTACCCCGGCGCCGGAGCAGCCACAGGCACAAACGACGACGTCCCCGGCTCAGCAGACACCCTCGCCGGAGGCCGACGAAGAGCCGCGGGTGACCGCCAAGCCCCCGGTATCCGCCCCGGAGGACGACGCCGAGCAGTCGCAGTCCGAACGCAAGGACGAGAGCGTCTAGGCCTCGCGCTAAGAACTACATACATCAGGCTCCGAACCCTCAAGGGTTCGGAGCCTGATGTATGTGTGGGGCGTGGTGACTAGCCGCGCAGCTTAGCCATCCATGCCTCAACCTCGTCCGGGGTGCGCGGCAACGCTGCGGAAAGGTTGACCGCGCCGTCGGCGGTTACCAGAATGTCATCCTCGATACGCACACCAAGGCCGCGGTACTCCTCGGGGATCGCCAGATCTTCCTTCTTGAAGTACAGCCCGGGCTCGATGGTGAAGACCATACCCTCTTGCAGTTCGGCGTCGAGATACAGCTCGGCGCGAGCCTGCGCGCAGTCGTGGACGTCCAGGCCCAGGTGGTGGCTGGTGCCATGCGGCATCCAACGACGGTGATGCTGGCCTTCGGGGGAGAGCGCCTCCTCCAAGGACACAGGCAACAGACCCCAGTCGTTCAGACGCTCGGCCAGAACCGTGGTGGCGATGGTATGCAGGTCACGGAACTTCAGACCCGGCTTCACCGCGGCGAAGGTGGCGTCGGCGGCGTCAAGCACCGCCTGGTAGACCTTGCGCTGCACCTCGGTGTAACGGCCGCTGACCGGAAGCGAACGGGTGATATCGGCGGTGTACAGTGAGTCAGCTTCGACGCCGGCGTCGAGCAACAGCACCTCGCCTTCGTTCACGGTGCCGTTATTGCGGATCCAGTGCAGGATCGTGGCGTTATTGCCGCTGGCCGCGATGGTGTCGTAGCCCAGCTCGTTACCTTCGGCGCGGGCACGGGCGAAGAAGGTGCCCTCCACAATGCGCTCACCGCGCTCGTGGGCGATGGCCTTGTCGAGGTTGCGCACCACATCTTCGAAGCCGTTGATGGTGGCGTTGACCGACTTGCGTAGCTCGGCGATCTCGTATTCGTCCTTGATTACGCGCAACTCGGAGAGGCATTCTGCCAGCTCGCCATCCAGTGCGTCGCTGGCCTCAAGATCCTGGCCCGTGTTGATGCGTGAGGTGTCCACCAACGCTTCCACGTTCAGGTCGACCTCGCGGAGCAGGCGAATGCGGATGCCGCCCAAGGCCTGCGGCCCGGCGTTCTTGGTGATGGCCAGTTCCAGCTGCTCCAGTCCCTCGGTGGGCAGTCCGGTGCGGGCCGAGAGGCTGCTGAGGGTTGGGCGCGGGCCGATCCAGAATTCACCGGACCGAGAGTTCAGGTAGAACTCCGAGGAGTCACGCCCGGCCATCGGAGCGAAGTACAAGGTGGCGGCGTGGTTTGAGCCCTGATCGCCAGCGCCCTCGTCGGTCGGTTCGAGGATCAGTACCGCGTCCGGTTCGTGGTCGACGCCCAGACCGGTCAGGTGGGCAAATGCCGAATGCGGACGGAAACGGTAATCGGTGTCATTTGAACGTACCTTCAACGGACCGGCCGGGATGACCAGGCGTTCGCCCGGGAACTTCGCCGACAGCGCGGCCCGGCGTGCCGCGGCGTATGGTGCGGCCGGATCGGCGGCCGGCAGTTCGGAGGTATCGGTGGCCCAGTGCGAGCCCATGAATTCCTGGAAAGCTCGCGAAGTGGGTCGTTGCGAGCGGTTGTTCACCCGGTCTTCGAGGGGCTGGTCGTTCCCCGAAACGGTGCTTGGTTCGTTAGTCATGGCACCATACTGTCACTGCCGAGTGGATAGGGGCAAAGTGTCAGCGCGCGGGATACCCTAGGAACTATGCGAATAGACCTGCACGCGCACTCAAACGTTTCCGACGGGACCGAAACCCCCGGTGACCTGATCCGCGCGGCACAGGCGGCGGGGTTGGATGTGGTGGCACTGACCGATCATGATCAGACCACCGGATGGGATGAGGCCCGCCAGGTGGCTGCCGAATGCGGTATTGGATTCGTGCCGGGCATAGAGATCACCTGCCAGGACACCACCGGCATCAGCGTGCACCTGTTGTGCTATCTCCAGGACCCCGAGTACCAGCCCTTGCTCGACGAGTTGGCGGAGTCCCGCGGCTCGCGTGTGGTGCGCGCTCGGCGAATCGTCGATCTACTGGCCGAGGACTTCCCAATTAACTGGGATCTGGTCAATGAGCACTGCCAGCCCGGCGCCACGGTGGGGCGCCCGCATATCGCCGACGCCCTGGTCAGTGCCGGGGTGGTCGAAGACCGCAACGAGGCCTTCGCGCATGTGCTTTCGACGCGCTCCAAATACTATGTTTCGCACCCGTCGATTGACCCGCGCGATGCGGTACGGCTGGTGCGTGAGGCCGGGGGAGTCTCCGTGTTCGCTCACCCCATGGCTTCCTCCCGCGGACGAGTGGTACCCGAATCAACCTTCCACGACATGATCGATGCCGGGTTACACGGTCTCGAAATTGACCATCGCGATAATTCGGCCGAAGGCAAGGTCTTCCTGCGTGCGCTGGCCGCCGAGCACGACCTGATCGTCACCGGGGCCTCGGACTATCACGGGACCGGAAAGCTCAACCGGCTCGGTGAGAATCTCACCGAGCCGGAAATGCTCGAACGTATTGTGGCCACGGCCACCGGAAGCCCGGCGCTACTCTAGGCTTCGACGGTTGCGAAGTCGGTGCCGTCCGGCAACCGTCCGCGCATTACCTCGATGGCCTGATCGTTCTGGTCGATCAGGTAGAACTTGCGGTCCATGGCCGCCGCGACGGCCCCGGTGGTGCCAGAACCTGCAAAGAAGTCCAAGACCCAGTCCCCGGGGCGTGAGGAGGCCGAGATGATGCGGCGCAGGATTCCCTCGGGTTTCTGAGTGGGATAGCCGGTTTTCTCCTTGCCCGTGGGTGAGACAATGGTGTGCCACCATACATCGGTGGGGAGTTTGCCCTTGGCTCGTTTCTCCGGTGTCACCAGGCCCGGAGCCATATATGGCTCGCGATCGACCTCGGCCGAGTCGAAGTGGTATTTTTTCGGGTCCTTCACGTACACCAAGATGGTGTCGTGTTTGGATGGCCAGCGGCTTTTCGCCCGTCCACCGTAGTCATACGCCCAGATGATTTCGTTCAGGAAGCACTTGCGGCCGAAGATGTCATCGAGCAACACCTTCACGTAGTGCACCTCGCGGTAGTCCAGATGTACGTAGAGGGTTCCGGTCTCGTTCAAGAGCCGATGCGCATGCATCAACCGTGGGGCGATGAACTGGAGGTAGTCGTCGAAACTGTCCGTGTACCATCGGTTCTCGCCGAGCACCGTGTCATAGGAGCGCCCCTGAAAACCAGTGTGGGTGCCCTCATCCGAGCGAATCATCGTGCGTTCGGCACGACGCTGAGTACGACCGGTGTTAAACGGCGGATCAACGTAGATTAGCTGAAAAGATTCATCCGGCAGTGACTCGAGGACCGGAAGATTTTCCCCGTGCATGACGGTGTTGCCCTCGGCCGGCCCGTCGGGGGTCGACCGAGGGTCGCTCGTTTGTGCATCGAGCATGGGGTGCTTAGTCCTCCTGAGTACGCGTGGTGCGGCGCGTACGGCGACGCGGCCGGCGCTTGGCCGGCTGACCCTCTTCCTGCGCGGGGGAGGTCTCACGGTGCCGCTCGGCTTCGCGAGCCGGACGGTCGTGCTTGCCCTTGGAGTGGCCGTGGCGGGCACCGGACCCTTCGGAACCGGTCTGCTCGCCCTCAACGGTGCGGGTGCGGGTACGGTTGCGCGGGGTTGAGCTGCGGCGGCGCGAGGAGCGTTCGTTGCGCGGAGCCGAGGACTCTTCGCTCCGGGCCTTGGCGGCACGCGGCAGGCGTCCCTTCGTACCCTTGGGGATCGACAGATCGGCGAAGAAGTGCGGGGAGGAGGAGTAGGTCTCCACCGGTTCGGGCACGTTCAGACCCAGAGCCTTGTTAATCAGCGACCAGCGCGGCACGTCATCCCAGTCGACGAAGGTCACGGCGGTACCGTCGTTGCCCGCACGGCCGGTGCGGCCGACACGGTGCAGGTAGGTCTTCTCGTCATCCGGGCACTGCAGGTTCACCACGTGGGTGACGTCGTCCACGTCGATGCCGCGGGCCGCCACATCGGTGGCCACCAAGATTTCAACCTTGCCCGAGCGGAAGGCCTTCAGCGATTGCTCGCGGGCTCCCTGACCCAAATCCCCGTGCAGCGCCCCGGCATTGAAGCCACGGTCGATCAATTCGTCGGTGAGCTTCGCGGCCGAGCGCTTGGTCTGGGTGAAAATGATGGTGCGGCCACGGCCCTCGGCCTGCAGCAGGCGGGCGACCATCTCGTCCTTGTCTAGGTTGTGGGCGCGGTAGACGAGCTGACGGATGTTGCGCTTGGTGATCGAGTCGTCGTCCGGATCCTGGGCCCGAATATGGGTGGGGCGGGACATGTAGCGACGGGCCATGGTGATGACCGGGCCGGGCATGGTGGCGGAGAAGAGCATCGCCTGGCGTACCGGAGGTAGTGCTGAGAGGATGCGTTCCACGTCGGGCAAAAAGCCCAGATCGAGCATCTCATCGGCCTCGTCCAAGACCACGGTGCGCACCTGCTTGAGGTTCAGCACGCGCTGACGGTTCAGGTCGATCAGACGCCCCGGGGTGCCGACGACCACGTCGGTGCCGGCGGTCAGCGCGGAGGTCTGCTCTTCGTACGGACGTCCACCGTAGATGGTGGTGATGCGGATATTCGAGTGCTTGGAGGCCTTGGCCAAGTCTGCGCCGACCTGCAGGGCCAGCTCACGGGTCGGGGCGACGATCAGTGCTTGCGGGGCCCCGGGGAACTCCAGATCGGCGTAGCCGGGGTCTTCTTCGCGGATCACACGCTGCAGGGCTGGGATGCCGAAGCCCAGGGTTTTGCCGGTACCGGTCTTGGCCTGGCCGATAATGTCATTGCCGCCTAGGGCAACCGGAAGGGTCAGCGCCTGGATCGGGAAAGGGTGTTCGATGCCGGCTTCAAGCAGCGAGCCGACGATGTCTTCACGGACCTTGTAGTCGGCGAAGGTTTTTTCTTCGATGGGAGCCGCCGGGGCGGTCGTCTCGGTGGTAATCTCTGTCACGGTTCGTGAGTCTCATTTCTTTGAAGGCGCCTAGCTGCGTGGCCCGTGGGCCGACGGCTGGCGCGTTGCCAGCGGAGCCGATCGCTGATTCTCGTGTCCTGGCCTGCGCTCTAAAGAGCGGTCGGCGGGGCACGGGTGGCCGCTGGGAAGCCACCGGGTCCTCGTTCAATTTCTTAGCGCGGTGCGACCGGGCATCCTATAGTTCAATAGCCCAAGCATAGCCCTTAGGTGGCAACGGAGGATATTTTCACTCCTCCGTACCGGCGATTTCCTCGAAGAGTACCCGGCGTTTGCCGACGTCGACCAGCTGCAGACGTACAGTAATGAGTGAGCCGGGGGCACTGTGTCCGCGAAAGCGTGCGGTGACCGGCTCGTCGACCAGCTGGATGCTCCCTTCGCGTGCCTGGAGGGCGTCGTCGGACTCGGGCAGGGTCAGCACAATCGCTTCGAAAATCTGCCCAACCCGATCCTTGAGCACATAGGCTTCGACGAGTTCTACCGCGGCCCGAGAAATCTGGCCGTTGGCGGCGTTGGAGGCACGCATGAGATCCGGCACCTGGTCCAGCGCCTCCGACAGTTCCGCGGGGAGCTGCTGCCCCTGACTGATTAGCAAGCAGGTGAGTAGCCCGAAACGGTCCACGAGGCGGCGCAGTGGGGCGGTGACATGGGCATAGGGCGCGGCCAGGGCCGCTTGAATCACATCTTGTGGGTCCTGGCCATTGACCACCTGGTAATCGGCCCCACGGAAAAGGGCCGCGGCACGGTGCATAATCACCAATTGCCGCGGGTCGGCGATATCGAGGGTGTGCAGGTACTGACCGTAGCTTTGGGATCCGTCCCAACGGTGCCCCAACAACTCGGTTTGCGTGCGGAACTCCTCGATCGCGGAGTCTTCCGGGGCTGGCATGGTGCGTAGGATACCGACGCCGGCCTCGAGCATCATCCGCGCGGCTGCCATGCCGGTCAAGAGCGAAATCTGGGCGTTGGCCTCTTCCAAAGGCAGCGTGCGGCGGGCGGTGAGCCGGTAGGAGCCGTTGTGCTTGACGACCTCTTGGTCGGGCAAGTTCAGCGAGGCTCCGCCACGTTCACGTTCCTGCACACGACGTTTCTGGCCAATTTCGGCCAGTAGGCGTATTTGTTCGCGCCCCTGCCCGCTATCGAGCTCGGCCTGGGCACCCTCGTAGTCCAGTTTTTCGCGTGAGCGGATCAGGGTGTGCCGCAGGGTGCAGGGGCCCATTGCGCCCTGTTCGTCGAGCTCAATGCTGAAGAGCAAGGCCGGGCGGGTCTGATCCGGTAGCAGCGAACCGTGGTCCTCGGAGATGACTTCCGGATGCAAACTGATTTTGCGGTGTGGCAGATAGTAGGTTTGCCCGCGTCGGCGGGTGCTTGAGTCGAGCGCGGTGCCCAGTCGCACAAAGTTCGGCACGTCGGCTATGGCATAGTGCACCCGGTAGCCGTCGTCGGTGCGTTCCAAATACATCGCCTGATCCAGGTCAGTGGACTCTGCCGGGTCGATGGTGAAGAAGGGCAGATCGGTGTCGTCGTGCGCCGGTGCTTCCAGTTGCGCGATGGCTTGGCGGGCGGTGCGCAGTAGTTCGTCGCTGAACTCCTCTGGAGTCTCGAATTCGTCCTCGAGCCGGGCTAAATGTTCGCGCAGCTCATCGATACCCTGGCTGCGACGGTACTTGACCTGTTTTTCTTTCACGACACTAGCCTTATCTGCCGACACTGGATACACAAGAGCCACCGGCGGAAAAGATTTCCGCCGGTGGCCTGTGAGATTGCGCGAATATTGCGTTACAGCTGGGCGAAACCGACCTTGCGGACCTCTTCGGGGCCGATCTCCACGTAGGCCAGTCCGGCGGAGGGGACGACCACTTCGCGGCCCTTGGCGTCACTCAGGCGCAGCGGCTGACCGCTGGAGAGCGCGGTGTCTACCAGGGCGTTGATATCGGCGGCGCTCTGTTCGGACTCGAGCACGACCTCGCGGGCTACATTCTGCACGCCAATGCGGATTTCCATAATGGCATTAATCCTCTCGAAAAGTTTTCTCGAACCGCACAGCTGGTGCGGTGCCTAACCTAAATGTAACTAGATTTCCTTCGGGAACTGTGAAATTCCGCGCCAAGCTAAACGAGAGATCAGATCGATGGCGGTGTCCATGGAGACCTGCTGTCCGCTTCCGGCCCAGTAGCGGGCGGAAACCTGTGCCAACCCGGCCAGACCGCGGCCCACGAGCAGTGCCTGCGCCTCGTCGAGGTCGGTGTCGCTGGCAACGACCCGCGAGATGGATTCGGCGAGCATCGAATTGAACCTTTCGATGCGTTCGGCGATCAGCTCATCGGCGAGCACGTCGGATTCGAAAATGAGTCGATAGGCCTGCGACTCCCGGTTGATGTACCGGTAATAGGTGGCGATCGTGTTCAGTACGCGCTGTTGATTATCCTGCGTGGAGAGGATCGCGTCGTTGAGCAGATCGCTGAAGTCGGCGAGGTGGGCGTCGAGCAATGCCAAGTAGAGCTCGCGCTTGCCGGGGAAGTGCTGGTAGAGGACTGGTTTAGAGACGGTGGCGACGTCGGCGATTTCATCCATTGACGCCCCGTGGTAACCGTGGGCCACAAAAACCTGATGGGCGGCTTCAAGCAGTTGCTTGCGCCGGGCCTCGCGCGGCATCCGGGGAGTCCGTACGGGCCGCGCATCCGAATTCAGTACCATCACCTTGGCCTTCCACCAGCGAGTCATCGTGAGTCCACCAAGACGTGGGAGCCGTCTTTAGCAGACCACTTCCCAGTAGTATTTCACGCCTATCGATGGTTCAGGGGTATTGCCGCCCGAAAAATTGCGCGATTACCGAGCGGGAGCGCAGATCTACGCGCTGCGGTCCTGCCGCAAAACCGGGCATCCGGCCACGGTCTGCTCGTCGACCCGCTGTTCGGCGGGTGCCGCCGGCGACTGCGGTGCGCTCAAATCCAAACCGTAGAGCGTTTCCAGCGCGGCGACATAGTCCTCGGTCCGTCCCTCGGAGGCCAGTTCGCGGGCACGCACCGTGGGAACGTGCAAAAGCTGGCGCACCATGCGACGCATGGCGAGTTCGACTTCCTCCGCGGCGGCCGAGCAACCGTGCTGGGAACGCACCTTGGCGACCTCAGTCTCCAGGACCTGCTGGGTGTGGCGGCGCAGCGCAACGATGGCGTGATCCGCCTCGCGCTCGCGCTGCAGCGCGGAAAATTCTGCTGCGGCACGATCGACAATGCGCTGCGCTTGATGCACTGCCAAGGCCTGCTCATCCGGTGCGGCCATGCGCACCGATTCCAGGGTGATCAGATCCACCTCGGGCAGGTCGGCCAGTTGCGGGTCAAAGTCGTGAGTCAGCGCCATATCGATGGCGATCAGTGGCTGGTCCCCGCGGCGTAGCGCCGCGAGATGATCCACGGTGAGCTGGGTGCCACCGCCGGAACAACCAATGATGATATCGGCCTGGCGCAGGGCCTGCGGGAGTTGCTCGAAGCTCAACGCGGTCCCGCCGCGCTGCTCGGTGAAACCGGCGGCGCGTCCCGAATTGGAGTACACGCTGATGTGCTTGGCACCGCGTTCCTTGAGCAACGCCATGGTGGCCCCCGCGTAGGAACCGGTGCCGAACAGGACGATTTCCTGTTCGCCGAACGCACGGGCCGGGCCCATGAGATCTTCGGCCAGATCCAAGGCAACCGAAACCACGGATTTACCCTGGGTGCCTAAGGTGGTGTTGGCGCCCACGTCTTTTGCGGCGCGAGTGGCGTGCTGAAAGAGGCGGGTCAGGTTTCCGGTGGTGGTTTTCTGTTGTTGTGCCGCGGTCAGCGCCCGGCGTACCTGGCCGGCGATTTCGCGTTCACCAACCACCGCGGAATCCAGGCCGGCGCCCACCGAGAAGAGGTGGTCGATGACCTGATCGCCACGGAGGTAGCTGAGCTTGCGGGTCAGGAAGTCTGCGGCCAAGCCGGTGGCCTGGGAAATGTGGGCGATCAGCGTCTGGCGGGCTGCGTTGGGGTCCTGCGCGTCGGCGTACACCTCGAAACGGTTGCAGGTGGCCAGCACCACGAGGCCGTCGATGGTCCCGGGCGATGTGCGGGACGCGACGGCCAGCCCGTCGGCCGAGGCGCTCAGTTGGGCCACGGTCTCAAGATCGAGCTGCGAATGCGATGCGACAAGAGATAAAAAAACCACAGTGAGCCCAGAATACGACGTTTCGTTCAGCGTGAACAACGCAGGACTACCTAAGATCGCGGTGATTTAGCGGGTAATCTTGCTCACCTGTGGGCCGCGCCACGACGTCACGATGGGCTTTTATGGGCGAAGATTGGCAGAATTGAGCCATGACCTTGCCGAAGAACCATCCCCTGCTTGACGGGCGTACCGCAGACTCCGCACTGATCCAGTCCCTTCGAGGCGGGACCCCGTCCCACCAGCCGGTGTGGTTCATGCGCCAGGCTGGCCGCTCCCTGCCCGAGTACCTGAAGCTACGCGAGGGCGTGAGCATGTTGGACTCCTGCCTTGATCCGGCGATGGCCAGCGAAATCACCCTGCAGCCGGTGCGTCGTCATAAGGTCGACGCCGGCATCTTCTTCTCCGACATTGTGATCCCGCTGCGTCTGGCCGGGATCGGCGTCGACATTGTCCCCGGGGTGGGCCCGGTGCTCGATACCCCGATTCGCACCGCCGAGCAGGTGGCCGCGCTGCCGGAAGTCACCGAGCAGTCGCTGGCACCAATCCGTGAAGCCGTGGCGCTGACCGTCGAGCAGTTGGGCTCCACTCCGCTGATTGGCTTTGCCGGGGCACCTTTCACGGTGGCGGCCTACATGGTGGAGGGGCGCCCCAGCCGCGACCACCTCGGGCCGCGCACCTTGATGCACGCCCACCCGGAGGTCTGGGACGGGCTGATGCGTTGGGCGGCGAAGGCCTCCGGCGTGTTCCTGCGCGCACAGGTTGAGGCCGGCGCGTCGGCCGCCCAGCTCTTCGACTCCTGGGCCGGATCCCTGTCCCTGCCCGACTACGAAAAGTACGTGGCTCCCTACTCCAAGCTGGCCTTGGACATGGTGCGCGATACCGGGGTGCCGCTGGTTCACTTTGGCACCGGCACCGGTGAGCTCCTTGGTGCCATGCGTGATGTGGGGGTCGACGCCGTGGGCGTGGACTACCGGATCCCGCTGCCCACCGCCATTGAGCGGATCGGACCGAAGCATGCCGTGCAGGGCAATATCGACCCGGCCTTGCTCACCGCACCGTGGGAGGTGCTCGAGGCGCATGTGCGTGAAGTGGTCGCCGCCGGGCAGCAGGCCCACGGTTACGTCGCCAATCTGGGCCATGGCGTGCCGCCGAGCACCGACCCCACCGTGCTGACCCGTGTGGTTGAGCTCATTCACTCGCTGTAGTTCGGCGGTACTAAGCTAAGTGCAACAGGCAATTTCGCTTCTCACCGGCCACCTTGCAGCAGCCTACGGGGCCGGGGAGAAACTTCGAGGAAGGGTGCGCGCATGACGAGCCAGGACAAGCGAACCTCCGAGCATAAGCAGCCGCGGCAGGCCGCCGCCCACGCGCTGCGTCTATTGGAGAAGGTGCGCGCCGCCGCCGAAACCCGCCGCCACCCACAAGGCTCCCGTGAAGCCGGGCAGGGTGCGCCGCATGCGGTGGTGATCGGGGGCGGGCTGGCCGGTTTGGTTGCCGCCCGTGACCTGCGCCAAAGTGGGCACCGGGTCACCGTGCTCGAAGCCAGCGATCGTTTTGGCGGGTGCATTTCGCGCGCCGAGATTGACGGTCTGCCGCTGGACTCGGGGGCCGAGTCCTTCGCGGTGCGCGGCGGCACGGTGGCGAACTACCTGCGCGAAATGGACCTGGCCGATCGCATTGCTCCCACCAGCGGGGCCACCGCTTGGCTTGTGCAGGGCAAGGACGAGGCGGTACGCGCCCACCCACTGCCGGCCACCGCACTGCTGGGCATTCCCGCCCACCTGCGTGGCGAGGGGCTTCGCGAGCTCATCGGGCGGGCCGCCGCGGTGCGCGCGGCCACCGACCTGGTCACCCCGATCCCGCGGAACTGGGCGACCAAGCCGTTGACCGTGGCCGAAGTGGTGCGCCAGCGCATGGGCAGCGCGGTGCTCGAACAGCTGGTCACCCCGGTGGTCGCCGGGGTGTATTCCACCGACCCAAGCGAACTGGATCTGGATCTAGCGGCCCCCGACCTGCGTCCGGCCATGCTCGAGACCGGGTCGCTGGCTAAGGCCGTGGCCCAGCTGCAGCAGGATGCCCCGGCCGGCTCACGCGTGGCCGGGATCGAGGGCGGGATCTACAGTCTCATCGAGTCGCTGGTGGACCACTTGCATCAGGCCGGTGCGCTGCTGGTCCCCAATGCCACGGTGGATCGCATCGAATACCGGGAGGATCAGCCGCTGCCCTTCGCGGTGAGCGTGCATGGCGAGCCGGTAGCCGCAGACCGGGTGGTGCTCGCCGTCGAAACACAGCCGGCCCTGGAACTGCTTGAAGGACTTGGCCGGGAGTTGCCCGGAGCCGACGAACAGCGCAGCAACGCCATCGCCTTGGCGATTTTGCTGGTGGATAAGCCCGAGCTGGACGACGCCCCACGCGGTTCGGGGGCGCTGGTGAACGAGTCGGCGCCGGTGCGCGCCAAGGCGTTGACCCATGCCACCGCGAAATGGCCGTGGTTGGCCGAACAGACCGGCCCGGGCACCCACGTGGTGCGGCTGTCCTACGGCCGCATCGGGCAGCCCGACGAGCTGGTCGCCACCGGTAGCGACGGCCAACTGATCGAACAGGCCGTCAAAGACGCCTCAAAGATTCTAGGTGTTGAATTAACCGAAGATGATGTGCTGGGTAGCCATGTGCAACGCTTCAGCGATGTGGTGCCCCTGCAGGGCCCGGCCGCTGCCAAGCGCCGCGCCGTGGTGGCTCAGATTGAGAAGGATTACCCCGGACTTGCCGTGACCGGCGCCTGGGTGGCGGGGACCGGACTGGCCCGCGTCATCGCCCACGCGCGTTCGGCCGTGGCGCTCAGCGTCAGCTAAGCACCACACCGGAGCCCAAGAAAGTTGAGAAGGAGCAGGAATTGAGTCAGCCAGTCGAGCACAACTCACCGGTAATCCGCGACCGCGAAGCCGCGGGTGAGAACCCGACGATGTACTACACGCTGTGGACGGTGTTTAAGCGGGCCGCCGCCATTGAGCCGGAGTCCTCGGCGGCAACGGACTTCCAGAGCCTGTGCGAGTCCCTGGCCGCCGAGTCGGTGACCGTGCGCGGTCTCTACGACGTCTCCGGCATGCGGGCCGACGCCGATGTGATGGTTTGGATCCACGGTCCGGCCGCCGAACTGTTGCAGGCGGCCATGCGCCAGATTCGTCGTAGCTCCCTGTTCGACGGCACCGAGATCGCCTACTCGACGATGGCGGTGCACCGCGAAGCAGAATTCGCCAAGGACCACTCGCCGGCCTTCGCCCGCGGTGTGGCGGCCAAGGAATGGATGACCGTCTACCCCTTCGTGCGTTCGCACGACTGGTACACCATGGACCCGGCGGCCCGCGGCAAGATGCTGCGCGACCACGGCATCCTGGGTCGTGAATTCCCGACCGTGCTGGCCAACACCGTGGCGGCATTCTCCTTCAGCGACTACGAATGGCAGGTCTGTTTGGAGGCCGACGACATGATCGACCTCGTCGACATGATGCGCCACCTGCGCTACACCGAAGCCCGCCACCATGTGCGGGAGGAGACCCCGTTCTACACCGGCCGACGCATCAGCGCCGACGAGGTACTTGAGGTGCTCAAGTGAGTATTCCCGCCCCTAGCCTCTCCGCGGGCACCCAGCTACCGGCCAAGGATTACGACGCCCTGTTGCTCGCCAGTTTCGGCGGGCCCGAGGGGCAGGAGGACGTGATCCCGTTCCTGCGCAACGTCACCGCCGGGCGCGGCATCCCCGATGAGCGCCTCGAAGAGGTGGCGGTGCACTACCGCACCAACGGCGGCATCTCGCCGATTAATGCGCAGAACCGCGAACTGATCGCCGCCCTCGAGGCCGAACTGGTGGCCCGCGATATCAAGCTGCCGATCTACTGGGGCAACCGTAACTGGAAGCCCTTTGTGAACGACACGCTCGAGCAGATCCACGCCGACGGACACCGCAAGGTGCTGTTGCTGGGCACCGGCGCGTACTCCGGGTACTCGGCCTGCCGCCAGTACCGTGAGGATCTCGGGATGGGGCTGAAAGCCACCGGCCTGGCCGGCGAACTCGAGGTGGATAAGATCCGCCAGTTCTTCGACACCCCGGCCTTCGTGCAACCCTTCGTCGACTCGCTGGGCCGTTGCCTCGACGAGGTGCGCCAGGAACTCGACGAGGCCGGCAAGACCGAGGGACGCATCAAGATCGTCTTCGTCACCCACTCCATTCCGCTCTCCGACGCGCAAGCCGCCGGCAACGAGCAGTTGCGCCAGGGGCTGGCCGAAAACCTGTACACCGCCCAGCACCGGGCCGTGGCCGAGCGCATTCTGGCCCAGGTTCCGCAGGCCGCCGGGCTGGAGCACGAGCTGGTCTACCAGTCGCGTTCCGGCGCACCGCACATTCCATGGTTGGAACCGGATATCAACGACGCCCTCGAACAGGACGCCGCGGACCAGGTCGCCGGCGTGGTCGTCGTGCCCATTGGGTTCATCTCCGATCACATGGAGGTGCTCTGGGACCTAGACACCGAGGCCAAGGACACCTGCGCAGAGCTGGGCCTGGCCTTCCGCCGGGCCAACACTCCAGGCACCCACCGTGCCTTCGTGTCCGGGCTCGTGGATCTGATCGAAGAACGGCTGCTTGGCCCCGACGGGCAGCCGCGGCGCAATGGGCGCGTATCAGAGGTAAGCCTCGGCCCGTGGTTCGACGCCTGCCAGCCCGGCTGCTGCATCAAGCCAGCCGCCGATGGAAGCCTGCGCGATACCATCGCCGCGGTCGACGCGACCGTTGTGGGTTGTTCGTCGTGAGTGCCAGCTTCACCGTCGGCACCCGCGCCAGCCAGCTGGCCACGACACAGACCGCTTGGGCCGCCGACCAGCTCGCCCAACTGTCCGGGCTCAGCGTGCACACCGAACTGGTGCGGACCGAGGGAGATGTGGTTACCGGTCCGCTCTCGCAGCTCGGCGGCACCGGGGTGTTCGCGGCCGCACTACGCCAGCACCTGCTGGCCGGCGGCTGCCACTTGGCGGTGCACTCGCTGAAGGACCTGCCCACGGCCCAGCCCGAACCGCTACTGATCGCCGCGATCCCGCCGCGTGAGGATGTGCGCGACGCACTCTGCGCCCGCGACGGTCTGACGCTGGCGCAGCTCCCGCAGGGCGCAAAGGTGGGCACCGGTTCGCCGCGCCGCGCCGCGCAGCTACTGGCGCACCGCCCCGACCTGAAAGTTGTGGACATCCGCGGCAATGTGCCCACCCGCCTGGGCCGGGTGGCCGGGGTGGGGGATACCCACGACGACGGCAGCGTGGGCCGTCGCGTGCAGGGGGATTTGGACGCGGTGATCCTCGCGGCCGCCGGGCTGCACCGGCTTGGCCTGGGCGGGCATATCACCGACTACCTCGACCCGAGCATTATGCTTCCGGCCCCGGGGCAGGGCGCGTTGGCCGTGGAGGTCCGCGCTGGCGGTACCGGCCTGAGCGAATTGGACGCGGCGCTGACCGAGCTCGACGATCACGCCACCCGGTGCGAGGTGACCGCCGAGCGGGCGCTGTTGGGCACCCTCGAGGCCGGCTGTGCCGCGCCCATTGGCGCGCTGGCCCACTTCACCGAGGACACCCTGGTGCTTGAGGCGGTGGCCTGTGATCCGGCCGGCACCGAGGTGCTGCGTCGTAGCGCCAGCGCTCAAGTGCGCACGGTGGCTCAGGCCGCCGAGCTGGGCGCGGCGTTAGCCGCCACCCTGTTGGCCGACGGCGCGGCCGAACTGGCCGGATTGGCCTGAGCCTTGGGACGCACGGTGCTCTTTCTGCGCCCGACCCGGCGGGCAGCGTCGACCCTACAGCAGCTTTCGGCGCGTGGGATCGCCGCCCGGTGCCTGCCGTTGATCGGGACGTTCTGGCCGCCGGATACCGGTGCGCTGGACCGTGCGTTGCGGCGACTGGCCGCCGGGGAATACCAGCAGGTCATGCTCACCTCGGTGAGCACCGTGCAGGTTTTCGCCGAGCGTCTGGCCCACCTTGGATTGGCCGGTTCCTTGCCGCCGCAGACGCGTTGGGTGGCGGTGGGCGAATCCACGGCCGCGGCCATCACACGGCTGTTGGGTCAACCGGTGGCCTTCGTCCCGCAACGCCATTCGGCGGCCGGGCTGGTCGCCGAATATGAGCTGCCCGCCGGCTGCCCGGTGCTGTACGCGCATGGCGATCTCGCCTCTCCGGTGCTCGCCGACGGTCTGCGTGGCTGGGACGCAAAGGTGGATGAGGTCATTGCCTACTTCACCCGGCCGCTACCGCACGATCAGGCCGCCGCGATCGAGCCGCCGACCATCGAAGACCTGCCGGTCGACGCCTTGGCGCGGAGCGTAGCGGAGAGCCAGGTGATCGTTTTCAGCGCCCCGAGCATCGTGAATCGTTTCCGGGAACTGTACGGGAGCACGCTGCCACCGGGAACCCGCACCCTGATGATCGGCCAACCCACCGCGCGAGCCGCGGCCGCGGCGGGACTTCCGAGCGACCTCGTGGCCGGCAACCCCGATCCGGACTCGCTGATCACAGCCATCGAAGAATTAGTGGGCGCAATGCCCGAGGAGAAAGAAGAATCATGAGCTTTCCGAATCGCCGACCTCGCCGACTACGGCAGAACCGGGCAATGCGCTCACTGGTAGCCGAGCATCGGCTTTCACCGGCCCAGCTGATTTTGCCCGCCTTCGTCCGTGAGGGCCTGAGCGAGCCGAACCCGATCACCTCGATGCCCGGTGTCGTGCAGCACACCATGGATTCCTTGCGCGCCGCCGCCGTGGAGGCTCGCGAGCTAGGTGTCGGCGGGCTGATGCTCTTCGGTATCCCTGAGGTGCGCGATGCCGTCGGCAGCGCCGGGGTGGCCCCGCAGGGCATTTTGAACCGGGCCATCGCCGCGGTACGCCAGGAAGTCGGCGATGAGCTGGTGATCATGTCCGACGTCTGCCTAGACGAGTTCACCGATCACGGCCACTGCGGTGTGTTGCGCTCCGATGGCAGCGTGGATAACGACGCCACCAACGAAATTTACGCGCAAATGGCGGTGGCGCAGGCCGAGGCCGGGGCTCACGTGCTGGGCCCGTCGGGCATGATGGACGGTCAGGTTGCGGTGATTCGTGAGGCCTTGGACGCCGCCGGCCGGCAGGACGTGGCGATATTGGCCTACGCGGCGAAGTACGCCTCGGCGTTCTATGGCCCGTTCCGCGAGGCGGTGGACTCCCAGCTTCAGGGGGACCGGCGCACCTATCAGATGGACGCCTCCAACCGCCGTGAAGCGCTCGTCGAGGTTCAGTCGGATCTCGACGAGGGCGCCGATATGATCATGGTCAAGCCTGCCATGGGGTACCTGGATATCGTGCGTGAGGTGGCCGATTACAGCCCGGTGCCGGTCTCCGCCTACCAGATCTCCGGAGAGTACGCGATGATCGAAGCGGCCGCCGCGAACGGGTGGATTGACCGGCGGGCCGCGATCGAGGAGTCCCTGCTCTCGATTCACCGTGCCGGCGCACAGCAAATCTTGACCTATTGGGCCAGCGAAGCCGCTGGCTGGCTGAACGAAGGAAAGAAGTAAATGACCCAGTCCGAGCAGTTATTTGCCCAGGCCCGCGAGGTAATGCCCGGGGGCGTGAACTCCCCGGTGCGTGCCTTTGGCTCCGTCGGCGGTGTGCCGCCCTTTATGGTCAAGGCCTCCGGCCCGTACCTCTATGATGCCGACGGCAAAGAGTACGTGGATCTGGTGTGTTCCTGGGGCCCGGCACTGCTCGGCCACGCGCATCCGGCCATTCAGCAAGCGGTGCACGAGGCGGTAGACCGCGGCCTGTCCTTCGGTGCCTCCACCCCGGACGAGGTGCGCCTCGGCGAACTCATCAAGGCCCGAATGGGCGGGGTCGACCGCGTACGAATGGTCTCGACCGGCACCGAGGCAACGATGACCGCGGTCCGTTTGGCGCGCGGCTTCACCGGGCGCGAACTGATCATCAAGTTCGCCGGTTGCTACCACGGCCACCTCGACGGGCTGCTGGCCTCGGCTGGTTCGGGCGTTGCGACGCTGGCCTTGCCCGGTTCGGCTGGCGTCACCGCCGCCACCGCCGCCGAGACTCTGGTGCTGCCGTATAACGACCGTGCGGCGATTACCGCCGCATTCGCCGAACACGGCGCGAACATTGCCGCCGTGATTACCGAGTCCGCCCCGTGCAATATGGGCGTGGTCGAGCCGGAGCCTGGCTTCAACCGTTTCCTGAAGGAAACCACGGCCGCCCACGGAGCCCTGCTGATTCTCGACGAGGTTCTCACCGGGTTCCGTGCCTCGGATGCCGGTTATTGGGGGCTGTCCGGTCGCACCGAAGGCTGGACCCCGGATCTATACACCTTCGGCAAGGTCATTGGCGGGGGACTGCCCACCGCCGCCCTCGGCGGCCGCGCCGAGGTAATGGACTACCTGGCCCCGCTGGGACCGGTGTACCAGGCGGGTACGCTCTCCGGAAACCCGGTGGCCATGGCAGCGGGTATCGCACAGCTGAGCAATGCCACCGTTGAGGTCTACGAGCACATTCAGCGACAGTCCGAAAAGTTGGAGGTCGCCATGGTGCAGGCCTTCACCGAGGCCGGGGTGAACCACTCCATTCAGCGCGTCGGTACGCTCTTCTCGGTGGCCTTCGGCACCGCCGGCGAAGGCGTACACAACTACGCGCAGGCACAGCAGCAAGAAGTCTTCCGCTACGCTCCGTTCTTCCACTCCATGCTTGAAGCCGGGGTGTACTTGCCGCCGAGCGTCTTTGAAGCTTTCTTCCTCTCGGCAGCGCATGACGACGCAGCATTGGATCGCGTGATTGCGGCGCTACCGGCAGCGGCCCGCGCTGCGGCGTCGGCCACGAACTAGTCGACAACGCAAAAACCCGCGTGCAATCCCCACAATGGGGTTGCACGCGGGTTTTCGCGTTCCTGAGCCGTGTAGCTAGATCACTGATCTGAGCCGTGGCGCAGTTGCCTAGAAGGCAGGGATAACGTTACCGTCCGGGTAGTTTTCCTCAATGTAGTCGCGCACCTCATCCGAGTGCAGCAACTCATCGAGCTTGGCGATGGCAGGCGTCTCTTCGCCTTCACGCCAGGTGAGGAAGTTGGCGTAAGGGTTGTTCTCGACCGACTCCTGCTGGAATACCTCTTCCTTCGGCAACTTGGCCTGCAGGATGAAGTTACCGTTGATCAGCGCGATGGCTACAGTGTTGTCGCTCTTGTAAAGCTGCGGTGCCTGCTCGGCCTTCACCTCGAAGAAGTCCAGCTTCTTCGGGTTCTTGCTCTCGTCGGTGTTGACAGTCAGAACGGTGTCTTCATCGGCGATGTTCTGCAAGAGGCCAGCATCCTCGAGCAACTTCAGGCCGCGGATCTGGTTTGCCGGGTCATTGTTAATAACGACCTTGGCGCCCTCCGGCACCTCATCGGCGTTCTTGTACTTCTTTGAGAACGCGGTGAACGGCTCAATGTGCACGCCCTCGCCGTGCTCCATCTTGTAGCCCTTGGTCTTGGCCTGATCGTCGAAGAACGGCTGGTGCTGGAAGAAGTTGGCGTCAATTTCACCGTCGGCCAGCGCCTGGTTCGGAATCTGGTAGTCGTCGATCTGCTTGATCTCGAGGTCGATCCCGGCCTTCTGAGCAAGGTTATCGTCGATGAACTCGAGGATCTCGGCGTGCGGGAACGGTGAAGCGCCCACGGTGACGACAGTGGGGTTTGCCGGGTCGAGGCTAGCAGCGGACGATGGGGCGGCTTCGCCGCCGGTGTTTGCGCCGCAGGCAGTCAATGCCAGCAATGCGGCAACGGACGTTGCGGCCAATGCGATCTTTGCACGCATAGGTGCTCCTTTTCGGGTTGTACGAGTGTTGCGGTGGGAAGGTTAGCGGTGGTTGATTCGCGTGGAAATTCGGTCGCCGAAGAACTGGACGAGCTGCACCAGCGCAACCAGGATGACGATCGTGACCACCATGATTTCAAGTTCGTAGCGAACGTAGCCGTAGTTGTACGCCAAGTAACCAAGACCGCCACCACCGAGTACGCCCGCCATGGCCGTGTAGCCAATGAGCGTGACAATAGTCGTGGTCGTAGCGTCAATAATGCCCGGCATGGCTTCGGGGAGGTACACCTTGCGGACGATCTGCATTCGGGTCGAGCCCATGACCTTCGCGGCATCGATCTTGCCACTGGAAACTTCCTTTAACGCGGTCTCGACGAGACGTGCGTAGAAAGGGATGGTGCCGATGGTCAAGGATACCGAGGCACCCATCGGACCAAGCGCGGTGCCCACGACCAATGCGGAAAAGGGAATCAACGCGATCATCAGGATCGCAAAGGGAATCGACCGGGTGATATTGACGATAACCGCCGAGAGCAGCCAATTGAGCCAACGTAGTGGCGCCAGACCGTTCTTGTTCGAGGTGAGAAGCAGTACGCCAAGTGGAATACCGATAAGGACGGTGACCAGACCGGACACCAAGGTCATTTGCATGGTCTCGATAAACGCCGGCCACATCGCCTTTGTAATGCCCGGGTTGGAAGCGAGTTCAGAGAAGAAATCCATCATTTGGCATCTCCCTTCTGCGTGACGGCGACACCGATGGACTTCAGGTAGTTCACGACTTCGGCAGTGTCAGCGGTGGCCGGAAGCTGGATACGCAACCGGGCGAACTGATGCTCGCCCATCTGCTCAACGGCGCCGGCCAGCACATTGATGTCAATATCAAAGCGGCGGGCGACCGAAGAGAGCACCGGGTCATTGGCTTGTTCGCCGGAGTAGATGATGTCGAGAATGTCGCCTGATCCTTCCGCACGCGGTGCATCGCCTGGAAGCGGAAGTAACGTCGTAGCTAGGGAACTTCCCGCAGTGTTTATGACGGTGTCAAGATCGCCGTGCTCGACGATACGGCCTGCTTCGAGCAGCGAGACGGAGTCGCAAGCCTGCTTAACCACGTGCATTTCGTGGGTGATGATCAGCACGGTGATGTTCAGACGATCACGTAGCTTCTTGATGAGATCCAGAATCTCATCGGTGGTTTTGGGGTCCAGCGCGCTGGTGGGTTCGTCGCACAACAGGATGTCTGGGTCGGTGGCTAGCGCGCGGGCGATACCTACACGCTGACGCTGTCCGCCAGATAGCTGCGAGGGGTACGCTTTGCCGAACTTTGAGAGGCCGACCAGCTCAAGGAGTTCGGTGACTTTTGCGGTGATTTCCGCCTTGGGGGTGCCGACCAGTTCTAGTGGGTAGGCGATGTTCTGGGCGGTGGTACGTGAATCGAACAGGTTGGCGTGCTGAAAGACCATACCGATACGTCGACGCGCGTCACGGAGTTGGTTGTCGCTGACATTTGTCAGTTCGGTGCCGTTGACGGCGACGGTGCCCGAGGTAGGGCGGTCAAGCAATGTCAGGCAACGAACGAGCGTCGACTTACCTGCGCCGGAATGGCCGACAATGCCGTGAATCTTCCCGGTAGGGACCTCAAGGCTGACGCCGGCCAGAGCAACGACCTCATCACTTCCTTGCCGGTAGACCTTGCGCAGGTCACTGACTGTGATCAATGGATGGAATCCTTAGGCTCTGAAGGGATAGTTAGAGTACCCTTTAGTCAATCACGATCGAAGATTATCGACCGAACGAGCGTCATGATCGAGTAATGAGGACTCGTTGGCACGATAGAACCTGTTTGATCAGAATGTTCTTCGAGCAACGCCCATCTGGATGCAATTAATGAATGACGTGATCCGCTACCGTTGGGAGTCCGCATGACGTGAAGCGCGCCACCAGCCACCGGGCTATAGCCAGGCGCTAACTGTCTTTGATGGGCCAAGCGCCGTCAACAACTGCCTGAGGATCGCGTTTACGCAGGTAACTTTGGAAGCTGGCAGCCTGTTCTCGTGCCCAAGCGATCTGTTGGCCGTGTAGCGCAAGTGGATCCATCTGCACCTGTGGGTACTTCTCAGCGATACGTCGGGCGACGGCCACGCAGGCGACCGCGTCGGCTAGCGAGGTGTGCGCGTTTTCCAGTTGCACACCGTACAGTTCGCAGGCTGCGCTAAGTGTGCGCTTGCCTTTCCGATATGTGTCGAGCTGCTTGTCCAGGATGAAAGGATCGATGACATTACCTGGAATGAATGGCACGAGACCATAGCGCAGTGCTTCGGCGTGAAGTACCGAGAAATCGTAGGCGGCATTGAAAGCCACGATGGCCGTGTCCTGTGAAGCGAACTGCAGCAGGTTGATGATTTGCTCGACCGACGTGCGCGCGTCGGCACCTTCGGCTTGGGCTTTTTCGGTACTGACTCCGTGCACAGCCGTGGCCTGCTCGGGGATCTCGACTCCTGGATTGACCAGCCACTCGCGATGATTCAGGGTGCGACCGTCGGCATCTAGTAGCACCACCGTCGCAGTAACAATGCGAGCGGTGTCCGGATCCACGCCGGTGGTTTCCAGATCAAACCCGAGCAGTGGTGCTTCATGCCAATTATTCATGCCACTACGCTACCTTTCGCTTACGACAGCATGGAAATGACCGCCCCCCGGCTGTGGAATCCGTTCTCAGTTGAGACAATGAGTAAATGAGCGATCGTGCAGGGCCTTCGGGCCTAGAACTGGGCCAGGCGGTGTATGCGCTGGCTAGGCTGGTCCCAGCCGGATCTGTGTTGGCTTATAAGGATGTGGCCGAACTACTCGGGGCCGGTGGGCCTAGGCAGGTGGGCAAGGCAATGAGTCAGGCTCCTGCGGGACTTCCATGGTGGCGAGTGCTTCGCAGCGACGGCGGAATGGCTGATCCACTTGCCGAACGGGCGCGTCAACACTGGGAGCAAGAAGGACTGCCGCTACGGGGGACGAAGGTACGCATCGATCAAGCACGCTGGAAGCCGACCGAGGCCCAGTGGCGATCCATCGATGCCTTGGCCGCCCGTGTCGCCGAGGGCAAATCGTCGGACCCGGATGGTGAACTTTAAGCATGGCGCAACAAACTCTCGATCCGACTGCCGGGACGCTGCTGGAGATCCTCACCGGCTGCACGTCGCCGACATTGGTCACCGGTGCACCGGGGACAGGCAAGTCCCAACTACTCATATCCGTGGCCGTACAACGTCTGGATCGCGGCCTCGACCCATTGCGCCTGCTCATGATCGCGCCGACACGAAACGCCGCCGCACACTTGCGCGACGAGTTAAGCCGTCGAGCGCAGCGTACGTTCACCGAACCGGTGGTCCGGACCTGGTCGGCCTACGCTTTCGACTTGATCCGCAGGGCCCGGGTGGAGGGACTGCTGCCATTTGTTGAGCGTGAGCCGCGCCTCCTGTCCGGCCCTGAGCAGGATTCAATGATTGCAGCATTATTGGAGGGACATACGCTCGGTGTTACCGAGTCACCAGGCTGGCCGCAGGAACTTGAGCTGGCCATTGGTACGCGGGGGTTCCGAAAAGAGGTCCGTGAATTCTTTGATCGAGTCTCGGAGCTTGGCCTCGAACCAGCTGATGTTGCTGACCTTGGACACGCGGCCCACCGGCCTGAATGGGTAGCGGCCGCGCGGTTCTATCAGGAGTACCGAGACCTGCTTGACCTCGGCAACGCCGAAGCCTTTGACCCTGCCGGTCTAATCACGCGCGCGGCGGAACTGTTAGAGAAGCATCCGGACTTCTGTGCCCGGGAGCGTGGGCGTCTGGACTGCATTCTGGTCGATGACTTGCAAGAAGCCACGCTCTCACAACACCGGCTACTGCAGGTTCTGGGGCGCGACCACACGCTCATCGCGGTGGGTACTCCGGATAACGTGGTGCAAGGCTTTCGTGGCGCGCGACCCGAGCTGGTACATCGCTTCGCCAGCCAATATGGTCAAAAACTTTCCGCGCAAAGCTACGAGCTGACCTATAGCTACCGTATGACGCCAGCCATCGCGGAAGCCTGGCGTCGTGTTGTACGACGGATCCCTGCTCCCACCGGTCAGCTAGGCCGTCGCCTGACTTGGTCCTCAACAGACGAACCAGGCAATGTGCAAGGCCATATTTTTGAGTCCGCAACACAGGAACAGCGATTCCTAGCCCAGCGCATCATTGAATTTTCGGTGTTCGGGGAGTACTCACTCAAGGACATTGCGGTGATCGTGCGCAACGGCTCCCAGGTGCGTAGCCTGAGTCGTTTCCTCGAGGGCCAGGGGATTGCAGTGTCCAACCCGCCAGCTGAGCTGCCGCTGAAGGACGAAAGTGCCGTACGTCCGCTACTGGATCTTCTACAACGCGCGGTCGCCCCCGCCGAACACGAAGACCCCTTGCTGATGCATTCGCTACTGATCTCTCGCTACGGCATGAGCACAGCACTAGAAATCCGTCGCATCAGACAGCTTTTGCGCCGGGTCGAAAGTTCTCGAGGGGGCCGACGAAGCAGCGCCGAACTTCTGGACGCGTGCCTGACCGAACCGGAACTCACCGAAAACCTCGGCCCCGTGGGATTCGGGCTCCAACGTGTGGTGCGGATGTATACCAAGCTGCAGGAAGTGCTGGCCGACGGGCAGGCCACCCCCGAAACCGCATTGTGGGCCTTATGGGAAGCTTCCGGTCGTTCAGACGCATGGCGTGAAGAAGCTTTGGGAACTGGTCCCGCAGCCCGGCGAGCCGATCATGACCTCGACGCGGTACTCTCGCTCTTCCAGGCCGCCGAACGATTCGTGGACCAACTTCCCGGTGCCAGCGTGGCCCAGTTTCTTGACTATATTTTGGGTCAAGACCTGCCAATGGACTCCTTGGCTAGTCGCGCGCAAGGGGAGCAAACTGTCACCGTACTGACCACGGCGGCGGCAGCTGGTGGCCAATGGCCGGTCGTGTTCCTGCCCGGGCTGCAGGAAGGTAGTTGGCCGAACTTGCAACTGCGCGGCGAACTTCTCGGTTCGAATGCGCTGGCCGACGCGGCTGAACACGGCGTCGGTTTTCTCTCCGGCAGAACACCCGCGGAGCTGATCAAAAATACGCGTGCCGATGAACTGCGTTCCTTCGCCAACGCGGTTTCACGCGCCGAGCAGCTTCTGGTGTGCACCGCCGTAGAGAACTCGGAGATGCAAGCCTCGAGCTTTATGGACTTGGTTGACCCGCCGTCCACGGCCGTTCGTGAACCAAGCGTCGTGCCGCGCATCCGGTCCTTGCCTACCTTGGTCGCGGAGCTTCGTGCTAGCGCTGAACGCGCTCAGACACTCGTCGCAACCGGGCATGGCCAAGACAGCAGTGAAGCTCAAGAAGTGGTCGGGGATGCGCTCTCGACCCTCGCCCTGCTCAGTAGTCCTGAGGCTTCGGTGCGTGGCGCCCACCCAGACACATGGTGGGGAATGCTCCCGCTGAGCACCTCGGAACGGCTTACGCCCGAAGGGAAACCGATCCGTATTTCACCGTCCAAGGTTGAAACTGCTGTCAACTCGCCGCTGAACTGGTTTGTGCAGGGGGCTGGCGGTCAAGCGGCCCGCGATTTTGCCGCATCACTGGGTACCTTGATTCACTCCATTGCCGAGGAGCACCCGGATGCCACCGGTTCACAGTACGAGGCCATTCTGGAATCCCGCTGGCCCGAACTGGAAAAACCACAGAACTGGGAGAGCCAGCGTGAGTTCGATCGTGCGGTAAACATGCTCAAGAAATATGCTCAATATTGTCTCGCCATGCGTAACGAGGGACGCACTCTCGTCGCCCGGGAACTTTCGTTCGAGGTGCAGGTACCAGAGCATGAACCAGCACTCTACCTGCGTGGTGTGATGGATCGTGTGGAGCTAGACGCAGAGGGCCGAGCCCACGTGGTCGATCTGAAAACTGGTAGCAAAGCCCCCACGTTAAAGGAGACCGAACGCCATGCACAGCTCGGCGTGTATCAACAGGCCATCAAGCTTGGGGCCCTAGATACGCTCGCGGAGCTTCCGGAAACTGCTCGTGAACCATCCGGGGCCAGCTTGGTGTATTTGGGCACCACCACCAAGGGGCCAACGCTACGTGCGCAACAGGCCCTCGGCGAGGAATCCTGGGCTACGGAATTGATCCTGCAAGCCGCCGCGCTCATGGGAGACAGTGACTTCATCACGCGCCACTTCGCGGGTAGTGAAGGCCTCTTCGGATCTTGCGCACTTCCCGAAATCTGCCCCCTTTGCACGAATGGACGACAGGTTACTGAACCATGAGCACTCCGCGTTTTTCTCCGCACGAGCTTTCCGAGGCCCTAGGGGAGCCCTTCGCGCCCACCGAACAGCAGGCCGAGATTATTAGCGCCCCGCTCGAACCGATGCTTGTCATTGCCGGGGCTGGCTCTGGCAAGACCAAGACGATGGCCGACAAGGTGGTCTGGTTGGTCGCCAACGGTCTTGTCCGTCCCGAAGAAGTGCTCGGGGTGACGTTTACCCGCAAGGCTGCCGGGGAGCTTTCGGCCCGCATCCGACAGAAAATCGCCAAGCTCGTGGAAACGGGTTTACTCGATGGGGAACTAACCGCAGAATTTTTGGATCCGGCGGTCTCCACCTATCACTCGTATGCCAACTCCTTGGTGAAGGACTACGGACTGCGCTTGGGTTTAGAGGACGACACCGTGCTCCTCGGCGCCGCCCAGTCGTGGCAGCTGGCCCATGAAGTGCTTGAAACCTACACGGGTGATTACCAGCATCTGACGTCGGCCAGCAGCACGCTAATTGACGCTATCGTCTCCTTTAGTTCGGAAGCCAGCGAGCATTTGGTCACGGCCGACGAGGCCGAGACATGGATTCGTGATCTTCTTGCGCGGATATCGGCGCTACCGATGCAAATTGATAAGGACAAGGCCCCGACCCTCGACGCGCGGAAACTAATTGACCGGCTGGCATCACGGGCGACCGTCGCCGAGTTGTCGGGCCGTTACGCACAACTCAAACGGGAACGGGGCGTTATGGATTACGGCGATCTGGTAGCTCACGCCGCCCAGATCGCGATGCACGTGCCTGTTGCTGCCACTACCGAACGGGCGAAGTACAAAGTCGTGCTCCTCGACGAATTTCAGGACACGTCGCATGCGCAACTGAAACTATTCTCCTCGCTCTTCGGAGACGGCCACCCGGTCACCGCGGTAGGCGACCCCAACCAGTCCATCTATGGTTTTCGTGGTGCTAGCGCCGGACAGCTGTTCCATTTTCCCTCCACATTCCCCGTGGTGGAAAACGAACAACGGCGCAATGCTCATGTGCGGCACCTGACCGTGGCGTGGCGTAACTCGGTCAATATCCTCGAGACGGCTAACCGCATCACCGGGTCGGCCCAGGAACAACGCAATGGTCCTGTGGCGGTAAAACCGTTGGAACCCTCGGCGTTCGCCGGGCCCGGTCGGGTCGTACTCAACCGTTGCGCCACGGTTCATGACGAGGCCGAACGCATCGCCGATCTCTTCGTGGCGGAACTGCAAAAGTCCAGCGGCACGGAACCGCTGACCTGTGCGGTTCTTAGCCGAAATCGCAGTCAACTTTCGGTGATGGCGCAGGTTCTTGGCGAGCGCGAGATCCCCTACCAGGTTGTCGGTCTGTCGGGGCTGCTTAGTACTCCGGAACTTGTGGATCTTGTCAGTACCTTGCATGTGCTGGTCGATCCCTTGCGCTCGGATAAGCTCATGCGCTTGCTCGCGGGTGCCCGCTGGCGGCTCGGCCCAGCCGATCTCATGGCTTTTGCGGACTGGTCGAAGTACCTGGCACAACGTCGTCTTCGAGAACTAAACAACGCACCTTCGACCGACGACGAGACAACAGATGTGGCGCGCGCCGAACTCAATGACGCGGCAAGCCTTATCGAGGCGCTCGATTTTCTGCCCGCTGCCGAATGGACAAGTCACGACGGACGCAAGATCAGTGCCACCGGTCTAGCCCGCTTGCAACGATTACGCGAGGAGTTACGGGAACTTCGGTTGCTGGCCAATCACGACCTCGAATCTCTGATTCGTGAAGTGGAACGGACGATGAACCTCGACATTGAGGTCGCTGCTCGACCGTGGGTTGAGCCATCGAAGTACCGAGTGCACCTCGACGCTTTCGCCGATGTGGTGCGCGAGTACTGTCGTAACGCGCCGCGGGCCGAACTATCGGGGTTCTTGATGTGGCTCGAAGACGCTGCCGAGAAGGAGAGCGGGCTACCACTACCAGCCGAGGACACCAATCCTCGGGCCGTGCAGTTGCTGACGGTACATGCCTCCAAGGGTCTGGAATGGGACATGGTCGCGGTCATGACCATGAACGACGGTACCTTCCCCGGGGCCCGATCCGACCGCTGGACCAGCGGTGATGCGGCGTTGCCGTGGCCGCTACGCGGGGACCGGGCAGACTTGCCTGCATGGGACACAGACCAGAGCTGCCTCAAAGACCTGCTCGACGCGGAGAAGCGCTTTAAACAAGCCGTCGACGAGCACCATATTGAGGAAGAACGCCGATTGGCCTATGTCGCGCTGACCCGAGCTAAACACCTGCTGGTATGTAGTAGCAGCGTGTGGAACGGGAGCCGGAGTAAGCCCATGGAGCCTTCGGAATTTATTGAGGTCCTCCGTCCCATGGCTAAGGTCCCACTGCCACAAGCAGAAATTGGCCAATGGGTTGAGTCCGAGCAAGCGCCGGAACAGAACCCGAACACCGTGGAGCCCCTCGAAGCACGCTGGCCCTATGATCCATTGACCGGCCCGGAGGTCAGCGGGCAACGGCAACGTAGTGCTTTGCCATACTCCCGACGGACCATTCTGGAATCATTGGCCGAACGCATTACCGAGCAGATCGGGCGGGAGCCGAGCGACCCGACGAGTGCCGTAGGACGGGCGTGGTGGCAGGAAGCCGAAACGCTCTTGCGCCATCGACAGTTCCTGAGCGACCGCGAACGGACGGTGACCCCACCCGAACATGTGCGGGCCTCGCTGTTCGTCGACCTGGCCGAGAACCCGCAGGAGGTTATCGATAATATTCGCCGCCCGGTACCACATCGACCTGGACTCGCCGCGCGCCGAGGGACCGCATTCCACGCCTGGATTGAAAGCTACTACGAACAGACCGGGATGCTGGATCTTGGAGAGTTGATGGCGCCGGTGGACCGCTATTTGGATGAAGCACTCGACCTTGAGGCTATGAAGAACGATTTCTTGGCCAGCGACTGGGCCCAACGTACCCCGGCCTACGTCGAGGTGCCGCTTGAGACGCGCATTGGTCAGGTGGCAGTGCGCGGCCGTATCGACGCCGTCTTCCGCAACGACGACGGTAGCTGGGTCCTCGTCGACTGGAAGACCGGGCGGGTGCCGCGCGGCGAAGACCTGAAACATAAGCTCGTGCAGCTGGCCGTGTATCGGCTGGGTTGGGCCCGGCTACACAATATTCCCGTCGAGAAGATTCACGCGGCTTTCTATTATGTGGCCGCGGGTATCACGATTCATGCCGAGCAGCTCGCCAGTGAGCACGAATTGGAGACCATGGTCGCCGAAGCTTTCGAAAGCATCAAAGCGGCTCAGGGTTAGGAGCCCTGCGTCGAGTCCTTGGCCGGGGCTGGCTCAGGCTTGGCTTCCTCAGCTGGTGCCGGGACAGTGCTCGTAGCCGGCTGGGGAGCCGGCTGCTGCGTCTCGGCTCCGGGGCGAGCCGATGAGGCAGAGTCCGTCGGCGCGGCCTCGGAGCCAGACTCATCGGGCAGGCGAGAAACCTTGGTCGAGGTACGGCCCGAGTCTTCGGTGGCCGCCGGCTCTTTGGTGTCTTCGGTCTGTGACTGCAAGGGGCGCGGCGGCTCAACCACCGATAGCGGCTGTCCACCGTAGTCGGCGATATTTGTATCAAGCTCGCGCAGCATCTCTTGGGCCTCATCGATACGCTGCTGGTCCTTGGTAGCTAGGGACTTGACCAGCCACTGCGCCAGCGCGAATTCGGCGGCCAGCGCGGCGCGTCGCATAATATGCGGATCCGCTTTGTCGCCTCGCGCCTCGATATAGGCGGAGAACACCAGCTCACTAAAGCCCTGATTGCCCACGGCCGAAAGCCACGCGAAGTCATCGGCCGGGTCCCCGACGTGAAGATCGGTCCAGCCCTTCACAGCCGTGATCGCCCCGCCGAGTACCTGGATCTGTTCCTCGTCAAAGTCTCCATGGACGACGGCAGCATTGAAACGCCAGAGCGACACATCTTCCATGGCGTGCTCCCAGCGACGCAACAGGCGACTTGGGATTAAGCCGGTGGCCGCCGCGGTGTCCAACTCGTTGAGCTTGCGCTGACGTACTTCGTCGGAGGTGTAGCAGGGCAAGCCGGCAACCTCTACGGCATCGTCCGGAATTTGATGGATCGCCGCCATCGCCCGGCCGAGCGCCGCAGCCAACGGCTTACCAGCATCGACCAACTCTTCGAGCGAAGTTGTCTTGCCGGGCATGTCCTTGTACACGAAAGTGCGTAGTTGTCCCTGTCGCACCGAGCCAGCCACTTGCGGTAGTGCGAAAGGTAGCGCGGCCCGAACGCGGGCCGAAAAGGCTCGGAGTGCCGATAGCTCGGACTCCAGACGCATGCTGGCCTCGTCATGGCGTGGGGAGCGCACCCGCCAGCGGTTCTGTTGATCGTCAATGATCAAGGCAGAGTCAAAATCCTCCGCATCATCGGAGAGCGCCGCATATCCCACGGGAGCCAGTCCGGGGACAGCGGCGGTGGCAATTGCGGCGAGTTCCATGGCAGAGCGTTTCACATCATCAACCGTATGCGACAACCCTCCAAGCAACCTTGAATGACGCACGGGCATCGGTGAGAAATGGGCGATTTCTCACCCTATGGGCGGTGCGTCTCACAGTTCACAGTGCCGGCGGGCAAGTCGGTGGAACATCACACGGTGAACTAGATTAGATATATGGCCTTGGCAGAAAAATATCGTGGTGTGCTACGCAACATTCCCTTTGCAGGTGGGGAACTGATTCGCCCGCTAACGGAAGTAGATAGCGCCGAACCAATCCTCGAGGCATTGGCGCGGCCGGACACCAAAGTGATGCTTCTTGGGCCACAGGGTATCGCTGCACAAAATCACTCACTGCTCTACATGCCAGTCGCGCAAGCGCGAGAGGCTGCGCCGAAATCCCTTGTTCACTTGGGCGCAATGGATGGCGTGAACTATGTGTTGCTACTTGCCGATGCGGGTGCTGTGCTCCCGGACACCGAATGGATTAGCCTGCGTGAGGCCTTCGGTCGGCTGGAGGCCAGAGACTTAGGCCTATTCGTCGTGGCCCAGGCGATCGGCAATTGGCGGTTGGGTACGACCTTCTGTCCACAGTGTGGTTCATCGTTGGAACCAACCAGCTTGGGGTGGTCCCAACGGTGCGTGGACGGGCAGCACGAGTTATTTCCACGCACCGATCCAGCGGTGATAGCCTCGATCATCGATGCCGAGGATCGGCTGCTCCTCGGGGCCAACGTTCGATTCAAGAAAAAGATCTACTCGGTTTTGGCTGGATTCGTTGAGGCCGGGGAATCACTTGAGGCCGCGGTACGCCGTGAGATCTTTGAAGAGTCGGGGGTCCGTGTCGGTGAATGCGCCTACCGGGGGTCGCAGCCATGGCCATTGCCACGGTCATTGATGCTGGGTTTTAGCGGTGAGGCGCTGAGTACCGAGCTGATCCCCGATGGTCAGGAGATCTTGGATCTGCGGTGGTTCACTCGTGAAGAGCTGCACGACGCGATTACCCAGGGTGTTCTGGACGTGCCGCGCGGACCATCAATTGCCGGCGCCCTGATCGAAGACTGGTACGGACATGAACTACCGAAAGCCGTTGCGTGATACCTGAAGGACAAGCTCCCACCACCGACCTGTTAGCCGGGCTTGACGCCGAACAACGTCAAGCGGCAGAGGCGCTTACCGGACCGGTCTGCATTCTGGCCGGTGCCGGTACTGGTAAAACCCGGGCCATCACTCATCGCATTGCCTATGGCGTGCAGCAAGGCATCTACCAGCCCACCAGTGTGCTGGCGTTGACCTTTACCACTCGCGCGGCCTCCGAAATGCGTACCCGTTTACGTCAGTTGGGAGCCAACGGAGTCCAAGCACGGACCTTCCACGCGGCAGCATTGCGCCAACTTCAATACTTCTGGCCTCAGGCTATTGGTGGAACTTTGCCGAGCATCGTCGAACACAAGGCGCCCCTGATTGCCGAGGCGGCCCGTCGACTTCGAATCTCCAGTGATCGCACCATGGTGCGGGATCTCGCCTCAGAGGTCGAATGGGCCAAGGTGTCCATGCATTCACCCGAAAGCTACGCCCGGGTGGTGCAGACGCGCGAACTTCCTCAAGGTTTGGAAGCGGTCACCATGTCGAGAGTCTTCCAGACCTACGAGGAGCTCAAGGACGACCGGAATGTCATTGACTTCGAGGACGTGTTGTTGCTGACCAGCGCCATCTTGGAAGAAGACGAGAAGGTCGCCGCCAGCGTCCGCCAACAGTACCGACACTTCGTCGTCGACGAGTACCAGGACGTCTCTCCGCTGCAACAGCGATTGCTCAACCTCTGGCTAGGGGAGCGGCAGGAGCTGTGCGTCGTGGGCGACGCCTCGCAGACCATTTACTCCTTCACCGGGGCCCGCCCCGACTACCTACTTGGTTTTGGGCAACGATTTGAGAACGCCCGGGTGGTCAAGCTGGTACGTGATTATCGGTCCACACCGCAGATCGTTGGCCTAGCCAACAAAATTCTGGCCCAGCGGCGCATTGAATCCGGGGTACCGGATCGGATGGTGACCTGGCCCGAACCGCTAGAACTGATCGCGCAGCGAGAGCATGGAGCCGAACCAGAGTTCTTTGAGGCCAGTGACGACGAAAACGAGGCTGCCGAGGTCGCCAGCCGGATCAAGGACCTAATTGCCGCCGGGCAAGACGTTTCGAGTATCGCCGTTCTCTACCGAACCAACGGCCAGTCCGAGAGTTTCGAACAGGCACTTACGGCCGCCGGAGTTCCCTACGTCATGCGCGGTGCGGAGCGTTTCTTCTCCCGACGCGAAGTAAAAGAGGGAATGCTGGCCCTGCGTGCGGCGCAAACGGTGGCGACCGATGAGCCTCTGGGGCAACTGGTGCGCGATGTGCTTACCGGGCAGGGCTACACCGAGCAGCCTCCGGCCGGGGGCAGCAGTGCGGCACGACAGCGCTGGGAGTCGCTCTCGGCCTTGGTCCGTCTCGCAGATGATCTGGTACGTACCAAGTCAGAGCTTGGCGCACAGGTGACGCTACGTGATGTTGTGGTGGAACTCGAAGAGCGCGCCGCGATGCAATATGCCCCAACGCTGGATGGGGTGACACTTGCCTCGTTCCACGCTGCCAAGGGCCTGGAATGGGACGTGGTGTTCCTAGTGGGCCTCAGCGAAGGACTTGTGCCAATTTCCTATGCGAAGGACCAAGCCGGATACGACGAAGAGCGGCGCCTGTTCTACGTGGGGATCACCCGTGCCCGGCTCCGGCTGTACCTTTCATGGTCGCTGGCTCGTACGCCAGGTGGCAGGGCCCATCGTTATCGGTCCCGCTTCCTCGATGGAATTCCTGCGGCTCGGCAAATTAGTAGTCGTGCTCAGGCGCCGGCGGCCCGTAAAGAACAGAAGCTGACCCCGGCGGTGTGCCGAAGTTGTGGTTCCTTCCTCACTAGCGCGAAGGAACGTAAGCTTCGTCGGTGCGCCAGTTGCCCGGCACAATATGATGAACACCTATTCGAAACGCTGAAAGGTTGGCGTCTAGAAGTTGCCCAGGCCAACGCGGTACCAGCTTTCGTGGTCTTTACCGACGCGACGCTGATGGCGCTCGCCGAAGATAAACCGAGCTCGATGCAGGAGTTAGGCAAAGTTCCCGGAGTGGGCCGTAGCAAGATGGAACGCTACGGGCAGGCAGTCCTAGACCTCATAGCCCAACAAAGCTAGTGCCGGTTACCCACAAGCCGTACGGGGCGTGGGGCCGCTTCCCGGTTGCGCCGTACCTTGGGTGAATATCTTCGTCTTTCGATAAGGAGTAAATTTCATGCCGGCCTATCCAACAACCGTGGATTTCCTTACGGACGACGACCTTCCGGTACGGATCGTGCGCTCGACACGGCGTACCAAGACCATTTCTAGCCAATGGCGTGATGACCGCTTGGTCGTGCAGGTACCGGCGGGTTTAAGCGAGTTCGCTGAGAAGCGCATGGTCGAGGAAATGATTGGCAAGTTTCGGCAGCGTCAGGCCCGTAATCAAGCGCAAGGTTCCGGGCCTTCGCTGGAGGAACGCGCTGCGTTGCTCGACGCGCAGTATTTAGACGGTCGTGCTCGGCCGGTTTCTGTTCGATGGGTCGATAATCAAGCCAAGCGTTGGGGGTCGGCGTCGCTGAAGGAGCGACGCATCCGGCTGTCCTCAGCCCTCAAATGGTCCCCGCAGTGGGTGCAAGACTTCGTCTTGGTTCATGAGTTGGTGCACTTGGTGGTACCCGACGACGGCCACGGGCCGAAATTCAAGGCCTTGCTGGCCCGTTATCCAAAGTCCCACGAGGCAGATATGTTCTTACGAGGATTCAGCACCGGATACCGGGCGCTTTCTCTCGAACTGGGGCAAACCCCTACCACTCCGGAGATTAGCGACGACCCTGACGATATCGACTTTTAGAACTGATATGGCCGTCAACCCACCTCTGGAGTTGACGGCCATAACCGTTTAGCGGTCCTCGTCCGAATCCGTGGAATCCGGTTTATCGGTCGGTTCATCGAAGCCGCCGCTAAGGAGTTTTCCTAGTGCCTCATCGAATTCGTCGTACTCGCTGGCCGCCTGTTCGCGGCGTGCGGTAAAGCCCGTTGGATCATCCAAGTCCTGAAGGGTAGGCATCAGGTCCGGATGGTCCCAAATGGCATCGCGACCGCTGACACCGCGTTCGGCATGCAGATGCTCCCAAAGCGCCGCAGCCTCACGAAGCCTGCGCGGGCGTAGCTCGAGACCGACAAGGGCGGCGAAAGCTGATTCGGCCGGTCCACCCGTGGCCCTCCGTCGCCGCATCGTCTCGCGCAGATGAGCCTCAAAGGGAAGGTTTGCCGCAGCCAGAGAAACCACATGATCGACCCACCCCTCGATGAGGGCCAACGTGAGCTCCAGATTCTCTAGTGCTCGTTCCTGAGCTTCGGTGCGCTGCGGGGTGAACAGACCTTCACCTAGAAGCTGTTGCATCGATTCGGGATTGCTCGGATCCACTCCGCGCACGGCTTCTTCGATATGGGACATATCAATGTGGATACCTCGGGCGTAGGATTCAACGGCCCCGATGAGCTTGGCCGACAGCCAAGGAACTCGAGCGAACAGCCGAGTGTGTGCGTGCTCGCGTAGCAAAACGTAGAGCAAAACTTCCTGCTCGGGGATCTCTAGCCCCTCACCGAAGGCGGCCACATTTGCCGAGACGACGCCGGGCGTGGTTCCTGCCAAGGGCAAACCAATATCGGTGCCGCCAAGGACGTCCTTGGCCAGCCCACCGAGAGCTGTGCCGACTTGAACCCCAAACATGCTGGAGCCGAGGTTGCGGAACATCGCATCCGTATTGCCCAGCATTCCGGTCATCTGTTCGGGCAGCTGCTCTTTCATGGCCACGGAAATGGCGGAGGCAACCGATTCTGCTACCGGCTCGGTCAATGTTTTCCAGACACCAAGGGTCTTGTCGAACCAGCGCTTTCGGGTCCACACCTCGGTGCCCTGTCCGCCGCCTTCATAGACGGTCGCGCTATCGAGCCAGAGCTCGGCCAGGTAAGTGGCATCGGCGATAGCCGAAATCCGGGCCTCGCTCGGGGCCGGATCATCGGATGCGTAGGACTGCAAGGCAGTGTCGGAGACCAATTTCCAATTCACCGGAGAATCACCCGGGGTGGACTGCATCATCGCCGACATCATGGCCTGAGCCTGCTGCATCATGCGCTGCATGGCCGCCGGATCATTTGCCTGGGCACCTAATGCCTCACGCAACTGCGGGGGAAGGTCCTTTGGATCGAACCCGCCACCGAAAAGTTGCCCGAACATTGCCGAGAATGGATCCTGCGGATTGTTTTCGTCGTCGTCATGTGGTGGGTTGTTTCCCGGGTTCTGTGCCATGGTTAAAAAATACCGCTTGCGGCTCCAAGTTCCCATGAACACACCGCCCAGTTCGCTTTAGGCACAGGGAATACTCCTTAGAGCTGATGGGACAGCCGTCTGCCGTTAAGTAGGGTAGAGGTGGGGAATGCATCCGACCCCCCAAGGACCCACAACAAATCGCAGGAGCAGTTGACGTGAATGACACGGGCCACAACCCAACTGGTGGCCATCAGGCGCGAGCTATCGAGCCCGTCCCAGCAATCCGATCGGTTCGCAAGCTCAACGCCGGCACAGTGGCCGTGATCCTCGTTGCGCTGATTTTATTGCTGCCTACGAATTTTGTGGTGCGCTCACCGGGGCCTGTCGTGAACACGATGGGTGAGGTCGATGGGCAACGGGTATTAACCGTGGATAGAGCCACGACGTACCCGTCGCAGAGCACACTTGACATGACCACGGTGTATGTCAGTGGTGGTGGTCAGCATAAGCTCAGCGGCGTTTGGGTTCTCGAAGCCCTCTTGAATCCAGGTAAGGATGTCGTCCCCGAGGAAATCATGCTGCCGCGTGGAGTAAGCAGCGACCAGCAGGCTCAAGAGAACAGCTTGATGATGAGTTCGAGTCAGGAACTGTCTACTGCTGCGGCCTTGCACGAGTTAGGGCATGACTACGACACCTCACTGCAGGTCGTGGGCTTTGCCGCCGACTACAACAAGACCAGCCTTCAAGAGAACGACGTCCTAGTGGACTTCGAGGGCTCTTCGTTTGCGGACCTGAAGGAGTTGAAAGAACTCCTAAACAAGTCAAAATCCGACGAAGCGACGATGACCGTTCGGCGTGTGAACGAAGCGGGCAAGATGCGCGACGTACAGGTTCCGGTGCACACCGTGCTGGGTGAAGATGGTCAACGTCAATTGGGTGTTTACCTGCGCACCGGTTACCAGTTCCCGATCGATGTGAAGTTTGGCGTCGAAGACATCGGTGGGCCCAGCGCCGGAATGATGTTCGCTCTTGCGATCATTGATCAGCTCACAGAGGGCTCGCTCGCAGGCGACACCGTAGTCGCCGGTACTGGAGAAATCAGCGAAGACGGCCAGGTGGGTCCCATCGGCGGGATCGCACAAAAAATGATTGGTGCGCGCGAGGCCGGGGCCACCGTGTTCTTAGCTCCCGAAGATAATTGCCCCGACGTTGCAGGCCGTGTCCCCAAGGGCCTCGACGTCGTTAAGGTCGCCACCCTGCACGAGGCGCGCAGCGCGTTGCAGGCCATCGCGCAGGGAACCGACCCGGCGACCTTGACGAGTTGTAACTAATGATTTTGAGAATTAGCACTAGCGTGAACCCGGTACCGAGATGTACTGGGACCCCAAGGTAAGGATGTAACAGTGTCAACGGACAGTCCCTTTGGCGGGCCGCCTCGGCCCGAGCGACCACAACGGCCGCAACGGCCGGAGAACAAGAAAGCGTCGCCGCTGACGATCACGATTTTCGCGGTGATTGTCGCGGTAGCGCTCTTCGTGTTCCTTTCAAACTTCTACGCGGACATCCTCTGGTTCAATCAGCTGGGTTTCGAAAACGTGTACTGGACCGAGCGCATCGCAAAGCTTGTGATCTTCCTGATCGCTCTTGTGTTGATGGCGGTGCCCATATGGATCTCCATGCGCTCTGCCTACAAGCACCGGCCGGTCTACGCGCCGACAAGTAATCGCCCCGATTCGATGTCGCGCTATCAAGCACAGCTTGAACCAGTGCGTCGCTTCATGATGATCGGTGTACCGCTGGTCATCGGTATTTTCTCGGCCATCGCCGTCGCTGGCCAGTGGCAGAGCATCATGTTGTTCTTCAATCAGGAACCGTTCGGAACCACTGACCCCCAGTTCCACCTAGACTTGAGTTTCTTCATCTTCACGGTGCCATTCATCGGGCTCGTGAACGGATTCTTGATCTCCATTGTGTTGCTCAGTGGTGTGGCAGGTCTGCTCACTCATTACCTCTATGGCGGCATCCGGGTTGAGGAGCGCGGGGGACTGACCGTAGGCAAGGCGGCACGAGTACATACTGCCGTGGTGGCCGCGGTCTTCTTGGTGCTCCAGGCCGTAAATTTCTGGATGGCGCAGTACGAGACGTTGACCGAACAAAACGGCATCGTGGCCGGCGCGCTATATAAGGATGTGCACGCAGTTATTCCTGCGCGGATGATACTGGCCATCGTGGCTGTGATGATTGCCGTAACCTTCGTGATCGCGGCGTTTACCGGCCGTTGGCGCCTGCCGATGATCGGTACCGCAATGTTGGTGGTGACGATGATCGTGGCCGGTGGCGTGTACCCGTTCATGGTTCAGAAGTTCAAGGTCGAACCGACCCAACGCGAAGTTGAAAGTGAATACATCAAACGCAACATCGACTTCACCCGGATGGCTTACGGCGTCCAAGACGCCGAAGTAACCGACTATCGTGCCACGGTCACACCGGAAAAGAATGCATTGGCCAAGGAAGCAGCGAACACGACGAACATTCGTCTGCTCGACCCGAACCTGGTGTCTCCGGCCTTCGCCCAGTTGCAGCAATTCCGTGGATACTACAACTTCCCGCAGACCATGGACGTCGACCGGTACACGATTGACGGCAAGGTAGAAGACACCGTTATTGCTGCCCGTGAAGTCTCCGTGGACCCCAACGATTCGTGGGTGAACCAGCACATTACCTATACGCACGGTTACGGACTGGTGGCAGCCTACGGTAACCGTGTATCGGCTGGCGGTCGACCGGACTTCATGCTCGGTGGTATTCCCACCACAGGTACGCTCGCCTCGGATGAATCCTACGAGCCGCGCATTTACTTCGGTAAGGAATCACCGGACTATTCAGTCGTTGGTGGGCCCGACGAGGGCTGGGAAGACCAAGAATTGGATCACCCCGGAACCGGTGGAGATGGCGAAGACGCGCGGTACACCTTCCAGGGTGACGGTGGACCGAATGTCGGTAACTTCTTGAACCGCCTGGTGTACTCGCTGAAGTTCGGCTCAACCGACTTGCTGCTTTCGGACGCCGTCAACTCGGAATCGCAGATCCTTTACGACCGTGACCCGCGTGATCGTGTCGGTGAAGTTGCTCCGTACCTGACGCTCGATTCGAACGCCTACCCGGCAATTGTTGACGGACGCGTTCAGTGGATCATTGACGGATACACGACCTCGAGCAATTTCCCATACGCGCAGGATCAGCAACTCGAAACCGCCGTTTCTGACTCGTTGACCAACGCGAATGACGTCAACCGTTTCGGTGGGAGCGTGAATTACATTCGTAACTCGGTCAAGGCGACCGTAGATGCCTATGACGGAAAGGTGCGCCTCTACGCGTGGGATGATCAGGATCCGATCCTGAAGGCGTGGCAGAAGATCTTCCCGAGCAGCCTCGAACCGATGGAAAACATGTCTTCGGAATTGATGGAGCATGTGCGTTACCCGGAGAATATGTTCAAGGTGCAGCGTGAGATCCTCACCACGTACCACGTGACGAATCCCGTGTCCTTCTATCAGGCGGATGACGCATGGTCGGTACCTTCAGACCCGACCACCGATGCCAAGGTTAAGCAGCCGCCGTACTACATGTCGTTGCAGATGCCGGGCGAGGAGAAGGCTGCTTTCTCCCTCACTTCTACCTTCATTCCGGCACCTTCGAGTTCGGGGCAGCAACGCAATGTGCTCTTCGGCTTCCTCGCCGCAAATGGAGACGCCGGTTCAGAAGCCGGTAAGAAGAGTGAGGACTACGGCAAGCTGAAGTTGCTTGAGCTTCCACGCGACACCGCCGTACCAGGACCAGGACAGGCACAGCAGTGGTTCGACGCGAACGATAAGGTTTCGCGTGAACTGAACCTTCTGCGTCAGGGTGCCTCTGAGGTGAAGAACGGTAACCTGCTATCGCTGCCGGTCGGTGGCGGTATCCTCTACGTCCAGCCGGTTTACGTGCAGTCATCGGGTGCTACAAGCTACCCGACGCTACGAAAGGTGCTCGTTGCCTTCGGTGACAAGGTTGGTTTCGAGGATACATTGGCCAAGTCGCTAGATGCGGTCTTCGCCGGTGATTCTGGTGCGGTGACCGGTGAAAACGACAACGGTGACAAGGATGGCGATTCGGGTGAAACCGAAGGCGAAGCCCAGAACCAGACCGAACAAGAGAAGTTAACCAAGGCGCTCAACGACGCTAACGAGGCTATCAAGAAAGGCCAAGAGGCGCTCGAGGCAGGTGACTTCGCGGCCTATGGTGAGGCTCAGAAGGCGCTCGATGCAGCACTGAAGCGAGCGCTCGAGGCGGATTCGGCGATCACTGGCCAGGCTGTTCCCGATCAGGTCACCACGAACCCAGAGGGCGCCGATCCGTCGGCGGCACCAAGCGAGAACGCTGGGGAAGGCAACTAACCAGAGCCGCTCGATTCGCTTTTCGCCCCGCGATGAGGAAGACTAGTCTAGTCATCGCGGGGTGGAGCAGTTCGGTAGCTCGCCGGGCTCATAACCCGGAGGTCAGAGGTTCAAATCCTCTCCCCGCCACCAAGAGAAATCCCTCAGTCATCAGGCTGGGGGATTTTTCCGTCACTGCTTCTCGATTTACGTGGAATTGTGATCGGCCCATCCACGTACATGCACGCTGTCTCGGCGTGACTTCTGTCTGTCCGCGTGCAGATTCGACGAACCGGTACCACGCCCATGGGGCGAGTGTGCTCCGGCTGGAAGGCGAGCAGGATCTACGGCACCAGCGCTTGGGCAATAGGCCTGGCAACGGCGTATCTCGTGGTCTCGAGGCGGCACATACGTAGATGCCAGCCCTGCAATCAGCCATGTGTGAGGAAGGGCACCGTTCTACGATTCGCTTTCAAGTTTGCAGGTTGGTAATGTTGTATTTACCGACGCGGGGTGGAGCAGTTCGGTAGCTCGCCGGGCTCATAACCCGGAGGTCAGAGGTTCAAATCCTCTCCCCGCCACCAAGAGAAATCCCTCAGCCAACAGGCTGGGGGATTTTGTTTTTTACGCTGGCGTGAGAATCGCTTTGGCTCCCCAGCGCTTCGCATTCACTCAGTAGCTTGGTGGTTTTACTGACGCTGGGCAGAAACGTGCTCAGGCAGTGCCGGGTGGAGCCTGCGTGTTGGGCAGCCAGATCCTTTGGCAGGGGCACCAGTGGCTCCTGCACCGTAGCTGCGTGAGACAGGGAATCCTCCCACGCTTGACTTGTGCCACGAACTCTCTAGATGAAGTGTGCCCGCTGGCGAGTGCAGCGTGCTCGGGCGTCTTGAGGGACGCATGAGCACGTACGAGCTGAAGCTGAGGTAGCGAACTTCGTGCTTGTCTAGCGAGGGGAACGGCAACACTTTAGCGGATGTGACCTACCGTACTGCCGTTCGATTCGCTTTCGTGTTTACGGCTTGGTAATGTTGTATTTACCGACGCGGGGTGGAGCAGTTCGGTAGCTCGCCGGGCTCATAACCCGGAGGTCAGAGGTTCAAATCCTCTCCCCGCCACCAAGAGAAATCCCTCAGCCAACAGGCTGGGGGATTTCGTTTTTTCCGAACCGTTGTACGGCGAGGCAAAGCAAGGGCGGCATGTTTCCGTTACCGGTCCATGCCGCCCTTGTCCTGCTTTTTGAACGAGCTAGTTATCGAAGGTGAGCCCACCCTCGAGGGAGGGGCTCGACTGCTTGCTCTTCAGCGCGGCAAGACGAGCCTCGATCTCGGTTTGCTCGCCCAGATCTTCCAACTGCTCAAACTGTGAATCGATGCTTGACGATGCGAGCTCGGCCGCACCGCGGACCCGGGCTTCTTCTCGACGAACTTTCTCTTCGAAGCGGCTCAGTTCGCTGGTCGGGTCCATGATATTGACGGACTTGATGGCTTCGTTGACCTGATTTTGGGCCGCCGCAGACTTTGCGCGTGCCACCAGCTGATCACGCTTACCAACCAGCTCGGTGCGCTTTTCCTTCATCTGGTTAAGGCCGTCCTTGAGCTTTGCGACGATTTCACGCTGCGAGGTGATCGTCGGCTCGGCAGCCTTCATCTCGGACTCGGCCTGCATCTGCCGCTGGATCGCAACCTTCGCCAGATTGTCGAACTTCGCGGCGTTCGCGGCATCATTCGACGCGCGGAACTCATCGGCCTTGGTGGACGCGGCCAGAGCCTTCGTGCCCCATTCCTGAGCCGCCTGCTGGTCTTCTCGATAGTCATCTTCCAACATGCGCAGGTTGCCAATGGTTTGGGCGATAGCCTGCTCGGCTTCAGCGATGTTGTCGGTGTAGTCCCGAACCATCTGATCCATCATCTTCTGTGGATCTTCGGCGGAGTCGATGAGGGCATTGATGTTTGCTTTCGCGAGCTGTGCAATGCGACCGAAAATGGACTGTTTCATGGATCGTGCCTCTTCCTTTTACTGTGAATCTGAGCCTGCATGCAATTGGATGTGCCTAGGTGCCAGGAGATGACTAGAAGCTTCCGCCACCTCCATCAAACCCTCCGCCTCCACCGCCGAAGCCACCGCCCCCGCCGCCGAAGCCACCAAAACCTCCACCGTCTCCGCCGCCGCCAAAGAAGCCGCCGCCGGAATCGTGCCCATGACCATGGCCACCACGGAGAATGGAATCAATCAGGATGCCGCCGAGGACGGCGCCACCGACGCCATCGAAAACGCCGCCTCCGCCGCGTTGGCCATGGCCACCACCGAAGTGATCGACGTCGCTTTCGGCCATGCGTGCAGCCTGTTCAGCCAGTTGGATGGCTCGCTTAGCAGCGGATACCGCCCGCGATGGGTCAGAGCTGGCCAAGGAGCGGGCCTCGTCGTAGTTGCGTTGCGCTTCGGCTAGCCGCGTGCGTGCCGATGAGCGCACGCCGCCGCGGCGGGCACGAATGTAGTCGTCGGTACCTTCAATGCGGGACTGCGCCGTATGCAATAGTCCCTCAAGCTGTTCACGCGCGGCGCGCGATTGTTCTGCCGCATCCCGGAGGCGTTCGAGCTCAACGGACAACGGTTCGCAGGCTTCGCTGAGATCGGCCTGCAACTGCATCGGGTTGTTCTTGGTACGTAACTGCTGCTGGACCTGCGAGAGTGCCTGCTCCACACGGGCAACAGGGCCGGCCAGCTGAGGTTGGGTGTTGTTGGCGATCAGGGCCTTGGCTTGCGCTAGGTCACGTGCAGCAAGGGCAACGCTCTGTTCAAGATCGGTGCGCGCTTGTTCAAGATTATTCGCCAACTTATCGATGGCGCCGAAGAGCACCTCGGCCTGATCTTGAGCGTCTTCAGCATTCTGGATTAGCAGGGCAGCCTTGGAGCGATCCTGCTTTAGGGCTTCGCTGGCTTCCTTCAACGCCGTATCTGCCACATCCAAGCGGGCAGTCGCCTGCTCGAGGTTGTCACGTACCTGACTGGTCGCACTGGCATCGTAACTGTCGGTCAACTGCCCCAACTTACTTGTGGCGGTGGCAAGCCGTTCACGTAGAGGCTTCTGCTCGTCGGCAACCTTCGGTATGAGTTGCTCGGCTTGTTCTTCGACGTGCCGCAGGTTCTTGAATGAATCGGCATGCTTCTGCAACGTCTCATTGACCAACCCACACCGCTCAATGATCTCGCCAAGCCACTTCCGCTGGTCCTCTTCCGTATCCGGAATGTGGTCATCGAGCTGTTGCTGGAGTTTAAACGATGCACTCATATGTTGACGTGCCTCGGCGATGGCGTCGTTGAACACCTTGACGGCGTCCTGCCCGTACTGCGCTTCGGCAAAGCCCACGTCCTGGACAGACGTGCGGATAGCATCATCGGCGGCCACGAGATGCCGGTCTGCCTTCAGGCGCAACTCGTCCAATGGCACCGGTGGTTCTTGAGGTTCCGGGGATCCGGGGCGACCCGGGGCCTCTACGGGTGCCAACGCCGGTTTCTTACGGCGAGAGAAGAAGTAGTAGGCAACAGCACCACCGCCGGCAAGGACGATGATCCAAATCCATGAACCACTCGAGGACCCACCGCCTTCGGCCCGGTCCAACCCTTTAATGGCTTCTTCGACCGCCCCATCCCAGTCTTGCGCCGATAGTTTTGGGGCGATTTCCTTCTGGTAGAGGGTTTGTGTGGTTGCTTGTAGTTTGGAACCGTTTGCGGCGAAGAAACGTGCCTGTCGCTGCTCGGTAGCGACGGTAAGGATTACGTCGCTGGCTCCGAGTCCCTTTTGAGTAGCGACTTGGGAAGCCCAGTCGTCCGGATTTTGCGGGTCGCTGAAGTTATCGACGAAGACGACGAAAAGGCTGACGCCTACGTCTTCGCGAAGCTTGGCAATATCTTCTTCGAGCTCTTGCTTCTTGGAACCCAGAGCCGAAGCATGGTCGATAACGAACTCGCCTGGTGGAATGGTGACCGGAGGCTCGGCAAGCGCCGGAAGGGCGCTGCCAATCGACAGGGATACTGCTGCAGCTGCGCTGACAAGCCAACGCCGAGCTGTGGAACTCATGGTGATCCTCATTCAATGTACTGATGTGGCCTTACGGTCAGCCTACAGTCAAAGCCGATTTGTTAGGCGAACTCCGCGCACAGCACGATTCTATTTCGGCGGTGAGTGCCCGTCCATGCTTAAATCTGCGGCATTGGAGCCGACTCACAGGTTTCGCAAAGTTGGCGCCGTCGCATGCCACAGTTGCGGGTTGAATAATAGGTACCAAGACATCGACCATTCGACGAGGGGCGTAGCACTATGAGTCAGTCACCTAACGATCCACGCGACACTTCCAACGAGCAGGCAGAACCGGGACGCCACGACGAGTCGGTCCCTAATTCCGAGCCGACGGCGGCAATGCCGGTTTCTTCCTCAGATGCGCAGCCGACCGTGAGCTACCCGCGAGTCGAGGGCTCCGAGTCGTCGCAGCCGACACCACCGCAGGCTCCGGCGACGCAGTCGATGCACAACGAGCATCTCTACGCGGCCTCGGCACCGCAGGGCAATGAGTACGGACATAATCCCTACGCAGGATCAGAGCAGCCGCCGCTGAATTTTCCCCCAGCACCGCGCAAGAGCACCAAGAAAAAGACCTTTAGCGGTTCGACGTTGCTTGCGGGCATGATTGCGGCCGCTCTCGTTGGCGGCGGATCGGCTGCCGCAACGAGCTATTTCCTGAACTCGAACCAGTCGCCCGCGGCCGGTGCCGATGGTGCGCAACCCGGGGTAGTTATCAATAATCCGGAGTCGGTTACGCAGGTTACCGCAGCGGCAGCGAAAGCCGCGCCGAGCGTCGTGACGATTCAATCCACCGGTAGCGGCTCAAGTGGTTCCGGGTCCGGCGTGATCTTGGACAATCAGGGCCACATTCTGACGAATACGCACGTTGTAACGCTCGGCGGTGCTGCGGCCGATCCAGAATTGACCGTACAACTCAACGATGGAAGCGTGCACCAGGCGACGCTTGTCGGTACCGACCCACTCTCGGATCTAGCCGTCATCAAGATTGAAGCTTCCAATCTTGTTCCGGCCACACTGGGAAGTTCTTCGTCCTTGAACGTCGGTGATACAGCCGTGGCCATCGGTGCACCGCTGGGGCTGAGCGGAACGGTCACCGACGGCATCATTTCCACGACGAATCGCACAATTTCGGTAGCGTCCTCGGCCGTGCCGAAACAGTCCGAATCCGGCAATGACGGTGGCAGCGAGTTCAATTTCCAATTCCCGGGTCAAGAGCAGCAGTCGCCGTCGCGGGCGGGATCGATCTACATCAACGTCATACAGACCGACGCTGCCATCAACCACGGTAATTCCGGTGGTGCCCTAGTCAACGCCAAGGGCGAAGTCATCGGTGTGAACGTTGCTATTGCTTCGGCCGGTTCCGGCGGGGGAGAGGACTCCGGGTCCATCGGAGTGGGCTTCGCGATTCCTTCGGACTATGCCAAGCGTATTTCCCAGGAGCTCATCGCCAACGGCAAGGCCACCCATGGTCTGCTTGGTGCGACCGTCTCGCCACAAGCCGCTGGGGATGCCAGCCGTAGCTCCCAGTTCAGCGTCGGCGCGCTCATTCGCGAGGTGAGCAAGGGCTCTGGCGCCGAGAAAGCCGGCTTGCGCAGCGGAGATGTGATCACCGCCGTCAACGACCGCGCCATCCAAGACTCGTCGTCGCTCACCGCGGCGATCCGCGAGGTGCAAGGTGGCGGAACCGCCGAAATCACCTACCGACGTAACGGGGAGTCAAAGACCGTCACGGCCACCTTGGGAACGCTCGAGAACTAAGGAATATTACGCCCAGGATGAAGTGGCGCGGTGCGAAGTTCTGTCGCACTGCGTCACTTCTCACGTTGGAGGGCCAAATCAGGCATGGATCGCGCCGCGCTCGATACGATACACATAACGAAGGTGACATCCACCATGGGCACAGCCCATCTTTTTCTTGAAAGGTGAGAATGAGCGAGGACAACAGCAACGCGCTAAAAATCGTGGTTCTGGTCAAGCACGTTCCCGATGTGCAGTTCGATCGGCATATCGACGCGCAGACTCTGCGTATTGAGCGAGGCGAATCCACTCTGTCGGAACTCGACGAGTACGCCATCGAGGCGGCCTTGGCGATCATCGAAGCCCACGGTGGAGCGGCTGCCGGACACGAAGTTATCGCCGCAACCATGGGCGGATCTAATGCTTCGGGTGCCGTGAAGAAGGCACTGCAAATGGGCGCGACCTCCGGGGTGCATCTCAATGATGAGGCGTTGGCTGGCTCCGATGTGCTGGCTACTTCGAAAGCACTTGCGGCGCTCATCGAGAAGATTGGCGACGTCGACCTGGTGGTGACGGGAATGTCGTCCACCGATGCCGAGACTTCCGTGGTACCGGCACAGTTGGCCGAACGCCTCGGCTGGGCCCAGCTGACCCAGGCGTCGTCGGTTGAATTCGATCAGGCGACCAATACCCTGGTGATCAGCCGAGACTCGGCTACGCAGCGATTGCGCTTGTCGGCCTCATTGCCGGCCGTGCTGTCGGTGACCGACCAGGCAAACGAGCCGCGCTACCCGAACTTTAAGGGCATTATGGCGGCTAAGAAGAAGTCCACCACCGAATTGTCCGTTGCTGACCTCGCCTTGGATGCCGCCGCGGTGGGTCCTGAAGGCTCGCGCAGCACCGTGGTGCAGGCCGAAGCCCACCCGGCGCGTGAAGCCGGAACCGTGATCACCGATTCCGGCGAGGCCGGGATCGCGCTCGTTGATTTCTTGGCCGCTCAGAAACTGATCTAGGGGAACATTCGCACATGACTACTGCATTGGTCTTTCTCACCGAAACCGCAGAAAACCTAGGCAAGGCCCAACGAGAGCTACTGAGCTTGGGCGCCCGCTTTGAGCAGACCCTGGTGGCTGTGCCGGGTGACGCTTCCGAGTCGCTCCGTGCCGAGTTGGGACGCTACGGGGTTGCGACGGTCTACACCGCCGCCGTGGATCCCGAAATTTTTGCACAACCCCTGGTTGAGCTGCTTGACGCGGCCATCGCCGCCGGACAGCCCGAGCTGGTGCTCACCGGCAATGATCCGCTCTCGCGCGAAGCCGCGGCCCGTGTTGCGGTGCGCCGCGAGGCAGGCATCGTCACTGACGCAACGGACGTGAGCGCCGACTTGCTGATCAGTAAGGACGAACTGGCTGGCAGCTATGGTGCTCAGGTCAAGGTCGCTAGTCAGCCGGCTCTGGTGGCACTGAAGCCCAATAGTGTCGACGACGCGCCGGCCGAGGCTGCCTCCACGCCGGAGGTGGTTAGCCTGCCGTTGGCCGAGGTTGACGCGCCGCAGGTGCGCGTACTTGGAGCGGAACCGAAGCCGGTCTCGACTCGCCCGGCGTTGAACGAAGCACGCGTCGTTGTGGCCGGTGGCCGCGGCGTTAACGGTGACTTCTCGCCCGTGGAGGACCTTGCGGATGCCTTGGGTGCTGCCGTGGGCGCCTCGCGCGCTGCGACCGATGCCGGATGGATTTCGCACGACGCCCAGGTGGGTCAAACCGGTGTGACCGTGTCTCCGCAGCTGTACATCTCCGCCGGCATTTCCGGTGCCATCCAGCAGAAGGCTGGCATGCAGACCAGCAAGGTGATCGTTGCGGTCAACAAGGACGCCGACGCGCCGGTCTTCGAGATTGCTGATCTTGGAATCGTGGGCGACTTGGCGAAGGTCTTGCCGCAGGCTGCCGAAGAAATCCGGCGCCGTCAGGCATGATCGACACCCAACCATTCGTTGACGGTTCGGTACGACGGGTCTTGGCCTTCGGTGCGCACCCGGACGATCTGGATTTTGGCGCGGCGGGTACTATCGCGAAACTGACAAGTGCCGGGGCCGAGGTGCAGTACTGCATCATGACCGACGGCGACGCCGGTGGGTTTGATGCGCGCACGCCCGAGGAAATCACGGCGTTGCGCCACGCTGAACAGCGCCAGGCTGCGCAGGCGGTGGGCGTGAACCACGTGCATTTCATGGGGGAGCGCGATGGATTTCTGGCTCCCACCTATGAGGTGATCGGCAAGGTTGTGCGGCTGACCCGTCAGGTTCGCCCGGATATTGTCATGGCGATGCATCCGGAACGGAACTGGGATCGGATTCAGCGTTCGCATCCGGACCACTTGGCCTGCGGCGAGGCGGTCACCCGAGCGATTTACCCGGCCGTGGAGAACCCCTTCTCCTACCCTGAACTGCTCGGCGAGGAATCCCTCGCAGCCTATAAGGTGCCGTGGTTGTGGCTGTATGGTGCTCCCACGGAACGCGAGAATGCCTTTGTGGACATGACCGATCATTTCGAGTCGAAAATGACGGCACTGCGGGCGCACTTTACCCAGCACCCGGACGTGGCAGCCATGGAACGTTTCGTCGAGCAGCAGTGTCGCCAGAACGCACGACGCGGGGGTCTGAAGGGTGACTACGCCGAGGCTTTCCACGCGGTAGCGGTCAACGCGGACGACACCATTGCCGGTTTCTAACGGGCAGCAAAGCTAAAAGCAGGAGGGAACGAACCAGCTGGTTCGTTCCCTCCTGCTTTTTCGACGTGACGCCGTCGGACTATTCGTTGGCGCCTTGTTCTGCCGGTGCCGGGCTCTCTTCCTGCGACTTTTGCTGCGCCGGATCCAGCGGGAGATTCACCGAGGCCTCGAGGCTATCGCCCGAGGGAGCCGATGGGATGTTGCCGGTCTCGCGGGTGACGTTGACCGCGATGAGCGACTTCAGCGGGGAGTAGCTTCCGCTGCTCTCGGACTGCTGGCTCGATAGGATCGCGTTCACCGCGCCGTCCTCGGTAATCGCCCAAACCACATAGGTTTCGGACTCATCGAGCTCGGGCAAGCCCTGTAGCTGGACGGCCAGGGCGTCCTTCTTCTCCGAGGTGGATACGCTCACGGCACCGCCGTTGGCAAGGTTTTCGCTCACGGTGACGGCGTCCTTAGCGTCGGCCACTGAGTTGGGGTTGGGCCCCTTGTTTAAGAGGGAGTATCCAACTAGTGCAACCACGACGACCAGGATTGCGACGACAACGCCGATCACAAGACGCTTGGCCTTGCGTGGCTTGGCGGCCCGTGAGGTTTGGGCGACCTCGTCAACAAGGTCCAGACCCAGATCGTCGTCCGGAGTCTCATCGCGGTGCTGGTTGTAGCTACCGTTCATGTTCTTGGTTTCTCCCGAGGGTTAAGGTGAGTCAGGCTCTCTCCGACGCCAACGCAGGGTCGGATTACTGTAGAGCCTACTTTATAAAGATTGGGTAAAGCTGTGTCGGAGGTGCCGATCAGATGGGCGCGCCTTCGAAGCCATGCTGTCGCCAAGCTTCAAAATTCACGATGGAAGCGCAGTTGGCCAGGTTCAGTGAGCGGCGTGCCGGTAACATCGGTAGCTTCACCAGCTCGGTGATGCGCGGATGCAGCTTTTCCTCGGCGGTGAGCCCCTCCGATTCCTTACCGAAGAGCAGGATATCGCTGGGCTCGTAACTGATATCGGTGTACAGCGTCGAGCCCTCCGAAGTGTAGGCAAACACACGTCCCTCGCCGAGGGCTTCCAAAGCCGCATCGAGGTTCTCATGGATCGTCACGTTCGCCAGATCGTGGTAGTCGAGGCCTGCACGGCGAAGCTTCGAATCCTCGAAGTCAAAGCCCAGGGGTTTGGCCAAATGCAATTCGGCGCCGGTTATGGCCGCCAGACGGATGGCGTTGCCGGTATTGCCTGGGATCTCGGGAGCATTAAACAGAATTCGAAACACGTTGACAGTTTATTACTTCGAACGCCGCCTACGGGTCAGTACATGCCGCCGAGCAGGCGAGCCAGGCTCGAGCGATCCACCACATTTGGCATCGGACCCGAGCCGAGGAATAGCTTCAGCTCCCGTACCAACGATGCGGCGTTTACGACGCTCGTCGCGGCCACGGCGGGTTCGGCGTTGCGGGCATACTCGATGACCGGCTCGTGGACATTCCGGTTCGAAGAGAGCACCACGGTGAAGGAAGCCACGTTCATTTCCATGAACGCGTGCTGTAAGCCCGTTGCGTCAAGCTTCGGCGGTTGGGTCATCTTGGTGCCATGACGCAGTATCTGGCCGTCGAAGTGATAGTAGCCTTCGGGTACCGTCATCGAGTTAATGACCGCCATCCGGTACCCGGCCACGACCACATGATCGTAGAACTCCCGCCCTGGGGCATGGAGACCGTTGACCAGGCGGGCGGCTGGCAAGACGGAGAGCACGTTGTTGCTGATGATCTTGGCAACGGCCGCCTCGCGCTCCAACCGTGCGCGTGAGGTGAAGAGCCCGCGTTTGCGCGGTACCCCGTGGACCCGCTGTTTAGATGCCTCCACCGACAGTTCGCTAAAGGGCTCGCTGAGCGGGGGCACAAAGTCGATGGGCAGGCTGGCCTTGGGTTGGGCTGGGTTGCCGCGCAACCGGTCGTCGTAGGACTCGGTGGGCTGATGGCCCGGATAGCGTTGCGAGGCCCCGTAGGACCGATCGAAGCTTTCGCGGGCATGTTCATCCGAGAGCACCTGATAGGCGTGCTGCACCAACTTGAACTGTTCCGCACTGCCACCGAGGTCGGGATGCGCCGAGCGCGCGGCCTTACGGTAGGCGACCTTGATTTCGGCGAGCGTTGCCGTGCGCGAGACGCCGAGGATCTCGTAGGGACTTGGCGTGCTCATGGAGTGCAGAGTTCCTCTCGGGCGATTGAGCCTAGGCGCCGGAGGCACGAAGATGTGCGCGGCACGCAAGCCGGGGCAGTGTCACCAGTTTACGGGCACTGGCTCCCGAGGCGGTGGCGGTGTTCTCGCTCATCGCACCTCACGTCGGCGGTAGTCGGCCAAGAGCATCGAATCCTCCTCGAAGAGTGCGTTCAGTTGCATCTCGTGAACTGCCTCGCGCGGATCATTGGCGATGCGTGCCCCGTCGCCGGCAACTATCCGGGGAGAGAAACTGAGGCAGAGCGAATCGACTTGATTTGCCGCCGAAAATTGCCCGAAAATGCGCGGCCCGCCCTCGGCATGAATAAACCCAAAGCCACGATCCGCTAGCTGCTGGACGATGGCCTCAGGATCGCAACCGCCACCGGATTCCGGCACCCGGCAAATCTGCACATGCTCCGGGTAGGCTGCCCGCTGGGCCGCGTCGGGTGCGGCGGTGGTAAAGAGCAGCACCTCGGCTGGACTTTCCCGTAGCACCTCGGCATCCGGCTCGATCGACAGGGAACGCGAGACGATCGCCAGGACCGGGTGGGCACTTCGCCCGTGCTCCCGGCGCCACTGCTGATCCTCCTCCGAGACCAGCGGGCCGCTGTATCCTTCGGCATGTACGGTGCCGGCACCGACCAGAATCACGTCGGCTAGGCGGCGCTGTAACGCGAAGGCCCGACGGTCGGCGGCGCTACCCAAGGCTGCGGAGCGCCCCTCGAGTTGCGCGCTGCCATCGAGGCTGGAAACGAAATTAAAGCGTACGAAGGGTCGCGCCACGGCGGCGTAAGCCTGCAATAGTTGGTCGTCGCTCGGATCGTCGATGGGCGTTGGTAGCAGCTGACGCACGGTGGTACTCCTTACTGAATGGCACTTCGTTCGGGATGAGCCGGGGGATTGACGTCGGACATATTGTGAACCTGATAGACCGGTTCCCGCCAGCCCATGGAGGCTTCGATCAGGCGCACGGTCTGCACCGATTCGGGGACGTTATGCATCCGAATAATTCGGGCCCCGCCGGTGATGCACAGGGTGGCGGCCACCATGGAGCCGACCAGGCGTTGCTCCTTGGGAAGATCCAGGGTTTCGCCGATGAAGTCCTTATTGGACACGGCCGCCAGCGCGGGATAGCCGAGTGCGGCGATGGCCTCGAACCGGCCGGTGATCTCCAAGGTGTGTTTGGTGTTCTTGTTCAGATCGTGCCCCGGGTCGACGATGAGCTTGTCGGCGCCGATGCCGGCCCGCAGCGCGGTGTCCACCCGGGCGGCGAGGAAATCACGCACCTCGCCGATCACGTCCGTGTACTTGGGCCGCGGATAAATTGTGCGCGGGCTGGCTAGCGAATGGGTTAGGACTAGGTGCACCTTGTGCTCGGCGACTACGTCGGCCAGCTCCGGGTACGCCAGACCGGTGGTGTCGTTGATGACGTCGGCTCCGGCCTCGATCGCAGCTTCGGCGACCTTCGGGTGGAAGGTGTCCGCCGAGATAATCACGTCGCTACGTTCTCGTACGGCCGCGATCACCGGGACGATGCGTTCGGCTTCCTCCTGCCATGGCAGTTCTGGGCCGGGGGAGAAAGGCACGCCCCCGATGTCCACCCAGTCGGCGCCGGCCGCGACAGCCCGCATGGCGGCTTGCACCGCAGGTTCTAGCCCAAAGGTGGAGCCGGCGTCGTAGAAGGAGTCCGGTGTGCGGTTGACCACTGCCATCACGGCGATGCGGCGCGAGAAATCGATGCTTCGATGCCCAAAATGGTGTTCGTTGACCTTCAGCTGGGGCAGGTACACGCAGCGTACTCCTCGATTAGTTGATCGGCCTGCCCACTACGGACCGCCTAATTCATTCATATCACCCGGCCGACGCCCAGGGCGTGTCTGCCAGTCACACTCGTTAGGCTTAACCGCATGGAGTTCACACATATAGCGGCACAACACGGCCAATGGATCGCCACCGCCAGCCAGCGGGCGCAACCAGCGACTGTGGCCGCTCAGGTACCGGCAGGCTATGAACGATACGTGCGCATTTTGCACCCGGCGCTCGACGAGGAGGGCCGAAGCCACCGGTGGGCTGAGGTCGCGCGGGCGACCGGGGAAACATTGCACGCCACGAGCCTGTTCGAGGACGTAGCGCGGCTCGACGAACGAGGGCTTCCGCTCGATGAGAATTCCTGGGTAGACAGCGACCTGCCCGGGGAAGAACTTCCCACGGATCAGTGGCAGGCGCTCACCGACCACCTCATTGCGGCCACCGCGCAGCAGCGTTTGATCCTTGGGCTGTGGGCCGGATTCGCCTTTATCGAAGGCGGGGAACGGATCGACATCGAATCCGCGGCCGAGAGCGAGGCGGACACAGAGGCTCACGCGGCGGCGCTCGCCGAGGCCCGTCGTCCGGGCTTCTCCGACGAGGTGCTCCGCGCCCCACGCCTGGAACTTCCCGGCGGATACCGAAACTATCTGCTTTTTGACGCCGATCATGAGTTCCTAGCGGCTCCACAGTGGGCCACTACCGCGGCAGGGGCGCAGAAACAACACCCCTCGATCGTGTTTCCGACCGATCACTCGTGGTTGCTGAGCACCGAACCCTATGATGACTCGACGATCGTGGGAGGCAGCGCCGCGTTGATCGACGCGCTCTGCGAAGATAACCGGCTCGAGACCCTTGAGGTCGGCGAACTCACACGCATTGGCCATTCAGCCTAAGCGCGGCCAGCTCGTACCATGGAATAGATGAATAATTCAGCGGTCTATCTCGACCATGCCGCGACCACCACGCTGAACCCCGTGGCTCAGGCCGCCATGCTCGAGGAATATGCGCACACCGGCAACCCTTCGTCGTTGCACGGTGCAGGTCGTCGCGCCCACCGTGTCGTCGATGAAGCCCGTACGACCATTGCGCAAACGCTCTCGGCCCACCCCTCCGAGGTCATCTTCACCTCCGGAGGCACCGAATCCGATAATTTGGCGCTCAAGGGACTCTACTGGTCTCGCCGCGATGCCGACCCGTCCCGACGAAAGATCCTGATTTCCGGTATCGAACACCATGCAATTCTCGATACCGCCGAGTGGCTCGAGAGCCACGAGGGCGCGGAATTAGTGTGGATGCCGGTGGAGCGGGAGGGTCGACTGGATGTGTCTGCCGCCGCCCAGCTACTCGAGCAGCATGCCGACGAGCTGGCCCTGGCCACCCTCATGTGGGCTAATAACGAAGTCGGCACGATTCAACCGGTCGCCGAATTTGCGGCATTGGCCGCGGCGCACGGAGTACCCGTGCACACCGATGCGGTGCAGGCCTATGGAGCCATCCCGGTGGATTTCGCCGCCAGTGGTGCCGCAACCTTGGCGGTCAGCGCCCACAAGATCGGGGGACCGGTTGGTATTGGCGCTTTACTGGTGCGGCGCGATGTCACGCTCACACCGATTCAGCATGGTGGGGGACACGAACGCAAAATGCGTTCGGGCACCATGAACGCCGTGGCCGCAGCCGGCTTCGCGGCGGCGGCACATGATGCCTGGCAAGGACTCGAGGAATATTCCCGGACACTGGTGACGTTGCGAGATATGGCGGTCGAACGCATCACCGAGCAGATCCCCGAGGCGACACTCAACGGTCCGGCCGACACCGGTGGGTGCGCCCAGCGGTTGCCCGGGAATTTGCATTTTAGTTTCCCCGGGTGCGAGGGTGACTCCTTGCTCTTCGTGCTGGACATGCTCGGAATTGCCTCGTCGACCGGTTCTGCGTGCACCGCCGGCGTGCCACAGCCCTCGCATGTCCTGTTGGCCATGGGGCGCGATGCCCGCCAAGCACGAAGCGTGCAGCGGTTCACGCTCGGGCATTCGACGAGCGCCGCAGATATTGAGGCGTTGGTCAAAGCCCTGCCAGAGGCTTACCAGCGCGCGAAAAAGGCCGGCATGGCCGCAGACCAAAGCAGCATACACACAGCAGGAACAGGATTTAACCGATGAAGGTACTAGCGGCAATGTCCGGCGGAGTCGACTCGGCGGTAGCCGCGGCGCGCGCCGTGGAAGCCGGCCACGATGTGGTCGGAGTCCATCTCGCGCTCTCGCGGATGCCCGGTACCTTGCGTACCGGTAGCCGTGGTTGTTGCACGATTGAGGACTCCAACGACGCCTGGCGCGCCTGCGACAAACTGGGGATCCCGTTCTACGTGTGGGATTTCTCGGACCGTTTCAAGGAAGACGTCGTCGACGACTTCATCAGCGAGTATGCCGCGGGGCGTACCCCTAACCCGTGCATGCGCTGCAATGAGAAGATCAAGTTCGCCGCGTTGCTGGAAAAGGCGCTTGCTCTCGGATTCGATGCGGTTTGCACCGGGCACTATGCCAAGGTGATCCGAGACGCGGACGGGAATCCGGAACTACACCGAGCCGCCGATTGGGCCAAGGACCAGTCCTATGTGCTGGGCGTGCTGACGCACCAGCAGCTTGAACACTGCATGTTCCCGTTGGCCGAAACCCCCTCGAAGGCCGAGGTGCGCGCCGAGGCCGAGGCCCGCGGTTTGACCGTGGCTAACAAGCCGGATAGCCACGACATCTGCTTTATCCCCGACGGCGACACCCGTGGCTGGTTGGCCGAGCGTATCGATATGACACCGGGGCAGATCCTCGATCATGAGGGCAACGAACTCGGTGAACATTCCGGAGCCCACGCGTTCACCGTGGGCCAGCGCCGCGGGCTGAAGCTCGGACGTCCGGCGGCCGATGGCAAGCCTCGCTTCGTGCTGGAAATTCGCCCGAAGGACAACAAGGTCATTGTTGGTCCCGAGGACCTGCTGACCGTCGACGAACTGCGTGGCATCCGCATTTCCTGGGCCGGCGTGCCCATCGACGAAGTTGAATCCGGCGCCGAGTTCGACTGCATGGTTCAGGTGCGCGCCCATGGTGACCCGGTGAACGCCCGCGCTCATCTCGAAGCCGTGCCCGGCGAACCCAGTACCCTGGTGGCGCGGCTTCCCGAAGGCATGCGTGGTGTCGCCCCGGGCCAGACCATGGTGATCTATCAGGGCACGCGCGTGCTCGGCCAGGCGACCATCGATTCGGCTCGTTCAACTGTCTGGGACCCGGCCAAGGTTGGCTAGATTGCGCTGGTAGCCATTTTGAGGACGGCTCACCGCTCCGCTTTGGAGTGGTGAGCCGTCTTTTTCGTGCCACGAGACCGCCCTGAATTCTCCGGGGAAGGCGCGAGAATCCACGGAGCGGAGCAAAAGCGCGCAGCCGTTGGTTCGTTCAACACCCACTTCGAATATGTGAAAGATGTATCGTATAGTTTAGTTCGGCATGATCCGCATCACACACCGCGGTCATCCAGATCACTAGACAAAGGATTCACATGTCTGCACGTTACTCGCGTCTCTCCCGCGCCGCTGTGGTGCTGGCCGCCAGCGCCCTAGCGCTTTCCGCCTGCACCGGACCTGCTGCAAGTCCCGAAGGAGAATCGGGGGAGCCAGGTGGCACCGGGGCCCCGATCACCGTCGGCACCACCGACAAGGTCACCTCACTCGATCCCGCCGGTTCCTATGACAACGGGTCATTTATGGTGATGAACCAGGTCTTCCCGTTCTTGCTGAACTCCGAGCCCGGTAGCCCGGACCCGTCAAACGATCTGGCCGAGTCCGCGGAGTTCACCTCGCCGACCGATTTCACCGTCAAGCTGAAGCCCGGCCTGAAGTGGGCCAACGGCCATGATCTGGACTCGAAGGATGTGAAGCACAGCTTCGACCGCCAACTGAAGATCGCCGATCCAAATGGCCCGTCCTCCTTGCTGGGCAACGTCGAATCCATTGAAGCGCCGGATGCCACCACCGTCGTGTTCAAGCTCAAGGTCGCTAACGACCAGACCTTCCCGCAGGTGCTGACCTCGCCGGTGGGACCGATTGTGGACGACGAGGTCTTCCCGGCCGACAAGCTCGTCGACGATCAGGCCATCGTCGATGCCAAGGCCTTTGGCGGACAGTACGTGATCGACTCCTACAGCAAGAACTCGCTGGTCTCGTTCAAAGCCAACGAGGCCTACAACGGCGTGTTGGGGGCTCCGGCCAACAACGCCGCCGCGATCAAGTACTACGCCGATGCGAACAACCTGAAGCTGGAAATCCAGCAGGGCAAGATCGACGTAGCCTGGCGCTCCCTGACGCCGACCGACATCGAGGACCTGGAGAAGGACGATAAGCTCACCGTCCACAAGGGTCCAGGCGGCGAACTTCGCTACATCGTCTTCAACTTCGATTCGATGCCGTACGGTGCAAAGACCGACGAGGCCGACGCCGCCAAGGCCAAGGCCGTACGCCAGGCCGCCGCGCACCTGATCGACCGTCAGGCGATCGCCACCAACGTCTACAAGGACACCTACACCCCGGCCTACTCCTTCGTTCCCCAGGGATTCACCGGAGCGATCGAGCCACTGAAGGAAATGTACGGCACCGACGGCAAGCCGGACGCCGAAAAGGCGAAGAAGGTGCTCGAAGATGCCGGCGTCGAGACCCCGGTCAAACTGGCGCTGCAGTACAACCCGGACCACTACGGCCCGAACTCGGGTGATGAATACGCGGCCGTGAAGAAGCAGCTCGAGGCCGACAAGCTCTTCCAGATCGATCTGAAGTCGACCGAATGGGTGACCTACCAGAAGCAGCGAGTCACCGACTACCCGGCCTACCAGCTGGGCTGGTTCCCGGACTACTCGGATGCAGACAACTACCTGTCCCCGTTCTTCGCCAAGGAGAACTTCCTCTCCAACGGCTATGACAACCCCGAGGTAGACAAGCTCATCTCCGAGCAGCGTGGCCAGAGCGATGCCGCCGAGCGCACCGCCAGCATTGAAGAACTGCAGCGCATGGTTGCCGAGGACCTCTCGACCCTGCCGTTATTGCAGGGTTCGCAGGTTGCGATCGCCGGTAAGGACGTGCAGAACGTCGACACGACGCTGGATGCATCGTTCAAGTTCCGCCTGGGTGTCCTGAGCAAGTAATGAGCTAAACGCACGCATATCGACAAGGGGACCGGGAGGGCGATCCTAGGGATCATGCCGTTTCAGGTCCCCTTGTCATGCGCGCCGTTCCAGCACACAACGCAGTTAGCACATAACGAAGGACCAATTCATGAGCACCCCCACGGAAATCGGCGGCGTACCCGCCCCGTCGACCGCGGCCAAACCCGCCAAAACCAAAGGCGGAGGCTTCTCCCGGTACCTGATCACCAGGTTCCTCCTCATTTTTCCCACCGTCTTCATCCTCATCACGGTGGTCTTCTTCCTCATGCGGATCACCGGCGACCCGATCACCGCGGCCCTTGGTGGGCGGCTGACACCCGATCAGCTCGCCGAACGCATTCACGCCGCCGGCTACGACCGGCCGATCCTCATCCAGTACTTTGAGTACCTCGGCCAGGTGGTGCGCGGCGACCTCGGCCGGACCATGACCGATAACTTGGCGGTCACCGAGGTGCTGACCACCTACGGTGCGGCCACCTTGGAACTGGCGATTAACTCGGTTTTCGTCGCGCTGCTTATCGGCATCCCATTGGGTCTGGTGGCCGCCAAGTTCCGTGACCGTTACCCGGATGCCGTGTTGCGCGTCTTCGCGATCCTGGCCTACGCCACGCCGGTATTCTTCGCGGGACTCCTGCTCAAGCTGATCTTCGGTGTGTGGCTTGGCTGGTTCCCGATCTCCGGGCGCGCCGACTGGCAGACCGAACTGGCGCTGACCGGATTGCAGAACCCCAGCGGTATCTACTGGCTCGATGCGCTGCGCAGCGGCAATATGAGCGCCTTGAGCGATGTGCTGCGCCATGCTGCACTGCCGGCGATTGCCCTGGGCCTATTGACCGGCGGCGTCTTCCTTCGTTTGGTCCGCACCAATGCAATCGGCACCCTAGGACGAGAATATGTCCAGGCCGGACGCTCGCGGGGTGTCTCCGAATTCCGGCTGGTCACCAAGCACGCCTATCGCCCGGCGCTGATTCCCATCATTACCGTGATGGGAATGCAGATCGCGATGCTGCTGGGTGGTGCGGTGCTGACCGAAACGACGTTCGAGTGGAAGGGATTGGGCTTCAAGCTCGCCGAATATCTCACCGCTCGTGACTTCGTTGCCGTGCAGGGCATCGTGGTGTTGCTGGCCATCATCGTGGCCTTTACCAATTTCATCGTCGATATCCTGGCCGCGCTGATCGATCCGAGAATCAGGTACTAATTATGACCATCACAGAATTGAAACCGCGCTCCAACAACGCCTGGATCGGCAAGTTGCCGGTCGTTTCCCACCTGAAAATCTCCTCCGGTCTGCAACGTGGCATGCTCATCGCCGGGCTCATCCTCGCCGGCCTGTTCGTGCTGGTCGCATTGTTCGCGCCGGTGATTGCACCCTTTGACTTCGCCCAGTCGGCCGACGATAGCGGGGACTTCCCGCGTCAGGCCGCACCGGATGGCAAGTTTATTTGGGGGACCACGGTCTCGGGTTTTGACGTCTTCTCACGTACGATCTTCGGTGCCCGCACCGCGATTCTCGTGATTATTGCCGCCGTCATGATGTCGCTGTTCCTCGGCGTGTTCCTCGGACTGATCTCAGGGTACTTGGGTGGATGGTTCGACCGGATCGCCGTCGTATTAGCCGACGCAATTTACGCATTCCCCTCGCTGCTGCTGGCGATCGTGATGTCCATCGTGATTTCACAGGGCCAGTCAGGGATGCTCGGAGGCATTATGGCCGCAGCCGTATCGATCACGGTCGTGTTCGTGCCACAGTATTTCCGTGTCATCCGCGCCGAAGTGATGCGCCTGAAGGCCGAGCCGTTTGTGGAATCGGCGCAGGTGATCGGCGCCAGCCCGTGGCGGATTATGGGCGTACACCTGTTCCGCAACGCGACCCGTACGTTGCCGCTGATCTTCACCTTGAACGCCACCGAAGCCCTGCTGACCCTGGCTGGATTAGGCTTCCTCGGCTTCGGCATTGAACCAACCAGCGCCTCCGAGTGGGGCTTTGATTTGAACCGGGCCATGGCCGATGCCACCAGTGGCATTTGGTGGACCGGGCTCTTCCCGGGTCTGGGTATTGTGCTGACCGTGCTGGGATTGACCCTCGTCGGCGAGTCGATGAATGACCTGAACGACCCACGGTTGCGACGTTTCAGCCGCCGCCGGGCCAAGCGCATTTCTCAGGCAGGAGCAAGTAAATGAACGCTGTGAACTCACCCGAAATGGCCAAGCCTGCAGTGGTGCTATCCGTTGAAGACCTCAACATCGATTTTGTCACGGATTCGGGGGCCGTCCCGGCGGTGCGCGGTGTTGATTTCAACGTGGCACCGGGAGAGATTCTGGCGATTGTCGGCGAGTCCGGCTCAGGTAAGTCGGTCACCGCCCGTACCGCCCTTGGCATGCTGGCCGAGAACGGCGCCGCCCAGGGGGCCGTGTATCTCAAGGGCCAAGACATGTTGCACCTCGACGCGGCCGAGTTGCGCGCCGCGCGCGGGCGTGACGTGTCGATGGTGTTCCAGGAACCGTCGACCGCGCTCAACCCGGTTTTCACGGTGGGTTGGCAGATCATGGAAGGCATCCGCGCCCACGGCAAGGTCTCGAAGAAGGAAGCCCGTGCCCAGGCCATTGAGGCCATGCGCCAGGTCGGAATTCCCGACCCCGAATCGCGCGTGGACTACTACCCGCACCAGTTCTCCGGCGGGCAAAAACAGCGCGTAGTGATCGCCGCCGCGCTGGCACTGAAGCCAGCGTTGATTGTCGCCGACGAGCCGACCACGGCACTGGATGTGACCGTGCAGGCCGAGATCCTGCAGTTGTTGCGCACGCTGCGTGAGGAACTGGGCACCGCGATCGTGATCATCACACACAATATGGGTGTGGTAGCCGATATCGCCGACCGTGTGATTGTCATGAATCAGGGAAGAATCGTCGAACAGGCCCCGGCCGAGCAATTGTTTGGGCAGCCACGCGACGACTACACCCGCTCGCTCTTAGCGGCGGTCCCACATTTGGGACGCAATAGCGCCTCGGAAGGCCTCAGCGAGCGTCCGCATGCGCAGGGCGAAGTTGTGGTCGAGGCCCGCGACCTGCGCATTCACTTCCCGGGCCGGCTGGGGGCTCCCGGATTCACCGCGGTGGACGGGGTGAGCCTAAAGATCCATGCGGGCGAGGTGTACGGCCTGGTGGGGGAGTCCGGTTCCGGCAAGACCACCATTGGGCGCACCATCGCCGGGTTGAACCACATGACCGACGGATCGCTTAATGTGCTGGGCTATGAAATGGCCCAATTCAAGGAACGAAACTTCAAGCCGCTGCGTCGCCAGATCGGATTCGTTTTCCAGGATCCGGCCGCGAGCTTCAACCCGCACCTGACCGTCGGCGAGTGTGTGGCCGAGCCGCTACGCGTGCACACCTCGTTGAATGAGCGGGAAATGCGCGCCAAGGTGGCCTCGCTTCTTGAGGCGGTTCAGCTTCCGGCCGGTTTCGCGCAACGCTACCCCCATGAATTATCGGGCGGGCAACGCCAGCGCGCCTCGCTGGGGCGTGCCTTGGCGCTGGATCCGAAACTGCTGATTGCCGACGAACCAACCAGCGCGCTGGATGTTTCGGTGCAGGCCAAGGTCCTTGAACTCTTCAAGGAGCTACAGGATGAACTGGGCTTTGCGGCGCTGTTCATTTCGCACGACCTGGCCGTCGTGGACTTGCTGTCTACCTGGGTGGGTGTGCTCTACCGCGGCTCGCTACTCGAGGAGGGGCTCGGCTCGCAGGTGCTGAGCAATCCGCGCCACGCCTACACTCGCCGCCTGATCGCGTCCTTGCCGGTACCGGATCCGGCCGAGCAGGCCCAACGTCGGGCGCTGATTCAGTCGCTGAACCAGCAGGACTGAATAATCGCAAGCGGGTGGCGCTCATGGAGCGTCACTCGCTTCGTTTGTGGCCAAGAGAGGCCGTAGACTACCGATTATGAGCGAGCCGAACTTCACCGATGATTCTCCGACCTTCGACCCGCACGCCAGCTCTCTCGAAGGCCAGGTGGATCAGGGCGTATTGGATGAGTTGTATGCCATCCGTGGCAGTATCGATAACTTCGATGCGCAGTTGGTGTATCTGCTTGCCGAAAGGTTCAAAGCGACGCAACGCGTGGGCCATCTGAAGGCGCACCACAAGTTGCCACCGAGCGACCCGAATCGCGAAAAGGCCCAAATTGAACGTTTGCGCGAGCTGGCGCAGAGTGCCAACCTTGATCCGGAGTTCGCAGAGAAAGTGCTGAACTTCATTATTTCCGAGGTTATCCGGCATCATCGACACATTTCCGACACTCATCAGAATGACTAACAGCGAAGCAACACCCTCTCAGGTGCGCGTCACCTCCTTCTGCCAGTATCCAACTAAGGATGCGCAACAGGTTTACCCGCTGGTGCGCGGTGAACTTGGTGCTCCCAATCTCGGGGTGCTGGTGCAGCTGCCCGACCGTGGTGTCTGGTCACAGCCCATTGGCCGAAGTGCGAGCATGCTCGCCGATATGGGCTTCGATCTCCAACCACATGGGTGGCGCGTCGGCGTGCCCGACGGAATTGATGCCCGGCGTGCCCGTGCGACCTTACGCAGCGACGAGAACCTGCTCGCAGACATCCTGGGCGCTGAAACTAAAGTCACCGACGAACTCAAAGTCAGCATGCTAGGCCCTTGGTCCTTGTGCGCCGAGCTCAGCTTGGGCAATGGCGAAAAGGCCATTAGCGACCATGGGGCGCGGCGCGATATTCGCCAAGCGTATGCTCACGGTGTTCAAGAGCATTTAGGTCGTCTGGCGCGGGACACCGGAATCACCAAATTCACGGTGCAACTCGATGAGCCAGTACTTGATCAGGTGCTCGACGGTCGCGTGCCTACCGCCAGTGGCTATCGAACGATTCGGTCCATACCGCGTTCCGAGGTCCGTGAAGGCTACACGCAGTTCCTCGAGGTGATTACCGAGCGTTATGACGTGCAGGTGATTGCTAACCTTCGCGCCGATGATCCGCAGTTGACCGAGCGCATTGAATTGCTCGAACAGGCCGGAACCCATGGGTTCGTGATGAATTCGCGGACCATGAAATACTCGCAATGGGAAAAGGTCGCAGCCCTCGTCGAAAAGGGCAGTGAGATCTTTCTGCAAGCTCTGACCCCCTCCGGGCGTTACCCAGGGGTGGTAGAAGGCGTTAAACAGCTACTTCGGCCATGGCATCAGTTGGGGTTATCCGACCGGGATCTGGGCGCACTGACGCTTATGCCGATCGGTGACTTTGCAGCGAGCTCGGCGACCGACGCGCAGCGCTGTCTTGAACGGCTCAATGAGTGGGCTGTCGCGCTGGAGCAAACACGAGTCGATGCCTGAGCGCCGCGCTGAATACCTCTTAAGGATCATCGAAAACCGTTGGTGACGTGATGTATCTTAGGAGATAAAGACATCGCCGCTCGTGGGGTGTAAAACGGCACGATCACCAATGTGCATTGGTATTCAGGGGGAAGAGTGAAAGCACGAATTCTCGTCGTCGATGATGATGAAGCGCTGTCGGAAATGATCGGCATTGTGCTGCAAAACGACGGATTCGCTCCTGAATTCTGTTATGAAGGCACGGGCGCCATTGAAGCCTTTCGCGAGCACAACCCCGACCTTGTGCTACTAGACCTGATGCTTCCAGGGATTGATGGCATCGAGGTGTGCAAGCAAATCCGCGCCGAATCGGATGTGCCAATTGTGATGCTCACCGCGAAGTCGGATACCGCAGATGTCGTGCGCGGTCTTGAATCGGGGGCCGATGATTATGTGCCCAAGCCGTTCAAGCCAGCCGAACTGGTCGCCCGCGTGCGTGCACGTCTGCGTCCGGGCGAAACGCACGCCGCCGAAACCCTGCACCTAGGCGATATCACCATCGATGTAGCCGGTCACCGAGTGACACGGGGCGATGAGCAAATCGGCCTGACGCCACTGGAATTCGAGTTGTTGGTGACCATGGCTCGCAAGCCTTGGCAGGTCTTCAGCCGTGAACAGCTACTCGAAGCGGTCTGGGGCTACCGACACGCCGCCGATACCCGCCTCGTGAACGTGCACGTGCAGCGGCTTCGTTCCAAAATCGAAATGGACCCGGAAAAGCCTCAGGTTATTCAGACTATCCGCGGTGTAGGGTATAAGGCCGGTTCCTAATTTGACTGGACCTGGTACCGCTGGCAGCGAGCTCGTGGCGGTGGGCTCGGCTGGCCCGACCCCACCGGCAGTGAGCCGCATTCGTCGCGTTCGTCTGCGGTTCAAGCGCCTGTGGTCGATGGCCAAGGACCGCTGGCACCGGTACTTGATGTACCGCACGGTGGTCTCCACGCTGCTCTTTACCACCTTGGCGCTGCTGGCTGCCGGTGCGTTTCTGTCCAACCAGATCGCTTCCGCGCTGTTCAACGAGCGTTTTAGCCAGATTTCCAAGGAATCGGAGCGCGGCCTTACGCAGGCGCGTTCGATTTTCGAATCAGCGGCAACCACGGATCGTGTTGCCACACAGTCCTTGGTCAACTCCACTTTGGCAACTCTGGAAGGCGACGGTGCCACGGTGGTGCGCGACTTCGTGCTGGTCCCCATGCCCGGAGCCGAGAATCTTTATGTCGGTCCGACCGCCTCCGGCCAGCTCACCTCGCGTGTTGTACCCGCAGACCTAGCCGAAGCCGTCCAAGCCCAACAAGGCATTTTTTGGCGTTCGGTCGAATTGGGTGTTGCCGCGGAGCGAACTCCGGGCATTATTGTGGGCACGAAGGTGCTCATTCCGCCGGGCCGGGACTATGGTCTCTACCTTGTTTATGACCTCAGTAGCGTCCAGGACACCCTGTCGTTTATTAACCGGGCCATGGTCTTCACCGGCCTGGTGCTCCTGCTCGTCGTTGGATTTATTTCTTGGTCGGTTTCGCGCACGGTGGTGCGTCCGGTCGCCGATGCGGCCTATGTTTCCGAACGGATCGCGGCCGGTGACCTCGACCGCCGTATGAAGGTTGCCGGCAAGGATGAAGTGGCCCGTCTCGGGACGGCCTTTAACCACATGGCCCAGTCGCTGCAGGACCAGATCATTCAGCTCAATAATCTCTCGGCCATGCAACAGCGTTTCGTTTCGGACGTCTCCCATGAATTGCGGACCCCGTTGACCACGGTGCGGATGGCATCCGAGATGATTTTTGAATCCCGCGAGAACTTCGACCCGTTGACGGCGCGTTCCGCGGAGCTGATGTATGACCAGATTGAACGCTTTGAACACTTGCTCAACGATCTGCTGGAAGTTTCGCGCTTTGATGCCGGAGTAGCGGTGTTAGATCGTGAATCCACCGACTTGGTCGTGATCGCCCGTAAGGTGATGGACACGGCCACGCCTGTCGCCGACGAGTACGGTTCCCTCCTTCGGCTAAACGCGCCACCGGATGGTTGTGTTGCGGAGTTCGACCCTCGCCGCGTGGAGCGCATTATTCGAAACCTCGTGCTCAACGCCGTCGAACACGGCGAAGGAAAGCCCATTGATATTACGGTCGCGCAAAATGCGGACGCCGTAGCCATTAGTGTGCGGGATTACGGTATCGGCATGAGCGAGGAAGCCGCAGCGCACGTCTTTGACCGTTTCTGGCGTGCCGATCCTGCTCGGGCACGGACCACTGGCGGCTCCGGACTGGGCCTTTCGATCGCCATGGAAGATACTAGGCTGCACAACGGTCGGCTGGAAGCTTGGGGGAAGCTCGGCGTCGGATCGGTTTTCCGTCTGACCCTGCCGCTCACCGGGGAGCAGACTATCGAGAACTCACCGTTGCCGCTGGAACCCGCGGTGCCCGAACGTATTGAAAGGGTCCTGTCCGACACCTTCCCACTTACCGGAGAGGTGCCCCGGATTGGGTACACGCCGCTGGTATTGGAAGACGATGATCTGCCCGATGATGTGACCGATCCCGAAGCGAGCCGACACCGTGGGGAGGGACAGGCATGAAGCAACGGCCGTTCTTAGTTCATTTGACCGTGGGACTGCTCATGGCCGTCCTTATGCTCAGTGGATGTGCCAGTATCCCGAAATCCTCGGCGATCCGACAGATTGAGTCGAACACCGATTCCGAATTGCAAGAGCCTTATCGCTTCGACGGGGTGGGGCCGGTGGAAAATGCCGAACCACGGCAGATCGTCGAGGGATTCATCGAGGCCGGAGCCTCGATCAAGGAAGACTACCGGATTGCCCGCGAGTTCATGACCAAAGATCTCTCGGATAAGTGGAAGGGCAATTCGCGGGTCTTGATCTATGAGGCGAGCGAGGTACTTGCCGGCGCCGTGACCGACTCTTACACGATCCAGCTCGAGGTGACCGGCGAAGTCGACGCCAAGGGAGTGCGAACCCTTTATCCGCCGCATTCGACGCGCGCCGTCGACGTGGAACTGACCAAGGTCGAAGGTCAGTGGCGTATTTCCCGGGCACCCGATGGGATCATGCTCGAGGCCTCCACGTTCCCCCGTATTTTTTCGCCGCGGTCGATCTACTTTTACGACAGCAGTTACAAGTACCTCGTACCCGACGTTCGTTGGTTTGCTGCCGGCACTGGAACGGCAACCTCAATGGTCGAGGCCATGCTCGATGGGCCAGCACCGTATTTGGAAAACGCGGTAACTTCTGCGTTCTCACAGGCCAGTCAGCTGGTGCGTTCGGCCGTGCCGGTCAGCGACGGGGTCGCCACCGTGGACTTGAACAAAGAGACCTTCGCCGAGGCTACCGACCTCTCACGTCAGCTGATGCAGCAGCAGCTCGAAGTCACATTGGACTCGGTGGCCGCGGTCAACCAGGTCACGATGAAGGAGAACGATACCGAGGTTAATCTGGGGGATCCGGCACCAAATTTCGAGGCCGCCCAAATCAACCCGAGTGTTCCCGACACGCAAATTGCAGTGGCCGATCAGAGCCTAGCCTTCGTCAAGGGGCGCTCGGTGATACCCGTGGGCGGAATGCCAGATCTTTCGCCCTACGCGCCGCGCGACCCGGCCATGTCACCGGTGGGTAACCGTTATACGTTCCTCAACGGGAAACGCACCCAGCTGTGGTCTGTCAGTGATGTCGGAGAGCTGCGACTGGCTGCCACGGGTGGGGCCCTGGTTCGTCCGAGTATGGACGCGTTCGGGTGGACCTGGACTGCAGATAACACGGAAAAGCAGCCACTGGTGGTGGTTCCCGAGGATATCGAAACCATGGGGGAGTACCGCCCGCTGAGCGTGCCGTGGCTAGATGACTCGAAGATTGAGTCGTTACGAATCTCCCGCGACGGCGCACGTGCTTTGATTGTTCTCTCTAAGGGGCGTAGTACCCATGTGTATATCGCAGGCGTCATTCGCGACGCCGACGGTGTTCCGCGAGGGCTGAGCGAAAACCCCATGGAGGTCTTCGCTCAGGTGCCAGTGAACACCGCGGTGTGGTCTTCGGACACGTCGATTATCGTGGCCGAAGTGAGTGGCGATCAGTCGGTTCAGGCCGAGGAAATCACACTTCAGAACGGTTCCGAACTCTTCTCGTACCTACTGGGAATGAAAGGGATTTCCGCCGGTCCGGGCGATCGTCGTCCGGTCTATGCGGAGACCGCCGATAAATTGCTGACACGCGTGGGCAACTCTTGGCATGAGCTCGATGACTACGCGAAGGATATTTCCTACCCGGGCTAGTCGATGTGCAGCTTGCTATACACAATTAGCAGGATGCCGCGCAGGGTGCCTCGAAGTCGCATCATGCTGAGGGCATGGCACATCGTTGGCAAGTGTTTCTCGACAACTTGTGGCATGCCCAGCTCACCCGCACCGTGGTACGGGCTGGACGGGAAGTTGCCGACCTCTGGGTTCCGACCAGTTGCGCGCTGTGCAGTCGAGCCGGAGACCGACTATGCGCCCAGTGCGCCCAAGAACTTCGTGAAGAATTTTCAGGGCTACGCACCGGGGAACCCGTGTACAGTAGCTTCACCCTGCCCGATCTACGCGAGGACATTCCGGTACTGGGATGCGGTGTCTACGCCCATGCTCTGGCCCGGGCGATCCTGGCCTACAAGAACCGCCAACGTTACTTTTTGCGCTCTGCGTTCGGTCCCGCCATGGGTGTAGCCCTCGAGATGATGTCCACAAGATATGGGCCTGGCGATGATCTGCTCGTGGTGCCGATGCCCACTTCGGTCAGGGCGCGCTCACGTCGCGGATTTTGCCCGGCGCACGATATTTTGCGTTTCGTTGTCCAACAGGGGTGGATGCCTGCGCATACCCGGGTGCGACCAATCTTGCGCTATACCGTTCATGGACAATTCGGCGGAACCCAGAAGGGACGCACGGCTCAAGAACGTAGGCAGGGCTACGGAAAGTTTCGTGCCGAACCTCCGGCATGCCCCGCACCGACGGTGATCCTCGTCGATGACGTACTGACCACCGGTCACACCATGAAGCAGGCGGTCTTTGCTTGCCAAGTCGCTGGTTACCGCGTGGTGGGTGCCGTTGTCTTGGCGGTGACGCCGGCACCGGATAACGAGGTGCACTAGTACAGTTCGCTATACGCGATAAGAAATCTACGGCGTTTTCAGTTGCATCTTTACAGAACTGGCATATGGTGAAGTATGGGTTGCATCACAGATGCAGCGAAGGCCCATCTTCAACCTGAAGACAGCAGAAACTTCAGATTGTTGTGTCACCCGACTCTATTTTGGAGGACACCATGGAGCTGAACTACAGCGGACGAAACATCACCGTTTCGGATCGATTCCGCGAGTACGTGGACGAGAAGATCGCCAAAGTCGAACAACTGGCCACTAAGATCCAGCGCATCGACGTGAAGGTCGTCAAGGAAAGCCACGCACGCAACCAGAGCGACGCTTTGGCCGTTGAATTGACCGTTGTTGGACGCGGGCCGGCGATACGCGCCGAAGCACGCGGGGCCGATAAGTTTGCAGCCTTCGACACGGCGTTCGCAAAGCTCCTCGAACGCCTGCGTAAGGCACGCGACAAGCGCAAGGTCCACCGTGGCAACCACGCGCCGATTGCCGTACACGAAGCCACGAGCTTGCTGCCGCCAGCCGCCACCGGCGAAACCCTTGCCGAACAGACCCTTAAGGCACAGGCCGAAGCCGAAGCCGCTGAAAATGCGCAGGAACCGGAGTATTCGCCGGTGGTCATTCGTCGCAAGGTCTTCCCGGCCGAGGTGATGAGCATCGACGACGCCGTGGACCGCATGGAACTGGTGGGTCACCCCTTCTACCTGTTCATCGATGAAGCCACGGGTGCCCACTCGGTGGTTTACCATCGCCAAACTTACAACTACGGCGTCATCACTCTGGACCCATCGCTGGGTGACGGAGATGAATTGCCAATTGAGACGCGCGGTTACCGAGACACCGTCGCATCAACGGAAGGTTAGTCATTAGCAGTACGACCGTGAGCGGCCAACGCCACCTGAGCCTTATGCAGGCTCGCCGGGTGGCGTTGGCCGCTCAATCATTGGCCCGTGGCAAGCCCGGCAAACCAGTAACTCAACGTGCGCTGAGTCGGCTACACGCGTCCTTAGCGCAGGTGCAGATCGACTCAATAAACGTCGTGCAGCGGGCACACTACCTTGCATACTTTGCGCGTCTTGGCCATTACGACATCACGCTACTGGATCGTCTGGTGTCTTCACCTCGCTCGACGGTCACCGAATACTGGGGGCATGAGGCCAGCTACCTTTGCGCCGAGCTTGTGCCGAGTTTGATCCCTTGGCAGCGCCGACGTTGGGTGGACCGTTCGGAACACTTCACCGACGCGCAACATCAGCTCAGCGACGCGATCCTTTCCTATCTGAAGGAGAGACCGGGCGTTACGGCACGAGAGATCAGTAAGGTCTTGGAGGTTCCGGCCACCACGGACCGCGAACACTGGGGATGGAACTGGAACGAGACCAAGGTTGTTACCGAGTCGCTGTTCGCGCGCGGCAAGATCTTGTCGCTCGGGCGAAACCAGCACTTTGAACGTCGCTTCGCCTTAGCCGAGCACGTGATCGGGCGGCCACTGGAAGCCGAAGAATCGGAGACTGCGCTGCGTCGTCTCGTGATCACGTCGCTGCAAGCCCAAGGGCTCGGGACAGCGCACTGCATCGCCGACTATTTTCGGCTTCCGGTGCAACCTGTGCGCCAAGTGCTTCGCAGCATGGTGGATGAGGGATCCGTTGTGCTAGGGAGCGTGGCGGATATTGCCGATGCCGTGTATCTGTTGCCGGAAACGCGTATCCCCAGAAAAATCGACGATCAGCTCCGGCTACTCTCGCCCTTCGACCCGATGATTATCAATCGGCGCAGGTTAGCGAAATTCTTCGGCTTTGATTACCGCGTCGAAATTTACGTGCCACAGGCGCAACGTCAATATGGATATTATGTTTTTCCGATCCTGCGCGGCGATCGATTCATTGGCCGCGTCGACCTAAAAGCCGACCGAGCGGCAGGTTGTCTTCGCGTGCAGTCCTATCATCCGGAAGGGAAGGATGACGGCACGCATCTGAGTCTGTTGCTTGATGAATTGAATGAAATGGCGCGTTGGTTGGGCTTGGACCGCGTCGAACATCGGCTGTGAAACTGCTGATGGTCAGTCGATATTATTCCGCGAATGGCTGACGCACGAACTAAATCGCCGAAGGGCGAGGAATCCTCACGTAGACTGTATTTGGCCAGATTTCCTGCGCTTTAGATAATGGGAGCAACCACGTGGCATCACTGCTTGAACGAATTCTTCGGACCGGCGACAAAAAGACCCTCAAGAAGCTGCGGGCCTATGCCGACACCATCAATACGCTGGACGAGGAATTCCGGCAGCTCTCCGATGCCGAGCTGAAGAATGAAACCAAGAAGTTCAAGGAACGCCTGGCCAATGGTGAGTCGCTAGATTCGCTCTTGCCCGAGGCATTCGCCACCGTCCGTGAGGCCGCCGATCGTGTGCTGGGCATGCGTCACTTCGACGTCCAGCTCATGGGTGGAGCGGCACTCCACATGGGCAACATCGCTGAAATGCGAACTGGTGAAGGTAAAACTCTGGTCGCCACCGCGCCGGCTTATCTAAACGCGCTCACCGGCAAGGGCGTTCACGTGGTGACCGTTAACGACTTCTTGGCCGAGTACCAGTCGGACCTTATGGGTCGTGTTTTCCGCTTCCTGGGTCTGACCACCGGTTGTATCTTGGCCAATATGGACCCGGCCGCGCGTCGCAAGCAGTACGCTGCGGACATCACCTACGGTACGAACAATGAGTTTGGCTTCGACTACCTGCGCGACAACATGGCGTGGAGCCGAGACGAGTTGGTTCAGCGCGGGCACAACTTTGTCATCGTCGATGAGGTCGACTCGATCCTGATCGATGAAGCACGTACGCCTCTGATCATCTCCGGACAGGCCTCGGGGGATGTGAACCGCTGGTACACCGAATTCTCCAAGATCGTGAATCGGCTGAAGCGAGATGAAGACTACGAGGTCGACGAGAAGAAGCGCACCGTCGGTGTCCTCGAGGAAGGTATCGAAAAGGTCGAGGACCACCTCGGGATCGATAACCTCTACGAGTCCAACAACACCCCGCTGATTGGTTTCTTGAACAACGCCATCAAGGCCAAGGAACTGTTCAAGAAGGATAAGGACTACGTCGTTGTGAACGGCGAGGTCATGATCGTCGATGAGCACACCGGCCGTGCGTTGCAGGGACGTCGCTACTCGGAGGGTATGCACCAGGCCATCGAAGCCAAGGAAGGCGTCGAGATTAAGGCCGAAAACCAGACGTTGGCCACCATTACCCTGCAGAACTACTTCCGCATGTACGACAAGATCTCGGGCATGACCGGTACCGCGCAGACCGAGGCCGCCGAGTTCATGGGGACCTACCAGCTTGGCGTTGTCGAGATTCCTACGAATAAGCCGGCGATCCGCCAAGATCAGTCGGACTTGATCTACAAGAACGAAATTGCGAAGTTCGACGCGGTCGTTGAGGATATTGCCGAGCGCCACAAGACCGGACAGCCAATTCTGGTGGGTACCACCAGCGTGGAGAAGAGCGAATACCTCTCCCGACTGCTGGCGAAAAAGGGCATCCGACATGAGGTGCTCAACGCAAAGCAGCACGCTCGAGAGGCCGCCGTGGTCGCGATGGCCGGTCGTAAGGGTGCGGTCACCGTGGCCACTAATATGGCCGGTCGTGGTACCGATATTATGCTCGGTGGTAACGCCGAGTTCTTGGCCGTCGCCGAGATGGAACGCCGCGGTCTGGATCCCGAGAACAACACTGAAGAGTACGAAAAGCAGTGGGACGAGGTCTTTGCTAACGCGAAGAACACCGTCGCAGCCGAGGCCAAGGAAGTGGCCGAGCTTGGCGGCCTGTATGTACTGGGTACCGAGCGTCACGAGTCGCGGCGTATCGATAACCAGCTCCGTGGTCGTGCCGGCCGTCAGGGTGACCCGGGTGAATCGCGCTTCTACCTTTCGATGACCGATGACCTGATGCGCCGTTTCAACTCGGCACTGGCCGAACGCATCATGAACAACCCGACGATGCCCGACGACGTGGCCCTGGAATCGAAGATGGTTTCAAAGGCCATCGAGTCAGCGCAGGCACAGGTTGAAGGCGTCAACGCCGAACAGCGTAAGAATGTGCTCAAGTACGACGACGTTATGAACCGTCAGCGTCAGGCTATTTACGATGATCGTCGTTCCATCCTCGAAGGCGACGACATCCACGAGAAGGTCGAACACTTCCTTGAAGACGTGGTCAAGGCCATGGTGGTCGAGGCTACCGCGATCGGTAACCCCGATGAGTGGGATCTGAAGCAGCTGTGGACGAATTTCAAGCAGCTCTACCCGATCTCCTTGTCCATTGACGAGGTCATCGAGGAAGCCGGCGGTAAGGCACACTTGACCGCCGAGTTCCTTGAACGCGAAATTCATTCCGACGCGCAACACCAGTACCGTGCCCGCGAGGCAGCCGTTGGCGCTGGAACCATGCGCGATCTAGAGCGTCGTGTGGTGCTCTCAACCATTGGTCGTAAGTGGCAGGAACACCTGTACGAAATGGACTACCTCAAGGAAGGTATCGGCCTTCGAGCCATGGCGCAGCGTGATCCGCTGGTGGAGTACCAGCGCGAGGGTTACAACATGTTCCAGGCGATGATGGAGTCCATCCGCGAGGAGAGCATTGGCACCCTGTTCAATCTGGAGATTCCGGATGCGGAGGCACAGAGCGCCCCGGTGCAGGCTCCGGCGAAGCCGCAGAACCTTCAGTTTACCGGTCCCGACGAAGACGGACAGGCAAGTGTCACCCGCCAGCAGGCTGCCTCGGAAAAACCTGCAAAGACCAAAGGTAAGAAGAAGAGCAAGAAGCGCTAGAGAACTTCAAGGCTAGTTACTTGCCAGCGTCCGTGCCAGCGCTCCACCCGGAGCGCTACGGCACGGACGCGGTCTTTAAAGGCCAGAATACTCGTGCATTCAAAAGCGTCGGCCGAGTTGCGCGAGAGGTGTACCGAGCGTATTGCGCAGTGGCAAAAGTCCGCCGCGCCCGCATGATCTGCACATTGCAGAATTCGTTGGTGGCGTAGTTTTTCCACACAGGTGGGTTCCACGGCGAAGGCCAACTGTTGCAGAGATCGATAGCCAGCGAGGATTTCGAAGACGGCACGCGAAATGGCGTGGACCAGTTTGACCACCCGAATGTGGTCGGATTCGAGCGTATCGGGACGTCGAAAAATGTGGTCGAGTGAGCGGACCAGATGTGTCGGCGATTCTCCGGCGACGGGCGCAGCATGTTCATCGGCTATCAGTGTCGAGGATGCCTCTGGCACGGTAGGCGCTTCGCTAGTGATGGTCATGGCCTGACTCCTTGATCGTAGGTGGGGTGGGGAGTTGGAGCGTGGTGCCGATGCGCAGTACATCGGGATCGGCGCCAATGCGGTCTCGATTGGTGCGATAAATCTGTGGCCAGTACGCGGCAATATCTGCGACCGTGGCCTGCGCGCCAAGGTGCTTAGCGGCAATGCTCCACAGCGAGTCGCCGGCAACAACGACCGTTTCTGGGGGTTCCGCTGACCGCTTCTTCGCTTGTGGAGCCTCCGAAATCAGCCGGCTAATGGGCACCGACACTCGGTGAGGAAGCCATTGCGGACTCGGAGCCTCAAGTGTCTCGTTCGGCGCCGCGAGTCTGTCGATTCCACGACTGGTTGTGTTCTCGCCCGAAACTAGGGTCACTTCGCTCTGCGGGGACAGGCCCCACGCGCCGGGTTGGCTAGCCGGTAGGGCGGTGAGCAAGAGTGATCCAGTAAGGGCCGAACCGAGTAGGGTACGCACGGTGCGAGGCGCGATGCTGTAGCAAAGCCGTAGTCCGAGAGTGTGTCCGCGACGCGCCGCCAGCAGGGCCAGGCGCACAGTAAGAATCACGGCCCCATACAGCCCTACCAACATGAGCATGGCCGCAATCGCCAGACGTTGTACATCATTGGCGAGCGGGGACAGGTCCACCAGGAGCAGGTCTCGGTGACGTAGGCACTGCCGCAGGGTGAGCACGGCTATGAAAGCGATGCCGACGCCGAGCGCCAATTTTGCTAACTTGACTACCATTACTACTCATCTACTTTCATTTGATCCTCTTTGATGAAAGTTGATCATCATTGTGTCACTTAAGTTCGTTAGTGTGAACCTCTTGGGGATTATTTCTTGAACTCGTACAGTGAGCACATGCGTTGGGAGAAATTGTTCGAAGACCTCGAGACTCAGTTCGAAGCTCAACTAGCCGAGGATGCCCGCCAAGAGGTCGCCGAGGGGCTACGTGTGGAGAAGGCGCGTCAGACGTTGACCGAGCGGCTTCTCTGGGCGGTAGGGCAGCAAGTTGTCCTCGAGTTGCCAACAGTCGGGGATTGCCGCGGCCGACTCCTTACGGTGGGTGATGGCTACTTGAGTCTCGACTGCGTGGGAAAGCTCTACGTCGTAACCTTTGCGGCGTTGCGCTTTATCCGCACCAGCTCGCGGAAGCTTCGCCGGGGTGAGGCCTCGCGAGTTTCGCTCAACGCCGTCTTGCGGGCCGCACTTCGCGACCGCTCGCATGTGCAACTGCACGCCTGCGATGGCACACACCTTGGAAGCGGGCGCCTGATACAAGTTGGCGCAGACTTTGTGGAACTTCATGCGCACCCGCTCGGAGAATTTCCCCGTTCGGATCGTCCCGACCATCAGTATTTGCTGCCGACGGCGAATCTTGGTTGGGTCGTGGCCACAGACTGGGATTAATCAACAACCCGAAAGTGGATCTTCACAGCTCACGCTTGGTGTCGTAGGCTCACGAACTATAACTGAAACTGACGTTCACGCTTCAGGAGGCCACCATGGGCAGCGAGCAACCCGGTGATGGACTTTCGTCACGTACCGCGGTGCGGCATAAACGGCCCACATGGAAAGACCCTCGCTTGGCCCTCGGCATCGTCCTTGTCGTGGCGTCAACCGCCGGCACCGTGGTTTTGATCGAGGAACTCAACAGCACTACCGGCGTCTACGTCAGTACGCGAAATATCACCTTGGGCGAGGAGCTCAGCACCGACAATCTTCGAACGGAAGAAGTCCGCCTAGGAGAGCTGACGCAGAACTACTTGCCCGCCGATCCGAAACTGCTCGAAGGCGTACGGTCCAATGGATTTATCGCCGCAGGACAACTGATCCCACGCAATGCGGTGGCACGCAGCGAACTGGGCTCGCGGCGTCCGATCAATGTAGACCAGCCTCTCGACCTGAGCCCGGCCATTACCGCGGGAAGCTTCGTTGATGTGTGGATCGCGGAGAAGGCCGAGCGTGGTCAAGGGTTTAACTCACCCACCCGCCTAGCTGAAATGGTCGAGGTGTCCCGACGGTCTGCCCGCGACGGCGGGCTCGTTGGACAGGGAGGTACGAATCTCGAGCTGCTCGTGGAACCGGACTATCTCGACGCTCTACTGCAGGCGCTGGCAAACGAATCACGAATTATCGTGGTTTATAACCCGCTAGGGGAACGTTCATGAGTATCCCGGTAGTCGTGCTTGGTGGGGACGAGCTGCTAATTCGGCGTATCGAGGGTCACCGCGGAGAGCTGGTTGTCACGCGCGTCTGCGAAGAGATGAGCGAAGCCGTGGCCCTTTGCGCGGCGGGCGGTGCCAGCGTCCTTCTCGTAGCCCAGACGAGCCTGATGCCATCGCCTGAGCAAATCGATTTGGTCGTCGCCCAGCGTGTCATCTTGGCAGTCCTTGTCGAGGACGATGACGAGCGTGCGCTGGCCGAGGACATCGTCCGATTTTCACCCGATGCCGCCGCTGAAGTGTTGGAAGCGGGAATCACCGATGCCCTGGAGAAGTTGGACTTCCCTGATGTGCCAGATGTGGGAGCAGGGCAGACCGGGGAGAACGGTCGCGTAGTTTGCTTCTGGGGAGCGCCCGGCGCACCCGGGCGCAGCACCGTTTCGTTGAACTATGCGGCGGAGGCGGCCAACGCGGGGGAGTCGGTTGTGCTCATTGACGCCGATACCTATGCTGCCTCGATTGCGTCTCTGCTGGGGCTCATGGAGGAATCCGCTGCCGTGGTGCAACTGTGCCGAGCCGTAGACGGTGTGGGCGCCGACGCTCTGCGCATGGAAGCGCAGTGCCTCAATGTTCGTGTGGGTGATGCCAATATGAGCGTCGCAACCGGCATTCCCCGGGCAAGCCGCTGGCCCGAGGTTCGCCCAAGCGCCTTGCGCAAGGCGGTGACCTTGTTGCGGCAACGATTCGACCGAGTCGTGGTCGATCTCTCATCCTGTATTGAGACCGATGAGCAACTGAGTTTCGACACGCACGCTCCGCAACGAAATGGTGTCCCGCTGGAGCTCATGCGGATCGCCGACGAGGTCGTTATGGTTGTCGCGGCGGACAGTATTGGCGTGCCTCGGGCCATCCGCGCACTCGATGAACTCGACGAGCAAGTCCCCGGGGCACCGGTGAAGATCTTGTTCAATAAGGTCAGTGCCGCCGGGGTGGGTGCGAGTCCGCAACGAAGGCTTGCGGAGGCTTGGCAACGCTTTGGTCCGATGCACCCGGTGATTGGCTATTTGCCCAATGACGCTACCGTTTGCGATGCGGCAGTGTTGGCTGGGAGCCCGCTGTTGGAGATCTCTCCACGGTGTTCGTTGCGCCGCGAAATTCGAGCGATTCTTGGCCATTCTGGGGGAAAATCCAGGCATGGCCGAGGTCGATTGTTGCTCGGCGCACGTAAGTGAACTATCGACGGTCAAACGCGATAGGGTTGTGCTACCGGACATCCGCAAAGATGCGGATACGTTGAACTTCATTCTTGGAGGCGTTCAGTTGAACTCGTCGGAATCCAGCATGTCTGAATCATTCATGGATGCGACTCTCACCCCACAACTGGTGAGCGAGTACTATGGCCAAATCGCGCGAGAGGACGTTGCGGCCTATTCGCCCGACGAACTCGAATCTCGGGTGGCGGCTCACCTAGAGGTTGGATTTAGCCGTGAGCCAGAAACCGCGAATGTCGCGGTTACCCGGAACGACGGGTTGTCGGTGGTGCATATTGTCACCGACGATATGCCCTTCCTGGTTGACTCGGTTACCAGCGAACTGGTGCGTCTCGAAGCGCCAATCCAGCTCGTGGTACACCCAACCTTCGTGGTCTCACGTGATCTGGAACAGGGCGAAATCAAGTCGCTGAAAAGCACTGGTACCCAACTGATCGCTAGCGGCGACACCGCCGCGCACTCTGATCTCAGCGGACTACTGAATCCCAACTCGAACACCAAGGTGGAGTCCTGGATTTCGGTGGAACTGGCCACGGAGATCAGCGATGACATGGCCAAGACCATCGTTGAGGGGCTGCAAAGGGTTCTTGCAGACGTACGCGTCTCGGTCGAAGACTGGCCGGCCATGCTCGATCGCGCCCACGAGGTTGCCGCGTCCCTCGAGCAGACCGTTGGCAGCGAAGATATCCCGGATATTGACCAAGCCGTTGAGCTGCTGAACTGGATGACCGACGGACGATTCACGTTCCTCGGTTACCGCGAATATGATCTGGTCACCGAGCACGGCGAGGACGTGCTGCGCGCCCGCGAGGACAGCGGTCTGGGATTGATGCGCGAATCCGGCGACCCCGGTGTGCTGCACCTGACCAAGCGCGGCCGAGCCACCGCTCGAGAGAAGCGCGCATTGGTGCTGACCAAGGCCAATACGCGTTCGACCGTGCACCGTGGGGTGTACTTAGACTACGTAGGCATCAAGAGCTTCGACGCCAATGGTGAAGTCAACGGTGAGCGTCGCTTCATCGGCCTGTTCTCTTCGACGGTGTACACCTCCAGCGTCAAGAGCATCCCGGTCGTGCGCGAAAAGGTTGAAGCGGTACTGCGCAATACAGGTTTCGCCTCGAACTCCCACTCGGGTAAAGACATTGTCACCATTCTCGAGTCCTACCCGCGTGACGAACTGTTCCAGATTTCCGTTGAGGATCTGACCAACATCGCGCTGGGTATCCTGCGTCTTCAGGAGCGGCGTCGCACCTCGGTCTTTCTACGCACCGAGGACTATGGCCGATTCGTCACCGCAATGATCTTCATTCCGCGTGATCGTTTCTCCACGGAGATCCGCTACCGCGTGGAAGAGGTCCTTGAAGAGAGCTTCAATCCTGAGTTCAAGGAGTACGAGCTTCAGCTGGGCACCGGCTCACTGGTACGCCTGTTCTACCGTCTACGCCTGCAAAAGCACGGTCAGGCCCCGGTGGTTGACCGACTGAGCCTCGAAGACAAGATCGCCAAGGCCGTACGCTCTTGGGGCGAAGCAATCACCGACACCGCACGCGAAAGCATGGAAACCACGACGGCACGTCGAGTCTCCAGCACATGGTCTGAGGCTTTCCCCGCCTCCTACAAGGTGCAGTTCGACATCCAGGACGCGCTGGAAGATATCGACCTGCTCAGCGAACTCGAGCAGCCAGAACGCAAGGGCCCGGTAGTCTCCTTCTACACTCCGTCCGCCGATGAAGACTCGCTCGTCTCGGTGCGCATGAAGATCTTTGTCGACGAGCCGCTGCTGCTTTCACGCATCCTGCCGGTACTGCAGGATCTGGGGCTCGACGTTGTCGACGAGCGCCCCTACGAACTGAATCCGGCCGGCGTCGGACAGCGCTACATCTACGACATGGGCCTGAAGCTCGATGAGCGCATGGACTTCGCCTCGGTGCAGGAAAAGGTTGCTGCCGCCTACACCGCGGTCGTCAACCAGGACGCCGAGTCGGATAAGCTCAACGCACTGGTCCTGCGTGAAGGACTGTCATGGCAGGAAGTTGCCATGTTGCGCGCCTACACCCACTACCTGCTTCAGCTTGGCGTGCCGAACTCCACGGTGTTCATCGCCGACACGCTGGTCGCCAACGCCGCGGTCACCCACGGCATCGTGAACCTCTTCCACGCGACCTTCGACCCGGCACTGAGCCCGGAGGAGTCCGCAACTGCACGCGATCTCGCGCACGAGCAGATTCGTGAGGCCCTCGAGTCCGTGCCGACCCTCGATGCCGATACCTTGCTGCGTCGCATCGTGAAGGTTATCGAAGCAACGAAGCGAACCAACTACTACGCCGCCAAACAGGCCCTGGGCTTCAAGCTGGCTCCGCGCGAGATTGACTTCGCGCCGTTCCCACGCCCCATGCATGAACTGTGGGTGTACTCGCCACGCGTCGAAGGCGTGCACTTCCGTTTCGGCGCGGTCGCCCGTGGTGGCTTGCGCTGGTCGGACCGTCGAGAGGATTTCCGCACCGAAGTTCTGGGTCTGGTGAAGGCTCAGATGGTCAAGAACTCGGTGATTGTTCCTACCGGCGCCAAGGGCGGATTCTTTGCCAAGCAGCTGCCCAACCCGGCCGTTGATCGTGGTGCTTGGATGGAAGAAGGCAAGGGCGCATACCGCGTCTTCATCCGCACCCTGCTGGATCTGACCGACAATGTCATCACCGATGAGTCCGGCGAACGCACCGTTCCGCCGGTGGATGTGGTGCGCCGTGACGGCGACGACTCCTACTTGGTGGTCGCAGCCGATAAGGGTACGGCGAGCTTCTCCGATATTGCCAACTCCATTTCGGAGGAGAAGCATCACTGGTTGGGCGACGCATTCGCCTCGGGCGGCTCGGTAGGTTACGACCACAAGGCCATGGGTATTACCGCCCGCGGCGCCTGGGAGTCCGTGAAGCGTCACTTCTTCGAACTTGGCCTCGACACCCAGCGTGAAGAATTCACCGCCGTGGGTATCGGTGACATGTCCGGCGACGTCTTCGGCAATGGCCTGCTGCGCACCAAGACCGTGAAGCTGGTCGCGGCATTCGACCACCGCGATATCTTCTTGGATCCGAATCCGGATCCCGAGGTTTCCTTTGCCGAACGTCAGCGGTTGTATGATCTGCCGCGCTCTTCCTGGGCTGACTACAACAAGGAACTCATCTCGGCCGGTGGCGGTGTCTACTCGCGTAGCCTGAAGTCCGTGCCGATTAGCGCCGAGGTGCGCGAAGCACTGGGCCTCGACGCCAATGTCGTGAAACTCAGCCCGAATGAGTTGCTCAAGGCAATTCTCGCGGCCGATGTTGACCTGCTTTACAACGGCGGTATCGGCACTTACATCAAGTCCAGCGTCGAGACCCACTCGCAGGTCGGCGACCGAGCCAACGATGCCATCCGTGTGGATGGCAAGCAGGTCCGGGCCAAGGTCATCGGTGAAGGCGGTAACTTGGGTATGACCCAGCTCGGCCGTATCGAGGCCGCCCGCCACGGCGTGTTGCTCAACACCGACGCGATCGATAACTCCGCCGGTGTGGACACCTCGGACCGCGAAGTGAATATCAAGATCTTCGTGGACCGTCAGGTCAAGGCCGGTGCCATTGCCCCCGAGCATCGCGCCGAATTCCTCTTGAAGATGACCGATACCGTTGGCGATTTGGTGTTGCGCACCAACGCCGATCAGAACGTATTGCTCGTCAACGAGAAGCACGCGGCACTCACGTGGGCCCCGGCCTATGAGCGCTTGATGCAGTGGCTCGAGGAGCACGCTGATCTGAACCGTGAGCTGGAATTCCTGCCTACCGCCGAGCAGCTGGAGGAACGCCGCACCAACGGTGAGCCGATGACGGCACCGGAACTGTCGGTGCTGGCCGCCTACGCCAAGATCCAGTTGGCAGGAGCCCTCGCCGATTCGGATATGTCCGATGATCCGTACTTCGCCGCCACCTTGCGCCGCTACTTCCCGCAGGAATTGGTCGAGCGTTTTGGCGACGATATCCAGTCGCATCCGTTGCGCCGGGAGATCATTGCCACCGTCGTCGCCAACGAAGTCGTGAACATCGGCGGCATCACCTACATTTTCCGTGCAATGGAAGAGACCGGCGCCAGCGAAGTGCAGATCGCCAAGGTTTTCTGCGCCCTGCGCGAGATCTACGGATTCGACAAGCAGTTCGCCATGATCAACGAACAGCCGGCCGGCACCGATCTGGAGCACTGGGGTCAGCAGCATCACGACCTGCGCCGTCTGCTGGACCGTGCAACGCGCTGGTTCATTAACCACGTCGACGAGCAACTGCTGGTCGAGGAAGCCGTCAACCGCTTCGGGCCAACGGTGGCAAGCCTGCGTGGCCAGTTGCCGACCCTGTTGCGCGGCATCGACCAGGAGCGTTTCCAGCAGTGGCGGGCCGAGGCTCTGGAGAAGGGTGTCAGCGAGCAGCTGGCCGAAACCTGGGCTACCCAGTTCGAGTCCTACGCCTTGTTGGACATCGCCGGTTACGTGACACGTTCGGAACTCGATGCGCGTTTGGTCGCCGAGACCTACTACGCACTGTTCGCACGATTCGACGTCGACAACCTGCTGAACCGCATCACCTCGCTGCCACGTGCTGACCGCTGGCAAGCCCTGGCTCGTGGCGCGATGCGCGACGATCTATACACGACCATCATCGACATCACGGCCAACGTGTTGGAGATCGGTGCCGACGTGGCCGATATTGACGAGCGTGTTGCACAGTGGGAGGAAGCGAACGCGACTAACCTTGAACGTGCGGAGAGCATGTTCGCCGAGGTGAACTCGCTGGCCCGCGACGATATGGCGTCGCTGTCAGTGGCTCTACGCCTGCTGCGTTCCGTCGTTCGAAGGTAAGTATCTATGGCCCTCATCACCGAGCAATTGCGCCAACACGCCGACTTGAAGCCCGGTGATGAGGACTGGCTCCACCTGTTGGTGGGGGACTGGCAGCTGGTCGCGGACCTCGCGTTCGCCGACCTGGTGCTCTGGTTCCCCACCGGCGATGGATCCTATGTTGCGCTGGCTCATGTGCGTCCCTCCACCTCGCACACCTCATTCCACACGGACTTCGTGGGGGAGCGCATCCGTAAAGATTTGCGGATCATGGTGGACGAGGCCTGGCAGACGCTAGAGATTCAGCGCTCCACGGCCATCCCCAGCACCGAGATTATTCTGGGCCAGCCCAGCGTGCAGGCAGTACCGATGGCCCGCGAGGGACGCCCCATCGCGGTGATCACCACGCACTACGATCAGTCGCCAAGCCGCACCCCGTCTAATTTGGAGCTGGTGTATCGGCAAAGCGCCGAAGATCTGCTGGTGATGGGCACGCGCGGTTTGTGGCCTGACTTTGCTAGCCCCACCGGGTCACGGCGCGGCGCACCGCGCGTCGGCGATGGCTTTATCCGGCTGAACACCGAAGGGGTCGTCGAATACGCCAGTCCCAACGCGGTCTCCGCCTTCCGCCGACTGGGTGCCGCAGAAGTATTGCAAGGCCAACCGCTGGCAGAACTGACCATGGCTCTGGTGCGCAATCGACGCGTAGTCGATGAGACGTTGCCGCTGGTGCTTCAGGGCAAGATGCCCTGGCGTACCGAGGTGGAATTTCACGGGGTCACGCTGTCGCTTCGGGCCATTCCCTTGCGCGACGCCAAGCGCCGTTTCGCCGCGCTCGTGCTGTGTCGCGACGTCACCGAGTTGCGTCGTCGGGAGAAGGAGCTCGTCTCCAAGGACGCCACTATTCGCGAGATCCACCACCGAGTGAAGAACAACCTGCAAACGGTGGCCGCCCTGCTGCGCATGCAGTCGCGGCGTATGGATTCTCCCGAAGGTAAACAGGGCCTCGAACAGGCCATGCGCCGAGTCTCCACGATTGCATCCGTGCATGACTTCTTGTCCAAGGGACTGAACGAGAGCGTCAAGTTCGACGATCTGATGGATCGCCAGTTCCGGCTCATCGTCGAGATCGCCTCCCCGGAGCAGCGTGTCACCACCCGCCGTGAGGGGGAGTTCGGGATGCTTCCGGCGGACCTTGCGACTCCGTTGTCGCTGGTGATTAACGAGTTGGTGACCAATGCGGTGGAGCACGGTCTAGCGGGGCGTGATGGCACCGTGATCCTGCATGCTGCACGCTACCGTGGAGCCGACGCCCGCAACTGGTTGAAGGTCGTCATCAGCGATGACGGACATGGATTGCCGCCCGAACCGCGGCGTCAGGGCCTAGGGCTACAAATTGTGCAGACTCTTGTCTCCGGCGAACTCTCCGGAGACATCCAGTGGTTGCCTGCGCCCGATGGCGGTACTCAAGTCGAGATTAACTTGCCGCTTGATATCGAGCGTCGCTAAGGAGTCACCGACGTAGGGGGTGGATCCACTGAAATGTGGATCCACCCCCTACGTTTTGGCGCCGTCGCGCTTTTAGCGGAAGCGCTTCATATGTGCCTTGACGCTGGCGACGTAGTGCTTGGTGTCCTCGTACATGCCGTACTTACGCACACCGCCAAGTCCCTGGTAGTAGGCCGCAATGGCGTGATCCAAGTTGTCGGTGTTGTCCAGGTTGTACGCGATGGTGGCCACGCCGGCGGTCACGTTGTCCTGCGGGTTGAGCAGGTTCAGCTGGCGCCCGATGCGTCCGGAAATCCATTCACCGGTGGAGGGGATAACCTGCATGACGCCCAATGCGTTGGCTGGGGACACCGCCCGCATATTGAAGCCGGATTCCTGGTATGCGTGGGCCAAAGCCAGTGCAGGGTCAACTCCCATGGACTGGGCCGTTGAACGCACCATCGCTTCCATCTGGCCTCGGCTGGGCACGTCCATGGAGTCGAGCTTGTTCTTGTTCTCGTTGGCGTTGTCGACGGTGGTCTCGGGGTAGGTACGTCCGTTGAAGGAGTTGCCGATCTTACGCGTTTCCTTCTTGACCTCACCGCTCGGTGCGACGGAGGAACCGGACAGCTTCAACTGGGTGCCGATCTTCAACGGAGCGTTGACACTTACGTGCGGATTCAGATCCAGCAGCTGTGCAAGCCGCATCCCGTGGGAGTTGGCAATCTGGCCCAAGGTATCGCCAGCCTTGACGGTGTAGGTCGACGTCTTGGTCTTCGACGGGGCCTGTGGCTTGGAGTTGTTCGAGCCACCAGTTTTTTGACCCGAGACAACCAGAGTCTTTCCGACGTAAATGGTGTCGCTGACTCGCATGTTGTTCTTGGCGGCCAAGTCCTTGGTGCTCATGCCGAACTTGTGAGCAATGCCCGAGAGGGTGTCACCGGACTGAATGGTGTACGTTCCGTTGCCACTCTTCGTGGGGGTGCTCTTGCCGGTTGACTTGGTCTCCGAGCTGGATCCTGCGCCCACGCGAATCTTGTCGCCTGGGTGGATCACCGAGTTCTTGCTGAGCTTCGGATTGAGCTTAAGCAGCTGCGCCAGCGATAGCTTGTGCTTGTAGGCGATGCCACCCAAGGTATCGCCTGAGGTCACAGTGTAGCTGGAGCCGCCACTGGACTTGGGGGCCGAGCCGCTCTTGTGCTGCTGTGGGGCGCTCTTCTGGCCACCCACGAGCAGCTTGTCGCCGGGGAAGATTTTGGAGGAACGCGAAAGATCGTTCTTCTTCAGCAGGCTATCGAGAGACAGCTTGTGCTTGTAAGCAATGCCGCTGAGGGTATCGCCGGACTTGACCGTGTAGTAGGTGGCCTTGGTGTTCGACGACGAGGTCTTCTTGGGGCTTGACGAGCCCGAAGAATCGTCCGAAATCTTGAGCTTCTGACCAGCGACAATGTGATCGCCCTTGATGTCGTTGAGCTTACGCAGCTTATCAACGGTGGTGTCGTACTCGCGGGCGATGCTCCAGAGTGAGGCGCCCTCGGGAACCGTGATTTCGCTGACGGAGCGATGCGCCGGCAAGCCGAGCGTAGTCACGCTCGAAGAAAGCAGATGGGCCTTGATGTGTTGCTCGGCCTTCTTGACGGTTTGCGGATTTACCGACTTGGGCGCAAATGCTTGGGTCTTAGAGGTCTCCACGGGTAGTGCCATGGCGGGCGCGGCCGCGAGGCTACCAATGACGGCTGCCGGAATGGATGCGGTAGCCACGACACCTAAGGCATGCATAGCAACATGTTTCGACTCTGGGGACATTTGGGGGTTCCTCATATCAAAAGTTGTGGGCAACGATCCGCGCATAACAAACGACGAGCCACTGGCAATTAGTTCGTGATGCAATTGTTATCAAAGTGATACTTGTGAATTTACACTACTAATGAGTCGCAAGGAAACCAGTGTGACTGGATTGGCGAAAGTTTTTTTGTCCACGACCCATGTGGGAACCTAGTGGAGTGAGTGATATCGAAAAATTGGTCGGTGAATGGCTGACCTTGCCGGATCTGGCGGAGCTACTGGATATTGATATACGTCGTGTCCATCGACTCGTTGACGAGCGCGCCATCGTCGTGTTGCGCGTGGGCGAACGCGGCATCAAGAGCGTGCCTGCGCAGTTCGTCCAGGACGGGGCAATCGTCGAAAGTCTAAAGGGCACTCTTTCGGTGCTGCGGGACTCTGGATTCTCCGATGAAGAAGCTGTGCAGTGGTTGTTTACCGAAGACGACAGTCTGCCCGGAACACCCATGCACTGCCTCCGTACGGGGCGTAAAACTGAGATTCGTCGCCGTGCGCAGGCTCTGGGCTGGTAACCCCCGAGCGACCGACAGAGTTAAAGCCTCGGGGCCAGAACCGGAAGGTTCTGACCCCGAGGCTTTTGTCGTTATTTAGCTCGTTTGGTGACCGCGTCACTGAGCCAGCGCAGACCGGTATGAGCTAAACGGTCGATCCCCAGTTCATCCAAGGCCTGCAGGGCCTGTGCGGTGAGCGCGTCGATGCTTTCCTCGGTAGCGGCCAGGGCGCCGCTGTCGCGCAATATGCCGCTGAGCCGAGCCACTTCGTGCTCCGATAGGTCACGGGCACCGAGGCGCGTCTGAATAAATTCCACCTCTTCATCACTGGCCAAGGAGAGGGCGTGGGCGATGATCTCGGTTCGCTTTCCCTCGCGTAGGTCATCGCCTGCGGGCTTCCCGGTAATCGAGGGATCTCCAAAGACTCCGAGCACGTCGTCTCGAAGCTGAAAAGCTTCGCCGAGCGGTAGCGCGAAATTGCCATAGGCGGTTAACAGGTGCTTGTCGGCACCTCCTAAGGCGCCGCCGAGCAACAGGGGATTTTCGGTGGAATACTTCGCTGACTTGTAGCGCACGATGGTTCGGGCGCGCTTGACCGCTTCGGCTGGGTCGTAGACCGACCCCGCGAACTCCTCGAGTACATCGAGGTACTGTCCGGCCATAACCTGCGTGCGCATGGAATTGAAGATGCGTCGCGCCGCATGGCCGTCTCGGTCGATGGAAGAGAAAACCTCTTCGCTGAGCGACAGGCATAGATCCCCGGTGAGAATAGCGCTTGCCGCTCCGTAACGGACGGCGTCCCCGCTGAGGCCCAAGAGGGCATGCTGCGCCTCGAAGCGCTTATGTACACTTGGCTGTCCGCGTCGCGTGTCCGAATTGTCGATGAGGTCATCGTGGATCAGGGCCGCTGCCTGGAAGAGTTCTAGGGCAACGCCGACCTTGACGATGTCCTGCGACCGTTCGGGGCCGCCAGCACCGCGGAATCCCCAGTAGGCAAAGAGCGGTCGCAGACGTTTTCCACCGGCCGAGAGATCCTTAATCGCGCGGACAATCTCAGTGGCGGAGTTCGTGATTTGCGCGACTTCCTGTTCCTTGAGATCAAGGAAGTCGGTCAGTGACTCGGCCACCGAGGATGCATAGGCGATGCTTAAGCGCCCTGCTTCTTTTTCGAGAGCGGTGGATGAATCGGGGAGCGACATTCGACATCTTTTCTACACGAGGCAATATCGGACATCTTCAGCTTACCTTGCACGGTGGTGCTGGCCGGTTCTGAGACCGCTAGGCGTGCGGTGCTCACTGTCGGGGTCGAGACTTAGACTATTGGCATGGAACCCGGCCCCGAGCGCGCAATCTTGCATGTGGATATGGACGCGTTTTTCGTGTCGGTGGAACAGCTTTACGACCCGGAGCTGGCCTCCCGCCCGGTAATCGTGGGTAGCCCGCAAGGGCGAAGTGTCGTGTTGTCGGCGTCCTATGATTGCCGCGCACTGGGCGTACGCTCGGCCATGCCCATGAGTAAAGCCATGGCTCTGGCACCACACGCTGTCATTGTCCCGCCACATCGGGAACGATACGAGGCGGCTTCGCGAGCCGTGATGGAGTATTTCGCAACGATCACACCGCTCCTAGAACAAGTCAGTATCGACGAGGCCTTCCTCGACGTTACCGGTTCCATGCGTCTACTTGGTGGGCCAGTGAATATTGCTCACCAGATTCGTCAGCACATTGCACACAACCTTGGGTTGCCTTCCAGCGTTGGCATCGCCAGAAATAAATTCGTAGCCAAGCTGGCATCCACTCGGGCCAAACCCAACGGTCTCATTGTCGTTCCTCCCGAACGGACGTTGGAGTTTCTTCACGAACTACCTATCGCGCATATGTGGGGAGTGGGAGCCAAGACCCGTGAGCAACTGCTCACCATGGGTATTGCCAGTATTGCGGACCTCGCCGCGCAGCCGGTTTCGCGTCTTGTGGCACGATTCGGCGAATCCGGGCGATCGCTCCATCAGCTGGCGCTGGGAATTGACGATCGGCCGGTACAACCGGAGCACCAAGAAAAGAGCATCTCCGTGGAGCATACATTGGCTACGGATCTACGCGATCCGCAAGCGGTCGAGCGCGAACTGGTGGACCTGGCCTATCGGCTGGGGCGCCGTTTGCGAAGGCAAGGGCATACCGCAGCCGGGCTCGGGCTCAAGCTCAAGTATGCCGACTTTAGCGTCGCCAACCGCTCACGTACCTTGCCGGCGGCTACCGACTCGACGGCTACTTTGGCCAGGGAAGCTAAACCGCTACTGCAAAAGCTCTTGCCATTGGCGCAACCGGTCCGCCTTATTGGCTTGCGCGTGGAGAAGCTGGGTAGTCCGAGCGAGGGATTGCAATTCACGTTGGACGAGAGTGGTGAGCGGGAGCGTGAGTCGGAACTCGCGATTGATCGTATTAACGAGCGGTTTCCCGGATCGGCGGTCAAGCCTGCAAGTTTGCTCGGGCCGCCCACCGAACGTTCACGTGCCGAACAGAGTCTGATGGAAACTTCAGAATTACCGCGCGATGGTCACGAGAAGCCAAAATGAGACTATCCTAGATATGTAGGCACGGTCCCTTGAGAATGGGGAACAAAAGCGGCGCATGGTGCGTTATACAAATTGATGGGTGAGAAGCATCAATTGCGTGTGGAAGGAGAGGACGATGCCACTATCAGAACATGAGCAACGTCTGTTGGAGCAGCTGGAAAAACAGCTGCATGAAGATCGCCGTTTTGCCTCAAGTATGAAGGCTCCCGTGAACGGACGGTTCTCGACGCGCAACATCGCACTGGGTATTCTGCTGGCAATTGCCGGTGTCGCGGTACTGATTTTCGGTATTTCACAGCAGTGGATCCCGTTGGGTGTGCTGGGTTTTGCACTCATGTTCGGTGGCGTATTGCTGGCCATGCGTAAGTCTGCTTCGGGCAAGCTGGGTGGAACCCGGGCTCCCGGCGCCAAGGGGCAGGGACGTAAGCAGGGGTCCTCCTTCATGTCGGGACTTGAGGAGCGCTGGGATCAGCGCAAGCGAGATCAAGACGACTAACACTCATCCACGGTTTTCTAGAAAGGGCGTAGCCATGGCGGCTACGCCCTTTTTCATGCCCGAATGCGCAGGCCCCCGCATTACTGCCTCAAATAAGAGGTAGGGCCCAGGCGTGCAGCTACAGCGAACCATCTCCTGATCCTCCACTTCACTCCCTCGAAGCGCCAACGCTCGACAATTACGGACCATCGCCTCGCCGTGTAGGGGCGAAATGATCTGCGTGGAACTAGGGGCGGAGAGTGATTCTCTGGAGATTCCTAGGTTTTCGCGATTTTTCCCAATCGGCGCTCATCTGCCAAGTTTCCACGGCCCTCCACTTTGCGCCACCGATTGCTCAGGTCCCTCCCAAAACGCACGTTAACTCGCGGAATTACGCCCGGCTATGCGTCGTGAAGGTCGCATGCTCCGCAATTCCGCCCATTCGCTGTGGGCGTCGATCTCCCGCGATAGGACGCGGATATTTTATTCCAAGGCCTAGTGGAAAGGGGAGATGTGCGTTGACAGTGGAGGGTCGTGGAGTAAAGTGGAGCGTAGTAGAGGGGTTGGGGCCGTTTCGGACCATTTTCAGGAGGTGGCGTGAATGTTCCTCGGGACGTACACGCCGCGCTTGGATGAGAAGGGGCGACTGATTCTCCCTGCGAAATATCGTGACGAACTCTCACGCGGTTTGGTGCTCACTCGAGGACAAGAGCGTTGCATCTATGTCTTCAGTCAGGCCGAGTTCGAGAAGCAACATGAGCAAATGGCTCAGGCTTCGTTGACCTCGCGTAAGGCTCGCGATTATGCCCGAGTGTTTCTCTCGGGCGCATCGGATGAGTTGCCAGATAAGCAGGGACGCGTCACGATTCCTCAGATTCTGCGTAGCTATGCAGGGTTGGAGCGCGAGGTCACCGTGATCGGCGCTGGCAACCGCGTAGAAATCTGGGACACGGATTCCTGGCAAACCTACCTGCAAGAGCAGGAAGATGCCTTCTCCGAAACCGACGACGAAGACTGACAATCTACGAATTTGAGAATCATGACGCTGGTGTGAGATCTCCAGCCATCTCGCGGAGCGATAAGCTCTGGCTTCACTTCCCCGGAGCCAGAACGAATCGTTGCCGGGGGTTGGAGGGGGACCTGACATCAGCGGCGGGGCTGGAGAAAGGGATACTAGTGGCAGCATCGCAGAATGAGCGACCAGCGGCGGAACGTCATGTTCCGGTACTTCTGGATCGTTGCGTGAATCTGCTTGCGCCTGGAATTCACAACGCACAGGCCCAGGGGCGTCAGGCCGTGGTCGTTGACTGCACCTTGGGTATGGGCGGTCATTCCGAGGCTCTGCTCACCCGCTTCCCCGACCTGCACCTCATTGGACTGGATCGCGACGAGCAGGCCCATGAGCTCGCCGGGGCTCGTCTGGCGAAATTTGCCGATCGCACCGATCTGGTGCACGCCGTCTATAACGAGATCGCAGACGTGGTGGAGGACCTTGGATTCGCCGGTGTTGATGGCGTGCTCTTCGACCTAGGCGTTTCGAGTCTGCAACTCGACGAACGGGAGCGTGGCTTCGCCTACTCCTACGATGCTCCGCTGGATATGCGGATGGACACCTCGGTGGGGCCCACCGCGGAAGACCTAGTCAATGACCTTGAGCAGGCCGAGCTGCAGCGAATCATCCGACAGTGGGGCGAAGAAAAATTCGCAGGTCGGATCGCACGAGCGATAGTCGAAGCACGCGCCAGCGAACGGATCGTTACCACCGCGCAATTGGTGGAGGTCATTCGCGCCGTCGTTCCAGCCGCCGCAGCCCGTAACTCCGGGCACCCGGCTAAACGCACCTTTCAAGCACTTCGGATCGCCGTCAATGAAGAGCTCGATGTGCTGGAAGAAGCAATTCCGGCGGCCATGGGAGTGCTAAATGTCGGCGGGCGTGTGGTGGTCATGAGCTATCACTCGCTGGAGGACAAGATCACCAAACGTCACTTCGTGCAGGGATCGACGTCATCGGCCCCTCCGGGTTTCCCGGTGGAGCTCGAAGAACATAGGGCCGAATTCAAGGTCTTGACCAAGGGAACCGAAAAGCCCAGCGATGCAGAAATCGCTGAGAATTCACGTGCAGCATCGGCCCGCTTGCGAGCGGTGGAACGCGTACTGAAGAGGAGCTAGCATGACTCAACGAGCACCACGCCGTATTCAGAAGTCTGCCTTCCCGGGCACCGCACCGGTTGTGGAGGGCAGCGCTGCTCGTGCCGCGCGCCCCGAACCTGTTCCGGCTGCCGACTTACAGTTCGCTGAGACCAAAAGACGCGTCACGCTGTCTTTGGTGCCGAAACTCGACCAGAATAATCGGCGCTCGTTAATCGTCATGTTCTCCATATTGGTGGCCTTGGCCGTTGCCGTGGTGGTGACTCTGGTGCTGCTCAACACAACGGTGGCGCAGCGACAGTACGAAATTGTCTCGCTCCGCGGTCAGGAGCGTGCCCTCTCGCAAGAGAATCAGGCGTTGCTGAAAGAAGCGCAGTCGTTGTCCGCGCCACAGGCGCTTGCCAAAGAGGCTAAGGAACTGGGGCTGGTGGCTCCCGGCGCGCCGGGCCTAGTGAACCTTGATCAGAACAAGATCTCACGGGAGGCCAAGGCTGCGACGAAGCCCGAAGACGGCACCAAGTACGTCAATCTTCCGCTTCCCGGTGAGGCGCTGAAGGCCAAGGCCGAAGCCAAGGAAAAGGAACTGGCCGCTAAGAAGGAGGCCGAGGCCAAGGCCGAAGCCGACGCGAAGGCCGCCGCCAAGGGGAGCGAAGAGAAGGCTAAGGCCTCAAAGGCCGCTACCGAGCGAGCACAGAAAGATGGCCGTCCGGTATTTACCGAGGGCGAGCTCAACGGCGGCACGATTCCGGCCCCGAGCTTGAGCACACCGACCTCCTAGAATTGGCGCGTATCATTCAGTGACAGCGCTTGATCGAGCTTCATCAGACCAATGCTGACGGGAATGGGCACCAGTGATTTCTACCGCATCGACCACCGCCAAGAAACGTATGAGGGTTGTCCTCATCCTCTCGCTGGCGGCCCTTTTGGCTATTGCCGGCCGTCTCTTCTGGATTCAAGGCATTAATGCCGCGACTGTCGCTGAAAAAGCACAGCAGGTGCGCCAACGTGAAGAGGTCATAACCCCCACCCGTGGGTCTATTCTGGATCGAAATGGCACCACCCTGGCGGTGAGCGTTGACCGCTACGATCTGGTCATTGACCAGCGCGCACAGGAAGATGCGGTCACCCGTAAGAAGCGCGATGGTTCGAATGGGCGCGAGAAGGTTAGCTGGGACCAGGCCATCAAAGAACTCGCCGAACTGTTGAACCAGGATCCAGAAGACCTGAAGAAGCTGGTGCGTCCGCAGGGCGATGCCAAACCTAAGGGGTATGTCATTCTGGCCAAGGGTGTGACCCCGGAGGTCAAAAATGAGGTCATGGAGGTCGGCATTCCCCGGTTGAATGCCCTTCTACGTAGCGAGCGCCAATATCCGCAGGGCGTCATTGCCGGACCATTGCTCGGTTTTGTGCGCAATTCGGAGGATCAGACCTCGCTGGTCGGTGCCGAAGGCCTGGAACTCAGCCAGGAAGAGCACCTGCGCGGTACCGACGGTCGCCGCAAGTATGAGGTCGGCGCTGATGGTGTGCGCATCCCAATTACCGATATTGAGGAGACTCCTGCGGTCAACGGGCAGGATGTTCAGCTGACGATTGACTCCGACATTAACTACATCGCCCAGCGCGAAGCGGAGAAGAAGCAGAAGCAGTTTAGTGCCGAGTGGGTTTCGGTGGTGGTTATGGAGGTCAAGACGGGCAAGGTTTTGGCCATCGGTGACTCCGCACAGCTGGACCCAAATGACCCGGGGGCCACCGAGCCGGAGTTCCGCCGCTCGACCTCGATTACGCGAGCCTTTGAACCGGGCTCGACCGGTAAGGCACCGATCTTTGCCGCGGCCATCGATGCCGGCGTGGTGTCGCCGCTGGACGAGATGCGTGTACCGCACCAAAAAACCTTCACCAAGGAAACGATCCACGACTCCTTGCCGCACTCGACCTACGATATGACCGTGGCCGGCATCTTCGCCCGTTCCTACAACACCGGCACCGTGATGGTGGGTAATAAGCTCAGCAAACAGCAGCGCTACGACTACATGCGTGCATTCGGGTTGGGCGAATCGATCCAAATGGGTCTGAACGGTGCTAGCGCGGGGCAGCTTGCCGCGCCGGATACCTGGGATCGTCGTCAGCAGTACACCACCATGTTCGGTCAGGGCTATTCGCAGACCGTGCTGCATACCGCTTCGATCTTCCAAGCGCTGGCCAATGGTGGGGTGCGGATCGCCCCGAGCCTGATCGATCACTATGTGGATGCCGATGGCAACGCCATCGAACGTGAGAAGCCAGAGCAGCGCCGGGTGGTTAAGAAGAAGACCGCCGACGAGATGCTCAAGCTCATGGAGTCCGTCGTGGACTCCGGCACTGGCGGTAAAATGAGGATTCCGGGTTACCGCGTCGGCGGCAAAACCGGTACCGGACAGGCGGCCGGTCCCAGCGGTGGATACGACGGTTACACCTACTCCTTTGCTGGCGTCGCCCCATTGGAAGACCCGCAGTTTGTTGTGGTGGCCACGATGTACCGCCCACAGGGTAGCTGGAAAGAATTCTCGGTGGCCGACACGTTCACCGAAGTTATGGAGCACACATTGAACACATTCGATGTGCCGCCGAGCTCAACGAAGTCGGAGGCCTACAAGGTCTTCGTCGGTAAGGATCAGAAGAAGCCTTGGTAGAAAAGGACCTGCGCTCGCCCCGCGAGCTCGAACAGCTCATGCGACCGGCGGCGACGCCCGGTATTACCTTTGCCGAGCTTTGCAGCAGACTGGAGGTCGGCTCACGCTCCGAGAACCAGAACGCATCGGTGCAACTAAGCGGTGTGAGCATGAATCCGCAACTGGTTCTGCCCGGCGATCTGTTTCTGGCCATCGCCGGGGCGAACCGACACGGCACAGAGTTCGCCGCTACCGCCCTGGACCACGGTGCCGTCGCGATCCTTACCGACCAGGCAGGCTATGACATCCTCGGGCCCGCCGTCGAGGTACCGGTGGCCATCACCGAGAATGTACGGGCGCTGGCCGGCCCCGCGGCCCGGATGATCTACGGCACCACGGATGGGGCGCCAGAGCTTTTCGGCGTCACCGGAACGAACGGCAAAACCACCACCACCTTCATGATCCAGTCCTTGCTGGAGGCGCTCTCGCGGCCCTGTGGCATCGTGGGGACCATCGAAATCTCGGCGCGCGGGCAGATCATCCCGTCGGTGCTGACTACTCCTGAGGCTACGCAACTGCATGCGATCGTCGCCAATATGGAGCAACAAGGCGTCGGGCATATCGCCATGGAGGTTTCGAGCCACTCGCTGTCCTATGGTCGTGTCGACGGGCTGCGCTTCGCCGTGGCCGGCTACACGAACCTGACGCAGGATCATCTGGATCTCCACGGCTCCATGGAGGAGTACTTCGCCACGAAGGCGGCGCTGTTTACCGCCCAACGCGCCCAGCGCGCCGTGGTGATGGTGGACGATGAGTATGGGCAACGTCTTGCCGAGAACGCCGAAATTCCGACGTTGTCGTTGAGCCTGGATGCACACCACCCGACGGCCCAGTGGCGCGTGCAGGATGTCACCGTCGAGAAACTCGGGCACCGCTTCGTGCTGCGCAACCGGCAGGGTGCCGAACTGCGAGCCCACACGGCATTACCTGCCATGTTTAATGTGGCCAACGCGGCCCTCGCGGTGCTGATGGTGCATGCCTCGGGCGTCGCGCTCGAGGACCTGCAGGCAGCATTGGACGTCCACGATCCGCTCTCTGTGGCCGTGCCGGGACGGATGCAGGTCATCGGTCATGAACCGGTGGCCGTCGTGGACTTTGCGCACAACTCCGATGCCTTGGTGAAGGCACTGGAGTCCATGCGGCCGGGCCCCGGCGGGCGTCGAATCGTTGTCTTTGGGGCGACCGGTGAGCGCGATAAGACCAAACGACCCGATATGGGGCGAGTGGCGGCCGAGCATGCCGACATTGTGATTGTCACCGACGACGATCCTCACGGGGAAGACCCCGCGCCGATTCGCGAGCAGGTGGCCGCCGGTGCCCGGCAGGCCATTGCCGCCTCCGGTCGTGCCGTCCAGCTGCTCAACGTCGCACCTCGCGCGGCGGCCATCGATAAGGCCGTGGAATTGGCCGGTGTGGCAGACGCTATTTTGATTGCCGGGCGCGGACATGAAGTCAGTCAGGAAGTCGCCGGCGTCGATCTGGAACTTGATGACCGCACCGAGCTGTCCGCGGCATTGACACGCCGCGGTTTTGTGACCGTCGCGACCCATGCCTAACCCCGGGTTCTGCGCCCGTCGAGTGTAAAGTCCTAAGTGCCATGATTGAACTGTCTTTAAACGAGCTGATCGCGATTACCGGAGGCCGGGCCACCCGTTCCGCCGTCGGTGACATCGCTGTTTCCGCCGTCACCACCGATTCGCGCGAAGTAGTACCCGGCGGCCTTTTTGTGGCCAAGCCCGGTGAGTTCTCCGACGGGCATGCCTTCATCGATCAGGCGTTGAACGCCGGGGCCGTGCTAGCCCTTGCCGAGCGCGAAACCTACGACGACTCGCGGGCCGTTCACCCGGCGATCATCGTCCCCGACGCGGTGGAAGCCATGGGTCAGATCGCCGCGCATATCGTGCGACACCTCAAGGCCACCAATGGCGCGACGGTCATTGGCATTACTGGTTCGGCGGGCAAAACCACGACCAAAGACTTGCTCGCGGGCATCCTCAGCGCCGAGGCGCCGACCGTCTCACCGATCGGTTCCTATAACGGCGAGGTCGGAGTGCCGCTGACGGTCTTCCAGGCCACCGCGGACACCAAGTACCTGGTGATTGAGATGGGCGCCACCGGTATCGGACACCTGAACTACCTCTGCGATATGGTCCACCCGCAGATCGGCGTGGTGCTCTGCGTGGGTACGGCTCACGCCGGCGAATTCGGGGGCGTTGACAATATCGAGCGCGCCAAGGGGGAGCTGGTGGAGTCCCTCGAGGCTACGGGCACCGCCCTGCTGAATGCCGATGACCCACGCGTGGCCCGGATGGCCTCGCGGGCCACGGCCCAGGTCCGGTATTTCGGGCAGGAACCAGCCGATCCAGAGGCACAGCCCGGAGCCGTCTGGGCCCGTGAGGTTCAGGTCAACACCGCCGGCCAACCGGAACTGACATTGGTTTTCGCCGACGGTAGCACGCACAGGATTACCAGCGGCCTACTGGGTCGGCACCACGTAAGCAACATTCTGGCCGCCGCCTCGGCCGCCCAAGCCGTCGGGGTCGAACCGGGCCGGATCGCCGCAGCCCTGCACGGGCGGGGTGCCGGTAGCCGCTGGCGCATGGAACGTATTGAGCGTCCCGATGGCGTGAGCATCATTAACGATGCGTATAACGCCAACCCGGACTCGATGCGCGCGGCCCTGGTCACGCTGGCCGAACTGGGCCGCGGGGACGGCACGCAGCCGGCGCGACGGACCTGGGCGGTGCTCGGGGAGATGCGCGAACTCGGCGAAGACTCGGTGCACGAACACGATTTACTCGGGCGTATGGCGGTACGGCTGAATATCGCTAAGCTCGTTATTATTGGTTCCGGAGCGAAAGCCGCGTATAACTCGGCCGTGCTCGAGGGCAGCTGGGGCGACGAAGCGCATTATGTGGAGACGCTCGAGGAAGCGCGGACGCTGCTGGACGAGCAGCTACGCGCCGGCGACATAGTTTTGTTCAAGTCCTCCAACGGGGCGGGACTTCGATTTCTAGGCGACGAGGTCGCGGCAGCTGTGAGGGAAGGTTAGACATGATCGCATTGATACTGGGGGCGGGGATCGCCCTCGTGTTGACCATGCTGACGATGCCGTTTTATATTCGGCTGCTGACCAAGAAGCAGTACGGTCAGGTGGTACGCGACGACGGCCCGAATTCACACTCCGTGAAATCCGGAACGCCCACCATGGGCGGTGTGGTCATCGTGCTTTCGGTGATCGTTAGCTACTTCGCCACGCACGGGATCCTGACCCTCATGGGGCGCACCAGCACCGGCATTACCGCCAGTGGTCTGTTGGTCTTGCTGCTCTTCGCAGGCATGGGACTGGTCGGATTCCTCGATGACTTTATCAAGATCGCCATGAAGCGCTCCCTGGGCTTGCGCGCCTGGCAGAAGATCGTGCTGCAGGCCGTGGTGGGCATCAGCTTCGGTGTCCTGGCCCTGCAATTTCCCAATCACGACGGGTTGACCCCGGCCTCTACGGCCATTTCGGTGCTCCGCGATACCAACATTGATCTGGCCTTCGCCGGACCCCTGATCGGGTTGCTGCTCTTTGTGATCTGGTCGAATTTCATTGTCACCGCGGCTACCAACGGTGTGAATCTCACCGATGGGCTGGACGGGTTGGCCGCCGGCGCCTCAATTATGGTCTTTGGCGCGTACACGCTGATCGGCATTTGGCAGCAGAACCAAGCCTGCGGCACGGCCAATGCTCTCGAGGTGTGCTACACCGTGCGTGACCCGCAGGATCTGGCCCTGCTCAGCGCCACGATCTCCGGCGCGTTGGTCGCCTTCCTCTGGTGGAACGCTAAGCCGGCCAAGATTTTCATGGGCGACACCGGGTCGCTAGCCATCGGCGGTGCCGTGGCAGCCATGGCGATTCTGTCGCGTACCGAACTGCTGCTCGTGGTGATCGCGGGTCTGTTCGTCATCATTTCGGCCTCGGTGATCATCCAGGTCGGTTACTTCAAACTCTCCGGCGGCAAGCGCGTCTTCCGTATGGCGCCGTTGCAGCACCACTTCGAACTCGCCGGGTGGAGCGAAGAGAACGTCGTGGTTCGCTTCTGGATTTTGGCCGGCCTCTTTGTCGCCGCCGGTCTCGGTATTTTCTATTCTGAATGGGTTGTCGCACTGTGAGTGAAAAGTTCTCGGAGCTAACGAGCTGGGACGCTGACTGGGCTGGGCTACGCGTCGTCGTGGCCGGTCTGGGCCTAAGCGGTTTCTCGGCCGCCGATACCCTCATCGAGCTGGGTGCGGTCGTCACCGTCATCGACGGCCGGGACGACGAATTGAATCAGCAGCGTGCCAGCACCCTGAAGATCGTCGGTGCCCACGAGGTGCTACTTGGCGAGCAGCACGTCGAACGTCTGCCATTGGTCGAGGGCCAACAGCCCGAACTCTTGCTGGTATCCCCGGGGTGGAACCCCCGTCATCCGGTGCTCGTCGAGGCGCAAGCGGCCGGTATTGAGCTGTGGTCCGACGTCGAACTGGCCTGGCGAGTGCAGCGGCGTGAAGGGCGTACCGCACCGCAGTGGCTGGCCATTACCGGCACCAACGGCAAAACCACCACGGTAGGTATGACTGAGTCGATCCTGCAGGCGGCCGGGCTGAAGGCCATTGCCGTTGGCAACGTCGGAACCCCGATTCTCGATGCGGTCCGCGACCCGGTGGACTATGAGGTGTTCGCCGTGGAGCTCTCAAGCTTCCAGCTGCACTACACGCACACTATTTCCCCCTTGGCCTCCGTGGTGTTGAACCTGGCCGAGGACCACGTGGACTGGCACGGTGACTTCGAGGGGTACCGCGCCGATAAGGCCAAGATTTACGAGCGCACGCAGAAGGCTGCGATCTTCAATGCGCAGGCCCCCGAGACCATCACCATGGTTGAAAACGCCGACGTGGTCGAGGGTTGCCGTGCCATTGGGTTCACCACCGACTCGCCTGCCGTGTCCATGGTCGGGGTAGTCGAGAACCTGCTGGTGGACCGCGCGTTCATCGCCGAACGACGTAGTCAGGCACTGGAGCTCGTGGCACTGAAGGAAATCGGCGAGATCGTTCCACGTCATACCGCGGCGAATGCTGCGGCCGCCGCGGCCCTGACCCGCGCCTACGGAGTCTCTGCGGAAGCGGTGGCCGACGGGTTGCGTGGTTTCGACGCAGGTGATCACCGAATCCAGGCGGTGGCGCGACGCGACGATATTCTCTGGGTCAACGACTCGAAAGCCACCAACCCGCACGCAGCGAACGCCTCATTGGCCGCGTTCAGCAAGGTGGTCTGGATCGCCGGTGGCCTGTCCAAGGGCGTGGACTACGACGAGCTGGTGGCCGAGCACGCCCACCGGCTGCGCAGCGTCTTGCTCATCGGCACCGACAACGATTCGTTGCGTGAGGCCTTGGCCCGGCACGCCGCCGATGTTCCGGTGCACGATGTCACCGCCCAGGTAAGCGATTCGGGCTCAACGGCCAGCGGACCACAGGTGATGACGCGTGCGGTGCGCGCCGCGGCGGGTATCGCCGAAGCCGGCGACACGGTACTCATGGCACCTGCAGCCGCTTCCATGGATCAATTCAGCTCCTATGCACAGCGTGGCAACGCCTTCATCAGCGCGGTCAGTGATCTGATGGATGAAGGCGCTGGAAACGGCAACTAAGCACAACGAACGAGGACGGGAGGCACCGGTGGCACGTCGGCCTAAGCCCAAGGGTGAGACGACCAACCGCCGCTCATGGCCGGGCCGTCTGATCGATACCATCGAAGCGGGCAGCGCCCGAACGGTGGCGTTGGATTACACGCTGATTTTGGTGTGCTCGATTCTGCTCGCCTGTTTCGGTGTGCTGATGGTGCAGTCCTCGGCTTCGGTGGAAGCCATCGCAAAGGGACAGGACGGCTTTACCGTTGCGCTATCGCAGGCGATCTTCGCCGGGGTGGGCATCGTGCTGATGCTTATCATGCAGTTCATTTCCCCACAGACACTGAAAAAGTGTGCATGGGCTGCTGCCTTGCTGGCCATTATCCTGCTGTTCTTGGTGGCCTTTACTAGCCTGGGGCATGAGGTGCTGGGCAACAAAAACTGGATCACTATCGGTAGTATCCGAATGCAGCCCAGTGAGTTCGCGAAATTATCCCTCGCAGTCTTCGCCGCCTTCATGTTTGAAAAGAAGCAGAGTCTGCTCGGCGACATCAAGCATCTGCTGGTACCAGTCGTGGCACCGGTGGGTGGCGCCATCGTTCTCTTGGTGCTTTTGGGCCATGACGTGGGCACCGTGCTGATCCTCGTGATGGTTCTGGCCGCAGCGCTGTTTCTTGCGGGCATGCGCTTCAAGTGGTTGTTGCTCTCGGTTGCCGTCGGTTTCATCGGCTTCGCCGGAGCGGTGCTTATGTCCGGGAACCGCCGGACCCGTATTAAGGCGTGGCTTGGTATTGACTGCGGTTCGAATGGTGATGCCTGTCTTCAGTCGTCCATGGGTCTGCACGCCTTCGCCTCCGGCGGCTGGTTCGGGGTGGGACCTGGACAATCGCGTATGAAATGGTCCTATGTGCCCGAGGCGCAGAACGACTTCATCTTCTCCATTCTGGGTGAAGAGTTCGGGTTCCTCGGTGTGCTGGCGGTGCTGGTGCTCTTCGCATTGATTGCCCTGGCGATGTACCGCATCGCGATGCGCGCAACGGATCTTTACACGAGGATTCTAATGGGTTGCCTGATCTCTTGGATCATTGGGCAAACCTTCGTGAACCTCGGCACCGTCAGTGGTCTGCTACCGGTGATTGGTGTGCCGCTGCCCTTTATCTCTTCGGGTGGCTCGGCGATGCTCGCCGTGATGATGGCCATGGGTTTTGCGCTCTCCAGCGCGCGCGATCAAAAACGAGAACTGCTGGCTCAGGCCGTGACGGCCGGCCCAGCGCAGACGAAAAAGCAAGGAACAGACGAGGCATGAGCGAACCGATCCGACTGGTGGTCGCCGGTGGCGGAACCGCCGGACATATTTCTCCAATGTTGGCCATTGCGGACGCCGTGAAGGCGGAAAACCCCGAGGCACAAATCACCGCACTCGGTTCGCCGGAGGGGCTGGAAACCCGGTTGGTCCCGGAGGCCGGGTACCGCTTGGAGCTGATTCCGAAGGCACCCTTGCCGCGAAGCCTCAATGCGGACCTGCTCAAGTTCCCCGTGCGCTTCTTCAAAGCCGTGCGACGGGCGAAGGCGGTTCTGCGTGAAACTCAGGCGGAGGCCTTGCTGGGCGTCGGGGGATATGTGTGCACCCCGGCCTATCTGGCCGCCCGAAGCCTGGGGGTTCCGATCATCGTGCATGAGGCCAACTCGATTGCCGGTATGGCGAACAAGGTTGGTGCCAAAAACGCCGCGGTGGTACGAACGACTTTTTCTAACACCGGGCTACCCGGCGAGCAGGTCGTGGGCATGCCCATGCGCTCGAATGTGGCTCAGATGGATGCCGACGCATTGCGTGATGAGGCCCGCGACTTTTTCAATGTGCCACGAAGCGGCGCACCGGTGCTCGTCATTAGCGGCGGCTCCTCGGGGGCGGCAAGTGTGAATACGGCCGTTGCTCGGGCCTTGCCGGCACTTGTCGAGGCCGGAATTCAGGTGGTGCACGTGACCGGGCGAGACAAGGCCGTGCGTGACGAACACGGCGAACTCCTTTCCGCGCCGGGGTACACCCAGCTCGAGTATCTAGACCGCATGGACTACGGCTACGCCGCGGCCGACTTAATGATCTGTCGCTCCGGCGCGGGCACCGTGTGCGAATTGGCCGTCGCCGGGCGTCCCTCGATCTTGGTTCCGCTGCCGATCGGCAACGGCGAACAGCGACTCAACGCGCGCGACCTCATGGCCGCCGGCGGAGCACTGCTGGTCGACGATGCGAAGTTCACTGCTGACTACATTGCGCAGACGGTCATACCGTTGCTCAAAGATGCCTCTACACTGAAGCAAATGGCCGCCGCCGCGGCCAGCCAAGGACACCGTGACGCCGCCGAACAAATGGCGCGGCTGATCATTGACGAAGTTGCCGGGCGCCGCGCCGCGCTCAAGGAAGGCTAGAACTATGGGTGCACCAGCACACCTGACGGAATTGGGCCGGGTCCACCTCATGGGTGTGGGCGGGGTCGGAGTCTCCGCCGTCGCGCGATTGCTTTTGGATGCCGGAGTGCCGGTATCCGGCAGCGACGCGAAGGACCTGCCGGTGATGCACGACTTGCGTAACCGCGGCGCGCGCATCCATGTGGGCTACGATCCGGCGAACCTGCAGGACGCCGACACGGTGATTGCCTCCTCCATTATCAAACCGGGCAATGCCGAATACGATCTGGCCCTCGATAAGGGACTGCGCATTTTGCACCGCTCCGAAGGTTTGGCCGCCACCATGCGTGGACACCAGAGCGTGGTGACTATTGCCGGTACCCACGGTAAAACGACGACTACCTCGTTGACGGCCCACATGTTGAAGGCCGCTGGACTGGCGCCTAGCTACGCGGTAGGGGCGAATATCCCGTCGCTGGGCACTAATGCCGAACTGGGTGACGGAAAGATCTTCGTGGCCGAAGCCGACGAATCCGACGCCTCCTTCTTGAATTACCGTCCCGACGTGGTGGTGGTGACCAACGTCGAGGCCGACCATCTGGATCACTATGGCAGCGCCGACGCCGTGCACCGCGCCTTTGAGGAGTTCGCCGGACTGCTGCCCGATGGTGGATTGCTGATCTGCTGCGCCGATGACCCCGGCGCACACGCGCTGGCGAACACCATGCGAGTACGGCGACCGGGACTGCGGGTGCAGACCTATGGTTTTGCCTCGAACGCCGATCGCCGACTGAGCGATGCGCGTCCGCTGGCCGATGGACGGTTTGCCGCGACGATCGAATGGGGCAGCGGACAGAGCCACGAGCTCGTACTGAACGTGCCAGGGCAACACAATCTGCTCAATGCCGCCGCCGCATTAGCCGTGGGACTGGACGCCGGTTTGGAAGTCGACGAGGCGTTGCACGCCCTAGCGAGCTTCTCCGGGGCGGCTCGGCGCTTCGAATTCAAGGGCGAAGCCGCAGGCGTGCGCGTGTATGACGACTACGCACACCATCCCACGGAGGTTACCGCCGCATTGCGCGCCGGTCGTGCCGTGGCCGAAGAAGGGCGGCTACACGTGGTGTTCCAGCCGCACCTGTTCTCGCGCACCGCCGAGTTCTATGCGGAGTTTGCCGAGGCGTTGTCGCTCGCGGACTCCGTTATTCTGCTCGAGATCTATCCGGCGCGTGAAGAACCGATCGTCGGCATTACCAGCGAACTGGTGGCCGAGCGCGTTCAGGTACCGGCACGCGTGCTGACACCCGAACAGGCGGTACAGGCCGTGGTCGCCGATGCGATCGCCGGAGATCTCATCATGACCGTGGGTGCCGGGGATGTCACGGCGCTTGGAAACCAAATCGTTCGAGCCCTCGAAGCACGCTAGGGGAGCGGTGCGCTGATGCCAGAGAATTCGAAAGTTCTACCGCTACCGGTCACCGACCAGGCGCGGCGACGCAAGCTACTGTTCATCATTATCGGCGCGATCGTGGCGCTGAGCGTTGCAGCGGTGCTTGTGCTGAGCTTTTCGCCATTGCTGGCGGCGCGAAATATTTCGGTGACGGGCACGAAGCTGGTGAGCGAAAAACAACTCACCGAGAAGCTCCAAACCCTCCAAGGGGTGCCGCTACCGCGCATCTCCGAAGGCAGGGTCAGCGACCTGATCGGTGACCAGCCGGCGATTAAGGAACTCGTCGTGCGTGCCCAGATGCCCGACACGCTGGTGGTTGAGGTCGTCGAACAAGTACCGGTAGCCATCCTAGTGGAGGGCAAGTCCCGGTATCTGGTCTCCTCCGAGGGTGACAAACTCAAGAAACTCGGGGAGAAAGACAAGACCAAACTTCCCACGGTGAAATTAAGCGACGAGGCCAAGAGCCCGGAGTCTTTCGCTCTACTGACCGAGGTATTGGCTACGGTAGATGAAAAGGTACTTGCCCAATCGAGTGCTGCGACCGTGACCAAGGCAGGTTTCCTCGAGCTACAACTACCGAAGAAGCGCGTCCTCGTCTGGGGTGATGGAAGTGATGCCGCTTTGAAGAATAAGGTTGCGGCGATTTTCCTGAAGGACCTGAAGGAAAACAACGACGCGCCGAAGTCAATTGATATTTCCAACCCTGAAAGCCCAGTCACATACTAGCTTGAACGAAAGTTTCTCAACTCGTGGTGTGTGGTGAACCAAGGCGCATCGAACATCTGGAAAGATAGTAGGGGATAGACGACACGCCAAGGCGGTCGTTGCAGAAAGACACCATGGCTCATAGCGTTCAACTAGCGGAAGCATGAGGAACTAACACCTTATGGCTCAGGGTGAAGGTTCGAAACGCAAGTCGTGAATACGTAGCACAACTAACAAGGGAAGCGGGACGTGGCAGCTCCACAGAATTACCTCGCGGTCATTAAAGTCGTAGGCATCGGCGGTGGCGGTGTCAACGCCGTAAACCGCATGATCGAAGTCGGCCTCAAGGGCGTTGAATTCATCGCCATTAATACGGATGCCCAGGCGCTGCTGATGAGCGACGCAGACGTGAAGCTCGACGTGGGACGCGAACTTACTCGCGGCCTCGGCGCCGGCGCCAACCCCGATGTGGGACGCCAGGCAGCCGAAGACCACGTGGAGGAGATCGAAGACGTCCTGCGCGGCGCCGACATGGTCTTCGTCACCGCCGGTGAAGGTGGTGGCACCGGTACCGGTGGTGCGCCAGTTGTCGCCCGCGTGGCACGCTCGCTCGGCGCGCTGACCATTGGTGTGGTCACTCGTCCATTCACCTTCGAAGGCCGCCGCCGTGCGAACTCCGCCGAGTCGGGCATTGAAGCCCTGCGCGACGAAGTTGACACGCTGATCGTGATCCCGAATGACCGTTTGCTCTCCATCTCGGACCGCAACGTCTCGGTACTCGATGCCTTCCGTCAGGCCGACCAGGTGCTGCTCTCCGGTGTGCAGGGCATCACCGACCTGATCACCACCTCGGGTCTGATCAACCTGGACTTCGCCGACGTCAAGTCTGTGATGCAGGGTGCTGGCTCGGCCCTCATGGGTATTGGTTCGGCACGGGGTGAAGATCGCGCAGTCAAGGCCGCCGAATTGGCAATAGCTTCTCCGCTGCTGGAGGCCTCGATCGACGGTGCCCACGGCGTGCTGCTCTCGATCCAGGGTGGCTCGGACTTGGGCCTGTTCGAAATCAACGAAGCGGCACGTCTGGTGCAGGAAGTCGCCCACCCCGAAGCCAACATCATCTTCGGTGCCGTGATCGATGATGCACTGGGTGATGAGGCTCGCGTGACCGTCATCGCCGCCGGCTTCGACGAGCCGGATGTGACCAGCAAGCCAGCCGTTCAGCCAGCTGCGCGCCCGGTCGCCGCACGCCCGGCAGAAACCGAGCAGGCTCCGGTTGCTGAGAGCAAGCCGGAACCGACCGCAACGCCGGTCTCCAGCGCACCAGTGGAGTCGAAGCCGGTTGCCGCCGAGCAGAACTCCTCCTTCCAGGACCTGCCCGACGTGGTTGACTCCGACCTCAAGGGTTCGAGCGACGACCTGGACGTCCCGGAGTTCTTGAAGTAACTAAGGGCGTTATATCCCGTGCTACGTTTCACGTCGGACCTCGATCCGTCCATCCAACTGGCATTCACCACGCAGGCAGAGGGTAACCTCGCACTGCACGTGAACGACGATTCCTCGCTTGTCGAGGCCAATCGGACCATGTTGGAGGAACGGATCGGGGTCCCTCGTTTTTCCTTGGCCTTCATGAATCAGGTCCACTCCGCCGATGTTGTTCAGGTGGAGCCGGTGCAACGTACTAGTTGGAGCGATCCGGTGGCCCCAACCTGTGACGGTCTCCTCTCCTTCGGGGCTGCCACACCACTGGCTGTCATGGTGGCAGATTGCCTGCCGGTACTCTTCGTGGCTCGACATGCCGAAGGTCAGTTGGCAACTGCGGCGGTGCACGCTGGACGCCGCGGTCTGTTGGACGGAATTCTTGGTGTCACCGTTGAGCGCTTGCATCAATGGGGCGCCGAAGAAATCGAGGCTGTGATCGGACCGGCTATTTGTGGCTCCTGCTACGAAGTGCCCGAGCACATGCAGCTTGAGTCCGAATCGCTCATGCCAGGAATCTCAAGTCACACCCGTTGGGGTAGTACCGGCCTGGACTTACCTGGAACGGCTCGGCGGTACCTTGAATCGCAGGATGTGCGCGTACGATCGCCCCAGCCATGCACTCTTGAAGATGAACGTTTCTATTCCTACCGTCGAGACTCGGGTTGCGGACGGCTGGCCGGAGTTGTGTGGCGAAGATAAAGTCAGCGAATTCCCGGGCGACACGCCAGCGAAAGTCAGCGGATGAACGCTGGCAAACGGCGCACGGTGCTGTAGCGTCGAAGTAGCGGAATCATGCAACTTGCGGTGGCATGCAAGGGATAACGAGGAGAAGAATCATGGCAGCTGACGGACTGCGTAAAGCAATGGTCTATCTCGGTCTGGCCGACGCCGTCGAGCAGGACGAGACTCCGGTCGAGAAGCCTGAGGCCAAGAGCCAGGTTCGAGTGGTGGAAGAGCCCGAATACAGCAAACCTGCGGAAACTCCCCGCACCCCGGCGCCGGCTCCGGCCAAGGCCGCTGTTCCGCGACCAGAAGTCAATGAACCGGACACCGAGTATCGGGCACCGGTTACTCCGATCAAGCGTGCCCCTTCAGTACGGGATGAGGATTCCGAATTGCGTCAGATTACAACCGTCCACCCGCGCTCTTACAATGATGCGAAGATTATTGGAGAGAACTTCCGTGACGGTATCCCGGTGATTATGAACGTTACCGATATGGGTGAGACCGACGCCAAGCGCTTGGTGGATTTCTCCGCCGGACTCGTATTCGCGCTACATGGCTCCATCGAACGAGTCACGAACAAAGTCTTCCTGCTCTCACCGTCAACCGTCGAGGTGCTCGGCGAGGACCGTAAGCAGTCCGAGGCGCAGGCCACCTTCTTTAACCAGAGCTAGTAGCGGATCGCGACCGGTCAGAGTTTCATGATTTTCGGCACCCTCTATCTCGCACTCAGCATCCTGCAGATCCTGCTGCTGATGAGAATTGTCCTTGATGTGACGGAAAATTTCGCTCGTTCATGGCGACCAGCGGGAATAGCGTTGTTGACGGCCACCGTGATTGTGACAATTACGGATCCACCCCTACGCTGGCTACGGCGTTGGATTAAACCCGTCGATTTCGGCGGAATCCGTTTGGATTTGTCCTTCATCGTCCTGTTTATTGTGGTCATTATCGCGCACGCCATTGTTCGCAACTTAGGCATTCAAACCTCGCTATAGTCCGTGAATCTCTCACTGACTAGTGTTGTCTTAGGACAAATGACCATGTAGATTCATGATTGAGAGAGCAGACAGCCCGTCTGGTTTCGTCATCAGTGACCAAATCGTTATATCCTTTAAGAAATGGTGCTTCGGCTTCGCAGGCTGTGGCACTGTAGAACGGTAAGTGTTTCGCCAACCAAACTAATGGTCGAGCGGAAAAGACCCCAGTATTGAGGTGACCAAATGGCTTTGACGCCAGAAGACGTAGTCAATAAGCGGTTTCAGCCGACCAAGTTTCGCGAGGGCTACGATCAGGACGAGGTAGATGATTTCCTCGACGAGATCGTCGTCGAACTCCGTCGCCTGAACGCTGAGAACGACGAGCTCCGCAGCCGTCTAGCCGCCCTTGGTGAAGACGTGGCCGGTTCGAAGGAGCAGTCCGTGCCCGCTCCGGTGGCCGCCGCTCCCGGCAAGCCTGCCGAGGAGAAGAAGACTGAAGCCCCGGCGAAGCCTGCTGAGGAGAAGAAGGCTGAGGCTCCGGCGAAGCCTGCCGAGGAGAAGAAGGCCGAAGCTCCGGCGAAGCCTGCCGAAGCCAAGAAGGATGCAGCGCCTGCTGCGGCGCCGGCAGCACCTGCCGCGGCTACCAAGCCTGCTACCGAAAACACTGCCGAGTCTGCAGCCAACGTGTTGGCCATGGCTCAGCGCCTGCACGACGAGTACGTCGCATCCGGTGTCGAGCAGCGCGATAAGATCATCTCCGAAGCGAAGACCGAGGCAAATAACCTGGTCACCTCCGCCGAAGAGAAGAGCAAGAAGACTTTGTCGGCCCTGGAGCAGCAGAAGGCCGTCCTCGAGCGCAAGCTCGATCAGCTGCGTAGCTTCGAGCGTGACTACCGTGCACGCCTGAAGACCTACATCGAAGGCCAGCTGCGTGAACTCGAGGCCTCGGCCCCGGTTGACGGCGGCGCGGCTAAGGCGAACTAGTCAAGGCTAGTTTGTTGGGCTGAAACAAACATCAGTAAAGTTAACGGTGGCTCCGGAATGATCCGGTGCCACCGTTGATTTTTTAACCAAGGACAACAAATATGACATCCGGTGTGGACCCGGCGACCCCCGCCACGGCAGGCCGCAAATTCCTCTGGCTCGGGCTAGCGCTTGCTGCCCTGGCCTTCGTCGCGGACCAAGTCGTCAAGTTCAGCGTCGAAGCAAATATGACCTTAGGTCAAGCTATCGAGGTGATTCCCGGATTCTTCGACATCCACTACATTCTCAATTCCGGTGCTGCGTTCTCCTTCGGCGAGCAGTTCACCGTGGTCTTTACCCTCCTGCAGGCCGCCGTTGCGGTGTACTGCGGGTATCTGCTGATACGCAAGGTCAGCACCCTAAGCTGGGGGATCGTCCTGGGGTGTCTGCTCGGGGGAGTGGCCGGGAACCTCTACGACCGTTTATTCCGCGAACCGTCCTTCGGTATGGGACATGTGGTGGACATGTTTTCCGTCCACGGCTTCGCGATCTTCAATGTGGCCGACTCGTTTATCGTTTGCTCCATGATCGTGGTCGCACTGCTACTGATCCGTGGTGTGAACTTCGACGGTACCCGGGAAAGCTCCGAGCCGAAGGGCAGCGAGCTCAGTGGCGATAAGCCCGTTGATGAGGACGACGAGAAGTGAGCGGTGGACCATACGAGGCAGCGACCCACGAACTAAATGTTTCCGAGGTAGCTGCCGGGCAGCGCCTCGACGCCTATATTTCGCACACTCTTGACCTGCCACGCACTTTCGCAGCCGAGCTGTGCAAAACTGGAATGATTCGCCTCAATGGTAAGACGGTCGCGAAATCTGGAAAGCTCAAGACCGGCGATCAGATCGTCGTGAACATTCCGGAACGTGAAGACCCTCTGGCTGTGAAGGTGGAAATAGTGGAGAACCTCAAGATCATCGCCGATGATCCGGACTATGTCGTGATCGACAAGCCCGTCGGCGTGGCGGCACATCCATCCCCGGGTTGGGTTGGTCCGACCGTCGTGGGGGCGCTTGCCGCGGAAGGTTACTCGATCTCCACCTCCGGTGCACCAGAGCGACAGGGCATCGTGCACCGTCTGGACGTGGGCACCAGCGGTCTGATGGTCGTCGCTAAATCCGAACGGGCCTACAGCGTGCTGAAAAGCGCGTTCAAGGAACGCACCCCGGAGAAGATCTATCACGCCGTCGTTCAAGGGCTGCCCGACCCGTTACAAGGAACTATCGATGCCCCGATTGGTCGTCATCCGGGCCACGATTGGAAGTTTGGGGTGCTCGACGGGGGACGGGACTCCGTTACCCACTACAAGGTCATCGAGGCTTTCGGAAAAGCAAGCCTTGTCGAGGTGCATCTGGAAACCGGGCGCACCCACCAGATCCGCGTGCATTTTTCTGCCTTCGGCCATCCCTGCGTGGGCGACCAAACCTACGGGGCCAACCCCAAACTCGGAGCGGCGCTGGGCCTGACCCGCCAGTGGCTTCATGCCAAACGTCTAGGATTCACCCACCCGGTCTCCGGCGATTGGATGAGCTACGAGAGCCAGTACCCGCATGATCTCGCAGGTGCCTTGGAGTTGCTACGCGAGGGAACTGTCTAGCGCGAACCTCAACATGAGAGTTCTCACCTAGCTTCCACCGCCGGGCCCTAGGTGGCCTAGTAGACTGTTTTGGTGAGCGCGACACGTGATGGATTCGTACACCTGCATACCCACACCGAATACTCCATGCTGGACGGTGCGGCACGGCTAACCGAACTCTTCGAGGAAGCCAACCGGCACGGCATGGACGCCATGGCCATCACCGACCATGGGTACCTATTCGGAGCCTTCGACTTTTGGAGCAAGGCGACCAGCGCCGGAGTGAAACCCATTATCGGCGTCGAAGCCTATGTAACTCCAGGCACCGAACGCGGCGATAAGACCCGTGTGAAGTGGCGTACCGAAGAAGCCCAAAAGGGCGACGATGTCTCCGGTGGTGGTCTCTATACGCATATGACCCTGCTCTCGTACAACAACACCGGGATGGACAACCTCTTCAAGGGTTCCTCCACCGCTTCCTTGGATTCGGTGTTCGGCAAGTACCCGCGGTGGGACCGCGAGCTACTGAACCGCCATGCCGAAGGTCTGATCGCCACCACCGGCTGCCCCTCTGGTGAAGTGCAAACCAAGCTCCGTTTGGGCCAGTACGAGGAAGCCAAGGCCGCGGCCGCCGAATTCCAAGACATCTTCGGCAAAGGCAACTACTACTGCGAGCTGATGGATCACGGCCTAGACATTGAGCGCCGTGTCACCAAGGATCTGCTGCGCCTAGCCAAGGAACTCGATATTCCCCTTTTGGCCACGAATGACCTGCACTACACGCACGAGTCGGATGCCAAGGCGCACGAGGCCTTGCTCGCGATTAACTCCGGTTCGACCCTCGATGAGCCGACCTATGATCAGGGCGGTAGCCGCTTCGCCTTCAGCGGTTCGGGCTACTACCTGAAATCCCCGCGAGAAATGCGAGAATTATTCCGCGAGTTCCCCCAAGCGTGCGATAACACCCTTGAGATCGCCGAGCGCGCCGAGGTCAGCTTCGACACCAACGCCAACTACATGCCAAAGTTCCCCTGCCCGCCAGGGGAGGACGAAACCAGCTGGCTCATCAAGGAAGTCGACAAGGGCCTCCACTACCGTTACCCCGGGGGAATCCCCGAGGAAGTGCGGCGCCAAGCCGACTACGAACTCGATGTGATCATCAAGATGGGCTTCCCCGGCTACTTCCTCGTCGTGGCCGACTTCATCAACTGGTCCAAAGACAACGGTATCCGCGTAGGCCCCGGGCGTGGTTCGGGTGCCGGCTCCATGGTGGCATATGCCATGCGTATCACCGACCTCGATCCGCTCAAGCACGGGTTGATTTTCGAGCGCTTCCTGAACCCAGAACGTGTCTCCATGCCCGACTTCGACGTCGACTTCGATGATCGGCGCCGTTCTGAGGTGATCAAATACGTCACCGAAAAATACGGCGACGAGCGTGTGTCGATGATCGTGACCTACGGTTCGATTAAAACCAAACAGGCCCTGAAGGACTCTTCGCGTGTGCTGGGGTACCCCTTCAGCATGGGCGAGACCCTCACCAAGGCACTGCCGCCGGCGGTCATGGCCAAGGACATTCCCCTCAACGACATCGAGAATCCCAATTCTAAGCGGTACTCCGAGGCCGGGGATTTCCGTAACCTGATCGCGACCGATCCCGAGGCCGCACGCGTCTTTGAGACGGCGAAGGGTCTCGAAGGGCTGAAGCGCCAATGGGGTGTACACGCAGCCGGCGTGATCATGAGTTCGGACCCCATTATCGACGTCATCCCGATTATGCGTCGTTTGCAGGACGGCCAGGTCATCACCCAGTTCGACTACCCAACCTGCGAAGGCTTGGGGCTGATTAAGATGGACTTCTTGGGCCTGCGTAACCTCACGATTATCTCCGACGCGCTGGAGAACGTGAAGTACAACCAGGACATCGACATCGACCTGGAAACCTTGCCGCTCGATGACCCCGAGGCCTATAAGTTGCTGGCCCGCGGCGACACCCTCGGCGTGTTCCAGCTCGATGGTGGGCCGATGCGTTCGCTGCTCAAGCTCATGCGGCCGGATAACTTCGAAGATATCTCCGCGGTGCTCGCGCTCTATCGCCCGGGACCTATGGGCGCTAACGCGCACACGAACTACGCCCTGCGTAAGAACAAACTTCAAGATGTTGTGCCGATCCACCCGGAGTTGGCTGAACCGCTCGAAGATATTCTCGGAGGAACCTTCGGCCTGATCGTGTATCAGGAACAGGTTATGGCCATCGCGCAGAAATTGGCCGGCTACTCGCTGGGCCAAGCAGATATCTTGCGTCGTGCCATGGGTAAGAAGAAGAAGTCCGAACTGGATAAGCAGTTCGTTGGCTTCAAGCAGGGTATGAACGACAACGGCTACTCGGACGAAGCCGTGCAGACCCTTTGGGATATCCTGCTGCCGTTCTCCGACTACGCATTCAACAAGGCCCACTCGGCCGCCTACGGTGTGGTCTCATTCTGGACCGCCTACCTCAAGGCCCACTACCCGGCCGAGTACATGGCCGCGCTGCTCACCTCGGTCGGTGACGACAAAGACAAGCTGGCCATGTACCTCAATGAGTGCCGCCGCATTGGCATCACCGTGCTACCACCAGATGTCAACGAATCGGCAATGACCTTTACCCCGGTGGGGCGCGATATTCGCTTCGGTATGGGCGCGATCCGCAACGTGGGCGCAAACGTGGTTGAAGGGATGGTCAAGGCGCGCGAAGAAAAGGGCGCCTTCACCGATTTCACCGACTACCTCAACAAGGTGCCGGCGGTCGTATGCAATAAGCGCACCATCGAATCGTTGATCAAGGCCGGTGCCTTTGACTCGATGAACCACCCGCGGCGTGCCTTGCTGGCCATCCACGAAGAGGCCGTTGACTCGGTAATTTCGGTCAAGCGTAACGAAGCGGCGAACCAATTCGACCTGTTCAGTGCGCTGGGTGCCACCGAGGCGGGCGAGTCGATGAGCGTGGCGATTCCCGACATCCCCGACTGGGATAAGAAGGAGAAGCTGGGCTACGAGCGCGAAATGCTGGGGCTCTACGTCTCCGATCACCCGCTGCAGGGACTCGGCTCGGCGCTGGAACAGTATGCGGATATGCCCGTGACCCACGTGCTCTCCGACGATGGCCCGGCCGATGGACACATCATTTCGATTGCTGGCATGATCACCGGGTTGCAGCGGCGTATCGCCAAGAAGAGCGGTAATCCCTACGCGCGCTGCGAAGTCGAGGACCTTTCCGGTTCCATGGAGGTCATGTTCTTTGGACAGGCCTACCAGCCGATCGCCGAAGTCCTAGCCGATGACCTCATCGTGGTGATCAAGGGGCGCGTTCAACGACGTGACGATGGCTCGATCACCCTCAACGCTCAAGAGATGATGATTCCCGAGCTATCCGACGCCTCGGGCACCGGACCGGTAGTTATCGCCATTCCCACCCACAAGGCCACCGAGTCACTGGTCTCGCAATTGGGCGACGTGTTGCGTACCCACCGTGGAAATACCGAGGTGCGAGTCAAGCTCTCCGGTAGCCGAGGCACCTCACTGATGCGTTTGGGGATGAACTACCGGGTCAACCCGAATCCGGCGCTCTTTGGTGACCTGAAGGTACTGCTGGGGCCCAGCTGCGTGGATATGTAGCCGGTCGTGCTACGTTGCGTGTGACCGTGGTGAGTAACCCGGCTATAAAGCACCCCGCGTGGGGCGTTAAACTAGGCGGGTGACTACCAACGAATCCACCGTATTTGAGCAGCTGGCCACCCTCGATTGGCGAGGCCAAGAGCTGTCGGCCGCGCAGCTGAAGCTGACTCTGCCGCGCCCCGAAGTGAATGCGCAGACCGCTGCCGACGTGGTCTCGCAGATCATCGAGCGGGTCCGCCGCGAGGGGATGACTGCCCTAGTGCAGCTCGCCGCACAGTTCGACAAGGTGGAGCTCGAACATACCCGGGTTCCGGCTAAGGAGTTGGAGCGGGCCCTAGAACAGCTGGATCCGCAGGTGCGTGCCGGACTCGAAGAGTCCATTGCCCGCGCCCGCACCTTCGCAGCGGCCCAGCTGCCGCAGGACACCACGGTTGACTACCCCAATGGGGCCAGCGTCACCCAGCGCTGGGTTCCGGTTACCCGCGTCGGGCTCTATGTCCCCGGCGGACTGGCGGTGTACCCGTCCTCGGTCATCATGAACGCCGTTCCCGCGCAGGCCGCTGGGGTGAGCTCGCTGGCTTTGGTCAGCCCGCCGCAACGTGAGTTCGGTGGACTGCCGCACCCGACCATTCTGGCCGCCGCCCAGCTACTGGGGATCACCGAGGTCCACGCCGTCGGTGGCGCACAGGCCATCGCGGCCTTGGCCTACGGGGTGAATATGCCGGAGGATCCGCGTGGTGGTATCGATCCGGTCGATGTGATTTCCGGGCCCGGGAATCTTTTCGTCGCCACCGCCAAGCGGCTGGTTAAGGGCGTGGTGGGCATCGATGCCGAGGCAGGTCCAACGGAGATCGCGATCCTTGCCGACCGCACGGCGCGTGCCGATTTGATCGCCGCCGATATGATCTCGCAGGCCGAACACGACGAGAACGCCGCGGCCGTGTTGGTCACGGATGACGAGCAGCTCGCGGCGGCCGTACGCGGCGAACTTGAGCGCCAGGTGGCGGCCACCAAGCACCGTGAACGAGTAAACGTCGCACTCTCCGGACGTCAGTCGGCCATCATCTTGGTCGATGACCTGGCACAGGGGATCGAGGTGTGCAACGCCTACGCGGCCGAGCACTTGGAGATCATGACCGAGAACGCTTCGGCGGTGGCCGCGCAAATTACCGCGGCCGGGGCTATTTTCGTCGGGGATTATGCGCCGGTGTCGCTCGGTGACTACTGTGCAGGGTCCAACCACGTCCTGCCCACGAGCGGAACCGCCCTGCACGCGTCGGGGCTGAACGTGAACACCTTCCTCAAGGCCGTGCAGGTCATTAATTATGGGCAGGACGCCCTGAACGACGTGGCCGCGCACGTGGTGAATCTTGCTAATGCGGAGGATCTGCCGGCGCACGGGGATGCCGTCAAGGCGCGTTATTCCAATAACCGGTAAACTGTCTGTGACGTGAGAGGACAGCCGTTGACCGTGTGTCCCGAACCGCTAGTGCAACTTTGTTGGAGGTGCCATGAACTGCCCGTATTGTCGAAACTCGGATTCCCGTGTGGTTGACAGCCGAGTCGCCGACGATGGTGTCTCTATTCGTCGACGCCGTCAGTGCAGTGCCTGCTCGCGCCGCTTTACCACGACCGAAACGGCTAGCTTAAGTGTGCTCAAGCAGTCGGGTGCCGTCGAACCGTTCTCGCGGAACAAGGTGATCAACGGTGTGCGCAAGGCCTGCCAGGGGCGCCCGGTGACGGATCATGACTTGGCGGTTCTCGCACAGGAAGTGGAAGAGTCGGTGCGCACCACCGGTGCCGCAGAGATCCCGGCCCATCAGGTAGGCCTGGCGATCCTTGAGCCGTTGCAGCGCCTCGACGAAGTCGCCTACTTGCGTTTTGCCAGCGTGTATCAGGGCTTCCAGTCGCTCGGCGACTTTGAGAAAGCTATTGTCAGTTTGCGTGAACAGCGCTCGAATTCCCCGCGTGGCACCCAACGCCCGTTGTCGGCGGAGTAGCCTGGGGCGCTAGAACTGCTCGAAGTCGCTCAAACTGTAGACGCAGGCTCGACGGTCACTAAGACCAACGAGCCTGCGTCGCTTTAATGTGCGTTCAGCCGCTGCGCTTGCAGAGCCGCACCGATGATTCCGGCGTTGTTGGCGCTGCGGGCAATTTCAATTGGGGTTTCCAGCTCAATGTAGGGCAGGAATTTCTCGGGCTTTTTCGAGATCCCGCCCCCGAGGATGATCAGTTCCGGAGAGAAAAGGAACTGCACGTGCCGCAGGTACTTTTCGAGCCGACGAGCGTACTTTTCCCAGCTGATGTCATCACGTTTGCGCGCGGCCGAGCTCGCCTTCTTTTCGGCAGCCACCCCACCAATTTCGAGATGTCCGAGCTCAAAGTTCGGCACCAGCACGCCATCGTGAACCAAGGCCGAGCCGATGCCGGTGCCAAGGGTCAGGGTCAGCACCGTTCCACTGCGATTACGCCCCGCACCGTACTCGGTTTCGGCCAGACCGGCGGCATCGGCGTCGTTCAGAACAAGCACCTCGCGCCCGAGTTCTTCAGCAAAGAGCGTGGCAATATCGGCGCCCACCCAGTGTTGACCCACGTTGGCTCCGGAACGCGCCACCCCGTGGTGGATGATGCCTGGGAAGGTGATGCCCACCGGGGTTTGCGCCCCCACATTCGGATCGCGAGTGAGCAGTTCCCGGTAGATCTCACCGACGACTGCGGTTACCTCCGGTGGGGTCGCCGGGGAAGGGGTGTCGATGCGGAAGCGTTCACCGCATAGTTCTCCGGTGCCGAGATCAACAATTCCGCCCTTGATACCGGTGCCGCCGATATCGATGCCCAGAGCCAGGGCAGGGGTTGCTTGCGGGTGCGCGCTCATGGGGTGTCCTTTGCGTGAGGGGGGAGCCGCTAGGGCAGGGTGAGGATCTCGGCGCCGGATTCGGTCACCAGCAGAGTGTGTTCGAATTGGGCGGTGCGCTTGCGGTCCTTGGTCGTCACGGTCCAGTCATCGGCCCACATATCCCATTCGATGGTGCCTAGGGTGAGCATGGGCTCAATGGTGAAGACCATCCCCGGTTCAATTAATGTGTTGTGGGCCGGCGCGGCGTCATAGTGCGGGATAATCAGCCCGGAGTGGAATGACTCACCGACTCCGTGCCCGGTGAAGTCACGCACCACACCGTAGCCGAAGCGCTTGGCGTAGGTCTCGATGCTGCGCCCGATCACGTTGATCTCTCGCCCGGGCATTACTGCCTTGATGGCACGCTTGAGTGACATCTCAGTGCGTTCGACCAAGAGGCGTGACTCTTCGTCCACGTCACCAACCAGGAAGGTGGCATTATTATCGCCGTGCACCCCGCCGATGTAGGCGGTGATGTCGATGTTGATAATGTCCCCGTCGCGTAGCACGGTGCTATCCGGGATGCCATGGCAGATCACTTCGTTGAGCGACGAGCAGAGCGACTTCGGGAACCCGCGATATCCCAAGGTCGAGGGATAGGCGTTGTGGTCGAGCAGGAACTCGTGTCCAATCCGGTCCAACTCATCCGTGGTGATTCCCGGCTGGCAGGCTCGTCCTACCTCGGCGAGGGCTTGGGCGGCAATTTTTGAGGCAACGCGGATCCTTTCGATCACCTCGGGCGACTTGATGTCGCTGGCCGTGCTTTTCGCGGGTTCCTTCTTGCCGACGTACTCGGGACGCTCAATATGAGCCGGAACGCGTCGTTGCGGGGATATAGTGCCTGGTTCTAGGTGACCGATCGGTGCGTGTGCTGCCATGAGAACCATTCTAACGATGTGGCCACCGGGTTTTCGCGTCCTAGCTGCCACGGTGGGTTAGCCTGCGATAGCGTAGAGAAACGTAAGACGAGTCACGACCAAGGGAAGAGCCATGAGCGAAAAGTCACTACCCGACGAGGGCCAGTATTGGTACAACGTGCAGACCGGAGGCATCGAACACGGGCCACAGTCCGATTGGTCGGCGCTACTGGGCCCATACCCCACGGAAGAAGCTGCCCGCGGCGCGATGGATAAGGTGCGTGCGCGCAACGAGGAGTGGGACGAAGAAGAGGACGCGGACGACTAAGTCGACCGCGTCCCCTCCAACGAACTAGTGGTTCGGGTTTACTCGGTGAATTCGTAGTCGGCCGACGGGAAGGACCCTTCGAGTACCTCGCGGTGGTACTCGGAGACCGCCTGGGAAATGATTCCGCGCAGGTCGGCATACTTCTTCACGAACCGTGGGGTACGGTGCCCACCCAATCCGAGCATGTCCTGCCAAACCAGGACCTGACCGGTGGTTTCGCTACCGGCACCGATGCCGATGGTGGGCACGCGCAACGCGGCCTCAAGCTCGGCGGCCACCGGGCTGGGGATCATCTCGGCGAGCACGGCAAAGGCGCCGGCGTCTTGCAGGGCCCGACCGTCGGCGATCAACTGTGCGGACTGTTCGCCGCGCCCCTGCACCCGGTACCCGCCCAGGGCGTGTTCGGACTGCGGGGTGAAGCCAATATGGCCGATAACCGGAACCCCCGCCTGCACCAAGGCCTTGACGTGGCCAGCGAATTCGGCGCCGCCTTCCATCTTGACCGCCTGCGCGCCGCCTTCCTTCATCAGACGCGTGGCCGATGCGACGGCCTGAGCGGGTGACTGCTCGTAGCTACCGAAGGGCAGATCGGTTACGACCATGGCCCGACGGGCACCGTTGGCCACAGCCTTAGTGAACACGATCATCTCGTCGAGGGTGATCGGCAAGGTGGAGTCGTAGCCGATGACGGTGTTGGCCGCGGAGTCACCCACGAGCAACAATTCGATGCCGCAACCGTCGAAAATTTCGGCCATCATGGTGTCGTAGGCGGTGAGCATCGCGAACTTTGCGCCACTGTCTTTGGCCTTCTGAAGATGGTGAATGCGGATCTTTGCCGGTGAGGATTGTGGTTCCGAAACATATGGTTTGGCCATAGGAAAACCTTAGCGCACTTGGGTTTGCGGTGTGCCGCGGTTCATCTACGGCCCAATGCCGTTCAGAACGTATAGGCTTACTTTAAAACCATGCTGCTTCGCGCCGCTGCGGAGCTTTGGACAAGTCTTGAGTCGAAGGTGGTGGATGATGGATCGCCAACAGGAATTCGTGTTGCGCACTATTGAGGAACGAGACGTGCGCTTTGTGCGATTGTGGTTCACCGACGTCGTCGGTTCGCTGAAGTCGGTGGCCTTGGCCCCGGCGGAAGTGGAAGACGCCTTCGAGGAGGGGCTGGGCTTTGATGGTTCCTCCATCGAGGGGCTGTCGCGCATTTACGAATCCGACATGTTGCTGCAGCCGGACCCCTCCACCTTTCAGCTACTGCCGTGGCGCGGCGAGGTCGAGCCGACCAGCCGCATGTTCTGCGACATTCTTACTCCGGAGGGTACCCCCTCGAACGCCGATCCACGCCATGTGCTCAAGCGGCAGTTGAATGAGGCCTCCGATATGGGCTTTACCTGCTACACGCACCCCGAGATCGAGTTCTACCTGCTGCATTCGGCGAATCTCGATAAGCAGGGACGTCCGCAGCCGATCGATAACGGCGGCTACTTTGATCATGTGCCCGACGGAGTCGGGCAGGACTTCCGCCGCTCCTCGGTGACCACCCTCGAAGCCTTGGGCATTTCGGTCGAGTTTTCGCACCACGAGAACGGGCCGGGACAGAACGAAATCGACCTGCGCTATGCGGACGCCCTGCAAACCGCGGACAACATCATGACCTTCCGTACCGTCATCAAGGAGATGGCGATGCAGAAGGGGATCTACGCGACTTTCATGCCCAAGCCCTTCACCGAGCACCCGGGCAGTGGCATGCACACCCATTTCTCGCTGTTCGAGGGCGACGAGAACGCCTTCTTTGAGGCCGGACGCGAATACCAGCTCTCCGACGTGGCCCGCTCCTTTATCGCCGGCATCTTGCGCCACGCACCGGAACTGACCGCGGTCACCAACCAATTCGTGAACTCCTACAAGCGTCTGTGGGGCGGGGGAGAAGCCCCGAGCCACCTGTCGTGGGGGCACAACAACCGCTCGGCTCTGGTGCGCGTGCCGCTTTACAAGCCCGGCAAAGGTCAAAGCGCTCGCGTGGAGTACCGCGGTATCGACTCGGCCGCTAACCCGTACTTGGCCTACGCCTGCCTGCTTGGAGCCGGTCTGAAGGGTATCCGTGAGGGCTACGACCTGGAGGATCCGACCGAGGACGACGTGTGGAGCCTGTCCACCGCCGAGCGTCGCGCCTCGGGTCACCACCCGCTACCGGGTTCGTTGCATGATGCGCTGAAGGCGATGGAAGAATCTGAGCTGATGGCCGAGGTCCTCGGTGAGCAGGTCTACAACTCCTTCCTCGCCAATAAGCGCGCCGAATGGGAAGCGTACCGTCAGGAAATCAGCCCCTTCGAGCTGAACCGGTATCTGGGAATCCTGTAGGCGGCGGCGATGGCAGAGTCACCGGTCCGCTCACTGATCAACGCCGGCTTCGGCGACACCGAACGCGCCCAACGGTTCCTGGCTTCCCCGGAATTCGAAGGGCTCGACCAGCAGAACCTGCTCACCGCGCTATCCCATGCCCCGGATCCAGACCAGGCGCTGTTATTGGCCCTGCGTCTGGTGGAACGTCACCCACCGGCACGCGAGATCTTCGCCGAACCGGAAACCGGGCTGGCGTTGATCCGTTTGCTCGGGTCCTCCTCGGCGCTTGGCGAGTTCCTGATTCGCTGCGATGAGGCCTTGGCCGATGTGCGTATCGCCCCACCTGCGGACTTCGTGGCCACCGACGCCGAGCTGTTGCGTGCACGGCTGCTCGCGTCCGTTCAGGCTCATGAAAGCGAGCACGGGCACCAGATCGCCGGGCTGACCGGCGCGGAGGCACGTCAAGCGTTGCGCGTGGCCTACCGCCGTGGCCTACTGGATCTGGCCTATCGCGACGTGAACTGTGTCGACCCCCAGGATGCCCTGCCGCGGGTGGCTGCCGAGCTGGCCGACCTCGCCGCGGCCGCGCTGGATGCCGCGCTGGCGGTGGCTCGCGCCGAACTTGCCGGCCAGTTCACCGCACAGCATGTTGACGCGGTCAACGTGGCGGTGATTGGCATGGGCAAATGTGGGGCCCGCGAGCTGAACTACATCTCCGACGTGGACGTGATTTACGTGCACAGCAGCCTGCCGTTGATCGACGAGGACATTGCCGCGCAGATCGCCGTGGCTATCTGCTCCAACGCGGCGAAGGCCATCATGGCTCCGGGCCCGGAGCCGATGTTGTGGGAAGTCGATGCGAACCTGCGGCCCGAAGGCAAGGACGGGGTGCTTTCGCGCACGCTGTCCTCGCACGAGGCCTACTACCAGCGTTGGGCGCAATCCTGGGAGTTCCAGGCACTGCTCAAGGCCCGCGCCATCGCCGGTGACCGGGATCTGGGCTCCGCCTACGAACGTATGGTCAACCCCTTTGTCTGGTCCAGCCCGGAACGCGAAGGCTTCGTGGAGTCGGTGCAGAAAATGCGCCGTCGAGTCACCGACCACATTCCCAAAGACGAGGTGAATTGGCAGATCAAGCTCGGCCCCGGCGGGCTGCGCGATGTGGAGTTCACCGTACAGCTACTGCAGTTGGTGCATGGCCGTGTCGATGCGGATATCCAGGTACCGACGACCACGCTGGCGATCGACGCGCTCAGCCGCATCGGGTACATCGGACGCCAAGATGCCCAAGACTTTGCCGACGCCTACCGCTTCCTGCGCTTGTTGGAACACAGGATTCAGCTCAGCCAGTTGCGGCGGACCCACTTGATGCCCCGCGCCGAACAGGCCCAGCGGGTGCTAGCCCGCGCCATCCGTCCGGCCGGGGACCTGAGCGCCACCAGCCCGGAGAAACTCCTCAAACGCTGGAACGCCACCAAACGCTTGGTCCGGCGGTTGCATGAAGCCATTTTCTATCGTCCACTGCTGGTTTCCAGTTCGAATCTTTCGGCAGACGATGTCAGGCTGACCCCGGAGTCCGCCCAAGCGCGCCTGCGCGCTCTGGGCTACCTGGATCCCAAGGCGGCCATGCGTCATATCGAGGCGCTGATTGGGGGAGTCTCACGCCGCTCCTCGCTCCAGCGCCAGCTACTGCCGGTGCTCTTGGATTGGTTCGCCCGCGGGGTGGATCCCGATGCCGGGCTGCTCGGGTTCCGCCGGATTAGCGAATCCCTGGGCAAGAGCCACTGGTTCCTCGGGATGCTGCGCGATACCAACACGGCCGCCGAACGGCTGTGCGCCCTGCTGTCCAATACGCGCTTCCTGACGGATCTGCTGGCCAACGAGGCTTCCGCTGCGGCCTGGTTGGGCAACGACGCGGCGCTACGCCCGCTGACCCTGCAGGCCCTCACACAGCAAAACGAAGCGATTATTCAGCGCGCCAAGCAACCCGAGGCCGCGGTACGGCAAATCCGCCTGATCCGCCGCCGCGAGGTACTGCGTGTCGCACTGGCCGATGGCGCCGAATTGCTGGACGTTAGCCAGGTTGGTGCGGCCCTGAGTGACATTGACGCGGCGATGATGGACGGGATCCTGCGGGTGCTGATGATCGTCGATCAGCGCGAACACGGCGAACATGCCAGTGTGGCGGTGATTGCCATGGGACGTCAGGGTGGTCGCGAGATCGGCTACGGGTCGGATGCCGACGTCCTCCTGGTACAGCGCCCGTTGCCAGGGGCTGACCCGCAGAAGGCGCAGGAGCAGGCCTTACGCGTGTGCACCGAACTCTTGGCATGGTGTTCGCGTCCGCTCAAGCCCGCCATTCCCGCCGAGGTCAAACTCAAGGTCGACTCCGATTTGCGGCCCGAGGGGCGGACCGGATCGCTGGTGCGATCCCTCGAGAGCTATGCCAGCTACTACGACCGTTGGGTCGAACCCTGGGAACGGCAGGCCCTGCTCCGGGCGCGCCCGTTTGCCGGTGATATGGAGCTAGCCGCGGACTTCATCGAACTGATCGAACCGGTCCGTTATGAGCGGGCGCTCAGCGAGAGCGAAGTCAAGGAGATCCGCAAGATCAAGGCCCGCGTGGAATCCGAGCGCTTGCCGCGTGGTGCCGATCCGACGCGGCATTTGAAGCTTGGACGCGGCTCGCTCTCCGACGTTGAATGGCTCGTACAGCTTTACCAGCTGCAACATGCTAGCGAGCACCCGCAGCTACGCACTCCCTCCACGCTGCAGGCGCTGGCCGCTCTGGCCGACCTTGAGCTACTGACCGATCAGGATGCCCTGGAGTTGAGCGATGCATGGACGCTAGCCACCCGGGTGCGTAGCGCGGAGATCATTACTGCGGGTCGCACCAGCGACGTTTTGCCGCGCTCTGCGCGCGAAATGGAGGCCGTGGGCCGCTGGTGCCGTTATGAGCCGGGCCACGGGCACGAACTTGAGGAGGACTACTTGCGGGTGACCCGACACTCCCGTGCGGTCTTCGAGCGTCTCTTCTACGGTTTCGACGACTAACCCTACAGTTCGGCCGGTTGGAGCCGGTGCTCGAGATCCGGCCACGTAACGTGCACGCGGGCACTGGGTAGCAGCGCCTTGGCGGCGAGCCGATCGGTCAAAACGATACCGTGCGGGGACACCTCCAAGATGCTCAGGACGGTGCCATCGGCCAGGCCCCATGGTTCGGTGAGGTCGCTCAGCCCGCGCACGAGGAGTCGTTCTTCCCCTGCCAGGTAGTCACAGGCGTCGCCAATGACATGCCCGAGGACATTACGCGGTTGTACTAGGGCGTAGTCCTCACGCAGCGCCTCGAGATAACCCACCACCTCTCGGTCCTCTCGGCGTACGGAGACCCAGCCGTTTGGTAGTTGCTCGTTCATGCAGGCTGCCTTTCCGTCGTGCGTCGAGTGGGGTGATGCCATGCGAACGGCCAAACCCTCGAGCGCACCAAAAGGCTTGCTCGCTACGGCTTAGCCTAGAATTGTTTGCTCCGCAAACAAAAATCCGCCCGGATCGTTCCCTGCGGTGCAGGACACGATCCGGGCGGATACGCTGTTGAGCAGCGGAAGATTAGCCCACTGAGCTAATTAGCAGCCGTAGTACAGCTCGAACTCGTATGGGTTCGGGCGTAGGCTCAGCGGCTTGATTTCGTTTTCACGCTTGTATTCGATCCAGGTGCGGATCAGGTCCTCGGTGAACACACCACCTTCGAGCAGGAACTCGTAGTCCTCCTCGAGTGCCTTCAGAGCCTCTTCGAGGTTCTCCGGAGCGCGCTGGATGTCCTTGGCCTCTTCGGCCGGCAGCTCGTAGAGGTCCTTGTCAATCGGGTCAGCCGGCTCGATGCGGTTCTTGATGCCGTCCAGACCGGCCATCAGCTGCGCAGCGAAGGCCAGGTACGGGTTCGAGGAACCGTCCGGTGCGCGGAACTCGATGCGCTTGGCCTTCGGGTTCGAACCGGTGATCGGGATGCGGATACCGGCCGAGCGGTTACCCTGCGAGTACACCATGTTGACCGGTGCCTCGAAGCCCTTGACCAGGCGACGGTAGGAGTTCACGGTCGGGTTGGTGAATGCCAGCACGGCCGAAGCGTGCTTGAGCAGGCCACCAATGTACCAGCGGGCGGTGTCCGACAGGCCAGCGTAGCCCTTCTCGTCGTAGAACAGCGGTTCGCCGTTGTTCCACAGCGACTGGTGCACGTGCATGCCCGAACCGTTGTCACCGAAGACCGGCTTCGGCATGAAGGTGGCGGACTTGCCCCAAGCGTCGGCAACGTTCTTCACCACGTACTTGAACAGCATCAGCTGGTCAGCGGCGTGGACCATGGTGTTGAACTTGTAGTTGATTTCGGCCTGACCGGCGGCGCCGACCTCGTGGTGGCTGCGCTCGACCTCAAGGCCCACATTGTCCAGTTCGATGCAGATCGCATCGCGCAGGTCGGCCTGCTTGTCGGTCGGGGAGACCGGGAAGTAACCGCCCTTGAAGGGGGTCTTGTAACCCTGGTTGCCGCCCTCTTCCTTACGCCCGGTGTTCCACGGGGCTTCGTCGGAGTCGACCTTGTAGAAAGAGCCCTGCGGGGTGGATGCGTAGCGGACGTCTTCGAAGATGAAGAACTCTGCCTCGGGGGCGAAGAATGCGGTGTCGGCGATGCCGGTGGACTCCAGGTAGGCCTCGGCGCGCTCGGCCACACCACGCGGATCGCGGTGGTATGGCTCACCGGTGCGCGGGTTCACGATCGAGAAGTTGAACGCAAGGGTCTTCTCCATGCGGAACGGATCGATGAAACCGGTGGTGACATCGGGAATCAGCTGCATATCGGATTCCGAGATTCCGGCGAAGCCACGGATGGAGGAACCGTCGAAGAGCTGGCCGTTGACGAAGAAGTCCGCGTCTACGGACTTGGCTGGAACATTGAAGTGCTGCTGCACGCCAGGTAGATCGGTGAACCGGATGTCCACGAACTTGACGTCTTCATTGGCGATGTAGGCCAGGGCTTCTTCAGGACTGGAAAACATGTGGAGTGAACTCCCTGTTGAGTTGTGGGTAACGGTAAGCGGTAGCCGCGGTGGTGCCGCGGTACGCCTGCTTACAAAGTAACAATACCCAGTTTCCGTTTCGGAGCGGTGTCTCTATTGTTTCCAATGCGTTACAGAAACGCGCTCGGCGTAATTTCTTGCCGCCTTGGCCACCTCGTGGCTCACAAAGCCGCCGCCTAGCCTCGGGCGTTAAACTAGGGGAGTGGAACGTAAAGATTTTGGATCGTGGCTTGAAGGCCCGCCGCAGCTCAATTCCCAGCAGTGGCCCGGCGAACGATTGGGCCGCCCAGACAAGGGACCGGGGTCGGTCGCGCGCTTTGGGCGTCGGCTCGGCGCGCTGGTGATCGATTGGCTGATCGCCATGGCCATAAGCGCCTGGCTCTTCCAATCAGATTCATTGGCCACCTTGCTGATATTCTGTGGGCTACAGATCTTTATGGTCGGCCTCTTTGGTCATTCCATCGGCCACCGACTGTTCGGCATGCAGGTGCAATCCATGGACGGTGGGCCCATCAAGCCGTGGATCGGTGTGTTGCGTTCGGTGCTGCTGTGCATGGTGATTCCGGTACTTTTCAGCGACGCCGACCAACGTGGATTTCACGACCGGGCGGGAAACAGCATCCTTGTAGTTATTAAATAGCTCCATTGCAGGCACAGAAAACGCAGAGGGTGGGAACCATTCATGGTTCCCACCCTCTGCGTTATAGCTGCTTTAGCGGCCGCGCATTGCCCGGCGGTTCGGACGGACCTTCGTCGGGTCAACGCCCTTAGGGATCGGCATCCGGTTCATGCTCAGAGTGGTCAAGCGCTTGTCCACGGCACTGACCTCAAGCTTGGTGATGGACTTAGGAAGCTTCTTCATTTCCTTGCCCACGTTGGCCAGGCTCGTCTGCCCCTCGGCGCTACCGGCGTTGATCACGTGGATCGGGACGTTCGGGAGCACACGGCCAATGCGTTTGCGTTCGGAGCTGACCAAATCGCGTACCCGGTTCGTGGGACCTTCGGTAACCAGCACTACGCCTGGTCGTCCGATGGCTAGGAATACGATGTCCTGGTGCCGGTTAGCCGCAATCGGCTCATCCTTCAGAATCCAGCCGCGACGTAGCACGCTCATGGCGGCACCGGCGGCACCGGGGCGGCCTTCTAGCTGCGTGAAAGCGGCCTTCTCGGCTCGACGCGACATGACAAACATGGCGGCAAGCAGAGCCAGCGGGATCGCGATGATCAGCATCGTGATCCAGTTATTGATCAACAGACCGATCAGCAGACCCACGGCAATGACAGCGACAGCCGCCAGAACCATCCACCATACGACCATCGGGTCGGAGCGGCGGGTCATCTGGAAGACCTGACCGATTTGCTTCAATCGGCCGGGTTCTTTGGTAGTTTTCTCTGCTTTTGGTTTACGCGAGAACAGGCCGCGCTTCTTCGCGGATGCCTCGCCGTCGGTGTTTTTGGCCATAGTGATCTCATTCTACGCGAAATTTGCATGGACCGCTGTGCGCGGTCGAATCGAGGCAGCCGCGGGTATGGCACTCCGAGACATAGTAGGTCCCCGGCTCCCTGTGTGGGAATGCCGGGGACCAACCAAGTGCTACAAATGTGCCTACTGCGCGATCAGCGAGGAAGCTTCCTGTCGGGTGTTACCCGAGGATTCGATATGAGCCAGAGCCTCCGGGATCTCACGCCCCTTCTTGCGCATTGCTCCGGCCCACAAGCGGCCGGCGCGATACGAGGAACGAACCAGCGGGCCGGACATGACACCGTTGAAGCCCAGCTCTTCGGCTTCCTGCTGGAGCTCCAAGAATTCCTGAGGCTTCACCCAACGATCCACTGGGAGGTGGCGCTCGGTCGGGCGCAGGTACTGGGTGATCGTCAACAGGTCGCAACCTGCTTCGTACAGGTCCCGCATGGCCTCAGAGATTTCTTCACGGGTCTCACCCATGCCGAGGATCAGGTTGGACTTGGTAATCAGTCCGCGCTTGTGGCCGTGGGTGATGACGTCCATCGAGCGCTCGTAACGGAACGCTGGACGAATACGCTTGAAAATGCGGGGCACGGTTTCGACGTTGTGTGCGTAAACCTCGGGGGCGGAGTCGCAGATCGCGTCCAGATGCTCGGGCTTACCGGAGAAGTCAGGGATCAACAGTTCGACACCGGTATTCTCATTGAACTGGTGGATCCGGCGCACGGTCTCGGCGTACAACCAGACGCCTTCGTCCTCTAGATCGTCACGGGCCACACCGGTGACGGTGGCGTAGCGTAGGTCCATCTTCTTCACGCTCATCGCGACCTTGAACGGCTCCGAACGATCCAGCGCGGCTGGCTTGCCAGTGTCGATCTGGCAGAAATCACAGCGGCGGGTGCATTCCGAACCGCCAATGAGGAAGGATGCTTCTCGGTCTTCCCAGCACTCAAAGATGTTCGGGCAGCCTGCTTCCTCGCAGACGGTGTGTAGACCTTCGGTTTGGACGAGCTTTTTCAGCCCCACGTACTCAGGGCCGATGTTCAACTTGGCTTTGATCCAGTCGGGCTTACGCTCCACTGGGGTCTGGGAGTTTCGCTTCTCGACGCGTAGTAGCCGGCGACCTTCTGGTTCGACGCTCATAGTCTGATCTTTCTGGGGTTCAGGATTAAACAACTTGCGGTGACAGGAGGTGCTCAAGCTCCTGCTGGACGCGATCAACAACGTCGCTCGGCGAAACTTCACGGCCGAGCTCTGCAGAAATCGTGGTGACTCCGGCATCGCTGATGCCGCACGGAATGATCTGCTCGTATGGTGCGAGGGAGTTCGAACAGTTCAAGGCGAAACCGTGCATGGTGACGCCATGATTGATACGGATTCCGATGGCGGCAATTTTGCGGTCTTCGCCACCGTCACGTCCTGGCACCCAGACTCCCGAGCGCCCCTTGACTTGAATGGTCTCGATTCCCAGGTCCTTCAGCACATTCATCAGCGCCTCTTCGAGGGTCTCTACGTAGCGGCGGATGGCATTGATCTGCTTGAGTTTTACGATGGGATAGCCAATGAGCTGGCCGGGGCCGTGCCAGGTCAACTGGCCGCCACGGTCAACATCGACTACCGGTGTACCGTCCTGAGGCAGGTCTTCCGGTTCGGTGCGTCGCCCGGCGGTGTACACAGCTTCGTGCTCAAGGAAAAGTACCCTGGGGCTACGCTGATCCGCGGCAACCTCGTCATGCAGACTCTTTTGGTAGTCCCATGCTTGCAGATATGGAATGTAGGTCGTGCCCAGACCGACTCGTTCGAATTCGATCGTCATGATCGATACCCTACGCCCAAGCGGTGGAGCCCGGCCAATTGGGACCGCAAATGCTAACGCTGTGGATATCCGCGACGAACAACGGGCAATCGCGCTATACCGGTGGAATGGACACATTAGAGCACGGACTTGCCTGGCCGCAAGCCGAAGGATACGACACACTAGGGCCCTTAAGCGCCAAGTCACCCGCAAATATTTGGCTACTTCGGAGGGTCGAAGACCATGTATATTTTGCGCTCAAGACCACCAGTGAGTCCGAGGCGGTAGGCACACTGCTCCAAGACGGGGTGCAGGTGCAACACGAGTATGCGGTTGAAGTTTACGGATTGTTGAACACCCAACTTGGTGCTGGAGTGCTGATGGAGTATTGTCCGGGCGGCAGTCTTCACGCACTGCTGTCGCAACGGCCCCCAATGAGCCTCGGGGAATGCGTGACGGCGCTGGCTCCCATTGCTCAGCGCTTGGCGGCTATGCATGCACTGGGCCATGCCCATGGAGACGTTGCGCCAAGCAATATCTTGTTGACCGCCGAGGGCAAACCTAAGCTGATCGATTTTCAGGAGCTCAGTGGTACGTTCGGAAGCACTTCGGGCGGCGGAACACCGGGCTTCATGGCACCCGAGATACTCACCGGTCAGGCACCAGCCGGTGCGCAGATCGGGAGTGCTGACGTCTATGCGCTCGCTGCCTGCCTTTGGTACTTGCTCTCCGGTCAGGTACCGGCGGCACCGGAGCACAGGGCGCCAATCACGGCAGTTTTTCCCGATTTGCCAGAGCTCGTTCATCAGCTTTTATACGATGCCCTCAGCGAGGATCCTGAGCAGCGCCCCTCGGCCGAGCACTTTGCCCGGCAGCTTTTCGCCTGCGCTCAAGCAGAAGCCATTGACTGGACAAACTGTGTACCCGCCCAGGCCACGCAGTTCATGGAAACCGTTCATCCACCGTGTGCCACACCGGACAAGAAACTAGCCCGGCGCCCGAGGGGTAGGGCGGGCACTCGACCAGCAAGGACCGATGACAAGAACCAAGCAGGGTGGAGCATCCCGAGGCTTCGACAGACTCCGGGCAGGAGGCGGCTCGTGGCCGCCGTGTTGCTCGCGGTAGTGGCTGTCGGCGTTACAAGCTTTACGGCCCTGCGCTACCTGCCCACCGAAGTGCATGCTCAGGGGCCCGAACTTGCCAAAAACGCACCCGACGGTCGATGTCAGGTCGGTGACGGCGGAATCATTCCGGAGTGTGCGAACGCGGTGGACGGCTTGGCGACGCAGGTTATCGACTTGTCGAGCCGTCGCGACCAAGCCTTGGCCGGATTGGATCAGCGCGCACTGCGTGATCTTTATGCGCAGGATTCTCAGCAGTTGGAACGTGACCTGGCCACAGTCGAGCAGTTACGGAGTTTAGGCTTCAAGATTCAAGGCCTGAGCACACAACTTAGTGACATTGAATTGATTGCCCGAGGTCCGCAGAATCGCGCGGTGTTCAACGCCACGAGCGCCCAACTCAGTTACAGCTATGTGGACCGGGAAGGGCGGGTGTTGCATACGGTCGAGGGATTGGCCGGGGAGCAGATTACCCTCACGATTCAGTGGGAAGACCAGCGGTGGAAGATCGGCGATGTGCTCAGCCGGGGGAATTAAACGCCAAGGGGACCTCGTGACGAGGTCCCCTTGGCGTGCGGTGCCGTAATGACTAGTGCCAGAGTACAGCGATCGCGATGTTGATCAGGGCCAAACCACCCGTGGCGTGGGCGATGCCGGTCGAAACTTCGGCGCCTGCCTTCACCTTCTTACGGCCCAGGAAAGCCGCAACGACGATGGCGATGGCAATCAATAGCTTGACGCCAATCTTGATGTGGTTTAGTTCCCCGTCCCAGGGGCTGAGACCCATTTCGGTCAGTGCCACCAAGGCCAGACCGGTAATCAACTGAGTCAGCGCACCGTACCATTGCCATACGTTGACGGTAGGGGTCTTGAAGTTGGCCAGCCATCCGCCGAAAATCGCCGCGGCGCCGAGAATGTGCAGAAAAACCAAAAGGGAATAGAGGAAGCTCATACCCTCAATCCTAGGTCATATTCGACGTTCTGTAGAAACGCGCGGGGCCCGTGATCGAATTGCTTCGATCACGGGCCCCGCGCCAGGACAAATCAACCTTTACAGGCCGAGATCACCCTCGAAAGCGCCGCCTTCAAGACGTGCCTTGACGGTCTGCAGGAAGCGACCGGCGTCGGCACCGTCAACGATGCGGTGATCGTAGGTCAGCGAAAGGTACATCATCTGGCGGATGGCGATAACGTCGTTGCCTTCGGCGTCGGTGATAACGACCGGGCGCTTGACGATGGTGCCGGTACCCAGGATGGCAACCTCAGGCTGGTTGATGATCGGGGTGTCGAACAGGGCACCTACCGAACCAATGTTGGTGATGGTGAAGGTGCCACCGGAGAGCTCGTTCGGACCAATCTTGTTACCGCGGGTACGGGCGGCGACGTCGGCGATCTTGCCGGCCAGGCCAGCGAGGTTCAGGTCGCCAGCGTTGGAAACTACCGGAACCAGCAGGCCCTTCTCGGAATCTACCGCGAAGCCCAAGTGCTCGGCGTTGTGGTAGGTGATCTCCTGCTTGTCCTCGTCGTAGTTTGCGTTCAGCGACGGGTGCTGCTTCAGTGCCTCGGCAACAGCCTTGGCGATGAAGGGCAGGTAGGTCAGGTTCACACCGTTGGTTGCCTTGAAGCCAGCCTTGGCAGCCTTACGCAGGTTGGCCACGCGAGTCATGTCGACTTCCTGGACCTGAGTCAGCTGAGTCGAGGTGTCCAGCGATTCGCGCATGCGGCGGGCGATGACCTGACGGATGCGAGGAGCCTTGACGGTGGTGCCACGCAGCGAGGAAGCTTCGACGGCCGGAGCTGCCTTGGCAGCCGGAGCGGCAGGTGCGGCCGGTGCCGGAGCTGCTGCGGCGGCTTCCTTGGCGGCAACTGCGTCCAAAACGTCCTGCTTGCGGATGCGTCCGCCGACACCGGTGCCGGTGACCGAAGCAATGTCGATGCCGTGCTGGTTAGCCAGTCGGCGTACCAGCGGGGTGACGTAGCCCGAATCGTTGCCAGCGGGCGCCTCGGAGGCCGGTGCGGCAGGGGCTGCAGGAGCAGCAGGTGCTGCCGGAGCCGGTGCCGGAGTTGCCGGTGCTTCGGCGGCAGGAGCGGCAGGAGCCTCGGTCTTGGCCGGAGCTTCAGACTTTGCCGGAGCAGCCGGTTCCGGAGTGGACTCGGCAGCCGGAGCGGCACCAGCGGCACCGATAACTGCCAGAACCGAACCGACCTCAGCCGTTTCGTCCTCGGAAACGCGGATCTCTAGCAGGGTGCCGGCCACGGGGGACGGAACCTCGGTGTCGACCTTATCGGTGGAAACCTCAAGCAGCGGCTCGTCGACAGCTACGTCGTCGCCGACCTCCTTCAGCCAACGGGTGACGGTACCTTCGGTAACCGACTCGCCCAGGGCTGGGAGGGTGACCTCGGTGCCCGAGGCTTCGCCGCTAGTAGCGGGTGCAGCCGGTGCCTCAGCGGCTGGTGCTTCTTCAGCCTTGGCCGGAGCTTCCTCAGCGGCAGGTGCTTCTTCGGCGGCTGGCGCGTCCGAGCCCGAATCCGAACCGGAACCGTCGCCGATGCGAACGAGCGGGGCGCCAACTTCGGCTTCCTCGTCTTCGCCAACGAAAATTTCCTCGATGACGCCGGCAACCGGCGATGGAACCTCGGTGTCGACCTTATCGGTGGAAACCTCAACTAGCGGTTCGTCAACCTCTACGCGGTCGCCGACCTGCTTCAGCCAGCGGGTTACCGTACCTTCGGTAACGCTTTCGCCCAGTGCGGGCAGGTTTACGGTTTCAGACATCTTCCCGTATCTCCTCAGTTTTCAAAGCTTTGATGATGACCGGCTGTTCCCGCTCTGCGTCGTGGACGTGGCGGAACGGTCGGCCGAAATTGAGAGGCGTGCCTCTGAGCCTAGTGCACGAAGTAGCGCGCCAGATAAAACGCGCTACTTCGTGACTTATGGCACGTGACTAGCCGTGCAGCGGCTTGCCGGCCAAGGCCAAAGCGGCCTCACCCAGCGACTCGTTCTGGGTCGGGTGGGCGTGGATTAGCTGAGCCACGTCCTCCGGGTAGGCTTCCCAGTTCACGATGAGCTGGGCTTCGCCGATCTGCTCACCGATGCGGCCGCCGATGCCGTGCACGCCGACGATCGGACCGTTCTTGACGCGAACCATCTTGATCAGACCGCTGGTGCCGAGGATCGAAGACTTACCGTTACCGGCCAGGTTGTACTCGGTGGTTTCAATCTGGTCCTCACCGAACTTTTCCTTAGCCTTCGGCTCGGAGTAACCCACCGACGCGATCTCAGGTTCGCAGAAAGTGACCTTCGGGATGTTGATGTCCTCGACGATGGTCGGCTTCTGGCCGGCGATTTCCTCGGCAACGAAGATGCCGTGCTGGTAACCGCGGTGTGCCAGCTGCACGCCGGGAACGATGTCGCCCACGGCGTAGATGTTGCCAACACCGGTGTGCAGGCGCTCGTCGGTGATGACAAAACCACGGTCGATGGTGATGCCCTGCTCTTCGAAGCCCATGTTCTCGGTGACCGGGCCGCGGCCGACGGCCACGAGCACGACATCGGCCTCGAGAGTCTTGCCGTCGGCCAGATGAACCTTGACGCCGTTGGCGTCCTGCTCGACCTTTTCAAAGAACACGCCGGTGTTGAACTTGATGCCGCGCTTCTTGAAAGCACGCTCAAGGTTCTTGATGATGGCCGGGTCCTCGTTCGGAACCAGCGAGGGCAGTCCTTCGACGATGGTGACGTCGACACCGAAAGAGTTCCAGACGGAGGCGAACTCGACGCCGATGACGCCGCCACCGAGCACGATGGCGCTCTTCGGCAGGGTCTCCATGTTCAGGGCTTCGGTGCTGGTCAGCACGCGGCCACCGATTTCCAGACCGAAGGTCTTGGAGGTGGAGCCGGTGGCCAACACGATGTTTTTGCCCTTGTAGGCGACACCGTCAACGTCAATGGTGTCCTGGCCAACCAGGCGGCCATTGCCGTTGATCACGGTGATCTTCTTCATCTTTAGCAGGCCGGATAGGCCCTTGTGCTTGCCGGCGACGATGCCGTCCTTGTAGCTGCGCACGCCAGCCAAGTCAATGGACTCCAGGCTGGTGTGAATGCCGTACTTTGCGCCTTCGCGGGCGTTTTCTGCCAGCTCAGCGGCGTGCAGGTAGGCCTTGGTGGGAATGCAACCGGTGTGCAGGCAGGTGCCGCCGACCTTGTCGCGTTCGATCAAACCAACGGAGAAGCCCAACTGGACGGCGCGTAGCGCCACCGAGTATCCAGCGGATCCACCGCCGAGGATGAGGACATCAAATTCTTGCGTTGCTGCCGATTCGGCCACGTGAACGCTCCCTCGTAATAGCTATAGTATGGTCGGCGTTCGCCGGCCAGAGGATCGGGTCGCAGATGGCGAAGTGCCCTGTCAGGTTCTTCGCATTCATCCGCTGGTGATGTTTCAGAACTTACCTTAGCCCCGTTGGCGCCCGTGAGTCATCTTTGGGTAGCAAGCTCACGGCTAAATGCGGTGTGGAACACGAAACCCGGTGTGGAACGGAGTTTCGCTCCGCCCACACCGGGTCGATCTCACGCCAAGGGGCGTCGGCTCAATGCGTTAGCCGGCCAAGGTTGCCGCGTACTGCACCAGGGTGCGCACTTGGCTGCCGGTGCCGTTCTTCGGGGTGTAACCCCATGCCGACCCTTCGTTGAAGGCCGGGCCTGCGAAGTCGATATGTGCCCACGGAATCTGCTGGCCGTCGACCTCGCCGACAAATTCCTGCAGGAAGGCCGCGGCGGTCATCATGCCACCCATGCGTTCGCCGATGTTGGCCAGATCGGCGACCTCCGAGTCCAGGCTCGGGCGCAGCTGCTCAGGAATTGGCATAGGCCACGCAAGTTCGCCCACGGTATTCGACGCCTCGATGAGCGCATCGCGCACGGATTCGGTGCCCATCACGCCGGCGGTCCGAAGACCAAGGGCGAGCATCTGGGCGCCGGTGAGCGTGGCGATGTCGATCACCACATCGGGGTGCTCCTCGCTGGCAGCTACCAAGCCGTCGCCCATGACCAGGCGTCCCTCGGCATCGGTGTTGAGCACCTCGACGGTCTTGCCGCCATACATGGTGATGACATCGCCGGGGCGGGTGGCCTTGCCGCCGGGCATATTCTCGGCCAGGCACAGCCATGCGGTGACCTTGACGTCCAGGCCCAGTTCGGCAACGGCGCAGATACTCTGGAAGACCGCCGCGGCGCCAGACATATCTGACTTCATGGCGTGCATTCCCGAGGCAGGCTTGATGGAGATGCCACCGGTGTCAAAGGTGATGCCCTTGCCGACCAAAGCTAGGTGCTTGGCCGCCTTGGCCGGTGCGTATTCGACCTTGACCAGGCGCGGTGGGCGATTAGAGCCGCCACCGACCCCGAGCAGGCCGCCGAAACCGTCCTTGGCCAGCTTCTTCTCGTCGTACACCGTGACCTTCAGGGGCAAGGACTTGGCGTACTCCTTCACCGCCGAGGCGAAAGATTCCGGGTACAGCTCATTGGCCGGTGCGTTGATCAGGTCGCGGGTACCGCGCACGGCGCGGCCGATGGCTGCGGCATGCTTGAGCACCTCAACGAGGTCCTTATCCGCTGAGCGTTCGGTGGCGATCTGTGCTTCGGACAGGGTTGGCTTGCTGCTCTTGGAAGCCGCCCGGTAGTTCTCGTAGCGGTAGGCGCCGAGCGCGATACCTTCGGCCACCGCGGACACGCGTGCGGTGGTCTCGGCCGGCAGGCTGAACACCGCGGTGCTCACATTGCTCAACTGGCGTGCGGCCGAACCTGCCGCACGGCGGAGCAGTTCGTCGTCCAACGAGGCGTCATCGGCGACGCCAAGGCCGGTGAATGCCATAACCTTGGCCTTGGTTTCGGCCACCGGCGGGAGCAGCAACAACTCGTCGGCCTTGCCGGTGGCGTTGATGCTAGCCAGTGAAGCTTCCACGGCGCGGGTCATTTCGGCGCTGAACGGAGATGCGGCGATTGCCACGCCGTTCTCCTGCTTGAACAAGCCCAGCACGAGGGCGTCGCTGCCCTGACGGCTGATGTCGGTGCCGATGACAGTCAACTTCAGATCGTTGGAGTTGATCACAAAATCATTCCTTACTATGCCTTTGTAGGGTTGGGGCGTGCACCCGCCAAAGTGGTCGGTGATGCGACCAAGCGGGCGGTATGTACTCCGGTACTGATCGTAGTCGAGGTCGGAGCGTACGGTGCCCTAGTTCACAGTGAGCAAAGTACCCGCGGGGATAGAATGGTTCTTTGGAACCTTCGAGCCGGTGGCACCTTGCCCGGCTCGAGGCCGTGCAGAGGGAAGGAGCCAAATGTCGCAGGAGCGTCTACTGGAACTGGTCGGCGAGCGCGTCGACGATCCTGAGCTGCAGGGACTGGGCATGCTGATTTCGCTCAAGGGCGCCTCGGATGCCGGTCATCTGCATGCGCAGTTGAGCAATGGACTGCTAACCGCTTTAGATGCCGAATTGTTCGCGCGTTTCGATGCCGATGAGCTGGTTTGCTACAGCGCCCAACGCCCGCGTGTGACTTTCGTGGCCGACCACTTTGCCGGCTATCAGGCCCCGGGCATCGACATCTATCTGCTCACTGACGAACTGGGGCGGAAGTTTTGGTTCCTCACCGGCGTCGAACCCGATTTGCGGTGGGAGCGGTTCGTTAGTGAACTATGCCGCTTCGTTGATGCCTATAACGTACCGCTGACGACCTCGGCGGTTTCGCTGCCGATGCCGGTGCCGCATACCCGGCCCATCGGAGTGACGGCTCATGGCAACCGCCAAGATCTGATCGAGAACATTTCGACCTGGTCGCCCACCGCCGAAACGCCGGCAAGTGTTACCGCGCTGCTCGAGATTCGTCTCAACGATCAGCAGCGGGACGTGGTCGGCTACTCGCTACATACTCCGCACTACCTCTCCGAATCGGAGTACCCGGCCGTTGCCGTGGCGGGTCTGGAATACCTGGGCGCGGCCCTGAAACTGGCCTTGCCCACCGAAAAATTGCGTGAAGCGGCCCGTCTGGTTGAGGGCCAGTTGGCCGAACAGCTAGCCAGCAGCGAAGACGTCAAGCAGATGGTCGATGGCTTCGAGGCGCGGTTCGATGCGCATGCGCACCAGCATGAACAGCGTTCCTTGCTGGTGGATGTCGATCAGGATCTGCCCGACGCCGAGCAGCTCGGGGCACGTGCCGAAGACTTCTTGGCCTCGCTTGGGGACACCGGCCCGTGGCTGGACGCGGCACATCAACGTGAGGCAGGGGAATCACCCGAATCGTGAACACGATTAAACTCAACTCGGCGCGTTCGTGGGTAGTTTTCGTCGCCGCAGTGCTCACCTATTTATCCGCAGTTGCCCAGCGCACGAGTTTCGGAGTCGCCGGGATTGAGGCCACGGAACGCTTCACGGCCAGCGCCCAGGTGCTGGCCGCATTCTCGGTAGTCCAGTTGATCGTCTATGCCGGCGCACAGGTGCCGGTGGGTCTTGCCCTTGACCGTTTCGGCCCGCGGCTCCTGATTACCTGTGGTGCGGCAATCATGGCCCTAGGCCAGGGCATGCTGGCGGTCGCCGAAGGCGTTGGTCTGGGCTTGACCGGGCGTATCTTCGTCGGCGCCGGCGACGCGATGGTTTTCGTGTCGGTACTCCGGCTACTGCCAATGTGGTTTTCCAGTAATCGTATTCCGTTGCTCACTCAGTTAACCGGCACCTTCGGGCAGCTCGGACAGCTAGTTAGCCTGATCCCTTTTCACGCGCTACTAGTTGCACTCGGGTGGACTCCGGCCTTTTCCATCATGTCAGGACTGGCCCTTGCAACGTTCCTGACCACTATCGCCTTCGTGCGCAATGGTCAGGACTTTAGTCACAAGGGGTCGACCGAGCGTTTACGGGCCTGGCAAGGCCTGTCGCTGGCCTGGCGGCAACCGGGCACGAAGTTGGGATTCTGGACCCACTTCACCACCGCCTTCATGTGTAATGTGTTCATGCTCAGCTGGGGCTACCCATTCCTGGTCGAGGGTCAAGGGCTAGATGATGCGCTGGCCTCGTCGGTGATGTCGGTGTTCGTGGTGGTGGCGATCGTATTCGGTCCGATTCTGGGGGCGTTGACGGCCCGCTACCCGCAACGTCGCTCGAATTTCGCGCTGACCGTCGTGTTCCTCATGATCTTGAGCTGGTCCGTGGTGCTGCTGTGGCCGGGGCAGGCCCCGCTGTGGTTGTTGATCGTGTTGATGGTGGCTGTGGCGGCCGGTGGTCCAGCTTCGGTGATCGCCTTCGACTTTGCCCGCACCTTTAACCCGCCGCACCTGATGGGAACCGCTACCGGTGTGGTGAATACCGGTGGCTTCTTCGGAGGCTTCCTTACTATCTACCTCATTGGGTTGATTATGGACTGGCTTCACCTCAACGATGCTCCCGGCACCTCGCTGTATAACCTCGATGCCTTCCGGGTGGCGCTAAGCCTTCAACTGGTCATCGCGGTGATTGGCGTGGTGTTCATGGTGCGCAATCGCCGCAAGGCCCGCGAACAGGTGGCGCGCGAAGCACGTGCCCAAGGTGCCACACGCTAAGTCGTCAACAGTTCGTCGGCACGAGGACCTAGCGGCCGGACGCCGAGGTGACGCTGGGGTGCATGACAACAACTCCAGAACGCCAGCCCCTGTCCCTCAGCGAATGCGATGACGTGCTCGCCTATATCCCTCACGCTTTGGGTTTTCTGCCGCACCGCTCGGCGGTATTCCTGCTTCTGACCGGCCGGAAACTCGAAGCGACACTACGCGTAGATCTGCCCGTCGAGCGCGAAAGCCCAGAACATGAGCGCTGGCTCGGACAGGTCGCCGAACTCATCGGGAAACTCTCCACCGTCGAATCGGTCATCATTGTCTTTTACGCCGAGGGGCTCGACGCCGCAAGCACCGAAGCCCCTTATGTGAGCCTCTTTCGCAACGCCGTCAATTGCCTCGAGCAGCGAGGACTGTTCACACACCGTGGCTGGTGCATCGGTGAGAAGTGGGGTTGGGACTATCTGGCCCCGTCTGGCAGCGAAAGTTTTGCGCTCGGTGACCTCAGGGACAATGCCACCAATGCAGCGTTGGTTGTGGCTGGCTCGGCTCCATTAGCCACCCCGTGGGACGGGGGTGGGATTAGCCCCTGGCCTCAAGCAGCCAGCATCCGGGCGCTAGCGGCGGCACCCGAGTGTGAGGATATCTTCGATTCCCTTGACGCTTGGGCCCACGTTCTGAGCCACCCCGCTTCGGTTGCAAGTACCCTCATGCGCCAAGATCACATGCTGTGCGCCAGACTGCTTGGGGGCCTTAGCGCGCGGCTGGTACGAGATGTGTTGCCCTACTTAGCTGGTGTCGGATCCGAGCGGGCGGTCAATCTGATCCGGCAACTCGCGCTCGGGCGCGAGGGCCCGGAAGTGTCGGATATGGCCGATTATTTACTGGGCAAGGGGGAGCGCTACCCACAATGGGAAGGGGTGGACCGGCTGTGGCATCTCTGCCGAGACTTGTTGGGGGTCGCGCAGGGCGAACACCATAGCGCCCTGTTGTGCATTTTGGCATGGATTGAATGGGCTCGCGGACGCGGAAGCTTGGCCATAACCTTGCTCAAATCAGTGCTGGAGGAATCTCCAAATTACCGGCTGGCTAAGCTGCTCCGGGACATGGTCACACGCGGACTCATGCCGCAATGGGCGGTCGACCCGAAACATGCGTGGAGGGCCGTACACGAGTAGCTCCGGTGCCGGTGCGCAACGCTGCGCTTGGGGCCAAGTGGTGCCGCGGACCTGATTCGTGGATAATGGTTCAACAGACCCGGTTAGGTTCGATCCGTTTTGTGCCCGTGCAGTGCATCGCATGGAACAAAACGAGGGGTGGGCACGTTGGATAGACAGTGTGCCCCCTCGGCAGTCGCTTCGGCGAAGGCCCTCGGACTTGACAGGGTCATAGTGGTGTTGCCGGTAGGTGCATCCGGAACGCATCGTGAGAAAGGTTTTTCGTGTCATCTTCTGAGACGAACGCTAATCGTAAAGCAGCCGCCGAGACTTCGGGGGAGGCCGAGGAGAAGGTAACCAAGCCTGCCGCGAAGAAGCGTGTGAGCAAGGCCAAGACGGCCGAGACTAAGTCTGTGGAGCCGGAAGGGGAGACCACCGACGCCGGCGAATTCAACGATGACACCGAGGTGGAGCCGGACGAAGCCGCCGTCAAGGAGGCCGAGGCCAGCGAACCCGAGTCCAAGGGATTCACGCTGTCCACCGCAGATGATGACGCGCCGCAGCAGCAGGTGCTGGTCGCCGGTGCAACCGCGGACCCGGTCAAGGACTACTTGAAGCAGATCGGTAAGGTTGCACTGCTGAACGCTGAGCAGGAAGTTGACCTCGCGCTACGCATTGAAGCTGGCTTGTTTGCCGCGGATAAGCTGGCTAAGGACGACGGCTCCATGGAGCAGCGTCTACGTTGGGATTACGAGCAGATCATCCACGACGGAAAGATCGCCAAGAACCACCTGCTGGAAGCAAACCTTCGACTGGTCGTTTCGCTGGCAAAGCGCTACACCGGCCGTGGCATGCTGTTCCTGGACCTGATCCAGGAAGGCAACTTGGGTCTGATCCGTGCGGTGGAGAAGTTCGACTACACCAAGGGCTTTAAGTTCTCGACCTACGCCACCTGGTGGATTCGCCAGGCAATTACTCGTGCAATGGCTGACCAGGCCCGTACCATACGTATCCCGGTGCACATGGTCGAAGTCATCAACAAGCTCGCCCGTGTGCAGCGCCAGATGTTGCAGGACCTGGGGCGTGAACCAACCCCAGAAGAGCTGGCCAAGGAACTGGACATGACCCCTGAAAAGGTGGTCGAAGTTCAGAAATACGGTCGTGAGCCAATCTCCCTGCACACCCCGCTGGGTGAAGACGGAGATTCAGAGTTCGGTGACCTGATCGAAGACTCCGAAGCTGTCGTTCCAGCCGATGCCGTGTCCTTCACGCTGTTGCAGGAGCAGTTGCACTCGGTGCTTGATACCCTCTCCGAGCGTGAGGCGGGTGTTGTGGCAATGCGCTTCGGTCTGACCGATGGCCAGCCGAAGACTTTAGACGAAATCGGTAAGGTTTACGGGGTCACCCGCGAGCGTATTCGCCAGATCGAGTCGAAGACCATGTCGAAACTGCGTCACCCGTCGCGTTCGCAGGTACTTCGCGATTACCTCGACTAAAGACAGAATTAAACACCGGTGGGGTGGGAACGAGTGCATTCGTTTCCACCCCACCGGTGTTTGGTCTCCCGCGTACCACAAGTCTTGTTAAAGACTAAGGGCAGTTCCGCATAGGAACTGCCCTTAGTTGGCCGCGAGGTCGCGCCGAGACTAGTCGGCGTCAACCTTCGGCTTCTCGTACAAGCGCGCTGATTCGTCCTGCCAGAGCGAGGTCAGCGGGCGAAGCTTGGGCTCTACGGCACGCGCGTGGTGTGCGCAGAACAACAGTTCGCCACCGGTGGAGGCCAGCACGGCCTTGACGTACGCCTGGGCGCCGCAACGGTCACAGCGGTCAAGGGCATTGAGCTCTCGGCTCACAGTTTGAGTAGTCATTGCCAACCTCCCTAAATCGATGGTTAATCTATACAACCAGTAATGGCTGAGACTTTATGCCGATTTGGCCCTGCTTTCGCTCACCGCGTAGAGAATGTGGATAACACCAGTGCGCAGTGCCGCGGACGGCGCAGCCTCCACGGTTCGAACACGTGAACGATTAGAATAGATTCGTTCGATCTCATCTAGGCAGTACAGGAGTTAGTTCGATCGTGGCCGCAGGCGAAAATTACAGTGCCCGACACCTATCGGTGCTCGAAGGGCTCGAGGCAGTACGCAAGCGCCCGGGCATGTACATCGGCTCCACGGATTCTCGTGGCCTCATGCACTGCCTCTGGGAGATCATCGATAACTCCGTCGATGAGGCGCTCGGCGGATTCGGGCAGTCCATTACCGTGGTGCTCTACGCCGATGGTTCCGTCGAGGTCCGTGATGATGGACGCGGTATTCCGGTGGACATTGAACCACGCACGGGCCTCTCCGGCCTGGAAGTGGTCTTTACCAAGCTCCATGCCGGTGGCAAGTTCGGCGGCGGCTCCTATAACGCATCCGGTGGTCTGCATGGCGTGGGTGCCTCTGTGGTCAACGCACTTTCGGCGCGATTAGATGTTGAAGTGGATCGTGGCGGCAAGACCTATTCCATGCAATTCCGGCGCGGCGAGCCGGGCCGCTTCACCGACCGGGGGAAACCGAAGGCCGACGCACCCTTCACCCCCTTCGAGCAGGCCACTGCCCCCGAAGTTATTGGCAAGGCCAAGCGCGGGGTCACCGGTACCCGCATCCGGTACTGGGCCGACACCCACATCTTTACACCCGATTCGAAGTTCTCCTACGAAGACCTGCAAAACCGCGCGCGGCAGACCTCATTCTTGGTTCCCGGGTTGCGTATCGTATTGCGCGACGAGCGAGGCGTGGCAGGGACCCCAGGGGAGCAGGGGCCGCATGAAGAGGTCTTCCACCACGATGGTGGGATTAGCGAGTTTGTCGACTACTTAGCTAACGATTCGGCAGTGACCGATATCTGGCGCATTCAAGGAAGCGGAACCTTCCACGAGAAGGTTCCGGTCTTCGATGACAACGGGCGCAGCCATATTCAGGATGTTCAGCGTGTCTGCGAGGTCGACCTCGCCATGCGATGGGGCATCGGGTACGACACGAGCATCCGAACTTTTGTAAACATCATCGCCACCCCCAAGGGCGGAACCCACCTGTCCGGTTTCGAGCAGTCCCTGCTCAAGACCATTCGCAAAGCCGTCGAAAGCAACGCCCGCAAGCTCAAGTACGGCCCTAAAGACAAGCTGGAAAAGGAAGACGTAATGGCCGGGCTGACCGCAGTGGTCACCGTCCGGCTGGCCGAGCCGCAGTTCGAAGGTCAAACCAAGGAAGTACTTGGTACGCCGCAGGTCAAGCAGATCGTCTCCAAGGTCCTCGACAAGGGCCTGAGCGAGCGGTTGAACAGCACCAAGCGTAATGACAAGGCCATGGCCACCACCTTGCTGGAAAAGGTGGTCAACGAGATGAAGACGCGCGTTTCGGCTCGCATGCACAAGGAAACCCAGCGCCGAAAGACCGCTCTGGAGTCCTCGTCAATGCCGGCGAAACTGCTCGACTGCCGTAGCAAAGAGGTCGAACGTTCCGAGCTCTTCATCGTCGAGGGAGATAGCGCCTTGGGTACTGCCCGGCTGGCGCGTTCTAGTGAGTTCCAGGCCCTGTTGCCGATTCGCGGTAAGATCCTCAACGTCCAGAAGGCCTCCATCTCCGACATGCTCTCGAACGCCGAGTGCGCTTCGATGATTCAGGTCATCGGCGCGGGGTCGGGACGCACCTTCGACATAAATCAGGCACGCTACGGCAAGGTCATCTTGATGACCGATGCCGACGTGGACGGGGCGCATATTCGCACCCTGCTGCTCACCCTGTTCTACCGCTACATGCGCCCGATGGTCGAAGAGGGGCGGGTGTACGCCGCCGTCCCGCCGCTGCATCGTATTGAGATCATCAACCCCGGTTCAAAGGCCAATGAGGTGGTGTACACCTATTCGGAGCAGGAGATGAACCGGCTGCTGGCTAAGTTGGAAGCCGAGGGGCGAAAGTACAAGGAGCCGATTCAGCGCTACAAGGGTCTGGGCGAAATGGACGCGGGCCAATTGGCCGAAACCACCATGGACCCACGTCACCGTATGTTGCGCCGTGTAGGCATTGAACATGCGCAGGCGGCCGAAGAGGTCTTCGATCTGCTGATGGGCTCGGATGTGGCCCCGCGCAAGAAATTCATTATTGACGGGGCTGAGAACGTCGAGCTGGAACGCATCGACGTCTAGTGCGCCCGTAGCCTAGATATCGACAGGCCGCCGACGTCCTCCCCGCGGGGAGCGACGCCGGCGGCCTGAGAGTTTAACTATTGGGGTCCAGTAGGCGTGGAGCAATTAGTAGCACCGTGGGGCAGACCAACAACAAGACTGTGCCAACAAAGATCAGCGCTTCGGCACTGCGTTTCAGCGGTGGTTCGGCCGTGAGTAGACGCTGGATGCGGCGGGCCGACAGCTCACCGTCCGGGGTTCCTTCGAGCGGATTGGCTAACTGCCCACCTGCAGTGGCCGAGGGCTGCGGTTTAGCTGGAGGGCTTCCGGCCGAGGATGATGCTGCCACGATGGCCCGCAGCAGGGTTGGGCGGGTGACCTGAGTCAGCGCCCGATCATCGGCGAGCATTTCGACCAGTTGGCGCACGGCGTCTAGGGCCAGTTTGGAGGTCGGAAGCCACGGGAGAGCTTCATGCCAGGCGGTGAAGGCCAGAATCAGTAGATCATGTCGCTGATCGAGATGGGAGCGCTCATGGGCCAGGACGGCGCGTTGTTCATCCGCCGTCAGCTGGTCGAGTAGTCCTTGCGACAATACGGTGACCGAGCGGTTCAAACCCGGCACGCAGTAGGCTACCGGCGTGTCATGATCCAGGACTAAAGTATCGGGGCCGGAAGCGGCGGGGTTGCTGAGCAACCCCAATAAATGGCGGTGTTTGGCCCGCTGGCGCGAGATGCGCCAGGTGGCGCGGATCAGGGTGAGGACCAGGTGAAACCCGAAGAGAGCGGCGGCGCTCAGGGCAAAGAGGTGAACGATTCCCGGGTAAGGCACATCTGGTGCGCCCAGTACGAGTTTCACCCCGCGGCCGAGGGCAGTAATCAGGTCATCGCCCAGCGGGGAGAGCCCCCAGACCAGCATGGAGCCGATCATCGAAAGCCCACCGGCCAGTGCGATTGCCTGCCAGAGGAGCACGGCCTGCACCGGGGCCCTGGCTGGCCATTTTGCGCGCGCCAAAGCTAACGGCGTCGGCCATGCAAGTACCACAGCCAACGCCGCTAGGAAATATGAGGTCAGAAGCACTCATACCTCGAGTTCTACGGAAGAATTAAGCGGATTTTGGTGAATCCAAGATAGCACGCAGCGCGGCGGCTTCGTCGGGGGAAATGCCGCCGATAAAGCGTGCAAGTACTGCCTCGCGGTCCTGTGCATTGCCCAGGGCTTCGTTGAGCAGTTCGACGGTGTGATCCTCACGGGAAGATGACGCCGTGTAGCGATGTGGGCGGGTGGAGCGCTCACGCTCGACCAGTCCCTTTTTCTCCAAGCGCGCCAGCACCGTCAGTACGGTGGTGACGGCGAGCTCCTTGGAAGCGCCGGCGTTAGCGGCTAGCTCGTCGCGAAGGTCGTTCGCGGTCAACGGTTCTGCTGAGTCCCAGAGGAGATCCATTACGGATCGTTCCAGATCGCCAAGACTGGCCACCAGGTCCTACCTCACTATGTTGTCGATCGTGCACGGGATGGGCCGATGTTTCGGCGCGTTACCCGCATGGGGCTTTAAGTGTATAGCCGCTGAGCGAATTTTTCTACATGGCGTAAAAGTGTCGAGCCCTGTGTCGTACCGCACGCTGACTTGAAACGGGAATCATCGCTCAAGGGATTTCTACACGTTGTCGAAATTGGTATGGTGGGTATTGAGCAGATTTCTACAGCTCGTAGAAACTTCAGGTTCGAGCACCATGAAGGTGAGGAACAAATGGACCCCTTGGAGATTGCCCGCTGGCAATTTGGCATCACAACCGTTTACCACTTCCTAATGGTGCCGTTGACGATTGGCCTCGGGCTGACCGTCGCGGTACTACAATCCGTCTGGTTGCGTACCGGCAATGAGCATTGGCTGCGCATGACCAAATTTTGGGGCAAGCTGTTCCTCATTAACTTCGTGATGGGCGTGGCCACCGGCATCGTCCAGGAATTTCAGTTCGGCATGGCCTGGAGCGAATACAGTCGGTTCGTCGGGGACGTCTTCGGCGCCCCGCTGGCCATGGAAGCGCTACTAGCCTTCTTTGTCGAGTCCACCTTCCTGGGTTTGTGGATCTTCGGGTGGAAGAAACTTCCCGCGAAACTTCACCTTGCCACCATCTGGTTAGCGGCACTGGCCAGCATCCTTTCGGCCTACTTCATTCTTGTAGCCAACTCATGGATGCAGCATCCGGTGGGTACCGAGATCATCAACGGACGCGCAGTGATGACCGACCCTTGGGCCGTATTTACCAACAATACGGCGCTGGTCACCTTCCCGCACACGATCTTCGGCGCCTTCGCAGTGGCCGGCGGCTTCCTGCTGGGGATTTCGTGGTTTCACCTCTACCGGCGGCGGCGCGATGGCATTGATACCGTCGGCGCCGATGGCAAGGTGATCGTCGGCGAAGACCTGAGCAAGGGGCGGAACCGCGACAAAACGGACCATAAAGTCTGGCTGACCTCCCTACGCGTCGGCGCCGTTGTCGCCCTGGTGTCGTTCACCGGTGTCGCTTTCTCCGGCCACGAGCAGGCCAAACTGATGTTCGAGCAGCAGCCGATGAAGATGGCCGCAGCCGAGGCAGCCTGTCACGACGGAACTGGCTTCTCAGTGTTGACCATCGGTGATATTTCCAAGAGCGGCGCCACAGGCTGCGACGACATCGCCTTCGTCTTCGAACTGCCCGGCTTGCTATCGTTCCTGGCCAATGGGGACTTCGACACCCCGGTCAAGGGCGTGAACACCCTGATCCCGGAGTACCAACAGAAGTACGGCACGCACTACCCGAATGAGCCGGGCTACGGTGAGCATGCCGGGCAGGAAATTAACTACGTGCCGGTCATGGAAGTGACCTATTGGGGCTTCCGACTGATGATCACCCTCGGCGGGCTCTCCGCGGTGGCCGCCGGTGTTGCGTTATGGCTGACCCGTAAGGGGACCGTTCCAGCGAATAAGTGGCTCTCCCGTCTGGCCCTGCTGGGCATAGCCGCACCCTTTGGCGCCAACTCCTTCGGGTGGATCTTTACCGAGCTGGGACGGCAACCCTTCGTGGTGGCCCCGAACCCGCAAATGGGCGGTGTTGACCAAGTCTTCATGTACACCGCCGCGGCCGTTTCGCCTTCGGTGAGCGCCGGCGAGATGCTCTTCTCGCTGATCGCACTAACCCTGGTGTATGGGGTGCTGCTGGTGGTCGAGCTTGTGTTGTTGACCCGCTACATCCGTGGCGGGGTTGGTTCGGCGATGCCCGAGCTCACCAAGGATGACAAGCGGCATCCGAATGATGATCACGATCCATCCGATGACGGCGACGTGCTCGCCTTCGCCTACTAGGAAGCAGAGGAACGACTCATGGACTGGCTTCCCACGCTGTGGTTTATTCTGATCGCCGTACTCTGGTGCGGATATTTATTCCTTGAAGGCTTCGATCTGGGCGTTGGCATGCTGATCGGGCTCGGGCGCGCCGATGAAAAACGTAAGCGCGTGCTGCTGAACACCATCGGGCCCGTCTGGGACGGAAACGAGGTCTGGTTATTGACTGCGGGCGGCGCCACTTTCGCGGCGTTCCCACACTGGTACGCCTCGCTCTTCTCGGCCCTCTACATACCGCTGGTGCTGGTGCTCCTAGCCTTGATCTTCCGCGCCGTCGCCTTTGAGTACCGCGGGAAGGCGACCACCCTGGTGACTCGTCGGCTCTGGGACCTCGCACTTGGACTGGGGTCCTTGGTCGCGGCTTTCGGGGTGGGCGCCATGCTGGCACTGACCACCACCGGTTTACCCCTGGACGCCAATGGCGACCGAGTCGGTGGGGCCTTCGCCTGGCTCAACGGGTACGCGCTACTCGGCGGCCTTGCGGTGGTGCTCTTCTGCCTGATTCACGCCTTGGCTTTCCTCGCATTGAAAACCGATGGACCCATCCGTCACGCAGCCAACCGACGGTTCACCCGGCTCGTACTGCCAGCCGTTCTGCCGTTGCTGGGCTGGGTGCTGATCGTGGTCAGCCGTAGTTCGTCGGTGGCGGCATGGGCGCTGACCGCGCTGGCCGTGGGGGCGCTGCTGTGTTCCTGGCTGTTCGCCAAGGCCGGCCGTGAGAAGCTCGCCTTCCTTGGCCTAGGGCTCATGTTGCTCGGTGGGGTCGCGGCGATCTTCACCGCCGCCTACCCGGTGGTGTTGCCCTCGAGCCTGGATGCCGCTTTCAACCTCACCGTGCACAATGCTTCAAGCACGACCAGTACCCTGCAACTGATGAGCGTGGTGGCCGCATTCGGTGTCCCACTCGTATTGGCCTACCAAGCGTGGACCTACTGGGTGTTCCGCAAGCGTTTGCGCGAAGAACATATCCCCGAGCCCCATGCGGTGCTCTCGGTAGTCGACTAGGCGACCGCGCCCACTCCGTATTTCGAAAGGCACAACAGATGAGATCACCGCGCTTTCTCCCCAGTGCACTGATGACGCGCGCCCAGCTGGCCGCCTTGGCGGCCTTCAGTGTGCTCAAGGCCGCCGGTCTGATCCTTCTGGCTACCGGATTGGGCCGGTGGCTTGCCGGGCTGGCAGGGGAGAGCCAGCCAGCGGGCAGTTACCTGTATCTTGCCGTCGCCGGCGCGTTGCTGCGTGCCATCGCGGCCTGGGGATTGTCCTTGGCCTCGCGCCGACTGGGCAGCGGGGCCAAGGAGCGGCTGCGCGCCCAGCTGTTACGCACCGCCGCCAGACGTCCGGTGATCGGGGTGGATGAGGATGATTTCTCGGTGCCCGGTACCGCGACCTTAGCCAGCCACGGGATCGACAAGCTCGACGACTACTTCGGCAAGTTCATTCCGGCGTTCACTTCGGCGGCCGTGCTTCCGGTGCTACTGGGCGCCTACACGTTGTACGTGGATTGGCTCAGCGCGCTGATTCTAGCGCTGACCATTCCGCTTGTTCCCCTGTTCATGGCGCTCATTGGCCTGCACACCCAAGATACGATCCGTGACTCGCAACAGAGCCTCGACGCGCTGTCGAAGCAACTCTACGAGTTGGCCTTGGGGCTACCGGCGCTCATAGGTTTGGGGCGAGCCCGAGAGCATGGCAACGCCATGGCCCGAGCCTCTGACCGGTACCGGCAGGCAACGATGGCGAACCTGCGCACCGTATTCATGTCGAGTTTCTGGCTGGAGCTGATCTCCACGCTATCGGTGGCGGTCCTAGCGGTCACCATCGGTGTGCGCCTAGTCGGTGGCGACATGGAGCTTTCGGCCGGGCTTATCATTTTGATTCTGGCCCCGGAGGTCTTTGGCTCGCTACGCGAAGTGGGATCGGCCTACCACGCCGCCGATGAAGGATTAGCCGCCTATGACCGGTTACAGAATTTCCACCCCACTTCGAAGGCGCCAGCCGACGCGCAGGAGCAATCCGAGCCGAAGGACGATAGCGCACTTCAGGTACAGGCACTGACCCTTTGCTACCCAGGGCACGAACCGGTGTATCGGAACTATTCGCTACGGCTTCACTTCGGGCAGCGCCAGCTGTTGGACACCCCCAGCGGTACCGGGAAATCAACCCTGCTCACGGCCATCGCCGAAAGCCGGCTTGGGCCCGCGGCCTTTGCACCGCAGCTTCTTAGCGGACGGATCACCCTCGGCACCAATCCTGCGGTGATCAGCCAGCATCCGCAATTTAGTGAGCCCACCGGTCGACACCAGCTAATGCTCGACGCCTCGCAGGCCAGTGAAACGCAGATTGGCGAGATGTGCCAGCGGCTGGGACTGGCTCCCTTGCTCGATGCGCCGATCGCCGGATACTCACCGGGGGAGTTACGTCGTCTCGAAGTCGCCCGCGCATGCTTGGCGGTGCACAGCGATCCCACCGTGCGCCTGTTGCTCGCCGATGAGCCGACCGCGCATCTGGACAGCGAGAACGCCCGGGTTGTACGCGAACTACTCGAGGAATTGCCCGCGGACTGCGCGGTGCTGCTGGCCAGCCACGATCCGCTACTAGGTGGCACGCAGGCCGCGGTCAGCCGATCCCAACAACGAACCGAAGCGGCGAGCGATACCGAACCCCAGCACACGGCCGGCGAGATGTCGGCGCCGACTCAGGCCACCGCAGCATCCAAGCGACCAACGTGGCGCCCGAGCCGCGAACTGCTTCGCACCTTCCCATCGGCCCGTAAGGCCATCGGGTATGGGGCGCTGTCCTTGCTCTGTGCCACCGCGCTGGCTGCGCTCAGCGGGTGGCTGATCGTGCAGGCCAGCTACCAGCCGGCCATCCTGCATTTGACGGTTGCCTTTGTGGCCGTACGCACCCTGGGGATCGGCCGGGCAGTGTTCCGTTACCTCGAACAACTCGCGGTTCACGATGCGGTGCTGCGATATGCCACCGCCCTGCGCGAGAAGATCTGGAACGCCATGGTGAGCGATCCGGCACGTTGGGGACTGATGGGACGGGGCAACAAGGTGTTGCGCTACCTGCTGGCCGAGGTCGACCAACTGCGCGATCTGCTCGCCCGGGTCATTTTCCCTCCCATTACCGCCGCGCTGACCATGCTGGCGGCCTGTGTTGCGCTATGGCTGATCCAGCCGAGCTTTGGGATGGCGGCACTGGTTCTCCTGCTCGTGCTCGGCGGACCGCTGGCACTCGGGGTACGAGCCATCGAAGGCAAACAACTGGCCGAGGCCAACTTGCATCGGGTACGTGTGAGCGAGCAGACCATGAGCTTGCTACGGCACCGGTTCGCCCTACGCGCCTACAACCGCTTGGATGACAAGCTAGGGCACTTGGCACAGGCCGAAAGCCAAAACACCGCACGGATACGCCGCCAAGCCTGGGGGCAGGGGATTGGGCCAGCGCTCGCCGGACTATCTTGCGCGTTGCTGGCCGTGCACGTTATCGCCACCAGCCAGGTAGACGCCGCCCAAACGGCCTTGGCCGTACTGCTCGCCCTCGCGCTGGCCGACCCGGCCGGTGGGGCCATGAGCGCGGTGCAGAACTTCGCGGCCCTGCGCACAGCCACCGACCGGATGAGCGCACAAGGGTTGAACGCCCCACAATCACAGCTCGCGAGCGAATCCGAGGTGCCCGACGTGCACGGCTACGAACTGACCGACCTGAACCTGAGCTACCAAACCGACTGGGTAATCGTCCAAGGGCTCAACGCGCGTATCGAACCGGGCCAGTGGACCTCGATCACCGGACCGTCGGGCGCCGGAAAATCCACCCTGATGGCCGCGTTACTCGGGGCGTTGAAACCTAGCGACGGCACCCTCACCCTGCTTGACGCGCAGGGAGGGGCGGTGGCTGCGCCGGAGGGCCTGCTGCCGGTGGCTTGGTGTCCCCAGGAGGCACACCTGTTTGATTCCACGGTGCGCCGCAACCTGCTCTTGGGGGTACGTGGAGAACTGCCCAGCGACGACACTCTGCGCCAGACTCTACGGGCCGTCGGACTCGAGCGCTGGTTAGCCGAGCAGCCACACGGGTTGGACACCCGAATCGGCAGTTCGGGCCATAACCTCTCCGGCGGTCAACGTTGTAAGTTGGCGGTGGCCCGCGCACTGCTCGGTGGCGGCCAAGTGATCCTGCTCGATGAACCCACCGCCCACCTCGGAACGGATGAATCAGCCGAGCTGATGCAGAGCCTGCGGACCGCGCTCGCCGGACGCACCGTCGTGCTTATCACGCACGATGCGTCCTTGGCCGCTAGCTGCCCCGGACGCATCGTGCTTCCTAGGCTAGAGCAGCACGCCACCGTCGTCGAAGGGCAAGGTGTCCTCGCCTAGTTGCACAGTGGGACGAGACGGGGTCTCGGCCGGAGCCTCGGCGGGGGTCGCCGGCTGAGCCGACGCCGCCGCAGGCGCGCCGTTGTCTCCGGGTTGTTCCAGACTGCCGCCGATCAAGCCGATGCTGTGCGCCAGCGGCGCCCCGGAACCGTCACGCTTGGCAAACTCGGTCGGTAGCGCACGGACCACGCCGGCAGGCGAGGAGGCACGTGCCGGTCCGAGGCCGGCAAAGCCCAGCTGCAGATGATCTTCACCCTTGACGAAACGCTGCGCCCGCACACCGGCGGTGGCACGTCCCTTGGCCGGGAACTCGTCAAAGTGGCTGAGTTTGACCGACTGCCCTGAGGTGCCCGGCAGCGACTGGGCACCGGCCGCGACCGTGGCCACCACCGCGTCCTGTGCACCGGACGGCACCACACCAAAGAAGATCGCGGTGTCGTTTTCGGCCAGTTTGATACCGGCCATACCGCGACCGGTGCGGCCCTGAGGGCGCACCGCGGACGCCGCGAAACGCAGGAGCTGGGCGCCGCGGGAGATGAATACGAGCTCATCGTCATCGTCGGCCGGAGCAGCACCGAGGACGGTATCGCCGTCCTTGAGGGTAATCGCCTCGAACTCATCGCGGTTCAGCGGGTACTCGGGGTTGACCCGTTTGACCACGCCCTGAGCGGTGCCAAGGGCGAGCACCCGATTCAGCGGCACGAGAGCGATGGCCTTTTCATCCTTGGGCAGGCGCAAGAACTCGGCCACCGGAACACCTTGGGCCAGGGGTGGGAAACCATGATGTTCGGCGATCACGGGCACATCGATCAGCGAAACCCTCAGGATGCGTCCCTTGGAGGTCAACGCGCCGATTTCGCCGCGGGCACTGGTAGCCACCTGCGACGAAAGAATGTCATGTTTCAACCGCGGACCGGAGAAATCAACGGCCGTGCGGTCCTGCGTGCGAGCGATCTGACCGGTGGCCGAGAGCATGGCCCAGCACGGAGTGTCGGCGACCTCCATGGCCATGGTTGCTTTCTTGCCCGTGCCGACCGGTTCGGGCATGGCCGTGCCCTTGAGCGCGGCCAGATCGGCGGACTTGCTCAACTTGGTGCGCCGATCAGTGCCAAAGGTCTCGGAGATTTCGGCGAGCTCGTCGGACACCACCTGACGAAGCCGCGCGTCGGAGCCCAAAATCTCGAGCAGTTCGGCGATTTCCGCCCGCAGCTGCTCTGCCTCGGCCTCGAGTTCGATGCGTGAATACTTCGTCAGCTGGCGCAAACGAAGTTCCAGAATGTGACTTGCCTGTTCCTCGGACAGGTCGAAGACGGTCATCAGGCGTTCGCGCGCCTCAGCGGTCTGCTCCGAGGACCGAATGATCGCAATGACATCGTCGATATCGACGATTGCGATCAAGAGACCCTCGACCAGGTGCAGGCGTTCCTGGCGCTTCTTCAAACGGTACTCGGTACGACGACGCACCACCTCGAGACGGTGATCCACATAGACCTGCAGCAGCTCGCGCAACCCCAGGGTGCGCGGCTGACCGTTGACCAGCGCCACGTTGTTGATGCCGAAGGAATCTTCCATCGGGGTGTACTTATACAGCCCGGCAAGCACGGCATTGGGGTTGAAGCCGTTCTTCAGCTCAATGACCAGCTTCAAACCGTGGCTGCGGTCGGTCAGATCCACGACATCCGAGATGCCGGTGATCTTCTTGTTGGTCACCCCGTCCTTGATCTTTTCGATGACCTTCTCGGGGCCGACCCCGTAGGGAAGCTCGGTAACCACAAGGGCGGACTTGCGCGCCGAAACCTTCTCGAGCGCCACGGTGGCACGGGTGCGGAAGGCACCGCGCCCGGTCGCGTAAGCATCCTTGATACCGTCGAGGCCCACAATGGTGCCGCCGGAGGGCAGATCGGGGCCCGGCACAAACTTCATCAGCTCGGCCAGGGTGGCCTCGGGGTTCTCGATAAGGTGGCGGGCGGCGGCGATCACCTCACGCAGATTGTGCGGGGCCATATTCGTGGCCATACCCACCGCAATACCAGTGGTGCCGTTGACCAGTAGGTTGGGGAAGGCCGCCGGTAGCACTTCGGGCTGCATGAACTGATTGTCGTAGTTCGGTACGAAGCGCACCACGTCTTCATCGAGGTTCGCAGTCATCGCCACGGCCGAGGCCGCCAATCGGGTTTCGGTGTAACGGGCCGCGGCCGGACCATCGTCCAAGGAACCAAAGTTGCCGTGGCCATCGATCAGCGGCAAGCGCAGGGAGAAAGACTGGGCCATACGCACCATGGCGTCGTAGATGGCCGCGTCACCGTGCGGGTGGAGCTTACCCATCACCTCGCCCACCACGCGGGCACTCTTCACGTGGCCCTTGTCCGGGCGCAAGCCCATTTGCGCCATCTGGAACAGGATGCGTCGCTGCACCGGCTTCAGCCCGTCACGGGCGTCGGGCAGGGCACGGGAGTAAATCACGGAGTAGGCATACTCCAGGAACGAAGACTCCATTTCATTGGTCACGTCGATGTCGACGATATTTTCCACGAAATCTGCGGGAATCTCTTCAGTCTTCTTGCGAGCCATTGCTCTGATTGCGCCCTTCATCTGCTGCGGCCTGATTGCTGCGGGCCACGCCTGAACCGATCCGTGCATGGATCGACTGGCGTGGCTAACATAAGCCTATGGTGGATCGTAAACTTTCCTCGGCATATCCAGCTCATTGGGAGGCCGATGTTGTGTTGCGCGATGGCACCACGGCGCACCTGCGGCCCATTACCCCGGCCGACGCGCAAGCACTCCAGGCCATGCACAAGCTGCAATCCCAGACCTCGGTCTACCTGCGCTATTTTACGTACAAGTCCTCATTGACTGCCAAAGAGCTGGACCGGTTCACCCACGTCGACCACCGGGATCGGGTGGCCATCACGGTTTTGCGCGGCGAGAAAATCATTGGCGTGGGACGTTATGACCGGCTTGATGATCCAAGCCAGGCCGAGGTGGCCTTCAACGTGGCCGATGAATTCCAGGGCACCGGCATCGGATCCATTCTGCTCGAACATCTTGCCGCGGCGGCCCGTGAAAACGGTATCGGGAAGTTTGTCGCGGAGGTGCTGCCGGAAAACCGCAAGATGATCACGGTGTTCTCCGAGGCCGGATACGCGGTTGCGAAGCGCTTCGAGGACGGCGTGGTGATGCTCGAATTCCCGATCGACCCGACTGATCGCTCTCGCGAAGTCACCGAGGCGCGCGAGCACCGCTCCGAGTCGCAGTCCGTGGCGGGGCTCTTAGCCCCCCGGTCCATCGCGGTGGTTGGGGCCAGCCGTAACTGGGGGAGCCTGGGGCGCGATGTTCTCGATCGGATCGTGGAGTCCGGTTTCACCGGGGCGGTGTACGCGGTCAACGAACAGGCCTTTGAGATTGGCGGGCTACCCAGCTACGCCAAACTCAGCGAGATTCCTGGCCCCATCGATCTCGCGGTCATCTGCGTCCCGCGCGACCGCGTGGCCCAAGTGGTGGCCGATGGCGCCAGCAACGGCATTAAGGGCCTGCTGGTGATGAGTGCCGGCTACGACGACGAGACCGGGCTGGCCGCTCAACGCGAACTTGTGACGCTGGCCCGTGCAAACGGGATGCGCGTGGTCGGACCCGCCTCATTGGGCCTATTCAATACCGCGCCGGGGGTGAAGCTCAACGCATCATTGGCTCAGGCCTTGCCCGAGGACGGCGTGGTGGGGCTCTTCTCCCAGTCGGCGGCCGTGGGCATGATGCTGCATGCCGAGGTGCGACGCCGCGACCTCGGGCTGAGCAGCGCAATATCGGCAGGCCTGCGCGCCGACGTGTCGGGCAACGATGCCATGCAGTACTTCGAGGACGATCCACGCACCAGCGTCGTTGCCATGCACCTCGAATCCTTCGGTAACCCGCGCAAGTTCGCGCGCATTGCCCGGCGCCTGGCCCGCAGCAAGCCAGTGATCGTCGCAAAATCCGACCTCTCGGGACGTCGGGTACCACCGGGTCACGCGGCCCTGACCAGTAAGGCACCGCCCGCGGCGCTGAACGCGATGTTGCGCCAATCCGGGGTCATCAGGGTCCGTTCGGCCGATGAGCTGATGGATGTGGCCACCTTACTGTCGTGCTTTGCGGCCCCGACCGGCCCCAACGTGGCGGTGCTGTCGAACTCGCCGACATTGGCCGACATTGTTTGCGAGGCGGCCACCGATCGAAATCTGCAGCCGCAGGCCATCGCCATGGATCCGGCGGCGGACCCGCAACTGGGCCAATCACGCATGTTGCCGGTTTTGCGCCGCCAACTGCAAGAACTCGTCGACGACGCGCAATACCATGCGGCGATCGTCGCCCTGCTGCCGCAGTTGGGCGTGGACCCACGGGCCATGGCCGAGCTGTTAGCCGAGTTTGCCGGGGCCGACCGACCGGTTCTGGGGTTATTCCCGGGCTATCTCGGCCAGTCGGTGCGCGCCGGCGTGAGCTACTCGGTCCCGCTGTACACCTCGGCCCACGACGCGGTCGGCGCCCTCGGGAAGGCCTACGGGTATCGGCAGTGGCTTGAAGTGCCCTTCGAGGCGGTGACGCAGCCCGAGGGCATCGATGCGCACAAGGCGACCGAGTTTCTCGACTCCCTCGCTCACCGGGTCCACGGCACTCGGCTGACCAAACTCGACTTCGCCCAGTGCGCCACCCTGCTTGGCTGCTATGGCATTGAAGTTTTCCCTTCCCTGCGTGTGTACAGCGCCGACGAAGCCGTGGCGGCCGCCGAACAGTTGGGTTGGCCGGTCGCGTTGAAGGCCGACGACCCGGATTTGCGTCAGCGGCTGGATCTTGGGGGAGTGCGGCTGGACCTGCACGATGAGGACAGCCTGCGCGCCACCTACGGGTATATGTCCGCGCAGATGAGCGCCCGGGGCATCGGTGCCCTCGAGGTGCAGTCCATGGCCCCGGCGGGGCAGGCCTGCGTGCTGCAGGCCCTCGAGGATCCGCTGCTCGGTCCGGTACTGTCCTTCGGCCTGGCCGGGGACGCCACCAACCTGCTCGAGGATTGGGCGCACGCGGTGCCGCCATTGAGCACGCACGATATTGCGGCGCTCATTGACCGCCCGCGCACCAGCGCGCGGTTGAGTGGCTACCAAGGGTTGCCGGCGGTGGATCGCGGTGCGCTGTGCGAACTGATCTCACGGATCGCCCTGTTGAAGGACAACCACCCGGAGGTGGCCATTTTGCGGCTGAGCCCGGTGATGGCCGGACCGACGGGGGTGCAGGTGCTCGGTGTGGAGATCCACGTGGGCAACGCCACCCAGCGCACCGACAGCGTGCGCCGAGCCATGCGCGGCTAGCACCTGCGGGAGTGAAAAGAAAGAGGCTAATCGCTAGAATTGAACTTATGACTTCCGAGACGTACTCAACCACCGCAGGCGCCGAACTTCAGCAGGACCTCGTCCGTGCCGGTTTCTATCCGCAAATGGTGCAGGACGTCTTGGCCGAGGCCATGCTGACGCGTCCGGTGCTTGACCACTACGTGCACCTAGAAACGCACTTTGACCGCACCGAAGTGCACCGGCACATTACGGTGCTCGTGCTCAGCGACGAGGTGCTGTTCATCGTGCACGTCGATGACCAGCAGCTCGATGACGACGGTCGCGATGTGGTGGCCCAGGTGTCCACCGAAATGATTTCGCTCAAGCGCATCGCCTCGGTGGCAACAAACTATGTCTTCCACCAGCCACAGGATTACCGCCGCGGTGAGGAAGTACATGAGTTGACCTTCGGGCTGTCTTGGAACGGCACCAGCCGGGTGGATCTTGCCCCGGCCGGGTGCGCGGATCCGCAATGCGATGCCGACCACGGGCTTACCGGCACCACCCAGCCCGAAGACTTGGTGCTACGTGTCAGTGCCCAAGCCGACGGCCAACAGGCCGTGAACAAGGCCCGCGGCTTCGCGGTGCGCCTGCGCCAGGCCACGATCTTCTAAGCCGTGAGTGTACTGATCAACGGCTCGATGCCGCAGCCCGATGTGGCACTGCCCGAAGCCCCCGCCTACGGCACCGGCACACTGGGCGAAATCCTGCCTTCGGCCGCTGCCGCCCTCGGTGTGCCCGGCTTCGCCAATGCGCTGAACCTCGCGCCCACTCGCCGGGTCTGCGTGATCATGATCGACGGTCTGGGCTGGAATCAGCTGCGCGCCAACCGGTCGCACGCCCCGTTTTTGCGTGGACAGTTCGACGCAGCACAAAAGCTCAGCACCGGCTTTCCCTCCACCACCGCCACGTCGCTCAGCAGCCTGGGCACCGGGCTGACCCCCGGGGAACATGGGATGCTCGGCTACGATGTGATCGACCCTGACGGTGGCCGCGTGGTGAACCAGCTTGGTGGCTGGCCCGGCAATCTCGACCCGCTCCGCTGGCAGCCGGCCCCCACGGTATTTGAAGCCGTGCTCGCTCATGGGATCAGCACCGCCAGCATTTCCCTGCCGCTCTTTGCCCAGTCGGCACTGACGCGCGCCGCGCTACGCGGCCCAGAATTCATCGCCGCCAACCAGCCTGCCGCCCGGGCGCGCGCGGCATCCGAGTACTTTGCGCTCAACCGCAACGCTCTGGCCTACGTTTACTTCAACGAGCTCGACAAGGCCGGGCACAAGTACGGCGTGAATTCCGATGCATGGCGCGAAACCCTTGAAGACCTCGATTTGGCGATCAAGTCGCTGGTCGCGCGGCTGCCGGAGCAGACCACGGTGCTGATCACCGGTGACCATGGCATGGTCGATGTGCCGGCATCCCAGCGAATCGATTTCAGTCTCTTCCCGGAGCTGATCGATGGGGTGGAGTTCACCAGCGGTGAGCCTCGCGGGGTGCAGTTGCGCTTCGCTGCCGACACGAGCATCGAGCGCCGCCAGGCCGTGCGGAATGCCTGGGCCCAGGCCTACGGGCGCAAGGCCTGGGTGCTGAGCACCGAGGAAGCCATCGAGCATGGCCTCTACGGTCCGGTGAGCACAAGCCACCGGGAACGACTCGGAGATTTGGTGGTACTAGCTGCCGAGGCCATCGCGTTCTATGACGGCCGGCGAGTCCCGGCCCGCGCCTTCGAAATGATCGGACAGCACGGATCACTCACTGCGGCCGAACGCTTCATCCCACTGATCAACCTGCGCACCCGGTAGCCGGCGCCGCCCGGGCCCAGAGCGCGGCATTGAACAGACAAAGCCGCCGTGCCGTAAGTCCCTGACCGGGGACTACGGCACGGCGGCTTCGTCGATGCTGAACTAGTCTTTCTTGCGCTTTCCGAACATGATGTCATCCCAGCTGGGCACCGAAGAGCGCTTCGGTTTACGCGGTGCGGCATCGGGTTCTTCGGCAGGCTGCTCACCGGCGCCGGTGGAATCTTGGGTTGCCGAGTGGTTTGGCACCACCGAGAGCTGGGTTGTGCGCGGGGAAAAACCCTGCGGCAGGTTCGGCAAGGAATCCTCGGATTCATCTTCGTCGTCAAAACCACCGGTTCCGCGTTCAATTAGTTCATTGAGGCGTTCGTCGTTTTCCGGATCCTCATTGGCGCGCTGCCCCCGGCGAGCATTGAGCAGATCCAGCAGTTCCTGATCGGTCGGTTCGCTGGCGGGCTGGCTCGGGGCCGGAGCGTCACTGGCCGATACCGCGGCGATCGGGGCGAAGTACTCGGGGGCGACCTGCTCGGAGAGGGTCTGTGCCCAGCGGTTCAGGTTCTTGATGGTTTTGCGCTGCGGGTTATAGGACCAGCGTGCGGTGTTTTCCTCTTCGCTGTCCCCGGCGTGTTCAAGTTTCTGCACATTATCCGAGTCCAGTGGGGAACGGAACTTGAGCCACACGATCCAGTGCCCCTCGGGATCCCGATAGGAGTCCCAGACCGCACTGTCGGTGTCGATATTCAGCTGATGCAGGCGGTGGGTGACCATCGCGCCCAGATCGGCCGGCTCCTCACCAAAGACTTCGCGGTACTCCGCATCGGTCTGCGGGCCGGAGACCTCCACGCGTTGGGCCAACTCAACGATGTGCGCGCGCTCGGCAAGCACCGGGCCCTCATACTTCAAGATCGTTTCTAGTGGCACATCCCATTCGAGGGAGAGCTCGTAGGCACTGGCACCGCCGCGCACGCGCGCCTGAATCTCACGCGGAGAGTGAACGGACTGTTCCTCGTCCTTGCGTGGTTGACGCGAACGGGCAATCTCGGCCATGGCGCTGCGCAGTGCGTCGTCCACGGGCAACTCGAAGCTCATGCCGTCGTCACTGCTGACCTGCAGACTGGAACCATTTTCATGAATCCCAACAAGTCTGAGCTGTCGCATTACTACCCTCCAGGCCGATATCTTCTCGGATAAAACTTTGCCACTGATACCGGCTAAAACCCACTACCTGCAAGGGTGTGGCGCGAGATTCCTCGCGAAGTTTTGCCGGTGGCGATCGCCGGTCCCGCAAGGACGCGCGGGACACGCTTCACGCGCTATACTGCTATGCCGGAGTTTTTACCGGTCAGCGATCATTCGGGGGCTAGCGAGCCCTCGGGATAAGGAGCGGAACATGGCCTTGGCCAATGAACAATCGGTTCCCGCCGCGGCAGCTCACCCGCGTCACGCGGCGCTCTTGGCGCAGTTGAAAAGCTCGAAATCCGCCAAGGACGCGAACTTCATCGACGAGTCGGAAACCGAGCTGGCCGAACGCTATGTACTGCCGGGGGCAGAGAAGCAGGCCGAAGAGGAAAACGTCGAAATCATCGCGCAGCTGGCCGATGAATTTACCTGCGCCTCATGCTTCATGGTGCGCCACCGTTCGCAGCTGGTACGGGAGGACGGCGCCGACAAGTTCTGCGCCGAATGCGAAGGCTAGCTCGCCTTCGTTCCGCACCGCCCGGCGGTTGCGCGGCTAGTTTTCCTCGGGCTGGTCGCTCGCTGGTGGCTGATCCTCACGGTACTCGTCCATCACACCACCGAGCGCAGCGGTCAGCTCTTCTGGGCGTCGGGTCGAGGTGATCCAGTAGGGGGTCTCATCGCGCGGATCGGTGACCTCCATCCGCACCACGGCGTCCAACCAGCCGCGCAGGTTCATAAATGCGAGGCCATTGAGTCGCTGACCGCGTTCCTTGAAGGCCTCTTCACCGCGAAAACCGACGACCTCCCCAATGAACTTGCGCTCAATGGTGGCTCGACCGACCTGCAAGGTCTCCTCGGTCACTTCAATGACCGGAACACGCACCAAGAACACCGCGACTAGGCTGACCAACACGGCCACACCGGTCAGTACGCCGCCAAGGACGGAAATCGGGGCGATGGCCACACCGGCGGTCGCCGCGATCAATACTGGCCAGACCCACGTTCCGGCCGAGGGCCACAACTTTTCCTGAAATAGAACCTGGGCTGCGGGCGCGCTGGAAGTACTCATGACTACTAGTTTAGGCATTGCGCGGGACGCTGAATGCACCGTGGCGTTCCCGTGGCCCGCGATAGAGTTAGCTGGAAAAGAAGGACCGTGAACAGTAGAGGCGGTTCTCCGCCTGCCCGAGACCGAGGAATACATAGACGCCAATGAGCGAATCCACCCTGTCTGTCGCCATTCACATGCTCGACCCCGAGCTACCCGTACCGAGTTACGCGCACCCCTCCGATGCGGGCGCTGACCTGCATGCCCGCGAGGATGTTGTACTGGAGCCCGGCCAGCGGGCCCTCATTGGAACCGGTGTTAGCCTGGCGATCCCGCACGGGTATGTTGGCTTGGTCCACCCACGCAGCGGTTTGGCGGCAAAGCACGGGATCACCGTGGTCAATGCACCGGGCACCGTCGACGCCGGATACCGTGGCGAGATTATGGTCACACTGCTGAACACCGACAGCAGCAAGCCCTTCGAGGTGACGCGCGGAGACCGCATTGCCCAGCTGGTGATTCAAAAGGTCGAGATCGCCGAATTCGTTGCGGTGCAATCCCTCGAGGAGTCGGCGCGCGGCACCGGCGGATTCGGATCGACCGGCGGATTTGCGAGCAACTGAGTACCCTAGTTGATAGGGATCACATTTTTCTAAGGACACCATGTTTTTCAAGCGCAAGAAATCAGCCGAACAGGCCGAACAGCCTGTCGTTGACACGGAGCCAACCGTTCAGGAGCCGACCACCAGCGGTCCTTTCGACATCGCCGACGCGCCCGAACACGATGACTACCTGGATTTCGGGGCTATTTTGGTCAAGCCCGTGGAAGGGCTCGGCGTTCGAATGGATGTCGAACAGTCGAATAACCGCGTGATCGCCATTTCGCTCGAGTTGCTCAACTCGCGAATCCAGCTCATGGCCTTCTCTTCCTCGAAGTCCGGGGAACTCTGGCCGGGCATCCGTACGAACATCGCCAAGGAAATCTCGGCACAGAAGGGCGAAATCTACGAACGCGAAAGCGAGTTCGGCCACGAACTGCTCGCCCAAGTTCCGCAGCAGCTTCCCGACGGACGTCAGGGACGGGTAATCCTGCGCTTTGTCGGATTCGACGGTCCGCGCTGGTGCCTGCGCGCCACCATCGGGGGCGCCGCCCTGCAGGACGAGGAGACGTCGAATAAGGTCGACGAATACCTGCGCAGCGTGATCGTCAACCGTGGCGAGAAGCCGATGCCTCCAGCAGAGCTACTGCCTTTGCAGGTGCCCAAGAATGCAACGGCCAGCAAGCCAGAGCAGGCATCCGAGGGTGGGATCAACCCGCCCGAACGTGGCCCGGAGATCACTCAGATCGGCTGAGCTCATGGCACCGGAATCTCTTCGCGAGCCCGAAGGCGAAGAACAGGAACTGCCGCCTCAGGTGTATCGCCGGCTCAACAGCTTGGCCGACCTACCGACCAAGGGCCGTATTTCCCATACCGGCTACGTGCAGTCGGTGAGCTACTCTGCGGCCGGTGAGCACCCAAGTCTCACCGCCGTGGTGGTGGACCGGCTCGGTGGTGCTCCCGGGCGCCGCGGCAGCCAATGGCATGTGAAGCTGAACTTCATGGGGCAGCGCACCGTGCCGGGGATTAAACCCGGCGTCAAAATCGCTTACGGGGGCATGGTGGCTCCGGTGGGGCATGTGCCCACCATCTACAACCCGCGTTATGTGATTTTGCCCCAGCGCGTGCGCTAGCCGGCGCAACGTGAACCTTCGACCCGATGGATCAAGACGATGAGTGAGTACGAACAGCAAGAACCCGAGCGGCAGCCGACGCTAGCCGAGCAACTCAGCCAGAATGCCGGACAGCGGGTCAGTCAGCGCGCCGACGGCTCCATCGACGTGCTGGCCAGCATCGGCGGGGTTCGCGGAGTACTCGAAGCCATCCTTCCCGGCTTTATCTTCGTGCTGGTCTTCGCCTTCAGCAGTGAACTTTCCTGGGCGCTGATTGCATCGATCGCGGTCGGGGCCGTGTTCATGGTGTTGCGCCTGCTGGGCAAGTCGACGGTGATGCAAGCCGCCGTGGGCATGGTGGGCATTTTGATCTGCGCCTTCGCCGCCCGTACCACGGGGGAAGCCAAGGACTATTACGTGCCCGGTTTCTACATTGGGGCCGCCTACCTGGTGGCCCTGCTCATCTCGATCTTCGTGCGTTGGCCGCTGGTCGGGGTGCTCTTCGGATTCATCCGCAATGAGGGGGTTCGCTGGCGTGAGGACCCGTCGCGAGTGCGCCGCTATCAGCTGGCCACCTGGGTGCTTGCCGGCGTGTTCATTCTGCGTCTGGCCGTCCAGTTGCCCATGTACTTCGCCGATGAGGTGGTAGCCCTGGGCATCAGCCGGGCCCTGATGGGGGTTCCGCTCTACGCGGCCGGTCTCTACCTGGGCTGGATGATTTCCAAACCGGCCCCGCAACCTTTGCAGGGCGAGGCCGGCCCGGCCAAATAACGGTCCTAGCGGCAGGCCTCGGAGAGCGTACGACGCAGCTCTTCTTCGGCGGTGGGGGTGGTGATGAAGAAGATTTCATCACCACCCTCAATCACGTCATCGTCGCTGGGCGGGAATGGCGCCTTATCGCGCACGATGGCCACCACGGTGGTGTCCTCGGGCCACTGCACCCGGCCCATGGTGCGCCCAATGAGTGCCGAGTCGTGCGGGACGGTGAATTCCACCATCAGAACCTCACCGGTTTTCAGGCTCAGCAAGCGCACCAGGTCGCCGACCTCGACGGCCTCTTCAACCAGGGCGGTCATCAGGCGCGGGGTGCTCACCGCGACATCCACGCCCCAAGCGTCATCGAACATCCACTCGTTTTTCGGGTTGTTCACGCGGCCCACGGTGCGTCGCACGCCGAATTCGCTTTTCGCGAGCAGGGAGACCACCAGGTTGACCTTGTCATCACCCGTGGCCGAGACAACCACGTCATAGTCTTCCAATTGCGCGCGCTGCAAGACCGTCAGTTCACAGGCGTCGCCGATATGCCAGCGCACCTTGGCGATGTCCTCACGCTGGGCCATTTCCGGTTTCCAGTCGATCATCAGCACCTCGTGGCCGTTGGTGACCAGTTCGTGGGCGATGGATGAGCCGACAGATCCGGCTCCGGCGATCATGACTTTCATCTAGGGATCCTTAGCTGGCGGTAGTGGGGGCGGGGGCACTGGCCAGGGTCTTTTCGACGTCCTTGGCCGCATGGAGATTCATCATCACATGCACGAGGTCTCCGCCTTGAAGCAGGGTCTTGCCGGTGGGAATAATGCCTTCGCCGAATCGGGTGAGGTAGGCCACGCGGACACCTGCGGCGGCTTCCAGATCACGGACCTGATGCCCATACCAGTCGCGGTGCAGGGCGACTTCGGTGAGCATGAGGCGTCCAGACGCTTCGCGGTAGTCGCCGCGCATCGAATAATCCGGCAGGATCCGGCGCAGTACCTGATCGGTGCTCCAACGCACCGCAGCCACCGTGGGGATGCCCAGCCGCTGATAGATTTCCGCACGTCCCGGATCGTAGATGCGGGCGACAACGTTTGGCACGTTATAGGTTTCCCGGGCCACGCGGGTGGCCAGAATGTTGGAGTTATCACCGCTGGAGACGGCGGCGAACGCGTAGGCCTCGTCAATTTTGGCCTCGAGCAGCGTATCGCGGTCGAAGCCAACACCGGTGACCGTGAAGCCGGAAAAGTCTGGGCCGAGGCGGCGGAATGCGTGTTCATTCTGATCGATGATGGCCACCGTATGGCCCGCATTGTCCAGGGTGTGCGCCAGCCCGACGCCCACGCGTCCGCACCCCATAATCACGAAATGTGCCATTGCGCGCACTCCTAGGTATCCGTCGGATCAACAACTCCGGTGGTCTCAGTCGAGAAAGACCACGCATGCAACAATAGCGCCCCGCAGGCCCCGCCGGGTGAGTGTGGCTACTGTGTGTTTGGCTCCCTGCGCTAACGTTGAGGCGTGCCTGCTTTATTTGATGGTCTGAAACGGATCCTCGTGGGCCGGCCCTTTAGCACCGCACGGTTGAAAAAGAAGCCGCTCCCACCGAAGATCGCGCTGCCAATTTTTTCCTCCAGTGCCCTCTCGTCGTTGGCCTATGCGCCCGACGAAATTCTGTTGACCCTGGCCATGGCCGGGGTGGCGGCAACCGCACTCTCACCGATGGTGGGGCTCGCGGTGATGGCGGTGCTGTTGGTGCTGGTACTGTCCTATCGCCAATCCGTGGCAGCCTACCCTTCCGGGGGCGGCGACTACGAGATTGCGCGCAAGAACCTCGGCCCGCGTGCCGGAACCGCGGTTGCGGCCGCGCTGCTGGTGGACTTCGTGCTGACCGTGGCGGTTTCCAGTTCATCCATCGCCCTCTACCTGGGTGCGATTATCCCGGTGTTGGAGCAGCATCACACGCTGGTGGCCTCGCTGATCGTGTTGGTGTTGATGATCGGCAACCTGCGCGGTCGTGGTCAGGGCCGCTGGTCGCTGGCCATCCCGGTGTACCTGTTCGTGACCGGCATCCTCGTGATGATTGCGGTGGGTGTGGTCAAGGCGCTGACCAACACGCTCGGGCACGCACCCAGCGCGGAACTGACCATCGTGCCCGAGGCGGGACTCTCCACCGGATTGCACGGAATCGTCGGGGCACTGCTCATTCTGCGTGCCTTCTCGACCGGTTCGGCGGCGTTGACCGGTATTGAGGTGCCGATCTCCAACGTGCACTACCTGTCGAAACCCAAGGCGAAAAACGCCGGGCGGATCTTGGTGATTCTCGGGGCACTCTCCGGCGTACTGACCATCGGTACCCTGATGCTGGCCAAGGCCACCGGGGTGAAGGTCGTGGCCGATCCGCAGCGTTCCCTACTTCGCGATGGGGGACCGATACCCGAAGACTATGTGCAGCTGCCGGTGCTCGGTCAGCTGGCCGAAGCGGTCTTTGGCAATGTGTTCATCGCTACCGCCATTGTCTCGGCGCTGACCATCGGCGTGTTGCTGATGGCGGGTAATCACGCCTTCAATTCTTTCCCGAACCTTGCCAGCCACCTGGCCACCGACGGCTTCCTGCCACGGCAGTTGCGCACACGCGGCGACCGTCTGGGATTCTCCAACGGCATCCTGTCACTGGGTGTGGCCGCCCTGGCGTTGGTCGTGCTCTTCCAAGCCGATGTGACCATTTTGGTGCAGCTCTACGTGGTGGGCGTGTTCGTTTCCTTCAGCCTGAGCCAGATGGGCATGCTCAAGCACTGGTCGCGTGTGTTGGTGAGCGTCACCGACCGCAAGCTGCGCCGCTCGCTGCTGCGCAAACGCCTGCTGACGCTGCTCGGCCTGGGCCTGTCCGCACTGGTGCTGGTCATCGTCCTAGCCACACGACTGGTCCATGGAGCCTGGCTGGCGGTGCTGGGCATTCTGGTGCTGATGCTCGTGATGGATTCGCTGCACCGGCACTATCAGCTGGTGGACCGGGAACTGGCGGTGAGCGACGACGAGTCCGCCTCTGCGTTGCCGGCCCGCGTGCATGCGCTGGTGCTGGTCTCCACCGTGCGCAAACCCGTGCTGCGGGCGCTGGCCTTCGCGCGCGCCTCCCGCCCCTCCAAGCTGGAGGCGATCATCGTGGACGTCGAGCAGGAGAAGACCGAACGCACCTTGGCGGAGTGGGAACGGCTACGTCTGCCGGTGCCTATCACCGCACTGGCCTCACCGTACCGCGACATCGCTGGCCCGCTGATCGAGCATATTCGGTCGATCAAACGTGAATCGCCGCGTGATCTCATCGTGGTCTACATCCCCGAGTACGTCGTGGGGCATTGGTGGGAACAACTGGTGCACAACCAGACGGCGATGCGCGTGAAAAACCGCCTGCACTACGAGCCCGGTGTGCTCATCGCCTCGGTGCCATGGCGGCTACTGAGTTCCGCCGATGCCCACTTCGGGGCGCCCACCGAAGAATCCTCTGCCCACCGCCGTTAGCCCACGAAGTTTAAGAAGGACCCATATCACCATGAGCACCACCGAGCTGGTTGAGCTGCGCCTAGGACCGATCGCCCACGGCGGGCACACCGTCGCCCGCCACGAGGGCCGGGTGGTGTTCGTGCGGCACGGAATCCCCGGAGAGCTGGTGCGCGCACGGCCGACCGATGCCGGCGAGCAGGCCAAATTCTGGCGAGCCGATGTCGCCGAAGTGCTGGAGCCCAGCGCCGAGCGTCAACCGCACTTTTGGGCGCCGGCCGATGCCCTGCTGAGCGAGCAGCCCGTGGGCGGTGCCGAATTCGGGCATATCGCGCTGGACTTTCAGCGTCAGCTCAAGGCGCGTGTGGCGGTTGAACAGCTCACTCGCCTGGGTCAGATCGACCCGGTGCGTCTGGAACATCTAGTTGCCGCCCAACCGGCCCCCGGCGATGTCAGCGGGCTGGGCTGGCGGACCCGCATGTCCTACGCTGTGGACGCTTCGGGCGCCTTGGCCATGAGTGCTTACCGGAGCAATTCGTTGACCGCCATTACCCGTATGCCGCTTGCGCACCCGGCCATTGAAGCCAGTGGAATCTATGCAGTGAAGTATCCGGGGATCAGCCGGGTCGAGGTTGCGGTGTCCAGTCTCGATGACCGTAGCGTGCTGGTGCTGCTTATTGAGGAGCAGCCCGGTGCCGCGAAGGCCGTGGCCCGGCAACTGCCAGCGGAGCTGAACGTTGCGGCACTGACCCAACAGCGCGGGGCGGCCGCCGACGGGCGCGGTAGCCTGAGCGTGCTTCAAGGCCGCAGCTGGCTGACCGAAGAGGTGCTGGGGCAGGAATACCGGATCACCGGTGAGGGCTTTTGGCAGGTGCACCGCGCCGCGGCGACGGTCCTTAGCGAACGCGTGCTTGAACTGCTGGACCCGCAACCCGGGCAGGCGGTGGCCGATCTCTATGCAGGTGCCGGGTTGTTCTCTGCGCACCTCGCCGCGGCAGTGGGGCCTAGCGGTGCGCTCTATAGTGTGGAGGGCGCTCCGGGAACCCACGCGGACGCGAAGAAGAACTTGCGTCACTTCCCGCAGGCGCAGGTGATTCGCGGTCGGGTTGAACGCGTGTTGCACCAGGTGGTCGAAGAGCGTGAGCTCGATGGGGTGGTGCTCGATCCACCACGTGCCGGGGTGGATAAGAAGGTCGCGGCCGAGCTGGCGGCCAGCGGCGCCCGCAGGCTTTGCTACGTATCGTGCGATCCGGCGTCCTTCGCCCGAGACACCGCACGCCTGAGCGCCCGCGGCTACGAATTAGCGAACGTTGAAGTTCACGATTTGTACCCGCAAACCCATCACATGGAACTCGTGGGGCTCTTTCAGTGCCAATAATCGAGAAATTTCCCCCGCTAAACATGAAAAGCGGGGGAAATTTGCTACTCCGCCCGCATTTGCCGCGCGATGCCGATACACTGTCTTTAGCTCTGCCGCGGTAGTAGCACGACGATTTCAGTTAGGGGTTCCTAACTGGAATTCCGTGTGAGCGTGCATCAAGATGAATGTCTGGCGAGAGGAGTCCCAATGAGCAATGTGGACAGCTTCGGTGCTAAGGGCGTATTGGACGTCAACGGAACCGAATATGAAATTTACCGACTGAACACGGTCGAAGGCTCGGACAGCCTTCCCTACAGCCTCAAGGTTCTGCTAGAGAACCTGCTACGCACCGAAGACGGCGCGAACATCACCAAGGACCACATCAACGCATTGGGTCAGTGGGACGCCTCGGCGCAGCCTAACACCGAGATCCAGTTCACCCCGGCCCGTGTGATCATGCAGGACTTCACCGGCGTTCCCTGCGTCGTTGACCTGGCCACCATGCGTGAAGCCGTCAAGGAGCTCGGCGGCGACCCGAAGCGGGTGAACCCGCTGGCACCGGCCGAAATGGTCATCGACCACTCCGTGCAGATCGACACCTTCGGTTTCGAAGGCGCCATCGAGCGCAACATGGAAATCGAGTACCAGCGCAACGGCGAACGCTACCAGTTCCTGCGCTGGGGCCAGACCGCATTCGATGACTTCAAGGTCGTCCCGCCGGGCACCGGTATCGTGCACCAGGTCAACATCGAGTACCTGGCCCGCACCGTAATGACCCGCGAGGTCGACGGCGTGCTGCGTGCCTACCCGGACACCTGCGTCGGCACCGACTCGCACACCACCATGGTCAACGGCATGGGCGTGCTCGGCTGGGGCGTCGGTGGCATCGAAGCCGAGGCTGCCATGCTCGGCCAGCCGGTTTCCATGCTGATCCCACGCGTCGTTGGCTTCAAGCTCTCGGGCTCGATCCCGGCCGGCGCGACCGCCACCGACGTGGTGCTGACCATCACCGAAATGCTGCGTAAGCACGGTGTGGTCGGCAAGTTCGTGGAATTCTACGGCGACGGCGTCGCCGAAGTGCCGCTGGCTAACCGCGCCACCATCGGTAACATGTCCCCGGAATTCGGTTCCACCGCCGCCATGTTCCCGATCGACGATGTCACCCTGGACTACCTGCGCCTGACCGGCCGCAGCGAGCAGAACATCGCCCTGGTCGAGGCCTACGCCAAGGAACAGGGCATGTGGCACGATCCGAGCCGCGAGCTGCGCTTCAGCGAATACCTCGAGCTGGACCTGTCCACCGTGGTGCCTTCCATCGCTGGCCCGAAGCGTCCGCAGGACCGCATCGAGCTCACCAGCGCCAAGGAGCAGTTCCGCAAGGACATCCACAACTACGTCTCCGACACCACCGACGCCTTGGGCGTTGGCCGTCCGTCGCAGGCCGTCGAGGTAACCCGCGGCGATGAGACCTTCACCATCGACAACGGTCTGGTCTCGATCGCTTCGATCACCTCCTGCACCAACACCTCGAACCCTTCGGTGATGCTGGCCGCCGCCGTGCTGGCCCGCAATGCCGCCAAGAAGGGCCTGAAGTCCAAGCCATGGGTCAAGACCTCCGTGGCTCCGGGCTCCAAGGTCGTCACCGAGTACTACGAGAAGTCCGGCCTGTTGCCGTACCTCGAAGAACTGGGCTTCTACGTCGTCGGTTACGGCTGCGCCACCTGCATCGGTAACTCCGGCCCGTTGGACACCGAGATCTCCGAGGCCATCCAGGCCAACGACCTGGCCGCAACCGCCGTGCTCTCCGGTAACCGTAACTTCGAAGGCCGCATCAACCCGGACGTGAAGATGAACTACCTGGCCTCCCCGCCACTGGTCATCGCCTACGCCCTGGCCGGCACCATGGACTTCGACTTCGAGACTGACTCGCTCGGCCGCGACGCCGACGGCAACGAGATCTTCCTCAAGGACATCTGGCCTTCGCCGACCGAGGTCCAGGAGATCATCGACTCGTCCATCGACGAGGCCATGTTCGCCAAGGGTTACGAGGGTGTCTTCGAGGGCGACGATCGCTGGAAGGCTCTCGACACCCCTGAGGGCGACACCTTCGCCTGGGACGAGAACTCCACCTACGCCCGTAAGGCCCCGTACTTCGATGGCATGACCGCTGAACCGCAGCCGGTCACCGACATCGAGGGTGCTCGCGTGCTGCTGAAGCTGGGCGACTCGGTCACCACCGACCACATTTCCCCGGCCGGTTCCTTCAAGTCCGAAACCCCGGCAGGTCAGTACCTGATCGCCAATGGTGTGGATCGCAAGGACTTCAACTCCTACGGCTCGCGCCGTGGTAACCACGAGGTCATGATCCGCGGTACCTTCGCGAACATCCGCATCAAGAACCAGCTGCTGGATGGCGTCGAGGGTGGTTTCACTCGCGACTTCACCCAGGAGGGTGCACCGCAGTCCTACGTCTACGATGCCGCCGAAAACTACAAGGCTGCCGGCACCCCGCTGGTCGTCCTCGGTGGTAAGGAATACGGTTCGGGCTCCTCGCGTGACTGGGCTGCAAAGGGCACCGCACTGTTGGGTGTCAAGGCCGTCATCACCGAATCCTTCGAGCGCATCCACCGCTCGAACCTGATCGGTATGGGCGTGTTGCCGCTGCAGTTCCCGGCCGGCGAGTCCGCCGATTCGCTGGGTCTGACCGGTACCGAGGTCTTCTCGATCTCCGGTGTGACCGAGCTGAACAACGGCACGACCCCGAAGACCGTGAAGGTCACCGCCACCGCCGAAGACGGCAAGGTGACCGAATTCGACGCCGTAGTGCGTATCGATACGCCAGGTGAAGCCGATTACTACCGTAACGGCGGCATCCTGCAGTACGTGCTGCGTCAGATCTCGGCTAACTAATTAGTCGACATCACTGGAACACCGCGGGGCGGGTAGACCTACTGGGTCTGCCCGCCCCGCGGGTCTTTAAGCGCAGAACACTCTTAGTGCCTACGCCCCTGATTTAGGGCTTCAGGATGCATTGCTCGGCACTGCGGGGATGGCGGCCGGCGACGGTATGGCTGCTGGACGTCGTCTGACTGTTGTCGGGCACGAGCGGGCGACAGTCAAACACCATGGACGAACCAGCCGATGCCTCAGGGGGATGATACGGCGCATCTGGTCCTCACCGGCTCTGCATTCGCCGCCCGAGAATAGGAATTAGCTGGCGTCGGTTTCGCGGAATACCGACGACATAAGTACGGCCTAGGCTGGTGTCATGAACGCGCCCGCACAACGCGACCTAACCGCCGAGCAGACAGGCTTACTGCGGCAATGGCTGGGTCAATATGAAATCCTCGAAGACCTCTCGTGGCCGACAGGCGAGAACATCGTGCTTCGGGTGCGCACCGCCCGACGGGATTTAATCGTCAAGGCCGGTCGGGGATCGACTCACCACATTGGTCGAGAAATTCGTGCACACGGACAGCATCTAACCGCCTGGTATGCCCGTAGGGCGACCAACAAGATGCTCCATGCACACGCTGGTGCCAAACTCTTAGTGCTCGAATACCTGCCCGGTCGATTGGCGCAAGGAACACCCGCCGAATATTCACCCGAGGTGCATCGGCAGGCCGGAGAACTTCTGCGCGTATTGCATGAGCAAGACTCGCAACCCAGCGGCGACTACGAAGCACGCCTTGTTGCGAGCACCATTGAGCTATTGGGCGGAAGTCACCGGATAGATCCCGAGCTTCGAGTCAGAGCCGAGTCCTGGCTTCACGGTTACCGTCCGCGGCCCATAGCCCTTGTGCCCACTCATGGTGACTGGCAGCCCCGCAATTGGCTCGTGCAGGAAGGGCAATTGCGAGCCATTGATCTGGGGCGTTTCGATTTCCGCCCGGCATCCAGCGATCTGGTGCGGCTACATCATCAGCAATGGGTCGAACACCCCGAGTTGGCGCAGGCCCACCGCGAAGGATATGGTGCCGATCCTCGGGCGTATCCGGGGTGGAAGCTGGCCGAGATCCGCGAAGCGATTGGCACCGCGGTGTGGGCTTACCGGATGGGGGATGAGCAGTTCGAGACCCAAGGCCACCATATGCTGGCCGAAGTGCTGCACGGCCTCTAGCGAAGCAACATGCTCAACGTGCGCAAAGCCCGGACGCTGGCCGATCTATGTTGACCAGCGTCCGGGCATTGGATGCCTACTATGCCTTGGAGAAGAGCAACGAGACGTTCTGGCCACCGAACCCAAAGGAGTTGCTCAGCGCGTGATCGAAGGTCGTCTCACGTGCCTGCGTGTGGACCACATCGAGCGTGATTTCTTCGTCCAGTTCGCTGAGGTTGCGTGTTGGCGGAATGATCTGCTGTTCGAGGGACATGATGGTCACGATGGCCTCCACGGCGCCGGCCGCGCCCACCAAGTGTCCGAGCGCCCCCTTCGGTGCCGTGACGGCAGGGGAGTGTTCGAACACCTCGTTGACCGCCTTGCTCTCACTCAGGTCGCCAACGGTTGTTCCCGTGGCGTGGGCATTGAGGTGTCCCACCGCCGAGGGAGTCAGCCCCGCGAGTTTGATCGCCTGGCGCATGGCACGGATCTGTCCCGCACCGCTGGGATCCGAGGCGGTGATGTGATACGCGTCCGAGGTGATTGCCCAGCCGCTGAGCCGTGCATGCGCCCGTGCGCCACGGCGTGCTGCGTGTTCGGCGCTTTCGAGGATCACCACACCAGCCCCTTCGCCGAGCACGAATCCGGCGCGGTCGGCCGAGAACGGTCGGGATAGTTCCTCGGCGGGTCGTTCATCCGGCTTGGCCAGTGCCTGGGCCTGTGAGAAGGCCGCCACGGTCAATGGTGCGATTGCTGCTTCGGCACCGCCGGCGATCACCACATCAGCCTCGCCGGTGGCGATCAGTCGGGCCGCCGTCGCCAGTGCTTCTGCACCGGCAGCACACGCGCTGACCGGGGTATAGGTTCCGGCCTTGGCCCCGTAGGTCATCGCGACCTGTGCGCTTGCAGCGTTGGCCATCAGCATCGGGACGGTACGCGGGCTGACCCGGCGGGCTCCGCGTTCGAGGAGAACGTGTTCCTGATCCAGCAACGTATTGAGGCCGCCGATGCCGGTGCCAATGACCGCTGCCAGCCGTTCCGGATCGAGCTCGGACTCGGCATCGAATCCCGCATCGGCCCACGCTTGCTCGGCGGCCACGAGGGCAAATTGCTGGGATCGATCCAAGCGACGTGTCGCTGGTTTGCCAAGTAGCTCGGCCATATCGACGGTAACCGCACCGGCGATTGCGTCGGGCACACCTGCCTCAGCAAATCGCGGGTCGGTCAAAGCGGCGATGCCGGAGCTCGAGGAAGTTAGTCCGGAAAAGAGTACTTCGGTGCCGAGCCCCAGTGGGGTGATGGCACCGTAGCCGGTTACGACGATGTCGGTCACGAAGAATCCTTCTTGTATGGAAAACAAGTTTCTTCACTCAGCATACAATAGCGCTATGAGTGGGCAGCATCGCGAGGGCAGCACGAAGCCGGGGTCTCGAGGTCAGATCACCCGTCAGCGCATTCGCAATAGTGCCGCGGAACTCTTCGAGCGCTACGCGCCCGAGGAAGTGACGGTCTCGACCATTGCGCGCCACGCTGGGGTGTATCCCAACCAAATCACCCACCATTTTGGGTCCAAGGACGCACTCTTTGTGGAGTCGGCGTTCTCATCGTTGTTGCGCGACTCCGCACGGCTCAAAACCGTCTCCCGTCGCACGGCCGATCCCGAGGTGTTTGTCACAGCCTTGGCGCGCACCGCGTTGGTGATGCCATCGATCCCAATGGTCGTCTCGGCCCTCGGCCTGGGGCGTTCACATACCGCGCTGCAACCCACGCTGACCGGTGGCATGAAGGTCCTCTTCCGCAGTTCGACGCATTATGTGCGCACCATACTGCAGGAAAAGGGCTGGACAATGCCCGAATCGGTGGAAAAGGAAGTGAAAACCTTCTGGAGCACGATTTTCGGTGCAGTACTGATGGGGCAGGCCGGTTTCCAAGGAACTCCCTCGGATCTCGATGTCGCGTCGTTGGTGCGAATCAACGCCGACCCAAAAGCTATGGACGAGCGATTCGCGCCCGACCGCACTGGTGGCGGATAATAAACGGTAGACGTGCCGGTCTATACTAGAAGTTTCGCGGGGTGCACGCCGCGCGAGGTGCACGAGGTGAAGGGGAATTACGTGTCTTTGCTCAAGACCATCAACAAGCCCGCAGATTTGCGCGCCCTCACCCCGGGACAGCTACACGAGCTGGCCGAGGAAATCCGCGGTTTTCTCATCGCCAATGTGGCGCGCACCGGGGGGCACTTAGGACCCAACCTCGGGGTTGTGGAGCTGACCCTAGGAATTCACCGGATCTTCGATTCGCCGCGTGATTCCATCGTCTTCGATACCGGGCATCAGTCCTATGTGCACAAACTTGTCACCGGTCGTCAGAACTTTGACACGCTGCGCAAACAAGGCGGTCTCTCGGGATACCCCGAGCGGGCCGAATCCGAACACGATATTGTCGAGTCCTCCCACGCCTCCTCCTCGCTTTCTTGGATCGACGGAATCTCACGCGCCCGGGCGCTACGCGGCGAGCAGGACCGGTGGGCGGTAGCGCTCGTAGGCGACGGCGCGCTGACCGGTGGCATGGCCTGGGAAGCGGTGAACAACATCGCCGCCGACAAGTCCCGCAAGGCCGTGATTGTCGTCAACGACAACGGTCGCTCCTACGCCCCGACGATCGGCGGCCTAGCTAACCAACTCGCCGGCCTTCGCCAGCAATTGGATCGGGTACGCACCCACCCCGCCTACGAAAACGCGATGGATAAGCTCAAGAGCAAATTGCGTGATTCCGGACCGGTCGGGAACTTCACCTACAAATCCCTGCATGCCACCAAGAAGGGGATTAAAGACTGGTGGGCTCCGCAGGGGTTGTTCGAGGACCTAGGCCTCAAGTACATTGGCCCGATCGACGGGCACAACCAGAGCGCCGTTGAAGAAGCACTGCTGCAGGCGAAAAACTACGGCGGGCCGGTGCTCGTCCATGCGCTGACCGAGAAGGGCCACGGCTACGCCCCGGCTCGGGCTGACGAGGCCGACCAGTTCCATGCCGTGGGTGTGATCGACCCGGAAACCGGGGTACCGGTCGCCTCGAGCTCGGCACAGAGCTGGACCAGCGTGTTTGGCGAGGAAATCGCCGCGGTAGCCGACGAGCGCGAGGATATTGTGGCCATCACCGGCGCCATGTTGCAACCGGTCGGTCTCAAAACCATGGCCGAACGCCACCCGGATCGCGTGATCGACGTCGGCATCGCCGAACAGCACGCCATGACCACCGCCGCCGGCCTGGCCTTCGGGGGACTGCACCCGGTGGTCTGCGTTTACGCGACCTTCCTGAACCGCGCCTTCGATCAGCTGCTGATGGACGTGGCGTTGCACAAGGCCGGGGTGACCATCGTGCTCGACCGCGCCGGTGTGACCGGCCCCGACGGCGCCAGCCACCACGGCATGTGGGATATGGCGCTGACCCAGATCATTCCGAATTTGCATCTGGCTGCTCCGCGTGACGCCGACCGGCTGCGCGAGGAACTGCGCGAGTCGCTGCAGATCGACGACGCCCCTAGTGTGGTGCGTTTCTCCAAGGGCAGCGTGGGTGAACCCGTCAATGCGGTGGATCGGTTGCCCGACGGTGTAGACGTGTTGGCCCGGCTCGGTGACCGCGCCGCCCCCGATGTGCTGATCGTATCGGTGGGCGCCATGGCCGAACTGTCACTGGATGTTGCCCGTCGACTGAACAGTCAGGGCGTATCGGTGACCGTGGTCGACCCGCGCTGGGTGTTGCCCATGCCGAAATCCGTGGTCTCGCTCGCGGCCCGTCACCGCATTGTCGTGTGCATCGAGGACGGGGTGCGTGTCGGTGGCATTGGCTCCCGACTACGCACCGAAATGCGTGCCGCCGGGGTAGATACCGCGCTGAATGAGGTAGGTCTACCCACCGAATTCCTGGCCCACGGTACCCGGGCCGAGGTGCTCGAGCGCGTTGGGCTTACCGCCCAGCAGGTTGCCCAGGACACCCTCGCCCAGGTTCTAGGGACCAAGGTGCCCTTCGCCCGCCCGCTACCGGGGCAGGATCTGCCCACCGGACAGATTCCCAAGCTATGACCCAAGAACGAGAGTCTTTTCTCGCGCACCTGCAGGATGAGCCGCACGCCCAGTACGGCGACTTCGTGGTGGCGCGGGCCTGGAAATTCGATGGCACCCCGCACTGGGTTGTACCCGGCTACTATCTGGGCGCCGATGAATACGGGCACTGGATTCATCAACCGGCCGGCTCGCTCGTGGCACGCCCGGGCAGTGCCCACCTAGCCGCCAGCGATGCCCTTTGCCTGATTCCACGCGGGGAAAGCTGGGTCGCGACGCTCTACGACAGCGCGCAGGAAGATTTCGACGTATACATCGACCTGTCCACCTCGGTCGGTTGGGCTCCGCTGAAGTCCGGAGGATGGGAACTGAACTCCATCGACATGGACCTCGATGCGATCCGCTCACGCACCCGCGGTGTGTTCCTTGACGACGAAGACGAATTTACCGAGCACGCGGCGCAGATGGGCTATCCGCGGAACTTGCAGCTCAGCCTACGGCAGACCGCCGACGGCCTACTGCAGGGTCTAGCGGACGACCGGCCGCCGTTCAACCACTCCTACCGTGCGCAGTGGCGGCAGCGTGCCGCTAATTTTGACGCACGCGACACTCACGTAGCGAAGGGCTAATACTGATGGCGATTATCCGCACGTACCGCACCGATGACAAAGGCGAATTGCACTTTCGCGAAGCCTGGTACCAGCAGTTCGAAAACGAGGAGCTCGGCCAGTTCGTGCTAAATCACGGGTCGGTGGGGCATATGTCCAGCACCAACCAAGCCGTGGACGTCGAGGCGGAACGTGCCGACGAACTCTTCGCCGGTTTTCTTCAGCAGTGCGCCGAAGACGGCTACGCCGAGATCCCTGCCGAGGAGCAGTCCTGGGTCATCGTGCAGTATGCGCTGAAGTCCAAGGACGGCACCGAACGCGATCGCTACTTACAGCGCAAGGCCAGCGAGGCGTTGACCGGTCACCTCGCGTGGCGCGGGCTAGGCACCGTTGAATCCTCGGATTTTGCCTCCTACAGGCTGAATATTCGGGTGCTGACGCCTGCCCCGAAAAAGGCCGTGGCCGCGATCAAGACCTGCATCCGCGAGGCCAAGCTCGACTTCACCAAGATGAGCATCGCCACCGCCGGGTACGCAGATCTTGAACACGCCAAAATGGTGCATCCGACGCCGGCCAAGCCATTCTCGCTGAGTTAAGCGCGCCGAACGACGACACGAACTGACTTGAGGACATTCCACCCATGATTCCCCAGGACGGACAGGACCGCGGTGCCGGGGCGAAGCGCAAGCAAGCTCAGGTCGGTGCCAGCCGACTACCGTTACACCTGATCTTTCAAGCCGGTATTGCCGCGGTCGTGGCGCTGGGCCTTGAGGGGCTCCTGCAGCTCCCGGCCGCCAATGGTGCCCTAGCCGGTGTAGCCCTAGCCCTGCTTTGTTGGCTGATTCGCGAACTTTATCAACCGACGGCTACCCGGGCCGGGGCGCGCGTGGTGCTCGTGCTGCGCATGCTCTCGATTGTTGGCTTTACCTTCGCCATAAGCGGGCTCTCGCGCCTGCTGACGTAGTTCCGTCGCGTACCGCGTGACGCGCGTTGGCTGCTAATACACCAAAGGTCGCCGCATCCCGATTTCTCGGGATGTGGCGACCTTTTGTTGCTCGGTGTGAGCCGTGACTAGTCGGTGCCGCTATCGAAAGCCGCGGCCTCCAACGAACGGTCCACGGCCAAGGATTCGCCATCGACCGGGGCGGCCTCGGCGATGGCCTCGGCGCCGCCGGCCTCCAGCGTGCCGACCAGCTCGGCGGTGTGCCCGCCCACGAGACCGGCCTTGGCGTACTGCTCTAGACGGCCGCGAGAATCGGCGATGTCCAGGTTACGCATGGTTAGCTGGCCGATGCGGTCCAGCGGGCCGAAGGCGGCGTCACCCACGCGCTCCATGGACAGCTTGTCCGGGTGGTAGCTGAGGTTCTCGCCGGTGGTGTCCAAGATCGTGTAGTCGTCGCCGCGGCGCAGGCGCAGGGTGACGGTACCGGAAATAGCCGAGCCGACCCAGCGCTGGATGGATTCGCGGAGCATCAGTGCCTGCGGGTCCAGCCAGCGACCCTCGTACATCAGGCGGCCGAGGCGACGGCCCTCGTTGTGGTAGCTGGCCACGGTGTCTTCGTTGTGGATCGCATTGACGAGGCGCTCGTAGGCGATGAATAGCAGGGCCATGCCCGGTGCCTCGTAGATGCCACGTGACTTGGCTTCGATGATGCGGTTTTCGATCTGATCGCTCATGCCCAGGCCGTGACGGCCACCGATCCGGTTGGCCTCATCGACCAGTGCGACGGCGTCGGAGAATTCCTGGCCATTGATGGCCACCGGGCGACCGGCGGCGAAGGTGACCGATACGTCTTCGGCCTTGACCTCGACCGACTCGTCCCAGTACTTCACGCCCATGATCGGCTCGACGGCTTCCAGCGAGGTGTTCAGCAGTTCGAGGGTCTTCGCCTCGTGGGTTGCACCCCAGATGTTGGCGTCGGTGGAGTAGGCCTTTTCTGCCGAATCGCGGTACGGGAAGCCGTGGGCCTGCAACCACTCGCTCATTTCCGCTCGTCCGCCCAGCTCGGCGACGAACTGCGGGTCTAGCCATGGCTTGTAGATACGCAGCTTCGGGTTGGCCATCAGCCCGTAACGGTAGAAGCGTTCGATGTCATTGCCCTTGTAGGTGGAGCCATCGCCCCAGACATCGACCCCGTCCTCACGCATGGCGCGTACCAGCAGCGTGCCGGTGACGGCGCGGCCCAGCGGGGTGGTATTGAAGTAGGACTTGCCGCCCGAGCGAATGTGGAAGGCACCGCAGGCCAGAGCCGCGAAGCCCTCTTCGACCAGCGCGGGCTTGCAGTCGACCAGACGCGAAGCCTCGGCGCCGTATTCCAGGGCGCGGCCCGGAACGGCGTCGATATTCGGCTCGTCGTACTGGCCGAGGTCGCCGGTGTAGGTGTAGGGGATGGCACCCTTATCGCGCATCCAGGCCACGGCTACCGAGGTGTCGAGACCGCCGGAAAATGCGATGCCGACGCGTTCGCCGACGGGGAGGGAGGTGAGGACTTTAGACATGGTCACATCCTAATGGATAAATATGCAATGGTGTGAATCGTGTGCCAAAAAGTGAACTATCAAGGCATCTACCGATAGCGTAGTTCCTATTGGCCGGCAAAGGTTAAGACCTTACGAGAGTGATAAGGAGAAATCGTGGAATTTCGACGATTGGGACGCAGTGGGCTCACGGTATCCGTGGTGGGTCTGGGCTGTAATAACCTTGGGCGCGCGGGGACCGCTACCGAATCGCAAGAGGGCACCAATGAATTGATTCATGCCGCCCTCGACGCGGGGATTACATTCTTCGACGTGGCCGACATGTATGGCCGGGAGCCCGGGCTTTCCGAACAACGGCTCGGTGCCGCACTTGGATCGCACCGTGAGGATGTCATCCTAGCCACGAAATTCGGACTGGATATGCAGGGCGTCAACGGGCCAGATTATGGCGCTCGCGGTTCCAGGCGCTACATCATGAAAGCCGTCGAAGCATCGCTTCGCCGCTTGGGCACCGACTACATCGACCTGTATCAGTACCACAGCCCCGACGGGCTAACCCCGGTGGATGAAACCCTGCAGGCTTTGGACGACCTCGTGCGCAGCGGCAAGGTGCGCTACATCGGACACTCCAACCAGACCGGGTGGCAGATCGCCCAGGCCGAATACGTGGCCCGCCAGCTGGGAACCTCCCGCTTTATCTCGGCGCAAAACCACTACAACCTCATCGACCGACGGGCCGAGCTGGAGGTGCTGCCGGCCGCCCGCGAATTTGGCCTCGGGGTACTGCCTTACTTTCCGCTGGCCAATGGGCTGCTCACCGGCAAATACTCCCAGGGTTCGGCTCCCGAAGGTTCCCGGCTCACCCACTCGCGGCAGAACCTGCTTCACGACACCGATTTCGAGCAGCTCGAGAAGTTTGCCGCCTTTGCCCGCGCCCGTGACCTCACCCCGGCGGAACTGGCCTTCTGCTGGCTGGCCGCGCAGTCGCCGGTGGCCTCGGTGATCGCCGGAGCCACTCGCGTCGAGCAGGTGCGTGCAAACGCCCAGGCCATTAAGTGGGTGCCGAGCGACATCGAGCGGATTGAACTGGACGAGATTTTCCCGCCGGCTGAGAAAATCGCGCTGTTCTAGTGCTCCAGTGACATAGCGAATGCCGGGCAGTCACCAGTTGGCCTGCCCGGCATTCGCTATACCTCGGTGCCTGCGTGCTAGATAGCATCCTCGGGTATGAAAACCAGGATGTCGTCGCCCTCAATTTTGGTGGCGAATCGGGCCAGGGCGGCCTTCGCCGGTCCATGGGTGGCGGTGCCATCGGCGGGGGAGAACTGCGAGCCGTGGCAGGCACAGTAGAAATCCTCGCCCGAGGGTGCGTCGCTGCTGACCGCGCAACCCTGATGGGTGCACACATTGGTGTAGGCCAGTACGGAATCCTCGCTCGGGCGGAAGAGCAAGACGCCAACCTCGGAACCATTGGCCCCAGAGGCGACCGCCGAGGCCCGCGAGCCCACGGGCAAGTCCGCTAGGGTCAGCAGGGCCTGGCCCTGACCGGTTGGCTCGGGTACGGCGCTGGGGGAGTTGACGGGAGCGGCCGAATGGCCATCTCCACAGGCGGCCAGCAGGGCGCTACCACCAAGTGCTGCTCCGACGCCCACGACCGTGCGCCGATTGGGAAGGGAAGTTTCGCTCATGGGCTCATTCTTGCAGATCAAGCTATGACCGCACTATGCGTCAAATAGACCGCGGGCGCTCACGCAATCCCAGTGCGTGAGCGCCCGCGGGCCGTTTAGGGCTGTTAGCCGTGGAACTTTCGTCCGTTGACGCGTTCGGAGGCTCCCACCTGATCCAGGTACGGGGTGATGCCACCGAGATGCATCGGCCACCCGGCGCCGGTAATCATGGCCAGATCCACATCCTGAGGCTCGGCGACGACACCCTCGGCGAGCATCAAGCCAATTTCCTCGGCCAGCGCGTCCTGCACGCGCAGCAGAATCTGCTCGGCGCTCGAGGGCTGATCACCTTGCTCGATGACGGCGACGGCCTCCGGGTTCAACTGCTGCTGACCCTGCTCGTCCTTGATCCATACCTTGGTGACCTTCGCATCGATCAAGTGCTGCACATTGGCCGAGACCTTGAAGCGCTCGCCGAAGGCCGCGTGCAAGGACTCGGTGACGTGCTGGGCCACCGGTAGGCCAACCATGGCCAGCAGGGTGAACGGGGTCATCGGCAGGCCCATCGGAGCCAGCGCGTTGTCCGCGGTTTTGGCGTCGGTACCCTCATCAAAGGCCGCCTGCACCTCACTCATCAGGCGCAACAGTACGCGGTTGACGATAAAGGCCGCGGCGTCGGCCGAGCGGATGCAGGTCTTGCGCAGTGCCTTACCCAGAGCAAAGGCCGTGGCTACGGTGGACTCGTCGGTCCACTGCGTCGAGGCGATTTCCAAGAGCGGCATCACGGCCACCGGGTTGAAGAAGTGGAAACCAACGAGGCGCTCTGGATGCTTGAGGTTTCGTCCCATTTCGGTGACCGACAGCGAGGAGGTGTTGGTGGCCAGAATGCACTCACTGGAGACCACGGCCTCCACTTCGGCGAAGACCTGCTGCTTGACCGTCAGTTCCTCGAAAACGGCCTCGATGACGAAATCGGCGTCGGAGAAGGCCTCCTTGCTGATCGAGCCGCTCACCAGTGCCTTGGCCCGATTGACCTTGTCCTGACTCATCCGGCCCTTGGCCTGAAGCTTGTCCAACTCACCGTGGATGTAGGCTAGGCCCTTATCCACACGCGACTGGTCCAGGTCGGTGATGACCACCGGCACGCTGAGACGGCGGACGAAGAGCAGGGCCAGCTGTGAAGCCATCAACCCGGCACCTACCACGCCGACCTTGGTGACCGGGCGGGCCAACTTCGAGCTCGGTGCACCCACCGGGCGCTTGCCGCGCTTCTGGACCAGATCGAGGAAGGCGTAGATGGTGTTGCGGAATTCGTTGGTGCCCATGAGCTCGGTCAAGGCGGCGATTTCCAGTTGCGCCGATTCCTTTTGGGTGCGTCCGATGCCCTGACGGAACACCTCAAGCGCCTTATAGGGTGCCGGTGCGGCTCCACCGAGCTTTGCGTCGATAAAGGCCTGTGCCTGATCGGCGGCGTCCACAAAGCGCTGCGCGACGGCCTCGTCGGCCGGGTCCACGGCGTTGGGGCGGGTCACCTCGCGGCGCCCGGTGAGAACCTCGTCGGCGAACTCCAGCGAACGCTCCAGGAAGTCCGCACTGTCGTAGAGTGCATCGGCGATACCCAGCTCGAAGGCTTCGGCGCCGGACAACGTGCGATTGTTGCTCCACGGGTTGTTGATGATGACCTTCATGGCGGCCTCGGGGCCGATGAGGCGCGGTAACCGGTAGATCCCGGCCCAGCCCGGGATGAGGCCGAGGAAGGATTCGGGCAGCCCCAGGGCGCCGGCGGAGCGTGAGACGGTGCGGTAGGTGCAGGCCAGAGCGATCTCCAGCCCGCCGCCGAGGGAGAGCCCATTGATCAGCGCGAAGGTCGGTACGCCGAGGTCGGCCAGCAGATCGTAGGTCTGGTGTCCCAGGGTTGCCATGGCGGTGGCGGCCTGCGGATCGTTGAGCCGCTGTACCGCCGACAGGTCGGCGCCGGCCACCAGGAAGTAGGGCTTGCCGGTGATGGCTACGGCGTCGATCTCACCGGCGGCGGCTCGTTCGCTCAGCGCGGTGAGGGTGGACTTGAGTTCCAGGAGCGTATTGGGCCCCAGCGTCGAGGGCTTGCGGTGATCAAGCCCGTTATCCAGGGTGAGGAGGACGAGTTTCTTGCCGCTGACTAGGGTGATGTCGCGGGTGAGCGAATGGGTGATGACCTCGTCGTGCATGAGTTCGGCCAGCGCCGTGAATTCTTGAGTCATGGTCTCTTTCTCCTAGGCCTTGCTGCCAAAGTCTTTGTGGTTCGGGTTCTCCCAGATCACGGTGCCGCCCATACCCAGGCCGATGCACATGGTGGTCACGCCGTAGCGGACCGAGGGATCCTCGGCGAACTGGCGGGCCAGCTGGGTCATCAGGCGCACGCCGGAGGAGGCCAGCGGGTGGCCGATGGCAATGGCGCCACCGTAGCGGTTGACCCGGGGGTCATCCTGATCGATGCCGTAGTAGTCCAGGAAGGACAAGACCTGCACGGCGAAGGCCTCATTGATTTCGAACAGTCCGATGTCATCGATGCTCAGTCCGGCCTGGGCCAGGGCCTTTTCGGTGGCCGGGACCGGGCCGTAGCCCATCACGTCGGGCTCCACGCCGGCGAAGGAGAAGGAGACCATGCGCATCTTCGGGCTTAGTCCCAGTTCGCGGGCTGCAGCGCCGCTGGTCAGTAGGGCGGCGGTGGCACCGTCGTTAAGGCCTGCGGCGTTGCCGGCGGTGACATGCCCGTGCGCACGGAAGGGGGTGCGCAATTGGGCTAGATCTTCGAGGGTGGTGCCCGGGCGCGGTGGCTCATCGACGGTATTCAGCATCCAGCCTTCGCCGGGCCGCTTGGCGGCGACCGGGGTCAGGTCGGGCTGAATCTGGCCTTTTTCGTAGGCCGCGGCGAGTTTGGCCTGGGAGGCTACGGCGTAGCGGTCGGCGCGTTCCTTGGTGATGGCCGGGAAGCGATCGTGCAGGTTCTCGGCGGTGTTGCCCATGTTCAGGGCCTGCGGGTCGACGATCTTCTCGGAGAGGAAGCGGGGGTTGGGGTCGGCGCCCTCACCCATGGGGTGATTGCCCATATGCTCGACGCCACCGGCGATCACCACGTCGTAGGCACCGAAGGCGATCCCACCGGCGGTGCTGGTCACCGCGGTCATGGCCCCGGCACACATCCGGTCGATGGCGAAGCCGGGGACCGATTTGGGTAGGCCGGAGAGCAGGCCTACGGTACGCCCAATGGTGAGCCCCTGGTCTCCGGTCTGCGTGGTGGCGGCCATCGCGACTTCATCGATGCGTTCGGCCGGTACCTCGGGGTTGCGCTTCAGTAGGGCCTTGACGGCCTTAACTGCCAGATCGTCGGCACGGGTTCCGTGATAGATCCCCTTCTCGCCGGCCTTGCCGAAGGGGGTACGTACCCCGTCGATGAAGACGACGTCGCGCGCTGCGAGCGAGTCATGGGCTACCGGGGTGTTTGCACTCACCGTCAGGCTCCTTGCGGGTTGTAGGTATGGTCCACATCACTGTGACTCATACCATAGGTTACTAATGAGTAACTTGTTGTGCAAGTAGCCCTCGGCGCGCCCGGAGAATCAGCTACTCAGAGCCTCGGCCAGCGGAGTAGCCACCAGTTCGATCTGCCACTCGCGGGCCCCGAGATGACGCAGAAATTCTGCGACCGCCTCGACCTGCATGCCGTCGCTGGCGTCCCAGCACAACTGACGCAAGAAGCGCGGGGTGAGCAGGTTTTCGGTGGGAATCTGCACCTGTTCGGAGAGCTCGGCGAGAACTTGGCGAGCCTGACCGAGACGTTCGGCGGCCTTCGGGTTCTTGTCGCCCCAGGAGCGCACATTTTGTGGCATCCCGCGGTTGACGCTTGGCTCCGGCAAATCGGTGGAGGCAAGCCCGCGTCCAATGGCTTCGAGCCAGCGTGGCGCATCGCGTTTGGCGCTGCGGCCATGGAAGCCGTTGATCTGTAGCAGCGCCGGAACGGTGCGCGGCGGCTGGGGCAACGTGGCCATAATGGCCTTGTCATTCAGGAGCTTCCCGGGGGCTACATCGCGGCTGCGAGCCAAGGCATCGCGGGCCAGCCAGAGCTCACGGGCCACGGCAAGTTGCTTGCGGCGCTTAATCCGGGCCAGACCCGGCAACTTACGCCACGGTTCGTCGGCCGGCTGGGGATCTGGCATGGTGCGCGTAAATTCAAACTCTTGGCGGGCATATTCCGTTTTGCCCTGTTCCTCGAGCACCTTGGCGATCGCATCGCGTAGCTCGTGGAGCACCTCAACGTCGAGCGCCGCATAGCTCAGCCAGGACTCGGGCAACGGGCGGGTGGACCAGTCCACCGCCGAATGTTCTTTGGCCAGTTCAATGCCGAGCAGCTCGGCCACCATGGTGCCCAGCCCGACGCGAGGCATGCCGGCCAAACGTCCCGCCAATTCGGTGTCATAGAGCTCGACGGGGTACAGGCCCAGTTCGTGCAGACAGGGCAGATCCTGGCTGGCCGCGTGCAGAATCCAGCTCTGCTCGTTCATGAACTCCTGTAGCACCTCGAGATCCTCGAAGGCCTCCGGGTCGATGAGCCAGGTGCCGGCACCGGGGCGGCGGATCTGGATGAGGAAGGCGCGCTGACCATAGCGAAAGCCGCTGGCTCGCTCGGTGTCCACGGCCAAGGCTCCGCTACCCTCACGCAGGGTACGCACGGCGCGGCGTAGGCCTGCCGGGGTGTTAATAACCTCGGGGATGCCCTCGCTCGGGCGATTCAAGGGGGTTAGATTGGCCGGCGGCGCGGAAGATTCGGAGCTACTCATCTCTTCCATTCTAGGCCTGTTGCGCCCCGTGTTAGCTGAGGCGACGCGGTAGTTGCTGGACGCCCTCGGGCAGTGGCGGCAACCCGGCAAAGGTGCCGACCATATCGGCCCACCCGCTGAGGTGGTGCCCGAGCATCTGGTCGGTCGGTGTCCAGGAGGCGCGCAGTTCAATGTCGATGCTGTCGCTCCGGCCGGCGAGATTCCCAAAGGACTCGTTCATCACCCGGGTGGCGGTTCCACCGGCCGCGCGGTACTGTGCCCCGCGTCCTTCGAGTGCTTCTTCGAGCCAACTCCAGGCCACGGAGGCCAGCAGTGGATCCTGGCCCATGTCTTCGTCGAGGCTCGCCCGAATGTAGCTGACCACGCGGAAGTTGCCTTCCCACAGCTCGACCGGTTGCGGGTCATAAAGCAGGACGAAGCGCCCGGTGGCTAATTGTTCGGAGGCCGGCAGGATCGGGGTGTGCTGGCGTGTGTTGCGTTCGGTGGCGTACACGTCGGCACTCAGGGCCAGCGCAAAGGGGGCGAGCTTACCGGGGGGCGGTATTTTTGTGATGTGCAATTCGCGGCGAAGATCGGCGCGCGCCAAATCGGCCACGGCGTCGGAAAACACCGCGGGAATGCTGGCTGCACGGGGAAGTTCACTCACATGTTGAGTGTAAGCGTGCCGCACTCGGTCAGGAATGCGGCACGCCGATGTGCCTGTTGCTAAGGCCTACTCAGTGGGCGTTGTGGGCCGCCATGAGCTCGCTGAGCTTGGCGATGAAGGCATCCACATCGGACTCCGCGGTGTCGAAGGAGCACATCCACCGCACGTGCCCGGCGGCGCGATCCCAATCGTAGAAACGGAAGGATTCGCGCAGCGTGTCGGCCACGTCGTTTGGTACCTGAGCGAAGACCCCATTGGCCTGCGTGGGGTAGACCAGCTCCACTCCGTCGATCTGCTCCACGGCGGCCGAGAGTTTCGCGGCCATCGCATTGGAGTGCGAGGCCGAACGCTTCCACAGATCCGTGCCATAGAGTTCCAGCAGCTGGGCGGAGATGAAACGCATCTTGCTGCCCAACTGCATATTCATCTTGCGCAGGTATTTCATATCCGCGGCCAGGTCCTCGCGGAGGGTGAGAATCCCTTCGCCAAGCAGCAGCCCGTTCTTGGTGCCGCCCAGCGAAACGATGTCGACGCCGACATCGGTGGTTAGCTCGCGCAGCTCAACGCCCAGATGTGCCGCGGCGTTGGCCAGACGTGACCCGTCGAGGTGCACCAGCATGCCCTTGGCGTGCGCGTGCTCGGTGATCGCGGCGATCTCCTCGGGGGTGTAGACGGTGCCCAGCTCGGTGGCCTGGGTGATCGACACGGCCAGCGGCTGGGCGCGGTGCTCATCGCCGAAGCCCCAGGCCTCCTGATCGATCAGTTCCGGGGTCAGCTTGCCGTCCGGGGTCGGGACCTGCAGAAGCTTGATGCCGCCCACGCGTTCCGGGGCACCGTTTTCGTCGACGTTAATATGCGCGGTGCTCGCGCAGATGACCGCGCCCCAGCGTGGAAGCAGCGAGGTCAGTGCGGTCACGTTGGCGCCGGTGCCGTTGAACACCGGGAAAATTGCCGCCTGCGGGCCGAAGCTGTCGCGGGCCAGCTGATCCAGCGCCTCGGTGTACTGATCCTCACCGTAGGCGATCTGGTGTCCACCATTGGCGCGTGCGATCGCCTCGAGTACTTCCGGGTGAACGCCGGAGTAGTTATCGGAGGCGAATCCGCGCAGCTCGGTGTCGTGGCTCAAGGTCATGGGGATGACTCCTGTCAAAGGGGTTTAGAGAGTGGGCAGGTGCACGCGGGTGCCGTTGATGCTTACCGCGTCGGCGCTGAGCAGTTCCACGGCGGCGGCGCCGACCGCATCGGCGTGCGTGAAGCCGGCCGGGGCGTCGCTGGTCTTATCGGTCAGTGCCTTGACCACCCAGGTGATGGCCGCGGACTGTGGGGCCTGCTTGCTAAAGAGGCGTGCGACGGCGTTGAGCCAGTATTCGGCGGCCGCCTTGACGCTACCGTAGTTGGCGTTCGACGGGGTGGGGTTCTGTACCGCCTCGGCGCTAATGATCGCTAGCCGGCCGGCGTTGGAGGCCACCAGATCCTCATGGAAGGCCTTGGTGGTATTGCGCAGCGTGCCCAGTACCTGACGGGTCAGGAAGGCGAAGTCCGCGTCGTCCTGCCCGGCGAGGCCCTTGCCGCCGCGCCATCCGCCCACCAGGTGCAATAGCACGTCGATCGGACCGTGCTCGTGATGGATTTGCTCGGCTAACTGTGCCACGGCCTCGGGGTCGGCCAGGTCGCAGACGTAACGACCGGTGGCGAAATCGAGGCGCTCGTTGAGCCGTTCGGCGTTGCTGCCCACGGCCAGCACCCGCGCTCCGGATTGTGCCAGTGCACGACCCGAGGCCACCCCGCTCGGCGAGGTGGCCCCGGCAATCAGCACGAGCGGTGAATCATTTGATGGTTCGCTCATGGTTTGATCCTATTAGATGCTGCTGGCACCATACATGCCACGGGTGGACTCGATGGTTTCGCCCATCTTCTTGCTCAGCGCTTCGTAGAACATGGACAGCGGGAACTCGTCGTCCATCACCTGGTCGGTGATTTCACGCAGCGGAGCGGTCAGCGGCAGGGCGTCTGGACCCTTGGCCCAGACCGAGGCCGGGTGCGGGGTGACGGTGGCGGAAACCAGCTCGTAGGCGGCCAGCCAGTGGGCCAGCTTCGGACGGTCGATGGACTTCCAGTACAGCTCGTCGATGGCGTCGCCCAGGGCCGAAACGACCTCAGGAACCTGTTCCCAATCGATGGTCAGCTTGGTGTCGGTCCAGTGCAGCACGTGGTTCTGGTGCATCCAGGCGAAGAGCAGCTGGCCACCGAGGCCGTCGTAGTTACGAACGCGGTTGCCGGTGATGGCAAAGCGGAAGATCCGGTCGAAGATCACCGCGTACTGCACCAGCTTGGCGGTGTGGCGGGTGCGCTCGTCGGCGTTGGCGTCGTTGTGGATCTTCACGCACTCGCGGAATGCGGTCAGGTCGCAACGCAGTTCCTCGAGCGAGTACAGGAAGAACGGCATGCGCTGCTTGATCATGAACGGATCGAAGGGCAGGTCGCCACGCATGTGGGTGCGGTCATGGATGAGATCCCACATGATGAAGGTGTCCTCGGTCAGCTGCTGATCTTCCAGTAGCTGGCTGGCGTCGGCAGGCAGTTCCAGGTTGGTGATCGCCGAGGCCTCCTTCAGGACCTTGCGGAAGCGCACGGCTTCGCGGTCCTGGAAGATGGCGCCCCAGGTGAAGGACGGGGTTTCGCGGATGGCGACGGACTCCGGGAAGAGCACGGCGGAGTTGGTGTCGTAGCCGGCGGTGAAGTCCAGGAAGCGCAGCGGCACAAAGAGTCCGTTGCTGTAGCTACCGGCCTCGAGGTTCGCGATGAACTCCGGCCACATGACCTGCACCAGCACGGCCTCGAGGTGACGGTTGGTCGAACCGTTCTGGGTGTACATCGGGAAGAGCACCAGGTGCAACAGGCCATCTTCGCGCTGCGTCTGCGGCTGGAACTGCACTAGCGAATCCAGGAAGTCCGGCACGCCGAATCCGGCGTCCTTCCACGCGGCCAGGTCCTTGACCAGGGCGTTGAGGTAGGCCTCGTCGTGGGCGAAGTGGACGGAGAGTTCCTGTACGGCGCCGATGATCAGTTCGATCAGTTCGCTGGCGCGGGCCTGGTCGGCCTCTGGGGCGAGCGAGCCGTCCTTGACCTGAAGGGTCTGGAATTCGCTGGCGGAAGCCTTGAGAGTCTTCCAGGCCTGTGAGTCGACAATCTCATCGGCGCTGACGGTTGGCTTGATAGGGGTCTGGGTCATGGTCTCCACCTCAATCGTTTGGTCGTTGCGTTCTTGGTAATAACGCTACGCGCAACCGAAGAAAAAGTAATGCTCAGCCCCTCAAGGCTAAGCATTACTAATGCTAGATGTGATGTGGACCCCAGCTTGGCGGACGGTGCTTAATCCTGAGTTTCGCGCAGCGTCAAGCTGATCGAATTCATGCAGTAGCGCAGGTCGGTCGGGGTGTCGAAACCCTCGCCTTTAAACACATGCCCAAGATGCGAATCGCAGCTCGCGCACCGCACCTCCACGCGTTCCATGCCCATACTGTGATCGCTGAGGTAACGCACCCGGTCCTCGGCCAACGGGGCGAAGAACGAGGGCCAGCCACAGCCAGCGTCGAACTTCGTGTCACTGGTGAAAAGCTCGGCACCACAGGCCCGGCAGGCATAAACCCCGGCCTGCGTGCTGTCCCAGTACTCACCGGTGAAGGGGCGCTCGGTGCCAGCCTCACGCAGTACCTGGAATTCCTGCGGCGAGAGCACTTCGCGCCAGTCAATATTCTTTGGATTCTCCGGTTTACTCATGTACCGCACAACGTCTGGCGGCCACCGAAGATTCCCCGAGCCTGGATCTGCCATGATGGGACTATGCCACGCAATCTCGCACAGACCCTCGAACCGCGGAAAACCATCCCGGCCACGCTCATTGGCGCCGGAGCCGGGCTGGCCGCCGGTTCGCTGCTGGCCGCCAGTGTCTCCGCGCTCGCCGGGTACTTCGCCCGCCGAGTGGTCACCCCGGATGAAAAACGCATCTTCAGCGTCATCGTGCGCGATCTCGTCGTCGACGCTCACGGCCAGCGCTGGATGCATCTGCAACGCACCGAGGAAACCACCGCGGCCGGGGCCTGTAGCTTCCTCGGGGAAGGCGACGCCTGCGCGGTGCGGCTCGGCCCGCCACAACCCGTGCCGGGCAAACCTCGACTGGTGGCGCGGGCCGTGGAGGAAATCTACCGGGGTTCGCTAGAGAATGTCCGGCGCGGAAATTTCTCCGGCGCCATCTATGAGCACCCGCGCGATATTGGCATCGAGGCACACGAGGTCAAGGTGCCGCTCGAGGTTGGCCCGGCCCCCGCTTGGCTGATCGACGGCACCAACCACAAGGACACCTGGGTGATCTGCGTGCACGGGCGCGGGGCGAGGCGTACCGAATCGATTCGGGCGCTACCGACCCTGCAACGCGTGGGAGTGAGCGCGCTGCTGATCAGCTATCGCAATGACGGGCTGGCCCCGGCCACCCTCGACGGGCGTTATGGTCTGGGGGATACCGAATGGCTTGATGTGCAAAGCGCCATCGGCTACGCCCTAGAACACGGGGCGCGCAAGGTCATTCTCATGGGCTGGTCCATGGGCGGGGCGATCAGCCTGCAGACCGCCGACCGTTCGGCCCTGGCCAACGTCATCGACGCGCTGGTGCTCGTGGGGCCGGTCATTAATTGGGTGGACGTGCTCAGCCACCAGGCCCGGGCGAATAAGATCCCACAGTCCGTGGGTCGGCTGGCCCAATGGCTGCTATCCAACCCGGCCGGACGCTGGTTTACCGGCCTGGCGGCGCCGGTGAATCTCAAGGCGCTGAACTGGGTGGACCGTGCCGAGGAGCTGACCCATCGAACGCTGATCATGCATAGCGACGACGACGACTTCGTGCCCTCGGGCCCGAGCCACAAGCTGGCCACATTGCGTCCGGATCTGGTGACGCTGAAATCCTTCCGCGGCGCCGGGCACACCCGCGAACCGAACGTCGACCCGCAGGGATTTGCCGCCGCCTTAGAGGTCTTCCTGCGTAGCCGGCTAGCCTAGCCGCGCTCCGCGGGCAGCGACGTGCCGCTGGCCACGGGCGCCACACTGGCGCCCAGTAACGCCACGACGCGTTCCGGGGCCAGCTCTAGGCTGAAGCCTCGTCGGCCCCCGGAGAGGAAAATGCTTTCGTGCTCAAGGGCCGAACGGTCGATAACCGTGGGGCTGGGGTGGCGTTGCCCGAAGGGAGAAATCCCGCCGAGTACATAGCCGGTGCGCCGCTGGGCGGCCTGCGGATCGGCCATCTGCACCCGCTTGCACCCCAGCGCCTGCGCGCAGGCCTTCAGATCCAAGGTGGAATCCGCCGGGACGATCGCCACCGCTAGGTCGCGATCGGCCCGCGCCCCGGTGGCCACCAGCAATGTTTTGAACACCCGGGCGGGGGAGACGTCCAGCGCGCGCGCCGCCTCGGCACCGTAGCCCTCGGACTGCGCCCGGTGCGCATAGTGGTGGGCGGTATAGGGCACCCCGGCGGCCTCCAAAGCCACGGTTGCCGGGGTGCCCGATTGTCCCTGTCGTTTGCCCATACCGCCTGTCCTAGGCCTCCAACTGCTCGCGAACCTGGCGCTTGATGCGGCCTAGCATCGCGGTCATCCCGCGCATACGCAAGGGGGACAGCGCCCGCGAAAGCCCCAGAGACTGCGGCATATCGTCGGCAACGGCCAAGATTTCAGCGGCCGGGGCACCATCGAGCCCGGCGGCCAACACTGAGGCGAACCCGCGGGTGGTTGGCGCCTCGGGCGGCGCGGAAAAGAACAGCCGCGTCAGCCGGTTCTCGTCGTGACCGACCTCAACCACCAAAAATAGCGGCGACTGGCATTCGACGACCTGCTCGAGCAACTCCGGGTGCTCGGCCAAACGCGGTGGTAGCTCGGGCAATTCACGGGAGAACTCGAGCAGCAACTCGAGTCGGTCGGCCTCGGGCACCTCGGTGAATTCTTCAACGATCTCGGTCAGCGCCGCGGGGGTCTGGCTCATGCGCGACCCGCCAGCTGCGCCGGAAGTTCGCCGGGCTCGGCTCCGCGGACAATCGGCACGCGCACCGCATTACCCCACTCGGTCCACGAACCGTCGTAATTGCGCACCTTCTCAAAGCCCAGCAGGTGAGTCAGCACAAACCAGGTGTGGCTGGAACGCTCACCGATGCGGCAGTAGGCCACGACGTCGTCGCCCGGCTTCAGGCCGGCCTCGTCGAGATAGATCGCTTCCAGTTCCTCGCGCGAACGGAACGTACCGTCCTCGGCCGCGGCCCGGGCCCAAGGCACCGACGCGGCGGTGGGGATATGCCCGCCGCGCAGCGCACCCTCCTCCGGGTAGGCGGGCATATGGGTGCGTTCACCGGTGTATTCCTCCGGGGAGCGCACATCGATCAGCGGGTTGCCCAGGTGCTCGAGCACCTGCGGCAGGTAGGCGCGAATCTGCGAATCGTCGCGCTCGATGACCGGGTAGTCCGCAACCGGGCGCGCGGCGGGCTTCTCGGTGCTCAGTTCGCGTCCCTCGGCAATCCACTTATCGCGTCCGCCATCGAGTAGGCGCACATCCTCGTGCCCGAACAGCGAGAACACCCACAGTGCGTAGGCGGCCCACCAGTTGGACTTGTCGCCGTAGATCACCACGGTGGTGTCCCGCGCAATGCCCTTGGCCTTCATCAGGCGGGCGAAACCTTCGCCGTCGACGTAGTCGCGGGTGACTTCATCGTTCAGTTCGGTATGCCAATCCACCTTGAGTGCCCCGGGGATATGGCCGGTGGAGTAAAGCAAAATATCCTCGTCGGACTCGAGCACCACGAGGTTCTCGTCGTTCAGGTGCGCGGCCAACCACTCGGTGGATACCAACCGCTCCGGGTGGGCGTACTGGGCGTAGGCTGGATTCTCATCCACGGGCACGGGCATCGCTAACCGTCCTTCATTCGGGGTTTGACTGAAAGCGCGGGCCCGCACCGTAGAGTGCGGCCACACGCTCTTACCCCTAGCCTAGTCCCGGGTGGGGCCCAGCTTCCAAGCCCCGGAGGTCATCCGAGGGAACATTAGCTACCGCCGGGCGGTAAACTATCCGATGGACCGGTACCGACTTTTGCAAAGGACACCACTGCGCGCATGGCCACGATAACCCACCTGACCGAGACCACTCCCAATGTTTCGGTGGAGGAACTGCTGGCCGGATTCCACCCGTCCTACCGTTTCGGGGAGGTGTCCTTCAACACCTACCGGCCCGACCCGCGCCAGCCTTCGCAGGCCGAAGCGGTGACCAAACTGCAGCGTTTTGCCGAGTCGGTGGGCAAGTCCTCCTCGGGCGGATTCTTCGGCAAGCTCTTTGGCAAGAAGGAAACCGCAAAGAACGGGATTTATCTCGACGGCGGCTTCGGCGTGGGCAAAACCCACCTGCTGGCCTCGCTATGGCACGCCGCCCCGGGGCCGAAAGCCTTTGGCACCTTCGTGGAGTACACCAACCTTGTCGGCGCGCTGTCCTTCCGGCAGACCGTCGACGTGCTCAGCCAGTACAAGCTGGTTTGCATCGACGAATTCGAGCTCGACGACCCGGGGGACACCGTGCTGATGTCGCGGTTGATGCGTGAACTGTCCGACGCCGGGGTCAAGCTGGCGGCGACATCGAACACCCTGCCCGGCGCGCTGGGCGAGGGCCGCTTCGCCGCGGTGGATTTCCAGCGCGAAATCAAGACGCTTTCCGAACAGTTCGACGTGCACCGGGTCGACGGTGAAGATTTCCGCCACCGTGGTCTGCCCGAGGCCCCGAAGCCGATGGACGATGCTCAGCTTGAAAGCTTTGCCACCGAGCGTTACCCGGAGAGCACCCTCGCGGTGGACGACTTTGCCGAGCTGGTGGCGCACCTGTCCAAGGTGCACCCCTCGCGCTACCGCCAGCTGTTGGCCGAGACCCAGGTCCTGGTGTTGCATAACGTCGACACCATCACCGATCAGTCGGTGGCCCTGCGCTTCGTGGTGCTGGCCGACCGTCTCTATGACAAGGACGTGCCGATCATTGCTTCGGGTAAGCCCTTCAGCGAGCTGTTCACCGAGGAAATGATGGCCGGTGGCTACCAGAAGAAGTACTTCCGTGCCGTCTCGCGTTTGACCGCCCTGGCCCGCGAGGGCCAGATCGGTGAGGTCGCACTCTAAAGCGCTAGCTGCGTTCGGCGATCAGGTGTACGCCTAGGCCGATGAGTAGCGCCCAGAAGGCCCCGCCGATTCCGAAAATGGTCAGGTTGGAGGTGGCGACCAATAACGTCGCCAGCGCGCTGAAGCGCCACGCCGGATCGGCAAGTGCCCCGCCGAGCGCATTGGCCAAGGTGGCCAGCAGCGCCAGTCCCGCAGCGGCTTCGAAGAGTCCTGCGTGGCTCGCCGCGGCCACCGAGGCAATGAGCACCGAGCCGGCGGCGAAGAGCAGATAGAACATCCCGCTACTCGTGGCCGCACGCCAGCGTAGTGCCGGGTTGGAACCGGCCGCCTCGCCGGCGGCCAGCGCCGCGGAGATCGCAGCCAAATTAATCGCATGCCCGCCGAAGAACGCGCCGGCGGCGCTACCGGCGCCGGTGACCAGCATGCTCGAGCGCCAGGGAGTGGTGTAGCCAAAGGTCGACATCACCGCCACCCCTGGAATATTTTGCGAGGCCATGGTTACGATGAAAAGCGGCAGGCTAATACTGGCCACGGCGGCCAGCGAAAATTCCGGCACCACCAATTCCAGGCTGGGGACGGCCGAAATCTGTGCCCACGCACCGTGAGCGGCAATATGCCACAGCCCGATAACCACGGCCACCAGCATGCTCAACCCCACGGCGTACTTCGGCAGTTTGCGCAGGGCCACCAAAAACGCGAGCAAAATGGCCAGCGCCTCAATGGGAATCTGGCTTAGCGCCGTGAAAGGCTTGAGACAGAGTGGAATGAGGATACCTGCGAGCATGCCCTGGGCAATGGAAACTGGAATGGCGGCCATCAACCGTTGCAACGCTGGCACCAGGCCGGTCAACATGATCAACACACCGCTGACGATAAACGCCCCCACCGCTTGCGCGAAACTGAAATTACCTGGCGCCAAGCCGGCCAGTAGCGCCGCCCCGGGCGTCGACCAGGCAACCGTGATCGGCACCCGATGCCAACTCGAGAGCACGATGCAACTGACGCCGGTGAGCAAGGTCAGGGCCAGTAGGCCCGATGCGGCCTGATTGGCCGTGGCGCCCGCGGCCGTGAGGCCAGCTAGCACCACGGCAAAGGACGAGGTGAAACCCACGACGGTGGTGACCAGCCCGGCCAAAACCGCATCTCGGAGCGCATTATTCTCCGCCGCAACGCTTTGTGACATGCGTTTATTTTCGAGGCGGGGGAGTACGTGGAACAAATTGGTAACAGGCCGAGGGGGTTAAATGACGTGGGCACCGGCCAGTACCTGGCCGGTGCCCACGTGATGTATCGTGCAGGTCGATACGTCAAAGATCTCTACACGCTATGCGTTCTCTTCCCCACCGAGGTTGTTCAGGAAGTTCTGAGCGCCTTCTTGAGCGCCATCAACTTGCTCGGCGAACTTTCCCCCGGTCTTGTCGTCAACAAAGTCACCGGCCTTCTCGATCCCGTCCGAGATCTGGTCCGAATGTTCGCTGGCGAACTGGGACGCCTTATCCTTCAGGCCGTCGAGGTTACCTGCGAGATCGTCTAATCCTGGCATACGCTTCTCCCTTCGCTGCTGAAGATCGGGGTGATCCTCACTGCACTACATCCTAAGCCGTTAAATCACGTTTTCGTAACCCCTGCGTTCATGCCGAGGGCGAACATGCACTTGGTTCTAATGCGCTTGTGGCTAGTGCCTATATATGTATGAATCTAGAGTTTTACCGGGTGGGAAGAACGCGAGGCGCTGTGAGATTTCGAGCGCGGTTTATTCACCCCGCTTTCGCCCGCACCTTCCAATCGCTTCCATTGTGTGATGTGCATCACGGGGATAAGATTCGCCCACGTGTTCATTCGTGAAAAGGGGAATCATGAATACAGGTAAACGGGTCGCGTTGGGGATCGCGGCCATGCCGGCAGTCCTAATGTTGGTTGCCGGCTCGGCGTTGGCACATGAGTGTGTCAATGCCAGCAAGGTCAATCAAGCTGCCGGTGTCCAAGTCGTGATCGACGACGAAAGTGGTGAGGTCGTATGGGCGACGAGAGGCGTGTTGAATCGCATCGCTCAGGGCATTATCAATCCTGAAACCGGGGAGGGTTTTTCCGGGCTAATTGGATTCGATGTGAATGGTGACCAGGTGGCCGACCTCGCAACGTGGATTGTGGGGCCCAATGGTGAAATTCCGCAACAGGCGCAGTATGGCGGGGCAACCTGCAGCGGGGTCGTAAACATTGGAGTCTGGTTTGAGCAATGTCAGACGGATCCGGTGTAACAAGAATGATCGGGGCGCTCTCGGTGGCCCAATAGGTGAAGAGGCGATCCTGAAATTCAGGACCGCCTCTTTCGTGGAGCGGACAACGAGGTTCGAACTCGCGACCTCAACCTTGGCAAGGTTGCGCTCTACCAGCTGAGCTATGTCCGCACGATATTCAATTATTTGGAGCGGACAACGAGGTTCGAACTCGCGACCTCAACCTTGGCAAGGTTGCGCTCTACCAGCTGAGCTATGTCCGCTTGGGTACTGATCCTAGGGATCGATACTCCGTGCGCGATACTGGGATCGAACCAGTGACCTCTTCCGTGTCAGGGAAGCGCGCTACCGCTGCGCCAATCGCGCAAAAAGAAAGCAATGATCTTTCTGCGAGGTGGGGACGGGATTCGAACCCGCGTATACGGCTTTGCAGGCCGCTGCCTCGCCTCTCGGCCACCCCACCATTGACCGGTAAACCGGTCGGTGTTCTTCGTGCGAGCGGACAACGAGGTTCGAACTCGCGACCTCAACCTTGGCAAGGTTGCGCTCTACCAGCTGAGCTATGTCCGCTTGGGTACTGATCCTAGGGATCGATACTCCGTGCGCGATACTGGGATCGAACCAGTGACCTCTTCCGTGTCAGGGAAGCGCGCTACCGCTGCGCCAATCGCGCCGAAGATTCCGCAGGGGAATCTCGACAAAACCACAAATCACTTCGCGATTTTTCCGAGCGGACAACGAGGTTCGAACTCGCGACCTCAACCTTGGCAAGGTTGCGCTCTACCAGCTGAGCTATGTCCGCAAATGCTGTTTTCCCGAACGTTTCCGTCCGTTTTCCAACGAGTAAAAACTCTATACGAGTTTGACCGGGCTTCCAAATCGAAAACATGAGATCTGGTTCACAAGCCATTGTAGTCCCGGAAACACGCGGAAAAATAGTCCCCACAGCCCCTGCGTCACACTCTTAACTCCGAGATGACATGCCATGATCGAGATATGACCTCTCCACGACTCGCCGTGAGTACGCCCACCGGACGCATGTATCGCAGGGACCTCTCGCAACCGGCCACGGTTCCGTCGATTACGACGGTCATGTCCGTGGCCGCACCCGATCTCAGTGGGTGGGCCGGATACCTAGCCGCCACGACACTGAGTGAAGACAGCCGGCTACCCGAGGCGCTACAGACGCCCGGGGCCGTCCGTCCGTTAGTGCGCGAGGCCGCATCCGCTGCGGAACGTTTTCGAGATGCCGCGGCGGAGCGCGGCGATCGGTTGCACAACTACGCCGAAGCGTGGGCGCTACGCGCGCTGGGGCAAGCGCATGAGCTTGAGGCCGCGCGCGCCAAGCTCGAAGATCACGGCGAACTGGCTAATGCCGCTCACTTTGAAGCGTGGTGGCGTGACTACGGCGTGGAGCCGGTGGCCGCGGAGGTGACCATCTGGAATGCAACACTCGGTTACGCCGGCACCATCGACCTTGTGGCGCGTATCGGTGGTCGTCTCTGTTTGGTGGATTACAAAACTCGAGGCGTGGACCGTGATGGACAGCTCAAACGGCCCGACGAAAAGGTCATCATGCAGTTAGCGGCGGCCGCCCAGGCCGAGGAGCAGAACGTGGACGCCGAGGCCGGACGCTGGGAACCATGGCCGCACCCACGCAATCCGCTGCTTCTCGCCGTCGCCCTCGGTGCGGCACCGGCACGCACCTACCTGGCCACCGAGGCGGCAGTTCCCACCTACTTCGCCCAGTTCCAAGCACTACATGCCGCATGGCAGGCACGCCAGATGATTGCGACGAACCCGAGCGCGCTGACCGAGATCGCGCCGCCGGCCGCGCCAGCCTAGGATTCTGCACCGTAGACTAGAGCTTCCGGTGATGCTTTAGGCCTCGCCGCGCCATCAACTACCGAGAGGAACCACCACCCACCATGGCAGTACTGGGAATTCGGATCATTGGCGACCCCGTGTTGCGCACCCGAGCGGACGAGGTCACCGAATTTACGCCAGAGCTCAAGAAGCTCGTCGCCGATATGGACGAGACCATGGAGAATGTGGACGGTGCCGGTTTGGCCGCCCCACAGGTGGGTGTGTCCCAGCGGGTGTTCACCTATCAGGTCGACGGAGTGCGGGGGCATATTGTGAACCCCGTCCTCGAATTGAGCGACGAACTGCAGGAACCGGCCATGGAAGGATGCCTGTCCATTCCAGGGATCGCCGGAAAAGTCGCCCGACACCGCACCGTGCGTGCCACCGGTTTCGACGTCGAAGGCAACCCGCTGACGCTGGAGGCCGAGGGGCTGTTGGCACGCTGCCTGCAACATGAAACCGATCACCTCGACGGCGTCCTGTTCTTGGATCGACTCTCCGCGGCCGACCGTAAGGCAGCATGGCGCACGCTCCGGGCGGGTAACTACAACGCCACGGCGAGCAGCACCGTCACCCAGCGCGCCTCGGCGCTCGGTTCAAGCTTCGGCGCCGGAATGGGGCGCTGAGCCTTATGCGTATCCTCTTTGCCGGAACCCCGCAGGTGGCCGTGCGGACCCTAGACGCACTTCACGAGGCCGGATTCGAGATCGCCGCGGTGTTGACTCGCCCGGATGCACCCTTGGGGCGCAAACGTGTGATGACTCCCTCGCCGGTTGCCGCGCGCGCCACCGAACTAGGCCTCGAGGTCATTAAATCTTCCACCATTGACTCGGCCGTGACCGCACAGATCGCCGAGCTGAAGGTAGCCGCTGCCGCCATCGTCGCCTACGGCGGGCTGGTACCAGCCGTGGCGCTGCCGGTCCCCACCCACGGGTGGATCAACCTGCATTTCTCCCTGCTTCCGGCCTGGCGTGGTGCCGCTCCGGTGCAGCACGCCATCATCCATGGCGACGACATCACCGGTGCGGCCACCTTCCAACTCGAGACCGGTCTGGATACCGGGCCGGTGTATGGCCAGGTCACCGAGGTCATCGACGAAAACACCACCGCCGGAGACCTGCTGCAGCGGCTCAGTGACAGCGGCTCGCAGCTGCTCGTGCAGACCCTGCACGCGCTGGAGGCCGGGGTGGCTAACCCGGTACCGCAAAGCGGCAACGGAAGCTACGCGCCGAAACTGACCGACGCCGACGCCCGCCTGGACTTCAGCAAACCGGCCACGGAAATCCGGCGCCGGGCCCACGGCACGCTCCCGGCCCCCGGCCCCTGGGCGATGGCTGGCGAGCAACGCTACAAGTTCGGTCCGCTCCGCGAGGTACGCGAGCGCCGCGACCTAGCTTGCGGAGAACTGCATATCGAACCGGGTAAGCGTCCCATCGTACTCATTGGCACCGCCACCTGGGCCCTCGAGGTCACCGCCTTGCAACCGCCGGGCAAGAAAATGATGAATGCCGCCGACTGGGCCCGCGGTGCGCTGGCCAACGACTTGAAAGTGAACTTCGCATGAGCCAGGACAAACAGCCACGCCGCAACGAGCGTGGCCGCACTCGCAACCGCGGCCAGGGCCCCGGCCCGCGCCAGTTCAGCCAGTCGGCCCCCGCGGCCCGCAAACGCTCGGCCGACCCGGCCCGCTTGGTGGCCTTCAAAGTGCTCCGTGAGGTGAGCGAGGCCGACGCCTACGCCAACCTCGTGCTGCCCAAAATGATCCGCACCTATCAACTCGATAAGCGCGATGCCGGCTTCGCCACCGAACTGGCCTACGGGGCACTGCGCGGACAGGGTTTCTACGACGGTATCCTAGCCACCCTAGTGGATCGCCCGCTCGAGGAACTCGACCCGGCCATCCGCGACGCGCTACGCCTCGGAGCCCACCAACTCTTGGCCATGCGCGTCCCGCAGCATGCGGCACTCGATGAAACCGTGTCGTTGGCCCGCGCCCAGATCGGGGCCGGTCCCTCCGGGCTCATCAACGCGGTGCTGCGCCGAGTCACCGCCCGCGACGCCCAAGAGTGGGCCGCGGAACTAGCCGCCGGCGCCAGCAGCGACACCGCGCGTCTGGCCATTGAGCACAGTCATCCGGAGTGGGTGGCCCGCGCCCTGCATCAGGCCTTGAAGGCTCACGGCCGCGACGGGCAGGAGCTGGAACAATTGCTGCGCGCCGATAACCTGGCCCCGGTGGTCAACCTAGTGGCGCTGCCCGGACTGGGGGACATTGAGCAGGTGCTCGCCGCCGGCGCCGAGCCCGGCGAGCTGCTCGCCGATTCGGCCACCTACCAGCAGGGCGACATTTCCCGGGTGCCCGGTGTGCGTTCCGGGGAGGTGCGTGCCCAGGACGCGGGAAGCCAGATCATGGCCCGTGCCCTGGCCGGGGCCGAACTGCCCGATCCCGCCGACGGGGATCGCTATTGGCTCGATCTCTGCGCCGGACCGGGAGGCAAGGCGGCACTGCTGGGGGCGCTAGCGGTGCAACGCGACGCCCGGTTGACGGCCAACGAGCCCACCGCCCACCGTGCCCGGCTGGTCGAACAGTCCTTGGCGCCGGTGGATCCCGAGTACTGGATGGTGGACTCGCGTGACGGACGTGATTTCGGCGGCACCGAATTCGCGGGGGATTACGACCGAATTATGGTCGACGCTCCCTGCTCCGGTCTCGGCGCACTGCGTCGCCGCCCCGAGGCACGGTGGCGCAAGACGCCGCGCGACATCCAGCCACTGGCCCAATTGCAGGGTGAACTGCTCGACGCCGCCTTCAACGCGGTCCGCCCCGGCGGGGTCATCGGCTACGTCACCTGTTCCCCACACCAGGTGGAAACCCGCCAAGTCGTGCAGGACTTCCTGCAGCGCAACCCGCAAGCCCGCCTGCTGGATACGGCCGCAGCCATCAACTCGGCGCTTTTGCCCGAGGTGCGTGTGCAGGGCACCGAGCTGGGCGAGTCGGGTAATACCGTGCAACTCTGGCCGCACCTGCAGCGGACCGATGCCATGTTCATGGCCCTTCTGACCAAAACCGCCTGAGACCCTTCGACCCATCGGGAGCCAACATGTCGCAGCCCCACATTCATCCCTCGATTCTTTCGGCCGATTTCGCCAACCTGGCAGGCGAACTCGAACGCATCCACACCGCCGACGCGGTCCACGTGGATGTGATGGACAATCACTTCGTCCCCAACCTCACCTTGGGCCTGCCCGTGGTGCAGGCCCTGGCGGAGCGGAGCGAGCTGCCACTGGATGTGCACCTGATGATCGAGGACCCGGACCGCTGGGCCCCGGCCTATGCGCAAGCCGGGGTGCAATCGGTGACCTTCCATGCCGAGGCCGCCGCCGCCCCGGTGCGGTTGGCCCGCGAACTGCGTGCCGCCGGCACCCGTTCGGCCATGGCATTGCGTCCGGCCACCGCCCTCGAACCGTACTTGGATATGTTGGGCGAGCTGGACATGCTGTTGCTCATGACCGTGGAACCCGGCTTTGGTGGGCAGGCCTTTTTGGATCTGGTGTTGCCGAAGATTCGTCGCGCCCGGGCCGCCATCGACGGTAGCGGCAAGCCCATCGCCTTGCAGGTGGACGGCGGCATCTCCCGCGACACCATTTTGCGCGCCGCCGAGGCCGGGGCCGATGTGTTCGTTGCCGGCTCTGCGGTCTATGGGGCGCCGGAGCCGTCGGTGGAGATCGACGCATTACGCAATTTGGTGCTCGCCGGGCACCAGAATGTGCAACAATAAACGCAGTACACGACAACTACGTGCTCCGGGGTCGGTGAAAGTCCGAACCGGCGGTGATAGTCCGCGACCCGCAACCATCAGGCTCAGGCTACGGTGGGAACGGTTGAGCCGGTGAAATTCCGGCACCGACAGTTAAAGTCTGGATGGGAGAAGCACGATTTGATCAACGCTACCGTGTCTGTGCGCACCTCATACCGAGGTGCCCTTCGCTAACCACAGGCATCAGCGGGCCATCAAATGCACCCCCGGAGCCGCCGCTTCGAGAAGGGTGGAGATGGATTTCCTGCGGTGGCTCATTGACGCTTTCAACTCACAAATCGCCATTGGTGGCTCGGCGCTACTGGTGCGCGAGGTGGTGGGCAATATTTTCGGGCTGGCCAGTGCGGTCGGCGGCATGCGCCGGAAGGTGTGGGCCTGGCCGGTGGGCATTGTCGGCAACCTGCTGTTGCTGACCGTATTCCTCGGCAGCCTCTTCGATACCGCCTACAGCGCTAACCTCCTGGGTCAGGCCGGGCGCCAGATCATGTTCATTGCCGTCTCGATCTTCGGTTGGGTGCGGTGGCGACAGGCCCGCTCCGCCGGTGGGCACGGGGTGACCCCGCGTTGGGCCAGCGGCACCGAACGGCTGCTGCTCGTGCTCGTTTTGATCATCGGCACCATCGCGCTGACCCCACTCTTTAGGATGCTCGGTTCCTACGAGCCGGTCTGGGCCGACGCGTGGACCTTCGTTGGTTCGCTGCTGGCAACCTGGGGGATGGCCCGCGGCTGGGTGGAATTCTGGCTGATCTGGGTGGCCGTGGACGCGGTGGGTGTGCCACTGCTGTTCTCCGCCGGCTACTATGCCAGCGCCTTTATGTACCTGTTCTACGGGGCCTTTACCCTGGTCGGTTTCTTCGTCTGGATGAGCGCCCGCAATGGGGGCAAGCCCAGCGTCGAGACGGCCCTGCCCGATCCGCGGATCAAGGGCGGTGCCTCATGAACCGGGCACATGCACTGCCATTCCAGCCCGGCGCCGATGCGCTGGCGACCGCGTTGCGTACCGCGCTGGAGGCCGCCCGCCGCGGACACCGTGGTGCAAACCCGCTGGTCGGCGCCTGCATCCTCGATGCCGAGGGGCATATCATCGCCACCGGTTTCCACCTCGGTGCCGGTTCGCCCCATGCGGAGATCGACGCCTTGCGCCGGCTGGGCCGCATCGACAAGGCCCGCGCCCGGACGCTGAGCATGGTGGTTACCCTCGAGCCCTGCAACCACACAGGCCGCACCGGCCCCTGCGCCCAAGCCATCATCGACTCCGGGATCGGGGCGGTGTACTACGCGCTGCCGGATCAGACCAGCACCGCCGCCGGAGGCGCACAAACCCTGCAGGTTGCCGGGATCCACGTGGACCGCATCGGCGACGGGCAGCAGGCCTGGGAACTGAACCACCGCTGGCTGCGGGCTCAAGCCGCCGGGCGCCCCTTCATCACCGTCAAAACGGCCCAGTCGCTCGACGGCCGGATCAACGCCCCCGACGGCACGAGCCAGTGGATCACCTCCGAGGCCAGCCGCACCCATGCCCATCAGCTCCGCGCCCGGGTCGATGGGATTGTGGTGGGCACCGAAACGGTGCTCAGCGACGACCCGCGGTTGACCGCACGCACCATGATCGGCACCCTGCACGCCCACCAGCCCTACCGTCTGGTGCTGGGGCACCGCGACCTGCCGCAGGATCTGGCCCTCGCCTACGACGAACGGTGGGAGCAGCTGCGCAGCCACGATGTGCACGCGCTGACCGCCCGGGCCAGCGAACTGGGTCTGTCCCATTTGCTGATCGAGGGTGGAGCGACGGTGGCCAGCGCCTTCATCGCCGCGGACTTGGCCGACGAGCTCTTCTGCTATCAGGCCACGGACATTATCGGTGCCGGCAGCGCCTCGGTGAACCTGCCTACCGTCACCACGCTTTCGCAGCGCCGTGCCTTCCGGCTCGACGCACACCAACCCGACGCGTTACGTCGGCTCGGCCCGGATGTGCTAATGCATCTGGAACCCGAGCCTGACCCAGCGCACGCACACGCCAACAAAATTTAGAAGGATCGAAACCCATGTTTACCGGAATTGTCTCCGGCGCCGGCACGGTGCTGGACGTGACCCACAATCAGGAGCAGTCCCTGGCGGTGCTGCGGCTTCATGCCCCCGGGCACGCCAGCGACCTGGACCTCGGCGGCTCCATCGCCATCAACGGCGTCTGCCTGAGCGCCACCTCCAACGACGGCGAAACCCTGTCGCTGGACGTCATGGGTGAAACCCTGCAGCGCACCACCATCGGTGAGTTGCGCGCCGGGGATCGCGTCAACCTGGAACGCTGCACCCCGGCCGGTGCCCGGCTCGACGGACATGTTGTGCAGGGGCATGTGGACACCGTCGGCACCGTGCTGGCGCGCACCGACCACGGCCAGTGGACTAAATTCCGGGTGGGACTGCCGGCTGCCTACGCGCCGTTCGTCGCCGAAAAGGGTTCCATCGCGCTCGACGGGATTTCGCTGACCGTCACCGCGGTCTCCGCCGCCCGCGATGCCGAGCACTGGGTCGAGGTCGGCATCATCCCGATCACGCTGCGCGAAACCACCATGGGCCAGCGTCAGGTGGGGGACCGGATCAATATCGAAACCGACGTGTTGGCCAAGTACGTGGCCCGCCTGCGTGGATTTGAGGTGCAGGACTAATGGCACGCAAGGAACTAGACAGCATCGAAACCGCGCTGGCCGCGCTCGCCGCCGGGCGCGCGGTCGTGGTCGTCGACGACGAGGACCGCGAAAACGAGGGCGACATCATCTTCGCCGCGGAGCATGCCACCGCCGAGCTGATGGGCTTCACCATCCGGCACACCTCCGGGGTGATCTGCGTGCCGCTCGAGGCCGCGCGCGCCGACCAACTGGGGCTGGCCCCGATGGTCGGGATCAACCAGGACGCTAAGGGCACCGCCTTCACCGTCAGCTGCGACGCGGTGGAAGGCATCAGCACCGGCATTTCCGGGGCCGACCGTGCGCTGACCGCCCGGCTGCTGGCCGACCCGCTGACCACCTCCCGCCAGTTGAACCGCCCCGGGCACATGTTTCCGCTGCGGGCCGCCGCCGGTGGCGTGCTGGAACGGCGCGGGCACACCGAAGCCGCCGTGGATCTGTGCCGTGCCGCCGGGCTCGCCCCGGTCGGCGTGATCGGGGAGATCGTGCACGATGACGGGTCGATGATGCGACTGGACGCGCTGCGTGACTTCGCCGCCACCCATGATCTGCCGCTGATCACGATCGACGATCTGGCCCGGTGGCGCCGGCTCAATGACCACATCAATCTCACCGAGCCGGTGCAGCTGCCCACCTCCTTTGGGGTCTTCAGCGCCCGCTCGGCCAGCGTGGATGGGCACGAGCATCTGGTGCTCAGCCACCCGGGTACCACCCCGCGCGAGGGGGAGCCGGTAGTGCGCATCCACTCCGAATGCCTCACCGGCGACGTATTTGCCTCCTACCGCTGCGACTGCGGAGAGCAACTCCATGCGGCACTGGCCAGCATTGCCGAACAGGGCGGGCACCTGATCTACATGCGCGGCCACGAGGGGCGCGGCATCGGACTGTTCAATAAACTGCGCGCCTACGCGCTACAGGATGAGGGCCTGGACACCCTGGAGGCGAATGTCCACCTCGGTTTCCCGGCCGACGCCCGCGATTATCTGGCCGTGGCCGCGATCCTGCGTCAACTGGGCGTGCAGCGCATCGCCCTGCTGAGCAACAACCCGGATAAGCGCACCCAGCTCGAATCCGCCGGCGTACAGGTGAGCACCGTGTTACCGAACCGGGTACCGCCGCGCGCCGAAAACGAACGCTACCTGCACACCAAACAGACCCGATTCGGGCATGATCTCAACCTCCCGCCACTGCGGGAGCGTACCGAAGGAGAAAGTAAATGAGCAAGCACGGAGCCCCACAGAATGTGGCTGACGAACTAGCCGCCGCGAATCTCGCGGATCTACGGGTGGCCATTGTGGCCGCCAGCTGGCATGAAGTAGTGATGAACGGGCTGATCGACGGTGCACAGAAGGCCGCGGCCGATGCCGGGGTAGAGGCCACCCTGATCCGCGTTCCGGGCACCTTCGAGCTGCCGGTGGCCGCCTCCCGTCTGGCGGCGGACTATGACGCGATCGTCGCCCTGGGTGTGGTGATTCGCGGCGGTACCCCGCACTTCGACTATGTCTGCCTGGCCGCCACCAACGGGCTGACCGAGGTGTCGGTGCGCACCGGCACTCCGGTGGGTTTCGGCGTGCTCACTTGCGATAACGAACAGCAGGCACTGGACCGCGCGGGCCTTGAGGGCTCCAGCGAGGATAAGGGCTACGAGGCGTGCTCCGCCGCCGTGCTGACCGTGGCGGCGCTGCGCGGCTAGTTTCCGGCACCGGATACCGCCATCTCGCCGGTGGGGTGGGGCCTAGCGCTTCGCCCCACCGGTGTCTCGTATACCGGATTCTTTATGCGTACGTCACTGTGTGACAGTGCGGATTCATGCTAAGGGGTCAACTACCGCTAGGCTAGAGAGCGTGAAAACATTTGACGAGCTCTTCAGCGAACTGTCGCTTAAGGCCCAAACCCGACCGGAAGGTTCGGGTACCGTCGCCGAATTGGACTCCGGCATTCACGGGATCGGCAAGAAAATCGTCGAGGAAGCCGCCGAGGTCTGGATGGCCGCGGAATACGAAAGCGACGAGGAAGCGGCCGAGGAAATCTCCCAGCTGCTCTACCATCTGCAGGTCCTCATGCTGGCCAAGGGGCTCACCCTGGCCGACGTTTACAAGCATCTATAGCCGTCGCGCCGCTTAGTGCGCCGACGGCAGCCGCTTTGGCCCAGCCTTTGACCCAGATATCCTGCACCCGCGGCGCAGCAGCACCCGTTCATCGACCAGCCCCCTTTCGGGCCCGGGCCTGACCTCGCGCCGCACGTAGATCCGAAAAGAGATTCACATGCTCCGCGTAGCACTGCCCAATAAGGGCGCCCTGTCCGAGATCGCCTCCACCATGTTCAAGGAGGCCGGCTACCTCCAGCGCCGCGATAGCCGCGAACTGGTGATGGTCGACGAAGAGAACAACATTGAGTTCTTCTACCTGCGACCCCGAGATATCGCCGTTTACGTCGGGCGCGGCATCCTTGACGTGGGCATCACCGGCCGCGACCTCTACCTCGATGCCGACGTCGACGATAACGTCGAGGAACTGCTGCCGCTGGGGATCGGCAAGTCGGCCTTCCGCTTTGCCGCCCCGCGCGGAGCCTTCACCGACGCCAGTGAACTGTCCGGCAAGCGCATCGCCACCAGCTACGACATTCTACTGCGCCACTACCTGCGCGATCAGGGGATCGACGCCGAGGTCGTGCGCCTCGACGGGGCCGTAGAGTCTTCGGTGCGCCTGGGCGTAGCCGACGCCATCGCAGACGTCGTGGAAACCGGCAACACCATCAAGGCCGCGGGCATGGAAATCTTTGGCGCCCCGCTGCTGCACAGCGAGGCGGTGCTCATCGGCCGCACCAGCCACAGCCCCACCGGGCTGGAGGTGCTCATCCGGCGCCTGTCCGGGGTGCTGGTGGCACGCCAGTACGTGATGCTGGACTACGACGTGCGCCGTGACCTGGTGGAGCAGGCCTGCTCGCTGACCCCGGGGCTGGAATCGCCCACGGTCTCGGACTTGGCCGACTCCGAATGGTGCGCCGTGCGCTCGATGGTGCGCAAGTCGCAGACCAATAACATCATGGATGAGCTCTACGACCTGGGCGCACGCGCGATCCTGGTCAGCCAGATCCACGCCTGCCGTATCTAGTCCCACGCACTAAGAGAAGGATCTGAGATGACTGTTGCCATCCGCGTAATTCCCTGCCTGGACGTCGACGCCGGCCGCGTGGTCAAGGGCGTAAACTTCGCCGGACTACGCGATGCCGGGGACCCGGTCGAGCTGGCCCGACGCTACAACGAGGCCGGTGCCGACGAGATCACCTTCCTCGATGTCACCGCCTCCTCGGCGGAACGTGAGACCACCTACGACGTTGTCTCGCATACCGCCGAAGAGGTGTTCATCCCGCTCACCGTCGGCGGCGGGGTGCGTACCGCGGCCGATGTGGACCGCCTACTGCGTGCCGGGGCTGATAAGGCCTCGATCAACACCGCCGCGGTGGCCCGCCCCGAGGTGATTAACGAGATCACCGAGCGTTTCGGTTCGCAGGTGTTGGTGCTTTCGCTCGACGCGCGGCGCACCGCGGACCCGGCGATCGCCTCCGGGTATGAGGTCACCACCCATGGTGGGCGTACCGGCACCGGGCGCTGCGCCGTGGCCTGGGCCCAAGAGGCCGCCGAGCGTGGGGTGGGGGAGATCCTGCTGAACTCGATCGATGCCGATGGCACCAAGGACGGTTTCGACATCGAGATGATCGCGGCGGTTCGTGCGGCCGTGAACGTTCCGTTGATCGCCTCCGGTGGGGCCGGGAAGCCCGCGGATTTCCCGCCGGCTATCGCCGCCGGGGCCGATGCCGTGCTCGCCGCGTCGATCTTCCACTTCGGACCCAAGGATATGATCGCCCAGGTCAAGCAGGCCATCGCCGAGGCCGGCTACCCGGTGCGGTAGACAGCGGTCCGAGCCGAGCAGGCTAGTTGGACCACCGTGGGGCGGGTGTTGCTGCAATTGCAGCAACACCCGCCCCACGGTGCGTTAAGAACGGTGTGTTAAGACTAGAACAGGCGGCGGGCTAGAGCCCGGGGGTAAATCCCTGTACGGCCCGTAGTCCGGCCTCGCTGCCCTCGAAGGTCGCCAACGACTTCGAGGTGCGCCCGTAGGCATGCAACATCAGCTCGGAGACGGTGCCGGTGATCACCACGGCATTATCGCCCTTGCGTGCGGCGAAGCGACGACCGTCGGGCAAGGCCAGCATCACCCCGAACTTTGCCTTGCGGTAGAGCAGGGAACCCTGCCGGGTCAGCGACCGCCACAGGATCCGCTCATAGTCGGCGTCGAGCACCCGTGGGGTCCACTGCGCGCGGGCCCGGCGCACATCCTCGGTATGCACGAAGAACTCGCTAATGTTCGCGGCGTCGGCCACCGCGGGCAGGCTAAAGGGGCTGAGTTTGGCCGGGCCGAGCCGAAAACGGCGCACTAGCGCGGTATAGGACTCGGGGCGCCGGGCACTTTCGGCGAGCTGGTCGATCTTCTTCTCCAGCCGACCCGACAGCGGGCCGATCACGGTGCCCGCCGATAGCCACGAGTTTTCCCGCAGCACCAAATGGGCGGCTAAGTGACGACTGCGCCAGCCCTCGCAAAGGGTCGGGGCGTCCGGGCCGGCAGCCAGCAGGGCCTCGGCCAGCGCGATGCGCGAAGCGTGTACCAGATCCACAGTACGAACGTAGCACGATGCCGCAGGCGTTCCCACCTTCGGCGCGCGTCACAGAGCCGGGCGTTCGGCGCACACAACGCGTATCCTAGGGATGATGTCTACTTCTACACCCGATACCCCCTCGGCGGCCCCCGATTCCGGGCTTGACCCGGCGATCGCCGCACGGCTGAAACGCGATGCCAACGGCCTGGTGGCCGCCGTCATCCAGCAGTACGACACCGGCGCGGTGCTCATGCTGGGATGGATGGACGACGAGGCCCTTCACCGCACCCTCACCACCGGTCGGGTGACCTTCTTCTCGCGCTCCCGCCAAGAATATTGGCGCAAGGGCGACACCTCCGGGCATAGCCAGTGGGTGAAGTCTGTGGCCTTGGACTGCGACGGCGATGCCCTGCTGGTGCGCGTGGACCAGGTCGGTGCGGCCTGCCACACCGGGGCGCCGACCTGCTTCACCGACCGCGAGCTACCGGCGGTCAGCGGGCAACGGCCGCTGGACTGACCGGCGAAGCAGCACAGTAAAGGGTTTGCGCCGCCGCGAGACGGCGCCGAAACGGCAGATGAACAGCCACCTCGGTGGCGAAAGTGAATGTGATGAAAGAACTGGGCACGATTTTCCCCTCCCGCGAGGCCTTCCTCGAGATGGCCGCGAGCCGCCGGGTGATTCCGGTGACGATCAATGTGCTGGCCGATGCGATGACCCCCATCGGCCTCTACCAGGTGCTCGCCGCCGGGCGCCCGGGCACCTTCCTGCTCGAATCCGCGGCCGCCGGCGGCGTGTGGAGCCGGCATTCCTTCATCGGGGTCAACTCCCCGGCCACGCTCTCGGCCAGGGCCGACGGCACCGCCTACTGGCAGGGCAACGCCCCGGTCGGGGTGCCCACCGAAGGGGTCGGGGTGCACATTCTGCGCGACACCGTGCGGGCGCTACACACCGACCCGCTGCCGGGGATGCCGCCGCTGACCGGAGGCATGGTCGGCTTTCTCGGCTGGGACTGCGTGCGCCATTGGGAGCATTTGCCGCACCCGCCGGCCGATGACCTGCAGCTGCCGGAGCTGAGCATGAACCTGGTCGGGGACCTGGCGGTGCATGACGCCGCCGAGGGGATCATCACCCTGGTGGCCAACGCCATCAACTTCGACAACTCGGAACAGCGCGCCGAGGAAGCCTACGATGCGGCCGTTGACCGCCTGCAACAGATGCTGCGCTCCCTGCAGGCACCGCTGCAGGCCGGGGCCAGCGTACTGCACGGCACCGACGTCGACGCCGAACAGCTCATGGCGCAGGTCACCCACTCCTGGGACGAAAACGAGTACCTGCAGGCCCTGACGCAGGCCAAGGAGGCGATCGTCGACGGCGAGGTCTTCCAGATCGTGGTCTCGCGCCGCTTTGAACTGGAAACCAAGGCCGACGCACTGGATGTGTACCGGGTGCTGCGGGCCACGAACCCCAGCCCCTACATGTACCTGTACAACTTCGTCGATGAACACGGCACCGAGTTCCAGGTGGTCGGTTCCTCGCCCGAGGCGCTGGTCACCGTCAACGAGGGGCACGTGGTCACGCACCCGATCGCCGGTTCACGGCCCCGCGGCAGCAACTATGAGGCCGATCAGCTGCACGAAAAGTCGCTGCTGGCCGACGAGAAGGAACGCGCCGAACACCTGATGCTGGTGGATCTTTCGCGCAACGACCTGTCCAAGGTGTGCCGGGCCGGTTCGGTGGAGGTCACCCAGTTCATGGAGGTCGAACGCTTCAGCCACATCATGCACCTGGTCTCCAACGTGGTCGGCCGGCTGCGTGATGATGCCGACGCCTACGACGTGCTGGCCGCAACCTTCCCGGCCGGAACCCTCTCCGGGGCGCCAAAACCCCGGGCCCTGCAACTACTCGACCAATACGAGCCGCACCGCCGTGGTGTCTACGGCGGGGTGGTCGGCTACCTGGACTTCGCCGGGGACATGGACCTGGCCATCGCCATCCGCTCGGCCCTCCTGAAGGACGGGCGGGCCTACGTGCAGGCCGGGGGAGGCATCGTGAACGATTCGAAATTCGCCGACGAGGCGTTGGAAACGGTCAATAAGGCCGCCGCGCCCCTGCGCGCGGTCTACGCCGCCGCCACGCTGCGCCAGGCCGCCAACCACGAGCAGGCCCAGGCATGAGTCGGCTGGTCACGCGGCGTAACGCGACCCTGCTCGGCCTGCTCGGGGCGCTGCTGGGCATGTTCACCGCCACCCGCACCTGGGTGAGCGTGTCGGTGCAATCCTCCACGGTGCAGGTGCCGCAAATTGCGGTGACCGGATCCGAAGCCGCCCCCAGCGTCACCGCGCTGTGTGTGGTGGTGCTCGCCGGGTCGCTGGCCCTGCTGATCGCCGGGAAACTCGTGCGCTGGGTGATTCTCGCGATCAGTGCGCTCGCGGGCCTCGGGGTCATTATTGCCGGAGCCGGGGCGCTGGCCGACCCGGTGGGCGCCGCCTCCGGGCGCGTGGGTGAAGCCACCGGGCTCAGTGCCGTCACCGCCGACTACCAGCTCTCGGCCATCCCGGCGCTGGCCATCGTGGCCGGGGCGCTGATTCTGCTCTACTGCGTGCTGGCTCTGCTGGCCGGTTCACGCAGCACCGCCAGCCAACGCTTCAGCCGCCAGCCCAGCACAACCACCGGCCCGGCCACGCCGGGCTCCGCGGCCCCGGCCGACGGGCAGAGCCGTCGCATCGATGACTGGGAGCGGCTCTCGCGCGGTGAAGACCCCACCGACTAGGTCACGTGCGTCGAAAAATATGTGAACCACGTCCGCAGGTGGCAGAATAGGTTACGACGTTTAGCGGCGATGGCCCGCCCCGGTCCCAGCGGCCGTGGGAGGGCAAGCGCCGGAATCAACAGCAGCAAAGGGAGACGTTCTTAAATGTCGCAGGACACCCAAATCGATCCGGTACTAACCGAAGAGCTCGGCCACGGCAATTCCATTGCCGCCTGGGTCTGCATCGGCGTGATGATGATCGGCTTCATCGTCGGCGGCATTGCCTTCGCCTACACCGCCTGGACCATCGTGTACGTCTCGGCGGGCATCGTGGTCCTCGGCCTGATCCTGGGTTGGATCATGAAGGCGGCCGGGTTCGGTGTGGGTGGTCCGCGCAGCGGAGCTAAGCACTAAATTGACCGTTCTTGACGAGATCATCGCGGGCGTCCGGGAAGACCTGGACGCCCGTCGCTTAAATACGCCACTGGACAGTGTGAAGGCCGCCGCCGCCGCCGCGGCTCCCGCCCACGACGCCCTGCAGGCGCTCGATGCGCACCCGCCACGGGACACCACCTTGCGCGTCATCGCCGAGGTCAAGCGTCGTTCGCCCTCCAAGGGTGCGCTGGCCGATATCCCCGAACCGCACCAGCTGGCCGCCGAATACGCGGCCGGGGGAGCGAGCGTGATTTCGGTGCTCACCGAGCAGCGCCGCTTCGGCGGGTCGCTGGCGGATCTCGACGCGGTGCGCGCCGCCGTGCAGGTTCCGGTGCTGCGCAAGGACTTCACCGTCGACGAGTACCAGATCTACGAGGCCCGCGCCCACGGGGCCGACCTCGTGCTGCTGATCGTCGCCGCCTTGGACGACGCGACCCTGCGCCGCTTCCTGGAGCTCACCCACGAGCTGGGGATGAACGCCATCGTCGAAACCCACACCCCCGAGGAGATTTCCCGGGCCGTTGCGGTGGGCGCCAAACTCATTGGCGTGAACGTGCGCAATCTGAAAACTCTCGAGGTGGATCCGGCCAACTTCGCGGCGCTGGCGCCGTTGATCCCCCGCGACGCGGTCATCATTGCCGAGTCCGGGGTGGAGAGCACCGAGCAGGTACGGAACTACGCCGCCGCCGGGGCCGACGCGATTCTGGTCGGCGAGGCGCTGGTGAAGCACGCCGATCCGCGCAGCTCCGTCGCCGATTTTATCGCCGCCGGCAGCGCCGCGAAGCCCGCGCGCTAACCCGACGAGAACCGAGAACAAGAACCTAGAAGAAAGTAGAGGGATGCGATGAGCTCCGACGAGAACTCGCTGAAACACGCCTCCGGTCCATACTTCGGCCAATTTGGTGGCCGCTGGATGCCCGAGTCGCTTATGGCGGCCATGGACGAGCTCAACGACACCTTCGAGAAGGCCAAGGCCGACCCCGATTTCATCGCCGAAATTCGCGAGTTGAACGCGAACTACTCGGGCCGTCCCTCGCTGCTGACCGAAGCCAAGCGCTTCTCCGAGCTGGCCTGCGGCGGTGTGCGTGTGTTCCTCAAGCGCGAGGATCTGAACCACACCGGTAGCCACAAGATCAACAACGTGCTCGGTCAGGCACTTCTGGCGAAGCGAATGGGCAAAACCCGCATCATCGCCGAAACCGGCGCCGGCCAGCACGGCGTGGCCTCGGCCACCGCGGCGGCGTTGATGGGCCTGGAGTGCGTGGTCTACATGGGCGCCGAGGATACCCGCCGGCAGGCCCTGAACGTGGCGCGCATGCAGCTGCTGGGCGCCACCGTAATCCCGGTGACCGTGGGTAGCCAGACGCTGAAGGACGCGATCAACGAGGCGCTGCGCGACTGGGTGGCCAACGTGGAAAACACTCACTACCTGCTGGGTACCGCCGCCGGCGGCCACCCCTTCCCAGCCATGGTGCGCTACTTCCACGAGGTGATCGGCGAGGAGGCTCGCGAGCAGATCCTGGCGCAGACCGGTCGACTGCCGGATGCGGTCACCGCCTGCATCGGTGGCGGCTCGAACGCCATCGGCATCTTCCACGGGTTCCTCGATGACCCCGAGGTCGAACTCTACGGTTTCGAGGCCGGCGGCGACGGGGTGGACACCGACCGTCACGCGGCCACCATCACCTTGGGACGCCCCGGGGTGCTGCACGGGGCGAAGAGCTACCTGATGCAAGACGAAGACGGGCAGACCATCGAATCGCACTCGATCTCCGCCGGATTGGACTACCCGGGCGTGGGCCCGGAGCACGCCCACCTCGCCGAGATCGGCCGGGTGAACTACGAACCGATCACCGACACCGAGGCCATGGACGCCTTCAAGCTGCTCTGCCGCACCGAGGGAATCCTGCCGGCCATCGAGTCCTCCCATGCACTGGCCGGCACCATCAAGGTGGCTCAGCGCAAGCTGGCCGCCGGGGCCGACCCGGCACAGACCATCATCATCGCCAACCTCTCGGGACGTGGCGACAAGGACGTGGGCACCGCGGCGGCCTGGTTCAACCTGATCGACGAGCAGACCGCAGCCAAGGAGCAGTAATGACCCGAGTGAGTAGTGCAGAGAAGATTGCGGCCGCCCGTGCCGCCGGCCGCCCGGCGCTGATCGGCTACCTGCCGGCCGGTTTCCCCGACGTCCCCACCAGCATCGAGGCCGCCGTCGCACTGGCCGAGAACGGCGTGGACATTATCGAAATCGGCATCCCGTACTCGGATCCGGTGATGGACGGTGAGGTCATCCAGCAGGCCACCACCGCCGCACTGGCCGGTGGCTTCAAGGTCAACCAGGTGTTCGAGATCGTGCGCGGCATCACCGAGCGCACCGACGCCGCGGTGATGGTGATGACCTACTGGAACCCGGTGCTGCGCATGGGCGTGGACGAGTTCTCGCGCCGTTTCGCCGAGGCCGGCGGCGCCGGTCTGATCACCCCGGATTTGGTGCCCGACGAAGCCGACGAATGGCTCGCCGCCAGCGAAAAGTACGATCTTGAACGCGTCTTTTTGATCGCGCCGAGTTCTTCACCCGAACGCGTGGCCCGCACCGTGGAAGCCTCCTCGGGCTTTATCTACTGTGTCTCGCTGATGGGTGTGACCGGGGCGCGCAGCGAGGTTTCGGCCGCCGCGCAGTCCGTGGTCGACGCCGCGCACGCCGCCGGCGCGCAGAACGCCTGCGTCGGACTCGGGGTGTCGCGCCGCGAACACGTCGAACAGATCGGCTCCTACGCCGATGGGGTGATCGTCGGCACCGCCCTGGTGGCGGCGCTACGCGACGGCGGGGTACCGGCCGTCGGCGCCCTGGCCGCCGAACTCAGTGGACGCGCCTAGTATGACGCTGCTGAGCATGCTGCCGACCTCCATCCCCTCGCCGCCGGAAGAATTCTCGAAGTTTTCCATTGGTCCGCTGACCATTCACGCCTACGCGCTGTGCATCCTCGCCGGCATTCTGGTGGCCTTGTGGCTGACCAATCGCCGGTTGCGCGCCCGCGGCGGCAACGCCGACATGCTGTGGGATATCGCCATCTGGGCGATCCCCTTCGGCATTGTCGGCGGGCGGCTCTACCATGTGCTGATCACCGACCCGGCGTACTATCTGGGCGTGGGCGGCGGCACCGCCCACTGGGCCGAAATACCGCAGCTCTGGCTCGGTGGCCTGGGCATCATGGGCGCGGTTTCGCTTGGTGCGCTCGGCGCGTGGATCGGTTGCCGACGCACCGGGATCCGGCTCTCGGCCTTCGCCGACGCCGCGGCCCCGGGCGTGCTGTTGGCCCAGGCCTTTGGACGCTGGGGTAACTGGTTCAACCAGGAACTCTTCGGTTCGCCCACCACCTTGCCGTGGGGTTTGGAGATCGACCCGACGAGCCACAACTTCCCACCCGGGCTACCGGCCGACACCCTGTTCCACCCCACCTTCCTCTACGAATCGTTGTGGAATGTGCTCGGGGTGTTCGTGCTGTTGGCGCTGGATAAGAAGTTCCGGCTCCACCGCGGCGCGATGTTCTGGTGCTACGTGATCTGGTACGGCATCGGCCGCACCTTCACCGAGTCGCTGCGCATCGACGCGGCCGAATCCATCCAGATCGGCCCGCTGGATCTGCGCATCCACCAGTGGCTGGCCATCGCCCTGGTGATCGGTGGAGCGCTGGCGCTGAGCTACGTGCTGGCCCGGCTACGCCCGACGGACAACGGTGAGATCTACCTGCCAGGCCGTACCCCCGAGGCCTCCGTCGACGTAGCGGAGCCGAGCGAACAGCCGTCGAACACGGAGAATCATCCGGGGGAGCAGCCTCCGGGAACGGACCGGTCCAGCTAGCCAGCAGGATCTACGCCACGTCATCAAAGCCGCCGAAGGTGGGGCACGGAACACCGTGCCCCACCTTCGGCGGCTTCTTCACAATTGGCGGTGAGCGCCGCAACACTGTATCAATTAACGTGTTAGTAACGTCACGCCCCATGCTGATGGGATGTTTAACACGTTTGAAACATAAGCGCGTGCCTGAGTGAAACATCGGGCGCGTAGCGTAGAGCTCAGTTAAATGAGCAACGCACCACAATGACGTGGGCGCCGAAGAGCCCGTACCGAATGTGCCGCACCCACCGGTGAACAGTGTCATCCGTGCAGCGGGCCCTCGGTGGCATGAGCCGCGCCCGTCCCACCCCTTGCGTGCGCCGCAGCTTAAGCCGCCTTAGACCTGCAACCTGCAATGGTTGTGCCGTATCGTCGAAAGGCCACACCTATGAATCCCCAAGGAGCACAGCTAAACGCTTCGCCAGGGGTCGGCGGGGAGATCTCCTCGCCCTACTCCCGCTTCGCCGCGCTGCCCGAGGCCCAGGGCCTCTACGACCCAGCGGCCGAGAAGGACGCCTGTGGCCTGGCAATGATCGCCACCCTCGACAACAACCCCACCCACGAGATCGTGCAGGATGCGTTGACCGCGTTGCGCCGTCTCGAGCACCGTGGCGCCATCGGCGCCGATGAAGGCACCGGCGACGGTGCCGGCATTCTGCTGCACATGCCCGACGCCTTTTTCCGGGCCACCACGAACCTCGAGCTGCCGGCCGCCGGTGGCTACGCCGTTGGCGTTGGCTTTCTACCCGCCGAGGCCGATGAGCTGGCCGAAACCCGCACCGAACTCGAAGTCCTCGCCGAAGAAGAAAACCTGCGCGTCATCGGTTGGCGCGAGGTGCCGGTAGATCCTTCGGTGCTCGGTGCCTCCGCACGCGCCGTGATGCCCAGCATCGTGCACTTCTTCGTCGCCGACGCCGCCAACGAGCGCACCGGCCGCACCCTCGACGCCGCCTGCTGGCGTATTCGCCGCCGCGCGCACAACAAGCTCGGCGTGTACTTCTCCTCCTTCTCCTCGCGCACCCTGGTCTACAAGGGCATGGTCTCCACCGCCCAGCTCGAGCCCTTCTACCCGGACCTGTCCGACGAGCGCTTCACCACCCGCTGCGCGATCGTGCACTCGCGCTTCTCGACCAACACCTTCCCGTCCTGGCCGCTGGCCCAGCCCTTCCGCACCATCGCGCACAACGGTGAGATCAACACCGTCAAGGGCAACCGCAACTGGATGCGTGCCCGCCAGTCCACGCTGGCCGGCGAACTGCTCGGCGAGGTCCCCGAAGAACTGTTCCCGATCTGCACTCCCGGTGCCTCGGACTCGGCCAGCTTCGACGAGGTGGCCGAAATGCTCATGCTTTCCGGGCGTGAGGTCACCGAGGCGATCATGATGATGATCCCGCAGCCCTGGGAAAACGACGAGTCGATGGACCCGAAGCTGCGCGCCTTCTACCAGTACCAGTCGCTGCTGATTGAGCCCTGGGACGGCCCGGCCGCGGTGTGCTTCACCGACGGCTCGGTGGCTGGCGCCGTGCTGGACCGCAACGGTCTGCGCCCGGCCCGCTGGTGGGTCACCGATGACCAGAAGCTGGTCTTGGCCAGCGAGGTCGGCGTGATCGACGTCGACGAGGAGCACATTGTCGCTAAGGGCCGCGTGGCCCCGGGCAAGATGTTCGCCCTCGACCTCGAGGCCGGCCGCATCATCGACGACGCCGAAATCAAGTCGCAAGTTGCCGCCTCCAAGCCATGGGACGAATGGGTTGCGCAAAACCTGAAGTCGCTGGATGACTACCCGGACCTGGAGCATGTGCACCACACGCCCGGTTCGATCCGCTTGCGTCAGCTAACCTTCGGCTACACCAACGAGGAGCTGCGCATTCTGCTGGCCCCGATGGCCAGCACCGGCGCCGAGCCGTTGGGTGCCATGGGCACCGACACGCCCATCGCCGCGCTGTCGGACCGTCCGCGGCTACTTTTCGACTACTTCACCCAGTCCTTCGCCCAGGTGACCAACCCGCCGTTGGATGCCATCCGCGAGGAACTGGTGACCTCGATGGGCACCACGATCGGCCCGGACGGAAACCTCCTGAGCCTGGATCGGGTTCCAGAATGGCACCTGAGCCTGGACTACCCGGTGCTGAGCAACGACCAGCTGGCCAAGATCTCCAATTTGCGTGACGACGACGGCTCGAAGCTCGCGCTGAAGGTTCGCGGTTTGTACCGCCCCTCCGGCGGCGAGTCCGAGCTGCGCGCCCGCCTGCAGGAAATCTGCGAGAAGGTTTCGGCCGCGGTTAACCGCGGGGTGCGCTTCATCGTGCTCTCGGATCGTGACTCCACCGCGACCTGGGCTCCGATCCCTTCGCTGCTGCTGACCTCCGCGGTGCATCATCACCTGCTCAAGAGCTCCACCCGTACCCGGGTGTCGCTCATTATCGAGTCCGGCGACGCCCGCGAAGTGCACCACATTGCCCTGCTGATCGGTTACGGCGCGAGCGCCATCAACCCCTACTTGGCGTTGGAAACCGTGGAGCAGATGGCCCACGAGGGCCAGCTGCCGGGGGTCGACGGTGCCAAGGCGTCGAGCAATCTCACCAAGGCCCTGGGCAAGGGTGTACTGAAGATTATGAGCAAGATGGGCATCTCGACGGTGTCCTCCTACTGCGGTGCGCAGACCTTCGAAGCGGTGGGCCTGTCCCAGCGCGTGGTCGACCAGTACTTCACCGGTACCACCACCAAGCTCGACGGCATCGAACTGGATGTGGTGGCCGACGAGGCCGCGGCACGGCACGCCCGCGCGTACCCGGAGAGCCCCACCTCGAGCCAGCTGGCCGAACTAGAGGTCGGTGGCGAATACCAGTGGCGTCGTGAAGGTCCGCCGCACCTATTCGACCCGCAGACGGTGTTCCGCCTGCAGCACTCCACCCGCACCCGTCGCTACGACGTGTTCAAGGAGTACACCAAGGCCGTCGACGATCAGGCCGCCGAACTGAAGACCCTGCGCGGGCTGCTGAAGTTCAAGACCGAGGGAATCACCCCGATCGACATCGACGAAGTCGAACCGGTCAGCGAGATCGTCAAGCGCTTCGCCACCGGTGCGATGAGCTACGGCTCGATCTCCGCCGAGGCCCACGAAACCCTGGCTATTGCCATGAACCGGCTCGGCGGCAAGTCGAACACCGGTGAGGGTGGCGAAGACCCCGAGCGTCTGATGGACCCGGAACGTCGCAGCGCCGTGAAGCAGATCGCCTCCGGCCGCTTCGGCGTGACCAGCCTCTACCTGAGCAACGCCGAAGACATCCAGATCAAGATGGCCCAGGGTGCGAAGCCCGGCGAGGGTGGCCAGTTGATGGCCCAGAAGCTCTACCCGTGGATCGCCAAAACCCGGCACTCCACCCCCGGCGTGGGGCTGATTTCCCCGCCACCGCACCACGACATTTACTCAATCGAGGACTTGGCGCAGCTGATCCACGACGCGAAGTGCTCGAATCCTTCGGCGCGCGTGCACGTGAAGCTGGTCTCCGAGTCCGGGATCGGTACCGTGGCGGCCGGTGTAGCCAAGGCGAAGGCCGACGTGGTCCTCGTTTCCGGGCACGACGGCGGCACCGGCGCCTCACCGCTGAACTCGCTCAAGCACGCCGGTACCCCGTGGGAGATCGGTCTGGCCGAGGCCCAGCAGACGCTGATCCTCAACGGCCTGCGCGACCGTGTGACCGTGCAGGTCGATGGCCAGCTCAAGACCGGCCGTGACGTGCTGATCGGTGCCCTGCTCGGCGCCGAGGAGTTCGGTTTCGCCACCGCCCCGCTGGTGGTCTCCGGCTGCATTATGATGCGCGTCTGCCACCTCGATACCTGCCCAGTGGGTGTGGCCACGCAGAATCCGTTGTTGCGCGAACGCTTCTCCGGCAAGGCCGAGTTCGTGGTGAACTTCTTCGAGTTCATCGCCGAAGAGATCCGTGAACTGCTCGCCTCGCTCGGTGCCCGCACCCTCGATGAGGTCATTGGCCGGGTCGAGCTGCTGGACACCACCGAACTCGACGAAAGCTTCAAGGCCAAGGGCATGAACTTGGCCCCGATTACGCACGTGCCGCAGGTCGAACTTGCCGCCCGGCGTCGTCGGATCGGTCAGGACCATGGTCTGGAAAACCACCTCGATCAGGAGCTGCTGCGCCAGGCGCAGGACACGCTGACCGACCGGATCCCGAGCTCGATCAACGTCGACATCGTCAACACCGACCGTTCAGTGGGTACCCTGCTGGGGCACCATGTGACCAAGACCTTCGGATTGGATACTCTGGCCAACGACAGCATCAAGGTCCAGTTGGCCGGTCGGGCCGGACAGTCGCTCGGCGCCTTCCTGCCCGCGGGTATCACCCTGGATCTGGCCGGCGATGCAAACGACTACGTGGGTAAGGGCCTGTCCGGCGGTATTATCGCCGTGCACCCGCCGGCCTCGACGCTGACCAACCCGCAAGACCAGGTCATCGCCGGTAACGTGGTGGGCTACGGCGCCACCAGCGGCCAGATGTTCATCAGTGGCCAGGTCGGTGAGCGCTTCGCGGTGCGTAACTCCGGGGCGACGATCGTCGCCGAAGGCATCGGCGAGCACGGCTGCGAGTATATGACCGGCGGTCAGGTGCTGATCCTCGGCGGTACCGGGCGTAACTTCGGCGCCGGTATGTCCGGCGGCGTGGCCTGGGTGCTGGACTTCGATCCGGCCAAGCTCAACCCCTTGGCCGCGGCCAACGAGGACCTGTTGATTTCCGAGCTGACCGACGAACAGGCCGATATGGTCTACGCCCTGCTGACCGAGCACGTGGCGCGCACCGCGTCGCCACTGGCCCAGCGCCTGCTCGTGGACTGGGCCGAAAGCCGCAGCCGATTCTCAAGCATCATCCCGCGCGATTTCGCCGCGGTGCAGCAAATTCGCAACGACGCGCAGGCGTCCGGGCAGAACCCGGATTCCCCGGCGGTGTGGAACAAGATTTTGGAGGTGACCCGTGGCTGATCCTCGTGGTTTTCTTTCGGTGACCGAACGGGTCACGCAGCCCAAGCGTCCGGTGCCGGTGCGCATCATGGACTACAAGGAAGTGGTGGCCCGCCAGGACGCCGCCACACTCAAGGCACAGGCCTCGCGCTGCATGGACTGCGGCGTACCCTTCTGCCACACCGGCTGCCCGCTGGGCAACCTGATTCCGGAATTCAACGACCTGACCTACCGTGGCCAGCTCGACGACGCGGCCAGCAGACTGCTGCAGACCAACAACTTCCCGGAACTGACCGGTAAGTTGTGCCCGGCACCCTGCGAGTCTTCCTGTGTGCTGGGGATCAACCAGCCGGCGGTGACCATCAAGCAGGTGGAGGCCGAACTGGCGAACCACCTGATGGATGCTGGCAGCTTCGCCCCGCAGCCTCCGGCGCGTCACACCGAGCACCGTGTGGCCGTGGTTGGCTCCGGCCCGGCCGGTTTGGCCGCCGCGCAGCAGCTGACGCGTGTGGGTCACACCGTGGCCGTGTACGAGCGCGATGCCAAAATCGGTGGCCTGTTGCGTTATGGCATCCCCGACTTCAAGTTGGAGAAGGACGTCATTGACCTGCGCCTAGAGCAGATGGAAGCCGAAGGCACCATCTTCCGTCCCGGCGTCGAAATTGGAGTGGACATCAGCTGGGATGAGCTACGCCGCGACTACGACGCGGTGATCGTTTCCACCGGCGCCACGGTGCCGCGTGACCTTCCGGTGGAAGGTCGTGAGCTCGATGGCGTGCACTTCGCCATGGAGTATCTGGCCGACTCCAACCGCGTCGTCGCCGGCGAGCAGGAAGAATTGACGATCGACGCCAAGGGTAAGCACGTGATCATCCTCGGCGGCGGTGACACCGGTGCCGACTGCTTGGGCACCGCACTGCGCCAGGAAGCTGCCAGTGTGACAACTCTCGCGATCGGCAAGAAGCCACCGATGGAACGTGGCGAAAACCACCCGTGGCCCATGACTCCGCTGGTTTTTGAGGTGCAGTCTGCCCATGAGGAAGGCGGCGAACGCAGCTACCTTGCCTCCACGGTGAACTTCATCGGCGAGCAGAATAAGGTGATCGGTGTTACAGTTGCAGAGACGGAATTCGTCGCTGGCAAGCGCCTCCCGAAGCCGGGCACCGAAAAGGTCATCAAGGCCGACTTGGTGTTGTTGGCCCTAGGGTTCACCGCGCCGGAGGCTTCCGGTCTGGATGAACAGGCTAGTATCGAATTCGACAACCGGGGCAATGTCGCCCGAGATGGCTACTACATGACGAACGCCGACGGCGTGTTCGCTGCAGGTGACGCCGGACGGGGGCAGTCGCTGATTGTCTGGGCAATCGCTGAAGGGCGGTCCTGCGCAGCGGCGGTGGATCGCTACCTAACCGGTTCCAGCACCCTGCCGGCGCCCGTGGCACCGAGTGATAGAGCCATCAGCATTATCTAAATGACATGGGTTTCGATGATGCGCGTCAGCCGGGTCCGGCTGGCGCGCGTTTTCTTACACCCGGTACAGCGAAAGGCATATGGCTGACGGTATGAGACGCGCAAAGATTGTGGCCACCTGGGGACCAGCCCTGGCAAGTTATGAAAACACCGTAGCGGTACTGCAGGCGGGGGTGGACGTGGCTCGCTTGAACATGAGCCACGGCGACCACTCGATGCACGCAAAATCACTGGAGAACGTTCGCACCGCGGCGGCAGAGATCGGCCGTGCGGTCGGTATCTTCGCCGACCTGCAGGGTCCGAAGATCCGCCTGGGACGTTTTGCAAACGATGAAAAGTACATTCTCGAAGCCGGTGAGAAGTTCACCATCACCATCGAGGACGTACCGGGGGAGCGCCACATTTGCTCCACCACCTTCAAGGGGCTGACCGGCGACGTCAAGCCCGGGGACATCCTGCTGATCAACGACGGCAAGGTCAAGCTCAAGGCCGTTGAGGTCACCGACACCGAGGTGCGTTCCGAGGTCGTCGTCGGTGGCGAGGTCTCGAACAACAAGGGCATCAACCTGCCCGGCGTGGCTGTGAACGTCCCGGCACTGAGCGAAAAGGACGAGGATGACCTGCGCTGGGCCATCCGCGCCGGCGTCGACATGGTCGCTTTGTCCTTCGTACGTAACGCCGAGGACATCGGCCGCGTCCACGAGATCATGGACGAAGAGGGTCGCCGCCTGCCGGTGATCGCGAAGATCGAGAAGCCGCAGGCCGTCGAGGCCCTCGAAGACATCATCAACGCGTTTGACGCCATCATGGTCGCACGTGGCGACCTGGGCGTGGAGCTTCCGCTGGAAGACGTTCCGGTGGTGCAGAAGCGCGCTATCGAATTGGCTCGTCGCTGGGCTAAGCCGGTGATTGTCGCCACGCAGGTGCTCGAGTCGATGATCGAATCGCCGACCCCGACCCGCGCCGAAGCCTCGGACTGCGCCAACGCAGTGCTCGACGGCGCCGATGCGGTGATGCTTTCGGGCGAGACCTCGGTCGGTGCCTACCCGGTGGAAACCGTGCAGACCATGTCGCGCATCATCTCCTCCACGGAACAGCACGGTTTGGACCGTATCCCGCGCCTGGGTTCGAAGCCGAAGACCCGCGGTGGCGCCATTACGCGGGCTGCCGTGGAAATCGCGGACCAGTTGGATGCCAAGTACATTGTGGCCTTCACCCAGTCCGGCGATTCGGCTCGCCGTCTGTCGCGATTGCGCCCGAAGCGCCCGGTACTGGCCTTCACCCCGCTGCAGCAGACCTACAACATCATGACCTTGATGTGGGGTATCGATGCGCGTCTGGTGGACTACGCCGATCACACCGATAAGATGACCGCACAGGTCGATCAGGCCCTGCTCAGCGAGGGCCTGGCCGAAATCAACGACGTGGTGTGCATTGCCGCCGGTTCGCCTCCAGGGCAGGCCGGCTCCACCAACTCGCTGCGCGTGCACAAGGTTGGCGACTTGGCTGACGCCGGTCAGCTGGTCGAAGGTAAGCCGATGCCGGACCGTGAAAAGGTCGGCCCGTGGGCCGAAGAGAACGTCCGTCCCGACGGCAACGTCTAAGCTGCGCTAGCCGACGACGGTAGTTAACACCGGAGGGGCTGTTCCTCCCGCCACGACGGGAGGAACAGCCCCTCCGATGTTTTGCTGAGCCTTGTTAGGTTCGGTTATTTGACCTGATCGATCACGGTCTCGGCGACCTGACGCATCGACAGTCGACGATCCATGGAGGTCTTCTGAATCCAGCGGAAAGCCTCTGGTTCGCTCAGGCCCATCTTGGTGATCAACAGGCTCTTGGCACGATCCACCAGCTTGCGGGTTTCGAACTGCTCGGCCAGATTGCTGACTTCCTCCTCCAGCGCACGGATTTCGTCGTGGCGGGAGATGGCGATTTCGATGGCCGGCGTGAGGTCGGCTGGGGTAAAAGGCTTCACGACGTAGGCCATGGCACCGGCCTCGCGCGCGCGGTCGACCAGTTCCTTCTGGCTGAAGGCGGTGAGCAGCACGACCGGAGCGATTCGTTCCTTGACGATCGCCTCAGCGGCGGTGATCCCGTCCATGACGGGCATCTTCACGTCCATGAGAACCAGATCGGGCTTGAACTCGCGGGCCTTCTCGAGGGCCATCTGCCCGTTATCGGCTTCCGCGACCACGTCATAGCCTTCGGAACGAAGGATCTCGACAATATCCAGACGGATGAGCGTCTCGTCCTCGGCCACAACTACGCGGCGGGCGGCGGTGGGAACCTCCGAGGGGATCTTGGTGATTTCTGGTAACTCGTTCATCTGGCTCCTTCTTTCACGGCAGGACGGTGTCGCGTGACGAATGGTGATCTACAGCTGGATTCAGCGGGTCGATCTCAGTTTCACATCTAAGCCTACTTGCATGTAACCTTGATTCGTCGATGACGCTCGTAGCGGATTAGGAAATCTGCGAAAGGTCACGTAAGATCGATAAAGTGCCAGCCCAAGTGGCGGAATTGGTAGACGCGCCGCACTCAAAATGCGGTTTCGAAAGAAGTGTGGGTTCGAGTCCCACCTTGGGCACCAGCAACACCCCGAAGCAATTTAGTTTCGGGGTGTTTTTGTTTTGTCCTGAAAAATCGTGTCTGAGACATGGCGCACGAAAAATGTTGTTTACCTCTCGTTTGTCAGGAGTTCACCGGCTATTCAGTGGTCATCAGCGCCGATCAGCTCGGGAATTGCCATCTCTTAGACGCAAATTCGCAGGTGGTTACCAGATTGACTCATGGTTCAAGGGGCATAAGATTGATTCTGCGCCTGGAGAGTTGCTGCCCAATTGCATGATGCGTGAATGCGTCGGGGAGTGCGGCACCTTTAGGTAGACCTGATCTTTTGTCACACGACCCCCAGGCTGGTACTACATGGATTTGACGCTTATCGTCGTCCTTGTCATTTCATTGGCGTTGTTCTTCGACTTCACCAATGGTTTCCATGACACTGCTAATGCGATGGCCACCCCCATCGCCACCGGGGCCATCACCCCGAAAAAAGCGGTGCTTCTCGCCGCAATTTTGAACCTCGTCGGTGCGTTCTTGTCCACCGAAGTGGCCAAGACCATCTCCGGCGGCATTATCAACGAGGATGCCGCGACCGGGGTAAGTATTACCCCGGATATGATCTTCGCGGGCCTCATGGGCGCCGTCATTTGGAATGTCTTGACCTGGTTGCTGGGTCTTCCCTCCAGCTCCTCGCACGCCCTGTTCGGCGGTCTGGTCGGTGCGGCCATCGTCGGCGCCGGCTTTGGTGCCGTGGACTACGGCGTCTTGCTGTCCAAGGTGCTACTGCCCGCACTGTGCGCCCCGGTCATCGCCGGTGTTTCGGCCTACCTGTGCACCAAGCTTGCCTATTCGATAACCCGCCGTCAGTCCGGTAGCTCTCCGAAGCGTGGCGGATTCCGCTACGGCCAGATCTTCTCCTCCTCGCTGGTGGCGCTGGCGCACGGTACCAACGATGCGCAGAAGACCATGGGTGTTATCACCCTGACCCTGGTGGCCTCTGGCCTGCAGGAAGCAAACACCGGCCCGCACATGTGGGTAATTGCCAGCTGTGCCTTTGCTATCGCCCTGGGTACTTATACCGGTGGCTGGCGCATCATCCGCACCATGGGCTCCGGCCTGACGGACGTTAAGCCCGCTCAGGGTTTCTCTGCCGAGGTGTCCACGGCTTCTGCCATCCTCGCTTCCTCGCACTTGGGCTTCGCCCTGTCCACCACTCAGGTGGCCTCCGGTTCCGTGATCGGTTCGGGGCTGGGCCGTAAGGGCGCCGAAGTGCGTTGGGGAACCGCCGGACGCATTGCACTGGGTTGGTTGTTCACGCTGCCGGCCGCAGCGATTGTTGGCGGAGTTGCCGCAGCGTTGGCCCACCTAGGAACCATCGGCGTTGTAGCCGTTGCTGTTCTGGGCGTAGGCGTACTGGTGGTCTTCTGGGTGCTGTCTCGCCGTGAGGTGGTTGGCCACGAGAACGCCATGAGCGATATCGATAACTCGGGTGCCGCGGTCAACATTCTGTCGAAGAAGGAACGCCGCAAGCGTGAGCGGGCCGCACGCAAGGCCGCCGAAAAGGAACAGAAGTCCGCCAAGCAGGCGAAACAACCAGCGGCAGTGTCGTCCGAGACGTCCGGTGAGACCGAATCTGGCACTGATTCGACGCAGGGCACCGAGAAGGGACAGAAGAAATGATCGATTGGGCAGCCTTTGGCATCGTTGCCGTTGTCACCTGGGTCTCGGCCATGTGCATCGTCGCAGCATACTCCTTCGCCGTGCGTCTTCTGGCCGTTGCGCGCGATGGTGGCTCGACCGCCATGCTCAACAAGGTCGGCGCAGTGTTCTTCTTTGCCGTGTGCGGGTTGATCGTGTTGTTCGGCATCGTGTTGATCGTTCCAGTGCTGAGTGAGAACATTCTCGGCTTTAGCTGACCGGTCTGTGAGCCAAGGCATACACTGGTGCCATGACGAGCTTCAAATACTTTGTGACAGCCTCTCTCGACGGATTGATTGCCGATCGAGAGGGGCTGTCTTTGTGGTCTTCGGAGCCGGAGGTTGAAGAGCAGGTCGCGGACACTTACCGCGCGTTTGCCCAAGAAATTGGGGCCGTTGTCATCGGCGGCAAGGCCTATGCGGGGATCGCCCGCGAGGTGGCCGAAGGTAGTCGTAGCTGGCCCTTTGGGCGCCTGCCGGTCTGGGTTTTTACCCACCACGAACTGCCTACCGTTGCCGATGCCGACCTGACCTTCATCAGGGGTAGCGAAAGTTTCTGGCATGACGACATTGCAAGCAGTGCCGGAGCCAAGCACGTGTGGGTCTTTGGCGGTTCCGATATCGCCGGTGCACTGCTCTATGCCGGGGTGCTGGATGAAATTTGGGTGCTGACCTATCCGGTGTTGCTCGGTTCGGGGCACCCGCTGATCGGTCGAAACGTCAAGGCGCGGGTGCGCCTGCTAGAGGCCGAGCAACTATCCCACGGCATGCGTCTGGCCGGCTACAGCATCGAGCGTGCCTGACCGGAGCCGGGTTGTGGCGAAAATTTCGCCGTTTCGGAAGTGAAAATGTCTACCCAGCCCACTAGGCTGGCAGGTGTGAGCGAAACAACCACGACGCACGAATCGTCGGACAAACGACTGCTGATCATCGACGGCCACTCCATGGCATTCCGCGCCTTTTATGCGCTGCCGGCCGAAAACTTTGCGACGAGCACCGGGCAACACACCAACGCCGTGCACGGTTTCGTCTCGATGCTGCTGACGATGCTCCGGCAACAGAAACCCACTCACGTGGCGGTGGCCTTCGACCTCGATACTCCAACGTTCCGGTCGACCGAGTATGTAGAGTACAAGGGTGGGCGTAATAAGACCCCCGAGGAGTTTTACGGTCAGATCGACCTGATCCAGCAGGTCATGAAGGCGATGAATATTCCGTGCATCTCGCTTGATGGCTACGAGGCGGACGATATTCTGGCCACGCTATCCAAGCAGGGCGAAGCTGCCGGCTTTGAGGTGTTGGTGGTCTCCGGTGATCGCGATGCTTTTCAGCTGATCACCGACAAGACTCTGGTGCTCTACCCGAAGAAGGGTATTAGCGACATCCCGCCGATGGATGCCGAAGCGATCGAGGCCAAGTACCTTGTACGCCCGGAACGTTATTCGGATCTCGCCGCCCTGGTTGGCGAATCGGCTGATAACCTGCCCGGCGTGCCGGGCGTTGGCCCGAAGACGGCCGCCAAGTGGCTGAACCTCTACGGTGACCTCGATGGTGTGCTGGAGAATATTGACTCGATTAAGGGCAAAGTCGGTGACAGCCTCCGCGAGCATGTCGAGAGTGTGAAGCGTAACCGTCGACTGAACCAACTACTTGGTGATCTCGAGTTGCCGGTGACGCTGGACGATACCGAACTCGGTACGCCGAATCGCGAAGAGATCGAGAATCTTTTCGACGCTCTGGAATTCAACACCCTGCGTAAACGACTCTTCGATCACTTTGCGGCAGCGGAAGAAGAGACTCAGGTGGAAGTCGCGGAAATCAACGAGATTTCCGTGGCCAGTGTCGCGGAGCTCAAAGAGTTCCTATCCGCTGGTAAAGATCAGCGCATTACCGTACACTTCGCGGTGGTTGGTGGTGAACTCGTTGGCCTGGCTCTCTTCCGGGAACTGGATGGGTGCTGGCTCGAACTTGGGGCGTTGGATGAACCTCGCCGTGCCGTGCTCTCCGAGTTCCTAGCGGACGAGAACCAGCCAAAGGTGCTCCATGACTCCAAGGCCGCGATGCACCTGTTGCATCAGCACGGTCTGACATTAGCCGGCATTGCCGACGACACGCTGATCAGCGCCTACCTGATCCAACCGGATCGCCGGAGCCACGAGCTTGCCGACCTGGTGCAGTACCATCTGGGCTACGCTTTGGCGAAGCCTCCGGCACCGAAGGCCGGTGAACTCGACCTACAGCTCAGTGGTGATTTGGCTGAGCCAACACTGCGTCAGGCCCAGGCGGTGCACGACCTGTCGGCGTACCTGGACACCGAAATGGCGCAGAAACACGCCGACGCATTGGCCCGCGACATGGAGTTGCCGCTGATTCCGGTGCTTTTCGATATGGAGCAAGCTGGTGTGGCCGTGAGCCGTGAACGCCTGCTGGAGCTGCGTGAGCACTTCACGACACTGGTCGAGCGTGCCACGGCTGGAGCCTATGCGGCGATCGGTCATGAGGTTAACCTCTCGAGCCCAAAGCAGCTGCAGGTGGTGCTATTCGAAGAGTTGCAGTTGCCGAAGACCAAGAAGATCAAAACCGGGTACACCACTGACGCCGAATCCCTGCAGGACTTGTTGATCAGCACCGAACATCCGTTCCTGGTGGCGCTGATGGAGTACCGCGACGCCAGCAAGCTACGCCAGACGGTGGATGGTCTGCTGAAGTTCGTCACCCAAGACGGACGGATCCACACCACCTACGCACAGACGGTAGCGGCCACCGGCCGACTCTCCAGCCTGAACCCGAACCTGCAGAACATCCCGATTCGCTCCGAGCAGGGCCGACGCATTCGCGATGTGTTCGTCGTCGGCGAAGGCTACGAAACCCTGCTAACCGTGGACTACTCGCAGATCGAAATGCGTATCATGGCGCACCTATCCGGTGATGAGGGTCTGATCGAGGCCTACCAGAACGGTGAGGATCTGCACCGCTATGTCGGCTCGCGCGTCTTTGACGTCGCTCCGGAAGATGTCACCTCGGAGATGCGTTCGAAGGTCAAGGCGATGAGCTACGGCCTGGCCTATGGGTTGAGTTCCTTTGGCTTGTCGAAGCAGCTCAAGATTTCCGTCGACGAAGCGCGCACGCTAATGAAGGACTACTTCGATCGTTTCGGTGCCGTGCGCACCTATCTGCGTTCCGTGGTGGAGCAGGCACGTCGTGATGGCTACACGGAAACGATCTTCGGGCGTCGTCGTTACTTGCCCGAGCTGAACAGTTCGGACCGTAACCTGCGTCAGATCGCAGAACGCGCCGCACTGAACGCACCGATTCAGGGTTCCGCGGCCGACCTGGTGAAGATCGCCATGCTCAATGTGGACCGGCGGCTTCGCGAAGGAAAGTTCTCCTCGCGGATGCTGCTCCAGGTCCATGACGAACTCGTCGTGGAAATCGCCCCGGGCGAATTGGACGCGGTGACCGAGCTGGTGACCTACGAGATGGAGCATGCCGCGCAACTTCGGGTACCGCTTGACGTGCAGCCCGGTACTGGTGCCACCTGGCACGATGCGGCCCACTAAGGAGAAATAGATGAGCGTTTCCGAAGAGTTCGAAACTCAGGTACGCCGCGCCGATGACCCAAGTTCGGATACGGCCGGTGTTGTCGAACAGTTCCAGCGTGCCACCGCTATCGGATTCCATGAGGCGGTGACCGAGGCCGCGGGCCGCGAGGTTTTCTTAAAGATCGCCCGTGCTCAGCGTCTGCTGATGCGGATGGTCTTTGACCGCTCGGCGTCGCCCGAGAGTCGGCATGCCGAAGATCCGGTGCTGACCTACGCCGGATTCGGTGGACGACTAAATGCCGGGGGAGCGAACCCGGTACCGGTGCATAAGATCACGGCCGTCACCGTGAGTCCGGCCTACCGCCGCAAGGGATTGCTTTCGCAGCAGATTGCAGCCGATCTGCGGGAGGCTGCCGAGCAGTACCCGTTGGCGGTACTGACTGCCAGCGAGGCGGGGATTTATGGACGGTTCGGCTTTGGCGCGGCCAGTTACCGGGCCGCCTTTACCGTGCACTGCCGACAGGGTCTGGAACTACGTTTCCCCGTGCCTGGGCGCGTGGAAGAAGTCACCGGCCAGCGGATGGACGGCGCCTTTCAGGAGTTGGCCGAACGGACCCTGCATAGCAGTTTCGGTGCCGTGGATGCCGCTCCCTTCGACGAGGGATACCTGCTGGGGCAGTGGGACGGATGGGACACCCTCACCGAGCCGAAGAACTTGCGCTGGGCCGCCTATCGGGATGAGCACCAACAGATCACTGGGATGGTGTGCTACAAGTACGCCGATCATCAGGGCGCCGACACCATGCAGATTCGCGGCCTAGTGGCGAGCACCGCACAAGCGCGGGTCGCCTTGCTGCAGCATCTGGCCAACCACGACCTGATCGAGCAAGTCCGCGGCTCGGGCCCGGTGCACGAACCCTTGCGGCTTCAGCTACGCGACGAGCGCCAGTACACCGTGCGGTCGCTGGAGGACTCATTGTGGTTGCGCGTGCTCAACCCGGTGGCCGCACTCGAGGCACGCGGATACGTCAACGACGGCCGCTTGCTTGTGAACGTCGCCGACCGTTTAGGCATTGCAGAAGGAATCTATCTGCTCGAAGTCACTAGCGGCCTGCCAACGGTCCGCCGTGTTGCTGTCGACCAGTATGGCGAGCTGCCAATGCTCAGTCTTGATGTGGCGGAACTGGGCAGGTTGTATCTGGGCCAGTGGTCGATCGGGGATCTGCTCGAGGCGGGTGCCGCGACTTGGCGAACCGGGGCCGATGAATCGAGCGCCCGGCGGATTTTCGAGGCGCACAGCACGCCGTATACGCCGTTCGAATTCTAGCGGCGGGATGTGTCGAGAATTACCCCGAGAATGTCTCGGGGCGATCCGACTTGACTTTGACCGCGCGCAGTGGTGCGCGTAGGATGGATAAGTGTGCCGTGGCTTTGCCATGCACGCCCCTAAGCAGTACACACCTCGAAATTCCGGGACTTCCGGGGTTTCGACTGACCATAAACTATCCACATCGGAGTCCCTACTACATGACCATCACCTCGAACGAGAACAACAGCGCACCTGTCGTTGCCATCAACGACATTGGAACTGCTGAGGACTTCTTGGCCGCCGTCGATGCCACCATCAAGTACTTCAACGATGGTGACCTCGTCGAAGGCACCGTCGTCAAGGTTGACCACGACGAGGTCCTGCTCGACATCGGTTACAAGACCGAAGGTGTCATCCCTTCCCGCGAGCTTTCCATCAAGCACGACGTTGATCCGGGCGAAGTTGTCACCGTTGGTGACAACGTCGAAGCCCTCGTGCTGACCAAGGAAGACAAGGAAGGCCGTCTGATCTTGTCCAAGAAGCGTGCTCAGTACGAGCGTGCTTGGGGCGATATCGAAAAGATCAAGGAAGAGGACGGCGTCGTTACCGGTACCGTCATCGAGGTTGTCAAGGGTGGCCTCATCCTGGACATCGGCCTGCGCGGCTTCCTGCCGGCATCGCTGGTCGAGATGCGTCGCGTACGCGATCTGGCCCCTTACATCGGCCAGGAGATCGAAGCCAAGATCATCGAGCTGGACAAGAACCGCAACAACGTTGTGCTGTCCCGCCGTGCATGGCTCGAGCAGACCCAGTCCGAGGTTCGTTCGACCTTCCTCAACAAGCTGGAGAAGGGCCAGGTTCGCCCGGGCGTCGTCTCCTCCATCGTCAACTTCGGTGCCTTCGTGGACCTGGGTGGCGTGGACGGTCTGGTCCACGTTTCCGAGCTGTCCTGGAAGCACATCGACCACCCGTCCGAGGTTGTCGAGGTTGGCCAGGAAGTCACCGTCGAGGTTCTCGAGGTGGACCTGGACCGCGAGCGCGTCTCGCTGTCGCTGAAGGCTACTCAGGAAGATCCATGGCAGACCTTCGCCCGCACCCACGCCCTGGGCCAGGTTGTGCCGGGTAAGGTCACCAAGCTGGTTCCGTTCGGTGCGTTCGTGCGCGTCGAGGACGGCATCGAGGGTCTGGTTCACATCTCCGAGCTGGCCGTGCGCCACGTCGAGCTGGCCGAGCAGGTTGTCTCCGTGGGCGACGAGCTGTTCGTCAAGGTCATCGACATCGACCTGGAGCGCCGCCGCATCTCGCTGTCGCTCAAGCAGGCTAACGAGGGCGTTGACCCAGAGGGCACCGAGTTCGACCCGGCGCTGTACGGTATGGCTGCCGAGTACGACGAAGAGGGCAACTACAAGTACCCAGAGGGCTTCGACCCGGAGTCCAACGAGTGGCTCGAGGGCTTCGAGACCCAGCGCGCTGCTTGGGAGGCACAGTACGCTGCCGCTCAGGAGCGTTGGGAAGCTCACAAGAAGCAGGTTGCCGCTGCTGTTGCAGCCGACGCTGCTGCCGAGCCGGTAGCCGCCGAAGCCGCACCGGCTTCGTACTCCTCGGAGGCTCCGGCCACCGACGCAGGCACCCTGGCTTCGGATGAAGCACTGGCTGCCCTGCGTGAGAAGCTGACCGGCAACTAATTGTTGACCGCTCACTCTCGTTGAGCATCGCCGAAAGGCCCAACCCGTCGCGGGTTGGGCCTTTCGTTTATTCCGTGGACGGTGATCGTCCGGTGCCGTCGGCCGTAGCGCCGGGGTCGACGGTCACGATGGGAGGCGCCTCGGGTGTTTGACGCTCGGTTTCGGAAAGCTCGAATGCTTGCTGGTTGATCCGGTTGCGACGTGGCCTTTGCTCCGGATCTTGGTAGCGTGGCAGGATGACCATCGGCAGCCCGTGGTTGGGCAAGGCAGTAATCAGCCCGGCGTGGATATCCATATGGTGTGTTTTGCAGACGCACATTCCGTTCGCGACCGAGGTCGGGCCGCCACGCGACCACCACTGAATATGGTGGATTTCGCACAGTTCTACCGGCGCGGTGCAGCCAGGCACCACGCACCCTCGGTCTCGTGCCTTGATTGCCCGCCTCATGGTGCGCGGGAACTGCCTGCCGGCGCGCCCAATATCCAACACTTCGCCGCGGGACCCGAGTACCAGCGGGATGATTTGTGCCGTCGCTAGCACCTGTCGAAGTTCGGTGGCCGTCAGATTCAAGCCATGCTCGGTGACACCGGCCGAATCCGCCAAGCCAAGTAGCTCGTCGAGTTTCAAATGCACGATGACGGTGGGTCTCACTAGCGCCGATGGGTCTGGCGATTCGACCGGCGACTTCGTGGGGGTCAGGGTCGACACATTGTCTGGATCGGGAGTCTCAGGGGTGCCGTCCGCTGGATCCTGCTCGCCTTCGGCGCAGTGGCGTGCAGTGCCGGCCGAAAGCCTGCGAAGATCAAACTGGAGCAGATTCAGCAGGGCCTTGAGCCGGCGTTGACCAACACTTGGCTCACGCATGGGCTTCCAGAGCCCGAGGTTGGCTTCGGCTGGAGTGAGGAAATCGGGGTATTCAGTCGGTGCCGCAGCGGCGCCGTCCGGTACCGGTTGGCGGCTGGCGCTGCCTGCCTTGGTCCGCGGGTTGTCGGTCTGAACGATGAGCGACTCAAGAACTTCGGCGTCGCTGGCCTGAACCAGAAGCTCGTAGTGCTGCAACCCATGTTTTTCGCCGAGGCGGAAGAGGCCGGCCTCGACGCTCGGGTCTTGGGTGAGGCGTTGGGTACGTGCCGCCTTAAAGAGTTTGTTCAGTTCGCTCGTGCGGGTGCGCAGATCCGCTTCGTCGAGTAGTTCGTCGGCGGCTTTCTCGACGAGTTTGCCGCTCGGGGTCAACGCCGTAGCGCCCGGGAGCTCGCTTTCGTCGGCCGCACGGGCTTCAAGTTTGGCAAGCCGGCGGGCGACGTTGAGGGCCTGTTGCGGCGGGCAGGTTTGGTCGTGGAAACGTTGCGCAATGCGGGTAAATTGCGGGCCACACGGGTTCGCCTGCATATCGAACTGGCCGATGACGTAGTGGGCGTCGTCGATGCGCCGTTGGGCTGCGAAACCGTCGATGGTAAGCCAAGCGCTCAATAACGCGGCGGGATCCTTGCAGGTTGCTCGGCCCGTGCAACGCCGAGGCGGCTGCCGAAGTTCCGGAAGGGTGCCGCGCTGTTCGCAGGCGCGCAGTTCCTCGAGTTCGTCGGCCTCCAGAGTGTGCGCCTGGGTGGTTTCCACGAGGTGGGCGGACTGTATCTGAAACCGTGTGCTGCTGTGGTGCAGCGATTCGGCGAGGCCGGCCAGCAGTAGTGCGGTGCGCGGATCGTCCACCGGCAAGGTACTGAGCGTTTGCCCTATCTCCACCGCGAGACGTGCCAGACGCAGTTGGTCCTCGGCTTCGAGCCGCCCGGGGGTTGCAAGAACCTGCCCGAGCAGCTCGATTGCTTCGGTGCACGTGGGCTGCTGCATGAGCCAAGTACACCTCACAAGCTAGCTGGATCCCGCAGACGGTGTGCGCAATGTGGATAAGCGCGGGGGAGGCGCGCTGACAACGGTGAGGTTAGCGTCGACGGGTTGAAACGGTAAGGGTGAACTTCTCATTACGTGCCAGCTGCTGGGTGGGACCGACTCGCCGGGAGAGTTCGGCGCGATAGCGCAGATGCGAGTTGTATACGCAGATCAGCCGGCCACCGTCACGCAGCACACGGGCCGCGTCGTCGATAAGTTTCAACGCAATGCCCGCGTGCACCGTATTGCCCATGTGGAACGGGGGATTGAGGGTGATCAGTGAGGCCGAAGCGTCGGGCCATGAGCTCAGCGCGTCGTCCTGCCGCGCCTCGATTCGCGCCGCGAGACCGTTGGCCGCGGCACCTGCTCGGGTGGCGTGCACCGCGGCCGCCGAATGATCGCTGGCGGTGACCTCCAGCCCCGGGTAGCGCAGCGCGGCGACGATGCCGATGCTGCCATTGCCGCACGCCAGATCCACCAGCCGGGGTTCGTCGCCCAAGTCCGGTAGGTGTTCGAGCAGGAGCCGGGTACCCGGGTCGAGCCGGGCCTGCCCGAAGGTCTGTGCCCCGGCGATCAGGGCGAACCGTGTGTCGCCGACCCGGTGGGTGCGGTGCTGCGGATACTGCGGCGCGGGAAGTGCGCTGCGTGGGGTTCGGCAACTGAGTACCCGGGACTTTTGACGAGCCAGCGAAACGTCCACGCGCTCGAACATCGCGGCCAAGACCTCGTTCATGCTCAGATTCATATGTTTAATGCGGCCGCCCGCGTGCACCACCACCTCGGCCGAGGCCAGCGAGGCAATCAGGTGTGCGTATTCCTGCAGAACATCCAGACCACGGGGCAACGGGAGAAGCACGAGGTCGACGTCGCGCACCGTATCCTCCGGATCCCGGAAGTCCACACGCGTCAGCCAGTCGGGTCGCAGCCGCTCAAGGTTTGCCGCGATGGCGCGGCGTGCGGTGAGCGAATCGGTGTGCACCACCACCCGCTCGGCCCCGGCCTCCAAGGCGCCAAGGGTGAGGGCACCGTAATGGTCCCCAAGCACCGCCACGGTGTCCGGCCACTGTTGCACCGTATCGAGGATGAGCCGGTCGGCGGCGTCGACGGCATGCAGGTTCTCGGCTTCGACGTCGGGCCAACGGCGTAGCGAATCGAGCACAGTGCTCACGGTAGGTCCACCCATCGTTGATCGAGGTAGTTCAAGGTGCCGGCCCCGGCCGTCAGCGAGGCGATATGGGTTTCCAGCGTCTCCTTGCGCCCGGGCTCGTCGGCGATCGCCAGCGTGAGTTGCGCGCTCTCGGGATGCCAGGTGGTCTCGCCCACCTGGAAGCCAGCGGCGCGTAGCTCGTTTTCGTAGCGCGGTGCCTGCGCGTGCGTGGTGTCCAGCGTGTAACGATGCATGCGCTGAACCCGCAAGAGCTGCGCCTGTTCCAACGCTTGGGAGACCGAATCCGAATAGGCACGAACCAGCCCGCCAGCGCCGAGCTTGATACCGCCGAAGTAGCGTACGCAGACCGCGACGATATCCGATAGGTCGGTGCCCTGTCCGGTGTCGCGTTTGGTCAGCGCCTCCAGCATCGGGATGCCAGCGGTACCCGAGGGTTCGCCGTCATCGCTGGAACGTTGCACCATGCGGTCCGCACCGAGCACGAAAGCACTGCAGTGGTGCCGGGCGTCGAAGTAACTTTTGCGCAGTTCGCCCACCAGCTCGCGCGCGGCTGGTTCGTCGCTCACCCGGCGCAGATAGGTGATGAACCGCGAACGTTTGATCTCCACCTCGTGGAGGACATCCGTGGCGATCGTTGTATAGCGGCTGGCCGCCGGGTTTTCGCTACTCACCTAACCAGTTTAGTAGTCTTGGGGACATGATCCATGTGGGACTGACCGGAGGCATCGCCTCGGGGAAATCAACGGTAGCGCAGCGCTTGGTCGAACTGGGGGCGGTGTTGATCGACGCCGACGCCATTGCCCGGGCCGTGGTGCTGCCCGGCACGCCTGGACTCGCGGCGATTTGCGAACGCTTCGGCGAGCAGGTGTTGGGGCCCGATGGCTCGTTGGACCGGCCGGCGCTAGGAAGCCTCGTGTTTGCCGACCCGCAGGCCCGAGAGGCGTTGAATGCGATCGTGCATCCGCTGGTGAGGGCGGAGGCGACCCGGCAACGTGAGGCCGCGCTCGCCGCTGAGGTCGTGGTGGAAGACATTCCCTTGTTGGTGGAAACCGGACAGGCCGAGCGCTTCGATAGCGTGTGGGTTGTCGTGGCGCCGCGTGAGCTGCGAATTGCGCGGATGCTCGAGCATCGGGCGATGACCCGGCAGGAGGCCGAGGCTCGAATCGATGCGCAGGCCTCCGACGAGCAGCGTGCCGCGGTTGCCGACGTGCTCTTGCAGAACGACGGGAGCCTAGAGTCCCTGCGCGATCAGGTGGATGCGCACTTTCAGGCGTTGGTGAGCGCATGAAACTAACTCTGAGTATTTCGCGATGGGCGATGTTTGGCTGTTTTGCCGTGTCGCTGGTGATCTGGCTCGGCTTTGGTGCACGGGACGAGTTCGGGGCTAGCGAGGAGCCCTATTCGGCGCGTGTTTATGTGGCTGGGTGGTTGGCGCTTGCCGGTGTGCTCAGTGCAACGGTGCTGGCCGTGACGTTCTATGCGCGCTTTATTACCCGGGCCGCCACTCGTGCCGCGACTCGTCAACTCCGGCGTCGACGGTAGGGCAGCGACGAACCACGAACTACTGGCGACGAAAAACACCTGCGGCCACGGTGGTAGCTGGCTTGGAACGGTACGACTTGTCCGATGGCGTGGTTATGCTGGAACCATGAGTCTTGCGCAACCGATTAAGCGTGTCGTCGCCCCGTTCGAGGTCGTCAGCGAGTACGAGCCGGCCGGTGATCAGCCCCAGGCCATTGCCGAACTAGCCGAACGGCTTAACGCCGGCGAAAAAGACATCGTCTTGCTCGGTGCCACGGGTACCGGTAAGTCGGCCACCACCGCGTGGCTCGTCGAAAAGGTCCAGCGTCCGACGCTTGTGCTGGTGCAGAACAAGACCCTAGCCGCCCAGCTGGCCAATGAGTTCCGCGAGCTTATGCCTAATAATGCGGTGGAGTATTTCGTTTCATATTACGACTATTACCAGCCCGAAGCCTATGTGCCGCAGACCGATACCTTTATCGAGAAGGACTCCTCGATTAACGAGGAAGTTGAACGCCTGCGCCACTCGGCAACGAACTCCCTGTTGACGCGCCGCGACACCATCGTGGTGGCCACGGTTTCCTGTATTTACGGTCTGGGTACCCCGGAAGAATATGTGGCCGGGATGGTGACCGTCGCGAAGGGTATGGAGCTCAACCGCGATGACATGTTGCGCCAATTCGTTGCCATGCAGTACACCCGCAACGACATGGACTTCCACAGGGGAACTTTCCGCGTACGGGGCGATACGGTCGAGATCATCCCCATGTACGAGGAACAGGCGTTGCGCATCGAGTTCTTTGGCGATGAGATCGAAGCCATCTACACCTTGCACCCGGTGACCGGTGAAGTGATCCGCGAAGAAAACGAAATGTATATCTTCCCGGCCAGCCACTATGTCGCCGGCGCCGAACGCATGGGCAAGGCGATCAAGAGCATTGAAAATGAGTTGGGGGAGCGCCTGCGCGAACTCGAATCGCAAAATAAGCTCGTTGAGGCCCAACGTTTGCGCATGCGCACCACCTATGACCTGGAAATGATGGAGCAGATGGGCTTCTGCAATGGCATCGAGAATTACTCGCGCCATATTGACGGCCGCGAGGCCGGCAGCGCCCCACACTGTTTGCTGGACTTCTTCCCGGACGATTTCCTGCTGGTGATCGACGAGTCGCATGTCACCGTGCCACAGATCGGTGCGATGTATGAGGGCGACATGTCCCGTAAACGCACCTTGGTCGAACATGGTTTCCGGCTTCCCTCGGCGATGGATAACCGCCCGCTGAAGTGGGATGAGTTCTTGGAACGTATCGGGCAGACGGTCTATCTCTCCGCGACCCCGGGGAAGTACGAACTGGGCAAGTCCGACGGATACGTCGAGCAGATTATCCGCCCAACCGGATTGATCGATCCGGAGATTATCGTCAAACCCACCAAGGGGCAGATCGATGATTTGCTGGATGAGATCCGTAGCCGCGTGACGCGCGACGAGCGTGTTTTGGTGACCACGTTGACCAAGCGTATGGCCGAGGATCTTACCGACTATTTGACCGAACATCAGGTGCGTGTGCAGTACCTCCACTCGGATGTGGACACGATCCGCCGCGTGGAGCTTTTGCGCGAACTGCGTATGGGTTCCTTCGATGTGCTGGTCGGTATTAACCTGTTGCGCGAGGGTTTGGATTTGCCAGAGGTCTCTCTGGTGGCGATCCTCGACGCCGATAAGCAGGGATTCTTGCGTTCGGCAACGTCGTTGATTCAGACCATTGGCCGTGCCGCACGTAACGTCTCTGGCCAAGTCATCATGTATGCCGACAAGATCACCGACGCCATGGATCAGGCCATTGAGGAAACTAACCGACGTCGGGCGATCCAGCGTGCCCACAACGAAAAGCACGGCATTGACCCGCAGCCCTTGCGTAAACGGATCGCCGACATCACCGATCAGTTGGCGCGAGAAGACGCCGACACGCAGGAACTGCTGAACAATAATCGTTTGGCGAAGAATGCCAAGCGAAGCTCGGCATCGTCGACCATTCGCAAGGACGGGCTCGCCGCGGCCCCGGCCGAGGATCTGTTGACACAGATCGAGCAGATGACCGAGCAAATGCACGCGGCAGCAGCGGAGCTACAGTTCGAACTCGCGGCCCGGTTGCGCGATGAGGTGGCCGAGCTGAAGAAAGAACTGCGCCAGATGAAGGATGCGGGCCACGCATAGCGTGACGTCAGCATTCCACTGAGGGTGGGCGTGGGCAGAGCGATGAGCTTTGCCCACGCCCATTTTCATTTCGAGGACGAGTAAGGCCGTGGGGCAATCGGAGGCCGGAACTGCTGCTCTGCCCAGCCCCGCTGTGCCTTTTACGCCGACGTGGGGTTGCCGTCGATGCCCAAGCACTCGCTTGCGGCGCTCGCCGAGGCACGCCCGCGCTCTACGCCACATACAAGGGGGCAACTGCTCGGAAAGAGCAGTCCAGAGAAGGTAGTTTAACCTAAAAATTATGGTTGCCTCTTGCTCAGTGCAACTACGAGCAAACTCGCCAGAATATTAATGTTTCCATCTCTTTGATTATTTCTGCCCAGTGATAGCGCCGCTAATTAGCCAGCGTAATTATCCAAGAGTTAACGAAAAGTATTGACCCTTGTGACCCAAGTTGCATAGTGTCGGCGGTGAAGTTGCCACTACACAGGTGCTTCACAGTAATTTGCATCCTGCGCGTTGAGTCGGGTTCCACCTCGAGATGCGTGCAGTGGAGAAGATGGAGAATAGAATGACGAGCAAGTTTGCGCAGGTCCGTAAGAAGTGGCTACGAGCCTCGACGGCGACGGCGGCTGCAACGGCGCTGGTTGTCGGCGGTGGCCTAGCGGCTGCTCCGGCAGGCAATGCCGCCGGCGAGCACGACGGGCATGGTGGCGGCGATGCATGTGAGTTCTTCCTGGAGCATATGTGGGCCAACGAGGATGGCATTCCCGCTCTCGGAAGCTTCGCTCACATCAACGAGTACCACACGGATCCGGCCTACGAGAACCTGGTCCTATCGCTGGCCAGTGGTGCTATCGGCAACTCCGAAATGCCAATCATCGATATCTATGGTGGGCCGCTCGGTTGGATTCCCGTCTTTAATCCATCCCACGTCAAGGGGCATAACACCGACTATGTGACGCTACTGACCTCGTGTGGAGGAATTGGCATTCCGCTCGACAGCAACGACCTGACGACCTTGAATGTGCCTTCCGCTGAGGAGCTCGCCGATCTCTCGGACCTGATCATCCCCGGTCTGCCCTCCCCGGAAATGATTACCGATCCCGAATACCTGTGGAAGACCACAGACGCCTCGGCCATTTTGCAGCGCGTCACACCTGAGACGCTGACCAATATGGAGGAATACAAGAATTTCGCCGGGGATCACTTCGACACGTGGCGACTGCTGTGGGAAACCGCCTTGGAAGATGTCTCCAACGGCAACCCCACTGGCATCCTTGAGATTCTAAAGATCACCGACAATATCAATACTCTCGAGTCGCTGTCCTCCGTGGTCGGAGATGACACTACCGATGGGTTGCTTGGCGGCGACCTGGTTGGCGGCCTCCTCGGTGGTGATGCACTGGGTGGTCTACTGGGCGGTGGATCGACCGACGATCTGCTGAGCCTCGATGCGGTCACTCAATTGCTGGGCGAGGAAGGCCTGTCGGAGCTGCTAAGTGCCGACCAGCTCTCCGGCCTGCTGTCGCTGATCAACCAGATCGAAAGCCCGGATCCCTCGGCACAGAGTGAATTTACTGTCTTGCTTGAGGGTGCTGCCGACGCTTCGGGCAAGGGTCAGTGCCAGGGCACCCTGAGCGAGAACACTTTCTCGATTTCTTGCCTGTATGCGGGTATGGACTCGGCCGTGACCTCGGCTTCGATAGGCACCGGTGATGGTGAGTTGGAGCTAGCCGTTACCGGTGACACCAGCGGTGGCGCCGCGGGTTCCTACGAACTCACCGCCGAGCAGGTTGCGGCACTGAAGTCCGGCAAGTTCACGATCAACGTGCACACCACCAGCTCGTCCTCTGCGGCGATCAGCGGGGCCGTGAAGCCTTGCTAGCCAGTATGGAAACTCGGTAGTACCCAGTAAGCTCATTGGGTGCTACCCGTGGGGCGCGATCCGGAATCTTCCGGTCGCGCCCCTATGCTTTTGTCGAAACCCTGCTGGTTAGTCAGTCGATGTGGTCGCGTTGTCATGTACTAGACAGGTGCGGGTCGCCGTGCGGTACACTGGACTATCGTGCGTAGGGGAGTATCCCTAAAGCGCTGTGAACGTCAACACGTGGCTCAACGACGAGGCACCGGGCACAGCGGCCGTGGAATTAGACCACGGTGGAGAGACTTGCGGATCATTGCCAACCCTTTAGTACGAAAGGCGGTCGTCCGTGGGTCATACCGGACTGACGCTCCAATTCGAAATCATTTCTCTTGCGGTTCTCTGCCTGATTCTGCTGGCCGACTTGCTCTATGTCGTCAAGCGCCCGCATGAGCCATCTATGAAGGAAGCCGGCCTATTCGTTGGCTTCTATATCGCTCTCGCGATAGCCTTCGGTGCACTTCTTTGGTGGCAGGCGGGTCCAGATATTGGCCAAGAATTCTACGCCGGCTGGATCACCGAATACTCGCTGTCCATTGACAACCTCTTTGTCTTTATCATCATCATGACCCGCTTTGCGGTGCCGCGAAAGTATCAGCAAGAGGTGCTGATGTTCGGCATTATCATCGCGCTGATTCTCCGTGCGATTTTCATTCTGCTGGGCGCTGCCGTAATCGAGCACTTCTCCTGGGTGTTCTATATCTTCGGTGCCTTCCTGCTGTGGACGGCCTGGCATCAGTTGAAGGATGAGGATGACGAAGATGAGGAAAGCGGCCTGGTCAAAAAGCTGACCGCCAAATTGCCGGTCTCTAAGGACTACGACGGCGCCAAGTTGCGCACCGTAGTTGATGGCAAGAAGCTGTTCACCCCGATGGTCATGGTCTTCATTACCATCGGCATGACCGACCTGCTCTTCGCGGTGGACTCGATTCCGGCGATCTTCGGCCTTACCCAGTACGCGTTCATCGTGTTTACTGCGAACATCTTCGCGCTAATGGGTCTGCGGCAGCTGTACTTCCTGCTTGGTGGCCTCATGAACCGACTCGTGTTCTTGAAGCACGCACTATCCTTCATTCTCGCGTTCATCGGCGTGAAGCTGGTCTTCCACGCAATGCATGAGAACGAATTGCCATTTATTAATGGCGGCCATGGGATCGAGTGGGCGCCGGTTATTCCGACCAACATCTCGCTGCTGGTCATTCTGGGCACCATCGTGGTGGCAACCATTCTCTCGCTGTGGACCCCGTGGGGTCGTCGCGCGGCGGAGAAGGCCGCGACCCATGCGATTGAGCCGGAGAAAAATGGCGCAAACGACGGGCGCTAACCCCTAACCGTCGCGGTAGCTTAGGCGGCCCGAACGTTCATCACGTTGAACGTTCGGGCCGCCTTTGTGTTTTCTCACAGTAATTTGCATAGCTAGGCTATGTATTTTGCGTTATAGTTGAAACATGCCAACTAAACGATCGGGCGTCTCGTCCGTTACCGACGACACCGCCGAGAGAGTATCCCGCGTTGCCGGGTCTATTTCCCGCCACCTCGGCCGCATCGTGGGAGACGGACGCTCGGTTTCCGCATGGCGCGTTCTGGGCACGCTGGCCACGTCGGGGCCACGCCGGATCGGCGACCTTGCCACCGATGAACGCATCGCACAACCCACAATGACCTCGCTGATTTCACGGCTCGAGGCCGAGGGGCTTGTGCGCAAGGTGCCTGATGATCATGATCGTCGCGCCCTCCTGGCCGAGCTCACCGAACGTGGGCATGAAGAGGTTTTGGCCTACCGGCACCGTGCCGCGTCCGCCCTTGATTTCGCATTGGAAGGGCTCTCAGCCGAAGAATTTGACCTACTGGCCCGAAGCGCCGGAATCCTTGAGCACGTGGCCGGTCGTTTACAAGAGCATGCTTTGAGCGAGAAAAACTACGCAACCGGAAAATGAGTACTAACGAATGAGTGACACGACGCAGAAGCAGCCGTCGCTGCTTAAACAGCCGAGTTCCGTGTGGGCAATTGCCTTTGCCTGCATGGTCTCCTTCATGGGAATTGGCTTGGTCGACCCAATCTTGCCCGCTATCAGCCGGGCCCTAGAGGCGTCCCAGTCGCAGACCATGCTGCTTTTTACCAGCTACCTGTTCATCACCGGGCTGGCCATGTTCTTCACCAGCTGGGTCTCGGGCCACATTGGCGTCAAGAAGACGCTCGTGGTAGGACTCGTGTTGATCGTAGTCTTCGCCGCGCTGGCTGGAGCCAGTGCAGACGTGAATCAGATCCTCGGGTTCCGTGCCGGCTGGGGACTGGGTAACGCGCTATTCCTTTCCACTGCGCTGGCCGCAATCGTCGGTGCCGCCAGCGGTGGCAGCCGACAGGCCATCGTGCTTTACGAAGCAGCGCTGGGCATTGGCATGGCCGTCGGACCGCTTCTCGGCGGTGCCTTGGGGACCTTGTCGTGGCGTGGCCCGTTCTTTGGCACGGCCGCATTGATGGCCATCGCTCTCATCGCCATTGTGGCGTTCTTGAGATTGCCCAAGGACGCACCGGCTCCGGCCAAGATTTCGATCACCGCAAGTTTCCGCGCCCTGCGCAATCCGGCGCTGTTGGCCTTGTCGATTACCGCCTTGTTCTACAACTTCGGATTCTTCGTGTTGCTGGCCTACACCCCGTTCCCGCTAGAGGCTGCGGCTAAGGCGATGGGCATGGAGTTCGGGGCCACGGAACTGGGCTTCGTCTTCTTCGGCTGGGGTTTGGCGCTGGCAATTACCTCGGTCATTGTTGCTCCACCGGCCACCCGCCGCTTCGGCCTGCGTCCGGTGCTCTTCACGATGCTCGCGGCCTTGGCTATTCTGCTGGGCTTGATGGCGATCTTCCATGCGCAGCTCGTCGCGCTGATCGTGCTCGTGGTTATCGCCGGTCTGGTGCTGGGCATCATGAATACGGCGTTGACCGAAGCAGTGATGGAGGCCACCGACTTGCCACGTAACGTGGCCAGTAGCACCTACTCGGGAGTGCGCTTTCTCGGTGGTGCGGTGGCGCCAGCCGTGGCAGGCCCACTGGCCACGGCGGCTGGTGCAGCCGCACCTTACTGGCTAGGCGCTGGGGCCGTCGTTGTGGCGATCGTGGTTCTGATCTTGGCGGGACACAAACTTAGCCATATCGGTACCGTGCATGAGACGCGCGAAGAAGTCGTACGGGATGTTCTCGTGGGTGACGCGTAGCCGCGGGCCAGCTTGAATTCGGGCCGGCAGGCACCTTCCATTAGGGTGTCTGTCGGTCTTTTCCGTATCCCGAGACATGAGCGACAAATGGTTTGGTGTTCCGGGCTGCCTACTTACAGGTCGCCGGTGGACACCGAGCGGACTCAAAGCTCCAAATATCGCCAGACCTAAGCCTGAAGCTCAACGTAATCGTGGGTGCCCCATGTCGAGGTACTCAATGCAATGGGCGCGCGGCAATTGAGTGCTTCGACCGAGGGTTCGGGCGACAGGTATCCGGCGACCAGGCCGGAATACGTTGAGATGTGAGGGTCGCGAACCGGTAATCTCTCAGGGGTTCGGAACGCAGCAGCCCGCAAAAGGGGCTGGCCGGCGGGGCAGCTAGCACTAGGCCGTGCCCGGTATGGTCGAACGCCCGGAGCGGTGCCTTACCGATCCGGGCGTCGTGGTTAGTCGCAAGCCGTTTCCGGCTCCGACTCGTTGGTCATCGCAAGCAATTTGGCGAAGATCTTCGGTCCGTCTTGTCCGATGCCGTCGTGGTGGTAGTCCTTGGTTACCCAGGCCTTGAGTCCTCGAACCTGCTCGGCGGTGCGGAGAGACAGCTCGCGATCGACGTAGACGTCGTCGTGATATACCGCGGCGGCCACCGGCACGGTGTTCTTGGCCAGTACCTCGAGATCATAGAGCGGGGCAAATCCCTCGTGTTCGGCCAGAATTCGTGCCGTTTCTTCCAACGGTCGAAGAGCCGGATCCTCGGTAAAGTACCAGCGGTACACCATCTCGCCGGTCAACAGGGGCGTTGGAGCGTGCGCACCGAAGGCCGGGAACTCCTCAAGGATCGCTTCGGCGGCCCAATTCGTGGCCTCGCCCTGAGCGTAAATACTTTCATGGAGCACCGCGTAGAGCGGGTTGGAAGCGCGCGAGGCCTGCTCGTAGAGGGTGGCCAGAAAACTATCGGACAGGCGACGCCCGCCCGGGGTGTTAATGAAGGCTTCCTCGAAGACGAAATGCAACTGGTGCACCCGGGCGTTACCGCCTAGGTACTGGCCCAGCATCTGCACCAGCGGGACGGTGACGCGGCGCCCATCGGGCAGGAACTCGTCGTCATTATGGCGCACATGCTCGTAGATGGCGTGCAGGGTTTCGCGGTCTTGTGGGTACCAGGAGAAGTACTCCTCGTTGCGTTCGGCCATGCGCTGATAGGTGGCCCGATACACGGCGCGGGCATCGGCCTCCAGAGAGGCCAGCCCGCCGGTGACCAGACACCGCGTCAGCGACTGCGGAGCCAGCGACAGGTAGGTCAGGGTGCAGAACCCGCCATAGCTCTGCCCGAGCGTGGACCACTGCTCGATGCCCAGGTGCTCACGCAATGCCTCGGCATCGCGGACAATCGAGTCCGCGCGGAAATGCATCAAATAGCGGGCCTGCGCCGCCGGATCTCCGCGGAGCCCGAGCGACTGTCGGTTCGCCGGTGTGGACAGGCCGGTGCCGCGCTGGTCAAGCAGCAGCACCCGGAAATGCTTCACCGCCTCTGAGAGCCACCCCGAGAGGGTGGCGGGGCGAGGAGACTTACCGCCCGGTCCACCCTGAAGATAGAGCAGCCATGGCTTGTCCTGATCCACGCTGACCTCGCGCGCGAAAATTTCAATCTGCTCGCCGGTGGGCTGGGCATGGTCCAGTGGCACCCTGAGACGGTGCTCGGTGACGGTCATTCCTTCGTAGTTCATGAGCGTGCCGCCTGCACACCGCCGAGGGCTTCGAGCGCCGCACCGTCGAGCCGACGAGTGGTCCAACCGTCCATGGAGGACGCACCGAGGGCGTCGTAGAACTCGATGGCCGGGGTGTTCCAGTCCAGTACCGCCCATTCGACCCGGCGGTAGCCGCGGGACACCGCAATTTCGGCCAGGGTGCGCAACAGTGCCGCCCCGGTGCCGCGTCCGCGCTGGGATTCGCGCACGTAGAGGTCCTCGAGGTGGATGCCGTGGCGGCCCTCCCAGGTGGAGTAGGTCAGGTACCAGAGGGCGACGCCGACGATCTGACCTTCATCCTCGGCCACATGGGCGAAGACCTGCGGGTTCGGGCAAAAGAGGTGGGCCTCTAGATCGGGAACGGTATTGCGCACCGCATCGGGTTCCCGCTCATAGTCGGCCAGTTCTTGGATGAGCTCAAGGATGTCGGCGCAATCGCCGATCTGTGCTTCGCGAATGGTTGCCATGTGTTCAAGCTTACTCCGCGCTGGGCGGCTAAAACGTCGGTGACCAGTCCTAAAGTGGAATGCATGATGGGCGGACACCATGCCATGAGCGGCGCAGCCGCGTGGCTGGCATTAACAACACCGGTAGCACTCGGCGCGGCGCACCTGGGCTTCGGCGTACTCGAAACCAACCGTTGGGAGACCTTGGCCGGGGCCATTGTCTGCGCCGGTGCGGCGCTTTTGCCGGATGCCGATCATCATGGTGCCACCATCTCTCGCTCGTTGCCACCGATTTCGAATCTCATTACCCGGGTCATTGGCACGGTCTTTGGCGGACACCGCAATGGGACGCACTCCCTGCTTGGGGTGGGGTTTTTCGTCGCGTTGGCGTGGGTCGCCGACCGCTGGTCGATGCAGACCAGCGCGTTCGGGCTGATTTATCCGGGCGCGGCGCTCTTTAGTATCGTGCTGATTTCCTTCGCCGTGAAGACGATGAAATTCATGCCCGAGCTTCTGTGCTGGGTGATCGCGCTGTCCGCCGGCGCCTTCGTGGGGATGAACGCCCCAGCCGATCGCGCGTGGTTCCCCTTGGCGGTAGCGCTTGGTGTGATCGTGCATGTGCTGGGGGATATGCTCACCACCGGTGGCTGCAATCTGTTGTGGCCCATCAAGATCAAGTCCCCGCGATGGTTCCGCAAGATCCCCGGGATTGGCCTGTGCTGGAAGGGCAACGGGCGCATTGCGATCCCCGTGCTTGGCGACACCGGGTCACAAGCCGAATGGATGCTCGCCAGCGTGCTGACCTCCTACGTGGCGGTGGCGTTACTCGTCGCGTAACGCCACCGGGTGACGGTCGGTCATCAGCCCATGCGGCCGATGGAGGTCACCGTGAGCACCGGTGCCCCGGCTTCGTCGGAGGCATCCAGATCGACGTCGGCATTGATGCCCCAGTCGTGATCGCCGGCCGGGTCGGCGAAAATCTGCCGTACCCGCCAGGTGCGGCCCTCCTCGGTGACCAGGAATAGGTCGGCGGCGCGACCGGCCGGACCGTCGTCGATGTCCTCATGCTCGTCGAAGTAGTCGTCCATGAATTCGGCCCACGCATCGGCATCGAAACCGGCCTCGCCATCGAGCTCGCCGAGCTCCTTATCCTTTTCGTCGGCAAAGAGCTTCACGCGGCGGAACATTTCATTGCGCACCATCACCCGGAAGGCGCGACGGTTGGTCGTCAGCCGTTCGGGAGCCGGGGGAGTGATTTCCTCCTGATGCTCCTCCGGAACCTCGCCGCGACTGAGTTCTTCCCACTCGTCGAGCAGCGAGGAGTCAATCTGGCGAATCATTTCGCCGAGCCATTCGATCAGATCCTCGAGGTCTTCGCGTAGCGAGTCCTGCGGCACGGTCTGTCGCAGCGCCTTGTAGGCGTCGGTGAGGTAACGCAAGAGCACGCCCTCGGAACGAGCCAACTGGTAGTACTGGACGAAGTCGGAGAAGCCCATGGCGCGTTCGTACATATCACGCACCACCGACTTGGGAGCCAGTTCGAAGTCGGCAAGCCAGGGGGCCCCGGCCCGGTATTGTTCAAAGGCCGACTCGAGCCTTTCGGCCAAGGGCTGCGGGTAGCTGACCTCCTCGAGGGCGGCCATCCGATCGTTGTATTCCAGTCCTTCGGCCTTCATGGCGGCAATCGCCTCACCGCGGGCCTTCTTCTCTTGGCCGGAGAGTACCTGGCGGGGCTTCTCCAGGGTGGCCTCAATAGTGGACACCACATCTAGGGCATAGCTGGGGGAATCCGGATCCAAGAGCTCAAGGGCCGCCAAGGCGAAGGGAGACAGTGGCTGGTTCAGCGCAAAGTTCGCCTGCAGGTGGACGGTGAGCTCATAGTAGTTCCCGAATCGGTCCGGTTGCTCGCGGCGCACCACAACCCCGGTGGCAATCAGTTCACGCAGAATACCCAGGGCGCGCAACTTCAGTTTGCGTTGCGCCGACGGTGTTTCATGATTCTGGGTGAGCAGGCGCACCGCTGCTTCGAAGGCATTATCTTCGCGCTCGAGCAGGTTCAGCAGCATCGAGTGCGAGACCTGGAAAGAGGACTTTAGCGTCTCCGGAGGGGCGTCGACGATCTTCTCGAAGGTCTTCTCGCCCCAAGTCACGAATCCCTGCGGCGGCTTCTTCTTGGGGATCTGGCGTAGCTTGGTCGAGCCCTCCCCATGCTTCTTAACGGCCTTCTCCATGGCCTTGTGGTTCTCGATCGCATGTTCCGGGGCCTGTACGAGCACGGTTCCGGCGGTGTCGAAACCGGCGCGGCCGGCACGCCCCGCGATCTGATGGAACTCGCGGGCATTGAGGATACGGGTGCGGGTGCCATCGAATTTCGACAGTGCGGTGATCACCACGGTGCGGATGGGCACGTTAATGCCCACCCCGAGGGTGTCGGTCCCGCAGATCACCTTCAGCAGACCGGCCTGCGCCAACTGTTCGACGAGTCGACGGTACTTGGGCAGCATGCCCGCATGGTGCACGCCGATGCCGTGACGCACCAATCGGTTGAGGGTTTTGCCGAAGCCTGCGGAGAAGCGGAAACCGGCGATCAGCTCCGCGATGCGGTCCTTCTCCTCGCGGGTGCACACGTTAATGCTCATCAACCCGCTGGCGCGATCGATCGCATCGAGCTGCGAGAAATGCACGATGTACACCGGGGTTTGCTTGGTGGAGATCAGTTCCTCTACCGCTTCCTGCACCGGCTCCATGGAGTAGTGGAAGTGCAAGGGGATCGGACGCTGGGTATGAGCGACGGTGACCGTCGACTTACCGGTGCGTTCGCTCAGCTCCTTTTCGAAGCGCGTCACATCGCCCAGCGTGGCGCTCATCAACAGGAACTGGCTCTGCGGCAACTCGATCAGCGGCACCTGCCAGGCCCAGCCACGCTGCGGGTCGGCATAGAAATGGAACTCGTCCATCACCACGCAGCCCACGTCGGCCCGAGACCCCTCGCGTAGGGCCAGGTTCGCCAGGATCTCGGCGGTGCAGCAGATGATCGGGGCGTCGGCGTTCACCGAGGAGTCTCCGGTGACCATTCCGACGTTTTCGGCGCCGAAGATCTTGCAGAGGTCGAAGAACTTCTCGGAGACCAGCGCCTTGATCGGCGCGGTGTAGAAGCTGATTTGGTCGCGCGCCATGGCGTAGAAATGCGCGGCGATCGCCACCAGAGATTTCCCCGAGCCGGTGGGGGTAGCCAAGATGACATTACTGCCGGCTGCCAGGTGCATCGAAGCTTCGTCCTGGGCGGGGTAGAGGTCGATCCCACGGGTCGCCACCCAACGCCCGAAGGCCTCGTAGATGTCGTCCTCGGACACGTTGGCGGGATCTTGGGGCAGGTAATCGGTGAGCAGCATGATGTCTCAAGCCTATCGGGCCGCCGCGGTTTGTGCGTCACCGCGCCTGGGCCGTGGGTCGCATAGGCTACGAACTATGGAATGGAACCCGACACAGTACGCGCAATTTTCGGATCACCGAAGCCGACCTTTCTTCGATTTGCTGGGACGGATCCCGCAGCTCGATCCGACGAGCATCATCGATTTGGGCTGTGGGCCCGGGAATATTACCGAGGTACTCACCCAGCGCTGGCCGCAAGCGCAGGTGCTGGGGTTGGACTCATCGCCGGAGATGGTCGCTCGCGCCAATGCCGTGGCAAGAGCCGAAAATCTCAGCTTCGCCCTGGCCGACGCGGCCAGCTGGGATGTGCCCGAGGGCACCGACCTGTTGGTCTCGAGCGCGATGCTGCAGTGGCTCGACGGGCATCAAGTGCACCTCGAACGTTGGTTGCGCCAACTAGCCTCCGGCGCGGTGGTAGCCATCCAAGTGCCGGGGAACTTCACCTCACCGTCTCATGCGGTCATGCGCGAGGTGGCGCAGAGCCCACGCTGGGCCGAAAAGTTGCGTGGGGTCCTGCGCCACGGTGACGCGGTCGCTGACCCATCCGACTACCAGCGGTTATTCATTCGGTGTGGCCTCGAGGCCGACGTGTGGGAAACCACCTATCAGCAGTTGCTCACCGGCGCCGACCCGGTGCTGCGCTGGGTGCGCGGTACGGCGTTACTGCCGGTCAAGGCGGCGCTGTCCGCGGCGGATTACCTCGCCTTCGAAGACGACTACCGTGCGGCGATCGCCGAACACTACCCCTCGTTCACGGCCCCCAATGGTCAACTGCTGACCAACTTCCCATTCCGCCGGATCTTCATGGTGGGCCGCAAAAACTGACTCAGGTTACCAGCCGCGAGCCTGCCACTCAGCCAGGTACGGGCGCTCGTCACCGAGCGTGGTGGAATCCCCGTGACCGGGCAACACCAGCGTGGCGTCATCAAAGCGTTCGAAGACCCGCTCGGTGACGTCAGCAAAGAGCGACATGAAACGTTGCGGATCATTGCCCGTATTGCCGACGCCTCCGGGGAATAAGCTATCGCCACTGAGCACAACGACCTGGCCCGAGGAGTCTCGTAGCACGTAGGCAATCGAGCCAGGGGTGTGTCCGCGCAGGTGAATCGCTTCGATGATCACGTCGCCTAGCTCAATCTGCTCGCCATGGCGCAACGGATGCGAGGTCTTGATGCCACATTCCTGCTCGATACCCGCGACGTCGTCGGCGCCTGCATAGGTGGGGACCGGGTACCGGGAACTCAACTCGGCAAGCGCCCGCACGTGATCCCAGTGCTGGTGAGTCGTCGCAATGCCCACAAGCTCGGGATTGGGGCCGTCCGCCGACGCGTCGGAAAGTAGGCCTTCAATAGCTTGGATATCGTCGGCGGCGTCCACCAGGAGTTGCTGACCGCTCGCCCGCTCGGTTACCAGGTACACATTATTGTTCATCGAGGAGACGCTGACCCAGCGAATCACCACGTCGTTCAGTACAAGTTCAGCCATGGCTCCAGCCTACGTCCACCGAGCAGACCCGCGCGATAGGCTCGTGGGCGGAGAAGCATACGTGGCAAGGAAGGGATCTCATGAGCGAACTGGAGTTCATTAGCGTCGATAGCACATTGGAGACGGCGCCCTATCAGCAGGTCCGTGAACAGTTACTCGGTGCCATCGCCTCGGGGCGTTTGGCTCCGGGAACCCGTCTACCGTCCGTGCGGGCGCTCGCCGGGCAGGTCGGTCTGGCGGTGAATACGGTGGCGAAGGTCTACAAGGAGCTCGAAGCCCAGGGAGCCGTGGTCACAAGGGGGCGGCACGGCACCATCGTGCAGGCCGGCGCCGAGGCCGGCGAGCAGGCGGTTTCGGATGCGGCCGCCGATCTGGCGCGGGTGGCACGGACATGGTCGGTGGATGAGGAACGTGCGGTGAAGTATTTGCGTGCGGCCTTTAGTTCCCTGCCGGACTAGCGTCCAAGCGTCGGGATCTGTGCCGGTGCCAAACGTGCCACCGGAAAGCGCGATACACGTCTGTCACTACCATCGGGTCACAAGAGGAGCTGCCCGCTTCGGGTTGTCGCGCCGGGGATGAGATTTCGGGACTCTGACGGTCCACAGGCGCGAGCTTAGGCGGCTGCATGCCGATTCGTTATTCCAGGTCCAGGATCGAACCGCAGCGGCCTAGTGACCTCGTGGACTCAAGTCACCGCGTTGGAAGAACCGCCCCGAAAAACTGTGCTGAAGAGAACACCGATTCGAATCAATTTTCGATTATTATGGCAGGGTGGCTACTACTGCAGAGAGCAAAACCTTGGATCTTTCGCGCCTGATCGTCAAGGGCGCCCGCGAGCATAACCTGAAGAATGTCGACCTGGATCTGCCGCGCGACGCAATGATCGTGTTCACCGGGCTCTCCGGATCGGGCAAATCCTCGCTCGCCTTCGACACCATTTTCGCCGAAGGGCAGCGTCGCTATGTCGAATCGCTCTCGGCCTACGCGCGCATGTTCCTCGGTCAGGTCGATAAGCCGGATGTTGATTTCATTGAGGGGCTTTCCCCGGCGGTGTCCATCGACCAGAAATCCACGAGCCGTAATCCGCGCTCGACGGTGGGTACGATCACCGAGGTTTATGACTACATGCGTCTGCTCTGGGCACGTGTGGGACGCCCACACTGCCCGGAATGTGGCGAGCCGATCTCCAAGCAGTCTCCGCAGCAGATCGTCGACCAGCTACTCGAGCTACCGGAGAAGACGCGCTTCCAGGTGCTCGCCCCGGTGGTGCGGGCCCGCAAGGGTGAGTTCGTCGACTTGTTCGCCGAGCTGTCCTCCAAGGGATTCGCCCGTGCCCGCGTGGACGGGGAAACCATACAGCTCTCCGAACCGCCGAAGCTGGCCAAGCAGTACAAGCACACCATCGAAGTGGTCGTGGACCGACTGGCCATTAATGATTCGGTGCGGCAGCGGCTCACCGACTCGGTGGAAACGGCCCTGAATATTGCCGAGGGTCGCGTCGTGATCGACTTCGTCGACCTGGACGCCGAGGACCCCAAGCGCACCAGGGCCTTCTCCGAGAACCTGGCCTGCCCCAACGAGCACCCACTGGCCATCGACGAGATCGAGCCACGTACCTTTTCCTTCAACAACCCCTTCGGCGCCTGTTCGGCCTGTAGCGGAATCGGCACCAAACTCGAGGTCGACGAACAACTGATCGTTCCGGACCCCGAGGTGACCCTAGCCGAGGGTGCGATCGCCCCGTGGTCGCTGGGCAAGGCCACCACCGAGTACTGGAACCGGTTGATCGAGGGCCTCGGCAACGAGCTGGGCTTCACCATGGACACCGCCTGGAAGGATCTGCCGGCCAAGGCCCGTGCCGCGATCCTGGGCGGCAAGGACCATAAGGTCGTGGTGCAGTATCGCAACCGGTTCGGTCGCGAACGCAAATACTCCACCGGCTTCGAGGGTGTCATCTCCTACGTGCACCGCAAGCACCAGGAGACCGAATCGGATCACGCCCGCGACCGCTACGAGCAGTACATGCGGCAAATTCCGTGCCCGACCTGTGGTGGCGCACGTCTCAACCCGGCATCCTTGTCGGTGCTGGTCGGTGGCAAGTCCATCGCCGCGGTTTCCGCCATGGACCTGCGTAGCGCCAGCGACTTCCTCACCAGCCTCGAGCTGACCGAACGTGAGGCCAAGATCGCCGCCCAGGTGCTGAAGGAAATCGGCGCACGCATGAAGTTCCTGCTCGACGTCGGTCTGGAGTACCTGACGCTGGAACGTGCCGCAGGCACCCTTTCCGGCGGTGAAGCCCAGCGCATCCGGCTGGCCACGCAGATCGGGTCCGGGCTGGTCGGGGTGCTCTACGTGCTCGACGAGCCGTCCATCGGCCTGCATCAACGCGATAACCGACGCCTGATCGACACCTTGTTGCACCTGCGGTCGTTGGGTAACACGCTGATCGTGGTGGAGCACGACGAGGACACTATCGCCGAGGCGGATTGGATTGTCGACATCGGCCCGGGTGCCGGTGAACATGGCGGCGAAGTGGTGCACTCCGGATCCGTGGAGGGCCTGAAGGCCAACACCCGCTCGTTGACCGGCGATTATTTGGCCCGTCGTAAGCAGATTGAGGTGCCGGCGACCCGTCGCGCGGTGGACCCCGCGCGGATGCTCACCGTCGTGGGCGCCTCGGAGAATAACCTGCGCGATGTGTCGGTGGATTTCCCCTTGGGCGTGCTCACCGCGGTGACCGGGGTTTCCGGCTCCGGTAAGTCCACCTTGGTCAACGACATCCTTTACAAGGTGCTGGCCAATAAGCTCAACGGTGCCAAGCAGGTACCGGGCCGGCATACTCGGGTGCGCGGGCTCGAGCACCTGGACAAGGTCGTTCACGTGGACCAGTCGCCGATTGGCCGAACCCCACGCTCGAACCCGGCGACCTACACCGGGGTGTTCGATCACGTCCGAAAGTTGTTCGCCGAAACTCAGGAGGCGAAGCTGCGCGGCTATCAGCCGGGCCGTTTCTCCTTCAACGTCAAGGGCGGACGCTGCGAGGCCTGCTCGGGAGACGGCACGCTGAAGATCGAGATGAACTTCCTGCCCGACGTGTATGTGCCCTGCGAGGTATGCCACGGGGCGCGCTATAACCGCGAAACCCTGCAGGTGCATTACAAGGGCAAGACCATCGCCGATGTGCTGGATATGCCGATTGCTGAGGCCGCGGAGTTCTTCAGCGCCTTCACGCCGATCGCCCGTCACTTGAACACCTTGGTGGATGTTGGACTCGGCTATGTTCGTCTAGGACAGCCGGCTACGACACTCTCGGGCGGCGAGGCTCAGCGTGTGAAGCTGGCCGCCGAATTGCAGAAGCGTTCGAACGGACGGTCGATCTACGTACTTGATGAGCCGACCACCGGCCTGCACTTCGAAGATATCCGTAAGCTGCTGACCGTGCTGCAATCGTTGGTCGACAAGGGCAATACCGTGCTGACCATCGAGCACAACCTCGACGTCATCAAGTCGGCAGACTGGATCATCGATCTGGGACCCGAGGGCGGTTCCGGAGGTGGCATGATCTTGGCGACCGGCACGCCGGAGGACGTGGCCCGGGTGCCCGAATCGCACACCGGAGCCTTCCTCGCCGAAATTCTCAACGAACCGGTGGGGAGTGCGGCCGCGAAGGTCTAAAAGCGTGGCGGCCACCCCCGAAATATGCCCGCACAGGCATCAATTGGGCAAGTGGTGGCCGCTTCGTGGGAAGATAGGCTCGTGGAAAACTCGACAGCCTGCGTGCTCTTTGACCTAGACGGCACACTTGTGGACCCGGCGGGAGCCATTACCTCGGGGATCCGGCAAGCCCTGCGGTCCAATGGGGTGGCCGATCCGGGGGAGGACGCCGTTGAGTCGTTGGTCGGTCCGCCGCTACGGATCGGCCTCGCGGGACTCCCGGGCGTTACCGCACAGAATCTTGATAAGATCATCGCCGACTACCGGCAAGAGTACGCCGCTCGTGGTATGGCCGCTTCACGCGTCTACCCGGGCCTCCGTACGTTGTTGCGTGACCTCCGCGCGAGCGGCGTGCACGTGGCCGTGGTGACCGCGAAACCCGAACCCATCGCCCGGGAACTGATCCGCGTACAAGAACTGGACGGCGACCTCGACGCGATCTACGGCAACGACGACGAGGGCGGGGCACATGGGACGAGCAAAGCCCATATTGTCGCCCGCGCCTTGGCCACCTCGGCGGTAGACGCCGAGCGTACGGTGATGGTGGGGGACCGTCATTACGACCATGACGCGGCGCTGGCACATGGACTAGGCTTTATCGGCGTGCGGTGGGGATTTGCGCAGGATGGGGAATTCTCGGCGGTCGAGCATCTGGCGGCAGATGCTACGGAACTGGCCGAACTGCTGGGCCTAGATGGTCACGGCATAGAACACACTTCGCAGGAACTTCAGGAGGACCCGAACGCATGAGCCTTTACACCATGACCCGCTCATCCATTCGGGTAATGCTGCACACCATGTGCCGGCCGGAAATCATCGGGCTGGAAAACGTGCCAAAGGACGGGCCGCTGATCGTAGCCTCAAACCACCTGTCGTTCTTGGACTCCATCATCATTCAGGCGCTGACCCCACGTAGCGTTTCCTTCTTCGCCAAGGCCGAATACTTCACCACCCCCGGGTTGAAGGGCAAGGCGATGAAGCACTTCTTCGAATCGGTGGGTTCCATCCCCGTGCAACGCGGGGAGCAGGCCGCCTCGGTGGCCGCCCTTGAATCGCTCATTGAGATCCTCGAATCGGGGGAGGGCATTGGCATCTACCCCGAAGGAACCCGCTCGCGCGACGGAAAACTCTACCGCGGCCGCACCGGTGTGGGCTGGCTGGCACTAACCACCGGCGCCCCGGTGGTTCCCGTCGGACTGGTCGGCACCGAAAAACTGCAGCCCGCCGGGGCCAAGGGCATTCGCCCGACGAAGTTCACCATTAAGTTCGGGGAGCCACTGTACTTCGAGCAGATGGGGCGCAAGCACCCCCTGCCGGAACGTCGACGCGCCACCGACCAGATCGTCGATGCCATTGCCGCGCTGAGCGGGCAGGAGCGGGTGGCCGCCTACAACCAGTTGCCGCCCGACGCGAAGTAACGATGGCCGATCCCGCTAGCTACCGCCCCAAAACCTCGGACATCCCGACCCAGCCGGGCGTGTATCGCTTCCGCGATGAACACGGCCGGGTGATCTACGTGGGTAAGGCCCGGGTGCTACGCAACCGGCTGTCTTCCTATTTCGTCAACCCGCAACGGTTGACCCCGAAAACCCGCACCATGGTCTTCACCGCGGCCAGCGTGCAGTGGACCGTCGTCGGCTCCGAACTCGAGGCCCTGCAGCTTGAGTACACGTGGATCAAGCAGTACGCCCCGCGCTTCAATATCGTGTTCCGCGACGATAAAACCTACCCCTATCTCGCGGTCACCATGAACGAGCAATTCCCGCGCGCCATGGTGATGCGCGGCGATAAGCGCAAGGGCGTGAAGTATTTCGGGCCCTTCTACCCGGCCAAGGCCATCCGCGAAACCCTCGATACGCTACTTCGCGTCTTTCAGGTGCGCAGTTGCTCCCCGGGGGTCTTCAAACGGGCCCAGGCCTCGGGCCGTCCCTGCCTGCTGGGCTATATCGACAAATGCTCGGCCCCATGCGTGGGACGAGTAACCGAGGAAGAACATCGCCAGCGTGCCGAAGATCTGTGCACCTTCATGGGCGGGGAGGCGAAGAAGTTCACCCGCGAGCTGACCAACAAAATGCAGCAGGCGGTGGCCAACCTCGAATATGAACAGGCGGCGCGCTACCGCGATGACATTGCGGCCCTGAACAAGGTCTTTGAGCGCAATGCCGTGGTGCTACCGGAACAGACCGACGCCGATATCTACGGAATTTTCGAAGACGAGCTCGAGGCGGCGGTGCAGGTATTCCAGGTGCGCGGCGGGCGTATCCGGTCCCAGCGCGGTTGGGTCGTGGAAAAGGTGCTCGACCATACGCCCGCGGAGTTTATTGAGCATCTGCTCACCCAGGTGTATGCCGATAACGCCGACCGGATCCCGCGTGAGGTGCTGGTGCCCACGCTGCCCGACGACGATGCCGAGCTGACCCAGTGGCTCAGCGAATTGCGCGGAGCCAAGGTTTCGCTGCGGGTGGCCCAGCGTGGCGATAAGGCCGCGCTGGCCCAAACGGTTGCCGAGAACGCCGAACAGGCCCTGCGGTTGCACAAGTCCAAACGCGCCGGGGACCTTTCCACCCGCTCGCTGGCCCTCCAGGAATTGCAGGAGGCCCTCGACGCTCCCGAGGCGCTGCTCCGTATCGAATGCTACGACGCCTCGCACACCCAGGGCACCAACGTGGTCGCCTCCATGGTGGTGTTCGAGGATGGGCTGCCGAAGAAGAGCGAGTACCGGAAATTCTCGATTACCGGTGAGGCGGCCCGCGATGATACCGCCAGCATGTATGACGTGATTCATCGGCGCTTCAGCCGCTACCTGCGCGACCGTGACGAGCAGAGCGACTTCACCAGTGGCCAGATCGACGTCGAGTCTACCGAACAACGTAAATTTGCTTACCCGCCGGCGCTGGTCATCGTCGACGGTGGGCCGCCGCAGGTGGCCGCCGCGCAGCGGGCCATGGACGATTTGGGTATTACGAACATCCCAGTGGTGGGCTTGGCCAAGCGGCTCGAAGAGCTCTGGCTGCCCGACGATGACTTCCCGGTGATTCTGCCGCGCACCTCGGCGGCGCTGTATCTGGTGCAGCGGCTACGCGACGAGGCGCACCGTTTCGCCATCACCTTCCACCGCGCCAAGCGTGCCAAGTCGATGACGGCCTCCGAATTGGATGCGGTGCCCGGCCTGGGCCGTGCCAAGGCCGAGGCCCTGCGCAAGCATTTCGGTTCCATGAAGAAGATCCGTCAGGCCACCGTCGCAGAACTCGAGCAGGCCCCGGGAATTGGACCGAAATTAGCCGTGGCAATTCACGAGGCGCTGGGTGAGAAGTCATCGGGCGGAGTGAACATGACTACGGGTGAAATTCTCGACTAGCCTTGGACTATGACCGCAGAGTATGAGTCCGTCAAACCTCCCGAATCGGAGCTGGTAATTGTCACCGGCATGTCCGGTGCGGGGCGCACCACCGTCGCCCATGCGCTCGAAGATCAGGGCTGGTATGTGGTGGAGAACCTTCCACCGGCCCTGCTCGGCACGCTGACCGAGCTCATGAGTCGCTCGCGCGGATCGATTCCGCGACTCGCCGTGGTCATGGATGTGCGCTCGAAGGAAATGTTCCCGGAGTTGCGCGAGGCGCTGGCGATGCTGACCAGCGGTGGCATCAAGTTCCGTCTGGTGTATTTGGATGCCAGCGACGAAGTTCTGGTTCGCCGTTTCGAACAGGGCAGGCGCCCCCACCCCTTGCAAGGCGATGGGCGCATCGTCGATGGGATCAAGCGCGAGCGCGATGTCACCGCCCCGCTACGCGACGCCGCCGAGCTGGTGCTCGACTCCACCGGCATGTCGGTGCACGATCTGGTGCGTTCGGCCACCGAACTGTTTAGTGAATCCGGCCCGATCGTCTTGCGCGTGAACATTATGAGTTTCGGCTTCAAATACGGTCTGCCCACCGATGCGAACTTCGTGGCCGACGTGCGCTTCATTCCTAACCCGCACTGGGTTCCGGAATTGCGTCCGCAGACCGGTAAGGATCGCGAAGTCTCCGATTACGTGCTGGGTCAAGACGGCACGGGCGAATTTATCGAAAACTACCTCAAGGCCTTGGAACCCGTTTTTGAGGGGTACCGTCGCGAAAACAAGCACTACGCCACCATCGCCGTGGGGTGCACCGGCGGTAAGCACCGTTCGGTGGCCACGAGCATCGAACTGGGCCGGCGACTGGCCCAGCTCCCCAACGTTCGGGTCAACATTACGCACCGTGACCTAGGCCGAGAGTAAAGAGGCGATTCATGGCATTTGCAACCGGGCCGATCCCTATCCAGGGGCTGAACCGCGATGACGGCCAACGTAACCTGTCGATCGTCGCGTTGGGTGGCGGGCACGGGCTTTCGGCCTCGCTTTCGGCACTGCGCCGCCTGAGCACCGACCTGACGGCCGTGGTGACCGTGGCCGACGACGGCGGAAGTTCCGGACGGCTTCGTGAATCCTTCGACGTGCTACCACCCGGGGACCTGCGTATGGCCCTAGCCGCGCTCTGTGACGACAACGACTGGGGGCGGACCTGGCGCGATGTGATGCAGCATCGCTTTACCTCCACGCAGAATATGGCCGAACCGTTGAATGGCCATGCGGTAGGTAACCTGCTGATTCTGGCGCTCTGGGAGTTGCTCGAAGACCCGGTGGCGGGCCTGCGCTGGGCCGGTGCACTGCTCGGCGCCCGCGGTCAGGTGCTGCCGATGAGCACGGTGCCGCTGTCCATTCACGGGGAAATACTGGAGGCCGACGAGGCCACCGACACGCTGCTACGACGCCGAGTCGAGGGCCAAGCCCAACTGGCCAGGGCCGGATCGGGTTCACTGGTCACCAATGTGGCCCTCGAGCCGGCCGATGCTCCAGCCTGCCCCGAGGCGATGAACGCCATCGAACTCGCCGACTGGGTCGTGCTCGGCCCGGGGTCTTGGTACACCTCGGTGCTGCCGCATCTGCTGCTGCCGGAACTGCGTCAGTCGCTGGCCGATACCACCGCCAAGAAGCTGTTGACGATGAACCTGTCAACCAACACCGCCGAAACCAGCGGCCTCGACGCGGCGGCACATTTAGAGGTGCTGGTCCGCTACGCGCCCGAGGTGAGATTCGACGCGATCATCGCCGACGAGCAACGTGTCAGTAACCGGGAAAGATTTGAGCTGGCAGCGCAAAAACTCGGCGCGCAGGTGTTTTTTAGTAGAGTGGGAGTATCCGACGGGCGTGCGGTGCATGACCCGTTGCGCCTAGCGGCGGCCTATCACGAGGTATTTACCGCGATTGGTTCCTGAGCACAGTGCCGGAACCTTGTAAGGGAGTTTGATTCATGGCATTGACGGCTTCCGTCAAAGACGAGCTGTCGCGGGTTGAAATCCGTAAACCTTCGCAGCGTAAGGCTGAGGTTTCCACCATCCTGCGTTTCGCCGGCGGCTTGCACATTGTCTCCGGGCGTATCGTCATCGAGGCCGAGGTTGACCTTGCGTCGACCGCGCGCCGCTTAAAAGTTGCCATTGCTGATTTGTATGGCCACGACGCCGAAATCGTCATGGTCTCGGGGTCCGGCATCCGTAAGGGGAGTCGGTACATTGTCCGCGTAGCCAAGGAGGGCGAGGTACTCGCCCGGCAAACCGGACTACTCGACCAGCGCGGCCGACCGGTGCGTGGATTGCCCTCGGTCATCGTCAACGGTTCCACCGCCGACGCCGAGGCCGTCTGGCGTGGCGCCTTCTTGGCCCACGGGTCGCTGACCGAACCCGGACGCAGTTCCGCACTGGAAATTACCTGCCCCGGCCCTGAAGCCGCGCTCGCACTGGTGGGCGCCGCCCGCCGACTAGATCTCACCGCCAAGGCACGCGAGGTGCGCGGCGTCGACCGCGTGGTGCTGCGCGACGGCGACGCCATTGCTCAGTTGCTCACCCGCATGGGCGCGCACGATGCCTTGATGGTGTGGGAAGAGCGCCGCATGCGCAAAGAGGTGCGCGCCACGGCCAACCGGCTCGCCAACTTTGATGACGCCAATCTGCGTCGCAGTGCACAGGCGGCGGTTGCCGCGGGGGCTCGCGTGGAGCGCGCCCTAGAAATTCTCGGCGACGAGGTGCCCGAGCACCTGCGGTACGCCGGAGTGCTCCGTTTGGAGCACAAGCAGGCGTCGTTGGACGAGTTGGGCCGTATGGCCGAACCGCCCATGACCAAGGACGCGATCGCTGGCCGCATCCGTCGGCTTTTGGCCATGGCGGATAAAAAGGCCAGTGAACTGGGAATACCTGGTACCGAGTCCAGCGTTCCAGTAGATGCACTGGAACAGTAAGTGTCCCTGCGGAAACCCTTTCCGCGGAGATTCAACCAAATTTCACTGATTTGAGGAGAATCATGGCTGTTTATTCGCTGCCTGAACTGCAGTACGACTACGCCGCCCTGGAGCCGAACATTTCGGCTCGCATCATGGAGCTGCACCACTCGAAGCACCACGCCGCTTACGTAGCCGGCGCTAACTCTGCACTGGAGCAGCTGGCCGAGGCCCGCGCAAAGGGCGAGTTCGGCAATATTCCGAAGCTGTCCAAGGATCTGGCTTTCCACCTGGGTGGTCACACCAACCACTCGATCTTCTGGAACAACCTGTCCCCGGAGGGTGGCGACAAGCCGGAGGGTGAGCTGGCAGCAGCCATCGACGAGTTCTTCGGTTCCTTCGATGCCTTCCGTGGTCACTTCACCGCTGCCGCCATGAGCCTGCAGGGTTCGGGTTGGGCCGTCCTGGCCTACGAGCCGATCGCCGGCCAGCTGGTTATCGAGCAGCTGTACGATCAGCAGGGCAACGTGCCAGTGGCAACCACCCCGCTGCTGATGCTGGACATGTGGGAGCACGCCTTCTACCTGGACTACGTCAACGTTAAGGCCGATTACGTCAAGGCCTTCTGGAACATCGTGAACTGGGCCGACGTCCAGGCTCGCTTCGAGGCTGCCCGCGCCGGTGCCAGCTCGTTGATCGTTCCGGGCAAGTAAACTTACTTTAGCGGTAAGTTAGCTCACATTCGACGCGAAAATAGCGTAGGATGTTAAGTGTGCTTACGCGGACCCCTTGCGAGGGGTCCGCGTGACACGACACAACGGAGTGTCCTACATCAAATAGGCCACCTCCGTTTTGCGCGGTTGTGGCGACAAATTCCCTTCAAGTAGGAGATAGTCACGTGACAACTCGTGTTGGAATCAATGGTTTTGGACGCATCGGCCGCAACTTCCTGCGTGCCAGCCTCGCACACAATGCAGATCTGCAGATTGTCGCCGTCAACGACCTTGGTTCGATCGACGCGCTCGCTCACCTGGTGAAATTCGACTCCGTTCTCGGCCCGCTCGCCCAGAATGTGTCCGTTGAAAACGACACCATCGTCGTCGGCGAAGCGCGCATTAAGGTTCTCTCCGAGCGCGATCCGGCCAGCCTTCCGTGGGGCGAGCTTGGCGTAGATATCGTGGTTGAGTCCACCGGCCTGTTCACCAAGGCCGACGCCGCCAAGAAGCACCTGGACGCCGGTGCCAAGAAGGTCATCATTTCCGCACCGGCCAGCGGTGAAGACATCACCGTCGTGATGGGTGTGAACCAGGACAAGTACGATCCTGCGGCGCACAACATCATCTCCAACGCCTCGTGCACCACCAACTGCCTGGCCCCGGTCGCCAAGGTTCTGAACGATGAATTTGGCATCGTCGACGGCCTGATGACCACCATCCACGCTTACACCGCAGACCAGCGCCTGCAGGACGCACCGCACAGCGACCCACGCCGTGCGCGCGCCGCCGCGCTGAACATGATCCCGACCTCCACCGGCGCCGCCAAGGCCATCGGCGTGGTGCTGCCGGAGCTGAAGGGCAAGCTGCACGGTTACGCCATGCGCGTGCCGGTTCCGACCGGTTCGGCAACCGACCTGACCGTCAACCTGGCCCGCACCGCCACCGTTGAAGAGATCAACGCCGCCTTCGAAAAGGCCGCCGCCTCCGGCGACCTGGCCGGCTACCTGGAGTACTCGACCGATCCGCTGGTCTCCAGCGACATCGTCACCAACTCGCACTCGGCAATCTTCGACTCGGGCCTGACCACCGTCATGGGCAACACCGTGAAGGTACTGGCTTGGTACGACAACGAGTGGGGTTACTCCTCGCGCCTGGTCGACCTGGTCGAATTCGTTGGTTCCAGCCTGTAGTCGATAACCTAGAGACATGTCTTCACACACTCTCGACGAATTGCTCGCCGCCGGGGTCTCGGGACGTCATGTCCTGGTCCGTAGCGATCTGAACGTGCCGCTCGACGGCTCAACCGTAACCGACGACGGGCGTGTACGCGCCTCGTTGCCGGTGTTGACCAAGCTAGCCGAAGCCGGAGCCAAGGTTATCGTCATGGCTCATCTCGGCCGCCCCAAGGGCACCGTGGACCCGAAGTACTCCATCGCCCCGGCCGCCGCGCGGCTCGGTGAGCTGGCAGACTTCGACGTCACCGTGGCCAGCGACGTTGTCGGCCCCTCGGCTCGTGAGGCCGCGGCCTCGTTGGCCGACGGTGCCGTGCTGGTCCTGGAAAACGTGCGCTACGACGCCCGCGAAACCTCCAAGGTGGATGCCGAACGCGAGCAGTTCGCTCGAGAGTTGGCGGAGTTGACCGGTGAAAATGGTGCCTACGTGAACGACGCCTTTGGCGCCGTGCACCGCAAGCACGCCTCGGTGTATGACATCGCGGCCCTGCTGCCCAGCTACCAGGGTGACCTGGTGGCCACCGAAGTCAACGTTTTGAAGACCCTCACCGAGGCGCCTAAGCGTCCCTACGTGGTGGTGCTCGGTGGCTCCAAGGTTTCGGACAAGCTCGCGGTGATCGACAATCTGCTGGGCAAGGCCGACCACCTGCTGATCGGTGGCGGCATGGCCTTCACCTTCCTCAAGGCACAGGGTTACGCCATCGGCGGCTCCCTGCTCGAAGAGGATCAGATCGATACCTGCACCGAATACCTCTCGCGGGCCAAGGAGCTTGGCTGCGACATTATCGTCCCGAGCGACGTGGTGGTGGCCGAGAAGTTCGGCGCCGATGCAGCGCATGAGGTCTTGGCCGCAGATAAGATCGAAGAGGCAAGCTTCGGCTCCTCCGGTCTGGGCCTGGACATCGGACCGAAAACCGCGGAGCTCTTCGCCAGCTACATCACCAGCGCCAACACCGTGTTCTGGAATGGGCCGATGGGTGTCTTCGAAATCCCGGCCTTCGCCGAAGGTACCCGGACGGTGGCGCGCGCGCTGGCCGATTCCGAGGCATTCAGCGTCGTCGGTGGTGGCGACTCTGCCGCGGCCGTGCGCTCGCTGGGCTTCGCCGATGACGACTTCGGGCATATCTCCACCGGTGGTGGCGCTTCGCTCGAATACCTCGAAGGTAAGACCCTGCCGGGTGTTGCCGCACTGGAAAGGTAGCAATGACCATTTCGCAAAACGGTGCCTTCGTGCGCCAGCCGCTGATCGCGGGCAACTGGAAAATGAACATGGACCACGTCCAGGGCATCACCTTGGTGCAGAAACTGGCGTGGACGCTGAAGGACGCCGAGCACGACTACAGCCGTGCCGAGGTGGCCGTGTTCCCACCGTTCACCGATATCCGCGGGGTGCAGACCCTGGTTCTCGGGGATAAGCTCGACGTGGTGTACGGCGCGCAGGATTTGTCCACTCAGGATTCCGGCGCCTATACCGGTGAAATCTCCGGTCAGTTCCTGAACAAGCTCGGCTGCCAGTACGTGCTGGTCGGACACTCGGAACGCCGCGAATACCATCAGGAGTCCAACGCGGTGATCGCCGCGAAGCTGGCCGCCGCCTACCGCCACGAACTGACCCCGGTGCTCTGCGTCGGCGAAGGGCTCGAGGTGCGCAAGGCTGGAGAGCACGTGCAGTTCACCCTGCAGCAGCTGAACGAGTCGCTCGACCAGGTCACCGCCGAACAGGCCGCCAATCTGGTGATCGCCTACGAACCGGTGTGGGCCATCGGTACCGGTGAAGTGGCCGGCCCGTCCGACGCTCAGGAAATGTGCGCCGCGATCCGTGTTGCTTTGCGCGAACGTTTCGGCGAGGAGATCGCCGAAGCCACCCGCCTGTTGTACGGTGGGAGTGTAAAGGCAGCCAATGCGGCGGCGATTATGCGCGAAGGTGACGTAGACGGCGTGTTGGTCGGCGGTGCCAGCTTGGATGCTGAAGAATTTGCTAATATTGTCAGGTTCGAGCATCACCTCGTCACCGATTAATTAAGGAACTATCGCTAGTGGATATCCTCAAGATCATTCTGCAAGTTTTCCTGGGCATCACCAGCGTGTTGCTGACCCTACTGATCCTGTTGCACAAGGGTAAGGGCGGCGGCATGTCGGATATGTTCGGCGGCGGTATGACCAGCTCGCTGGGTTCCTCCGGTGTTGCAGAACGTAACCTGAACCGCATCACCATCATCCTCGGCCTCGTGTGGGCCGCGGTGATTATTGGCCTCGCGCTGGTTATGCGTTTTAGTGCGGAATCCTAAGCTCCATCGGTGAGCTACCAATAGCCTAAAAAATCCCGATCCACGAACCGTGGATCGGGATTTTTTATGCCCAGCAGCGTCGTGGGTGGATCAATAACATCCGTTGCTCAACACCACCACGGACTGTGCCGCGGCGCTATAGCTATCGACAACCGTGCTATTGGCCTCTGGGCGGGCACTATCGACCTCCAGTTGCCACGGCTGGTCCGCGGACGTCGGCGGGAGGTAGAAGTCGCGTTCGGCCCCCAGATTCAGCACGATGAGCACCGCACCGGGAAGTGCTTCACCCCGTGGGTCCTCGGCCACGCCGCGCAGCACAACCGCTAGTGACCGAAACTCGGGATCTAACCAATCTTCCGGACTCGGTGTGGTGCCATCGGGTCGTAGCCAGCTCACATCCGGATGCCCGTCACCACGTGTCTGGCCATGGAGGAAGTTGCGTTGGCGAAGCAACGGAAGTCTGCCCCGTAACGCAATCAGGCGCTGGGCGTAGCTGAACAGCTCCCGGTCGGGAGCAGACCAGTCGATCCAGCCCAGCTCGTTATCCTGAGCGTAGGCGTTGTTGTTTCCTTGCTGGCTATTGCCGATTTCATCGCCAGCCAGCAGCATCGGCACTCCCTGAGACACCAGTAGCGTGGTGAGCATGCCGCGTACACGCTGGCTGCGAGCCGTAAGGATCTCCTCCTGCTCGGTGGGTCCCTCGACGCCAAGATTGTCGGTGAAGTTCTCCGAATGCCCGTCCCGATTATCTTCGAGATTGGCCTCATTGTGTTTGTGCGCGTAGGACACCACATCGTGCAGGGTGAAACCGTCATGGGCGCTGAGGAAATTAATCCCCGCGGTCGGGCCGAGCCCGGAATGATCGAATAGATCCGCCGAGCCCAAGAGCCGTGCTCCGAGTTTGGCTTGTTCAAGTCCATCGCCGCGCCACGCCCGGCGCACCCCGTCACGGTAGCGGTCATTCCACTGGGCAAAGGGGTAGGGGAAATGTCCGAGCTGGTAGCCGCCAGGGCCCAGGTCCCAGGGTTCGGCGATGAGCTTGAGCCCCGCCAGCACCGGATCCTGCCGGATCGCCTGAAAGAAGGCCCCTCGAGCGTCGAAGCCCTGCTCGTTCCGTCCGACCGCTACGGCTAAGTCGAAGCGGAAGCCGTCGACCCCGAAATACTCGGCCCAGTGCCGCAGGCTATCCATTACCAGGCGCAGCACCATGGGGTTATGCACCGCCAGCGTATTCCCGGTCCCGGTGTCGTTGACGTAATGACGCCCATTGTCGAGTAGCCGGTAGTAGCCGGTGTTGTTCAGACCGCGCAGATTCAACGTGGGCCCGCGTGCGTCGCCTTCGCCGCTATGGTTGTAGACCACATCGAGGATCACCTCGATCCCGGCCTCATGCAGGGTGTGTACCAGTGCGCGTAATTCGGCGGCCGCGTCGTGCTGGGCATAGCGCGGCTCCGGCGCGAACCAGGCCACCGGCTGATAGCCCCAATAGTTGCGCAGACCCTGCTCCACCAGAAAACCGTCGTCGATAAAAGCCTGTACCGGCAGCAGCTCCACCGCGTTGACCCCCAGTGACTGCAGATGCTCAAGCACCGCCGGATGCCCAAGACCGGCATACCGCCCGCGCAGTTCCGCCGGGACCTCGGGGTGGGCGGCGGTCAACCCCTTCAGATGCGCCTCGTAAATCACCAGATCGGATAGCTCATGACCGGGACGATTCTGGGTCGGATCGGGGCCGCTGGCCGGGCCAAGAATGATCGCCTTCGGAACCACCGGCGCACTGTCGCGTTCATCTAAAAGCAAGTCGTCGTCCGGCCCATGTACGCAGCCAGCCATCAGCGGGTCATAGCGCAGCGGCCCGTCTAACGCCCGGGCGTAGGGGTCGATCAGTAGCTTATTGACGTTGAAACGCAGACCATCGCGCGGGCGGTGCGGCCCGGCGGCTCGGATTCCATAGCGTGCCCCCGGGCCGATCCCGGCGATGTGGGCATGCCAAATGCCGCCCTGCCGGTAGGGGAGCGCGATGCGATGCTCGTCCTGCTGGCCATCCTGCTCGTTGAATAGGCAGAAGAAGACCGCTTCGGCCTCCGGCGCCCACAGGGCGACGTTGACGCCATCGGCGGTGAGGCTCACCCCGAGCGGTCCGGGCCGCCCGGGGGCGAGACGATTCGTGCTCGGCAGGGTCATCCGAGCAATTCCGTGAAGAGTGCCACGTAGTGAGCGGCCGAGGTGCCCCAGTCCACCGGGGCCCGCAAGGCCTGAGAACGCAAGCGCGACCAGGCTTCGGTATCGGCGTACAGGTCCACGGCGCGTCCTAGGGCGAAACCCAGGCCGCCGGGATCGATGTCACCGAAGGTGAAACCGGTGGCGGTGCCTTGAGCGAGATTCTCCGGGTTCGCATCGATCACGGTATCGCGCAGTCCGCCGGTGGCCGCGACCAGTGGCACGGCACCATAGCGCAACCCAATCAGCTGGGTCAGCCCACAGGGTTCGAAACGCGAGGGCACCAGCACCAGATCGGCCCCCGCATACATGCGGTGGCTCAACGGCTCGTCGTAACCGATGTGTAGGCCCACAGACTGCGGGTACCGCGCGGCCAACTCACCGAGCGCGTACTCGTAACCGGGGTCGCCCGAGCCGAGCACGACCACGGCACCACCGGATTCAATGAAGGTGGGAAGTTTCTCCAGCAGCAGGTCCACACCTTTTTGATGGGTGAGCCGGGTGACCACCACGGCCAGCGGGCCGCTGGGTTCCGCCAGCGAAAATTCCTCGAGCAGCGCCCGACGGTTCGCCGCCTTGGGTTCGGGGAAGTCGGCCGAGTAGTTGATGATGACCGGGTCGGTGGCCGGGTCCCAGACCCGGGTGTCGATGCCGTTGAGGATGCCGTGCAGTTCACCGCGGTCGCGCCGCATCGCCACGACCCCCTGAAGTCCGAAACCGAACTCGGCACTGGTCAGTTCCTCGGCATAGCTGGGACTGACCGTGCTCACCCGACTGGCATGCACCATGCCGGCCTTGAGCGTGCTGACTAGTCCGTGATACTCCAGCGCGTCCGGATGAAAGTCCCAGGTGGGCAGCTGGAGACGATCGAGTTGATCGGGTCCGAACACCCCTTGGAACGCGATGTTGTGGATCGTGAGTAGGCTCGGGGTGCTGGCGCCGGCATACTTCAGGTAGGAGGGCACGAGACCGGCTTGCCAGTCATGGGCGTGCACCACATCCGGGCGCCAGCGGTCGCTGGTGCCCTCAATGGCCAGCCGGGCCCCAACCCAGGACAGTGCCGCAAAGCGCACATGGTTATCGTGATGATCGTGACCGTCGACTACATAAGGGCCGCCGTCGCGCTCATAGAGGTGCGGGGCATCCAGTAGGAGCAGATCAAGATCCGCGTAACGGCAGGCGCGGACACAGGCCGGGCCGCCGAACAGGTCATCGGTCCGCCACAACCGCCGAGTGCGCCCCACCCGCTCGAGCAGCCCCGGGTAGGCGGGCATGAGGATGCGACTGCGCCACCCCAACGGCTCCAATGCGGCCGGCAAGGCGCCGACCACATCGGCGAGCCCGCCGGTTTTAATGAGTGGGGCGCACTCGGAGGCGACCGAGAGAACGCGACGTTGCCGGCGTGCGGCCATCGTTACCGCCCATCCAGTAGATCGGCACGAGCGGACAGCGAACCATTCATGAACGCGGCCCGCTGATCAAGCATCGGCTGGGTGATCAGCACGATGCCCGATTCGGTGCGTCGGAACCAGCGGGCGTCTTCCTCGGGATCCTCGCCGACCACGAGCCCCTCGGGGATGCGCACCCGGCTGTCGATGACGCATTTGCTCAGTTGCGCGTTGCGCCCCACATCCACATTCGGCAGCATGACCACCTCATCGAGTTTCGAGTAGGAGTGCGCGCGTCCACCGGTGAAGACCAGGGACTTGTGCACTTCGGCACCGGAGAGAATGCAGTTGCCCGAGATCAGCGATTCGATCGCATGGCCGCGGCGTGCGTTGTCATCGTGGATGAACTTCGCCGGAGGGGTCAACTCCGAGTAGGTCCAGATCGGCCAGTGGTTGTCGTAGAGGTCCAGCGGCGGCACCACCTGGGTCAGGTCGAGATTCGCCCGCCAGAAGGAATCGATGGTGCCCACATCACGCCAATAAGGTTCGGTCTCCAGCCCGGTCATCACGCAGGACTCGGTGAACTTGTGGGCATAGGCGCTGCCGTTGCGCACGATCGCCGGAATCAGGTCGTGGCCGAAATCGTGGCTGGAATTAGAATCCAGGGCATCGCGCAGCAGGAGTTCACGCAGGAACTTCCAGTTGAATACGTAGATACCCATGGAGGCCAGCGCCATCTCCGGGTTATCGGGCATGCCCGGCGGGTCCGCCGGCTTTTCAAGGAAGTCGACGATGCGACCCTGCTCGTTCACGTGCATCACCCCGAAGCCGGTGGCTTCGGGGCGCGGGACGGTGAGGCAGCCGACGGTGACGTCGGCGTTGGTTTCCACATGCTGGCGCAGCATGATTTCGTAGTCCATTTTGTACACGTGGTCTCCGGCGAGGATGATCACGTATTCCACATGGTAGTCATCGACAATATCGATATTCTGCGTCACGGCGTCCGCCGTGCCCAGGTACCACTTATTTTCCTGCACACGCTGGCTGGCCGGGAGGATATCGAGGTATTCGTTGCGCTCGGAGCGGAAGAAATCCCAGCCGCGCTGCAGGTGGCGGATGAGCGAATGCGCCTTGTACTGGGTGGCCACGGCCATTTTGCGGATTCCGGAATTCAGCGCATTGGACAGCGGGAAGTCGATAATGCGTGACTTGCCACCGAAGTGGACCGCAGGCTTAGCGCGCCGGTCGGTGAGCTCCTCGAGACGGCTTCCGCGGCCGCCGGCCAGCACGAAGGCCATCGCCTGGCTCGAAAGGCGCGGTGGTGCCCCGATAGGTTGGTGCGCGTCGGGTGTTGGTGTCATGACCGTTCCTCCACAAAATAGATTGCCGACAAAGGTGGGAGAGTGAGTAGTGCTGATTGTGCTTCGCGGCCGGCCGGAACATCTTCGGTTTCGATGGCCCCGCCGTGGCCGCGATTCGCCCCGTGATAGCAGGCCGAATCGGTGTTTAACGCCTCGATCCAGCGTCCGGACACCGGGAACCCCAGACGGAAGCCGGTGCGCTCGACCGGGGTGAGATTTAGAACGACGACCACATGTGGGTCTTCGGGTGCGCCGCGCCGCAACCACGCGAACACCTGGTTATCGACGTCGTCGACCAGGAGCCATTGGAAGCCCTCGGCCTGCGCATCGCCGCGGTGCAGGGCCGGTTGTTCACGGTATAGCCGGTTCAGGTCGCGAACCACCGCTTGCACCCCGGCATGCCCCGGGTCCTCGAGAACGGACCAATCGAGTTCGCTCTGGTAGTTCCATTCGGCAGGCTGGCCGAACTCTTGGCCCATGAACAGCAGCTTTTTGCCGGGGTAGCCCCACATGTAGCCGTAGAAGGCCTTCAGGTTCCCGAGCTTATCCGCGTGCGACCCGGGCATGCGCCCATACATCGAGCCTTTACCGTGCACGACCTCGTCGTGGCTGATCGGGAGCAGGAAGTTCTCGCTGAAGGCATAGGTAATGCCGAAGGTGAGCTGGTTGTGGTGGTGTTTGCGGTAGATGGGGTCCTTGCCGAAGTATTCCAGCGAGTCGTTCATCCATCCCAGATTCCACTTGTATCCAAAGCCCAGCCCTCCGGCGTCCACCGGGCGGGTGACTCCGGGGTAGGCGGTGGAGTCTTCGGCGATCATCGCAATGCCGGGGTGCTGCCCGTAGCTGGCGATATTGGTTTGACGCAGGAACTCCAGCGCCTCATAGTTCTCGTTGCCGCCATCCTTGTTGGCGATCCATTCGCCCTCTTTGCGCGAGTAGTCGCGGTGGGTCATCGAGGCCACGGCATCGACGCGCAATCCATCCAGATGGTATTCCCCAAGCCAGTACAGCGCGTTGGCCACCAGGTAGTTGCGGACCTCGGGGCGGCCGTAGTTATAGATCAGCGTGTTCCAGTCCGGGTGGAAGCCCTCGCGTGGGTCGAGATGCTCGTAGAGCGCGGTGCCATCAAAACGCCCCAGACCGTGCTGGTCGGTGGGGAAGTGCCCCGGCACCCAGTCGGCGATAACCCCCAGCCCGCGGGCGTGAGCGGCGTCGACGAACGCGGCAAAGTCCCTAGGAGTGCCATATCGTACGGTCGGGGCGAAGAGCCCAATGGGCTGGTATCCCCAGGAGCCGTCGAAGGGATGCTCACTGATCGGCAGCACCTCAATATGGGTGAAGCCCATGTCGGCGACGTAGTCCACCAGTTCGGTGGCCAACTCCAGGTAGCTGAGCGAGGCGGCCTCTGCGCCGAGCCGGCGCCAGGAACCAAGGTGGACCTCGTAGATGCTGATGGGTGCGTCGACCGCGTTGAGCTCCGCCCGCCGGGGCTCCCACTGCTGATCATCCTGCCAACGGTGGGTGCCAAGGGAGCGTACCACCGAGCCGGTCGCCGGTGGGTGCTCGGCGCCAAAACCCACCGGGTCGGCCTTGAGCGGTAGCAACTGTCCGTCCGGGCCGATGATCTCGTATTTGTAGACCGTGCCATCTTCGAGTCCGGGCAGGAATAACTCCCAGACGCCGGTGGAGCCACGGGCACGCATCGGGTGCGTGGTGCCGTTCCAGGCGTTGAAGTCACCGACGACCGAAACCCGTTGGGCGTTGGGCGCCCACAGCGCGAAGTGCACGCCGGGAATCTGCTCGTGGGTGATCAGATGGGCGCCGAGCACGCTCCACAGACTCCGGTGTTCGCCTTCGCCGATGAGGTACTCGTCGATCTGGCCGATGACGGGCCCGAAACGGTAGGTGTCTTCCCGTTCCTCTTCGAGCCCCGACGCCCAGCGGACGCGCAACCGATAGTAGGGTAAGGCCGGGCCGATGAACGTGGCCGCATCCGCCGGATGGCGTTCGAGCTCGATCTCGTCGGTGGCGTTCACCACCGAGATCCGGTCGGCACCGGGGAGCCTGACCACCACATGGTGGCCGTCGGCGGTGGGCCCGAGCGCCGCGAACGGGTCCGGGTGCCTGCCCTGAGACAGCAGGCGTACCTGATCCTCGTTGATCACTAGCTTTGTTGTGTCCTCGTCTGCCACTTGGACTCCTTGGTGTAGCGATTGATGATAATCCAAGCACACTCGGCGCGGCCTGACCTCAAAATGACGCGTGTCACGTCTCTATGACTTGCCGCACATAATGGGCTCGGGTCAGAGCGCGGATTCAATGTCCCAGATGTGCGTCATATACTCGCGGATTGAGCGGTCGGAACTGAAGTAGCCCATGCGTGCGACATTGCGAATCGCCATTTGCTGCCAGCGGACCGGGTCGGTGTAACACTGCGCCACTTCGCGTTGCGCCCGGTCATAATCCTCGAAATCCGAGGTGACCAGGAACCAGTCGCTATTCCACAGCGTGTCGAGCAGTTGGTCATACCGATGCGGATCCTCGGGGCTGAAGGTGCCCTCGGCGATGGCCTGAAGCACATCGCGTAGGCTCTGACTTGCCTCCAGCGCTTGACGCGCGTGATTCGGTTGGGCCCGGCGCTCGGCGACCTGCTCGGTACTCAGCCCGAAGAGGAAGAAGTTCTCCGGCCCGACCTGTTCGCGGATCTCCACGTTGGCCCCATCCAGGGTGCCGATGGTCAACGCGCCGTTGAGCGCAAACTTCATATTGCCGGTGCCCGAGGCCTCCATGCCGGCCGTCGAAATCTGCTCGGAGAGGTCGGCGGCGGGAATGAGCTTTTCGGCCATGGAGACGCCATAGTTTGCCGGGTAGGCCACGCGGAGCAGATGCGCGGTCTCCGGATCGTGATTCACTACCTCGGCGACATCGTTAATGAGCTGGATGATCAGCTTGGCCATGTGATAGCTGGGCGCGGCCTTGCCACCGAAGATTTTGACGCGCGGCACCCAGCCGGCCTGCGGGTCACGCTTGATCCGCTGCCACTGCGCGATGGTCCACAGGATGTTCAGCAGCTGGCGCTTATATTCGTGGAGCCGTTTCACCTGGGCGTCGAAGAGCGCTTCGGTGGGTAACTCGATGCCGTGTTCGCGGGCCAGCCAGCCCGTAAAACGTTCTTTGGCTTGGCGCTTGCTGCGTCCAAAGGCGTCGCGGAACGCCGGATCCTCGGCGTAGGGTTCCAATTCGTGTAGCCGTTGCAGATCGGTTTCCCAGCCGGGGCCGATGGTGTCGGTGATTAGCGAGGCCAGAGCCGGGTTGGCCAGTTTGAGCCAACGGCGCGGGGTGATGCCGTTGGTGATGTTGACTATGCGTCCGGGATGCAACGCGTTATGTACCGGGAAGAGCTGGCTGCTGACCAATTCGGTATGCAGCGCCGAGACCCCGTTGACCTTATGGCTCGTGGCGAAGGCCAGATCGCCCATGCTGACCTGATCCCCGCTGATCAGCCGCACCGGGTCGGGGCTATCGGCCTGCAACTGCACAAACTGAGTGTCCAGGGTTTCGACGATCTGCAGGTGGCGGGGCAGGACCTTACGCACCAGAGACACGCTCCAGCGTTCCAGGGCTTCGGGCAACAGCGTGTGATTGGTGTAGCCCAGCACCTTGGTGGCCACCGACACCGCGGAGTCGAACTCAAAACCGTGCTCGTCGACGAGCAAGCGGATCAGCTCCGGGCCGGCGATGGCCGGGTGCGTGTCGTTCATCTGGATGGCCACGTACTCGGGCAGGCGGCGCAGATCCTCGTGCGCGGCCAGATAGCGACGCAGGATGTCCTGGACGGAGGCCGAGGTCAGGAAGTATTCCTGCGAGAGCCGTAGTTCCTTGCCGCCATCGGTGGTGTCGTTGGGGTAGAGCACCCGGCTCAGGCTACGGGCTAGGGCCTCGGCCTCGGAGGCCGCGGCGAAGTCGCCGGCGTTGAAGCGCTGCAGATCGAAGAGCTCGGCGCTGGGCATCGCCGCCCACAGCCGCAGGGTGTTGGCCCAGTGCCCGCCATAGCCGACCACGGGCGTGTCATGCGCCGTGGCCAGTACCCGCGAGCCCGGGGACCACAGCGCAGCTCCCTCATGTGCGGTGACCTCGCCGCCGAAGCCCACCGGGTAGGCCGCCTCGGGGCGGGTGAAGTCCCAGGGATTGTCGGTGGCCAGCCAATTTTCGGGGGTTTCGATCTGCCGCCCGTTGTCAAAGCTTTGGCGGAACAACCCATGCTCGTAGCGCAGGCCGTAGCCGTAGGCCGGACAACCCATGGTGGACATCGAGTCCAGATAGCAGGCGGCAAGGCGGCCCAATCCGCCATTGCCCAGCGCCGCGTCGGGTTCGCCTTCGGCCAGCTCGGCAAAGCTCAAACCGAATTCTTCGAGTACCCGCACCGCCACCTCGCGCAGCCCCAGATTGATGGCCTGATCCTCGAGGAGCCGACCCATGAGGAATTCCATTGAGAGGTAGTAGACGCGCTTGCGGTCCTCGTCCCAGGTGCGGCGGGTGGCGGCAAACCAGGGATCTACCGCGTGATCACGTATCGCATGGGACAGTGCCATCCGCCAGTCGAAGAGGGAGGCCTTCTGTGGACTTTTGCCGACCGTGTACTGCAGATGGCGCAGCAACGCGCGGCGGAACTGGTCCGGCGTCGGCGCGCTGGCCCCCGGGTCGGTAGCGCGAAAATCTCGGATATCGATTTGTTCAGACATGTGGTGCTCCCGCGAGGGTCGAGTGGGACATGGAATTTCATGCGCTGGTGTGTGAAGAGAGACTTTATCCTAGAGCCGGCTTTATGACGTCGATGTCGCGCTCGGTGCACGTCATGTTAACGCGCGGTCACCGGCTGGCTGGCGAAGGTTTACCGGTAGTTAACGCATCAGGCCCCCGTCACCGAGATCATCGGTGACGGGGGCCTGATGCGCACGGGCATAGCTTAGAGCAGCGTAGCCGCGGAACGGTCGATGAGCCAGCGGGTGACCTCGGTACCGCGTACGGCACTAGCCGGCACGGCGACCTCGTTGACCTCATGCTGCGCGGCGGCCAGCGCTGGAGCCTTTTCGGCCCCCGCGACCAGTAGCCATACCTCGCGGGCGGTGTTGATCAACGGCATGCTCAGCGACACCCGGTCGGCCGGTGGCTTGGGGGAGTCGTGCACCGCCAGCACCCCGGCCTGCTCCAGCCGGGTGTGGTTTGGGAAGAGCGAGGCCACATGCGAATCCGGCCCCATTCCCAACATGAGCACGTCGAACTGCGGCGCGCTGGCCCCTTCGGGCGCTTCGGCGGCCAGCGTTTCGGCGTAGGCCGCGGCGGCACTTTCGGCGTCGTCGAACTCATCGCTTGAGCCCATGGCATGCACGGTGGCACGATCCAGCCCCAACGCCTCGAGGGCCGCGAACAGCGGTTCGGCCTGACCCACGTTGCGGTCGGGGGAGTCGGCGGCCACGAAGCGCTCGTCACCGAACCAGAAGTGCACGAGCGAGAAATCCACGGCCACCCGGGCCGGGTTGCGCGCCAACGCCAGCAACGAGTTAATGCCTAGGCTGCCGCCGGTGAGCACCACGTGCGCCACGCCGCGGGCGGCGATCGCGTCGCTGATCGCGGTGATCAGCCGGGCCGCGATGGCCTGAGCGGTGGCCGCGGCGTCGGGGTGGATGATGATATTCCTAGCGATCACTGGAGGTAATGCTCCTCAGGTTGGTTAGGTTCAGGCCACGGGTGACCACCTCGCCGAAGAGGTCGTCGGCGTCGAGCCGGCGCATTTCCTCGGCCAGGCATTCGGCCACCGATCGACGCGGCAACGAAATTCGTTGCGGTGCCGAGCCCGGCAGGTACAGCTTCGCCACCTCGCCGGAGGGACGCGAGAGTTCCACATCCCCGCCGTCTCGGGTCAACCGGACGCTGGAAAGCCCACCGGTGGATTTATCGGCGGCGATCGTCACTGGCACGTTCAGGCACATCGTCAACCAGGCAGCTAAGAGACTGGTGGATGGCGAGTTGGCCGAACCCTTCACGGTGATCCCGGTCAGCCCGTCGGGGCCGATCAGATCCAGGATGCTGGCCAGCTGGGCGCGCCACAGGGTGATGCGGGTCCAGGCCAGATCGGTATCGCCGGCACGGTAGGTTTCGGCGCGCTGGAACAGGGCCGCGGTGGGATCTTCCATTTCGCTCGAGTCGGTGATGCGCCGGTGTGCCAGCCGCCCCAGCGGGGTGTTGTAGGGGTCGGCCGGAACCCCGTGCGGCCACCAGGCCACAATCGGGGCGTCGGGCAACAGCAGAGCCGAAATCAGCGCCTCGTCGGCCAGGATGTCCGGGCCGTGGGTGCGCATCACGATGACCTCGGAGGCCCCGGCGTCGCCGCCGACGCGAATCTGCACATCCAGCCGATTCTCACCCTGGGTTGAGCCACGTACCACCACGATAATGCGGCAGGGGTGCTCACGGCTGGCGAGGTTCGCCGCGTCGATCGCTTTTTCGGCGAAGCCTTCGCGGGTGATCACCACCAGGGTCAGCACCCGGGAGAGTGCCACCACGCCGTGGGTGCGGCGCGAGGACAATAGCGTCTTAGCCACCTTGGAGGTGGTGGTATTGGGTAGTTCGATCATCATGGTCGGCGCCAGCTCCTTGCGTCGCGGTTCATCAGCTCGTCCGCGCTCTCAGGCCCCCAGGAACCCGGGTAGTAGGGTTCGGGCTGTTCGGGTAGCTGGGCCCAGTGCTCCTCGAAAGGATCGAGAATACGCCAAGACTGCTCGACCTCCTCGTGGCGCGGGAACAGTGGCGGCTCGCCGAGCAGCACGTCCAAGATCAGCCGCTCATAAGCCTCCGGGGAGGACTCGGTGAAGGCGTTGCCGTAGCCGAAGTCCATGGTGACATCGCGGATCTCCATCTGGGTGCCGGGCACCTTGGAGGAGAAGCGGATGGTCGCGCCCTCATCGGGCTGCACCCGGATCACGATCGCGTTCTGCCCAAATTCGTCGGCCTCGTGGTCGGTGAACAGCAGGTTCGGGGCCCGCTTGAGCACCACCGCGATTTCGGTGACGCGGCGGCCCAAACGCTTGCCGGCGCGCAGGTAGAACGGCACCCCGTCCCAGCGCCGGGTGTTGATATTCACCCGGATGGCCGCGTAGGTTTCCGTTTTCGATTTCGGGTTGAAGCCTTCTTCGTCGAGGAAGCCAACGACCTGTTCACCGCCCTGCCAGCCGGAGGTGTACTGCCCGCGGGCACTGGCCGCCCCCAAGTCTTCGGGGAGCTTGACCGCGGCGAGCACCTTCTCCTTTTCGCTGCGCAGGTGATCGGCGTCGAAGGAGATGGGCTCCTCCATGGCCGTGAGCGCCAGCAGCTGCAACAGGTGGTTCTGGATGACGTCGCGGGCCGCGCCCACCCCGTCGTAGTAGCTTGCGCGGCCACCAATGCCGATATCCTCGGCCATGGTGATCTGCACGTGGTCCACGTACTTGTTATTCCACAGCGGCTCAAAGAGCTGGTTGCCGAAACGCAGTGCCAGGATGTTCTGCACCGTTTCCTTACCCAGGTAATGGTCGATGCGGAACACCGAATCGGCCGGGAAGACCGACTCGACGATGCTGTTCAGTTCGCGGGCGCTGGCTAGGTCGTGCCCGAAGGGCTTTTCGATGACCACGCGTTCCCAGCCGGGGTTCTCGTCGTTCGCCAGCTTATGCTCGGAGAGCTTCTGGCAGACCACCTCGAACCAGCTCGGCGGGATCGAGAGGTAGAAGGCGTGATTGCGCCCGGTGGTGCGGGATTCGGCCAGCTCATCCAGGGTGGCGGCGAGCTGCTCGTAGGCGTCGTCGTCGTCGAAGGCGCCCGAGATGAAACGCATGCCGGCGGCGAGCTGGGTGAACACCGTCTCGTTGAACGGGGTGCGCGCGTTGGCGACGATCCACTCGCGGGCCTGGGCGGCGAAATCCTCGGCGCTCCAGTCGCGACGGCCGAAACCGACGATGGCAAAGTTTGGGGGTAGCAGGCCGCGGTTAGCCAAATCGTAGACCGCGGGCATTAGCTTCTTGCGGGCAAGGTCGCCGGTGATGCCGAAGAACACCAGCGCGCCCGGACCGGCGATGCGATTTAATCGCCGGTCACGGGCGTCACGTAGTGGGTTGTTCATGTTGTCCTTGGTCCTAGCCGGCGGCCTGCAACAGCGCTGCGATGCCGGCTGCACGGTCGGTCAGGTGCACTCGAAGCAGCGGGCGTGCGTGCTCGGCGTCGGTGAGAACCGCCGCGTCGCCGCTGGCCTGCGCGGTGATCAGCCCGCCGAAGCTAAAGGGACGACCCTCGATCGGCAGATCCTCCGAAGCATCCCCGGTCAGCTGCAGGAACACGCCCTGGCGCGGCCCGCCCTTATGGTACTGGCCGGTGGAGTGCAGGAAGCGCGGACCCCAACCGAAGGTTACGGGGCGTCCGGTGGCCGCGGCCAAGGCATCGCGCAGCGCCACTAGCTCGGCGTCCTGCTCACGATCCAGGTAGGCCTGAATGGCCAGGTAGCCGTCGTCGGCCAGCTTCGAGGTCAGCGTGCGCAAGGCCTCGCTCAGGGTGCGGGCGCTGGTGCCGTAGAGCTCGACACTGCCATCGACCGCATCCGGGGTGCCGGCGGCCGGGGCGTCCAGCAGCGAGCGGGCCGCGGCCTTGGCCGCCTCCACATCCGGCTGGTCAAAGGGGTTGATCCCCAGCAACCGGCCGGCGACCGCGGTGGCGTATTCGAAGAGCATGAAGCTGGTGCCTAGCGGGGCGCTGACATGGATCGCCGTGACTTCCTCGTCAAGCTCCTCGGGCAGTTCGGCATGGATGTACAGCGGCAGCGTATCGGCCGCCGGCTCGCGCAGTTCAGGGGCATCCGGACCCAGAGCCACCGGAAGTACACCCTTGCCGAGCTTGCCGGTAGATTCGGCGATGAGCTGTTCGGCCCAATCGGCGAAGCCCGGTAGCGAGCCGGGGAGCCCGGCGATCAGCAACTTGTCGCGGCCGACGGTCGCCATGGCCGCACCCAGGTGCAGGGCCAGGTTGTCTTCGTCGTCGGTGGCCAGCAGGTCGGCGATCAGTCCGGCCTCTTCGACCAGTGCCTGAATATCGGCACCGGCCAACCCGGAGGGCACCAGGCCAAAGGCGGTCAGGGCCGAGTAGCGGCCGCCGACATTTGGGTCCGCGTTGAAGACCGCGCGCACACCGTCCGGGTTATCCATCGGCGAGCCCGGGTCGGTGACCAGCACCAGTCGGGTGGCCGGGTCGATGCCGGCGGCATTGAACGCGCTGGTGAAGGCGCGACGCTGCGAGTCGGTTTCCACGGTCGAACCGGACTTCGAGGAGACCACCACAACGGTGCGCTCGAGGTCGGTGCCGACGATGCGGGCCGCGGCCTGTGGGTCGGTGGTGTCGAAAATAACCAGTTCGACACCGTCGTTCGCGGCGATGACCTCGGGGGCGAGCGAGGAGCCACCCATACCGCAGAGCACCACGCGGTCTAGTCCCTCGGCCTGCAGTTCTTCGCGCAGGGCGAGAATCTGCGGGACAAGCGCCTCGGCGGCCTCGAAGGGGGATACCCAGCCCAAGCGGATGGAGGCCTCAGATTCGGCTTCCGGACCCCACAAGGTGGCGTCCTTCGCGGCAATGCGGCTACCGACGCGGTCTTCGATGAGCTGCGGAAGCTGCGACTCGACGCTGGCTAGAGCCGCGCCGGAGGTGATGAGCCCTAGCTCCATATTAGTTGGCCCCCTTCAGAGCCTGCTCCATGTCGGTGAGCAGTTCGTTCCAGGCGACCTCGAACTTGTCGACGCCCTCAACCTCGAGCTGCTCAACAACCTGGTTGTAGTCGATGCCCAGTGCGGCGAGCTGATCCAACACGTGGTTGGCCTCGGCGTAGGTGCCGGCGATCGCATCCGGGCGAATCACGGCCTGCTCCGCGGTGGCCTCGAGGGTCTTCTCCGGCATGGTGTTCACGGTGTGCTTGGCCACCAGCTCGGTGACGTACAGGGTGGCCGGGTAGGCCGGGTCCTTGACACCGGTCGAGGCCCACAGCGGACGCTGTACGTTGGCCCCGGCGGCGGCCAGCACCTCGAAGCGGGCCGAGGAGAAGGACTCCTCGAAGACCTGGTACGCCAAACGAGCGTTGGCCACGCCGGCCTTACCGCGGACGGCGGCGGCCGCCTCGGTGCCGAGGGCGTCCAGACGCTTGTCGATTTCGCTGTCCACGCGGGAGACGAAGAAGGAAGCCACCGAATGGATCTTCGACAGGTCCAGCCCGTTGGCGTGGGCCTTCTCCAGACCGATGAGGTACGCGTTGATGACCTCGCGGTAACGCTCGAGGGAGAAGATCAGGGTCACGTTGACGCTGATACCCGCGGCGATGGTTTCGGTGATGGCTTCCAGACCCTCGACGGTGGCCGGGATCTTGATCAGCACGTTTTCGCGGTTGACGCGCTTGTGCAACTCGTTCGCCTGGGTGATCGTCGCGGCGGTGTCGCGAGCCAGACGCGGGTCTACCTCGATGGACACGCGGCCATCCACGCCCCCGGTGGCGTCGTAGATCGGACGGAACAGATCGCAGGCTGCGGCCACGTCGTCGCTGGTGATCTCGGTGATGGCGTGCTCCACGCTCTGTCCGCGCTGCTCGGCGATGGCCTCGCCGTAAACTTCTGCGTTGGACAGCGAGGCGGCGAAGATCGCCGGGTTGGTGGTCACACCGGTGACGTTCTTTTCCTCGATCAGGGCGGCCAGCGAACCACTGGTCAGTCGTTCGCGGGAGAGGTCGTCGAGCCAGATGGATACGCCGGCGTCGTGCAGGGCCTGAGTCTTCGGGTTGCTCATGGTGTTATGTGTTCCTTTACTTAGCGACGTTCTTTGCGGCAGCGACCACGGCTTCGGTGGTCAAACCGAATTCGCTGTACAGCTTCTGGTAATCTGCCGAGGCACCGAAGTGATCCAGCGAGATGATTGCGCCGGCATCGCCGACCAGTTCGCGCCAACCCTGAGCCACGCCGGCCTCCACGGAGACACGGGCGGTGATAGCGGCCGGCAACACCGACTCGCGGTAGGCGGCATCCTGCTTGTTGAACCATTCGAGGCTGGGCAGCGACACCACGCGGGCGGCGATGCCATCGGAGGCCAGTGCCTCGCGTGCTTCGACGGCCAGCTCCACCTCGGAGCCGGTGGCGATGATGATGACATCCGGGGTGACCTCGGCGCCGTCACGGACGGCCTCGGCCAAGATGTAGCCACCCTTCAGCGTGCCGGAGGCTGGCTTGAAGCCCAGCGCGGTGCGGTCGTAGACCGGCAGGTTCTGGCGCGAGAGCACAATGCCGGCCGGGGTGTTGGTCAGCTCCAGGATGCCCTGCCAGGCGTAGGAGACCTCGTTGGCGTCGGCTGGGCGCACCACGTCGAGGTTCGGGATGGCGCGCAGGCTTGCCAGCTGCTCGACCGGCTGGTGGGTCGGGCCGTCTTCACCCAGACCGATGGAGTCGTGCGTCCACACGAAGATCGAAGGGACGCCCATCAGCGCGGCCAAGCGGATCGCCGGGCGCTGGTAGTCCGAGAAGATCAGGAAGGTGCCGTTGAAGGCGCGGGTCGGGCTGGAGAGCACGATGCCGTTGGTGATCGACGCTGCGGCGTGCTCGCGGATGCCGAAGTGCAGCACGCGGCCGTAGGGGTCGGCGTTCCACTTGCTGGTGCTGCGCGAGGCCGGGGCGAAGGACTTGGCGGACTCGATGGTGGTGTTATTCGAACCGGCCAGGTCGGCGGAGCCGCCCCAGAGTTCTGGGAGCACGTCGGCGATGGCGTTGATGACCTTGCCGGAGGCGGCGCGGGTGGCCATGGAGGTGCCGGCTTCGAACTCTGGGAGCGAGTCGGTCCAGTTCTCCGGCAGCTCGCCGGCCTCTAAGCGGGCCAATAGGGCTGCACCCTCCGGGTTAGCCTGCTGCCAGCTGGCGAAGTCTGCGTTCCAGGCCTCGTGAGCCGCGGCGCCGCGCTCGACGACCTTGCGTGCATGCGCGAGGACTTCTGGATCCACCGCGAAGTTCGCCTCTGGGTCGAAGCCCAAGCTGCTCTTCAGGGCTGCGACTTCGTCGCCTCCGAGCTTGGAGCCATGGATGCCGCCGGTGTTCTGCTTGGTCGGCGAAGGCCAACCGATGATGGTGCGCAGCGAAATGATCGACGGACGGTTGGTTTCGGCCTTGGCCTCGCGCAGGGCGGCATCGAGGGCCTGAACATCTTCGACGTACTCGCCGGACTCGGTCCAGTCCACCCGCTGGGTGTGCCAGCCGTAGGCCTCGTAACGGGCCAGAACGTCCTCGGTGAACGCAATGTCGGTGTCGTCTTCGATGGAGATCTTGTTGTCGTCGTAAATAACGACGAGGTTGCCCAGTTCCTGGTGACCAGCCAGCGAGGAGGCTTCGGAGGTCACGCCTTCCTGCAGGTCGCCGTCGGAGGCGATAACCCAGACGGTGTGGTCGAAGGGGCTGGCGCCGGCCGGAGCGTCGGCATCGAGTAGACCGCGCATGCGGCGCTGTGCGTAGGCGAAGCCCACCGCGGAGGCTAGGCCCTGACCCAGCGGACCGGTGGTGATTTCAACGCCGTCGGTGTGACCGTATTCCGGGTGGCCCGGGGTCTTGGCGCCCCAGGTGCGCAGGGCTTCGAGGTCTTCAAGTTCCAGACCGTAGCCGGAGAGGAAGAGCTGTAGGTAGAGGGTCAACGAGGTATGACCGGGGGAGAGCACGAAACGGTCGCGACCGATCCACTGCGGATCCTTCGGGTCGTGACGCAGGTGCTGCTGGAACACCAGGTATGCGGCGGGCGCCAAGCTAATGGCGGTACCGGGGTGGCCGTTACCAACCTTCTCAACCGCGTCGGCGGCCAGCACGCGCGCGGTGTCGATGGCCTTGCGGTCCAACTCGGTTAGGGAGAACTCTTTGACTGAGGATTCTGTCGCCATGGTGGCGTTCCTTCCATTTGGCTTTGGCGGGCGATGTACCCCGCATACACGCAGTACGCCGCCGATTCCGAGATTTTTGGAGGCTCAACACCAACATTATCCGGGAAGCGACGGCGCGTTCATATCCCACTCTAGCGTGCAAACCATGGCAAAACAGGGGCATAACGCAAGATGACACAGGCTTTTTTGGCAATGTCACGCCGCTGGCGTCCATGGGTTGAGCGGTGCTTGAAAGTTGATGGATCTCACGGGTAAGCTATCGGATTTTACCGAGGTGTAAGTGTGCAAAAAGTTCTACGCGCTGTAGTATTGAACTGTCTGTCTTGTACCCGTGTAGAAACTGAGTGCGTTTAATTGAAGACTCTTAGCGTCGCCGGCTCATCGACTCCACGCTCCTCGCGCCAGCCCGGCGAGAGCCGCGGGGAGTTCGTCAAGCGCAAGGCGGGGGCCTACCTCGCCCTCACCAAACCGCGAGTCATCGAGTTGCTGCTGGTCAGCACCCTGCCGACCATGATCTTCGCTCAGGGAGCCTTCCCTCCATTCTGGCTGACGTTCTGCACCATCGTCGGTGGCGCCATGGCGGCCGGAGCCTCGGGTGCCTTCAACTGCTATATCGATCGCGATATGGACAAGCTGATGAAGCGAACCAAGGGTCGCCCGCTGGTCACCGGTGACCTGACCCCGCGTGAAGCCTTGGTTTTCTCTTGGACTCTCGCACTTGCCTCACTCGTGGTGTTGTATGTGGGAACCAACGTACTGACTACCGCCTTGGGCCTTGCGGCGATTTTGCTCTACGTGGTGTTGTACACGATGATCCTCAAGCGCCGTACTGCGCAGAACATCGTCTGGGGTGGCATTGCCGGTTGTATGCCGGTGCTGATCGCCTGGGCCGCGGTGCGCAACACCATCGAGTGGCCGGCGATCATCCTGTTCCTCGTGATTTTCCTGTGGACTCCGCCGCACTATTGGCCGCTGTCCATGAAGTACGCCGACGACTACAACGCCGCCAGCGTGCCAATGCTCGGTGCCATCGCCAACGCTCGCCGCGTCTCGGTGCAGGTCGTACTCTACGCATGGGCCACCTTCGTCTGCTCCATGTTGCTGCTGCCCATGGGCTATGCCGGCATCGTGTACACCGTGGTGGCCGGCGCGGCCGGGCTGTGGTTTGTCTACGAATCGCATGTGCTCTACCGAGAGGCCCAGCGTGATCACAAGCCGGCCGATGTGAACCGCAAGGCCATGAAGGTCTTCCACATTTCCATCACCTACCTTTCGATCGTCTTCCTCGCACTGGCCGTCGACCCCTTCGTCGGTAGCCCGCTGTTCGGCTAAAGAACCTCGCAAACGCCCCCGGCTCGTCCGGGGGCGTTTTGCTATATCGGAGTGGTTCCTTCAGTGGCCAGAGCGCAGGAGATTACGGTGCTTCGTGGCCGTCTGTTCCGCCTGAGTGTTGCCCCCACCGTGAAGGGGCACCCCGTGGGCGCCACCAAGGTGCCTCGATCCGCTCTACGGTGCCATCCGTGGTCGCGCGCTACAACGCCGAATGTGTCCTCTGGACCGTTTGGCTACACCGCCGCGGTGTCCGGTTGTCCGGCTGAGCTCTTCTTGGGGCATGAACCACCTCAATGCCTGCGGGGATGTCAATCAAGCGGTAGGTGGCTCCCAAACGGTAAGGGGAGTTAGTACCCCGGGTACGGAGAGTTCTGGTACGAAAGTGGCCCGTTACGGAGTTTTCCGTAACGGGCCACGTGCTCGAAATAGTGGGGGAGTTAGTTCTCGATACTCGGGCTCTTGGGCAACAGCACGGCCTTATCCCAGACATTGGTGGCGGCAATTCCCAGCAGGCCGCTACCGAGCATGTGCAGGATTACCAATCCGATCGGCAAGCCAATGAAGTGCTGAATGTATCCGATGGCCGCCTGCACTAGAATGATCGCCACGAGCCAGTAGAGGGCTCGGGTGAACTGCGCTCCAGCCTGTCGTTTGGCCGCGAGGACCAGCAGAATCACCGTAGCCAGAACCAGCAGGTAGACCGGTGCGGTGTGCATCCGGGTAACCAGCAGGGGATCGAACATGTGGCGCGGAGCCGTGGCGTCGCCGGCGTGTGGTCCGGTGCCGGTCACGATGGTGCCGAAAATGATTGCCAGTATGGCCGCAAACCAGGCCACCCACGCGACTTGCTGGATCGTGCGGTCTTGGACCGGGGCACGGAGCTGTTTGTATTCGCGTGCGGTGCGGTTGACCAGCAGCATGGCCAGCATCACCAGAGTCATGGACAACAGGAAGTGAAGGGACACTACCCAGGGGTTCAGTCTGCTCCAGACCGTAATGCCACCGATGACGCCCTGGAAGGGGATACCAAGTAGCAGCACCCATCCCAGCACGAACAGCGTGCGGTGGGTAGCGCGCATCCGCCAAATCGAGACCAAGAAGGCAATGGCGATGGCCAGAAGCACGAAGGTCAGTAGGCGGTTGCCGAACTCGATGAGTCCATGGATGCCCATTTCCGGTACCGGGGTCATGGTGCCGGGCATGCAGTTTGGCCACTCTGAGCAGCCGAGACCGGACTTGGTCAGACGCACCGCACCGCCACTGACGATGATGCCGACCTGAGAAACCAGCGAGGCAATGGCCAGACCGTAGACGGTTTTGGTGACCCGCGTGGGGAGCTTATCGGCCCAGCTCGGCCGGGCTAGCTCTGCAGACATGGTGAGTTTCCTTTTTGCGGTGTGGTGGTTAGTTCCATTTGAACAGGCGAGTTGCGGCTACGGCCGAGACCGCGGTCCAGATAATGAGGATGATCATGCCAGCGAGTGAGAATCTGCCGTCAATCAACGACTGACGGAGGCTGTCGCCCAAGGCCGCCGAGGGCAGCGCGTTGAGCGTGGGCTGGATCCATTCTGGGGCCATGGAGAGCGGGAACAGCACGCCACCGGCCCCGGCCAACAAGACCCAGGCCAAGTTGGTGATGGCCAAGGTGGCTTCCGGGCGAACGGTGCCGGCGATCAACAGGCCCAATGAGGTGAAGCAGCCGGCACCGAGCAGTAGCTGTACGGCGGCCGGAACGATGCCCACGAGGTTCGGATGCCAGCCCAGGAGTACCCCGACGACGCTAATGAGCACCACTTGGATCACCAGAACGGCCAGCACCGCCAGGATTTTTCCGAAGATCAGCCCAGCGCGCCCCAGTGGGGTCGTGGAGAACATGCGCAGGACTCCGTATCGACGATCGAAGCCGGTCCCAATACCCTGTCCGGTGAAGGCCGTGGAAATCACGCACAGCGCCAGAACGCCTGGTACGGCGGCATCTACCGCACGGTCGGCGACCCCATCGAGCAGGTTCGTGACGGTCAGGGCTAACAGCGCGATCACCGGCAAAACCACGGCCAGCACGAGCTGTTCGCCATTGCTCAACATCACCTTGGTCTCGTACTTGCCCTGAATGAGGATGCGCTTGACCGGCCCAACGGCATTCGATGTTAGGGTGCTTTGGCTCATGCCGTTTCCTCCTTGTGGGCAAACTCCATGAAGACGTCTTCCAAGCTACGGGCCTGAAGGCTCAGGTGGCTGGGCATGACGCCAGATTCGGCGAGCCACTGGCTCAGCCAGAGCAGGTGCTCAGGTGTACTGACCCCGTTAAGACGATATTCGCCCGCCGATGTTTCCTGCAGGCTTAGACCTGCCGGTGCGGTGGGCAACACGAGTCCGGGTGCCGCGCCAAAGAGTACCGGCCGCGATTCGTGCTCACTGGTAGCCAAACTGGTCAGTTCGGCGACGGTTCCCGCGGCAACGGTACGGCCCTTGTCGATGATGTAGACATAGTCGCTCAGCCGTTGGGCATCGTCCATTAAATGCGTCGTGAGGATAATTGCCTTACCCGCGTCGCGCAGCTCGGCAATTAGATCAAAGACGACCTGTCGAGATTGCGGGTCCAAGCCGGCGCTCGGCTCGTCGAGGAAGAGCACGTCCGGGTCGCCAGCCAGCGCGAGGGCCAGGGCCACGCGTTGTTTTTGACCACCGGAGAGCCGGCGGATCGTGCGGCTGCCAAAGGAATCGAGCTCTAGGCGCTCGATCAGTGCGTCAATGTCATAGGTGCGCTGATACAGCGAGGCCACGTGACGTAACAGTGGCACCGGACGCATTGAGGGCGGGAGCCCACCGTCCTGCAGCATCACACCGACGCGCGAACGCAGTGCGGGATGGTCTCCGAAAGGATCTTGGCCGAGAAGTTCGACGCTGCCGCCTTCGGGGCGCAGTAGGCCTTGAGCGCAGGCGAGCGTGGTGGATTTACCGGCACCATTCGAGCCGAGCAAGGTCGTGACCTGGCCGGGGTAGGCCTTGAGGGAGACGGATTCAAGCACGCGCAACATGCGGTTGTTCAGTGCCGGAACCGGCCCGAGGTCTTTGCATAACTCGGTGATAACGAGGCTGGGGACTACTGAAGACACCACAACATTCTACGGCATGTCGAAGATTTGAGGGTGAGCCGTCAATCACGTCGAATTCCCGCGTGATTTCGGTAAATGTGACCTTCGGCTTAGTAAGTCCTTCCTTACTAGACCGCAGAGTTAAAAATGCGCATGATTGTGTTGTGTATTCATCTAATTCAGACGCAGTTGGCACCGTGAGCGGCGCCGGCGTGGGTGCGGTAGGGGATACAGAAGAGCGCACCCGCGACCGGGTGCTCTATGCGGTCCTTGAAGATGGCCCGGTCAGCGCCGCTGAGCTGGGCAACAAGCTTGGGTTCACTCCGGCAGCAGTCCGTCGTCACCTCGACGCACTGTCGAAGGCCGGCCTCGTGGAGGTCAAGCTCGTGGCCAACCAGAAGACTGGCGCGGGCCGACCCTCTCGCCGTTATGTGTTGTCGCACCGCGGGCAGACCAAGCTTGGCAACGACTATTTGGATATTGCCACTCAGGCACTCAAGGCACTGGGAGAGACCGCGGGAGAAGACGCGATTCGCGCCTTTGCCCGCCAGCGCTTCCAGGCAATGGAAAACCGATACGCCAAAAAGCTCGAGGGCGTTGAAGGGCTGGAGCGACGAGCCGAAGTGCTCGCCGACCTGCTCAGCGCCGACGGCTTTGTTGGTTACACCAGGAAGGTCGATTCGCAAGTTTCGAATTACCTGATGCGCAGCGTTCAGCTGTGCCAGGGGCACTGCCCCATACAAGACCTTGCACGCGAGTTTCCTGTTTTCTGCGATATGGAAACAGAAATGTTTGCCCGCTTGCTAGGCGTCGATGTGCGTAGGCTGTCGACGCTGGCCGGTGGAGGACATGTGTGCACGACTCACATTCCGGTGGGTCGCGACAAGGCGCCACAGCGCGCCGAGAAGAGAACTCGAATTCAGTTCACGAAGCAGGAGAGGCCGCGATGACGGATCAGATTGCACAGGAGTCTGCAGACCCGGGCGTGATTTCCGAGATCCTGGAGAAGAACCCTGAGCTCCACGGGATTGGCAATTACGAATACGGGTGGGCCGACAAGGACGTCGCGGGTGCAAATGCACGTCGTGGCGTGGACAAGGACGTGGTGGCAAACATCTCGAGCCTCAAGTCCGAGCCCGAATGGATGCTACAGCGCCGCCAGAAGGCGTTGAAGTACTTTGACCGCAAGCCGATGCCGACCTGGGGTGCAGACCTCTCCGGTATCGACTTCGACAACATCAAGTACTTCGTGCGTTCCACCGAAAAGCAGGCAACCTCTTGGGACGACCTGCCCGAGGACATTAAGAACACCTACGACAAGCTGGGTATCCCGGAGGCTGAAAAGCAGCGTCTGGTTTCCGGCGTCGCCGCACAGTACGAGTCCGAGGTCGTCTACCACCAGCTGCGTGAAGACCTCGAAGCTCAGGGCGTCATCTTCCTCGACACCGATACCGGTTTGAAGGAACACCCGGAGATCTTCGAAGAGTACTTCGGCTCGGTGATCCCGGCCGGTGACAACAAGTTCGCCGCGCTGAACACCGCCGTATGGTCCGGTGGCTCCTTCGTGTATGTCCCGAAGGGCGTTCACGTTGAGATCCCGCTGCAGGCCTACTTCCGTATTAACACCGAGAACATGGGCCAGTTCGAGCGCACCCTGATCATCGCCGATGAGGACTCCTACGTCCACTACATCGAGGGTTGCACCGCGCCGATCTACCAGTCCGACTCGCTGCACTCGGCCGTCGTGGAAATCGTCGTGAAGAAGGGCGCTCGCGTCCGCTACACGACCATCCAGAACTGGTCGAACAACGTGTACAACCTGGTCACCAAGCGCGCCATCTGTGAAGAGGGCGCCACCATGGAATGGGTCGATGGCAACATCGGTTCCAAGGTCACCATGAAGTACCCGGCTGTTTACTTGGTTGGCGAGCACGCCAAGGGCGAGACCCTGTCCATCGCCTTTGCCGGCGAGGGCCAGCACCAGGACACCGGTTCGAAGATGGTCCACATCGCACCGAACACCTCCAGCGCGATTGTCGCCAAGTCGGTGGCTCGTAACGGTGGCCGTTCGGCCTACCGCGGTCTGGTCCAGGTGCGCGAAGGCGCCAAGGGCACCAAGAACTCGGTTGTATGTGACGCGTTGCTGGTCGACCAGATCTCGCGTTCGGACACCTACCCATACATCGACGTCCGCGAGGATGACGTGACCATGGGCCACGAGGCAACCGTTTCGCGTGTTTCCGAAGAGCAGCTGTTCTACCTGATGAGCCGCGGCCTGGCCGAGGACGAGGCAATGGCGATGATCGTGCGTGGCTTCGTTGAGCCGATCGCACGTGAGCTGCCGATGGAGTACGCACTGGAACTGAACCGCCTCATTGAACTTCAGATGGAAGGATCGGTCGGCTAAGAATGTCGGAGACCACTACTCACCTCCCGGAAGAGAAGGCGCGTATCGGCGCCCCGTCCATCCCGGGTTTCACCGAAGAAGGCGAAAACCTCTCGCCGCTGAACGACAACGCCAGCTCCCTGTTGGGTGGTGACTCCACCAAGGGTCACAGCCACGGTGGCGGCGTCGGCGTTGTGGACTCCTCGCGTGCCGGTCGTCTGACCAGCTACAACGTTGAGGACTTCGCCCCGCTGACCGGTCGCGAAGAAGACTGGCGCTTCACTCCGCTCAAGCGCATGGGTGCACTGCATACCGCCGAGCTGACCGGCGCAGCCCCGAAGGTCGAACTGCTCGGCTCCGAGGTCGCGCAGCTGTCCACCGTGGCAGCCGACGACAAGCTACGTGGTGTCGCGCTCAAGCCGGAGGATCGCGTCTCGGCCAACGCCTGGAAGTACGCGGCGGACGCCAGCGTTCTGACCCTGCCCAAGAGCCAGGATGCGGGCCACGTGCGCCTGCGCATCACCGGTGAGTCCAAGGACGCAGCCGCCCAGCACATCGTCGTTGTGGCCGAGGAGAACTCCGAAGCCCTGCTGATTCTTGACCACGTCGGCTCCGCCGTGCTGGCTCAGAACGTCGAGTTCGACGTGCGTGAAGGCGCCAAGCTGACCGTCGTGTCCCTGCAGGCTTGGGAAGACGATGCGGTACACGCATCCTCCCAGCAGGCCTCCGTGGCCAAGGACGCTGCCTTCAAGCACATCGCCGTCACCTTCGGTGGCGACCTGGTGCGCCTGGCCCCGTCGGCTCGGTTCACCGGCGAGCGTGCAGAAATCGAACTGTACGGCCTGTACTTCGCAGATGCCGGCCAGCACCTGGAGCACCGCCTGTTCGTCGACCACGCAGTGCCAAACTGCAAGTCGAACGTGCTGTACAAGGGCGCGTTGCAGGGCAAGGACGCGCACACCGTATGGGTGGGCGACGTGCTGATCCGCGCCGCCGCCGTGGGCACCGACTCCTACGAGGCCAACCGTAACCTGGTTCTCACCGACGGTGCCCGCGCCGACTCGGTGCCGAACCTGGAGATCGAGACCGGCCTGATTGATGGAGCCGGACACGCCTCGACCACCGGACGCTTCGACGACGAGCACCTGTTCTACCTGATGGCCCGCGGTATCGATGAGAAGACCGCACGCCGCTTGGTAGTGCGTGGATTCCTCAATGAGATCGTGCAGCAGATCGGCGACGACGAGCTGCAAGAGCGCCTGACCGAGACCATCGAAGAAGAATTGGCCGCGACGAACAACTAGTTCGCGCCGATTTGCATAGTTTTTAGAAGAGAAACGGAAACGACGTATGTCTACTCTGGAAATCAAGGACCTGCACGTCTCGATCGAAACCGAGCAGGGCGAGAAGGAAATCCTCAAGGGCGTTTCGCTGGTGATCAACACCAACGAAACCCACGCCATCATGGGCCCGAACGGCTCGGGTAAGTCCACCTTGGCTTCGACCATTGCCGGCCACCCGCGCTACACCGTCACCTCGGGTTCGATCACCCTCGACGGCGAAGATGTGCTGGAAATGAGCGTGGACGAGCGCGCCAAGGCTGGCCTGTTCCTGGCCATGCAGTACCCGGTCGAGGTCCCCGGCGTGACCATGACCAACTTCCTGCGCACCGCCAAGACCGCGATCGACGGCGAAGCACCGAAGCTGCGCACCTGGACCAAGGACGTCAAGGACGCCATGAGCAAGCTGAAGATCGATGCCGACTTCGCTCAGCGTAACGTCAACGAAGGCTTCTCCGGTGGTGAGAAGAAGCGCGTGGAGATCCTGCAGCTTGAACTGTTCAAGCCGAAGTTCGCCGTGCTGGACGAGACCGACTCGGGTCTCGACGTTGACGCACTGAAGGTCGTCTCGGAGGGCGTGAACCGCGCCCAGGCCGAGAACGAGATGGGCACCTTGCTGATCACCCACTACACCCGCATTCTGCGCTACATCAAGCCGGACTACGTGCACGTGTTCGTTGACGGCCGCGTGGCCGAGCAGGGCGGCCCGGAACTGGCCGATCGCTTGGAAGAAGAGGGTTACGACCGCTACGTGAACGCCAACGCCTAGTAAAGTAGCGATCATGAGCGAATCGACCGATCAGGGCAAGGGCGCCGTCACGACTCCGCTGGAGGACGTGGAAGAGGCACTAAAGGATGTGATCGACCCTGAGCTGGGCGTGAACATCGTGGACCTAGGTCTGCTGTACGGATTGAAGTACAGCGAGGACGGGGTTCTGCTACTCGACATGACCCTAACGACCGCGGCCTGCCCGCTCACCGATATTATCGAGGAGCAGGTAGCCAAGTCGCTGGAGAACATTGTCGATGAGCACCGACTGAACTGGGTGTGGATGCCGCCGTGGGGTCCGGAGCGGATCACCGACGACGGACGGGATCAGATGCGAGCCCTCGGGTTCAACATCTAGGAAGCACCGGCTCAAGGGGCTGACGAGAGACGAAATCGTTTCTCGTCAGCCCCTTGCGCATTAACAGTGAACGACATCCGCTGCAACCGCATGCGGAGATATCGCGCATCTCGTGTAAGTTAATAGCATTAGGTTTACCTCATGCGATAGGGAGTTGCGGCCCATGACCGAGATTCAGACTCAGACCCTCACCACCCCGGTGGATGAAGTCGAAGAAGCCCTCAAAGACGTGATTGACCCCGAGCTAGGGGTCAATATTGTGGATCTAGGGCTCATTTACGGTCTGAAATACGGTGATGACTCGATTCTGCAGATCGATATGACACTGACCACGGCCGCCTGCCCGCTCACCGAGATTATCGAAGAACAGGTGGCTTCGGTGCTTCGCGACCTCGTCCGTACCTATCACGTCAATTGGGTGTGGATGCCGCCATGGGGTCCGGAGCGGATCACCGACGACGGGCGCGATCAGATGCGAGCGCTTGGGTTTAACCTCTAAATTCACGCACCCGCAGGCCTAACGCCGTGCCGGTTCCACGGCGCCGGCCATAAGCGCCACGGCCATGTCACCCTCGTTGGCCTGTGCGGCTTGGGTCCACAGTCGCGTGGCGAGAATAGCGCCGCTCGCGCCGTAGGGGTGGCCTAATGCCAGCGCCCCGCCGTCGCGGTTGGCAGCTAGCGGATCCAGCCCGAGCTCGGTAAAACAGGCGAGAACTTGCGCGGCAAAAGCCTCGTTGAATTCGAGCAAGTGCGGGCTCCAGTCGTGTGCTACGCCAAGTAGGGAGCGCAGCTTCTGCATCGCCGGTACCGCCGCCATGCCCAAGAGTTCCGGGTCGCAGGCGCCATGTCCGGCGGCGACGTACTCCAAAGCACGCGTCAGGTTCAGGCTGTGTGCCAGTTCCTCGTGCAAGATCAGTACTCCGGCGGCCCCATCATTGATGGGGCAGGCGTTGCCGGCGGTCACCGTGCCGTCGGGTACAAATGCTGGACGCAGTGCCGCGAGCTTCTGCAGCGTCAACTGCGGCCGCGGGCAACTGTCCCGTTCAACCATGCCGCCGACACCCGCAACGGGAACGAGCTCGCTATCGAAGCATCCGGAAGCGGCGCTACCGACCGCACGCTGGTGGCTACGCAAGGCGAACTCGTCCTGAGCCTCACGGGTAATTCCGTAGCGCTGAGCGATATTTTCCGCAGCAACTCCCATGTCCGGATCTGGCATCGGGCGAGGGGTGAAACGTGCCCGCGAATAAACCACTGGCTGTTCCATCGGGGTTGCCGGTTTGGTCATTCGCCAGGGCGCGGTGCTTACCGATTCCACGCCGCCAGCAATCACGGCGCGGGCCTCACCCGTGGCTACCAGGCGACAACCCGCCGCGATAGCCTCGAGAGAACTGGCGCATTGCGCGTCCATCGACGTCGCGGGTACGGACGTGCCAAGGCGCGAGGCCAGGGCGCTAACCCGTGCGATATTGCCACCGGGTCCAGCCGCGTTGCCCCAGAAAACATGTTCGACCGGTACGGGGGAAGCCAACTGATCGAGCAGCGCATCAATCACCAGAGCGGAGAGTTGCTCGGCCCCAAGATGTGCATATTGTTTTCCGGCGCGCACTACCGGGGTGCGCTTGGCGGCAACGATCAGCGCGGTCATTTTCTCAGCGCCACGGTTCTCTCGAGGTCGAAGGCGTCCGGCAGGGCCGCACGCTGGATCTTTCCACTATTGGTTCGTGGCCAGCGTGCTACAGCTGAGAGCAGGTGCGGAATTTTGTATTTTGGTAGCCTCTGGCGCAGCTGTTCGAGAGCATCGAGTGGAACGTCCGGGAGAGAGCCGGCTTCAACGAAGGCAACGAGTCGTCGTTGTCCCGCCGCATGCAGGTCAACGACTCGGCAGTCGGCGGTTCCAAGGATCGTGCAAAGTTCGTGTTCAACTTCGGTCGGGTAGATGTTGTTCCCGTGCCACTGGATCATATCGCCGCCTCGTCCCTGGAGGTACAGGGACTGACCGTCAAGATAGCCATGATCACCGACTCCGATCCAGCCATCTGTTTCGAGCCACTGTCGAGCGCTCTGGCCTAGATAACCGGTGGCGGTTAGTGGGCTCCGGACGAGCAAGGCGCCCGGGCCGTCAACGGTAGCGGGGAAGCTGACGCGCGCCTGCACGCCTGGAAAGAGTCGGCCAGCGAATCCCGTGCGTTCCACGGCAGGCGCCGTGCTCGCCACGTCGTGGTGATGGTAGGCAATGAACCCGTGCTCGCTGGTTCCGTAGTACTCGGTCAGCTGTTTGAGATTCGGCAGGCTCGCTAGCCGACTGATCAGCGTGGCCCCAAGCGCCTCACCGCCGGAAACGATGGTTTCAATCGCTGCCATGAGGCGGGGACCCTCGGTGTCGAGGAGCTTCTGGTAAGCGCTTGGCACCGCCACCATCCGGTTGCATTCGTCGCTGTTGAGCCACATACGGATGCAGTCCAGTTTCCATCCGCCACTGAGCCACACGCTACCGCCAGCTGAAAGTGCTTCGACTGCGGCGTAGAGACTCAAACCGTGGGCCAACGGTCCTGGAATCAGGCTCCGCGCGGATTCGCTGGCACCGAGTACGTCGAAACCCAGAGGTAGCGACAAAGCCCAACTGCTTCTAGAGCGTGCGATGGGTTTGGGCATCGATGTGCTGCCGGAAGTAAATATCACCATGAGCTCCGCGGCGTCATCCACCGAGGTGGGAGTCGTAAGTTCATCAGACTCCTCGGCCGGTGCCGTGATGGCTCGGTGCACCGGTAAAACCTCGGGAAACACGTTCCGCTCCGCATCCGTGAGCACCGCAACCACGGGTACCTCGCCGAGTACCTCGGTGATCCGGGCCTGTGGCCAGGCCGGGTCGAGGATTACGGCACTGGCCCCGACGTGTTGTATCGCGTAGAAACTCGTGAGCATCGCCAAGGGGTCATGGCAGAGCAACGCAATACGCGCAATGGTCTCTTGCTGCTTGTCGAGCACTGATGTGAATGACTCCGACTGAGCCACGATCTGCGCGTAAAACTGCGCAAAGGTTAGTGGCGCCCGATGTGGCACGTTCACAGCCTGGCGATGTGGCGTATCGGTCGCGTGGCGATACAACTTGTGGATGGGATCGAGCATAGCTGCTAACGCATCAAGCCCTTGTAGCTACGATGTACCGTGAGCGCTACAAGGGTCGTGACGACGGCCTTGACGACATCGCCTGGCACGAAGGTCAGCGAACCGAGGGCGCTGGTGCCTAGGGGGAGTCCGGTAACCACTGAGGTCCAGGGGATACCGAACGCGTAGATCAACACGATTCCGCCAAGCAAGGTCGAGGTCAGGCCGGCGACAAATCGAGCGACGGTGCCTTCGAACTTGAGCACCCAGTACTTATAGAGCGCTCCGATAACGAGTGAGGCCAGTACCCACGAAAGGAAATAGCCTCCAGTGGGACCGAGCACCACAGGCAACCCGCCGCGTCCGCCAGCTAGCAGCGGTAAACCGGCGATCACCAGTACCACCACAACAAGCGAAGCGAGCATGCCACGAAGTGGGCCCAATAGTGCTCCGGCAAGCATTACGCCCAGAGTCTGGAGGGTGATAGGAACGGGCAAAATGCCGATGGTGATGGGCGGAACGAGCCCCATCGCGGCGATCAATGCTGCGAAAACCGCAACATACACGGCGGTCTGCGTGGAAGAAGTGCGGGTGACAGATGAAGTCGTCATGGTTCTACTTTCGGTTACGGGGTGATGATTCTTGGCTGTCGTATCCTCGTGCATCGAGTGATTCGGCTACGTCGTCAGCCATACGTAGTGAACGAATTACCAGCGGCACACTGATGGCGAAGGGGTTGTTCGCCAACCCTCGGGCATACTGCGCTTCACGAACTTCGCGATATACCCGGTGAAGCTCGGGCACGAACCGCAAGGTCATGGAAAGGGTCAGCGCAATTTGTTCGGGGTTGGCCCCGAGGTACCTGAGCGGACTGCTTACCGTTTGGAAAACCGTCAGCATCTCGTCGAAGGTTGTCGAGAGGGTGACGGCGTAGGCGATCAAGCACATGGACACCAACCGCATAACGGAAATGGCCGCCAGCTGCCAACCGCTTTGCCAGGCAAGGGTTGCGAAAACGACACTCAGAATGAGTGCCAGCGTGATCAACGGAAGGCGTATCAGTTTCCACCGAGGCCGGGCCATAACGAGCAGTCCCAGTGAGACAAATACCGCGGCTCCGAGGACAGGCAAGCTCGCGATGAGGTAGAGCGCAATACTGACGATCAATAAAGCAGCGAACTTGAATCCGGCCGGCAGTGTGGTGAGCAGGGATTCGCGAGGTGCGCTGATCATACGTGGCTCCACTGGCGATAATGATCGACGGCCGGTTGTGGAGCCCCGTCGAAAGCGATACGCCCGTCGGTGACTACTAAGACACGGTCGAAATCCGCGAGTAGTTCCAAATCGTGTGTAACCACGATCGTTTGCTGGTCGAGTTTTGCGATTTCCTGGCGGAACGCATTTCGATTCCGCAAGTCAAGCATCGTCGTAGGTTCATCGAAAACGATAGTTTTCGGGTTCATTGCCAGCACCGCGGCCAGCGCGATCATTTGCTGCTCACCACCTGAAAGGGTGTGGCTTTCACGCTCGGCTAGGTGGCCTAGTCCAAGCCTGTCGAGGGTGAGTAACGCCAGTGGCTTGCGCTGGGCACGCGGTATTTGCAGGTTCTTCAGGCCGAAGCAAATATCGTCGAGCACGATGGGCATGATGATCTGATTCGCTGGGTTCTGGAAGACAAAACCCACATCGCGCCTGATCTGTTTGGCTTCCCGCGCGGTATCGCGATCATCGATCAGCACGCGCCCGGAAGTGGGCAATACAAGGCCGTTGACGAGTCGCGAGAGAGTGCTTTTGCCGGCTCCGTTGCTTCCAATGATGCCGATCCGTTGTTCATCCAGGGTCAGGTTGATGTCCTCGAGGATGACTCGCTCGTCACGCTGGACTCGCACATTCTCTATGCGGATCTGGGGTAGCTGCATGGCGTCTTTCGCTTCCTAACGCGCCAGGTGCTGCAGATTGGAACATTGATGCTCGGTGTAGCGCGCTATAGAACAGCATACTTGATCACCGTTCAATGCTGTTGATCGGTGTTCAAGTCACCGTCACAGAACGAAAAACTTTTCCGCCAATAGTGCGACGCCCAAAGCAATCATGATCAGCCCGGAGACCAAGGTAACGATGCGCGCGGCGGCCGGACGAGAGCCGAGCAAAAGTCGCGCGGCGTAAGCAATTGTGAAGTATACGCCGATGGAAATCCCGAAATGAACGAGACCCAGAACGCCGGTCTGAATCTCAAGTGACCAGGGTGCCTGCGGGGAGATGAACTGAGGGATTAGCGCCAGATAGAGGAGTAAGGCCTTGGGATTGGTGGCACTGGTGAGCAGCCCCTTGGTGAACTGGTGCCGAGCTTGCACCTTGCCGCTTACCGTGCGGCGTGCTTCGACCGCGGTTGCAACGGCGCCTCCGGTGCTGGATTCGGCAACTGTCTCTGGCAGGTCGCCGGCCATTCCTGCTGCAGGTTCGGTGGCCAAGAATCGCGCAGAACGCCAGGAGCGCGCCGTGGAGATGCCGAGCCACAGAAGGTATCCAGCTCCAAGCAGCGTCAGCCATGACAATACCTGAGGGTTACTTGCCACTATGGCGGCCAGCCCACAGACGATCAAAGCGGTGTGGATCAGATATCCGGAAAGCAACCCCCAAACGGCGGGCGCGAACGACGTATTTTTGAGTGCGCTGGAGATGATGTAGGCCCAATCGGCGCCCGGCGTGCAGGCTAGCGTCAACGAAATCAGCATGAAGGCGGTCAAATTGGCAATCTCCACGTCGCGAGGCCTTTCTTGGTTGAGGTTCTGAGCTCAACGCTAGTGCGAAAGGCGCGAAATGTGCTGTCGAAAATCGGCGCCTATTCCGAGATATGTGCAATAAAAACAACAGAATCTCGGTTTACGCGAGAATTTTTTGCAAGCTAGAGTGAACACATGGATGATCTTGATAGTGCAATCTTGGCGAGGCTCCAGCGTGATGGACGGGTAAGCGCCACGGCGTTGGCCGGTGACGTAGGTTTGTCGGTAGCTGCCTGCCATCGGCGCATGCGAGAACTTGAACGCAGCGGAGTCATTAGTGGCTACCAAGCGGTGGTCGACCCGCAATCAATCGGTCTGTGCTTTGAGGCCCTGGTGTTCGTTACGCTGCGCGATCGAGCCCAGCTGCGCGAATTCGAAGCGGCGGTGGAAGCAAACGAACGTATCGTCGAAGCGCTGCGGCTTTTTGGGGAACCGGATTTCCTGCTACGTGTTTATGCCAACGACCTAGCGCATTATCAGCAGCTCTATGACGAGGTCTTGGTGTCGCTACCTGCGGTGGAGAAACTCAACAGCACCATTGTCATGCGCAACATCAAGGGGCGCATTACTTTGCCGGTTTAGGTTTTCGAACTATCTGTGGTTTCGCGCCGCTAGGGGCGTGAGGAGCACAGACAGGCACATGACTGCCGCTGCTAGCCACAGGGCTTGGGGCAGGCCCGTGTAATCGGAGACAAAACCGATAAGTGGTGGCCCGCTCAGCATTGCACCGTAGCCGAACATGCTTACCGAAGTAACGATCTTTGGACCATGGGTTGGTGCCTTTGCAGTGGCGATTGACATCCCGACAGGAAACCCTAGGGAACTGCCAAGTCCCCAGAGGATGGCACCGGCGGCAATAGTAATCACGGATTCACCGCGGACAAAGAGCACGATGCCGAGTAGTCCGATGGCACCCATGATGAGCAAAGTTCTCTTTGCGCCAAGGCGGTCCACGACGTGTCCACCGGCAAATCGGCCAATCGTCATCGCGGCCGTAAAGGCTGCGAAAACTAGGGCACCTTTGGAATGGGTAAAGCCGTGTCCTTCTACGGAAGCAACGGCCAACCAGTCATTAGCGGCCCCTTCGGCAAAGCTGAGGCCGGCCACCATCAAGCCCAGAATGAGAATTGTTGTTCCAATCTGAGATTTTGTGTTGGTTTGACCGGTGCTGGTGGGTGTTGCTGGACGCAAAGATGCTGACGGAGCCTGACGAGGAAATCCACTCGATGCGTAGAGCGCAATGACGGTCAGAACGATGGCGACGATGGTGAAATGCCAGATCGACCAGATTCTAAAGTGCATGGTGAGGCCAGCGCTTGCTGCGCCGATGACTGATCCCAGACTGAAGAAGCCATGGAACGAAGGCATGAGGCTTCGACCGGCCTGACGTTCGACCTGGCCACCGCAAATGTTCATCACGATGTCCAGCATGCCGAAGAGCACCCCATTAAGGCCGATGATCAGGAACGCCCAAGGAGCAGACCTCGAGTCGATCAGGCTGATGCCCAGTATGACCAGCAATGACGCTAGCCCGAGGGGGAGTAATAAGAGTAGAAGTCGTGGACCAAAGCGGCCTAAAAGTCGCGGCGTGATGGAAATTCCGACCATAGTTCCAACCGTCATGCAGGCCAAAAAGGCACCTAAATCAGTGCCAGAAAAACCAAAGACCGAATGGATGATTGAAAGACGTCCCGCCCATGAGGCGAACGCTATTCCCGCGCTCATAAAAATAAGGCTTACGCTGAGGCGCTCCATCGACCACGTATGTCGATTTATGCGCGCAGCGATCGTCACTCGGTCACACCCCTTTCGCTTAAGTATAGATCGTTTAGTATATCCCATAACGAGCCGATAGGAGGCGCATAACCTGTGGTCTACGTGAGAATTAGCCCCTAGGATGCTTGGGTGATACGCGCCCCTAGCGCCGGCGTGAAGCGTCTGTGGGCGGGTCTGCGCCACAAGGGATGTCACCCCATCGTTGACGAATTCTTTAAAGTTTTAATACATTTAATTATAATTCTTATTAAGCATATCTTACTCACTGGTAACTTTATTTTTCATTCCCCCGTTACTTGGGAGGTTTAATGGTTGGGCGTGATGAATATTGCGCGAGCGAGAATGTGTGCTCATTCACACATGATCGATAGGGTGAGGCTCCTAAATGAGCATAAATAAACTTATTCCTGTTAGTAAGCGAAGAAGTTGTAAGTTGTAAGAGGCTTGGGTAGCTGGTCACTTCGGGGGAGGCGAGGGCCGGGCTCACTCGATAGTCTCGCGTGGCCTTGCGCTCGTTTCGGCAATTGAGCTACCCGGCGCTAACGGCCGCGTCAATATAGTGGGAATCCTCGATAGGTCGGCTCTGCGAGTAGTGGAGCGTCCGAGGCTCGTCCGGGGTGCCGTGAAGTTAGCTTTAGCTCGCACTTATCAGCACGATCGCTAAGAGAGGTGCCCCTGTGCGCTAGAAACGGTGCGCTGGTTAATCGGAGGTCCGTGGGGAAACGGCAAGGGTTGTGGGCAGCGTTTCGGCGACGCCCGAAGTTCCCTGTTCATTTCGCCTGGCGATACCCCTACTTGCTAGGCCCCGGTTCGAATGTCGCACGTAGGTGTACAGGTGCGTCAGTAGTCTTGTCGCTAGCGTGATCAGTTGCTGGTGCGCCGAGGTCTTCTTGGCAGGGTTTAAAGTGGGCTCATTTTGTGGCGACCGGCAGCGCGACGACACGTTACTTCCACCTTGTCTAAGTCGCGTCGCGGTCCACCCTGTCGGCTCACCTCTCTACGCAAAATGCCGCTCGACATCATAAACGTTCATGTCAAGCGGCATTCACTTGTGCCCCCGGCGGGATTCGAACCCACGACCTAGAGATTAGAAGGCTCTTGCTCTATCCAGCTGAGCTACGGAGGCGCCACGAAATAGTTTAGCCCAATGAGCCAATCCGAGCGATTCTGCGGCAGGGACTCGAGTCGGGGTGCTGAAACAGGCGGTATGTAATGCGCGCCTGTTCTCCACAGGCCGTCGGAGTGACGGGCGCGGCGGAGTAAGGCAAGTTCACGCTAGGTCATTAACTGAGCACACGCTTGGTGAGAAATGGGACCGACAAAGGAGGGTCACGATGACCGATCTGGTGACGATTCGCGCCGTGGTGGGCACCGAACCACAACTGAGCATCACCCCGCAGGGTGTCTCGGTGCTTAAATTCCGTGCGGCAAGCCATGAGCGCAAACGGGATGTAAGTACCGGGCAATGGAGCGATGGGCCGACGAACTGGTATTCGGTGAGTGTTTTTCGCGCGCTAGCGGAGAATGCGATGGAAAGTATTGAGCAGGGGGACCATCTGGTCATTTTTGGGAAGTTGGGGATCCGGCAATTTGATCGCGCCGACGGAACGCGAGGAACGAGTGCCGACATCGAAGCCTATGCGCTAGGGCATGACTTGAAGTTCGGCACCAGTGTTTTTACTAAGGTCCGGGCTGTCGAGGCCGAGCAGGCATCGCATGCCCAAGTTCCGGAAGAGGTGCACGTGGGGGAGAAAGGCGAGGGGGTAGCCCACTGGCCGGATTCGGATGCGGCCTGATCGGCGATTCGGTGCGTGTCCACCGGCTGGATGTGCCGGTGGACACGTAGCACGTCGCGTAGCGCCGATAAATTCGTTCGGAGGGGGCCAAACCGACTAGCCTTAGAGCATGGCGGAATTCATTTATACGATGACCAAGGCCCGTAAGGCCGTTGGTGACAAAGTCATTCTTGACGATGTCAGCATGTCGTTCTTCCCGGGCGCAAAAATCGGTGTTGTGGGCCCGAACGGTGCTGGTAAGTCTACGATCCTGAAGATCATGGCGGGGCTCGATACCCCGTCGAACGGTGAAGCTCGGCTGTCACCGGGCTACTCGGTCGGCATCCTGTTGCAGGAGCCGCCACTGAACGAAGAGAAGACCGTCCTGGGCAACGTCCAGGAAGGTGTCGGTGAGATCTACCAGAAGATCCAGCGATTCAACCAAATTTCCGAGGAAATGGCGCAGGACGGCGCCGACTTCGATGCGCTGCTGGAAGAGATGGGCAAGCTGCAGGAGGCCATTGACGCCGCCGACGCTTGGGACATTGACAGCCAGCTTGAGCAGGCCATGGATGCACTGCGTTGCCCGCCGGGTGACGAGCCGGTGACCCACCTCTCCGGTGGTGAACGCCGCCGTGTGGCGCTGTGTAAGTTGTTGCTGCAGAAGCCTGACCTGCTGCTGCTCGATGAGCCGACTAACCACCTCGACGCCGAGTCCGTCCTTTGGCTGGAACAGCACCTGGCCAGCTACCCGGGCGCCGTATTGGCCGTGACCCACGACCGTTACTTCTTGGATCACGTTGCCGAATGGATCTGTGAAGTTGACCGTGGTCGGCTGCACCCCTACGAGGGCAACTACTCCACCTATCTGGAGAAAAAGCGCGAGCGTCTGGCCGTGCAGGGCAAGAAGGACGCCAAGCTCGCTAAGCGATTGGCCGAGGAACTTGACTGGGTTCGCTCGAACTCCAAGGGACGTCAGACCAAGTCGAAGGCTCGTCTGGCTCGTTACGAGGAAATGGCTGCGGAGGCCGAGCGTACGCGCAAGCTCGATTTCGAAGAGATCCAGATTCCGCCTGGACCTCGTTTGGGTCAGGTGGTGATCGAAGCCGAGAAGCTGAAGAAGGGCTTCGGCGATCGCGTACTCATCGACGGGCTGTCCTTCTCGTTGCCGCGTAACGGCATCGTTGGTGTCATTGGTCCGAACGGTGTGGGTAAGTCCACGCTTTTCAAGACGATTGTTGGGCTCGAAGAGCTCGATGGTGGTTCCTTGAAGGTTGGCGACACGGTCAAGATCTCCTACGTAGATCAGAACCGCGAAAACATCGACCCGAACAAGTCGCTGTGGGAGGTTGTCTCCGACGGACTGGACTACATCAACGTTGGACAGGTCGAAATGCCGTCGCGCGCCTACGTGTCGGCCTTCGGTTTCAAGGGGCCGGATCAGCAGAAGAAGGCTGGTGTGCTCTCCGGTGGTGAGCGCAACCGTCTGAACCTCGCGCTCACCCTCAAGCAGGGCGGTAACCTGTTGCTGCTCGATGAGCCGACTAACGACCTCGATGTGGAAACTCTGTCGAGCTTGGAAAATGCGTTGCTCGAATTCCCCGGCTGTGCCGTGGTCGTCTCGCACGACCGGTGGTTCCTGGACCGCGTGGCCACTCACATTCTGGCCTACGAGGGCACCGAGGAGAACCCGTCGAACTGGTACTGGTTCGAGGGTAACTTCGAGTCTTACGAGCAGAACAAGATCGAGCGTTTGGGCCCGGAGGCGGCGAAGCCGCACCGCGTCACCCACCGCCGGTTGACCCGCGACTAGTCTTTTACTGTCACTGGTCCTAGCCCGTCGCATCCGTTGTATTCAGTGGATGCGGCGGGCTTTGCCGTACCTTTAGATGGGCGAGTGCAGTCCTTGAGCTCCACTACCTGCGTGGGAGAGTAGGTCGCTTGGGTTGGCTAGCTGGCAGGCGTCCATGGATAGGCATCCACAGCCAATGCACCCGGTCAGCCGTGTCTCGAGCTCTTCGATGGCTTGGCGCCGGCGTTCTAGGACTCGTTTCCACTCGTTGGAGGCACGCTGCCAGTCGGCTTCGCTGGGTCGATGGTCCATGGGGACCGACTCGAGTGCGGCTCGAATGTCGGCCAAGGGGATGCCGAGGTTGCGGCCCACCGAGATGAGCGTTATTCGGCGGATGAGGTGTCTCGGGTAGCGTCGCTGGTTGCCCGCCGTACGATGCGCGGTCAGTAGCCCCTGCGATTCATAAAAGTGTAATGCGGAGCGTGCCACGCCGGTGCGTTCGCTGATCTGACCGATGCTCAGCAGGTCTTCGGGATCTACATCGGTCGGTGATGGCTGGTCGTGATCTTCTGTTCTTGGTGAATGTGACAATGGGCACCTCGCAGGGTCATGAATTGACCTCAAGTTTACTTGAGGTTCTACGATGGCAGGCACAAGAAGTTATCCGGTGATGCCATTGGTGACCGGACGTAGCGAAAGGAGCTGCGCTGTAGATGAGCACGCTCGCCGAAAATTTTCGATCCGCATTTCGCACCCACCCGGCAGGAGTGTCGCTGCTGAGCGCCAACCCGTTCGGTGCCCCGGTGGGCCTGACTATCTCGAGTCTGGCTTCGCTGTCGCTGGACCCGGTGGCGGTCTCCTTTTCGCTCACCCGGGACTCGGGCTCGGCCGGTGCGTTACTTCAGGCACCCACCTTCGTGATTAACTTTTTAGGCGAACACCAAAGCCATGTGGCGGATGCTTTCGCCCGCAGTGATGGTGCACGGTTCACCGAGGAGCAGGGGTGGGCCTACCTAGCCGATGGAGCACCCTATCTTGTGGACTCTCCAGTCGCGATGCGCGCCCGCGTGCACAGCTCCTTACAGGTGGGCGGTTCGCGGCTGATCGCCGCGGAAGTCCTCGAGGTGATCAACGGGACCCAGGCCTCCCATCTGCTCTACCGTGACCGTACCTACCTCAGTCTGGATGGCGCGCAACCACTTGTGCCGCGGGACCATTAAGCCAGAAGGCAACCTGACGGACGCTGCCAAGGCGGATGAAATTCGCCTGCGGATATTGCTCGAGGACGGCCGGGAAACGTTCACGCCATGCGTTGTGGGTTTGCATTTCCCAACGCAGGATATTGCGCTCGGGGTCGCTGAAGAAGGTGTGCAAGGGACTTTCGACGTTTCCGTTGAAGAGGCGTTCGTGGCGTAGCCGACGCAGGACGGTACGCCGAAGCAGCCGCCAACGTGCCTGATAGCGCGGCAGATCTAGCCAGATGATGGTGTCGGCTCGCTCGCCCAGCGCCGGGCCCGCCCCAAGGTTCAGATACTGCCATTCGGTCACCCACTGCTCATTAGCGGCCAGTGCATGCACATCGTCGAGGAACTGTTCCCTGGGCTGCCAGTTCGGACCGTGATAGAGCGCGTCGATCTCCGTGTAGGGCAAGGCCCAACGCCGGGAAAGTTCACGGGCCAACGAAGATTTTCCCGCACCGGTGACCCCGCAAATCAGCACGCGGCGTGGTTGATGCGTGAGCGGAGCACGAAAATTCTGCATCTAGGCTTCGTCCGGAACGCGAATCATGCCCTCTTGCGCCACACTCGCCACGAGCTGGCCGGCCTGGTTGTAGATTTTTCCGGTGCCCAGGGTGCGCGCCGAGGAGGCCGAGGGCGCGTGGAGCACGTAGAGCAACCATTCGTCGACCCGGAAATCCCGGTGCCACCACATGCCATGATCAAGGCTGGCGATGCTCAGCCCGGGGTGCACCCAGGTCATCGAGTGTCGGCGCAGCGCCGGTTCGAGCAGCATATAGTCGCTGGCATAGGCGAGCGCGGCGCGATGCAAAGCCGGATCGTTGGGCATCGGCGCGGTTGTACGCATCCACACGGCCGAATCGGCGCTCTGCTCGGGGGCAGCAGCCAAATAGATCGGCTCGGTGACATGCCGGACGTCGAAAGGGCGTTCGTAGGCCCATTCGTGGGCTATTGGATGCTTAATGTGGCCGATGAGTTCCGCGGTGGTGGGTAGCGAGTCCGGCGTGGGAATACCGGTGGGCATCGGGTCGTGGTGATCCAGCCCGCTCGCCGGCTCCTGGAAGGACGCGATCATCGACAGGATCGGTTCGCCGTTCTGGTAGGCGTGGACGCGGCGGGCCGAAAAAGACCGGCCGTCGCGTAGCCGCTGGACGCCAAAGGTGATCGGCTGGGCCGGGTCGCCGGGCCGCAAGAAGTATCCGTGCATGGAGTGGATGGGCCGGTTCGGCTCGACGGTGCGGGTTCCGGCGATAATCGACTGTGCCAGGACCTGGCCGCCGAACACGCGGGTGCGGGTCTGGCGCGGTGTGTGCCCCACGAAGACGTCCTCGTCGGTGCGGGCACCGTTGCCATCGTCGAGGTTCAATAGATCCAATAGCACCTGGGTGGTGCCTAATTCCTCTGCCACGTCGTTGACTCCTTGATGTGAATTTCCTGAAAAAGACTTTACCCGTACCTTTTGGTTACACACAGGTTGCCCCGCGCGCGTTCAGGGTCGGCGTCAAATGACGGAGTTGTCACATGCTTCCTGCGAATGAACTGGGGCGTGAGAATATGAGGACATGGCAAGTGACGCACTGATTTTCGACGACTCCGCATCCGTACTCGACTTGGCAAATCTTATTACCCGAGCCAAGGCGGTGCATGAGGACGCGGCCCTGTTCACCGCGCGCGGCCAAGCGCTGGCGGTCTATGTGCCGGTGTTGGTTCCGGCCGAATTGGGTGCGGGGGACTACACGGTGCTGGCCATGCGAGTGCACCGACTGGCCGAACCAGCCGAATTGAACGCGGCCTATGAGCTTTCGGCCATCCAGGATCGGCTGGCGCGCATGGGGGAGGAGTCCACCCGCTTTGTGGTGCCACCGGTCGAAGCGGTACCGGCGTGGGCGGGCATTCAGGTGCCGGTCTCTGGCTGGGAAGCGGCCGGCGCGCTGCAGAACGCGGAGCTGGCGCAGGCCGCCCAGCGCGGGATCGATGCGGTGGCTCAGGCACTACCCGAGAATCCAGGTAAACCGGTCATTGGCCAGGTCCGGCAGCGAATCTGGTCCTCCCCGCTCGCCGCCGAGCACCAAGAACTACCGCTCGGGGCGGCCTTTGCCTTACACGCTCTGGGGTTGCTGCCGGCTACCGGTCAGAGCTCGGTACTGCGCCAAGGCAGTTGGATGCGAGTGAGCAACGAGCGAGGCCACGTGTTGGTGCGCCGGGCTCCAGCACTGAGTCTTTCCTAACCCACCGACTTAGTCGGGTCGGTTGACCAGCGAGAAGGCGGCGCGTTCGAAGTACTCACGCAGAGTTTCGGCGTGCAGCAACGGCAGTTCGAGCTGGTCGATGGCCTTGTTCATATGCCGGAGCCAGGTGTCGCGATAGTGCGCGTTGACCGGAAAAGGCATATGGCGCATGCGCAGGCGTGGGTGGCCGCGGTGTTCGGAGTAGGTGCTGGGTCCGCCCCAGTACTGTTCGAGGAAGAGCTGCAAACGAATCTGCGCCGGGTATAGGTCCTGCTCTGGGTAAAGCTGGCGGAAATCCCCGTCCTCGGCCACCGAGGCGTAGAAGTTTTTGGTGAGCGCGGCGAATACGGGACGGCCGCCAACCTCGGCGTAGAAGGTGCCGGCGTAGTCGGCGACATCCACCTCGGTTTCGGCTAGCCGCAGAAACTCATCGCTCGATGGCCCGGTAACCACCGGGTTGCTCAGTGGGTCCCGCTTGACGGTGTGCGGCAGGGGGTTGTGCTCGGTCATTTCAGCTTTCTTGATCGGTGGGGGCCAAAGGTTCGTGGTGGACGGGAAAATTCACCGAGCGGGCGATGAAGCACACCTTATTCGCCTGGGCGTGTAATGAATCGGCCAGCTCGCGTTGGCTTTCATCGACCAAGCTCACCTGTGGGTACAGAGTTGCGGAGGTGAACTGGCCACTGTGATCCCGGTTCAGTTGCATGGTTCCGGTGGCCTCGTCCCGGTACCCGCTGACGTTGACCGAGTGCAGCACCGCTAAATGCAGGTACGAGAGCATATGGCATTGGCTCAGCGCCGCCAACAGAAGTTGCTCCGGGTTCCACCGATCACGTGCCCCATGGAAGGTTGCGTCGGCGCTGCCAGCTAAGGTCGGCATGCCTTCGGCGCTGACTATGTGATCACGGGAGTATGCGCGATACCCGCTGGTGCCTTGGCCGAGGTTCCCGGTCCAGTGCACCGACACGCGGTACTGATGTTCTGTGCCGTCCATATCACCTATTCTTCCATCTTCGAGGCGCTACGTGGGCATAGGCGGCGGCGGCCCCTTCCGCTGTGTGAAGGAGCCGCCGTACGCTACGCGGGCAAGCCGTCGGGTTGTTTCCGAGCCCTAGGCCTGGCTGCCCTGGGTGACGCGGGACTGGTCGGCTTCCTGAGCGGCGAGCGAACGCACCACGTCCGCGCGGGCTTCGACGAGCAGTCGGCGCAGTGCCTGATGCCGGTCACCGAGTTCCTGCAGGAACGCGTCGGTGGCTTCGAGTACCGCCGCGCTGGCCACGCTGCCGGGGTAGAGGCCGATGACAATCTGCTTGGCCATCTCGTGGGAGAAGGTCTCCCAAGTGGGGACCAGCAGCGCGAAGTAGCGTTCGGCAAAGCCGGAGATTAGCGAGTCATCGTGGGCCTTGGAGAAGCCGGCGATCACCGCCTGCTGCTGGTCATTGGACAGGGTCCCCGAGGTGGCCAGTGCGAAGGCCTCCTCCTTGATGGCCGCTACCGGCTGTGCAGCCCACGCGGTGTACCAGCTGGCCTTGCCCTTGGCCGTATCGTCCGCTGCCAAGGAAGCCGCCAAGGACTGCTCGTCCATTCGTCCACCGGCCGAGAGCGCAATATCCAGCGCCCACTTGAGATCGGTGTCGAGCACCAGGCCGGGCAGGCTGTGGGCGCCAGAGCGAAGGTCCGCCACCCGATCCAGCTGTTCGGCCGTGCGTGAACGTGCGGCGAAGGCGCGCACGAACTGCAGCTGGGCGTCGGAGCCCGCCGCGGCGGCGCAGGCCAGTTCCCAGAGTCGCTCGGCGCTGGTTGCGGCCAGCTCGGTGGCATGCTCACGGGAGACGTAGTGATCCAGGGCGGTGCTCAGCTGGCGCAGCAGCACCATGATCACCGAAGAATCAGCCTCATGTCCCACATTGTTCAGCAGCAACTGCACGTAGTCACTGGCCGCGGTCTCGGCGTCGCGCACCGCATCCCAGGCCGCGCTCCAGACGAGGGTGCGCGGTAGCGAGTCGGCGAAGGACTTCAGATGTTCGATGGCGGTGGCCATCGACTGCTCGTCGAGACGAATCTTCGCGTAGGTGAGGTCGTCGTCGTTCAGGAGCACTAGCGCCGGGCGGGCGCGGCCCACGAGTGCCGGGACCTCGGTCAGTTCCCCGTCGATGTCGAGCTCTTCACGGTGGGTGCGCACCAAAGTGCCGGATGCGTCGAGGTCATAGAAGCCCACCGCAAGGCGGTGGCGGCGCAGCGTGGAGTAGTCGGCGGCGGCTTGCTGCACGATGGCGAAGTCGGTGATCTTTCCGTCCTGGTCCGCGGCGATGCGGGCGGTGAGCGTGTTGACGCCGGCGGTCTCGAGCCATTCGGCGCCCCAGTGGCTCAGGTCGCGCCCGCTGGCGGCCTCCAGTTCACGCAGCAGGTCGGGCAGTTCGGTGTTGGACCAGGCGTGCTTGGCGAAGTACGCACGCACTCCGGCCATGAATTCTTCCTGGCCCACGAAGGCCACGAGCTGGCGCAGGACCGAGGCGCCCTTGGCGTAGGTGATGCCGTCGAAGTTGACCTCGACGTCTTCCAGATCGTTGATCGGTGCGACGATCGGGTGGGTGCTGGGCAGCTGATCCTGGCGGTAGGCCCAGTTCTTCTCCAGCATGTTGAAGGTGGTCCAGGAGCTGGTGAACTCGGTGTTCTGCGCGGCCGCCAAGGTTGACATGAATTCGGCGAAGGACTCGTTGAGCCACAGGTCATTCCACCACTTCATGGTGACCAGGTCGCCGAACCACATATGCGCCAGTTCGTGCAAAATCGTGATGGCGCGGCGCTCGACCATTGCGTGAGTCGGGCGCGAGCGGAAGACGTATTCCTCGAGGAAGGTCACCGCTCCGGCGTTCTCCATGGCGCCGGCGTTGAACTCCGGTACGAAGAGCTGATCGTATTTTTCGAAGGGGTAGGGGGTGCCGAAGTTCTTCTCGAAGAATTCGAATCCCTGGCGCGTGATCTTCACGATCTCATCGGCGTCGAGGTGCTGCATGAGCGACGAGCGGGCGAAGACGCCCAGTTCGATGGTGCGCCCATCGCTGGAGGTCAACGAGTCGCGTACCGCCTGGTAGGGGCCGGCGATGAGGGCCGTGACGTAGCAGGACATGCGCTGGGTCGGGGCGAAGTCCCAGCGCTTGGCCTCGCCGGCCTCGCTTGGCTGCGGCGTCGGCGAATTGGACACGACGTTCCAGTGTGCCGGGGCGGTGACGCTGAATTGGTAGGTAGCCTTCAGATCCGGCTGCTCGAAAACGGCGAACATGCGACGGGCGTCGGCCACCTCAAACTGGGTGTAGAGGTAAACCTCGTCATCGACCGGGTCGACGAAGCGGTGCAAACCTTCGCCGGTGTTCATGTAGCGGGCATCGGCGTCGATGACCAGCACGTTGTCGGCCGCGAGGTTGGGCAACTGGATGCGGGTCCCATCGTTGATGGCAGCGACGTCGAGTTCCTGGCCGTTGAGGGTTACCGAGCGTACGGTGTCGGTGACCGCATCGATGAAGCTGCTGGCCCCAGCGGTGGCGGAGAAACGTACCGTGGTCTTGGAGGTGAACACGCGCTCGCCGCGGGTCAAATCGAGTTCGACGTGGTAACTCTCGACCGAGATGATCGAGGCACGCTCTTGGGCCTCGGCGCGGGTGAGATTCATTCCAGACATGATGCTCCGGCTTCCTGCGGGGGACCCGCACTAGTTGTGAAACAAATATTGAATATCACTGCAATTGTGGCATGGAGAACCCCATCGCGCGCAAGTGCCTCGACATAGATTCTTCTGCCCGTGCCATCAGCGCGCCATCGCGGACGCCTAAATGTCCGAGTACTGGACCGGCGATGAGCGCGAGACGCCTCAAACTCGCTAGAGTAGAACGGTCACTGATTGGCCGTCTTCTCCTTATGAAATGGGGCAACCACATGCGCGTGCATATCGCGACCGACCACGCAGGTCTCGAGCTTTCCGACTACCTGATCAAGCACCTCACCGCCAAGGGCTACGAGATGGTCAACCACGGCCCAACCTCCTATGACCCGGAAGACGACTACCCGGCCTTCTGCCTGAACGCCGCTAAGGCTGTTGTCGCCGATCAGCGCGCCGGAGTCGAAGCGCTCGGAATCGTGCTCGGCGGTTCGGGCAACGGTGAGCAGATCGCGGCCAACAAGGTCGAGGGAGTGCGCGCGGCACTGGCGTGGAATCTGGATACCGCAAAGCTGGCCCGCGAACACAACGACGCGAATGTCATTGCCGTCGGTGGCCGCCAACACAGCGTGGAAGAAGCCGCCGAACTGATCGAGGCCTTCCTGGCCGAGCCATTTAGCGGTGCCGAGCGCCATGCGCGCCGCATCGGCAAGATCGCGACCTACGAAACCACCGGCAAGATCGTCGACTAACCGTGCCTGAAGGACATTCCCTACATCGCCTCGCCCGCCAGATGGATGACGTCTTCGGCGGGCAGGCGGTGGCCGTCAGCTCCCCGCAGGGGCGCTTTGCCCTCGACGCCGCCCGGATCGATGGCCATGTGCTCGAATCCGCCTTCGCCAAGGGCAAGCAACTCTTCTGCCACTTCTCCAACGACCTGTACCTCCGTGTGCACCTTGGGCTGTATGGCGCGTTCGACTTCGGCGGTGACGAGTACTTCCGGGGCGCCTCGTCTATCGGTGCACCACGCCGGGTGGGGGAGCGCGAAAGTTCACAGAGTGCGGCACCCGAGCCCTACACCGGGCCGCCCGAACCGGTCGGTGCGGTGCGTGCGCGCGTGGTCTCGGAGCATGGATGGGCCGATTTGCGTGGGCCGACCGCCTGCGAGGTGCTCGAGCACGATCAGGTGCAACGGCAGTTGGCCAAGCTTGGGCCCGACCCGCTGGTTGCGGCCGCGGCGCACTTCGATGCCGCCAAGGGGCGTGCGATTCAAGCGGAGCCACAAGCGCTCTTGGAGGCTGGCCTTGCGGAGTTCAGGGCAAAGCTAGCGCGCACACGTACCCCGATTTGCACCGCGCTGATGAACCAGGAGCTGGTTAGCGGGGTAGGAAACATCTACCGTGCCGAGGTGCTCTTTCGCCAGCGGCTCGACCCGCAGCGGCCCGCCAATGACATTTCGGCGCGAAAAGTGCGCGCCCTGTGGTTTGACCTTGTTGCACTCATGGAGGACGGTGTGCGCCAGGGAAAGATCATCACCACCGAGGAAGCGGATCGGGAGCCAGGCCTGCCGTTATGGCCTGATAACGCCTACTACGTCTATCAGCGTCAGGGGCGCCAATGCCGCCGCTGTGCCGCGCAGGTCAGCCTGGCCGAAGTTGCCGGGCGCAAGCTGTATTGGTGCCCGCGCTGCCAACGCCGCCGCTAGGACCAATGGCGCTCACGCTCGGCAACTGCACGGGGGAACCCGTCGATTTGCACGGCGTGAGCGACATGGTCTAAACTGAATCTCGTTCGCGGTTCAGGCCGCTGACATGGGGATGTAGCTTAATGGTAAAGCCTTAGTCTTCCAAACTAATGACGCGGGTTCGATTCCCGTCATCCCCTCCGAAGGCATCGTCAGAGATGCTTGAAGGCCCGGAAGTATTCACTTCCGGGCCTTTTGCCTTAACCGTCATCTGACCCCTAGCGGTGGCGTAGGGCGGACCTATAGGCCGTAGGGCGACGTCGGATCGCCCATACAGTGAGGCGTACATTACACAATCGCGCCATGAAGCGGTTCAGTTTTGAAATGTGCGCGGTGACGTGTAAGTTAGATGCTTGTGACCAGGCGGGATGACTCGCTGGAAACAGGTCACAACAACTACCGAACTATTTCGTGAATATTTTGATTCACTAGGTATTTCGCGGGGTGTAGCTCAGCTTGGCTAGAGCGCGCGCTTTGGGAGCGTGAGGTCGCAGGTTCGAATCCTGTCACCCCGACACATGCGAGGTTCTCGTTGGTTTCTCGAGGAGGCCATCGCATGGGCTTGACCCACAGCCTAAGGGGTCACCGGCTTGGACGCGGTCCGCGGATCATCGTCTGGCCACAACGATTAGTGGATGCAGGAGAGCGCAGGTTAGACTGTTCACTGCTAATCGGGGTGTAGCTCAGCTTGGCTAGAGCGCGCGCTTTGGGAGCGTGAGGTCGCAGGTTCGAATCCTGTCACCCCGACTCTGGAGAACAACCCCGCAACACCACGATGTTGCGGGGTTTTTTGCAGATTAGACCTAATTATTAGACAACCCAGGAGTACAAGGCTGTGAAGAGCGCCGTTGAAAACCTGAACCCGACTCGGGTTAAGCTCACCGTCGAGGTTCCGTACGAGGAGCTGAAGCCGCGCATCGACGAGGCATACAAGACCATCGCGCAGCAGATTCAGGTGCCGGGCTTCCGTAAGGGCAAGGTTCCTTCCCGCCTGATCGATCAGCGCGTCGGCCGCGGCTACGTCATTGAGACCGCCGTGAACGAGGGTCTGAATGAGTACTACCAGAAGGCCATGGTCGAGAACGAGCTGACTCCGCTCTCGCGTCCCGAGGTGGATATCACCGAACTGCCTTCCCTGGAGAACGTCGGCGAGGGCCAGCTGGTCTTCACCCTCGAGGTGGACATCCGCCCGAAGGTTGAACTGCCGGACTACAAGGGCATCGAGGTCACCGTCGAGGCTAAGGAAGTTGCCGACGAGGACATCGAGAAGGCCCTCGACGACCTGCGCGGTCGTTTCGGCACCCTGAAGGAGGTTGAGGCTCCGGCCGCAGCCGATTCCTTCGTGACCATCGATCTGACCGCCACTGTCGATGGCGAAGAGGTTGACTCGGCTCAGGGTCTGTCCTACCAGATCGGTTCGGGCAACATGCTCGAGGGCATGGACGAGGCACTGACCGGCCTGACCGCCGGTGAGGACGCCACCTTCGAGACCACCCTGGCAGGCGGCGAGCACGCCGGTCAGTCGGCCACCGTCAAGGTTGTCGTCACTGCCGTGAAGCAGCGCGAGCTGCCAGAGGCCAACGATGACTTCGCTCAGCTGGCCTCCGAGTTCGACACCATCGCCGAACTGCGCGAGTCGCTGTCCAAGGACGCCGCCGAGGGCAAGGTCGTCGAGCAGGGTGTCGAGGCCCGCGAATTGGTGCTGGACAAGCTCCTCGAGCTCGTTGAGGTTCCGGTTCCGGCTGGCGTCATCGACGAGCAGATCGAGCAGCACTTCGATAACCCGCAGGCCGAAGCGGACCACGACACCGAAGAGCACCGCACCGAGGTTCGCCAGAACACCGAGCGTGCCTTCAAGAACGAGATCGTGCTGGACGCCGTCGCCGAGGCCGAAGAGGTTGGCGTCGAGCAGTCCGAGCTGATCGACTACATCGTGCAGACCGCCGGTCAGTACGGCATGGATCCGAACCAGTTCGCCCAGATGCTCGACGGTGCCGGCCAGGTACCGATGCTGCTCGGCGAGGTGCGTCGCCGCAAGGCCCTGGCCAAGGTCCTCGAGTACGCCGTGGTCACCGACTCCAACGGTGCCACCGTTGACCTGAGCTCCTTCGTGAAGCCAGCCGGTGAAGAGGAAGCTGCCGAAGAGGTCGCAGCCGAGTAGTCACCGACACTTACATAACAGAAGTCGCCGGAACCCCCGCACAGCGCGGGTGGGCCGGCGACTTTTGTCGTTCGCCCTCGGCGCACTCATGCGCCGTGAGCGAAAACCGGGCATGAATTGCCACAAGGGCCAGTTGAAATCAGTAATCTCAAAGTAACCACTCGAAGTTGCGGCTCCGCCGGGAGCTGCACGATCCGATCTACACGTTTGGAAGAGGTAGAGAACATGCCACATGATTCGCGCACTCCCACCATGGCTACCGTCGAAGCAGCCAGCCGTGAGGACTACATCTACAACCGGCTGCTCAAGGAGCGCATCATTTGGCTGGGCTCCGAGGTCCGCGACGAGAACGCCAATGCCATCTGCTCGCAGCTGCTGTTGCTCTCCGCAGAGGACCCGGAGAAGGACATCTACCTGTACATCAACTCGCCGGGTGGCTCGATCACCGCGGGCATGGCCATCTACGACACCATGAAGTTCATTCCGAACGATGTGGTGACCGTGGCAACCGGTCTGGCAGCTTCCATGGGGCAGTTCCTGCTCTCCTCGGGTACTCCGGGCAAGCGTTTCGCGACCCCGAACGCTCGTATTCTGATGCACCAGCCATCCGGTGGTATCGGCGGCACGGCCTCGGACATCAAGATTCAGGCCGAACTGATCATGCACATGAAGAAGGTTATGAGCGAGCTGACCGCGGAGCAGACCGGCCAGACCGTCGAGCAGATTCTGTTGGATAACCAGCGCGATAAGTGGTTCACCGCGGAGGAAGGCCTGGAATACGGCTTCTTTGACCAGATTGCCCAGCATGCCGGTTCGGTGACCGGTGGCGGCGGAGTCGGCAACAAGTAACAACCGCCTGCACCCACCACCGAACGCAGAATTTCAAGGAGAAACCATGTACTTCAATCAGGAAGCCACCGCCGGCGCAATGCCCTCCGCACGCTACATCCTGCCGCAGTTTGAGGAGCGTACCCCGTACGGTTTCAAGCGCCAGGACCCCTACGCGAAGCTCTTCGAAGATCGCATCATCTTCCTCGGAGCCCAGGTTGATGACGCCTCGGCAGATGACGTCATGGCTCAGCTGTTGGTGCTCGAATCCATGGACCCGGAGCGCGATGTCACCCTGTACATCAACTCGCCCGGTGGCTCGTTCACCGCGATGACGGCTATCTACGACACCATTCAGTTCATCCGTCCAGAGGTGCAGACGGTCTGCCTCGGTCAGGCAGCTTCGGCCGCCGCCGTGCTCTTGGCCGCCGGTACCCCGGGCAAGCGTCTGGCCCTGCCGAACGCCCGCGTGCTGATCCACCAGCCGGCTATGGGCGGCGGCGAACGTGGCACGGCAACCGACCTGCAGATTCAGGCCGAAGAAGTCATGCGCATGCGCGAATGGATGGAAAAGACCATCTCCGATCACACCGGCCAGGAAGTGTCCAAGGTGGGCAATGACGTAGAGCGTGATCTGTACATGACGGCGGAAGAAGCAAAGGCCTACGGCATCGTCGACGAGGTGCTGACCCCGCGTAAGTTGAACCGCGCGCAGCTGGGCCACTAGGCACGATTAGCGACGCACACGCTGTCGAGTAGCTGATTGCCGGCAACCTGCGACCCCGTGAAGGGGCGCGCGGGTTGTCGGCTTCATGCCATCTTCGGCTAATTTGGGGATCTCCTGATTTAGAATGAGGGGGAGTCCACGGCAATCCAACAATGGGAGATTAGTGCTATGGCACGAATGGGCGAAGGCTCGGATCTGCTGAAATGTTCTTTCTGCGGAAAGAGCCAGAAGCAAGTGAAGAAGTTGATTGCAGGCCACGGGGTCTACATCTGCACCGAGTGCATCGAACTATGCAATGAGATCATTGCCGAGGAGTTCGCCGAAGAGCAGGTCGCCGAAGACTTTACCCTCCCGAAGCCCCGCGAGATCTTCGATTCTCTCCAGGAATATGTCATCGGCCAGGAGAATGCCAAGCGCGCTCTGTCGGTGGCGGTGTACAACCACTACAAGCGCATCCACGGGTCCCCGGATAAGGCTCCCGTCGCCGCCTTGACTAATGACGATCCGCTGTCAGAGGTTGAGGTTTCCAAGTCAAATATCATGATGATCGGCCCGACGGGTTGCGGTAAGACCTATTTGGCGCAGTCTCTAGCCCGGAAACTGAACGTTCCCTTCGCCGTGGCCGACGCGACCAGCCTCACCGAGGCCGGATATGTCGGTGAAGACGTTGAGAACATTCTGCTGAAATTGATTCAGGCCGCCGACTACGACGTCAAGCGGGCCGAAACCGGCATCATCTATATCGATGAAATCGACAAGATTTCGCGCAAGAGCGAAAACCCATCGATTACTCGCGATGTCTCCGGTGAAGGCGTGCAGCAGGCCCTGCTGAAAATCCTCGAGGGGACGGTCGCCGCGGTTCCTCCGCAGGGTGGACGCAAGCACCCACATCAAGATTTTCTCCAGTTGGATACCACCAACATTCTCTTCATCGTTGCCGGAGCTTTCGCTGGACTCGAAGAGATTATCTCGAGCCGCGCGGGCCGAAAGGGCATTGGATTCGGTGCGCCGCTCACCGCCATCAAATCCGAGACCCCTTCGTACTCCGATGTGCGTCCCGAAGACCTTCTGAAGTTTGGTTTGATCCCAGAATTCATTGGTCGTCTTCCGGTGATCACCACGGTCGAACATTTGGATCGCGATGCCTTGGTTCGCGTGCTCACCGAGCCGCGCAACGCCCTGGTCAAGCAGTATCAAAAGATGTTCCAGATGGACGGAGTGCAACTCTCCTTCGACGCGGGCGCCCTGGAGGCCATTGCGGAGAAGGCCATTGAACGCGAGACCGGAGCGCGCGGTTTGCGTTCCATTCTCGAAGAAACCCTCGGCGGCATCATGTTTGACCTGCCTAGCCGGGAGGACGTTGCCGAGGTTGTGATCTCGCGCGAGACCGTCCTAGAGGGCGCCGAGCCGGTTATGCTCACCCATGAGTTGGCCGCGAAACGCAATCAGAAGTCCGCATAGTTTTCCGTCACCCTAACCCAGAAAGTAGGTCCGGTCAGTGGCCGAGCGCAAACACGTTGATTTTTGGTTCGATCCGATTTGTCCTTTCGCCTGGGCCACGAGCCGCTGGATCAAAGAGGTCCAGAAGGTTCGTGACATTGATGTCACCTGGCATGTGATGAGCCTGTCGATGCTTAACGACGGGCGTGAGCTCCCGGCTGACTACCGCGAGAAAATGGACCGTTCCTGGGGCCCGGTGCGTGTGATCACCAAGGCCATCGCCGACCATGGAGCCTCGGTTACCGACGGTCTCTACACGGCCATGGGCGAGCTTTTCCATCACGAGCAGCTCGAAGATCGCGCCGAGGTGATTGCCCGAGCATTGGAGCAGGTGGGGCTTCCAGCGGAGCTTGCCGAGGCTGCGGATACCGACGCCTATGATGCGAAGCTGCGCGAGAGCCACGAGGCTGGCATCTCAAAGGTCGGTCAAGACGTCGGCACGCCGATCGTGGCCGTAGATGGCGTGGCCTTCTTTGGGCCGGTCATCACCCGTGTGCCCACCGGCGAGGACGCAGGACGCCTATTTGATGCGTCGGCTGAACTCGCTTCCTTCCCGTACTTCTTTGAGCTCAAGCGCACGCGCACGGAGTCGCCGACCTTCGAGTAACCCTTGTTAGGCGGCAGTTAGCCCGTCCGGCCACACTCCTACCGTCTTCGGCGGTAGAGGCAGTGTGGTCGGGCGGGCATTTTCGTGCCCGCACAGGCCAGACGGTATACCGAACTGCCCACGTCACCGGGCGACTTTTACGAAGCGCTACGAAGGTCTATAAAAATTTTTCTGGATACCATCTGGTCGCACCGGCGTAGCGCGCCTATTTTCTTTCAGATTTTCCGCCACCCGATTCACCTACTGGGCGGTAACTAGTTTCAAAGTTGCGTGGCTCACATTTTCCTAGGTCAATCTATGAATCATCTGTTTCAGGCTCCTCTATGGACGGTAGATACTTGCCGTGCCGCTCGCTCACTCAGTGGTGTTGAATAATTAAGCATCACTGGATGTTCTTTTCATAACTACTTGTCACCTCAAGTTCTCATCCGCGAAATTGCTTGGAACAAAGTACTAGTGCGGTTGTGAAGTATGTGCTTGACTGTGTCCCACGAGTGCTACGGCACACAGTTTCGAGGGCGACGTAGTGGTCGCCGGATGAGGAGAACTACCGTGCAACTTGGTTCAAAGCAGAACCGATTGGCCAAGGCAGGCCGTCGCAAGTCCCTGCTGGCGGCAACCATGCTGGCAGGACTGTTGGCGGCAGGTACCGCACCCGTGGCTTCGGCCGCACCTGTGGTGGAAAACCAGCAGATCGAATCTCAGGAAATCTCGAAGAGCCAGGCCGAATCGGCGCTGGACTACTGGACCCCGGAACGCATGAAGGCGGCCAAGAGCGCCGATGCGTTGACTCGCGGCAAGTCGGCTTCGAGCAATGGCATCAAGGTGGGACAGCCCAGCAAGATCGCCGGTGAAAAAGCCGAGAAGCAGGCGATCCGCAAGGGCAAGCCGTCCAAGAACAACGCTGTTTCCCCGGTCTCGCACATTGGTAAGGTCTTCTTCACGCTGGGCGGCCAGGACTACGTTTGCTCGGGCAACGCCGTAGTTTCGGCCAACGAATCCACCGTCTCGACCGCCGGGCACTGCCTGAACGAGGGGCCGGGAGCTTTCGCTACGCGCTGGATCTTCGCCCCTGCCTACGAAAACGGCAACACCCCGTACGGCACCTACGCTGCCACCGAGCTGGTCACCACCACGCAGTGGAGCAATGACGGGGACATCACCTACGACACCGGCTTCGCCGTGGTCTCGGACGGTAGCGGAGTGAGCCTGACCGATCGCGTCGGCGCCTCCGGCGTGGCCTTCAACCAGGCTCGCGGACTGACCTACACCGCCTTCGGCTACCCGGCAGCCTACCCGTTCAACGGTGAAACCCTGCACTCCTGCTACGGTTCGGCTACCCCCGACCCGTACGGTCAGAGCCAGTCCCAAGGCATCCCTTGCGACATGACCGGTGGTTCTTCGGGCGGCCCATGGTTCATCGGTAGCGGTTCGAACGGTTACCAGAACTCCGTGAACAGCTTCGGTTACAACGGCATCCGCAACACCATGTTTGGCCCGTACTGGGGCACTGCAATCGAGCAGGCTTACCAGGACGCACAGAACTAAGGCTGAACGCCTCCTCGACAGTCGAGTTCATTAAAGACTGATGCCCGGGTTCCCTAGGGAACCCGGGCATCAGTCTTTGCTACCTGCGGCTAGGAGGCGTCCTCGGCCGGTGCGAGCTCAACGTTGCGAACGCTCAGCTCCTCACTCGACTCGTGCAGCGACAGCTCACGCGCGTTCGCCGCCGACTTCAGGTCCTCGAAACCAGCGTTCAACTGTTCGAGCTGTGCGGCCGAACCATGAATCTCACCGTTGAGTACCTCGGTGCGCTGCTTGACCTTCGCATCGGACTTCGCCTTGCGAATACCCGACAGGGCCAGACCCACGGTGGGTAGTATGCCTGCATCGGCACCTTCGATGGCACCGGCAAGGTGCTGTGCGCTGGGCCAGTTGGCGCGGTGTACGGAACCGGCGCGCCACCAGCCCCAAACCTCTTCGGTGGCGAAGGGCAGGAACGGGGCGAAGAGGCGCAGTACAGCGTCCAACGTGGTGGCCAAGGTAGCCAGCGCACTAGCCTTCTCCGCCTCGCCGTGCCCACCGTAGGCACGATCCTTGACTAGTTCGACGTAGTCATCGGTGAAGGACCAGAAGAAGGATTCAGTGATATCCAAGGCTCGCGCGTAGTCATAGTTCTCGAAGGCGCGCTGGGCATCTTCGATGACCGCCGAGAGCCTCACCAATAGCGAGCGGTCCATCCCATTGACCACGGCCGAACCGTCGCCGGAGAGCACGTCGGCCTGCGTGGCCCCCAGATTCAGTACAAACTTCGACGCATTGAGAATCTTGATCGCCAGACGGCGACCGATCTTCATCTGCGCAACCTCGTAGGCCGTATCGGCGCCGAGCTTGGCGCTGGCCGCCCAATAGCGCACCGCGTCGGCTCCAAACTGCTCCAGTACGTCATTGGGGACCACAACGTTGCCCTTGGACTTGGACATCTTCTTACGATCCGGATCGAGAATCCAACCGGAGATCGCGGCATGCTTCCACGGGGCATTGCCGTGCAAGGCATCGGCACGCACCGCCGTGGAGAATAGCCAGGTGCGGATGATGTCGTGGCCCTGCGGGCGCAGGTCGAAGGGGTACACCTTCGAGAAGAACTCGTCGTCACGGCCCCAGCGACCCACGATCTGCGGGGTAAGCGAGCTGGTTGCCCAGGTATCGAGCACATCGGCGTCACCGATGAATCCGCCTGCCACACCGCGCTGATCCTCGGTGTAACCGGCCGGAGCGTCGGCTGCCGGGTCGACCGGAAGCTGATCGAACGTTGGCAAGATCGGTGCGTCATAGTTCGGCTCGCCATGCTCGTCCACCTGGTACCACACCGGTACCGGGACGCCGAAGAAGCGCTGGCGGGAGACCAGCCAGTCACCGTTGAGACCGGACACCCAGTTTTCGTAGCGCGAGCGCATGAACGAGGGGTGGAAGTCGATCTGTTCACCGCGGGCAATCATGGTCTTGCGGCGATCCTCGTCGCGCCCACCATTACGGATGTACCACTGGCGTGAGGTGACGATCTCTAGGGGCTTGTCGCCCTTTTCGAAGAAGTTCACCGGGCGGGAGATTTTCTTCGGTTCGCCATCGAGCAGGTTGGCTTCGCTAAGCAGCTCGACCACGGTTTCCTTGGCGGAGAACACCGTCTTACCGGAAATCTGGGCGTAGGCCTCGGCGCCGGCAGCGCTGGTGATCCACTCGGGGGTATCAGCCAGCAGACGGCCGTCGCGGCCGATGATGGCGCGGGTTGGCAGCTGCAGTTCGCGCCACCAGGTCACGTCGGTGAGGTCACCGAAGGTACAGACCATCGCGATACCCGACCCCTTATCGGCCTGAGCCAACGGGTGGGCATGGACGGTCACCTCAACGCCGAAGAGCGGGGAAATGACGGTCTTGCCGAACAGGTGCTGGTAACGCTCGTCATCCGGGTGTGCGACCAAGGCGGCGCAGGCGGCCAGCAACTCGGGGCGGGTGGTCTCGATGAAGACCTGTTCGCCCTCGGCGGTGCTGAACGGGTAACGGTAGTAAGCGCCGGGCATCTCGCGGTCTTCGAGTTCAGCCTGGGCGACCGCGGTACGGAAAGTGACATCCCACAGGGTCGGGGCCTCGGCCATGTAGGCGTCGCCATCGGCCAGATTCTGCAGGAAGGCGCGCTGTGAGACCGCACGCGAGGTGTCGTCGATGGTCCGGTAGGTCATATTCCAGTCAACGGACAGACCCAGTGTGGTGAAGAGCTGTTCGAAGACCTTCTCGTCTTCGACGGCCAGCTCTTCGCAGAGCTCGATGAAGTTTTTGCGGCCAATAACGTCCCAGTCACGCTGGTTCTTCGCTGGCTTCTCCGGCGGGCGGTAGCCTTCGATGTACGGCTTGGTCGGATCGCAGCGCACGCCGTAGTAGTTCTGGACGCGGCGTTCGGTAGGAAGTCCGTTGTCATCCCAGCCCAACGGGTAGAACACGTTCTTACCGCTCATGCGCTGGTAGCGCGCCAACACGTCGGTCTGGGTGTAGGAGAACATGTGGCCCACGTGCAACGAGCCGGATGCCGTTGGTGGGGGAGTGTCGATGGAGTACACCGCTTCGCGGGTGGTGTCCTCGTTGAAGTGATAGGTGCCCTCGGTGCGCCACCGGGACGAAAGACGTTCCTCGAGGCCTTCCAATGCGGGCTTGTCGGGAACCGAAACCGTGACGGGCGTGTCTGTGCCCAAGTTTTCTTCTGCCATACACATATTCTTTCATGTTTTCGACCCCCACCTCACCACCGGGAACCGGCGGTCGCTGAGGAAAGCGCCACACGCTCGAACGCTGATCGATGCGTCCGTTAACAAGGCGCCTGTGGCGGCGTAGCATCACAGATATGGGTATCGTCACGGCACCTCGCATACCGCCACCGGCCGTCGCGGCCGGGGCGTTGCTGGCTCAGTATTTTCTGACGCGACCGGCGCGCGGCGGAATGGTGCGCCGAGCCTTTGCAGTGGGCCTTCTGGGTGCTGGAGTGAGACTCGGCGCGCTGAGCGAACGCCGATTCCGTGCCGCACACACCACCGTGAATCCGCTTCATCCAGAGCGTGGCACGCAGCTGGTTGCAGATGGCCCCTATGCCATCTCGCGCAACCCGATGTATTTGGGTTTGGTATGTTGCGTCGCGGCCCACGGACTATGGCGAGGAGGGTTACTGGCACAGGTGCCCACCGCCCTACTGGCCGAATGGCTGGATCGGGCGCAGATACCCGCCGAGGAGCAAGCATTGCGGTCCTTGCACGGAAGAAGCTATGTCGAATACTGCCGGTGCGTGCCGCGCTGGATTGGTTCCGGGTGCGCCAACATCCCATGCGGAGCTGACGCGGATCGCTAGGATGGGGCCATGAAGCCCCTATCTCACGTGACCGAAACGCCGCGCCTGCGACCTGACATGCTCAAACATCCCGAGTCGCCGGTGTGGGGACGGGCTTTGGTCGAGGACTCACACCCAGGCGGGGAGCATGGGCATGCGGCAGGCGATCACCGCAGTGTGCGGGACTGGGTGTCGGTGAACGGCGCGGAGGCAGACCCGCATCAGGCACGGCACTGCCGCGTGGCCGAGATCAGTGCCCACGGTACTCGTGCTGCCGGTAGCCCCTGGTGTGCTGGGGCTCGGGCATGAACGGGGTGCCACGGCAAGGTCTATTGAAAGCAATCAGCTGGCTTGTTCCCGCGGTACAGCGACAGCGATTTATCGCCCACTGGAAGGCGGCGGCGCCGCCTGCTGGCAGCGGTGGCTTCGCCCAGTTCAGGATCCTCTGCCGGGCGTTGTTCGCGGCCCTGACCCTTGACCGGGTGCGCCCGATCGACCCCGGGGCGGAACTAGAGCGCTGGGCAACGCGCCGTGTGTGGCGGACCGCGGCCCTAGCCGCCTCCCTCCTGCCATGGGGATTTATCTTTGTGCTCTTTGGAGGGTTCGACCTTGAACCTGCCACGCTCGCGACCGGCCAACAGCTGTTCTCGGTGGCGGCGCTCCTTGGCCGGATACTGGCACTACTCGGTGCCGCGTTCCTGGTTCTCGGAGCAGTTCAGATCATGTTCTACCGGCTGGGCCGTAGCCGGGTCAGATTGCAGCTACCCACATGGGCCGCGGTGCTACTGTTCGTCGGTGTGATCGTCCTACTTACTGCATACATGGCGGTGGGATATGGGGTGGTCGCGCTGTGTGCGATTGGTGTGTTGTTTGGTAGCCTCACCGCGCAGCGGCCACCACGTCACGCGGTGACCCTGCGGACTGGTGTGCAACTTTGTGGGGGCCTGCTGCTGGTGCTACTGAGCATTGGTGTTTCAACCGTGGGCTTGCTTCACGTATTGCGCTGGAATCCGCAGGCCAAGGTGCCGCGCCTGAGTCTGGATCAGATCTACAGACAGTTATCCGTGGCCGGCGAGCGTTCGGGTGCGATGGAGATGTTCATCTGGGCTGGTTGCTGGCCGGTGTGTGCCGCGCTCGTGGCAATCGGTGCGGTATGCCGCTGGCGTGTCGCGCCCGGTACGATGCGGGGTTGGCTCATCGTCGGCGGTCTGTTGATTGGCGCCCAAGCGTTCTTCCTCTGGTTTGCGAGTTTCGCGATGAGTATGGGCTTGGCCGATGCCTTTGATACCAGCGGGGTCGATGCCTCATCTGCCGGATATTTCCTTACTTTGTGCGGCACGGCCGCGCTGTCCGTCGCCGGGTATCTGTCTTGGGCCCCACCGCCACCACGCCGTTCCGTATCGGCAGGTAAACCGCTTGCCAGTTGAACCCGAAGCCCGCAGCCGGCACCGCGGTGACGCGGCTCGGTAAAGGCTTCATAACCTAACGCAGGGCTGTGACAAGGTTCTACAGTGGGAACATGACTATCGACGCCTCCACCTCAAAGTCACGTTCCGCCCTCGTCACCGGGGCCTCTAGCGGCATTGGCCAAGCCATCGTTCGCGCGCTTCGCGCCGACGGCTGGACCGTTTACGCCGTAGCCCGACGCGCCGAACGGCTGCACGCGCTGGCCGAGGAAACCGGTGCGGTGCCCCTGACCGCCGACGTAAGCGTGCAATCCGACATCGACGAGCTTCTCGCCGGACTCCAAGAGGGTCCCGGCGTGGACACCCTCGTGAACTGTGCCGGAGGGGCGCGCGGCACCGACTACCTAGCCGAGGCCAAGGACGCGGACTGGGAGTTCATGTTCCAGGCCAATGTGATGGGCACGATGCGTCTAACTCGTGCGCTCCTTCCGCAGTTGCGCGCCAATCAAGGCACCATCCTGAACGTGACCTCCACCGCCGCCCTAGCCAGCTATGAAGGAGGCAGCGGCTACAACGCGGCGAAATCGGCCCAGCGGGCACTGACCCAAGCACTGCGTCTGGAGGAGGTAGAGCACGGAATCCGCGTCATCGAGGTGCTGCCCGGACTGGTGCAAACCGAAGAATTCGCCCTTCGACGTCTCGGGGATGCTTCAGCCGCCGCCAAGGTCTATGCCGGCGTGGACGAGCCGTTGCTGGCCGAGGATGTGGCCGAGGTAATCCGCTATGCAGTTTCGCTGCCACACCATGTGAATCTCGACGAGATCGTCATCCGTCCGCAAGCCCAAGCAGCCAATCACAAGCTTGTGCGCAAGCACTAGTCAGTAAGGGAACCCGCCGATGCAAACCGTGCACATTATCGCCGCCAGCCACGGAACCGACAGCCAGATTGGCCAAGCGCAGATCAACGAACTGCGCGAACAAATCGCCACGACCTTCCCGGTCCCCGACGGGGTCGACCTGCGCTGGCATGAGGCCTACGTAGACGTGCAACAACCACGCCTGCCCGAGGTGCTCGATGCGCTCCCGCGCGAAGAAGCGGTGGTCCTCGTGCCCCTGCTGGTCGCCGACGGCTTTCACACCACCGAGGACTTCGCGCAGGCCGCCGCCAGCCACCCGCGTGCCGTGGTGGCCGGAGTGCTGGCCACCGGGACCGAACTGGTCCGAGTGCTCGCCGACCGTGCCGCCGCGCATCTCGAGCAGGCAGAGACCGTGGTGTTGGCCGCCGCAGGCACCCGGATGCGCATTGGGCAAGAACAGATTCAAACGCTCGCGCAGCGACTCGGGGAGGAACTGAACCGCGAGGTGGCGGTGGCCTATTGCGCCGGCGCCAAGCCCGAAGCGGGGGAGGTGGTGCGCGCGGCGACAGGGGAGAAGGTCTTGCTGCTCAGCGTCCTGCTGGCGGAGGGATACTTCCAAAATAAGCTGCGCAGCACGGAGGCATGGGTTGTGACAAGTCCCCTGTTACCTGACGCAAACATTGCGCAATGTTTCGCCGAAAGGGCCCAGCAGGCCCTTGTAGAGGTCCTCTTAGATGACGAAAAATGACGATGTTGACCAGTGCGAAGTAATCGGGCTCTAGAAGTCCTTTGGGCTTGGTTTGCCTCCGGGGTGGGCGCCTACGCTGGCAGACATGACGCAAACCACCACACCCACCCGAGCCACCCGGCGCGCGGCGAAGCCCAACGGACAATGGAAGGTCGACGGCAAGACCCCGCTCAACGCCAACGAGGAATTCAAGCAGGCCGATGACGGGCTGAATGTGCGCCAGCGCATTGAGCAGGTCTACTCCAAGCAGGGATTCGACTCCATCACCAAGGATGACCTGCACGGGCGGTTCCGCTGGTGGGGGCTGTACACCCAGCGCGCTCAGGGGATCCCGGGCGGCAAAACCGCTAGCCTCGAACCGCACGAGCTCGAAGACAAGTACTTCATGCTGCGCGTGCGCATCGACGGCGGGGCGCTGAGCACCGAGCAACTGCGCGTTATTGGCGAGATCTCCACCGAGTTCGGTCGCGATACCGCCGACTTCACCGACCGCCAGAACATCCAGCTGCACTGGATCGACGTGGTGGATGTTCCCGAAATCTGGAACCGACTCGAGGCCGTGGGGTTGAGCACCACCGAGGCCTGCGGCGACGTGCCGCGCGTCATCCTCGGTTCCCCGGTGGCCGGCATCGCCAAGGACGAGCTGATCGACCCGACCCCGGTCATCCGCGACATCGCTGCCCGCTATATCGGCAACCCGGAATTCTCGAACCTGCCGCGCAAGTTCAAATCCGCCATCACCGGGCACCCCAGCCAGGACGTGGTGCATGAAATCAACGACATCGCACTGGTCGGCGTGGAGCACCCCGAGCTGGGTGTCGGCTACGACCTCTGGGTCGGTGGCGGGCTGTCCGCGGCCCCACGCCTAGCCGAACGCCTCGGCGTCTTCGTCAGCCAGGAACGCGCCGCCGAGGTGTGGGAGGGCGTCGTCTCGATCTTCCGTGACTACGGCTTCCGCCGCTTGCGTAACCGCGCCCGCCTGAAGTTCCTGCTGGCCGACTGGGGACCGGAAAAGTTCCGTCAGATTCTGCAGGACGAGTACCTGGGCTACGCCCTACCCGACGGTCCGCCCGCCCCGCAGCCTACCGAGGCCGGAGACCACTCCGGGGTGCATGAGCAGAAGGACGGGAACTTCTACGTTGGCCTGACCCCACTGGTGGGTCGCGTCTCCGGCACCATCCTCACCCGCCTCGCCCAGTTGGCCGAGGCGCACGGTTCCCAGCGCTTGCGTGCCACCCCGCACCAGAAGGTCGTCGTCCTGGATCTGCCCGGCGAGCAGGTGGAGTCCTTCATCGCCGGTGCCCGCGAGCTGGGGCTGGAAGCGAACCCTGGACTGCTGGCCCGCTCGGCCATCGCCTGCACCGGCATCGAGTTCTGCAAGCTGGCCATCGTGGACACCAAGGACACCGCGGCCGGCGCGGTTCGCGAAATCGAATCCCGCTTGGCCGACGCCACCGGGAAGCTGCCCAAGAAACTCTCGCTGCACGTCAACGGCTGCCCGAACTCCTGTGCCCGTATCCAAACCGCCGATATCGGGCTCAAGGGCCAGCTGATCACCAATGATGCCGGCGAACAGGTGTCCGGATTCCAAGTCCACCTCGGTGGCACCCTGGCCGGTTCCGAAGACGGAGAGGCATCACTGGGACGCACCGTACGCGGCCTGAAGGTCGAAGCAGATAAGATCCCCGACTACGTCGAACGCGTGGTGCAACGCTACGGGGAAAGCTCCCAGGAAGGCGAGTCCTTCGCCGCCTGGGCCCACCGAGTCGACGAGGAGGAACTGGTATGAGCACCACCACCCGAAGCGAAGCCGAGTTGCGTCAGATCGCCGAACTGGGCGCCGCCGAACTGGATTGGGACGCCACCGCCGCCGAGGTGATCGCCTTCGCCGCCAAGCACCTCTCCGTGCGTGAGGTCGCCGTGGCCTGCTCGATGGCCGATGCCGTCCTGCCGGCGCTGGTGTCCGAAGAATTTCCCGACGTGGACGTGCTGTTCCTCGAGACCGGCTACCACTTCGCCGAAACGCACTTCACCCGCGATGAAGTGGCCGCGAAGCTGCCGGTGCGCGTCATCGACGTGCTACCGGAACTAACCGTGGCCGAACAGGACGAGAAGTACGGTAAGGACCTGTTCGCCCGCGACGCCGCCGCCTGCTGCCAGATGCGCAAGATGGACCCGCTGAAGAAGGCGCTCTCCGGGTACTCGGCGTGGTTCACCGGAGTCCGCCGTGAAGAAGCACCCACCCGCACCAACACCCCGGTGGTGACCTTCGACGAGGCGCATGGGCTGATCAAGTTCAATCCGGTCGCCACCTGGAGCTTCGACGAGCTGGTCGGCTACGCCGGAGAGCATCAAGTGCCGGTGAACCTGCTGCTGGCCCACGGCTACCCGTCCATCGGTTGCCAGCCCTGCACCCGTCCGGTGGCCCCCGGCGAAGACCCACGCTCCGGGCGCTGGGCCGGGCTGTCGAAAACCGAATGCGGAATCCACCTCTAGGAAAGGGAGAAACACCATGACCGCACAAACTCTTGCTCCCACCCGCGCCGAGCGCAGCGTGCTCGACGCACTCGAGGCCGAATCCATCCACATCATCCGCGAAGTACTTGCCGAACACGAAAAGCCCGCGTTGCTCTTCTCCGGCGGCAAGGACTCCGTGGTGGTGCTCCACCTGCTAGCCAAGGCCGTTGCCCCGGCCCGCGTTCCGATCCCGGTTGTACACGTGGATACCGGGCACAACTTCGGGGAGGTTATCGCCTTCCGTGACGCCGCCGTGGAACGCTACGGGCTGAACCTCGTGGTTGGCTCCGTGCAGGACTACATCGACGACGGCCGACTGTCCGAGCGTGCCGACGGCACCCGCAACCTGCTACAGACCCGCGTGTTACTGGACACCATCGAAGCCCACGGTTTCGACGTGCTCTTCGGTGGGGCGCGGCGCGACGAGGACAAGGCACGCGCCAAGGAGCGCATCCTGTCGCTACGCGACGAGTTCGGGGGATGGGACCCGCGCAACCAGCGTCCGGAGGTGTGGAACCTGTATAACGGTCGCCACGAGCCGGGCTGGCATGTGCGCGCCTTCCCGATCTCCAACTGGACCGAAGCCGATATCTGGGCCTACATCGAACGCGAAGAGATCCAGCTGCCGCCGATCTACTTCGCCCACGCCCGCCAGGTCTTCGAACGCGACGGCATGCTGCGCGCGGTCACCCCGGTGAGCCAGCCCACCGAGGACGAGCCGGTCACCATCCGCCGGGTGCGCTACCGCACCGTGGGTGATGCCTCCTGCACCGGGGCCGTGGCCTCCGAAGCCGACACCATCGAAAAGGTGCGCGCGGAACTCGCACTGTCCACGCTCACCGAACGCGGCGCCACCCGCGCCGATGACCGAATTTCATCCGCGGCCATGGAAGACCGCAAGAAGGAAGGGTACTTCTAAAATGCCGCACACACTTCTGCGTATTGCAACCGCCGGCTCGGTAGATGACGGCAAGTCCACCCTGGTCGGCCGCCTGTTGCACGACTCGAAGGCCATCTTGGCCGATTCGCTGGATGAGCTGACCCGCACCAGCACCGAACGTGGCTTCGGCGGTGAGGTACCGGCTCTTGACCTGGCACTGCTGACCGACGGGCTACGTGCCGAACGCGAGCAGGGCATCACCATCGACGTGGCCTACCGCTACTTCTCGACCGATACCCGCTCCTACATCCTCGCCGACTGCCCCGGCCACGTGCAGTACACCCGCAACACCGTCACCGGCGCTTCCACCGCCGATGTCGCCGTGGTCCTCGTGGACGCCCGCAATGGCGTGCTCGAACAGACCCGCCGTCACTTGGGTGTGCTCGCCCTGCTGCGCGTGCCGCAGGTTGTCGTTGCCGTGAACAAGATGGACCTCATCGACTGGGACGAGCAGCAATTTAGCGCGATCGTCGCCGACATCGAGGCGCTGGCAAACCAGCTCGGCTTGGCGCGTATTCACACCATCCCGCTGAGCGCCTTGGGTGGGCAGAACGTGGTCGAGCCAGGGGCGCAGAGCCCTTGGTACGAGGGCCCGACCCTACTGGGGCTCCTCGAAGCGATCGAACCATCGGAGCATGTGCAGGAGCACTTGCCGCGCCTGGACGTTCAGTATGTGATCCGCCCGCAGGGTGCTCTGGCCCCGGGGCTGGACGCCGAGGCCTACCGGGACTTCCGTGGGTACGCCGGCACCCTCGCCGGTGGAACGCTGAATGTGGGCGACAACGTGAGCCTGCTTTCCAACGGCCGCCCGGCGCAGAGCCAGATCGCTGGAATCCACACCGTCAACGGTCCGGCCGCCAGCGCCGAAGCGGGGGAGGCCATCGTCCTGGAACTGGCCGATGAGATCGACATCGCCCGCGGCGACACCATCGTGGCCGGGGCGCTGCCGGAGCCGAGCAAGGAGCTCAGCGCCGAGGTCTGCGTGCTGGCCGAACGCACCTTGCGTTCCGGGGACCGGGTGCTGATCAAGCACGGCACCAAGGTGACTCAGGCAAAGATCTCCGGGATCGAGCACGTACTGGATGTGCTGGATTATTCCACCCGCCCCGCCGAGTCGCTGCAGCTGAACGACCTGGGCCGGCTGAGCGTGCGGACCGCCTCGGCCCTGGCCGCCGAAGCGTATGCCAGCAGCCGTACCGGTGGATCGTTCCTGCTCATCGACCCGGTCGACGGCACCACGCTGGCCGCCGGGTTCGTCCAGGACCGTCATGTCGCAGCCTGAACCACGCGCCGGTAGGCTACGGCTGCACCCGGCGGGTAGCGGATCCGGACGGCGGGCAAGCCGCTGGCTGGCCCCGGTGCTCGTCGCACTGGTGGCGGCCACGGCCGTGCTGACCGCGTTCGTGCCCGAACCCCAGTCGGTGGCAGCCAATGCCGATCAGGGCCCGGCGGCGAGCGTGCGCTTGGGCTACTTCGCCAACGCCACCCACGCCCCGGCGTTGGTGGGTGTTGAGCAAGGGCTCATCTCCCAGAGCCTGCAGGCCGATGGTACGCAGCTGGCCACCGAGGTGTTCAATGCCGGTCCGGCCGCCGTGGAAGCCTTGAACAGCGGCGCACTGGATGCCGCCTACATAGGGCCTAGCCCGGCCCTGACCAGCTATCTCTCCAGCGGCGGTAACTCACTGCAGGTCATCGCCGGAGCCACCACGGGTGGGGCCAGCTTGGTGGTGTCGAAGGACATCACCGAGGTGTCCCAACTGGCCGGAAAGAATCTGGCCAGCCCGCAGTATGGCGGCACCCAGGACGTGGCTCTGCGCAACTTCCTTGCCGAGCAGGGACTGAGCGAAAGCACCACGGTGACCCCGAGCAGTAACGGGACCGTCCCGCAGCTCTTCGCCCGCGGGGCCGTGGACGGGGCCTGGCTGCCCGAGCCCTACGCTTCGCTACTGGTGGAGAACTATGATGCCCACCGACTGCTCGACGAGGCTCAGCTGTGGCCGGAGGGCAAGTTTCCCACCACCATGCTCGTGGTCTCCCAGCGGTTCAGCACCGAACACCCGCAGAGCGTACGTCGGTTGCTGGAAGCAAATCAGCGTTCCATTGACACGTTGAACGCCGCGAAGAAGAACGAACGCGTGAAGCTTGTCGCCGCGGGGCTGAGCCACGCCAATGGCGCCACCCTCGATGAGAAGGTGCTGCGCGCGGCACTAAGCGAGCTTCACTTCGACACCGTGGTGCCGGCCGGCACCCTGGAGCAGTTGATGGAGCACGCCGCACAGGTAGGCATTGGCCCACGCGGGGACCTGAGCGGTCTACTGGCCGATACGGCACAGGGGGAGCGACCATGAGTGTAGAACTGCATGAAGTCTCGCTGCGCTACGCCGATGGCCCGCTGGTCATCGACTCCCTGTCGGCCAGTATCGAGTCCGGCGAATTCGTGGCCGTGCTCGGTGCCTCGGGCTGTGGCAAGTCCTCGCTGTTGAACATCATCGCCGGACTGTTGCCGCCGAGCGCCGGGTGGCTGGAAGTACCCGATGACCGGGCCGCGTTCATGTTCCAGGACGCGAACCTCCTGCCATGGCTCAGCGCCGGAGACAATGTGGAGCTGGCGCTGAAGCTGGCCGGCGTGCCGGCCGGGCAGCGAGCGGCGAAAGTCGCTGAGCTCTTGCAACTGGTGCAGCTGGGACATGCGGCGCACCGCAAACCCCACGAGCTCTCCGGAGGCATGCGGCAACGCGTGGCCCTGGCCCGGGCGCTGGCTCAGGAACGCGAAGTGCTCTTGATGGATGAGCCCTTTGCGGCTCTGGATGCGATCACCCGGGACATGCTGCACGAGGAGCTACGCGCCCTATGGCAGCGTACCGGCAAAACCATCATCTTCGTGACGCACAACGTGCGTGAGGCGATCCGCTTGGCCGGACGCATCCTGGTGCTCTCCTCGCACCCCGGGCGCATCCTCGAAACCCGGTGGATCACCGAGGAGCTGCGGGAGGATCCGGCACGCAGCGCCGCCATGGCCAATGAACTGACCCAGATCTTGCGAAAGGAGCAACGCAAAGATGACGACGCTCGTTGAACGCAGCGGCAGCGCGACGCACAGCGCCCCGGCGCCTGCGCCGAAACCGCGCCGAGCGCGCAGCGGAATGCTTTCGCCCGTGCTGGCCGTGATCGTGTTGCTCAGTTTGTGGCAGATCATCGCCTGGGCGGTGCCGTTGCGCCAGGACCTGTTCCCGGGTCCGGTGCAGGTTGCCGCCAAGCTCCCGCAGGTGCTGGCCGACGGCTCGTTGTTGCCGGCCGTGGGCACCTCGCTGTGGCGGGCGTTGAGCGGCTTCGTGTTGGCGGTGCTGATCGCCACGCCGATCGCCCTGCTCTTGGCCCACCAGCCGCGGCTACGCCAGGCCGTTGGCCCGCTGATTTCCGCGTTGCAGGTGTTGCCCTCCATCGCGTGGGTTCCGGCGGCCATCATCCTCTTCGGGCTTTCCGACGCCACCATCTACACGGTGTTGCTGCTCGGGGCGGTGCCCTCGATTATCAATGGCCTGTTGGCCGGGGTGGACCTCATCCCGGGGCAATACCGTTCGCTGTCGACCGTGTTGGGCGCCAGCCGAGCCCAACATATCTGGCATGTGGAGTTACCTGCGGCGCTGCCTGGCTATGTGGCCGGGTTGCGTCAGGGGTGGGCCTTTGCCTGGCGTTCATTGATGGCCGCGGAGCTGATTGCGGTTGGCGGTTCGCTGGACCTGGGTGTTGGCTCGCTGCTCCAGCGCGGCCGAGACCTGGCTGACCTACCCCTGGTGATGCTGGTGATCATCTTCATCCTGCTCATCGGCGTACTTATTGAACTGCTCTGCTTTGCCCCGCTGGAACGGAAATTGTTGGCGGACCGCGGATTGAAAAGAACTGGAGAACACCATGGTTAAGGGAGAGATCACCCTCATCGGTGCCGGGCCTGGTGACCCGGAACTGATCACCGTGGCCGGCTACAAGGCCCTATTGCACGCCGATGTGGTGCTGGCGGACCGTTTGGCCCCACGCGCTTTGCTGGCCGACCTTGCCGAGGACGTCACCGTCATCGATGTGGGCAAGGCTCCTGGGTGCCACGTGGCCACTCAGGATGAAATTAATGAGTTAATCGTCACGCACGCGCTGGCCGGAAAGAACGTGGTCCGGCTCAAGGGCGGCGATCCCTACGTGCTGGGGCGCGGCGGCGAAGAACGCCTCTACGCCGAACAGCACGGACTGAGCGTACGGGTGATCCCCGGGATCACCAGCGCCGTCTCGGTGCCCGCCGCGGCGGGTATCCCGGTCACGCATCGGCATCTCGCCACGGGCTTTACCGTGGTCACCGGGCATCAGGACCTCGGTGAGGTTCCGGTACGTGCCGATCACACCCTGGTGGTGCTTATGGGTGTTTCAACCCTGGCATCCACCGTGTCCACGCTCACATCCCGTGGGTTGCCGTCAAGTACCCCGATTGCGATTATCGAGCGAGGTTACTCACAGACGCAACGCACAACTATAGGTACGCTAGAAGAGATCGTAGTGCGCGCCCGTAAAGCCGCAGTGGCGAATCCGGCCGTCATCGTGATCGGTGACGTAGTCCGTCTGGCACCAGATGCACAGGTCCACCTGGCTTCATTGAAGTCGTTGGACACGTCCGATGCCGCGGCGGCGGCCACATTCGTTGACTAAGAAAGTAGATGTTGATTGATGAGTGAAATTACCATCCCAGAGCACCTGACCTCGCGCGCCCTGCGCGTGGCGATCGTCGGGGCAGGACCAGCCGGCATCTACGCCGCGGATCTTCTGGCCAAGAGCCAGCCCGTGGCATCCGGCGAATTGGGTCTAAAGGTGGATCTCTTCGACGAGCTCCCCACCCCGTTCGGCCTCATTCGTTACGGTGTCTCGCCGGATCACCCACGCATTAAGGGCATTATTAACGCCCTGCACAAGGTGCTGAACAACGACTGGATCGATTTCTACGGCAACGTAGGCCTGGGCCGCGACATCACCCTGGCCGAGCTGAAGGAACGCTACGATGCGGTCATCATCGCCACCGGTGCACAGAAGGACGCGGACCTGAACATTCCGGGTATCGACCTTGAAGGCTCCTTCGGCGGCGCCGACTTCGTCTCCTGGTACGACGCGCACCCGGACGTGGATAAGAACTGGGATCTGTCGGCTAAGGAAGTAGCCGTGATTGGTAACGGCAACGTGGCTCTGGACGTGGCTCGCATTCTGTCCAAGCACGCCGATCAGCTCATTGAAACTGAGATCCCGGCGCACATTTACGAGCAGCTGAACAACTCGGCCGTCACCGACGTGCACGTTTTCGGTCGCCGTGGCCCGGCACAGGTGAAGTTCACCCCGCTGGAACTGCGCGAACTGTCCCACTCCAAGGATGTGGACATCGTCCTCTACCCGGAGGATTTCGAGTTCGACAAGGCCTCCGACGAGGCCATGAAGACCAATAACCAGACCAAGACCATGGTCTCGACGCTGACCAACTGGCTCATCGAGCAGGAAGAACGCGAAGACGCCCCGAGCGCCTCGCGTCGCCTGCACCTGCACTTCCTGCAGTCCCCGGTGGAGATCCTCGGTGAAGACGGCAAGGTTGCCGGCTTGAAGGTTGAGCGCAACGAACTCGACGGCACCGGCAACGCCAAGGGCACCGGCGAATTCATCGAGTACCCGCTGCAGGCGGTCTACCGTGCCGTGGGTTACTTCGGTTCGGCCGTGGACGATATCGAGTACGACGGCGCCAAGGGTGTGCTGCCCAACGTCGAGGGTCGTGTTCAGGATGCCGAGGGCAACTTCGTTCCTGGCCTTTACGCCACCGGCTGGATCAAGCGTGGCCCGGTGGGCCTGATTGGTCACACCAAGGGCGATGCGCTGGAAACCATCACTCACCTGCTCGAGGACCTCACTGAGCTTGCCGTTCCGGCCTCGGAGCAGACCATCGCCGAACTGTTGACCGAACGCGGCGTGGACTACGCTGACTGGTCCGGCTGGTTGGCCTTGGACGAGCAGGAGAAGGCACTCGGCGCCCAGGCTGGTACCGTGGAAACCCGCTTCGGCGAGGTAACCCGCGACCGGATTAAGGTTGTGGAACGCGGCGAGATGCTTGAGTTTGCTCGCGCAAAAAAATTGGCTGAGAGCCTGTAAGACCACCCCGGGCTCAGCGAACTAAGCCCCGGAGCGCCGAAAGATATCGGCGCTCCGGGGCTTTCGCCTTTAACGCTGCGCCGGATCGAGCAACGCTTCGCTTGTGGCCGCCGGGTACTCTGTGGGGAAAAGTTCGGCCACCTCGCGCCGCTTGTAGTCGCGCTCTGGATAGCCGGTCACCATGCGGGCAAAGAGCTGTTGAGCTTGCTCGCGTAGCCGCACGAGATCGAAGCCCGGTAATTCGGAGTCCACCACTACCGGCCGTCCGGCCACATAACTGTCGGTGATATTCCGGGCCGAACCGTTCAGGACCAGGGTGCGTAGTGGGTCCTCGACCACCCCATCGCGGAAGTCCGCCAGCGAGGCGACGATGAGATCGGCTTGAGCGCCGGGAGCTAGTCGTCCCAAATCCTCTCGGCCCAGCGCACGGGCACCGCCTAAGGTCCCGGCGTTGAAGAAGTCGGAGATTTTCCCGGCGTCGAGGCGGCCCTCGACGATTCGCGCCGCGTGGGTACCCACGTCGATTCCCTTGATGAGATCCGGCGGGAAGGAATCGGTACCAAGGGTCATATTTACCCCGGCGGCCGCGAAAGCGTCGAAGGAACGCAGCATTCTGCCGTAGTGGAAAGTGGTCAACGGGCAATGAATGATGCTGACCTCGTGGCGGGCCAGTAGCTCCAGGGCCCCACCCGGAGCACGGGTCGTTGGGTCGATACCGTCGATGACGATCCCATGGGGAATCAGCAGTCTGGTCTCGAGCAACCCGGTATCGCGAAGCTGTTCGAGCACGGTACGGCCGGTGCGCGAGGTCAGGAACGCATCCTCTGCCTCGGATTGCAGGCAGTGTAGGCGCACCAGTGCGTTGCGATCGGTGGCAAGCCGGGCGGTGCGCCGCATCAACTCATCACTGAGCGTTTCGATGCGGCAGGGGAGAAGGGCACCGGTAATTAACGGGTGCGCCAGCTCCTGGGCGTAGTCGAGGAAGCGCTCTGCCTCGTCTAAGCCGCGCAGCCCCTCGGACTCGTCAAAGAGGATTACCCGCTGACCGTCGTCATCCGTGACGTTAACCCCGGAGCGATAGGCGGGTCCGAGGAACCCTCGCAGGCCGATAGCGATGCTGGTCTGCGCCATGCCGCGTAGTTCAGCAAAGCTTTCGGCCCAAGCGCTGTGGATCTCCGAAGCGATGGGCATATAGCTGGTGATCCCATGCAGTGCCAGTTGCGCGAGCGCATAGGTGCGGATGACCTGTCGCTCGTCGGCGGTGAAGACATCATGTCGGCGGTGTTCGAAGTAGTCGCGCGACCACTGCAGACCAGGGGCGATCTCGCCGGTGGGCGAGGAGTCGATGAGCAGATGATCGATATCCGTTAGGGCATCTAGATCAATGAATCCCGGGGCGATCAGACTGTTGCCGAAGTCCCGTTCCGCATCGACTGCGCCCGGGTAATGCGCACCGATGTAAATGATCGTGTCCTGGTCAAAAACCAGTTCTCCGTCAGTGTGCATGACGTGCCGTGATCCGTCGAATCCGAGAATATATCGGGCGCGTAGGCGTGTGATCATCGCCCTCTCCAATCTGAAGCTGAAGTTTAGTATGCCAAATCAGCGTGGAAGATGCGCCTAACTCGCCTCGTAATTCAAGGTTTTGCCTTGTAAATCTCGTTTATGAGTATTAAGTGACGCATCTTGCGCTGTCTGGTGATGTAGCTTACCTTATTTCTGTATACCAAAATTGAGTGATGTCCCGCACGGCGGGGACGAGATCGAGGGAGCACCCAAATGAGTCATGAGCCGGCAGCTGCCGTGCACGCGCAGACAGAGGCGCAGCCTAGCGCGACGCGTTCGGCGCTATTTACGCCCAACGCGTGGCAGTGGGGATCGATGGTCCTGCTCTCGGCGGGAATTTGTGTAGTTGCCATCCTGCTCGGCACGCATAAGATCCCATTGGGCAATGCCGCCATCGTGCTCATGCCGGTGCTCTGGGCGGTGCTACTCGGCGCCGTCATCGGTGTGCAGAAGGTCCGTCCGATGACCGGGCACAGCCGTGCGGTGTCCTCGGTGCTCCTGGATGTCAGCATCGTGATGTTCTTGGCCGCACTGGGAGTGAGCGTCGGACCGGCACTCTCACAGCTGACCGACCTGGGTCCCGCCGTACTACTTCAGGAAGTCGGCCATATTTTCGGCACCGTGATCATCGCGCTGCCGGTGGCCGTGGCCTTGGGCATGGGACGCATGGCCATCGGAGCCACCTGGGCGATCGACCGCGAGTCCTACCTCGCCTACGCCCTGCAGCGCTTCGGGGTGAAGTCCCCGGAATACCGCGGCGTCTTTTCGGTCTGGCTACTCGGTAGCGTTTTCGGTGCCGTGTTCATATCCCTGCTGGCCGGTTTGTTAGGTGGTCTGGGGATCTTTGACCCACGTGCCCTTGCATTGGGACTTGGACTCGGGTCGGGGTCCATGATGCTCGGCGGTGTGGCCGCACTGTCGATTATTTATCCCGAGCAGGCCGGCGAAATCATGGCCCTGGCGGCCCTGTCCAACCTGGTGACCAATCTGGTTGGTTTCTATGCCGGAGTATTCCTCTCCATGCCGATGGCGCAGCGTCTGTACACCTTCTGGAAGCGGCTATTCCGCCGCGACGACGAGGGGCGCCGGGTAGGCGCGGATGGACAGCCGGTGAAGATAGCCAAGCGTTCGGAGGCCGCCTCGGCCGTTGACACCAACGCCGTCACCGTGGATCCCGAGGTGCGGATGAAGCCATCCACTTGGATTATTGCCTTCGGGGCGAGCATCGTTGTCGGCTTCCTGCTCAACGCGTTGGGCACCGGCGTGGCCGGGGCAAACGAAGCGCTAGGCATTCTCGTCCTCGGGGTGCTAACCGCCGTGGCCTTCCTGCTCAGTAAATTGGTGCGTTCGGTACCGCCCAGTGTGTGGGTGCTGGCGCTGGCCACCTTCGTGACCGCTCCCTTTATGCCGACCGCGGGACTCGTAACCGGGCTGACCGAACATCTCGACGCACTGTTCGTGGGTCTGGCCTCGATCGCGCTCCTGGGCATGAACCTCGGGCGCGATGTGAAGGCACTGAAGTCACTGAATTGGAAGGTTGTCATTGTGGCGATGCTGACCTTCACCGCGAGCTTCGTTGGAGCCGCCGCACTGGCTCAGTTCGTCATCCACGTATAGAGCGCCGTGCAGCTCACTGGCCGCCTCGCTTCCCACAGGGTCAGCGAGGCGGCCAGTGCCATGTGCGCAAGTCCCCGGCGCGTGTATAGGGTAAGGGCCGGCGAGTTTTTGCTCAGAATTCACTTAGGGTTGCGCAGGACGTCAGCACCGGACGGAAGACTGGGCGCCATGGAGCAGCAACAAATCCTGTCCCCAGCCTCAAGCCCGCGGCCGAACCTGCTGGGGCCTGACCCGGAGGTCAGGGTCATTGGGCACCGCGGTGCGAGTGGAGTTGCACCGGAAAACACCTTGGCGGCAGTTGCCGCGGCAGTACGCTGCGGGGCACGGTACATCGAGGTGGACGTGCAGCTCAGCGCAGACGGGGTGCCCTTCATCTTCCACGACGAAACCGGGCGACGAACCACTAACATCGCCGAGGTCTTTCCCCGCCGGGCACGCCGGCCCATCACCACCTTTACCTGGGCAGAACTGCAACGACTGGAGGTTGGCTCGCACTTCTCCGCGGCATTTGCAGGCGAACGCATCGCGCACCTCGACGAGGTCCGCGACGCGGTACACGGACAGTGCGGGCTATTTATCGAGATCAAGAATCCAAAGAATTCCCCGGGGATCGAAGCGGCGCTCGCCGAACGGCTCACGAACGATATGAAGTGGGTCGATGTAGTGCGACGCCACGGAGTGGAAGTGCTCGGGTTTGATGCACGCTCGAACCGGGAGTTCGCCCGGCTGGCCGGACATATCCCCGTGCAACAGCTCACCAGATCCGTCCCCTCGAAACGCGCACTTACTCGAATCGAACAATACGCCCAGGCCATTGGGGTCAATTACCGTGCCCTCGACGAACGTGGGGCGCGACGGCTACGTCGTAGTTCGCTGGACTTCGGCGTCTATACCGTCAATGGTCCACGCGCCGTGTCCAACGCCGTGGCCCGCGGTGCTACTAGGATCACCACAGACTGGCCGCAGCGGGTCGCCGAGCAGCTGCAGCGGCGGACACCGGGTCCGCCGCACAACTGACCGGTCGTTAGTGACGTGTCGGCGTCGCTTCCGCCGCCACGGGCCGCGTCGGGTTAGCTGTGACGCTGCGCCGCAACATGACGAACAGCAGGATCATCCCGGCGCTGAGTCCCATATGACCCAGACCCGCGATTCCGGAGATCATCTTGCTCGATTCCATCCCGAGAACGGTCAGCATGCCGTGTACCGTGAGCATGGCCGTGGTCAAGATCAGTCCGGCGTTGTAGGTGCCGAGGAACCAAACAAACAGTTTTCGTTGTTCACTGAGCTTGAAGGCTTTTTCCAGCAGAAGTACGAGCAGTAGGACCACAAATCCCAACACCAGCAAGTGTGTGTGCACCACCGACAATTGCGTCCATGATCCTTCGGGGAAGTCGTTGAGCTTGGTGAACTCTCGATAGAACAATCCCGACGCTACGCCTAGGAGCATGTAGCCGAACGCCAAGTTGAGAAGCTTACGCATGAATTTCACTTTCTTTCGCGGCGGGGTGCGCCGGTTGTGTCGAGGTTGAAGGTTGATCGCCAAACAGTGGGTGGCGGCCCGAGGACAGCAGGGCAAAGAGGGCCGGCAACAGCAAGGTGCGCACCAGGAAGGTGTCGACCAAAACTCCCAAGCCGACAATGACTCCTAGCTGGCCGAGCACCGTCAGTGGCAAGGTGGCCAGGGCGGCGAAGACGCCGGCTAACACCATGCCCGCACTGGTAATTACGGTTCCGGTACGGCTCGCCGCCCGTGGCACCGCGGCGTGCAGCGGTAGCTCGAGCAGGTCTTGCCGCACCCGTTGCGTCAAGAAGATGGTGTAGTCCACGCCAAGAGCGACCAGGAACACGAAGGCTAGGAGCGGCACCTGAATATCGAGCGCGTTGATCCGGAATAGCAAGGCGGAAACCACCGATCCCACGCCGAGTGCAGCCGCGGCGCTGAGCAGGTTGACAAAGCCCAAAGCTACGGCGGTGCGCCAGGAGCGTGTGAGCCAGCCGAGCATGAGCAAGCAGATGGCCGCAATCACTGGGGCAATCAGGAACAGATCCCGCAGATGTCCCTGGTGGTTGTCGTACTGCTCGGCAATCTGACCGCCGATCAAAACCGTCGCGTTGCTATGCGCTGCGGCTTGGTCACGGAGTTCTTTGATAAGTTCTTGGGCCTGTTGTGATCCGGGATCGGCATGAGTGATCACCGAGAATTGTTGCCAGGTGCTATTGAGCGTGCTGGGCTCAGCGACCCGGGCCACGTCGGCGAGCCCGGCAAAGGATTCGCGTAACGCCGTCGTATCCGCGCCGTCACTGAGCACGGTGATTGGCTGAGCTTCCCCGGCCGGGAAGTGGGCCACTAGTTGCTGCATAGCGCTGGCCGACTCGGTCTGCGTACGAAATTGTTGGGTTTGATCTAGCCCCATCCGGGTGCCGGCCAAACCACCGGCCAGCACGAGCAGGAGCACGATTAAGGTCGCGGCATTCAGTGCTGGCTTGCGCATTGCCGCGTGGGCGGCGCGGCCGAAAACATTCGTGGATGCCGGGGCGACACCGGGCCTCGGCACCAGCGGCCAGAAGGCCTTGCGTCCGGCAAGCGCCAAGACCGGAGGGAGCAGGAACAACACGAGCAGTGCGGCGATCAGCAAGCCCGCGGCGCACACCACGCCCAAGCCGCGAGTGTCGTCCATAACGGCGAGACCCAAGGTGAGTAGCGCCAAAACGACCGTGAGATTCGAGGTCGCGATGGCTTCGAAACTCGCGACCCAGGCGGTGCGCAGGGCCGCGCGATGATCCTTTTGGTGCCGTAGCTCGTCACGGTAGCGGGAAATGAGTAACAATGCGTAGTTGGTTCCGGCGCCAAAGACCAGCACGCTAAGTACCCCGGCATCGAAATGCAGTCCCAGACTCGTCCCGAGCAGGTTAGCGACTCGGCCGGCCAGTCCATCGGCAAGCCCCACCACCAGCAGGGGGAGCAACCACAAGATCGGTGACCGGTAGGTCACGATGAGCAAGATTGCGACGATCGCTACCGTCACGGCCAAGAGCGTGAAGTCGGCCCCGGCGAATGCGCCGGTAATGTCCACGGCGAAGGCTGTTGACCCGGTGACCTGCTGCTGGACGCCGTCGATTGGGTGCGCGGCAATGGAGGAGCGGAGGTCGGTCAGGGTCTGCCGATCGTCCATTTCGGAGACGGTGTCCCAGCTCAGTGGCACCATCACCGCTGCACGGTCTTCACTTCTTATGACGCGACCGGAGCTCAGGCCCAGCGCCTGAGCGTAGTCACGGCTCTGCGCGGTGAATCGTTCAACCTGAAAGGGATCTAACTGCTGAGCGTCGTCGCCGCTGGCGACCAGCAATGCCGTTGTGCGGTGCTCGGTAGTATTTTCGCGCAGTAGCTGCGCTACACGTGCCGAATCGGAACCCTCGACCGGGGCCCCGCTGGCACGTGGCGGGGCGTCGCTACCACTGAGGGCACCAAAAAGCAGGACGATGACAAGCAAACTCAGCGCCAACCAGCGGCGCGCGCCGCGGCGGCCGGTGAGCGTGTCACCGAGGCGGGAAAGGACTGGAAGTTTCATACTTCCAGTCAACGCGGTGGAAGCGAGCCTGCCATCGGGCAAAGGAGCCAATGAAAGATCAACCAAATGGTTGAGGGGTTCACGGGCGTGTTGTTACCCCTCGAGGAGTCCCAGCTCTTGTGCCTTGGTGATGGCCGCGGTGCGCGAGGTGGCCTGTAGCTTCTCGAAGATGTGCACGAGGTGCGTTTTGACGGTGGCTTCGGAAACAAACAGGGCCTTGGCAATTTGCTTGTTGCCGGCACCGGTGGCCAGTTGGGCGAGCACCTCACGCTCCCGGGCCGTCAGCTCGATCTTCGGCTGGCGCATCCCGGCGAGCACTCGCTGCGTCATCTCCGGGGCCAGGACCATCTGCCCGGCATTGGCCTGACGGATCGAACTGACAATGGTTTGCGCCGCGACATCCTTGAGCAGGTAGCCGGCCGCTCCGGCCTCGATACAGGCCAGAATTTCTGCGTCCTTATCGAAGGTGGTCAGGATCAATACACGAGGTGGATGCGGCAGGCTCGTCAGGGCCTGCGTGGTCTGGGCGCCATTCATTCCCGCGCCCAGCCGCAGGTCACAGAGCACGACGTCGATTCGTTGCGTGCGGGCAAAATCAAGGGCTTCTTCGCCGCTGGACAGGTCGCCAACCACCTGAAGATCAGGATAGTTCTCGAACAGTGAGCGCAAGCCGGTGCGTACGATCGGATGATCGTCCACCAACAAGATCCTAATCATCGGTCTTCTTTCGCCATCCTTAGGGGGACATGGGCGCATAGTGCCGTGCCGTCGCCCGGCGCGCTCTCCACTTCGAGACCTCCGCCGAGCTCCTTCAGGCGCCGGGTCATGGCGGTCAAGCCATAGCCTCCGGCGTCGCTCACTGGTGCGTCCAGTGCGGATTGCGCATTAAAGCCCACCCCATCATCGACAATGTCCATGCGCACTTCGTGGTCACTGAATTCTAGACTCAACGCCACCGTGGAGGCCCGGGCATGGCGCCGCACATTCGATAGGGCCGACTGCGCCGTGCGGAGCAGGGCGATCTGGATCGATGGGTCCATGATCGGTAGTCCCGGATCGACATGTAGTCGTGTGGTGAGCCCGGCATCGCGTGCGTAGTTCGCAAGAATTCTTTCCAGCGCACCGGTTAGGGCCTGGGAGTCGAGTTCCGCCGGGGCCAACGCGGCAATTATGCGGCGCAGATCATTGAGCGATTCGCCGGAGAGCTCATCGATGCGCTGGAGGGCCGTGCGGGTTTTCTCCGCGTCCGCGGCCGTGAGCGCGGCCTTGGCGTGTAGCCCGATGGAGGAGAGCTGTTGTGCGACTGTATCGTGTATTTCACGGGCCAGCCTAGTGCGTTCCTTGGCGATTCCGGCCGCGTGCTGGGATCGGGCCAGCTCCTCTTGCAGCTCGGTCATTTCCTGCTGGGCACGCAACAGCGAATCCACCAGATTCGAGCGTACTTTCGCGTCGTGTTCGAGTTGCAGATAACCTCGCGAAATACCCCATGCGAACAGGCCGCCCACTAGGGGCCCGGCCACGGCTGCCACGTCGCTGTGCCCGTGGTGCAGGTACGGAGCCAAAACCACCAGAGCGTAGACCACCGCGGACCAGAGGGCCGAGGGCAAGAGCGGTAGCTGATGTCCGAGCAACAGCCACAGGCTAAAGGCCAACCATATGAATTCCGGGCTCACCCAGAGCCCCGCCACCCAGAGCAGCACCAAGATCGCAAGCCACCACAACGGTAATCGCTGGCTGTGGGCCCGGGGCATGGCGATGAACCCGGCAACATACCATCCGGCGAATCCCACGGCGGCAACCAGGATCGGCGCCAGGCTCGAGCCATCACTCAGCGCCCGCAACACCACGATCACCAGCAGCAGCGCCGTGACCACATGTTGGCCCGCACGAAGCAGGGCGGGGGAGACTAGGACCCGGCCCTCGAGGTTCGTATCTTGTCGCGGCGGTTGCACGGTGCTCATGGGATTCAGCCTACTAAAACACCTCGCCCTGCCGATCGGTCAGGATCACCAGCTGGCTGGTCGCACGTGTCATCGCCACGTAGCGGCGCACCGCACCTGCCACCCCGGCACCATACTCTCCGGGCCGCCAAAGAATCACCAAGTCGAATTCCAGTCCCTTGGACTCTTCGGGAGTCGCCACGCGCACGCGCGGGTTGAGCGGCACCGAGGCGTCGCCGATCACTGCCACCACACCCTCGGCGTGCTCGGATAGCCACCGTTCCATAAGCGTACCCAGCTCCGCCGGCCGCCCGTAGTACACCGGGGCGCCATCCGTGCGCAGCGAGACCGGGATGCTCGCATCGGGCAGTTCGCGACGAATGACCGGGGCGGCAGCGGCCATCACCTGTGCGGTGGAGCGGTAGTTGACGGTTAGCTCCGCCACCTTGACCCGCGACAGACCCAACCGAGCAAGGCGCTGAGGCCAGGATTCAGTGAATCCGGCGACAGCCTGAGCGCGGTCGCCAACAATGGTCAAGCTCCCCGAGGGACACCGGCGTAGCACCATGGCCCACTGGGCATCGCTCAGGTCCTGAGCCTCGTCGATCACCACATGCGCAAAGGGCCCTTCCAGCGGGTCGCCCGTAGCCTCCGGTTCACCACGTGCGGCGAGCAGTTGCTCCTGTAGATCCTCGTGGATGAGCTGCGAGGCGAGATCCTCCCGGTCATCCGCTGCCTCGAGGAGCTCCTCAATCGTTCGCCGCAGCACCGATTGCGCCCCGGCCAGTTGGCGCGTTCGGCGCTGCTGAACCGCCTCGGCGTGCGGGTCCCCGGTCAGCCAGCGCGCGGCATCGAGCAGCGGGAGATCCGAGGCGGACCACCCGGAGGCTGCCGCAGTGGTGCGCAGCCGTTGACGCTGCGTGGCTGAAAGCTCCGGAACGCAGTAATGCAACAATTCCTCGGTGGTGTAGAGGGCATGGACCAAACGCTGCGGGTCCAGGACCGGCCAATATTCACCGAGATGCTCCGCCAGCCGAGTATTGGCGCGTAGCGCCCGCCGCACCGAGGGCTCGGCGGCCTCGGATGCAGGTAGCTGCCGCAACAGAGTCTCGAGCAAATTCTCGCGCAGTTCGACTCGCGCCTCGTTATGCGGCACATGTGGGGTGAGCCCCGAGACGGCGTCGCTGAACTGGGCGGGAGTAATCCGGAGCTCACCCCAGTCGGTGGGCACGAACAAATCCGCGGCCGGTGGCTGCTGGAACACCGACACCGCCCGCTGCACGCCCTGAACCATGGCCCAGGAGCCTTTCAGCCGCGCGACCTCCCGATCGGCCTCCACCTCGGTGCCCGATAACGGGACCAGCTGCACCAAGGTCGCCACCTGCACCTCATGCTCGCCAAGGTTGGGCAGAACATCTGCAACATAGGCGCTGTAGGCATCGTGCGGGCTGACCACCAGCACCCGACCGCCGCGAGCGTGTATCCTCGCGTCGGCGTGCAGCAAATAGGCCGCTCGGTGTAGGGCCACCACGGTCTTGCCGGTGCCGGGCCCGCCCTCCACGACCAGCGCCCCCTCGGCCGAACTGCGGATCACGGCGTCCTGATCCGCCTGCAAGGTGGCCAACACATCATGCATCTTTCCGGTGCGCCGGGACCCCAGCGAGGCGATCAGCGCCGACTGCGGATCCGCGGCCGGGCTTTCGGGAACCAGCGCGGGATCGAAGATCTCATCGACGAACTGGGTGACGCGTTGCCCGCGCCAGATGTAGCGACGCCGCATCGCCAAGCCCGACGGGTTGGCGTAGGTCGCGGCGAAGAACGCCGTGGCGGCCGGTGTGCGCCAGTCAAGCAACAGGTGTTCTCCCTGCTCGTCGCGCAACCCCATGCGTCCGATGTAGATGCGCTCGCCGGTAGTGGTGAGCATGAAACCCAGGCAGGCGTGGGCGCCCATGCGATCGAGCCGCTGTAGCTTCCGGCCGAGCTCGTCGATGTGGACATCGCGCTCCAGTGACTGTTGCAGGACACCGGCCGCATCACGTCCCCGGCGGATCAACAGTTCGGTGGTTTCGCGGCGTAGGGTCGCCACCCGGTCGGCGATGGCTTCCAAGCGTTGTTCGTCGGCGGCAACGGCCGAGAACTCGGTGTCCTTCACGTGAATGAATCCGGTGGTGCGAGGTTCGGTAGGCACGGTGAAAACTCCCAAAATATGCGCGGGTGAGCGAAGGCAGAGATCGATTATGCGCCCTACCCGGGGCCTTGCGGCAAGGCCCCCACAACGCGGTATTCTGAAAATGCAAGGAAGCCAGGGTAGCGGTCACGGTAGGTGATCCGCGGTCCTTGGTGTGATGCTGAACTCACCGGCCACGACGGTGGTGGGTACGAATTTTCAGCCCGAGCCCAACGCGTTAGACTAGAAGCACCATGACGTAGATCCGGCCATCACCGGGGAGTCCTTGGAAGAACGGTCGCTCAGACCTAGTAGAACCAAGCGGGTCCAGCCCGTTACAGCTGAAGAGAAGCGGTTTCCCGGTCACGGGAAGCAAGCGGGGTGGTACCGCGGCGTTCACGTCGTCCTCGTGGCAGGAATTTTCGACCCTACGCCATGAAGGACGGCCCATTCGATGAGCTTCTACCCGAAGGTCACAACAGACCCCTCCGGTTCGACCCCGGCCTCGCCGCGTTTCCCCGAAATTGAGAAGCGCGTCCTCGAATACTGGAAGCAGGATGACACCTTCCAGGCCTCCATTGACCAGCGCGAGGGCGAAGAATTCGTCTTCTACGATGGCCCTCCCTTTGCCAACGGTCTGCCGCACTACGGCCACCTGCTGACCGGCTACGTCAAGGACCTCGTCGCCCGTTACCAGACCCAGCGCGGTAAGCGCGTGGAGCGCCGCTTCGGCTGGGACACCCACGGTCTGCCGGCCGAGCTAGAAGCCATGAAGCAGCTGGGCATGAACGACAAGGCCCACATCCTTGAGATGGGCATCGACAAATTCAACGACGCCTGCCGCACCTCGGTGATGAAGTACGCCGACGAGTGGCAGGAGTATGTCACCCGCCAGGCACGCTGGGTGGACTTCGAGAACGACTACAAGACCCTGAACGTCGAGTACATGGAGTCGGTGATCTGGGCGTTCAAGCAGCTGAGCGATAAGGGCCTGACCTACCAGGGGTTCCGCGTGCTCCCGTACTGCTGGAAGGACGAGACCCCGCTGTCGAACCATGAGCTGCGTATGGACGACGACGTGTACAAGAACCGTCAGGATCAGACCGTCACCGTGGGCTTCGCCATCCGCGCCACCGAGCACCCGCTCGCCGGCGAACTGGCCGGCGTCAAGGCCCTGGCCTGGACGACCACCCCGTGGACGTTGCCGACCAACGCGGCGCTGGCCGTGCACCCAGAGGTCAGCTACGTGGTGGTGCCCGCCGGCGAGCAGGGCGTGAAGGCTTCGGCCGCCACCGGACCGTTCCTGCTGGCCGAAGACCTGCTCGGTTCCTATGCGAAGGACCTGGGCTACGCCGACGCCAGTCAGGCCGCGGCCGCCATCAGCGCCCGGTACACCGGCGCCCAGCTGGCCGGGCTGCGCTACGAGCCTTTGTGGGACACCTACACCGACACTGAAAAGTACGAGACCGCCAACGCCTGGCAGATCGTCGTGGCCGACTACGTCACCACCACCGACGGTACCGGTCTGGTGCACCAGGCTCCGGCCTATGGTGAAGATGACCAGAAGGTCTGTGAGGAACACGGAATCCCGGTGATCCTCTCCGTGGACGAGGGCGCCAAGTTCCTGCCGGTCTTTGCCGACGGTCCGCTGCATGACATCGTGGGCGTGCAGGTATTCGAGGCGAATAAGACCATCACCAACGTGCTCAAGGAGCAGGGTGCACTGGTTAAGCAGGCCTCCTATGAGCACTCCTACCCGCACTGCTGGCGTTGCCGCACCCCTCTGATCTACCGGGCGATCTCCTCCTGGTACGTGGAGGTCACCAAGCTCAAGGACCGGATGCTCGAACTCAACGAGCAGATCAACTGGATCCCCGAGAACGTCAAGCACGGCCAGTTCGGTAAGTGGCTGGAAAACGCCCGCGACTGGTCGATCAGCCGCAACCGCTACTGGGGTTCGCCGATCCCGGTGTGGGAATGCGACGGCGTGGAATGCGAACACCGCGAGGTCTTCGGGTCGCTGGCCGAACTGCAGGAGTTCTTCGGCCGGTTGCCGGTGAACCACGACGGCGAACCGGATCTGCACCGCCCGTTCATCGACGAGCTCACCCTCGCCCACGCCGGCTGCGCCGCCGGGGGCACGCTGCGCCGTGTCGAGGACGTGCTCGATGTATGGTTCGACTCCGGCTCGATGCCCTACGCCCAGGTGCACTACCCGTTCGAGAACCGCGAATGGTTCGACTCCGGCCACCACCCGGCCGACTTCATCGTCGAATACATCGGGCAGACCCGCGGCTGGTTCTACACCCTGCACATCCTGTCCACCGCGCTTTTCGACCGCCCGGCCTACACCAACGTGATCTCGCACGGCATCGTGCTGGGCTCCGACGGGCAGAAGATGAGCAAATCGCTGCAGAACTACCCGGATGTCACCGAGGTGCTCGACCGCGACGGCGCCGACGCGATGCGCTGGTTCCTCATGGCCAGCCCGATCCTGCGCGGCGGCAACCTGATCGTCACCGAACAGGGCATCCGCGAGGGCGTGCGCCAGGTACTGCTACCGCTGTGGAACGTCTGGCACTTCTTCAACCTCTACACCAACGCTGCCAACTCCGGGGCCGGTTACGAGGCGAAGGAGTCCTACGACTCCAGCGACCCGTTGGACCAGTACATGCTGGCCGCCACCGGCAAGCTGGTCACCGAGGTGCAGCAGGCGCTGGACGCCTACGAAGTTTCCGACGCCACCGAGGCGGTGCGCCGCTACATGGACACGCTGACCAACTGGTACGTGCGTCGCTCGCGTCAGCGTTTCTTCGACGAGGACACCGAGGCCTTCGACACCCTGTACACCGCCCTGCTGACCTTGGTGAAGGTGGCGGCCTCCCTGCTGCCGCTGGCCACCGAGGAGATCTACCGCGGGCTGACCGGACTGCGCTCGGTGCACCTGGCCGACTGGCCCGACGCCACGCTCTTCCCGAGCAGCCCCGAACTGCTCGAGGCCATGGATACCACGCGCCGGATCTGCTCGGTCGCATCCTCCCTGCGCAAGGCCAAGAACCTGCGCGTGCGCCTGCCCTTGGCCGAGTTGAAGGTCGTCCTCGGCGACGCCAAGCGGCTGAGTGGTACCTACGCTTCGATCATCGCCGACGAGCTGAACCTGAAGAAGGTCACGCTCATCGAGGCCGCCGGGGTGGACACCGCCAGCTACGGCATCAGCCAGCAGCTGGTGGTCAACGCCCGCGCCGCCGGCCCGCGTCTGGGCAAGAACGTGCAGCAGGCCATTAAGGGTGCCAAGTCCGGCGACTGGTCGGTGACCGACGGGGTAGTGACCGCTGGCGGTCTGGAACTGATCGAGGGGGAGTACACCCTCGACACCGTGGTGGACGAGTCTTCCGCCGGTCAGGTGGCGGCCGCCGTCATCGACGGTGGCTTCCTGGTGCTGGACACCGAGGTCACCGCCGAGCTGGCCGCCGAAGGCACCGCCCGCGATATGATCCGCGCCATCCAGTCCGCCCGCAAGGACGCCGATCTGCAGGTTTCGGACCGCATCCGCACCCTGGTGCGGGCCAGCGCGCAGACCGTCGCCGCCGTGGAAGCCAACCGGGAGCTTGTCGCCGGGGAAACGCTCAGCGCCGAACTGGTGCTCGAGGCCGATGACACCGTCGGCGAACCGATGATCAGCGTGGCCGTACTAGCCGCCGAGGAGTTGGCATGAGTCAGGTCGAGCGCGTCTACGCGCAGCTACTAGCGCGTGCGCCAGAAAACAAGATGGAACCGCGCATGGCGCCGATGTTCCGTGCCATGGAAGTACTCGGCGAGCCGAATAAGGCCTGCCCGGTCATTCACATCACCGGGACCAACGGCAAGACCTCCACGGCACGGATGATCGAATCGCTGTTGCGCGCCCACGATCTGCGCACCGGGCGTTATTCCTCGCCGCATCTGGTGTCGGTTACCGAACGGATCAGCCTCGACGGTGAACCGGTCGATGACGAAACCTTCGTGCGTATTTGGGATGAGATCGCACCGTATCTGGACATTGTCGATGCCGAACTGCGTGAGCGCGGCGAGAACGCCCTGACCTACTTCGAGGCCGTGACCATTCTGGCGTTCGCGATCTTTGCCGACGCACCGGTGGATGTGTTGGTCCTCGAAGTCGGCCTCGGTGGGATCACCGACGCCACTAACGTGGCCAACGGACAGGTTTCGGTGATCACCCCGATCTCGCTGGATCATACGGACCTGCTGGGGGATACCCCGGCGCTGATCGCCGAGGAAAAGGTGGGGATTCTCAAGCCCGAGGGGTACCTCATCTCCGCGGTACAGCCCATGGATGCCGCCGAGGTGCTCATGGACAAGGCCCGCGAACTCCAGGTGCCGGTGGCCTTTGAAAGCCTGGATTACAAGGTACTCGAGCGCACCATGGCCGTGGGCGGGCAGCTGTTGGAAATCCAAGGGCAGGCCGCACGCTATGACGAGATCTTCCTGCCGCTGTACGGAGCCCATCAGGCACAGAATGCCGCGGTCGCCCTGGCCGCGGTAGAGGCCTTCCTCGGTGGCGGGCAACGGGAACTGAACGTGGATCTGGTGCGCGATGGTTTCGCGCAGGTCACGAGCCCGGGACGGCTGGAAATTGCGCGCACGGCACCGACGATTCTGCTCGATGCCGGGCACAACCCCGATGGGGTGCGAGTCTCGGCCGAAGCGGTGCGCGAATCCTTCGGGTTCTCCAAGCTTGTGCTGATGCTCGGGATCCTGCGCGAAAAGGACGCCGAGGCGATCCTTTACACGCTGCGTGAGGAGTACGGCGACCTCGTCGAAGACCTGTGCTTGACCCAGTCGTCCTCGCCGCGCGCCATCCCCGCCGGGGAACTGGCGAGCCTGGCCGTGGATGCCGGGTGGCCCGAGGAAGATCTGCATGTGACCGAGAACCTCGAAGATGCCGTGGAATGGTGCGTGGGGCGCGCCGAGTCCGAGGGCGACCTAGCCGGCGGCGTGTTGGTCACCGGCTCGATCACGCTGGTCGGTGAGATTTCCTTGCTGCTGAAACGAGAGGGTGGTCAGTAGTGGCACGTTTGACGAAGGCACAACGTGAGTGGCGTCCGGGCATGCCCAAAAAGCAGCGCTCGACCAAGGTGATGTTCGCTTCCACCGTGCTGAGCCTCGAGGCGCTGCTGGCGCTGTTCGTCACCTTGGCCGCCTTTGGGCTGAAACGTGCCGAACCGCAGATCATTTTGCCGCTCGGTGCCCTGCTGATCGTCCTGTGCATCGGCACTTGCGCCTTCCTGCGCAAGCCGTGGGGCTACTATCTGGGCTGGGCCATCCAGCTGGTGTTCATCCTCTCGGGCTTCTTGCTGGTGGACATGTTCTACGTCGGCGTGGCCTTCGCCCTGTGCTGGTGGTACGCGCTGACCAAGGGCGGCGCGATCGACGTGGAGAACGCCCGACGCGCCCAAGAACAGGCCGAATGGGAGCGACAGAATCCGCCGGTAGAATCTTAAGCGAACTCACGACTTACTGCACGAAGAGGAATATACATGTCGGAACGTACTTTGATCCTGGTCAAGCCCGATGGCGTGCGCCGCGGCCTGACCGGGCAGATCCTGGCTCGCATCGAGGCAAAGGGCTACACCATTGCCGAGCTGAAGCAGGTTAACGCCACCGAGGAGATCCTCGCCGCCCACTATGCGGAGCACGAGGGCAAGCCCTTCTACCAGCCGCTGGTGGAGTTCATGCTCTCCGGTCCGGTCGTGGCGATCGTCGCCGAGGGCCACGGGGTGATCCCCGGATTCCGCTCCTTGGCCGGTGCCACCGATCCCACCACCGCCGCTCCGGGCACCATCCGCGGTGACTTCGGTCGTGACTGGGGGCTGAAGGTTCAGCAGAATCTCGTCCACGGTTCGGACTCGGTTGAATCCGCCGAACGTGAGATTGCGATCTGGTTCGGCCAGTAAAACGCTGTGTCAAAGCCCGAGCGTTTCCCCTAACGGGGGAGCGGCTCGGGCTTTTTCATATGTGGTTGACGAGAATCCTGTCGGTGCCTAGGCTCAGGATCGTGATGACCGGATCCGCCGCACCGCGGCACACAGAGACGGGCCAGCCGGCCAACGGTTGAGCCGCGCGCCGCCTTCGCATGGTGCATGTACCGAAGAACCATGACCATCGAGCGAAGGAGAATTTTGACCGCAACGTTTAACCACATGATCATTCCCAGCAAGGATGCGCAGCTCAGTGCCCGCTTCTACGTTGAACTGCTGGAAGCCGAGATGGCCCCGTCCTGGGGCGTCTTTCACAACATCACGCTGCCCGACGGGGTGCTACTGCAATTCGCTGCCCCACCGATCGAGTTTGTCCCCTGGCACTTCGTGTTCCTAATTGATGACGAGCATTTCGACCGGGCCTATGCCCTGATCCAGTCGCGGGCCCTAGAGTACTGGGCCGACCCGCAACGCACCCGCGCCGGGCAGATCAACACCGAACACGGCGGGCGTGGTGTATACCTGCTCGACCCGGCCGGACACTACCTGGAGCTGATTACCAGGCCATACCTCTGAGCGCACTCACTGGGGTCAAACGAACGAGCGCCGCAACCCGTGTGATCGGGCGCGGCGCCGTTTCTTGCGCAGCAGGTCAAGCTGCCGCTCTCATGCTCGTTTGCTGTCAAAGAGGTTCAAGCTAGTTCTTGTGTTGAGCGAGCCAATCGTCCGCAATGACGCCGATATCGTTGCCTTCTGATACGCGCTGGTTCATTTCCATTAGACCTTCAGTGGTCAGCTCGGAAGACACTGCGTTCAGTACATCGGCAATTTGCTCACTAGCGGCATCCTCTCGCAAGATCGGAACGATGTTGGCCGGGAGGAAGAGTCCCTTGTCATCCGTGAGGCTGACCAAATTATTATTGGAAATTGCCGGGTCGGCACTGAACATGTCTCCAACCTGAGCTTGACCATTCTGTAGAGCCGAGAGGGTTAGTGTCCCGCCCGCATCCAGCACTTTGAACTCCCTGAATTCGAGACCATATACCTCCTTGAGTCCGGGCAAGCCCACAAACCGGGATTTCCATTCTGCCGGGCCGGCCAATGTCAGCTCGCCTGCTACAGGTTGGAGGTCTGAGATGGTTTGCAACTGGTGTTGTTGCGCTATGTCAGATGGAACGACGAGGACATCGCGGTTCTCCGCTTTGGCCTCATCGAGCACGAGAATTCCTTCCGGGTTCAGTCTTTCCTCTAGTTGCTCGCGAATAGCTGCTGGGTCGCTAGTGTTGGCGTCCTTGTCAAGTTCGCCTAGCAGGTACCCGTTGTACTCGGGTAGGAGATCTATCGAACCGTCCCGCAGGGCTTCCATGTAGACTTCCCTGCTGCCAATATTAAGTCTTTCCTCCACGGCGACTCCGGCGTCCTGTAGGGCATGAGAGTAAATTGTGGCCAGCAACTGACTTTCTGAGAAGTCTGCTGATCCGATGATGACCTTGGATGAGTCATTTTCGCGATCGCCCTGCGAACTCATCGGGTCGCCGCCAGCGCATCCCGTGAAAGCGAGTGCAGCAGCCGCAGTCATGGTCGCGAGCAGAATCTTGCGGTTCATGGTAATTCCTATCATTTGTGCGGTGGGAGTGAGGTGATTAGAAACGATCTCTGCCGGTCAACCGAGCTTTTTGGCGCGGGGCAAGGCGCCGAGAACCGGAGGTGTCTCACGCAGTCTGCGGGATAGTCCTGGTGAGATCGCCACAACGCCAACAAAGGCGAATACGGTTTCGAGCAAGATCGCCAGTAACGCAAGCACCAGTGATCCTCCAGCCATCTGCGCATAGTCATTACCAGCGCGGCCGTCAATGATGAAACGGCCTAATCCGTCCAGCGAGACGTAGGCAGCGACCGTGGCTGTGGAAACGACCTGTAGTGTAGCGCCGCGTATTCCGGATAGGGCAAGCGGCAAAGCACAGGGGAGTTCAACCCGTGTGACAATTTGCGCTGTAGAGAAGCCCATGCCGCGAGCGGCGTCAATCACCGAGCGATCTATGGCCCGGATGCCGCTCGCTAGACCACTTAGAATTGGTGGTACGGCCAACAGGACGAGGACTATTAGCGAAGGGATGACGAACGCCAAGTTGCTGCTAATCGTGGGCGCGATCACTAGCACGAGAAGGATAAGTAGGCCGAGCGTGGGTAGCGCACGCATGGCATTCGCAGAACCCATAATGAAGTTTTCGCCTTTACCAGTGTGACCCACGTAGGTGCCTAGCGGTATCGCAATTGCGGCGGCGATAGCCAGTGCGACCAGCGAATACACCAAATGGATCATGATTTGGTAGGGGATAGACCCGGCGCCGCTCCAATTGGCCGGGTCGGACAACCAGTCGACGATTCCCATTTAAAGCGCCCCTTTCTGGCTCCAAGGCGTCATGATCTTGCCGAGCAAAACGAGTATCCGATCCAGGAATAGCGCCAGTAGCAGGCAAACCACTAGCCCGACGATGATGGGCACGAACATGCGTCGCGTAAAGCCCATGGTGAATAGCGTGCCCAATTGGGTGATACCGATGACTGCAGCCATCGTGACGATTGAAATATTGGAGACGACGACAACTCGTAATCCCGAGAGGATCGCAGGGATAGCGATGGGGAGCTGAACCTTGAAAAAAGTCTGTAGGCGTGTGAAACCCATACCTTCTGCGGCGAAAACGGCGTCTGGAGAAACCGAAGCCAGTGAGTCTGCAACGATCCGGACGAGCAGCGCAACCGTGTAGAAGACCAAGGCAACCACAACGTTCATTGGATCGAGTACTTTCGTGCCCAGAAGTTTGGGCAACAAAATGAAAAGCGCCAGTGACGGGATCGTATAGAACAAGCTGGAGCCACCCACAATGGCTGGGTAGGAGCGTCGGTGAGTGAATGCCAGGTATCCCAGGGGAATAGATAGGGCGAGGCCGAGCGCCGTGGGAAGCAGTGTCAGCCAGAGGTGGGCGAGTGTGAGTTCGCCGATTAGCTCGATGTTATTGCCGACCCATTCGAGGTTCATGAGTGGTACTCATTTCCATTCGCGTCGCGAACATGCTGAGCGACGACGTCTACGCTAAGGGTGCCGACGTATGTACCCCGTGCGTCGACCACGATCGCTTGGCCACAGGGGCTGGCCAATGCGGCATCGAGTAGTTCCCGATAGTTACTGGCCCCGAGCTCCAACGGTGAAGCGACTCGGATCCGGTCCTCGCGCAACTCTTGGATTCCTGTTTCCGCCCGTGCCCAGCCAAGCGGGCGATGGTCTGTTGTGCAAGCTACTACCCACTCGTTCGATAGTTGCTCCCCGACGCAGGCCTGCGGCGTCTGTTCCACCTCGAGGTCACGCAGTGGCCTGAAGTTCAAAGCATGGTAGCCGCGCGATTGGCCTAGGAAGTCGGCGACGAAGCGGTCTGCAGGGTTTGCTAGGAGCTGAGCTGGTGTGCCAACTTGTGCGAGGATACCGCCTTCCTTGAGCACTACGATTTGGTCTCCGAGTTTTAGGGCTTCGTCGATATCGTGGGTAACCATCACGATGGTCTTGGCCAGATCCGCCTGAATGCGCAAGAACTCGGACTGCAGTTGTTTGCGAACGATGGGATCCACTGCGCTGAAGGGCTCATCCATGAGCATGTACGGCGGATCCGCTGCCAGTGCCCGGGCGACACCCACGCGCTGCTGCTGCCCACCCGATAATTGCCACGGATAGCGTGAAGCGTACCCTCGATCAAGACCGACGATTTCCAGTAAATCTAGCGCGCGCTCTTGGCTAGCGCGTTTGTCGTTCTTATTCAGATAGGGAACCGCGCAAACATTGTCGAGAATCGTCTGGTGTGGGAACAACCCGGCGTTTTGGATCACGTATCCGATGGTTCGGCGCATGGCGATGGTATCGAGCTTGGCGGTGTCCTCTCCACCAAGCAGTATCGAACCAGACGATTGCTTATGGAGCCGATTGATCATGCGTAATGTTGTGGTTTTACCGCAACCCGAGGGTCCCACCAGCACCGTGATTTTTCCTGTGGGCGCCACAAAGGAAAGGTCATCAACGGCTGTGGTGCCGTTGTCATAAGTTTTGACCACATTCTTGAACTCGATCATCGTCGGGCACCCTTCGCGGACGTGGTTGAAGTTAGTTTCGTCAGAGATTGAATTTGGAGACCGGGGGACATCTGTTGCTCCTAGGTACTTTGCAGGGTTCAGGGCCGTTCAGCAAGCCTCGAATCCTCATTCGCGGATGGGTATCCTTTGAGATACAATTTCACATATTGAAACTCGTGTTGTTCATACTGTAGTAATCCATTGCGGGTCGCGCAAGACCCATATCACTCGAACGGCAGGGCATCCATGATCTATTCGCTCCCTCGAAAGCTGACGATTCACGAAATATCCAATATTGCCAGTGGAGCCGCGATTAGGGTTTCCCCTGAAGCAAAGGCCCAAGTCAAGCTTTACTACGAGATGGCCAACAAGATCGCGCTCACGCAGCCGGTGTATGGTCGCTCAACCGGCGTCGGCGCGAATAAACAGACCGCGACGGCGATTGACCCAGCGACCCACGGTATGAATCTGCTTCGCAGTCACGCGGTAGACGCTGGACCCACGCTGACGGTTGAGGAGACGCGCGCGTTGTTGACCGTCCGACTGAATCAATTGCTTCACCCGGGTTCCGGGATCGACCCATCTGTCATTGACGGACTAGAGCGCATGCTACTAAGCAATAGCCTTCCGGAAGTGAAGCATTTTGGTGGCATAGGAACGGCGGATTTGCCGGCCTTGGCTGGGGTGGGTCTGGCGTTGGCAGGTGAACGCCCCACTAGCGGAGCTCCCTTTCAACCCATTGGGCCGATCAAGGCCGACAGCGCATTGCCGTTTATGAGTTCTAGCGCGCCAACGTTGGCCCGCGCCGCGCTCGCAACGGTGTGGCTGGAGCGTTTACTCGAGGCCGCGATTGCCACCTTCGCTCTTTCGGCATTTGGCTCGCGGGCCGATATGGCGGCATTCTCTGAGGACGCTGCGAGGACCGTGGCCTCTCCGGCTGCAGTGGAGAACGCCGTGCGCTTGAGGGTGTTGCTAGACGGTAGCGAATGGGTTGCGTCGCGCATTCAGGATCCATTCTGTTTCCGCGCTTTCCTTCCCGCCGTTAGCACTCTGTCTGTTGCGACCGCACGCCTGCGTGAGGCAGTGGAGTCACAGGCAAGCCACGCACGTGAGAATCCTAGGTTCTTCGGTGAGCAGCAACGCGCGGTACATCACGGCGCCTTCCTCGAAACACGGCTGGCGCATGAACTTGATTCAACTGCGATTGCCGTCGCCCAGACAGCTCCACTGATTTTGGCGCGGCTGAGGTTTATGAACGATGATGGATTCTCTGGTTTACCCCGTTTTCTCGCACCTGATGGTGGCGGGAATTCGGGAACAATGATTGTTGAATACCTAGCGGCCAGTGCCATGGGAGAGGTTCATGCGGCAGCGGCGCCGATTTCGACACATAGTGCGGTGTTGTCGTGTGGGGTTGAGGAGGATGCGACTTTTGCGCCCACGGCTTTGGCCAAGCTCAGCAGGGCGTTAGAGGCGTATGAGCTCATGATCGCCTCGGAAATTGTGGTTGCCGCACGCACGATAAAGTTGCGGCAGGGCCGTGCTCCCCTTGACGTCGGCGGCGGGATTACGCGTCTGCTGGAACTCTGTGCGTCATTACCGGAAGGTTTTGAAGACCGGGATTTGCGTGATGATGTTCAGCTCGCTCGAGAAATGATCGACGGCTTCGCGCAGACATGTCGGATTTCTACCGCACGGCTTCGTTAGACTTCGAATTGATGTTATTGGACCACAGGAGAACGCAACAGACATGACAGATCGTTTAGCAGGCTCAGAGGGTTCTCAGGATGAATCTCCGCAGGGTCCTCAAACGGTGCATCGAGCCTTAGAAGTTTTAACTCTGGTTGTTGATCGTGGTCCGCTGGCTCTAAGCGACATTGCCCGCGCCAGTAAGTTGCCGACAAGTACTACGTCGAGAATGCTGCGTGTGCTTGAGCATTGGGGGTATGTCTCGCGTGCGCGGGACGGGCAATATTCGCTCGGCCCCCGTTTCGTTCAGTCCCGTGTCGTCAATGACCAAGCGAGCGTCGAAGATCTGGTCGATGCATCGGGACCCATTATGAGCCGCCTGACCGAGCAGACTTCGGAGTCCAGTTACCTAGCAGTGCCTAGTCCCGCCAATACGTGTACATTTCTGCGCGAAGTACAAAGCTCCTTGCCCATTAGGTATGTAGGCTTCGATGGCTGGGAGGGCCGAACTGTCCCCATGGGCGGATCGGTTACCGGTGAAGTTCTAGATGGGAGGATTCCCGATCTGGGCTATGTCGTGATGGTCGCTGTTCAAGATCCCGACGCCACCGTGATCGGCGCCCCCGTGCGCAACGCGCAGGGTCAGATTATTGCCGCATTGAGTATTGCGGGACCTAGCTTTCGAATGGGTGGGCAGGCGGTTGCCGCCCTTGGCGAGGCCGTCAGCTCGGCTGCGACGGAACTGGCTGAGCAAATAAATTCACGAGCAAGCCAGGGCGCGAGCAAGCGCTAGCGAAAGCTCTAAACAACGCGTTTAAACTCTGCGCAGTGCTCGACGCATTTAGAGCCTGTGCACCTCCGGAGGCGGATGGGTGTTCAGGTACCTCGCATCGAAGGCGGATGAAGCAAAAATGGTGCCCGCTCCGAATGATCGGAACGGGCACCATATGGTCCGTGTGGTGGCAAGACTAGTCTTCGTCCTCAGTTTCCAAAGGCGCGGTGGCCTTCGCCTCGTCGAGTTCCGGCTCCTTGTCTGATGCCTCCTTGGTCGATTCATCCGTCTTGACGGCCAGAGCCTTGGCTAGATCTTCGTCCCTTCCGGTCCAAACCTTTACCACGGCCCAGCCAGCTGCGACCAGCGGAACGGCCAGGATCGCGCCGACGATGCCGGCCAGTACGGTACCGGCGGTCAGCGACATCAAAACCACCAGGGCATGCAAGTTCAGTGCGTTGGCCATGACCACCGGCTGCAGGAAGTTGCCTTCCAGCTGATTCACGAGGATTACCGCAGCCAGCACAACCAGGGCAACGATCGGCCCATTGGTTACCAGGGCGATCAGCGTGGCCAGCACGCCGGCGACCGTGGCACCAACCATCGGGATGAAGGAACCGAGGAAGACGATCACACCCAGCGGCAGGGCCAGCGGTACCTGTAGTACCAGCAGGGTTGCGGTGATACCGATGGCGTCGACGGCCGCCACCGTGGCGGTACCGCGGATATAGCCGCCGAAGGTGCCCAGGGCGCGGTCACCGGAGACCACCCAGTGCTGGCGGTAGTGCTTCGGGGTCCACGAGATCGCGAACTGCCAGATCTTGTCGCCGTCCTTTAGGAAGAAGAACAGGATCACCAGGAAGAGGATCAGCCCGGTCACGAAGCTACCGGCGGCGCTGAGCGTATTCAGTGCACCGGTGCCGAACTGGGCGCTGGTCAAGAACCCGGTGACCGTGGACAGTGCCTTGTCGATTTGTTCCTGCTCGATCAGGAATGGCATATCTCCCATGATGGATTGCACCATGTCGTTGAGCTGGTTAAAGCCTTCGACTGCCTTATCCACCAGTTTGGGCCACTCATTGATCACCGAGAAAACCAGGCCGGTACCGATGCCGCCGAGCACCAGCAGCGAGCCGAGGAATACCGTCCACGCGGCGATCATGGGCGAAACTACCTTGCGTAGCTTGCTGACCAATGGCCACAGGGCGCAGGAGAGGATGACGGCAATGAGGGTCGGGATCACGATCACGGTCAGGCGAAGCAGTCCGAGCACCAGAACGGCGCCTAGAGCTCCGACGATGAGGATCTGCACGCAACGGATACCCAGGCGCCCCAAGACGTCCGTCCATAGTCCCTGAACGCTAAACTCGGGGGTCTCTGCGACCACTTCGGCGGCCAACGCCGAGGCTTGTTCCTCGACTTTCCCGGCGGCGGCCGCAGATTTTTTCCTGCGCAAGAAGGCCATGGCTAGTCCTTATCGGTTGATGGTTCGATTACCCCAAGCCTATCCAGCACGGAGCAACTTCAAGCCCACCAAAAGGATGAATTTTGCCACGTGTCGTTAGCGAGAATCGGTGGCGAAATACTCTTTGGCGAGCAGGCTGAGCAACACTCGATCGTGGAACTGGCCGTCATGGAAACCGGCCTGGCGCTGGCGTCCTTCTTCACGGAATCCGGCCCGCACAAAGGTGCGCAGTGCCCGCTCGTTATAACCCCACAGGCCCACGCCGATACGGTTGAGCCCCATTTCGCGAAAGCCCAGATCGACGATCATTTTGGTGGCCAGGGTGCCATAGCCCTGACCAACGTTTGATCCGCCAATCATCAGCATGAGATCGGCACTGCGCGAGGGGGCGTTGTAGTTGTGCAGGGCGGTGAACCCGATCAGCGTGTCATCGGGCATGGTGATGCTCAGTCCGATGCCATTGGCCATGCCCTTGTTGACGCTCCAGGATTTAAAGAGTTCGGCGGCCTCGGAGACCGGGTGAGGGAGCACAATGGATCCCTGCAGGGCCATGAACTCCGGGCTATTCCACCACCCGGTGAGTATCGGCAGGTCTTCGTCGTGCAACTCGCGCAGCCGAATTTCCTCGGAAATCAGCAGATTAATGCCATAGTGTTGCGCCGTCTCGGTATTCCATGTGTTGCTCGTCATACCCCTAATCTAGTCCTGCACGCTGAGCGCCGTCCGGTGATACCGTTGCCGCACGAAGGTGTCGCGCACCTGTTCAGGCGCGAAAATTAGCGGTAGGGCGGCAGCGGGCTTGCTGCGACACGCCCGAGGTGAAGCGCACAAAAAAGCGCCGCGCAGAACCCAAGGATGGGTCCGCGCGGCGCCAAGTGTAGAGCCGAGAGGATTTAGCCGAAGAAGGCGTTCGGGAAGCGTAGGACCACAGAGGCTGCCACCAGAACCCAAAGGATCGCGGTGATGATCCAACTCCATTCGGTGAAGAACTTGCGCAGCCCAGCGCTTTTTCCAAACAGACCGTGGACCGCATTGCGGGCCGTGGTGAACACGAACAGTGGAATGACCATCGCCCACACCACCATGCAGTACGGGCACAGCGCGTTAATCTCGTAGAGGGCCTGGGACCAGAGCCAGATGATGAAGACCAGCGCCGCGGTAATACCAACCTGCATCCCATACCAGAACCAGCGTCCGAAGTTCGCCCCGGACAGCAGCCCCATGCCGACGGTGATCACGATGGCGAAACCCACGATGCCCAGCAGGGGATTGGGGAAGCCGAAGAGCGATGCCTGCCAGGATTTCATGACGGTACCGCAGGAAACCCACGGGTTCAGATCGCAACTGGTGACATAGTCCGGATTCTTAAAAAGTTCGAGCCGCTCGAGTACGAGGATGCCCGCGGCGATCCATGCGATGGCTCCGGTCACGATGGCGAAGAGTCCAAAACCACGTCCGGTGGCCCACCAGGGCAACACGCCCGGACCGTTTTGAATATTCGACTGTGTCAACTTTTTGCCCCTGTCTTGGAGGGTTTCGGTATTGGGCGGGGTCCGCCGCGAGATTTCGATGACGATTCTATGGGCGGATCCTGTGTGATCAATAAGTCTAAAAGGATCATGTCGCAAATAAATGTGAGATGATACTGATGGTTGTTCGCGGATCCACAGTCTGCTTTCAACCCAACGACAGACTTTTGAAGCAAGAGATTATCCGGCGATGGATCGCTTCGGTTGAGTGCCCAAGTATGTGCGCCTCCCGAGGGAATACCGCGGATCGTGAAGGTCGCAAAGGAAAGCGGCCGGTTTTCAATGGCTGAGTTGACCCGTGTAGCGGTGCTTCGGCCCGCAGCGCACGGACTGCGAACAGGCTTTGATGCCCGTTGGCTACCACTAATGGTTGGGCCGGCGGCACACATGAACGCAAGTTCAGCTTCAGACCCCGTCTGTGGAGGCGGTCGGAGCGGAAACTTAAGAGGAGTACGCAAACTAAATGAGCGCATCGAAAAATCGAAAAGGCGCCGGGGCAGGTAATAGCAAGCGCGGTAATCGCTCACCGCGTGCCGGGCGCACCTCGGTCTCAGCACCGGTGGCTCGTCCCTTGCGGCGGGCAATGACCCTGGCGGAACTTAATGCCGCCGCAGGCGTTGAAGAAAATCCTTATCGCTGGCGCGCCACGCGCCGCACCCAGGTAGCCACCCCGGACAGTAGCAAGCTCGCCAACCGGCAGGCCGAACGCCGCCGCAAAACCACCGAGGAAGCCGCGCAGACCACCGAGTCAGTCACCGAGCAGGTAGCGGCACCGGGCGAGGAAACCACCGCCCACGACCACGATCAGGTGGCCGCCGTGGCCGAGCAGGCCATCAAGGACGCCGAGGACCACACCGGCGCGTTGCTGGCCGAACACGGCAGCACCATGATTCTCAACCCCTTCGCGGTACCGCAGACCGCGATGAGCGTCGTACAGAACACGGTGGCGAAGAAGGCCAAGACCCGTGAAGACAAGGGCCGCGAGCAACAGCAAGAGCAGCACGACGATGAGGAAGTGACCTCACGCCGTCGCCGTCGTCGCCGTCGCGGTGAAGTGGACCTAGAACTTGAGGGTGGATCGCAGGATGATCCGCCGAACACCATCACCCGAGTGCGCGCTCCGCGCAGTTCGGCCGATTCGCACGCCGTTGTGGACAAGGTCGCCTCCGTGCGCGGTTCGACCCGCCTGGAAGCCAAGCGTCAGCGTCGCCGTGAATCGCGCGAAACCGGTCGTCGCCGTCAGGTGATTACCGAGGCAGAGTTCTTGGCGCGCCGCGAATCGGTGGAACGTCAGATGATCGTGCGCCAGCAGGAAGACCGCATTCAGATCGGCGTGCTGGAAGACGGCGTGCTGGCCGAGCACTTCGTGTCCAAGACCCAGCAGGATTCGCTGATTGGCAACGTCTACCTAGGCAAGGTGCAGAACGTGCTGCCCAGCATGGAAGCGGCCTTTGTGGACATTGGACGCGGCCGTAACGCCGTGCTGTACGCCGGCGAAGTCAACTGGGATGTGGCCGCCCTTGAGGGCCAGCCACGCCGTATCGAGAACGCGCTCAAGGCCGGCGATTCGGTGCTAGTGCAGGTCACCAAGGATCCGGTGGGTCACAAGGGTGCCCGACTGACCAGCCAGGTCTCCCTGCCCGGCCGTTACCTGGTGTACGTGCCCGGCGGTTCGATGACCGGCATTTCGCGCAAGCTTCCGGACGTGGAGCGCCAGCGACTGAAGAAGATCCTGAAGGATCACCTTCCAGAGAACGCCGGCGTGATCGTACGTACCGCCGCCGAAGGTGCCAGCGAGGAAGAGCTGACCAACGACATCAACCGACTGCGCGCGCAGTGGGAGGGTATCGAATCCCAGGCCGGATCCACCAAGACCCTGGCTCCGGAACTGCTGTACTCCGAGCCAGACCTGACCATCAAGGTGGTCCGCGACGTCTTCAACGAGGACTTCACCAAGCTCATCGTTTCCGGTGAACAGGCCTGGGACACCATCGAGGCCTATGTCATGTATGTGGCCCCGGACCTGATGGGTCGCCTGCAGAAGTGGGAAGAGTCCGAGGATTTGTTCGCGCACTTCCGGTTGGACGAGCAGATCCACAAGGCCCTCGACCGTAAGGTCTTCCTGCCCTCGGGTGGTTCGCTGGTGATCGACCGTACCGAGGCGATGACCGTGATCGACGTGAACACCGGCAAGTTCACCGGCTCGGGCGGCAACCTCGAAGAAACGGTGACCAAGAACAACCTGGAAGCGGCCGAAGAGGTCGTCCGCCAGCTGCGCCTGCGGGATATCGGCGGCATTATCGTGATCGACTTCATCGACATGGTCCTGGAGTCGAACCGCGACCTGGTGCTGCGCCGTCTGGTTGAGTGCCTGGGCCGTGACCGCACCAAGCATCAGGTGGCCGAGGTTACCAGCCTGGGTCTGGTGCAGATGACGCGTAAGCGCATGGGTACCGGTCTGCTGGAAGTCTTCGGGGAAAGCTGCGAAGCGTGCGCCGGCCGCGGTGTCATCACGCATGAGGAGCCCGTCGAGCACCGCAAGGCGTTCAATTCGCACGGTGAGGCGCAGTCCGGCAAGAAGAACTCCGAGAAGGGCGGCCGCTCCGAGCGCCGCCGCCGCCGCGGGGCCGAGCGCGAGGAAACCAAGCAGGTTGAGACGCAGCCGCATGTCGACGAGCACGACGAGAAGTCTGAAGCAACGCGGCACGCACTGGCTAATATTGCCGCGGCTTCGCACCTGAACGAGCAAGAGGACGAGAACGGCGTGAAGATCGATGGGGAAGTGGTGCCGGTCTCCGGTACGTCCACCGATCAGAGCGAGCCGGTCAAGGATGTCGACGGTGCCCTGCAGGCGCTGCAACAGGCGCTGCCCGGATCCGCAGACGAGTCGGCGCCGAGCGAACGTAAGCCACGTCGCCGTTCGCGCAAGCGGGCTCGCGGGGGTGCCGAGCAGCAGGAAGAGGCGCCGCAGAGCCAGCCACAGAGCGCTGCGGAGCCAGAAAGCGCGCCGCAGGCCCAGAAGCCAGCCAAGCGCAGTCGCCGGGCCACCAGTGCCCCGGCCGCTGGCTCCACTGATCAGCCGGTGCTCACCGGTCTGGCCATGCCTGCCTCGCAGGCACCGGCCGCCCAGACCGAGAGCCCCGCTCCGCAGGAGGCAGCCCCGGCTGCCCCCGCACAGAAAACTTCCACGACGACGCCAAAGCGTCGCAGCCGTCGGGCCACCTCGGTCCAAGGCGATGCGACTGCCGAGGTTGTCGTGGCTGAGGTGTCCTCCGCTACCGGTTCGGTAGTTCAGATGGACGCCACCAGTAAGCGTGCCGATAAGCCCGCCGAACCGGCGAGCCAGCCGGTGATGTTCGGTGTGGGAGTGCCGGTACGCGAACTGAAATAGATGATCTCGGTCACGCTGGCCGTTGCGGGGCGGTTTGTATTTGCTACCGCACCGGCAACTAGCGTAATCTGGTTCATCGGTGCTAAACGCCAAGATCACGGATTTAAATCCGCTCGGCGTCAAGGCACAAGCGCATGAGAGCCCCGTGGAGACGCGGTATCGCAGCTCCGGGTTGATCTCTGCGCCGTAAGACAATGAAACGTCGAGTAGAAGTGAGTACCCACGTGGTGTACGCAATTGTCCGCGCTGGCGGCCACCAGGAGAAGGTTTCCGTAGGAGACCTCATCACCGTTGACCGTCTTCAGGCTGCCCCGGGCAGCTCCATCGAGCTTCCTGCCTTGCTGCTGGTTGATGGCGAGAAGGTTACCTCCGCCGCTGCCGATCTGGCCAAGGTTAAGGTCACCGCTGAGGTTGTAGAAAACCTTCGCGGTCCGAAGATCGTCATCCAGAAGTACAAGAACAAGACCGGTTACAAGAAGCGTCAGGGCTTCCGCTCTTCGCTGACCAAGGTCAAGGTCACCTCGATCGCCTAATTCGGGCGTTCGTAATATCCGTCAAATTTGTAGCGAAAGAGGCTCAATAGCATGGCACATAAGAAAGGTGCGAGTTCCACTCGCAACGGTCGTGATTCCAACGCACAGTACCTGGGCGTAAAGCGCTTCGGTGGCCAGGAAGTCAAGGCAGGCGAAATCATCGTTCGCCAGCGTGGCACCCACTTCCACCCGGGCGCCGGCGTCGGCCGCGGTAAGGACGACACCCTGTTCGCCCTCGCTGCCGGTGCAGTCGAGTTCGGCACCCGTCGTGGTCGCCGCGTTGTGAACATTGTGGAAGCCGCCTAATTCAGGCACAGGCAAACACGTAACACTTGAAGGGGTGGGCCGAGTATTCGGCCCGCCCCTTCAGTGCATTTATCAGTAGACTTGGTGCGAGAGCATCCGCAGGTCAGTCCAAGGAGAAGAGGGCCCCGTGGCCGCATTCGTAGATCGCGTAACTTTGCATGTCACCGCCGGTAATGGCGGACATGGCTGTGTATCGGTGCATCGTGAAAAATTCAAGCCACTCGGTGGCCCAGACGGTGGTACCGGCGGTAACGGTGGTGACGTGATCCTCAAGGTCGACCCACAGGTCACCACCCTGCTGGACTTCCACCACCTGCCGCACCGCAAGGCCGGCAACGGCGAGCCGGGCAAGGGCGGTTTGCGCCCCGGTAAGCAGGGTGAGGACCTGGTTCTCGGTGTGCCGATCGGCACCGTGGTCAAGAACCGCGAAGGTGAGATCCTTGCTGACATGGTGACCGTGGGCCAAGAATTCCTCGCTGCCGAAGGTGGTCAGGGCGGCTTGGGTAACGCCTCGCTGGCCTCGGATAAGCGCAAGGCACCGGGCTTCGCCTTGCTGGGTATTCCCGGACGTAGCCGTGACATCGTGCTCGAGCTCAAGACCGTGGCCGATGTGGCGCTGGTCGGCTTCCCATCGGCAGGTAAGTCGTCGCTGATCGCCGCGCTGTCCGCGGCACGACCGAAGATTGCCGACTACCCGTTCACCACCCTGGTGCCGAACCTGGGTGTGGTGCAGGCCGGAGAGGTGCGCTTCACGGTCGCCGACGTCCCGGGCCTGATCCCCGGCGCCTCCGAAGGTAAAGGGCTTGGCCACGAGTTCCTGCGGCACGTTGAGCGTTGCGCCGCGATCGTGCACGTTCTGGACTGTGGCACCCTCGAAGCGGACCGTGATCCACTGAGCGATCTTGAGGTGATCGAGCAGGAGCTGGCCGCCTATTCGGCCGATTCAACCTTCCACGGTAGCGATGGCAATGTGATCCCGCTCGTGGAGCGCCCGAAGCTCGTGGCGCTTAACAAAGTTGACATGCCCGACGGCGCCGACATGGCCGAGTTTATGCGCCCAGAGCTCGAAAAGCGCGGATATCGCGTGTTCGAGATCTCAGCCCTTTCTCGTAATGGATTGCGGGAATTGTCCTTCGCCATGGCTGAATTAGTTGAACAAGCACGTGCGCAGCGTGAAGAAGCGGTGCAGGTCGTCACTCCCGAGGTGATTCGACCACGCTCGGTGAATAAGGCAGAATTTACTATTCGCCGTGAAGAGCAGAACCTCGAGCCGCTGTGGCGCGTCATCGGCGCGAAACCGGAACGCTGGATCCAGCAGACCGACTTCCGTAACGATGAAGCCGTGGGTTACCTAGCCGACCGCCTCGCGAAGCTAGGTATCGAAGACCAGCTGTTTAAGGCTGGTGCGCGACCCGGCGATGCAGTGGTCATTGGTGCCGAAGATGATGCAGTGGTCTTTGATTGGGAACCGACCATGGTTGCCGGCGCCGAGCTACTCGGCTCACGCCGTGGCGAAGATGTTCGACTCGAAGACCGTTCGCGGCCAACCCGCGACCAGAAGCGCGCCGAATATCAGGAACGCCGAGAGGCGAAGGCCGCAGCGCGCGAAGAGCTGGAAGCCGAGCGTAAGGCCGGCATCTGGACCGAGTCTGTGAACGCCAAAGCGCGTGCACGTGCGAGGGACAACGAAAGCAAATAGGAAAGAAGACACGCAGTAATGGTGCGATCCGCCCGAGTTCCGTCCGTAATTTCTACAGCTAGTGATTTGCCAAAGGCCAAGCGTCTGGTCGTCAAGGTGGGATCCTCCTCACTGACCACCGTCAACGGAGGCATTTCAACCGATCGACTGAACTTCTTGGTGGATTCCCTGGCGCCACTGGTGGCCGGGGGTACCGAACTGGTCTTTGTCTCCTCCGGTGCGATTGCCGCAGGCTTGCAACCGTTGGGTTTCGAGCGGCGGCCGAAAGACCTGGCGAGCCAGCAGGCCGCCGCTGCCGTGGGGCAGGGCCTGCTGCTCGCGCAGTACACCAACGCCTTCAACAAGCATGGGGTGCAGGTCGCCCAGGTTCTGCTCACCGCCGATGACCTCACGCGCCGCCAGAGCTACGGCAACGCCTTCCGTACGCTGAACCGCCTGCTGAACATCGGCGGGGTGCTGCCGATCGTGAACGAAAACGACACCGTGGCCACCCACTCGGTGCGCTTCGGCGACAACGATCGCTTGGCGGCTCTGGTTGCTCACATGCTCAAGGCCGATGCCTTGTTGCTGTTCTCCGATGTCGACTCGGTGTATGACGCCCACCCGAATGAGGGTGGTACCCGTATTTCCGAGGTGGCTCACCCGGATGAGCTAGAAGATGTCGACCTGGGCACCGCGGGGGCCGCAGGCGTCGGCACCGGCGGCATGATCACCAAGGTCGAGGCCGCGACCATCGCCTCGGATGCTGGCATCCCGGCGCTGGTGACCAGTACCGCAAATGTGCGCCGTGCCTTGGCCGGCGAAGATGTGGGGACCTGGTTTGCCGCGCGCGGCACCCGGCGCAGCGCGCGTGCCGTCTGGTTGGCCCACCTGGCCAGCACCAAGGGCAAGATCATCATCGACCGTGGCGCGGTCAACGCGCTGCGCACCGGTGAGAATTCGTTGCTGGCCGCCGGTATCACCGGTGTCGAGGGCAATTTTGAAGCCGGCGCCGCGGTGGAAATCTGCGATGCGCAGGGTAAGGTCATCGCCCGCGGGCTGGTCAATTTCGGCAGTGATGAGCTGCCGCAGATGTTTGGCCGTTCCTCCATCGAACTCGGCGAAGAACTGGGCGAGGACTACGTCCGTTCGGTCGTCCACGTCGACGACTTGGCCTTGGTGTAGGGGGAATCACTACAATGGACACTATGAGTCTTGACACAACCGCAACCGGAAAGACCCACATGACCGACGTTACCCAGGCCGTACACCACCACGCCGACCAGGCTCGCAACGCATCGCGCGTGCTGGCCCGGGCGGACCGCGATTGGAAGGATCTGGCTCTGCGCCGGATCGCCGAACGCCTCGATTCGAACCGCGCAGCGATCCTCGCGGCCAACGCCAAGGACCTTGAAGCCGGTCGCAACAATGGCACGTCCGACGCCTTGCTCGATCGCCTGAAGCTGACCGACGATCGCATTGACGGTCTGATCGCCGCGCTGCATGAGCTGGCTGGCCTGCCCGACCCCGTCGGCGGTTTCGTCCGCGGTGAAACCCTGCCCAACGGCCTGCGGATGCGTCAGATCAGCGTCCCGATGGGCGTGGTTGGCGCGATCTACGAGGCCCGACCCAACGTCACCGTAGATATCGCCGGTTTGGCGTTGAAGAGCGGCAACGCCGCGCTGTTGCGCGGTGGTAGCGCGGCACTGAACTCCAACCAGACGCTGATCGCCATCATTCGTGATGCGCTGGAATCCGTCTCGCTACCGCGCGATGCCGTGATCTCCATGGACGAGTACGGGCGTGAAGGCGCGGCGGCCATGATGGAAGCCCGCGGCAAGATCGATGTGCTGATTCCGCGTGGCGGCCGTGAGCTGATTCAGCGTGTGGTCACCACCGCCCGAGTCCCGGTCATCGAAACCGGCGAAGGCAATGTGCACATCTTCCTGGACGAGTCGGCCGACACCGAGATGGCCGTGGATATCCTGCTCAACGCCAAAACCCAGCGTCTGAGCGTGTGCAACACGGTCGAAACGCTACTTATCGACGCCAAGGCTCAAGCCGGTTACGCGGTGCTCGAAGCGTTGCACAACGCCGGCGTGCGTTTGCATGTCGATCCTCGTGCCGCGGAATTGGCCGGCTCCTTGCCGACTTTGGAAGCCGGGGAAGAGGACTGGGCTAACGAGTACCTTGACTCGGATATTGCGGTCAAGGTGGTTGACGGCATCGACGAGGCCATGGAGCACATTCGTCGCTACTCCACCGGTCACACCGAGGCGATTATCACCAACAATCTGGCTCGTTCGGAGCGTTTCATTGCCGAAGTCGATTCGGCTGCGGTCATCGTGAACGCCTCCACCCGTTTCACCGACGGGAGCCAGCTGGGGTTGGGCGCCGAGGTTGGTATTTCCACGCAGAAGATGCACGCCCGCGGCCCCATGGGGCTGAAGGAACTGACCACTACCAAGTGGATCGTTCAGGGCGATGGACACGTGCGGAAATAGTTTCTGATCTACCTTTTCGGTAGGATGTAGAAGAATCAATTAAGTTCATTCCGGCCGCGGCGGCTCGCCCGGTTGGAAGGCTAGCGTCTGGAGAATATGTTGAACGCGCTGATCCTTGCTACCGAAGCGGCATCCGAAGGCTTGCCAAGCGAGACTTGGGCATTGCTGATTGGCGGTGGCATCTTTGTTACTTTGATGATCCTGCTGTTGATCACCGTGTCCTACACCAACGTTGGCAATCGTCACGACGTCAAGGACGAACCGCACGACACCCACCGTCAGTTCAAGGTTCACGAACCTAAGCACTAACTTGGCGGACTCCAAACAGCTCAAGAACCGCCCATTACGCCTCGGCGTAATGGGCGGTACTTTTGATCCCATCCACAATGGTCACCTCGTGGCGGCAAGTGAAGTTGCCGCCGAACTCGACCTGGATGAGGTAGTTTTCGTACCAACCGGCATGCCTTGGCAAAAGTCGGACCGGGAAGTCACCAGCCCGGAACACCGGTACCTCATGACGGTCATCGCCACCGCATCCAACCCGCGTTTTACCGTAAGCCGCGTGGATGTCGATCGCGAGGGCCCCACATACACCCGTGACACCCTGCTGGACCTACGCAGTGAACGCCCGGATGCCGAGCTTTTCTTTATTACTGGCGCCGACGCTATGAGCAAGATCATGAGTTGGCGGCATATTGACGAGCTTTGGGACCTCGCGCATTTCGTGGGAGTGACCCGCCCTGGGCATTCGCTACCGGAGATGGAAGAGTTGAAGGCCAAGTCGATCTCGCAGCTAGAGATTCCGGCACTCGCCATCTCATCCACGGATTGCCGGCAGCGCGTTGAGCAGGGAAAGCCCGTCTGGTATCTGGTGCCAGACGGTGTGGTGCAGTACATTGCAAAATACGGGCTTTATACCGAGTCGTAGCCACACACGACCCAGCCCTTCAAGGCATAATTCTTAGGTAAGGGTGACGGGTTGTCTACGCGGTCGGGAGAAGGACAGGATGAGCGATAACACGCAGCCGGCTTCAAGCCGGCGTGCTCTGCGTGAAAAGCGGCGAGCTGAAATGGAAGCGCTGCTGGCCAGCAGCGAGGCCGAAAAGAAGGCCCGTAGCCAAGCCGAGGAGTCCGTCAAGGACGAAACTCCAGAGCCTAAGGCCACCGAGAAAAACCCCGACAGTGCGCCCAAAAATGAGACCTCAGCGGGGCCAGCCAGTGAAGAGCAACTGGGGGAGCGCGCCTCTCGGCGACGAGCCCGCGACCGTGAGGCCTTGCGCGAACGCCGTCGGCTGCAGGAAGAAGTGGGTGCACTTACCAGCCATCAGCCCACGGTGGCTCCCGCCGATGAGCCCAAACCGTTAACTCGTCGCCAGCTACGTCTACAGGCACTAGCCGAACAAGGTAAGGCCGAGGCGCCCAAGGCGCAGGAGAGCAAGCCTGCCGCTTCCTCCAAGAAGCCTGAGGCGTCGGACGCGGAACCCGAAACTACCGTGATGAGCGTCGAGGAAGCCCTTGCCGCACGTCGTGCCCACGGGACCACTCCACCACCTATCGACCCGAAGCTTTTGGGCGACGACGATAGCGATATCGACCTCGAAGTTCTAGCCCATCAGCGTGAAATGGCGGCCCGTGCGGCCATTATTTCTCGCCGAGCCGCCGAACGAGAACGACTACGCGTCGAGAACGCCAAGGCTGGCAAGGACGACGAATCACTCTCCGATCCGTTTACCGGGGCCATGGGCAATATCCGTGAAGCCGAAGAGCGCATCGCTCGTACCGGAGTGTCAGGGCCGAAAACCGAAAGCGTCTCGTTGACCGTTGCCGGTCAAGAGGCTAAGGGCGTGGAGAAGAAGACCGAGTCGTCCAAGCCCGCCGACAAGGCCCAGTCCGAAAGGACCGAGTCCAAGGACTCAACAGAAGCAAAGTCGACGGCGAAACCCGCCGACAAGCCAGCGCCGAAGCCGGCGGCCAAGCCTGCACCTAAGCCCGCGGCGAAACCCGCAGCGCCGGCCCCGGCCGCAATGAAGAACACTCCGGCAAAGCCAGCTAGCGATAAGGGCGCATCAAACGCCAAGAAGCCAAGTGCTGCGCCAAAGCAACCCGCCAAGGCTCCTGCGGCCGATAAGCCAGCAGGGAAAAAGCAGGCGGCAGCGCCAGCGGCCCCGCGGGATATCGAGATGCCTCGCCTGGAGGCGGTCAACGCTCACGGTCTCGATCCGCTGGATGTGCAGACCCAAGGTGTGCGTCGAGCCAACAACATGCTTATCACCATGATTGCCGCGCTCTCGGTCGGCGGCGTCGCGCTGATTGCCGGAATCGTCATGCTGATCAATGCTCTCTCTTAAGCACTGATCACTTAAATCACTCGTCATTGAATCAAAAGGAGAGACTCACCTATATGGGAGCTCACGCAGACTCTATTGCCCTAGTCAAGGTGGCCGCCTTGGCCGCCGCTGAAAAGAAGGCAGAAAATCAGGTTGCTCTAGACGTAGCCGAGCGTCTGGGCGTAACCGACGCCTTCTTGATCGTCTCCGGAGGCTCTGAGCCTCAGGTAAACGCCATCGTGGATGAGATCCACGCAAAGGTCCTCGAGGAATTCGGGATTCGACCGGTTCGCCGTGAAGGCTTCGGCCAGGGGCGTTGGGTACTGCTGGACTACGGTGACGTTGTGGTTCACGTACAGCACCAAGAAGACCGCGTTTTCTATGCGCTGGAGCGTCTGTGGGCGGATTGCCCGGTCATTGAACTGCCCGCAGAGGTCACCGAAAGCCACTAGTGGCAACGGATTTGCATTGCGCGCAGGAGCTCATATATAGTTATTGAGTTGCCTGATCAGGGTGGCAAATCCTTCTGGGGGTATGGCGCAGTTGGTAGCGCGTCTGCATGGCATGCAGAAGGTCAGGGGTTCGAATCCCCTTACCTCCACCAAATGGAATATCTCGACATCTCGATTAGATGAGATGCCGGGATATTTTTTCTTTAAGCAACAATTGCTGGGTGCTAACCCCAGCGCCCGTTTTGTCCACGGCAGAGGTCCTGCATGGTTTTCGACCGGTTTCGATGCTGGACCCAGTGCATGCTTCAAGGCAAGCTTTCGTCCTAAGCCGGGTGTACCCACGCGCAGGAACATTACCTGCCCTCGCATAAACTCTGAAGGGCGCCTCGCATCCCTACAGTAGAGTAGCCCGGTGCACTATCGAGTCACGAGCACCAGCAGTAGCATGCTGGTATGTGCCGCAATATACATACCCTGCATAACTTCGAGCCAGCCGCGACAGCCGAAGAGGTGCACGCCGCCGCCTTGCAATACGTACGAAAGATCGCCGGGACGACGAAGCCGTCGAAAGCCAACCAGGAGGCCTTCGACCGCGCCGTAGGCGAGATCGCGCATGCGACGCAACATCTACTCGATGATCTGGTGGCTACGCGTCCGCCGAAGAATCGCGAAGAAGAAGCCGCGAAAGCACGTGCCCGCGCCGTCGCTTCAGGACGGTATCAGTAGTAGCGTCACGGATAGTTCCTTTAGAAACCGAGCGGAAGGAACAAAGTGATGGTTCAAGTGGCCCTGACTGCGGCGCTGATCCTGCTTGCCGTCCTTGGAATCTTTCAAGTCTTAGTCGCACTCGGCTTACCCTATGGACGCTTCGTCTGGGGCGGTCAGCATCGCAGACTGCCACCAAAATTGCGCGTCGGTAGCCTCATCGCGGTGCTGCTTTACGTCGGTTTCGCCGCATTACTTTCGAGTCGCGCCGGGGTGTTGCCTGGCAGCGAGTCGTTCATTGTGCGGGTTTTGACGTGGGTTCTGTTCGCATATCTCGTTATTGGTATCGGCATGAATGCCATCTCGCGCAGCCGTTCCGAGCGTTGGACGATGACGCCGACCACCGTCGTTCTTGCCCTCGCAACCCTGGCCATTGCCCTAAGCTAATGCGTTTACACCCGCGAGATGGTAGGTGGCCGGTGAGTAGCGGCGCGGCACCGGCCCGACGAGGCCGTGTTGCTTGCCGTCCAAGGCTCTCGGGTCTAGCGTGGGCCGTGGGACTACGCCGACCGAAACAGAGGGGATAGCCATGGGGATTGTTTGTTGTGACGTTACGGTCTCGTTGGATGGATTTGTGGCTGGACCCGAGCAGTCACGAGAGGAGCCGCTGGGGATCGGCGGTGAAGAATTACACCGTTGGATGTTTGAGCGCCGCGAGGAGAATCTTGCTGAAGTTGAGGCCATCGTCGATGCGGGGGCGTTCATCATGGGCCGCAACATGTTTGGCCCGGTACGTGGAGTGTGGGATGAGATTTGGCGCGGCTGGTGGGGTGATGAACCGCCATACCATGCACCAGTATTCGTGCTGACGCACCATGAACGGGAACCGATCCCGATGCGCGGGGGCACCACGTTCTATTTTGTCACCGGGGGAGTGCACGAAGCCCTAGAGCGCGCACGGGAGGTGTCTCCGGAACGCAATATCGCCGTGGCCGGTGGGGCGCAAACCATCAACCAGTTCCTTGCCGCTGGCCTATTGGACGAACTGCGTCTGCATATTGCGCCAATTCTCCTCGGCGCCGGGGCACGCCTCTTTGATGAGGTTCCCTTGATCGATGCGGTGCCGGTTCTTTCACGGGCCGATCCGCTCGTCACCCATTCGACGTACAGGTTTCCCAAAAAGCACGGAGAATGAACTGTTCTGATTCTGGGACAGAGAATTTGCTCGTCCCCAAGATGCGGACTTCCCGGCCGTGGGGGAGGCATCACGTAGGATCGAAACAGCATCTGAAGCATTGGAGTATCTATGTCCCCTGGACCGCATCGGCCGCGGCACGAACTGGGCCGCAAAGCCTCGCCGACCACGGCCACGGCGGTGTCCCCGGTCTTTCGTTGTGTTGAGAACGGACAAATGACCGAGCGGCCCGAAGTGACCACGGCGAATGAGGCTCTGACCTATGCGGCGGCCGGTACTCATCGGATGGCGTTGTCCCTCTATCCAGCGCCGACCCACGAGGATATCCATGCGCTCATTGCGGCGTGGCAGCTGCACCCGGTCTTGGCCGATGATTTGCTTCACGCCCGACAGCGTCCCAAGCTCGAACGCTATGGGGATGTCGTTTTTCTGGTGCTACGCTCCGCACGGTATATCGACGAGTCCGAAGAAGTCGAATTCTCGGAATTCCATATCCTGATGCGCCCCAACGCTCTTGCGGTGCTTTGCCAAGATCGGCGCTGGATCGACGGAACGCGCGGGGAAGCGTTGGAGGCCAGCGTAGCCGAGGGAATCGCTGGAGGTACCCGCACCGCACTGGCCGATGACGCGCGGCTCGGTTTAGGGCCCGAAGCGGTGCTCTACCGGCTACTCGACGAAATGGTCGACGGCTACCAGCCGGTGCTCCAGGGCCTGGGCATCGATAAGGAGCAGGTCGAACGGCAGGTTTTTAGCGGGGATGCGGCCGTGGCCGAACGTATCTACCGGTTGAGCCAAGAAGTCATCGACATGCAACATGCGACGATGGCCATGCTCGAAGTGGTGCGGGGGATTCGTAGCGGTTTCGAGAAGTACAACGTTCCCGAACAGTTGCAGGCCTATTTACAGGACGTCCTGGACCACTTGAAACGTGCCAATGTTCAAATTGGCGAATACCGCGAGGCGCTGAGCCAGATTTTGAGCGTCAACGCCACGTTGGTGGCACAACGGCAAAACGAGGACATGAAGAAGATCTCCGGCTGGGCCGCCATTCTCTTCGCACCTACGCTCATCGGCGCCATCTATGGCATGAACTTCGACCACATGCCCGAACTGCACTGGGCCTTTGGCTACCCGGCCGCCCTGATCGTCATGCTGGGTTTCACCGTGACCCTCTTTGTCGTGTTCAAGCGACGTAACTGGTTCTGAGCAGAGCAATGACGCAGCCAAAGGTCGACTTCAAAAAGATCCTGCCCGGTTATCAGGCGTCCTTGGGGAGGCCGGCGTTGATCACCACGGCCCCGACCCGATACTTCGCGGTTGACGGCTCCGGCGACCCAAATACGGCCGAGGACTACCAGCAGGCGTTGCAGGCGCTGTATCCCGTGGCATACGCGCTCAAGTTCGCCAGCAAGGACCGCGGGCAAGATTATGTGGTGCCACCGCTCGAGGGGTTGTGGTGGGCCGAAGACATGGATTCGTTCACACGACTGCGCGATAAATCGACATGGCAGTGGAGCATGATGCTTCTGATTCCCTCATGGATGACCGACGCCGATGCTGAAGCAGCGATCCAGCGAGTAGCGCACAAATCCTCGCCACCCGAGGCCGTGTATCGGGTACGGGTCATGGAACTCGACGAAGGTCAGTGTGTCCAAGCCTTACACCTTGGACCGTACGATGATGAAGGACCGTTGCTCGAGCACATGCACCACGAATTCATTCCACAACATGGCCTCGAGCTCACGGGACGACACCACGAGATCTATTTGAGCGATCCGCGGCGAGCTGCGCCAGAGAAACTACGCACCATATTGCGCCAACCCGTGCGGAGGTCGACCTGATACGGCACTTGCGTGGATCACCGAGAGAAGACCGCCGTTGGATACCGAGCGAAGAGAGCACTAGATGAACCCACAAACCGAGCTCACACCGGAAAGTACCGTTGCCGAGGTGCAGGCGGCATTGGCCGACGCCGCCGACGAGAAGATTCTCGCCGTGAATCTTAAACATGGCAATAACATCGCCGTGAACCTCGGAATCGTTCGCGCCATTGCCAAGTCGTTGAAAAGCAACCACGAGCTGGCCGGCGTGTTATGGGCATCGCAGGATCCCACAACGCGGCTGGTGGCGATCTTGATCTGTAAACCACGGCTGTTTACGCTCGAAGACCTCGACCGGTGGCTTCGTGAGGAGACGACACCCAAAGTGCAAGACTGGCTTCTGAGTTACGTCGTAAAAAAATCAAAGCACTTGGAACAGGCCCGCCAGTCGTGGATTGCCGACCCCACACCGGAGGTAGCGAGCGCCGGATGGGAATTGACCGCCTATCAGGTCGCAAAGGCTCCCGACGTGCTGGACCTGCCAACCCTGTTGGACGCTATCGAAGCACAGATGAAACACGCACCCGAACGGTTGCAGTGGGCGATGAACAACACCCTTGCGGCCATCGGCATCGAATGCGAGCCACTGCGCGAACGCGCGGTTCGGATCGGTCATGAACTAGGCGTACTCGCCGACTATCCCACGTCGCCGGGGTGCACCTCACCGTTTGCCCCGGTGTGGATTGAGGAAATCGTCGCGCGGCGTGCTGCCCAGCAAGCCGGATAGAAGCGCGACTTACTCGGCGGGTCTCGGAGTACCCCACCCCTTCATTGCTTGGACCCAAGGGCTCACGGAGACTTTGGAACCATCGAGGATATCAAGGGTCTCTGGCTCTCCGTCGGCCATGCGCGGCACGCCCACGTAGGCGCCTTCTTCCATGATCCGTACTTCAAGCCCCGTGGTGACATCGGGATCCAGCGTTGTGGAGGCTGCGGACCATTTCATCGCCGACATCGCCGACGCTCCGGCGGGGATGGCGATTCTTTCGACCAAGACGTGAGGCATCGGTTCGAGGGTGATGTCCTTCTGCGGGGCTCCTTGTGCATTGAGGAAGCGGATGGCTGGCAGGCCCTCGAGAGCGCAGGTTTGAGACGAGATGTTCTGCACATTCAGCTGCATAAATCGCGAGCCGAGGGCCGCATCGGAAGGGGTCGCAGCCACGGCGAGATCCCGGTCGGTGCAGTCCGGAGCTCGCGGATCCTGCGGCCACGGGGCGACCCCTTCGGGCAAGCTGACCGGCTCGGGGATCAAGTAGGACGGCTTCTTATCCCCGACCCAGCCCTCGACGAGTATGTCATAGGACGGGCTGAAGAGGATGAAGGACAGCTCCTCGTTGCGCAGCGGTTCGTGCTTCCTCAACCATCGTTCAAGGTCGGCGTGCGCCTGCGAGGGGCCACGTCCGCTGGCGACGACGGCGAGCCCCGAGTTGTCAAGGCTTGCCTTGGCCACGGAATCGAGGGCCGCCAGCTCCAGTAGCAATTCGATCCCATCCATCTCGGGTACGTTCGAGGACGAGTATCTCAGGCGCCCGTCGCCGGTTCGCAACTCGACGGGAAACCGCTGGGCTTGGGCTAGCTGGGCGAGCCGTTCGAATGCGGCAGCGTCGGGCACCTGTGCGCTATGGCCGCTGACGCTCTGCGCGCCGGCCTGCAGCAAGGCAAAGGCCTGCTGCACCCGCCCGGGAGTATCCTCGCCCACGCCGACGGACAGGCGTGCCTGACCGTCCGGCCCGGTGGCCCCTGCCTCGGCCCGCACTTGCACGGTGAGCGCCGCACCGGGGGCCGTGACCTCCGCGGCGGTGGCCCAGGCGCGTTGCGCGGTGGTTTCGGCGCGCCCGGGGTCCATCACCTCCCCGAGCGTGATGAGGACCGTCAGCACAGCGACGTCGCCATCCAGTGCATCCTGGTTAAGCACCGTGTACTTGCCCTCCACGGCCAGCACCCCATCCAATTCGGCGATCGGTTCCAGAGGTTGGCAGACCGCCCGTGGACCCTGGCAGTCGACGCCCGGGGCTGCGTCCGAGCATCCCAGCAGACCCAGAGCCAGCGCGCCGGTGAGGGCCAGGGCGGGCAGGTGTCGGGTCTTCACAGGGCTACGCTACCAAAACGGCCGGGTACCACTTCCCGCGGGCGAGAAAATCCCTTGTTCGAATCATTGATGCGAACAAGGGATTTTCTGCGCGATGAGCAGGTGTCGGACTAGCGCCGCGCCTCAACGCCGTCGCGGAGGAACAACTTCGAGACGATCCACAGCACGGCGGTGAGACCACCGGTGAGCAACAGCTGGGTACGTGCCGTGGCATCGGTCATCGCAATGGCAACGATGGCCGCCATCGCCGCGATTGTCGCAAGGGAGAGGTACGGGAAGCCCCAGAGCTTCATCGGTAGGGTCTCACCGTTACGCTCGGCTCGTCGTCGCAAAATGAACTGCGTAACCGCGATGAATGACCAGATCACGATGATCGTGGAGCCGACCACGTTGAGCAACATCGGCATCACCGCATCCGGCCAGATCCAGTTCAGCCCGACGGCCAGGAAGGAGAAGGCAACCGAGGAAAGTACCGCATTGGCGGGGACGCCCTGACCGGTAACGTGCGTAACCTGCTTCGGAGCCAGTTTGCGCTTCCCTAGGGAGAAGAGCATGCGCGAGGAACCGTAGATGTTCGCGTTCATGGCCGAAAGTAGGGCGATGACCACAATGGCGCTCATAATCAGTTCCACGCCGGGAACGTTCATCACACCGAGGACGGCCGAGAACGGGCCGTCAACAATCTCCGGGGCATTCCACGGCAAAACCGCAACGATGACGATGATCGAACCCAGGTAGAAGAACAGGATACGCAGCATGACCTGCGAGACGGTGCGCTTGATATTGCGTTGTGGATCATCGGATTCGGCTGCGGCGATGGATACGACCTCGGTGCCACCGAAGGAGAAGATCACGATGAGCAGGGCGGCGGCGATTCCGGTCATTCCGGCCGGGGCGAAGCCACCGTGGGCCGCAAAGTTCGCAAAACCAACGGGGTGATCGGTGGGGATAATCCCGGTTAGTACCATGACGCCGAAGGCGAGGAAGGCAATAATGGCAGCGACCTTGATGAAGGCGAACCAGAACTCAAACTTCCCGTAGTTGCCCACACCTAGCAAGTTGGCGCCGGTGAGCGCGACCACGAAGATTAACACCCAGATCCACTGGGCGATGCCCGGGAACCAACTGGCGACGATTGCCGCGGCACCCGTGGCCTCGGCCGCGACCACCACAATCAGCTGTATCCAGTACAGCCAGCCCACGGTGCTACCGGCACTGCGGCCCATGGCCTTATGTGCGAAGGTGGAGAAGGCGCCGGAAGACGGGTCGGCCGCGACCATTTCGGCCAGCATGGCCATGATGATGATCACCACGGTGCCGGCGAGCAGGTAGGAAATCAGCACCGCCGGACCGGCGATCGCGATCGCCTGGCCGGAACCGACAAACAGGCCGGCGCCGATGGCGCCGCCCAAGCCCATCATCGAGATCTGACGCTGCGTCAGCCCCGCGTGCAGGCTTCCGTTCTCCGGCGCCGCCTTCTGTTCAAGTTTGCTGATGCTCAAAGCGTGCTACCTTCCAAAACCGGGGCCAGCGCCGCGAGGACACGATCAACATCGTGGGCGGTGCCGGAGGAAATACGCAGACCGTCTCCGGGGAAGGCGCGCACGACCACGTCGCCCGCGGCCAGTCGGGCCTCGAGCTCGGTAGTGTCTTCACCTGCTGCGACCCACACGAAATTCGCCTGCGAGGCCACCGCGGGGTAGCCTGCGTCCTGCAAGCCCTGAAGCATGCGTTCACGCTGCGCGACGACTTCGTCGATGCGCTCATTGAGCTCATCGGCCGCGTCCAGCGAAGCCAGTGCCGCATGCTGGGCGAGGTCGGTGACGCCGAAAGGAATGGCGACCTTGCGCAAGTTTTCTGCCACGGGCTGCGGGGAGATGGCATAACCGATGCGCAGACCGGCCAACCCGTAGGCCTTGGAGAAGGTATGCAACACCGCGACGTTCGGATACTTGGCAAACATGGCAAGTCCTTCGGCGCGCACCTCGGACTTGTCGAAATGCACGTACGCCTCGTCGATGACGACCAACACATCCTGCGGGACCGCGGCGATGAAGGTATCCAGTGCCTGAGCATCAACTACGGTGCCGGTGGGGTTATTCGGGTTGCAGATAAAGATCAGGCGCGTCTTATCGGTGATTGCCGCCAGCATGGCCTGAAGGTCATGGCGGTGCTCGGCATCGAGCGGCACCATCACCGGGGTGGCGCCGGCGATGCGCACCAGCGAAGGGTAGGCCTCGAACGAACGCCACGCGAACATGACCTCATCGCCCTCGGCAGCCACCGCATGGATGAGCTGGCTGGCGACTTCGACGGACCCGGCGCCCAAGGTGATGCACTCGGCCGGGACGTGGTGCTCGGCGGCGAGGGCGCCGATGAGTTCGGTGGCCGCAATGCTCGGGTAGCGGTGAATGTTCTGCAGGCGATCGGCCACGGCGTTGACGACAGAGTCCAGAGGTGGGTGCGGCGATTCATTCGACGACAGCTTCGAAGCTCCGGGTGCGGCGGCTTTGCCCTGGCGGTAAGCCGGGACTTCGGCCAGCGAGGGGCGCTGGTTGATTGACATGTTCTGTCCTCTCTGACGTTCGAAACCGGCCGCAGTGGGGTAGTGCCTCTGTACCGCCGGTGTGGCCGCTCGTAACCTGCGTGAATCAGCTCACAGGCTACGAGCGTAAGTGGGTTGGCTCACGTGTGCAATCGTTGCTCGGTCGGCTATGCACACTGCGCACCTTAGGGCGCCTTTGGCCGCGAATTATTGGTCATTCTGTATAGCTTTTTCGGAAGTCTCCGTGCGTTGCGCACAGGCCTCTACCAGGGGCAAGGTACGCCCTTGGAAGTGTTCGCGCAGGGCCATTGACGAGGCGGTGCGCGCTACGCCGGGCACCTGATTGATGCGATCGAAGATGCTCTGTAGGTCTTGCGCGTTGCGCGCCACAATGCGCAACTGCAAATCGTGGGCGCCGGTAACGGTGTACATATCGACGATCTCTGGAATGGATTCGGCGAGGGCTGCGGCCACCGGTTCGTGGCCGTAGCGCTGAATGATCTCCACCGAGCAGAAGGCCACCAGCTGGTAGTCGAACCCCGTGGGTTGGATGCGAGGCACGATGGCCTCGATAACCCCGCCCTCGTGTAGGCGGCTCAGGCGACTGGTGACGGTGCCGCGGGCGACACCCAGCCGACGGGCGCATTCCATGGCTGGCAGATTTGGGTTTTCGGTCAGCAGACGGATTAGTGCGGCATCCAACTTGTCGATTCGCATCATGCTCTCCTTCTGTTCCTCCAGTTATGCGCCATCTAAAAGGCTACCGGTGGCGGGCGGTTATCGGTTACGCATCGGCCTCGGGCGCGGTTTCATCCAGTGAGATCAGCCCATCGTTCTCCTGTGCCATACGCAAGGAGCTCCGGCGAATCGTGGTGGCCATGGCTGCCGCGGCCGGGGAAAGGCTGACATCGCGGCGATGGGCAAGCGACAGGGTGCGGGTCATTTGTGGTTCGCTGAGCCGAAGCGTGCGAAGTTGCGGCCGATTGATGGCAACGGTTGCCGGGACGATGGCTAGGCCGAGTTTGCTTTCCACAAAGCCCAGGACCGCGTCCATTTCCACGCCCTCAAGGACAAGGTGCGGCGTTAGGCCCTGCGTGTTATAGGCCTGGGCGGTCGCCGAGCGTAGGTCGTAACTGGTTGATAATGCAATTTGCGGCAACGGGGCCAGCTCCCTGAGGGTGAGTCGCCCGTTGCGATCGGGTAGTGAACGGGCAAGATCGGAAATCACCACCAGTTCTTCGCGAAGTAGCGGGATGTCCACTAGGCTCCCGTCGGCAATCCCGTGCTCGCTGGAGACGATCAATGCCATGTCTAGTACACCTGCGGTGAGCTCTTCAAGAAGGGTCTTGGAGCCAGCCTCGCGCAGCTGAAGTTCAATGCCCGGGTACTGGTTGTGGAAGTCGTGCAGTACATCGGTGAGCAGGCTCATGCACAGTGATGGCGGGGCGCCGAAGCTTACTGTGCCCTTGCGCAGTCCGGCGAGTTCGGCCATTTCGCGGCGGACCCGGTCCGCATCGGCGAGCATGCGCGTGGCTAGGGGGAGCAGCGCTTGACCCGCGGCGGTGAGGGTGATATTTCCGCGGGCCCGATGAAAGAGCTCGGCGCCCAGATCCTGTTCGAGGGTGGCTATTTGGCGGCTGAGCGAGGGTTGGGCCAGATGCAATTGACCCGCGGCCTGTGTGAAGTGACCCACCTCGGCGAGGGTGGCGAAGCTGCGCAACTGCTCAAGATTCATAGCAATAGCATATTGCTATCGAAACCACATGAATAATTCATTGGACGTATTCTCGGTGGGGGTTCAGTCTTGAACCATGACGACACAAACACAGCGAGAACAACAGATTTCCACCTCCGTTCTGGTCATTGGCACCGGCGGCTCCGGCCTGCGCGCGGCCATTGAACTAGCCGAATTAGGCGTGGACGTCGTGGCAGTCGGCAAACGACCGAAGCACGATGCGCACACCTCCTTAGCCGCTGGAGGCATCAACGCGGCGTTGGGCACCATGGACGAGGAAGACTCCTGGCAGCAACATGCTGCCGACACCATCAAGGAAAGCTACTTCCTTGCCGACCCGCGGACCGTGGAAGTGGTCGCCCGGGGAGCTGCGCGCGGAATCGAAGATCTCGAACGTTATGGGATGAACTTTGCCCGAGAAGACGATGGACGCATCTCCCAGCGGTTCTTCGGCGCGCATACCTTCCGCCGCACGGCGTTCGCTGGAGACTACACGGGTCTTGAGATTCAACGCACGCTGATCCGGCGCAGTGAGCAACTAAAGATTTCGATCCTCGACTCGGTGTACATCACTCGGTTGCTGGTCGCCGACGGACAGATTTTCGGCGCCTACGGTTTCGACCTAAACACCGGGCAACGGTACCTGATCCATGCCGACGCGGTGATCTTGGCCGCCGGCGGACACAACCGGATCTGGCGCCGCACCTCCTCGCGTCGCGACGAGAATACCGGCGACTCTTTCCGCCTCGCAGTCGAAGCCGGCGCGCGGCTACGCGACCCCGAACTCGTACAGTTCCATCCCTCGGGCATCATCGAACCCGAAAACGCGGCAGGAACCCTGATCTCCGAGGCGGCACGCGGAGAAGGAGGGATTCTACGCAACGGGCTGGGGGAGCGATTCATGCAACGCTACGATCCGGAGCGCATGGAACTATCAACGCGTGACCGGGTAGCCCTCGCCGCCTATACCGAGATCGCCGAGGGACGCGGTACGGCCAACGGTGGTGTGTGGCTCGATGTGTCACATCTACCGCGCGAGATCATCATGCAACGCCTACCGCGGGTCTATCAGACCATGCTCGAGGTGCAGATGCTCGACATTACCCGCGAACCCATCGAAATTGCCCCCACCGCACACTATTCGATGGGAGGAGTCTGGGTAGATCCGCTCGATCATTCCACGGAAGTGCGCGGTCTGTACGCCATTGGCGAGGCCTCGAGCGGACTGCATGGGGCGAACCGACTCGGCGGTAACTCACTGATCGAATTGTTGGTGTTCGGCAGAATCGTGGGGCAGGCGGCCGCGGCCTACTCGGCTGAACTGAACGCCCAGCCACGCTCAGCGACCGCACTGGCACGGGCGCGCGCCGACATAGATGAGCTACTCGCCGCCGATGGGCCGGAGAACGTCCGGTCTTTGCAACGCGATATACGTAATCTCATGACCGAACATGCCGGTGTGGTTCGCGATGAGCAGGGGCTTCTGCGCGGCTTGGAGAAGCTCGGGGCCGTTGAGGAACGCATCACGCGGGTAGGTATTCACCCAGATATCGCCGGATACCAGGATCTGGCCCATGCCTTTGACCTGAAATCGGCCGCGCTTGCCGCCCGCGCCACGTTGGAGGCTGCCTTGGAACGCCGCGAAACCCGTGGTTGCCACAACCGCAGCGATTATCCGCAGCAAGATCCGGCACTTGAGGTAAACCTCGTCTGGTCCCCGCACAACGGTGTGGTGCGTGAACCGATCGCGCCGGTGCCCGCAGAGATTGCCGAACTCATCGCTACCAAGGAAATCTCGACCGCCGGCAAGCTGGTCGAGTAGCGTCCGGTCAAGGCCACGGCCGGCACGTCCTGTAACAGGGCGTGCCGGCCGTGGCTAGAGACTAGCGTTGACGCTCGACTCGCGTTTCGTCCCACACCGGTTCATCCGATTCATAGACCGACCCGTCCGAACCGAACACGAGGAAACGGTCGAAGGATTTGGCGAACCACCGGTCGTGGGTCACCGCCATCACGGTCCCCTCAAAGGCGTTGATAGCTCGCTCCAGGGCCTCACCCGAATGCAGATCGAGGTTATCGGTTGGCTCATCGAGCAGTAACAAAGTGGCGCCCGAAAGCTGCAGCAACAAAATTTGGAAACGAGCCTGCTGGCCGCCGGAAAGCGACTCAAACTTCTGCTCCGACTGACCAGCCAACCCGTAGGAATCCAAAGCCCCGGCCGCTGCCTCACGAGGCAGGCCGGAGCGGTGTTCATCACCGCGGTGCAGGATCTCCAACAGGGTGCGCCCGAAGAGATCCGGACGGCTATGGGTTTGGGCGAAGTATCCGGGGCGAATCCGCGCACCAAGTTTGACGCTTCCGGCATGTTTCACCTCCGCGATGACCACGTCGGACACCGGCAGGTGCTCGGCGTCCGGGTCACTTCCGCCGGCGGCTAGGAGGCGCAGGAAGTGCGACTTGCCCGAGCCATTGGATCCCAGCACCCCAACACGGTCGCCGAACCAAATCTCGGTGGAGAAGGGCTTCATGAGTCCGGTGAGTTCTAGCTCCTCGGCCACCACGGCGCGTTTACCGGTGCGTCCGCCCTTCAGCCGCATGGTGACATTCTGTTCGAGGGGAATCGCCTGTGGTGGGCCGGCCTCTAAGAACTTATCGAGGCGCGTTTGCGCGGCATGGTACCGATTCGCCATATCCGAACGGAACGCGGCCTTGGTCTTGTACATGTTGACCAGTTCCTTGAGCTTAGCGTGCTCTTCATCCCAGCGCTTACGCAATTCCTCGAAGCGCTCGTTCCGTTCCTTGCGGGCCTGAACGTAGCTAGAGAATGACCCGCCGTGGGCCCATGCGGTGGCCCCACCGTGGCCGGGTTCGAGCGTGACGATGCGCGTGGCAGCATTATCGAGCAGTTCACGGTCGTGGCTGATGAACAGCACCGTCTTCTCGGAACTGCGCATCCGTTCCTCAAGCCAACGCTTGCCCGGCACATCCAAGTAGTTATCCGGCTCGTCCAGAAGCAGCAGCTCGTCCGGGCCCTGGAAGAGAGCTTCGAGAACGAGGCGCTTTTGTTCGCCGCCCGACAGTGTCGTGGCCGCACGATCCGCCGCGCGGTCGAAACTCACCCCGAGGGCCGCCATGCACACCTTGTCCCAGGTGTTTTCCAGTTCGTAGCCACCGGCATCGCCCCAGGCGATGATCGCCTCGGCGTACCGCATATGGACCTTTTCGTCGTCACTGGTGAGCATGCGCTGCTCCCAAGTCGCGACCTTCTCGGCCGCTGCGACCAATTCCGCGGTGGCGGTGGATAGCAGGAGATCACGTACCGTCGACTCATCACGCACCTGACCGACGAATTGGCGCATAATGCCCATGGATCCCGAACGGGATACCGCACCCTCATCGGGTTTCAGCTCACCGCCGATGATTTTGAACAACGTTGTCTTGCCGGTGCCGTTAGGACCAATCAGCGCCGTCTTGGAGCCGGAGGTGACCTTGAAAGTCACTCCGCCCAATAGTTGGGTGCCGTCGGAGAGGAAGTATTGGATGTCCGTCACGTCAATATGTGCCACTTAACCATCCTAGTGGCCTCGCGCGGTACAAGTGATTGCCGTCGAATGACGACCCTAGCGGGTCAGCACCACCCAGATTCCACCGGCGCACACCAAATTTATCGTTATCGTCAGCGCGACGATGCCTCCGGTGGTGTGACGGACCGGCCCATGTTCCATGGCCTGCTCGGCTCGGCGATAGCGCCAGTGGGCGGTCGCCCAGAGACCCAAGGCGCACAGCATGAACGGGGCCACCAGCCAGAGCACGACCGGCCCATTCTCCGGTAACCAGCGCAAGAACAGGCAAGCGGTGAGCACCAGCGCCATGGAGCTGCGTGACCATGACAACGTGGTGCGTTCGGGTTGCTGCGATTGATAGCTCGGCTCCATCAGCTGTCCACAAAGAAGAGCCAGGTTAATACCGCGCCGGTCGCAGCCCCGGCAATGGCCAGAAAGGGGATGAGCAAAGGTTTAGGTAGCGGTCGATCCTCACGGATGGCGCGCTCGACCAGATACCAACGCACCGCGGAACCGAGACTAATGGCCGAACCAAGGAGGAACAAACCTACTGCCAACGGCCGGCGGTACTCGGTGGGGAAGACCCCTGTGGCGAAGGCCTCGATGGCGATACCGCCGGCGATCAACGCCAACGCGGTGCGGCTCCATGAGAGGAAAGTGCGTTCATTGGCCAAGGTAAAGCGGGGATCCGGGTCGTCGGTATCCGGCGGGAAGAAGTGTAGACCACGGCGTGCTTCAGCATGTCGTCTCATCGCAAGCACCTCTCGTCTCACAAGTTCTTAGTTCGACAGTAGATGTGATGATACTCCCGAATCGTCTAATCTCGCTGGACGTGCCTTGAGCCGCTGTTGGCCTGGGCTGTTGCTATGGTTTCCTACTATGAGCAAGTCCCACACGTTACCGGTGAAGATTGATCGCGGGCAGGGCCGGCCCCTAGTCCTGTTGCACGGGCTCGGTAACAACCACGAATCATGGCAGTTCGTGCTCGAGCATTTGGATTACAGCCGGTGGCGGGTCATCGTCGTTGATCTTTTGGGATTCGGTGACGCACCGAAGCCCGAACTTCGCTACGCGCCACGTGATCATTCGCAAGCGGTGGCGGCGACCCTTCACGACTTGGGAATCGAGCAGGCAGTGGTAGCCGGTCATTCCATGGGGTGCATCGTAGCTATTGATTTAGCGGCGGAGAATCCGCAGCTCGTGGAGCGACTTGTACTCTTTGGTGCACCCTTGTACCGCAGAGAACCGCGTGCCAGCCGCTGGCGGAAGTTGATCCGTGCCGAGGGCCTGTATTTCGCGCTCTTCAATGTGGTTACGGAAATTCCCGATCTGGTGCAGGCCGGCGGACAAATCGCCGACGAACTCGTTCCCTTTGTTAAAGGCATGGAGATTACCGAGGAGACGTGGCCGGCGTACGAACAAAGCCTGCGCCACACCATTATGCAGTTCGAGAGCTATCGGCAGGTCGCACGATTGGATCGGCCTGTCTTGTTCGTCAACGGGATCTTCGACTTTTTCATTATTCGCCGCAACACCTATCGGTTGCGTTGGGCCAATCGTCGCCACGTGAAAGTGGCAACCACGCGCGGACCGCACGAACTTACCCCACAGCAGGGAAAGGTGGCGGCCGGAATGATCGACCGCTTCGCCGGTTATGGACGACGCCGTTCGTTAAAGACGAAGGCCACGCCACACCGGTAATCGGTGGGCGCGGCCCCGTATCACGGGTAAACGGCCTTCGTCTAGGCAGCTACCTTCTTGCGTCCGGCCACCACTGCGGCAATGGCGCCGGCGACGAGCAGCAGCATCACGAACTTGCCGCCCTTCTTCTTTTTCTTGCCAGCTAGCGACTTTTCGGCTCGAGCGACAGCTTCTTCGATGGAGGCGCGGGAGCGTTTGGCGACCTTGGATTTCCCACCAATGCTGTCCACCAGCTTGGAGCCGGCGTCAGCAATAGCGGAAGCATTAGCGCCCGACACCGCATTGCTCCAGCCATCACGCAATTCCTGCGGAATTTCCGTCTTTGCCTTCTTCGCAAGCTTGCTCAGCGACTTCTCGACGTTCTTGAAACTCTTCGATGTCTTGGACATGTTGCTCCTTTAAACTGTGCGCACTGCATCATGGATAGACACTTCTCACCCTAGGTTGCACCGAGACCGTATACAACAAAGGACGCGACCTACCTGAATATTCACAGGCTACGCCTAAGTTTCTCCCTGTGAAGTGCCATTAGAATCCGCTGGCGCGGCAAACTTGAGGCTTAGTCGTTGACGTAGTGCCAGCAACAGACAGAGGAACATCAGCCCGGCGGCAATGCTACAGACGACCGCCACTAACGAAGCCTCATGCGCACTGACATAGCGTTCGACAGCCACCCAGCAAACCGACCAAAGCGCGGCCACGTTCAAATAAATCCCCACGGGGTTCCGAAAGCTCAGCGCACATAGGGCCAGGGCGCTAAGTAATACCACCAGGGAAACAACGATCTTAAAGGTCGGTTCATTAATTTTGAATCCCAGCTCTACGCCGTAAGCGACGGCGGTCATCAGCAGGATCGCGACCAGCCACCCGCCCCACAGGCCAAAGGTGAGTCTGGTCATCCAGCGATCTGCCCTATCGGGTAGCCCGGCATGATCGATGGTGTAGAGGATCCAGACGAGCAGCAAACTTTGTCCAAGTAGCACACCCAATTCCACGAGGACCGTTCCCACCGGCCAAAACTGTATCCAGAGTCCCTGGAGCAAACAGGCGAGCACGACCGGTGTTCGAATCTGCCGGTGTAATCCTTTGCCGCACACGCCGGGGCGCGTTTGCCACAGACTATATGCGGCCGCCGTGCCGAGCACCGCGAACCAAAGCGCCGTCCAGATCCCCATAGGTGCAATCAGCTCTAGGGCCTCCGGAACGGGCAGCAGGAGGCTGGCGAAAAGTGCCCACAGCAAGCCGGCGAGGCTTAGTCCGCAGGCCACTGCCGCCTTCGTCTGATCGGGAAGATTTCGAATCATCACTGCCTGTACTTAATGAATTTTTCTTTAGCATAGGGTCGCTGAGGCTCAACTTACCACCGGGATCACCCTGAATCGTTCCCTGACTTTCGCAAAGGCTACAGTTGAATACGTGAGTCAGTTGAAAACCGAAAACACGACCTGGGTGCATGCAGCCATCGCTGCGTTGAATGCCGATGCCAACCGCAGTGCCGACACCCACCTTCACGTTTTTCCGCTTCCGAGCCAATGGGGCATTGACCTATACCTCAAAGATGAGTCGGTGCATCCGACGGGATCCTTGAAGCATCGACTGGCTCGCTCGCTGATTCTCTATGGTTTGATCAACGGCCAGATTGACGAGTACACCACCTTGGTGGAAGCCTCTAGCGGATCGACTGCCGTATCTGAGGCCTACTTCGCCCGCATGCTCGGGCTACCGTTCATCGCCGTGGTGCCCAAGGCAACCAGCCGCGAAAAGATTGAACTCATCGAATTTTATGGTGGTCGGTGCCACCTCGTAGATGGCCCATCGGAGGTCTATGACGCCGCCCGGAAGTTGGCTGCAGACACCAAGGGTTATTACCTTGACCAATTTACGTTCGCCGAACGAGCCACCGACTGGCGTGGAAATAACAACATTGCCGAATCTGTGTTCGCCCAGATGAGCTCGGAACCGCACCCAATTCCCTCGTGGATCGTGGTCAGCGCCGGCACCGGCGGCACCAGCGCGACCTTTGGGCGCTATGTGCGGTACCGCTGCCATGACACCAAGGTGGCCGTGGCCGATCCAGAAAATTCCGCCTTCTATCATGGGTGGAAAACGGGGGACCGGGAATACTGCACCGGGAAGGGCTCTCGGATCGAAGGCATCGGGCGCCCGGTGGTCGAACCCTCATTCGTGCCCGGAGTGATTGACGAGATGCTCCAGGTGCCTGACGCCGGCTCGCTCGCCGCCATGCAGCTACTCCGCGAACGTACCCGCTACTGGGCCGGTGGTTCGACGGGCACCAACCTATATGCAGCCTTCCAAATCATCGCAGGCATGCTGGAACGCGGCGAGAAAGGCAGCGTAGTCACACTGATTTGTGACACCGGCGAGCGCTATGCCAACACCTACTACAACCCCCAGTGGGTCAGCGAACAGGGACTAGATCTCGAACCGCATCGGCAGCGACTGAATCACTTCTTGGACACCGGTCAGTGGGTAGCAAGCGACTAGCTAGTTTCTCTCCGGCGCGTAGGCATCAAGCCTCCGGTGCGTTTGCGCTGATGCACCGACAGGTACCGCAACCCTTCCGTGGAGGCGGTGAATCCACGTGACGAGCGTGCTGGCAGGTACAGCACATCGCCGGCGGCAAGGTCTACGGTGCCGGTTTCGGTGTGTAGTTGACCGGTTCCGGAGATCACGTGAATAAGCACGTCGAGTTCTGGCCCGAGGTGTTCACCGATGCTGGACTCCGGGGCCAGCTCGATGACATTGGCATCTAGGTCTCGATCGACAGGATCCAACCGCCAGCGTGCACCGTTGAAAGTATCGCTCTCCGACCGGGAGGCACGGGTATTGTGCACCACGCGCGGCAGGGGATGCGACGTCAGTTTGCCCAGTTCTACTTCGACCAGCTGCTCGTCCTCGAGAATCTGCCAGCTATACGCGCCCGGATGCTCACGCTCCAACGCCGCCCGAAGCGCGGTAAGGTCGCTTGGTCCTTGTAGGACCAGTTTGTCGCCTTTAGGCAGGTGCTTGTAGTGAGTGAGTGCGAGCGCCACATGTTCGCTAGCGGAAACCTCACGCAGGTCGAGAATGGCCTCTGACTTTCGAGACACTGAACACCGCAACTTTCTCCGGGCTTCTCCCGGCGTTCTAGACTGCTTTGACCACCCTACGCCGTGCCTCGAGGCGTTCGGCACTTAGCTCACGTGTTCTCGGGAGCGGGAGTGTCTTAGAGTCATCCGACTACTGCATAGATTGCCGCGACTCTGCATTCGGTACTGAGATGCCTGCATGGTGGGGGCCGGTCAAGCTATTTTCGACCAGCAGCCAGTGACAGATTTGCTTTGCTGGCTGGGGTTCGCCCTATAGCTCCTTGTCCTTGGCACGCGAAGAGGTATGGCGGTTAACAGTTAAAGCGGGCTACCGCCGCGCCCAGGCCGGGGCTCGTTCGGGTCGTGGACCAACCCCGAGAATTGCCGCCGGCACCGCTGCGAGGATTGGGACCCTACGTAAAAGGCTCGAAAGCGCTCGCGGTGGTCGCGGGGCCCGGCCACGCAGAGCGGGCATAATCAGGTTCCGATGCATAAAGCGTTGTAGCGCCTGTATTACGCGCGTGGGGTAACTGCGACGGCGTTGTACCCGGGCGAGGAGACCTAGCGCCGGCTCCTGCGCGAACCGTCCTTGCTTCAGGGCTGTGGCTAGTAAGCGGGCGGTGGCTACCGCGTCCTGTACGGCAAGGTTGATCCCGACCCCACCCACGGGGGACATCGCATGGGCAGCGTCGCCGATACAGAGCACGCCGGGAGCGTACCACCGTCGGAGACGGTCGAGGCGTACATCCAGATGCTTGACCTCATCCATGGAGCCGATCGATTCGGTGTCCGTCGACAGCTCCGGGAAAATTCTGCCCAAGTTGGCACGGTAGGCCACGATGCCGTCGGCGCTTACCTGTGCGTCGGTACCCTTGAATCCGAGCTGGGCCACCTGTAGGTATCCGGTACGGGGGATGCCAATGGCAACCCGACCGGAATTAAAGCGCGGAATCAAAGATTCGCCGATCGGTTTTTGCGTATCAAGGCGGCACCACCACACGTCAAAACCCACCAGGAAGTCTTTGACTGGAAGCTCCGGGGCTCGACGCACCGCTGACCAACGTCCGTCACAGGCCACCGTCAGATCCGCTATGAGTCGTCCAACTCCTTGCGGCGATTGGTAACTGACGCCCACAATACGTTCACCCTCACGGACTACGTCGGTCACCTCATGCTCGGTAAGCAAGGTGAATGTCGGCTCGGCTCGGGCGGCCTCGGCGATGAGGTTCAACAAATCCCATTGCGGCACCATGGCCACATAGGGGTGCCGTAGCGGAAGGTGGCCGAAATTCACGGCGATCGGTCCGTTGGGTCCGGAGCCCGGGAGGCGAACGGTAGTAATTTTCGAGTGCGGGAGCTGATCGAACTGGTCGATGAGCCCTAGATCATCGAGGAGCGACAAGGTGGTGGGGTGCACCGTGTCACCGCGGAAGTCCCGCAGGAAATCGGCGTGCTTTTCTAATACGGTCACCGTGACACCGGCGCGGGCCAACAGTAGACCAAGCACCATCCCGGCGGGCCCACCACCGACGATGGCGCAGGTTGCCCGTGATACCTGTTCGCCGGAAGCCGACGGGTTCTGTGCTGTCATCACCGCTCCTTCGTCCTCTTGTAGTATGGCGCGTTTTCGGCACCGGCGCGCTAAAAGCTGAGTTCACCCTGTTGATGCTGGCAAGTGATGCACCCGGCCCCTAGGCTGGGCGTGAGGGATGTACATTGTCGTTGAGCACGGGAGGTTTCTATGTCTACGGTGGCCGAACACATCATCGCCCAGTTGCGCGCACAGGGAGTCCAGCGGATGTACGGGATCCCGGGCGACTCACTTAACGGGCTTACCGACGCGCTGCGGCGGGATGGAAGTATCGAATGGGTGCACCATCGCCACGAGGAATCGGCCGCCTTTGCTGCCGCAGCAGAAGCCGAGATCACCGGTGAACTGGCGGTCTGCGTTGGTTCCTGCGGGCCGGGCAATCTGCACCTGATCAACGGGCTCTACGACGCGCAGCGTTCTCGGGTGCCTGTGTTGGCCATCGCCGCGCAGATTCCCACCAGCGAGATCGGCTCCGGATATTTTCAGGAGACCCACCCGGTCGAGGTTTTCCGGGAGTGCTCGGTCTATGCCGAACAGGTCACCGCCCCGGAGCAGCTGCCGCGTATGTTGCGTATTGCCTTGCGTGAGGCCATTGAGAAGCGCGGGGTCGCGGTGCTGGTCATTTCCGGAGACGTTGCGCTGAGCCAGATGCCCGCGGCGGAGCCGCGCAAGATCCCTGCCACCGATCCACGCACGCTTCCAAGCGAAAGCGAGCTGCACGCCGCCGTGGAACTGCTTGATTCCGCCAAGAAGATCACCATCTTGGCCGGAGCCGGTTGCGCCGGAGCCCACTCCGAAGTGATGGCGTTGGCCGATACGCTCGGGGCGCCCATCGTGCATTCAATGCGTGGCAAGGAGCACCTCGAATACGAGAACCCGTTCGATGTCGGGATGACCGGTCTATTGGGTTTCGCCTCGGGTTATCGAGCCATCGACGCCGCCGAGGTACTGCTGATGCTCGGCACCGATTTCCCCTACCAGCAGTTCTATCCCGCCCACGCCAAAACCATTCAGATCGATATGCGTGGAGCACAATTGGGACGACGTACCGAGCTTGATCTGGGCCTGTGCGGGACCGTCAAAGACACTGCCGCCGCATTGACCGCCCGGTTGGCGCGGCGCAGGGACCGCCGACATCTAGACGATGCGCTCGAGCACTACACCAAAACCCGGGCAAAGCTCGACGAACTGGCTACAGAATCCTCGGCCGGAGAGCCGATCCACCCGCAATATCTCACCCGTCTACTCGACGAACGCGCCACCGACGACGCCATTTTCACCGCCGATGTCGGCTCCCCGGTGATATGGGCTGCCCGCTACCTGAAAATGAGTGCCTCTCGCCGCTTACTGGGGTCCTTCAATCACGGCTCGATGGCCAATGCGCTCTGTCATGCCCTGGGCGCGCAGGCCGTCGATCGCGACCGACAGGTGATCGCGCTCGCCGGAGACGGCGGTGTGGCAATGATGTTCGGAGAATTGCTGACCGCCACGCAAAACGGGCTACCGGTGAAAATTGTGGTGTTCAACAACTCCTCGCTGAACTTTGTGGAGTTGGAGATGAAGTCGGCCGGATTCGTGAATTACGGTACCGAGTTGGAGAACCCGAACTTTGCCGCCGTGGCCCAGGCCGCCGGGCTACATGGGATTCGGGTAGATGAGTCCGACCAGCTTCCTGCGGCGGTGGATGAATTCCTTGCACATGACGGTCCGGCGCTTCTTGATGTGCGCACCGCGCGTCAAGAGCTCTCGATGCCGCCGAGCATTACCGCCGAGCAGGCTAAGGGCTTCGCCCTTTACGCCATCCGCACCGTGCTCTCGGGGCGTGGAGACGAACTGTTGGATTTGGCGAAAACCAACTGGCGGCAATTGTTCTAGACGACGCGGCCACGGTGACGCACTAAGCTGGTGGGGCATGCCCCGTAGCGGGCATATGCACGATAAGCATCAAGTGAAAGAGGTCAGAGCAACACATGACGTCGCAGCCGGCCGCCGCCCGGGCAGCCACCATCGAAGACTTCACGCACAACCTGCAGACGGTTCGGCAACGCATTGCCGCAGCTGCCGAGCGGTCCGGGCGCGCGGCAGCCAACGTACGGCTGCTGCCGGTGACGAAAACCATCCCGGCCGAGCGACTGCGTCTAGCGATCGCCGCAGGCGTCGACTGCTTGGGAGAAAACAAGGTCCAGGAGGCGCTGGGGAAGTACGAGGAGTTCCACCAAGAGTTCCCTCACCTGCGTTATGCCGTGATCGGCCCGCTGCAAAGCAACAAGGCCAAATTTGTGGCACGTTTCGCGGATGAATTCCATGCCCTGGATTCCTTGAAGCTAGCCACCGTGTTGCAACGGAAACTGGAAGAGGAAGACCGGACCCTCGAGGTTTACCTACAGGTCAACACCTCCGGTGAAGCCAGTAAATCGGGGCTGCCGGCCGCCGAGATCGGTGAATTGGCGGCTGCCTTGGCCCCGTTGGATCGCCTCAAACCGCGGGGGCTGATGACCTTGGCGACCAATACCAGTGACGAACCCACGGTGCGGGCATGTTTTAAGTTGCTGCGCGACACCGCCGAGTCGGTGCGCGATCGGCTTGCGGTGCCCGAGGCATTCGACCAGCTCTCCATGGGGATGAGCGGGGACTTCGAATGGGCGATTGAAGAAGGAGCCACCGTAGTGCGCGTCGGTCAGGGGATCTTTGGGGCACGACAGTACCCGCAGGCCGACGCCTAATGCATGACTACGAGCTGGATACTCGGCCGGTCGATGCCGTGCTCATCGGTGCACAGTTGGCCTACGGCTCGACGGGAAATAACATCACCATCCGCTTCCTTGAGCGCTCGGGATTCCGCGCCGTACAGGTGCCAACGGCGCTACTGAGCAACTTGCCCCTATATCCGTCCTCGGCCGGTGGCGAGTTACCCGATGGCTACCTCAGCGGCATATTAGAGGAATTGTTGCGCCGCGAGGTATTGGCGACGGCGCGCTACATCGTCGTGGGTTATCTGGGTAATGCGCGGCAAGCGGAGATCCTCGGTGCCTGGTACCGGAAGGCCCGCGAGCACTACCCGCAGCTACGGTTGATTGTGGACCCTGACATCGGGGATGCGGAGGCGGGGCTCCACGCCGATCCGGCGGTGGTCCACAGTTATATCGAGCATCTGCTGCCTCTGGCGTGGCTGATGACCCCTAATCTCTTCGAGTTGGGTGTGATGGCCGAAGAATCGGTAGAGGACGAAGAACAGATCCTGCAGGCAGCCTATGAGGTGATTGATGCCGGAGTGCCCAATCTCATCGTGACCTCCGTACCCGGCGATACGCCAGAACTCATTGGCACATTGCTGGCCACCGAAGACGAGCAGGTGGAACAGGTAGACACGCTCCGCGTGGCGACAAGCGCCAAGGGCGCCGGAGCTTGCCTCCTCGGGGCCTTGGTGGTGGAGCTGTTGCGCGGCACCGATCTATCCGAGTCCATGGCGCAGGCCGTGATTGCCACCGCCCAAGTCTTAGCCGGAGAAGATTCTGCTTTCGCCCCTCGCGACTAATCGGCGGCGTTGGGCGCTTCTCACATCTGGTGTGCGTGGGAGCCAAAGTGTCGGGGTGCGGACTCATACTTAGCTCACCACTACATGTAGTGGTGGTGGTGCATCCGCACCACAGGTCGACACACCGGAGGGAGCGACGTGATTAAAGATATTTCTACGCACAGTCGGGGCTCATTCGCTGTTCGCAGCTGTGGACAACCTTGAGCGCTGACGCGTGAAACCGGGGTTAAACAGGTTTACGGAAGGCCCCGATATCCACAGCCGCTGTTGACTTGACTTTAACGCGCAAAAGTAGTGTGGCCACAACATGATGTGGCTACTTGCGCCCCCAAACACAAGATGTAGTATTGAACTCGACGATGCGAACGGCATCGAAAACACCTCAAACACCACTTTGAGGCACCAAGAATTTTGGTCCGGGATCGCGCGAGAACGCATTATCGCGGACTCTGGCAGGACTTAATAAGGGGAGAGAAGACCATGAGCGTCACCGTCTACACGAAGCCGTCTTGCGTGCAGTGCAATGCCACCTACCGAGCACTGGATAGCCGTGGCATCGAGTACAAGAAGGTTGACATCTCCCAGGACGCCGACGCCCTGGAATACGTGCGTGGACTGGGCTACGCCCAGGCCCCGGTCGTCGTCACCGACAGCAACCACTGGTCGGGTTTCCGTCCCGACATGATCGACGGGCTGGCTGCAGCTAACTAAGCCGAGGGCCGGAACTATCCGGCTCGCAGACCCCTCGTCGACGAACCATGGAGGCGAACACCCATGCCACCATCAGCGCTTGCCGGTCACCGGCAATCGGCTACGGCACCCGAGGGGGAGCGGTTCACGGAGGACGACCTGATCTACTTCTCGTCGGTCTCCGAGAACACTCGCCGTTTCGTCGAAAAACTGAATATTCCTGCGTCTCGGATCCCGGTTCACGCTCATGAACCCCAGCTGGTTGCAACGCGGCCCTATGTGCTGTTGATTCCAACCTACGGCGGCGAGCATGGAAAACGCTCGATCCTTCCGCAGATCATCAAGTTCCTCGCACATGAGGAAAACCGCCGGCTGCTCCGCGGAGTTATCGGGGCGGGTAACACGAACTTCGGCGAGTACTACTGCATCGCGGCGAAAAAAATCGCCGTCAAGTGCAATGTGCCGCTCCTCTACAAATTTGAACTAATGGGAACCTCGGAAGACGTTCTCAATGTCAGAAAAGGACTTGAACTCTTTTGGACACAAGCCTCGCTGAACCGGAAGCAGCAATGAACTCCACCAAAGAGCTACCCGCCCAGTTCCAAGGATTGAGCTACAACGACCTGAACGCCATGCTGAACCTCTATGGTCCAGATGGAAAGATTCAGTTCGAAGTCGATCGCTACGCCGCTCGTCAGTACTTCTTGGATCACGTGAACAACAACACCGTGTTCTTCCATGATCTGGATGAGAAGCTCGAGTACTTGGTCAAGCACGACTACTACGAGCGCGAAACCCTCGACCAGTACACGATGAACTTCATTCGTGACCTGTTCAAGCGTGCCTATGGCAAGAAGTTCCGCTTCGAAACCTTCTTGGGTGCGTTCAAGTTCTACACCTCCTACACGCTGAAAACCTTCGATGGTAAGCGTTACCTGGAGCGCTACGAGGACCGCGTGTGCATGGTGGCCATGCACTTGGCCCGCGGTGATGAGAAGCTTGCCGAGCAGTTAGTCGACGAGATCATCGGCGGCCGTTTCCAGCCGGCCACCCCGACCTTCCTGAACGCCGGTAAGGCGCAGCGTGGCGAACTGGTCTCCTGCTTCCTGCTGCGTATCGAAGACAATATGGAATCTATCGCCCGCGCGGTGAACTCCTCCTTGCAGCTGTCCAAGCGTGGCGGTGGCGTCGCGCTGTCGCTGACCAACCTGCGCGAACACGGTGCCCCGATCAAGCAGATCGAAAACCAGTCCTCCGGTGTCATCCCGGTGATGAAGCTTCTCGAGGATTCCTTCTCCTACGCTAATCAGCTCGGTGCCCGTCAGGGTGCTGGCGCGGTGTACCTCAACGCGCACCACCCGGACATCTACCGCTTCTTGGATACCAAGCGCGAGAACGCCGATGAGAAGATCCGTATCAAGACCCTCTCCTTGGGTGTGGTCATTCCGGATATCACCTTCGAAATCGCGCGCAAGAATGAGGACATGTACCTGTTCAGCCCCTATGACGTTGAGCGCGTCTACGGGGTGCCGTTCAGTGAAGTCTCGGTTACCGAAAAGTACTACGAGATGGTCGATGATTCGCGAATCCGTAAGACCAAGATCAATGCTCGTGAATTCTTCACCACACTGGCCGAGATCCAGTTCGAATCCGGTTACCCGTACATCATGTTCGAGGACACCGTAAACCGGGCTAACCCGATCGCCGGACGCATCACCATGTCGAATCTCTGCTCGGAGATTCTGCAGGTGTCCTCGGCTTCGGAGTTCTCCGATGACCTCAGCTACTCCAAGATCGGCAAGGACATCTCCTGCAACTTGGGCTCGATGAACATTGCCAAGGCAATGGATGCTAAGGACCTTGGAAACTCCGTCGAAATCGCGATTCGCGCACTGAGCGCTGTATCCGATATGTCGAATATCGCTTCCGTCCCGTCGATTGCCGATGGCAATGCGAAGTCTCACGCCATTGGTTTGGGGCAGATGAACCTGCATGGTTTCTTGGCACGTGAGCACGTTTACTATGGCTCTGAGGAAGGTATTGATTTCACCAATATCTACTTCTACACGATCCTGTTCCACGCGCTGAGCGCATCGAATAAGATCGCCATTGAACGCGGCGAGACCTTCGATAACTTCGAGAACTCGGCCTACGCAAGCGGTGAGTTCTTCGACAAGTACACCGAGCAGGTCTGGGCTCCGGCCACTGCACGCGTACAGGAGCTGTTCGAAGGCATCCACATTCCGACTCAGGAAGACTGGCTGCAGCTGAAGGCTTCCGTGATGGAGCACGGTATCTACAACCAGAACCTGCAGGCCATCCCGCCGACCGGTTCGATCTCGTACATCAACAACTCGACCTCCTCGATCCACCCGGTCGCCGCAAAGATCGAGATCCGCAAGGAAGGTAAGATCGGCCGCGTCTACTACCCGGCTCCTTACATGAACAACGAGAATATCGAGTTCTACGAGGATGCGTACGAGATCGGTTACGAGAAGATCATCGACACCTACGCCGCAGCAACGCAGCACGTCGACCAGGGCCTGTCGTTGACCTTGTTCTTCAAGGACACCGTCACCACACGTGACATCAACAAGGCGCAGATCTACGCATGGCGCAAGGGCATCAAGACCCTGTATTACATCCGCTTGCGCCAGATGGCGTTGGAGGGCACCGAAGTAGATAACTGCGTGTCCTGCATGCTGTAGCAGCAACGTACCGGTGGCGAAGAACCACCGGGGTCCAGTGGAGGTTGCCGCTGTGAATCGGTCACAGTGGATAGCCTCCACTGCAGCATAAATTTACTAGTCATTACCTATTCTTTGGCTTTCCGGTGCAATCTCTGTCAGTGACGGAGATTTAGGTAGGGGAGTAAAGTTGTAGGTGGGTACAGAGAACACTTTCTTTGATGAGGGGCAATGACCGAGAAGCTAAAGCTCGCCGATAAGGTTGAAGCAATTAACTGGAACCGCATCCAGGACGATAAAGACGTCGAGGTGTGGAACCGTCTGGTGAACAACTTCTGGTTGCCGGAAAAGGTGCCGCTGTCCAACGACATTCAGTCGTGGGCCACGCTGACCGAAGACGAGAAGCTTCTGACCATGCGCGTCTTCACTGGTCTGACCTTGCTCGACACGATCCAGGGCACTGTAGGCGCCGTCTCGCTGATCCCAGATGCGATTACCCCTCATGAAGAAGCGGTGTACACCAACATCGCGTTCATGGAATCGGTGCACGCGAAGAGCTATTCTTCGATTTTCTCCACTCTGTGCTCCACCAAGGAAATTGACGAAGCGTTCCGCTGGTCCACCGAGAATGTGAACCTGCAGAAGAAGGCTCAGATCATCGAGAGCTACTACCACGGCGATGATCCACTCAAGCGCAAGATTGCTTCGACCCTGCTCGAATCGTTCTTGTTCTACTCTGGTTTCTACCTACCGATGCACTGGTCTTCACGCGCCAAGCTGACCAACACCGCAGACCTGATTCGTCTGATCATCCGCGACGAAGCAGTCCACGGCTACTACATCGGCTACAAGTTCCAGAAGGGCTTGGAGAAAGAGAGCGAGCAGCGCCGTCAGGAACTGAAGGATTACACCTTCGAGCTCCTCTTCGAGCTGTACGAGAACGAGGTTCAGTACACCCATGATCTGTATGATCCGGTGGGCCTGAGTGAAGATGTTAAGAAGTTCCTTCACTACAACGCCAACAAGGCGCTGATGAACCTCGGCTACGAGGCGATGTTCCCGGCTTCCGTGACCGACGTGTCTCCAGCAATCCTTGCCGCGTTGAGCCCGAATGCAGATGAGAACCACGACTTCTTCTCCGGATCCGGTTCTTCGTACGTTATTGGTAAGGCAGTGAACACCGAGGATGAAGACTGGGACTTCTAAGAGTCTGTGCCTTATAGGTCGATCGCCGGAATGTGCCCGGAATTCGCGTAATTTTACGTGGGTTCCGGGCCTTTTTGCTTCCGGGCAGTGAATCAGCCATTGAGAAAACCTTACTCGGGTGTGGCGATAAAATGGCTCCTCTAAAATAGTGTACGTGCCGTTTACTAAGTGCTACCGTGAAGCCATGAATCGCGAAACAGTATTGCCACTTGAGTCCTCTGAAGGAACGCTCGCGGCCATCGGGGGGAAGGCGCTGGGTCTGGCACGCCTGCTGGCACTGGGAGAGCGCGTTCCGCCAGGATTCGTGATAACTACCGACGTCTATAACGCGGCGCGCCAGGACTCTAATGATGCAGCGCTCACCGTTCCAGAAGTGGATGAGCATGCGATTCGTGAAGCCTACCGACAGCTCGGATCCCCGCTAGTTGCTGTACGTTCCAGTGCAACCGCCGAAGACCTGCCCGGTGCAGCGTTTGCCGGGCAACAGGAAACCTATCTAGGCGTGCTTGGGGAGGAAGCATTGCTGGAAGCGATAACGGACTGTTGGGCTTCATTGCACTCTGAGCGGGCACGTAGCTACCGAAACGAGCGAGGTATCGACGAATCAGAGGTATCGATCGCTGTCGTTGTACAGCGAATGGTAGACGCTGATTTTGCCGGCGTTATGTTCACCGCCGACCCGGTCACGGGCGACCGGAAGCGCGTAGTTATTGAGTCCAGTCCGGGACTAGGCGAAGCTGTGGTCTCAGGGTTGGTCACCACTGATCGTGCAGTCGTAGCAGAGGATGGGCTGATACTTGAGCGTCGTGCCGGTGCGCCGGAAGCGGTTATCCGGCTTAAAGCGTCCGGCGGCGTCAGCACCGAGCGTGGCCAAGGTGAGGCGCGTCTTGAGGAATCACAACTCAATGAACTAGCTGCCGCTGGGCGGAGGATCCGCGACGGGTTTGACCGGCCGATGGATATCGAATGGGCCGCGGTGGGTTCGGAACTCTATATTCTCCAGGCTCGTCCCATGACGGCACTTCCGCCGGCACCGCGCAAACTTGGTTCCGTAGAACGAAAAGTCGCCCCCATGCTCTATGAACTACTGCCGCAACGGCCCACACCCATGGAAGTGGACGCGTGGATTACGCCCGGTATAGCCAAACTGGTCGCGCGAATGATGGGAGGCATCGCCGGAGTGCACGTGGACTATTCCGCCTCCCTTGTCCGGGAAGACGGCATCGTTACCGAATTCGTTCCCACCCGTCCGAAACCGACTCTTGCTACCCCGTTGCGGATCGTCCAAGCCCTTGGCCAGCGACCGTTGACTGGTGGGTGGCGAAATGACCCGCTCTACGCCACATATCTGCGTCAGTGCAGTGAACTCGATCGGCTTCCACTCCGTGACCTACCGTGGCGGGAACTAGTCGAAATTCCCTCGCGCGCGTGCAGTAGCATGCAGCTGGTCGCCGAGCTGAGGGTGAAGTACCTGCGCCCAGCCGTCTCCAACGGACTGAAACTCGTCGCGGCCTTGGCGATCACCGGACAGCTCGAACTACTTTCCGAGCTGTCTATTACTCCTCATACCGAGACGCACAGAATCAACGAGCGCCTCTCTGACATTGCGGCCGAGCTGACCCAGAATCCTGGGGCCATGCAGACGCTAGCGCAACACTCTGGTCGAGAGGCTCTCGCCGCATTGAATAACAACCCAGCAACCGCTCAGCTCGCTTCGCGTATTGACGAGTTCTTGATGACCTACGGCCATCGGGAATCGGCAAGCCTCATGTTGCCTCGGGTTCCGACTTGGGGTGCCGATCCAACACCGGTGACTCATCTTCTGGGAGTGCTGGGCAATGGCGCGCACGAGTCCTCGGCCGGAGAACAACACGCCCTAAAACGGTTGCTAGCCCATCCGCTGCTTCGTGCCCAACCGGTTGCCGAGAAGGTGCGCTCCTGGGTGCATGGTGTGCAGGAATTTATCGCGGTTCGCGAAGACACGCATTTCGAGATCACTCGAACTATGCCGGTTGTTCGTGCCGCCATAGAAGAGATGGGAAGGCGCCTGAATGCCGGTGGAGGACTCCAGCAGTCCGAAGACGTTTGGTTCCTGGATTATGCAATCTTGCGACAGGCTTCCGACGAAAAACTGCTGTGCACAGAGAACAACGCGCAACGGGCGGCCGAACGTCGACGCCGTCACGATGAACTGGCTGCGGCGCCGCTGATCTCTCCGGCCACACTCTACGATCTGTCGCCGGTATCGGGGGCACTACTTCACGGCACTGGTTCCGGAGGTGGCAGGGTAACCGCACCGGTTCGCCTAGTACATAGTGCGGCGGAATTCGACCGGCTCTTACCGGGAGAAATCTTGGTTTGCCCGGTCACAAACCCCTCGTGGACACCTTTATTCGCCCGTGCCGCCGGGGTTGTCGTCGATCACGGGTCGGCCGGCTCCCACGCCGCCATCGTCGCCCGGGAGTATCGTATTCCGGCCGTAATGGGGTGTGCATCGGGCACCACAACGCTCACCGATGGGCAATGGGTCACCGTGGACGGGGATCGAGGCTTGGTTCTGGAGGCTACTAATGAGCACGCCAACTGATCATCGTTCAGCGCCGCGCCGCCGTGGGGAGGAACTTGTCGACGCGATCCTATCGGCAGCCTGCCAAGAGCTTATCGAGGTTGGCTACGCCAAACTCAGCTATGAGTCGGTAGCCCGGAGGTCTGGGGCCTCGAAGGTCTCCATCTATCGGAGGTGGCCAACTAAGCCAGAACTGGTTAAATCGGCTGCCGCCCATCACGCGCATATTCCCCAACTACCCGGGGAGCCGTCGACCCTCCAAGCGGACCTACGCTCGGTGCTCGGGGACGTAGCTCGGCAGATTGATGCACCGATCGGGCAACTCCTACGCGCGCTGATGGCCGCGAGCGTTGCGGAACAAGCGCCGAGCATGGCCGAACTTTCGTGGGGGATGGGACCGGGTTTAATGCGCAAAGTAGCCGAGCAGGCGGTGGCTCGTGGTGAACTTTCAGATGTACCCGTGGGTCTCGTCCTCAGCGTTCCCACCGATCTCATCAAACAACGCTTCATCAGTTACGGCATCGTGAATCAAGAGTTCATCGACGATCTAGTACAGCTGATCGTGCTTCCCTTATGGCTGGGAGATAAGTCCTCACGGTAACGATACGGGGCGCTATTCGCGAGTAAGGCACGGTGTCATAGTCTTGAGCACAGAGCCTGTCATAAAGGAGCCACCACAGCCATGTCACGTCTTGCTGCCGAGGAGTACAACGAGTCACAGATCGCCGTGATCCGCCGTCGGTCCATCGGTATTCTCGCGCTGGGACAGATACTCGGAGGATTAGGCGGCGGGGCCACGCTCACCCTTGGATCCTTGCTGATTGTCCACGTCTCTGGCCTGGACTCATTGGCGGGAATGGCTGCGACCATGAACACCTTGGGCGCCGCGGCCATGTCGGTACCCTTGGCGATGCTGGCCCAGCGGCTGGGACGCCGAATGTCGCTATCGACCGGAGCATTGATAGCGGTACTTGGATCTGCACTCATTGTTACCGGTGCGGTATGGAATTCCGTCTTAGTTCTCTTGGTCGGCATGCTCGTGCTAGGAACGGCCTCGGCCATGAACTTGCAATCACGTTTTGCGGCTACCGATCTTTCCGATGAACGCACGCGGGGACGAGATTTGTCGCTAGTCGTATGGGCTACCACCGTAGGGGCAGTACTCGGCCCGAACCTCTTTGCCCCAGGTGAGGTGATTTCTTCTTCGTTGGGTCTGCCGACCTACACGGGCGGCTTCCTCATCGCCATGGCCGCCCAGATTCTAGGTCTCATTGTCTACTGGGCGGGCTTACGCCCAGATCCGATGGTGGTGGCATGGCAGCGCGCAGGGATTGCCGGAACCCAGGTGGTTCGGCGCACCGGCGCAGGGTTCCGTCTGTTACGTGAGCTTCCGGCGGCACGGCGTGCGGTGCTGACCGTAGCGCTCAGCCACGCATACATGGTTTCACTTATGTCGATGACGCCGGTGCATATGCAACATCACGGCGCATCGCTGACACTGATCGGATTTACGATCTCACTGCATGTGCTGGGCATGTACGCTTTCTCACCGATCTTCGGTTGGCTTACCGACCGCCTTGGCGCCGCCCGTATAGTGATGATTGGCCAGATACTGCTCATTGCCGCGAGCCTTTGCGTCTGGATGAACCCGACGGGACATGCTCTGGTAACCGTGGCCCTAGCCTTGCTGGGATTGGGATGGTCGGCGGCGACGGTGGCCGGTTCGACCATGGTTTCAGCGGCGGCACCCCTGGCCGAGCGCACCGCGCTACAAGGAACCTCAGACCTCCTCATGAATTTGGCCGGGGCACTGGGCGGGCTCTGTGCCGGGCCTGTCCTTGCGCTCGCCGGGTTCGAGGGGCTTGCCATGATTCTGTTGGCTCTGGCCCTGATCGTTGTGTTCTTGAATCGCGATGCCTGGTCGCTGGGCCTCTCGCGCCAGAAACTCCTCGATGATTAACACCAGGTGCACGCTTAGTGCGCTGACGTGTGGAATGCTCTCAAGCCTCCCAGACGTCCGTGGAGCCTGCCATCCTGTGGCGATGAAGCGTGGTTTATCTCGGGCTCAATCTGGCGATGATTCGTGGCCTGAGGCCACCAGCCCCACAGATTTTTGAAACCTGAGTCCTCGCGCAGAGTTTGGCGGTGTCGCTGTTTTTTCAACCTAGCCGGCGTTAGCGTGAATGTGGTTCCGAGCCGCAACCAGAGAAGCGTTGCGCCATGGGAGAGACCGACGGTTAGCAACCCCGGGGTCTCGAGGAATCGATGGTGACACGGATACACAGGAGGGGAAGAGCAGATGACTGAGATCAACGAGCCAGAGAACCCTGACTCCACCGACACTAAGGACACCAACGAGAGCGCCGAAACGCTACGGCATAGTAGTGACAGCGGTGTGGCCCGGCATGGGAAGCGGGCAGAAAAACCGAAGGACGATCAGACCACCGAGGACGATGATGAACGGTTTGACGCTGGATAGTTCGGGAGCGAACGCAAGCGGCACACGGTAAAACCGACCGGACCGATGGAACCAGGCTCGTAAAGGGTGCAAGTTAGTCTCTACAGCCCGGCGATCCACATATCGTTTCTACGCATTAAATAAGACTTGGCGTTTGCTACCTCCGTGCACGGAGGTAGCAAACGCCAAGCTTTTGACCAGACAGGTAACTGTCTTAGTCGTTAGGCTCGGATACTTCAGAAACCAGTTCGCCGGTCCCTTGGGTGTCGTAGTAGCGGGCAACGTCGGCCTGAGCCAACATACCGACGAGTTTGTGCCCGTCGATTACCGGCAGTCGGCGTACCTGATGCCGTTGCATGGTTCGAATTGCCTCGTCGACGGAATCGTCGGCACCGATTGTCACCGGCTTGCCTTGGGCGTATTCGGAAACCTTGCGGGTTGAGCCGGCAACATCGTTGGCGACACAGTTCACCACGATATCCCGATCGGTGATGGTACCGGCAAGCTGATCGTCGGTCCCACAGATGGGCAACATACCCACATCGAGATCCCGCATGAGCTGCGCGGCATTCTGGATCGTGTCCTGCTCGTTGACGCACTGTGCAGGAGAGGTCATGAGTTCGCGTGCGCTGACCATGGTTCTTCCTTTCGTTGGGTGCGGACGTGACCCACCATGGGGCACATGCCAAGCCGATTCAACGATTGCCAGCGACCTCAAAGGCGCCGTGGGCCGAAGCTGGCAAGAACCTATTAAGCGTGTACCACGGGCATAGACACTGGTATCGGTAGAGGAACGCACCCGAGGGCGCTTGAGCAACCAGAAGGGATCACCGTGATGGGATTTTTGGACAAGGCCAAACACGCAATCAGCCAGACGGTGGAAAGCCTGAAGGACACCAACAAGCATGACCAGGACGAGGGCACAGGGGACTCTGTGCCAGATCATGCCGACTCGGTGCAGGGGTATGACCCGGAACTGGACGCTTCCGAAGATGACCAGTATGACCCAGAGGACGAGGAACGCGGCTAGCTGTATCGGGGGAGGCTTCGAATCCAAAGTGCAATAGCTCTTCATAGGTTGCACACCAGATTTGGAGACGACGCTAAACCAGGTTCGGGCTCGATACCCCGCTTAGCACTAACCGCGAGTACCGCACGGGCAATATCCGTTTCGCCGTGCGAATACACCAATGGAGAAGGAGTAGTCATGACCTTGAATAACTCAGAATTCGATAATGTCCGTCAGGATGAGGACATCGATGAACCATTGGACGGGCGCGATAGTCAGCCGATGCCCGGCTCACCGGACGCTACCGCCGAGTTGAACTCCGAAGACCCGCTTCGTGGAGTAGACCAAGTACTCGAAGAAAACGATCTGGACCCACTGCAGCTGAACCCCGAGAATTTGCCCTCGGAGTCTGCAACCGGTGAGGCCCAGGCAGCGGAGAGTGACTCCGATGCGGAGGCGAACCACCGCGCCAATCTTCCGGATCAGCGCGACAACCCGGACCACGAGTAGGAGCGGTGTATGTCGCGGAATGTAGCGGATACCTTAGTAGAGCGACTGACCCAGTGGGGAGTGACCCGGCTCTTCGGCTACAGCGGGGACGGGATCAACACGTTACTGGGCGCCGTGCGGCGGGCCGAACTGCCCTTTATCCAAGCGCGTCACGAGGAGTCCGCCGGCTTTATGGCGGTGGCTCATAGCAAATACGGGCTTGGCCAATATGCCTTCGGTTCTAGCGTGGCAGATGATGCGCTCGAGGCACGAAACCGTCCGGACGTCGCGGAGGATACCCAGCCCGAAGAGCGTGGGGTAGATCTCGGTGTAGTGGCCGCTACCCAAGGGCCCGGCGCCATCCATCTCGTGAATGCCCTCTATGACGCCAAGCTGGACTCTGTGCCGGTGCTAGCGATCGTCGGACAGCAGAATCGGCCGGCACTCGGTAGCGGCTACCAGCAGGAAGTCGACCTCAATGCACTCTTCGCCGATGTCGCATGCTATCGAGAAGAAGTCACCACGGCAGTTCAGCTGGTGCCGGTGCTTGACCGGGCCATTCGTAGCTCCTTAGCGCATTCGGGGCCAGCGGTGGTCATTGTTCCCCATGACGTGCAGCAGCAAGAGGAATCGCTGCCAGCGGGGAAACATGCGCAAATCCCCACCTCTAACGCGTGGCGTCCATCGGTCACCGTGCCGGATGCCGAGGCACTGAACCGTGCCGCTCGATTGCTGGAAGATTCGGAACGCATTGTCTTTCTGGTGGGGCAGGGGGCACGTCACGCCCAAGAACAGGTACGATCGCTTGCCGAGCAACTAGATGCTGCAGTGGTCACAAGTCTGCTGGGTAAACCCTATGTCGATGAATCGGCGCCGAACGTCGCCGGGGTCATGGGGCATTTGGGGACAACGGCCAGTGCTCGCGTTCTGTCGGAGTGCGATGCACTACTTATCATCGGATCCAATGATCCGTGGACCGAGTTTTATCCGGAGCCTGGTGCGGCGCGTGCCATTCAGATCGATATTTCTGCGGCGCGGGTGGGCAACCGCTACCCGGTCGAGGTCGCCCTCGTCGGCGATGCTGGGTTCAGTCTCGAAGCGCTCAAAATTCGGCTCACACGACCCGCAGCAGACCGTGCGCTGTGGCGCGATCTGGTGGAACGGGAGGTACTCTCGTGGCGCACCTTGTGTAAGGAGCGCGCCCGGATGGCGGTCCACGGGGTGAACCCGGAAGCAGTCGTCGCTGAGCTTTCGAGCCAACTGCCGTCTGCGGCTCAGATTGCATTAGATGTCGGTAGCTGCGTGTACTGGTATGCTCGCCAGCTTCGCTTGCCGCCGGACGCCAGCGCGCAATTGTGTAGCACCTTGGCCAGCATGGGAGGCGGCGTCCCCTATGGTGTCGCGGCCAAACTACTCGATGACAAGCGGCCCGTGGTCGTGCTCAGCGGCGATGGCGGTATGCAGATGGCCGGAAACGCGGAACTAGTGACCATCGCTGAACGGTGGAAGCAGTGGGATGACCCAAGGCTAGTCGTCTGCGTCTTTTCCAACGGCGACTTAGCCGAAGTGAGCTGGGAACAACGTGAAACCGAAGGAGACCCGCGGTTCAAGGAGAGTCAGCACTTGCCGCGGTTCCCGTTAGCGAACTATGCCCGTATGCTCGGTCTGGCCGGTCGTGTCGTCACCGACGATTCAGACCTCGCCGAAGCTTGGGCATGGGCGCTTCAGGCGGATAGACCGGCGGTATTGGAGGTTCATAGCGATCGTGATATGCCGCTGTTGCCACCTCTAGCCGATGAGCAGGTGCTCGCTAAGATGCGCGCGGGACTGGAAAAGGAAGCGAATAGCCAAGGTTTGGATCTGTTGAACGCTTATGTCGCCCTGGAGGATTCTCTGGAAGGGCGTTGAGCATCGCATTCGGGTTACTGGACGAACGAAAACACAGGCAACAAGCCCGGGTGGATGGCCCGTGAAATGGGTGGGACGCAAGTACTCGGCGTGATCTGATGTCCCGCTGCTGTCGCACCCTTCGCGTTGCAAATGTGCCTGACCCCGCCCCCATCGATGGGGGCGGGGTCAGGCACATTACGCTGGCTAGCCAGTTACAGCTCTGCCTGTCGCGGGAGGCGACTGTCTCTGGTCTGCCTATTCTCAACGCCTAATCGTGAGCGATTCTCCGAAGCGACAGTCCCGTCGCAAGTAAGCTGTCTGCTAATAATTCGCTGGTGGATCGGAGGCCGGGAAGGACTCCTTCTCCCACTCTCGAACTGTCTGTTCCTCTTCTTCGGGTGACTCTTCAGTGCCGGGATTCTTCTTCTCTGGTTCCTGTGTCATAGGTGTGGCCTCCTTCAGTAAGTGGGCTTGCGCGATGGTTCACTTGCGTGATCAGTACGGGCCTATCCGTGGTGATCAGTTACGCGCGCTAAGTAGGTACATTAAGCGGGTTAGAGGAGGCTGCCTGGCGCAGCCATACTCTTAAGGTTTTCCTTCTCGAGATCCATAGTTGCGGCGAGCCATTGATTCTGATGGACAGTATCCCGTGCCAGCAGAAACGAGAGTAGATCTCTCACGCCGTGATCATCTGTTTTGCGATAAAGCTCGGCGAGTTGCAAACGACCTTGCATTTCGGCGGTTGCGTTCGCCTTGAAGTCCACAATCAGGTTTCCGGTAGCGGTGATGTACGAACCACTCCATGGGTTTCCCGCGCCATCGACGGGACGCGCGCCGACTCCGGCTAAGACCGCCTGTTCAATATCCGTTCCACCAAGTACGGCCGAGACAATCGAGTCAGACTGCGCTGTTTCCTCCACGAACTCGTGTGGTTCCGCCTCTGACAGCCGAGCAATCATGGTAGCTAGCATTTCGACATGACCGAACTCTTCGGTGCCAATGTCGAAAATGAGGTCCCGGTATTTGCCTGGCAGATGGGCGTTCCAAGCCTGGAAGCTGTACTGCATGGCCAACGTGATTGCACCGTATTGACCACCTAGCACTTCTTGCAACTTGCGTGCGTAGGCTGCGTCCGGATGTTCGGGCGTAGCCCGGTACTGTGGCTCTCGCTTATGGAAAAACATGGACCTCTCCAACGTTGAGGTTCTGGGGTAGTGGGTCGAGACCGTGAACGGCATCGCACCTTCTACCCATTTCCCTATTTACCGTAGGAAACCGGGGGAGGATTTGAAAGTAAGGGCCTGAGATGAGCAGGTTACTCCAAGGTAACTTCGGTTCGGCTAGGGAAATGGCATCCTAAAGGCATGCCCCAGATTTCGAGCGAAAGTGAGTTGTTGAGATGGACCTAGAAGCGTTGCGTCGACGCCAGTGCGAACTGGTGGAGTTGCTCGCCCGGACGGAGTCACCCATTGAATTGGCTCGGGCCAGTGGGGAACTGGAGAACTTAAATCGCCAATTAGAGCGTGCGCAATCGGCGGAGAAGGAAACTCCGAGCGAAGATTGACCCGAAAGGTGCAACGCGGTACTGAAAGCAACGCATGTGTCGCGCGCTCGCTGCGCGCTAGCCGATGTGCGTGTGGGTAGGGTTCATTGCCGACGGGCCGCGCCAGCATGTTAGCCTTTTATGCCATTGTCGTTGTCTGGCAGGACAAGCGGCGTGTTGACGCCCCTTGGCTCACCGGTCCTAATTGAGTGTCGAGGAACGCTGCGTGGAGCAGCGCACTACCAAGTCCCTGGCAATGCGCCTGACGGTGGCAGAGCTACGAAGAGCCCTGGGAAATTCTGCAATGGCGGTAGCGCACGGCGCGAATGACGGTTGGTGTGTTTCCAAGGCCGCTCACCGCTCGAGAAGTAATCCACGGACAAACGAGCCGGGGAGTCGGCTGGACCTGAGGCCCGTCGATCGGGACGCTATGCAGCAAGAATACGTGTTTCTTTCTGGAGGTGTCGGTGGGTGAGGCGATGTCGGACCAACGCTCTCGTGGCGCAATGCCGATAGTAGCGACGTGAAATTGCCCCGAATCGCATAGCCATGAGCGGTCTCCGGCAGAACATGACGTCAGAATTTAGCGGGGGCAACAGCTAGGTATTTAGACGGGACAAGGCGGCGTCAAACTTGGGCAAGCTCACTCAAATATATTTATTCCTAAAAAAGACAAAGATAGCTGACACGGGAGGGCCCGTGCCAGCTATCGGAGGTCATTGAGCCGGCTTAGTGGCTGTTTTTCCCGCCACGCGCCTTGGCTTCGGTGGGTTGAGCTTCTGCTCCTCGGCGGCCTGCTTCGCTGGGGTCAGCGCTGTTCTCTTCCCCGAAACTACCCGAGCTGGCCTCGCCGCCCTTCCGTGCCTGCTCCTCGGTGTCTTCCCGGTTTCCAAACTGTCCGGAGTTGTTCTCATTTGCCATGATCTTGCTCCTTCCATTGAGAGTCCTCACCCTTTGTGAGGAACACATTCTTTAACCTATGCACTGTGTAAACATACTTCTAGGGGACTGAGGGATCTCTAAGGTTGGAGCGAGTCGTTGCCGAGAATTCAGCGGCTCAGGGGCATTGTCGGGTAGTAGCATTGCCGCGTGCCCGATGCGCTGGCTTCGGGATGCAACCCGTGGTGAGCTCGGGTTGCTATGACCATGCAATAGTGTGTGGAAGCTTGAGTTGGTCCCGCAGTTTTATTCCGCGAGACAAGAGGAGTGGCAAGCGGACTAGGCCTGTACGGTGGCTCGACTTGTGGAGCCGCGTCAGCTCAGCATTAGAAGGTCACGGTCGTGTCTTCGGAGCCGATCTCACAGAAAGGTTGGCGGCGAGGAAACCGCCAGTCTCGGTGGTGGATCGATACAAAGATGAGGGTTGCAATATCTGCGGCATCTTCATTGAATCGGGGAGCCGCCCCTCGCACCAGGAGCCCGAGAGACTGGGCCAGATTCTGCGTTACTGCAGGGTGTGACGCGGCGGCTGGGGGAGGGGATCTCGGGTACCTGTGCCGAGGGCTCGGGGGCGCATCCCAGGCGAAGGTCGGTGGATTCGAAGCGTACGGCGCTGGTGCTAATTGCGTGCGCGATAGCGCTGAATTTCCAGCTTGCAATGCGAAACGTGTACGCGAACGATTGTGCCGCGGCTTGATAGAGATCGGCGACGGTTCTCTGTGGCGGCTCGGGTGGAACGATTCCTAAGGCCCGGTTCGGCAAGGAGGCGTAGATAAAGCGCAACTCGTCGGTCGCTGGATCGAGAAATGCTACGAGCGCAACGTTCCCCTGTGTGGCGACAAGGCCCATGGCGTCGGGCAATGGCTCGTGGCTCTGCGAAATTATAATTGGCATGCCCTCGGTCCATGCGTGCGTTTCTAAGTATCGGCGTCCAGCGCGTGATCCGAGAAATTCTGATACCCGGATGGCTGTCGCGGAACGTACGTATCGTCCTGGCATGGTTCCTACTTTCTTGCTTGCTGGTTGGGCGTTGCGCGAGGTAGGTTCGATTGGCTATCCCCAATGTCCCATCGCCTACATGGAGGGTTTGCGACAGACTGTGATCTGGCTCGCAGTTGGAATCTTCACCGTAGGCTTCTTGTCAGAAACTTGCTAGAGATTGGCAAGTTCTATCAGCTTGCGCCCAGCTTTGATCGGAAAGTCTCAATTGACTATGGTGCGAAGCGCTGGCGTCTCGCTCCTATATTAACCGTTCGTCGTCGCGTTTACCCTCGTCATTGCGGAGATTGTGGGGATGATGACTGAACCTGGAACGCAACAGATCGAATGCTCGGGTGTGCTCACGTCCGGGGTCTGAGCTGGCCCAGCGACTTGGCCGATCTTGAACAGCGGTCGACGCTGCGACCAGAGACTCTGGCCGCAGCGTTCCTTCAGCTACTCCTGTTACCGCTTGGCTAGCGTCCCGATGCGACAACGGCCCGATTCATGATCAGCTCGGCGTTGATGGCTGCCCCTGCCATCGTGCCCGAGGCGGCGGCAGCCATCACCATATGCATCAGATTTGAGGTATTTCCGGCCGCATACACTCCCGGTATGGCGGTCTGTTGCATCTGATCAACCTCGATAAAGCGACCGACCGGATGCTCGGCGAGCGCCCCGCCTAGTCCTACATAGAGATCGGCATTGGCCTCCAATCGGTTGGCAAGTACCAGAGCTTTGGCTGGCAAAGTTGCCCCCGATGCTAGGTGCAACATGCTGATTTGACCACGATCATCAACGTCGAGGCGTTGGACGGCATCGCGTCGGATCTCAATTGACAGGGCGGCAAGCCGCCGCTCGTCGTCTTGTGTTAGTTGTCCCGGGACCTGCTCGAGATAGGTGACGTGCTCACTGAGCTGCCGAAACATCAACGCCTGATGTGCGGACATCTCGCCTGTTCCGAGTACGACAATCTGCTCGCCGCGTACCTCATAACCATGGCAGTATGGGCAGTGTAGAGCCGAAACTCCCCAGGCTTGAGCGATGCCCGGAATATCGGGCAGTTGATCGCTGAGGCCGGTGGCCAACAGAACACGTTCCCCGTGAAAGGTGCGACCCGCCGCCTGTACCGTAAAACCGGATTCGCGGGTCCCCTGTAGATTTTCGGCTCGCGCTTCAAGCCAGTGCGCTCCATAGTCGATGGCTTCTTGCCGTCCTCGAGCGAGAAGTTCAAGTGGGTTCACGCCTTCTTGGCCGAGGACATTGTGGGCGTGGGCGCTGACGGCGTTGCGTGGGGCACCGGCGTCAATCACGAGTACGCGACGGAGGGAACGGGACAGAGCGACGGCGGCGGATGCACCAGCTGCTCCGGCGCCGATCACGATGACTTCGTAATTATCACTGAGTTCTTCTGGGGTTGTTTGCATACCTCCACGCTACGCATGCTTTGCGTAAAGGGGATATGATTTTGCGTATGACGCAAGAATTGGGTGTAGATGCCATTATTCGCCTGCGTATTCGGACGTTGCGGCAAGCGCGCGGATGGTCCCTTGAAGCCTTGGCCACCCGGGCAGGTTTGACCATTTCGACTCTCAGTCGAATTGAAACGGGAAACCGTCGGATCGCGGTGGACCAACTTATCGCCTTGGCCCGGGCCTTAGAGACTACGCTGGATGAATTGACCGCCCCGGAAGACGCCGGCGAAATTATCATCCGCCCGCAGCCAGTCGCCGTGCCGGGCATGACCACTTGGCTGCTTTCGGATGCCAAAGCACTGAATGGAGTGAGTGTCACCAAGATCCGTTTTGACCCTCGCGAGGTAAAGCAAGAACCGGAGTTGCGGGTGCACCCCGGTAAGGAATGGTTTACCGTTCTCCTCGGGGAGATCAAATTGCGCCTAGGGGAGCGAGTCTTTCATATTCCCGCCGGGCAAGCCGCACAGTTCGAAACGATGACCCCACACTCTATTCAAGCTCACGGAGGGCCAGCGGAGATCCTGAGCATTATGGATCCCGCCGGGCGTCGTGCGCATAGCGATGATGGTTTGGAGAGCTAGTCAGGCGACCCATGCTTTCGTGCTGCCGAACTCAGACGTGTTTGGATAACACTATGAACTTTCAGCTACGTCGAGCGACTATGGACGATGTCCCGTCCGCCGCGGCCACGCTCGTCGATGCTTTTGATTCTTACCCGTGGACACGGTGGAGTATCCCGGCCGATGACTACCTAGCGCGGCTCGAACGACTCCAAGCCATCTACTTGTCGCATGCTATCGAGCATGGGCTTGTCCTCATCAGTCATGACCGCGACGGAGTAGCGGCACTCCTGCCACCGGACTGCCCGGAACCAGATACGCAACGGCAGGAAGAAATCGCCGAGCTGATGGGCGAGCGGCTCGAGATCATGTTCGGCGCGCAGCTCCCGGCGAGGCCAGAAAATTCATGGGAACTCGCCACGCTTGGCGTGGCGAAATCCAGCGCTGGCCGCGGACTTGGTTCCGCGCTACTGCGCAAGTCTCTGTGGTCCGTCGCTACATCGCCCTTTCCGCGGGTCTCGTTGGAAACCTCGGCCGCGCAGAACGTACGGCTTTATCAACGGCATGGATTCGTTCTCTCGCAGTGCACCGACATCGAGGAGGGTCCTAGGGTTTACTCAATGCGGGCCGAACTCACCGATCATCTTAGGCTCGGCGTTTAGACCCTGTTCTAGGTTCAGAAGCCTCACCCGCTTATCGCTGGAGTGCCAAAAGTCGGCTCACGGATCGGATACGCTGGGACACAGTGCAGCAATGTAGCAAGGAGGCTCATCGATGACCCACCCGGCCCCAGAAAATTTGGCCGACGAACTGGCCGTTGGAGATTTTTATTATCAACGGCTCGGCGCCGGACAGTTTCGTTCCAGCATTCACGCGCAGGGTGCGTGGAATGAGCACGAACAGCACATGGGTCCGGCCAGCGGCATTCTGACCCATGAGTTAGCCAATTTTCAGCCCCGCGATGAGATGCGACTGTCGCGACTGAGCTTCGACATTCTGGGCATCATTCCCGGTGGAGAATTTGAGATCCGCACCCGCATGCTGCGCCCCGGGCGCACCATCGAACTACTCGAAGCCGAACTCGTTGCCGGTGGTCGAACCAGCATTATTGCCCGTGCTTGGCGCATTATCGCCGGGGACAGTTCAGCGGTCGCGGGAACCGACGATGCGCGGATCCCAACACCAGAGCAGTGCGTCGAGGTGGACATCACCAACATCTGGCCCGGCGGTTATATCCGGAGCCTAGAGATCCGTCACGCACCCGAAACCCGCCCGGGCCACGGGATCGTGTGGGTGCGTAACCCGCTGCGGCTACTCGACAGCGAAAGCACCAGCGACATGGTGCGGCTAATCGGCATGGTCGATACCGCCAACGGTGTGGCACCACGCGCCACCCCTGGGGCCGGAAGCTGGATGTTCCCGAACGTGGATCTGCAGATTCACCTGTACCGCCAGCCACAGGGCCAATGGTTGGGATTTTCCACAAAGCAAGCCTACGGAGCCGAGGGCATCGGATTGACCTCCAGCGTGTTACACGATGAGCTAGGACCCTTCGGGCATAGCGAACAAATTCTGACCGTCCGCCCGTTGTAGCCCTAAGCCTGAGCCTGGGTCTGCTGGGAAGCCAGAATCCGTTTCAGGGCCGGCTTGGGCACCATAGTAAATCCGGCCTCGCGGTAGCTTTCCCGAGTGGACTGGTGCGCCCGATACAGCGCGTAGCCGCGCTTGATGAGGAAACCCACGGGTTTGCGACGCTCGGCGACATCCCGGGCAAAGCGGCGTATCGCGGTCAGCAAGGCCGGTTCGTCGACAAAGTAGGCCTGCACGTGGCATCCGGCACGTTGTAGGGGTGCGAGCACCTGACTGAGGAAGATCCCCTCGGCGAGAATGGGGCCGGCACCGGAGATTTCGCGGTGGCCACTGTAGCTGGAAGTAGCGATTGAGTAGTTCGGTACCGTGGTCCTCCCCGTTTCGGCGAGTTCGATGAGCGCGTCCACCGCCGCCTGAAGATTCCATGTCTCCGGGTGGTCCCAATCGATCTGCCCGTAGGCGGTGCGTGGAAAGTCGGTGGGGTTCCCATCCTCGCTGATTTCACGGTAGAACTCGTCTAATGGCAAATGTGGGTTGCCGAAACGTCCGGCGAGATAGGATTTTCCCGAACCCGAAGCGCCGCCGATGAGAATAATAGTTGGGGTATCGCTAGACACCCAGTCTATTATTCCGTATCTGTTCCGGGCCTAGGTCGCATCGAGGCGTTGCGCCCGACACGTACGCGGTCGCCGCCGGCGGCTAGGTTAAGCTGTGGGTATGACCTTGTGGAACCCTGAATCCGATGCAGCGCTGGACTTTCTCTTTGAGGAACCCAGCGGCGACCCGGTCGCCGATCTGGGGCGTGGCTTGGATTTATTGCGGCAGGTGCAACGCGGTGAACGACCCGGGTTGCTGCGTTTTTACCGCCCAGATCCGACGTTGGCCTTCGGCCAACGTGATGTGCGGATGGCTGGATACGAGCAGGCCGTGGCTGCCAGCACGGCACATGGATTTGCTCCTGTGGTGCGCAAGGCCGGAGGCCGGGCCGCCGCCTATCATCGCGGCACGTTGATCGTCGATCATATTGAACCGCATAGCGAAGCGATCTTAGGGCACCAGCGCCGTTTTGAAGTCTTCGGTGAGCTCTACGCCCAAGCGCTACGCCGGCTAGGTGTCCAGGCTCGCGTAGGCGCGATCCCCGGCGAATACTGCCCGGGGGATTTTTCGGTGCACGGGCTACCCACAGATCTGTCGCGCAGCGCCGTTCCGGTAAAACTCGTGGGCACCGCACAGCGGGTGATCGCCGGGGCCTGGCTGTTCTCCAGCGTTTTCGTGATTGAGGATTCCGCGCCGATCCGCGCGGTTCTCGACGCGGTGTATCAAGCGATGGATCTTGAAATGGATCCGAGTACGGCCGGGGCGGCCGACGACATGGTGCCAGGGGTCAACGTCGAGGACTTTATCGACGCGCTCCTGAGCGAATATCGTCAGCACACCACGGTCAACGAACTGGTTTAGGCGCCGACGCGCTCGACGACTTCTTCGATGCGCGGGTTGGTCGCGGCGCTTCCGTCGGGGAAGATCAGGGTCGGAACGGTCTGATTGCCGCCGTTAAAGGACTCGACTAGCTCCGCGGTGCCCGCAACCTCTTCGATATTCACCTCGGTGTAGCCCACGCCCTTCTGATCCATGAGGCGTTTGAGGTTACGGCAGTATCCGCACCAGCTGGTGGTGAACATGGTGACGCTGCCAGCGGCCGGAATGTACTTTTCAAGTTCTGCTTGGTTGGTCATACTTCATTCAACCATTCAAGCGGCGCCGTTCTTCCCACCGTGACGTGTTGGTCTCGCCCGGCGCGTGGGAAGCGAGCCAACGACACGGTTTTGTGCTTACACTGGCCGCAACGCGTCGATCGGGAAGGGCGAACGGTATGTGCGGACGATATGTGATGGCCAAGGCCATCGGCGATCTCGTGGCCGAGGCGGAAGCCGAAGCCGACGAGAACTTACAGCTACGTCACTCGTGGAATATCGCTCCGACCACAGATGTGCCGATCGTTCTGGAACGGGTGATCGATGGGGTAGTGCATCGACAGATACACGTGGCCCGTTGGGGATTGGTCCCGGGGTGGGCGAAAGACCTCTCCGTCGGAGTACGAGCCTTTAACGCGCGGAGCGAAACCGTGGCAGAGAAGCCCACCTTCCGCTCGGCGCTGAAGAAGCGGCGTGCCGCCGTGCCCGTCGAGGGGTACTACGAGTGGAAGAAGGAAGGCGGCACCAAGCGCCCCTTCTTCGTACACCGTCCAGCGGGCGAGCTGATCTTCTTCGCGGGCCTCTACGAATGGTGGAAAGACTCCGATGACTCGTGGATACTTTCCACCTCGATCCTGACCATGCCTTCGCCGCCGGAAGGGGAACCTGGCGTGTTAGGGCAACTGGCTACCTTGCATGACAGGCTACCGATTCCCATGGACCGCGCCATGATGGCCGACTGGCTTAACCCGGAAGCCGAGGATGCGGCGGGGATGCTGGACCGGCTCCGTGACGAAGCCTACGCGGTCGCCGCTCAGTGGACGATGCATGAAGTCGATTCCGCGGTGGGCAATGTGCGCAATGATTCTCCAACATTGATCGAGCCGCATAATTCCCAGCTGTTCTAAGCGCCGGGTTGTCTTTGGTCGCTAACCCGAACGCGGCAAGGGTTCCACTGGCGACAAGACCAGCCACCGCCAAGAGCTAGATCCGAGAAGGAGGTCGCGTGCCAGGTGCGCAGATCGTGCTGGCCGCCGGGCGGCGGCACTCGGTGGGGCTGCGCCCCGATGGCACGGTCCTCGCGTCCGGTAGCAACTCGGCCGGTGAATGCGAGGTGGATAGGTGGCGCCAGGTGATCTCCGTGACAGCGGGCAATGTTCATACCGCGCGCAATACCGGCAAATCGCACACCGTTGCCTTGCGGGCTGATGGCACCGTCCTAGCCACGGGCCTCAACTCCGATGGTCAGTGCGCGCTCGAGCACTGGCGGGATGTCACCTTCGTGGCGGCTGGGTGGCGGCGGACGCTGGGGGTTAGGGCCGACGGGACCGTCTACGCCGTCGGACGCACCGCCGAGGGTGCCTGCCAGGTGCACTCTTGGCAACAGATTATCGCGGTGGCTTGCGGGGACTGGCATTCGGTGGGTCTGCGAGCGGATGGGACGGCGGTAGCTACCGGGAATGACCGGCGTGGCCAGTGCGCCGTTGAGCGTTGGGAGGAGCTCATAGCCATCTCGGCCGGGTACTTGCACACCGTAGGGCTAAGGACTGATGGTCGAGTCGTGGCCATAGGTGATCGCAGCAACGGCGCCTGTGCGGTAGCCGAATGGGAAGAGATGCTTGCGGTGGACGCTGGAAGCTATCACACCGTCGGGGTCAACGCCGCAGGAACGGTGCTTGCCGTGGGCGATAACAGCTATGGACAATGTGAGGTGAGCCGATGGCAGAACGTGGTCGCCGTGGCCGCCGGCTCGACCCATACCTTGGCCCTCTGCGCGGACGGTACCGTGCGAAGCACCGGGAACAATGCCGAAGGCCAGGGCGAGGTGGCCCACTGGCCGCCCCTGCGGCTTCCCGGCACCGCAGAGCCACCAGGTTCCCGCCTCTAGCGGGAGATCTGCGCCCTTGCTTCGCGTCTGAAGGCGAGTGCGAAACCCACAGCACCTAGGCCCACGGCTAGGAGCAGTAGACCGATGAGCTTTGTGCCGCTGCTAAATGGATCTCCCTCGACTAACCCGACATCGATCGGCGCGTAACCGAACCAGCCGAAGCTTCTGACTTGGAGGGCATCCCAAAGCAGCACACCGCTGGCCACGAGCGTCAGGAACAACCCGCCCCAGAACAGTGCCCGTGGTAGCTTCTGACCGCCACTCGCCATACCGCGGCGGCGGGTGGCCGCAAGGATTCCCAGCCCCACGCCGAGCACGATCACGCCAAGGACGAACAGTAGCTCTCCGCCCAGTTGCCCCGGTGGGGTCATCAGGAATAGCTCTGGTGAGTCCTCGGTCAACATCGGCTCATAGATCCCGGTGTACATCACATGGGTGCGGGTATGAAACCACCAAACAATAGCGATTCCAGCGAGCGTTGCCAATGCACCCAACCCGCCGGTGAGCCACCCAGCTAGGCGGCGACGTGGTGATAATTCAGCGTTCGACATGGGATAAGTCTGTCATAACGTCGTGAAAATAGAAGCGACCGGCGTCGAACTGAACTCAGTTCGACGCCGGTCGCTTCTCATTGCGCCGGATCCGTCAGCGGTTAGTGCCCGCGAGCGATCCATTCCTCGAGATGCGGTGCCTCGGCCCCGATGCTCGTCGAATCTCCGTGTCCGGTATGGACCACGGTCTGCTCGGGCAGGGTGAGCAGGCGTTCGCGGATCGAGTCGATAATGGTCTCGAAGCTCGAGTAGCTGCGCCCGGTCGCCCCGGGGCCACCGTTGAACAGCGTGTCTCCGCTAAAGAGCACACCCAGGTCTTCGACATAGAAGCAGGTCGAGCCCGGCGAATGCCCCGGGGTGTGCAAGGCGCGCAGGGTGGTCCCGGCAATTTCGAAGCTGTCACCGTCGGCGATTTCCTGATCGACCGCGCGCTCCTGACCGTAGACCGCTTCCCAGAGCATCGAATCGGCCGGGTTGAGATACACCGGAGCCTGCACCTGGTCGGCAAAGTCGCCGGCGGCGCGGATATGATCGTCGTGTCCGTGGGTGAGCAGGACGGCCTGTACCTCACGCTCGCCGATGGCGGCCAGGATCTTCTCCGGCTCATGGGCCGGGTCAATGACCACAACGCGCTGCTCATCGCCGATGAGCCAGACGTTATTGTCTACCTCCCAGGTGCCACCGTCGAGACTGAAGGTGCCGGAGGTGACTACCTGTTCGATCTGTGCAGTCATTAGATCTCCACCACCGAACGCAGCACGGTGCCCTCATGCATCTTGTCGAAAGCGGCCTCGATGTCCTCGAGCTTGATGCGCTCGGTCACGAAGGCATCCAGATCCAGACGGCCGAGCTTGTACTGCTCGACCAGCATCGGGAAGTCGTGGCTGGGCAGGCAGTCGCCGTACCAGGAGCTCTTCAACGAACCGCCGCGGCCGAACACATCCAGCAACGGGAGTTCGAGCTTCATCTCCGGGGTCGGCACACCAACGAGCACTACACGGCCGGCCAGGTCGCGGGCGTAGAAGGCCTGGGCGTAGGTTTCCGGGCGGCCCACGGCGTCAATGACCACGTCGGCGCCGAAGCCGCCGGTGAGCTCACGGATGGCTTCCACCGCATCGACCTTGGAGGAGTCCACGGTGTGCGTGGCACCAAAGCGCTTGGAGGTTTCCAGCTTGTCCGGGTTGACGTCCACCGCGATGATGGTAGTTGCCCCGGCGAGCTGGGCGCCGGCAATGGCGGCTGCGCCCACGCCACCGCAGCCGATCACGGCCACGGACTCGCCGCGCTTGATCTCACCGGTGTTCATTGCCGCGCCGATACCTGCCATAACGCCGCAACCGAGCAGACCCACGGCCGCCGGGTCGGCGTCCTCGTCGACGATGGTGCACTGTCCGGCGGCCACGAGGGTCTTTTCGGCGAAGGAGCCGATGCCCAGAGCCGGGGAGAGCTCGGTGCCATCCTCGAGTGTCATCTTCTGTGTGGCGTTGTGGGTGTTGAAGCAGTACTTCGGCTCGCCCTTGGCGCAGGCACGGCACTGTCCGCAGACCGCACGCCAGTTGAGGATCACTCGGTCGCCGACCTTAACGTTGGTGACGTTCTCGCCGATCTGGCTGACTACCGCGGTGGACTCGTGACCCAGCAGGTAGGGGTACTCGTCGCCGATTCCACCCAGCTTGTAGTGCAGGTCGGTGTGGCAGACACCGCAGGTGAGTACATCGACGACGACCTCCCCGGGGCCCGGGTCAGGGATCACGATGTTGACGATTTCTACCGGGGCATTCTTGGCGCGCGAAATGGCGCCCTTGACTGTTTGAGGCATGAGCTCATCCTTAGGGGAAAGTTTATGGATCGTTAGATGCTTCGATGCTAGCGGTCACCCTCTTCTACAGCTAGCTATGACCGCGTATTTCACCTAGAGATTCACGCTTTTCATCTGCAGGCGAACTTCTCCACGGAGAGTGTGGTGAACCCTGCAAATTCTTTGCACATTCGGCCTCTTCAGAGGGCGCTTAAAGGGGTCGGCGCGACTGAGCGCACGAGCACTTTTAACTCCCCGGCAGCGCCGGTGAGGCTAGGTCGATGTCCGGCGGTGTACCAAAGGTGTTCCGGTAGGCGGTGGGGGTGACCCCCAGCGTCGCGTGAAAATGCTGGCGCAGCGAGGCTGAGGTGGCAAAGCCAACCGCCTCGGCCACCCGGTCGATGGGCAGGGTGCTGTTTTCCAATAGGCGTTGCGCCTGTGCCACGCGTTGCACGAGGAGCCATTTGCCGGGGCTGATACCCACCTCGGCGGTGAAACGCCGTGAGAAGGTGCGCGGGCTCATGCCGACGACACGGGCCAAGGTATTCAGGTCAAGCGGTTCGTCGAGATGACTCAGCGCCCAGTCCCGTGCGGGGGCGGTGCCTACCTGTTCGGGTTTCGGGACGGGCTGTTCAATGAACTGTGCCTGCCCGCCGTCGCGAAAAGGCGGTACGACGCATCGCCGTGCCACCTGATTGGCAATGTCGTGCCCGTAATCGCTGCGGACCACGTGCAGGCAGGCGTCGATGCCCGAGGCGGCCCCAGCCGAGCTGAGAAAACGGCCGTCCTCCACGAAAAGCACCTCGGGCTCAAGAGCAACCTGAGGGAAGCGTGCACGAAAATGCTCGGCCACGCGCCAGTGGGTGGTCGCTCGGCGACCATCGAGCAGACCGGTGGCCGCGAGAATAAAGGCCCCGGTGCAGATCGAGACGATACGGCTGTGTGTGCCGATGCGGGCCAGAGCCTGCCGAAGCTCGAGGGAAAGCGTGCCGGGAATCCACTCGGGGTGTACCGCGCTGAGCACCACAATATCGGCCGTTTCCAGCAGTTCCGGCCCGTGCTCAACGGCGATGCTGAAATCCGCGGCACTGCGTACCGGTTTCCCGTCGATACTGCAGGTAGACACCGTGTAGAGGCCCTCGACCGCCTCAAAAATCCTACTGGGGATGCCCAGTTCGAAGGGGTAGGCCCCGTCGAGGGCGAGGACCGCGACGCGAGTCGGCGACTGAGGTGAAGACATGGCATGATCCTATCGAAGATTGTCATTCTAGCCACTATTGCCCAAACCCTAGAGCCGGGAGGATAGAAGCTATGAACAGTACAGTCATGATGAAAGTTGCCACCCAAGAGGTTGTCGGCGAGCCAGAAGTTCTTCGGATCGCCGAGGTTCCCCGCCCCACTCCACGACCGAATGAGATTCTGGTGCGCGTCCACGCGGCGGGGATCAATCCGACCGACTGGAAACACCGGGCAGGTGCGGGATTTCTGGGTGAGCCACCCTATGTTTTGGGTTGGGATGTCTCCGGAGTGGTGGAAGAGGTGGGCATCGGTGTCGCGCGTTTCCAGCCCGGCGATGAAGTATTTGGCATGATGTCCTACCCCTTCGGGCATGGCACGCATGCAGAGTACGTGAGCGCGCCGGCTCGGGTTTTCGCAGCCAAGCCAACCACCCTCGACCATATTCACGCGGCAGCCCTGCCGCTGGTCTCGCTTACCGCGTGGCAGGCGTTGGTGGACTACGCGCAGCTCGAGGCCGGGCAGCGCGTGTTGATTCACGCGGCGGCCGGCGGGGTCGGTCATGTGGCCGTTCAAATCGCCAAGGCCCGCGGGGCCTATGTGATTGGTACGGCTAGTGCCGCGAAACATGAGTTTTTGCACAGCTTAGGGGTGGATCGGGCCATTGATTATCGGTCGGTGGACGTCACCGCGGAGGTCCGGGATGTTGATGTCGTGCTCGACACCATTGGCGCCGAGACCTCGGTCCGTTCATTGCAGACCCTGCGCCGAGGCGGTGTGCTGGTCTCCACGCTTCCGATCGGCTCCGATGACCTCTATCGCGAAGCGCAGCGGTTGGGCGTGCGGGCCGTGCGGATGCTCGTCGATTCCTCAAAGGATGATTTGGCGACGATCGCAGAGATGGCCGATGCGGGGTCGTTGCGCCCTGCCATCGCCGAGACCTTCCCTTTGGACCGTATTGCCCAGGCGCACCGGGCTGGAGAAAGCGGACACACCGCCGGCAAGCTTGTGATCACCATGGCCTAGCCTCCCGCGCCCTAGTGTGAGAAATTCCCGGTATTTCCGAGCTCGGGTCGCGACGTAAAGCCCGGGGTGGTGCAGAAAAATCTGCGCCACTCCGGGCTTCATGGCGTCGCGCACCGCCCACCGTGGCGTGCTGGCAGGGGTAAAGCGTCGGAGCGCCTCGCTAAGGTCGCTATCGAATCGAACGTGTGTTCGAATATAATGGTTTGATGGCAGTGAGGAGTCGAGCATGGGGATGTTCACCGAGGGGATTGAAGTAACCTGCACGCCCGCGGGCGTGCCGTTGCGCGTGCGCTGGCAGGGTCGCGATTATCGACTGGTGGCCGAGCCGCACTGTTGGTTTGAGCGCCGCAAGTGGTGGGAGGAAAAGGTGCGCATTCCCCGCGGTGCCGGGGCTGGGCTGGCCGATTATGAGATGTGGCGCTTGCAGCTCGCACCGTTGCGTGGCCCCGGGGAATTCTTCAGTGTCGACGTGAGTTTTGACCCGCAAAGCACTCGCTGGCGTCTGGTGAAGACGCATGAGTACCCGCTGGCGCTGGGTGCCTGAGTAGGGCAGATGTCTTAGCTTCGAATTTTTGTTCTAATGGTGTTCTGATTGCAGGACAAAGGACACCGATGAGCTTCACCCACCTGAATGTCAGTTCGGCATTCAGCGCACACTATGGGGTTTCCACCCCCGCGCAGCTGGTCGCCGCGGCCGCCGCCGACGGGGCGCATGCCCTTGGGCTGACGGACCGCGACGGCCTCTACGGCGCGGTGAAACACGTTGCCGCTTGCCTGCAGCATGGACTAACCCCGATTCTCGGGGTCAATCTCGCCACCCTGGATCGAAGTGGAAAACCCACCGGGCGGATCATCCTGCTCGCCCAAGGGCATAGCAACGGGGCAGGCTACGCGGCACTGTGCCGTGCGGTCAGTGCGGCACACAGCGAAACCCCGGCAGCCATGGGCCTCACCCGTGAACAGTTGGCCCATGCGCTGCGCGGTGGCAGGCTCATGGTGCTCCTCGGGGCCGAATCCGATGTGGCAAAGGCCTTGGAAGCGCATCGCTATGCGCAGGCCAGGCAGGCGTTGGTGGGATGGAAAAAACTGGCTGGAAGCAGGCTGCGGGTGGAGATCGCCTTACACCTCTCCGCCGATGCGGCCCGTTACAGCCTGGGGTATGCCAGCAAGCTACTGCGCTATGCCCATGAGCTGAAAATTGCGGCGGTTCTGAGTAATGCGGTGCGCTATGCCGATGCCGACGGTGCGGTCACCGCCGATCTGCTCGACTCCGCCCGTGTGCTGGGAAGCCTAGCCGAACTGGAGAGCGTGCAACCCAATGGGCAAGGCTGGCTCAAGAGCAGCGTGCAGATGTATCGTCTGGCCGCGCTCTTAGGCCGGGCCACCGAGCCGCGTTTCGGTCGTGCCCTGCTGGCCGAAACCGAACGGGTCGCCGCCTGGGCCTCGCTGGATGAACGCACCGATTTAGGGTGGAAAACCCCGGTCATTCCCGAGGCCCACATCATCGGGGTGCATCAGCCGGCCCAGCAGGAACTTTCCGAACGTACCCATGCGGCCATCAGCCGGTTACTACCACCGGAAGAAGCCGCAGCGGCCCGCGCCAGACTTGCAGATGAACTGCAGGTGATCGAAAAGCTAGGATTTGCCAGTTACTTTCTCACCGTGGCCGAAACCGTCGGGCTGATCACCGAACTCGGCGTTCGGGTTTCCGCCCGTGGCTCCGGGGCTTCCTCACTGGTCAACTATCTACTGGGAATCAGCCATGTGAACCCGCTGCGCCACGATCTGCTTTTCGAGCGCTTCCTCTCGGCCGAGCGCACCACCTTGCCCGATATTGACATTGACGTCGAATCGGCGAGGCGCCACGAGATCTACCAGCGGATTTTCGAGGCGTTCGGTGCCGAACGTGTCAGCCTGATGAGTATGCAAAACGCCTACCGGGCCCGTGGTGCGGTACGCGACGCCGGCACTGCCCTCGGCCTCGAACAAACCACCATCGATGACATCGCTAAGCAGCTCTGGCGCTTCTCGGCCTCCTCCTTCCGCGAAGCACTGAGCGAAAAGCCCGAACTCGCGGCTCTGGCCGAACGCGTTAGTGACAATACCGACCTGCAGATACTTATCGATGCTACCGAACGGCTCGACAGGCTTCCGCGGCATATCGCCATGCACCCCTGCGGGGTGATCCTCTCCGACGTCACACTCTATGACCGCACCCCGGTCCAACCCTCCGGGATCGGCCTACCCATGAGCCAATACGACAAACACGACATGGACTATATGGGGTTGATTAAGCTCGACATCCTTGGGGTGCGCATGCAATCGGCCATCGCATACACCTTGGCGGAGATTCAACGCCTGCACCCTAGCGGCACCGCAGTGGCCCGCGCCGGAGGACATTCGCGCAGTGACTACATTGACGCCGATGGGTTCATCGACCTTTCACGGGTTCCGCTCGATGACCCAAGCACCTTCGAACTGATCCGCTCCACCCACACCCTAGGGTGCTTCCAGATCGAATCCCCGGGGCAACGCGAGCTCATCGGCAAACTCGCACCCCGAGAATTCAACGACCTGATTATCGATATCTCGCTCTTCCGTCCCGGCCCAATGCAATCCAATATGGTCAAGCCCTACCTCGAACACCGGCACGGATTCGCCCCCGCCCGCTACCTGCACCGTGATCTGGTCCCGGCATTGGCCGAAACCCACGGGGTGACCGTCTTCCACGAGCAGGTCATGCGCATCCTGAATGTTATGACCGACTGCGGCTTCGGTACCGCCGACGATCTGCGCCGCGGGCTGGGCAACCCCAACCGCGAACCGGAAATCGAGCGCTTCTTCCGCAGCCAAGCCGCGGCCAGAGGCTACGAACCGCAGGTGATTGAAGACTGTTGGCAGGTACTGGCCGGTTTCGGTTCCTTCGGATTCTGCAAGGCCCACGGTGCCGCCTTTGCCGTACCCACCTACCACTCGGCCTGGCTCAAGGCCCACCACCCCGAAGCCTTCCTCGCTGGCATCTGGGAGCACGACCCGGGGATGTACCCCAAACGCCTGCTGGTCTCCGAAGCCCGCCGCATGAACATCCCCATCCTGCCCCTGGATATCAACCGCTCCACCGACCACTACCGGGTTGAGGCCATCGCCGAACCCACCCCTGCACCCGCCCCGCAAGTACCGCGTGCCCCGGGAAGCGTCCGACCTGGGCACTACGGCATCCGGCTGGCCTTCCGGGAAATCCACCAGATGAGCCAGCGTGAAACCGCGCGCCTGCTGGCCGGGCAACCCTATGACTCCCTGGCCGATGTGCGCCATCGCGCCGGGCTCTCGCGACGCACCTACCAAAACCTCGCCGCCCTAGGCGTCTTCGACTCTCTGCTGGCCGAAAATAACCGCGCCGATGCAATCGCGCACAGCCAATCGTTGACCCCGAACCACGGCATCCCCGCCAAATATCGTCCCGGACCCGGACAACTTGCCCTGCCACTGGGGCCCATCGACCACATTGCCCGTAGCGGCCAGCGGCTCAGTGCCGAGGAGATGGTGCGCACCGAACTGGATTTGATGCACCTCGATGCCAGCGGACACCTGATGAATTCCTATACCCAACCCCTCGCTCATCTGCCGATCACTCGGGCCACCGAGCTGCTACACCTACGTAACGGTAGCGAGGTCCTTGTGGCCGGGGTGCGCGTCGCCACCCAAACCCCACCCATGCGCGGGGGACAGCGCGTAGTGTTCATCTCCGTAGACGACGGCACCGGCTGTATCGATGCCACCTTCTTCGCCGATGTGCAGCAACATACCGGGACGCTACTGTTCAATACGCGACTCCTGCTCATCCACGGCACAACCCGGCGCACCGGACCGCGCGGCATCTCTCTGCAGGCATTGAACGCCTGGGACCTGCACCAGCCCGAAACCTGGCCGGACCCGAACTACTTGCAAGACCCGGCGCGCCCGCAACCCAGCTACCGACCACGCTCCCACAGCAGAGTCACTTTCGGCACGGGAGAGCTTGCCGCTCGCATGCGCGCCGAAGATCTCGACCAGCGCGGGGCCTAACAACTCAGCGACTACGCTCCACGCCCGTTCACCCGCCGCTAGGATGAGCGAATGGACAGCAGAGGCAGCGAACCCGAGGTGTGGCGGGTACGCAGCGATACACCACAACGATTCGACCCGGCCCTAGTGGCCTGCCTTAACGGCGCCGATCTCGGCCTGCGCCGCGAGCAGGTCTATCTTGCCCCCGCCTCGCCCCGTTGGGCTACGGCCTACCATCAGCTCGAACAGATACTAAATCAAACTCGGCCCAAAGCGGTTCGCGCCCTTGCTCATATCGGCTCGACCGCAGTACCGGGACTCGCCGCCAAACCCATCCTCGACCTAGCCATTGGACTAGCCCCTACCGCGGACCGCGCCACACTCCATCACTGGCTCAGCCACCTCGGTTTCATCTACCGCGGGGAACACGACAGTACGCGCCCGGACCTCATGTACGCTTTCGAACGCGACCCGGGCATTCGTCTAGTCAATGCGCACCTAATCGACTACGGCGCTAGCCAATGGCAGCACTACCTCAACTTTCGAAACTACCTTCGAAACCATCCGGCAGACCGCGACGCCTATGCGGCCACTCAAAGAATGCCTCGCAAATCACGGCGATAGCGATCGCGGCACCTATGTAGAGGGAAAAACTCAGTTCATCCAGCAACGGCGCACCGCAAGCTAGCACGTGGCCCTACACCGAGGACACATGCCCATCTGCGTCGATGACAAAACTCGGGTTATGCACAAAATCCCACCGGAACCCATCCGGGTCAGCCACGCAGGCGCTCATGCCGCCCCAAGGCTGACGAGTGGGCGCGGTAATCGAACTTGCCCCCGCCTCCAGCGCTCGCCGGTAGTGCCGCTCCACCTCATCATCGTTACGCACGTTATGCCCCAACGACACAGGGGGTGCCAATGGCCCATGACCAACCTCCCCATACTCCGAAGGCATCTGCTGCACATCCCATAGAGCCAACATCAACCCGTACCCGGCCCGCACGAAGGCAATCTCCGCGCTCGCCGGTTGCACGAGGGTGAATCCAAGTCCCTCCGTGTAGAAGGTCAGCGAGCGTGCTACGTCGCGTACTCCGAGGGTTATGGCGCTAATGGTCGGTGGGGTATGGCTACTCATACTTCCAGCCTAAAAGCCGCACATCGATCGGGGAAGAGGTTCGGATCCGGCGAACTGGAGACGCGGAGCCGGTCTCAGAATAAGTTCATCGCCCACGACCGCAACGGGTCGCAGGCGATGAGCCAATGCGCTGAGTTCCACGCGGAGGGAACTGCGCGGCAGTTATAGGTAAATCCACTGCTCCTGCCGAAGTGTAGAGCGCTGTTCGTCCTTCCTCCGCCGAAACTCTGCCGAGTGTGCAAAAGGTGCGTGGTGTTGCCGTGCTTCGCTATGCGAAGTCTTGTGTGCGGGAGAGCCGTGCGTAGTACGGGTTTGATGAGTTGGTGCCGTTGTTTTCATGATGATTTCTCCTTCGAGGTGCGAAGTCTTCGCCTCGCTACGTGGGTGTTCGTGATTGAGTGTTGCCGCCGACATGGCATCGTGTGGCGTTGGTTCCTGCCACTGGTCGGGCCGGGGAATGGTGCGTATGGAGCGGCTACCCCAAGCGGCCACGGCGGCAAGTGCTACCAGCGCACCGAAGCACAGCAGCGTGGTTGACAGGCCGAGCAACTGCAGCCCGAGCCCGGCAAGAATTGGGGCGAGCGGCGCGGCTACCAATGCCATAAACAGCAGAATCGAACTGGCGCGGCCGGCGAGTTCGTGTGGCACCGTCGCCAGGAAGTAGCCTCCCACCCCAGCGTTCAGCGCCGGGACACTGAGGAAAGCCAAAGCTAGCATGGTGCCCATCCACCACAGCTGCGTGTTCAGCCCCATGAGCACAATGCCTGCGGCCAGCACGCTCAGACAGCTGCAGGCCAGTAGTCCGGTGCGGAAGCGTTCAATAAGTCGGCTCGCAAGTATCGACCCAAACAGCATCCCCACGCCCATTGCGGTGGTAATAAGTCCGATAACCCACGGCGCTTCGCCGCGTTGCTGCAGCCCATAGATCAGCGTGGTGCTCATTCCCCCAGTGCCTAGGTTGATCAGCGCGGCGATCAACAGCAGGATCCGTAGTCGCCGGTGGCCAAAACACCAGCGCAGCCCGGCGAGTACACCGTCGCGTACGCCGGTGGCTTCGACGGCCGAGCTCTTCGCTCGTGCCGCGCGTAACGGTGCGCGCAAGGCGCGCCCGGCGCCTGCCGCGATGAGCTGCGCCGCGGTGATGCAGAGCAAAGCAAGACCCGCACCAAGACCAAGTAGCGCTCCGGCTGCCGGAGCGGCCAGGAGCGCTAGACCCGAGTCCCTAGCCTGGTTGGCAGCCATCGCGCGTCCGAGCTGATCTGGATGCACCACATCTTTCAGTGCCGCATTGGTCGTTGACCCGAAATAGCCCGAGCGAAGCTCCATGGCCACGTGGGCAACGCTCAACACGATGGCAGTTAGCGAATCGACAAAGGCCAGCAGCGTGAGGGTTCCGGCCAGTATCGCGCCCAGCAGCGAACCAAACACGATCATGTGTGAGCGATCCCGCCGGTCGGCCATGGCCCCGCCAGCCAGCGTCACCACGGTGCGTGCGGTGAGCCCCAGCGCGGCCAACGCGCCGGCCTGAGCGGGGGAGCCGGTCGCTGCCAATAGCAACAGCGGTATGAGAAACGCGTAGAAATTTCCGGCAAGCAAAGCCGAGGTGTCGGCCACCCACCACAGGCGGTAAGAACGCTGGGTGTGTAAGGCTGGCCGAGGCGTTGGCTGCGTGAGGGGCGAGGCTGGGAACGAGGTCATATCCTCACGGTAGACCCGCAACAAAACTTGCGCAATAGAATTTGCGCAATATTTTTTGGGCATTGCTATGCTGGGGGTATGACCCGGCAAGAAGGCAATATCACGCTGACCGCACCGATGCTGAAAGCCATGGCCAATCCCTTGCGGCGAAAAATCTTTGACGCCCTAGGTGCCATGGGTTCAGCCCGCGCCTCCGACTTGGCTGAACTTCTCTCGGTGGCGGCCAATAAGGTCAGCTTCCACCTGCGTGAACTAGCCAAGGCTGAACTGATCGAGGAGGCCCCGGAGCTGGCTCGGGATAAGCGAGACCGGGTGTGGCGTACCGCGGCCAAGGGATACACCACCGGCGAACCTGCCGAGCGCCCCAGTGCCGAGGGGGACTCCGCCATGAATGCCTATCTCGATCAAATCGCCTTCGATGAGCAGCGCCGGATTGCGGCGGCCTTGGCGCACGCTAAACGTCACTACGCTTCGCCGGAACTCGGCGCGGCCAAGGCACTTCTCAGCACCAGCAACTTGATGCTCACCAAAGATGAGGCCCAAGCTCTCAACGAACGCATCGAGGCGCTCATTCCAGCGTTCCGTGAAGAGCTCAAGGCCGGGGAAATCGCCAGCTCCCAGCCAGAGAGTGAACGCACCCTCTGGCACTTTTCGGGATTGCTCTCCGCCGACGAATTGTTAAACGAGTCACAAGAGCGTTCCGATGCGGCGCAAAGCCCGAAGTGAACGCGACTTACGCAGGGTGCTGAACTAAACTGGGTAGTGGCTGGCTGCGGCCAAGGTATGCCGCAAGCTATGAAGCCGTGAACCAATGAAAGGTAGATCCGATCACATGAGCGAACAGCTGACTCTCACCATCGATGGCGAGCAGGTGCAGGTGGACGCGGGAACGACCGGTCTGCAGGTCTACGCCAAAAATAATGACGTGGTGGTTATGCACGTCGATGGCGTACTGCGAGATCTCTCCCGCGAACTAGAAGCAGGAACCACCGTCACCAAGGTCACCATCACCGACCCCGAGGGTCTGGAGGTGCTTCGTCACTCCACCGCTCACGTGATGGCCCAGGCTGTGCAGCAGTTGCGCCCGGATGCCAAGCTCGGCATCGGCCCGTACATCACCGACGGCTTCTACTTTGATTTCGACGTGGATGAGGCCTTTACTCCCGAAGATCTCAAGCAGCTGGAAAAGATGATGCTGAAGATCGTCAACCAGAACCAGCTATTTGTGCGCCGCGAGGTCAGCCCGGACGAGGCCAAGGCCGAAATGGCCAATGAGCCCTACAAGTGCGAGCTGCTGGCCAAGGCCGACTCGGATGACACCTCGGGTGAGGGCGTGACCGTCGAAGTTGGCGCCGGCGAGACCACCATCTACGACAACGTTGATCGCAAGAGCGGGGAGGCTGTGTGGAAGGACCTGTGCCGTGGCCCGCACCTGCCCAACACCAAGCTGATCAAGAATGCCTTCGCCTTGACTCGCTCGGCCGCCGCCTACTGGCTAGGTAGCGAGAAGAACAAGCAGCTGCAGCGCATCTACGGCACCGCCTGGCCGACCAAGGAAGACCTCAAGGCCTACCAGGAGCGACTGGCCGAAGCCGAACGCCGCGATCACCGCAAGCTCGGCGCGGAGCTCGACCTGTTCTCCTTCCCCGATGAGTTGGGTTCCGGCCTGCCGGTCTTCCACCCCAAGGGCGGCATTATCAAGCGCGAGATGGAAGACTACGTGCGTGATCGTCACGTGGCCGAGGGGTTCCAGTACGTGGGAACCCCGCACATCTCCAAGGACGGGCTGTTCCACACCTCCGGCCACTTGCCGTACTACGCGGATACCATGTTCCCGGCGCTACATATCGACGAAGAGCGCGATGAAGATGGCAACATCACCAAGCAGGGTCAGGAATACCGACTGAAGGCAATGAACTGCCCGATGCACAACCTGATCTTCCGCGGACGTGGTCGTTCCTACCGCGAGTTGCCGTTGCGCCTCTTCGAATTCGGGCACGTGTACCGCTACGAGAAGTCCGGCGTGGTCCACGGGCTAACCCGCGTGCGCGGTTTTGCCCAGGACGACTCGCACTCCTATGTCACCAAGGAGCAGGCGCCAGCCGAGGTCGAGCACCTGCTGAACTTCATGCTCTCCCTGCTCAAGGACTTCGGCATGGACGACTTCTACCTCGAGCTCTCCACCCGTGATCCGGAGTCGGATAAGTTCATCGGCACCGATGAGCAGTGGGAAGAAGCCACCTCCGTGTTGGAACGAGTCGCCACCGAATCCGGTGTCGAACTTGTCGCCGACCCGGGTGGTGCAGCCTTCTACGGTCCGAAGATCTCGGTTCAGGCCAAGGACGCCATCGGCCGTACCTGGCAGATGGGCACCGTGCAGTATGACTTCAACCAGCCGGCGCGCTTTGGTCTGGAGTATCAGGCAGCGGACGGTACCCGTCAGGAACCGGTGATGATTCACGCCGCCAAGTTTGGGTCCATCGAACGCTTCCTCGGTGTGCTGACCGAGCACTATGCCGGCGCCTTCCCGGCATGGTTGGCTCCGGTACAGGTGCGAGCCATTCCGGTGGCAGAGGCCTTCAACGACTACCTCGACGAGGTTGTGGCTAAGCTGCGGGCCGCCGGGGTGCGTGTGGAACTCGACGATTCCTCGGATCGTTTCCCGAAGAAGATCCGCAACGCCTCGAAGGAAAAGATCCCGTTCGTGCTCATTGCCGGTGGCGATGATGCGGATGCGAATGCCGTGTCCTTCCGCTTCCGTGACGGTAGCCAGGAGAACCAGGTGCCCGTTGAGGAAGCCATCGAGCGTATCGTGACGGCCATTAAAAACCGTTCGAACGATAACTAACGCACGATAGAACAGGGGAGAGGCCAGTATGCAGTACCCGGACGACGGGTCGGTGACCGACGACTTCGAGCTCGCTGGTGTACCCGATTCCTTCCAGCGCCTATGGACCCCGTACCGCATGGCCTATATTCAGGGTGGACAGGGTCAGGTTAAGGATGAGTCGAGTTGCCCGTTCTGTGCCGGACCGCAGCGTAAGGATGAGGAGGCGCTGATCGTCCATCGCGGTCAGACCTGCTACGTCATTCTGAACCTCTTCCCTTACAACCCGGGCCATCTGTTGGTTTGCCCCTATCGCCACGTGCCTAACTACACGGATATCACCGTGGAGGAGACCGCGGAGATGGCGGCGCTCAGCCAGCAGGCCATGCGCGTATTGCGTAAGGTCTCCGGCCCGACCGGATTCAATCTGGGCATGAATCAGGGCGAGACCGGTGGGGCCGGGATTGCGGCGCACCTACACCAGCACATCGTGCCGCGCTGGGGCGGCGATGGGAATTTCTTACCCATCATTGCCCAGACCAAGGCCATCCCGGCCACGCTCTCGCAGGTGCGTGACCAGATCGCGGAGGCCTGGGAAGCAAACGAATAGCGCATTCTGGGCTACCTGAAGGCTGGTGGCAAGTCTCGACGACGGCGGATCCGAAAAATCGGGTCCGCCGTCTCGGTGTTTAACGCTCCTTTGACACATGCAGACGTTCCCGTAAAAACCCGAGTTGAGTAGTGCTTTTGCATGTCACTAATTGTTACGCGCAAACGCGAAACCGGGTGATTAGTCTCCTAGAGGCAAATTATGACGCAACAGATCGGGGAATTGTTACGCGGCACCATAGCATTGCTGGCGTAGCAACAATCGCCGCGCAGCGAGGCGCGCGGTGTTCGAAAGGAAACATCCAACTCATGTCTAACCCAGCTGAGGGTCAAGGAAACTTGGTCGGCTCCGATCGCGTGAAGCGCGGTATGGCCGAAATGCTCAAGGGCGGCGTCATCATGGACGTTGTCACCCCCGAGCAGGCGCGCATCGCCGAAGATGCTGGCGCCGTGGCCGTTATGGCCCTTGAACGCGTTCCTGCAGATATTCGCGCCCAGGGCGGCGTCTCGCGCATGAGCGACCCGGACATGATCGACGGCATCATCGACGCCGTCTCCATTCCGGTGATGGCTAAGGCACGTATCGGTCACTTCGTCGAGGCACAGATCCTGCAGTCGCTCGGTGTCGACTACATCGATGAGTCCGAGGTGCTCTCGCCTGCCGACTACGAAAACCACATCGACAAGTGGCCCTTCACCGTACCGTTCGTCTGCGGCGCCACCAACCTGGGCGAGGCCCTGCGTCGTATCAACGAAGGCGCAGCCATGATCCGCTCCAAGGGTGAAGCCGGTACCGGCGACGTCTCGAACGCCACCGGGCACATGCGCAAGATTCGCGCCGAAATTGCCAAGCTGGCTGCACTGCCCGAGGACGAGCTGTACGTGGCCGCCAAGGAACTACAGGCACCGTACGACTTGGTCAAGGAAATTGCCAGCACCGGTAAGCTGCCGGTCGTGCTGTTCACCGCCGGTGGCATTGCCACCCCGGCCGACGCTGCCATGATGATGCAGCTGGGCGCCGATGGTGTCTTCGTTGGCTCGGGCATCTTCAAGTCCGGCAACCCGGCGCAGCGCGCCGCCGCCGTCGTGAAGGCCACCACCTTCTTCGACAACCCGGATGAGCTGGCCAAGATCTCGCGTGGTCTGGGTGAAGCCATGGTCGGCATCAACGTCGCGGATGTTCCAGTGCCTCACCGTCTGGCGGAGCGCGGCTGGTAAACACCTACCGCCGACGGGCCCACGTCACCGAGACTTCGGTGGCGTGGGCCTTAGCGCTTTAACAACTGGTGTGAACCTTGCGTCTGCAATTTGTTCGACACGGAGCCGCACGTCATCGCCAGATACTTCAGCAAAGCGCCGATTCATACAAAAATTAAATTGAGACGCCGAACGCTGACACCTCCACGTTCGGCATGAGCTTCAGCTTTCGCCGAAACGACCGGCCAGTATTTCACAGGAGACGACAGTACGTGAGTCATAGTTCAACACTGATTCCGTGGTCCAGCGGCCATTGGACCCATGCCCCGGCTGAAGCCGTTGAGCAAGGCACAGACCTACTGGTAACGGCTGTGGAAGGTAGCGACGCATGGCGGCATACTTCCTACGGTTTTGTGCACGAGAGTGAACACGCGTTACTGGTTCCCTTTGCGCAGGATAGTGCCGTGGAGGTCGAATTCACGGCGGCGTTCTCCCAGCAGTTCGACCAGGCCGGCATCTTCATCAAAGTCAGCGACGCGCACTGGATCAAAGCGGGTGTCGAGTATGCCGATGGCAGTGCCCAGTTGGGGGCCGTGGTCACCAATGGAGCCTCGGACTGGTCGTTGGCGCCCGTACCGGATTGGACGAACCAGCGCGTGTTGATCAGGGTCAGCAGATCTGGTGACGCACTGAGCATTCGCGCCGGTGTGGTCGGCGGTGCGCTGCAACTGGTGCGGGTCGTTCCCTTTCCGCCTGAACTTCACGCCCAGGCGGGGCCCCTGATCTGTGCGCCGAGCAGAGCCGGACTGACCATACCGTTCCATTCTTGGCGAACGACCCCTAAGGACGCGGCGCTTCACCAGCCTGCCTAGCTCCAGAGGTCCATGACGTTCCGCGGAGAGCGTGAAGCTACGCGACGAAGCGTTGCCGGATTAAGGTGCCAAAGCACTGCCATATTCCTTACACTATTCGAATGGGTGAGATTATTTACGATGCGGCCACCACCCTTAACGGGTTTATCGCCGATGAGGAGCACTCCCTACAGTGGCTGTTTGACGCTGCCGGGTCTGACGGGGAACCGCCACCTGGATTAATGCCGGAGAACCCAACGGTCTATGTTATGGGTGCAAATACCTACCGGTGGTTGCTCGATTACCAACCGATGCTCGATGAGCCCGAGCGTTGGCTTGAGGCCTATGGGCAGCGCCCCTGTTTCGTCTTTGCGCACGCCGCCTTGTCGGCCCCGGAGGGAGCCAATATCCGGTTTGTCAGCGGAGAGGTCGCCGAGCATCTCGATGAGATCCGCGAGGCCGCGGCGGACGGCGATATTTGGGTGCTCGGTGGCGGGGCATTGGCGGGCGAGTTTCTGCGGGCCGGTGCTCTGGACCGCATTTGCCTGAGCATTGCTCCGGCGGCCTTGGCGTCCGGGGCGCCACTACTGCCGGTCACCGTCCCTCCGGCCCGGTTGCGGGTCGAAGAAGCCAAGGTTATCGGCCCCTTCGCCCGTGTCGAATTTCGGGTACTGCCCGCGGTTGAGCAACGCCCGAATTCGGCACTCTAGCGCACCGGGCACGGCGCGCGGCAAAAGGCTAGGACCAGTTGCGTAGCACCATATGGCGCCCGCGACCGAGTAGCTTCATCCCGTTGGCGGTGAAAAATTCGGCGTTCTTCGGGGTCGCGGCGGCCAGCATCTCCACTGGATCTTGGTCATCCATGGCCACCAGCGGGTTCAACATGGAGCGCGACAGCCCCTGGAGCAGGGCGGTTCCCACGCCCTGGCGGCGCACCGAGGGGGAGACCGCCAGGGCGTGCACCATCAATTGCCCGTGCATGGCCTGTTGCACAAAGCCGCGACCGACAACCTGTCCCTCTTCGGTGCGGGCCACCGCGTGCTCCACACGGCGCAGTGCCGGGTGCCCGGAGCTGAGGGATGTCGTGTGATCGCGCCACAAGTTCGTGACATTTAGTTCGATCTTGTCCGCACCCTTGGCCTCGGGCACGTTATTGCCCAGTCGTACCTTTCCGGCCCAGGACTCCATCGGCACTGCCAGGATGCCGGCATGCCACGACACTTGGGCGTTGTCGGAGAAACCGGCCTCGGTCAGATGTTTCACCTGAGCGCCCGAGTTCACCCACGCCTCCACACGCTGGGCGCCCAACCGGTGCCCCTCGGCCAAGGCGGGACGCAGCCCTGCGGGCTCGGCCTCGTCGGGGAAGAGGAGCACCAGTCGTTTACGTGCCGGTTGCCAGGCCCAGGAACAGCCATGGGTCGTGAAAATCTTTCCCCCGGTAGCGATGGCTAGCGCCTGCTGCCAATGGGTCAAGGCATCCTGGGCGGAGGCAATTGTGGTCATTATTCTGCGTTCACCAATCCTCGGCGGCGCAGCAGCGGCTCGACGCGCGCGCTACGTCCGCGGAACAGTTCGTAGGACTCCAACGGGTCGCGGGTATTTCCCCGCGACAGCAGTTCCTCGCGGAACCGGTTACCATTTTCGCGCATGAGGCCACCATTTTCGGTGAACCACTCCACGGTGTCGGCATCGAGTACCTCGGACCAAATGTAGGAGTAGTACCCGGCCGAGTATCCATTGGCGAAAATGTGTTGGAAGTAGCCGGTACGGTAGCGCGGCGGAATGAGTTCGGGAATGAATCCAGCCTCGACCAACACCTGATTTTCGAAGGCCACCGGGTCGTTGATCTGCGCACCGGGCTCCAGGGTGTGCCAGGCCCAGTCCAGCACGCTGGCCGCCAAGTATTCGGTGGTGGCGAATCCCTCGCCCCACAGGGCAGAGTCTTCGATCGCCTTCACCACCTGCGAATCAAGCGGTTCCCCGGTGCGGTAATGCACCGCGTAGTCAGGCAGAATCTGTGGGTGTAGCGCCCACATCTCATTGACCTGTGACGGGAACTCGACAAAGTCGCGCGGCACCGAGGTGCCCGAAAGCGAGGGGTAGCGCCCGTTGGAGAATAGGCCATGCAGGGCGTGGCCGAACTCGTGGAAGAGCGTACGCGTTTCGTCGAGGCTCAGCAGCACGGGTTCACCGGGAGCCGCCGGGGAAATGTTCAAGGTGTTGGTGACCACCGGCAATTCATCGACCGCGCTCGCGGCATCACGCAAGGACGTCATCCATGCGCCGCCCTTTTTCGTTGGACGCGCCAGATAGTCGCCGCTGTATAGACCCAGCACGCTGCCATCTTCGTTGCGGACCTCCCACACCCGCACCGACTCGTGATACACCGGCAGGTCGGTACGTTCGCTAAAGGTGATCCCATAGAGCTTGGTGGCGGCGGCAAACACCCCCTGATGCAGTACCCGCTCGAGTTCGAAGTATTCGCGTAGCGCCGAGGTGTCCACGGCGTAGCGCTGAGCCAGCACCTTATTCGAGTAATAGGTCCAATCCCAGGCTTCGATCTTTTCGCCGGCCAGTTCGCGCAAGATGGCCGTTTCGCTCAGCGCGTTGCGTACCGCCGGGGCGGTGAGTTCGGCCAGACGTTCGGCGACCGCCGCGGTATCCGGTGCCGTCGCGGTAGCCAGCACCGATTCGGCGTGGTTCGCGTAGCCCAGAAGCTGGGCACGCTGGGCACGCAGTTCGGCCATTTTCACGGCCAGGGCATAGGTGTTGTTGTTGCCCTCTAGGCCGCGGGAGATTGACGCTTCGAAGACGCGGCGGCGTGCCGCGGAAGATTCCAAGGACTGTAGTACCGGCTGCTGGGTGGGGGAGACCAAGGTGAGCAAGTATCCCTGTTCATGACCGGCGTCCGCGGCGGCCTGCCGCGCCGTGGCCAGTCGTCCGGCGTCGAGCCCGGCTAGTTCCTCGGCCGATTCAAAGTACACGGCGTGGGCGTTCTGATTTTCGAGGGCCTGGGCCGAGAAATTGGTGCTGCATGCGGCGATCTCCGCGTCGAGATCGCGCAGCTGATCCTTGGCCTCCGGCTCCAGCTCGGCACCGGCCAGCTTGAAGCTTTTCAGGGTTTCGTGCACCAAACGGGCGTCTTCGCCGCTCAGTTCCTCCGTCGGTACGGCGCGCAGACGAGCGTAGAGCTCACCATTGAGATGGATTTCGCTCATTTGTGCCGCGTAGAGCGCCGATATTTCCTCTTGTAAAGCACGAATCTCTTCGGTGCCGTCCGCGGACAGCACGCTGAAGTAGGTCATCAAGGCGCGGCGCAATGTCTCGCCACTGAGTTCAAGGGCAAGGACGGTGTTCTCAAAGTCGGCGGGTGTCGGATCGGCGACAATATAGGCGGTAGCATCACGTTGTTCGGCGATGCCGACCTTAACCGCTTCGAGGTAATTCTCCGGAGTGATTGCCGAAAAATCCGGCCACTGGAAGGGCAAAGAACTGCGGGTAAGCAATGGGTTTGGCATAGCACTAGATTGTCACAGATCACATACGAAGCGCTGAATTAACACAGTCATCGGCCCAAGCTAGGCTGGCTTCTATGAACCGTCGACGTGCCGCACTGGTAGCCCTCACGCTGCTGCTCAGCTCCTGCGCCGCCCCCGAAACCTCCGCGCCTACACCTGGGGAGTCGGCTCCCAGCCGATCCGCATCAAGCCAGGCACCGCAGCCGACGGAAACCGCGCAGCCAAGCAGTGGTGCCTCGACGACAGCGAGCGAGTCGGCGACAGCGCCACCGGACACCTTTTCACTGATGGTTACCGGCGACGTGTTACTGCATCCGACGCTGGTGCGGCAGGCCGAGACGAGCGCGGGCCACGACTTTCGTCCATTGCTGGCAGGGCTAGAACCCTACCTGCAGGATGCCGACGTGGCCCTGTGCAATATGGAAACCCCCATCGGCGATGCCCCATACAGCGGATATCCGCGATTTAAGGGCCCGGCGCAGATTGCCGAAGATCTTGCCGATCTTGGCTATGACGGATGCACCACGGCGACGAATCACACCATGGACGGCGGTGCCTTCGGGGCTCAAGAAACACTTGACGCGCTTGAAACAGCGGGGCTGTTCACCACAGGTTCGTACCGCACCCAAGAAGAATCGAAGCTTCCGCCCATTATCGAGCGGCAGGGAGTGAAGCTGGCGGTCATTGCGGGCACCTATTCGCTGAACGGACTACCCGAAGACAAGCCTTGGCGCGTGGACGATCAGATCGATGCGAAAATCTTGATCGGACGCGCTCAGAGGGCCCGCGAGGCCGGCGCCGACTTAGTGGTGGCCGCGGTGCACGACGGTGCGGAATACACCGAACGCCCAACAAGTACCCAACGAAAGCTGGGGCGTGAGCTAGCGGCCTCGGGGGCCTTCGACTTCGTCTACATGCATCACACGCACTCGGCGCAGCCCATCGAAAAATACAAGGGCACCTGGATCGTCTATGGGCTTGGCAATTCCGTGGCCAAGCACGCCACGGTGAACCAACTCAACCGCGAGGGAATTAGCGTCAAGGCGACCTTCTCGCGCAGCGACGCGGGCCACTGGAGTGTCAACGACGTGGCTTGGGTGCCGCACTGGCTCACCGGGTCACCGATTCGCTGGTGTGCGCTACCCGCCTCCGGCGCAGTGGATGCGGCCGCCGATGACTGCCCGGAGAACGCCGAGGCGCAGGCATCGCGTGAACGGAGCACGCGCACCGTCGATGCCTATGGCGCAGTCGAGGATGGACTGCGAGACTGGGTACCTCAGAAGTAAATGCTCGGTGAGCGACCCAAGGGAGGGCGTGATGGTATCCGGCGGTTCTCGAAAACTTCTTGTACTGTGCACCGTGGCCTTGCTCGGACTGTTGCCCGCCTGCGGTACCAGTGGCGACAGCCCCAGTTCTCCGACGGGCACGATGCTGACCTCCGACAGGCCGGATGCACCGACGTCCACCAGCCTTGACCCCGATGCGCCCAGCGCACCGCAGAGCGCAGCCCGGGAATTAGTGCCGCGTGATGATCTACAGAACGAACACTACAGCGCCTATAACGAGGTGGAGGTGGTGGACCAACAGCATCTGCGCATTCACTTCATCTCCGGAACCCCCGAATGCTACGGCGCGCGAGCGGTGGTGCGCGAGGAAGCTGAGGCGGTGAAAGTTGCCGTGGTCGTGGGGAGCATTCCCGAAAGTGCCGACGTCTGCCGCGACATCGGGGTGGCCGCGACACTGCTAGTCAATCTCGACCAACCCTTAGGCACGCGCAATATCGTGCCGCTTCCCGAGTCCGAGGTGAGCCTGCACCGCTGAACACCGCGACACGCCGCGCAATCAACTTGGGTGACAAGGCTTTTTGGGACTACCGTTGATCCGGCGCCGCTGCCGGGCGCCGCTGGCTCGGTCGGAAGGTAAGTTCATATGTCCACCATTGGCGTCCTAGCTCTGCAGGGCGATTTTCGCGAGCATCTGCAGGCCCTGGGCAAGCTCGGCGTTGCAACCATCGCGGTGCGTACCGAAGCGGAATTAGCGGCCGTCGACGCGCTGGTGCTCCCCGGCGGTGAGTCTTCGGTCATCGACCGTCTCTCGCGCATCTACGGCCTTGCCGACCCCATTAAGGAGCGTATTGCCGCGGGACTTCCGGTGTATGGATCCTGTGCGGGAATGATTATGCTGGCCGACCGTCTGGATAACCCGGCCATTGACCAGCTGGGGAACGCGCAACAGACCTTTGGCGGCATCGATATGACCGTGCGCCGCAATGCTTTCGGGCGGCAGGTCGACTCCTTCGAGCACCGTATGCAGTTCAACGGCGTGAACCTCGACGCCGTCTTTATCCGGGCCCCCGAAGCCGTGGAAGTGGGCGAGCAGGTGCGCGTGCTGGGTACCGTTCCCGCCGATGGTGAAGGAACTGTTGATAGAATTGTTGCAGTACGACAGGGAAATTTGCTGGCGACCAGCTTTCATCCGGAAGTCACCGGAAGCTTGGCTATCCACCAGTATTTCATCGACATCACGCGAGGAGACGCTTAAAGCATGTCAGGCCACTCCAAATGGGCAACGACCAAGCACAAGAAGGCCGCGATTGACGCCAAGCGCGCGAAGGCCTTCGCCAAATTCATTAAGGGGATCGAAGTCGCGGCGCGTGCCGGCGGTGCCGATCTAGCCGGTAACCCGGCGCTGGAACTTGCCGTGAGCAAGGCCAAGAAGAATTCGGTGCCGATCAACAACATCGAGCGTGCCATCAAGCGCGGTGCCGGCCTCACGGGTGAAGTTGTTGACTACACCGAGATCATCTACGAAGCACGCGGCCCACAGGGTTCGGCGCTGCTGGTGGAGTGCCTGACCGATAACAAGAACCGTGCCGCCAGCGAAACTCGCGTGGCCATTACCCGCAACGGTGGCACCGTCGCCGACCCGGGTAGCGTGAACTACCTTTTCGCTCGTAAGGGTGTCGTTCGCCTGCCGAAGGGCGATCTGACCGAAGACGATCTGCTGATGGTGGTCCTCGACGCCGGCGCCGATGAGGTGAACGACGAAGGCGAGAACTTCGAGATCATCTGCGAAGCAACCGACCTGCGCGCCGTGGCCACCGCCTTGGACGAAGCCGAGATCGAGTACGAATCCGACGAAGTCGAGTTCATTCCTTCGATGAAGGTGGAGCTAGATGTCGAGGGCGCCCGTAAGTTCCTGCGCCTGTACGACGCCATCGAAGAGTTGGACGATGTGCAGAACGTCTACACCAACGCCGACCTCTCGGATGAGGTTCGTGCCGCGCTGGATGACGAGGACTAATAATTTCCACGCAGCAGCGACAGTCGACGCGTAGCGCTTTACGCGTCGTGGGCGTCGACCCCGGCCTGACTCGTTGCGGTCTAGCCGTGGTCGACGTCCTGCCCAACCGTAAGGTTGAGCTCATCGACGTCACCGTTATTGGCACCCCACCGGGCACGGCGCTTGACGCCCGCCTGTTAGCCGTGGCCAACGGAATCGACGCATGGCTTGAACGTCACCAGCCGGACGTGCTCGCCTTGGAACGGGTTTTCTCTCAGGTGAATGTCTCCACGGTGATCGGCACCGCCCAGGCTTCGGGAATCGTCATCGTCTCCGCTGCCCGGCAACAAATCCCGGTGGCCTTGCACACCCCCACCGAGGTGAAGGCCGCGGTCACCGGTAGTGGTCAGGCAACCAAGAATGCGGTGGGCAAGATGGTGGCCAAGATTTGCCGGCTCGATGAACCACCGAAGCCCGCCGATGCCGCCGACGCCGTGGCGCTGGCCATCGCCCACGCCTGGCGTGGTGCCGCCGCCGGTTCACACGCCTCGGCCTCCGCCTCACCGGCGGCACGTTCCGGGGGAGCCGCCCTAACTCCAGCCCAGCGGGCGTGGATTGCCGCCGAGGCCGCCTCGAAGGGCCGAGCGGCCCGCGGCTGATCGCCATTCGTAGATATATTCGATAAGCTGGGTGTTATCGTACAACCCCGAGAAGGAGTGGGATGATCAGCTCACTGACCGGTGTGGTGCAGGCTGCGGCCTTGCACACCGCCGTAATCGACGTCAACGGATTCGGCATGCTGGTGCAGGCCACCCCGCAGACGCTGTCCGCTCTCAAGGTCGGGGAACGCGCCACCGTACACACCTCCATGGTCGTGCGCGAAGATTCGATGACGCTCTATGGGTTTGCCAGCCCGGAAGAACGCGAAGTATTTGAGGTGCTGATCTCGGTGACCGGCATTGGGCCACGCACCGGCTTGGCGATCCTGGCGGTGCACACCCCCGAAGAGGTGCGCATTGCCGCAAATACCAAAGACACGGCAGCCTTCACCAAGGTCTCCGGCATCGGCCCCAAGGGGGCTAGCCGCATCGTGCTGGAACTGAACGGAAAGCTCGTGCCCACCGGGGCTCCGGTCGGTTCCAACCCAGCGGCACCGGCCGAGACCTGGGAACCGCAGGTTTTGGAGGCGCTAACCGGCCTGGGGTGGACCGAGAAGGACGCGAAATCTACGCTGAAGGCACTGGCCAAGGCCGAACCCGATCTTATTGCTACCGGCACTGTCCCGGATATTCTGCGCGCTGCCCTGCGTAGCATGTCATCCGGTGCCCGGGCTCGCTAGGAGAAATCACCATGAGTGAGGTCAACCCGCTGACCCAGGCCGGCAGCGAACCCGAGGAGCGAGTGCTCGAGGCCGCGCTACGTCCGAAGCACCTTGACGAGTTCGTTGGTCAGGGCAGGGTGCGTCGCCAGCTTTCCCTCGTGCTCGAGGCAGCGAAAATCCGTGAGCGCACCGCCGACCACGTGTTGCTTTCCGGCCCTCCGGGGCTCGGGAAAACCACCCTGTCGATGATCATTGCGGCCGAAATGAACGCGCCGCTGCGTATTTCCTCCGGGCCTGCCATCCAGCATGCCGGTGACCTTGCGGCCATCTTGTCCTCGCTATCTGAGGGCGAAGTACTCTTCCTCGACGAAATTCACCGTATGTCACGACCCGCCGAGGAAATGCTCTACATGGCGATGGAGGATTTCCGGGTGGACATCGTGGTCGGTAAGGGCGCCGGAGCCACCGCCATCCCGCTTGAACTCCCGCCGTTTACGCTGGTCGGGGCGACCACCCGCGCGGGATTGCTTCCCGGCCCACTGCGGGATCGTTTTGGTTTCACCGGCCACTTAGAGTTCTACACCGTCGATGAATTAGAGCTGGTGTTGCGCCGCTCCGCGATGATGCTTGATCTTCGGGTCACCTCGGCGGCCTTTACCGAGATTGCCTCCCGGTCCCGCGGTACGCCACGTATCGCTAACCGCCTCCTGCGTCGCGTGCGTGACTGGGCGCTGGTGCATTCCCTCGAAGAGATTGACGCTTCGGCCGCCAGCGCCGCCCTTGACATGTACGAGGTCGACGCGCGCGGCTTGGATCGCCTCGACCGCTCGGTGCTTCTGGCTCTGTGCCAGAAGTTCGGAGGGGGACCGGTGGGCCTATCCACGCTGGCCATCGCAGTGGGCGAGGAAATCGAAACGGTGGAAACGGTCGCCGAACCATATCTGGTGCGCGAAGGCCTAATGGGACGAACCCCGCGCGGACGCGTGGCCATGCCCGGCGCGTGGGAGCACTTGGGGCTGCGCATGCCGCAGGATGCGGTATTTGCCAGCGCCCAAAGCTATGAATCGGATGAGGATTAGTACTCTTCGCGCTTAATGGTCCAGTGCCAAAGCACACAACGACTAGACTGGAGACGCCCGACACATGTCCACCGTTGGCATGCGCCGGGATTTCCGAACTTTTGTGACTAGTTGTTAGCAGGTAAACCGCGTGAACTTCCTTGTTCTTGCCCAGGCCGCCGGCGGTGGCTTCAATCCTTCAATGCTGTTGATGGTTGCACTCTTTGCGGTGCTGATCATCATGATGTTCCGTGGCCGTAAGAAGCAGGCGGCACAGCAGGAGAAGTTGAAGAACAACACCGTGCCCGGCGCCAAGGTGATGACCAACTCCGGAATTTTCGGTACCGTGCTTGGTGTTGACGCTCAGGATCGCGTCCAGGTCGAGGTTGCTCCCGGCGTGGTGCTGACCCTGCACCGCCAGGCCATCGCCCAGTTCATTGATTCCAACGCCGAGACCACCGCTGCTGCTACCGCGCAGGAAGATGACAGTGCGCAGGGCGAGACCGTTCAGGGCGAGACCGCCGAGGAAACCATGCGCCGCCTGAATGGCGAGAGCAGGGGCGACAACAACGCCTAAGTCCACACCCCGAACTTCACCGGGCACCGTCAATTCGACGAGAAAGCACAATAGATGTCATCAACTGGACCTGTAAAGCAGGCGCGTAGGGCGTTGCTCTGGTTGTTGGTCGTAGTCGTCATCGCAACCGGGATCCTGGTTGCCGGGGTGACTGCGGGCAAAACAGATGCCAGTCCAAAACTCGCTCTGGACCTTGAGGGCGGCACCCAGATGATCCTGGCGCCGCAAGTCAAGGGCAACGAGTCGATCAATCAAGAACAGCTCGAGCAAGCGGTGGAGATTATCCGCCAGCGTGTGGACGGGAGCGGTGTTTCCGAAGCTGAGATCACCACCCAGTCCGGCCGCAACGTCGTCGTCTCGATGCCGGGTGTTCCCAGCAGCGAGACCCGCGAACTTATTCGTGCCTCGGCCGATATGGAGTTCCGTCCGGTGCTCATTGCCGGGCCGTTCACCGCCACTCCGGAATCCGATCGTACCGACGAGGAAGATATTCCGAAGCCGGAGGGCGACCCCAAGGACGCTTCGGATACCAACTGGATTACCCCCAAACTTTATAAAGAGTTCGAGGCCTATGATTGCGCCGTCGAACTAGCCAAGGCGGACCGCAACGAGGATGATCCGGCCAAGCCGATGATCTCCTGCGATCCCGGGCAGGGGTTGAAGTACATTCTTGGCCCGCAGGAAATCCCCGGAGACCAGATCAAGGACGCCTATGCGGGGATGGTGCGCGGCTCCCAGGGTGCTGTCACCGGCCAATGGGCCGTGAACCTCGAGTTCAATGGCGCCGGGACGAAGACCTTCTCCGAGACCACCCAGCGCTTGGTGGCCCTGCAGGGTTCGCGCAATCAGTTCGCGATTCTGCTCGACGGCACCGTGCTGACCGCACCAACGACGAACAATGTCATCTCCGATGGACGGGCGCAGATTACCGGTGGCTTCACCGAGGAGTCCGCGCAGGCCTTGGCGCAGCAGCTGAAATACGGTGCGCTGCCGATTAGCTTCGATATCCAATCCGAACAGCAGATCTCGGCCACACTCGGTGCCGACCAGCTCCGTACCGGCCTGTTGGCCGGTGTGATCGGTCTGGTTCTGGTCTTCATTTATTCGCTCTTCCAGTACCGTGCTCTGGGTCTGGTGACCATCCTGTCGCTGCTGGTCTCCGGTGTGCTTAGTTATCTGGCGCTGGTGCTACTCGGTTGGGGTATGAACTACCGGCTTTCGTTGGCCGGTGTCGCCGGTCTGATCGTGGCCATCGGTCTGATCGCCGACTCCTTCATCGTGTACTTCGAACGTGTACGCGATGAATTGCGTGACGGTCGTCCGCTCGCGAGCGCCGTCGACATCGGTTGGGGCCGTGCCAAGCGCACGATCCTGGCTTCGAAGGCCGTAAACCTACTGGCCGCCGCCGTGCTGTATCTGGTGGCCGTGGGCAACGTGCGTGGTTTCGCGTTCACCTTGGGCCTGACCGCCATCATTGACCTCATCGTCGTATACGGTCTGACCCATCCGCTGCTCACCATGCTGGCACGCACCCGATTCTTCGCCGACGGACATCGCATGTCAGGTCTGGACCCCTCGCTGCTGGGCGTCGAGCCGCTGTACAAGGGTGCGGGACAGATCCGACGCTTCAACCCCACCGCGGAGGGGAAGCGCAAGCCGAAGGCGAGCGCCGAGGCCAATCGCCGGATGACCATCGCCGAACGACGGGCAGCCCAAGATAACCGGGAGGAAGCCAATGAATAAGCTAGTGTCTTGGGGCAATGAGCTTTACACCGGCAAGCGTTCCTACCCCTTTACGGGAAAGCACCGGCTGTGGTTCCTCATTGCCGGTCTGCTGGTGATCGCCTCGATCCTCGTGCCGGTCGCCAAGGGCGGATTCCACCTCGGCATTGAGTTCCGTGGTGGCTCTGAGTTCATGATTTCCTCGGTGCAAAACACCGACATCGCCATCGGCGAGCAGGCCGTCAGTGAGGCAGTACCCGGGCAGGATGCCACGGTGACCAACATTGCCCCGCAAACCATGCGCGTGCAGACCGAGCGCCTCTCGGATGATCAGACCCTGGCGATCGCCGGAAAGCTCGCCGAGGCCTATGGGGTCTCCGACAAGGAAGTCACTAGCAACTTCATCGGCCCGACCTGGGGCGAGGACGTTTCGCGACAGGCGCTACTGGGCTTGGTGGCCTTCGTCGTGCTGGTGGCTCTGCTCATGGCCGCCTACTTCCGCACCTGGAAGATGTCCATTGCGGCCATTGTCGGGTTGTTGGCCGTCGCCGTCATCACCTCCGGCATTTACGCCCTGTCAGACTTTGAGGTCACGCCCAGTGCGATCATTGGCTTCTTGACCATCTTGAGCTTCTCGCTCTACGACACGGTGGTGGTCTTCGACAAGGTGCGCGAAAATACCGCGAATTTCACGGAACAAACAAAGCGCAGTTTTGAGCAGCTGGTGAACCTGGCGATTAACCAGACCTTGGTGCGTTCTATTAACACCTCGGTGGTGGCCGTGCTGCCGGTGGCCTCGATCCTTTTCATCGGCTCCATGATCTTGGGTGCCGGTACATTGAAGGACCTGTCACTGGCGCTGTTCGTCGGTATTATCGTCTCCACACTGTCGACCTTGTTCATCCAGGCGCCGTTCTACTATTGGCTGCGCAGCAAGGATAAGGACGTACTGGAACAGCGCGAAAACCTGTAGTCGGGGATTTCGCGAGTCTGCCGGTAAGTGCTGGACTTCAGGTGGCGTTCGAAACTGCGGTTTCGGGCGCCACCTCTGGTTAAAGCAAGGCAAGCATAATTAGTTGTGTGCACTTGAACGTGTTATAACAAATGAACTGCACAATGTGCCGTGCGCCCCGAATCACTCCGGGCCGACGGCCTGATCATGGGCACGCTGAGCACCGTTAACGGTGGGGGGAAGGAGTGAGGCATGGCGAATACGTCTAACCTCAACGGTAATAAGCGGCGGTCGATTTCTCGTCTGGTGCGCTTTGCCGGGCGCGGCACGACCGAAGGTACCTCGCCCACCCTCGAACCGTTGTTGCGCACCGTCAAGGCACAGCACCCCAAGGCCGACCTCAATCAGCTCATTCACGCTTATGAGGTCGCCGAGAAGTACCACGACGGTCAAAAGCGCAAGAGCGGCGACCCGTACATCACCCATCCGGTCGCCGTGGCCACCATTCTGGCCGAAATGGGCATGACCGGTTCCATTCTTGCCGCGGCCTTGCTGCACGATACCGTCGAAGATACCGACTACTCCTTGGAGTCGGTCACCAAAGAATTCTCCGAAGAGATCGCCATGTTAGTCGATGGGGTGACGAAACTCGACAAGGTCACCTACGGGGAAGCCGCACCGGCCGAAACGGTGCGCAAAATGGTCGTCGCGATGTCGCGGGATATCCGCGTGCTTCTGATCAAATTGGCCGACCGGTTACATAACGCACGCACCTGGCGTTATGTTTCGCCCGAGTCCAGTGCGCGCAAGGCCAAGGAAACCCTCGAGATTTTCGCCCCGCTGGCGCACCGTTTGGGTATGAACACGGTCAAGTGGGAGCTCGAGGACCTCTCCTTCGCGGCGCTACACCCCAAGGTCTACCAGGAAATCGTGCGGATGGTGGGGGAGCGTACCCCCGAACGCGAAAAGTATCTGGCCAATGTGCGCGGCACCCTCCATCAGCATCTGACGCGCGATCATGTCGAAGCCGTCGTCTCGGGGCGTCCCAAGCATTACTACTCGATCTACCAAAAGATGATCGTGCGCGGTAAGGACTTCGACGACATCCATGACCTGATGGGTGTGCGTATTCTGGTCGACTCGGTCAAGGACTGTTATGGCGCGCTGGGTATTGTCCACGAGCTCTGGAACCCCTTGCCGGGCCGGTTCAAGGACTATATTGCGCTACCGAAGCTGAACCTGTATCAGTCACTGCACACCACCGTGATGGGGCCCGACGGCAAACCCGTCGAAATTCAGATTCGCACCCACGACATGCACCTGCGCGCCGAATATGGTGTGGCCGCGCACTTCCAGTACAAGCACGGGTCCAACGCAAACTCCATGCTCTCCCCGACGCAGAATATGGATTGGTTGCGTTCCCTGATGGAGTGGCAGCAGGAGACCACCGACTCTGAAGAATTCCTCGACGGGCTACGCTACTCGATTAGTTCCGCAGAAGTGTATGTCTTCACTCCCAAGGGCGACATCATGTCGCTACCCGTCGGCGCCACCCCGGTCGATTTTGCCTACGCGATTCACACCGATGTTGGCCACCGCACCATCGGCTCCCGCGTTAATGGCAAGCTCGTCCCGCTGCATACCGAGCTTCGCCAGGGCGATATGGTCGAGGTCTTTACCTCCAAGGCCGAAACCGCTGGCCCTTCCCAAGACTGGCAAAACTTTGTCCGCTCGCCACGAGCCAAGGCAAAGATTCGTCAGTACTTCAGTAAAGAGCGCCGCGAAGAGGCGATCGAAAAGGGCAAGGAACTGCTCACCAAGGAGCTACGCAAGAGTCACCTACCGCTGCAGAAGGTGATGACCCACGAGTTGCTCACCGCGGTTGCCACCGAACTGCACCATGTCGATATCTCCGCCCTCTACCAGTCGGTCGGTGATGGGCACACCAGCGCACAGAATGTGATCGAACGTCTCACCGCCCTCGTCGGCCCACCGGAGAGCGAGCAGGTCGAGGAAGAAGCGCTGGTCAGTGTCGCCACCCCGAAGGCCAGCACCGGTAACGATGCCGGTGTGATCGTCGAGGGCGTGGGGGATGTGCTGGTAAAGCTGGCGCGCTGCTGCACCCCGGTGCCCCCGGACGAGATTCAAGGATTCGTCACCCGTGGTGCCGGCGTCTCGGTACACCGTACGGACTGTTTGAACCTTGCACAGCTGGCCAACCAGCCCGATCGGCTGGTCAATGTCGCCTGGGCCGATAAACACCAGGGCGTCTTCCTCGTAGAGATTCAGGTCGAAGCCCTGGACCGCAAGTCGTTGCTCTCCGACGTCACCCGCATCCTGTCGGAAAACCATCTGAACATTTTGGCCGCCAGCGTCCAGACCTCAAAGGAACGCGTGGCCATCTCACGCTTCTCCTTTGAAATGAGCGACCCGAAGTTCCTGAACCATGTGTTGAACCAGGTACGGCGCATCGATGGCGTATATGACGTGTACCGCACGACCTCGGGAAACCGTCGCTAGGTTAGGCGGCACGTAACTGATAGGACTCCACCAGCCGTAACCCGCGGCGCACGCTGGGGTGATCCGCTCTACCTTCCAGCGCCGCGGCCACCGCGTTGAGGCTCAGGAATTGATCTCCCAGCACCCGAACCCGGCGCAAGACGTCGGCTGCCACATGGATTTCATCCCAACATGCGACATCGCAGACAGTGCGAAGCAACGTCGTCACCAGAACGCCGTGCCGGTACTGAATTTCGTCATCCCGAAAGCTGAGCCGCACGAAATCAAAGGTCGGCCCCTCGGGTAGTGCGTAGGGCCGATGATACTCATCGCTGGAAATACATAGTACCGAGCTATGCGGTAGCAGACCGTGAATCCATGCCGCCGTCAGCCGACAGAGCACGTCGCCGGGGGCCATCCGAGAGCCGGCCAAATAGGCGGCGATTCGCGTGCGGACGGTCGGGTCATAGGGGTGGTCGGTGCGTAAGAAACAGCCGCCCATGGTTTCGCGTAAGAGTCCGCGATGCACCAGAGCACCCAGTTCATTGCGGGTGAAGGGCTGGCCAACCATGAATAAATCTTCGGGTATACGCAACGCGGCGGCGCGTTGCTTGTTGACTTGTTCCATGAGGGAAGTCAATCAGCACGCGCCGCCGCGTGGCGGTCGCCGAGGCGATCTGTGGATTTACTGGAAGTCGGCGGCCGACTTCTCCAGGGTGTTCAGCCACATGCGGCGAGCCTCGAGGGCTTCACGGGCCGCATCGATCTGCTTGGCGTTGCCAGCAGCCTCGGCCTGAGCCAGATCATCTTCGAGCTGCGCGATGGTGTCCTGCAGCTGCGAGAGCATCGAGTTCGAACGGGCCTTGGTCTCCGGGTTGGAACGACGCCACTGCTCGTCTTCGGCGCTCTTCACGGCATCCTCAACCTGACGTAGCGCGGATTCCACACGCTGCAGATCGCCGCGCGGAACCTTGCCGGCGGCATCCCAGCGGTCGCGGATGGAGTCCAGCGCCTTCTTTGCGGCCGCAAGATCCTTAATCGGCAGCAAGGCACGAGCCTCTTCCAGGAGCGCCTCCTTGACCACGAGGTTCTCGCGGAACTCGGCCTCGACCTTCGCATTCTGCTCGGCACGGGCCTGGAAGAACACATCCTGAGCGGCACGGAAACGGCTCCACAGGGCGTCGTCATCCTTGCGCGAGGCACGGCGCGACTTCTTCCACTCGTCCATCAGGCGACGGTACTCGGCGGCCGTTGCACCCCAGTCCGTGGAGGTCTGCAGCGCCTCGGCACGCGCGATCAGCTCTTCCTTCACACGCTTGGCTTCGGCATTGTTGGAGTCCAGCTGCGAGAAGAACGCCCGGCGGTGACGATCAAAGGTCGTGCGGGCCGCACGGAATCGCTTCCACAGGGCATCTTCGGTGGCTCGCGGCAAACGCACCGACGAACGCTGCGCTTCCTTCCACTGGTCGAAGAGCTCGTTCATGGAACCCGAGGCGGTCTTCCACTGCACCTGCTCGGGACGCTTCGCGGCCAGTTCCTCGGCCTTTTCCACGATGGCTTCGCGCACCGCAAGCATCTCGGCACGGGCAGCCTCGGCGGCCTTGCGCTGATCGGCCTGCAGCGACTCGATGGCCACGCGCAGGGTTTCCACGCGGGACTCGAGGGCGGCAATGTCGCCGACCATATGGCGCTCGGCGATCAACGAGTTGATCGTCTCGAGGGCCTTATGCATGTCATTGGCCGGTGCCTTGGCGGCAACGCGCTGCTCGAGCAACACGATCTGGGCGATGACGTCGTCGTACTTGCGCACGAAGTACGCCAGTGCTTCTTCCTTCGTCGCGTCCGGGTACTGGCCTACCGGGTGCTCGGTGCCGTCGATGATAACGAACACATGCCCGTCATCGGTCACGCGGGCGAACGCCGCGGCCTCTTCGAGCGAGGTGGCCGGTGCGGCCGGGGTTGCTGCCGGTGCATTGGCGGCGGGCTTAACAGCCTGCGGCACGGGGATGGTCTTCTGGTCGTCGGATTCTTGACTGGTGGTCACCGCTGGAACTCTTTCATGATTTTGAGCATTTGCTAGTGGCTACTCTACCTGTGAGGTGCACCGCGATGTAACCGTGGCTACGTAAACAGCGAGGTGTGTTGCGAAGTAAGATGGACAGGCAGTTTTGTTTCGTTTCAAGGAGATTCATGGCACGCAAGGCCTCATTGTCCGGTTTTCCCGAATGGCTACCCGCGGAACGCGTTGTCGAGCAGCATGTGCTGGACACCTTGCGCAGAATCTTCGAATTGCATGGATTCGCCAATATCGAAACCCGTGCGGTGGAAACCCGCGCGCAGTTGTTGCGCAAGGGCGAGATCGATAAGGAAGTGTACGGGCTCTCCCGCTTGGCCGCGGAGGACGATAAGAACGACCCGAACGCACTGGCCCTGCATTTCGATCTGACCGTGCCCTTTGCCCGTTACGTCGTGGAGAACGCCGGTCACCTGGCCTTCCCATTCCGGCGTTACCAGATGCAGAAGGTTTGGCGTGGCGAACGACCACAGGATGGTCGCTTCCGTGAGTTCACTCAGGCCGACATCGACGTGGTGGGCGAGGGCGAACTGCCCTTCAGCTACGACGTGGAGCTGGCGCTGACCATTGCAGATGCACTCTCGGCGCTACCGATCGGCGACTTCCGCCTGCGCGTGAATAACCGAAAGCTCGCCGAAGGCTTCTACCTGGGTCTGGGGTTGGAAGACCCCGACGCCGTGCTGCGCGCCATCGACAAGCTGGAGAAGATTGGCCCCGACGCGGTCGCCAAGATCCTCATCGAGGAGGTCGGCGCCAATGAGCAGCAGGCTCGCGCCGCCCTAGACCTGGCCCAGATCCGCTCCCTGGATACCGGGTTCGTGGATCAGGTCCGCGCCCTGGGCGTCAGCCACGAGCTACTGGACACCGGGCTCGATGAACTGTCGCAGGTTATCGCCGCGGCCTCGAAGCGGGCCCCGGGGAAGGTCATGGCCGATCTGTCGATCGCCCGCGGGCTGGACTACTACACCGGCACCGTGTACGAGACGGTGCTCGTGGGCCACGAGTCGCTCGGCTCCATCTGCTCTGGCGGCCGCTACGAATCGCTGGCGACCAAGGGCAAGAAGAACTACCCGGGCGTGGGCCTGTCGATCGGCGTGACCCGTTTGATTTCCCGGATCCTGGCCGAGGAAACCGTCAGCGCTGCCCGCAGCGTACCGTCGGTGGTTTACATCACCCTGGCTAACGACGAGTCCTGGCACGAGGCACAGGATGTTGCCGCGCAGCTTCGCGGCCGGGGGATCGCCTGCGAGGTGGCCTCCAGCGCCGAGAAGTTCGGCAAGCAGATCAAGTACGCGGACCGTCGCGGCATTCCATTCGTCTGGTTTACCCAGCCCGATGGTAGCCACGAGGTCAAGGACATTCGCTCGGGCGAACAGTTCGCTGCCGATCCGGCCAGCTGGCAGCCGCCGGCCGAGGATCTGACGAACTTAGTGAAGTAAAGCTCGTGCACTAAACTCGTGTGCAGCGGCAAGCTGCCACATCCACCTGTTCCAACCGAAAGGATCGTAGTGCTACGCACTCATCAGCTGGGCGAACTTCGCGCCGAGCACATTTCAGAGCAAGTCACCCTGACCGGCTGGGTGGCCCGGCGCCGCGACCACGGCGGCGTGGCTTTCTTGGACCTGCGTGATGCCTCGGGCTTCGCCCAGGTGGTGGTGCGCGATGAGGCCGACTTCCACCCGCTGCGCAATGAATTTGTACTGCAGGTCAAGGGCACCGTGGAACGCCGCCCGGAGGGCAACGAGAATCCTGCCCTGCCGACCGGCGAAATTGAGGTGATCGCCGACGAGGTGATCGTGCTGAACACCTCCGCCCCGCTGCCGTTCCAGATCGATGAGCACGTAGAGGTCGGCGAGGAGGCGCGTCTGCGTCACCGCTACCTGGACCTGCGTCGCCCGGCTCCGGCCAAGGCCCTGCGCCTGCGCTCGGAGGCGAACCGTATCGCCCGTAACCTGCTGCACGATCAGGGCTACGTGGAAATCGAGACCCCGACGCTGACCCGCTCCACCCCGGAAGGCGCCCGCGACTTCGTGGTGCCGGCCCGTCTGGCCCCGGGTAGCTGGTACGCGCTGCCGCAGTCGCCGCAGCTGTTCAAGCAGCTCCTTCAGGTCGGCGGCTTCGAGAAGTACTACCAGATCGCGCGTTGCTACCGCGATGAGGACTTCCGCGCCGACCGTCAGCCGGAATTCACCCAGCTGGACATCGAGGCCTCGTTCGTTGAGCAGGACGACATCATCGCCCTGGGCGAAGCCCTGGTGAAGGAACTGTGGGCCCTGATCGATGTAGAGATCCCTACCCCGATTCAGCGCATGACCTACGCCGACGCCATGGCCAAGTACGGTAGCGACAAGCCGGATCTGCGTTTCGGTCTGGAACTGACCGAAATGACCGAGTACTTCGCGAATACCACCTTCAAGGTGTTCCAGGCCGACTACGTCGGCGCCGTGGTGATGCCAGGGGGCGCGTCGCAGCCACGACGCACGCTGGATGCCTGGCAGGAATTTGCCAAGCAGCGTGGTGCCAAGGGTCTGGCCTACGTGCTGATCAAGGAAGATGGCGAACTGGCCGGTCCGGTGGCCAAGAACCTTTCCGAGGAAGAGAAGGCTGGCCTGGCGGCCGCAACCGGCGCCAGCAACGGTGACTGCATCTTCTTCTCCGCCGGCGATAAGGCCGAATCCCGTGCCCTGCTCGGCGCGGTACGCGTGGAAATCGGTCACCGCACCGGCCTGATCAAGGACGGCGACTGGGCCTTCGTGTGGGTGGTTGACGCCCCGATGTTCGAGCCGGCCGCCTCCGCGGTCGCTTCCGGCGATGTGGCCGTCGGTGCCGGTGCTTGGACCGCGGTGCACCACGCCTTCACCAGCCCGAAGCCAGAGTTCGTCGACACCTTCGACACCGATCCGGCCTCGGCACTGTCCTACGCCTACGACATTGTCTGCAACGGCAATGAAATCGGTGGCGGCTCGATCCGTATCCACCAGCGCGAAATGCAGGAGCGCGTGCTGAAGGTTATGGGCGTGTCCCCGGAGCAGGCCCAGAGCCAGTTCGGCTTCCTGCTCGAAGGCTTCAAGTTCGGTGCCCCACCGCATGGTGGTATCGCCTTCGGCTGGGACCGTGTGCTGCAGCTGCTGACCGGGTCCGATTCGATTCGCGATGTTATCGCCTTCCCGAAGACCGGAGGCGGGTTCGACCCGCTGACCTCGGCTCCGGCACCGATTACCGCGCAGCAGCGCAAGGAAGCCGGAATCGACTTCAAGCCCGAGAAGAAGAAGGCCGAAGCGCAGGCTCCGGCGGAATCCTAAGCGTTTAGTTGTTCACCATCGCGGGTTGGTCGGCACCAGATTTGGTGCTGATCGGCCCGCGATGGGCATTTAACCGGCTCTTGGCGGGGTCAAAGATCCGAGCCAGATGTGGGCAGTGGCGGGACGGGACTATAGCTACCGGCGCAACATTCCACGGCGAGGATGCTGCTCATGTCGTAAGTCCGGGCAAAGTTGCACACGCCCTAGCGGCGCCGTAAACTAGAAACAACATTCGGACCCACTCGACTCAGTCGGGTGGGTTCTTCGTTTATAAGGACGTCAAGTGAAGTGCTGGATCGATCTCGATGCGCAAGTGCAGAGGCACATCGACCGTGGCCTGCAGCTAAGGGGAATATCCCGTAAACAGTTTGCCCTGTTCCTCTACTCAAGCAATTACTACCGAGTAAGCGGGTATGGTCGTTGCTTTTATGAACCCGGTACAGAGATGTACAAGACAGGAACGTCTGCAGAGCTTCTCATGGACATCTACGACCATGATCGGGCTATCCGAAACATGGTGCTCGAGGGGATTGGCGTCGTTGAACCAACTCTGAGAAGCCGCGTTGCATATCACGTTGCGCATGTCTTGGGCGGTGACGATGGTTATTTGCGTAAGGATTTTTATCTTCCATCGACTGCCGAGCCTGACGCCCTAGATGTGAAAGCTCGTCATCGCTGGAATGCTGAAGTTAGGAACCGCGACAAGGTACTCGCTAGCTTTCAGGAGCTCCGGAACAGAAATGAGATTTTCATCCAGCATCACATTAAAAACGGAGATCCCATTCCATTTTGGGCGATCATCGAGGTGGTCTCGTTCGGAACGTTCTCGAGATTCTTGCGAGCGTTGCGCGATAAAAGTTTGCTCGGGCCTGTAACTAAATCGTTGAATCTGGAGGATGAGCGCAAGTTCGTGCAGGCCGTTCAGAATCTGGCTTTCTTCCGCAATATTGCGGCGCACCACGGGCGGATTTGGAACCGGCGCCTCGATGGACACGTGACGTTGCCGCAACTAGCTTTGTCAGTGAAGCGGGAGTACTTATCTCCTAAGACACCCGCGGCCGCACTCACCTTGCTGGCAGGGCTAGTGGACCAAATCGAGGGCGACAATAGCTTTTCGACGACGCTTCTGGACCTTGTTCACGACTCAGATGAATATGCGCGTGGTTGTTATAGGCCAATTCTTTGAGGAGTACTGTGCGTTGCGCCTCACCTTGACTCGCGAGGAGAACAGCAGAACATTTGAAGAGGTGGAGTTCTAAGCTCTGCTCGCGAGTGGCGCCAGCTACCTGGTCGGGAGTGACAGACTTTTATCCCCTGTGATTCACCCACAATAGTTTGCGAGCTCAGGCTAGCACCGGCAGATGTCTGGCGGGGGATCGCCTGCTGCTCCGCAGGATTGTTCGTGAACTTTTGGTGTGTGGTGGCGGCGCTAATCCCCGCGCGTTGGCTATGGCTTGGGGGGCGCCCAGGGAATTGTGCTGCTCCTGCGTTCGCAGCCCGTTAGGGCAGGTCGGCAGAGTCGACCAGCGCGGTAAAGGGCCCGGAATTGGTCAGCGAGACCTCCATCATGGCACCGAACACCCCGGTGGCCACCGTGGCACCTAGCGAACGCAGGTGGGACACGAAGTACTCGTACAGGGGTTCGCTGTGTGCGCCGGGGGCGGCGTCACTCCATGACGGACGGCGGCCCTTGCGCACCGACCCATAGAGCGTGAACTGGCTGATCACCAGCAGCGGTGCCCCAGTGCTGGCGCAGCTACGTTCCTCGTCGAGAATCCGTAGTTCGTAGATTTTCTCGGCAACCTTCCGCGCGGTGGCCTCGTCGTCCTCGTGGGTGATCCCTAAGAGCACCACCAACCCCGGTTCCGTAAGCTGCCCGACCACCTCGTTCGCTACGTGGACGGCGGCCTGGCTGGCCCGTTGTACTACTGCGCGCATGACGCTCCTTTCTGCTCGTGTCCCAGAGTATCGGTAGGCTGGGACGGTGAACGATTTGCTCGACGCCCTGAACGAGAACGACCCGGAGGATTCCGGGCGCGGCGTCCATCGCCCGCGTCCGCCCCTGGCGGTACGCATGCGCCCGCGCACCTTGGATGAGCTCGTGGGACAGCAGCATCTGCTAGGCCCCGGCTCGCCACTGCGTCAACTGGCCGAGCACCCGGATACCGGGCCGGCCGGACCATCCAGCGTGATCCTCTACGGGCCCCCGGGGATCGGAAAAACCACGATTGCTCACGTGATCGCGCGGGCCACGGACCGCAAATTCGTTGAGCTTTCGGCCATTACCGCCGGGGTGAAAGATGTGCGCCGGGTGCTGGAACAAGCCAAGGACGACAGGGATCTGCGCGGATTGACCACGGTGTTGTTTCTCGACGAGATCCACCGTTTCAATAAGGCCCAGCAAGATGCGTTGCTGCCCGGAGTGGAAAACCGGGTGGTGGTGCTCGTGGCCGCCACCACCGAAAATCCGTCGTTCTCGGTGATCTCCCCGCTGCTGTCCCGCTCGTTGATGCTCACCCTGCGGCCGTTGACCGACGCGGATCTGATGGAGCTGGCCACCCGTGCGGTCAGCGATGAACGCGGGTTCAACGGGGAGGTTGAGCTACCCGATGAACAGCGCGAAACGATCGTGCGCTTGGCCCAGGGCGACGCCCGACGGGTGCTCACCGTCCTTGAGGCCGCCGGAGCCGTGGCCTGGAACGCGGCCGGGAAGAACCCGCGCACACCGGTGCGGATCGAGACCGAACACGTCCAGTTGGCCATTGATCAGGCGGTGCAACGCTATGACCGAGATGGGGACCAGCACTACGACATCATCTCGGCGTTCATCAAGTCGATCCGCGGGTCGGATGCGGATGCGGCACTCCACTATCTGGCGCGCATGCTCGCCGCGGGGGAGGACCCGCGATTTGTGGCGCGTCGGCTCATGATTAGCGCCTCGGAAGATATTGGGATGGCCGACCCGAGCGCGTTGCCGCTGGCCGTGGCCGCGGCCCAGTCGGTGCAGTTGGTGGGCATGCCCGAGGCACGGATCATGCTGGCACAGGCCACCGTTCATCTAGCCACCGCCCCGAAATCCAACGCCTCCTACATGGCGTTGAATCAGGCGCAGGCCGACGTGGCCGCAGGTAAGGGGTCACGGGTGCCCGATCACCTGCGTGATGCGCACTATCCCGGCGCCAAGCAGCTGGGGCATGGGGTGGGGTACGTGTATTCACACGATGCGCCGCACTCCATCGCCACCCAGCAGTACGCCCCGGACGATCTACTCGGAGTGGACTACTACCAGCCCACCGAGAACGGTGCCGAACGCTCCATCGGTCAACGCTTGTCGAAGTTACGCCAGATCATCCGGGGCAAGCGACAATAATTGCGAGGATTCTCACGCCGGGCACATCGAGCTTCGTGGTGTAGACTTGATCCTTGGCTGGCAAGCCGGTGGACGAGATTCTCGCCGCACCGGTTGCAGTGTTAACGGGACGCGACGCCCGGGCACTCTCCATTGAACCGCGGAGGCCAGCCTTGCTCACGTCGCCAGAAAAGAAAAGGACACATCAATGGCTAACGCCCGTGCCCGCCGTACCGTGCGCCTCTCCCGCGCACTTGGCATTGCCCTGACCCCGAAGGCCGAAAAGTACATGGAGCGCCGTCCGTACGGCCCCGGTCAGCACGGCCGTGCTCGCAAGAAGCAGGACAGTGACTACGCTGTGCGTTTGCGCGAAAAGCAGCGTCTGCGTGCCCAGTACGGCATCCGCGAGACCCAGATGCTGGCTGCCTTCAAGGAAGCCAAGCGCCTTGGCGGTCAGACCGGTGACAACCTGCTGGCCCTGCTCGAGACCCGCCTCGACGCCCTGGTGCTGCGTGCCGGCTTCGCCCGCACCATCGCACAGGCCCGTCAGCTGGTCGTGCACCGCCACATCCTGGTCAACGGCCAGCGCGTGGACCGTCCGTCCTTCAAGGTGAAGCCGGGTCAGATGATCCACGTTCACGAGAAGAGCGAGAAGATGGTTCCGTTCCAGCTTGCCGCCACCGGCGAGCACAAGAACGTGCTGCCGGCCGTTCCGGGCTACCTGGACGTCAAGCTCGAGTCGCTGCAGGCTACCCTGCTGCGCGCTCCTGAGCGTGCCGAGATCCCGGTGACCTGCGAAGAGAACCTCGTGGTCGAGTACTACGCACGCTAAATCTAGGTGCGTTCCAAGGGCCCGTAGCCGCTATCGGCTGCGGGCCCTTGGGCTAACTAACACCCAGCGTTGCCGGTTCGATAAGGTGGACTGGCAACAAAACCCAAGCGGAAGAGGAAGCACATGTCGGGTTCGGATATTGCGGGGTTAATCGCCGCGGGCGTTTTCGCGGTTCTCGTGGCACTGCTGGCGGTGCCGATTCTTAAACTGGGTAAGGTCTTCGATGAGCTACGTGGTTCGATCAAGGAGCTCTCCGATGGCACCACCCCGCTCTTGGGTGAGGTGACCACCACGGTGGCGACCACCAACGACCAGCTCAAGAAGGTCGATACGATCACCTCGAATATGTCTGATGCCACGGCCAACGTTTCGGCCCTGTCCTCGCTGGTCGCCGCGACCGTGGGCAAGCCGCTGATCAAGGTGGCCGCCTTCACCGCCGGTGTGAAGGAAGCGATGAACGCAAAGCCGCGCGGTACGCACCGCCGCAGCCGCTAAGGAGACTAGAATGAAAAAGCTTTTCTGGGTTGCTCTCGGCGTGTCCGTCGGCGTGCTGGCGGCCAAGAAATACACCGAAATTTCCTCCGGGGCGGCACTTAACCGCCAGGTCGGGCGCTATGCGGACCGACTCTCGGATATTGGGCAGGCCTTCCGTGAGGGGATGGCCGCCCGCGAAGAAGAACTTCGTTCCGCCCTCGGCGTGAACGACGCTAAGTGAAGGGATCATCCGCTCAACGATGAAAACGCAGGAAATTGCCCGCCGTTGGATCGACTTTTTCGCCGCTAAGGGCCACACCGCGGTTCCCAGCGCCTCGCTGGTCTCCTCTGATCCCTCGCTGCTGTTTACGGTGGCGGGCATGGTCCCGTTCATCCCGTACCTGACCGCCCGTGAGGAGCCGCCATACTCGCGCGCCGTCTCCGTGCAGAAGTGCATCCGCACCGGAGATATCGAAGAGGTCGGTAAGACCGTACGCCACGGTACCTTCTTCCAGATGTGCGGCAACTTCTCCTTCGGTGACTACTTCAAGGAATCGGCGATTCCCTTCGCCTGGGAGCTGCTGACCTCGTCGGTGGAATCCGGAGGCTATGGCCTGGATCCCGAGCGCCTGTGGGTGACCGTCTACGAGGACGGCGACGAGAAGGACACCGAGGCCCGCCGCATCTGGGAAGAAGAGATCGGTGTGCCCCGCGAACGTGTGATCGGCACCGGCAAGGAAGATAATTACTGGAACACCGGTCAGCCCGGTCCCGGTGGCCCCTGCTCGGAGATCTACTACGACCGTGGCCCGCAGTACGGGAAGGACGGCGGCCCGGCCGTCGATGAAACCCGCTTCATCGAGATCTGGAATCTGGTGTTCATGCAGTACCGGCTCTCCGCCGTGCGCTCGAAGACCGACTTCGACGTGGCCGGTGAACTGCCCAAGCGCAATATCGACACCGGGCTGGGTCTGGAACGTCTGGCGATGATCCTGCAGGGCGTCGAGAACATGTACGAAACCGACCAGGTGCGCCCGGTGCTTGATCGCGCCGCCGAACTGGCCGGGGTGGAGTACACCTCCACCGAGGATCCCGAGGATCCGAACCACGCCAACGATGTGCGCCTGCGCATGATCGCCGATCACGTACGCAGCGCCCTGATGCTGATTTCCGATGGCGTGACCCCGGGCAACGAGGGCCGCGGCTATGTGCTGCGCCGCCTGATCCGTCGCGCGGTGCGTGCCATGCGCCTGATGGGTGTGGACTCCGAGGTGCTGCCGCAGCTACTGCCGGTTTCGCGCGATGCGATGAAGGGCGTCTACCCGCAGGTGGAGTCCGACTTCGAACGCATCGCCCGGGTGGCCTACGCCGAAGAGCGCGCCTTCCGCCGCACCATCTCCTCGGGTACCACCCGCCTGGATGAGGCACTCGAGCAGGCCAAGGCCGCCGGTACGAACCTCTCCGGCGACGACGCCTTCACCTTGCACGATACCTACGGCTTCCCGATCGACCTGACCTTGGAGATCGCTTCCGAGGCGGGGCTGAGCGTCGACGAGAAGCGCTTCCGTGAGCTGATGACCGAACAGCGCACCCGTGCGCAGAAGGACGCCAAGGCCAAGAAGGCCGGCCACGCCGATCTCAGCGTCTTCAACAAGCTCGCCGAGTCCGGCGCGGTGCACTTCACCGGCTATGACACGCTCAATGGCGAGTCGAAGATCCGCGGCATCGTTCGCGATGGGCAGTTGGTGCCCTTTGCCGAACAGGGCCAACAGGTGGATCTGGTGCTTGAGGAAACCCCGTTCTACGCCGAGGCCGGTGGCCAGGCCGGTGACGTGGGATTGATCCACGGTGATGGTTTCGTCCTCGAGGTCACCGACGTGCAGGCCCCGGTTAAGGGTTTGAACGTGCACAAGGTTCTGGTGCGCGAGGGTGAACTGCCCGCCGAGGCACTGGTACGCACCGAAGTGGACGCAATCCGCCGCCACTCCGGCGAACAGGCCCACTCAGCCACCCACCTGGTGCACGCCGCGCTGCGCGACCTGCTCGGGCCCACCGCCACGCAGGCCGGTTCCTTTAACAAGGCAGGCTACCTGCGCTTCGACTTCTCCTGGACCGAGGCGCTATCTTCTGCCACGCGCGCCGAAATCGAAGAGGTCGTCAACCAGGCCATCGTGGCGAACCACGACGTGATCAGCAATGAGATGTCGTTGGATGCCGCGAAGAAACTTGGTGCGATGAGCCTGTTCGGTGAGAAGTACGGCAATTCGGTGCGCGTTGTGGAGATGAACGGCGCCTGGTCGCGCGAACTGTGCGGTGGTACTCACGTGGGCTCGACCGCCCGCATTGGCCAGCTGACCCTGCTTTCGGAGGCATCGGTCGGGTCGGGTAACCGCCGCGTCGAAGCCCTGGTGGGTATGGAGGCCTTCCGTCATGGGGCCGCCGAACGCGCCCTGGTTTCGGAGCTGACCGGCATGTTCAAGGTCCCCAGCGAGCAGGTGCTCGACCGCGTCTCGGACACCGTGGCCAAGCTCAAGGCCGCCGAGAAGCAGATCGCCGAAATGAAGTCGGCCGCGCTACTGGCCCAGAGCAGCGCGCTGCTCGCCGACGTTGAATCGCTCAACGGTGTCAAGCTCTTGGCTCATGATGCCGGTGCCGTGGATTCGGCCGATGCCTTGCGCACGCTGGCGCTGGATCTGCGCGGCAAGATCGGTTCCGACCCGGCCGTGATCGTGTTGATCGGTCAGGCCGGCGGACGCCCGCTGGTGCTCGCCGTGACCAACGAGGCGGCACGCTCCGCCGGTTTCAAGGCCGGCGCGCTGGTGCGCACCGCTACCTCCGTGCTCGGCGGTGGCGGCGGCGGCAAGGACGATATGGCTCAGGGTGGCGGGCAGGATGCCTCGCGCATCGGCGAGGCCCTGGCGGCCATCCGCTCCGCGGTGGCCAATGCCTGAGTTGGCGATGGGCGTCGACGTGGGCCTGGCCCGCGTCGGCGTCGCCGTATCCGATCCGCACGGGGTGCTGGCCACCCCGGTGATGACCCTGCGCCGCGACGCGAAGAAGAATTCCGATCTGCGGATGCTGTTGCGCATTATTGCGGATCGTGGGGTCAGCGAGGTGTTCGTCGGTGAGCCGCGTTCCCTCTCGGGGCAGGACACCGAGTCCACTCGGATGGCCCGCGCCTATGCGATCGACCTGGCCGAGCGTGCCCACGAGGCGCAGCAGGAGTTGTCGGTGTATCTCATCGACGAACGGCTGAGCACGGTCAGCGCCCACCGAATGCTGCACGAATCGGGTCGCAAAATGCAGCAGCACCGCGAAGTCGTCGACCAGGTGGCCGCGGTCAATATTTTGCAACAGGTGCTGGACGCACGGCGTAACGACGCCCGCGTGCAGGCAAGCCGCGTCGTGGTGAAGTAACCCTTCGCCCCGCACGCCCCACATGGAGAGAGATTATGGGCGACGAGCATAACCCGGCCAATATCCCGTCATCGCTGCCCGAGCTGCTGCGCCGCTGGGCCGGTGGAACACGCCCGGGAGAACTACCGACCCCGGGAGCCCCGGAAATCACCGGTGCCCCGTTAGGTGGTGCGGACTTCACCGCGGCGCCCGAGGCCGAGCACCCGCACGCAGAGCAGTCCGCCGCGTACGACGCCGAGGCCGAGCACGCTGAGCAGCATCCGATCACCGGGCAAATGCCGCTGGCCGAAACTTCGGTTTTTACCGAGCATGAGCCCAAACCGCGGCGCACCAAGCGTCGGCGCAACCTGGTGATGCTTGCCACCGTGCTAATTTTTGCCCTGGTCGTGACCGGGTCGGTGTTCTTCATCAAAACCATCTACAAGCAGTTCAACCCGGATGACTTCACCGGACCCAAGGGGCCCGTGGTGGAAGTCACCGTCAAGGATGGCTGGGGTGCGAAGATTGTTGGTTCGGTGCTGGCCGAGAAGAAGGTCGTGGCCAGCGAGAAGCTCTTCGTGAAGGCGGTGGAGGACTTCGTCGCCACCCATGAGGAGGGCACCACGATTCACCCGGGCACCTATCAGCTGAACACGAATTTGCCGGCCTCCGACGCCGCCGAAATCATGCTGGATAACCGCCCGGACAAGGTGGTCTATGTGGGGCTGAAGGCCAATGTGCGGCTCAAGGACTCGTTGAAGGAAATCGCCAAGGGTTCCGGGCTGCAGGAAAAGCAGTTGCGTGAGCTCGCCGATGACCCGCAGGCCTTTGGGCTGCCCGAGTCGGTGCCGAATCTTGAGGGCTGGCTACACCCGGGGGAGTACCGCTTCCCGCTGGAGACCGAAGCCAGCGAGATTTTGCAGACCATGGTGGATAACACCAAGAAGGCCCTGAGCGAGCAGGGCGTCGATGATCTCAGCGAAGGATATCGCTACCTGAAGATCGCCTCGATTTTGCAGGCCGAGGCCCGTCCGAAAGATTATGCGACGGTGGCCGGTGCCATCGACAACCGACTCTCACCGAATAACCGCGAAACCCACGGGCTCTTGCAGGTGGATTCCACAGTGATCTATGGATTGGATCGCTACTCGTTGCAGTTCAGCCAGGCCGAACGCAAGGACGCCTCGAACCGCTACAACTCCTATGTGCACAAGGGCCTGCCGCCCACGCCGATCGGTTCCCCGGCGCTTCCGGCGATCCGTGCCGCGATCAACCCGGTACCCAATGATTACTACTACTGGGTGACGGTCAACACCATCACCGGCGAAACGAAGTTTGCGCGGACCTTCGCCGACCATCAGAAGAATCAGCAGCAGTTCCGCGACTTCTGCTCGGCGAATCCGGAGGCTTGCTAATGCTACGCGCCGCCGTCCTCGGCCAACCCATCGGCCACTCCAAGTCCCCGGTGTTGCACAGCACCGCCTACGCGCTGCTCGAGGTGCCGATCGATTACCGGGCCATTGACCTGTCCCCGGAACAGGCCGAGGCACAGGCGGCCGAGCTGCGTGCCGGGGGCTGGGCGGGTTGTTCGGTCACCATGCCGCTGAAGGACGTGTTCGTGCCCCTGATGGACGAGCTGAGCGATCGGGTGCGCCAGTTGGGCGCGCTGAACACCATCATCGTTGACGCGCAGGGCCGTTTGCGCGGGGAGAATACCGACGTCGACGGCATCCTTGGAGCCCTAGCCGACGCCGGGGTGCGCCAGGTCGAGCGGCTCACCGTGCTCGGGGCCGGCAACACCACCCTGGCGGCCGTGGCCGCCGGTGCCGAACTGGGTGTGCGCGAGCTGCGCATCGTGCTGCGCAACGAGCTCAAGGCCCAGAAGGTCGCCGCCCTGGCCGAAGAGTTGGGCATGCATGTGCGCGTCGAGGAGCTGGGCTCGCTTGGCGAAGGCGCCTTAGCCGCGGACCCGCTGGTGATTAGCACCCTGCCACCGCATGGGGCCGATGATTGGCTGTCCGCGCTCGGGGCTGGCACCGGGGTGCTCCTGGACGTGGCCTATGACCCATGGCCCTCGGCCCTGGCCGAAAGCTGGGTCGGGCCGGTGCTCAGCGGCGAACATATGTTGGTGCACCAGGCCGTGGAGCAGGTCCGCCTTTTTAGTGGCGTGAACTTCGATGAGTCGGTGCGTGAAAACGTCACAAATGCCCTATACGCCAGCATCGGACTTCATCGAGAAGGCTAATCCGGTCATGTCATGGCAAAATTGATGCCATGTTGCGTTGGTTGACGGCGGGCGAATCCCATGGCCCGGCACTCGTTGGAATTCTTGAAGGACTACCCGCCGGGGTTTCGGTGGACTCACAGGTCGTGCGTGATGCACTGGCCCGCCGGCGGCTCGGCTATGGCCGCGGTGCCCGCATGAAGTTTGAGCAGGACCAGGTCACCTTCCTTGGCGGTGTCCGCCACGGCAAGTCGCAGGGCGGCCCGGTGGCCATCCAGATCGGCAACACCGAATGGCCCAAGTGGGAAAAGGTGATGAACGCCGACGAGGTGGACCTCGACGAGCTGGCCGCCATGGCGCGCAACGCACCATTGACCCGCCCGCGTCCGGGCCACGCCGACTTCACCGGCATGCAGAAGTACGGTTTCGAGGATGCCCGTCCGGTGCTTGAGCGGGCCAGCGCCCGCGAAACCGCCGCCCGAGTGGCCCTCGGTTCCGTGGCGCAGGCGTTCCTGCGCGAACTGGGTATCGAGTTGGTCTCGCACACCACCGCCATCGGCACCGTCAGTGCCCCGGCCGACGCCCCGCTACCCACGGCCGCCGATGTGGCCGCGCTGGATGCCGACCCACTGCGTTGCTTCCACGCAGAGACCAGCCAGGCCATGGTGGCCGAAGTCGACGACGCACACAAGGCCGGGGAAACCCTCGGCGGCGTGGTCGAGGTTCTTGCCTACAACCTGCCTCCAGGTCTGGGCTCCTACGTGCACTGGGACCGCCGTCTTGACGCGCGTCTGGCCGGCGCGCTGATGGGCATTCAGGCCATTAAGGGTGTTGAGGTCGGCGACGGATTCGAAACCGCGGCCCGTCGTGGTTCGGCTGCCCATGACGAAATTGAACGTGACGAACAGGGTGTTATCCGCCGCGCCTCGGGTCGTGCCGGCGGTATCGAGGGTGGCATGTCCATCGGCGAGGTGCTGCGCGTACGCGCCGGCATGAAGCCCATTGCCACCGTGCCGCGCGCCCTGCGCACCATTGACACCGCCTCCGGCGAAGCCACCACCGCACACCACCAGCGTTCGGACGTCTGTGCCGTTCCCGCTGCCGGCGTCGTGGCCGAAGCCATGGTGGCACTGGTGCTCGCCCAGGCTGTATTGGAGAAGTTCGGCGGCGACTCGGTGGCCGAAACCAAGCGGAACCTGGAGTCGTACCTGGCGGCAATCCCTGAGTCGTTGGAGTCGACCGGGGTATAAATGATCTATCTCATTGGTCCCATGGCCAGCGGCAAGTCCACCATTGGGCGGTCGCTGGCCATTGCCCTGTCCACCGACTTCGCCGACACCGACGCGGTGATCACCGAGGCCCACGGCCCGATCCCACAGATTTTCGCCACCCACGGGGAGTCCTACTTCCGCAGTCTCGAGTCTCAGGCGCTGGCGCAAACGCGGGCAGGGGTTATCGCCACCGGCGGCGGCATAGTGGTCAACCCGCAAAATCATGCCGCGCTACGCCGCGGTACGGTCATCTATTTGGAGCTCTCCGAACGGACCGCTCAAGGCCGTCTACCTGCTGATGATGGGAGGCCCCTGCTAAGTGGCGATGATCGCATTGCGCGCTGGACGCAGCTCTACGAACAGCGCCGAACTACCTATGAATTCCTAGCTGACTTGACAGTTAACGTGGATGATCGCTCGGTCGACGAGGTCGTAGCGCTCATTGAAGAGCATGTGATTCGCACCACGAGATAGTTTGCGCGCGCCGCTGCGCGCGTACCCTAGATAGATCAGCACCATGAGGAGGATCTCGACGGATGCCATTAGCACCCACCACACTGCAGGTCACCGGGACGAATGCCGGGGAATCTTATCCCGTACTCGTCGGCAATTCTTTGCTGGGGCAACTACCCGAATTGCTCGGTCCGGCGGTGAAGAAGGTTTTGATCATCCACCCACGAGCCCTGCGCGCCACCGGCGATCTGGTTCGTGAGGATCTCGAAGGGACTGGACTGACCGCGCTGACCGCGGAAATCCCGGATGCCGAGGAAGGCAAGCACATTCAGGTCGCCTCCTTCTGCTGGGAGGTTCTGGGCAAGAACGACTTCACACGCAGCGACGCGGTAATCTCCGTTGGCGGCGGCGCCGTCACCGATCTGGCCGGCTTCGTGGCAGCGACCTGGCTGCGCGGCGTCAAGGTGATCCATATCCCCACCTCGCTACTGGCGATGGTGGATGCCGCCGTGGGCGGCAAGACCGGCATTAACACCGCCGAGGGCAAGAACCTCGTCGGGGCCTTCCACCCACCGGCCGCCGTACTGGCCGACCTCGATGCGCTGGCCACCTTGCCAAAGAACGAACTGGTCACCGGTTTGGCCGAAGCCGTGAAATGTGGCTTCATCGCCGACGAACGCATTCTGGAATTGATCGAAGAAGATCCCGCCGATGCGATCGATCCGACCAGCGATCGACTGCGTGAAATCGTTGAGCGCACCATCGCCGTCAAGGTTGACGTGGTCTCGCGTGACCTGAAGGAATCGGGGGAGCGCGAGTTCTTGAACTACGGCCATACCCTGGCCCACGCCATCGAGTTGGCCGAGCGCTACCAGATGCGTCATGGTGCCGCGGTCTCCATTGGCCTGTGTTTCGCGGCCGAGCTGGGACGCTCGGTCGGTTACACCTCCGACGCTATTGTCGAGCGCACCTTCGCCATTCTCCGTTCGCTGGGGCTGCCCACGAGCTACCGCAATGACCGTTGGGCCGCGCTGCTCGATGGGATGAAGCGCGATAAGAAGTCGCGTGGCGATCAGCTGCGCTTTGTCGTGCTCGAGGAAATCGGTAAGCCGCGCATCTACGAGGTCCCCGATAACTCGCTGTTGTTCGCCGCCTACCAGGAGATCGGGGAATAACGATGACTCAGCAGACACACCAAGCCTTTGAAGTCGCCTCGGTCAACCGTGAAGGTACCGATACGGCCATTGCCGGCATCCTGATCGATCCGGAAACCATGCGTCCCTTCGTCTCGGACGAGAAGGCCGCCGAACATTCGATGCTTTTCGGTTCGCCGACCGACCAGGTAGTCATTCACCTGGCCCGCGGTGAACTGTCCAAGGCGGGGGAGCTGATCGCCGAATCGCGGTTGACCGACCCGACCAACGCCCACCTGCGCGTGTTGGATACCGAGTTGACCCGTGCACGAGGTGACTTTGACCGGGCGATCAACCGGTTGCGCGCCCTTCTCGAAGAGTTCGCCGGCACCGAGTACGAGTCGCTGATGCAACACCACTTGGGAATGTCTTACTACGAGCGCGGGGACTACCACGCCGCGGCCACTCGTTTCCGCACCGCCTTGCAGATGCGTGAAGAATCCGGTGGACGCCCACACCTGATCGATGCCTCGCGGATCTGTCTGCAGATGGCCGAAGAAAAACTTGCACAGCACGGCTAATGTAGCCGTTGCTTGAAGTAATTCTGGCGTGCACTTCACGTGCGCGCCAGAATTTTCTTTTAACGCAGACTAACGTGGTTGTGCACCCCTGCCGCCACACGGGAGCGCATTGCGCCAAACTAGCTCGTGAAACTTTGCGAGCCTTCGTGGAGCGCTACACCACCGTGCAGGCAGCGGGGCGGGGCCCAAATTCGGTTAGAGCATTCGCCGTGATCTAGCGTGAAATCCGGAACTACTGCAGATGGCCTTAGCGATTCGTCAGCGTAAACCCCATTCGCGAGCCCCATTGCTCACCCGGCAACCATCCCCAGCAATGATCGCGGAGCACACGAATCACCGCGGTGCTACAGGTTCGGCGAAGGCGTGCGAAGAGGTAGGTGGCTGTCTTCCCAAGTGGGGGCACGGTAGCTTTGTACCGCCATTAAGGGCGTCTGCAATGGAAGTGAAGCCGCTGCACGTTGGCCCGTACCGAGTCATTGTGTCGAATTACCTGCGTGGTACTCGTCGCAAAGACCCGCCAGCTGAACTTTCCATGCGCTAGACTGTATATGGATTTTTGACAAGGCCGGCCTCGCGCTGGCACATACGAGGAATTGAGTTATACGTGGCGGATACAACCGACATCAAAAACGGACAGGTCATCAAGATCGATGGCCAGCTGTGGACCATCATCGATTTCCAGCATGTGAAGCCGGGCAAGGGCGGCGCCTTCGTGCGCACCAAGATGCGCAACGTGCTCACCGGTAAGGTCGTCGACAAGACCTACAACGCCGGTGCAAAGATCGAGACCGCAACCGTGGACCGCCGCGATTACCAGTACCTCTACCAGGACGGCGAAGACTACGTCTTCATGAACCTGGAAGACTACGACCAGATCACCGTGCCCGGCACCACCGTTGGTGAAGCCGCCGGCTACATGCTGGAAAACCAGGAACTGACCATCGCCATGCACGACGGTGCTCCGCTGTACCTCGAGCTGCCAGCCTCGGTCATCCTGGAAATCACCTACACCGAGCCAGGCCTGCAGGGCGATCGCTCCTCGGCCGGCACCAAGCCCGCCACCTTGGAAACCGGCAAGGAAATCCAGGTGCCGCTGTTCGTTGAGCAGAACACCAAGGTCAAGGTTGACACCCGTACCGGCGATTACCTAGGACGTGTCTCCTAGTGAGCGCCCGCGCCAAGGCCCGCCGCCGGGCCCTGGAATTCTTGTTTGAAGCAGAAGCCCGCGGCGCTGACCCACTTCAGGTAGCCGTTGCGCGACGTGAGAACTCCGATATCGTGCTCAACGAGTACTCGTTGAACATCATCGAGGGAGTCACCGCGCACCAAGAACGCATCGACGAGGTGCTCGAAAGCTACGTACGTGGCTGGACCATCGAACGGATGCCCAATGTCGATCGCATTGCCCTGCGCATTGGCGTGTGGGAAGTGCTCTATAACGATGACGTCCCCGACGCGGTGGCCATTGCCGAGGCCGTGGCGAACGTCCGCGAGCTGTCCACCGACGAGTCCCCGGACTTCGTCAACGGCGTGCTCGGTCGCATCCAGGAAGTCAAAGAAACCCTGGTCGACTAGCTCGTAGCAGCAACCCTTCGGAACTGCCGAGGAGATCCCCTTTTTGGGGGATCTCCTCGGCAGTTCGTGTTTAAGCGCCAACGTTGCGCGCGTATTACCTCTCCACGTCGCGAACGTGAGATTGGCGACGAGCTATGCACGGTGTCTTGCCCACGCCGCGGCACTGGAAATGACGCGTCAGGTCAGGGGCGGCGCACCGGTGACCTGCGCCGATGGGTGACCGGGGCGGGTCAGGGAAGGTAACCACCGTTGCTCATGTGAGCAACGCCTCGCTTGATTCGTCGCAATGCATGAATATGCGCTAGGGGATTGGGGTGCACGCGTGATAATTTTTACTTCAGCACTGTTCCTTTAAGAACCGTCCCGTGAGGCGGAGAAGGGAGATCGCGCACAGATGACCGATGAAGCATCACAGCCCGTGCCGGCACGTACCGTGCTGTCCGGCGATGACATTGAACGTGTGTTGACGCGTATTGCCTTTGAAATCATCGAGGCCAATAAGGGTACCGAGGACCTTGTCCTGCTCGGTATTCCAAGCCGCGGGTTCCCGCTGGCGCGCCGTCTGGCCGACCGTATTGCGGCCGCATCCAAGGACGAATCCATCGACCCCGCCGCTCTGGTGGGGCAACTCGACGTCACCATGTACCGTGACGATCTGCGTCACTCCACCGCACGTACCCCCTCGCCGACCAAACTTCCTAGTGGCGGCATCGAGGGCAAGGTCGTGGTTCTGGTCGACGATGTGCTCTACTCCGGACGCACCATTCGTGCCGCCCTGGACGCCCTTGCCGACTGGGGACGCCCCAAAATTGTGCGACTGGCCGTGCTGGTCGACCGCGGACACCGCGAACTGCCGATCCGCGCGGATCACGTGGGCAAGAACCTGCCCACCGCGAAGAGCGAAAAGGTGCGTGTGCGCCTGGCTGAAATCGACGGCATGAACGATGTGAGCATCGAGGCGATTGCATGAAACACCTGATTTCCACCCGCGATCTGTCGCGCGCCGAGGCCATTCAGATCCTCGACGTGGCCGAGGAAATGCGTGAGGCCGGCACCCGCGAAGTCAAGAAGCTTCCGGCGCTGCGTGGACGAACCGTGGTGAACCTCTTCTTCGAAGACTCCACCCGCACCCGTATCTCCTTCGAGGCGGCAGCCAAGCGTCTGAGCGCGGACGTGATCAACTTCTCCGCCAAGGGCTCCTCGGTGTCCAAGGGCGAGTCGCTGAAGGACACCGCGCAGACGCTGCTGGCTATCGGCGCCGACGCCGTGGTGATTCGTCACCCAGCCTCCGGGGCCCCGGCTCGTCTGGCGGCCACCGACTGGATCGACCTGCCGATCGTGAACGCCGGTGACGGTATGCACGAGCACCCGACCCAGGCGCTACTCGATGCCTTCACGCTGCGCCGCCAGCTGGCACTGCGCGAGAACGTCTCCCCGCTGGGTCGTGGACTCGATGGCCTGAAGGTCGCGATCGTCGGTGACATCCTGCACTCGCGCGTGGCCCGCTCCAACCTCTGGCTACTGCGTACCCTGGGTGCCGAGGTGACCATGGTCGCCCCGCCCACCCTGCTGCCGGTGGGTAGTGGCACCTGGCCATGCACCATCAGCTACGACCTGGATTCCGTGTTGAACGCGGGCGTGGACGCCGTGATGATGCTCCGCGTCCAGGGTGAGCGCATGAAGGCGGCGTACTTCCCGAACCCACGCGAATACTCGCGGTACTGGGGACTGGATGACGCTCGACTGGGCCGCTTGAACGCCGCCGGAATGGACACCTTGATCCTGCATCCGGGGCCGATGAACCGCGGCCTGGAAATTTCCTCGGCGGCCGCCGACTCCGATCGCGCTCTCGTGCTCGAACAGGTCACCAACGGTGTGGCCGTGCGCATGGCGAGCCTCTACCTGCTTCTATCCGGCGACCTGACGAAGGAATCCTCCCTATGAACTACTTGATTCGTGACGCTAATATTCTGGGCGAGCAGCGCGCCGATGTGCTGATCCGTGACGGGGTGATTGCCCAGATCGGCACCGAGCTGTCCGCCGAGGACGCCACCGTCGTCGAGGCCGCCGGTCAGATCCTGCTACCCGGACTGGTCGATACCCATACCCACCTGCGCGAGCCGGGCCGCGAAGACGCCGAAACCGTGCTGACCGGTAGCCAGGCCGCCGCCAAGGGCGGGTACACCGCCGTCCACGCCATGGCCAACTCCACCCCGGTGGCCGACACCGCCGGCGTCGTCGAGCAGGTCTATGAGCTAGGGCGCAAGGCCGGTTGGGTGGACGTGCGCCCGGTTGGCGCCGTCACTGTCGGTTTGGCCGGTGAACAGCTGTCGGAAATCGGTGCCATGGCCGACTCGCGCGCCGCGGTGCGCATGTTCTCGGATGATGGCATTTGCGTCTCGGACCCGCTGCTGATGCGCCGGGCCCTGGAATACGTCAAGGCCTTCGACGGGGTGATCGCCCAGCACGCGCAGGAGCCACGGCTCACCGAGGGTGCCCAGATGAACGAGGGGGAGACCTCCGCGGAACTGGGAATGCCCGGTTGGCCGGCGGTGGCCGAGGAGTCGATTATCGCCCGTGACGTGCTGCTGGCCGAACATGTCGATGCCCGCCTGCACGTCTGCCACGTTTCCACCGCCGGCTCGGTGGAGATCATCCGCTGGGCCAAGGCCCGCGGCATCAAGGTCACCGCCGAGGTCACCCCGCACCACCTGCTGCTCACCGATGAGAAGGTCAAGACCTTCGACCCGGTGTACAAGGTCAACCCGCCGCTGCGCCGCAACGAGGATGTCTTGGCGCTGCGCGCCGGCGTGGCCGATGGCACCATCGACGTGATCGGCACCGACCACGCCCCGCACCCCTCGGAGTCCAAGGACTGCGAATGGGCGCAGGCGGCCATGGGCATGACCGGTCTGGAGACCGCGCTGTCCATCGTGCAGCACACGCTGGTCGAGACCGGGCTGCTGTCCTGGGCCGACGTCGCACGGATCACCTCCACGGTACCGGCGCAGATCGGCCGACTGAGCGATCAGGGCCGCCCCATCGCCGAGGGCGAGCCGGCCAACCTGACCTTAGTGGATCCCGAGGCACGTTGGATCGTCGATCCCTTCGCGATGGCCACCAAGGGGCGGAACTCGCCGTTCGCCGGCATGGAATTGCCCGGTGCGGTGCGCGCGACCTTCTTCCACGGTCACCCGACCGTGCTGGATGGTGAATTGGCCTCGGCGCGGTCGATCGATGCCTGAGGGCGCGCCTACCGCGATCGGGATCACGATCGCCGTCATCGTTCTGGCCTTCATCCTCATCGCCTTGGGGTGGCGCAATATGAAGCGTCGGCAACAGGATGTACCGGCGCCCTATGAGCCCTTCGAGGACAGCGAGCAGGCTCGTTTCACCGGAATGTACGTCAGCACCACGCGCCGCGAGGACTGGCTGGACCGAGTGGCCGTGCATCAGTTGGGGATCCGCTCCAATGCCGAACTGAGCATTGGTGAGGATGGGGTGCACCTGCTGCGTCCCGGGACCACGGACCTGCACATTCCCTACGGCGCCACGCTGGAGGTACAGCGAGGGGCCGGAATGGCGGGCAAGTTCGTCGAACGCGACGGACTGGTGATCATCAGCTGGGCCAAGGACGACTACGAATTCGATACCGGCTTCCGACCCCGGTATCACGAACAGACCGCAGAGATTATTCAGATGCTGCAGCCGCGCATGGGCGGCACAGCCGAGCAGGAGAAACATTAAGTGACTACGCTAAGCAACCTTCCAGCCCTGCTGGTACTGGAAGATGGTCGCATCTTCCGTGGCCTGGCCTACGGCACCGTGGGCACCACCCTGGGCGAGGCCGTGTTCACCACCGGCATGACCGGATACCAGGAGACGCTCACCGACCCCTCCTACGCCCACCAGATCATCGCGCAGACCTTCCCGCATATGGGCAACACGGGTGTGAACGACGAGGATCCCGAGTCCCGCCGCATGTGGGCCGCCGGCTACGTGGTGCGCGACGCCTCGCGCCGCCCGAGCAACTGGCGCAGCCAAGGCACCTTGGAAGATGAGCTGAAAAAGTGGGGGATCGTGGGCATTCGCAATGTCGACACCCGCGCGCTGACCCGCCACCTGCGCGAAGCCGGTGCCATGAAGGCCGGCATCTTCTCCGGTGAGGCCGCACAGCGTCCCGAGGCCGAACTGCTCGCCGAGGTGCAGCAGCAGCCGCCGATGGCCGGGCGCAATATCTCCGCCGAGGTTTCGGTTCAGCAGGCCTACGTCGTCGAGCCAGCCGATCACGGTTACACCGGTGCGGTGAAGCACTCGGTGGCCGCCATCGACCTGGGCATGAAGTCGATGACCCCGCACCGTCTGGCCGAGCGTGGCCTGCGCGTGCACGTGCTGCCGCATGATGCGACCCTCGAAGATATCAAGGCCACCGGGGCCGACGGAGTGTTCTTCTCCAACGGCCCGGGTGACCCGGCCACCGCCACCACGCAGGTGGAACTGGTGCGTTCGGTGCTCGACGCCGGCATCCCGTACTTCGGGATCTGCTTCGGTAACCAGATCCTGGGCCGCGCCCTGGGCTTTGACACCTACAAGCTGCCCTTCGGTCACCGCGGTATCAACCAGCCGGTGCTGGATAAGGCCACCGGCAAGGTGGAGATCACCAGCCAGAACCACGGCTTCGCCGTGGACGCCCCGCTCGAGGGTTCAGTCACCGCGCCGGTCGCGCGCTTTGGTGCCGTGGAGGTCTCCCACTTCTCGCTGAACGACCGTGTCGTCGAGGGCCTGAACTGCCTGGACATTCCGGCCTTCTCCGTGCAGTACCACCCGGAAGCCGCTTCCGGCCCGCACGATGCAGCCTACCTCTTTGACCGTTTCGTCGCCGCGTTGGACAACGCTGCAGATAAGGATTCCAAGTAATGCCTAAGCGCACCGATTTGAACTCTGTGCTCGTGATCGGTTCGGGTCCGATCGTGATCGGCCAGGCCGCCGAATTCGACTACTCCGGCACCCAGGCTCTGCGCGTGCTCAAGGAGGAGGGCCTGCGGGTCATCCTGGTCAACTCCAACCCGGCCACCATCATGACCGACCCGGAATTCGCCGACGCCACCTACGTCGAGCCGATCACCCCGGAAATCGTCGAGAAGATCATTGCCAAGGAACGCCCGGATGCCGTCCTTCCGACCCTGGGCGGTCAGACCGCACTGAACACCGCCATCGCGCTGGATAAGAACGGCGTACTCGAGAAATACAACGTGGAACTGATCGGCGCCAACATCGAGGCCATCGAGCTCGGTGAGGACCGCGAAAAGTTCAAGGGCGTGGTGGAGCGCTCGGGCGCCGAATCGGCCCGCTCGAAGATCGTGCACACTCTGGACGAGGCCTTCGCCGCCGTCGAGGAGCTGAAATACCCGGTCGTGGTGCGCCCCTCCTTCACCATGGGCGGCCTGGGTTCGGGCATGGCCTACAACCCCGAGGATCTGCGCCGTATCGCCGGCGCCGGCCTGCAGTACTCGCCGACCACCGAGGTGCTCCTGGAGGAGTCCATCCTTGGGTGGAAGGAGTACGAGCTGGAGATGATGCGCGATAAGAACGATAACGTCGTGGTCGTGTGCTCCATCGAAAACTTCGACCCGGTGGGCGTGCACACCGGTGACTCGATCACCGTCGCCCCGGCGATGACGCTGACCGACCGCGAATACCAGCGCCTGCGTGACATCTCGATCAACGTGATCCGCGAGGTCGGCGTGGACACCGGTGGCTGCAACATCCAGTTCGCCATCGAACCGGACACCGGTCGCGTCGTGGTCATCGAAATGAACCCGCGCGTTTCGCGCTCCTCGGCGCTTGCCTCGAAGGCCACCGGCTTCGCCATCGCGAAGATCGCCACCAAGCTCTCGCTGGGTTACACCCTAGATGAGATCCCGAACGACATCACCCAGAAGACCCCGGCCTCCTTCGAGCCGGCCCTGGACTACGTCGTGGTTAAGGTTCCGCGCTTTGCCTTCGAGAAGTTCCCGGCCGCCGATGCTACCCTGACCACCACCATGAAGTCGGTCGGCGAGGCGATGAGCCTGGGCCGTAACTTCACCGAGGCGCTGCAGAAGGCGCTGCGTTCGCTCGAGCAGAAGGGCAGCGAGCTGTCCTTCGAGCCGTTGGACGAGGCCGAGATCCCCGAGGTGCTCGAGAAGATCACCGTGGGCTCCACCGAGCGCCTGGCCCTGGTGCAGCGCGCACTGCTCTCCGGGGTCTCCCTGGAGAAGCTCTACGAGGTCACCGGCATCGACCCGTGGTTCCTGGATCAGCTGGCGCTGATCAACGAGACCGCCGCGCAGATCGCCGCACACCCGAACCTCGACGAGCAGGTGCTGCGCGAGGCTAAGCGTCACGGTTTCTCCGATGCACAGATCGCGAAGCTGACCGGCAAGTCCGAGGCCGTGGTGCGCGGAGTGCGTCACGCGCTGAACATCCGCCCGGTTTACAAGACCGTGGATACCTGCGCCGCAGAGTTCGAGGCCTTCACCCCGTACATGTACTCCTCCTACGACGAGGAGAGCGAGCTGGTGGCTCACGAGAAGAAGTCGGTGATCATCCTCGGTTCGGGTCCCAACCGAATCGGTCAGGGTATTGAGTTCGACTACTCCTGTGTGCACGCGGTGATGGCGTTGCGCGAGGCCGGCTACGAGACCGTGATGGTCAACTGCAACCCGGAGACCGTCTCCACCGACTACGACATCTCCGATCGCCTCTACTTCGAGCCGCTGACCTTGGAAGATGTGCTGGAGATCATCCACGCCGAAGAGGAGACCGGTGGCGTACTCGGTGTCTTCGTGCAGCTCGGTGGACAGACCCCGCTGAAGCTCGCCGCCGAGTTGAAGGCCGCCGGCGTGCCGATTCTGGGCACCACCCCGGAGGCCATCGACTTGGCCGAGCACCGTGGCGCCTTCCAGCGCGTGCTGGATAACGCCGGGCTGATTGCCCCGAAGAACGGCACCGCCGTGTCCTTCGCCGAGGCAAAGACCATCGCCGACTCCATCGGTTACCCGGTGCTGGTGCGCCCAAGCTACGTGTTGGGCGGCCGCGGCATGGAAATCGTGTATGACGAGGCAAACCTCGAGCGTTACATCTCCAACGCCACCGAAATCACCGTGGATCACCCGGTGCTGGTGGACCGCTTCCTCGAGGACGCGATCGAGATCGACGTCGACGCCCTGTTCGACGGCACCGACCTGTACATCGGTGGCATCATGGAGCACATCGAGGAGGCCGGTATTCACTCCGGCGACTCGGCCTGTGTGCTGCCTCCGATCACCCTGGGCCCGGATGTGCGCGCCCGTGTGGCCGCCGCCACCCGCGCCATCGCCGAGGGCGTGGGCGTACGCGGTCTGATCAACATGCAGTTCGCGCTGGCCAGCGACATCCTCTACGTCATCGAGGCCAACCCGCGCGCCAGCCGCACCGTGCCCTTCACCTCGAAGGCTACCGGTGTGCAGCTGGCCAAGGCGGCCGCCCTGATCGGCGTGGGTGTATCCATCGCCGAGCTGCGCGGTACCGTGCTGCCTGCCACCGGTGACGGCTCGAACCTGCCGGATACCGCACCGATCGCCGTGAAGGAAGCCGTGCTGCCCTTCGCCCGTTTCCGCACCCCGGAGGGCAAGGTCGTCGACTCGCTGCTCGGCCCGGAAATGCGCTCCACCGGTGAGGTCATGGGTATCGATAAGTACTTCGACACCGCCTTCGCCAAGAGCCAGGCCGCAGCCAACAACCCGCTGCCGACCTCAGGCAAGATCTTCGTCTCAGTGACCAACCGTGACAAGCGTTCGATCGTGCTGCCGGTCAAGCACCTTTCGGATAACGGTTTCGAGATTGTCTCCACCGGTGGCACCGCCGAGGTGCTGCGCCGCAATGGTATTCCCACCGAAGTGGTCTCCAAGGTCCACGAGGGTGGTGCCTCGATCGTCGACATGATCAACGAGGGGCATATCGGGCTGATCGTGAACACCCCCTCGGGTTCCGAAGCCCGCGGCGACGGCTACGAGATTCGTGCCGCGGCCACCAGCGTGGGCACCCCGGTCATCACCACCGTGGCCGAACTGGCCGCGGCGGCACAGGCCATCGATGCCCAGCGTTCCTACGACTGGGATGTGATGAGCCTGCAGGAGCACGCCAAGTTCCTGAACCGGGGCGAGGATGCGTAGCTTCGGAGAGCGCCTGCGCAGCGCCATGGACCAGTACGGTCCACTGTGCGTGGGCATCGACCCGCACCCCGGGCTGCTGAACAGCTGGGGGCTGGAGGATAACGTCGAGGGCGTGCGCCGCTTCTCGCTGACGGTGATCGAGGCGCTCGAAGGGGTAGCGGCCATGTGCAAGCCACAGGTCGCCCTCTACGAGCGCTTCGGCTCGGCCGGCTTCGCCGTGCTGGAGGAAACACTCACCGCCGCGCGGGCCGCTGGCGTGTTGAGCCTGGCCGATGCCAAGCGTGGAGATATCGGTTCGACCATGGCCGCCTATGCGACCGCCTGGTTGGACGATAACTCGCCGCTGGCCTCGGATGCGGTGACGCTCAGCCCTTACCTGGGCTATGAGTCCCTGCGTCCGGCGGTGGATCTGGCTCGTAGCACCGGTCGCGGCGTGTTCGTGCTGGGACTGACCTCGAACCCCGAGGGCCCCTCGGTGCAGCATGTGGGCGGTGAGCAGTCGGTGGCCAAGTCGATTATCGAGCAGGTCGCCGCCGAAAATGCCCACGCCGCGGATCTGGGTCACGTGGGCCTGGTGGTCGGTGCGACCATCGGGGACGCGGTGAAGACGCTAGGCATCGACCTGGTGGCCAGCAAGGCACCGTTGCTTACTCCGGGCCTCGGAGCGCAGGGCGCCACCGCCGCGGACATCGCCGCCGCCTTTGAGCAGAGCTACGCTCAGGTGCTGGGCACCAGTAGCCGAGACATCCTCAAGGTTGGACCGGAAGTTTCCGCCTTGCGGAAAAAGGCGGAGCAAGTGCGCAATGAATTGATCGACGCGCGCTAAATTACTAGCCGAATCGCGTTGTGGCTACTACAGTTTCTGGTAGCCACAACGCGATTCTTCTTGCATAAAACGCGTTTGGTGATTATGTTCAACACCATAGAGGCAAGTCCACTACACACTAAGGATGGCTGAACGATGGTATTGCGAGAGCTTTCAGACGAAGATCGCATCCGGGCACGGGCCAAGGCGCTAGCTGCGCGCACCCGACGTGCGGAGATCAAAGATCAGTTCAGTACGGGGAAAATTTCCATCACCGAGGTACTAGACTTGGTCTACGAAGATGAAGCCGTGGGGCGCATGCGCGTGATGGACTTGCTCGAGTCGGTGCCTGGCGTCGGCGAAGTCCGCGCCGCGAATCTGCTGGAACGACTGGGGATTTCTCCCTCTCGTCGACTGCGTGGATTGGGCCGTAAGCAACGGACCGCGATCACCGAGCATTTCAAGCAGTCGCCTCCAAAAACGAAAGTGTAGTATATGACCGCTGCGTCAGTAACCGTACTGGCAGGCCCAACGGCCGTTGGCAAGGGAACCGTCTCCACTTACATCCGAGATAACTATCCGGATGTATGGCTCTCGGTTTCAGCCACCACTCGGGACCCGCGTCCCGGCGAAGTGGAAGGGGTGCACTACTACTTTGTGGGCCCGGAACGGTTCGAGGCGCTCGTCAAGGACGGGCAAATGCTCGAATGGGCGGTGGTGCACGGACGCAATAGTTACGGCACCATTCGCAGCACGGTAGAGGACGCGGTGGCCCAGGGCAAGAAGGTTTTGCTCGAAATTGACCTGCAGGGTGCCCGGCAGGTCAAGGAGACCATGCCCGAGGCAAAATTCGTGTTTTTGGCCCCGCCGTCGTGGGAGGAATTGGTGCGTCGGCTCATTGGCCGCGGCACCGAATCCGCCGAGGAACAGCAGCGTCGGCTGGAAACCGCTAAACTGGAACTTGCGGCTGAGTCGGAATTCGACGTGACCATCGTTAATGACGATGTTGCACGCGCCGCCGAAGAGCTTGTCGCCCAAATGGGGCTGAGGAATGAATAAGGGGAGTCTTGTGACCACCAACCTAGAGGGAATCATCAACCCGTCGATCGACTCGTTGCTGACGACCAATGACTCGAAGTACGCACTGGTCTTGAACTCGGCCAAGCGTGCTCGTCAGATCAACGCATACTACGCGCAGCTCAATGAGGGCCTGTTCGAGTACGTCGGCCCGCTGGTGGAGACCAAGGCCAACGAGAAGCCGCTGACCATTGCGTTACGCGAACTCGACGAGGGTCTGCTGAAGGTTACCGCGGCCGCCGAAGAGGCCTAAAACGTCGCTACGGCGCCCTGAGATCAGGGCGCCGTTTCCTTTTTAACGAGCCAGAAAGCTATAGCGTGAAGCGAATTGTCCTAGGGGTCTCGGCCGGCATTGCGGCCTACAAATCGGTCTTGCTCCTGCGCCTGCTGCGCGAGGCCGGACACCACGTCGATGTGATTCCCACTCCCAGTGTGGAAAAATTTGTGGGAAACGCCACCTGGGAGGCCCTTTCGGGCAACCCGGTGACCGCCGATGTCTTCGACGCCGTGGATAGCGTGAACCACGTGCGCTTGGGCCAGCAGGCCGATTTGGTGCTTGTCGTGCCGGCCACCGCCGATCTGCTGGCCAAGGCCGCGAACGGTCTGGCCACGGACTTGTTGACCGGAACCCTGCTCGCCACCCGCGCCCCGGTGCTCATGGCCCCGGCGATGCACTCCGAAATGTGGCAGCACCCGGCGACCGTTGCCAATATCCAGACGCTCAGCGACCGCGGCGTACAGTTGATCGGTCCGGCCGAGGGGCGACTAACCGGTACCGATTCGGGCCCCGGGCGCATGGTGGAACCCGAGGAGATCTTTGCCAGGGCCACCGCGATGCTCAGCGAGCCGCTGTTGGCCGGGCGCAAGGTACTGATCACCGCCGGAGGCACCCGCGAACCGCTGGACCCGGTGCGCTTCTTGGGCAACCGTTCCTCCGGGCGCCAAGGGGTGGCTCTGGCCCGTGCCGCCATGGATGCCGGAGCTAGCGTGACCCTCTTGGCCTGTAACCTCGAGGTTCCCGCGCCGCTTGGGGCCGAGGTGATCCAGGTCGGCAGCGCCAGTGACCTGCACGCGGCGGTGTTTGAGCACGCACCGGGCCAGGACGTGTTGATCATGAACGCGGCTGTGGCCGATTTCCGCCCCGACACCATTGAGCAGTCCAAGATCAAAAAGCGTGATGAGCATTCGGCCCCGGTAATCTCACTGGTGCGCAACCCCGATATCTTGGCCGAGGTAGTCGCGGCTCGCGCCACGCAACCCGAGCTGCCTCCGCTGGTGGTCGGCTTCGCCGCCGAAACCGGGGACGCGCAAGGCAGCGTGGAAGACTACGGCCGCGCCAAATTGCAACGCAAGGGCTGTGAAATGCTCGTGGTCAACGAAGTGGGCACCAACCTGACCTTCGGGCAAGACACCAACGCCGCCCAGGTGCTCTTCGCCGATGGCCGCACCCCGGTGCACAGCGCCGGAAGCAAGCTCGAGGTGGCCCGTGTGGTCATCGAACAGGTCGCTGACGTCATAAATCGGCAACAGACCGTCACACAGTGAGCGGCACCACGTGACCCAAAGTCACGGAAAGTATCAACGTTGAACATCAACAGTATGAGAACAGATAGAGTAACTAGGTGACTTCATCAACCCCCGAATTGCGCCTTTTCACCTCCGAGTCCGTCACGGAGGGGCACCCGGATAAGATCTGCGATCAGATCTCCGACGCCATCCTCGACGCCATGTTGGCTCAGGACCCACATTCCAAGGTCGCCGTCGAAACGCTGACCACCACCGGACTGGTCCATGTGGCCGGCGAGGTGACCACCGACGGTTATGTTGAAATCCCCGAGATCGTGCGCCGCACCATCCTCGATATCGGCTACGACTCCTCGGCTAACGGCTTCGACGGCGCCCGCTGCGGCGTCTCGGTTTCCATCGGCCAGCAGTCGCAGGAAATCCACGACGGGGTGTTCAACTCTCTCGAAGCCCGCCAGGGCCTGGCCAAGGATCCCCGCGACCTGCAGGGAGCCGGCGATCAGGGTCTGATGTTCGGGTATGCCTCGGATGAAACCGACTCGTTGATGCCCACCCCGATCTTCTTGGCCCATCGGCTCTCCGAGCGCCTGACCCAGGTGCGCAAGAATGGCCGCCTGCCCCTGCTGCGTCCAGATGGCAAGACCCAGGTCACCATCGGCTACGACGGGGAAACCCCGGTCAGCATCGACACCGTGGTGGTCTCCAGCCAGCACGCCTCGGAGTACGAGCTGGACACCCTCAAGGCCGATCTGCTCGAAGAGGTCGTCACCCCGGTCCTGGAGCGTTCGGGCTTGGACACCTCGAACACCAATGTCATTCTGAACCCCTCGGGTCCGTTCATCATTGGTGGCCCGGTGGGCGACGCCGGGCTGACCGGCCGCAAGATCATCGTCGACACCTACGGCGGCTACGCGCGCCACGGTGGCGGTGCCTTCTCCGGTAAGGACCCGTCGAAGGTGGACCGTTCGGCGGCCTACGCCATGCGCTGGGTCGCGAAGAACGTGGTCGCGGCCGGCCTGGCCCGACGCGCCGAGGTGCAGGTGGCCTACGCCATCGGCGTGGCCCGCCCGGTGGGTCTCTACGTGGAAACCTTCGGCACCGAAACCGTCGATCCGGCAAAGATCACCGCCGCGATCAACGAAGTCTTCGATCTGCGCCCGCTGGGCATTATCGAAGATCTGGATCTGAAGCGTCCGATCTACCAGAAGACCGCAGCACACGGCCACTTCGGCCGCGACGATAAGGACTTCACCTGGGAGCGCACCGACCGCGTCGAGGCGCTGCGCAGCTACTTCAACGCCTAAAGGTCCGCCGGTGGACCAACAGGCCCTGATCGAAGCACCCGAGCCACAGCGCGCCGCGCATGTGGCCCGGGTGCTTATTGATTCTGCGCTGCCACATCTTGATCGCCCCTTTGATTACCTGATCCCGCCGAGCATGCGCGAGCAAGTCCAGCCCGGCGTGCGGGTCAAGGTCCCCTTCGGTGGTCGGCAACTGGCCGGTTTCGTGCTCGAGGTGCTCGATGAGCTACCGGTCGAACATAAACTCAAGCCGCTGGCCAAGCTCGTATCACCAACCGTGGCGCTACATCCCGAGATTGCGCGGCTCGCGCAGGCCGTGGCCGAACGCTACGCCGGCACCCTGTGGGATGTGGTGCGACTGGCCGTCCCGGCACGAGCCGCTCGGGTCGAGACCGAGCAACGCGAGTTGCGCTATCCCGAACTGCCACCACGCCAGGGGCAACTCGATGAGTATGCCGGCGGAGCCGAAAGCGCCGGTCGGTGGGCGGCAGGCCAGGCCCACCGCGCCGTGGTGACCTGGGCCCCGAACAATCAGGGGTCCTGGCCCGGGTTCCTGCTCGATGCCTGCCTGCCGGTCCTGGCCTCCGGACGCCGCGCGCTGATTGTGGTGCCCGATGCCCGCGACCTGCAACTGCTGGCGGGCTACCTCGATAGCGAACTGGGACCCGAAAGCTATGCACGGCTACATGCCGATGATGGCCCCACGCCGCGCTACCGGAACTATCTCAAGGCCATCGGTGGGGAAGTGCCACTGGTGATCGGTACCCGGGCCGCCGCGCTCTGTCATGTGCCGGATCTTGGGTTGATGATCATCTGGCAGGATGATGACGCCTCCCACCGCGAACAGCGTGCTCCATATCCGCACGCTCGGCAAATTGCCCTGCTTCGAAGTCAGCTCGACGAGGTGGGGCTGCTCATCGCCGGTACCTCGCGCTCGGTTGAGGCACAACGGCTGGTGGCCACCGACTGGGCCCAAGAGCTCAAGCTCCCGCGCGCCCTCCTGCGTGAACGGGCCCCACGGGTAGTGGCGGCGGCCAGCGACTTTGAGCTCGAACGCGATCCGGTGCTGGCCCGAGCCCGCATCCCGGCCTTGGCCTGGCGGGAGGCCAGCGCGGCCCTCAAACACGGGCCGGTCCTGGTACAGGTAGCGCGCACCGGGTTCATGCCAGCCATTGCCTGCCAGAACTGCCGCTCGCTGGCCCGCTGCCTGGACTGTCAGGGACCGCTACAGCTCAGCTCCTCCGGCGCCGCCCTCAGTTGCCGCTGGTGTGCCCGCACCTATCGGAACTATGCCTGCCAAACCTGTGGCTCCACGCAGATTCGCGCGGCTTCGGTCGGCAGTGAACGCACCGCCGACGAGCTGGGCCAGGCCTTTCCCAGCGTGCCGGTACTGTCCTCCACGGGAGCCAAGCCGCTATTCGAGGTGCCCGATCGCCCGGCGCTGGTGGTCAGTACCCCCGGCGTGGAGCCGGTGGCCGAGGCCGGCTACCGGGCGGTGCTGCTCCTCGACGCGCAGAAGATGTTGGCCCACGATGCCTTGCGTAATGCCGAACAGGTGCTCGCGCGTTGGTTTGCCGCGGCCAGCCTCGCCCGCGGCGACGGGGTAGTGGTGCTCACCGGCGACCCGAGCGTTGCCGGTGCCGCGCTGATCCGCTATGATCCGGCCGGATTCGCCGAGCGGGAACTGGCCGAACGGCGCGAGGTTGGCTTACCACCAGCGGTGCGCAGCGCCATCGTCTCCGGGCCCGGTGCCGGTCTACTCGTGCGGCGGCTTCAGGCACCGGTGCAGGTTCATGGACCGACCATCCTTGAAGGTCCGCCACTTGAGCACCGTTATGTGCTGTTTTTCTCCTATGCCGATGGCCCCGCGGTGACCGGGCAACTGCGAAGCCTGCGCGCCCAGATGGCCGCGACCAAGGAACCGGTGGCGCAGGTGAGCATCGACCCGGATCAGGTGCTTTAGTTGGCCGAGGCGTCGGCCGCTCGGCGACGGGCGGAGATCTCGCGTAAGAAACCGGTGATCGCCGCGGCAGTCTGCTCCGCCTTCTCATAGTGGATCAGGTGGCCCACGTTTTCGAGCATTACCAGCCGGGCGTCACCGAAGGCATCGCGCAGTCGTTCTTGGCTGGCCGGGCTACCCAGCTCATCCTCGGCACCTGCCACCAACAGCGTGGGAAGGTCCAGCGCCGGTGCGTAGTCGAGCACGGTGCTGGTAATCGAGGCGCGGTAGGCCTCGGCCAAGGTGTGCCGGGAGTGGAAACCACCGAAGTAGGCGCGGTGCTGCTCCCGCACATAGGCGCGCACCGCAGGGTCCTGACTTTTGGTCATCACCAGGCTCATCGAATCCGTGAACATGCGCGAGCGCAACAAACCCTCACCGATTCCGGTCGGGAGCGCGGCACAGATCCGATAATAGCCGCTGGTAATCCCGGCCAACAGGGCCTGGCTGGATTCCAGGGCAGGTTCGGAAATTGGGTTCAACAGTAGTAGGGCGGCAAAGTCACGTTGGGTGGCCAATTCGGCCGCCACAATAGAGCCGAAGGAGTGCCCGAGCAAGACGGCGCTCCGCGGTAGTTCAAGCTCATCGGCCAGGGCCGCGAGCAGTTCCGTATATCCGGGCACATCATGCGTGCCGGACATCGGGGTGGAGGCGCCGAAACCCGGAAGGTCCGGAACGATGACGGTATATCCGGGCAGTTGCGCAACGATCCGGGCCAGGCCGTGGTGATCGCCGCGGAAACCATGAACGGCGAAAATCACCCCACGTTTACGGGCCGTTGCCGGGTAGCTGAAAACCTTCAGTTCGCTGCCCAATAGGTGATGGGTGGAGACAAGTTCTTCACGTGCGGCCATGGCAAAAGCCTACCCGCCCAGCAGCGCCATGGCGGTACCCTCGTCGATGATCAGGTCGGTAATTAATTCCCCGGCTAGGGCACCGCGCACCGCCTCGAGTTTGCCGCGCCCGGCCACCACGCACAGCCGGCGGGGTACTTCACGCAACATGTCGAAGGTGGGGCCGGTGGCCCGCGCGTTGATTTCTATGGTGTCGCTGCGACCTTGAGCGTCGAAGAACACCGTGGCCACGTCGCCCACCGCACCAAGCCGTTCGAGTTCCCGCAGTTCGGCCTCGCTTAGATAACCGCCCCGGTAAACCTGAGAGGTGACCGTGGAGGCGGCGGCGCCGAGGGAGAACACGGCCAGAGACATCTCGCGTTGCACGCGCAGCACACGCTGCACCGAGGTTTCGGCCCACATCGCTTGCCGAGTTTCGGCCCGGTCAAAAAAGGCGGGGACCGGAAATTGTTCGATGCGTGCGGTAAAGGACTCGCCAAAACGGGTGAGGATTTCGCTGGCGTAGCCCACCCCGCTGGTGACCGGGTTGGCCGCGCCGTTGAGCTGCACGATCACGGTGTCGTGGGTGGGGTGACTGCCCAGGGCGGTCGACAGCGCCTGCATGGTCGACCCCCATGCGACTCCGATGGTCATCGAGGAAGAGACCATGGTGCCCAAGACGTAGGCCGCATGGGCGGTAACCCGTTGGAGCAGCTGGGTGTCGTCCATGGACCCGTCGGTGGGGACCACTTGGACGGAGATGCGGAACCGCTCGGAGAGCTGGGTGCTGAGCATGGCCGAGAGGTTCGCCGCCGGATTGATCTTCACCGAGACCATCCCGGTGCGTTTGGCATGCGCCAGAAGTCGGGACACCGTGGAGCGTGAGGTTCCCAGTTCTCGGGCGATGCTCTCCATTTTCATGTCTTGCACGTAGTAGAGCTGCGCCGCACGCAGTGCGTCCCGTGTTTTGGGATCCGCGTGCACGGATGTGTCATGCACATAGCGTCGTGACCCGACATTTAACCGGTTTTCCGCCATCGCTCCTAGCAATTCTGCACGTATGTGCAAATAGTTTGACCGCTTTGTTCCATAGTGACCAGACTAACCCTTGAAAAGACCATTTCGTACTTAAGGGTGAGTATTCGTGAATCGAAAGCAGCTCGAGGACCTCCGCGCCAATCCGCAGGCACGCGTCTTAATTGTTGGCGGCGGCATTAATGGCGTAGCGACTTTCCGCTACTTGGCCATGCAGGGGATCGACGTGGCGCTCGTGGAACGCGGGGACTACTGCCAGGGCGCCTCCGGGGCCAGCTCGCACATGATTCACGGCGGCATCCGCTACCTCGAGAACGGTGAATTCCGCCTGGTTCACGAGTCCGTGCAGGAACGCAATTCGTTGCTCGAGATCGCTCCGCACTACGTCAAGCCGCTGCAGACCACGATCCCGATCTTCTCCACCTTCTCCGGCATCCTCTCCGCTCCACTGCGCTTCTTGACCCACAAGTCCGGCAAGCCCACCGAGCGTGGCGCCGTGCTCATCAAGCTCGGCCTGATCATGTACGACGTATTCGCCGGCCTCGGCGGCCGCAACACCCCATGGCACAAGTTCCAGCTCGGCGCCAACGGTCGCAAGGAATTGCCGCAGCTTCGCGACGACGTGAAGTACACCGCCACCTACTTCGATGCCTCGGTGCACAACCCGGAGCGACTGACCCTCGACGTGCTGCGCGAGGGCCTCGAAGCCAATGACAAGGCGCGCGCCAGCAACTACGTGTCGATGACCGGCTTCGAAGACGGCAAGGCCCGACTGCGCGATGAGCTGACCGGGGACGAGTTCGACTTCGAAGCCGATGTGATCATCAACGCCACCGGCGCCTGGGTGGATCTGACCAACGAGCAGCTGGGTAAGAACACCAAGTGGACCGGCGGCACCAAGGGCTCGCACATCGTGCTGGACCACCCCGAGCTGCTCGCCGCCACCGGCGGACGCGAAATCTTCTTCGAGCACTCCGATGGCCGCATCGTGCTGATCTACCCAATGCTCGGCCGCGTGCTGGTGGGCACCACCGACCTCGAGCACGATATGCGCGAACCGGCCGTGTGCACCGACGAGGAAATCCAGTACTTCTTCGATCTGGTTCACCACGTCTTCCCGAAGCTGAACGTCACCAAGGACGACATCGTCTACAGCTTCTCCGGGGTACGCCCGCTGCCGAACCACGACGACACGGCCCCCGGCTTCGTCTCCCGCGACTATCAGGTCAAGGACACCCGCCTGACCGATAGGACCACCATGCTTTCGCTGATCGGTGGCAAGTGGACCACCTTCCGCGCGCTGAGCGAATCGCTCGGCGGCAAGGCCCTGGAGCTACTCGGCGCCCGCCAGGTCGCCAGCACCGCCGGGGTGGCCATCGGCGGCGGTAAGAACTACCCGAAGAACGAGGGCGAGCTCGCCGCCTGGTACGCCGCCCGTGAGGGACAGGCCAGCCGCCAGCGCTTGCAGGTCTTGCTCGAGCGCTACGGCACCCGCGCCGACGAGCTGCTCGAGATCATCAAGCACGGCGAGCAGCCGCTGAAGCACAGCGACGAACTCTCCGTCGAAGAACTGGCGCATATGGCCGCCAATGAACAGGTCGGACGCCTGATCGACGTATTCATCCGCCGTACCAACCTGGCCTTCCGGGGCCTGGTTACCAAGGATTTGGTGCATGAGGTCGCCGACGGCCTCGCCGCACCGATGGGCTGGGATTCCAGCCGCAAGGAAACCGAAATTGAGCACGCGCTTTCGGTGCTGGCCGATGCACACCAGGTGCAGCTCGTCTAGCAAATTCATCACTGGTATCAAAGAGGTGCCAGTTCGTCGAAACATTAATGAGGTCAACGTTGTCCGCTAATGTGTTTTTTGCCGAAATGCTCGGCACGTTTATGTTATTGCTGCTTGGTTGCGGCGTGGTCGCCAACGTCGTGCTGGCCAAGACCAAGGGCAATGGGGCCGACTGGCTCACCATCGCCTTTGGTTGGGGCCTTGCCGTGTTCGCCGGTGTGTGGGTTGCCGCTGCATCCGGTGCACACCTGAACCCTGCCGTCACCGTGGGCCTGATGGTCAACGGAGACATCAAGGAGTTTGCCCCGGGGGTCGATAAGACCTTCCTGAACATGCTGCTCTACTTTGTCGCCCAGATGCTCGGTGCTTTCCTCGGTGCCGTCGGTGCCTGGCTGTCCTACAAGCAGCACTTCGACGAGGAGCCGGAGGCCGCCAGCAAGCTCGGCGTTTTCTCCACCGGCCCGGCCATCCGTTCCTACGGCTGGAACCTAGTCACCGAGATCGTCGCCACCTTCGTGCTGGTCTTTGTGATTGCCGGCTTCGGTAAGACTCCGCACGGTCTGGGCCCACTGGCCGTGGCCCTGCTGGTTGTCGCCATCGGTGCCTCCCTCGGTGGCCCGACCGGTTACGCTATCAACCCTGCACGTGACCTTGGCCCGCGTATCGCCCACGCCCTGTTGCCGATCAAGGGCAAGGGTTCGAGCGACTGGTCCTACGCCTGGGTGCCGATCGTCGGCCCGATCATCGGCGGTGCCGCCGGTGGTTTGCTCGCCATGGCCATGTTCTAATCATCGATCAGCGAAAGTGACATCGAAGTTATGAGTACCACTAAGTACGTCATCGCCATCGACCAGGGAACCACCTCGTCGCGCGCCATCGTTTTCAACCACGACGGAGACATTGTCTCCGTCGGCCAGCTCGAACACGAGCAGATCTTCCCGGCCGCCGGCTGGGTTGAGCACGATCCAGCCGAAATCTGGAACAACGTGCGCGAAGTCATCGGTCAGGCCCTGTCCAAGGCCAACTTGACCCGCCACGATATCGAAGCCGTGGGTATCACCAACCAGCGCGAAACTGCGGTCGTGTGGGATAAGAACACCGGTGAGGCCGTGTACAACGCCATCGTCTGGCAGGACACGCGCACCCAGGACATCGTGGACGAATTGGCCGCCAATGGGGGAGTGGAACGCTACAAGGACCGTGTTGGTCTGCCGCTGGCCACCTACTTCTCCGGCACCAAGATCAAGTGGATCCTGGACAACGTGGACGGCGCGCGGGAGCGGGCCGAAGCCGGAGATTTGATCTTCGGTAACACCGACACCTGGGTGCTGTGGAACCTCACCGGCGGCGTGGACGGCGGCGTGCACGTCACCGACGTCACCAACGCCTCGCGCACCCTGTTCATGGACCTGAAGACCCTGACCTGGGATGAAGAGATCCTCGCGGACTTCGGCGTTCCGGTAAGCATGATGCCCGAGATCCGTTCCTCCTCCGAGGTCTACGGCACCGTGGCCGGCAACCAGCTGTTGCGCGAGGTGCCGGTAGCCGGCATTCTCGGTGACCAGCAGGCTGCAACCTTCGGTCAGGCCGCCTTCGACTCGGGCAAGGCCAAGAACACCTACGGCACTGGTTGCTTCCTGATCTTCAACACCGGTAACGAGATTGTGCACTCCTCGAACGGGTTGCTCACCACCATGGCCTACAAGCTCGGTGACAACGCCCCGGTCTACGCCCTCGAGGGCTCGATCGCCGTGGCCGGTTCGCTCGTGCAGTGGTTGCGTGACAACATCGGCATGATCGCCACCGCCCCGGAGATTGAGAAGTTGGCCGAACAGGTTGAGGACAACGGCGGCGTGTATATCGTGCCGGCCTTCTCCGGCCTGTTCGCCCCATACTGGCGCTCGGATGCCCGCGGTGCGATCGTGGGTCTGACCCGCTACGCCAATAAGCACCACATTGCCCGCGCGGCACTGGAGGCCACGGCCTTCCAGACCCGTGAGGTGCTCGACGCGGTCAACGCCGACGCCGAGGTGCCACTGACCGAACTGAAGGTCGATGGTGGCATGGTTGCGAACGATGCGCTCATGCAGTTCCAGGCCGACATTCTCGGTGTACCGGTGGTCCGCCCGAAGGTCACCGAGACCACCGCACTGGGTGCGGCCTACGCCGCTGGCCTAGCAGTGGGCTTCTGGAAGGACCTGGGCGAACTGGGTTCGAACTGGTCCGAGGACAAGCGCTGGGAGCCACAGTTGGGTGAGGAGGAGCGCGAGCGCCGTCTCCGTCTGTGGAAGAAGGCAGTCACCCGCACCTTCGACTGGGTTGATGAGGACACCAAGGCCTAATCAATTCCGGTAAAACCGACGCGCACCCCGTGATAGATGTTCAGCGAATTGGACATCAATCACGGGGGTGTTGGCGTTTTGGCCACGGTACCGAGGCCGCATTAATCGTGCAATCTATTGACGAAAAATCCCGCAAATAGGACATACTGGTTTTTAATCATTCGAGAATGTCTTTCGCCCCGCGCCTCGGGCGGTGGACCCCAAGGACGGAGCGGGGCATGTACGGAGCCATCCAGGTCATTCAGAGCACGCCGGGAGAGCAGGAGCTGGTGCTGCTGACCAAGGAATTTGCTGAACGGGTGGACCTCGAGGAACAGGTTCACGAATTGCAGGTGGCCATGCGTTATATGCACGATGCCAGGCCACTGGCCGCAGATAGCCCGCGGCTCATTGCGGTGATCGTCGATGAAATCGACATTGAACTCGACTCATTCGAAATCAGTGAACCCGTGGCCTACACCTTGCTCGAAATTGACGATCCTAGCCTCGAAGAACTACGCGAACGCGCCTTAGCAAACCAGCGCGAAGAGAGCATCTATTAGAGTCAGCTTGCCGCCGCCGGAGCACCGCATACTGCCGGGGTGTGAGCGAGCGGACACGAAGCCGATTCCCACTGCGCTCTGCGGTAGAATCGGCGTATGAAACCCCAGTGACACCGGCTTTTGCCGGAGTCGACACCCTCGTGAGTGAACGGGGGTGTTTGCGCGTTATGGGAGTTAGCCCCTTTTCCGACCGTTTTGTGAGACGAGCTCAGTGACATCAGCGACGAACGAGACCAGTACATACGACTTTAAGACCATCGAGGCCACGTGGCTGCCGAAGTGGGATGAACTTGAAGTCTTCAAGCCCGCCGACGACGGCACGGCCGAGCGCCGCTATGTACTAGATATGTTCCCGTACCCCTCGGGCGACCTGCACATGGGTCACGCCGAGGCCTTCGCCATGGGCGATGTCGTGGCACGCTACTGGAAGCTCAAGGGCTTCGACGTGATGCACCCGATCGGTTGGGACTCCTTTGGCCTGCCGGCCGAAAACGCGGCCATTAAGCGCGATGCCCACCCGGCCGAGTGGACCTACAAGAACATCGATACGCAGGCCGCCTCCTTCAAGCGCTACGCCATCAGCGCCGACTGGTCCCGCCGCCTGCACACCTCGGATCCGGAGTACTACCGCTGGACCCAGTGGCTGTTTGCCCGCTTCTACGAGAAGGGTTTGGCCTACCGCAAGGACCACCCGGTGAACTGGTGCCCCAAGGACCAGACCGTGCTCGCCAACGAGCAGGTCGTCAATGGCGCCTGTGAGCGTTGCGGCACTGCGGTGACCAAGAAGTCGCTGAACCAGTGGTACTTCAAGATCACCGAGTATGCCGATCGACTGCTCGAGGACATGGAGCAGCTCAAGGGTCACTGGCCCGAGCGTGTGCTGCTCATGCAAAAGAACTGGATTGGCCGCTCCGAGGGCGCCGAGGTCGAGTTCGCGATCGAAGCCACCGAGAACAAGCCGGGCAAGACCATCCCGGTATTCACCACCCGACCAGACACCCTGTACGGTGCTACCTTTATGGTGGTTGCCGCGGACGCGGCGCTGGCCGATGAGCTGGTGACCGACGAACACCGTCAGGCGCTGAGCGACTACCAGGAGCAGGTCAAGGCGCTCTCGGAGATCGAACGCCAGTCCACCGAGCGTGAAAAGACCGGTGTATTCACCGGCCGTTACGGCATCAACCCGCTCTCGGGTGAGAAGCTGCCGATCTGGGCCGCCGACTACGTGCTGGCCGATTACGGCACCGGTGCCATCATGGCGGTGCCGGCACACGACCAGCGCGATCTGGACTTTGCCCGCACCTTCGACCTGCCGGTACGCGTGGTCGTGGACACCGGCGAGGAGAACCCGGGCGAGAGCGGCGTAGCCACCAGCGGCGAAGGTACTCTGGTGAACTCCGGTGAGCTCAATGGCCTGAACAAGGCCGAGGCCATCGCCAAGGCCATTGAGATCATCGAGGCTGCCGGGACCGGCAAGCACACCGTGAACTTCCGCCTGCGCGACTGGTTGCTCTCCCGCCAGCGTTTCTGGGGAACCCCGATCCCGATCATTCACTGCGTTGATTGTGGCGAGGTACCGGTACCGGATGATCAACTGCCGGTGCGTCTGCCCGATAACCTGCGCGGTGAGCAGTTGGCTCCGAAGGGCACCAGCCCGTTGGCCGCGGCCGAGGACTGGGTCAACGTGCCCTGCCCGCGCTGTGCCAAGCCGGCCAAGCGCGATACCGACACCATGGATACCTTCGTGGACTCCTCCTGGTACTTCCTGCGCTTCACCTCCCCGAACTACACCGAGGGTCCTTTCGACCCGAAGGCCGTGCGCGACTGGATGCCGGTGGGGCAGTACGTCGGCGGTGTGGAGCACGCGATTCTGCACCTGCTCTACGCCCGTTTCTTCACCAAGGTGATCCACGACCTGGGCCTGATCGACGCCACCGAGCCCTTCAGCGCGTTGCTGAACCAGGGGCAGGTACTCAACGGCGGTAAGGCCATGAGTAAGTCGCTGGGTAACGGCGTGGACCTGGGCGAGCAGCTGGACAAGTTCGGGGTGGATGCCGTGCGCCTGACCATGGTCTTCGCCTCGCCGCCAGAGGACGATGTGGACTGGGCCGACGTTTCCCCGGCCGGTTCGCAGAAGTTCCTCGCACGTGCATGGCGTATCGCTCAGGATGTGGCTAGCGCCCCGGGCGTGGACTATAGCACCGGAGACAAGGCACTGCGCCAGGTCATCCACCGCACCGTCAACGAGTCGGCTCAGCTATTGGACTCGGGCAAGTTCAACGTGGTGATCGCCAAAACCATGGAATTGGTCAACGCCACCCGTAAGACCATCGATTCCGGTGCCGGCGCCGCCGATCCTGCCGTCCGCGAGGCTGCCGGCGTTACCGCCCAGTTGCTGAGCCTGTTCGCCCCATACACGGCCGAAGACATGTGGGCCCAGCTCGGTTACGAAGCCTCCGTAGCCACCAGCGCCTGGCCCGAGGTTGACGAGTCCCTGCTGGTCGATGACACCATCACCGCAGTGGTACAGGTCAAGGGCAAGGTGCGCGCCCGCTTCGAGGTCTCGGTGGACATCAGCGAGGAAGAGTTGCGCGAGCTGGCGCTGGCCGATGCCAACGTGGTGCGCCTGCTTGATGGCAAGGATCCGCTCAAGGTGATTGTGCGGGCCCCGAAGCTCGTGAATGTGGTTCCCGCACCGTAAGCTCGGATCATGAACGAACGCAGCGCGGGAGCGCGGACCGGGTGGCTGTCTCGATGGCGCCCGGGCCGCGCTCCTGCGCGTTCACGGATCGGGATTGTTGTCGATTCGGCCAGTTGTCTACCCGAGGAATTTTCCCACGCGCCAGACCTGATCGAATTAACCATCCCGATTATCGTCGACGATGAGGTCCAAGACGGCGACACACAGGCACTGCTCATGGGTCTGGCCATGGGCAAGGCGGTACGCACCTCCCGCCCGGCACCGGGACAATTCGTTTCCGCGTACACCCGGCTGCAGGAAGCCGGGTGCAAGGAAATTGTCTCGGTGCATCTTTCCGGAGCACTGTCGGGGACCTTTGATGCAGCTCGATTGGCGGCGTCCCAAGTGACAGTCCCGGTGCATGTCATCGACACACGCACCGCGGCGGCACCCATAGGTTTTGCGGTCGCGGAAATGGTGCGTGCACGGGCCGCCGGGGCAGATGTTGAGCAGTTACTGTCCCTCGCCGAACAGGCCGAGAAATACGCGGTCTATTTTGCGGTGCCTTCTTTGGAAACCCTGCGCCGCGGAGGACGAATTTCAGCCGTCTCCGGGGTCCTCGGAACGCTGCTGAACGTCAAACCGATCCTCGGGATCAACGACGGATCAATTGTGGCATTGGAGAAGCCACGCTCCTTCGAACGAGCCCAAGGGCGCCTGGTGACGTTGGCGCGCACGCGGGCCGCCGCGTGCCAGGGACCGGTGCGTATCGGTGTCATGCACTTTGGCGCCGCGGAACTCGCCCAAGAAATCGCCGCCGAACTCGCCGATATTGGCGAGGAAGCGGTTCTGGTGCAGTCGCTTCCGGCGGTGCTAGCCGCGCACACCGGGATCGGAGTGCTCGCCATTTGCGTAGCCGGCCTTCCCGCCGAAGAAGAACCAAGTAGCGAGGCAAGCTAGGGCTGTAGCGGATCCGGATACGATTTCCAGTCATCGCGTTCCACAGTCCGCGGATAGGTAAGTCCGCCGTGTTACTTCGGAGCTGACACTGTGGCGTATGGGCCGCCACGATCTCTTCAGCAGCTTTGCTCCGCGCCCGGCGCGGCTACGCTTTGCCGTGTCCAGAATCGCCGTACTTGCCCTGCTCGCCGCTGTGCTGACGTGGATCGTCGCCTCACTGCTCATATCCCCACCGCCACGCTCCGAAGCGCAACATCCGTTGCCGCTCCGTGAGGAATCCGCGCAACCCCGAGGCCCCCAAGGCACTACGAGCCCGGGTCCAAGCGGCTCGAACACAACCCAGAGCCCTACCGAGGGCGCTGTAGTTATGGTGCACGTGGTCGGGGCGGTGAAAAATCCTGGGGTCTACCGCCTTCGCAAGGGCGAACGCGCGATCGATGCGGTGACTGCCGCAGGGGGACTGCGCAAGGACGCGGAAGACTCCGGGCTCAATCTCGCAGCCGTTCTCGTCGACGGCTCACAACTCTACATCCCCACCCATGACGAGACTACCCAGCGTAGGCCAGAGGTCCCCGGGCCTGCTGCGCCGGTGACCTCGCAAACACAAGAGCTAATCCCGCTGAATACCGCGGACGCCCAGCAACTGGAGCAACTTCCCGGAATAGGCCCCACGCTGGCCGAACGCATCATCGCCTTCCGCACCGAACATGGTGGCTTTAGCGATATCGCCGAACTCGACGCCGTGCCCGGGATCGGCCCGGTACTATTCGAGCGACTTAAAGATCGTGTCTCGGTGCCATGAGCACCGACCTTCGCGGGCTTTGGTTACTTACCGGAGCCTGGGTGTGTGCATTGCTTCGTCCCGACCCCATCGTGGCGGCGCCCCTAGCTGCGGTGATCTTTGTGCTCACCGTGCTTCTGCTGCGCCAGCGACATGCTACAGGCTATGCGGCCCCCTGGTTCACCGCCCCATTGTTACTAGCCCTCGCGGCACTGGCCATGGTCGGGTTATCGGTGGTTCAACCACACTGCGAACTCCCTGGCCCGGCGGAACAAACCCGACGTGCACGCGTAGAGTTTCGCGAAACCGTGGCCCCGAAAAGCGATGGCAGGGTGCAAGGTCGGGCGCAACTGTTGGCCTATCGGCAATCGGACCAGCACAGCCCCGCATGGCAGTCTTGCACACTGGATATTTACCTCACGCTTCCCAAGGCTCCGCCGGAACACGCACAGACGCTCGAAGTGCTACTCAGTCTGGAGCGCAATGAGACCGGAGGCTCGATCGACTGGTGGGGGCGAGGACTCTCCGAACCGAGCGTACTTTCACACAGAGCTGTTTCTATCGCGGACCGCGTTAAGGCTCGGTTACCGGCCATGCTTGAGGGGGCACCGGAACAGGGCCGCGCACTACTGCCGGGAATGTTGTACGGCGACCGCTCGGGCCAGGATGAAGATCTCAGTGCGGCCATGAAACTCACCGGGCTCAGCCACTTGACGGCTGTCAGCGGCTCGAACTGTGCCCTGCTAACCGCGCTAGCGCTACGATGTTTACGGGCGCTGGGCCTTGGACGTTGGAGCTCGGGGATTGGCGCACTGACCGTACTAGTGCTCTTCGTCGTATTCGTGGGGCCGGACCCGAGCGTGCTGCGTGCAGGGGTCATGGGCGCCATCGGTGCCGTCGCACTCTTAAGCGGTCGTGAGCGCGGCTCGCTGGGCGTGTTGTCTTTTACCGGGTGTATTCTGCTGGCCGTTAATCCTTCGCTGGCAGCCGAGCCTGGTTTTGCGCTGTCCATGCTGGCGACCCTGGGCATCATCCTCTTTGGAACGGGGCTCAGCGACGCGCTAGGTCGCTGGATACCGAATTTACTGGCGCAGGCCACCGCGATCTGCTTGGCCGCACAACTGACCTGTCTGCCGATAATTATCGCCCTGTCGGGAAGCTTGAGTCCGTACACCGTCCCGCTGAACCTGATGGCCGCGCCGCTGGTTCCCGGAATTACGGTGCTGGGACTCTTCGCCTTGCTACTGGCAGGGGCGCTGGACCCGCTCGCTCAGGTACTGGCCCACGTGGCGGTGTGGCCTGCCGAACTAATCGGTCGAGCAGCGCTACACGCGGTGCACTGGCCCGGTGCTGCGAGACCGTGGCCCGAAGGCGCGGCCGGTCTCTGGCTGGCGGTGGTTGTGAGCCTTGGACTGAGCGTCATTCTGCTCGGCCGGCTACATGCCGAGAGGCCAGTAGAACAGCGGACTTTGCGCTTTGCGCTACCGATGACGCTCGTGGTGATCGTCGCCGCAATGTTCCCACTGAGTCTGCTATTGCCGCCGAGGTTGCCCAGTGACTGGGACATCGCACTGTGCGACGTGGGACAGGGCGATGGAATGGTGCTCAATGCCGGCTCGGGGGCCGGTTGGTTGATCGACACCGGCCCACCGGAAAGCGAGATCCGCGGCTGCTTACGTTCATTAGGGATACGCGAACTACCACGGGTCTTTCTCAGCCATGAGCATGCCGATCATATTGGCGCGCTGCCACAGCTACGCACCTCGGACCTTCCCATCGAAAAGATCTTCATCCCGGAGGGCTTCGACCCTTCGATTGTCCCGGAGGCAACGGTTCTCCGGCAGGGGGAGCACGGTGGGACACCCGAGCTTTCCTATGCGGTGCTCGGCCCGACGCCCGGAGAGCGCTCAAGTAACCCCAACGATCATTCACTGGTGTTGCGGTTCGAGTTCGATACCGCAGGCGAGAGTGTAGCGAGCCTCGTTACTGCCGGGGACATGGAGCAAGAATCGATGGCCGCGCTCTTACGGCGCCGACCTATCCCACCGGCTACCGTACTGAAAGCCTCCCATCATGGGGCGCGTAACGGGGGAGCGGACATCATTGAAGCGGTGCAACCCCAGCTCTTTCTTATTTCGGTCGGCGCGCAGAACAGTTACGGTCATCCGCACGCCCAAATCCTTGACCGTGCTCGCGCCGTAGGAGCAAAAATCCTGCGCACAGACCACTCGGGCACGGTTCTGGTCACATTCGACGCCGAGCAGATCCGGGTGAACACGATCCACTGGCCGGTTCGATAAGATCGAGGCTGCACCCAATTGTCTTGAAGGAGCACGATGGCACGCGCCCAGACCCCGGCGGGGATCCCCTGGCGGGACTTGCAACCCCAACCCCTGATTCTGCTCAGCGGCTCGGAAGATTATCTGGCGTCCCGTGCCTTCGAAGCCATGCGGCGGGCCGCCATGGGACGCGGAGACATTGGGCATACCGTGCTGTCGGCCTCGGGCTACGAGCCAGGATCGTTGCTGATGGCCACCAGCGCCTCGCTCTTTTCAAGCGCCAACCTGGTCGAGGTCCACAACCTGGCCACGATGAACGAGGACTTCCTCAAGGATGGACTCAAATATTTGCAGGACCCGGCCCCGGATACCGTGCTGATCATGCATCATTCGGGGGGAACCCGCGGTAAGAAGCTGCTGGATGCGGTGAAGAAGGCCGGGGCAGTGGTCGTTAATTGTCAGCCGCTGAAACGCGACAGCGAAAAGATCGACTTTGTGATGGCCGAGTTCAAGGCTGCCAAACGCCGGATCACCAATGATGCGGTTAAGGCCCTCGTGGCGGCCGTCGGATCCTCGCTCTCCGAGTTGGGCGCCAGTGTGCATCAATTGCTCGAAGACACCACGGGCGTTGTCGACGAAGCCGTGGTGGATAAGTACTACGGCGGGCGAGTCGAGGCTACCGCCTTCAAGGTGGCCGACGCGGCCGTGTCCGGCAATGCGCATTTAGCCTTGGCCACCTTGCGTCATGCCTTGGATACCGGCACCGATCCGATTCCGGTGGTCGCCACCTTGGCGATGAAGGTGCGATTGATGGCCAAGGTGCTTGGCGTGAACGAGCCCGCCTCGCAATTGGCCTCCGAACTGGGCATGGCGCCATGGCAAGTACAGGCGGCACAGCAGCAGTCCCGCGGCTGGAAACGTGCCGACGTGGCAGCCTGCATCGAACATGTGGCGCAGACCGACCGCATGGTCAAAGGTGGCGGAAAGTCGCCGGGTTATGCCTTGGAGCGGGCGGTTCTCTTCATTGCCGGTAAGGCTCCGCGCTAGCGGTTAGAAACAAGTTAAAAACAGTCAAGCCCGGTAGATTCCGAAGAATCTACCGGGCCAAACTATGAAGCTTCGCTTTGCTTAGAGGGCGTTAACCTTCTGGGCAAGGGCCGACTTGCGGTTTGCTGCGTTGTTCTTGTGCAGCACACCCTTGCTGACTGCCTTGTCCAGCTTCTTGCCGGCCAAGCGCAGAGCGTCGGTTGCCTTCTCCTTGTCACCGGCTGCCACGGCAGCGTTGACGTTACGGATCACGGTCTTGACCTCGGAGCGGACTGCTACGTTACGCAGGCGAGCCTTTTCGTTGGTCAGGATGCGCTTCTTCTGGGACTTGATGTTAGCCACTTAATAAACTCTCTCGTTTATCGTCTTATACGGTCGGTAGAGGGTTCATCCTTCAAGCCATCGACTGAGCGGTGTGGGGCACCTATGGCGACCCGAAGGGGGCGGTCCACCCAACCAGATGGACACACAAGCATTAACCTTAGCACATTGGGCCGGTCAGACCCACGTGACTTAGCGCTCGTTGAGCGCCTTAACTACGCGCTCGAAACGCCGACGATCCAGCACGGCACCTTCGCGGCGAATGCCGTCCGGGGCAAGGCGAATTATGCGGTCAAGTTTGACCTCGCTTTCGCGACGTTGCCGATCCCAGTCACCGGTCCCAATATCGAGATAGTCGGGGTCCTGCGTGTGCCCGTTGCCGTGATCCTTGCTGGTGAGCATAAGCCCCAAGAGCCACCGACCATCACGACCAACGACCAGTACCGGACGGTCTTTGCCCTGGGTGTGATCCTCCTCGTAGGGAACCCACGACCAGACGACCTCGCCGGGATCAGCTTGACCGTCGAGCTCCGGTGCATATTCGAAGGTGACCCGTCCGGTGAAATCTCCGGGATAGCCTTCGGCCACTCGGGTCGTGCCCGCCGGGCTCGCGGTGCGGTGCGGTCGCTGCGCAGGGGTCTTTTGGGAGGAAGAAAGTACCTTGAAGACCTGGTTTACGACCCTGAAGATCTTCTCAACGTTGATTGCCATAGCTGACAAACTATCAGCACGCGATGGCCTAACTACGGATCCGCAGTGTAGTCATGAGAGAATGAGGGTTAATTCTGCATGTAACTTCATCAGCAAGTGAGGTCTGTTTAGGTGTCTCCCATGGCCCGCACCGCTCAGGTGCCCGCCGCGACCGATCCGTCGCTCATCCGAAATTTCTGCATCATTGCACATATCGACCACGGTAAGTCGACCCTGGCCGATAGAATGCTGCAGCTTACCGGCGTGGTCGCCGCCCGCGATATGAAGGCCCAGTACCTGGACCGGATGGATATCGAACGCGAGCGCGGTATCACCATTAAGTCCCAGGCCGTACGCATGCCTTGGGAGCTCGAGGGGCAGTCGTACGCGCTGAACATGATCGATACCCCTGGCCACGTGGACTTCACCTATGAGGTCTCTCGCTCGCTGGCCGCCTGCGAGGGCGCCATCCTGCTGGTAGACGCCGCTCAGGGTATCGAGGCGCAGACCCTAGCGAACCTGTACTTGGCCATCGAAGGCGACCTGACCATCATTCCGGTGCTCAACAAGATTGACCTGCCCAACGCGCAGCCGGAAAAGTATGCTGCGGAACTCGCCGGCCTGATCGGATGCGAACCTGAAGACGTGCTGAAGGTATCCGGTAAGACCGGTGAGGGCGTCGAGGCGCTGCTTGATGAGGTTGTGCGTCAGCTTCCTGCCCCGGTCGGCGAAGCCAACGCCCCGGCCCGCGCCATGATCTTCGACTCGGTCTATGACACCTACCGCGGTGTGGTGACCTATGTGCGTGTGGTCGATGGCAACTTGAAGCCACGTGAACGCATCGAAATGATGTCGACCGGCACCACCCACGAACTGCTCGAAATTGGTGTCTCCTCACCGAACCCGATCCCCACCAAGGGTTTGGGTGTTGGTGAAGTGGGCTACCTGATTACCGGTGTGAAGGACGTCCGACAGTCAAAGGTCGGCGACACCGTCACCAACAACGCGAATCCGGCCACCGAAAACCTCGGCGGCTACGAAGAGCCAAAGCCCATGGTGTTCTCCGGCCTGTATCCGATTGACGGCTCGGACTACCCGGCCCTGCGCGATGCGCTGGATAAGCTTCAACTCAATGACGCTGCGCTGGTCTACGAACCGGAGACCTCGGTGGCACTTGGCTTCGGCTTCCGCGTGGGCTTCCTTGGCTTGCTGCACCTCGAAATTACGCGCCAGCGCCTCGAGGCCGAGTTCGGGCTGGACCTGATTTCCACCGCCCCTAACGTGGTGTACCGCGTGATGGGCGAAGACAAGCAAATGATCACGGTGACCAACCCGTCGGAATTCCCCGATGGGAAGATCCTCGAGGTGCACGAGCCGATGGTCTCGGCCACCATATTGGCGCCGAGCGAGTTCATTGGTGCCATCATGGAGCTGTGCCAGTCGCGTCGTGGCACCATGGGCGGCATGGACTACCTCTCCGAGGATCGTGTCGAAATGCGCTACCGGCTACCGCTGGCGGAAATCGTCTTCGACTTCTTCGACCAGCTCAAGTCCAAGACGCGTGGCTACGCCTCGCTGGACTGGAAGGCCGATGGGGAGCAGACCGCCGACCTGGTTAAGGTCGACATCCTGCTCCAGGGCGACCAGGTGGACGCTTTTAGCGCCATCACCCACCGCGATAAGGCGTACGCCTACGGCACCATGATGGCCACCAAGCTACGCGAGCTCATTCCACGCCAGCAGTTCGAAGTGCCGATTCAGGCAGCCATCGGCTCTCGCATCATTGCCCGTGAGAACATTCGAGCGATTCGCAAGGACGTGCTGGCCAAATGCTATGGCGGTGACATCAGCCGTAAGCGCAAGTTGCTGGAGAAGCAGAAGGAAGGCAAGAAGCGCATGAAGATGGTCGGTCGCGTGGAGGTTCCGCAGGAAGCCTTCATCGCCGCGCTGTCCTCGGACGAGCCGAAAAAGAAGTAATGCCCTCAGTTCTTCCCGACGGTGACCCGGCGCCAGCCGACGGGTTGCTACCCCCCGCGTGCGCCGACGGCGCCGCGGGGCGTAGCTTCTCCTTCTACGTGCATATCCCGTTTTGCACGGTGCGTTGCGGTTACTGTGACTTCAACACCTACACGGCCACCGAACTCGGATCCGGCGCCTCCCAACTGACCTACGCGCAAACCGTCTCACGGGAAATCGACTTCGCCGAGCAGGTTCTCGAGCGCTCCGGCATTCCGCAACGCACGGTCGATACCGTATTTTTCGGTGGTGGTACGCCCACCCTGTTGCCTGCCGCGGACCTCGTGACCGTGTTGCAGCGCATTGTCCAGCGATTCGGACTGACGCCCGGGGCGGAGGTCACCACCGAGGCTAACCCCGATTCGGTCACTCGTGAGTCGTTAGCCGAATTGGCGGCGGGCGGATTCACGCGCGTGTCCTTCGGCATGCAGTCCGCGGTACCCCACGTGTTGCAGGTTCTGGAACGGACGCATGATCCGCGCCGATTACCGCAGGTGGTCAGCTGGGCCAGGGAGGCCGGGCTGGAAGTAAGCGTGGACCTCATCTATGGCACACCGGGGGAGTCGCTCCAGGACTGGCGTACCAGCATCGAAGCGGCGTTGGCTCTGGAGCCGGACCATATCAGCGCCTATGCGTTGATCATTGAGGAGGGTACCAAACTCGCAGCCCAGATCCGTCGCGGTCAGGTGCCGAATATCGACGATGACGATCATGCCGAGAAGTACCAGCTGGCGGACGAGCTTTTTACTGCCGGCGGGTATGGCTGGTACGAGGTCAGTAACTGGGCGCGCGAACCACGGTTTGCGTGTGACCACAATCTCGCCTACTGGAAGGGCGGGGATTGGTGGGGTGCCGGCCCGGGCGCTCACTCCCATGTCGGCGGCCTGCGCTGGTGGAACGTGAAGCATCCGGCGGCTTATCAGCAGCGGATCGACGCGGAAATTTCTCCAGGTGCCGGACGCGAGTTCCCCGATGCTGAGGCCGTGGAGCTTGAACGCACCATGCTTTTGACGCGGCTATCCAGTGGGATGCCCTTGGAGCTATTGGGTGGCGAAGCACGGCAGAACGTGGCCGGGCTCATCGCCGATTCACTGATTGATCCAAAGCAGGCCCTCCAAGGAACATTGGTGTTAACGCAACGAGGCCGGCTCTTGGCCGACCTCGTAGTACGTCAACTGCTCGGATTCTGAGCAATCGGCGCCCCGGCGCTACTTGAGCAACCGAAGGTTCATCGAGTAGCGGTAGGGGCGTCCCTTATTAACCTCAATACCGGCACGCGCGCCCATGAGCGTCATGAAGATCCACAGCACCACGGCCAGTACGGCAAAAAGCCAGCCCAGCCCGGGAATCAGAGTTAGTACGTTCAACGCGATTGCCAGCACGGTCAATGGCAACGCAAAGTTGAAGGCTTCTTTGGCCTCTTGGGCGGTGAACGGTCCCCGGTCGCGATAGACCGCGAAGATCACCGCGGCCGGAATGCAACCGAGAATCAAGCCGAAGTGGGCAAGCATTGCCCATTGGCGGTCTTCGGAGGGAGTCAACGGCTGAGCCGATGTTTTGGATCCCTCGAAATTCGAACCCTTCGACGGATCCGTCTGGCGCATTGACACTGGCACTTCCTCGCGTTGCTGTTGGTTTCTAGGCCTAATTCTACGCAGTGTCGCCGGAGAATTCGGGGATATTGCACCCTATTCTCCATTTACTGGGCGATTGTTAGCTAGTTGTAATCTTCGCTGGTGAGGAAATCGATCAGCTCTTCGACACGACCGAGCAACTGTGGTTCGAGTTGTCCGTAATGGGTGACGGTACTCAAGATTTTTGACCAGCCGATGCCGATGTCTTCGGCCGTCGCATGCGGCCAACCGAAGCTGCGCAACACGCCGGTTTTCCAATCCGTGCCTTTAGGGATGACCGGCCACGCCGAAATTCCCAGTGTGGCGGGTTTGATCGCCTGCCAGACATCGACGTAGGGGTGGCCGAGAATTTTCACATTTCCGGCCGCACCGGGCACCCTGAGAGCCTCTTGGACAATGCGTTGTTCTTTCGTGCCCTCGATCAGGTGATCAACCAGAATGCCCAGACGGCGCTGTGGCGATGGGGCGAACTCGGCGATCGCTCCAGCAAGGTCGTCGACACCGTGTAGGGGTTCGACAACAATGCCTTCCACGCGCAGGTCATGGCCCCATACCTTTTCGACTAGTTCCGCATCGTGTTTACCTTCGACCCAGATGCGACTGGCGCGGGCGACACGGGCCTTATGCCCGGTGACCGCCACGGACCCGGACGCAGAGATTTTCTTGCCCGAGCCGGCCGCGGTGCGCGGCTCGATAAGTTCAACGGGTTCGCCCTCGAGCAGAAATCCAAATCCTGCGGGAAAGGAGCGAGTACGGCCATGTCGATCTTCAAGCACGACGACGCGCATGCCGCCGGACTTTTCCGTGCGTATGACTTCACCGACCCATCCGCTGTCCACGTCTTCAAGCAGTAGGCCCTTGGCGACGGGCACTTGGCGGAGTTTTCGCGGCTGTGGCGCGCGCAGGTCTTGGGCGCCCCAGGGATAATTGGTCACGAACTGCCTTTCGCTGTGATCGAATACGCGGGAAATCCCATGCTAGCAAGCGTTGAACGTACTAGACTTGGCACTTGAAAGGTTCGAGTGCTAATTCGAGGCGAGGTGGTCCCATGAGCGAGTTGCGTAGGTTGGATGTGCTGCGCGCAATCGTCGAGGACTACGTGCAGTCCCGTGAGCCCGTCGGCTCTAAGGCGCTGTTAGATCGTCATAATCTCGGCGTCTCGGCGGCGACAATCCGCAATGACATGGCGGCCCTGGAAGAGGAGGGGCTGATCGCGGCCCCACACACCTCTTCGGGGCGTATCCCTACCGAAAAGGGCTATCGGCGTTTCGTGGATCAGATCGAGGAGCTTAAGCCGCTCTCACGACCCGAACGCGACGCCATTAACAAGATTCTCGACGGTTCGCACGATCTCGACGATCTCTTGCGCAGCACCGTTCGCTTGCTCTCACAGTTGACCAATCAGGTCGCGATGATTCAGGTGCCGCATTACGATCTGGCACATTTGAAAAATCTGGAACTGGTGTGGCTGGGCGGATCCCAGGTGTTGATGGTACTTATCACCTCCGATGGCACCGTGGATCAGCGCATGCTGACGGTGGATCGGGTGATTGGTGAAGAAGAGCTACAACGTTCCAAAATCTGGTTGTTAACCCACTTTGCGGGGCGGCAAATTGCCGATTTGGCGCAGGCTGAGTCCGTGCCCGTCCCGGCTGAACTAGACGCGGCTTTTCTCAACGAATTGGTCGACGGCATTTCGGCAATGGCCCTCGCTGCTGGCAAGCAGCGTATCGTGATGGCCGGAACCGCGAATTTGGCCCGTTCGGGCAGAGACTTTCCCTTGAGCATTACCCCGGTTCTCGAAGCACTAGAGGAACAGGTTGTATTGCTGAAGCTATTTTCCGAGCTCGAAGCGGATTCACGTGGTGTGGCCGTAGCTATCGGCGCCGAGAACCACTATGGTCAGCTGCTGGATACGGCGGTCATTGCCACCACCTACAGCAACGATGCCCGCAATAAACTCGGCGTGCTGGGCCCGACCCGCATGAACTATCCCTCGTCGATGGCCGCAGTACGCGCTGTGGCGCGCTATCTTTCGCGTATTTTGACCGGCTAACCTCGGTTGGCCCCTACACTCAACGTATGACCCCTGCAGAAAGGATGCGGCTTCACCGTGAGCACGCACTATGAAACCCTTGGCGTGGCCAAGGACGCGACCGGACAGGAAATCAAGAGCGCGTACCGCAAACTTGCGCGCAAGCTGCACCCGGACGTGAACCCGTCTCAGGATGCCGCTGAGCAGTTCAAGCTGGTAACCCGCGCCTACGAGGTGCTCTCCGATGAGCAGAAGCGCGCCAACTACGATGCAACTGGCGACGAGAACGGCAACGGCCAGCAAGGCTTCGGCGGTGGCGGTTTCGGTGGATTCGGGGATATCTTCGAGCAATTCTTCGGTGGTGCCGGCGGCCAGCAGGGCCCGATGTCGCGCACCCAGCCAGGGCGTGACGCGCTGATCACCGTCACCATCGACCTGGAGGACGCGGTCAAGGGCACCGTCTACCCGCTGGAGATGGAATCGGCTGTCACCTGTAAGGTCTGCAACGGCTCTTGCTGCCGCGAAGGTACCAGCCCGGTGACCTGCTCGATCTGCCACGGCGCCGGACAGGTGCAGCGCCCGGTGCGCTCCTTCTTGGGTCAGATGATGACCGTCGAAACCTGTGCCGCCTGCCGCGGCTACGGCACCACCATCCCGGACCCCTGCGTGGAGTGCAACGGCGAGGGTCGCGTGCGCGAGCATGTGTCCAAGCAGCTGAACATTCCGGCCGGTGTGGCCTCGGGTACCCGCATTCAGTTGCGTGGTCAGGGCGAGGCTGGACCGGGCGGTGGCCCCAACGGCAACCTGTTCGTGGAAATTGACGTGCGTCGCCACAAGATCTTCGAACGCGACCACAACGACCTGCACGCCAAGATGAGCCTGCCGATGACCGCCGCGGCCCTGGGCTGCGAACTGAAGCTGGAAACCTTCGACGGCGAACAGACCGTGAACGTCGAATCCGGTGCACAGGATGGGGACACCGTCACGTTGCCCGGCTTGGGTGTGCCACGACTTCGCGGCGGCAAGCGCGGCGACATCGTCGTGCACCTGCAGGTGGTGACCCCCACCAAGCTCGACGCCGCCCAGCGTGACCTGCTCGAACAGCTGGCTAAGCTCCGCGGTGAGGAAATGACCGCCGGTCAGGTCGAACAGTCCGGGGGCATGTTTGCCCGCCTGCGCGACAAGCTCCACCAGCGCTGACGGCTAGCCAATGAGTAACCAGAGCTTCACCATCGACCCCGAGCTGGCCAGTGGTGCCACCTTGGGCGATATCCTTGAGCTCACCGGGGCCGAGGCCCACCATGCGGCCACGGTCAAGCGGGCCGTGCCCGGCGAGCAACTAGATCTGCTCGACGGGCGCGGAACCCGGCTGACCGTGAGCGTGCTCGAGGTCGGACGTGAGCTCCTGAGCGTCCGTGTGGAGCAGGTGGAGCATGAACCTGCGCCGGCGATCCCGATTTCGCTGACGCAGGCGCTGGCCAAGTCGGACCGCGACCTGCAGGCAGTCGAAGCCGCCGTGGAATTGGGGATCAGTCAGGTCCAGCCCTGGCAGGCCGAGCGCTCCATTGTGCGCTGGAATGAAGCAAAGGCGGCCAAGGGCCAGGCGAAATGGCAGGCTCAGGTTCGCGCCGCGCAGAAACAGTCCCGGCGCACTCATGAACCGTCGGTGCAGCCGCTGTGCAACTCGAAGCAACTTGAAGCGCAGATTGCCGAGCACGTGGCGGCCGGCGAGCTGGTGATCGTGTTGCACGAGGCCGAGCAGCGGGCGCTGTCCGAGGTGGTGGGCCAGTGGCTCGGTGCCGGCTCGAAGTATGGCGCCATCCGACTGATCGTGGGTCCCGAAGGGGGCATCTCGGATGCAGAGATTGAGCGTTTTACCGCCGCCGGTGCCATTCCCGCGTTATTGGGTCAGCATGTGTTGCGTGCCTCTACGGCTGGACCGGCCGCACTGGTGCTGATCCGTCACCTACTCGGCGAACTCTAGTCTTCGGATTTAGCGCCGACGGTGAAATCGCTGGTCACCGTGGCGACTTGGGCCATGGACCCTTGATTTTGTCCCCACAGGGTCAGGCGGTACCGGCCCTTTTCGAGCCGCTGGCGGATGCTGAAGCTTCCGTCATCGGCGATCAGCGCTTGGTCCACCCGGGTGGCCGGGATGATGTTGTGATCTCCGGACGCGGTGTCGAGTCTGGTCAGACTGTAGTGCGTTCCGCCACTGAATCCGGCAGTGCGTCCGTTGATCCGCACATTCCCGACGGCCTTGACCGAACCGTACTGTGGATCAATGATCCACAGTGGAGCGGTAAACCTCGGGTCGCGTTCAATGGTGGCCGGTAGTTGATAGTCGCCAAAGACCGTGGCCTCTGGCTGCCCATCGACCAGCAACCGCACCCGTGGTGCCGCGGTTCCGGTGAGCAGGCTGGCATGGGAGGCGGCGGCCGTGGCGGTGAACACCAGCTGTTGGATGCTACGTTCGGCCAGCCCATCATCGATGCGGGCGGTGAACACCGTGGCGGGCAAATCGAGGGTGATCACATTATCGTGACCGACCGCCACGCCGATTTCCGTGCTTGGTTCCAGTAGCGTGTACCAGCGGTCCGTGGCCGGGGCATCGTTGAGTAGATAACGAACCGCCTCGGTGACCGGTTCGGCGCTGGCATCACCTTTGACATATTCACGGTAGAGAAAAACGCCTTGATCGGTGTTCTGTAGCCAGTACACCGGCAGACTCTGTGCCTTCGTGCCGCTTTCGACCGTATCTTCAGCCACCGGTAGCCCGTTGGCTTGTGCCGGGTCGGCGGTGGGCATCTGCAGTTCCGTGCTGTTTTGGGTGCTAGCGCAGCCGGTCAACGCCACCGCCGCAACCGCTAGGCAGGCAATGCGTTGGCGCATCACGCCAGATTTACGCACCTTGAACTGCACACTTCTCCCATTTCCGTATCTTGCCCTCACAGCGCCCGACTAGCCTTCCGGCGAGCTCACGCGCCCATTTAGCTTGCCACAAGTTTGCTCTTCAAACGGCCGGAAACCGAGTTTTCTACCGTTCCGTAACCAAATCTATACCTAAGCTGGCTACGCCGTGGGCGCAATGGACCCACCGTGATCGGGTACTGGCTAGACTTGAGGTAGGCAGAACCTATTCACCCGATCAGCTCGAAAAGGGGCATCTAGCACTGCATGGACGTTGAACAACCAGCTACGGCCGCACAGGGCGCGTCGCTCAGCATCAGCTTTGACACACCGGAGCATATGGTCGCCACGCTCGGCGCCGGCGACGAGCTCTTGCGCATTCTTACCGGGGTCTACCCGGATGTTGTGTTCCATCCAAATAGCGAATCGTTGACTCTTCGTGGCGAACCCTCGCAGGTACGGCGTGCCCAGCGCGTAGTGGAAGAGGCCCGTTCCCTAGCCGCGCGTGGCACCCGGATGTCCGCCGAGGCGATCGAGCAGATCATCAAGATGCTCGGCGCCGGACGGCAAGATTCCCCGGCCGACGTCCTCGGGTTGAAGATCCTCTCCGGACGCGGACGCTCGATTCGCCCCAAGACACTGAATCAGAAGTCCTATGTCGATGCCATTGAGGACTCGACGATCACGTTCGGCATTGGGCCGGCCGGTACCGGCAAGACCTTCCTCGCCATGGCCATGGCCGTCTCGGCCCTGCAGGATAAGCAGGTTAATCGGATCATCCTGACCCGTCCGGCGGTCGAAGCGGGGGAGAAGCTCGGCTTTCTGCCTGGCTCCTTGAGCGAGAAGATCGACCCTTACCTGCGTCCGCTCTACGATGCGCTACACGACATGGTCGATCCAGAGTCGATTCCGCGGTTGCTCGAAGCCGGTACTATCGAGGTGGCACCGCTGGCCTATATGCGCGGGCGCACCCTGAACGACGCATTCGTCATTCTCGACGAGGCACAGAACACCACCAGCGAACAAATGAAAATGTTCCTTACCCGTCTGGGCTTCGGTTCGAAAATGGTGGTCACCGGCGACATCACCCAGGTCGACCTGCCCGGGTCGGCCGTGTCCGGTCTGCGTGTGGTCACCGAGGTGCTCGAGGGCATCGACGACATTTCAGTCTGCCGCTTGGATTCCACCGACGTGGTCCGTCACAGGTTGATTGCCGATATCGTCTCGGCGTACGACCGTTGGGACAGCACCCGCAAATACAAACACCGCAGCGAACGAGGCAGCAAATGAGCATCGACGTTAACAACGAGACCGGCTTCGAGGTTGACTTGCAGGATGTCTCCAAGCTGGCCGACTTCGTGATGCGCCGGATGTTCTTACATCCGCAAACCGAAGTATCGATCGTCTTCATTGATGAAGAAGCGATGAGCCGCTTGCATGTGGAGTGGATGGACCTCGAGGGGCCGACCGACGTGATGAGCTTCCCCATGGATGAACTACGTCCCGGAACCGAGTCGGCGCCGGGCCTCGACGGGATCCTGGGCGATATCGTGATTTGCCCTACCGTGGCCGAGGAGCAGGCACAGCGCGGCGGACACAGCACCGCCGATGAAATCTTGTTGTTGACCACGCACGGCCTGCTGCATCTGATGGGTTTCGATCACGATGAGCCCGAGGAACGTAAGGAGATGTTCACCTTGCAGCGGACCTTGTTAGAGGAGTATCTGGGGCGTCCGGCCCCGAAGGAAACGGTGCAGTAGACGGTGATTTTCATCTTGCTGGCCCTTGCGCTGGTATTTATCGTCTGTTCCGCGGTGCTCACGGCGGCCGACGCCGCGTTCTACACTCTCTCGCGCTCCGCGGCCGAAAAGCTCCGAGCCGACAGTCAGTCTCCGGCCTTGAGCCGGATTTTGGACGATACCGAAACACACGCGCAGGCCATCCGATTCTGGCGCATCTGGTTTGAAACGGCTTCGGCGGTCGCCGTGGCGCTGCTCTTTTCCCGCTGGATCGAAAACGACTGGCTTACCGGCCTGTTGGCTACCATGGTGATGGCCGGCGTCGGCTTCGTGCTGGTCTCGGTCTCGCCTCGCCGCTATGGGCGCTCCAATGCGCGCACGGTCGTGCGGAGCACCGCGCCTCTGGTACGCGCCCTCCGGGTGGTGCTCGGGCCGGTCAGCGACTGGCTGGCCTCCATCGGTAAGGCATTGAGCCCGGGCGCCATCGGGGACGACGAAGGGTATCTGGGCAAAGAACTTCTGCGCGATATCGTCGATCGAGCCAGTGAAGGCGAAGGTTTGGACGAGGAGTCGGCCGAGCTGATCTCCTCGGTTATCGATCTTGAAGAAACCCATGTGCGCGCGGTGATGGTGCCACGTACCGACATGGTCGTGTTGACCCCCGAAGATACCGTGGCCACGGCGGTGGAGCTATTCATCGCCTCGGGCTTTTCACGGATCCCGCTGGTGGGCGAGGACAACGACGATGTGCGCGGCATCATCTACCTCAAGGACGTGATCCGCGAGGTCCACGGCCTGCAGGAAAAGATGGAGTTGAGCGAACTGGCCCGCGAGGCGCGCTTCGTTCCGGAGTCGAAGTCCGCTGCCGATCTGCTCCAGGAACTGCAAATGGAATCCATCCACCTGGCGATCGTGATCGACGAGTACGGTGGTACGGCGGGTCTGATCACCATGGAGGATCTGCTCGAGGAGATCGTCGGTGAGATCGACGACGAATACGATCGAGCAAAGTTTGAGATCATAGACAACCCGGACGGTTCCTACTTTGTGATGGCGGCAACGAATGTAAACGATCTGGCCGAGCATCTGGATATGGAGATCGAGGAAGAAGACGTCGACACCGTCGGCGGCTTGCTCTCCAAGGCGTTGGAATCTGTTCCGGTGCTCGGATCCACGGCAGAGATTTACGGGCTACGGCTTACCGTGGCGACCCTTGCCGGTCGCCGAAACCGCATTGGAAAGATCCATGTAGAGCGGCTCGAGAACGCCGCCTCCGACGATACGCAGAACGATGAGGACTCAACAGATGAGCGATAACGGAAAATTGCTACCCAGTGGGGGATGGCCGGAAGACTACCGATCGGGGTTCACCTCGTTCGTGGGACGCCCCAATGCCGGCAAGTCCACGCTGACCAACGCGCTCGTAGGCCAGAAGGTCGCAATCACCTCCGCGAAGCCGCAAACCACCCGGCACACCATTCGCGGCATCGTGCACCGCGACGACGCCCAGCTGGTGCTGGTCGACACCCCCGGTTTGCACCGCCCCCGCACGCTCCTGGGTCAGCGACTGAACGACTTGGTGGCCGAGACCCTCTCTGAAGTTGATGCGATCGGGTTCTGCATTCCGGCCAACGAGAAGATCGGCCCGGGTGACCGGTTTATCGCCACCCAACTGGCCCAGCTGCAGCGCAAACCGATTATCGCCATCGTAACCAAGGCCGATCTGGTCGATCGTGAGCAATTGGCCGCCCAGTTGCTGGCCGTGACCGAGCTTGGTAGCCAGAACTTTGGTCCCGAGGGCTTCGCCGCGATCGTCCCGGTCTCGGCGGTGAGCGAATTCCAGGTCAAGGAGGTGGCCGATGTTCTTGTCCAACAGCTGCCCTTGGGCCCGCCGCTGTACCCGGATGGCGAGCTGACCGACGAACCGGAGTCCATCATGGTCGCCGAACTGGTGCGCGAGGCCGCCCTGGAGGGTGTGCGTGACGAATTGCCGCACTCGTTGGCTGTGGTGGTTGAGGAAATGTTGCCGCGTGAGGGCCGCAGCGAAAACAACCCCATGCTCGATGTCCATGTCTCGCTGTATGTGGAGCGCCCCAGCCAAAAAGCCATTGTCATTGGCCGCGGTGGTTCGCGATTGCGCGAGGTGGGCACCAACGCCCGCAAGGGGATCGAGGCCCTCTTGGGCACCAAGGTGTACTTGGACCTGCATGTGAAGGTTGCCAAGGACTGGCAGCGCGATCCGAAGCAGCTAGGACGTTTGGGCTTCTAAACCTGCGGTTATTTCGCTAACCGCGCCACAATCTGCCGGGCCACGATCTTTTCAAGGCCAGGCAGATTTGTCGCTTTAAGGATCACCCGGCGTTGCAACTGCTGCCACCGGTTACGCGGCAAGAAACTGCGCGCCGCCCGACGTCCGGAAGCCTGCGCCTGCCGAATCACCGGCAACCAGCTCGTAGCAAAGTCAGCCACAGCCGCTGGCACCCGGTCGGGGTCGCTGAGCTGGCCAAGTTCATCACCCAGATTTGCTGCACCGGCTATCGCCAGCGAGGCACCCTGCCCGGCCAATAGGGAGACGGCACCGCCGGCATCGCCGAGCAAGAGCGTGCGACCGGCGAAAATCCGGGGCATCAGGATCTGCGCCACCGCATCGTCATAGGGACGCTCCGGGCATAGCTCAAGGAGACGATCAGTCTCGCGCCCCAAACCGTCGAACTGCTCGCGAAGAATCTGCCGGGTGGGTTTATCGCAATCCTGTGCCCGCGGGCGATAGACCAGAAAGACCGCCACCCGACCGTCGCTCAGGGCGTAATAGCCGGCGCTTCGCCCCACGCTGTCGGTGAGTATAAAAGTATCGCGGATCCTGGCGTTCAGTTCAGGATCGGTCACGATATAGGCTGCCGCCCGCATCCCCAGATCAAGGAAATATGAGCTGTCGGGCCCGAAAACTTCGCGGCGTACCGTGGAATGCAACCCGTCGGCACCGATGAGCACGTCACCACGAAAGATCCCGGACCGCTCTGCACAGTGCAAGGCGACACCGGCTTGCGCGTTTTCGACACTCTGAACCGTGCGCCCGTAGTGCAAATTGATTCGCCCCGCTGGCACATCCCCCAGGGCCCGGCGAGCCACGGCCTCTAGATCTGGGCGCATCAGGCTGAAGACTTTCCCACCGGCCAGGCGCTGGAAGGAACGGTAATTGAGTCGCCCGGTTTCCTAGCCCACGGGATCCACGTAGCATGCGGCGTCCACATCGTAGGCGGCCTCCCGCATGCGCCCGGCTAGACCAATATGCTCGGCGGCCAGCACTCCGGGACCAAAGAAATCCATCATGTAGCCCTCTGGCCGGGGGCCGCCGCTGCGTTCGAGCACCGTAACTTGCCAGCCGGTTAGGCCGAGCTGGCGTGCGGCGACCAGTCCCGCAATCCCTGCACCTACAATGAGCGCTCGCATTCCGCACCCCACGCGTGATATTGCTTCAGTGTGAACCGCGCCGTGCACGCTGTCCAGCCCGCATCTGAGGCCAGCGTGTCCACAATGTGACACGATCACGCAATAAGTTCCGTGCTGAAGAATTTACAGCGATATGCTTACCACGTGCATTTGACGCTACTACTCCTACTTAGCCGCTGCGAGGATCCAACGGACCGTTAGTGGTTCCTGGCCAAGCCCTCGTTGCGGAGTAGTTCATATCTGGCCCCATTTCATCGTGATTTCTACGCCCCGGGGAGAGTAACCATGCAGCACGTACAAAAACCTTCAAAAATGCCTATCCATAAGTACGTCCCGTTTCAGGACCAAATCCAGGTAAATCTGCCGGATCGCACCTGGCCGGACAAGTACATCACCAAGGCTCCGCGCTGGTGCGCCGTCGATCTGCGCGACGGCAATCAGGCACTGATCGACCCCATGAGCCCGGAACGTAAGCACAAGATGTTCGACCTGTTGGTGCAGATGGGGTACAAGGAAATCGAAGTTGGATTCCCTTCCGCCTCGCAGACCGACTTCGACTTTGTGCGTCAGCTCATCGAGCGGAACCGGATTCCGGACGATGTGACCATCCAGGTGCTCACCCAGTCCCGTGAGCACCTGATCGAGCGCACCTTCCAGGCGCTCGAAGGCGCCAAGCAGGCCATCGTGCACCTGTACAACTCGACCTCGATCCTGCAGCGTGAGGTGGTCTTCCGCCAGGATGAGGACGGCATCGTGGACATCGCCCTGCAGGGCGCCCGCTTGTGCAAGAAGTACGAAGAGCAGCTGACCGGCACGCGGATCACCTACGAGTACTCCCCGGAGTCCTTCACCGGTACCGAACTGGAATTCGCTAAGCGCATTTGCGACGAGGTTGCCGAGGTCTTGGAGGCCAGCGTCGAGCGTAAGGTGATCTTGAACCTGCCAGCCACCGTGGAAATGGCGACCCCGAACGTGTACGCCGATTCCATCGAGTGGATGCACCGGAATTTGGCGAATCGTGAATCGATCATCCTCTCGCTGCACCCACATAACGACCGTGGCACCGGTGTGGCCGCCGCGGAGCTGGGCTACCTGGCCGGCGCCGACCGTATCGAGGGTTGCCTGTTCGGCAACGGGGAGCGCACCGGTAACGTCGACCTGATCACGTTGGGGATGAACCTCTTCGGGCAGGGGATCGACCCGGAGATCGACTTCTCCAATATGGACCACATCCGCCGCACGGTCGAATACTGCAACCAGTTGCCGGTACCGGAGCGTAGCCCCTACGGTGGCGACCTCGTCTTCACCGCGTTCTCCGGTTCGCACCAGGACGCCATCAAGAAGGGCCTGGAGGCCATGGAGGCCAAGGCCGCGGCTCAGGGCAAGGATATTAACGAGATCACCTGGGCGGTACCGTACCTGCCGGTTGACCCGAAGGATATTGGACGCAGCTACGAGGCCGTGATTCGCGTGAATTCGCAGTCCGGCAAGGGCGGCGTGGCCTACCTGTTGAAGAACGACTACTCCTTGGATTTGCCCCGTCGTGCGCAGATTGAATTCTCCGGGGTCATTCAGCGCAAGACCGATTCCGAAGGCGGCGAGGTTTCCTCGGCCACCATTTGGAACGTTTTCCAGGATGAGTACCTGCCGTCGGCCGAGGGCTCGGAGATGGAACCATGGGGCTACTACCGGATCGCCTCGGCCACCGCGGAGTCCAGCGAGGATGGCAGCTTCACGCTGCACACCAAGCTGCTCATCGACGGTGTGGCCCACGAGCGTTCCAGCACCGGCAACGGCCCAATTTCGGCGCTGGTGAAGCTGCTCAATGACGACGGCGTGGACCTGCGCGTGCTGGACTACACCGAGCATGCGCTCAGCGAAGGCGGCAACGCTCAGGCGGCCGCGTACGTCGAGTGCGCCGTAGGTGACCGCATTCTGTGGGGCGTCGGCTTGGACGCCAACACCACCTTGGCCTCGCTGAAGGCCGTCGTTTCGGCCGTGAACCGCGCGATTCGCGACGCCGCCGAATAAGACTTTGGCGCGCTGACCCGCTGCCGCTTCGCCACCGATGGTGGGATAGCGGCAGCGGGTTTTTTCGTGGACGGCTTTCGGTGGGAGAATAGGGCCTGTGTCCAGAACAGGTTTTGCCGCGCGCAGCTACCGCACCCGCGGGATTGTGCTGCGTACCCATAAGTTGGGGGAGGCCGACCGCATCATCACGCTGATGACTCCCGATGGGATGGTGCGTGCCGTCGCAAAGGGTGTTCGGCGTACCACCTCGCGGCTTGGGGCTACCCTCGAACCATTTATGGAAGTGGACGCACAGATCGTCATAGGCCGCACGCTACACACGATTTCACAGGCCCAGCTACGCCACCCCTACGGCCAACGTTTGGTCGCGGACTATGCCAGTTACACGGTGGCACACGCAATGGCGGAAACCGCCGAACGTCTCGCCGAAGCCGACTCGGACTCGACCGCGGCACAGTATCGGCTCCTGCACGGAGCCATCGCACTACTGGCCCGGCACGAGGTACGCCCCGGAGCGGTGCTAGATTCCTATATTCTGCGGGCGCTGGCCATTGCCGGATGGGCTCCGAGCTTTACCGACTGCGTTCGCTGTGGCGCGCCGGGACCTCATCAGGCGATTAATATCCCGCTGGGCGGTGTGGTGTGCGCTAACTGTCGTCCGGCCGGTTCACTGTCGCCGCATCCGGTCACGGTCGCCTACCTGCAGGCCCTACTCACCGGAGACTGGGCCGCGGTCGCGCAGGCCGGTCCCAGGGCCATCGATCAGGCCGCCGAGATTGTGGCCAATTATCTGCAGTGGCACCTAGAACGTGCCGTGAAGTCGCTACGTCATGTGGAGAGAACGTGAAGAAACTTGCCCCGATCACCGGCCAACGTGGACCGGTGAAACCCTTTGCTCATCCCGAGCAGCTGCAGGCGCCGCGGATTCCCGCAGAATTGGTGCCCGAACATGTGGCGATCGTGATGGATGGCAACGGTCGCTGGGCGAATCAACGGGGGTTGCCGCGGACCGAGGGACACCGAGCGGGCGAGGCAGCACTTCTGGATGTGCTCGCCGGCGCCGTGGAACTGGGGATCAAATACGTTTCCGTTTACGCGTTCTCCACCGAAAACTGGAAGCGGAGCCCGGACGAGGTGCGATTCCTCATGGGCTTTTCGCGGGATGTGTTGCGCCGCCAACGTGACACCTTGAACTCCTGGGGAGTGCGGATCCGCTGGTCGGGACGCGAACCGCGATTGTGGAAGTCGGTTATTCGGGAACTGAAGGTGGCCGAGGAACTGACCAAAGACAATCTCGGCTGCCAGTTGACCATGTGCGTGAACTATGGAGGGCGCGCCGAGATCGCCGATGCGATGGGGCTCATTGCCCAAGACGTTGCCGCTGGCCGGCTCAAGGCCTCGGCGGTCTCCGAGAAAACCATTGCCAAATACCTACACGCTCCCGAGCTTCCGGACGTGGACCTTTTCATGCGTACCTCGGGGGAGCAACGTACCAGCAACTTCCTGCTCTGGCAGTCGGCCTACGCCGAGTTCGTCTTTCTCGATGAGCTGTGGCCAGATGTCGATCGCGGCACCTTGTACAAGGCCGTGGAACAGTATGCACAGCGTGATCGTCGCTACGGGGGAGCCGTGGATAAGGTCGCGAAGGCCTAGCCCAGGGCCATCGGTAACCAGCGACTCAAGCTTCGGTACGCTTCGGCGCGTGGCTCGGGCGCCGACGCGAATACATCGTGCATGGCCGATTCGATGGTGCACAGCGTAACCAGCGAACCTAGGTGCAGGGCGCGGGCGCGCGTCTGCACCGCATCAATCACCGAGTCGGTGGATTGAATGTCGGATGCATATTGAAGAGAAAAGTGCGTCCGTTTACTGGTGGCCACAAAAATCGGCAGCTCCAAGGCCAAACCCTTGGCGATCACTGCGTGCCCTTCAAGCACCGTACTGAGCCATCCAGCGGTGGCCGGGAACGCTTTCATCGGGCGCCACACGCGGTGCAGGTCCCACCAGCCTTCGCCTTCGGCACTCATCGACCGCCAATAGGTATCGACTTCGGGTAGCCGCAGTTTGCGCCTTGGGTTTCCGCGAGCCATCGCCTCGAGCAGCCCCTTCATCGGGGCGCGCAAGAAAGCGGTGCCTTGAAACTCTAGCCAGGGCGAGTTCAGGACCAGCCCGGTGGCACTTAGGCCGGTGCGCGCCAGCCAGAGGCACAAGACCAATCCGCCCAGTGAATGCCCATGGAGCACGAGCGGCAGTCCTGGATGCTCCGCCTCGATGATCTCCAAGGCGGCGGCCAGTTCCTCGTCATAGATTCTGAGGTCACTGACGAATCCGGGAAGTTCGTGCTCCACCCGAAGGCTGCGCCCAAAACGACGCAGATCCAAGGCATAGAACGCCACATGCTGCCCGGCGTAGAAGTGCGCCAGCTCGGGATTGTAAAAATAGTCGCTCCACCCGTGCACACTGAGCACGACGGCACGCGGGCGATCGAGCAGTCGCTTGAAACCGGTGCGGCGGTAGCGTACCAGGGTCGCCAGCGTGGGCGCATCGCCATCGTCACGCAACGGAAGGGTCGTATAGCTAAAGCCGTCACCTAGCGGATCATCGACCCACTGCCCGGGGTCAGTTGATTTCGCAAAGTCCGGCCACTGTCTGGTGGGTGATGCGCTGACATGCCTCATACCGTGTAGCCTAGCCGTCGCGAGTTTGTCTGGATGCGTTGCGGCACGGAAAATAGAAGTCATGCGCATCTACCCACTGGTTTTTAAGCACCTGTTCACCAAGATGGACCCGGAACAGGCACACCACCTGGCCTTCAACGCCATCAAAATCGCCCAGCGGGTGGGCCTGACCAAGGCGGCACGATCTTTCTTCGCCCCGGACCCCTCGCTGCGCCGCACGGTGCTCGGCATTGATTTCCCCTCACCCTTCGGTTTGGCTGCCGGCTTCGATAAGGGAGCGAACGGGATCGAGGCACTAAGCGATCTTGGCTTCGGTCACATTGAAATCGGGACGATCACCGGGCAGAGCCAGCCGGGCAACGAGCGCCCCCGCTTGTTCCGTCTGGTCGAGGACCGCGCGGTCATCAACCGGATGGGCTTCAACAACGATGGGGCACAAGAAGTTTCGGCCCGCGTGGCCGCGGCACGCGCTCGACTGGCCAAGGAGTATGACGGGGTGCGTCCCGTCGTCGGTGTCAACATTGGCAAAACCAAGGTGGTGGAGCTTGAAGATGCGGTGGGGGATTACCTGACCTCGACCCGTTACTTGGCGATCCACGCCGACTACCTCGTGGTTAACGTCTCCAGCCCGAATACGCCGGGACTTCGCCTGCTGCAGAGTGTTGAATCCCTGCACCCGCTGCTGAGTGAAGTTGGGGCCCTCGCCGATGAAGTAGCCGGCCGACATGTGCCGCTGCTGGTGAAAATCGCGCCGGATCTCAGCGATGACGACGTCGCTGAGGTGGCGGCCTTGGCCACCGACCTGAAGCTTGATGGCATCATTTGCACCAACACCACCATCGGTCGCGAGAACCTGCGAAGTGACGGCGCCACGGTTGAGGAGATTGGTGCTGGCGGTCTATCGGGTGCCCCACTCAAGGAGCGCTCGCTACAGGTGCTACGCCAGGTCCGCCAGTTGGTTCCGGAAGAAATGGCCATCATTTCGGTGGGCGGCGTAGAAACCGCCGCGGACGTGAAGGAGCGTCTGGAGGCGGGCGCCGATCTGGTGCAGGGCTACACCGCGTTCTTATACGAAGGACCCTTCTGGGCCCGCACGATCAACCGCGAGCTGGCAGAACTTTTGAAGTAGTATCCGACTCTACAAAACAGGGGCCTTGTTGTTGACTCAACAAGGTCCCTGTTTTGTATCTGCGCGTACAGGCTGCACGTTGGGTAAAGCAAAGGGGCGGCCAAAAGCCGCCCCTTTTGCTTGCGAGAAGCTGATTAAGAGTCGAAAGATTCGCCGCGCTTGACCTGAGGCTTTGGCAGACGCAGCTTGCGGAACTGCATGGCACGCATCGCGGCGTACATCCGAACCCCGCGATCCAGCGATCCGTACTTCGCGATTAGACGCTTCTTGAGCATGATCGTGGTGACGATCAGTTCAAGGATCACAATGGCCAACACGATCCACAGGGCAAATTGGATATTGACCTGAACGACGAGGTTATTACCGAAGATCAACGAGGCAATAAGGAACCCGAAGATCAAGAACATCATGAATTCGCTGAACATCCAGCGAGAGTCGACGAAATTACGGGCATAGCGTTTCTGTGGACCCTGATCACGCGGCAACAGGTAGCGCTCGTCACCGGTCTCATTAGCCAAACGCAGGCGCTCCTGGGCCTCCATACGCCGCTTACGCTCCTGCTCCTTGGCGAGCTTGCGGTCCGTGGGCACCAGCGGACGCTGACGCTGCGACTGCTGAGCGCTTCGTTTCGGCGTCGGACCGGACTTACGTCCGTCACCAGCCGTGGGATCTACGGGCTGAGTCGGCTCGGCACTTGCCTGCGACTGGGGATCTTCCTTTTTACGACCAAACACCCCACCATCCTACCGGCACCTGTGGGCTATTTCGCATCGAAGGCATTGTCCATTGCTAGGCTAAAGCTATGACTAATTTCTCTACCGTCGATGCCACCACCCATGGCATCGATCTCGAAGCCTTGCGGGTCCAGGTCGATCAATCCTTTACCGGCATCGTCGATGAATTACGCCACCTCGTCTCGATCCCAGCCATTGCGTGGGAATCGTTCGATCCTGAAAACCTCGAACGCAGCGCCCAGGCTGTGGCCCAACTGGCCGAAACAGCAGGCATGGACAACATTGAAATTCTGCGCGAACCTACCGATAGTGGAAGCCTCGGTAGCCCGGCCGTCGTAGCCCGTCGTGCGGCCCAGCCGGGTAAACCAACGGTGTTGCTGTACGCGCATCACGATGTGCAGCCCCCGGGCAACGAAGCCGACTGGAACACCCCGGTTTTCGAAGCCACCGAAATCAACGGGCGTCTCTATGGTCGCGGCGCGGCCGACGACAAGGCCGGGATCATGGTGCACGTCGCGGCCATGCGCGCCGTATTGAGCCTGTGCGAGGACTTCGGCGTCGGCGTCACCTACTTCATCGAGGGGGAGGAGGAGGCCGGGTCGCCATCGTTCCGCAACTTCCTCGAAGCCCATCAGGATAAGCTCAAGGCCGATCTGATTATCGTGGCAGACTCGTCGAACTGGGCCGTGGGAACTCCGGCATTGACCTCCTCGCTTCGTGGCATGGCGGCCGCGGAGATCACCGTGCGCTCCATGAACCACGCGGTGCATTCGGGCATGTTTGGTGGCCCGGTATTGGACGCACCGCTATTGGCAGCGAAATTGATCAGCAGCTTCCATGACGAAAAGGGCAATGTGGCCGTGGCCGGCCTACGTTCTTTCGAGTCCGCGGAGGTCGATTTCGCCGAAGCTGATTTCCGCCGGGATAGCGGCATCCTCGATTCCGTGGAGCTTGCCGGTGAAGGCAAGCTCACCGATCGCCTCTGGCACAAGCCGGCACTGAGCGTAATCGGGCTGGACATGCCCGCCGTCGCGCAATCTTCGAACACCCTGATTCCGCAGGTGCGCTTCAAGGTATCGATGCGACTGGCACCAGGTCAGGACCCGCACAAGGCGCTTGAGGCACTCGAAGCGCATGTGCGCAGCGTGGACCTGCGCGGGGCCGAAGTTGGTTTTGAAGGCACCGAGGCCGGCAGCGCCTATCGGGCCGCCGAAGGCACCAAGTCAACACAAATCGCGCAATGGGCTCTGGCGAACGCGTGGGGCTGCGAACCGGTCAGCATGGGACTGGGCGGTTCAATTCCTTTCATCGCCGACCTCTCCGAGGTCTTTCCGGAGGCGCAAATCTTGGTGACCGGCGTGGAAGATCCGGATTCGCGCGCGCACTCGGCGAATGAATCACTGCACCTTGGCGATTTCAAAAATGCCATCATCGCCGAAGCCCTTCTGTTGGCGCGCATCAACGCCCAAGGACTATGACTCGCGTCATATAACGGAACGCGCTCTGCCCAGATGGGAAGCGTGGCCCGTAGGATAGAAGGAAGAAAATGTTCGGTCCCGGCGTTACACCTACCAAGGACTCGAATCAGCATGAGCAGTATGGGAGGAAAATCATGACTGCAGCAGCCAATGACGTGAAGGGCGACCCAACCGAGTTGCCAAGCCACGATGTGAAGCTCAGTGACGTCGCCGCCGAAAAGGTGCGCTCGTTGCTCGAGCAGGAGGGCCGCGACGATCTACGCCTTCGTATCGCCGTGCAGCCAGGTGGCTGCTCCGGTCTGATCTACCAGCTGTACTTCGATGAGCGCGTGCTCGACGGTGACGCCGTCCGTGACTTCGACGGCGTCGAGGTCATCGTGGACAAGATGAGCGTTCCATACCTGGCCGGCGCCTCCATCGATTTTGAGGACACCATCGCCAAGCAGGGCTTCACCATCGATAACCCAAGCGCTTCGGGCTCATGCGCTTGCGGTGACTCCTTCCACTAAAGGCCGCGGGAACTAACACCGCTACTCGACCGTTGATGAAAAATCTCGGTCGGGCAGCGGTGTTTTTCTGCATTCTGGGCCCCAAGAGGGTAAGCTCTACATTAAGTAGTAAAACTATGTTTCGCTTCGTGAGCCACCTCACCGTGCAACCTGTAAATGCGGGGTGACTTATGAAGACCACATTCTGCACCAACAAAGAGGAAGGGCCGTCTGTGAGTTCGCAAGACCGAACCGGCAGTCGCGGGTCTGCTAAAGCCAAAGTCCTGGCTTTAGTTGGCACCGGCGCATTGCTGTTGACGGGATGTTCAGCGGAGGCTAAACGGGGTTGGCTCCCAAACGTGGAGCGTGACACCACCAACCACACCGGTGCGATTCAGGATTTCTGGACGCACTCGTGGCTCGCCGTGATTATCATCGGTATTTTGACTTGGGGCCTGATGCTGTGGTGCATCGTCGCCTACCGCCGTCGCAAGTCCGACACTGGTTACCCGCGTCAGATGAGCTACAACCTGCCATTGGAGATCTTCTACACCGCCGTTCCCTTGGTGATGGTGTTGGTCTTCTTTAGCTTTAACAACAACCTCGAAAAGGAAATCAACACCAAGGTTGATTCCGAGCTTGTTGTCGACGTTCGAGCCAAGCAGTGGTCCTGGGACTTCAACTATGACTACCAGGGTCAGCAGAAGTACTTCTCCGGTGAGCAGGCTCACCTGAACAAGGACGGCTCCGAAGGCGTGCGCGATTCGCTTCCGACCCTCTACCTGCCGGCAGGTAAGAGTGTTGAATTGCAGCTGAACAGCCGCGACGTCATCCACTCGTTCTGGGTCCCAGCCTTCCTGCAGAAGCTGGATATGATCCCGGGTCGCACCAACCACATCTACCTGACTCCTCAGGTTGAGGGCACCTACGACGGCAAGTGCGCCGAGCTGTGCGGTGAGTACCACTCCGAGATGCTCTTCAACGTCAAGGTTGTCGACGAGGCCGAGTTCAAGGCCCAGCTCGCCAAGCTCGACGATGGACACCTCGGCGAGGAGTACGACCGCAAGCCGAACAAGGTGAACTCCACCGCCGGAGAAAACGGCGCTCACGGGGAAGGGGAGTAATCGATCATGACGACGTTTGAATACGCTACAGACGACGCTCGTGCGATCGCACCATCCGTGGTTCCGAAGTCCAAGGGTCGCCTCTTCGTCGACTACATCACTTCGACCGACCACAAGAAGATCGGGTACATGTACCTGGTCATGTCGTTCCTCTTCTTCTGCATCGGTGGCGTTATGGCGCTGTTGATCCGTGCAGAGTTGTTCGAACCAGGTATGCAGATCCTGCAGACCAAGGAACAGTACAACCAGCTGTTTACGATGCACGGCACCGTGATGCTGCTGATGTTCGCAACGCCGCTGTTCGCCGGCTTCGCTAACGTGATGATGCCGCTGCAGATCGGCTCGCCCGATGTGGCCTTCCCGCGACTGAATGCACTGGCCTTCTGGTTCTTCTCCTTCGGTTCGACCATCGCTGTGGCCGGCTACCTCACCCCGCAGGGTGCAGCTAGCTTCGGTTGGTTCGCCTACGCACCGCTGTCGAACACCACGTTCTCCCCGGGTATCGGTGGCGACCTGTGGGTCTTCGGTCTGGGCCTGTCGGGCTTCGGTACCATCCTTGGTGCGGTCAACTTCATTACCACGATCATCTGCCTGCGCGCACCGGGTATGACCATGTGGCGCATGTCGATCTTCTCCTGGAACACCCTGATCACCTCGATCCTGGTGCTCATGGCCTTCCCGCCGCTGGCAGCCGCACTGTTCGCCCTGGGCGCGGACCGTCGCTTCGGTGCACACATCTTCGACCCCGATAACGGTGGCGCCGTCTTGTGGCAGCACCTGTTCTGGTTCTTCGGTCACCCCGAGGTGTACATCATCGCGCTGCCGTTCTTCGGTATCGTCTCCGAGATCTTCCCGGTCTTCAGCCGTAAGCCGATCTTCGGTTACAAGGGTCTGGTCTTCGCAACCATTGCAATTGCCGCACTGTCCGCCTCCGTGTGGGCTCACCACATGTACGTGACCGGTGCCGTCATGCTTCCGTTCTTCGGCTTCATGACCATGCTGATCGCGGTTCCGACCGGTGTGAAGTTCTTCAACTGGATCGGTACCCTGTGGCGCGGTTCGATTACCTTCGAAACCCCGATGCTCTGGAGCATTGGCTTCATGATCACCTTCCTCTTCGGTGGTCTGACCGGTATTATCCTCTCGGCTCCGGCACTTGACTTCCATGTCTCCGACTCCTACTTCGTGGTTGCTCACTTCCACTACGTGGTCTTCGGTACCGTGGTCTTCGCAATGTTCGCTGGCTTCTACTTCTGGTGGCCCAAGTGGACCGGCCGGATGCTCAACGAGCGCCTGGGCAAGATCCACTTCTGGTTGCTGTTCATCGGCTTCCACGGCACCTTCTTGATCCAGCACTGGCTGGGCGTTATGGGTATGCCACGTCGTTACGCCGACTACATGCCGGAAGATGGCTTCACCACCATGAACCAGGTATCGACCGTCTTCGCCTTCATCCTGGGTATGTCACTGATTCCGTTCTTCTGGAACGTTTGGATCACCGCACGTAGCGCCAAGAAGGTTGAAGTTGACGATCCGTGGGGCTTCGGTGCTTCGCTGGAGTGGGCAACTTCTTGCCCGCCGCCACGCCACAACTTCCACTCGATTCCGCGTATTCGTTCCGAGCGCCCTGCGCTGGATCTGCACCACCCGGAATTGTCTGGCCGCGCAACCCCATCCGCACCGGCCGCCAAGATCTTTGGCCCGGCTGATCAGAAGGACGTGTAACGGTGAAAATCGAATCCTGGATCTTCTTGGGTGGAGTCTTCTTCTTCGCACCGGTCGCGGTCGTGTATGGATACATGACTAACTGGAGCGAGTGGGTCGGCGTACTGGCCCTGCTGATGCTGGTGGGCCTGTCCGCCATGGTTGGTTGGTACCTGCTGTTCACCGCTAAGCGCGTTGGTGCTCGTCCCGAGGACCGCCTCGATGGCGAAATCCACGAGAACGCCGGCGAAATTGGCATGTTCTCCCCGTGGAGCTGGTGGCCGCTGGTGTTGGCCGCAGCTGCTGCGATCTCCTTCCTCGGCCTGGCCGTGGGTTGGTGGGTCTTCTACATCGGCGCTGGCCTGGCCATCGTCGGTGTGACCGGCTGGGTCTACGAGTACAGCCGTGGCGATCACGCCCACTAAGTAAATTCCGGTAACGGGGTGGCAAGATAGTTCTTGCCACCCCGTTTCGGCATTTAACGCACTACGACAAGTCAGGTAAATCATGCGGCATGTACCTCAGCCACCGGTCACCGAAGGACTGGATCCGGAGAGTCCTCTGAGCAAGTACAAGCAGATCCGCGAGATCCTGAAAACGCATGCTCGTGAGGCTTGCCAGCCCGGATACCGGCTACCACCCGAACGTGAATTGTCCGAGCACTTTGGCGTGGCCCGCAAGACCATTCGCCATGCCATTGACGCACTTGTCGATGAGCAGGTGCTCAAGCGCGTCGTGGGGATCGGGACCTTTGTGGTGCCCGAAAAGATGGATCTCCGCGTCCGGCTACACTCCTACAGCGAAGACATGATGCGTCGCGGCATGGTGCCGGATGCACATGTGTTGAAGTTCGACACCATCAAGGCGTCCGGGCACTTGGCCGCTCAGTTGATGATCGACGAGGGACAGCCCGTCGTACGCTTCAAGCGCCTCCTGCTGGCCGATGGCACACCTATGAGCCTTGACGAGAACTATATGCCCGCCGACCTCGTGCCGGGCTTTATCGATGGCCCTCCGCCGTCCAAGCTCTATCAAGCGCTTCATGAGCGTTATGGCCTGTTGCTGGAGTGGGGCGAGGACCAGGTCGAGAGTCGCGCCGCTAGCCACAGCCAGGCCGATCTGTTGGGTGTTGAGCCGGGTTTCCCCTTGCTGCAGATCACTCGTTACGCCTACATCGGCGAACGGCTGGCCGACTATTCGGTCTCGCTGTATCGTTCGGATCGCTACAAGCTCTTTGTGCCGCTACAGCGCCTCGGGACCGGTACGCCACGCTACTCTGACACTTTCTAACCTTCTGCACCCCGTAGAGAGACGTCTAGAGCTTTTTGGGCACGGGGGAGCAGGATCTTCTGGTGTCGACCTATCGCGACAGCCACTCGTGTGACTTCTCAAACTGCCACGGGCACCAACAAGTGGGTGGTGCGCTGATGTCTCCACGTACTTCTGGTATCGACCGGCGGTAGGAAATGAGACACCGGGGCGCGCGAGAATGCCTAGGGCAGACCAAATCGCTCTCATGAGAGGCTAACGGTATGACAGAGCGTAAATTTGCCGAGTATCACTGGGAGCATCTCGAACGCGGCAGCACATTGGTGATTACGTTGAGCCGACCGGCCAACGTTCGGCTCATGGATCCCGAAAATTTCGCGGCTTTCCAAGATGGTGTCGAATACAGCGCGCGGGAATCAGTCGCCCGTAAAGCGCCCTTCCGACTACGAGTACCGAGCTCAGGACCTTGGTTTCTGGTTATTGATCTCGAAGGCCTTGGCGGGCCACTGGTGCGCCACTCGGTCCATGTCGAGCACCGCGCAGTTTCTTCGCAGAGGCCCTAGTTGCTACATCCCGGTGGCGTGGCGACCTAAGTAACCATGATGGCCTCAGAGGGCCCATGAACGGCTCCACCGAGGACCTGACACGTGACTGTAGGGGAGTCGGGGTTGGTTTGCGTCAGCGGTAGCAGGACTCGCACTCGGAGGCGGACTGCACAACCATGGAGCGACCACTTTTCGGATCGACCTGCGATCCTGAATCACGTCCAGAGCATACAAAAGAGGGACCCGCAATGCGGGTCCCTCTCTTTGTGACTAATGCGGTGAGAGCTTAGCTCTCGAGCGACTCAGACTTCTTGTCGCCCTCGACCTCGTGGTGGCCGTGTGCCGCGTGAGCGGCTTCCAGCTCGGACGGGGTCACCGGGGCAACACGATCCTCGAAGAAGAACTTCGAGATCTTCGCGCGACGCTTCTCCTTGCGGGAGATGTGTCCGGCTGCATCTGGTTCTGCCGGGATGTACTGACGATCGTTGAAGTTCGTCAGTACGTAACGGCGGTACACGTCGACCTGCTCGTGCTTCTCCGAGAAGCCGCCCTCCGGCGACATCTCGATGATGCCAGCCTCGCGGCCGTGCAACACGATCTCGCGGTCCTTGCGCTGCAGCGACAGGCAAATACGGCGGGTCAGGAAGAACGCAACCACTGGGCCGAGGAAGAACAGCGTACGCAACCAGTAGGTGACATCGTTCAGCGACACATGGAAGTGGGTCGCGATCAAGTCGGAGGATGCGGCAGCCCACATGACCGAGTAGAACACCACACCGGCAACGCCAACGGCGGTGCGGAACGGGGCGTTACGCGGACGATCCAGCAGGTGGTGTTCGCGGTTGTCCTTGGTAACCCAACGCTCGATCCACGGCCAAGCAAACATCACTGCGAACAAGGCACCGGCAGGAACCAGCGCGGGGAGTAGCACGTTCAGGATCAGGGTGTTGTCACCCCACGGGAACGGAATAACCCATTCGAAGCTGAAGTTACCCAAGACACCTGGCATCAAACGCAGGGCGCCATCGACGAAGCCGATGTACCAGTCAGGCTGGGTACCGGCCGACACCGGCGACGGGTCATAAGGACCGTAGTTCCACACTGGGTTGATCTGGAACAGGCCGGAGATCAGCGCGATGATGCCGAAGACGATGAAGAAGAAGCCACCGGCCTTCGCTGCGTACACCGGACCAACCGGGAAACCGACAACGTTGTTGTTGGTGCGACCCGGGCCGGGGTACTGGGTGTGCTTGTGCACGACAACCATGAACAAGTGGATGGCAACCATCAGCAGGATCATGGCCGGAACGATCATGATGTGCAGCGAGTAGAGACGTGGAATCACGTGCTCTCCCGGGAACTCCCCACCGAAGAAGAACATCGACAGGTAGGTACCAGCGATCGGCAGGGCCTTCATAACGCCATCGATAATACGCAGACCGTTACCGGAAAGCAGATCATCGGGCAGCGAGTAACCGGTGAAGCCGGCAGCCAGACCCAGGATGAGCAGGACGCCACCGACGATCCAGTTCAGTTCGCGCGGGCGGCGGAAGGCGCCGGTGAAGAAGACACGCAGCATGTGGACGGACACCGATGCGACGAACAGCAGCGCCGACCAGTGGTGGACCTGGCGCATGAACAAACCACCGCGAACATCAAAGGAGATGTCCAGGGTCGAAGCCATGGCGGTGGACATGCCTACGCCCTTCAACGGCACGTAGCTACCGTTGTAGGTGACGTGAGCCATCGAAGGATCGAAGAAGAAGGTCAGGAAGGTGCCCGAGAGCAGTAGCAGTACGAAGGTGTACAGCGCCACTTCACCAAACATGAAGGACCAGTGATCCGGGAAGATCTTCCGGCCGAATTCCTTGACCATCGCGGACCCGCCAACGCGGGAATCCACGAAATCGGCAATGCGACCGGTCTTGGTTGCTGCCGTGTACTCAGTGGTATTTGCGGCCATGATTAACCACGCTCCCAGTAGCTCGGGCCAACCGGCTCATGGAAGTCGCTCTTGGCTACCAGGTAGCCCTCGGCGTCAACCTCGATCGGCAACTGCGGAAGTGCGTGACCTGCCGGACCGAAGACAACCTTGCACTCGTTGGCGAGGTCGAAGGTCGACTGGTGGCACGGGCACAGCAGGTGGTGGGTGTGCTGCTCGTACAGTGCAATCGGGCAACCCACGTGAGTGCAAATCTTGGAGTAAGCGACGATACCGTCGACGTTCCAGTCTTCGCGGCCGGGGGAGACGTTCATCTCCTTCGGGTCCATGCGCATCAACAGAACGACGGCCTTAGCCTTTTCGTTCAGTGGCTGCTCGGCTTCGTTCAGACCCTCAGGAATAACGTGGAAGGCCGAACCGATCTGAACATCTGCGGCCTTGATCGGGGTTCCCGATGGGTCGCGAGTCAGACGCACGCCGGTGTCCCACATGGTGTGACGCAGGCTGTCGATCATCTCGCTAGCGGTGTTACCGGTGCGGTCAAGATCGCGGAACATGAAGATCGCCGGAATGGGAGCCAATGCAATGGCGCCGATCAGGGTGTTGCGGATCAGCGGACGGCGCTTGATGCCCGACTCATCGAGAACGGTGTCGATGATCTCCTGAGCATCCTTGCGGTCTGCTTCCGGACGGATTTCGTGACGCTCTTCCACCAGCTCATGATCCGGCATCAGCGTCTTAGCCCAGTGCACAATGCCGATACCGATGCCGAGCATGGCAAAGGCGGTACCGAGACCCAACGCGGCGTTCTGCACACGCAACTCGGCGAAGCTCATATCGCCCAGCTGACCCAGCACAAAGTAGGCAACGAAGAAGAACAGCGTGCCGATGATGGAGATGGTAAATAGCAGCGCTACCTGGCGCTCGTGTCGCTTGGCTGCGCGCGGATCGCGATCTGCGAGACGCGGACGGTGTGGGGGTAGGCCCGGATCCGGGAAACGGTCCTGAGCCACATCGTCAGCCTTAGCAACGGTGCCCGAGTCTTCGGGACTGCCGTGACTATGGTCGCCCATGTTTCTCTCTCATCCTTCTCTTAGGAATTTTCGTACGTAGTGATGTCGCGGCTCTAATACCGCGGGCGCCTTAGGAAGGACGCGAGGTCAGCCAGATGGTGAAGGCGATAACGATTCCCAGACCAGCGGTCCAGATAAACAGACCCTCAGCCACAGGACCCAACGAACCCAATGCGGCACCACCGGCAGAACCATTAGCTTCAATGGTCTTCAGGAAGGTGATCACGTCACGCTTCTCGGTCGGGGTGATGTTCGAGTCGTTGAACACCGGCATGTTCTGCGGGCCGGTCGCCATGGCTTCGTAAATGTGCTTCTCTTCGACACCAGTTAGCGTTGGTGCGAACTTACCGCGGGTCAACGCACCACCGGCAGCGGCAGCGTTGTGGCACATGGCGCAGTTCACGCGGAAGACGGTGCCACCATGTGCAGCGTCGCCCTCGGAAGTGTCGAGGTACTGCTCGTCGGGGATGGCCGGGCCGGCTCCGAGGCTAGCTACATAGGCAGCCAACTGGGAGATCTGCTCGTCGTCGAACTGGACCGGCTTGACCTGAGCCTGTGGGCCCTGCATCTGCATCGGCATACGGCCGGTGCCGACCTGGAAGTCAACGGCTGCGGCGCCAACGCCGATCAGCGACGGACCATCGTTGGTCCCTTCGGCGTTCTTGCCGTGGCAAGTGGCACAGTTGGCAACGAAGAGCTTGCCGCCTTCCTCAATATCGCTCTGCGAAGCGGTGCTAGTTTCCGCCGCCTTCGCTTCCTGGATATTTCCCGCTGCGGTGTAGAGACTGCCGGTGATAAGCAATCCGAACAACAGCAGAGCCACAGCGGCGAGCGGGTGGCGGCGCTTTTTGGAAAGAGCCTTCACTTGCTGGTTCCTCACTTTGTCTTGGTGTGGTGTTGCCCTACTTCTATGGAGGCAACCGATGAATATTTGTTGCCTACTTCAAGAAGTAGATGATCACGAACAGCGCGATCCACACGACGTCAACGAAGTGCCAGTAGTAGGACACAACGATGCCGCCGGTTGCCTCGAAGTGACCGAACTTCTTGGCGAGCATGGCACGGCCAATGATCAGCAAGAAGGCGATAAGGCCACCGAGCACGTGCATGCCGTGGAAGCCGGTGGTCATGTAGAAGGCAGAACCGTAGGAGTTCGAGTTCAGAGCAATACCGTGGTGAACCAGTTCGGTGTATTCATAGGCCTGCACGGCAACAAAGATCGCGCCAAGGATGAAGGTGAGAATGAACCATTCGATCATTCCCCATTCCTTAACGTTGAAGACGCCGCCACTACGGCGGGCCTTGAACTCTTCGGCGCGGAAAACGCCAAGCTGGCAGCTGAAGGAGCTGGACACCAAGATGATGGTGTTGATCAGCGCGAACGGTACGTTCAACTTCGCGGTTTCAGTCGCCCACATTTCTGGGGCGGCCGCACGAAGGCTGAAATACATGGCAAAAAGCGCGGCGAAGAACATGAGCTCGCTCGAGAGCCATACCATCGTTCCCACCGACACCATGTTTGGGCGGTTCGGCGCATGGTGCGCCGTCGTATTTGGGGCATGAGTCGCAGTTGTCACACTGACATTATGTCTCTAAACGGCCTACATATACCAATGCAAAACCGGCGTGACAGAGGTTTTCTACGCCACATAGAGCCCAGAGCCGCGGAAACACGGGGAAGTTGGCTCGAAAGTCTTTCTACAATTCGTAGAGCGGCTTACGGCGCGTCATACTCCCACACCACTTAGGCAACGAATTTGTTACCTATTTTCGGGTGTTTTCGGGTGACCTGCGCCCTAGATTTTTCCTTCGTGACACGCAATGAAGTGGAAGCGTTGCCCATGCCCTCGATACGCTTACAAGGTGTCAACGACAGCTCAAAATGAAAAGTTCCCAACCTGGCCAAATCTTTTGTCGGCCGTGATTTCCGGCCGGGATCTCACGCGCACGGAGGCCGCTTGGGCAATGGGCCAAATCATGACCGGACAAGCCAGCGATGTACAGATCGCAGGACTACTGGTCGGACTGCGCTCCAAGGGCGAGACGGTTGATGAATTGACCGGTTTAGTCGACTCCATGGTCGAGAACGCAAGACCCTTGTACATCGAAGAACAAACTCTAGACATTGTAGGCACCGGTGGCGACCGACAGAACACCGTGAATATTTCGACGATGTCCACGCTAGTCTGCGCCGGAGCCGGCATCAAGATCGTTAAACACGGCAATCGAGCATCCTCCTCGTCTTCCGGGTCCGCTGATGTCCTCGAAGCGCTCAATGTACGACTCGATGTACCCGTCGATCGGCTTTCGGAAGTATTTGACGAAGTGGGCATCGCCTTTTGCTTCGCGAACGTTTTCCATCCCTCGATGCGGCACGTTGCCGGCGCCCGCAGGGAACTGCGAGTTCCGACCGCCTTTAACTTCATGGGACCACTGACAAATCCCGCTCTTCCCAACGCCTCAGCCATCGGCTGCTCCGACCTGCGCATGGCGCCAATCATGGCCGGCGTTCTGGCCCAGCGCGGTGTGCGTGGTCTTGTATTTCGGGGTGACGACGGCCTTGATGAAATGACGACCACAGCGGCCAACCGTGTCTGGGAAGTGCGAAACGGGAAGATCGAAGAATTCACCTTCGATGCGCGTGACATTGGTCTTGAACGGGCAACGCTCGATGACTTGCGCGGGGGAGAAGCCGCAGCAAACGCCCAAGTAGTTCGGGATATCGTTCAGGGTGCCCACGGTCCGGTCCGCGACGCAGTACTGCTGAACTCCGCCGCCGGCATCGTCGCGTTTGAAAATTCCGCGGACCAGCCTTTCCGGCAACGAATGGAATCGGCCCTGAAGCGCGCGGCACATTCAATCGACTCCGGCGCTGCAGGCGAAACGCTACAACGGTGGGCGAACAGCACCACACGAATCGTCGGATAGCACGCTGTACACAGACAAAGGGGGCGGAACATCATTTGATGTTCCGCCCCCTTTGTTCTGCGCCGAAAGACTAGTCGTCAAGACCAAGCGAGAAGGCTGCCTCTAGGTCATGAGCTGAATACGCGCGGAAGGCAATATGCGTCTGGGTGCCGCGAATTCCGGGGATCTTTGAGAGCTTGTTGGCAATAACTTCGGCCAGATCTTCGTGCCGGGTTACGCGCGCCACGGCAATAAGGTCCCAGTCGCCGGCGACTGAGTAGACCTCGCTGATCCCCTCAATCTCCGAAATTTGTTGCGCACACTCGGGAATACTGTCGGTGGCGGTCTGGATCATCACGAATGCGGTGACCACTATGGGTACCTCCAAGGTCTGTCTTCGGGCAATTTTCCTTTGATCACGAGTCTAGTCCAGCGGATTGGCGTACAGAAAGCACAAATCTCTAAGTGCGTAGCACGCGATACAATGCCACAACCTTGTATTGACGAATACAAAGTTATATCTTTGTTCTATGATTGTCTTGACTATCGACCAGCGTCACTCCCGTAGCTCGGAAGATAAGGTTGCCGAGTTAATAGATCGCGCTAACTCTACGGTGTCACACATTCGGCCCTTTCAGCGGACCGCCGGCGATGAAGTTCAGGCCGTGCTCGACAATTCACTTGAGGCAGTACGTCTTGCCGTCATGCTTGCAGCATCCGGGGACTGGAGCGTAGGGCTAGGATATGGCTCAGTTGAAGAACCGCTACCCAGCGAAACTCGTGCCGGGCGTGGTCTTGCCTTTGAGTACGCGCGAGATGCTGTGGAACGCGCCAAGCATTCCTCTGGGCACCTCGCCGTCGCAGGGGAAACGGGGGAGTCGGAGCGACTCGAAGCCGAACTTCAGCTACTGTCGAATATCGTCGCTAAACGCCGCTCCACAGCATGGGAGGCGGGTACCTTGCTGGACCAGGGCTACACCCAGGCCGAAGCGGCCGAGAAACTGGGTATCAGCCAACAGGCCGTGTCTTCTCGCGTCGCGGCAGCCCTGTGGTTCGAATGTCAACGCCTTATGGAGCACGCAGCCACAGCACTGGACGAAGAACTTAAGAAGCTGGAAAAGGAATAGGAAATGCTCGTTCTGTCGTTCATCGCACTCGTTCTAGGCACAGCCGCTGGCGGCGGGGCCTTCGCCCTTGAGGCTCCAAAGCGCCTGCGCCTCAAGAGACTTCTTACGGTGCTTGCTTTGGTTCTAGGTGCACTCAGCGGCATCTTCGCAATTATCGGAGGCTCGACCTCGGGGGAGCAGGACCAGTCGTGGATGCCAGCTCCGTGGATTATAGGTATGACGGGGCTCTATGGTGCTTTATGCGGTGGGCCGTTCACCGAAGCCGTTTTTGCTCGCGCACGTACCGAACATGCCGGCGAAACTGACAGAGATCCATCGCCATTGAAGGGAGGACTCTGGATTGGCCTTCTAGAACGGACGGCCATCATCGTTTCCCTGTGGGCAGGCTGGCCCGAAGGCATCGCGGTCGTCATGGCCATCAAGGGACTCGGACGTTTCGCTGAACTGAAGGACACTGTCGCCGCCGAGCAATTTATCCTAGGTACTTTTTCAAGCGGACTCACCGCACTTGCCGGTTACGGGCTAGGCATTACCCTGCTTGGTCAGCCGCTTGTGCAGTAATTTGGTCAGCACACGGCGACCGAGCAAGAACACGCCGAGCACAATGGTGGCAACGATAATAAAAGGAAGCGCTGCCGTGTTTCCGAATAGCAGACGCAAGGCAATACCGAAGGCAACCGTACCGACCCAGACGAGTACGCCGGCGGGCCAGATCTTGTTGATGCTGAGCCATGGACGTGAAAGCAACGCCATAACTAGGTAAGCCAAGAGGAATGGGGCAGCAGTCCCTAGAATTCCAGCGAGGGATAGTCCATGTTCATGTTCGCGTCGGCCGAGCGCCGCAAACAGAATAATGAGCACTAGGTCAATAACGAGGTAGGTAATCCAACGCGCGGGCTTCTCAGACATACTCTCCATCGTAGTTCACCGCGAGCCAGAGAGTTCTTGAATCGATGGTCTCGCGATCATCCGAGAGACCAACACCAGACTTCGAGCACGCTGCCGTCGACGGAGGAGGTCATCCAGAGCTACATGAGCATCCAATTGTGCCTGACAAACCAGGCTCAACTAGAGGACTGAATCTCCGATTTAACGGGCGAATAGAAAACTGATACAGAGCCCGAACCTGCTGTACAACTCCACCTGCAATCAGTCCATGCACGAGGGCCAACGACGGCCGTACTTGCCCCCTGCCTTTCGGTCTAATAACCAATAGCCACGTACGTCATGGGGGAGTAGTGGACGCCAAACCTCACGATCACACACTGCACAAATAACCACGTAGTGAGCTGGATTGGGCCCATTCCAACGCCTTTGCGGGATGAGCTCTTTGATAAGTAGACGAGATTATCCCTTCGAGCCGTGCTTAAGCAGCTCCCACAGACGATCACGTTTGCTTCCTGTAATCGGAATCGCAGTAAACTTGGTATCCTCGAACGAACCGGGTTCGCTGGTAAGAAAATAACCGGCCAATAGTTCTTCAACGGCGTACCACTCGGGGCCGTAGTCTTCTTCAAGATAGCCATCATCACCGTCCAACCAGTGCACTTGTGACCACATCTGCTCTTGTTTTTCGTTCAAGAATGGGAATGTCCGCATTATGCCAACCGACGTGGTCAACCAGCCCCGAGCCCTGCCGTCAAGTGATAGCTCCCACACCGCATCACGGGAAACGTCCAGTCGCGGATCCCGCGGCCAGTCGGTTTCGTCAAACCAACTCTTGAGCCATCGCATATCAGAAGCTTATTCGAACCGCTTAGCAATTACATTGAGTGCTCGCTCAAAGACAGGTCTCTACCCATTTAGCCTGTCGACTCAGCCACCAACGGTAAAACAGAGGTTCTTGATCTCAAGCCATTCGGATAATTATTTGGCAACCGCGTATGGGAGCTACCAAACCTTAAATACTTGGTCTGGGAATCATGAGTCGTGTAGGCGACTAGCGAGCAACTCAGCAGAGAGAAAATCCACGGCCGTAAGCGCTTCGGGGCAGTGTAAAGAATCCACTACTTTACATAATGTAGATTATCGGCTCTTTGGTGACCTGCTGATAATCGCGGGTTTGAGCTAGCTGGTATCTGGCTACGAGGCATCATCGAGTTCCATGCGCAGGCGACGGCGTGCCATGTCTACGACGCTCTCAATGAAGTCTCGCAGCTGGTCGTCGTGCAGTGCGTAGACTACGTGCCGTCCATCTTTGTGCGAACGCAGAACTCCAGCTGTTCGTAAGCGAGTCATTAGTTGGCTGGCAACGTTGGTGCTCACGCCGCATTGCTGGGCTAAGTCGCTAAGCGTGCATTCACCCTGGCACAGCGCCCAGAGCATCTGTAGGCGCATCGGATCTGACAACGTACCCAATATGCCGGAAGCCATCTCAAGCTCGTCGCTAGCGAGGAATTGCATCTCGGCACCGTTGTTACCCTGCGTCATGATCATCACGCCCCGTATCACCGTTGACCGTTTATTCCGGAGGCACCACTTGGGCCCTGAGGATGCTTCCCATTATGAGCGCCTCGCCACGGAATGCAACCATTGCGGCACTTCCCCGTCGCTGACACGGCGAAACTTATTACTTTACATAATATGTGTCGGTGTGGTGTTCGCCCTTAAATCAGAAATACTAGATCTATGAGCAGTCAATCCTCGAGGTCATCTCAGTTTCGCGATCAGGTCGAACGTCTGGTCTCCGAAGCTACCGACGATATTGTGCCCATCGTGCAATTAGGGCATCCAACGCTTCGCCAGAACGCCGAGCCTTACGACGGCCAGCTACCCGATGACCTACTGAGCGAATTCCTCCGCGTCATGCGTCACACAATGCACCACGCCCCAGGTGTGGGTCTCGCCGCTCCCCAAGTTGGTATATCCCTGCAGATTGCGGTGCTAGAAGACCAATACACACTCGATCCAGCCATCGCCGCGGACCGGGAACGCGAACCGTTGGAGTACCTCGAAATCTTTAACCCCTCGTACTCCGCGGCGGGTGATCGCACCGCCAGCTTCTTTGAAGGTTGTCTGTCGTTTACCGGCTTTCAGGCCGTGGTCACGCGTCCGGCCGACATCGAAACGTCGTTTAGCGATGCCTCTGGCACCAAGATCCAGCGATCCTTCAGCGGCTGGCAAGCACGAATTTTCCAGCATGAGACCGATCATTTGGCCGGCACCGTCTACATCGACCGCGCCGAGACACGCTCGCTGATCGGGCAAGGCGAACTGTCGCGTTACCCGGGTCTACATGTCGATGCTGCACGCAAGGTTCTGGGCTTCTAGGTGCGCGCAACGATTGATATCTACTGTCCGATCTGCCAGGCGGAACTCCACATTCTGGAAGGTTCGCGAGCCACGTTGGCCTGCGATGCGAACCATCGCTTCGATCCAGCTAAGCAGGGATACTACAACTTCCTCACCGGGGCTGGCACCAAATTTCTCGAGGATACTGCGCCCATGGTGGCCGCCCGTGAACGATTTCAGGCCACCGGGCACTACTCCCCCTTGGCTCAGGAATTGATCGAGCGTGCGCGTGCGATTCCAGCGTCGCCGCCTAGCAATATTGTGGATGCCGGCGCCGGCACCGGCTATTACCTCGGTGAAATCCTCCAGGCCAACGCCTTGCCCGAGGCTTCGGCCTTGGCGCTAGATATCTCGCGCTACGCCATGCGACGCGCCGCGAAGCTTCCGAAGACCACGGCCGTCGTCTGGGATCTCTGGCGTCGTCTCCCGGCCGCTGATGGCTCGTGCGACCTTGTATTGAACTGTTTTGCCCCGCACAACCCGGCGGAGTTCGCCCGCGTTTTGCGCCCCACGGGACGCTGCATTGTGGTCACCGGCCTGCCCGACCATCTTAAAGAGGTCCGCGAACCCCTTGGCATGCTCGGCATTGGCGACAACAAACGCGCCCAGTTGTTGGAGAAGTTCTCACCTGCTGGCCTCGAGTTGCTCGATGAGAAGCACCTCCGACACGAATTTTCCGCTACCGCACAACAGCTGGCAGATCTGGCTTTCATGGGTCCGGCAGGGCACCATCAAGCGTTGGCCGACCTTGAGCAGATCGCCGCCGGATTGGGCCCGCAAACTGTCACCGCGGCCTTCGGCATTTATGTATTCGGGTATCGTTCGTGAAATATACGCCCAAATAGGTACGCGGTTTCGCGTATTCGTGCGGCAGAATAGGACGCAAAGCCACATCGGTGGCAGAGCACGTCCCTGATTGAAGGTGGAGGCCATGACAGCGGCTGAATGGATCATAAATAACGCATGGATTGTGTGGCTTGCGCTCTTTTTATTGCTCGCCATTATCGAGATGATCTCGCTGGATCTTTACTTCATCATGCTCGGCGTCGGAGCACTCGGCGGTGTCGTTACCGCCCTACTCAACGGGGAAATCTGGTTGCAAGTCGTGGTCTTCGGCGTGGTATCGCTGTTGATGATCTTGTTTATCAGGCCCATTGCCGTGCGGCACCTACGTAAATCCCCGGAGGGATTCCGAACCAACGTCGATCGTCTGATCGGCAAGGACGCACTGGTTTTGGAGCCAACCTCACGCATCTCCGGTAGCGCAAAAATCGTCGGGGAAATTTGGACCGCCCGCGCTGAAGCCAATGCGCCGGTGATGAATCCGGGCAGTTACGCCGTAGTGGCCCGCATTGAAGGTGCTACGGCCTACCTCGTACCGGCACCCACCGAGGAAATCTAGAACGACCACAGACCATAACTATCACCCAGCACATGGAAAGAGGTAACGAGCATGCCAGATAACTTTGGCTTGACGATCGTGCTCATTGTCCTGGCGATCTTCGTGATCGTAGTGTTGCTCCGTAGCGTCCGTATCGTGCCGCAGGCACGTGCTGGCATTGTGGAACGACTTGGCAAATACAACCGCACGCTCAACCCCGGATTGACACTGCTGATCCCCTTCGTGGATCGACTGCTGCCGATGCTGGACCTACGCGAACAGGTCGTATCCTTCCCGCCACAGCCGGTGATCACCGAGGATAACCTGGTGGTCTCCATCGACACCGTGGTCTACTTCCAGATCACCGAGCCGCGCGCTGCGACCTATGAAATCGCCAACTACATTCAAGCTGTCGAACAGCTGACCACCACCACCTTGCGTAACGTGGTCGGTGGACTGAACCTGGAAGAGGCTCTGACCAGCCGCGACCAGATCAACGGTCAGTTGCGTGGCGTGCTCGATGAGGCCACCGGCAAGTGGGGCATCCGCGTCTCCCGCGTGGAGCTCAAGGCGATTGATCCTCCAATGTCTATCCAGGACTCAATGGAGAAGCAGATGCGCGCCGAGCGTGATCGTCGTGCGGCCATCCTGACCGCCGAGGGTACCAAGCAGTCCGATATTCTCACCGCCGAAGGTGAACGTCAGGCCGCGATCCTCAAGGCCGAAGGTGATGCTCAGGCGTCGATCCTCCGTGCAGACGGTGAAGCCCAGGCGATTCAGAAGGTGTTCGACGCGATCCATGCTGGTCGTCCCGACTCCGAGCTGCTGGCCTACCAGTACCTGCAGACGCTCCCGAAGCTGGCCGATGGTTCGAGCAACAAGCTCTGGATCATCCCCAGCGAGTTGGGTGAGGCGCTCAAGGGCATTGGTGGTGCATTGGGTGGCCCATTGGCCAACCAGCCCGATGCCGGCTCCCCCTCCGGCGCCCACAAGGCCGAGGAGATCTAAGTCTCGTTCATCTTCGAACCGAGCTAGCTAAGTGGCGGTGCGCCCCGAACGGTGCACCGCCACTTACGCGTATAATAAATGTTTTGACGTGTCAGGGTGCAGCGGAATGTTTCCCCGCTGCCATGCGTTGACACTATAGCCACTACGTCGAACCATCGCGGAGGAAAAACATGAGCGATCGCAGCCTTCGAGGCATGCGCCTGGGTGCACAGAGCATGGAATCCGAGGCAGGTGTAGAGCCCGCTGCCCGTCAGCGTGTGGAATACCGCTGCGAGGACGGCGAACGCGTCTTCGTAGTCTTCGCGGCCGAGGCTGAGGTGCCCGCCACGTGGACCACTAAGACCGGCAAGGAAGCCCACCTGGTGCATGGTGAGGCCAAGGCCGACGAGGAGTCCACGGATAAGCCGATCCGTACCCACTGGGATATGCTCCTCGAGCGTCGCAGCGAGGAAGAGCTCGAGAAGATCCTTGCCGACCGGCTCACCCAGCTACGCGCATCGCGCGGCGAAGCGGTCTAAGCACCCGGCGACGTGCGGCCCAACTAGGGCCACTAACGCCAAAAGACCGGCGGTTGTCCCCCAACTGGGGGCGCAACCGCCGGTCTTTTTCGTTGCTAGCGTGGGCTAGCGCGACTTCTTGGTCAACTTGTTCCACCGGGCGCTGAGGCCCCAGCGGGTGACGTTGAGCATGGCTTCAACGACGATATTGCCGCTCATCTTCGAATCCCCCAGTTCGCGCTCGACGAAGGTCACCGGTACCTCGGTGATTTTCTTGCCCAGCATGGCCACACGGAAGGTCATATCGACCTGGAATCCGTAGCCGCGCGATTCGATGGCGTCAAAGTCAATGGCTTCAAGGGTGGAACGCTTGAAGGCACGGTAGCCGGCGGTGATATCGCGTAGCGGCAGTCCGAGCATGGTGCGCGCGTAGAAGCTGCCTCCACGGGAGATGATCTTGCGCAGTAGCGGCCAGTTCACCACTTCCCCACCCTTGACCCAACGCGAGCCGATGACGAGGTCGGCGCCGGCCTCGCTGGCTTCCAGGAGACGTGGGAGCTGCTCGGGCATATGCGAGCCATCGGCGTCCATTTCGACCAGCACGTCGTAGTCGCGCTCGAGGGCCCAACGGAATCCGGCGATGTACGCGGCGCCAAGGCCCTCCTTGCCGGTGCGGTGCAACACGTGGATGGCCGAGTCCTCGGCGGCCATGTTCTCGGCAAGGTCTCCGGTGCCGTCTGGCGAGTTGTCATCGACGATCAAGACATCCGAGTCCGGCACCGCCTGACGCAGGCGTCCGACGGTAATGGGCAACGATTCAAGCTCGTTATAGGTCGGAATGATCGTAACGACGCGCACGCGGCGGCACCTTTCATGGTCTACAACATAGGACGATGGCCCCTAACGGGCCGACGGGGGTTACCCAAACCCACAGTATATCCACTCTCAGGGCCTAAGAGGTGCTCCGGACGCAGCGATCCCCGGTGACTTCGGCCCTATTTCTGTGCACCGCGAACGGCGTGAAATGTTATCTAATGTCACCGGGGATCGACTATCGAGTAGCACACGGGTGCCGGAAGAGATCCGGTCGCAACGTGCCGCTTCCCCCAAGCCTAGTGGCTACCCCACCGGTCCTGTCAACCAGAGAATGACCAGCAATTTTCGATAAAACTACAGATCAAAACGTTGTTTATCGACAGTTTCAAAATCTTGGAAGATTGTCTAGACTATGGGCTTCGCCGCTGCGGGTAGCTGATCGTAGAGCGTTACACCTTCACGAACGGTACGTAGACACCGTGGGATTTCCTCGTCGAGCACCGGGAGCATCGGCGTTCCGGCACGGGCATCGGTGCTCCACGAGCTAATACGTGTGTCGGGCGTCTGCACGGCCAATTCGGAGGCGGCCCAGATCGCAAAGGTCGCCGGCGCACCGATCAGCAGCTGCCCGGCCATGGGGTTCATCTCCCCCAGCGCCCGGTAGGCCGAGCGTGTTTGGGCAATGAACGCGGCACGCGCCGAGATACGTCCTGCCGCATTATTTAGCTGCATGGCCGCGCGAACGTTCTTCCAGCCATCGACTTCACAGACCGGGGCGTCGGAACCGATGACCAGCGGAATCCCGTCGGAAAGCAGCGCCGCAAGGTTGTTCATTGACTCGGCGCGGTCGCCAAGCCGAGTGGCGTACATGCCCTCGGGCTGTCCCCAGTAGGCATCAAATAAGGGCTGCGCGGACACGGTCAGCCCGAGCGCGAGCATCCGCTGGCGCTGCGCCGCATCGAGCATTTCGGCATGCTCCACCACGTGGCGTCCGGCCTGTACCCGTCCGAGGCCTATACGTTGTGCCGCGAGCTCAAATCCTTCGAGCAGCTCGTCCATGGCCGCGTCACCGATCACATGAAAACCGGTGCGGATCCCAGCTTCGGCGCACGCGGCCACATGATCGGCGATCTGTGCGGAGGTGAGCATCAGCTCGCCGCGTTGCCCGGCGGCGTCGGCGTAGTCCGCACGCAGGTAGGCGGTGCGGCTGCCGAGAGAGCCATCGACACGCAGGTCCCCACCCAGCCCAAGCACACGCGGGGAATCAAATTGGGCCAGTACGCTCTCGGCTTCCGCGGCACTGGAGACGGCCTGCCCCCAATAGGCGTAGACGGCCGGTAGCTGCGGGTCGGTGGCGCGCAGGAGCTCCTTGAGCTGTTCGGCCCCCTCAATGTGTGGAGCGGCCATTTCCACCACCGCGGCATACCCCTTGGCGGCATAGTGCTTCAGCGCCGTGTGCGCCGCACTGTCGGCCACCGGGTGGGCGGCCAGCACCGCGGCCCGCACGCGATCATGAGTCGCGCCCTGCACGAGTCCCGGGCTGACGTCGTTCAGGCCCAACTGCTCGAGCAGGTCCGTGTCCACCAAGGCGCTGTGCACGTCGCGACGCAGCAGGTAGCACCCACGCCCGGCGGCCGCGACGGAAAGCTGCGCGGGCGTCGGTAGCTCACCCACGCTCCACAGGGTGTCATCCCAGCCGTGAGCCATCACCGGGCCGGTGGCACCTGCGGTCAGTTCAGCCACGCGTTGCAACAGCTCTTCGGCGTTACGCACCGATTCCAGCGAGCCGCCCTCGAGTTGCCGGCCGAGTCCGGCCAGATGCGTGTGCGAGTCCACAAAGGCGGGGGTGATTAGCGCTCCGGCGAGGTCGATTACCTCGCTGACGCGCTCGGCTTGGGCATCGGCAGCCTCCTCGGAGCCCAGCCACGCGATCGTCGCACCGTCGACCACCATGGCGGTGGCGAACGGGTCGGCCTGCGAGTAGATGGAGCCATTGCGGTACAGAATGGTGCTCATTGACCTGTTACCTTTCTACGTCGGTGGACACCGCGGTTAGTTCAGCACGTTCGAGTAGGCGATGACCCCGCGTTTGAGCAGATCCACGGCTCGTGAAGAGTTCTTGACGAGCCGGGTGGGCAATTGCGGGTTCTGTGCGAACTGTTCGAGAGTGTCAATCACCTGTTTGGCCCAGCGTACGAAGTCGCCGGGAGCCATTTCGGTGCCACGCAACGCGTTGTTCAGCGTTGCGCCCTTAGCCCATTTGAAAATCGGCCAAATGAGCCCTGATTCCGGTGGAGTGGTCGGCTCTAGACGCATTTCCTCTTCTAGGTCCGAGAGCTTCCCCCAAGCATTGATGGACAGGTGCCAAAGCTGGTTGAGCTTATCCGTGGGCATTTTCGGGTCCGGTCGATCCGATTCCCGTCGGCCTTGGAAGACCAAAGAGGCCACCGCGGCGCACAACTCCTCGGGGCTCAACCCGTTGAGCTGTCCGGATTCCAGCACCTGGCTGATCAGCAGGTCACGTTCCCCGTAAATGCGGCGCAGCCGCCGACCGGCGTCGGTCATGGTGAATTCGTCACCCTCGCCGGGAAGCAGATACTCGAGGCGCTCGAGCACTTGGCAGACCCGGTCGAACTGCTGGGCGATGGTGTTCGTCCGACCACGGATATTGCGCCGCAGCTTGTCGGTTTCCTTTTTCAGCTTCCAGTAGCGGTCGGCCCAGCGCATATGCTCGGCACGATCATTACAACCGTGGCAGGGATGGTCCCGCAGGGCTTGTTCCAGCTGTTGCGCGTCGTTCAAGAAGCCCTCATCGCCGTAGTTGAAGCCCTGGGCGTCCAGCCGCGGCGGACGGTGCTCGTAGATGGCATTGCGCAGTGCCGAGGCCAGGTCGCGGCGTTCCTTGGGTGTCTTGCCCGTGAAGGACTTAGGCACCTTGATGCGCGAGATGATCTCCAACGGTCCGTTGAGATCGGCCAGTGACAGGCGGCGCAGGCGCCCTTCCTCGGTGAGGATGGTGTGGCGTGGATCGTGCAGGGAGTCGTCGACGGCGATAATGACCGCCCGGCCCATCTTCCGGTTCCCCGATAGGTCCACCACATCGCCACGGATCACCGACGCCATGGACTTTTGGGCCGCACTGCGTCGTTCGACCCGGCGATTACGCGCGGCAAGCTTCTGCGCGGCGGCCAGTTCTCGCTGTAGCTTCACATATTCGGAGAAGTCACCCAGATGGCAGGACATTGCCTTGCGGTAGCCTTCGAGGGATTCCTCGCGGCTACGCACCTGACGCGCCATACCGACCACCGAGTGGTCGGCCTGGTACTGCGCGAAGGAGGATTCGAGAATCGCTCGGGTCTGCTCGCGTCCGAACTGTGCCAGCAGGTTCGTGGACATGTTGTAGGTCGGGCGGAATGAGGAGTGCAGCGGGTAGGTACGCTTCGAGGCCAGGCCCGCCAGTTCTTCGGGCTCCATCTCCGGGTTCCACAACACCAGTGAATGGCCTTCGACGTCAATGCCGCGGCGGCCGGCTCGCCCGGTGAGCTGGGTGTACTCCCCCGGTGTAATTTGCACGTGGGTTTCGCCGTTGAACTTCACCAGTTTCTCCAGCACCACGGTGCGCGCTGGCATGTTCACGCCAAGGGCCAGCGTTTCGGTCGCGAAAACCACCTTGAGCAGATTGCGAGCGAAAAGGTCTTCGACGATTTCCTTGAAGATCGGCAGCAACCCGGCGTGGTGTGAGGCGATGCCGCGGAGCAAGCCATCGCGCCATGCCCAGTACTCCAAAACTTCCAGATCTTCGCTGGGGATCTGGTGGGCCACGGCATCGAGCGCGGCAGAAATCTGCGCGGCTTCTTCGTTAGTGGTCAATCGCAGGTCTGCGTAGGCGCATTGTTGCACCGCCATATCGCAGCCCTTGCGCGAGAAAATAAAGAAGATTGCCGGCAGCAGGCCGTGGTGATCCAGTGAGCGGATGACCTCGGCGCGGCTCACCCTGCGTTGTCCGGTTCCGGACGCACGACGGGGCGGACCGCCGCGTTTCCCGCGTGGCCCACGGGCGGGGGCACGAAGGTTCCGGGCGAGCTTGCGCAGTTCGGGATTGACCGTGGCATTCGGCGCTTGGGCGCCGGCGACCTCGTCGAAGGCGACATCTTCGGCAAAAAGATCCACGATCGATCCACCGACCATCACGTGCTGGAACAGCGGGACGGGGCGGTGCTCGGAGACGACAATGTCGGTCTTGCCGCGCACCGTGTCGAGCCAGCCGCCAAATTCCTCGGCGTTCGAGACCGTGGCCGAGAGCGCCACCATCTGCACGTTCATCGGCAGATGGATGATGACCTCCTCCCAGACCGCGCCCCGGAATTTATCGGCCAGGTAGTGCACTTCGTCCATGATCACGTAGCCCAGGCCGTCGAGGGTCGGCGAATCGGCGTACAGCATATTGCGCAGCACCTCGGTGGTCATAACCACAATCTGCGCTTCGCTATTGATCGAGGTATCCCCAGTGAGCAGACCGACGCGTTTGGCCCCGTAGCGGGTCACCAGTTCCGCGTACTTCTGGTTGCTCAGCGCCTTGATTGGGGTGGTGTAGAAGGCCTTGCGGTTCTCCCGTTGAGCCTGGAAGATCGCGTACTCGCCAACCACGGTTTTTCCGGCGCCGGTAGGCGCGGCGACCAGCACGGAGTGCCCGGCGGCCACGCTACGGCAGGCCTCGGCTTGGAAATCGTCGAGATCGAAGGAAAGGCTGGCTCGAAAATCCGGCAGCGGCGTTTCCGCTTCCACCGCTCGGGCCTTAGATAACGCGTAGCGTTCGGCGGGTGAAGTCACCGGGGTCCTTTGCTCGGTTGGGTACTGATTACCACCTGGCACCGCACCGGTGTCGGCGGCGATTACTTGAGATCGTCGATTTCGCTATGGCCGGAGGCGGCCATCCGCTCGTTTTCCGCTTCCTGCGCCTTGAGCTTCTTGGCTCGTTTCTTGTCGTTGAACACACAGAAGATGGTGGCCGCCGCGAAGGTCACAAAGAGCGGTCCGGCTAGCGCGAACATGGTAATCATATCGCCGCCCGGGGCAGCCATGGCCGCCACCAGAGCGATGAGGAACACCGTAATACGCCAGTTCTTCAGGATGAGCTTGGAGGAGAGCACCCCGACCATATTCAGTCCGACCATCAGCACCGGAACCAGCATGGCCAGCCCAAAGGCGAGCAATAACCGGAAAATAAAGGGCAGATACGTATCGATCGTGAACAGCGTGTCGGAGTTCTCCGGCGCCAGGCCGATGAAGAACTTCAGTGCGAAGGGCAGCACGAAGTAGGCCATGGCCACGCCGCTGAGGAACAGCGGTACGGCGACGGCGGCAAAGGCGTAGCCCAGTTTGCGCTCGTTGCTTTTCAGCCCCGGGACGATAAACGCCCAGATCTGGTAGATCCACACCGGGGAGGAGAGCACGAGACCGACGAAGAGGGCGACCTTGAGCAGGATGTCGAAGGGCGACATCACGGCCGTGAAGTTGACCGAGCCACCGGCATCCTTCACCGGTTCGATAAGCAACGCCAGCAGGTCGTCGTAAACGAAGAAGCCGACGACCGTGCACAGGGCGAGGGCGATCAGCGACTTAAAGAGCCGATTTCGCGCCTCGATGAGATGCTCTTTGAGAGACATCCGCCCCTCGGCGTTTTTAGGTCGCTTAGGCCGCTTGGTTTTGTTGGTGTTCTTTGCCACGGATAGAGATTACGAGTTCTTCTTCTCGTCGTCGTTCTTAGGCTCAACGACCGAGCCGTCAATGGTCTCCGATGCTGCCGGATCGTCGTCCTTCATCTGGCGCACCTCGGACTTGAAGATGCGAAGCGACTGTCCCATCGACCGGGCCAAGCCCGGTAGCTTCGGCGCGCCGAAGAGCAGCAACGCCAACACAATAATGATGACTAGGTGCCATCCCTGCAAACCACCCATGTGGATTACCCCCTACTAATGTCTACTTAAAGTCTACGTCAAACAGGCCAAGGTCATTCATGTTCTGAGCTTGTCCCCGCTCACGTCGACGAGCCACTCGGCGTTCGCGTCGAGCCTCGATCCGCTCGGCCTTACCCTTTTCGAGTTTCTTGCGAATCTTTTTCGGATCACCATGGGTGGCCTTGGTACCCGAGGGGTAACGGCGGGTGCGCGGGGCGTACTCTACGACGGTGCCTTCGGCAGCGAGCTGCTCACCGAATTGGGTAGTGGCCGTCCCAAGATCGTCGAGGACCTTCATGAAGCGCCGGAAGAGCCACACCCCTGCCAGTACCACCAGTAGCAGGGTCGCCAAGATCAGCACCAGCCAAAGCAGCACCCAAAACCACCAGGGAAGCATTCAATCAGTCCTTGTACATCGCTCGGGCACGGCTGAGCCACGCCTCAACTTTTTCCTTCGCATCCGCCGGGGACACGACCGCCAGTCTACCGCCTTCGCGGGCGATCAGCGGGGCGGCAACCAACGCGTCGGCGAACCGAATTTTCGCTAGGTACCCACCGGCCACCCGGGCGGTAGACCACGCCACCGGCCGGTAGGCCTCGACGGCGGGAACCGCGTCTTCGGCTACATGCACCACCACCGATTCGTCATCGGCACTGGAGGCGTACTGTGGGGTCATTGTGTCGGCCGGCTCATGACGCTCGGAGAGTTCGAAGCGCTCGTCGAGCAGCACGGCGCTGAGGATACGGTCCACCCGGAAGGTCAGGACGGCCTGTCGAGTGCGGCAGTAGCCCAGCACATAGTTCAAGGAGCCGTCTTCGATCATCCGCACAGGTTCGATTTCGCGCACCGCGTGAACCCCGGATTTGGCTGAGTAGTAGTCGATGCGCAGCACGTGGTGCTGGGCTACCGCACGGTGCAGCAACCCGAGCACATCGTGATCGCGAGCCTGGCTTAATGCGAATCCCAGTGCGCCGTTCCAGCCGTCGAATCGGGCCACCGCCTCGTTGACTTTGGCCAGAGCCGAACCCAAGATATCGTGATCGGCGAACTCCGGCACGCTGCGCAGGGCGTTGAGCCCGCCGAGCACGGCGATCGCTTCCATGGGGGCGAGCTTCTGCGGCTCACCCAGTAACGCGGCATTGGAGATCGAGATGGTCTCGGCGTCGTAGTCGCCATCGTTGACGTTGATCAGTTCATTCGGGTAGCCGTAGGGAACACCGCAGAGCGAAAGCATGGCCAGTTCATCGGGAAGTTTGGAGGCCGGGATGTCGAAGCGCTCGCTTAGTTCTCGGGCCGAGACGTTGCCGTGGGCCACCACATACTGGATCAGCTCGATATTGCGCATCACCTGTTGCGCGGTACTGCCGCGGCCCGAGGGGCGACTCGGCCGGAACTTGATTTGTTGCACATCCAGTTGTTGCCCAATGTGATGCTGTGCCGCTGCGGCCGCATCGAGCACCGCACACACCCGCTCCCGCAAGGAATCGGGGGCGAGCACCTCAACGGCCGGCCCGTAGGAGGCTAGGTCTTGGGCGAAGGATTGTTCGCCGGCGTAGGGAATCTCTAGCAGATCCTGGGTTTCGGAGATGGCCCGGGCCCGCAAGGGGGTGGCCGAGTCTTCGAGTAGCTGCACGCGAGCCAGCACCGGTTGGGTGGCCGCATCGAATTGCAGTAGCACCTCGTTCATGTCGAAGTCATCGGGGCGTGGATGGTACGTTCCGTCGGTGCCGGCCTTGCCACGGTTGACGATGGCGAATTTTCCTTCGACCCGTGCCAACCGGAATATGCGGCGATCCGCGCGGGAGTGATCCCAGCCGGTGAAGTACCAGTTGCCGTAACGCTGCCCGATCCCCCACAGATCTACCACCCGTCGGCTGGGCACATCGTTGCTATCGCGATAGTCGAAACGCACGGTCCGACGGTTGAACACGGCCAAGGCGCACTGTTTGAAGTCTGGTTCGTCCATGGACAGGCGCGGTAGCAGGTTGCCGGCCACCGGCGTGAGCACACCATCCACGGCCCCGGTGACCCGGGCGGCGGCATTAAGCCCAAGGCTCTGGAGCTTACTGTCCTTCCAGAGGGTGGCTGCCAAGGCGATCAGGCCGGTTTCGGCCGGGGAGAACTCCAACGGCGGCAACAGCCAATCATCGCGGTCAATTCGGTAATAGGTGGTGTCATCCGCGGTTAGCTCGCTGATAACCCGTAACCCGAATTCGTTGCGGATTTCCTCCTTAAGCCGCTCAATGGCCTTCTCCTTGGCCTCGGCGCTCCCCTCGGGGTTGAGATAGTTGCCGATGAACTCGGCGGTCACCTTGCCTCTGGTGGTGGCCATGGCATAGATCAGACTGGTCAGGCGCTCAGCCTTGCTGGCTTCATCACGGTGCTTCGTGCTCACATCCCCTACCCTAACGAAAAAATCCACCCAGGTTGTTAAAAGTCGAGCGGCCGATTCGTGACTCACGAATCGGCCGCCTCACAGACCTAGGCTACTTGACGCCCATCAGGTCAACCACGAAGATCAACGCTTCGTTGGGGGCGATAGCGCCGGGTGCACCACGTTCGCCATAGGCCAGGTGCGACGGAATTTCCAGGCGGCGGCGGCCACCGACCTTCATCCCGAGCAGGCCGTCGTCCCAACCCTTGATGACCATGCCCACGCCGACCGGGAAGTCGAGAGTGGAGCCACGGTTCCACGACGCGTCGAATTCTTCGCCGGTGGACCAGGCCACGCCCACGTAGTGGGCCTGCACGGTGGTGCCCGGGGTTACCTCAGCACCGTCGCCCTCGATGAGGTCGGTAATCACCAGTTCCGTGGGTGGCTCAGCGCCCGGGAAGTCGATTTCCGGCTTGGTGCGGTCGTAGTTGCGCTGACCAAATGACATACGCGTCCCTTCCTTAGATGTTTGAGCTTAAAGACTACTTAACTTTGTCTAGTTCCACGTAGAAGACCAATGGGCCGGCCGGCTTTCCGCCCGCCCCATCGCCATAAGCCTTGTCGGCCGGGATGCTCAAGAGCACCTTGCTGCCTTCCTTCAGCCCGCTCAGGCCCTCGGTCCAGCCCTTAATGACCCCATCGAGCGAGAACTCGCTGGCCTCACCGCGCTCGAAGCTGGAATCGAAGACCTTGCCATCTTCCCAGCGCACACCGGTGTAGTTGGCGGTGACCTTCGAGGTGTTGGTTGCTTCCTTGCCCTTGCCCTCTTCGAGCACATCTACGACGAGACCGCTGGGCGCGTCGGTGTCCTTGGGGATGCTGATCTTCGGGGTGTCACCGGAGGTGTCGACGGTGGGCAACTTCTTTTCGTCCTTGAGCTTCTTGATCTCGTCCTTGGACAGATCCTTGCTCGGGGCGGTAGCGCCTTCAACATGAATGATGATGATGCGTTCGGCCTTCGCACCCTCCGCCGGCTCGGCCACCGATCCATCTGCCTGAGGGGTACCCTCGACCGTGGTGTAGGCGATCCAGTCGCCGACCTTGGAGTCAACCAATAGGTTGTAGAACTCCGGCATGGATTCCTTCATCGAGTCATCCACTGTCATGCTGGTGGCGTCGCCCGTGAAGTTTTCATTCGTCAAGGTGCCGTCAATGGCCTTGTAGATGCCTGACTTGATGCTGATGGAGGAACCCGGATCGATCTCGGCACCGTCACCGGATTCGAGAGTCACCGCTTCGCTCTTATCGGTCAACAGCGGGGCATTGAACTTTACCTCGGGGGCGGTTTTCTCTTCCTTGCCTGGCTTGACGCTGATCGAGTCCAGACTGTCGCCGGAGGCCCCGCCGCAGGCGGTTAATGACAGGGTCAGAAGGGAGGCGGTAGCCCCCATTGCCAAAATCTTACGCACGTATCTACTTTCCGTCTGCGGTGAAATGCCTGTCCCACCGTGGTCGGTGGGGGCAGGCGCAATGTCCACGAACCAGCCTACGGGTGCAGGCTGTGAATCCTCTTAATCGACGCGAAAGGCTTACACCGGTTGATTCATGATCGCCAAAAGTTCCTGCACGCGAGAATCTTCGGTGGCGAAGGGATCCTTACACAAGACGGTGCCACCGGCCCCTTCCTCGTATTTCATATGGACCCAATCGGCACTGTAGCGCCGACCGGTGGCCCGGGCCGCCTTGACAAAATCGCCACGAATTTTCGCTCGGGTGGTCGCCGGCGGCTGATCGATGGCGGCACGAATCGCGGACGGATCCACCACACCGGTGGCCAGGCCACGTTTCTGTAGCAGGTGGAAGATTCCGCGTGTCGGATCGATATCGTGGTAGGTCAAATTCAATTGAGCTATCCGGGCGTCCGATAGCTCCAGGTTATTTTTCGCCGCGTACCCGGTGAGAAGTTTGTGTTTGATGGCCCAGTCAATGTCGGTGTCAATCAGCCCGTAATTCTGGGTTTCGATTGCGGTCAACACACGTTCCCACAGGGCAAGAATATGCGGGACCGATTCATGGTGTGCGCCGTGGCGTTCCACAAATTCGGTGGCAAGTTCCAGCAATTTCCACTGAATCTGCAAAGCGGTCGGCTCGTCGCCGGACATAAGGCGAACCACCGTTTGGCCGGTGAAGTCGTGCGAGACCTGACGAATCGAACGGATCGGGTTTTCCAAGCGCAGATCGTGATAGATCTCCCCCGATTCGATCAACCGCAACACCAGATCGGTGGTACCGATCTTGAGCAACTGAGTGGTTTCGCTCATGGAGGTGTCCCCCACGATCACATGCAGCCGTCGGTAGTACTCGGCATCCGCATGCGGCTCATCGCGGGTGTTGATAATGGGACGTGAGCGTGTCGTGGCCGAGGAGACGTCCTCCCAGACATGGTCGGCACGTTGTGAGAAGACGAAGCGGGTCTGGTCATCGATGTTGACCAGATGACCGGCACCACAGAGCAACTGCCGGGTGACCAAAAATGGGATGAGTATATCGGTCAGCCGTTTGAATTCCATGCGGCGGGTGATCAGATAATTCTCGTGGCAACCGTAGGAGTTACCTGCGGTATCCACGTTATTTTTGAACAGGAAGAGCTTGCCATGGTGCCCTTCGTCGGCCAATTGCTCCTCGGCCTGCTCCACCAAGTCCAGTAAAATCGCCTCACCAGCCCGGTCGTGGGCGATCAACTGTTGAAGGTTGTCGCATTCGGCGGTGGCATATTCCGGGTGTGATCCGACATCGAGGTAGAGCCGTGACCCATTGGTCAAAAACACGTTCGAGCTACGCCCCCAGGCGACCACTGGGCGAAAGAGGTGGCGCGCCGCATCCTCGGGAGTGAGCCGACGCCCGTCCGAGGGCACATAGGTCAGCCCATACTCGGTTTCTAGCCCATAAATTCTGCGGTCCACCTAATCCCACCTTCACTACCGGGTGCGCGTTGTGACGCGCAGTCTTTCACTGCCGCTAAGGGCTACTGGCCGCCCTTTTGGACGAAACCGCGCACGAACTCTTCGGCGTTGCTTTCCAGCACGGAATCGATCTCGTCGAGCAAGTCATCGACCCCGGCCTCGGTGCCGCTACCCTGCGCCTGAGTGAATTCTTGCTCGGCTTCGGTGCCTTGCTGCTGCTTACGGGAAGAGAAGCTTTCCTGAGTCATCTCATCAGTCCTTTCATCGGAAGGTGTGTGCCGTTAGAGTCGCGGCGGGAGGGAGTCGAGAAATTCGGCGATCTCCATTTCCGCGTCAAATAACGCCCCGACCTCTGCTCGGGTGCCGCGCAGTGGTTCGGTGAGGTATATGCGATTTAGTTTACGGGCCCCGGGCACCGAGAAGGAGAGCGCGTCCCAGTTTGCTGCCACCACATGATCGGCGTAGCGCTGTAACGCCATCCCGCGCAGGTAGGCCCGCGTGTCGGTTGGTGGGGTGAGCACCGCTTGATTGATTTGTGCCTCGTCGAACAGCGTGTCCATGGCGCCGCGAGCGGCCAGCCGGTAGTACAAGCCTTTTTGCTTGTCGAGATCGGCCCACTGAATATCCATCAGCGCGATGCGTGGATCGTCAAAGCCTACGCCGTGCTTTTGCGTATAGGACGACATGAGGCGGTATTTGGCGATCCAGTCCACACGGTCGGCCGCACTGAAAATATCCCGCTCCAGATCATCGAGCAGTCCCTCCCAGCGCGCCAGAATATCTTCGGTGGCCGGGTCATCGGCCCCGGTTTTCGCGCAGTGACTGGCAGCGGCTTCAAAGTAGATGCGCTGAATCTCGAGGGCGGTCAGTCGCTTCCCGCCGCGCAGAGCCACCGTGGCGCGCAGCGTCGGATCGTGGCTGATTTGCTGAAGCGCACCGACCGGGTCGATGAGTTCGAGTTGCGGCGCGCAACCTGCCTCAAGCATGGAGAGCACCAGGTTAGTGGTTCCCACCCGGAGTAGCGTGGAAATCTGCCCGAGATTGGCATCACCGACGATCACGTGAAGCCGACGATACTTATCCCATACGGCATGCGGCTCATCGCGCGTGTTGATAATGGGTCGGTTAACGGTGGTTTCCAGCCCCACTTCGGCTTCAAAGAAGTCCGCTCGTTGCGAGATCTGGAATCCGGGAAGGTTGCCGAGCATGCCTCGGCCCACTCGTCCGGCTCCACAAATTATCTGACGGGACACGAAAAATGGGGTGAGTACGGAAACCAGGGCCGAGAATTCGACCTCGCGTGGGACTAGATAATTCTCGTGCGCCCCGTACGACACGGACTTATTGTCCGTGTTGTTCTTGTAGAGCTGCAGCACCCCGTTACCCAGCTGGTCGTTATGCGCCGCCGCGCGGCGCAATACCTCGTCACCGGCCTGATCCCAGAGCACCGCATCGTGCGGGGTGGTCACCTCGGGACTCGAATATTCCGGGTGGGCGTGGTCCACATAAAAACGCGCCCCATTGCCCAGCACCATGTTCATCACCACGTCACTGGCGTATTCCTCGCGGTAGAGTGCCTGTCCGACGCGCGCGTCGCCAGCATCTAAGGCCACCGATTCGGCCGTCCACACCATGCCGGGCTGTTCGGCCGGTTCCATATCGGTGAGCTGGCTGGGGTGCGCGGCTGAACGCTCCACTTGATATCCACGGGCGTCGGCCAGCGGGCTTTCCTCGGAATAGTCCCATCGCGTACCGCGGACCTGACCGGCTCCCTCGCGGACCAGCTGAGCGTAGGAGTCCACGATCTGCGCCGATAAAACGGTGGCGTTGGCCCGCGGCATGGACGGGCGGATAATGCCGTATTCGGTTTCTAACCCGACAACTCGACGGGCGCTCACGAGCGATGCCCCTTGCCGACCAGCGAACGGATATGGCTGATCCGCTCCCCCTTGCGCCCGGAAATTCGTGCCCAATCGTCCGGGTTGGTGGTGTTCGGCATATCTTCGTGTTCGGCGAACTCTTCACGGACGGCGCGCAGCAGAAAATCGCTGGTGATGCCGCGCTGCCCGTTGGTGAGCAGTTCCTTGATCGCATGCTTCTTTGCGCGATCCACGATATTGCGAATCACGGCACCGGAGACGAAATCCTTGAAGTAAAGGACCTGGGTCTCACCGGTGACATAGGTGACCTCGAGGAATTCATTGATAGGCGCGGTGGAGTACATTGATTCCACGGTGCTGGCAATGAGCCGGTTCACTGTTGCCTGGCGGTCTCCGCCGTCAAGGGCAAGCTCCGCGTCGTGCAATGGCACCGCTTCGGTCAGGTATTTGCCGAAGATATCGGCTGCGCCCTCTGCATCGGGGCGGCGAATCTTGATTTTCACGTCCAAACGGCCCGGACGCAAAATGGCCGGATCGATCATGTCTTCACGGTTCGAGGCACCAATCACGATCACGTTATCCAGTCGTTCCACACCGTCGATCTCGGAGAGCAACTGCGGAACAATGGTGGTTTCAACATCCGATGAGACTCCGGTGCCGCGTGTGCGGAACAGCGAGTCCATTTCATCGAAGAACACCACGACCGGATCGCCGCTGACCGCCTTTTCGCGCGCCCGGGCGAAGATCAGTCGGATATGACGTTCGGTTTCGCCGACATATTTATCCAGCAGTTCCGGACCCTTGATATTCAGGAAGTAACTCCGGGTGGTTTGCGATCCGGTTTTCGCCGCGGCGCGTTCGGCCAAGGAATGGGCCACCGCCTTGGCGATCAGCGTTTTACCGCAACCTGGAGGACCATAGAGCAAAATACCCTTCGGGGCGGTCAACCCGTGTTCGCGATACAGCTCGGGGTGCGCAAAGGGCAACTCAACGGCATCCTGAATCGCCTCGATTTGCGAGTTCAGCCCGCCAATATCGGAGTAGGCGATGTCGGGGACTTCCTCCAGTACCAGCGACTGCATGTCGGTAAGGACCACCCGGCTCATCGCCAGCCCGGTACGTGAGTCCAACGTGAGCTGATCACCCACGCGCAAATGGACCGAGCGCAAGGGCTCGCCGAGTTCCACGACCCGTTGATCGTCGGCGCGGGCCATCACCACGGCACGGTGATCATCCAGCAATTCCTTGATGGTGACCAGCTCGCCGGTGGACTCGTAGCCCAAGGCGGCAATGACCACGAGCGCTTCATTGAGCAGCACCTGCTGCCCGACATGAAGTTTCTCGAAGTCCAGCAGTGGACTGACCGCCACTCGCATCTTGCGCCCGGAATACTGAACGTCCACGGACTGAACGGCAGTAGATTCGATCCCGGTGCCTGGTTCGGGGTGCCGACGCGGGTGTAACGCCGTGATGGTCCCGTAGCTAAAGGGCGTGTCGCCGTCCTTTTCCAGTGCCGTCTTGAGATTCACGATCTGCTCGCGGGTGCGTTCTAGCATCGCCACGAGCCGCTGGTTGTTGCCGTTGAGGGTGGCCAGCTGCTTATCCAGGCTGCGATTTTTGTCGCGCAGGATATTGATCTGCCGTTCACTCATGGAAAGCCGCTCGGCCAATTGGGCTTCGCTACTGTCGGACACGATACTCACTTTCACCTTGACCGGAGGGTGGGTCTTCCACCGGGTTCTACTTGCCATGCTACGCCGATGTGACTGGGTTCATCTTAGAAAGGCACGGCCCCGCAACCCAAAAGGTGCGGGGCCGAAAGTCCACATGGCGAGAAATGCGTTAGGCTTCGTTGTCCTTGCGAACCTGCTCGGGACGCGCCGCGTCCTTAGCTGCCCGGCGCAATTTCTTAGCCGAGAGTCCGCGCTCCCCCAAGGCCTCCGCGGTCCACACGGTCGGATCGTGATCCTTCGTCCACGCGCTGAGGTCTTCGGCCGAATAGCCGTGCTCCTTAATACGCTTGGCCTTGGGGATGCCGTTGGTTTCATCGGCCAGGCGCCGGCAGGTGATCAGGAATGCGGTGTGCGCGACCATCCGGTGATCCGGGCGGACGGCAAGGCCGTCGACGTGCCAGCCACGCACCATGGTTTCGAAGCACTCGGGCTCGGTGAACTGTCCCGAAGCGCGGATGGCCTCAACCACGCGAGACATCTGCGTCACGGTGGCCACGTAGTTAGTCCACACGCCTCCGGGGGCCAGCACGGTGGCCACGGCGTCAAGGCACTCCCAAGGGCTGAGCATATCCAAGACCACGCGGTCCACGCTGCCTGGCTCCTCGAGCGCTACAACCTGCTCCTGGAAGTCACCGATGGAAATACGCCATGCGGGGTGCTCCCCGCCAAAGACGGTCGCCACATTGCCACGGGCAATATCGGCGAATTCCTCGCGGCGTTCGAAGGAGTGCAGGAAGCCCTGGTCGCCCACGGCGCGCAACAGCGAAATCGAAAGTGCGCCGGATCCTACGCCGGCTTCCACCACACGGGCACCGGGGAAAATGTCGCCGAACTGAACGATCTGAGCCGCGTCCTTCGGGTAGACCACGGTCGCTCCACGAGGCATCGACAGCACAAAATCCTTCGCCAACGGACGCAACGCCTGGTAGCGGAAGCCGTCGACGTTCTCGATGACGCTGCCCTCGGGCTTTCCAAGGATTTCCTCGTGGCGCAAAATGCCCTTATGGGTGTGAAATTCACCGCCCTCTTCAAGGGTGATGGTGTTGATCCGGCGCTTCTCATCGGTCAGCTGCACCCGGTCACCGACGCGGAAGGGACCGCGGCGCGCCGCGGCGCCGTGGGCCGTGTTGCTGTTCTGTTCTGTCACGATTACCTTTCTACTGTCCGGAAATGGCCCGGATAATGGCCTGCTGCTGTAGCAGACCCACGACCCGACCGGCGGCGTCGATCACCACGTATTCGGCGGTCGGCACCCCCGCCAGGTATTGAATCAAAGTTCGTCCGTCCGCATCCGCGTCAACCACGGCACCTTCGCCTAGGGCGCGGCACACCGATAGGGCCGGTGTGCTTGCTGCAACGTCGCTTGGAACTCGCGCTAGGGCTGGTTCATCCACGACGCCTGCGGGCATGCCGCGTGGATCGAGTAGAACAACTTGCCCGCCGCGGCTACTGCGACGTGAGAGCACTTCGGCCACGGTGACGGTCGCATGCATGGCGCTGGCCGGGCTCATCAGGTCCCGGACCCGTACCCGCGGCAGGTTCAGACGCATCCGCGAGTAGGAGATCAACTGACCGGCCCCCTGCCACATGAACAAGGCGATCATGGCCGCGACCACCACGGTGGTCAGCTCCGGAGACAGCCCGCGCCACAGTGGATAGAGCAGCGCACCGGCCACAACCAGCACGGCGATAACTCGACCGCACCATGCGGCAGCGATGGTGCCACGTTCTTGTGAGCCGGTGGCTTTCCAGACCGCGGTCTCCACGAGCCGTCCACCGTCGAGCGGTAGCCCGGGCAGGACGTTGAAGATGCCCAAGAGCACGTTGGAGTAAATCAGGAAGCTCAAAAGCAGACCGGGTACCGTCGGCGGGGCGTAGAGGGTATTTATCACCCAACCCAGGCCAGCGAGGACGAAGTTCGCCGCCGGACCCGCCAGAGCCACCAGCAGCGAGGCTCCGGGGGTGGCCTTGAAAGAACCGAACTGCGTATGTCCGCCCATCAGGGTCAGGACGATATGCGCGTCGGGCCACTTGAACGCCCGGGCAACCAAGGCATGGGCCACCTCATGGACGAGCACGGCGAAGGCAATCACTACCGCACAGGCCAGACCCAGCGCGTAGGCCTCCAGCGTGGTGATTCCGATAACGCGCTGCAACTGCAGACCCATCACAATGGTGATGATCGCCGTAATCCCAAACCATGAGTAGGCAAGGTACACCGGGACACCGGCAATAGAACCGAGCTTGAGTCCTTGAGGCTTTTCCTGTTCGGCGCTCACGCGACCGCCGTTTCGAGCCAGCCTGCCAACTCTGCGGGGGTCACTCCGGCGAGGGTCGGTACCCGACGCCACTGTCCGGCTCCGGGGTCGGTGGCGTTTGGGATCAGCACGGCGTGCAGTCCAGCACCGCTGGCGGCCGTAATCCCGGGCAACGAATCTTCGAGCCCGATGCACCGCTCGGCGGTGAACTCCCGCCCTAGTTTTTCGCTCAGTAGCTGCAAGCCGCGCAGATAAGGCGTCGGGTCTGGTTTACCGGCGGTCACCTCATCGCCGGCGACGGTGACGTCAAAGAGTCCTTCGGGCATGGCAGCAACAATGATGTCCACGATGCTACGCTCCGACATGGTCACCAGGGCCTGGGCAATGCCCGCCTCGCGGTTGGCGCGTAGCAATTCCAGAGCGCCCGGGCGCCATGGAATCTCACGGCGCAGTCCGGCGATCACTTCGCCGGTGAGGTGGTCAATGATTTCTCGCACCCCCATGTTCACACCGGCAGCTTGCAGGGTACGCGCCGAGTCCGGAAGTGCCGCACCGACCAGAGCGTATGCCTGCTCTTCACTCCAGCTTCCGCCATGGGCGGTCACTAGGGCATGTTCGGCTGCGATCCAATACGGTTCGGTGTCGATTAACGTACCGTCGAGGTCCCAGAGTACGGCCTGCGGCAAGATGCGTTGGGTATTTACTTCGGACACGGAACTGGTGGTTGGCATGAGTACATTCTACGTGGAAGAGTGGGCATCACCGACCGAGACGCCGACCACAGGCCACTGATCAAACTGGAGGAAAGGGTGCCATGGCTTCCACAGACCATCCGAAGACCATTGGGACTTTTCTAGCCTCGCGGGTCACCGAGGATAACCCCACACGCCCCTGCGTGCTCGTTGCCGCCTTCGAAGGCTGGAACGACGCCGGTTCCGCGGCCACCGATGCGGTGCGTCGCTTGGTCAGCGATACCGAGGTGGAGCATTTGGCCACCGTCGGCGATGACGACTATTACGACTATCAATTCACTCGTCCGCGCCAAGAGCTGACGACCACCGGCACAACCATTCGCTGGCCACAGACCGATCTGTTCAAGGTTCCGAACCCGCAGGCCAATTTCGATCTTGTGGTAGCCCTCGGGGTGGAGCCGACCTTTAGTTGGCGGGCGTTCTGTGCCGAGATTATCGAGGTCGCGCAGGATCAGAACGTGCAGTTAATGCTTGGTGTGGGTGCCTTGCTGGCCGATGTTCCGCATACCCGGCCGGTGCCTTGCCTGCTGAACACCAATGACAGAGTGCTGCAGGACTACTTCGGGTACTCCACCTCGAGCTACGAGGGCCCGGCGGGGATTCCGTCGGTGCTCGGGCATGAATGCTCGGATGCGGGGATTCCGAGCCTGTCACTATGGGCGCAACTTTCACACTACGTCTCGCAGTCCCCGAGCCCACGAGTGCAGTTGGCGCTAGCCGAACTCATCGATGACCTCTTGCCGTGGGAGTTGCCCCTAGATCAGCTGCGAGAAGATGCTTTGGCGTGGCAGCACGGAGTCGAAGAACTTGCGGCCAGCGAACCGGAGATTGCCCGCTACGTCACGCAGCTTGAACAGGCCAGTGACGCCCAGTCCATTCCAGAGGCCTCGGGGGAATCCATTGCCCGTGAATTCGAACGCTATCTCCGTCGCCGCAGCCGCTATCGCGGCGAGGGTCCCGATCAGGACCCCGAGGGGCCGCCACCCTTCGGTCAATAGTCGACTCGAAGGGTGGCGGCACTGAGCTGTACTAGAGCTTTAGGCCCAGCAATGCGTCCAGTCCGTTGCGGATCAGCTCGGCACCTTCGCCGCTTCCCTCGGCCTCTGTCTGGGCCCACTGATCGACAGCTTCCAGCGCGGCTGGGGCATTGAGATCATCGGCCATCCGGGCACGGATTCTGGTCAGCAGTGCCGTGGCCTCGGCAAGTCCGGCGCCATGAATGCGTTCGCGCCAGGTCGCAATACGCTGCTGCGCGCGGGCCAAGAGCTCATCGGTCCAGAACCAGTCGCTGCGATAGTGCTGCGAAAGCAATGCCGCGCGAATGGCCATGGGGTCCACCCCGTCGGCGCGAAGCTTTGACACCAGCACGAGGTTGCCCAGCGACTTGCTCATCTTCTCGCCATCAAGGCCCACCATGCCGGTGTGCGCGTACAGAGTGGCGAGCTCCTTGCCGTCAACGGCGGCTGCGTGCCCAGCGGAGAACTCGTGATGCGGGAAGATAAGGTCTGAGCCACCGCCCTGCACGGTGAAGGGTGCAGGCAGGGTTTTACGCGCGATTACCGAACACTCAATGTGCCAGCCGGGACGCCCGGTGCCGAGGCTTCGGCCATCCCAGCTAGGTTCACCCTCACGGGCCGCGCGCCAGAGCAAGGGGTCCAGCGCATCTCGCTTGCCCTCACGCCACGGGTCTCCGCCGCGCTCGGCGAAGAACTCGGTCATGGTTTTGCGGTCATACCCGGAAACACGGCCCAATTCCCATGCGCCGTTGGCCGCTTTGGCGGAGTCGAAGTAAATATCGCCTTCCACGCCGTCGTCACCGGCGGGCACCCGGTAGGCCACATCCTCGGCTAGCATTTGTTCGATGAATGGGACGAGCCAGTCGATGGACTCCACGGCTCCGACATAGTTCTGTGGCGGGATGACGTTCAGTGCCTGCATGTCTTCGCGGAAGAGCTGGACCTGGTCGGCGGCAAGATCCCGCCAGTCCACCCCGGTCGCGTTCGCGCGTTCGAGTAGCGGGTCATCCACGTCGGTGATGTTTTGGGTGTAGCTGACCGTGCGTCCGTTATCCAACCAGGTGCGATGCATCAGATCGAAGGTCACGTAGGTTGCGGCGTGACCCATGTGGGTGGCGTCGTAGGGGGTGATCCCGCAGACGTAGAGGCTCGCCGGGGCGTTGGCCTTATCCGCCGGGGCGGTGGGCTCCTTGCGTCCGCTCGAGGTGTTGAATACTTCTAGAATCGGCGCCGAGCCGAGTACATGCGGCACTTCGGGGGCTGTCCACGCGAGCACGAATAATTGTCCTTTCACCCACAGCGGGTCGATCACATTCCATGTGTGCCAAGTCGGCGCGGCCCCGGATTATTCCCGGTGGCCGCGCCGAATCGAATTTGACTGGTTATTAGGCGCTAATGACTCCGGCGCCCAGGAGGACGAATAGGGCCAGACCCAACGCGATACGGTACCAAACAAAGGCTCGGTATGAGTGCGACGAGACGAACTTCAAGAACCACCCAACGATGAAGAAGCCCACGACAAAGGCCACCACGGTAGCCAGTCCGGTCTGGCCCAGTGAATACACCCCGGGCTCGGAGAAGGACTTGGCCAACTTATAGAGCCCGGAGAGGAAGACGGCCGGAATGGCCAGCAGGAACGAGTAACGGGCGGCGGCCTCACGGGTGTAGCCCATCAACAAACCGGCGGTGATCGTGCCACCGGAACGTGAAACACCCGGGATCAATGCCATGGCCTGCGCAAAACCATAGAGAATACCGTGCTTGACGGTCAGCTGCTGCAGTCCGCGCTGTTGCTTGCCGTAGTGGTCGGCCACCGCCAGCAGCAGGCCAAAGACCACAAGCATGGTGGCCACGATCCACAGTGATCGGAAGTTCGTGTCGATATAGTCTTCGAGCAATAGCCCAAGCACGCCGATCGGGATGGAGCCCAGAATAATCATCCAGCCCATCTTGGCGTCGGGATCCGAATGCGGGAGCTTACCCGTTATGGCCTTGCACCAGGCACCGATGATCCGCACGATATCGCGCCAGAAAAACACGATGACGGCGGTCTCCGTACCCAGCTGGGTAATCGCGGTAAACGCCGCGCCCGGGTCTTGGGCATTGGGCAGGATTTCCCCCACGATGCGCAGATGCGCCGAGGAAGAAATCGGGAGAAATTCAGTCAGGCCCTGGACTAGGCCGAGAAAAGCTGCTTCTAACCAGTTCACCCTACCGAGAGTACTTCACCCGTGCGCGTCAGCCCTGCCCGGAAACACCAGCGCGGGGAAAATCACCTTCAGGTATGAGACGTGAGTTCTTTTGAGCGATGAGTGCTAGTCATCGTCCTCCGGAACGGTGAAAGGTAGCAGCTCGTTGTACCGGTCATAGAGGGCATCTTCATAGGATTCGAAGGCATCGGCTAAGGCCCGGTAGGCGGCATCGACCGCGGGGTCTTGATCGCTACGGCTAAATGAAACCACCTGTAGATGGTTTTCCAGTCGAGCGATAAGATCGTGCAACGCATAGTTTGGATCGGTGCTCATGGGATAAAGCTACAGCCGAACGCATCGCCACGGTAGGGGGTTAAATGCTGCAAGAACGAATCAAGGCGCCACTGCATCAGCCAGATGATTCACGTTACGAGTATTTGGTCATCACCCAGTTCCCCAACGAACCGAAATCGGTAGCGCGTGCGGTCTTACGTGAGCACGCCGATAACGGTAAGTGGGAGCTTATGCGTACGTGCCGCTATGAGGGTGGAGGCTATAAGTACTGGCTCCGGCGTCGCGTCATGCGTATTCGTGAAACACTGGACCCACTGATTTTTCCCGCGTAGACCTTCGGGAGATCAGCGGGGCCCAGTGCCCCGCTTCCCTATTCCTCGCGGGGACCGACCAGCCAGGTGGCGACCGTGTTGGCGGCGGAGGCCGCGTTGGATGGGTGATACCAGCTGGCCTGAACGTCACGGTAGAGACGTTCGAATTCGCTACCGCGGAAGTATTGACCGCCACCGCCGAGTTGCCCGGCCCGAGAGATATTCTCACGGGCTACCTTCCCGGCCATGGTTCGCAGGGTCACCAACTTAGGGAACCATGCCGGACCGTGATCCACCAGTTGATCCAAATCCCCGGCGATGCTCCGTTGCAGCGCATCGAGGCTCAGCAGCTCCATCCCGGCATCGGCAACAATGGAACGCACCCGGGTGTCCTGCGCGTGCGCCAGGCCGTGGCTGTCACGACGGGTGCTCGCGAACTCGGCGGCAAGTTCCATGCCACGTTCGGCAATCCCCACGTAGACACTGGCGGTGAGCGTGAGGAATGCGGCAAAGATCCCGAAGATCAGCGGGTCGGCGTTCGGTCCCACTGGAAGGGTGGAGTGCACCCACTCCGCCGGGGATTCGGCGCCCTGAAGCCGGGTGCTGTGTGACTGGCTTGCACGCATCCCTAGGGTGTTCCAGTCCCCCGCGGACTGAACGTGCTCACCGGCGGCCACGAAACCGTGGATGAGCGTGTCGTTCTCATGATCCTTACCGAACACACCGAGCCGAGTGTAGGCCCCGGAAAGCGAGGTGAAAATCTTCAACCCGGTGAAACGCACCGATCCATCCGGCTTACGCTCGGCACGGGTCGAGGAGTCGAAGAGCACCATATCGTTGCCCGGTTCTGAGACGCCAAAAGCCATCACTTCCCCGTCGGCGATCCAGTCCAGGACCATATCCAAACGGTCATCACCGCGCTCCTGCAAGAGGAGCGCCACGGCGCCCCATACGTGGTGCATATTGACCGCCAAGGCGGTGGCTGGGGCGGCACCGGCTAGGCGACGTTGCGCCAAGGCCAGCTGCGTCAGTGACCAGCCCGATCCGCCGCGCTCGGGTGGCAGTAAGACTTTGAGATAGCCTCGTTCCGTTAGTTCGGCGAAGTCCTCGGTGCAGAACTCGTTCCGTTCGTCGTAGCCAGCGGCCCGGCCCCGGAAACGGGTCAGGAGGTCGTCATCGAGTATCTCGTTGATCTGCACGGTATCCGCTCCTAGTAGCTCCGCAGCAAGCGTTCAAGTACACGGGAGCCAAAGTGAAGCGCCGAGACCGGTACTCGTTCGTCGACACCGTGGAAGAGCCCGGTGAAATCGAGGTCGGCAGGTAGCTGTAGCGGGGCGAAGCCATAACCGGTGATCCCCAGCTTCGCCAGCGACTTGTTATCGGTGCCGCCCGAGAGCATGTACGGCAGCACCACTGCATCGGGGTCTTCGGCCTGCAGGGCCGCAACCATGGTTTCGACCAATTCGCCGGCGAAGGGCACCTCAAGTGAGCTTTCCTCATGCACCATGGACAGCTCCACATGCTCTCCAGCGAGCTCACGAAGTTGATTGATGACCTGCTCGTGCTGTTCGGGTAGCGTGCGGCAGTCGATCAGTGCTTCGGCCGTTCCCGGCAGCACGTTGTGTTTGTAACCGGCGTCCAAGACCGAGGGGTTGGAGGTGTTCTTCAAGGTGGCTTCAACGAAGCGCGAAACGCTGCCCATGGCCGTCAGCAGTGGCCGCGGATCCTGCTCGTCAAAGGGTAGACCCGTGAGCGCCGAAACTTGTTCGAGCAGTGCTCGGGTGGTTTTGGTGTACGACAGCGGCCACTGGGTCTCACCGATCCGGGCGACCGCGGAGGCTAGGCGGGTGACCGCATTTTCGTCATTGACCTGGGAGCCGTGGCCGGCACGTCCATGTGCGGTGAGTTTCAGCCAGGCGATGCCCTTTTCGGCTGTCTGTAGCATGTAGGCGCGCTGACCGTTGATGTCGGCGGAGAATCCACCAACCTCGCTGATCGCTTCGGTCGCTCCGGCGAAAAGCTCCGGATGGTTTTTCACCATCCAGCCCGCCCCGTACACGCCGCCGGCTTCTTCGTCAGCAAAGAAGGCGATGATCAGGTCGCGGCGTGGGGTGATGTTCTCGCGACGTAGGTGCCGCACCGCGGCCACGATCATGGCGTCCATGTCTTTCATGTCCACCGCACCGCGGCCCCAGATCATCGAATCGATCAGTGCTCCGGAGAACGGGTCGACACTCCAGTCTTCGGCGACGGCCGGCACCACGTCCAGGTGGCCATGAACGATCAGTGCCGGCAAATCCGGGTCGCTTCCGCGGAAGCGGCACACGAGATTGGCGCGACCGGGCGAGGATTCATGAATCACCGACTCTAGACCGACCTCGGCGAGAAGCCCGGCGATATAGTCCGCCGCTTCGCGTTCGCCTCGCGCGTCGTTATTGCCGTAGTTCGAGGTGTCGATCTGGATCAGCCGTTGGCAGATCTCCACGGTTTCGCGCTCCAATAGCGACAGCGATTCGTTGACAGATGTCGGCTCGGTAGTCATTGCACTTCCCTCCAGGCTCGGGTTCCTACTCCAAGCCTAACCGTGCATGTCGCGATACGTTTCGGCCGCCGCCGAATGCAGTGGCGTGGTGGAGGTCCCGATCAGGGTCTCGGGGGTCAGAAATTGAATGCCGGCGCTATGGCGTGGCACGAGTTCGGCAGCTCGGTCGACCAGCAAGCGCACTACCGCGGCTGCTACCGGGTCGGGCAGGTCGGTACGGCACATTAATAGATTCGCCACGCCCACCGTTTCAACTTCCGCGATGGCCGGATACGTGTCCTTGGGGACAACCACCCGGTCATAGAGCCCCGGAAACTGTGCCCGGAGGGTAACGAGCACATCGCTGAGATCCAATAGGCGTAGATGTGCGCTGGAGGCCAACTCGCTAATGGCGGCGACCGGAATCCCACCGAAAAGGAAATGAGCATCGATATCTCCAGCCTTCAGCGCGGCCAGCCCATCCACATACCCGAGTTTTTGTTGCCGTGGCGGGTTGGAACCTTGACTGAGGCCTGAGGCGGCCAAGATTCGTTGACCGGTCACCCACGTGCCCGAGCCGGCGGCTCCCACACCCAAGCGTGCTCCGGCCAAGTCGTGCAGCTTAGTAATGTGGCTATCGGCATGCACAATGCAGTGGAAGTAATTCTGATAGACCCGTCCCAGTGCACGTAGCTCGGATTTGGCCGTAGGTGAGTGGCGTTCGGCATCGGCGGTATCTGCCAGGGCGAGGCCCAACTGTGCCCGCCCTTTACCTAGTAACCGCAGGTTTTCAACGCTGGCCTCGGTCCGTAATGCCCGGCTTTCACCGGCAATACCGTCGGCAACCAGCGCACGAGAGAGTTCGGTGGCGAACTCGAAGTAAAAACCGCCGTTCTCTCCGCCGGCGATATCGATGCGCGGCATCAGCGGCCCGCCGGCGCAGGCGCTAAGACCAAAACCACCTATGGCGCCGGCCGTGAGGCCTAGCGTCATGCGTAGCATCCGCCGCCGGCTCAGTTCGCGGGGCTCAGGCGCGGGCCGAGTCATTGTGCGACCCCTGGCCCGGCGGCTGGGAGTTTCACGCAGACCTCTAGTCCCCCACCGGGTGCCGGACGCAAATCTAGTGCTCCGTCGTTGGCTCGTGTCAGACGCTCCACGATCGTCAGTCCGAGACCGCTTCCCCGTTCGCTACGCACTGTCTCGGCGCGCCAGAAACGCTCGGTAGCCTGCTCCAACTCGGGCTGGGACAGCCCGGCACCATGATCGCGCAGGCTGAGTAGGACATGGCTTCCAGCCTCAATGCACCTCAAATCCACCGGTGCACCGGGAGCATATTTGAACGCATTGGTGAGCACCTCGGCCACAATCTGCTGTATTTCAAAGGGGTTCGCGCGAATGAATAGTCCATACGGGCCATGTACACGCAGTTCGACCCCGGCAAGTTCGGCAGCCATCCTCTGCCGTTCGCATTCTTCCTCGAGCAATTCGCGGGCGTCGAAGCTCGTGGCCGTCGGCTCGCTCTCGGGCAACGAGCCGCCAGCTTCTTGTTGTGTTACTCGATGCTCTGCGCTGGCTAACTGCAACACATCATTGAGCATGTCCTCAAGCCGGTCTATTTCCTTATTCACCTGGTCAGCGCCAAGCCGTTCGGATTCCGCTCCCAGCCGGTGACGCAAAAGGTCTATGCGAAGACGCAGCGCGGCGACCGGATTGCGCAGCTGGTGAGATGTTTCGGCGATCAGCATTCGCTGTTGACGCAACGATGCGTCCATTGCGTCGGACATCGTCTGCACCGAGGCCGTCAGCGCCCTTAGCTCCGGAGGGCCCGCCAACGATAGTGGACGCGTTCGCCGAGTTCGGGCTAGTTCCCGGATTTCGTCCTCGAGACGATGCATGGGCCGTAACATCCATGTGGTTAATCGATCCGCCAAGAGCAGTAGAGCTACTAGGAGCAACAAGGAGATCAGGGCGACCGCGGCCCACGTTCTCAATACTTTGGCGCGGGCCGCCTCCGTGTTGACCTCCATGACCACCGAGCCGAGCACCTGGGCCATATTGCCGTAGGGTCGTGCGATAACCACCGTCGAAGAATCGAAGGGCGTCAACACCGAGATTCCCGTTGTTTCCAGATTCAGGCTGGCGTTACGGACCGCATCGGCGACGGCTGGCTGTGCGGGGTCGATGTCACCCGAGCGCAGGGTTCGCTCCCCGATCGTGATCAGCAAACCCTCGTCATAGAGCTGCGAATAATGATCCATGTAGTTCCGCAACATCGTCAGATCCGAAGACTCCTGGGCATGTGAAGCCAGTTGGACGAAGCGGTTCACCGAGGTCAGCCTGTTTAATTGCAGGTCTTGGGTGAGGTCACGGCTGGCCTGTTGCAAGACGATCCATCCGACAATTAGCACGATCAGGCTCATCAGCGAGCCCAGGATGCCCAAAACACGTAGCCGCATGGTCAGCTGGCTTCCAGCCGGTAGCCCACCCCGCGCACGTTCACAATCATGCCGGGGACTTCGAGCTTTGCGCGTAGCCCGGTGAGGTGCACGTCCAGCGACCGCGATACGGCCACGAAGGCGTCACCCCAGAGCGCATCTAGGATCTGCTCGCGGGAAACGACCGTGCCGGCATGTCTGGCCAGCAGCGCCAGCAGTTCGTATTCCTTTGCGGTGAGTTTCAGTTCCCGATTGGCCAGTGTGGCAGTTCGGCGTTCCAGATCTAACGACAGCGAACCCACGGTGATCGCCGCGCGTTCGGTACGTGTCGTTCGGCTTCGCCGGGCCACCGCCTCGATACGCGCTAAGAGCACGGCCAGCCCAACGGGTTTGGTCAAGTAGTCGTCAGCGCCTAGCCGAAGCCCACGCACAATGCTTCGTTCGTCATCTCGGGCACTCAGAATCACGATCGGCACCTCGGTGACTTGCCTAAGTTTGCGTAGCACTTCAAGGCCATCGATATCTGGCAAGCCAAGATCTAACAAGATCATCTGCGCCTGCTGATGATTTAGCAGGGCGTCGGCTCCCCGCGACAAGCGCTGCACCTGATGCCCTGCGGTGGCGACCGCCTCGCTCAGCGCCGCGGCCACGGCGTCGTCGTCTTCGACGATCAATAAATGCACCGACGCTTCCCTCCACAGCAGTGACTAGCCAAAACTCTGTGACCAGTTTCTCATGTTCCGAAAACTTAAGAGAGTGTTAGGACTTTGCCTACGCGTTGGCTATGCCGCAGCTCACACATAGGCTGTTGCTGTTCTTCACGCATTCGGAGGCCGGTTCGAGACCGGCTACCGCACTGCACCTATTCAATGGTCGGGTATCCGGCCACACATGAGAGTTACCCCTAAGGAACAAACCCAATGGCGGACAGCATTAAACCCGCAATCGTCAATGAAGACGGCGGTACCCCACCTAAGTGGAAGGTGATCGGCCCAGGACTCGTGGTCGCGGCCACCGGTGTCGGCGCGGCCGATATGGTGGCCACGCTGGTGGCTGGTAATAAGTACGGTTATGGCCTGCTCTGGGCGGTGATCGTGGGCGTGATCATGAAGATCGTGCTGGTGGAAGGCGCCGGTCGCTACTCGTTGGCTACTGGCAAAACCATCTTTGAGGGCTGGCGAACCCTCGGCAAGTGGACCACCTGGTATTTCGGCCCATACATCATCATCTGGGGCTTTGTGTACGGAGCCACCGCCATGAGCTCGGCGGCATTGCCCCTTGCCGCCCTGATGCCCGCGGTGGACTTACGCATCTGGGCGGTACTGATGGGGCTGGCTGGTTTCACACTGGTCTGGCTGGGTCGTTACGCCTTCTTCGAAAAGGTAACGGCCGTATTGGTTGGCATCATGTTCGTCACCGTTGTCGGACTTGCGGTGATTGCGGCGCCAAATCTTCCCGAGATGTTGCGCGGCTTGGTGCCGTTGATCCCAGAGGGCGGCTTATTCTACACCTTGGCCTTGGCCGGTGGTGTCGGTGGCACCATCACCCTTGCCGCCTACGGTTACTGGCTGCGTGAAAAGGGTTGGATTACCCCGAAGTGGATGCGTGTGATGCGCATCGATAATTCAATGGCTTACGTGATGACCGGTATCTTTGTGATTTCGATGCTGATCGTGGGTGCCGAGGTAGTCAGCGCCGCAGGGGTTAGCCTGACCAGCGGCGACCGCGGACTACTGGACCTCTCCGATGTGCTGGCCGATCGCTACGGACAATTTATCGGCACCGGATTCCTCGTTGGTTTCTGGGCTGCGTCCTTCTCCTCAATTTTGGGTGTCTGGAACGGCGTATCGCTGATGTTCGCCGATTTCTGGGGCCACATGCGTGGGAAGGCGGCCGGACATGCCGATACCTTGGTCGGCGGCAAGTACTTCAAGTTCTACCTCTTGTGGCTGACCTTTCCGCCGATCATTCTGGTGATGCTGGGCAAGCCGGTGGGACTCATCCTTGCCTACGGGGTCCTAGGGTCCCTGTTCATGCCATTCTTGGCGCTGACCCTGCTGGGGCTGCTCAATGGCAAGCGGATCGAGAAGGCCTGGGCGAACAAGTTACACACGAACATTGCACTCGGTGTGACCGCGCTGCTGTTTATCGCCTTGGGTGTGCAGCAGCTCATCAAGGCGCTCTCCCCGCTGCTTGGCGGATAGCAAGTTCGATCCACCAACGGCGACCCACCTGCTCGGGCACCTAGCGTTCAACCTCGGGCACCTAACGTTCAATGCTGGGTGCCCGGTGCATTTTGGGGAACGAAATACGCAAAGTGTCGGGAAATGCGACGACCGCCGGCGGCAAGGAGCCGGGCACCGCTTGTAGCCCGCCTTCTTTCCACAAGATACGACAAGCTTTCGGCGGTGCCAAATCAATAGTTTCCATGATGTGCACGGAAAAGAGCGACAGGTCGGCAGTAGCGGGATCCATGTCTGGCCAAAGGTCCGTACCGGAGCAATTCTGGGCATGTTCATAAAGACCATCAAAGTCACCTTCGAAGGCAAAGAGTTCGCCGGTATCCTCATACCTGAAGAAGACAGTTCCATTCCCCGCGGCGGGGATGACGGTAGTTTCGCCGTATCCGCCAAAGATGTAATGCATCAGTTCGAAGCGCTCAGTGAAACTTTCCATCCCCGCCCACCTATGTCCAGAACCGTACAGTATTTCAGCTGCGTTCAACCAATGTATCCGGCGACATACGAAAACCCCCGATTGACCACAGTCAATCGGGGGTTTCTTTTGTGCGCGGAGGGGGACTTGAACCCCCACCCTCTAAGCGAGGACTAGCACCTCAAGCTAGCGCGTCTACCTATTCCGCCACCCGCGCAGGTGACTTGTTGTTTGCGTTGTTATCGCTGGCAACGAAGTAAAACTTTACACGAAAAACCTCACGCTGCAAATTCGGCCTAGTACCCCTCAAATCCCCCGTGATTCCGCGGGAAATCGGCTGTGAGTAGTCGCTATACGAGCAAAATCGGCAGGAAAGTGTCGAGCATCACGCTCATTCTGTCGTTCCAACAGGCTCGCGAGGCACAGATCTGCAGCAGTCCGCTGGCGACCGTCTATTCAGGACCTCCTTCTCGAGTCGGCCGCGCAATTCGGCGCTGTCTATGGAGCGTAAACTTCTTATGCAACCGTCCACCATCGCTACGGAGTATTCATGCGCATCGCCATGCTGTCTCTGCACACCTCACCGGTGTCTCAGCCAGGGACCGGGGACGCCGGCGGAATGAATGTGTACGTGTTGCAGCTCGCCATGGCGCTGGCGGGTATGGGACATGAGGTCCACATGGTGACCCGCGGCGCCGGCACGGCACAGGTGCAAGACGTTGCCGCCAACCTGTGGCATCACGAAGTACCTGTCCGCCCCGGACAGCAGCTCAGCAAGGAGCAACTCGCTGATGTATTAGAAGAGGCCTCCGAGGCCATAGCCACGCATTTTGACGGGTGGTTCGCTTCGGGACAGGGTTTCGACGTGCTCCATGCACATTATTGGCTATCTGGGCGTGTTGCCGAGTCCTTGCACAGCCACTGGGGCACACCCTTCGCGCTGACGCTACACACCAGTGCCGCGGTGAAAATGCACGAGTCGAACCTTCCCGAGACACCCGAACGCCTCGAGGCAGAACGCCAGCTACTTGCCCGGGCCGATGCCGTCATTGCCAATACACCGGTCGAGGCCGACCAGCTGGTGCGCTACTACGCGGTGGACGAAGCCAAGCTGTCTGTAATTACCCCGGGCGTGGATCACGTACGGTTCAATCCTGCAGCGCAAGCGGAGCACATCAGGGCTCCCGAAGGGTCGGACCTGCATGTGGTGTATGCCGGGCGCATGCAAAAGCTCAAGGGCCCGCATATCTTGTTGCAGGCACTAGCCAAGGCACGGCAAAAGCGTCCGGATCTACGGTTGACCGCCCAACTTATTGGGGCGAATTCGGGGGCCGACGCCTACGACGTCCCCGGAATGGTGCAGCAGCTCGACCTTGAGGACGTTGTGGAACTTTGCGCCCCTTGTCCCCCGGAAGTACTGGCGGCTTACTTCGCTGCAGCCGATATAGTAGCGGTGCCATCGCTCTCCGAGACATTTGGCCTAGTCGCGGCCGAGGCACAAGCCTGTGGCACTCCGGTGTTGGCTAATCGCGTAGGCGGGCTCTCCCATGCGGTCATCGACCGTCATACCGGCTGGCTAATTGAAGCCGAGGAACGGGTGAAATCGTGGGCCACGGCGCTCATTCGGCTAGCCGAAAACCCGCAGGCCATTGAGCGCGCCTCCGAGGCCGCGATAGCTCATGCACGGAGCTTAACGTGGACCGCGGCCGCCGAACACACGCTGAACTGTTATCAGCAATTGTTGTGCCCGACGGCCGGTCGGTGTCAGTAACGTCTAGGACTCGCGCTCTAAAACCAACTCAAAGTGTGGCTTGCCGCGTCGCGAGTTCCAGGCCGAAACGCGATACCCATTAGCCTGCGGCTCGAAGGCTAGGTCCACGGAGCCGGGCAGTAGCACCGGAGTTTTGAAGTCGATGTGCCACCGGTAGCTACCCGCCTGCGGTTCAATTCCTGCCAAGGCACGGGCGCCCAGATAGATGCCATGGGCGATCGCCCGTGGCATACCCAAGGCCTTCGCGCTGAGCCCACTGAGGTGAATGGGGTTGAAGTCCCCGGATACTTTCGCCCAGCGGCGCCCGGTGCCGGCATCCAACTTCCAATGTGCGGTGCGCCGCGGGGTGTCCGCCGCTGACTCGGGGGCTTCCGATACCTTAGGCGCGGCGACTCCGGGCAGCGAAACGCCCTTGGCTAGGAAGACATGTCGCATCTCCATGCGGGTGCTGGAGCCAACCAGGATCTCGACCACTAGTTCGCAGCTTGTGCCCTTGCGATGCGCAGCCAAGTTCTCTGCTCGCACCTGCACGTCGAAGCTTTCTGCGGCATCAAGTGGCTCAGCGACACTGATCTGGCTTGAAAGGTGGATCATGCCCAGCAGCGGCAACGGGAAGTCGTCGCGTGCCATCAGCGACATCGCCAGTGGAAAGACCTGGGTATGTACGAACAGGCTGGGCAAGATGTCGTTATTCGGTGCACCCGTCGCCTGACAGTAGGCGTCGAGTGCCGCCCGGTCCACGATTGCCCCGGAGTAAACCAGCGTGGTCTGCGGCAAAACCGCTGCCTTGGGCTTGCGCCCGATGGTTCGTAGCGCGCGGGCATAGACTCCGCCGAGGCCCGGTATTTCGGTCACGAGTTGGGCTTCCATTAGGCGCCCACCAACGACTGTCCACATACCCGCAAGGTTTGCCCGTTGAGACCGGCGGCAGCATCCGATCCGAGGAAGGCAATGGCTTCGGCCACGTCCTGCGGCAAGCCGCCCTGCATGAGTGAAGGCAGAACCAGCCGGGCGACGGTTCGGGTACCCAACGGGATCTTCGCGGTCATTTCCGTTTCAATGAAGCCTGGGGCCACCGCGGCGATGGAGCCGCCGCTTTCGGCGAAACGCTCGGCGCTGGCACGCACCATGCCAATGACTCCGCCCTTGCTGGCCGCGTAGTTGCTCTGCCCGCGGTTGCCGGCAATGCCCGAGGTTGAAGCGAGCGAAACCACTCGCAGGCCCGGCAGGTCAGCAGCCAGGAAGGCCTCGTTCATGCGCAACTGGCTGGCGATGTTCACGGCAATCACCGAATCCCAGCGCGCCTGATCCATATTGGCCAGCAGCTTATCGCGAGTGATACCGGCATTGTGGACCACCAAGTCGAGATGACCGTAACGATTCACCGCGTGATCGATGATGCGCTGCCCGGCATCGGCGGCGGTGACATCCAACTGCAATGTCGTTCCGTGCACCTCATTGGCCACCGCGGCTAGTGCCTCTCCGGCCGCTGGCATATCCACGAGGACGACCTGCGCACCGTCTCGGTACAGAACGCGGGCAATTGCGGCGCCGATGCCGCGGGCGGCACCGGTAACGACGGCAACCTTGCCGACCAACGGGCGTTCCGGATCTGCAGGTAGCGAACCTTCATCGTTGCGTACGGTCAGGAACTGGCCATCGACGTAGGCGCTGCGACCGGAGAAGAAAAAGCGTAGGGCCCCCAAGGCGCTTGGGCTGGTCACCGTGGTGTCCTCGGCCAGCAGCACGCCATTGGCAGTGGCGCCGCCGCGCATTTCACGGCCCAGCGATCGCATGGCACCGTCAATACCTTGGCGCACTGCCGCGACGGCCGGCTCATCGTGGGCCAGCGCCGGCCGTGAAACCGACACCAGACGGCCGCCGGGCAACAACTGACGGAGTGCGCCACCAGCGGTGAGCATCACCTCGCCGAGCTGTTCGGGGTGGGTTAGCTCATCGAGCAAGAGCAGGATGCCGCCGAGCTTGTCGCCTTGAGCGTCGTGACGGCGCACATCGATCCCCCAGGAGGTCAGCTCGTCGGAGAGTTGTTGCGCGCGTGCGCTGGCGCCAAGGACCAATAGCGGTCCGGGCAACAGTGCGCTGCCCGGTTCGTAGCGACGCAAGCGTGGCGGGCGCGGCAGACCAAGAAGTTTGGCAACCTTTTTGGTGTAGCCGCTGTTGACCAGTTCGAGGTACTTGTCAGCCATGTTTAGCGCGCCTCCACAATCGCGACGACACCCTGGCCACCGGCGGCACAAACGGAAATCAATGCCCGGCCCGAGCCCTTTTCATGCAGCATCTTCGCGGTGCTGGCCACGATACGGCCACCGGTAGCTGCGAACGGGTGCCCGGCGGCCAACGAAGAACCATTGACGTTGAGCTTGCTACGGTCGATAGCGCCCAGCGGCGCTTCGAGCCCGAGCTTCTCGCGGCAGAACTGCTCGTCCTCCCAAGCGGCCAGGGTCGAGAGCACGGTACCGGCAAATGCCTCATGGATTTCGTAGAAGTCGAAGTCCTGCAAGGTCAGCCCGTTGCGTGCGAGCAGGCGTGCGGTGGCGTAGGCGGGGGCCATCAGGAGGCCTTCGGCTCCGTGCACAAAGTCCACTGCGGCGGCTTCGAAGTCGACGAAATTCGCCAGCATCGGCAGATCGTTGGCCTCGGCATATTCTTCACTGCCGAGCAGCACGGTCGAGGCTCCGTCGGTCAGAGGGGTGGAGTTACCAGCGGTCATGGTGGCCCGCTCCCCCAGTGACTTGCCGAAGGCCGGCTTGAGCTTACCCAGTTTCTCCAGCGTGGAATCCGGGCGCAGATTGTTGTCGCGGCTCAGTCCACGGAAAGGCGTGATCAGGTCGTCGAAGAACCCGCGCTCATAGGCGGCAGCTAGGTTCTGATGGCTGGCCAATGCCAGTTCGTCCTGTGCGGTACGGGTGATCCCCCAGGCCTCGGTGGTGAGCGCCTGGTGCTCGCCCATGGATAGCCCGGTGCGTGGTTCGCCGGTGCCCGGTGCGCTAGGAGCGAGGTGGGCTGGACGCAGCTTGCTTAGGGCGCTGAGCTTGTCCTTGGTGCTGCGGGCGCGAGCGAGTTCGAGCAAAATGCGACGCAGCGGTTCTGAAACGGCGATCGGAGCATCCGAGGTGGTGTCCACGCCGCCGCCGATGGCGGAATCAAGCTGGCCGAGTTTGATCTTATTGGCCAGTGATCCGATGGACTCCATGCCGGTAGCGCAGGCCATCTGGACGTCATAGGCCGGAGTGGCTGGATCCAGAGAGCTACCGAGCACGCATTCTCGGATCAGGTTGAAGTCTTTAGAGTGTTTCAGCACCGCACCGCCGGAGACGGCGCCAATGCGCTGACCTTGCAGTCCGAAGCGGGCGATCAGCCCTTCGAGGGCTGCGGTGAACATGTCCTGGTTCGAGGCGTTGGTGTAAGCGGTGTTGGCACGGGCGAAGGGAATGCGATTGCCACCGATGATGACGGCTTGGCGTGGCGCGGCAGTTGCCATGAAGCTACTCCTGTGAAGTTCGAACTGTGGGGTGTATTACTGTAACCAAGAGTACATGATACTCTGAGTAACGTGAAGAACGTCACCCCTATGAATGATGTCACCGAGGACGGACGCGCCGCGCGCTGGCAGAACCACCGCACCGAGCGCCGCACCGAACTGTTGACGCTGGCCCGTAAGGCCGTGCATCAGCTCGGCCCGGGGGCATCCATGGAGGAAATCGCCTCGCATGCGCAGACCTCTAAGCCGGTGTATTACCGATACTTCGGGGACAAGGAAGGACTGCGCCGGGCCCTCGGCGCCATGGTGATCACGGACTTTCGTCACCGGGTCATTGACGCCGCGCTGGCCAAGGACGACGAGCGAGCCGCACTGCGCGCCATGGTCGGCGCCTACCTGGAGTTGGCCCAACGCAGCCCCAACCTCTACTACTTCGTCACCAGCGGAGACCTCGAAGCAACAACAAACAGCGAGGAAGAAAGCCCCTCGGCAGCGCTGAACGCCTTCTTCACCGAGATCACCGCGCTAATGACCGACCGACTATCCAGCTATCTGCACGAAGCCGGTTCCAGCGACCCGCACGCAGTCTCGCTCTGGCCGCGTGCCGCGCTGGGCATGGTGCGAGCCGCGGGAGAATCCTGGCTGAGCCAACCCGAAGGCCCAAACAAGCCACCGCTAGATGAACTGGCCGACGCACTCACGACCTGGCTGATCAACGGCATCGCTGCCGCAACGCATTGAACAACGAAAGGGAGTCATATCCATGAGCACCAACCGCATCGACGTCGCCGCGCTCGGTCAACAGCTACTGGGCGATTACGCTCAGATCCGCACCGCCTCACGCGCCCGCGCCGCCCGCCCGGAGCTGCAACGCGACCCCGCGCTGGGCATGGACGAGCACCGCGAACGTGTCTTGGCACAGTTGAAAATCCTCGTGGAAGAGCAGGCCGTACAGCGCGCTTTCCCGAAAACCTATGGCGGACATGACGATCACGGCGGATCCTTGGCAGCCTTCGAGGAACTGGTTGCCGCCGACCCGTCACTGCAGATCAAGGCCGGCGTGCAGTGGGGACTCTTTGCCGGGGCGATCTTGCACCTCGGCACCGAAGAGCACCACGCCAAGTGGCTGCCGGATGCGATGGACCTGACCGTTCCCGGAGCCTTTGCCATGACCGAGATCGGTCACGGTTCGGATGTTGCGGCCGTTGCGACCACCGCCACCTACGACAAGGACACCGAAGAGTTCGTCATTCACACCCCCTTCCGCGCGGCGTGGAAAGAGTTCCTTGGCAACGCAGGATTGCATGGCACCGCTGCCACCGTCTTCGCCCAACTGATCACCAATGGTGTGAATCACGGGGTGCACTGCTTCTACGTGCCGATCCGTGACGAGAACGGCCAGTTCCTCCCCGGCGTGGGCGGCGAGGACGACGGGCTAAAGGGCGGGCTCAACGGAATCGACAACGGTCGACTGCACTTTGACCACGTCCGCGTGCCGCGCACCAATCTGCTCAACCGCTACGGCGATGTGGCCGCGGACGGCAGCTATTCCTCCCCCATCGCGTCGCCGGGCCGTCGCTTCTTCACCATGCTCGGAACGCTCGTTCAGGGACGTGTTTCCTTGGATGGGGCGGCGACCAATGCCTCGAAGATTGCGCTGCAGATCGCGGTGAGCTACGCCAACCAGCGGCGCCAGTTCACCAGCGTGTCGGAAACCGAAGAGACCACGCTCTTGGATTATCAGCGCCACCAGCGTCGCCTCCTGCCACGCCTGGCTCGCACCTATGCGGCAAGCTTCGCGCACGATGGGCTGCTCGAGAAATTCGATGCCGTCTTCTCCGGCCGCGCCGATTCCGATGACGACCGTCAAGATCTCGAAACCTTGGCCGCTGCGCTGAAGCCGCTCAGTACCTGGGATGCACTCGACACGCTGCAAGAATCTCGTGAGGCCTGTGGTGGCTCGGGCTTTATCGCCAAGAACCGCTTCACCCAGCTCTACCAGGACCTCGATGTGTATGTGACCTTTGAGGGCGATAACAACGTCCTGTTGCAGCTGGTCGGCAAGCGCCTGCTCACCGATTACGCCTCGGGTTTCCGCAAGCTGGATACCGGCGCGATGGCCATGTATGTGGCCAAGCAGGTCGGCACCGCCGCGCTACACCGCTCCGGTTTGCGTTCGGTGGTGCAGTCCGTGGTCGATGTCTCCGACGAACGCAAGAGCGCCAACTACTTCAAGGATTCGCAGAATCAGCGCGAGCTGCTCACGGGACGCATTAATGCGCTGGTGGCAGAGATCGCCGGCAATCTCCGCGCGGCCGGTAAGGACAAGGTCAAGACCGCACAGGCGTTCAACGAAAATCAGGACACCCTGATTGCCGCAGCGCGCACTCACGGCGAACTGTTGCGTTTCGAAGCCTTCACCGAAGCTCTGGAGCGAGTCAGCGACGAAACCACCCGTGAGGTGCTGACCTGGCTGCGCGACGTGTTTGTGCTGTGCGTGATCGAACAGGATTTGGGCTGGTACCTGGCCAACGGCTGGCTTTCGATGCAGCGTGCACGTACGCTTCCCGAGTACATCAACCGCCTGCTGGCCCGCCTCCGTCCGCACGCCCAGGATCTGGTCGACGCCTTCGGATATACCCAGGATCACCTGCGTGCCGATATTTCCAGCGGTATCGAGGCCGAGCGCCAGGAAGAGGCCATGGCCTACTTCGCGGCATTGCGGGCTAGCGATCAGGCCCCAATCAGCGAAAAATCGCTACTGAAAAAGACCAAGGCCGCGGCTACCGCCTAGGCCTGGACCGGTTCCTGAGCGGAACCACCTAGGGCCATTGGTGGCCCTGAACTCAACATAGCCGGCGGCGGCACCAAGCATGGAACCCATGCTTGGTGCCGCCGCCGGTGGCTTGCGACGAGGGCTACCTACGACGCTGGCTCTGCTACGAGAGGTCTTCGGCCTTGACCGCGGCACGAACCTCGACCTTTGGAGCCTGGTGTTCGCCGGCGGATGCCAGGCGTTGCACTTCCAGAATGCGAGGGTTTTCCCCTTCGGCGCTGTTCAGAATCCAGGGCCCGATCATCAGATAGCGCCCGTCGTTCTCCGCGGCAGTGACAACACCGGTGACTACGAAGCGACCGTAAGGGGCCTGCTCGATGCTGGTAGCCACCAAGTCCCCGTGGGAAATTTCGGATACCGGGCACGCGGTCGCTTCCAGGGCACCGTCGTAGTCGGCCGGGAAGGCCCGCACCTCCTTATCGGGGCTACGCTGGAGCTGCTTATCCTCGCCCACCTTCACGCTTTTAGGGACGCCGGCCAGCGGCTGGCCGCCCACCATCAGTTCGTCGGCGAAGCTGCAATGCACGGTGCCGGTCACCAGATAGTGGCCATAGCGTGCCGATTTATACAGCACGGAGACCACATCACCGGCGGAGACTTCGCTCAAAGCGGCCTTCATGCCCGCCACGTCACGCTTTGAGGGGCCTTTCAGAAATTCCTCTACCGTCATCATGCTCTTTCCATCGTTGAATCTGTTTCCTTAAACCCTATGCCATGCACGGGTCTTGTAGCCGGAGGAAAACCCGGGCCCAGCGCTGGCACCGCCCTGTTGTACCGTGGGCCCAAGGGCGCATGAGTTTGGCATGAAATACCTTGGCAACAAACTGTCAAAGAACCATTTCACAGCTAAGCTGTAAGGGTGGACACACTTGAACGCTACAGCCCTAACGAGAACCTGACCCGCGACGAGGCCGCCTGGCGCGCGGCCCAAATCAGCCTGCAGAGCATCCAGGTCACCCTCGATGTCAGCAACGCCGCCGAGCGCGAGGCAACGAGCTTCGCCAGCGAATCGGTACTCGAGTTCGACAGCGCAAGCACCGAAACCTTCATCGACTTCATCCATGAATCCGTCGATTCCATCTGGCTCAACGACGAGCCGGTGAACGTTGCCGACGCGGTCCTCGACGCCCGGATCTACCTCACCGGCCTGAACCTAGGCCGCAATACCGTGCGCATTCACGGCCGGGCACTGTACTCCCGCTCCGGTGAGGGACTGCACCGCTTCGTAGACCCCAGCGATGCCCAAACGTACCTTTACACCCAGTTCGAGCCATCGGAAGCCCGACGCGTCTTTGCCTGCTTCGAACAACCCGACATTAAAGGTTCGTACAGCTTCACGCTACGCGGACCCGCCGACTGGCATCTGGCCAGTAACCAACCGGTGGTCGATACCGAGGTGCACAAGGACGGCTCCAAGACCGTGCGCTGTGCACCGACTCCCCCGATTTCCAGCTACATTACGGCTGTGCTGGCCGGCCCGTACCATGTAGTCCGCGACGTGCACGAGCAACCACTAGCGGGTCAGGATGAGCCACTGCGCATCGAACTGGCCGCAACCTGCCGCGCCTCGCTCGCCGATGATTTCGATGGCGAGCAGATTCTCGAGCTGACTAAACAGGGGCTACGCTACTTCCACGAACTCTTCGATTACCCCTACCCGTGGGGTAAGTACGACTCGGCTTTCGTTCCCGAATATAACCTCGGCGCGATGGAAAACCCGGGGCTGGTGACCTTCACCGAACGCTACGTGTTCACCTCGGCGGCCACCGAGGCGCAGCATGAACAACGCGCCAATACGATCATGCACGAGATGGCGCACATGTGGTTCGGCGACCTCGTCACCATGAAGTGGTGGGATGATCTGTGGCTGAAAGAATCCTTTGCGGATTACATCGGCACGCTGGCCGTCGACGAAGGCACCGCCTTCGACACTGCATGGACCACCTTCGCCGCCCGCCGCAAAGCCTGGGCCTATGTGGCCGACCAGATGCCCACCACGCACCCAATCGTGGCGGACATTGTGGATCTGCAAGCCGCGGACCAAAATTTCGACGGGATTACCTACGCCAAGGGCGCCAGCGTGCTCAAGCAACTCGCGGCCTACGTGGGCCAGGACGCTTTCCGTGAGGCCGCCCGGGCTTACTTTGTGGCCCATGCCTTTTCCAACACCACACTGGATGACTTCCTGATCGCACTGGAAGAGGCCAGCGGACGCGACATGCGCGCTTGGGCTCAAGCGTGGCTGATGACCTCCGGGGTACCGAGACTGCGCGTAGAGCTTCGCACCACGGACGACGGAATCGTCAGCGAGGCGCGCCTGGTTCAGGAGGGCACCGACCCGTTGACCGGCGAGCCAATTGTGCGCCCGCACGTGCTCAGCGTCGGTAGCTACAACCTGCGCGAAGGTGCCCTGGAACGTACCACCAGCCATCGTGTGGAGCTTGTCGGCGAGCACGTTGAGCTGGATTTCCTCCTCGGGCAACCCGCTCCAGATCTGGTATTGCCCAACGACGGGGATGAAACCTACGCGCTGATCGACTTTGATGACCGGTCGCTGGCGACGCTCTTGGAGCATCTTGGCCAGCTCACCGATTCGCTGCCGCGTGCCACCTGCTGGGCTTCGCTCTGGGATGCGGTTCGCGGGGCCCGGCTCAGCGCGGATCGCTACCTTGAGGCCATCTTGCGTCATGGCGATCGGATCGGGGACGCCGGAGTATTCGGCTTCTTGCTCGACCAGCTGCTAGCTACCCTCAACCAGTATTTGGCCGCCGAGCACCGCGAGGCAGCCCGCGATGAGGCCGCCACGGTGCTCACCACCTGGCTGACCCGCTTCGAGGCTAACGGTGACCAGCAGATTCTTACCGCGCGCACGCTGGCACGCCTGGCCCGCGGGGCGGTGGCCACGGAAGTCATCGAGGAACTACTGGGAGACTCTTCGAACCGCTTCGGGCTCGTCGTTGATGAGCAGTTGCGCTGGCTGTGCTGGCAAGCGTTGGCAGCCTCGGGCCGCTTGGACGCGGCAGCCGAGGAACGCATGCGCGCGGATTTGGCCGCAAAGCCCAGCGCCGTGGCGGAAAATTCGCTGCGCACCGCACTGGCCGCACGGCCAGAACCTGAGGTGAAGTCCGTTGCCTTCAATCAGGTACTCGAGGCCGCAGACGCTTCCGGTCCGCTCTCCAACGATGCGCTCTCGGCCATTGCCGAGGGATTTTCCATGGGCTCGGCCGAATTGCTCGCTCCCTTTGAGAGGACCTATTGGCAGTCTATTGCCCGGGTGTTCGACTCGATGAGCATGGAATTTGCCACCCGCGTGATTCGCGGGCTGTTCCCGCGGTATCAGCAACTGCAGACGCCGGTGGAATTGGATCCTTCGGTCATTGCTCTGAATGCCTGGCTTGAGGCACACCCACAGGCCCCGAAGGCCCTGGTTCGGATTCTGTTGGAGGAACGCGACGGGTTGCTGCGCCGTCTGCGCGCCCAAGAACTCTCGGCACGCGTGGCGCTCAAGAGTTAGCTCACCCGTTAAGCACACGTGCGGGCCTTGACCGAAAACTTCGGTCAAGGCCCGCACGTGTAAACACCACCGAGTTAGGGCACCCGGGCGGTCCACTGTTCGGTGAGGAATTTGCTGGCCGCCAGTTCACGGGCTTCCTGCCGGGTCGCCTCGTCGAGGGTGGCCACGGTGGCCCCGGTGCGCTCTATGAAGGTGCGCACCATGGTGTCGATAATTTCGCTACGGCTGCGCTGAGTCTGGGATTTCAGCGGATCCACCCGCTTAACCGCCGAGGCAATGCCCTTATCGGATAGCTTCTCCCGACCGATGCGCAGAACCTGGGACATCTTCTGGGCGTCGATGTCGTAGCTCATCGTCACGTGATGCAAAAGCCCACCGTTAGCCAATCGTTTCTGTGCCGCCCCACCGATCTTCCCTGCGTCGGTGGCGATATCGTTGAGCGGCTTGTAATGCGCGCTGATGCCCAATTCGGCCAAGGCTTGCATCACCCAAGCGTCAAGGTACGGATAGGAATCGGCAAAGCTCATGCCGTCGACCAAAGAATCCGGCGTATACAACGCATAGGTGATGCAGTTACCGGCTTCCATAAACATGGCTCCGCCGCCGGAAATGCGCCGCAGTACGCGTAGCCCATGCGCATTGGCTTGTTCCATGTCGACCTCGTTGGCCAGCGACTGGAAGGAGCCGATGATGACCGCGGACTGGTCCCAGTCCCAAAAGCGCAGCGTGGGCTTACGTTGTCCGGCCGCGACCTGCCGGGTGAGAATTTCATCGAGCGCTGGCTGTTCGGCAACCGGAATGATCTGCGGGGGCAGAACCTCCCAGTCGTGGTCGGTCCAGCTTGACGCATGCCCCAGGGCACGGCGGGTTACTCGGGCGATGGCCTCGGCGTCGAACCCGAACATCACCGCCCCTTCACGCAAGCCGGAGGTCACTGCCTCCCGAATGGCGGTGTGCGTAGCCGTGGTGGGCAGGCCCACCAATGCGCGGTTCAGATCATCCAGCGCCTCATCGGGCTCTAGGAAGAAGTCCCCGTTAACGGATGCGTGGGTAATGATTCCCTGCTCGGAGACCAGATCCACGACCACCAGCTTGCCGCCAACGACCTTATATTCACCGTGATGCTGCATGACTCCATCCTAGTCCGGCGCGAGACGCGCATTAAAATGCCATTGGCGCGCCCCGCGAACGGGACGCGCCAATGGCGGTACAACTTGTGGGGACGAGAAGACTACTTCTTGCCGCCGAAGCCCTTGAAGCGGGCGTTGAAGCGCTCAACACGACCGGCGGTGTCCATGATGCGCTGCTTACCGGTGTAGAACGGGTGCGATGCGGCCGAGATTTCGACGTCGATCACCGGGTAGGTGTTGCCGTCCTCCCACTCGATGGTCTTGTCGCTGGTAGCGGTCGAACGGGTCAGGATCTTCTCGCCGGAAGCGAGGTCATTGAAAACGACGAAGTCGTAATTCGGGTGGATATCAGCCTTCATAGCCTTATGTCCTTAGGTGTCAGGCCCCTGGATTTTGCCAGTGGCCGCGTACTCGGAAAATGTTGCCGTGGCGCACAAAGGTCTCCCGCGCGCGACACAGACAGTCCATATTATCGCATTGCGCCCGCCTCAGCGAACCGGAGCGTCCGCAAGGTCATGGTCACACGCAGGATTGTTAGATCGATACCCAGTCCCTGTCCGAGCGCCGGCGGATCAAATCCCCGGTGAGATCGTCGATGCGCGCGGCCCCCATCAGTTGCATGGTGACTTCGATCTCCTTCGCCAGAAGCTCGATGGCACGACTCACCCCTTCCTCGCCACCGGCCATCAGGCCATACAGGTAGGCGCGGCCGATCAGCACGAAGTCGGCGCCAGCACAGAGCGCAGCAACAATATCGGCCCCCGACATGATGCCCGAGTCCAAGATGAGCTCCATGTCTTGACCAACTTCTGCACGGACCTCACCGAGGGCTTCGAAGGCCACCGGCGCGCGATCCAGTTGACGACCCCCATGGTTGGAGACCACCAGGCCGTCGGCGCCGGCAGCCTGCGACTTAGCGGCGTCTTCGGCCGTGAGCACTCCCTTGACAAACAGTGTCCCGTCCCAAAGCTCCCGAATCCAGCGCAGGTCATCAAAATCCAGTGACGCATCGAACATGGAATTGATGATGGTCGGAAGATCCTCCGCGGAGTCCGAAAGTGAAGCGAACTTCAACGAATCTGTGGTGAGGAAGTTGTACCACCATTCCGGACGATACGAAGCGTCAAGCACGGTCTTCAACGTCAGCTCGGGTGGGATCTTCATCCCGTTGCGCACGTCGCGCAAACGCTGGCCCGCCACAGGCGTATCGACGGTAACCAGAAGATTCGTGTATCCAGCGGCGGCCGCCCGTTCGACTAATGCCTTGGACTTGGCGCGGTCCTTCCAGAGATAAAGCTGAAACCACTTATCGCCTTGTGGGGCGGCCTCGGCGACCTCCTCAATGGAACGCGTTCCCATGGTCGACAAGCTGAAGGGAATCCCAGCCCGCTGCGCGGCACGTACGCCGCCAATCTCACCCTCCGCATGCATGAAACGGGTGAATCCCGTCGGGGCGATTCCAAAAGGTAGGTTGCTGCGCACGCCGGCAATGCTCGTGGACATATCCGAGTGAGCGGTCCCGTGCAGAATCCGTGGCACCAATTCCACCGCGTCGAAGACCTGCCGCACTCGCTGCGCCGTGATTTCCCGGCCCGCAGCCCCGTCCACATAGTCAAAGGCGGCCTTAGGCGTGCGCCGCTTGGCGATGCGCCGCAAATCCCATAGATCGGCGGCCGCAGCCAGCCGTGCCGAACGTCGGTTCAGGGACGGTGTCTTAAACCTCATGAGTTTCAACAACTCGGGTACATCAGGCATCTGGCGCTTGAGGTGAGACATGCTCGCTCCTTATTTCATAATCGCTCGCGACCAACCCATGCTTCCCTTGAGGTCAGTATGCGTAGGTCTCGAGGAATTAGCCCGTAAACTAGTCCGCCCAAAACCGCATGCCACTCGCCGCGTCGGATCGCTGCCGGCCTCACACAAGTCAGATGGCCGCATGCTTCCGATGTTACCGAACCTTGTAGTGAGAAGAGGGCTTGCGACAACCGATTCGCTTCGCCCTCTCGCGAACGTCAACGGACGCGAGTGCCCGACTTTAGTTGGTTCGACGCTCAGAAACATGAGCCTGACTGAAAAATCACAACCCCGGTATCACCTGCCCATAGTCCGAGAAGAACGGCTTCTTCGACCCACGTGACTCCTATCGGCAAGGAGAGATCAAACCGATCGTTGAAATGTTCGCCGAATCAACATTTCGTGCCTCCGAGAACGGACGGCAATTAACCTCTGACATTCGAACGAGCAGCGAGAAGTCTGCGCAGAGGTCCCAAAAACGCCAAATGTAGGAATGGAACAAACCTTCGGCATCGTCATCCGCGAGCCGCTGGACAGTCATCGCCCGTCGAGCTTGCGAAAGGGCCAGATGCTAATCTCAGGACATTGATGCCGCCGTTCCCTCGTATCTGACAGGCAATGCGACCGCTCGCGCGGCCGATTATGGCCGACGTATTCAGTTGCATTCGGCCACGGGCGGACGCCTCTTCCGCATCAGCTACAGCGGCACCATCTGGCGGGACGTAATCGTCGGCGAGCAGTCCCCCGCGCTGGTCCTGACCCACGCCATCGACACCGGCGAAACCCTCACGATCTTCGATGAGGGAGGCCATGGGTACGACACCATGTTCGTGGATATTTTCGATCCAGGCGTACTCGACAGCCGGACTGCCCGGCATCCGCTGGTGATCGACGCCGAGGACTGCTTCGAAATCGAGCTCGAGCTTTTCGACAACGTCGACTGGGATGAGGAAGAGCAGAGCCTGCTCGACCAGCAGGGTGAACTTCGCCTGCAGAGTGGCGAACTAATCGACTCGGCCCGGCTCCGCGCTGACGGGTTCGACGCCATCGGGATCACCGTCATCAGTCGCGACGGAACACGCCATGAAATTGTCAGCGAGGAACTCGGGTAGGCAACTTATCCGGCGCGGCCAAAGCACTAGCATTGTGTCGCGATGTCGATCTCAGATATACCCATCGGCGCACCTGACGTCAGCGAGGACTGGAACAGAGGTGCCAGAAGGCGATGGCGCTGGCAGCGCCCACATTGAGCGAAGACACCTCTCGGTGCATCGGAATCATCACAGTGTCGTCGACGCGTTCCAGGGTTTCGGCGCGCACACCGCGCCCCTCGTTGCCTAAGATCATCGCGACCTTATCCCCCGCGGCAATCTCGAGCCGATCCAGTGGGATCGCATCCTCGGTCAGCTCCATGGCCAGGGTGCGGAAACCGTGACGCGCTAAAATCTCCAGTCCATCCGGCCAACTATCTAAGCGCACCCATGGGAGATCGAAGACGGTGCCCATCGAAACGCGGGCGCTACGCCGGTACCAAGGATCCACGCACTTAGGCGTCAAAAGCACCGCGTCGACTCCAAGACCAGTAGCCGAACGCAGGATGGCGCCAAGATTGGTGTGGTCTGCGATATCTTCCAGCACCGCCACCCGCGAGCTGGCCTGCAGCACCTGACCCACATCGAGTGGCTCGGGGCGGTTCATCGAGGCCATCGCCCCACGGTGCAAGTGGAAGCCGACCAGATCTTCAAGCTGACGGTCATCGCCGACAAAGATCGGAACCTCGGGGTACCGCGCGAACTCCTCGGTGAGTTGATCGAGATACTTTTCGGCCAGCAGAAAGCTACGCGGTACGTGCCCGGCGTTCAGTGCACGCCGGACCACCATGGTGCTCTCGGCAATATAGAGGCCGTTTTCCACATCGGTACGCATACGAAGATGGGCCTCGGACAAGCGCAGATATTCGTCGAGACGTGGATCCTCGAGGTCCGCAACGTTGAAGATGCGTCCCGGATTAACTACCGAAGAGGCTGACTCAGCCACCGGCAACCAGCTTGTAGACCATATTCGTCAGAGCGATCAGGCCAAGGAGCACAATCACCGCACGCAACCATCCGGGCGAGAGCTTGCGTCCGATCTTCGCCCCGACGAGGCCACCAATCAGTGAACCCACCGCAATAAGTAGCACGATCACCCAGTGGATTCGTTCGGGCGCCACCACTAGGTAGATCACCGCGGCCACAAGGTTGACGATCAGGGAAAGGATCACCTTGATGGCGTTGGACTGCTGCAGGGAGGCCTGCAGGAACACTCCAAACACGGCCATGAGCAGCACGCCCTGGGCAGCGGTGAAATAGCCACCGTAGATACCGATGAGGAACACCAGCACATAGAGGATCGGCGGGATGGGAGCCTGGTCTGCGGCGTCGGGGTCGGGGCTATTGGCCGCCTGCCGGGTCTTTGCCCATGCGGCAAGCCGTGGCTGGAAAATGACCAGAACCAAGGCGAGCACCAGCAGGATCGGTGCCACCACACCGAAGACGGATTCGGGGAGGTTCAGTAGCAGGAGCGAACCGATCAGACCACCGATCAGGGAGACCGGGACGAGTTTCAGCAGCGTACCGCGCACCGAGGCGGCTTCGCGCCGGTATCCCCAAGCCCCGGAAAAGCCGCCGGCCACCAAACCCATCGCGTTGGAGACCACGGCGTTGACCGGGGCAATCCCTAAGGCAACCAAAATGGGGAAGGTAACGAGTGTTCCGGAACCCACCACCGTATTGATGGTGCCGGCCCAGAGGCCGCCGAGGAATACCAGCGCTTCACGCCAAAAATCTAAAGCCACGTAGCTACGACTCTTTTCTAGTGTCGGGCGAAGGCCGAGTACCGACCGTTGTCAACGCGGAGCGCTAGATCCAAGTCGTAGGTCTTCCGCAGGTTCTCTTCGGTCAGCGTGGCGCCGATTTCGCCGGCGGCCGTGATCTTGCCCCCGTTGAGCATCAGAACGTGGGTAAACCCAGCAGGAATTTCCTCGAGGTGGTGGGTGACCAAAATCAGCGCCGGGGCGAATTCATCCTGCGCGAAGGTGCCCAACTGGCGCACGAGGTTCTCGCGGCCGGCGAGGTCCAAACCTGCGGCAGGTTCGTCCAGGATTAAAAGTTCCGGGTCGGTCATCAAGGCACGTGCGATCAGCACACGCTTGCGCTCACCCTCGGACAACTTGCCGAAGGGCTGGTTGAGGAAGGTAGACATCCCCCACTCGTGGAGCAGCGCAAAGGCGCGACGCTCATCTGGCTTCTCATAGAGCTCGCGCCACCGGCCGGTGTAGCCGTAGGCCGCGGTGAGCACCACGTTGAGCGCGGTTTCATGAGCCGGGATCTGCGCGGCGATCAGGGAAGAGCTCAGACCGATCATCGGACGTAGCTCGAAGACGTCCACTCGGCCGAGCTGTTCGCCGAGGATTCCCGCACTACCGCGGGTGGGATGCATGCGGGCGGCTGCGATGTTCATCAGGGTCGACTTGCCGGCTCCGTTCGGGCCCAGCACGATCCAGCGTTCGCCTTCTTGTACCTGCCACGAAATGTCGCTCAGCAGGTCCTTATTGGCGCGCACCACAGACACGTCGTTGAAATCTAGCACTTCGCTCATGGATAAAACCCTAGTGTTTGCGTCGCGCAATCACTAAATTACGGGTCGGTGAGCTTCGACTAACACCGTCATGGTTTGGTGCTTTGACCACAGCTTCACCGAAAATGGTCTTATGCATCCCACTTTGGCCCTCGTTTCGCGTCCCGACGTTTCCGCTGATGACTTCACCCACTTGCTGTCGCAGCTGCTACCGCATCTCTCGCCAGTAGACCCCGGCACCGTACGGCGTGCAGTGAGCCAGAAGCGTCAGGTGGCCAAGGTTCAGTTGCCTGATGAATCCACCGGCCAGCTACGTGCGGACGTGCTGAACCTAGTGGAGGGGCTGGATCTGCCCGCCGCCGATAAGTTATGTGTAGCCGTCGTGCCCGCCGAACTGGCCGCGGCCGAACGGCTGCTGTTGATCATGGACGTGGATTCCACCCTGATCCGCCAGGAGGTCATCGAGCTTCTGGCCGCACATGCCGGTCGCGAAGCCGAAGTCGCCGCCGTCACCGAGGCGGCAATGCGTGGCGAGTTGGATTTCGCCCAGTCGTTGATTCAACGTGTGTCGACGCTAAAGGGACTTCCCGAGCAGGTGCTGGCAGAGGTGATCGAGCGTATCGAGTTCTCCGCCGGAGCCGAGGCGCTGGTGCGCCGCATGCATGCCGCGGGGCATGTGGTCGCGGTAGTTTCCGGAGGTTTCCAGCAGATCCTCGATCCACTGGCAACGGAGTTGGGTCTTGACCATGCACTGGCCAACACCTTGGGTATCACCGATGGAATCTTGGATGGCACGGTGCATGGGGACATCGTCGATCGCGCCACCAAGGAGCGCATGTTGCGTAGCTGGGCCGCGGAACACCAGATTCCGCTCGGCGCAACCATCGCCGCCGGTGATGGTGCCAATGATCTGGACATGGTCTGCGCCGCCGGACTCGGCGTCGCCTTCAATGCCAAACCGGCACTGCGCGAACGGGCATCGGTTGCCATCGATTTCGGCGAACTGGACGTGATCGCCGATCTGGTTTTGCAGGACCTCGCCGAGCTCAAATCCAACAACTAGATAACGATTTGGGCCATTCGTCGGGCATTTCACAGCGGATGCGTTGATCAACGCACTAGTATTTCTAGGGGGTTTAGCTCCGGCGGTCTGTGACCGTTGAGCCCACCCCACCCCTAACCGTTGTCGAAAGAGCTCACCCACCGTGCATAATCCTGAGAACGAATCACCGAAGACCTCGCGTGCCGAGAACCAGCGCCCTTCCAAGGCCAAGGGCTGGATCATTGCCGGTGCCTGTGTGGTCGCCGCCGGTGGCGCCTACTTTGGTTCCGCGGCGTGGATCAGCTCGCAACTGCCGGCCAACGCCGCAGTGGCTGGGGTGAGCATCGGTTCGATGTCGCCGGACCAGGCACGGGAAGTCCTCGCGGACCAGGTGGGTACCAAGGCCAGCGAACCAATCACGGTGCAGGTCGATGGCCAGGACTACACCTTGGATCCGGCCAAGGCCGGCCTGTCTTTCGATGTGGATGCAACCCTTGAGGGGCTGACCCAGTACGAGGTCAACCCGGTGAAGCTCTACGAGCGACTCACCGGGACCTACGCCATTGACCCGGCGGTGAACGTGGATCATGACAAGCTCGACGCCGCGCTGAAGTCGCTGGCGAAAAAAACCGACGCGAAGGTCGCCGAGGGCACGATCAAGTTCACCGAGGGTCAGGCAAAGTTGACCGAACCGGTGGCCGGGGTGGAACTTGACCAACCTCATGCCGCCGAGACCCTCGAAGAGCAGTGGGATTTGAGCGGGGCTACCATCGAGCTCCCGGCCCACCGCGTCGATCCGAAATTCTCCGCGGAGCAGCTGAAGGACTTCTACGACGGTGAGGTGGCCAAGCTGCTTTCTGCGCCGGTGACCCTGCAATCCGGTGACAAGAAGGTCGAGGTCTCCCCCGCATCCATCGCCGCCGCCGCCTCGGTGGACCTCTCCAAGGACGCGCCGAGCCTAACGCTCGACGACGAGAAGCTGGCCAAGGCCGCCACGAAGAACTCAGATTTCAGTAGCACCGCTAAGAACGCCAAGGTCGTGCTCAAGGGCGGCAAGCCTAGCATCGTTGAGTCGAAGGAAGGCATCGCCCTCGAGACCAAGGGCCTGGGACAAAAGGTACTTGAGGCCGCGGCTGCCGACTCGCGTACCGCGACGGTGGAGCTGGTGGCAAAAGACGCCGAATTCACCACGGCCGATGCGAAGAAGCTGGGCATCAAGGAAGAGATCGTACACTTTTCCACCCCCTACCCCACCAGCGATACGGTGCGCACCAAGAACCTGAAGGCCGGCTCGAAGCGACTCAATGGCTTGGTCATCAAGCCGGGCGAGACGTTCTCGCTGCTGAAGGCGCTGGGGCCGATCACCACCGCCAATGGTTACTACGGCTCGGGCGTCGTGGTCGATGGCTTTAGCTCCGAGGCGGTCGGGGGCGGCTTGTCGCAGATCTCCACGCAAATGTATAACGCCGGTTTCCTGGCCGGCTACGACGACATCACCCACAAACCGCACAGCCGCTGGTTCGAACGCTACCCGGCCGGGCGCGAAGCCACCCTCTGGGAGGGACAGGTGGATATGCAGTGGAAGAACAACACGCCCTACGGCGTGCTGATCGAGGCTTGGGTGTCCTCCGACCGCGTACACACCCGCCTGTGGAGCACCAAGTACTGGAAGGTTTCGCAGGATAGCTCGGGCAAGCACCACCTGACCAAGCCGGAAACCAAGTACAACCCTGCTGACCAGTGTGTTCCGGAGCGTGGCGGCAAGCCGGGCTTCACCATCGACATCACCCGTCACCGGGAAGCCATCGACGGTTCGACGAAGCTACCGGCCGAGACGAAGACCTGGACCTACCAGCCATGGCATAAGGTCGTCTGCGGCACCAAACCGTAGGCTCCGCGACAACATGAGGGCCGCTAGTTCCTTCCCGTCAGGGAAGGAACCAGCGGCCCTTGCGCGTTAAGCCGTCGGCAACGGCCGTGCCTTACTGCTCGGACTGCTCCAAGAAGTCTCCGGCGCCGCCGACCAGTTCGGTGTGACCGGTCGGCACGTCGGCGAAGACCATCTTGGCGACCTCGGCACCGAACTCCTCGACGGTGTAGAGCTTGCCGGCGGCTTCGCGGCGTGCCTCAATCGCTCCGGGCTCCACGCGGTTGAGCAGCGTAGCGGTGATGGTGCCCTCGATCATGTCGCCTGAGACGACCACGAAGTCAATGTTCTTCTCGGACAGCTGCGGAATCATAGCACGCAGAGCGTCTTCACCGGCACGCTTGGAACGCGCCACAGCGTCATAGGCGTCCATGGTTTCAACCTGGTTGATGAAATGCGCCTGGTGGCTGGTCACGAAGACCACACGGCCACCCTCGCTCATCTTGGGCAGGGCGGCGGTGAGCATGGCGACCTGGGCGTCACGGTTCAGGCGCAGCGCGTAGTCCTCGCCCATGCTCGTCTCCATCCCGCCGGAGGCGTTCAGCACGAGCACATCCAGCGAGCCGAAGTGCTCCACGGCCGCATCCACCAGGGCCTGGGGTCCCTCGGCGGTGGTCAGATCCGCGCCGACGGGAACGGCCTTGCCGCCCTTTTCTTCGATTCCGGCAACAACCTTGTTGGCGCGCGGTGCCTTGGCACGGTAGTTGACCACCACGCCGATGCCCTGTTCGGCTAGCAGCTGCGCGGTGACCGAACCGATTCCTCGGGACGAACCGGTGACGATGGCACCCTTGTATTCACTCACTTGTTTGTACTCCTAATTTCTCGTCGATACTCGTACGTTGACGTTAGTGGCCCATGCCCAAACCGCCATCGACCGGGATGACGGCCCCGGAGATGTAGGCGGCTTCATCGCTAGCGACCCAACGCACCACATTGGCGACCTCTTCGGGCTCGGCGAAGCGGTTGGCGGGGATGCTGGCCAGGTAGCTCTTCTGGGTGTCTTCCGGCAGAGCGGCGGTCATGTCGGTGTTGATGAACCCTGGGGCCACCACGTTGGCGGTAATGCCGCGCGAACCGAGTTCGCGGGTCAGCGAGCGGGCAATGCCCACCAGACCCGACTTGGAGGCCGCGTAATTGATCTGGCCGGGCGAGCCGTAAAGACCTACCACCGAGGAAATCAGCACCACACGGCCGCGCTTGAGGCGCAGCATGCCCTTCGAGGCCCGCTTGATCACACGGAAGGCACCGGTGAGGTTCGTGTCGATCACCGAGGTGAAGTCGTCTTCGCTCATGCGCAGCAGCAGGGTGTCCTTGGTCACTCCCGCGTTGGCCACAAGCACCTCAACCGGACCGTGGGCGGCCTCGACCTCGCTGAATGCCGCGTCGATGGAGGCCGCATCGGTGACATCGGCCTTGACGCCAAGCAGTCCCTCGGGGACCTCACCGCTGCGGTAGGTGATGGCGACCTTGTCGCCATTGGCTTCGAACGCCCGGGCAATGGCCAGGCCAATACCGCGGTTGCCACCGGTCACCAGTACGCTACGGCCGGTGGGTGCTTCGCTACTCACAATAGGTCTCCATTCAAATGCGCCGCATGGCACGGCTACCTAGCGGTAGTGGCCATGGATTCTAAAAGCGTGTTCACTTCATCCTATTAGCTACCGAAGAGTATCCAAGATTCGACAGCGTGTAGAAATTACGTGCTGACCGCCCGAAGTGAGACAATGGAGCTGAACACCCAAACCCTCGATCTAATGAAACCGGCGCCTCATGTCGCATCGTAAAGCCGAGCATCCCGCGGTACACCGCATTACCGAAGCTCGTGAATCGCACACCGTGGAACGCGATACCCGTGTGCGCAAATACACCATCTCCATGCTCACCCGTGTGGTGTGCTTCGTGTTGGCGTTTTTCGTCGACGGGTGGTTACGGTGGACTTTGCTGGCCGCGGCCATCGTACTGCCCTATATCGCCGTGGTGATCGCAAACGGCGGCGCCGACGTGACCAAACGCCAGCCGCCCGCCGAGTTCTACCACGACCGGGATGCCCCGCAGCTCGACGCAGCCCCCGCGGCTCCGGAGCCGGGTGATGAGGACGCCGAAGACACCGTGATCGAGGGAAGCTTCGTGGAGGAACCACAGGATGGTACCGACGCGTCCACCCCACCGCATGAACGCCATACGCAGGAGCACTAAATGGATTTGCTGGGTTCGCTCGGCGCCGGCCAACAGCCAAACGCCGAGGAAGTTATTTGCTCACGCAAGGGTTGCCGCAATCGCGCGCACGTGAAACTGCTGTGGAACAACCCCAAAATCCATACCCCCGAACGCCGTAAGGTCTGGTTGGCCTGCCCGGAGCATGAGCAGTGGCTTGAAGACTACCTACGTCAACGCCTGCTCTACCGGGACACCGAACCGCTCGTCACCGGCGAAGGGACGGAAGGCTAGATGTATCGTTTTTTGGCCAGTACCCGTTGGGTGGGTTGGTTGCTCCTCGTCGTGATTTTCGCCGCAGCCTGCGTCGGACTTGGCAAGTGGCAGATGGATCGGCGCACCGAAGTGCTGGCCGAAATCGCAAAGGTCAACACGAACTACTTCGCCGAACCACTCACCGGCGATGCCGTCTACGGCAAGTTTGAGTCCCTCCCCGAGGATGACACGTGGCTGACCGTGCAGCTTACCGGACGCTACCTCAGCGAGGATACGGTACTGGTACGCAACCGCGTGAAGGCCGGACGCCCGGGCTACGAGGTATTGGTGCCCTTCCGAACCACCGAAGGCAAGACCGTGGTGATCGACCGCGGCTACCTACCCATCGGGAATCAGCGGGCCGGTGAGCCCGACGAAATTCCCGCGCCACCGAGCGGCACCGTCACCGTGAAGGCACATTTGAAGCCGGGCGAAGCCAAGCTGCAACGCGGCGCCCCCGCGGGCCAGATCGCCTCAATTCACCTTCCGGATTTGGCCGCGGCATTGAACTACCCGATCGCGCAGGGCGCCTACGGCATCAGCTATGAAGAGAGCCCGGCCCCGGCGACCGCACCGCAACCGTTGGACCGACCGGATACCGACGAGGGACCGCACCTGTCCTACTCCTACCAGTGGTTCATGTTCGGCGCGCTGGCGTTCGTGGGCTTCTGGTACGCCGCACGGCAACAAAAACGCCTCAATGCCCAAGACGCTGCCGAGCTAGCCGAGGCACAGGCCCAAGGCTTCGACGCGCCAATCCACCGGGTACGCAAGGTACAGGCCAAGCAGGTGCGGCGGCTGCGACGGGACGGCACGCTGACCGACGAGGCCTATGAGGATGCGATGCTCGACGAGCACGAGCCTCGCTAACCGAAGCTAACTAGCAAACTTGGTGCGCGCCGGCTCTTAGTCTTCGGACAGTACGGCGCGCTCCAGCGCGGCTAGGGAGCGATCGAGAAAGTCCTCGTCGACCACGGGGAACCCACCAATTAACTCGCGGATTTCCGTGCTGACCGCGCTCCAGTCGTAGGTGAGAGTGACCGTGATTCCGCCCTCGGTCGGCGTGAGCTCATAGCGCCACCGCCACCCTCCGGGTCGCACCACGCCATGCTCGTCGGGCTGCCCGGGATCCCACGCGATAACCTGGTCCGGCTTGAAGACGGTGACCGTGTTGTGCATGATGTAGGGACCGCCGGCCCCCTCGGCATACATATGAACCGCGAAAATCTGGCCGACCTTGCTAATCGGCTCCGGGTCGATCGCCGCGCGTACCCAGTCCCCCGGTTCGGTTTCGTGGTGGCGCTCGGGGTGCCGCAACAGATCAAAGACCTCTCGTGGCGCGGCCTGAATCTGCCTGCTTCTACTCAAAAACTCGTTCTCAGACTGCATCCATCCTCCAGGGTTGCGTGAGGTATCGCTCTCAACGCCACCCATTATGCTTCGCCCGCTGCTAACGCGCCAGAGCCGTCTGGAGACACCCGAGTTGCTAATCGGCGTCGTCGACCTCGATAAGGCAAGCCACCGCGGCCTCGTCGCACCATGCAGCACCCAGTTCCAGGCTCGTGCTGGCTTCCCCCTTGGGAACGCCGAGGCCGAATGGGTCATCCTCGGCCAGGTACCGCCAGTGAAGTGAAGTACTCATGTGCCGAGTATGCGCCGCCACCTCGCCGATGGCAATGCGACCCGTTTGGCACCCGCTCACTTAACGCATCAGACCGGCCATCCCAGGGAAGGGAAGGCCGGCCTGAGTGCATGGAGCCGATTTAAGTTAGTGACACCAGTTCGAGGTAGTCCTCACTGAACAGATCCTCATCGCCATCGGGCAGAATGACCACACGCTCGGGGTTCAGCGAGGTCACTGCGCCCTCATCGTGCGAGACCATCACCACGGCGCCGGGGAAGGTGGACAGCGCGCCGAGCACCTCGGCGCGCGACGCCGGGTCCAGGTTGTTGGTTGGCTCGTCGAGCAACAGCACGTTCGCGCTGGAGGCCACGATCGTGGCCAACGCCAGACGGGTCTTCTCTCCACCGGAGAGCACCCCGGCCGGCTTAGCAACATCGTCGCCGACGAAGAGGAAGGATCCAAGGATGGAACGCACATCGGCATCGCCCAGCGAGGCCGGGGCGGTGGCCCGCATATTCTCCAGGACCGTCTTCTCCGGGTCCAAGGTGTCGTGCTCCTGAGCGAAGTAGCCAATCTTCAGGCCGTGCCCGGGAACGATCTGGCCGCTATCGGGTTCGGCCACCCCGGCCAGCATGCGCAGCAACGTGGTCTTACCGGCACCGTTCAGGCCCAGGATCACGACCTTTGAGCCGCGATCGATAGCCAGCGACACGTCGGTGAAGATCTCCAAGGACCCGTAGGACTTGCTCAAACCCTCGGCCATCAGCGGAGTCTTGCCACAGGGCGCTGGGTCCGGGAAACGCAGGGCGGCGACGCGCTCGGCGGCACGTTCTTCCTGCAGCCCGGCCATCATGCGGTCCACACGCTTGAGCATGGACTGGGCAGCCGAGGCACCCGAGGCGCGGGCCTTCATCTTATTGGCCTGCGCCAACAGGGTGGAAGCCTTCTTTTCGATGTTGGCGCGTTCGCGCTTGCGGGCCCGCTCGTCGGTTTCGCGCTGGGTGAGGTAGCGCTTCCAGGACATGTTGTAGACGTCGACCACCGCACGGTTTGCGTCGAGGTAGAGCACCTTGTTCACGGTGGCATCTAGTAGCCCGGTATCGTGCGAAATCATCAGCACGCCGCCGGGATAGTTCTTGATGAAGTCACGCAACCAGGTGATCGAATCGGCGTCGAGGTGGTTCGTGGGCTCGTCGAGCAGCAGGGTTTCGGCATCCGAATACAGGATGCGCGCCAGCTCGACACGGCGGCGCTGACCACCCGAAAGGGTGCGCAGCGGCTGGTTCAAAATACGATCGGGCAAATCGAGGTTCGAACAGATCGTCGCTGCCTGGGACTCCGCGGCGTAGCCACCGCCGGCCATGAATTCGGCCTCCAGGCGGTCATAGCGGCGCATGGCCTTGGCGGCCACGGCACTATCCTCGCTGGCCATCTCGGCACGAGCCACCTCGAGCTTGCTGATGACCTTATCCAGGCCGCGGGCGGAGAGGATGCGATCGCGCGCCAGCTGCTCCATATCCGGGGTCCGCGGGTCCTGCGGCAGATAGCCGATGGAGCCCTTGTGGCTCACCGCCCCGGCGGTAGGCTGAGATTCGCCGGCCAGCACCTTGGTCATGGTGGTCTTGCCCGCACCGTTGCGACCCACAAGGCCGATCTTGTCGCCCTTGTCGATGCGAAAGTTCACCTCGTCCATTAGCAGGCGGGCGCCAACGCGCAACTCAAGGTCGGCGACGGAAATCATCTAGGTGCCCCTTTCGGCAGCGGGTAGTGCAGGGAAAGCCCATTAAATGGGCAACTTAACTATCCTAGCCGCCGATTGCTCCGGTGGCGCGGTGCTGTGGCGTAGCAAACACCATGCCACCGGAGCCTTTAACTTCCGGACTGCGGATTCTGCTTACTCATCCGGTAGTCGCTCATCTGAATCAGGCGCCGCGTCAGCGACCCTTGACGGCGCAGATCCGAACCACTGGTCTTCTCGATGTGGGCCGAGCCAAAGTGCCACAGCAACAGGTCATCGAGCAGCCGGTCGGGGCCCGGCGAATACCGGTGATCGAGGGCCGCACGGACCTCGGTGACCCCGCTGGGATCGAGAAGCTGCACGAACTGCCAGACCCGGTTGATGCCATGGGCTCCCAGAAGTTCGGCCGCCCAGCTCCAGTCGTCATCGCGCTTGCGATCCACATGCGGCAACAGGGTTTGCCACACCTCGCCGATGAGTGCGCCGGAAAGCTCCTGGGCGCCCAGGCTGTGCCGGTCTTGGTAGCCGTTGAGCCGGTGGTAGAGCTCGTCGATGTCGGTGAAGTAGTCTTCGACGGTTTCCAGCATGGCCGCCGTGGCGGTAAACAGCCGGTCGATTTGCGGGTTCCAGACCGAGGTGCCCGGATGCTTGAAGCGGATATCGTGCTCCATTTCGCTCCAGGCGTGCTGCAAGATGGTGCGCACCTGAACTTCGAAAATGAAGTTGCCGCTGGCGACCACCGGTTTGCCCAGGGCCTCCTGAAACTTGCGAACCGTTGGCTCGTTCCGGGTTTTCAGCAGCAGGTGGCGCGAGGAGTACCCGTAGGTCCCTGACTCCACCGAACCAATATCCTTCTCCCGGTCGCTCCGGCAATCGAAGGCCTCACGATGGGACTTGATGATGGAGGCCACCTGCTGAATCTCATGGGGCAGCATCACGATGATACGCAAACCCACCATGTCATGTAATTCGCGCAGCGGGTTGGGAAATTCCAGGACCGGCGAGCTGTCGGCGTCTTGCTGCAACTGCCGCGAGGCCTTGGAGCGAAAAGATTCGGTGCTTTTGACCCGGCCGGTGATGAACAGGGGCTGCACTTCGCTGCTTTTGAACAAGCCTCGAATTTTGCCCTTCATGGCGCCTAGAACATGGTCTAGTTCGCCGCGCACCGCCTCGTAGCGTGCCACGGAGGCTTCGATCTGTTCGGTAAAGTCCGGCCTATCGTTCGGGTTCTCCTGGGGCATTGTTCATGCCTCCTGTCCTACTGATTGGTCAATCGCTGCTGCGCCATGTCCTTGTAGAGCGGGGTCTGATCATCGCTCACCTTGCCACCCTGATTCTTCGCCGCGGTCTTTGCCGCTGGCTTGGTGTTGGCCTGCTGGTTGTTGCTGATCGGGGTGACCTTCGAGTTCTTCTCGGCCTCGGCGCGAGCCTGGGTCAGGGCTTCGGCGCGGGTGCGAGCCAATGCGTCCTGGTGCTCCTGTTCGAGCTGCGCGATGCGTTCGGCTTCGGCCTGCTGCGCGTCATTGATCGCGGCGTTATAGCCATCGTCATAGGCCACACCGTACTTCTCGGCGTTCGCTTGCTCTTCGTCGTATTCGTAGGCGGCGCGGAGCTTCGCTGCCTCGGACTTCTTCTGGTACATGTGCACGGTCAAGTGCGTGATGGCCAGCAACACGATGGGCGGCATCGCTGCCACGAGGGCGGAGACCAGCGCCGGGACACCGTTCTCAATGGTGTCGACGGTGAGGATTGCGTGCGTGGAGTTTGCCGCGGTGGAGACAATGGCACCAAAGAACAGCAAGGTCCAGGGGTACACCATGGCCTTGCGCGGAAATCCGTTAAGCGCGACGATCGCGACCGTGGCGGCGACGATCATACCGTCGATAATGATCGGCCAGATCCATGCCAGCTGCGGGGAGATACCCGATCGCTCGGCCAAGTCGGTCAGCGCGGCGAATGACAGGACGAACGCGCCAACAGCGATTAGGACGGTAGCGCCTACGGCCGTACCGAGCACGGCACGGTGCGGGACGGCAGGCAATTCCTTGGTGGTATCCATGCGCTTGGGCAGACCTCACTCTTGAAAGAAACAATTAAGCACCGGGCGTGCGAATGTTGTAGGCCGATCCCCATCGGGCCATCACCCAGTTTCTATTTTAGCCATAGTCGGCCCGGACTCAGTGATGGGCTCCGTCACGTTGTACCGGGGCGCCGACCCACTGCGGCAGGTTGGCGCGCCGGTCGATAAAGCTCGTGCCGGTGATGCGCGCGGCCAGTCCGCGTCCGGAACGGTCCAGCACCAGGGCGACCGCACTGATCACGCCAAATAGGAGAACCGGGAAAACCAGGAAGCCCAGTGGTCCGGTGGCTTCGGCGTCTCCGGTCAATTGGTAGAACAGGCTCAATCCACCAAAGCCCAATAGGGCCCGTAGCCCCGCTCGCCAGAAGGGCGCCGGGGCTCCGTCGGCTGCGACCACCTGAATCCAGGCGCAACGTTGCCCCAGCGAGGCCCGTCCGGCGCTCGCGGTGGGCAGCACATAGGTCAAGGTAATGGCCGCGATCGGCACGAGATCGTCGATGACGTAACCCGGTGTGGCCGGCCCACCGAGGGTAGCCACCAGTTGTATGGCGAAACCTGCCGCGAGCACCGCGGCGCTGAAGAAGGCGAGGTCGAAGACGTCGGCCATGATGCGGCGGCTTCGTGTCACGACGCGTGGTGGAGCCTGTTCGGCGCGTGCCTCCACCGGGCCGGTGAGCCAGGCGAAGATCGGCAGATAGGCGACGATGGCGCCAAGGAAGGCGCCGAAGGTGTTCATCAGTAGGTCGTCGGCGTCGGCCACGCGGTAGGGGCATTCGTAAATCCCCCACAGGCCGGTCAACTGCGAAAGCTCGATCAGCAACGACACCGCACCGCCAAGGAGGGTGGCCGAAAGAATGTTTCCGCGCATCCAGCGCACCACCAGCACGCCCAAGGGCATGAACAAGATGATGTTGAACAGCACCTGCCAGAGGGTAAAACTTGTCAGGAAGCTACGGGCACCTAGCGCGTAGGCTTCTTGGAAGTCGGCAATGAAGTGCAAGGGAGTAAATTGTGGCACCGCCACGCCGGGCCGGCAGAACGCGTTGCTCGACTCGGGCAGCGGCAACATCGTGTAGCTGAAAAGCCCAAAGCCGTAGAGCACCGCGGACATCGTGGTGATGGTTCGCCGCCAGGAAAGTCGTCCGTGTCGGCGGTACTGGATGGCAAGCAGGAAAATGCCGCCCACCATCAGGGCGAGCCATGCGATCAGGATGGCAATGGCGCCAGGCCACAGAAGCGATGTCATAGTTACCATTCAAGTGCACAGGGCCCTGTCGGTACATCAACCAAAAGTGTCAATTCGCTCACCTACCGCCTCCACCGAACGTTCTAGTCCGGAGGGTGAGGTGCATTGAACCAGCCGGCAATCGCCCGGTCCCGATACAACAGGTGCAGGAAGAGCAGCAGACCCAATAGGGCGGCGAACACCCGCATCAACCAAATCACGTGCCATTGCTCGATGGAGAGCTGATCAACAAAGACCGCCAGCAAGATCAGGCTACTGATCTGCACCATGAGCCGTTCGGCACGCCACGAGACGTCACGGTCGAGCGCGAACAAAGCGAAGAGCCACAAGATGTACCACGGTTGAATGATCGGCGCCAGGAGCACCACCGCACTCAACGCCCATGCGGCGGCACGCAACGGCCGGGCAACCCGCTCGGCAATTGCTAGCTTAAACACCAGCAAGAGCCCACATAGCTCAAAGACCAGCACCACCACGGTTTGCACCAGGTCTCCATTACCACCCAAGGCGTTGGTCGCCAGGGCACCCAGCCAGCCCAGCAAGCCGACCGGAGCATAGGGGAAAGCGGCTGAGCCGGCGGTGAACATGGCCGGAAGCCAGCCGAACCATAGGCCGCTAACTGCCCCGTACATCAATAGCCACAGCAAGGTCACCACGCCGAGCTTGACCCACATGACCAAGCGTTCGGTACGCCGCGCATCGGCGGCAAGCATCAGCAATCCCACAAAGGGCAACAGGATCAGCGCAATGGGCTTAATGGCCACCGCCACCGAGAGCGCAAAGCTAGCACGCACCCAGCGTCCGTCCGCGGCCCGTGCAAAGGCCGCGAAGATAGCGGCCAGCATGAGCCCGTCATTGTGCGCACCGCCCACCATGGTCAGCAGAAAGAGCGGGCTACAGAGCACCGCCCACAGCGTCCAACCGGCGTTGTAGCCAAGTTTGGCGCAAAGCACCTTGAGGTAGTGGAAACAACCAATCAACCCGGCGATGGCCGCCACGCGTAGTAACAGCACCCCAATTTCGGGGATCCCGCCGGAAATGAAGTGGATGAAGCGTGAGAGGGAGACGAAAATCGGCCCATAGGGAGAGAGCGATTGTGCCCAGAGCCCGTCCGCACCAGCGTCAAACCAGCCAGGGATTGTCGAGACCCCCTCGGCATAGGGCGAACGCCCAGCATGCAAAAGCCGACCCTGCGCCAGATACGCGTAGACGTCGCGACTCAGAATCGGGAAGGCGAGTAGCAATGGGGCGCACCATGCGGTCAGTAGCCGTGCGATCTGTCGGGTGTTGACCCGCTCGGTGGGCGCCACCAGCGGTCGTAGCAGCAGCCAACAGCGCGTCATCCACGCCAATCCCGCGGCCATCAGCGCGATACAGGCAATAACACCGATCGCTTCGGTGCGGAACTCGATGAAGAAACCGGTGCGCGCCAGCGGCGAGAACTGGTTACGCGGGAACCAACCGATACCCCACGAGGCGATGGTCACCAGCGCGCTGGCCGCAGCCCCATGAATCGCTAAGCGACGGAGCGTTTCCGTTGTCGTGATGGATTCCTGCATGGCGGCTGTCATCGCAGGCGCTTATAGTGCCAGCGCGTCGAGGTGAGGAGCTCTGGGGCAATTTTCCTGGTCTTCGGATCAATAATCAACAGGTACGCGATGCACAAAGCCGATACGCCCCAAGACAACATCTGCGGCAGCGAGCCCAGTTCATCTTGCAGGAACTGCCAAATGAACAGTTGATCCGCGGCCTGATAAGCGACGAAGTAGATGGTGGTCAGATGCACCCATAGCAGTTGCCAATCGTCGCGTACCCCCGTGGCGGCAAAGAAGGGAAGAATCCACAACAGGTACCACGGCTGAATGACCGGGGATAACACCACGATCGCCGCGAAGGCGATGGCCAAACGTTGCACCAGATGCGAGTAGGTGCCACGGAAGATCACAACCATGGCCAGCGCTACGCCCACCAGGCGGCCGAACAGTTTCACCACCGGCAAGATCCAGTCCGTGGAGATCCCAAAGGCAGAGAACACTCCGCTGGCCAGCAGGATCACGATGCCCAGGGGCGAGAAAATCGAGTAACCGGTGCCGGTAAAGAGCATGACTTTCAGCCAGCCGAACCAGTAGCCGTTCATCCATCCCACCAGGGTCATCAGGCCGAGCAGAATCGCCCCGCAATAGAACCAATAGAGAATGCGTTTCGGCCAGGTTGCCTTGGGACCGGCCCAGAGCAGGCCAATGAATGGCAACAACACCAGGGTGATGGGCTTGACGCCAATGGAAGCGGTCAGCACGATCACGGCCCAGACCCCACGACGTTGGCAAGCAAGGTAGACGGCCCAAACGGACAATCCCGTCATTAACGCATCGTTGTGCGCGCTGGCCACGAAATTCAGCAGCACCAATGGGTTGGCGACCGCAATCCACGCGGCCTTCGCACCATTGATCTGGTGGAGCGAGGCAAGTTTCGGCACGAAATGCAGGCACAACAGCACGCCGATGAAGGCAATGGCACGGAAAATCAGGATGGCAGCATCCGTGGACTGACCCACGAGCTGGACCACAAGGTATTCGATGGAGAGGTAGAGCGGACCGTAGGGAGTCCCGTCCTGCGCCCACATCGTGTCGGTACCCAACTGGAACCAATTGTTAATGGACGAGATTCCGTCAACATACGGGTCCTGCCCCGCTTGGACCAGACGCCCCTGACCGATGTAGGCAAAAACGTCTCGGCTCATGATGGGAATGCAGACCAATAACGGAATGCTCCATAGCCAAACGGCACGCTTCACCAGCGCCAATGACCCTTCGGGCCAGCCTCGTAGCTCCTGCCCCAACCGCCACCAAGCGCGGAACAGCACCCAGCAACCCAGAGCCAATATGATCACGGAGCCAAGCACCCCGGTCGATTCGGTACGCAGGGCAATAAAGAGCGGGTCGCGGTTCAGTGGTGACACACTGGCTAGCCAACCGACCCCGATGGATCCGGCAAAGATCATCAGCGAACCGAGCACGCCGGAGAGCAATACCCGCGTACGGGCGCGGTGTGAACGCGCGCTGAGCGGCATCGCCTGGGGATCGACCACGAACGTCACCTCATGTGCTTGATTTCCGATATTTCACCGGCTTCGGTCCAACGGGCTGGGCCATCACGACAACCGGAATCTACACGGTCGACGGCCACAAAAACTCAGATGATTTTACCATTCACCTACTTCAGCGGGCGGTAAAACACGGTAGAAGTGATCCACCGTTCACTATCGAGAGGCGCATTCTCATGTACTTGACGGTAGATTGTGATGCGTGGCAAATAAATCGGAAATGATCGTATGGATCGACTGTGAAATGACCGGCCTGGACGTGGTCAAGGACGCTCTTATTGAGGTGGCGGTGCTCATCACGGACTCGGAACTGAATATCGTCGACGACCAAGGACTTCAGGTCGTCATCAAACCCTCGGCTGCAGCGGTGGCCCAGATGGACGACTTCGTGCGCAATATGCACCAGAGCAGTGGCTTGCTCAATGAACTCGATGCCGGCATCGATATGGCCGAAGCACAGCAGCAGGTTATGGACTACATTCGCACGTACGTCCCCGAGGCTAAGAAGGCACTACTTGGCGGAAACTCGGTGGGGACCGACAAGAACTTCTTGGCCCGAGACATGCCCGAGGTTATCGAATACCTGCACTACCGGATTATCGACGTGTCGACGATCAAGGAACTGACGCGGCGCTGGTACCCCAAGGCCTACTACGCGGCGCCGGCCAAAACCGGCAATCACCGAGCGCTGGGCGATATTCGCGACTCGATTAATGAGCTGCGCTATTACCGCGCGGCAGTTATGGTTCCGGCACCGGGCCCGGATACAACTCACGCGCGAAAGATTGCCGACGATCTCGGTTAATTTGGGCATGACTACTGACCCCTTCACACCACATTTTGCCTAGTGACACACAACACAGCCATTTTGGAGCTTTTCAAGTTGGCACTGCACCTACAAATGTGTGTATAGTATTTCTCGTTGCCCGGTACGGAAACAGCGAGGAAATCCACGCTGACAAGTAACGAAGCAAATATGGTGGGTATAGCTCAGTTGGTAGAGCGTCTGGTTGTGGTCCAGAAGGTCGCGGGTTCAAGCCCCGTTACTCACCCAGATTGCACGAGGTGCGAATCTTGACTAGTCAAGATTCGCACCTCTTTCTCATTTCCGGCGCATCCGCGCCGCCCTCCGCCTAACTTCACCCTCAATTCGGCGGGTATCACGAGCCCCTCTTCGGCCACGCACTTTTCTTGCTCTTTGTATTCAGCGAGGAGTTTTGCCATACAAATCAGCACGAGCCACCTCAGAGTACCGGCTCGACCGCGTTCCCCAGGCTGCGAGAAATAAATCCGGTCGCGTCGAGCAAGCTCGAAAACCTCCGACGCTCACAGCCACGTCCAATAACGAGCGCCTCATACTCACTGCCGAGCGCTTCAATAAAACCAACGACACAAGATGCATCGTGTTCGGAATAACGCGTATCGATCACACGCCATTCATGATCGGAAATCGCATCAAGTCGCAATACCTCGGACGCCGAACCCTCACGTTCGGTGGGCCTTGGTGTCGAAATGAGCGTCGTCATACTCAGTGCACTTTCCTTTCGTGATCTCCGGACATGCGCGGACCTTCCGGCCGGGGTCGGACCGGAATCCAACGATCCTAGGTTGCTGCCTTTTGCCGACGTGGCCATAGGAGAACGCATCTACACACGGGGCATCAATCGCCGCCCGGAGCCCTCCACCGGGGCTCCGGGCTACTCCACACGACAACTATCGAGGGGTCGGTGGCGAGCGAACCCTAGACTGGAACCACATCTGGCGCGGCAGCCCCGGCTCCGTCCACCGAACACCCGAGCGGTGGTACGACCGGACCCGATCGCGTGGGAAGTGCAAGCGAGACCCGTTCACCATATGGTCCCGGAATCCCGAACCTTCCAGAATGGCCGAGAACCGCCTTGCCACCCAGTCACGATCCTCTAGGCGCAACTCCAGCTCGCCCGAACACAGGTCGGACGTGTTGTCGGCTGGTCGCATGGCTGTCTCCAGCATCATCTCGGCTGCCCTCCCCTATCGATTGCCGCGTCCACGCCTTAGGCGTTCAGGCTTTTTTGGTCCGGTTTCTGGCCAATCGCCTCGCGGCTGGTGACGCTGATCTTGCGTGGCTTGGCCTGCTCGGCGATCGGGATACGAAGGCGCAGCACACCGGCGGTGTAGTCGGCGTCAACCTTCTCGGTATCCAACGAGTCACCCAGCACCAGCTGCCGACTGAAGACGCCCCACGAGCGCTCAGAGGCTACCGCGTCAACGGCGTCAGGGATATGGCAGGCCCGCTCGGCCTTAATGGTCAGGATGTTGCGCTCCACATCGATGTCCAGCTTGTCCGGGTCAATGCCCGGAAGGTCGAGCTCGACGAAGAACTCATCCCCGTCGCGCCATGCATCCAGCGGCATGGTCGAGGGGCGACTCACGGTGCCGAAGACCTGCTGTGTGAGCCGGTCGAGGTCACGGAATGGGTCATGTTGTAACAGCATTTCTGAATCTCCTCCATCTCACATATCGATTGCGGACCACTCGACAATCTGTATCAGGTGGTATAGATTTTGTACATCAACGAACTCAGAGATGCAAGCGGTTTGGAGCAAAATTTGGTGAAGAATTCGGGTTCACGAACCAGCTCACTCGGCGTGTACGGAATTACCGTGGCCGCGGAGCTCGTCGGCGTGGGCGAACAAACCTTGCGACTCTACGAACGCAAGGGCCTCCTCGAGCCCAGCCGCACGGCAGGTGGCACGCGCCGCTATAGCGACGACGATCTGCAGATTGTTCGGCGCGTCATCGAGCTGCTTGAGGCAGGCGTGAACCTCGTCGGCATTCGCCACGTACTCGAGCTCGAGACTGAAAACCGCCTCCTCCGTGCCGAACTCGACAGACTAAGCCCCTAATTGCCGCCTCCCTGAGCGCGGGACCGGCCAACGTTGTACACAGCCTTCGACCAGGATCGGGAATACCCGCGGCCTCTGACTCGTTGCACGCTTTACTTCAATCGGCAATTTCGCTTTTCGTGGGGCCTGGTGATCGCGCGAGAAGCGATTTCGGAAGGAGGCGCATTCAATGGACATCAATATTGCCGCAGAGCCGCTGGCCGACGACGTCATCCTGCTCGATCCAGAGACCGAAGAGTGGTGCTGGGATGATTGGGTGGCCAGCGAACCTCCCTGTTAGATCGAGCCAAGGTGGCCCCATTTCGGCAACTGGGGCCACCGGTCACACCGGCGCACAATGAATAGGCGGAAACCGTCATCGCTGACCGAGGTATTCGACACGGGCCTCGAGTTGACGTACTAGCCAGTGGTTCGCAACAGAAAATTTCAAACCGCGCTCCGACCCTTCCCGACATGAAGGACCCCAGAGACGCCCGTGTGGACGTTGGCAGCTGGCCAATGGCACGCCACTGGGTGTCGAGGTCAAACCAGTACTAGCGCGCCATCCCCTTAGCGCCAGTGCCCGACACATACAGTAAATCCTGCGCTACGCGCGCAGTGCACGAGGCTAACAACCCCTGGGCCAGACGCTAGATCGAAGGCACGAAGCCCATCATCCGCGCGGCGCTACCCATGCACAGATAGCCTATTCGAATACCCATTCGAATCTAGTTCTGCGCGAATGCATCGACGTCTCAGTCCAGACAAAATTCGTTTCCTTCTGGATCGGCCATGGTGATGTGCCCGGCGTCGATACCGTCGGGGTCGACTCGGTACAACCGGCGAGCGCCTCGCTTCTCTAGGTACTGTGCGCGATCTTCGAGCGCGTCCATGCGTGTTTCCCCCTCGAGTCCGGGAGCAACACGCAGATCGAGGTGGACTCGGTTTTTGGCATCTTTGCCTTCGGGAACTTTCTGGAAGAAGATTCTGGGGCCATGCCCGTGGGGGTCAATGATTGCGGAGCGCTCGTTGTGAAGCTCGGGTGGTATCCCCCATGCCTCGAGTGCGGCGTTCCAGCTCTCGAAGGGCTCGGGTGGGGGTTGAAGGATATAGTTCAATGCCTCGGCCCAGAAGGTCGCTTGACGTCCTGGATCGGCGCAATCATAGGTGACTTGAAATTCGGTAGCCATATGCGCAGGAACGCTCCATCCCGATGTCGTTGTGTGGTGTGTCGGAACGCTACCTCTGGTACGCATGGCGCGCAATGGGTCGCGCTTCTTGCCTAACTGATTGACTTCGTGCGTAGCTCTTCCCATTTGGGCGGCGAGGGCCAATGCTAGTTCTATGACACGCATTGATACGACCGAACGAATGCTCAACGCCGGGCCGGAGCGGGTCTACGAGGCGTTGACCGACGGGGCCGCGCTTCAGGCATGGTTACCACCGGCAGGAATGCGAGCCGAGTTTCTCGCACTGGATCCGCGCCCTGGCGGTTCATTTCATATGATTCTGCACTATCCGCCCGGGCAGGCCGGTCTGGGGAAGAGCACGACGACTACCGATGAGGTGGTTGGGCACTATACGGAACTGGTACCGCACGAGCGGGTGGTTCTTGACGTGCATTTTGTGAATCCAGATGGTTCGCATAGCGAGGCGATGACGATGAGTTTCGATATTGCCTTGGCCGCAAACGGGACGTTGGTGAGCTTTAGCGCTGAGAATCCCCCGGCATCCATCTCGGCCGCCGACCACCATGTGGGTATGAGTCAGTCCCTGGAACAGTTGGCTGAGTATCTGGTTGCGCAGGCCGAGCGCGAACGGGGCTAGGTCGAGCCGGCCTGACGCAAAATGTTGTGGACGGTGGCGTCGTCGAGTTGCTCGAAGTGCTCGTAATAGGTGCCCACGGCTCCGAAGTCATCTGGCTGCAAAGGGCAGTGGAACTCGTCGCAGTGCGCGGCACAGCTTGCGCAGGTGCTTTCGGGGCCAACGGGGATGGCGGCGATTAGCTTCCCGGCGTGCGCCATTCGCATCACCCGTATGGCGGCGGCCATGGTGGCTCCCGTGGCCAATCCGTCGTCACAGAGAATAACGGTCTGGCCGGTCACCTCGGTAGCGCGCCCTTGCAGATATGCGCTTTGTCGCCGGTGGAGTTCGGCGGTTTCGCTCTGGCGTACGCGTTTGAGACGCTCCGGTCGGGTCAGTTCCGTGGGTAGTGAATCGATGAGTTCCGGGAGGATGACTTCGGCTTGCAGTTGCCCATGTGCGGCAATGGCCCCGAAGGCAAGTTCCGGATAGTCGGGCACGCCGAGCTTACGCACCAGTAGGGCATCAAAGGGAAGGTGTAATTCAGCGGCCAGTGTGGCGGCGACGGGCAATCCCCCGCGAGCCAAGCCCAGAATGAGGGTGTTGGCGGCCTGGTGATACGCGCTGAGTTCGGTGGCGAGCCGCAGTGCGGCATCGTGTCGGTCGGCATAGGCGGGCAGGTTCTGTTGTTGCTGTCCCATAGTCCATACTCTGCCGCGCTTACCGGCACTGTCCAGTGGCAGCGAATAATCGATTCTGCCCCTGTTGTGTGCGGCGGTGGGATTCTATGATCGAGGGACCGGGTCATCACCGTGATTCGGGTGGTCTACCTAAGGATCGAGCACATGTCTTCTCCGAAGCCAACGGGGCAGCTACTTTCTTCAGATCAGGGTTTCGACTTGCGGCTAGTGCGTGAGCTGCCGGCTCCCGTGGAGCGGGCTTGGGAGTGGCTTACGGATCCGGAGCTCACCGAACACTGGTACGGCCCCTGGTCCGGGTGGGCCGCCGAGGGTCACCCGATCGATGTAACCCTAGCCTTTGAGGAGGGTGCCCCAACGGTTCAGATGGTGATCCGCGCCTGCCGGGAACCCGAGCACCTGCGGCTAGTCTCCGAAGATGAGTACGGCAACTGGGATTTGGAGCTTTCACTGCGCCAGCATGAGGAGGGTAGTGAACTGACCTTCGTGATGCATCAGGTCGATCCGCAAGGTGTTGGTGAGATTGGGCCAGGGTGGGAATACTATCTCGACCAACTAGTCGCCGCGATAAACGGAGACCCGCGGCCCAGTTGGGAGGATTATTATCCTGCCCAGCAGGCGTACTTCCAGGACCAGGCGCCGGATTCGGCCGAGCACTAGTACACCCGCGATCATGTCTCGCATTGCCGCGGTTTGTGGGTACGCTCTGTGGCACACCGCCCAGATGTTCGAAGCTATGTTCTATGCGAGGTTCGGGGCAAGACGGAGTCGAAGTCACTGTGGTGCACGCATAGGAAAAATAGAGGCTTTTTCCGGGTTAGGGGTCTAGCATGGCCGTAGTCGCCGCGGTTGTGATGATTGATTGGGGGATCCTCACCCGTTGCCTGACTCTGGCATACCCCCGGGCCTACCACTCGCAGGCGGGCCCGGGTGTGCACCGGCGAGCGCGGGTTAGGTTTCCGCTCGCGGTGTCGCCGATTGCGGGTTAGATTCATGAAGTTCTCGCATCTTCTGCCGGTGTCTTAGGCTTCGGATATGTCTGCTATTCCACACGTTGAATTGGCCAATGGTTGCAGCGTGCCCGCCATCGGGCAGGGCACCTGGTTCATGGGCGAGCGGCCCGACCGTCAGCGCGAAGAAATCGCAACGCTACGACGTGGCGTGGAACTGGGCCTAACGCTCATTGATACCGCCACCATGTATGGAGACGGGCTCTCCGAGCAACTGGTGGGTGAAGCTATCGCCCCCGTGCGCGACGAAGTCTTCCTGGTAGACAAGGTTCTTCCCTATGAGGCGTCCTATCGGGGCACCATTGCCTCCTGCGAGGGATCCCTCGCACGGCTGGACACCGACCATATCGATCTGTTGCTCTTGCATTGGCCCGGTTCACACCCCGTCGAGGAAACCGTGCGTGCCTTTGAAACCTTGATCGAACGTGGGCTTATTGGCGCATGGGGCGTGAGCAATTTCGATGTCGATGACCTTCAGGAACTCCCGGCGACTCCCCTGGTGAATCAGGTGCTGTATAACCCGAGTCGGCGTGGCGTGGAATATGATCTGCTACCGACGCATGCCGCCGCATCCCCGGCAATCCGAACCATGGCGTACTCCCCCATTGAGCAAGGTCGCCTACTGACGCATCCGGCACTGCAAGAGGTGGCCGAACAAGTCTCGGCGACCACCGCACAGGTCTTAGTGGCATGGGCAATACGAAGTGGCGAGGTGATCGCCATACCGAAGGCCTCTCGCGTGGAGCATGTACAACTCAATGCCGCGGCGGCCGAACTACAGCTTTCCACTGAGCAGCTCGCGGCCATCGATGACGCCTTTGCACCTCCACAGCGTAAACTTCCACTTCAGATGCTCTAATCTGGCCACACGGTTACCGACCCGCACGGATTTTACGATTCTCGTGCCGCGCTGGCCAGTGCATGACAAACATGACAATAATGGTCATGGTGTGTCCGGCCGATCGGCCCGACCCACCGCAACCAGCGGTGATCCTCCTAGACTCTTGGGGGAGCATTTTTCGACCTTTACCCCGAAAGGACCGGTCAACACGGTGAAACGCGACTTGTTCGAAGAGGACCACGACCAGTTCCGCGAGCTCGCGGCCGAATTCAACACCCGAGCGGTAGCCCCGGGCTACGCTTCGTGGGAGAAGGAACACCGGATTCCTCGCGAAGTGTGGCAAGCGGCCGGCGAGAACGGGCTGTTGGGTCTGGCGGTGCCCGAAGAATTCGGTGGAATGGGCATCGATGACTACCGCTTCCGTGTTGTCCTCGACGAAGAATTCGTGCGCGCCGGTCACCTCGCCGTGGCTCTGGCCTTCCACCTGCACGACGACCTCGTGCTGCCCTACTTACTTGCGCACGGCTCGCAGGATCTCAAGGAACGCTGGCTGCCGCGCATGGTCGACGGTTCAACCATCACCTCCTGCGCGTTCACCGAACCAGGTGCCGGCTCGGATTTGCGCGGAGTGCGCACCAAAGCGGTACGTGACGGAGAAGACTGGTTAATTTCCGGGCAGAAAACCTTTATCGGCAACGCGGCGCACGGCGATGCCGCGCTCGTGCTGGCCCGTACCGAAGGCTCCGGAACCCGCGCCGGAGCGGACTCCTTCACCTTGTTCATGGTGGAGCGTTCCGAGGGCTACAGCAACGGCAAACCCTTCGACAAGATGGGGCTGCGTGCCTCAGATACCGCCGAATTGTTCTTCGACGAGGTCCGGGTGTCCGACGCCGACCGGGTTGGCGAGATCGGGGCGGGCCTAGGGTACGTCAAGGCCCATCTGCCGCAGGCTCGACTGGCCATTGCGGTTGCCTCCAGCGCCATCTGCACCAGTGCCTTCGCACAGGCCAAGGAGCACGTCTCGAACCGTTCGACCTTCGGGCAGCTGGTTGCCGACTACCAGAACACCCGCTTCGAGCTAGCGGATTTGAAGACCGAATCTCATGTCACCGAAGTGTTTGTCGATCGCGCGGTGCAGGCCTTCAACGAGGGACAGCTCAGCGCCGAAGAGGCCGCAGAGGTCAAACTCTTCGCCAGTGAAAAGGCCCGCACGCTCACCGACCGTGCCCTGCAGCTGCATGGCGGCTACGGCTACATCATGGAATACCCGATCGCGCAGTCCTTTACCGCCTCCCGTCTGCTGACCATCTTCGGCGGAACCAGCGAAATTATGCGCGAGACCATCGGGCGCGCGCTGTAACTCTCGTTCTGCGGCTCACCGCCGACGGAGCTCATCACGGATTTGGTGGCGTAACGCCCAGGCGTCCGCCACCTCTCCGAGATGGACTAATGTCTCCGGGTTGACGACCGCGCGTACCTGGGCGATGCGCTCTCCGCGGGTTTCCAGCACCATCACCGCGACGACCCGTTCCCGCTGGTCGCTGATCAGCACGCCGGGCTGCCCGTTGAAACTCTGCACCCGCAGGTTGACCAGCCCGGTGGCCAGCTGCGCCGCAAAACCTTGCACCAGACGCACTGCGCGGTCCAGAGATTCGACCGGGTGTGCGAAGGCCGGTCCCTTACCGCCTCCGTCACCAACGAAACGCACATCGTCGGTCAACAACTGGCGCAGCCCCGTCAGGTCGCCCTCGCGCATCGCTTCCACGAAGCGGGCGGCCAATTCGTCTCGGGCCTGCGGGTCGGGCCGGAAGCGCGGGCGCGGTTCGCGCACATGTTTGCGGGCTCGCGCGACCAGCTGCCGGCAGGCCGGCTCGCTGCGATCCACCGCCGCGGCCACCTCGGCGTAGTCGAAGCCGAAAACCTCGTGGAGCACGAAGGCGGCACGCTCTAGGGCACTGAGGCGTTCAAGGAGCAGTAGCGCCGAATAACTCAGTGAGTCGTTCAATTCCGCCATGCGTTCCGGGTCGGTGTATGGGTCGTGTGCCAACGGTTCGGGAAACCAGGGGCCGACATACTGTTCACGGCGCACCCGCGCCGAGCGTTGCACATCAATGCAGATCCGGGTGACGACGGCACAGAGAAACGATTTGGCCGAGCGCGGCTCGTCGACAATGTTCTGGTAGCGTACCCAGGCCTTCTGCACAGCGTCCTCGGCCTCACTTACCTGCCCGAGGATTCGGTAGGCAATGGAGAAAAGCAGGGGCTGTAGCTCAAGAAACTGCGCGGTACGCGTCATGGCGCTCAGTCTCGCACCGGGTGACCGGACCTGTCCAGACCCACTGGCGCCGCAGGCCAGCGCATCGTCCCGGGAAACCGCCGTTCGGTGCTGATATTCGCCAGTAAGGCCGAGACCTGCAGCCTTTTGGCAGCCACCGCCGTGCGTCCCGTCAGGGCCCAGCCACTGGCTTGATCGGCACCGTTAGTGCGTTGGAGCACGGCTCGGCGACGTCCCAGAGACACGCAACGTGCCAGGAAACCAAGGGAAAAGTCGCGGTACCCGGTGATATCCAGATCGAGGGCTTCGGCGCGTAAAAGGTCGGCGGCATAGGCAGCCGAGGGAAAGGCAAATTGGCAGGACATGGAATAGCGCTCTCCGTCTGGTCTCACGGTGTGCCCGGCATCTCCCACCGCCAGCACCCGTTCATGCGAGATCGACCGCAGGGAGGGATCGGTGAGTACGGCTCCACGGTCATCCACTGCAAGACCCGAGTAGGCCGCGAGTGGGTAGGCGGAGAAACCACCGCACCAGATACTCAGGTCACTGTCCAGATGCTGCCCGTTGGCCAATTCGAGCCGTCCCGGGTCAATACCGACGACGCGGGCGCGGTGTTCGGCAATGCGTAGTTCGGACAGGGCGCTGTCCACCCGGTGAGCGGCGGGAGCGGAAAACCAAGCGGCCGCCGCAGTACTGGAGATGAGCGCGAGCTGCAGGTCCGGGCGTTGCTCGGCGATCTCGGTGACCGTTTCAAGACCGGTGAATCCGCTACCGATCACACTCACACGACGCCCTTCGGGTAGGCGTCGCAATGCGGCACGCAGGCGTTGGGCCTGGTCCATATCGCCGACCCCGTACAACAAATGTGCGCCGGGTAGCTCTGGAGTCTGTGTGCTGCTGCCGGAGGCGAATACCACCCGGTCGAAATGCAGCCGTTCCGGACCCTGTGCCGTATCTACGGTGGCCCAGCCGGTGGATGGGTCGAGATCCGTCACGCTGCCCTGAATCAGCCTGATCCCCGGACCGAGGAGGCGTTGAAGGCCCTGGGCCGGAACGACCCGACCGGTGGCCACCTGATGCATTCGTAACCGGTTGACAAAGGTGGGCCGCGGGTTGACCACGGTCACGGCAACCCGTGAACGCCCGCGGCCGTTGAGTCGAACCGCGAGGGTAGCTCCGGCGAAGCCCGAGCCGATGATTAATACCTGTAGCTGTGCCGTTGAAGTGTTCATATCCACGAGACGAGGGCGCCTCTGCATCTGTGACATGGTGCCGCAAAACTTTTTCGCGGCTTCGTTTCGGCGAGCGCGTTGCGCCCTCCGCTGGCACAACTGAGTTCGAGCGTGAAACTATTAGCTGAGACCATTTGTTGTTCGAGAGGAACGTATCCAAAGTGCCCATCCGGCAAATCACCGTCTATGGCGAACCGGTGCTACATCAGCGCGCCGCCGAAGTCACCGAGTTTAATGACGAGCTACGCGCCCTAGTCGCCGATATGCACGCGACCATGGACGCCGCAAACGGTGTCGGCCTTGCTGCCCCACAAATCGGCATTGGCCTGCGCATTTTCACCTATATCTACGCCGATCAGGACACCGCCCCGGAACGCGGCGTGCTGATCAATCCGAAGCTGACGCTCTCGAAGATCTCCGGTGCCGCACCGGATGTCGACGAAGAGTCCGAAGGTTGCCTGTCGGCCCCCGGCCTTTCCTTCCCACTCAAGCGCGCCGACTATGCCAAGGTTGAAGGCTTCGACGAGTTCGGCAAGCCGATCTCTTTCGAGGCCCGCGGGTGGTTTGCCCGAATCATGCAGCATGAGTTCGATCACCTCGACGGGTACCTCTACGTCGACAAGCTGGTACCTAAGTGGGACAAGCGCTGGTTGAAGGCCAAGAAGGCCTTGGGCTGGGGCGTGCCGGGAATTACTTGGCTCCCGGGTACTGACGAAGACCCGTTTGGCCATTAGATTAGTGCCATGACAAAAACGACGGTCCTGACATCGGCAGTTGAACGTGCACTCGCCCTAGGCGACGTCGATGATCGGGACCGTTCGTATTTTCACGAGCTCAATGCCAGCGTCGACCGCTCACAATTGCTCTTGGCCCGAGTGAGACTGGCCGAACGATTCGGCGAGTTCCCTTCCGCCCCCATCGCACGCGAAGATACTCATATCGCACGCGAAGATACTCATACCGCTCCCGGGGTCTGGGAACTAGCTACGCTTCTGGAACTCGCCGCAAGCCACGACCGGCTACTGGCCCGCGCGCTGAGCCCAGAAATCGTTGCCGCCACCCTGGCCGACCTCGGCCAGCAGTGCCGGCTGCACCGTGCCGAACACGGAAACGCAGGTCTAGGGACTTGGCATTGGCTCTCGCTGCACGCCAGCGGGAGCCTTTTTCGTATCGGGCGCCTGCAATACCATTTGCGGCGGATCGCCGACGCCGAGAACCGCTGGGAAGTAGATGTACATATCCCGGCCGGAGAGGCACTGGCCCCAGCGACGGTGGACGGATCGTTATCGCGGGCCGCAGCCTTTTTCCGCGCTCATTTTCCGCAGCTACGCATCGACCGAGCGGTGTGCACCAGCTGGCTTTTCGACCCATGGTTACTGGAACGGATGAAACCCACGAGCAATATCCTCTCCTTCGCACGCCGATTCCAGCCGCGTGCGGCCACCCCGGAGCCCACGGATGCGCTCTACTTCACCTTCGGAACACGCGACATGGGACGGTTGCATCGGCTCAGCGCACGCAGCGCTCTACAGTCCTTAGTCCTCGAGCGGCTCCGTTCGGAAGGCAGCTGGTTCCTCGGTCGCGGCGAATTTCGCTGGCCCGCCTCATAGAGGACGAATCCCGGGCGGTTCCGCCTCAGTCCTGACGCGGCGCACGATATTGCTGGTATCGCATCCAGTGCTGGGCTTGCCACTGGGCTAGCCCATCGGGCCCGGCTGCACCCAGCACGCTCCCCGACCGAAGCCAGCTCGCCTTGACCATCCCGTTGCGTCCCGGCCCGACACTTGCTTGCGCCTGGCCGTCGGCCACCAATGACCGATCGGCATAGGAGATGTAATACTCGTCAAAGGGCGGTAGCAGGTAGCGTCCGGCCGGCTGGTCCGAACGTGCGTCGTTGTCCTCGGTACGCAGATAGAGCGGCTCCCCTTCGTGCGTTCCGATACTTTGGATCCGGTCTCCGAGTCGCTTGGCCGCCGCACGCAGAGCACCGAGCGGGTGCCCGGCATACCATGCGGCATCACGCAGACTGGCCGGGCCGTGACCGCGCAAATAACCGAAAAGCAGCTCGGCCAGCGGATCGGCCGGCTCCACACCGGCGGTCGCCGTGTCGGGCACCGGCACAAAATATTGTCCGGCACTCCACGAGCCCGGATCGATCAGCGGACCTTGGCAAATCAACAGACGGTAGGACAGTTCCTGGAGCAGGGCGTAGCCTCGACCGTCGTGCAGGTCCAGTCCCGCTTCCTGCCAGCGACTCTGAATCAGTTCGCGGCTCGCCCGCCCCTCGCGCCGAAATAGATCCATCACGTGCGCGGCCGCGTCATCCACGACGGTTGCGGTGATGTGTTGATTGGCGCGACGGGTTGCGGCGCTCTGGGCCACCCGCGGGGCGCTGAGCCTTACTAGCCATCCAAGATCTTGCGGCTGGCAGAGATGGAGGGTTCCACGCATCAACCAGCTGCGAACCAGTTCGCCGTGCTCCAAGGCGTGCACCACTGGCTGACGCTGCGTCGTTGAACCGTGCCGCAAGCTCAGCGCGTACGCCCCGCCGGCGAGGTCCTGGGCCTGGGTGGCCAGCATATGGGCGGCGACCGCACCGACCGTCGGTTCGTGGGCTGTACTAGGCGCTAGCAGATGGCTACGTAGCCGCAGTGCGCGCAGGCGCGACCTATCGGTGCCCCGTCGACTATCGAGCAACTGATCCATGTGCCCTAGCCTAGCGGCCGGTGCCTGTACCGCGGCCGTCGCTTGCTCGGACGCCCCAGTTAACGGCCGATGGCCGGCCGCACCAAAGTTGATGCGGCCGGCCATCGAGCGGTTGGTCTGCTTAGACCGCGGCGGCCTGCTGTAGCGCAGGAACCGCAACCGGGTGGGTACCGGCCATCGTCTCGATCACGCGAACCACCTGGCAGGAGTAGCCGAACTCGTTGTCGTACCACACGTAGACCACGGCGTTCTTGCCGGAGACGATGGTCGCCAGGCCATCGACGATGCCGGCGCGACGCGAACCCACGAAGTCAGTGGAAACGACCTCTGGCGAATCGGTGAAGTCGATCTGCTTGTGCAGGTTCGAGGTCAGCGAGGTTTCACGCAGGTAGGCGTTGAGCTCTTCCTTGGTGGTCTCGTTCTCCAGATTCAGGTTCAAGATAGCCATGGACACATCCGGGGTAGGAACGCGGATGGCGTTGCCGGTGAGCTTGCCAGCGAACTCCGGCAGAGCCTTGGCCACGGCCTTGGCGGCACCGGTTTCGGTGATCACCATGTTCAGCGCGGCCGAACGTCCACGGCGCTCACCCTTGTGGAAGTTGTCGATCAGGTTCTGATCGTTGGTGAAGGAGTGCACGGTTTCGACGTGTCCATGGGTGACACCGAACTTGTCGTTCAGCGCCTTGAGCACCGGGGTGATGGCGTTGGTGGTGCAGGAAGCGGCGGTGATGATCTTGTCGTCCTCGCCGATCCAGGAATCGTTGATGCCGTGCACGATGTTCTTCAGGTCGCCCTTGCCCGGGGCGGTCAGCAGCACGCGGGAAACACCCTTGGCCTCGAGGTGCTGGGATAGGCCAGCCTCGTCGCGCCACTTGCCGGTGTTGTCCACCACGATGGCGTTGTTGATGCCGTAGGCGGTGTAGTCAACGGAAGCCGGGTCATTCGAGTAGATGACCTGGATCAGGGTGCCATTGGCCTGAATGGTGTTGTTTTCCTCGTCAACGGTGATCGAGCCTTCGAAGCGACCGTGCACCGAGTCGCGGCGTAGCAGCGAGGCGCGCTTGACCAGGTCGTTTTCGGCACCCTTGCGTACCACGATGGCGCGCAGGTTCAGGCCGTAACCGCCACGTTCGATGAGGATGCGAGCCAGCAGGCGGCCGATACGACCGAAGCCGTAGAGCACGACATCCTGCGGGTCGGCCTCGGCGGCGCCGGCCTGGCCGACCTTCTCGCCGAGTTCACCACGCAGGAATTCGGTCAGGTCAGCGCTGCCGGATTCAACGAACTTCTTGTTCAAGCGTCCGAGGTCCACGGACAGGGCGCCGACGTTCAATGACTCGAGGGCCTCGAGAATCGGCATGGTGGAAGCCAGTGGCAGCTCTTCACCGTCGATCCGACGCACCACGCGGTGGGCCTTGATGATGTCGATGGCGGACTGATTAATGAGCTTGCGTCCGTAAATGGAGGTCACCACGTTGTTGTGGCGGTAAAGACGTCCAATCAGGGGAACCATGGCTTCTGCGAGCTCTTCGCGCCCGCTCCATTCCTGCTGGGCTACGACAGACTGCTGGGTCACAGAGAATCCCTTTCAAATTTCAGCCAGCTTCCGGATCCTGGAAGCAGGTTGGCACCGTGAGAAGCACCATTGCTTTTGCGGTGGTACGGGGTTTGCGGATCCTATCCCCGTAAAAGTACATCTACCATTCTAGTCGGTAGCGGGGCCGCTGAACGCGTCGGCGCTGTGAATCATCTCACCCGCAAGGAGGGGCGAGGAATGTTGAATGGGATGGCCGATACGCCGGGTTCTGTACCGCAGTGCGGTGGCGATCATCTATCTACGACTGCCGTTGCCGACAGCCTCTAGCGGTCCACCCGATTGCTTGGGCGAACAGCCCTCAAACGCAATCTGTCTGACCTTGCTCCGGGTGGGGTTTACCTAGCTGCCCCGGTCACCCGGGGCACTGGTGGTCTCTTACACCACCCTTTCACCCTTACCAGGACGAGCCTGGCGGTTTACTTTCTGTGGCACTAGCCTGCGGGTCACCCCGAGTGGGCGTTACCCACCACCCTGTTCTGTGGAGCCCGGACGTTCCTCGGGCCGCCTAAGCGGCACGCGATCGCCTGACCATCCCATTCGCTACCATTCTAGTCCCTCACCAGCACTGCTTCATTCAACTACGCTGACACGACGAGCCCGCTCCTGGGGCATTAAGCTGGAGAGCGTGCTTATTTTGTTGCCGCCTTCCGAAGGCAAAACCGCCCACGCCACCGGCGCACCCTTTGAGCTCGAGGAGCTCTCCTTTCCCGCCCTCAATGAGGATCGACACGCCGCGCTCAACGCGCTCGGTGAAGTTTCGGCTGCGGCCGATGCCATGGAGGTGCTCGGGGTCGGCGCCTCACTGGCCGCGGAGGTGGCGCGCAATGTGGCCCTGCATACCGAACCGGCGGCACCGGCGCACCAAATCTATTCCGGGGTCCTCTACGAGGCGCTGGGATACAACTCGCTCGATCCGCGCGCACAGAGTCGCGCCGATGAACAGGTGCTCGTGATCTCCGCACTATGGGGCGCGGTGCGCTACGCGGATCGTATTCCGCCCTATCGCCTCTCGATGTCCGTGAAGCTCGAACCGCTCGGCAAGCTGGCGACCTGGTGGAAGAAGCGTTTAGGGGCGGCGCTCGACGAGGTGGCTGGCGATCAGCTGATTGTCGATGCGCGGTCGAGCACCTACGCGGCAGCCTACAAGCCGGGTAATGGCAACGCCGTCGCCGTCAACGTATTTCAGCTCCGCAACGGGGTGCCGAAGGTCGTGTCGCATTTCGCGAAACATACCCGCGGCGAGGTGGCCCGCTTCCTCTTGCAGGCCGAGCATGAGCCGCAGAATCCCCGGGAGCTACTCGAGCTAATTTCACAGCGTTGGTCGGCAAGCCTCGTCGACGATAAGAAGGGCCGCGCCCTGAATATTCTGCTGCCAGAAGACCACCAGTTCACGACGGCGAAGTAGTAGCGCCGCGGGTGCTCGTTAGGGACCCGCGGCGACTAGTTCAACCTCGAAGCCGGCGGCGTCTTCGAGGTAGCTTGCGTAATGTTGCTCGCCTCCGGCATGGGGGTGCTTGTCGGCGAACATCAGCTTGAAACCGTGGGTCAGCGCCTCGGCGGTGACCGCGTCCACCAACTCCCGTGACTCCAGCCAGAACGCCAAGTGGTTCAGCCCGGGGCGGCGACGCTCATGAGCTCCGGCCTGCAGGTCCGGGCCGGACTCCAGCACAATGTAGAACTCGCCGTGCTGGTAGCTGATCCCGTCGCTCCAGCGCGCGGACTGCCGATATCCCAGCCGGGTGAATAGCCAGCCGAGGCTGGCGATCGATGGCTCGAGCTCGGCAACCCACAACTCGAGGTGGTGCAACATCACTACGGAGTGAGGACGAAGTCCCACGGGTCGGAATTGACCTGAGAGACCTGGATGTCGATGTCGAAACCATCGTCATGCAACACATTGCCTAGCGCCTTGGCGGCGGCCGAGAGCCACACCCATTCGGAGGCGAAATGCGAAACATCGATCAGGTAGGGGTGGCCGGCACCGGCCTGTTCACGAAGTTCGCTGGCCGGGTGGTGACGCAGATCCGCGGTGACGTACACATCCGCCGCATGCGAACGCACGGCATCGAAGAGCGAGTCTCCAGCACCGGAACAGATCGCCACCTTACGCACCACACCCAGTCGGTCTCCGGCCACGCGTACCCCGCCGGCGACCGCCGGGAGCACCGTGTAGACCCGTTCGGCGAAGGCCTCGAGCTTCATCGGCTTCTCGAGGAATCCCACGCGCCCCAGGCCTTCTTCCGGCAGGCCATTGGGTGATTGCACCAGCGGCACACAGTCTTGCAGGCCAAAGGCGTCGGCCAGGGCGTCGTTGACCCCGCCCACGGCGCTGTCGGCGTTGGTATGTGCCGTCAGCAGCGCGGTACCGGATTCGATCAATCGATGAATGGCCTCACCTTTGAAGTGCGTGCCGGCAACCTGTGTGACCCCGCGTAGCAACAGCGGGTGGTGAGTAATCAGCAGATCCGCTTCCTGCGCGATTGCATCGTCAATGACCTCGAGGGTTGGGTCCACGGCCAACACGACCTTGCGCACCGGCTGTCCGGTGCGTCCGGTAACCAGACCAACCGCATCCCACGCCTCGGCGAGAGATAGCGGCCAAAGCTCTTCGGCGGCTTCCAAGATATTGCCCAGGGTCGGGACGGCGGGAGTTGCCGCTTCACCGTGCACCGGAGCCTGCTCGGTCGGCGGTGTGGGTTCCGCGTCCGCGGGTGTGGCCTTCACGGCAGCGGGCGTCGCAGCCTTCTTCGCCGAATTCTGCTCGGGCGGAACGGGCCCGTTGGTCTTGCTCTGCATAGTGCTAAGACTACGCATGCTGGCTCGATGGAACACTTTGCAACGCCGCAACGTTATGCACAATGTGCGACACAAAACCTCCGAACCACTGACCTTCAACCCCGAAACGACGACCGCCGATGGGACCACCCTGACCACGTTTATTCTGGCCGGTGGCTGCTTTTGGTGCCTCGACGCGGTGTATCAACGGACCCGCGGAGTGCACGAAGTGCTCTCGGGCTATATTGGCGGGCACACCCCGGACCCGGACTATTACCAAGTGTGTACCGGACGTACCGGCCACGCCGAGGCGGTTGCGGTACGGTTCGACCCGGCGGTGGTGCCGGCCGAGGTCATTCTGGACATGTTCTTCACGACGCACGATCCAACCACGCTCAATCGACAAGGCTACGACGTGGGCACGCAGTATCGCTCGGCCATGTTCCCGCTCGATGAGGCTCAGCGCCACTTGTTTGAGCAAAGCATCGAAAAGTTTGGTGCAATCTACCCAAACCGCATCGTGACGTCAATCGAAGATGACACGAGGTTTCATCTGGCCGAAACAGTTCACCAGGACTACTACACAAACAACCAGAATGCGGGTTACTGCCGCGTCATCATCGACCCGAAGCTGGTAAAGGTCAGGAAATATTACGCTCAATGGCTCAACGACTAGGGTGGCTTGCGCAGCCTACTAAGGTTAAGAGCGAAGCACCTGGTCGATTGCCGGACTAACCCGGACCCGCGACCCAACCCATGCCGCACTGACGGCTATTTGTACGTAAGGACTGCATATTCATGGGCAAGATCTACAACAACGTCACCGAAATCATCGGCCGCACCCCGCTGGTGAAGCTCAACCGTATCGGTGAGGGCCTGCCAGGCGAGATCGCCGTCAAGCTCGAGTTCTACAACCCGGCCAACTCGGTCAAGGACCGCATCGGTGTGGCGATCGTCGACGCCGCCGAACAGGCCGGAGCGCTCAAGCCCGGAGGCACCATTGTGGAAGGCACCAGCGGCAACACCGGTATCGCACTGGCCATGGTCGGTGCCGCTCGCGGCTACCGCGTCATCTTGACCATGCCCGAGACCATGTCGACCGAGCGTCGCGTCATGCTGCGTGCCTTCGGTGCCGAGATTGTGCTGACCCCGGGTGCCGATGGCATGCGCGGCGCGGTGGAGAAGGCCAAGGAGATCGTGGCAACCACCGAGAACGCTATCTGGGCACAGCAGTTCGCCAACGAGGCAAACCCGGAGATCCACGCATCCACGACCGGTCCGGAAATCTGGGACGACACCGAGGGCCAGATCGACATCCTGGTCGCAGGTATCGGTACCGGTGGCACCATCACCGGCGCTGGCCGTTTCTTGAAGGAAAAGAACCCGAACCTGAAGATCGTGGCCGTAGAGCCGAAGGACTCCCCGATCCTCAACGGTGGTAAGCCAGGTCCGCACAAGATCCAGGGTCTGGGCGCCAACTTCATTCCCGAGGTGCTGGACACCGAACTGTACGACGAGGTGCTGGACGCCTCGATCGACGACTCCGTGGCCACCGCCCGCGCCTTGGGTGTGCAGGAAGGCATCCTTGGCGGTCTCTCCGGTGGTGCAGCGGTCTGGGGTGCCTTGCAGATCGCAGCTCGCGAGGAAAACGCCGGTAAGCGCATCGTTACCGTGATCCCGGACTTCGGCGAACGCTACATCTCCACCCTGCTCTTTGACGACATTCGTGGCTAAAGAGTTCACCGGCGGAGAATAAAAACGCGCCATGGGTGGTTGGACCTAATAGGATCCAACCACCCATTGACGCGTTTACGCTGGTCACCTGCCCACTGCACCCAAAACACTAAGGTAGAACCATGAGCTTCCTCTCCCGACTGCGCGAAGACCTGGCCACCGCCCGTTCGCACGACCCGGCCGCCCGCAGCGACGTGGAGAACTTCTTCGTCTATTCGGGCCTGCACGCCATTTGGCTACACCGTCTGGCCCACCGCATGTGGCAGAACCCGGCACTACGCTGGCCAGCCCGCCTGCTCTCCCAGGCCAACCGGGCCATTACCGGCATCGAGATCCACCCCGGCGCCACCATCGGGCGACGCTTTTTCATCGATCACGGTATGGGTATCGTCATCGGCGAAACCGCGGAAATTGGCGACGACGTGATGCTGTATCACGGCGTGACGCTCGGCGGTCGTTCGCTGGCGAAGGTCAAGCGCCACCCCACCATCGGTGACCGGGTGGTCATCGGGGCCGGCGCCAAGGTCCTTGGCCCCATCATGATCGGCGCCGACTCCGCCGTGGGTGCGAACGCCGTGGTGGTCAAGGACGCACCGGAGGGGTCGATCATTACGGGTATTCCGGCACAGAATCGGCCGCGCACCCCCGAAGAGCGCAAGCCGGCGGTGGATCCGGCCGAGTACATTGATCCGGCGATGTGGATCTAGCCACCGTTTCGTTGAAACCCGTTAAATAGTTGAGGTCGATGCCGCTGATGCGGCATCGACCTCAACTATTTGCGGCGGGCGTTCGGGCCCTGTGAATCAATCGCCCAGCGTGTGCGGCTCGGTGGTGGTGCCGCTTGCGCTCTGGATTTCTTCATCTTCCGGGTCCTGCACCTGGGTACCTAGGTGACCACGGGTTAGCTTGTTCATGATCATCGCGATGGCACCGTCACCGGTGACGTTCGTGGCGGTACCGAAACTATCGAGGGCGATGTAGGCGGCGAACATCAGACCAACCTCGGCCTCCCCGAAGCCCAGCATCTGCGCGAGCAGACCGGCCGCGGCAGCAATCGCACCACCGGGGACGCCCGGAGCGGCGATCATCATGATGCCCAGCATGAGGATGAACGGCAGGTAGGAACCGATGGACACGTCGCCACCGGTCAGCAACAGTACGGCAATGGAGAAGCAGGTAATCTTCACCATCGAACCCGACAGGTGGATGGTTGCGCACAGCGGCACGACGAAACCGGCCACCGAATCGGATACGCCGTTCTTCTTAGTCGAAGCCAAGGTGACCGGGATGGTCGCGGCCGAGGAGGAGGTACCCAAGGCGGTGAAGTAAGCATCGCGCATATTCCACAGCGCCTTGAATGGGTTGCGTCCGGTCATGCCTCCGGCCACCGAGTACTGGGCCAACAACACGACCAGGGTCAAGCCGAAGGCCACCGCTGCCACGAGCAGGAAGCGAGTAATGACCACCACGGCCGCGCCGCTGGCGGAGAGATCCATGAAGATGCCGAAAATGAACAGCGGCAGGGCCGGGACGATAATGCGGCGGATCACCGATTCGATAATGGAACGGAACTCCACGGCGCCACGGAAGAGCACGGTGCTGCGGAAAGCGGTCAGCCCAATACCGATAACGAAGGCCAGCACCAGCGCGCTCATCACACCGATGACCGGTTCAAGGACGATCTGCGTTGCCGAATCTCCGGCGCTGGCAGCCACCGTGACGTAGGGAGTAAAACCGGATTCAGAGCCCTCGTTGAGGGTTTCGAAGCTCGCCCCCGACAGCGGTGCGGTAAAGAGCCAGCGGCTGACTACATAGGCCAGCAACCCGGCCAGCACGGTGGAACCGTAGGCGATGAGCGCGGTAATCCCCAACCACTTGCCGGCGCCCTTGCCCAGTTCGGCGATCGCGGGCATCACAAGTCCCAGAATAATCAGTGGCACGATGAACCCGAGGAAGCCGGAGAAGATCGAGTTGTAGGTCAGGAACAAATTACCGAGCCCGGTGGGCATAATCGGTCCGGTCAAAATGCCAAGGATGATGGCAACGATAATCCACCCGAGTAGCGGAATAGATTTCAGGAACTTCATGATGATCCTTAAAGTCAAAGGGTGCGGAACGCAGTTACCGCGCTAACTACATGTGGCGAAGCGCACGACTCAACAATGGTAAACAGTGCCGCGCCTAAGCCGAAATCCATGCCCGGGTCAGCGCGGGATTTCGCTACGCACAGCGGCGCCAACCTACTGATTAAGTATCGGGCAGCGATTAAGTATGCTGAGAGTCATGAGCGAACACGCCGCAGATACGCACCAGCACATTCGGATCCGCAAGGCCAGCGAAAATAATCTCCGTGCGGTCGACACCGACATCCCCAAACGTCGCCTCACCGCCTTTACCGGGGTCTCCGGCTCCGGTAAATCCTCCTTGGTCTTCGGCACCATCGCTGCCGAATCCCAGCGGCTGATTAACGAAACCTACTCCACTTTCGTGCAGACCTTCATGCCTTCACTGCCACGGCCCGACGTGGAAGTATTGGAAAATCTCACGGCCGCCATCGTGGTGGATCAGGAACGATTGGGGGCCAATTCGCGCTCGACGGTAGGAACCGCCACGGATGCCTATTCGCTGCTGCGCATGCTCTTCGCACGCTATTCAACCCCGAGTGCCGGCGGCCCCGGCGCCTACTCCTTCAACTTGGGCGAGGGCGCCTGCCCGGTCTGTGAAGGCTTTGGCACCGAGGCCAGCATCGACCTTGACGAACTGTTGTTCTGGGACAAGACCCTGAACGAAGGCGCGATCAACGCGCCGAACTTCGCACCGGGTGCCTGGCTCTTTCAAACCCTGACGGCCGGAACCCAGGTAGACCTGGACGTGCCCTTGCGGGAAATGGATCCGCAGATGCTGGACCGACTCCTTTACGCCGAGCCGGGCAAGGTCAAACTCAATGGTGCCAACATGAGCTATTCGGGGTTGGTGACCCGCATCAAGTCCAGTTATATTCACTCGGAGCGGGAAGTGAAACAAAAGCACATCCGTGATTTTGTGGAACGGATCTCCACCACTGCCCCGTGCTCGGCCTGCTCCGGCAGCCGCTTGAATGACGCCGCCCGTGCCTCAAAGCTTCACGGGCACGGAATCGCGGAATTGTGCTCCATGCAGGTCAGCGATCTGCTGGCGATCCTGAGGACTATCGACGAGCCCGGAGCGGTCCCGCTGCTCGAGAAGCTCAGTCTAGTCCTCGAATCCATGGTGCACATCGGTTTGGGCTATATATCTCTTGATCGGCCGGCGGCCACGCTCTCGGGCGGTGAGGCACAACGCGTGAAGATGGTCAAACATGTGGGCAGTGCACTGTCCGATGTCACCTACGTGTTTGACGAACCCACCGTGGGCCTGCACCCGCATGATATTCAGCGGATGAACCAACTATTGCTGTCCCTGCGCGATAAGGGCAATACCGTGCTGGTAGTCGAACACAAACCCGAGGTGGTGCGCATCGCCGACCATGTGATCGATCTTGGCCCCGGGGCCGGGGTGCACGGCGGCACCATCTGCTACTCCGGCGATGTGGCGGGCCTGCTCGCCTCGGGCACACGCACCGGAGAGCATTTCACACAGCGGGTTCCCCTCAAGGAACAGGTGCGTACCGGGCATAACCCGATCGAAATTCGCGGGGCCACCGAACACAATTTGCGCGCCGTCGACGTGGATATCCCCCGCGGCGTGCTCTGCGCTATCACCGGGGTCGCCGGCTCGGGCAAGTCCTCGCTTATCCATTCCACGGTGGCCAAGCAGGAGGGGGTGGCGGTGGTGGACCAGTCCCCGATCCGCGGCTCGCGACGCAGCAACCCGGCGACCTACACCGGAATCATGGACCCCATCCGGGCCGCCTTCGCCAAGGCTAACGGGGTCAAACCGGCACTGTTCAGCGCCAACTCCGACGGCGCCTGCCCGGAATGTAAGGGTGCCGGGGTAATCTACACCGATCTGGTCTCTATGGCCGGGGTTGCCATCCGCTGCGAACGGTGCGAGGGACGGCGCTTTACCGATGAAGTGCTCGAGTACCAGTATCAAGGGCTGAATATCGCCGATGTTCTGAATCTGAGCATCGAACGGGCCGCCGAGGCCCTAGGCATCGCCAAGGCCAAACCGATGCTCGAACGTCTCAACCAGGTGGGGCTGGGCTATCTGAAACTCGGCCAGCCGCTGAGCACCCTTTCCGGCGGCGAACGTCAGCGTATGAAGCTGGCCATCAATTTGGGCCAGGGGGCCGACACCTATGTGCTCGACGAACCAACCACGGGTCTGCACATGGCCGACGTGGACCGCCTGTTGAAGCTACTGGATGAAATGGTCGACGAGGGCAAAACGCTGATCGTCATCGAACACCATCTCGCCGTCGTGGCTCACGCCGACTGGGTGATCGATCTGGGGCCGGGTGCCGGACATGAGGGCGGCACCATCGTCTTCGAAGGTACCCCACACGATCTAGCCGCTGGCAATACCCTGACCGGCATCCATTTGGCCGAGTACGTTGCGGGTGCCTGATGAGTGGTTATCTCCTGCGCCTTCCGGTGGCCGATGACGTGCCGCAGATTGCCTCCCTACTGGTCGAGTGCTGGAAACAAACCTATGCCGACTTATTGCCCGAGGGGTTTTTCACCAACGAGCACCATGCTTCGCGGGTGCGCCAATGGGAACGCATCACCACCGACCTGAACGAGCGCCCGGAAATGGGGCTGCGCCCCATGCTCGCGGTGCTCGGCGAACAAGCCGTCGGGGTGGCGCTCGCCGGACCGCTCCGCTCCGAGTCGGATCGGGCCACCGGGGCCAAGCTGAGCCTGTACATGCTCTACGTACTGCGCGAGCACCATGGCACGGGCGTCGGCCAGCGGCTGCTCGACGCCGTTCTGGGGCAAGAACCCACGATGCTTTGGGTGGCCCAGGAAAATCCGCGGGCCATCGCGTTCTATCAGCGCAACGGCTTCTGCTTCGATGGGCGAACCGAGCAAGACCCTACGGCACCGGCGATCACCGACGCACGCATGCTTCGACTTTAGCCGAACCAAGATGCGGCAGGAAGCGCAATGGCCCGAAATGCATGGAGCATTTCGGGCCATCGCGTTAATTCGAATTAGTGGGTGTCCACCGCTTCGACCTCGGAGCGGTCCGCGCTCCACAGCGTATGGAAGGTGCCTTCCTTATCGTTGCGTCGGTAGGTGTGTGCACCGAAGAAGTCACGCAGTCCCTGAGTCAGCGCGGCCGGCAGGCGGTCGCGACGCAAGCCGTCGTAGTAGGCCAGTGACGAGGAGAAGACCGGAGCCGGGATGCCAGCCTGTGCGGCGATGGCCACCACGCGGCGCCATGCCGGTACGGCCTTGGCGATGGCCTCAGCGAAGGCCGGGGCGAAGAGCAGATTTTCCGGCTTCTCGGCACCGGAGTACGCGGCGGTGATGTCCTTGAGCAGGGCGGCACGGATGATGCAGCCTTCGCGCCACAGGCCGGCGATTTCGTCCAGCTTCAGCTCCCAGCCGTATTCGCCTGCAGCCGAGGTGAGCATGTCCAGACCCTGCGCGTAGGAAACGAGCTTGGATGCGAAGAGCGCCTGGCGCACGTCCTCGACGAAGTTCTCCGGGAGCGTCACCTCGCTGGTGTTCGCCTCCAGCACCTGCTGGCCCACGGCGCGGATGGAGCGCTGGGAAGACAGCGAACGGGCAAAGACCGACTCGGCGATGGCCGAGACCGGTGAACCCAGATCCAGGCCGGACTGCACGGTCCAGCGTCCGGTCCCCTTCTGTCCTGCGGAGTCCTCGATGACGTCGATCAGTGGCTTGCCGGTGGAAGCGTCGACGTGGCCGAGCACCTCGGCGGTGATCTCGATAAGGAAGCTGGAGAGCTCGGTGGTGTTCCATTCGGTGAAAATCTTGGCCTGTTCGGCCGGCTCGATGCCCGCTGCATTGCGCAGCAGGTCGTAAGCCTCGCCAATAACCTGCATATCGGCGTATTCGATGCCGTTGTGCACCATCTTCACGAAATGACCGGCACCATCGGTCGAGATCCACGCGCAGCACGGGGTTCCGTCATCGGCCTTGGCAGAGATCTTCTCCAGCATCGGGCCCAAGGCCTGGTACGACTGTGCCGAACCGCCGGGCATGATCGATGGGCCGAGCAGTGCACCCTCCTCACCACCGGAGACGCCGACACCCACGAAGTGCAGGCCCTTTTCGGCCAGTGCAGCTTCACGACGACGCGTGTCGGTGTAGTGCGAGTTACCGGCGTCGATGACAATGTCGCCTTCGTCCAGCAGCGGCACGAGCGATTCGATCACGGAATCCACCGGAGCACCGGCCTTGACCATGATCAGCACCCGCCGCGGGGTTTCCAGATTGGCGACCAGTTCCTCAAGTGACTCGGTGCGAATGAAGTCGCCCTCCGACCCGTGGGCCTCGAGCAACGCATCGGTTTTAGCCACCGAGCGGTTGTGCAAAGCAACGGTGTAGCCGTTACGAGCGAAGTTGCGGGCGAGGTTAGCACCCATCACGGCCAGACCTGTAACGCCAATCTGTGCAGGCATAAAAATAAGTCTCCATCAAATACGGGGAGTTGTGCCGCGCATCGGGCACCATCGACCGTGCCCGCACGGCATCGTGACGAATCCCAGTCTACCGTTCGTGGCACGCCTTGTCCGGGTCTCTGGCAAATAAAACTGGTTTATTTCGTGCTTTCCCCGGTGCGGTTCCGGTAATTGACGGCCCAGTTACTAAGATTCAGGTATGCCTACGAGTTTGCATAACCAAGTAGTGGAGCATTTGGGCTCCCGCATTGTCGGCGGGGTGATCCCTCAAGGGTCCATTCTGTTGGCCGCCGATCTGGAAGATCGGCTCGAGGTCTCCCGTTCGGTGATCCGCGAAGCGATTCGTGTCCTGGCGCAGGCCGGGTTGGTTACCAGCACGAAGCGCGTGGGCATCCGCGTTTTGGCTCCAGAACATTGGAACCCTTTCGATACGCAGGTTATCCGCTGGCGATTGGCTAGCGACCAGCAAGGTGCGCAATTACGTTCGCTAACCGAGCTACGAAGTTGCGTCGAACCGATGGCGGCCGAGCTGGCTGCGGTGCATGCGCCGGAGGCAATGCGCAAGGAACTGCTCATGGTCTCGGCCCAGATGAGCCACTACGGCCGTCAGGGAGATCTGGTCCGGTTCTTAGAACTCGACATCCGCTTCCACGCGATTGTACTGGCCGCCTCGGGCAACGAAATGTTCGCAACCCTAGCCACCCCGATCGGGGCGATCCTGCGTGGTCGTACCGAGTTAGGGCTGATGCCAGATCGCCCCCACGAAGAGGCTCTGGCGTGGCATCAGGCCGTGGCCGACGCAATTTCCACCGCCGATTCGGCCGGGGCACGAAAGAATATGGACAGCATCATGCGTCGCACCCAGAACGAGATCTCCGGTATTTGGCAAGAGGCCCCGCGGCTCTTCCACGATCCAACTCGCCCGCAACGCAAGTAACCGATCTCGGTTCTACTAGACGGCACAACAACGCGGCGGGTGCCCGATCTCCTTTTTGGGAGATCGGGCACCCGCCGCGTTTCTACTATCCGCCGTGATGGGCGGTGTCGTTACCGCTAGGCCATCATCGTAGCGATGGCGTAGAGCACCATGACGCAGGCGAAGCCCACCAAACCGACCAGGCCCTGTCCGACGGTCCAGACGCGCAGCGTGGTTGGCACGTCCATTTGGAAGAACCGGGAGACCAGCCAGAAGCCGGAGTCATTGACGTGGCCGGCGAAGACGGAACCTGCTGCCAAGGCGAGCACCATCAGCGCGATCTGGAAAGCACTCAGCGAAGCATCGGCCATGACGGCCGGTTGCACGATGGCAGCGGCGGTGGTCAGTGCGACGGTGGCCGAGCCCTGGGCCAGACGGACGATGGCAGCAATCAAGAAGCCGGCTACGACCAGCGGAAGTCCAATGCTCTCCAGCGAGGTGGCTACGGCGCCGCCGATACCGCTGGCGCGCAGCACGCCACCGAACATGCCACCGGCACCGGTAATCAGGATGATCGAGCACACCGGGCCCAGCGCCGAATCGACAATGGTCTCGATGAGCTTCTTGTCCTTGTTCTTACGGGCACCCAGCAGGTACATCGAGAGCAAGACGGTCAGCAGCAGGGCCACTGGAGTTTCGCCGAGCAGACGCAACCAGCGCACCCACGTGGCCTCCGGGTCAACGGCACCAGCTGAGCCGAGCATGTTCAGCCCGGTGTTGATGAAGATCAGCACCAGTGGCAACAGCAGTAAGCTAAAGACGGCGCCAACGCTCGGGGAGGAAGCAAATTCCTTGCGCGAGACATCGGTAGATGAGTTGCCGGCCAGAATGTCCGGGACGGCGACGTTGAACTTCTTACCTACGTACTTACCCCACAGGTGACCAGCGACGTACCAGGTCGGCAGTGCCACGATGAGGCCGAGGACCAAAACCAGTCCGACGTTGGCTCCCAGCAGGCCGGAGGCGGCCACCGGACCAGGGTGTGGCGGGACGAAAATGTGCATGACCGAGAACGCCGTGGCGGCTGGGATCGCATAGAGCAGCAGGGAGCCGCCAAGCCGACGCGCGACGGTAAAGATGATCGGGAGCATCACGACCAGGCCGGCATCGAAGAAAATCGGGAAACCGAAGAGCAGCGATGCTACGGACAGAGCCAAGGGGGCTCGCGTCTCACCAAACTTGTCGATCAGCCACTTGGTGAGCACCTCGGCTCCCCCACTGGTTTCCAACATGCGGCCCAGCATGGCACCGAGACCTACCAGCAGTGCGACACTAGCGAGGGTACTTCCAAACCCGCTTGTGAGTGTGGTGATAATCGATTCGGCTGGAATGCCGGAGGCGATGGCGGTCAGCAAGCTGACCAGAATCAGCGCTAGGAAAGCGTGGACTCGAAAGCGAATGATGAGCAGAAGCAAGACCGCTACGGCGGCCACTGCTAGGCCCAGGAGCGCTGGGGTGCCCAGCGTCCAGTTCATGACGATATCTGTGTTCATGGTCGTCCTTGATCAGTGAATATATCGAGGGCTGCGTGCAGCTAGGCGGATAGCGTGTCGATGACGTACGCGACGATGTCTTCGGGGCTGGCCGAAATATCGGCCAGGATTGCCGACTCTTCAGCGCCGGGCTCTTCCAAGGTGGAGAGTTGGCTGGTCAGCAACGAGGCGGGCATAAATTCGTGATTGCGCGCCGCGAGCCGCTCACTCAGAGTTTCTGGCGTACCGGCAAGGTGTACGAAGCGAGTGGCGGGTTCGAAACTACGGATGAGGTCGCGATAGCTTCGCTTGAGCGCAGAGCAGGCAATGACCACGGGGGCACCGGCTTGCTGGCTTTCGGCGAGGGTACGACCGATGATCTCTAGCCATGGCCGGCGATCGGCGTCATCTAACGGCTGACCGGCAGCCATTTTGGCGCGGTTTGATTCCGGATGAAGGCTGTCGCCGTCAATGAACTCAATTCCTAGGCGCTGCGCAATCATTGCGCCCACGGTCGATTTACCGCTCCCGGATACGCCCATCACTACCATCGGCGTGACATCGCTCATCATGCTCCCCACTTCGTCGTGCACTCTTTTGTCTTACTTTAGAAACGAATCATGCATATAAGTAAGATTTATTTAGCCTAGGACTCCCACCCCTTCGTGTCAATAGTCACTTGTCACTCAAACAAACCTGTGAACTCCCGGGAAGTTCTCAGAGCGACTAGTCCTAGCGAGCGCTCTGTCGTAGTCTCAGCCTTAGGTCTTCGAATGAAGGCACTACTCAACGCGGACTGAGAGGTGAACCATGGGTTTCATAGGTTGGATTGTTTTGGGTCTAATTGCCGGCGCCATCGCTAAAGCGATCAAACCCGGCCAGGAAGGCGGCGGATGGTTCGCGACGTTGATTCTCGGTGTGGTTGGTGCCCTCGTCGGCGGATGGCTCGGCTCAATGATTTTCAACGTGGGCATCGAAGAATTCTGGTCCATCAAGACCTGGCTACTTGCCATCGGTGGTTCCCTCCTCGTATTGGTGATCTGGGGACTTCTCACCCGCAAGCGAGCCTAGCCAAACAGCCCTAAGGGTCGGGTCGACGTCATGGACGTCGACCCGACCCGTTTTCCTATGAAATTGGATCAACCATGAGCAACGTCGTTCTCGTCCCCGGCGCTGGCGTGAGGGGCTCCCTCCGCAAAAGTTTCGAGCGACAAGCCGGCGAGCAGATCTTGCGGCTGCGCCCGAAGGCACGGATCACCACCATTGCGTGGAGCGACGAACTAGGCGCACGCCTGCTCGGCGGCGGAGAAAGCATTCCGGAATTTCGTGGATCGATTGCAGCCCACCTTGAGACGCCGAACACTCAGGATCACGGAATGCTCCGCGTCTGGAGCATGCTCGATATCGATCCCTTGGCCGAGCTCAAGGCCCGCTACTCCCCCGTTGACCCCGGGTCCGCTGCCTCCGAGACGACCGAAATCGGCGACGTAGCCGCACGACTAGAGCAGTCGGCGGAGGTTCACGCATGCCTGAAGAAGTTGCACCTCGAGCCTTCGTTCAGTGCGGCGATGACTGTAGCGCGCTCCTACGACGCGTACTTCGCAACCGCACACACGCCGACACCACACACCGGGGCCCTCGCCCGGGCACTCACGGCAGCAATCATAAAAGCAAATGACGCCACCCTTGGCGGGCTGACGGCAGTGGACGGCGCCCACCGACGGGAACTTGAAGGGGCCATCGCGCATACGATCACCACCGACCACCGCCAAGTTCCCACGGCGCTGTCACTGACCGACTGGCTACTGCAATTGGCCACGGATTGGCTTGCCCGCTATCGCGCCCAGCTCACCCGCTTTGCCGCCCCCTATTTTGGCGATTTCACAATGTATCTCAGCAGGGGTGCAGCGATCAGGAAATTAATCAAGGACCACATCGACACATTGCCTGCGGGGCCAACCAGCATCGTGGCACATTCGCTTGGGGCGGTAGCCTGCCTAGATCTGCTACTCTCAGCCGATCTGGCTCCGGTGCAGGAATTCATCAGCGCCGGAAGCCCCGCTGGACTACTCTTCGAACTCAACGCACTACCCTCATTGCCGTACACCCCGGGCTTTCACCCACCGGCTGGCTTTCCCCGAGTGAGTAATGTCTACGATCCCCGCGACCTGCTGGCATCACGAAATGCGTCATTTTTTGGCCCTACATCGAGAGACTATCCGGTAGATACCGAAGCGCCCTTTCCACGAAATCACGGCGCCTACTTTGGGCATCAACCGTTCTACGAGTTACTCGATCAACTGTTGCCCCACTAGGAACGATCGCTGCTCGTGACGGCGACACGGCGATTGGACTAGGTATTCGCCTCGAGACTGACGGCAACGAAATTATCCGTGAGGACAACGGAAGACATTTAAGTGTGACCCTTGACACACATCCTTTGTTACTAGATAGTAATTTGCAGTCCTCGCCCGCACTTTCAAGGAATTCGCCATGCCTCGTCGCTCCCTCGCGTCCCACGTCGCCTGCGCCCTACTCTGCCTCGGGGTGCTCCTGCCCAGCTCGTCGGCCGCGGCCAGCACAGATTCATCGAACACTGAATGGCAAAGTTTCGAGCTCAGCCCTCTCGGCGCGAATGACTGGGAATGCAAACCCAGCGACGCACACCCATTTCCGGTGATCTTGGTTCCGGGAACTTTTGAAACCATGCTGAAGAATTGGTCCACCCTCGCCCCGATACTCAAAAGCCAAGGCTATTGTGTCTACTCGCTCAATTACGGTGTGCGCAATCAACTCCCAGCCTCTGGTCCCATTCGCGAATCCGCGAAGGAGCTGGCCGACTTCGTGGATCGGGTACGTCAGGCTACTGGAGCTCGAAAGGTAGACCTAGTGGGACACAGTCAGGGCGGGATGATGCCGCGATGGTACCTCGGTTTCCTCGGAGGGGCCAAATATGTCAACCAGCTCGTCGGGATCGCACCATCAAATCACGGAACGCGGGGCGCACTCGTGCCCAGCGCCGAGGGAGCTCTGCTTGTCGATACCGCCTCGGTGATCTGCGATGCCTGCGCCGACCAAAAAGCCGGCAGCGAGTTCATGCAGGAACTGAATTCGATCGGCGACACCGTGCCAGGCCCGGTGTACACGGTCATTACGACCAAATACGACGAAGTGGTTACCCCATACCGCTCGCAGTTCTTGGCGGGGCATGAACGACAGGTCACGAACCTGGTCCTGCAAGATCTGTGTCCACTGGATTTCATCGAACACGATCAAACGCCAAACGACCCCGTAGTCCACCGGCTCGTCTCCCACGCGCTGGCGCAGCAAAATGCACCCGCCGATCCTGGCTTCCAGCCCAATTGCGGATTACTGCCGTAATAGCCGCCAAAGATCCAGTAACGTCTGCCAGCTGTCGGCACCAGCACGCCATGCCCCTAGCGGCGTGCGAAGGTCGTAATGCTAGGAGTTGACCTCGGTCGGTTGCTGCTCGCTTTCAAGCATAAAAAATGTCCCACCTAATTAGGTGGGACATTTTTTAGAGACGGCCTACTTGTTCAAGTCGTCCTTGACATCCTTGGCCGCATCCTTGATGTGTTCACCAGCCTGCTTAGCCGATGCGGCCGCCTGATCCTTTACACCCTCGGCCTGCAGGTCCTCGTTGTCGGTAGCGTCTCCAACGCCTTCTTTGATCTTGCCGGAAACTTCCTGCGCCTTGTTCTTGATCTTGTCACCGAGACCCATTTACACAGCCTTCCTTCCTGATCGAAATACTCATTCGATCGGCGCACCGGCGAGATGCCACCGCATGCCCGATAAGTCCCACGTTACGGAGAGGTAACTGAACCTGTCTAGACTTTACAGGCTCATCCCAGACTATTCCGATGAAACGTCAACTTAGTGCAGAACTTGGTCCTGAAAAGCACGGAGATTATCCGGTGGTTGGGGCGGTGAATGTCAACGGGGACCGAAGTGAGGCTCGAATCCACCTAAGCGCCACGGTCGTTGACCTCGCCGGGCCTCGTGCCGGGCGCTGGTGCGCTTAATGAGGCACTCCGCCCACCATTGGGCCGTACCGAGAATGTTGAGGCTTTCTGGATCAGCCAGCAAACGGTTGCGCCAGGGAACGAAAAAGTCCCCTGAGCTTGAGCTAAACACTCAAACGCAGGGGACTTTTTCTTTGGTGGGCCCTACCGGGATCGAACCGATGACATTCACGGTGTAAACGTGACGCTCTACCAGCTGAGCTAAAGGCCCTTCCAGTGTGACTAGGAATTTCTTCCTGCCAACGATGATCTACTCTATACGCATTGTGCGGGTCGATGCAAATCAGTGGGCGGTGACGTGCGTCTCTATCGCGGCTCGGTAGTCACTGAACGCACGGACCGTACTAAGTGGGCTCGAAATTACTTCCCGCACGATTCCATCGACCACAAAGTAGCTATGTCGCGTGGCGACGCCACGCTCGTCGTCAAAGGCGTCAAACTGCCGCGCCACAGCGCCGTGCGGCCAGAAGTCAGCGAGAAGCTCAAATTCGACACCGCGGTCCTGCGCATAGGAGCGCAACGCGAATTTGTGATCCACGGAAATACCGCAGACACGTACCTTGGCCTCCGTGAAAAAAGCATGTTCACGCTGCAATTCGTCCAATTCGGCTCCACAGACGCGCGAAAACGCCCACGGAAAGAAAACCAGCAGACTCCGCCCGACCTTCACGTCGTCGGCGTCCACCAGTTCTCCGAACTGGTTTTCCAGGCACCAGCTAGGTATACGGTCACCCGGATTGATAGTCATACTGCCCCTAGTTCTTGCGACGAGGCATGAGGCGCATCGCCGACCAATCGGCGGAAACACCCTCGGAGGTGGTCACGTGAAGCCCGGCGGTGGGAGCTTCTTGTTGAATAAGTGCCGGCGAAACGTGGCCGTCGCGCCCCTGCTTTGGCGTAAGTAGCCAGACTACTCCGCCCTCCTCGAGGCAACTCAGAGAATCTACGAGTGCATCTACGAGGTCTCCATCACCATCGCGCCACCAGAAGATAACTGAGTCGACCACGTCGTGGTCTTCCTCGGTGAGCAACTCTGAACCAATGAGATCTTCGATGGAATCACGCAGATCGAAATCCACGTCATCGTCATAACCAAGCTCTTGAACTAGGTCATCCTCTTTGAAGCCGAGCTTTTTTGCGGGCTCCAGATTTGCCTGTACGGCGTCGCTCACTTGTGTTCCTCCTGATGATGGTGCGAAGCGTTGTTAACAACGAAACACGGTTTCGCGCTCCCATTCAAGCGTGAACGACGCAACACGCCGGGTTTTGTTGTCACGTAACGAGTGTGCCACATCACAGAGTCATGGGTTAAATGGATTTTGACATCCTACGAGGTGCCTTAAGTCACCTAAAAAGAATGCTTTTAGGCCCTTTCGGGCGAAATTTTCGTCTTTTCGCTCGCGCGGGCGAACTAGAGTTAGGGATGAATCGGACGCACTCACGGTACCCGCGCAGTTAAGTCCGTTGTCCCGCATATGGTTATCCGACGAAACCTCGCGCCTAACCATAGAGACCGCCATATCAACCTAGGAGAAACCGTGGCTGTTGAGGAGCACATCTCTCAGATCCGTAGTGGTTTGACGTATCAGTTATCCGACCGAGACCCTGAAGAAACCCAGGAATGGATCGACTCGTTCGATCAACTCGTCGAGGCGCAGGGCACCGAACGGGCCCAATTCAT
>JANCMB010000001.1:1110970-2173509 GCA_031317595.1 Glutamicibacter sp. PS
TCTTTAAGATCGATGCGCATACCGTGGTGGTTCAGGCTTTGGCCGCGTTGGCCGAGCGTGGGGAGATTGACCAGGCGAAGGTCGCGCAGGCACACGCGGCGTATCGGCTCAATGACCCGACCGCGGGTACCAGTGGGAACGCCGGCGGCGACGCCTAACCCACACACCTCCTAGCGGATCATGCCTTGAGGGTCGGAAAGAACCAACTGGTTCTCTCCGACCCTCAACTTATATCCAGCTAAAGTTCAGCTTTATTCGATGAATCTAGCTGATTATTTGCAGATCCTGCCCACCCCCACCACAACCGTGAGCCCTAGCGTTAAGACTGATGGTAGGTCACAAGGCAAGGGGGAACCATGGGTAACCAGCCAGTTCAAACAAACGTACGTACACCACTGACCAACGCTCCTGCCGCCCAGGAGCAGGTGCTGGCGGCGAGCAAGCTCGCCAATGAGATCGTCAAAGCCGCGGCGCAATCCTCACGACTACGGATCACGGCCCGCGAAGTGTAAACATATCTACCGGTGCCCGGCGGTTCTCCCGCCGGGCACCGGCTTGCCGCAACGCGGTGTTCGCGAATTTTCCGTATGCTCTAGAGCATGGCCCAAGAGTCCGATCTCCCCACCAAGCAGCCGTCCCGGATGGCCAACCACCTGCCCAAACCCAGTCCGCAGACCATCAAGCGGCTCAAGTCGCATCTGGGCGAACTTTCCACCACGGCACTTCGTTACTTGGAAAAGTCCTTACCGTGGTATGGCTCATTGGCACCCGAGGAACGCGCCGCTTTGGGTCTCGTGGCTCAAAAGGGTATTGCGACCTTCGTGTCGTGGTACGAGGAGCCCGACTCAACGCCCGCCTGGGTCATGAGTGACGTTTTCGGGGCGGCACCGACCGAACTCACCCGGTCGATTAGCCTGCAGAAGGCACTGGCGTTGCTGCGCACGATCGTGGAACTTGTCGAATCCCAAGTCCCGGACATTGTGATCGAGTCCGAGCAGGCTCAGGTGCGCGAGGCGGTCTTGCGCTATTCACGTGAAGTAGCCTTTGCAGCCGCCGACGTCTATGCCCGGGCGGCAGAAACCCGCGGCGCCTTAGATTCACGGCTCGAAGCCCAGTTCATAGATGCTGTCCTACGTGGAGAGTCGCAGGAGTCGCTCTCCTCCCGGGTGGCCGCCCTAGGTTGGCGTTCACAGAAGAACCTGCGCGTGATGGTGGGCATGACCCCCAAAATGGCACCGAGCACGTTCGTCAACGCCTTACGCCGCGTGGCCGCCCGGTATTCACGAGACTCACTCGTCAGCGTGCTAGGCGAACGCTCCATTATGGTCCTATCGGGCACCCGCTTTGACGAGGTAGACTTTCACCGCATGGCCCGACTCTTCGGCGATGGGCCAGTGGTTTACTCGCCGCTGGCGCCAAACATCAAGGACGTACACCACGCAGCCTTGGCGGCAATGTCCGGCGTCTCGGCGGCTCGTGCGTGGCCGCAGGCCCCTACGCCGGTCGCCGCCGACGATCTGTGGCCCGAGCGCGCCTTCAACGGAGACCCGCTGGCTCGCACGGCCCTACTCGAACGCGTCTACCGGCCACTTATCGAAGCCGGGAACGCCTTGGCCGAAACACTCTGCAGCTATCTCGCCCTGGGGTTTTCGCTCGAGGGTACGGCCCGTGAACTTTTCGTGCATGCCAACACAGTCCGGTATCGCCTCAAGCGCATCAGTGAGGTCACCGACTGGGATCCGCTCTCCGCGCGGGATGCGTTCGTTCTGCACACGGCGCTGTTGGTTGGCAGGTTGCAACCCGAGGACGACTAAACCGCCCGGTTATGGGAACCACACAGTTTTTCGCGGTCAACAACACCGAAAATCGTGAATTCTCTGGGGTTGGATGCGATAGGCTTTTGTAGCATCCATACAAACAGGGTTCGCGAGCTTGGTACTTAATTGCCGCGCGAAAAGAATCGACTATTTGGAAAGCTGGAAGAGTGCTAGCAATTGTATGCCCGGGACAGGGCTCCCAGACCCCAGGTTTTCTCAACGAATGGCTCGACGTGCCAGGTGTGCGCGAACACTTGACCGAGCTCAGCGCCATTAGCGAGCGCGATCTCATTGCCTACGGCACCGAAGCCGACGAAGAAACCATCAAGGACACCGCCGTCGCTCAGCCGCTCATCGTGGCCGCCGGGCTAGCCAGCGCCCGCGCACTCTTCGGTAACGAGCTGCCAAGCTCGGCAATCCTGGCCGGACACTCGGTCGGCGAAATCACCGCCTCGGCAATCTCGGGTGCGCTTAACGAAGCCGACGCCATGACCTTCGTGCGTGAACGTGCCAACGCCATGGCCCAGGCCGCCGCCGTCACTCCTACGGGCATGGCCGCCGTCCTCGGCGGAGACGCCCAAGAAGTCACCGATCGCCTGAACGAGCTGGGCCTGACCCCTGCAAACGCCAACGGTGGCGGTCAGATCGTGGCCGCCGGTACCCTGGAGCAGCTCGCGGCTCTCGGCGAGAATCCGCCGGCCAAGGCCCGCGTGATCCCGCTGAAGGTCGCCGGCGCGTTCCATACCGCGCATATGGCCCCGGCTGTGGGTGTGCTTGAAGAGCTCTCCGGCTCGCTGAACCCCGCCACTCCATCGCGCACCCTGCTGTCGAACTTTGACGGAGAGCCAGTAGCCGACGGCGAAGCGAATCTCGCCTCCCTCGTTGCGCAGGTCTCCCGCCCGGTTCGCTGGGATCTCTGCATGGAAACCCTGGCAGCACAGGGAGTGACCGGCCTGCTCGAGCTCTCCCCCGCCGGCACCCTGGTTGGACTGGCGCGCCGTGGGCTGAAGGGAGTCAAGACTCTTGCGGTCAAAACCCCGCAGGATCTGGACGCGGCTCGCGAATTTATCGCCGAACACGGCGCCTAACGCGCTTCGGGACGTAACCCAAGGGGCGACGAGGCTTGTCTTGAACCAGTAGCAGGCACCTCTGCCCTAAGCTTTAACCCGGAAGCGTGAAAACCCGATAAGTTTTCACCTATTGGTGGCCTCCGAGAACGGTTGCCACTGCACACTGCCCGGCCTCGCCGGCACAAGAAAGAAAAGGAGCCGTAATGGCTAGCAACGAAGAAATCCTGGCGGGCCTCGCCGAGATCGTCAACGAAGAGACCGGCCTGGACGTTGCCGATGTGCAGCTGGACAAGTCCTTCACCGAGGACCTGGACATCGACTCGATCTCGATGATGACCATCGTGGTCAACGCCGAAGAGAAGTTCGACGTGAAGATCCCGGACGAGGAAGTCAAGAACCTCAAGACCGTGGGCGACGCAGTGAACTTCATCGCTAACGCCTAAAGTTAAGTCCTTAGCCCCTCAGGGCAACCGTCGCGTGGAACTTGCCGCGCGCATCGGCCGGTACGTCAAGCCGGCCGCTCTAGTTTTTATTGCCTCCCAGTAGAGAGTTTGATGATGGCGCGCAAAGTAGTGATCACCGGTCTCGGAGCCACCACCCCCATTGGCGGGGACGTCCCAACCCTGTGGGAGAACGCCCTCAAGGGTGTATCCGGGGCAGCCACGCTGACCGATTCGTGGGTGGAGGAGTTCTCACTGCCGGTCACCTTTGCGGCGCGTGCGTCGACTCCTGCCAGCGAGACCCTCTCCCGCGTGGAGATGAAGCGCATGGATCCTTCCACGCAGTTCGCCGTGGTGGCGGCCCGCGAAGCGTGGAAGGACTCCGGTATCGAGGAGGTCGACCGCGATAAGTTGGCTGTGGCCTTCGCGACCGGTATCGGTGGCGTGTGGACCCTTCTTGACGCCTGGGACACCCTGAAGGAAAAGGGCCCGCGTCGCGTGCTTCCGATGACCGTTCCGATGCTTATGCCAAACGGTCCGGCTGCGGCGGTCTCCCTCGACCTCGGTGCCGCCGGTGGCGCACACACCCCTGTCTCCGCGTGCGCCTCGGGCACCGAAGCGATGCACGTGGGACTGGATCTGATTCGTTCGGGTAAGGCCGATGTTGTCATGGTTGGTGGCGCCGAAGCGGCCATCCACCCGATGCCCATCGCAGCGTTCGCCTCCATGCAGGCGCTGTCCAAGCGCAATGACGACCCGGCCCGTGCCTCGCGCCCGTACGACGTTGACCGCGACGGCTTCGTCATGGGCGAAGGCGCCGGCGCACTGGTGCTGGAAGCCGAAGAGCACGCACTGGCCCGTGGCGCCCGGATCTATGCCGAGCTCGCCGGTTCCTCGGTCACTGCCGACGCCTACCACATCACCGCCCCGGACCCCGAGGGCCTGGGGGCAACCCGCGCGCTCAAGGCTGCCATGTTCGACGGTCGAATCCAGCCGGAAGATGTCGTGCACGTCAACGCGCACGCAACCTCCACTCCGGTCGGCGATAAGCCCGAGTACACCGCCTTGCGCGCCGCTCTGGGCGACGCGCTCGATGATGTCTGGGTCTCGGCCACGAAGAGCCAGATGGGACACTTGCTCGGTGCCTCCGGTGCTGTCGAGTCGGTGCTCTCCACCTTGGCCGTTTATCACCGCAAGACCCCGGTGACCATCAACCTCGACAACCAGGACCCGGAGATTCCGTTGAAGGTTGTCACCGGACAGCCAGCAGAATTGCGTGAGGGTAGCATCGTTGCGTTGAACAATTCCTTCGGTTTCGGCGGTCACAACGCCGTGGTCGCGATCCGCAGCGTCTAAGCGTACCGGCGGACACTTTAGTCACCTACGGCGGGCCCCAGTAGCATCAAGCTACCGGGGCCCGCCATTGGTGTATTCCCCTTCACCACAGGCACTGGTATTCTCGGCCACATGCGTACCATTATTGCCACGGCTTTCATTTCCCTCGACGGCGTCATGCAGGCTCCGGGCGGTGAACCGGGCTACCGCAATTCGGGATGGACCATGTCCGCAACGGAATTCGATCCGGCGGCGTACGAGCTCAAGGGAAGCGAACAGGACGAAGCTGGCGCCATGCTGCTTGGCCGGAAAAGCTACCAGGCATTTAGCGGTGTCTGGCCGACGATGACCGAAGAGTTTCCGCGCTATAACGCCATGGACAAGTACGTGGTTTCTACTTCCCTGCAACCCGGGGATCTGGTCAATAACTGGGGTAAGACCACGCTCCTGCGCTCGGCCGCTGATGTTGCGCGGGTGCGGGCAGAAGACGGTGCGCCACTGATCATTCATGGCTCGGGAACGCTCGTGCATTCGCTACAGGAACATCAACTGATCGACCGTTATCACCTGTTGGTCTTCCCGGTGCTCCTTGGTGCCGGACTACGACTGTTCAGTGAGGCCGACCTGGACATGCAGAAACTACAGCTGACCGCTCAGGCAACGTACCCGAACGGCATTCAGAAACAGGTCTTCGACGTGGTGCGCTAACTACCGCGAGCGTTGCGAGTGCTTAGACCACCTGGTTGAGCCAGCGCACCGCGCTCTGCTCGCCGGCGTGCCGGAATGGTTCGAGTTCTTCATCCCACGCTTCACCGAGCGCGATGGACATCTCCTGAAAGAAGACGGCGGGGTTGCCATCGCCCTTCTCGTAGGCCCAACGGATCCGTTCTTCGTTGACCATAATATTTCCCGCCACATCGGTGGTGGCATGGAAAATACCGAGCTCGGGAGTGAATGACCAACGGCTACCATCAACACCAGGGCTGGGCTCTTCGGTCACTTCGAAACGTAGGTGCTGCCATCCACGCATGGCTGAGGCTATGCGGGCTCCAGTACCGGGCTCCCCGGTCCACTGGTATTCGGCCCGCAGGAGTCCGGGCGCGGCAGATTGATCGGACCAGTCCAAATTCACGGCCCGACCTAGCACTTCGCCGATCGCCCACTGCAGATGCGGGCACAGCGCTGCCGAGGCACTGTGAATGTAGATCACGCCTCGGGTCATCGATGCAGACATGCCATCCTCCGTCTCGGTGTTGATCGTCTTCCCCTACGTCAAAACCACTACGGCGGATCCATTATGTCCGTTGGAATCTATTTTGCCTGACAGAGTGGGTATTTTGCCAGCCGATGCGCGAATTTCCTACGCACGTGGATGGGCTTGGCGGTAACTGTCCCGCAGCCGGTCTATCGAAACGTGCGTGTACAGCTGGGTGGTGGCCAGCGACGAGTGACCCAAAAATTCCTGCACCATGCGCAGGTCGGCGCCGCCGTCGAGCAAATGTGTGGCCGCCGTGTGGCGCAGAGCATGCGGTCCGCTAGCTGCGGTGTCACCCAGGGCATGCAAGCTGCGCGCAACAACCTCGCGAGCCTGGCGCACATTAAGACGCCCACCTCGGGCCCCTAGCAACAAGGCGGGTCCAGACTTTTGCCCGGCGAGCCGCGGTCGGTGTTCAGCGAGCCATCGGGCAAGTTCTGCCTGAGCCGGGGCGCCGAAAGGCACGGTGCGTTGCTTATCTCCCTTACCCGTCACACGCAGTGTTTGCGCCGAGCGATCCACGTCGTCGATGTCCAACGAGACCAATTCACCCACGCGCAATGCGCAGGAGTACAGCAACTCGATGATGAGCCGGTCGCGGCTTTCCAGAGCCGTTTGTCTGGGAGAGCCCGTGTTGGTTGCGGTGTCGGCTGGTGAGCTGGGAGCTCGCGCTGACTGGTCGTCATCGAGAAGGCGGTGCACCTGCTCTCCCTGGAGCACATGGGGAAGTTTCCGCGGCTTCTTAGGAGCCACCAGTCGCAGCGACGGGTCGACCTGCACAATGCCAAGACGCAGTGCCCACGCGAAAAAGTTCTTTGCCGCGGATACCCGCCGCGCCAGTGTCGAAGGGACCAGCGCTCGTTCGTGCATATCGGCCATCCAAGCACGCAACAAGGGTGCCGTTACCTCGCGCAGGAGTTTCACATTCCCCGCAGAGGCAATAAAAGTCAGCAGATCATTGAGGTCACCCCGGTAGGCGCGCAAGGTATTCTCACTTCGACCGCGCTCGAGCCTGAGGTGGTCGAGAAACTCCTCCAGTATGGCGGTGAACTGCTCGGGCACTGCGACCTCACGATCAATACTCATCACAGCCCAATTTACCCCTTCGGACCGTGCTCTTGCGGTGCGAGGCACCACTGAGCGCCCTGCTGGCGAGCCAGACTTTGCCCGCCGAGGTACCTTAACGCCGTCATCGCATGTCCGTCGCTGATTCCCGCGCGAGCGGCGATCTCGCTGACCGGTAGTGCGCGACGCACCTCTAGCGAGTCATAAACCATGCGCTGGGTCAGAGTGAGCGCGTCGGTGAGTCGGCGTATCGTTCCACCTGTGCCCGGCAGCACGCTTTCACCTAGGAGTTCGCGTGGTTCGCTGACCAATTGCGCTTGACCTTCAGCGATCAATCGGTGGGTCCCGGCAGAATAGGCCGAATACACGCTACCCGGCACGGCAGCGACGTCGCGGCCCAGATCCAGTGCATGACCTACCGTGTTCAAGGCCCCGGAACGATAACGGGCCTCGGTCACCAAGGTAACGCGTGACAGCGCCGCAATGAGACGGTTGCGGTTCAGAAACCGGAAGCGCGCCGGTGGAGTTCCTGGCGGGACTTCCGAAAGGACGATCCCTGAGTGAATCACCTGTGTCAGCAGGCTACTATTGCCCGCGGGATAGAGTCGGTCAATACCGCCGGCCAGTATGGCGATGGTCGGCAGATTTTTCTTATCGACCGCAGCGGAGTTCAGTGCCGCTCGGTGGGCAGTTGCATCAACCCCGTAGGCGCCTCCCGAGACGATGGTGTTGCCAGCCCGATAAAGGTGCTCGGCAAAGTCTTGGGTAACTCGTTGTCCGTAATCGCTACAGTCTCGCGAGCCCACGATCGAAACGCACCGATCGAGAGTGCACTGGACCATGCGTTGGACGCGCTTCGCACGCCACCACAAACAAAGCGGCTGCCCAAGCTGCAAGTCGCCTAGTTGCGTGGGCCAAAGGGGATCCCCGGGAATGAGCAGTCCTCCCCCGTTGCGTCGCAGAGTCTCGAGCAGCTTGTCGCTTCGGCCCGGTGAGATACGTTTACGCCACCGCTGAAGGGCGACCGGGAGGCTATGCGTATCTGCCGCGGTCGAGCTGAGGCCGAGAAGATCGTTGCAGCGACGCTGCAGATCCTCGGGCGGTGGATACCCAGAGGTGATCATCGCCAGACACTCCGCTGATCCAATTAGACTCAGCAGCGCTCCGCCCGCCAGATCATTAGGTTCGATCAACATGTTCAGCTCGGCACGAATTCGGTGCTCGGGCGTGATCTCGGCGCTCATCGGTTCTCCTTGGGCGCCCGGTCAAGGCGTTGGCGCAGCATTAGAGCCCGATCCAAATGTGTCGGGTCAGGCGCGGGCGCTCCGTCTAAATCCGCGAGACTCCACGCCACGCGCAGTACCCGATCGAACCCACGCGCAGAAAGATCCGGGGTATCAGCCAGAACACTCAGCGCCCGATGAGTGCTGCGGGGATACTGCAACTCCGCGCGCAACACATGGCCAGGAACCCGCGCATTGATCCTGAGCCCAAAGGGCCGAAGCCGCCGCACGGCTCGTTTTCGAGCCAATAGAACGCGATCGCGTACCGCCGCACTCGATTCACAACTCCCGGAACCTAGAAGATCGCGACCGGTGACCGGTTGCACGCTTAGCTGCAGATCTACTCGATCAAGTACCGGGCCCGAGAGCCTGGCAAAGTACCGTCGACGGGCGTTGGGCGTGCAGATGCATCCGGTGCCCTGCCCATAATTTCGTCCGCACGGGCAAGGGTTCGTCGCCAGAAAGAGTTGGAATCGAGCAGGTAACTGCTGTGCACCGTGAATTCTGGCCAACTCTATGTACCCGTCCTCGAGCGGCTGGCGAAGCGCGTCGAGCACACCAGTGGCGAATTCGGCGGCTTCATCGAGAAAGAGCACCCCGGCATGGGCCCGGGTGATCGCACCGGCGCGCAACTGGCCCGTACCGCCACCCAGTAATGCGGTGACCGAACTGGAATGGTGGGGAGCAACGAAAGGTGCGGTGCGTCGTAGTTTGGCTATGGCCCCCTGCGCGCCAGCGAAAAGAGATTCGATGGCGGTGACCTGTTGTGCGACATCGTCGTCGAGCGGCGGCAGGATTCCCGGCAGACAACGCGCCAGCAGCGTCTTGCCCGACCCCGGCGGGCCAGTCAGCAACATGTGGTGCCCTCCCGCAGCGGCCACCTCCAACGCCTGTTTCGCCTCGCATTGTCCATTGACATGGGCCAGATCCGCGCTGGCCTGAGTTGATCGCATGGCCTTCGGCGCCGCCGCACTGGACTCGTGTCGTCCCACGATTCGCAAGTCCTCGCATGGGACGCCTAGTTTGATGAGCACCTGGCTCAAATGGCTGGCCCCCGTGACGTGTATCCCGGGCACGAGACGTGCCTCCTGCGCATTGGCCTCGGCCACCACCACGTGGTCTATCCCGTGCTCCGAGGCGGCCAGCACGGCCGGGAGCACTCCGGGCACCGCGCGAAGTGTGCCATCAAGTCCTAGCTCGGCGAAGAACAACGTACGCGGTGGCACGGCGACTCGTGCATCGGCCCCTAGCGCGGCAATGAGCATGGCCAGATCAAAGGCAGATCCTCGCTTGGGTACATTGGCCGGTGAAAGGTTCAATGTCAGGCGTCGATTCGCCACCGGCACCCCGGTATTTCGGGCCGCGGCCTTGATTCGTTCGCGGGCTTCGTTAACCGAGGCGTCCGGAAGTCCCAAGATCGTGAAGCCCGGAATGCCCGCGCCGAGGTCGGCCTGCACCTCAACGACCCGCGCGACAACGCCAATGAATGCAATGGAATAGGTTCGGGCCAGACTCATTGGGTGACCTCGCGATGGTGATGCAGTGAGGGCTTCCCGTTGCCCCAATACACTTCGATCACGTCGATGCGCAGCGTGTTGACCCAGCACTCTTCGCTCTTGGCCCAGCACAGCAACAGGCGTTGAAGCCGCTGAAACTTCGCGGCGTTGACTGCTTCGAAACCGTCACCGTATCGGCGCGAGCTACGTGTCTTGACCTCGACGGCAAATACCCCGCGCTGGTCGCGGCAAACTAGGTCGAGTTCGCCGATGGAACATCGCCAGTTGCGCGCCAACACCTGCACGCCGTGACGCTGCAAGTAGGCGGCGGCGTAGTCTTCTCCTCGTCGCCCCAACTCCACATTGTGATTCCCCATGAGCCGCTCCCTGTCCGCCGTGCTTCCTGAGATTCATCCTGCACGCGGTGTCCAGCACCGTGGACGGTCGCCTATCGAGTTGTGGGTAAAGGCGTAAAGCGACAGGTCAGCACGTGATAATCGGGGTGCGCATCGCTGGAATTACTCTCCCATTGAAGTCTGGCGGACTCTAGAATTCGTCAGCCGAAAAATCCGCCTGTGACCGCTTTCACGCGCCAAATACGCCATTGAAACGACATAATTTTCGACAACTCAAGATGCTCACGCTAAGCAAAAACCGCAGCCGCCCAACGCTGCTACGCGAAGCAACTCCCGGCACAGCGCGGCGCGTTCGGAAACAGCGGCTTCACCACCAACTTCGTCTGCAATTTATAACAGTTCCATAACTCCTGACTTTCCCCTGTATTTACAAGGATATTCAGGGCTCGGGACAAGAAATCTTGGAGCTATATCACCTCTCTCAGGGGTACCATTCATCGCTCTTTTGCTACCGTGGACAGTGGCGGCGACGCGTCCGACACGACCGCTAACGCACAAGAGAAGACAAGGATCAGACTGGCACTGCACATAGGAGTGCCAGATCATTGGTGTCTAAGTTCCGCGCTTGTTGACAGTTCGGGCGCGCGTGCTATCGATGCTGGATCCATGTGAGGCAAGAACAACCCGATAGACGGGCATGGAGACTATGACCAGAAACGTGGCCGTAAAGGTAGATCACCTTTACAAGGTCTTTGGCCGCAAACCTAAAGACGCGGTCGAGAAACTCAAAGCGGGACTAACCCGGGACCAGCTCCCCTCATCGACCACCGCAGCCGTCATCGACGCGTCCTTCGAGGTTCTCGAGGGAGAAATCTTTGTGGTGATGGGCTTGTCTGGATCCGGTAAGTCCACTCTGATCCGTACGCTCAATGGCTTGTGGGAAGCCACCGACGGCTCGATCAGCATCAACCAAGAAGAGCTGACTGGCATGTCGCCGGCCCGACTACGCGAAGCCCGGCGCACCAAAATTTCCATGGTGTTCCAGCACTTCGCGCTCCTCCCACATCGCACGGTGCGTGACAATGTTGCCTACCCCCTTGAGCAAAATGGGGTCCCTAAAGCCCAGCGTTTGGCGAAGGCCGACGAAACGCTGAAGATGGTGGGGCTCGACGGCTGGGGCGATAAGATGCCCAGCGAACTCTCCGGCGGTATGCAACAGCGTGTGGGCATTGCCCGTGCCTTGGCCGCAGACACCGATATTCTGCTGATGGATGAGGCATTCTCCGCCCTTGATCCACTGATCCGACGCGAGATGCAAGAACAGCTCATCGAGCTCCAGGGACAACTGGGCAAAACCATCGTCTTCATCACGCACGATCTCAATGAAGCGATGTTCCTCGGTGACCGTATTGCGGTGATGCGCGACGGTCAGATTGTGCAGGTGGGAACACCCGAGGAAATCCTGACAGATCCGGCCAATGACTACGTGGCGCAATTCGTCCAAGATGTCGATCGCGCCCGCGTGCTCAGTGCAGGTTCGGTCATGGAGCCTGCACGCGCACATATCACCGAACAGGCTGGGCCCCGTAACGCGCTACGCACAATGCGCGATAACTTTCTCTCCGCTACGGTGGTCACCAGCCGCGACCGCAAGGTCTTAGGCATGATCACCGACCGCGACGCTCTCAAGCTCTTGCGGCAGGGAGAAAACTCGCTCAGCTCGAAAATCAAGCCGCTGGACACGGTGCACCGAGATACTCCCCTGATCGACCTCTTCGTTCCGTCGGTAGAGTCACCTCTCCCGGTGACCGTGACCGATCAGGACGACCGGCTCCTGGGAGTCATCCCGCGTGTGACCCTGCTGGCGGCCCTTGCGGCAGCGACTCCCCCGACCGAAGAAATGAGCGTGCTACAGGCGCCTCTTCCGGCCGACGTGGTGGACGCCGCACTGAACGCAGAAGGAGGGGAATAACTCATGGACGAATTCCGTATCCCCATCGGCGAGGTAGCCGACACCGTCATCACGTGGATCGTGAACAACCTCAATGCCCTCTTCTCGGTGCTACGAACCATCTTTGACGAGATGTACGGAGCGATTTTTGCGATCCTCGATGGCCCCGGATGGATCGTCATCACGATTCTGGCGGCCCTGATTGCGCTACTCTCGCGAGGCTGGAAGTTCATGCTCGGTACCATCATCGGGCTCGTGGTCATCGTGGGAGTCGACCAGTGGGAGAACGCCATGTCCTCGCTGTCGTTGGTACTCGTCGCCACGTTCTGGGCGCTGGTAATCTCGATTCCATTGGGAATCTGGGCGGCGAAGTCCGATACCTTCTCGGCGTTGATTCGTCCAGTGTTGGACTTCCTGCAGACGATGCCCGCCTTCGTGTACCTGATTCCGGCGTTGTTGCTGTTCCGGGTCGGTGTGGCCCCAGGCATCGTGGCAACCATCATCTTCGCCATGGCCCCCGGCGTTCGCTTCACCGAGCTTGGTATTCGCTCGGTGGATGCCGAGGTCGTCGAGGCCGGGCAGGCCTTTGGTTCGAGCCCCTCGCGCATCCTGCGGCAGATCCAGCTTCCGTTGGCGCTACCGACCATCATGGCCGGCGTCAATCAGGTCATCATGCTCTCGCTGTCGATGGTCGTGATTGCCGGCATGGTCGGCGCCGGAGGCCTCGGTGGCGACGTCATCAAGTCACTGAACCGTCTGGATACGGCGCTGGGTGTCGAGGCTGGTCTTGCCGTTGTCATCATTGCCATGATTCTCGACCGGCTGACCAATGCATTCGGCAAACACTCCGGACTCTTCGCCAAATTCCGCGCCCGTAAACCACATGTGGATTCGGTACCGCAGGACTCCATGAACGCCTAAAACCCCAAGTATTCGCATCGTCTCGTGCGGTGCGTACGAAAGGAATCATCATGAAGAAACCTCTAATGAAAACCACGGCGCTGGCCCTTGCTGGTCTGTTTGCGCTGACTTCGTGCGGCAGCGGTGGAGGCGATGCGCCAAGCGCCTCGGGTGAGAGCAAGGACATCACCATCGCCGTGTTCAACGGCTGGGACGAGGGTATCGCCACGAGCGAGCTGTGGAAGGCCGTACTCGAGGACAAGGGATACAACGTAGAACTCAAATACGCTGACCCTGCCCCGCTCTTCTCCGGTCTATCTACCGGCGACTACGATCTGACGACCGACGTCTGGCTACCGGTCACCCACGCCACCTACCTCGAACAGTACGGGGACAAGATGGAAGACCTGGGTGCCTGGAACGACGAGTCCAAGCTCACCGTCGCGGTCAACAAGGATGCTCCGATCGACTCCTTGGACGAGTTGGCTGAGCACGCCGATGAATTCAACAACAAGATCGTGGGTATCGAGCCGGGCGCAGGTCTGACCGAGACCATGGAGAAGAAGGTCATCCCCGAGTACGGTCTGGATGACATGGACTTCTCGACCAGTTCGACCGCCGCGATGCTCACCGAGCTGAAGTCGGCCACCGATAAGGGCGAGAACATTGTGGTGACCCTGTGGGAGCCGCACTGGGCCAACGGCGTCTTCCCGATCAAGAACCTCGAAGACCCCAAGGGTGCCCTAGGCGGCACGGAATCGTTGCACAGCTACTCGCGCACCGGTTTCGCCGATGACTTCCCCGAGGTTGCCGGTTGGGTCGGCGACTGGAAGATGGATCTGGACACGCTCTACGATCTGGAAAATCTTCTCTTCGTCGAGAACGATACCGATGACTACCAGCCACTGGTCAAGCAGTGGATGGAAGAAAACCCTGAGGTTGTCTCCGCCATGACCGAATAGTCGGTATTCGACCTTCAAACCAGAGAACCGGTGTTCGCTGCCCTTATCATCAAGGGCAACGAACACCGGTTCTCTGGCTCTTAGCTGGCGTTAACTGCCCAGCCCCTCTTTAGGAATCTCAAGTTCTTCCCGGTTTAGTTCCTCGATATTGACGTCCTTGAACGTCAGAACCTTGACCGACTTCACGAACCGACCCTGCCGGTAAACATCCCATACCCACGCGTCGGTCAGGCTCAATTCAAAGTAGACCTCGCCCTCGTTGGAGCGGGTGGCCACTTCCACCTGGTTCGCCAAATAGAATCGACGCTCGGTTTCTACGACGTAATTGAATAGCCCAACGACCGTTTTGTACTCGCGGTAAAGTTGCAGTTCAAGATCGGACTCGTAATTCTCGAGATCTTCTGCGCCCATCGTATTCTCCTTTGGTGGCGGTGACTGTACCGGCAGCCCTGTTCGCGCTACGTAAGATTCCAGCTACGCCGATGTAAGTGACAGGCCCCGTGCTCTGCGATCGCCTGACGATGACTTGCCGTCGCATAACCCTTGTTTTCCGACCAACCATACACGGGAAATTCCGCTGCATAGCATTCCATCAAGGTGTCTCGTTCGACCTTCGCGAGGATCGAGGCGCCGGCTATCCCTTGGCATTGCATATCGCCTTTGATTATGGTGCGCACCGGGACGCTCACCCCGGATTCTTCGGTCGGTGGCGCCAGCAGATCGAGCAGGGTGCTCTCCGGTGTCGTCAGCCAGTCATAGCTGCCATCAAGCAAAATTGCCTCTGGGGCGACCACACAGGCCGCGAGGGCTCGTGTGCCCGCCAGTCGCAAGGCCGCCGTCACACCTAGATCGTCGACCTCTTGGGCGCTGGCATGTCCAACGCCGTAACCGACGGCCCACGAATGGATCTCTTCGACGAAGCCCTGCCGTTTGGCCGCGGAGAGCAACTTCGAATCACGCAGTTCGGAAAATGAGACCAGCGCGGTGGTGTCCAGCACGGTCGCGCCGACGCTGATCGGCCCGGCGAGGGCACCGCGGCCCACTTCGTCGACCGCCCCGATGTAGCGCACTTGGTGAGCCGCAGCCAGCGCCAGTTCGTGCTCGAGGGTCGTTACCGTAACTGCTCGTCCTGCCATGACGCCTCGCTACGGTGTGTTGGGGGCAGGGACTTGGGCAAAGGTTTCGCTATGGGAATCAATGCCGCCCCAGCGGCTAATCGGCCACGAAATGACCGAGGCCTTGCCCTGGACACTATCGAGGTCAACGAAGCCCCCTTGGATATCCGTGTGGAAACGGGAATCGGCGCTCGCGGCACGGTGGTCACCCATGACCCAGATTTTCCCTTCCGGAACGGTGACCTTAAATTCCATGTCGCTGGGTGCGTTGCCGGCGTACACGTAGGGCTCATCAATGACCGTACCGTTGATCGTCAACTTGCCGTCCGCGGAACAGCACTCGACGGTGTCCCCTGGCATTCCGATTATTCGTTTCACCAAATACTGTTCGTCGGCGGCCGGGAGCACGCCCACGAAGCTCAACGCGGATTCAACAAAGTTGGGATCTTCGTCCAAGGGCGGCAACCAATCGAGGTCATCCCGAAAAACCACCACGTCCCCGCGCTCGAGATCGAAGGGTCCGGGCACCATGAGGTTGGCGAAGATACGGTCGTTGATCTGCAGGGTATTTTCCATCGAACCCGAGGGAATGTAGTACGCCCGAAAGAAGAAAGTCTTGATGATGAGCGACAGTCCGATCGCAATGACAAGGATCAACAGGATCTCCCGGACCGAGCGCCAGATGCGATATGCGAGGCCGTGAGTTGCCTCAGGCGGGTTGACTGGTTCAGATGTCACGATTCGAGTTTTACCTTTCGGGAGTTACTCTGTAACACTATCGCACCGCGGTGGGGATCTACCGATGGGCGCAATCATTAATGCACTGAGTCGGCCCATCCACGGAGGATGAGCCGACTCGATGCTAAAGGTTTTCGTTCTCTTATGGTTTGGTCATCATCGCCGGTGAGGCTGGTCCGGCACTCTTCTTCAGTGTTACCGGAATATCCCCGATCGGTTTCTGCTCATTGAATAGCTTTTCGATGCTCTCGAACTGGCCAACGTCGACCATTAGGGTCAAGCCACCGTCTTCCGGATTCATGTAGTAGCCATGGATTGCGGTTTTCAGCGGGCCATCGAGGGTACCCTGCCATTCCATTACCTTTGTTATCGCCTCGTTGAGGTCGGCGGCGGAGTAGTCCACCACATGAGCTACCGCACCGGCGGCTTCGATCTCGGAAACCTTGGATTCGTCGGTTGTGGAGACATGCAGCTTTCCGTCACTGATCCAGGTCTGACCCAAGCTGGTTCCCAAAGACTCGGTCAACCGCTCGGAGAGGTCCAACAGTTTTTCTTGATCCATCGATGACTCCTGCTGCGAGGAAGAGGCCGTTGGCTCGGGTTCTGAACTGTTTGGGGTTCCAGACCCATTGCCACAACCGCTCAAAAACAGCGCGGAGGCTACGGTGACTGCGGCAAGTCCGACGCCACTGAAGTGTTTGGATGTCTTGATGTTCATAGATACACCTACCCAATAGAAGCTATGGCTTCCAAAATTAGTCGATATCCCAGCATAGAAGCAGAGAGTTTCATGTGTGATTCAAGTGATAATGCCCCCGTCACGAATGGTGACGGGGGCATTATCTACCTAGTCGGTCAGGGACACGCTAGGTTCGTTCCGGACTAGCCGTGGCGACGGGTGCCGCGGCGAAGCATCAGGAAGAGTGCACCGATCAGTGCTAGTGCGCCACCGGCAGCAACCAGCGGAGCGGCGCTCGAACCGGTTTCAGCCAAAGGATCGTCCTTCTTAGGCTGTTCCTTCTTCGGTGCCTCGGACTTGCTTGGCTGCTCCGACTTGGTCGGCTCCTCGGTCGGAGTCGGCTTTTCGGACTCGGTCGGGGTTGCAGTAGGCTCGTCCGACTTGCTTGGCTCCTCGGTCGGCTCCTCAGACTCGGTCGGAGTTGCGGTCGGCTCTTCAGTCGGAGTCGGGGTAGCAGTCGGCTCCTCAGTCGGAGTCGGGGTAGCAGTCGGCTCCTCAGTCGGAGTCGGGGTAGCAGTCGGCTCCTCAGTCGGAGTCGGGGTAGCAGTCGGCTCCTCAGTCGGAGTCGGGGTAGCAGTCGGCTCCTCAGTCGGAGTCGGGGTAGCAGTCGGCTCCTCAGTCGGAGTCGGGGTAGCAGTCGGCTCCTCGGTCGGAGTCGGGGTAGCAGTCGGCTCCTCAGTCGGAGTCGGGGTAGCAGTCGGCTCCTCGGTCGGAGTCGGGGTCGGAGTTGGCTCAGGTGCGGCCACGATAACCGATCCCTGCGTGTTAGCCGAGACGTTGTAACCGTTCTTTGCCTTCAGAGTGAAGGAGAATTCGCCTTCGGTCTCTGGGGCATTGAAGGTAAAGGTGCCGTTGGATCCCACCTGGACGGTGGCAATGACCTCGCCATTGACGATGACCTGAACGCTGGTGCCAGCAGCAGCGCCTTCGACCTTACCGGTGATGGTTGCGCCTGGCTCAACGGTTGCACCGTTCTCCGGGGTAACGACGACCGGAGCGTTCACGAAGAACTTCACCTGGTAGTTTTCGCCGGTGGCCGAGTTCAGGACGGACATGCCCTCCTGAAGGTCGGTGTACATGGCCAAGTCGTCGGTGGTGTTTTCTACGGCGTCGTCGCCGGCGTGAGTCGCCGAGTTGATGCCAACAGCCTTGGTACCGATGAGCGCGGCGCCGCCCGAGTCGCCCTGGTCCAGAACGGTCTGGCCCGGGTTGGTGGAAGCGAAGCCGTTCACGACGCGGATGTCATTCTTGTAACCGCCAACGGTGAAGAGGCCTTCGTAGATGACCTCGCCACAGCTCCAGCCGGTGGTACGACCCACCGAGCATACCTCGGAGCCGATGACGGCCTTGGAAACACCGGTGACATTGACGGTCTCGTCGCGCTCGTCCTTGCCCTCGGCCCACTTGGAAACACCTGGCTGCATGTTCAGGTCGGCGTTGGTCTTGTCAATGGCCGAGATATCGGTTCCTGCGGCATCAACGATGTCTTGTTCGGTGGTGTTCTCATCCGGCACAACACCAGCGTGGTTCGGTCCACCAAACTGGGAGAAGGTGAACTGTCCCATTGGCACGCCGAGCGCGGTGTTCGGATCATCCGGCATATCCTGCTCGACCAAGGACACGAACTTGAAGGCGTCGTCCTGGGTGCAGTGACCGGCGGAGATCGCGGCATCCTTGCCATCGGTGGTCCAGCCACTGAAACCGAAGGAGCAGAGACCCTCGGCGGTGTTCTGAGTGGTTCCGGCACCGTAGCCCATACCACCAAAAACATCGTTGGCAGCAGCTGGCTTAGCGTGGACCTTGTCCTTGCCCTTACCATCAACTACGGCCTTGGTCTCGTTAAGTTCGACGTTCGGGGCTTGGCTAGCGAACTGCTCAAGCGTCAGTCCACCGCTTACCGAAGCGGTCGCAGCGGTCTTCTTCGACTTTTCGATCTGAGCCGGGCCGGCCGCGATGATCGTGAACTGTCCGGGAGTACCGTCGCTGACCACAGCGGTCAGGCGGCTCAATTCCTTCGGAGCGACGTTCTCGGCCAACTCCTTGTAGACCTCGCCTACGGTCGAGACCTTGCCGACCTTGGCGACAAGCTTGATCGCCTTCGGGGCGGCGCTGGCGGCGACTACCTTAGCGGCGGCCTTCTGGTCCTTGGTGGCGACCTCGATGGTGGCCTTGCCATCCTTGACCGAGGCGCTGGCCTTGATGCCTTCTTCGGCTAGCTTCTGCTTGGCGTCCGAGACGGCGTTGCTGACCTTCGACTCTTCTAGATACTGATCTAGGTCCTTGCCGAGGTCTTCCTTGACTGCTTCTTTGAGACCACGAGTGTCCACACCGGAGTCGGTCGTGGTGGCCGGCGTCTGGGCGGCCGGCGATTCGATCGCCTTATCAGCCGCGACGGCAGGAGCGATGAAGCTACCGCCGACCACCAGTGCGGTGGCCGCGGCAGCAACGACGCCGCGCTGCGCGTTCTTCTTTTGTGGATGTGGCATTAATGCTTCTCCCAAGTTGTTTGGTGCGAGTGCGAAACGGGAGTGTGCATCTCACCGGTCTGCGCACAGTACTGTTACCAAATCGAAACAATATCTGCTTGAGATTAGCCAATTCAAGCCGTCCAAGGGGGTAGAACTACCCATCGGACCGGTTTTCTGAGTGTTTGCTGGACGCGTGAAGCCATGTTTGCCGCCGTTACGCTCAACGGGATTCCGGAGTTATCTATCGGCGAACGCGAAAACATGCCTAATCAGCGATGTGTGTGTTGCGCTACAGCCGGAGAAGTCAGAGTTACGGGCAAAAACTTCTATCTTCAAGCTTTACTGCTGAGCAAGACGCCTAGAAAGCTCGGAGATTTTTCAAAATTTTTCTCAGGGTTCGCGTGTTACGCGGCCAAATCCACGACTCAGTCCACTCAAAAGTCGGCCTGAACAAGTCCTCATTACCGAGAAGCTCCTCCGGAACTGTAGACTCCGGCTACAACTTAGCGCAAGGGTTTGCTATCAGATAACGGCCAAATAACTTTCGTCGCCTTGCCCAAGATGCGCTCGACCGGGATCATGCCACCGCCACTGGAACCGAGCAATGACCGCGAGTCCTCGGAACGTGCACGGTGATCCCCCATGACCCATACGCGGCCCTCTGGGACTTTCACCGTAAAGGGTTGCTCGCTTGGTGCGTTACCCGGATATAGATAGGGTTCGTCAATGGACTGGCCGTTGATTTGCACTCGCCCATCCGGGCCGCAGCAAGAGACAGTGTCTCCGGCGACGCCGATAACCCGCTTGACATAGGTGCTGTCCCCGCCAGTTAGCCGCAACGTACGGCCCATAAGTTGCAGGAAGTCATCCCGTTGATATGGATCGAACGATCCTCGGCCGTCTAAAACGATCACATCCCCGCGCTCAACGGCGGTCTCATGGTATGCGGTACGGTCAACGCCGATGCTCTGTCCGGGGTTGATGGTCGGTTGCATCGAGACCGATTCGATACGAAAGACGTCGAAGACGGTATTACGCACGATTAGCGTCGCAATGAGGGCGAGGATTATAGCGAGAACGGCGAAGCGCCAGACCCAGGTAAGGGTCCGGCGCTTCGTTGTTGCTCGCTCTAGGCGGGCACTCCGATTCATTGAAAGAGTCGGATTACTTCTTGCCACCGAAGTCGCGCTTCTCGCGGATGCGAGCAGCCTTACCGTGACGATCGCGCATGTAGTACAGCTTGGCACGACGCACGTCACCGCGGGAGACAACCTCGATCTTTTCGATGATCGGGGAGTGTACCGGGAAGGTACGCTCAACGCCGACACCGAAGGAGACCTTGCGAACGGTGAAGGTCTCACCAATGCCGCGGCCCTGACGGCCGAGCACGTAACCCTGGAAGACCTGAACGCGGGAGTTTTTACCTTCGATGATGTTGACGTGCACCTTCAGGGTGTCGCCCGGACCGAAAGCAGGAACGTCGGAACGCAGCGAAGCTGCATCGACAGAGTCAAGAATATGCATGAGAGCATCTCCTTGGGATCAATGCCGCAGGTCACCTAACCCATGTTGCTTAGGCTCGTACCCCACTAAGTGGCGTCGGCCTCGTTGGAAGTTCTCGCCGCATGGCATTGGCACACGGCGCGGTGGTTTCTTCTACTCGCGCTCCCCCTGCGGCAGGAGACGAACAAAACACACCAAGAGTCAATTTTGCCACATCCGGTGCCGCTACGGCGAGTCTGGGCCGCGGCTTCAATTGTGGCGTTGGCCTCTTACTCCGCTGGGTCGATGTTCGCGGGCTCCGTTTCGTCTCCCCAGTCCAACTGGGATTTGGGGATGACCTTGCCATCTTGAACGGCAAAACCTGCATGCCAGAGTTGGTCCCGATCCTTGCGGTTCAAGGTGCTGGTATCCAATTGCTGAATGAGGTCCGGCCGACGGGCGGCGGTGCGCTGAATCTGCAAATCACGACGGTACCGCGCAACCTTACCGTGATTGCCCCCAAGCAGCACCTCGGGAACCTTCAGCCCACGCCATTCGGCGGGCTTGGTGTATACCGGGTACTCCAACAGCACATCCGAGTGCGACTCTTCGAGCAGTGAGTCCGGGTTGCCGATCACCCCGGGAATAAGCCGGGCAATCGCCTCAACCATGACCATCACGGCCACTTCCCCACCGTTGAGAACGTAATCGCCGATGGACACCGGCAGGACGCGGAAGTTTTCGTGAGCGTGTTCGATCACGCGCTCGTCAATGCCCTCGTAGCGTCCGCAGGCGAAGGCCAGATGCTCTTCTTCGGCCAGCGCATAGGCCAGATCCTGATTAAACACCGCACCGGCCGGCGAGGGGACGAGCAACAATGGCTTCTCTTCGCCCTGGCGGTTCTCCAGAATACGGTCGAGGGCTTCGCCCCATGGTTCGGGCTTCATCACCATGCCGGCGCCCCCACCATAAGGGGTGTCGTCAACCGTGCGGTGCTTGTCGTAGGTGAATTCGCGTAGGTCCTGGACGTTAACCGACAGCAGGCCGTCCTCTTGGGCGCGGCCAATCAACGACAGCTCAAGCGGCTTGAGGTACTCCGGAAAGATCGTCACGACGTCGATGCGCATTATTTAGGCCTCCTCGTCGTCGTTCAGTTCCAACAACCCGGCCGGAGGCGTAATGCTCAACGTACCGGCCTCGGTGTCGATGTCGGGTACGAATTCATCGACAAAGGGAAGGTAGACTTCCTGTCCGTCGCTGCGCTCGAACACCAGCAAGTCTTGTGCCGGATTGGTGCGCAGTCCGGTCACGATACCGATCTGCGTGCCATCGAACATGACCTTGAGGTCGAGCAGCTCGTGCTCGTACCACTGGTCCGAATCGTCATCCTCTTCTTCGTCACTGTCGAATTCCAAGCGAGCCTGACGCAACGTTTCGGCCGCATTTCGGTCGGCGATTTCCTCGAAGCCCAGGAGCAGAATCGACTTATTCCAGCGGGCCGACTTGATGGTCAGCTCGGCCACCGGTCCGTCGACCACCTGAAGCACCGTGCCTGGCGTGAAACGTTCTTCTGGAGCGTCAGTGAGGACCTGAACCGTCACTTCGCCGCGGATACCGTGCGGCTTGCCAATTCTTGCTACCTGCAGTCGCATAGTGTGCGAATCATTCTCCTTGAATTCCCTGCCACGGGTCACGTGGGGACCGATAGACCGGTAGGTTATTTTAAGCGAACAAAGAGCCTCCGCCGAAATCGGCGAAGGCTCCCTGTCGAAGATGAGATCATCTTGCGCATGACCTCTGACGTGTTCGGCTAGCGGCGACGATCCGTGTCGATTACATCAACACGAATCGGCTCCTTGGCCAGCGCAGCCATCACGGTACGTAGTGCTCGGGCGGTGCGTCCCTGACGGCCGATTACTCGACCGAGATCTTCGGAATTCACACGAACCTCAAGCAGGTCGCCGCGGCGGGTGGACTTCAGGGCTACCTGAACGTCCTCCGGTTCCTCGACTACCCCGCGTACCAGATGGTCCAACGCGTCAACGAGCATGATTACTCAGCCTCGGTAGCTTCAGCCTCGGCAGGAGCCTCGGTCTCGGCAACCTTCTCAGCCTTCGGGGTGATGGCCTCCGGAAGGATGACCGAGCCCTTGTTCGGAGCAACGAACTCAGCCTTAGGCTCGGCAACCTTCAGGGTGCCTTCCTGGCCTTCGATGCCCTTGAACTTCTGCCAGTCACCGGTGATCTTCAGCAAGGCGGCAACCTGCTCGGTCGGCTGAGCACCAACGGAGAGCCAGTACTGAGCGCGATCCGAATCGATCTCGATCAGCGAAGGGTTCTCGGTCGGGTGGTACTTGCCGATCTCCTCGATGGCACGGCCATCGCGCTTGGCGCGCGAGTCCATGATCACGACGCGGTAGAACGGTGCGCGCATCTTACCGAAGCGCTTCAGACGAATTTTAACGGCCACTTTAGTGGTCACTCCTGTTTCTCAACAAAGGTCGAGCCATAGGTTCTGCTCCTGTGGGGCAGGCCATACTACTGTGACTCTAGAATGGACAGGATCCACCGCAGAGAGAGGGGCCGCGGCAAATCGAGTACCCTGCAATTATGCCAGAGAGTGCCAAAGTTGACCAACCGGGGCGCTTGTTAGCTACACCTCGTTGCGATTGGCCGCACCCTAGACATTATCGTCCCGGTGCCGAACCATAAAGAACATGAGCGAAGCTACCTTCTCCCGGACAAAAATCGCCATCCTGGCCGGAGCGCGCACGGCCACCGGCCGCTACGGCGGACAATACGCTTCCCTTAGCACCACGGACCTGGGAATTGCCGCCGCGCGCGGGGCACTGCAGCGAAGCGCCCTGTCACCCGAGGACGTCGACGAGGTAATCCTCGGCTGCATCGGCCAGGTGGGCCCCGAATCCTATAACGCTCGCGCAGTCGCGCTGGGAGCGGGCCTGCCGCAAACCGCTCGCGCCATGAACGTCAACAGGCTCTGCGGTAGCGGACTGCAAGCGGTGTTCTCGGCGGCGCAATCCCTGGCTCTGGGGGTTAACGATGTCGTGCTCGCCGGAGGTAACGAGTCCATGACCTCCATGCCCTACCTTGACTATGCCGGCCACGGCGGACCGAAACTGTCACACCGCAAACTGCTCAACGGCACCCTGGCGATGCTGACCGATCCGTTCAGCAATCGGCATATGGGTACGACAGCAGAGAATGTGGCCGAAAAATTCGGCATCGACCGCAGCGCCCAAGATAACTTCGCGCTACGTTCGCAACAGCGGGCCGCCAGCGAGCGGGCGCGGCAGGTCTTTGCCGAAGAAATTATTGATCAGAGCCTGCTGGGCCATTCCGAGCCCGAACGCGATGAGCATCCACGCCCCGACACCACCGGCAAATCGCTCGCAGCCTTAGCGCCGGCCTTCGCCGCCGAGGGCACGGTCACGGCCGGAAATTCCTCGGGCGTCAACGACGGAGCGGCGGTCATCGCCCTAGCGCGCCTCGCCGATGCCCAGGCGCAGAACTTGCCCGTGCTAGCCACGCTGGAACATGTAGAGGTGACCGGTTATGAGCCGTCGCTCATGGGCTACGCCCCGGTCGCAGCCATCAAGGGCTTACTCGAACGCACCGGCGTGGATCTCGAGCGGGTGGGTGTGATCGAACTTAACGAGGCATTTGCCGCACAGGCTGTCGCCGTCATTCGCGATGCTGGTCTAGATCCCGAGCGGGTCAACGCCTATGGAGGGGCCATCGCCCTCGGGCATCCGGTGGGCGCCACCGGCGCTATCCTGACTCTCCGCGCAGCCATGGAATTGGCTCGCGGTGAGCATGAATACGCCATCGTTTCCCTCTGCATTGGCGGCGGACAAGGGATCGCGGCACTACTCAGGCGCGGCTAGGAAACTGCGACGCGCAACCGGTTACGCCACGGATCACTGAACCGTAGCTCAGCTCCGGTGTGATGGTGTTCGATGCCGGCGTAGCTTAGTCGTTCGGCAAGCTGTCCCACCTCGTCGGCGTGGGGTAGCTGGATCAGCACCTCACCAAGCCCGAGGGTATCGCGCCGCGGCCCTGCCCCGCGCGAGTTCCACACATTCATGGCCATGTGATGGTGGTATCCGCCGGCCGAGACGAACAGCGCCTGGTCCCCCAGCTGGGAGGTGCTATCGAAGCCCAGGGTGTCGACGTAGAAGTCTTTGGCGGTGGCCACGTCACCAACTTGCAGGTGCACGTGGCCCACTGTGGCCGCGGCCTCAACCTGAGTCTGTAGCGCATTCTCGTTCAGGTGAGTCTGCAGGTAGTCATTGGGGTCGAGGGCGATGGTGTCCATCGCGACGCGCTCCCCGCGCCAGGTCCAGGTGTCCCGCGGCCGGTCGAAGTACAGCTCGATGCCATTGCCCTCCGGGTCGGTGAAGTAGAACGCCTCGGAGACAAGGTGATCCGAACTTCCCACAAAGGAGTGCGGATTGTATTGCGCGGCGGTGTAGACGGTAGCCGCCAGATCGCTGCGATTCTCAAAGAGCAGTGCCGTGTGGAAGAGTCCCGCCTCGGAACGCGCCGGCAACTGCAAACCCTTGCCGTCGTTGAGCTGCACCAGGTAAGTGGTGCCGCGGCCTAGGATGGTTGATTCGGAATTTTCACCGAGTACCTCGAGCCCCAGGGCACGCTGGTAATAGTCGGTAAGCCGCGCACGATCACCAACCTTGAGCTGAACGGTGCCCATGGCCAGATCACTCGATAGCTTCACATCACTGCGTACGTTCACGGTTCTCTCCCCTACCCTTGTGGTGCCGATGCAACGAGTCTATCGAAATTTACTTGAAGCTTCAATAAAATATAGGTCACAGGATTCCATCCACCCCGCGAGCAATGCCGGACACCGCTGTCGCGGGCGCAATTCCACCACCACAAGCGCTTTCGCAGTATATTGACCAGTGACCGGACTCACATCCGGTTAAATAGTGCAGATATACGCGAGAGGCAGGCCATGACAGTCACCCAACGGTTCCGCACCGCCCGAGATCAGTTGCTAGAACTGCGCGAAAACTATGACCAGGCTCGCGCCGAGTTCCGCTGGCCGAGCTTCGAGACCTTTAATTTCGGAACCGATTGGTTCGACCAGGTAGCCGCCGACCCGCAGCGTGCACAGACCCCGGCGCTGATCATCACCGAATTGGATGGTTCGACCACCACCCGAACCTGGCGCGAACTGGCCGAGCGCTCGACCCAACTGGCCCGATGGTTAGCCGATCAGGGCGTGCAACGCCGGGATGGGATCGTGGTGATGCTCGGAAATCAGGTGGAGCTCTGGGAAACCATGCTCGCCGGAATTAAGATGGGCGCCATTCTCATACCGTGCACCGTACAACTGACTCCAGCCGATCTCACCGAACGTATCGAGCGCGGCGCCGCGCAATGGGTGGTGGTCAACGCCACAGACGCCGGCAAGTTTGAGGCGGTTGCGGGTGATTTCCGGCTGATCGTCATCGGCGAGTCCAGCGGGACCCAACTGAACTACGCCGATTCCTTCACTGCGCCGGCTGACTTTGAACTCACCGAACCAACCGGAGCCGATGAAACCCTACTTCGCTACTTCACCTCGGGCACCACCTCACGCGCCAAACTTGTCGAACACACCCACACCTCATATCCGGTGGGCCACTTGAGCACCATGTTCTGGATTGGGCTGGAGCCGGGCGACGTGCATCTGAACGTCGCGTCACCGGGTTGGGCCAAGCACGCATGGTCGAACTTTTTCACCCCCTGGATCGCCGAAGCAACGGTCTTCGTCTATAACTACGAACGCTTCGACGCTCAAGCGCTGATGGAACAGATGGACGTACACCGGGTCACGAGCTTCTGCGCCCCGCCAACGGTCTGGCGTTTGCTGATTCAGGCAGATCTGAAACACCTGAAGCATCCACCACGCAAGCTGGTTTCCGCTGGCGAACCGTTGAATGCCGAGGTCATCGATCAGGTGCACCGCGGGTGGGGCCAAACGATCCGTGACGGGTTTGGGCAGACCGAAACGACGGTGCAGATCGCCAATCCCCCGGCGCAGCGGATCACCATCGGGGCAATGGGCCGCGCCATGCCCGGCTACGAGGTGATATTGCGCGACCCGGCCACCGGAATCGAAGGCGATGTCGGCGAAATTTGCCTCCGCACCGATCCCCGGCCGCTCGGCCTCATGAAGGGGTATCTCGCGGATGAAGAGAAGAATGCCGAAGCGTTCCGCGACGGGGTATATCACACCGGTGATATCGCCGAACGCGACGAACAGGGAGTGCTGACCTATATAGGCCGCGCCGACGACGTCTTCAAATCCAGCGATTACAAGCTCAGCCCCTTCGAGCTGGAGTCCGTACTCATCGAACACCCGGCGGTGGCCGAGGCGGCCGTGGTCCCGGCCCCCGACGACCTGCGCCTCTCGGTGCCCAAGGCCTACGTTGTCCCGGCCGCCGGATATACCCCAGATGAAGCCCTCGCCGAAAGCATTTTGGCGCACTGCCGTGAGCACCTCGCCGCCTACAAGCGCATCCGACGTCTCGAATTCATGGATTTGCCCAAAACCATATCCGGCAAGATTCGCCGGGTGGAACTGCGCGGACTGGAAGTTCAGCATCACCGTGAACAACGACGCCCGGAGCGGGAATACCGCGACGGCGATTTCCCTTCGCTCACCGGTCGTGGCGGCGCGGACCGCTGAGCGTAGCTCATGCCGGAGGAAATCGACTTCACGGATCTCGACCTGGTGTTGGCCGGACGGGATCGAGCGGTCTCGTCCCGTCTCGGCCAGACACTGGCACTGCGTCACGTGGTGGGCTTTGTCGAAAAACCGGTATTGCACCAAGACCATACGGTGGCCACCGCGCTATTACTCGGCGTTGATGGCCAAGAAGTTATCGTGGCCGACGACGAGGGCCGGATCGGCTACCGTCAGCTCGCCGCGGTTGCCGACAAGCTTCTGCTCGACGAACTCAATCCGGTGACCGCGTACGTAGGTGACCAGCTGGCGCGCGGCGAGGACTTGCGCTTTGACACCCAGCTGCCCGAGCTGAATCCCTGGACGCTATTCGTGGGCCGCGAGCTCAAAGCCGAGCACCTGATTCAGGCCAGCGCAGGTGCCGGACGGGTGTGCGTGGAGATCTGGCAGGAGCACGGGTGCACCTTTGCGCGCTACACCGGTTCACGGATGTTTCGTGGCTTCGCGTTCCCCGACGAGGCCGGAAAGGTCATAGAAATCGCCCCCGAAGCGGACGGAGTCGACCTGGTGTTATTTGCCGGCGGGCAGCGGTTCGATTTGACCTTGGCCGATGAGCTTCGGCCCATCACCGACTACCCACCGGGCACACCGGCCGGGAACCTGATGGGTGATTTTCGAGCGCAGTGGGCAGGGCTGACCACCGAAGCCATCGAACGGCTGACCCAGATCACCCACACGGAGCGAGCTGGAGAGCAGATAACCCACTCCGTGGCCAGCGGGGACCGCCGCCGGGCCGCGGCGGAGCTTTTCAGCATCGCTCTGGTTCCGTTCATGGCGCTGGAAATCGCCCTCCGCGGCGGGCTACCCATAGGCGCACGTCGCGTAGAGTTTGCCTCGCGCGGCCAAGCCATGAGCACTTATCGGTCTCTCGTGGCCGCACACACCGGCAACAAGCCATCCTGGCTGGCCACCCGCCGCGCATTCAGGGATGTGCCCCGGCGCCCTCGCCGGGCTTCTTAACGCCGATAGTCGGCCAGCAGGGGCAAGAAATCGGACTCGCTGAGGCGCACTTGCCCAAAGTCGCTCTCGGCAATCGACACCACCCGCTCTCCAAAGCGGGCCCGGGGCGAAACATGGTCGAGCGCTTCGCTCTTCCACTGCAGCACGGTGCGCTGCACCAAAGCCTCATCGGCGGTGGACTCGACTGGTTCAAAGGTGCTCCGTAGAGTGCCGGTAGGATCCGGGTCGAACAGCGCATCGGTGGCTAACCAGTGGAGCAGATCCTCAACACCGCGCCCGATCCACTATTCGAGCACGTAAAGATTCGTAGCCCCGTCCGCAACGAGGCAATACCCCAATTCGCGTGCGCCGGAATCGCCGACCACCACGCCCTCGGTGTATTCAACCCGTCCCACAACACCGAGCCTGTCGGAAACTACGGAGGAGTCACTATCCGCACAATCCAGATACTCGACCTGCTCTACGGGACTAGCCGGTGTTTCCGCGGAAAACTGGGGAACTCGGTTCCACTGGCGGCGTATGTGGTGTGCATCCGGTCAGTAGTAGCGCACACACCCCAGCAGTGCCGTAACGGCTACCCTCTGCGTCCTCATGCCCGGCAGCATGGCTATGCGCCATGCGACCTAGGCTTTGACGCGCACCCGGCTACGATTGAGTACCAGATAGATCAGGTACGGCGCTCCGATGACCGCGGTGGCCACGCCGGCCGGGAGCACCACCGAGAAGGTTCGGGCCGCGATGAGATCGGCCAATAGCACGAAGATCGCTCCCACCAGCGCACTATGAAGTACCGGTGGAATGGTCGTGCGTGCCAGCATTCGGGCGGCGTGGCCACTGGCCAACGCCACAAAGGCTAGCGGTCCGGCGATGACGGTAGCGGCAATGGCGAGAATCGTCGCCACGCCAAGCACAATGAGGCGATCACGCGACAGATGCACCCCCAAGCCACGGGCGGTATCGGAATCCAGCGCCAGCACCTCGCGTTGATTACGCATCAGACCACCCAAAAGGGCCATTCCAAGAATGACTATCGGCATGCCACCCAAATCTTCCCAGGAGGCGCCGTTGACGGTGCCGGCCATCCAGGTCAGGGCTTGCTGTGCGTTGGTCACCTCGCCCAAGGTGAGCATCCACGAGGTCAAGGCCGCACAGAGCCCGCTGATTCCCATGCCCACTAGCACCAGTCGGCTGGACTCGAGCGAGGTGTGCCAGACCAATGCGAATACCGCGCCGGCCGCGAGCAGTCCGCCGAGGGTCGCTGCGATCGGAAGTCCGTAGACGCTCAGTCCGGCCGGCAGGCCCGAGACTTGGCTGGTGAAGGCCATCAGCGCAACCGCCCCGGCCGCCGCGCCATTGGTGATGCCCAGTATGTCCGGGCTGGCCAACGGGTTGCGCGCCACGGTCTGCGTCAGCGCACCGGCCACACCCAAACCGATTCCCGCGCAAACCGCTGCGATACTGCGCGGCAGACGAAATTCCCAGATGGTCAGTGCCGTGCGCTGATCCGGGGCCTGGCCTAACAAGGTGGTGAACACGTCGCCCGGGGCGATCGGGGTTCCTCCGACGCTGATATGCACGATCAGCGACACGAGGGCCACCGCGGCGAGGGTCAGCGCGGTGATGAAGCTGTGCCGACGTTTCATACGGACACCAACTTGCGCCGCCGTGCCACGTACACGAAGTACGGTGCGCCAATAATGGCTACCACCACGCCCACTGGCAATTCACCGGGCCGGGCCAACACCCGGCCAAGGATGTCGCTGGAGACCAGCAACAACGGTCCCGCCGCGGCCGCCGCCGGTACGAGCCAACGATAATCGGCCCCGTAGAGTCGGCGGACCACATGTGGGACCAGCAGGCCCAAAAAGGCGATGGGACCGGCTAGTGTCACCGCGAAGCCAGAGAGCACCACGACGGCGCCCAACCCAATGACCCGGGCCCGGCCAGCGGTAATCCCCAGGCTACGGGCCGTGGCTTCGCCGAGGGTGAGAGCATTTAGCTGCCGTGCGTTGGCTACGGCGAGCACAATGCCGAGTAGTAGCAGCGGCCAGAGCGCTAGGAAGGCGTGATAGCCGTGCACCACGGAGCCGACCTGCCAAAAACGCAAGGTTTCCAGCGCCGCTTCGCTCAGCAGTACCAGGGTGGAGACGACCCCGGCACAGAGCGCGGTGACGGCGGCGCCCACCAGGATCAACGTCACCGGCGAGCCCCGGCTACCATCGACCTGTCCTAAGCCAAAGACGATCACCGCGGCCACGAGGGCACCGAATAGGGCCAGCAGGGCCTGCGGCCAGGGCTGCAGCGGGCCACTGACCGTCGCCACCGCAACGATGGCTAGCGCCGCGCCCTGATTAATACCGAGGAGACCGGGTTCGGCGATCGGGTTGCGGGTATGCCCCTGGATGAGGGTTCCGGCCACGCCGAGGGCGGCCCCGGCGGCGAGGGCCGTGACGGTACGCGGCCAGCGGATCTCCCGGATGGAGATGTCCGCAACCGTGTCCTGGGGCGTAAATAGCGCGTGGAGCATTTCTGCGGCGCTGGAGGTAGTGCTACCGACCCAGAGACTGAGCACAACGGCGCCGAGCACTCCGATCAGCAGCGCGGCCAGCCGGATCGGGCGTGAAAGACGGAGGGTGATGATGATCGATCCTTCATGAATGACAAGCTGATTCACGCCAGAAGGTGATTCATGCTACTGTTCGTGACGCGTAATGAGTTTACCCTAACCTAATTTCATCACGTAATTCTTTTTGAACCATCATCACGAAAGGCACTCGCATGCCAACTAACCTTCGACGCGGTCTGACCGCGGTACTGGCTGCCGCGGCGCTGGCACTGACCTCCTGCGGCGGCTCGACGAGCCCGGAAAGCAACGAAACGCAGGCGGCCGGCGAGGCCGAGGGCTTCCCGCGGACCGTCAAGCACTTCCGCGGCAGCACCGAAATTGCCGAGCGCCCGGTGCGCATTGCAGCCCTGGACCCCTCCTACGTGGATGCCGCCCTGCTTCTGGATGCCGAGCTGGTGGCCTACACCGAATACCGCAAGTCCAGTAACCCATTCCCCGAGTACTTAGGTGATGTCAGCGCACTGACCGCCGATGCCGTCAACGTTGGCACCATCGCCGAACCGGACCTCGAAAAGTTGCTGGCCGCCGAACCGGATCTGATCATCTCCGCCGATGTACGCCAGGGCGAGATGTATGAGCAGTTGCAGAAGATCGCCCCCACCGTTTTCTCCGAGTCCACCGGACCGACCTGGAAGGAAAACGTGGTGCTGCTTGGCGAAGCCATCGGTAAGCAGGATGAAGCCAAGAAGGCCGTCGCCGACTACGAGGCACGCGCCGCAGCCGTGGGCAAGGAAATCCTGGCAAAGGATCCGGAGGCTACCTACTCGCTGATTCGCTTTGCCGGCGAGGACACCGCACGCCTGTACGCCACCGATTCGTTCATCGGTGAAATCATGACCGATATGGGCATTCCGCGCCCCAAGGGCGCCCCGGATACCACCGAGTCGATCTTCGTGCCGCTGTCCCCCGAAGAGATCTTGAAGGCTGACGCCAAGGTGATTTTCCAGTCCACTTGGGCGCCCGAGGGTGCCGAAGGTGACGCCTCCCGCGATCAGGAGAAGAAGTTCACCTCGAACCCGCTGTGGAAGAAGCTCACCGGCGAGGTTCTCACCGTGGACGACTCGATTTTCCTCTCCTCGGTGTCGCTACAGGGTGCCGGCGAAGTGATCACTCAGGTCGCCGAGCACTTCGGAGTCGACCCGCAGCTGCCGTAAGGTCTGCGAGCCGCAACACACCAAGAGGCCAGTGCGCCGGAAGACCAGTCCCGGCCCACTGGCCCTTGCCATCTGATGGTGAGTTTGGCTAGCTATCGCAAGGAAGCGTGGGTGCCACTCTCGACGCGAGGACTCCGCGGCTGGGTCAATAGCGAGAGCACCACGAGCACCACCAGCGTGATCGGCAGGGAAATGATGATGGCATTGACCTGCTCGGAGAGACCCTGCACCTCCCAGGTGATGGTGACGACGCCACCGACAATCATGGCCACGGCCACCGCCACCCCGGTGGCGCGCTTCCAGAACAGCGCCGCGAAAAGCGCCGGGGTGATGGCCACGCCATACATGGTGTACGCGTAGATCTGTAGCGCGAGCACGCTCGGGAAGAACTGCACCATGACATAGGCCAGCAATGCCACGCCCAGCACGCCCATGCGCCCAATAACCAGCGCCTGCCAGTCGCTGACCTCACGGCCCCGGATCTGTCCGACCAGATCGTGCACGATATTCCCGGAACAGGTCAGCAGGTACGACGACCCGGTGGTCACGATCAGCGCGAAGGCGCCGGTCAGCAGCAGGCCACCGAGCATCAGTGGACTGAATTCGGCACCCGCCAACGACAGGATGGCCATATCGGCTTCGATCCCGGGTTGTAGTACCGAAGAACCGGACGCCAGCAGAATGATGGGCGCAATCACGATCGCGGCACCAATAAAGAAGAAGATGGTGGCGGTACGCGCCGTATTTGCACTAGCTGCCGCGGCCAAGCGCTGATACATATTTTGGTCGCCGAGAATCAACAGGAACAGCGGCAGGAAGTACCCCAATAGTTGGAGCGGGGTCAGCCCGCCGGTGACTGTCAGCTTGATCGGGTCTAGGGCATTGACATAGCTGGAAATACCCCCGAGGTCCACCGCGAACACGTAGATTGCCAAGGCAATGAGGGACACCGCGACAATGAAGATCGACAGGAAGTCGGTCCAGGCCACCGATTTCAGCCCACCACCGAGGGCCAGGAAGGTAATAAGTACCGCCGCGACAATGGTTCCCTGCACCGGGGTGAGCGGAGTGATCAGGCTGATAATGTACCCGGCGCCGGTGAACTGGTAGGCGGTAATTCCGATGAAAGCCACCAGAATGATTACCGTGGCGATGATCCGCACCGGCTTGCCAAAGCGCACTTCCAGTAATTGCGGGATCGTGTACTTCGAGAGCTGGTGCACTCGCTTGGCGAGGAAAAACAGCACGATGATGCCCGCGAACGTTCCAGCGAAGAAGAACATCCCCGCCCACGGACCGTATTGGTAGATGAAACTAGCCGCACCGATGATCGAGCCCGAGCCAACGAAGGTGGCCAAGAGCGTACCGGCGAGTACCGGAGCGGGAAGTGAGCGACCGGCCAGCAGGAAGTCCTCGCCGCTGGCGACCGACTTCGAACGGCTGAACCACAGCCCTACGCCGATCATCAGCGCGATGTATCCCACGAGGATGAAAATATGAGTGATTTGCATGGAAGAACTCCGAGTGACTGAAAACTATCGTCACTCATTGTGACCCACATCAACCTCGCGTGCAATGTTTTTTGCAAAAACGAAGCAAAGGTTCCGACGCGCCTAGGTGGGATCCACCAGGTCTAGGACGCGCCATAACCCCTCGATGTCGCGCAGATTTCGAACCGTGGCCTCGGTGTCACGAGCGGCAAGCTCGGCGATCACCGCCTGGGTTACACTCATCGCCGCGGTCATCGAGGTGACGAAGCTGGCTCCCTCGCTGGGAACAATGACCGCCTCATCCGACAGATCGGACAGCGCGGTGCGCCGATCGGCAATGACCACAATGTGTGCCCCGCGTTCCCGGGCTAGTTTGGTCACCTCCAAGATCCACGTGGTCGACCGCCATACCGCGCAACTGACCACGCAATCGCCGGGCTGCAAGAGTCTCATGCGGCTTACTAGACCGGTACTCATGGCGGTATGCAGTTCAATGTCGTGGCCGAGGTACTGGCCGACATGCGAAAGTTGAGTTCCCGGCGCCGCATAGCTTCCGGTGGCCATGACGAAGGTCCGCCGCGCGGTGGCAATCGCCTCGGCAATCCGCTGAATCTGCGGCACATCGATCTGCGCGGCAAAAGCCCGCAGGTTGGCCATATCCGCCTCGAGACTGGCTTGAGCCGGAGAATCATGGGGGTGCTCATGCTCCTGGAGTAGCTGCTCGGTGGAGAGCGTCGCCAAATACCGGTGACGGATTTCGTGCTTGAGCGCCGGCCACCCCCTGAAACCCAAGAACTGCGCGGCACGCACGACCGAGGCGACGTTGACCTGGGCCCGGTCAGCGATCTTTTGCGCCGAGAGATCAAACGTCCCACCCGGGTCTTGGCGCAACACTTCGAGCACTCGTTGCGTGGCCTGAGAGGTTTTTCGTCCTCCCACCAGCGCTTCGAGCCATACGGCTAATTCAGACATAGGGCCATTCTCCCGTCTTTCGAGTCAATCACTTGCAATCTACGACAGGACTTTGCAAGACTCTTTGCAAAGATCATTGCATAACCTGAGGAAAGAGCATTCCATGCGAATCCAAGATCGTCTCGAAAAAATCAACAATGCCACCGTGCTGGACACGACCGATTTCGCGCTACACCCGCATCGCACCATCGTGATTCGCCAAGGGACGATCGCCGAGATTCGGGCGACCGACGATTCGGACCGGCCCGGGCCAGCAGTACTCGACGCCGACGGGCGCATCGCCATGCCCGGACTCATCGATGCCCATGTCCACGTAACGGCCGCCACCGCTGGACTTGGCGACATTGCCCATGCCTCACCGAACTACATCGCCGCGCAAAGTTCGCGCATCATGCAGCAGATGCTGGCTCGCGGTTTCACCACCGTCCGCGACGTCGCCGGTGCCGACTACGGCCTGGCCCAGGCGGTGGAAGAAGGACTATTCCGAGGACCACGGCTGATCTTCGGTGGTAAGGCGCTATCACAGACCGGCGGACACGGAGATATGCGCGGACCGGGCCAGTCCCAAGTGGACAATCACCGGTGTTGCCCGGCCATCGGAGTAGTCTGCGATGGTGAGACGGCCGTCCGCACCGCGGCCCGCGATCAACTACGCACCGGTGCTCACCACCTGAAGATCATGCTCTCCGGTGGCGTGGCCTCCCCCACCGACCGAGTCGATTCCATTCAGTTCTCCGACGCCGAGATCCGTGCCGCAGTCGAAGAGGCAGAGGCCTGCAACCGCTACGTCACCGGGCATGCCTATACGGCACGAGCGGTGAATCGCGGACTGCGCCTCGGCGTACGGTGCATCGAACACGGAAACCTGATCGACGACGAAAGCGTAGAACTCTTCAAGGAGTACGGAGCGTTCTTGGTGCCTACGCTGGTGACCTACGTGCATCTGAAACGCGATGGAGCGGCCACCGGGCTACCAGTTGAAAGTCAGCGCAAGGTCGATCATGTGCTGGCCGCCGGGCTTGAGGCCCTCGACCGGGCCACCCGCGGTGGGGTCAAAATCGCTTTCGGCACCGACCTACTGGGTGCGATGCACGAATACCAGAGCGAAGAATTCGAAATTCGCGCTCAAGTGCAGTCCAGCGAGGAGGTACTTCGTTCGGCTTCGCTGACCGCCGCCGAACTGATCGGTGCCGAGGGAAAGCTCGGTGTCCTAGCCCCCGGCGCCCATGCAGACATCCTCCTGCTCAACGCCGACCCACTGGCCGATGTCACGGTTCTCGCACATCCCGAGCAGAGCATCGACCAGATTATTAAGGCCGGCGTGCTGGAAGTTGATCACGCGGCGAGCCGCTAGGTTCCCGCCGAGGTTCCTTCTGCGCCGACCCCATAGGCGGCCGGTTGGCACGAACGCCACCGGCCATCCACGAGGTCTGTCGCACTGGCTCGGCCAGCTACGGCGTGGTCGATGGAGCGCCTAGGCTCGTCGCCTTCGTCTCACGCCGCGCACAACGGCAATCACGACATTGGCTAGCGCGTCCAGATAGCCGAGGACCAGAATCGTGATGAGTAACCACGTCGGAAGCCACAGCTGTTGCCAATCGATGCCCACGAGCACGAACGTGAAGACCAGTGCCTCGAGCACACCCCAGAGCAGCTGCAGACCGGGCCTCCACGACATTGAGTTGAAGACGCTCGGTGTCTCGCTGCTCTTGCGCAGTTCGGTCGCGGTGGCTCGACCTAGTGCTTTCGCGAAGCCCACCGATTGGATGGCTACGGAGCCCGCGGGCGCTCCACACTGTTCCAACAACTCGGCCGCTTCGGTCCGGTGGCCGAAACCGGCCAGAACCTGTTCCACCGCCTGTTGACTTCCGAAGCCGGGCAACACTTGCTTGAGTAGCTCAATGTGCTCGGCTGTGACACCGACGCCGCTTAGCTCCTCGAGGCCTTCGACATCCACCGAAACATAGTGGCTTTCAAGTGCCTGAAGTTCGCTCAAGGCCTCGGTACCAGGCTCGGGTTGGATCGCGGCACTGGCCATGACCGGCCAGATATGCACCCACGCGGGTGCCCCGATGAGCTTCTTGGATTGCTTGGTGAACCAAAAGCTCGCCACATACCGTACTCCGGAGCGACTGAACATAATGGCCGGATACTGACCAGCTCCGGGCCCATCATCGGGCATGAACTCATCACACACCGCCAGCGCCGAGCCCTCCGACTCCCCTGACTCCAGTAGATGCCAGGTGGTTTTAGTCGCCGAGGCAAGGATGAGCATGTCGGCCTCGTTGAGCTTGCCGGTCAGCACGGTACGCCCGGAAGGAGTGGCTTCGAGCCGCGGATCGGCAATGGGTTCGCCGCTTTGCGCCTCGAGGTCATCTTGGTCCACGTACAGGGCACCGGTGCCAAATTTCAGGGCGAGGGCGAAGTCCTCCACCTGTTGTCCGAGCCGGACGTTGCCCTCGGCGGTGGTCAACAGGATCAGCCCCTCGGCGTTAACCGCGATACCGACTTCCACAATGACCAAGCCATTCCAGGGCACCGGTCGGGAGATCAGCGCAATGACCTCACGCAGCGCAAGCACGGATCGCACGGCCTGCTCGGCCTCCTGCGCGGAGGTGTCCTGGAAGATAAGCGTCAGGGCGGCAACCAGCGATTCAGGCTGGTCGCCGCCCTGTACATCTAGGTGGCTACTTATTGCCAAGATACTTCTCGAAGCCCGCCGGTAGGTTCAGGCTCGACGCGTCGAAATCCTCCGGTACGTTCCCCGCCCCGAAGGCTGACCCGCTGGGGGCGTTAGCCTTCTTGGTCTTGGCCTCAAGCTCGGCCTGTGCGGCCTTGGCCGGGTTACCGTACTTCTGCTTCTTGCCCTTGGCCTTACCCTTGGCCTTGCGAGCCGCACCCTTGCCGGCACCGGGCATCCCCGGAATACCGCCACCGGCGGCCATCTTCTTCATCATCTTCTGCGCCTCGGTGAAACGCTCAAGCATCTGGTTGACCTCGGAGACCGAGACGCCCGAACCCTTAGCAATACGGGCACGGCGCGAACCATTGATGATCTTCGGTGCCACACGCTCATGCGGAGTCATCGAACGAACGATCGCCTCGACACGGTCGATCTGGCGCTCATCGAACTGTTCGAGCTGCTGACGCGAAATCTGCGCACCGGGCATCATGCCCAGCAGCTTCTTCATCGAACCCATCTTCTTGATCTGGGCCATCTGGGCGAGGAAGTCGTCCAGCGTGAAGTCTTCCTGGTCGGCGAACTTCTTCGCCATCCGCTCGGCTTCGCCCTTATCCCAGTTCTTCTCGGCCTGCTCGATCAGGGTAAGCACATCGCCCATGTCCAGGATGCGGCTGGCCATGCGATCCGGGTGGAAGATCTCGAAGTCGTCCAGGTTTTCACCGGTAGAGGCGAACATCACCGGCTTGCCGGTGACAGAGGCGACCGACAGGGCGGCACCACCACGTGCGTCACCATCGAGCTTGGACAGCACCACGCCGGTGAAGTCCACGCCCTCGTGGAAGGCCTGCGCGGTGTTGACCGCGTCCTGACCGATCATCGCGTCGATGACGAACAGCACTTCATCCGGGTTGATGGCGGCGCGAATGTTTGCGGCCTGCTCCATCATTTCGGCGTCCACACCGAGGCGTCCGGCGGTATCGACGATCACCACGTCATGCAGCTTGGCTTTGGCCTCCGCCACACCGTCGCGGGCCACCGCCACCGGATCACCGGTGACGGCGTCGAACTCGGAGGACACTCCCGGATGCGGGGCGTAAACCGGCACACCGGCTCGCTCACCGTTGATCTGCAACTGCTTGACTGCGTTCGGGCGCTGCAAGTCACAGGCCACGAGCATCGGGGTGTGCCCCTCGGACTTGAGGTGCTTGGCGAGCTTACCGGCCAGCGTCGTCTTACCGGCACCCTGCAGACCGGCGAGCATGATCACCGTCGGAGGGTTCTTCGCCAGGTTGATGCGACGAGTTTCGCCGCCGAGGATGGCCTTGAGCTCCTCGTTAACGATCTTCACGACCTGCTGACCCGGGTTCAGCGACTCGGAAACCTCGGCGCCGAGGGCGCGCTCCTTGATCTGGGCCACGAAGGCGCGCACCACGGGTACGGCCACGTCGGCGTCCAGCAGAGCGCGGCGGATTTCGCGTACCGTACCGTCGATATCGGCCTCGGTGAGCTTACCCTTGCCTCGCAGGTTCTTGAAGGTAGCTGTCAGGCGATCGGAAAGTGAATTGAACACGTGCCGGGCACTTCTTTCGATAGGTCTGTGGGCGCGCATGAAAACGCACAGGACTCGACTTACAAGAATATCAACAATCGGCCCAGCGACTAATCGAACCCGCGTTGCTGTGCCAAATATCTTTCTCACTCTGCTATCGGCCGCCCCGCTCCGGCGATCGTCACCACCGAGCACCCGCTAGGCGCAGGCCTGCGACCACTCACGTGGGCCGCGGACTTTTCAGAACGTTGATGTTTCCCGAACGTTACCCGTGAGTCCCGAGAACCTGTTGAGAGCCACTGTGCACTGACTTAGCGTGAGAGATCCGAGCAACACCCTGCACACGGAGGAGGAATTCAGATGACGACACCCGAGCACACGCCCCCACACAATGAGACCCAGATGGCGCTCGATAACCCAGTCACCCGATACCCCAAGATCGAACCACCTAAGCAGGACCAGCCCGAACCGGGCCTCGACGCCAAACTCGAACCGCGCGCGGACCACGGTGAGGAGAGCTACCAAGGCACCGGACGTCTGAAGGGACGCAAGGCGCTGATCACCGGTGGCGACTCGGGCATCGGTGCCGCCGTGGCCATAGCCTTCGCCCGCGAAGGGGCCGACGTGGCCATCGCCTATCTTCCGGCCGAAGAAGAGGACGCCCGCAAAATCCTGCGCGCCATCGAGGCCGAGGGGCGCCAAGCGGTCGCCCTGCCCGGGGATTTGCTCGAGGTGGAATACCGCAACGCGCTAGCCGATGAGGCGGCCCGTCAGCTCGGAGGTCTCGACATTCTGGTGAACAACGCCGGCAAGCAAATCGCCATTGAACGGCTCGAAGACCTCAGCGACCAGCAGGTGATTGAAACCTTCCAGGTGAATATCGTGGCCATGTTCGCCATCACCCGCGCCGCCTTGAAGCATCTACCGCAGGGCGCAAGCATCATCAACACCACCTCGGTTCAGGCCTACGAGCCTTCCCCTACCTTGTTGGATTACGCCTCAACCAAGGCCGCGATCAACGCCTTCACCAAGGGCCTGGCCGTGCAACTGGCACCTCGGGGTATCCGCGTGAATGCGGTGGCCCCGGGCCCAATTTGGACGCCATTGCAGGTCTCGGATGGCCAACCGAAGGAGAAGCTGCCGACATTCGGGCACAATGTGCCATTGGGCCGTGCCGGACAACCGGTGGAACTGGCTCCGGCCTACGTGTTCCTTGCCTCGGCCGAATCGAGCTATGTGATCGGCGAGACGCTCAACGTCAACGGCGGTAAAGCCACCCCATAGTCGCCACACACCCAGGGTGCCAGTAATCCGTCCGGATTGTTGGCGCCCTTGGTGTGTCTTCCCTCTGCCGCGCACCACGCCGGCTACCGATCCCGCAAGTCATCCGCCGAGGAATCGAGCTCGAGGTTTCGCCGTTCATACTCCCGCTGGCTGAAGGTCGCACGCTGCACGGACTGCACTTCGTCGAAGCTCGAACCGATGGCTCCGCCGAGCGTACCGAGCGAGGCGGCAAGCCATGCCAGGTTCAGATACTCACGGATCGTCGCCTCATGGTCGAGTTCAAAAGACAGGAACGCCTGATCGATGATGACCAGCGAACCCAGTAGTAACGCGATAAACAACAGCGCATACATGGCGGCGGCCGCCAACACCACGGTGAACACCGTCGCTACGTTATACAGCAGCAGTTTCTCCTTTCGTCGTGTGCCCGTGGGCCTTTCCCATAACTGGTTATGGAACAACAACCAAGTGCTGAGCACCAGGATGCTCAAGACCGTGATCAGACCCAACCGCCACGGACTGAGGTAGTCAGCCATGGACCAGATACTCGTATAAAACACGCCAAACGCTCCGGTAGCCGCCGCACCGGCGAGCGCCGAGGAAAGCCGCGGCACCAGCCGCCAAGGACGATTAACGAGGATCATTCCCATCACGAGCCAGATTCGTCCGCGCAATCCTTCAATGCTGTCGCAGTGATCTCCGGCATCATTGGCGTCATCCAGTCGCCCCTTGACGCTCAGGGCTTTAACTAGCGGAGCGGGTTCGGGCCCGGGCTTTGGGCTGCCGTTGAGTTCGGCGAGAACTTCCATAAAGGCTTTGATGACCGAGCGGCGGCGGGGAGGTCCGAGGCTTGGCAGGACCACGGTAGCCGCCGCGAAACGAGTATTGATGATCGAGCGCACCGGACGGCCCTGTTCGTACTGGGGCACGTCGGTCAGGTAGATGACGAAGTCCCAGCCAAACTTCTCGCGCATTTCCGATACGTGTTTATTGAGAATGACCTCGCCGGAGTCGTTCATCGGTAGGGTCACCGAGTCGACGGCGACCCTCCATCGGGCATGATCGAGGTGGGTCTCGTTGAGCTTTTCCTCTAGGCGTTCGACGACCCGGTCGGCCAGGGACTGCGCAATGCCGGGGTCTGCCAGCAGGCCGACCGATCGGGTGGGAAGATCTGGTTTGTTCATCAAGCACCTCGGGTTCTAGGGTGTCAGTGGCATGGTCGGCGCATCGTCCGGGTGGGACGGCGGATCCGGCCCTTGGGCATCTGGCTCGCTGATTAGTCGATGCGTGCCCCCTGCCTGTCGAGGGCCGCCAGGTAGTCGGCGAAGCCTTCCCGCAAGCGGCCGCGCAGGCGTCCGGATGTAATGGCCTGCAACTGTGCGGAGGCGTCGATGCGGTAACCGGCGGTCCGCAGGGCCGCCACTAGTGCCACGTCTTCACGGGCCGCTAAGGGCGGAAAGCCTCCGACGGCTTCATAGGCCGCCGCGCTGACACCTAGGTTGGCTCCGTGGATATGGTGGTGGCCATCCACCGGCCGGTAGGCGGCGCGCCACAGCCGGTAGAGTTCGGCGTCCAGTTCCTGCCGGTCGGGCTGCACCGTTCCGGCTACGGCGTCGGCTCCGGCCGCCCGGCGACCGGCCATGGCCGTTAGCCAGTGCACCGGCACCCGTGTATCGGCATCCGTGCAGGCCAGCCACACCGATTGAGGGTGCGTGCGTTGACCGAGTCCTTGGAGCGCGAAGCGTACTCCGGCGGCCCGGCTGGCCCCGACATTGCCAAGCTGCACTTCAAGCATGGATAGTCGCGGGTCGTCTAGCATCTGGTCTTGCAGGATCCGGGAGGTTTGATCCGTGCAGCTATCAAGGACAAAGGTGGCCCCGATGGTGACCCGTGGGTGTTGGGCGGTGAAGTGGTCCATGGCGGTTCGCACCGAACGTAGACAGCCGGCAATGAGTTCTTCTTCGTTATGTGACGGGATGACAACGGCCATGGCCTCTAAGGGGTTACGCAAGTTCACCCCCGGGTTTCTGGAAGACCTCCAGCAGGAAGTCCTGTTCCCGGTGCTGGAGTAGCCGCGGCCAGTCCAGGGCCTGGGCCATCCGGTGCACGGCCTGCCCATCTAGCGGCCACCCTTCTATGGGGTGTAGCCAATGGCAGAGTAGAAGTTCGCCTCCGGGCCGCAGGACCTCGGCGCTGTGCCGGAGGGTTTGGGCTAGTTCGTCGGCGGCTAGGAAATACCCGATTTCGCTCAGTACCACCAGATCCATTGAGTCGGGTTCGAGCGGTGGCCATTGCCCGGGCAACGTCGCTTGCACAAGGGTTACATGCGCTAGGTCCGCAACCTGGGCTAGGGCTTGGGCCACGGCGGTGGCGCTAGCATCCACGCCGACAAGCCGGTCGCTGCGCGCGGCCAATTCGGCGGTCTGCAGCCCGATGGAGCAACCTAGCTCCAGAACGGCGCCGTAGTGGGCGCGCGGTAGCGAGGCGAGCACAATGTCCTGTTTACGTTGCTCGTAGCGGCTACTGCGGTAATCCCACGGGTCGCCACGCTGAAGATAGAGGTCTTCGAAAACCAGTGCGGCGACGGCAGCGTCCTTCTCGCCCAGCCAGGTGACGCGGAAGGTTTCCTGCGCACGATGAAAATGCTCGAGAACGTGCCGATCGAGCAGCACTTCGTCGCCGGGTAGCTCCGAGAGCGGTTGGACTTGACTCTGGTGGGCGGCGAGGGCGGTTTCTTTGGCTACGTGGTCGGCCTGGGGCAATTCGAGCCGGTGCCAATGGGTCCAACGGTTGTCGTTCTCCGGGTGCGCCCAATTCCAGTACCAGATGGGGAATTCTAGGTGGGTCACCGACGCCTGGGCCGCTAGGCGGGCTACCAGTCGGCCGAGCACCTCGTGGTCGGTGTGTCCATCCTCGCGGTAGGTGCTGGCCACCACACATGGACCTTCGCCTATGAGTTCACCGAGCAGGGTTTCAAGCTCTGCTTCATGGGACGCCAGCTTGCCATCGGGCAAGCCGGGACAGCGAAGGTGCAAGTTGCCCGGCCCGGCGGCGCTCTCACCTAACGCCTGCATGGCCGCGCGCAGTTCGGCTTCACGCAGGGTTGCTAGCTGTTGTGGGGTGTGCGTCGTCGAGTCCGGGTGCGAGCCCTCGCCCATGGTGCACACGACGACGGTCACCTCGAGGCCCATGCCCAGCGCGCGGTGGATGAGTCCGCCGGCGCCCAGGGTCTCGTCATCGGGGTGAGCTGCCACCACGTGCAATCGTGTGGCGCCGTCGAAGACTCGAGCGAGGTCGATCGGCGGCAACTCTTCCAGGCCGTGCTGCGCCCAAAGTTGCGCGGCGGTTCCGGTGTCACGATGGCTGAAGCTCACCATGAAAACACCCCTTGAGTGGCCCGCTCGGTAAGCACCATGCGTCCGAGAGCCGCGTCATCACGGGCGGCGTGATGTTGGCGAAGGTAGATGCCCAAGTCGGCGACGCGCCGGGCATGCACTTCATCAGTGGCCAACGGACCGGGGCCGGTGGCCTCGGCGCTAATCTGCAACACCCGTTGACACACCGAGGCCACATGGCCGCGGACCCGGGCGGCCGTGAGTGAGTCCAGTGAACCTTCGTCGGCTCGTAGCGCGGCCTGACCCAAGAGTTCGGCGGCGCCACACGTGAGCCGGTCGGCCTCACCGATCCAAGTCAGAGCAAGCTGGTCCGGTTCCCGCCGCCGGGCGCTGTCAATCAGGTGCCGCAGCACACCCACGGCTCCCCCGAACCAGCAGGCGGCGACTCCGACTCCACCGACGGCAAACCCCTCACGCTCGAGATACCATCCCGTTTCGCCCACCGGGGTGGCGCACGCCCCGTCGAATTGCACCGAACCACTGGGGAGGTGCGCCATACCGCGACTGACCCACTGCGAGGGAAGCACGCTGACACCCAGGCCGTGCATCGGCACCGCAAACAATCGACGCCCCTGCGCGGTGTGCGCGGTGATCAGCGCGTGCGAGACGCGTTCGGCCAAGGAACACCACGGTTTGACTCCATGCAGAGTCCAGAAACCACGAGTGGCGGGCTTCGCTTCAAGTTTCATATTCGGGCCCTCGGCCGCGTAAACACCCCACGTCCTTCCCGGCTGCCAAGGCAGATCGGCTTGGCGCAGAATAGCGGCGGCGTCTAGATGCGGTTCCAAGGTTCGAGCCGCCACCAAGTCAATGGCCGCAACGGTCGCCAGCATCTCCCACAATCCGCGGGTCTGTCCCGTTCCCGGAACGGGAGGATCCATGATGTCTGCTGCCAAGGCCCGCAGCATCGGTTCGGGGCTGCCGTCACTCTGCGTGGCCGCTTCAAGAACGGCGTCGGCGCCCGGCCACCATGAGGTTTCTGCCGGCGGGTCCGGAACGGTGGTGGGCTTGCTGAATGTCACTGCCCGATGGTCCATAGAATTCCTCCTGAACTTTGGCTCAGTCTAAAGAACTCGCAATCAGCTCGCCCCAATACTGTTAAGCACCTGAGAATACGCTGACTAGTGTGTTTGCCTTTGCGCAAAAGGCCGCAGAAATCACCTGGTTAGTGCAGTGCAACGCGGCGGCTGACTCGCACATCGCAGTGTGACCAGTAGATCTAACCGCTGTGCTTGACGAGGAGCGGCACCCGCCCGCGGGCGTGCAGGTCTGTTGACAGACAGGAGGGCACCCCACAGTGGGGTGCCCTCCGAACCGGAGAACGAGCCGGTGGCACGATCCCCGCCTGTTCGCTTTCTGCACCGGCACTAGCCGCCAGTAAGTGGATAGCTACTGGAGATGACCCCGGCGGCTCCGGTTTTCATCAATAGATTCAGCTACCCCTGAAAACGAATACTGGATAAGTGACGCGTGGATTGGGAGCACCACGCGTTGGGAAGCAACGTCCGCTACGACAGGAGCGACGTCTTCTTCTTACTCGGCCGTCCACTATCGCCCGATGCGAACACCGGGATCCAGTGGGCGACCGCGCTGTGCTGCCAATACTCCACGCGGAAGGTAGCAACGCCGTCGTGTGCCACCTGCTCAAACAGCGACTGGATCGTCGCGTCTGCAGGGTGGGCCTCAACAACTGCTAGCCCGGCGTTTGGAACGGACACGTGCATGAAATTTAGTTCGCCGTTGTCCTCATTGAGCAGTGCGATAAGCACTGCCCGTCCATGCACGGATGCCAATCCCATGGTGTCGCTCAATAGCTCCTTGGGCGTCGCGATGACAATGGGCATCCCCTGCACCCAGCCATATTGGCTCAGGTGTTCCCGACCTTCCCGTGATCCGAGTACCTCGGCCACTAGATCGGCGGTCCTGGATCGAACGATGCGTCCTGGCACTTTTGAAACCTCCACTTTCTACGTAACTGTCCGAGTACTCCCCATGAGTCACGCTGCACCACCTTTGGACCTTCAATTGGCGCTACTGCACCAATCCGAAATCCGGAATAGGCAAGCAGAGTGTTATTTCAACTTATCCTGAAACTCCAGATAACGGAACGATAAACCTGCGGAGTTTAAAAAAATTTCATGTCAGCCAGGACTTGTAGACGAATGGATAGCGTCTGTGGCCGACCGTCGATAACGACGGCAGAATTTATCATCAATTTGTCTGCATCAATACCACTGAGCGATCAAAACTGCTCAAGACTGTGGATTGACGTATTACAAGAGGCCAGGATGAGGGTTTTCTTCGTCCCGTACGCCACGGACACCTTGCCCGCACCGCCATTAACTACGGCCCATACTGACGACGCTACGGGGCGCGCCTTGTGATTCGCTGACCGGCAACACTAAATCAACGGCATAACGGAAAATGCCGAAATTTCGGGGGCAGAATGCCCGCTCATCACGTGCACCAACCAGTAGACCCGACGTCGGCGCGAAGGCACGACCTCCCGCGTCAATGCACACTCGCTTTGCTCCTCCTAAAGGGAACCTTGGAAACACATGAGAATTTAGGTTTTGGTTTTCGCTCCCGACACAGCCCTAGTAACGTCCGAAACAGACGGTGCGTTCTTAACACCCACCGTCCGCCATCTCAACTTCACTGCAAGGGAGAAAACATGTCGAACACGAAAAGCACTCCGGCGAGCAAAACCCGCAAAGAAAATGCTGAAGGTGGCTTCGTCGCCCCGGCAGTCCTGCGCGACTCGTTGCAGTCGGTGCTGATTCAACTGCTCGACTTGCAGCTGGTAGGCAAGCAGATCCACTGGAACGTCGTGGGCCCCAACTTCCGAGATCTTCATAAGAATCTCGATGAGATCGTCGCCATCGCTCGCCGCGGTTCCGACGAGATTGCCGAACGTATGCGTGCCATGCACGTAACTCCGGACGGGCTGGCCGCCACCATCACCAAGTACACCGAACTGGATCAGCCTTCGAACGGGGAGATCCTGACCACCAACGCCGTGGACCTCATCGTCAAGGCCTTGGAAGCAACCGTCGGGGTCATGCGTGAGGTACATGATCCGGTGGACGAGGCGGACCCAACCACCGCGGATATTCTGCACGAGTACATCGCCGCCCTTGAACAGCAGGCCTGGTTCATCAGCGCCGAGACGCGCAAGCCCTAACCTGCCATAACCCAAGTGCGCAGGACCGAAGCAATGCTTCGGTCCTGCGCACCGTTTTATCTGCACCTCGTTGGCTAGGGCCACGCGGTCTGTCTGGCCCAGGCCAGCGGTACTACTTACATGCGCATCTCGCTGTGCGCATTGGCCAGTACCTGACTGATGGAGCCTCGTGCAAAGGCTTCTCGTTGGCGCACTGCGCCATTTCCAACCTCCAGAATGTTGCGTAGCGAATGCACCGCAAAGTCGTAGTCCCCACTGGCGCGTAGCGCCGTCTCGCAGGTGCGCAGTAGCTTAGACATCAGGTCTCGCGGAGTGACCGTGCAACCGTCCCAGGGGTTAATGTGATTTCCGGTCAGCCCATGCTTCGCCGCCTGCCAGAAGGCAAGATCCAGTACTTCGGGCAAGAACTGCGGCAGCTCGCTGCCTGATTGCAACGCTGTGTCGACCAGCGCGCGAGTTAGCACGGCCAGGAGTACCGACTCCTGCGCGCGAAGTTGGGAGTCTGCCACACGTAATTCGATGGTCGGGTGGTTTTCCGATAGCCGCACGGACCACCCGATGTGTCCTTGGTCGGTTACCGCCTCGGTCTGGATAAGGGTCTGTAGGCGCCGCTCGTAATCGGCCGCGTCGGCAAAGGCTGGCGGGATCCCCTGCACCGACCACTTCCGGTAGTGAATATTCCGCCAAGACAAAAACCCACTGTCGGTGCCACGCCAGAGGGGTGAATTCGCACCCAGTGCACACAAAAGCGGTAGCCACGGCCGCAGAAAGTTCAGTGCGATAACCCCGGCTGTCCGATCTGGGATCGAGACATGTATATGTAATCCACACATGTAGTGCTCGTTGGTGATTCCCGGTATTGACGCGTCGATCTCGCGATAACGCTGATTATTAGTGACGGCTGAACTCTTCTGCGCGATCATTGGAGCCGCGCCGAGCCCGGCGACAATCATCGAGGATCCTTCGGCGTGCTGCGCCAAGGCGTGACGAAAACTGCTGAGTTCTTCGATGGCCTGATTTCTGTCCTCACAGATCGCGCTGGCATATTCGAGCTGGCACGCCAACAATTCATGTTGCACCTGCCCAGCGCGTTGCGCGTCGAGCAATTCCTTGAAAGGGTTCGGGTCCGGTTCGGCGGGAAGCCCAGTCTCGGCATCCAACATGAAAAATTCTTCTTCAATACCAAAGCTGCTCATGGCAATCCCCCTTCTGTCGACCGAGGGCCGATACGTCCATGTGGCGGGCGGTCACCCGGGCGCTAAACCCATGTCATCAGAGTTTCACCCGGTGAAAGACGCTACAAGACCACTCTGCCCAGAAAACTCCCGAAATATGCTGTGCTTTGGGGTTGAGCGCTACCCGTTTGGGGGGACTTGTGCTATGTAAACTGCCTGCTCATTCCCAACGGTCGGCCCGTATCTTACAGATGCCTGAATGCTCTAGCGCGCCCGGGCATGGTTGCCTAGCCTGTACGTTAACGAGCGCAAGCTTCGAGCAACCTATGGTCAGGCGAGAGGTGAGAATATGGCAAGCACGAACGACTCCAGCCGCATCAAGGACGAAGAACTGTACGACGAGTTGCGCGAGGAGGGGAACTCCAAGCAGAAGTCGGCACGCATCGCTAACGCCGCGGCTCGTGACGGACGCTCGAAAGTGGGCAAGCGCGGTGGAAAATCCGGTAGCTACGAAGACTGGACCGTGGATGAACTCAAGTCTCGGGCCAAAGAAATCGGCCTGAAAAATTACTCGAATAAGCGTAAGCAGGAGCTCGTCGATATGCTCCGCAACAGCTAGCACGTGGTTAGCGGTAGACGGACAGTTTCTACTACCAACTGCATCTGACAGCACCACCACAGACCCAGCGCACAAGCCACGTGGCGGAAGGAAGGACAAAGAACATGACCTCACCAAATGCACAGGAGTCGCCGCACCGGCCACGCCGCGGTCTGTGGTTGCTCATCGGCGGCATTGTCGTCGCCGGTTTCTTCCTTACCTTCCTGCTCATTTCGCAGAGCGCGGCCACGTCACTAACGCCCATGTGGATCGGCGTGGCCTGGGGTGCCCTCATGGCGGTCTGGGGGCTGTACCGGCTACTCAAAGGGCCCAGCAAGCTCGACCACCCGCAGGGTGGCACCGACGCTGGCTCCTGAGCACGTAGGTAATCGCGGGTCCCGTCGGTAGGTGCTGGCGGGGCTCGGCGGCGCACCTTAGGCACATGGTACTCAGTGCCGCCCTAGTTGTACTTGGGATCGTGACTTACGGCGATCCCCAACGCATTGAGGGTGAGGATATCGTTGAGAATCTGGAAACCGGAGTATTTTAGGCAGCCCGCCCTGATTCTGATCGATATGCAAAATGCCTTCTTCGAGGCACCGGAGTTAGCTCAACAACGACGGCAGGTGGTCGACGAATGCAACCGACTCATAGATGCGGCGCGGGATCACGGGCTGCTGATCGTCAACGTACGCACCATCCACCAACGCGATAAGTCCACCTGGACTCTGAGCATGTTAGAAGACGACCAAGGTTTCCTCTTCGAAGGAACCGAACAGACCCGCAACCTGCCCGAACTGCACATCGGTGATTGCCCGCAGATCATCAAACACCGCGATAGCGCGTTTTGGCAGACTGGCCTCGATGAACTGCTCCGCGCCCACCAGATCGGCTCCCTGATTCTGGCTGGCGTAGCCTCCGACTCATGCGTGGCCTCCACGGACGGAGATGCATTTGCAGCGAACTACCGCGTGGCCATCGCTAGGCAAGCGGTCGCCTCCGCCGACCCGGATTTCGAGCCGAGCACGCTACATCAACTGGAGGTGCTTCACCGCCAACCCGCTCTCGATACGCAAACACTACTCGACGCGTTGGAGAATCAGGAGTAGCACTAAGATCCTCACTTTCAAGCCCTCCATGTACTGATCGCCCGATGGCCACCATAGGTTCAATCACAACCCACGAGCGATGTGCGTGGCGGCACCTGCCGCGAATGACCGGGCCTACGACCGGGACGGAATGGTGGGATCGTCCGTGGCATTACGCACGCGTGATGGGCTGGTCGCCCCACGCCGACTGCATGATCAAATCCTGCCAGTCAGGCAGTTCACCGGCCGGTAGATGCCGACGAAGTACCTGTCCTGGGAAGCTCAACGGACTAGCCTTCGCGGGATTATCCGTCGCCTGTGTAAGGATCGCGTCGGTGATCGCATAGGCCAAGTCTTCCCGCGGGAAGGCCGCATGAACACGCTCAGCAAAGTCGGACGGCAATTGCGCGCTGTCCCGACCTAGCACATCGAGCGCGGCTCCCGCCTGGGTCAAGGCGGCTACCGGTCCCTTGCGGTGTGCGATTCCATCTGAGGTATGCAAGGCCACAGCATCCCACACCACCGAAATACGCTCCTCGTCCACGCTGTGTTCTTTAAGGAACCGGGCAGCCAGATCCGCGCCGTCGACCTCGAATCGCTGATTTCCATTACCTGTTTCGCAGAGTCCAACGTCGTGAAGCAAGCAGCTTAAAAACAGAGTTTCGTCATCATAGTCTGCACCAGGGCGTAATTCCTGCTGGCCTGCCAGTTCCCGGGCGAAGAGGTAACTGCGTAGGCTGTGCCGATAAAGGAAACCGGGCTCAATCGCGGCAACAAAATCCAGGGCCTGGGACGATAATTCCGTCTGCGGCATGTGAAAAATGGTACGCAGATCGGCGGTAAGGACGTTCATGGTGGGCTCCTCAGGGCGGGCGGGTTCATCCCCGATTTTTCATCCCCGATTTTGCGGGGTTAACTCGATTCTGGAGCAGATTTCAACCCACCAACAGTGGCCAGACTGCCACGATACGTTAATATCTAGCCAAGATGAATGTGGCTGTGCTCGCCCTTGACGGGGTCCTTCCGTTTGAACTCTCAATCCCGGGTCAGGTATTCGGTGCAGCCAATGAAGTTGCTAGCCTCGAGCATTATCGAATTCAGGTCTGCGCGCCACATCGAACCGTCACGACCTCCTCGGGTCACGGCTCTTTTCACATTCAACTCCAGCACGGGCTCGAGGCCGTAGCCCAGGCGGACACAATTATCCTCCCGGCCCACGCGGACTTCCTCGACACTCCCCCTGCCCCGGTAACGCTGGCTCTGCGCGCAGCTGCTCAGCGCGGTGCACGACTCGCCTCAATATGCGTTGGCGCCTTCACACTTGCCGCGACGGGTCTACTCGACGGGCAGCGCGCGACTACCCACTGGCAACACGCTCATGAGCTCTCCCGTCGGCATCCGCAGGTGGAGATAGACAGCAACGTCCTTTTCATTGACAACGGTGCAGTATTGACCTCAGCGGGGGTCGCGGCCGGGTTGGATTTGTGCCTCCATTTAGTCCACCAAGACTTAGGCGCGGACATGGCTGCGGCCACCGCCCGCGCCACGGTAATGCCGTTGCAGCGCGACGGCGGGCAGGCCCAGTTCATCGAACACACCTGGCCGGCAACGACCGGCACATCGACGTTGGAATCAACCATGCGTTGGATGTCCGCCAACGTACACCGTGCACTGAGCCTTCAGGACATCGCCGAGCACGCGGCTCTAAGCGTGCGCAGTCTCAACTGACATTTTCGCGCTCAAACCGGCACCACACCGCAACAGTGGCTACTTCGCCACAGAATCCGGCATGCCCAACGCCTCTTGGAGACAACCGATCTCTCGGTCGAGAAGATCGCAGATTCGAGCGGTTTTGGAACCGCCGTGACACTGCGTCACCACTTCGCCCGCATTATCGGCACATCCCCCTTGGCCTATCGAGCAGCTTTCCGTCCCCAGTAACGCAGGCGGAGCCGCAACTTCCACCCACTGGCCGCGGTGACCGCGCGGTGAAGACGTCAGTGCCCGTCATCGTTCTCCGGCCCTACTGGGCCGCAAGGAATCGAGCGCTCACGTGCCGCGCACAACCACCAATCGTCACATGACGGACTGGCGCGCCCTTGTGGAACTACCGCGGTTGCGGACACTGCCGGTTGAGCGCCCGGTGCCACCACAAAGGCTAGGGTCAGCTGAGCTCACTCAGGGCAGCGAGCGGCTACGATACCGGCCCGAGAAGGCACCTGTCGCATTCCATGAGTGCAGCGGGATCCATTAGACATTGGCGGGTCTCCATTGGTCCCACTAAAAAGACCTTCGTGTACGGTGAACTTGAACGTGTTTGTCACTAGGCCACCTCACGAGGTTGGAGCGCAAAGTCCGGCAGTTCATCGACTGGTGCGATAACCACGTCGTAGGCCTTCCAGTCCGCCTCTTTTAGGTCCTCTCGCACCTGATACAACCGATCCTCAGTGAGCTCGCCGACAATAGGTACCACGAAGGCTTCAATATGCATCACCTGACCCAGCTCTCGGGCACGGATGGCAAAGTCCTCGATCCACCCATAGGTCTTCAGCTGCGCTTCCATCGCAGTAATCAACGGGTGCGGATCGGTGCCATCGAAAGAGGTGGCTCGGCGATCTAGCAGGTCCACGACCGCCGACTTCGTGTTCGTCCATCCGTCTTGAATGATGCCGGCGGAAATCACCAGTGCCGCGGCACCGTCCAGCCACCAGATACCAAAGGCAATGCCTCCAACACCGATAACCGATGCCAGGTTGGTCTGCCAGTCGGCCTTGGCCATCTTCGCGTCCGCATGTAACAGTTTGTTGTGCAGCGGCTTCGACGCCTTGATCTTCAACCGGCCGAGGATCACCGCCGGTACCGAAAGCACGACCATGACGGTGATCATCAACCAGCCTTGCCAGATGGTGTGGCCGAAAAGATTCATGGTACCGATGGTGGGATGCTCGGCCTTGACCAGACCCGACACCGCTTCATACACCAGCATCGCACCCACTGCGAGCAAGGCTACGCCGGCGACGAGGTGTCCGGCGCTCATGCTGCGGTGATAGCCATAGGGATGGGTTGGGCGCCGTGGCTTACGCACCACAAGACATGCGATCAGAAAGGCCAGCTGCGGAAGAACGGAAAGCATGTCTTCCACCCAAGCCGTGCGCATGGCCTGCGAGTTACCGACCACCAGCGCCACGGCGGTAATTGTGCAGGCCGCATATCCGATGCTGGCCCACTCGAGACGGGTAGCCCGGCGCATCTGCTGTTGTTGTTCGCGCGGTAAATGAGTGCCGGCTTCGGGGATCATGGCATCTCCTGAGTCTGGTCAAGGAAATATTCCAGCTCACTCAAGAAGGCGTTCTCCCCCGGCGGGACCAAGAGCACCAGTTTTTCCTTCTTACCCTTCTCGTCGGTGATCTCGGCATAGGGACGCGTGATTCCTACCTTCTCCGACCACGGGGTTTTACTGCTGATTCCCCCAACCACAAGATCCAGCTCGTTTTCCTCGAGCTTTTTCACCAGGCTTTCTTCGCCGCCGAGCACAAATTCCGGCTGAGCTCCAAGATGCGCGGCGAACTCCTTGCTCAGTTCCACATCGCGACCGCCCAAGGAACCGCCATCGATCTTCACGAGCTGCTCATGCGGGGTGACGCCCACGCGCAGGGTGTCGTTGCGCACCGAATCCAGCGTTCCTTCCGGATCCATCGGCAACGACGAGGCACACCCACTGAACGCCAAGGCCAACCCGCCGCAGATGAGGGCCACAACACCACGTTGCCGCCGAACTCTCTTCGACCTCATTGAGCTTCCTCCCGTTACTCGAAGTACTACCCATCCACTCTGTGTTGCTTTGAACATACTGAGCAGCGTGCCGCGAACCCAGCACTCGCGGGGAACTGTCAGGATGCACAGCATCACTGTGGGATGCGACCCCGCAAGGCGGCCGCATCCCACTGAGACTTTGACGTCATTACTCAGCGACCGGGAAGCGCTCCCAGGCACGGTGCGATGCCAACAGCTCTTCCATCGAATCCCCTACCGCGGAGAGCTCGACGGTTCCAACCCCGGGCGCGTCATCCACAATGCCCGCGGCGTCCAGCAACCCATCGCACTGCCCATCGAGGCAGAGGATCGCCTTGCTGTGCCGGTAGACCTCGTTCACCAGCAAGGACACGCGGGGATCCAGCGGGACCGCACCGGCCGAGGGTGCCCCCGCCTTGGCGTCGAGCGGAACTACGGAGTCTCCTGCCGGTGGCAACGGTCCGATGAGGATGAGCGCGTCAAACTCGATGGATCGGGCGGTAAGGTAGGTGCGATCGATTTCCTGGCCGGCGGCGGTCTTCCCGCCCTGCGAGGACACCAACAGCGGACTCATGCCGCGATCGGCGAGCGCCTGGGTGATCTGCTCCAGTCCATCCTCGTTGCCGCGGTTGAATACGATCCCAACCTTCCGGCCATCGACCGGCCAGGTCCCGCCGATCTGCGAAAGGGCCGGGCTGGTCTCTGTGGCTGAGGGTTCTTCGCCCACCGCCGGTGCCTCCAGCCCCAGTGCGCCTGCCACCGTGGCGGCCAGCTCCCCGTCGATCTGTGCCAGACAGTCGATTTGGCGCTGACGCACGGTGTTATCGGTGCACTTGCCGAGTTCGAACGAGTACGCCTGTTGAATGTGGGCGCGTTCATGGGCGGTCATGCTTTGATAAAACAATCGCGCCTGGCTGTAGTGGTCGGAGAAGCTCGCTGGTTCCTTACGCAGCTTCTGCGCGGCCGGTAACTCTTGCGGGAAGTCCAGCGGGGCGTGCTCGCCGGAGGTGACCTGCGCCAGGTATGGGCACCCGCCATCCATGGAGTTGGGTTTGTAGGGTGCGATCCCCTGCGGCACATTGTGTTGGTGGTAACCGTCGCGGAACATGTCGTTGACCGGCGAATGGGGCCGGTTGATCGGAATCTGCGCAAAGTTTGGCCCGCCAAGACGAGTGATCTGCGTATCCAAGTACGAGAAGAGCCGGGCCTGCAATAGCGGGTCGTCGGTCACGTCGATGCCCGGGACAAGGTGACCCGGGTGGAAGGCAACTTGTTCGGTCTGGGCAAAGTAGTTCTCGGGGTTCCGGTTCAGCTGCATCTTTCCCAGTGCCTGTACCGGGGCGAGTTCTTCGGGGACGAACTTCGTCGGGTCGAGCAGGTCGATCCCCTCGAAGACGGCGGTCCCATCGTCCGGGAAGATCTGCACCCCCAATTCCCACTCTGGATACTGCCCCGCATCGATGGCCTCTGCGAGGTCACGCCGGTGGAAGTCGGGGTCGGCACCCGCGGCGAGCTGGGCTTCTTCCCAGGTGAGCGAGTGCACGCCAAGGCGAGGCTTCCAATGGAATTTCACCAGTGAGGACCGGCCTTCGGCGTTGATCACCCTGAAGGTGTGAACACCGAATCCCTCCATCATCCGGTAGGAGCGCGGGATGCCGCGATCGCTCATATTCCACATGGTGTGCGCCTGCGCCGGTGTGTGCAGGGAGACGAAATCCCAGAAGGTGTCGTGGGCGGACTGCGCCTGAGGGATCTCCAGATCCGGGTGCGGTTTGACCGCGTGCACCACGTCGGGGAATTTGATGCCGTCCTGAATGAAGAAGACCGGGATGTTGTTGCCCACCAGGTCGAAGACGCCCTCTTCGGTGTAGAACTTGGTGGCAAAGCCACGGGTGTCACGGGCCGTATCCATGGACCCTCGTGATCCAACCACCGTGGAGAAGCGAACGAAAACGGGTGTGGCCCGCCCGGGCTTCAGAAAGTCGGCTTGGCACAATTCTTCGGCGTTGCCGTAACTGGTGAAGACACCATGGGCGCCGGCTCCGCGCGCATGCACCACTCGCTCGGGAATACGCTCATGATCAAAGTGCATGATCTTCTCGCGCAGGTGGTGATCCTGCAGCAAGGTGGGGCCGCGCTCGCCGGCCTTCAGAGAATGATCGGTGTCGTAGACCGGTGCGCCTTGGGCCGTCGTTAAGCTCTCGCTGTCCTGGCCCGGACCGGAAATTTTAGGGGTTGGGGTCGGCGAAGATTGCTGGGCTGGTTCGTTAGTCAATGCACACTCCTAGCTCTGATCCAAAACGTGCTGGATGTTTGCCACGCTAGGTAATGAAAGCACCGGAAGCCAGCGCGCCCAATAATTCTCACGGTTCTCACATAAAAACACCACAGCCGCTCTAGGTGAGCACTATTGATCCAGCTACCGGAGCTTCAACGCGTAGCTCGCCTCGGCGGGTGCATAGTAGGTCGCGACACTCGCACTGGGCCTCGCGCCCTAGGTAGAGAACGAGTCCGGGCGATACTGGATGGATGGATCGAACCTTATTCGAAGCCGACGCATTAGAGGTTGCACCGAAGCTACTGGGCGGGGTGCTGCGCGTGAACAGCGTCGAGGGCGTGGTGGGGATACGGCTTACGGAGGTCGAGGCCTATCACGGAGTGGGCACGCCCGGGCCCTACGATGCCGGGTCGCATTCGCGGAACCGGCGTACCGAACGCAATGCCGCAATGTTCGGAGAACCGGGGTGCGCCTACGTGTATTTGTCCTATGGGATCCATTACGCCCTGAATCTTGTCTGCTCCCCGCCGGGCATCGCCTCTGCGGTCCTGCTGCGCGCTGGAGAAGTCATTGAGGGTGTGGCGTTAGCCCGGGCGCGACGCACCAGCGGGATTAGCGACCACCAGCTGGCCCGCGGGCCTGGCAATCTCGGCCAGGCCCTAGGGGTCACGCGCGCGGAGCACAACGGGCGAGATCTGGGCGAAGATCCCTTTGAGTGGGAACCGCCAGCTAGCGCTCCCACACATTTCGCCCGCGGGCCGCGCGTGGGTGTCGCGTTGGAAGCCGGTGGGCCACAGTTCCCGTGGCGGTTCTGGATTCCTGGCGAGCCCAGTGTCTCTTCTTTTCGTCGTGGCCGCAACGCTCCGGCCTGGAAATTCCAGCCGGAGCGTGATGTGCTGCCGTGGTCATTCCTGCAGCCCTAGAAGCTCCATGTCCAACCGCCGGTCTGATCCGGGTCATAGATCACCTGACCGGTGGCGTACGGCGAGTCAAGCATCAGTTGTCCGCGCACCTCTTTGCCGGCTCCAACGGCAATGTCCAGCGGATTCTCCAGAGCACAGGAATAACTGGCGACGGTGTCGAGCTGGTTATTCAAGGCCGCACCGGGACCCGCAGAAGTCGCGAAGACCGAGGCGTCCAGTGGCATCAGGGCGATCTCTTCTTTCACCGCCTTGGCGGCCGAGGCGTCGAGCCGGGCGCTGACCTCAAGCAGAAGGAAGATTCCGTTCTCCGGCGTAATGGTCGTACCATAGCCGCGCAGTTCGCAACTATCGAGCGCCTTAACGCTATGGACGGTGATCTCGAAGGAAGGCTCCGTTTGCCCGTCAACGGTGAGTTTGCCCGGCTCCCCCAGGTCCTTGAGCACATTGGCCTTTGTGTCGGTGTGCACCTGTGCGCCGGTTTGCGGATCCTTGGCCGCCACGTCGGCGGTGCTGCGCAAGGCCTGATCCCCCGGTGATCCGGCTACCGCGCGATCGGCCTGATCCCCTAGGAGCACTCCGCTGGAGCTGACCGCGAATAAGGCTGCGGCAGCGAGGGTAATTTTATGGATCGTTTTCATCAGAATCGTCAATCCCTTCAGGTCTCGTAGCCGTTGGCTACGAGCGTTTGAGGAAGTCACCGGAGTCGATATAGCGGCCGGACTCCTTGACCACCCGCTCCGAAAAGTCGGTGGTCTTATAGGTCCAAGATTGTGAACCATCGGTCATCGTCACCCGCTGGCGGGTATACATGGGACGACCATCGTATTTGAGCTGGCTTTCATAGACGTCGAGTTTCTCCAGCATGCCCGGTCCTCGTGACGGTGAATACTGGAACTGCTCGGCCACCACGCTCTTGGGTCCATCGGTCAAGAAGGTCCAATTCGGGTTCCACAGTTGATATAGCGAGGTATTGGCTATACGTTGATCCATGACTTTTTGTTGCCAACCGTCCATGACGTTGTACGCCGACTGTCCGGTGCGCAAGGTTCCATACACGGCCACCGAATAAGGGGCTGCGCGTACCAAATCGTTGGCTGCGATCACGTAACCGGTGTACTTGCCGTAGTTCACCCGTACCCAGCCACCAGGCGCCGTACCGGTGACCGTAACCTTCATGCCGGGGTTCATCCAGAGGATCGCGGAGTCATAGGGGTAGGCTTTCGGAGTTTTTCGCAACGGCACACGATGTTCGGTGAAACGGCCATAGGGGTCGACCGAGGTGGTCGGTGGCACACAGTCCGGTTGCGGACGGTTGGTGACGTCGGTCCACACCCAGCGCCCGTTGTGCCAGACCTCGTCTCGGCGGTTGACCGAACTCCACCGTGAGTAGCGCACCCTGGTACCGCAGGCGATGCTACCCACCCGTTGCGCGGTGTTCTTATCCGCCCGGTCGTAGGTGGCTCCGTTACGTTGGGCGTAGCGGTATTCGGCACGCGGTGCGCTGCGATCGGTGTTCGAGGCCCACACCCAGCGCCCGTTATGCCAGACCTCATCACGCCGGTGCGTCGCATTCCAGGTCGCAAATTTCACCTTGGTGCCCACGTGGAGCGTGCCGACGGCCTTATCGCTGCCGGGATCGGCTCGGTCATAGACGGTGGCCGTGTATTGGGCGTAGCGGTACTCGTTCGTCGGTGGATAGCGGTTGGTGGCCGAGGTCCAGACCCAGCGTCCGTTGAGTTTAATGTTGTCGCGCTTATTCACCGCGTCCCAGGCCCGGTATTCGACCTTGGTGTATTTGCGGATCGTTCCCACTCGCTGGCTGGTGGCTCTGTCGGCGCGATCGTAGGTGGCGCCGGTGTATTGCGCGTAGCGGTATTGGCTGGTGCTCGCCGTGCCGTACCTGATGTAGTTGGTGTGGACCCAGCCATTTCTTGAGCCCCAGATGGCCTTGGCCCAGTCGCCGCTCACGCTACCGGTGAGCCAGATTTTACTGCCGTTGGCGATGACGCCGAGCGAGGTCGAGCTGCTCGTGGGTTGCGAACGCAGATGCAGGTTTGCGGTGGTCGTGGCCGATCCGACGAATGCTGCGTTGGCCTCTGATTCCTCGATGACAGTCGACGGTGTGGCCACGGTACCAGCTCCAGCCGGAGATACCACCATGCTCAGCGATGCCACGATGGCTAGCAACATCAGTATGAATTTCGGGTGACGGTACGTCATGGTCCCTCTTTCGGGCGCGACACGTCTTCCTTGGCAGACGCCGATGATATTCACGCGCCGGTTGTGAGTGATGAAACCCCACCATGACACGAGACCGCCATTAATTCAAGACCTTGGAATTGTTGAGGCCAAGACGCAACCAAGAAGTTACCTTTCATTCTCGCGACACAAAACAGCGGCCGAGCCAACAAGGATTTGCTCCTTGTCGGCTCGGCCGCTTCTGATGCGATACGCGAGCTGCCTGTCAGCTGGTGGTTAGCGCTGCAGCTGGTAGCCTTCTTCGTCGTGTTCGTGGCTGTCGATACCAGCCTGTTCCTGTTCAGCGCTGATACGCCATGGGACGATCTTGTTGATGACGGTGGCGATCACCCAGGTGGCTACCGCCGAGAAGATAATGACCACTGCACACATCACAAGCTGCGAGACCAGCAGTTGGAACCCGCCACCATAGAAGAGTCCGCCGGCACTTTCCTCGCTCGGCAGTGCAATGAAGCCCAGGGCCACGGTGCCGATCAAACCGGCAACCACGTGCACTCCGACAACGTCCAGCGAGTCATCGTAGCCCAGCTTCCACTTCAGATTCACGGCCCAACTCGAGGCGGCACCGGCAACGAAGCCCAACACCAGGGCCATACCCGGAGAAACGTTGGCACATGCCGGGGTGATGGCCACCAGACCGGCGACCAGGCCGGAGGCGACACCGGTCGAGGTGGGGCGCGAGCCACGAACTCGTTCGATAACAACCCAACCAAGAACTGCGGTGGCCGGAGCGGCCAAGGTGTTGACCCAGATCAGGCCGGCTTCCTCGACGGTGGTGGCAGCACCAGCATTGAATCCAAACCATCCGAACCAGAGCAGCGCGGCACCGAGCATCACCAACGGGGTGTTGTGTGGCTGCGGACGATCATGGAAGTTGTGGCGCTGGCCGAGCTTCAGGGCTAGAACCAGAGCGGCGATACCGGCATTGGTGTGAACCACGGCACCACCGGCGTAGTCGATGGCTTCACCGAAGATGCTTCCAATGGCACCGTCTGCACTGAGCAGCCCGCCACCCCAGACCCAGAAGGCCACCGGTGCGTAAACCAGCGAAACCCATACCGGCACGAAGATCAACCATGCGCTGAAGCGCGTACGGTCGGCGATGGCGCCGGAGATAATAGCCACCGCGATCATGGCGAAGGTTCCAGCGAATCCGGCGGCCAGCAGGTCAGCCGGGTCGGTGTTCTCCAGTGCAAATTCGCTGAGGGGGTTGCCGATGAATCCGGCAATGGCCGGTTGTCCGGCCACCAACGAGTAGCCCCAGAGAACCCAGACCACTGCGCTTAGTGCGGCGGCCGAGAAGCTCATCAGCATCATGTTGATGACGCCAGTCGAACGAGTCATGCCACCGTAGAACAGTCCGAGTGCCGGTGTCATCAGAAGCACGAGCGCCGCAGCCAGCAGCGTCCATAAATCAGCGGTTGAAAGGTCCATGGCAGGTTATCCCCTCTTGGGATCACAGTGATGAAAAGTTGTCTCACAGTTCACGTCTTCGTTGCCGTAAACCGTGATTCCATCATTGCGGGCCGATGTTTCACCTTAACTGCGCAAGTGTTTCGTTCTGGTGACTTCTCACCACCTGGTGTTACACCCTTGTTTCGCCTTGCTCACGGCCGCTAACGCACCCAGAGAGATGAATCCGGTAGCTCTTCACGCATTCGTTTCTCGAGTTTCCCCGAAAGGCTGGCGGAGAACGTTTCGCTCAAATGCGAGTGGTCAAAGTAGGCGATCACGCCACCGATGACGCTGTAACAGGTTTCATCCTTGCAGAACGCGTCGTTGAGGTTCACCCGCCCAATATCGGGGTCTTTCAGCGCCGCGACCGCCTGATACTGCGGATCCATCGGTTCCCAACTGTCCCGGTCCGCACTGCATTTCGTGACCGCTTTTTCATCGGCGGCGGCAACACAGTCGGGCACGTTCTTCATGGTTTCACCGGGCCACGGGGTATCGCGGATGACCATGATTTTCGCACCAGTGGCCTTCCAGTCTTTCAGCGTCTGCTTATAGGCTTCTTCGGCTGGCTTCTCGCTGCCATCCAGCGAATAACCTTCCACCGGCAGTGATTGGCGGTTCGAGGTGATGATCAGGTCATAGCCCTTCTCACGGAACTGCTTGGTCACCCAGTCTTCATACTCGGCGCACCCTTCGGTCTTCGCCTCCGAGTCGAAATCCTGTTCTTCAGCCATCACCGCGCAACGGCTGGCCACATAGGTGTCCACGCTCCAGTCATTGCGGTCGGCCATAATTTGCACCGCCGGCAACCAATGTCCGGCGTGGGAGTTACCCACCAACGCCACCTTAGTTTTCCCCTTGCCGTAGTTACATACCGGTCGCTCGGAAAAGTCGGTGGTTTGGCTGGCGAAGCAATCATCGGCGTAGGCGTCCGGTTTGTCATTTTTGGCCACCACTGGCGCTGGGGCAAGCTCATCGAGTCCTGCCGTCGCTTCAACGCAATCCTCACTACTTAAACCGTTGGCGGCAAAGCAGCGAACCCCAAGATCCTTTTTGACCTCGGTGACCGAGGCCCTCACGTCTTGCACCGAACTGACGTTGTGCTGTGCCACGGCGTTGAATCCGCCGGCGGTCAGTGCGAGACACAGCGAACCCACGGCGAGGAAGCGTGGAGCCGAGAGCCATGCTGGGGAATCCAGGTACTTCCGAAAACGGGTTTCCACTAAACGCTGGGTCAGCACCGAGAGCACGAAGGCCAAGAGGAGCAGACCGATTTTCTGGACGGCTTTAAAGTCTGCTAAGAGGTAGGGGGCCAAGACCAGCAGCGGCCAGTGCCAGAGGTACAACGCATAGGAATGATCGCCCAGCACACGCATTGGCCCCCAACCCAGAAGCCTTGCCGGCGAGTATCGGTGGGTCCCATGGCTCAGGATCACCAACGCGGTGCCCAATACCGGCAACAGGGCAATGTAGCCGGGAAACGGAAGTTCGCCGGTGAACAGTAGCGCGCTGCCAAAAATCGCCGCGAGGCCCACCCAGCTGGCCACGGCGCTCAGCGCGTCGGCCTTCGGGGCCACCGCCCGCGCGCCAAGTGCCGCCACGAGGGCGCCGACGGCGAACTCCCACGCACGGGTGAAGGTGGAGAAGTAGGCAATCCCGGAGTCTTCGCTGGTTTGCAGCACGCTGAAGATCAACGAGCCAAGGAAGATGACACCCACCGCGCCGAGAACGGCGGTGCGTAATGGGATGCGGCGCTTCAGCGCGATGAAGGCCACGACACCGATGAGCACCGGCCAGACGAAGTAGAACTGCTCCTCCACCGCCAGTGACCAGAAATGCTGGAAGGGGCTTGGCGCATCGGCTTCGGCCATATAGTCGACCTTGCTCGTGGCAAGGTACCAGTTTTGCATGTAGAAGGTGGCCGCTAGGGCCTGAATCCCCCAATCCTGCCACACGGTTTCCGGGGCCAGTAACCAGATTCCTAGGACGCTGAGCAGAATCACCAGAAATGACGCCGGTAGTAGGCGTTTGACGCGGCGCATCCAGAAGGAAATGACCTGCTTAATGCCCTGTGGCGGAGCTTTAATGAGGTGAGCGGTGATGAGGAAGCCGGAGATGACGAAAAAGACATCTACACCGATAAACCCGCCCGGCAACCGGTGTGGCCAAAAATGGTAGAGCACCACCGCGGCTACTGCGATCGCACGCAGCCCTTGGATATCGGCACGAAAACCTCGGACGGTACTGGCAGTCATCGGCTGACGCTGCTTTTGCTGGATCAAACTCACCTACGTGTTGGTCCTTCGCTGTCGCTGTGACCGGAACTCCGATCCGGTCGCGGGCAAGGGAAGGCGCCGGCCCGACGCTACCCCAGATACATTTGTACCGAACAAATCTGAAATGTAACTGAAAAGTTACCTCAGATTCGAATATGAGCTTCGAACAAACGAACGGTTGGAGGGCCAGCGAAAGCTTAAAGGAGCAACGACCCCATCCGGACATCGGATGGGGTCGCAGCAGGCTTGATCGCTTAGGAGGAAATTAGCCTTCCAGCAGTGCGTCGACGAATGCCTCGGGATCGAAGGGAGCCAGATCGTCCGGGCCCTCGCCGAGACCGACGAGCTTGACCGGAACGCCGAGCTGGCGCTGAATGGCCACCACGATGCCGCCCTTGGCGGTGCCGTCCAACTTGGTCAACACGATGCCGGTGACGTTGACAACCTCGGAGAACACCTTGGCCTGGCTCAGGCCGTTCTGACCGGTCGTGGCGTCGAGCACCAGCAGGACCTCATCCACGGAGGCCTTCTTCTCGACCACACGCTTGATCTTGCCCAGCTCGTCCATCAGGCCGACCTTGTTCTGCAGGCGTCCGGCGGTGTCGATCATGACGATGTCGACCTCCTGGTCGATACCGGCGGTAACCGCCTCGAACGCCACGGAGGCCGGGTCGGCGCCGTCGATATCGGACTTGACGGTCGGTACGCCCACCCGGTCACCCCAGGTAGCCAGCTGTTCCGCGGCGGCGGCACGGAAGGTATCGGCCGCGCCCAGAAGCACGTCCTTGTCCTCGGCCACCAGCACACGGGCCATCTTGCCGATGGTGGTGGTCTTGCCCACGCCGTTCACGCCCACAACCATGATGATGCTCGGGCGGTCCGGGTGCGGGGCCGGGATGTGGTTACGATCCATGCTTGGGTCGACCAGCTTCAGCAGCTCTTCACGCAGCATGGCCTTAACGCGCTGCGGATCGCGGCTCCCTTCGATCTTGACGCGCTCACGCAGCGCGTCGACCAGTTCCATGGTCGGCTCGGTGCCCAGATCCGCCAGCAGCAAGGTCTCTTCGATTTCGTCCCAGACGTCCTCGTCGATCTTGTCCTGGCTCAGCAACGCCAGCAGACCCTTGGAGAAGACGTTGGTGGACTTGGTCAGGCGGGCGCGCAGACGCGCCAAACGGCCATCGACCGGCTCCGGGGTTTCCAGCAGGCTGGCCGGTTCCTCGACCGTTTCGGCCGGAACCGGGGCCGGTTCACGCAGCGTCGGCGCTAGATCCGCATCGACTTCGTCTTCGGGTTCGGCCACCGCAACCGGTGCACTGGGCTGGTCATCGGCGTCGCGTTCGCTGGTGTACGGAGTCTTTGGTTTACGGCCCTTGGCAACGAAGGCAAAGATACCAATGCCGAGCAGCGCCAAGACCGCAACAATGATAATGGGAATTAATAACTGTTCGGTCATCACTGGTAAATGGTCTCACAGACTAGACTTACCGTGGCAGTTGAGCCGCGCAACAAACAAGATAGGAAGCCACGCATCTCGTGATGACATCCGCCGCCGAAAGACAGCGCACCCGTGAACCGATCCCCCGCGAAATTCAGGTGTTGATCGTCGCCGCATTCATCATCGCCTTGGGTTTCGGTCTGATTGCCCCGATCCTGCCACAGTACGCGGTCAGTTTTGATGTAGGGGCGGCGGCCGCCAGCGTCATCGTGAGCATCTTTGCCTTCACCCGCCTGATCTTCGCCCCAGTGGCCGGTACGCTCACGGCGCGGCTGGGTGAACCCAAGGTCTACGTCTCCGGAGTGAGCCTGGTGGCGCTGTCCACCTTGTTGTGTGCCGCCGTACAGGACTACACCCAGTTGCTCATCGCTCGTGGCCTCGGCGGCTTCGGATCGACTATGTTTACCATCTCGGCCATGGCGCTGATCGCCCGGCTGGCCCCCGACAACGCTCGTGGGCGCATTTCCGGGTACTATGCCGGGGCCTTCCTGCTGGGCAATGTCACCGGCCCGGTGCTCGGGACGTTGCTGGCCCCCTTTGGCATGCGACTCCCCTTCTTGATTTACGGCATCGCGCTGATCATCGCCGCCGCCGTGGTCTATGTCATGCTGGCCCGTCGCCGTGAACCGCTACCCGAAGCCGGGGGAACGACGACGGAGCCGGCGGCCGTCGAGGTGCTTACGACCCGTGAGGCACTCTCTTCGGGCACCTACCGAGCGGCGTTGGCCTCCGGTTTCAGTTACGGCTGGCTGGCCTTCGGCATCCGCACCTCCATGGTGCCACTCTTTGCGCTGGCGGTCTTCGGCGAAGATCTGGGCCCGAAGGTCGCCGGCATCTCCTTGTCGGTGTTCGCGCTGGGTAACGGTGCGGCGCTGCTCTTTTCGGGCCGGCTGACCGACAGGATCGGTCGTCGCACCCCGGTGATCGTGGGCATGCTGATCCTGCTGGCCGGCATTGTGGCCATGGGCTACTTCACCTCGCTCCCGTGGTTCATCGCGCTGTCGATCTTGGCCGGTTTCGGTGGCGGCATCCTCGGCCCGGCTCAGCAGGCTGCAGTCGCCGACGTTATTGGCGCCGGACGCAACGGCGGCAAAGCCTTGGCCGGTTTCCAGATGTTCACCGACCTTGGAGCGATTATCGGCCCGTTGATCGCCGGAGCCATGGCCGATGCGCTCAGCTACCAAGTGGCGCTCAGCGCCTCCGGCGTGGTCTGCCTGATCGGCGTGGTGGCTTGGCTCTTCGTACCCGCGCGTCCGGTGCCGGCGCAGAAGGCATAACGTAACGGGCCTAACGCGGGACACCGAGCCAGCCACGCTTGTCTGGGAAGATCCTGAGATTAGACTGGCCAGATAAGTCATTCGCACCTCGCCGAGGAGATCACCCATGCCCTTTCCCCCACCCCGCAGGTCTCGGGCCGTGGCGGTACTGCTTTCCGCGACACTCTTGTGCGCCCCGCTGGCAGTGCCGGCTCAGGCCACCGGCACGGAAACACCGGACCCCGGCCATTCGCAAAACCTGCTCGAGCGCTTCGGAGACCTGAACGGTTTACCTGCCAACAAGCGCGTTGACTTAGCGCGAGACGCGGCCAGCGAACTGGGTCTGGAGCACCTCGACGCACAACTTGGCCAAGGCGCTCGGCGCATCGCCGAGAATGGCGACCCGACGGTGCCGACCGTCGCCGAGTTGGAGGTCTTAGGACAGCAGGTGGCTCAGGCGGCTCAGCAGTCGCCGCTGAGTGCTCCGGGGAACACTGCCTCCTTCGACGAGTTACGTACGTGGCGGCCCCCAGGTGTGTTGGGTATTGACGTCTCCCGCTTTCAGGGGCAGGTGGATTGGTCCTACGCCAAGAATAAGGGCGTGCGCTTCAGCTACGCTAAGGCCACCCAGTCGTGGCCCGATGGGCTCTACAAAGACCCTAACTTCACGCAGAACTACACCGGGGCAGCCGCAGCGGGCCTCTTGCGCGGTGCCTACCACTTTGCGCTGCCGGCCCATTCGTCCGGCGCCGCCCAGGCCAAGGAATTCCTCGCCAATGGCGGCGGTTGGAGCGCCGATGGCAAGACCCTCCCACCGCTCTTGGATATTGAGTGGAACCCGTACTCAGCCACCAGCTACCCGCAGGGGCGCGGCGATGTTTGCTATGGCATGACCCCTGCCCAGCTGGTTACCTGGATCAAGGACTTCGGTTCCACCATTAAGTCGGCCACCGGACGGTTGCCGATGATTTACACCGCCCAGTCGTGGTGGGATCAGTGCACCGGTGATTCCACGGCCTTCGCCTCGTGGCCGCTGCACGTCTCGCTCTACCCCACCGCCGCAGTACCTAAGAATCCGCGCGAACTGCCCGAGGGATGGAAGACCTTTAACATGTGGCAGTACACCTCGAATTCGGATCTGATTGGATCGAAACTCAACGTCGATGCCAATGTCTGGAATGGCGATCTGACCTCCCTGAAGGACTTCGCGCGGAACACACGTTCGACTCCGTACCGGATGGTCACCGACTATCTGGGGAATGCCGATGTGTGGCCGACCCGCCTGGAGCCTGTCCGGCTCTACGGCAAGACCCTGTACGATACTCCGGTGGAAATTTCCCGGCGGATGTTCCCCTCCGGGGCGAAGACCGTGGTGATCGCCTCGGGGGAACGCTTCGAGGACGCGCTCGTTGGTTCCCCGCTGGCCACCTCGCACCAGGCACCACTTCTGCTCACCAAAAAGCATTCGGTCCCCGCAGGCCTAGCCACCGAACTGAAGCGGCTGAAACCGAAGCAGATCATCGTCCTTGGCGGGCCGCTCACCATCGCAGATTCGACGATTAGCACGCTGAAAAACTACGGCCCCGTCACGCGTTTCTGGGGCAATACCCTCTATGACACGAGTTCGAAGATCGCCGCACGCTGGTCTTCATCGAAGTCCGTGTTCGTGGCGACCGGTGAACGCTTCGAAGACGCCATGTCGCTGGCGACCGTTGCGGCGAAGCAGAAGTCCCCGATGGTGTTGACCAAGCAGAAATCGTTGCCTGCCACCACCGCGCAACAACTGAAGCGGTTGAACCCCTCCACCGTGTATCTGGCCGGTGGTCCGCTGGCCATTTCGCAGGCGGCCGAACAGCAGATCCGCGCGGCGGTTCCGGGAGCCAGAGTCGTGCGCTATGGCGGACGTACGCTCTACGACACCTCGGCCCTAATCGCCACGACCTTCTGGCCCAAGGGAGCCCAGCGCCAGTTCATCGCCACCGGCGCACGCTTCCCGGACGGGCTGACCGGCGCGGTGGCCGCCGCCTATAACGGTGCGCCGATGTTGCTGACGAAGAAGAATTGCCTACCGCCGGCCACGGCCAAGGCACTGACCTCCATGCAGGGATGGACCAACGTTATACTCGGTGGCCCGCTGGTGCTCGATGAGACGGTGGCTTACCGCTCCAACGGTCATCTGAACGTCTGCTCGTAAATCGCGATGAGCGGGAGGGATTGCACATGCAAAACCCTCCCGCACATCGAACTCTTCTCGAATCAGCGCTCCTAGCCCACTGCCTTACGCACGTCTATACTCAGGTACCCATAGGCTGTTCGGTAGGCTCGAAGTCCTGCGTAGGTTGCCGGCGACACGGCTTCGGGGAATGCCAGCCGTCGCGGCTTTGCCTTTGCGTAATCAACCTGCACGTCGCCCAGCCTCTTAAGACTCCCGAGCAACGAATCTCGTCCTAGGTCGACCTGATATACACCAGCGGTCGGGCTTTCGATACTGGTAGTGCTTTCGACACCCGCAGTGTCTCGGCAGATCACCGATACGCCCACAGGCTGCGGTCCATCGACTGGGGACGCGAACTCAAGCCTTACTGAATCGTTGTCGACGGCCAGTTGTACTACTTCCGGATTCTTTGACGCAGCAACCTGCTTTTGTGCTAGCTGCTCGAGTTCAGCGAGGTCTTCAGCAACAATTGCGTGCACGGTCGGTAGCTCTTCTGGCTTAAAGAACTCTTCATACTCAGCCGGGAGAAACTCAGCAAGAAAAGCTTTGTGACTCGTTACCCAGGCCCTCCGATTCTCCGGGCTGTAAGACAAGAATCGAGCGCCTTGATAGAAGCGCAGCCCCTTCCGACGGAAGAGCCCACTCACGAGACGAGCGGTGTACGTGGGGTCATCTCCAGTGTGGTCTCGCACAGTCTGCGCGATATGAGACAAGGACCGGACGTAGCCGGTTGGTTCAATCGCCCCAATGCTGATGTTCTGTCCATCAGCCCTCGAGCGAATTTGATAGTAGTCATAGTCGGCGAGGATGCTAATACGTTTGGCGGCAACATACGCTTGCACCATTGCCATGCCGTCTTCAAGCCGCACTTTGTCTTCGCGAAAACGAATACCAGCCGTTTCGAGCAATGACTTTTTGATCATTTTTTGGGGCGACAAACTGGCCAGAATAAATTCTAGCGAGGTGTCTAGTTGCGTTTTTGCGAAGAGCGAAGCCTGAACGCGACGCCCACCAAGGCCAACCATCTTGGGGACCAGAACATCCACGTCGTGGGCTACAGCGTAGTCGGTCATGCGGCGAAGTGCTTGCTCCCCCAGACGATCATCGGCATCGCAGAAGAAGACATAGCGCCCTCGCGCATTTTCAATGCCGACGTTGCGTGGCTTTCCTGGCCATCCGCTGTTTTCTTGATGGATAACTCGGAAATTACAGTTCCTCTTGGCATAGACGTCCAGAATTTCGTTGCCGTAATCCGTGGAACCATCGTTAACCGCAATGACCTCGTAACGGACTTTGTCGAGGTCTTGAATCTCAAGGGAATTCAATAATTCGGTCAAGTACGGCATGGCGTTGTACACCGGGATTACGACAGACACCAGAATTGGCCCATCCTGTGTTACCGGTTCAGAAAGAGTGCCCACGTTTTCCTACCTTGTAGCGTTCGTGTCGCGCCATTATCCGCGAACATCCACTTGAAACTATATCCAAGTCCACTGAGTAAGAAGGTCAACCTCAGTGCGTATCAACGCGCTCCATCTTCTGGCTGATCACCGTCGAAACACCGTCACCTTGCATGGTGACACCATAGAGCGCGTCGGCTACCTCCATGGTCTTCTTCTGGTGAGTGATCACGATCAGCTGGGAGGACTCGCGCAGTTCCTCGAAGATGGTGATCAGGCGCCCGAGGTTAATGTCGTCGAGCGCGGCCTCAACCTCGTCCATCACATAGAAGGGCGAGGGACGGGCCTTGAAAATCGCCACGAGCAAGGCCACCGCGGTCAGTGACCTTTCGCCGCCGGAGAGCAGAGAAAGCCGTTTGATTTTCTTGCCTGCAGGACGCGCTTCCACCTCGATACCGGTGGTGAGCATATGTTCGGGGTCCGTGAGCACCAGTTGGCCCTCGCCACCGGGAAAGAGCCGGTCGAAGATGCGTTTGAACTGTACCGCGGTGTCCTCGTAGGCCTGAGTGAACACCATTTCCACGTGCGCGTCCACGTCCTTGATGATCTGCTCCAAGTCTGCCCGTGACTTTCGCAGGTCATCAAGCTGTCCGGAGAGGTACTTGTGGCGGTCCTCAAGGGCCGCGAACTCTTCGAGGGCCAGTGGATTGACCTTGCCCAGCGCCGCCAGATCGCGTTCGGCCTTCTTCAAGCGCTTTTCCTGCTCGCTGCGGTCGAAGGGAATGGTCCCAATGGGGTTTCCGTCCTCATCCACGTCTTGGCGAAGTTCGGCCCACTTATCTTCCGGGTCCGCCGAGGCCGGAATAAGCCGGTCGGGACCAAAGTTCTCAATCAGGTAGTCGGGGGTATACCCCAGCTCCTCCAGGGATTTGGTTTCAAGATTCTCAATACGGACCCGAAGTTCGGCGCGGGCCATTTCATCGCGATGCACCGCATCTTGCAGTGCGGCTAGGTCCGTAGCCAGTTTCTCGCTCTCACCCCGTTCGGAACGAAGCATTTCTTCCACCGTGCGTTTACGAGCGCTGAGCTCCTCGCGCTCGTTGCCGGCAATCCCCAGTGAGGCCTCGACAAATTCCAGGATTCTGCGGGCCTGCTCCTCGATGCGGCGCGCGGCCTCGGCCTTGGCCTTGCGTTCATTGGCCTGGCGCTGGGCGCTGTCGCGGTGCTGTCGTTCGGCCTGGGCGGTGCGGCGCAAACCGTCGACTCGCCCGCGCAGGTTGCTGACCCGCTCCTCGCTACTGCGTAACGCCAGCCGGGCTTCGAGCTCCTGCTGACGTGCCGAGGCGGCGGCATCCGCCAACGCGGCGCGGGCCGCCTCATCCACCGAATCGTCATCGTGGTCTTCCGAGGCAATTTCCATGCGCTCGGTGATCTCCTCCAGAGACTCCCGTTCGATGTCGACCTGTTCGAGCGCAGCGGCAAGCTTCGCCTCGAGCTCGCGCTTGCTGGCGGTGGCCCCACGCAGCTTCTGGCCCAGTGTGGCGAGGTAGTTCGTAAGTTCTTCGATGCCGGCATCCGACTCGCGCAGGGCACCGGCCGCCTGTTCACGCTGGGATTCCAGATCGGCCAGTTCCGGCGCGCGCCGTGAAATACCGACTTCAACCCCCGCCAGTTCGTCTTGCACCTCGGCTAGCTCACTCTCGGTGGACTCAAGCAGCGCCTGCTGGGCGATCAAGGACGCGTCACTGCCTTGGCCGCTCACGCTGGCCACGGTGTTCACGCTGTGCCCGTCGAGGGTTGCGAAGGTGAGCCGCGGGTGGGCGAGCGATAGCTCGCGCGCACGGTCGGTATCTTCGACGATGTAAACCCGGCCCAGCAGGGCGTGCAGCAATCCGGCGATGCTATCGTCGCAGCTCACCACGGTGGTCGCCGCAATGGCGTCGATCTTCTCCTCGGAACCCTTGTGACCATTGGCGCTACCGTGCAGCAGGTGAATATGCCGCTCGGCTTGCGCCGCGGAGCTGTCAATAATGTGCCAAGCCTCGGTGGCGCCCAGGGCCACGAGCGATTCTTCGGCTCCGCGCAGCATCGCGGCAATCACTTGTTCGTAGCCTGAGCTGACCGTAATGAGTTCCCCGAGTCGGCCATGGAGCAGGTCGGGGTGTTCTTCGAGTAGTTCGGCCGAGCTGTCTTGGCGTGTGGTGGTCAGCCGCAACGCCTCGCAGCGGGCGCGGAGCCCGGATAGCCGCATAGACAGTTCGCGCTCACGCGTCACGGCTTGGCGTTGAGTCTCGGCCAGCTCACGATAATTCTCGTCCACCTGCTCGTAGGCGGCGTTCAGCTCAGGTTCGGCTTCTAGGCGTTCCTCGAGTTCGGCCTGTACCTCGCCGAGCGAATGCGCGTCGGCCGCTAAGTCTGCATCAAAGGTGGATAGCGTGTCGCGTAGCCGCGCAATTTCGGCGGTGCTCACATCCACTCGGCTGCGCGCCGAGGCTACTTGGGCGGCAAGCCGCGCCATACCCTCGCGTCGGTCGGCGGCGGCGCGTAGTAACGCGGCCATGCGTTGCTGTTCGGCACGGGCGGCTTCTTCGGCAGTCTCCTTGGCTTCGATGGCCTCAGCCAAAATCTCATGGCGGTCTTCGACCGCTTCTTCCAGCTCCGCCAGTTCTTCGGCTAACCGTTCGGCTTGGGCCTCGAGCCGGTCTGGATCACGGCTGGCATCGAAATGAGTCTGCGTATCGGCCAGCAGGCGCCCGCGTTCGGCAGCCAGGGCAGCCAACGAGCGATATCGTTCGGCGATCGTGCTCAGTTTCATCCAGCTGTCATCTACGGTGGCAAGCCGAGGAGTCAGTTCCTCGAGCTGCCCGGTCAATTCCCTCATGCGCTTCTTCGACTGCTCGAGTCGGCCCTCGAGTTCATGTTGGCGCGCCTGAATTTTCGATTCATCATCGATGTCTTTGGCAAGCTTGTTATTCAGCGTCACCAGATCGTCGGCCAGCAGACGAGCCCGTGCATCACGCAGGTCGATCTGGATATTCTGGGCCCGGCGTGCGATTTTCGCTTGACGACCCAGGGGCGCTAGTTGACGGCGCACTTCGGCATTCAGGTCTTCAAGCCGGTCGAGGTTGCCCTGCATGGCCTGGAGTTTGCGGAGGGTCTTTTCCTTGCGCCGCCGGTGTTTGAGCACACCGGCAGCTTCTTCAATGAAACCGCGGCGGTCCTCGGCGGTGGCGTGCAGTATCCGGTCGAGCTGACCTTGACCGACAATGACGTGCATTTCTCGGCCCAGCCCGGAATCGGACAGGAGCTCCTGAATATCCAACAAGCGGCATGAAGTGCCATTAATGGCGTACTCGGACCCACCGGCTCTAAAGAGTGTGCGGGAGATGGTGACTTCGGCGTAGTCGATGGGCAGTTGGCCATCGGTATTGTCGATGGTCAGCGACACATGCGCGCGACCCAGCGGTGCTCGCCCCGAAGTTCCGGCGAAGATGACATCTTCCATTTTGCCGCCGCGGAGCGTTTTGGCACCCTGTTCGCCCATCACCCACGCCAGCGCGTCCACCACATTCGACTTACCCGAGCCGTTGGGGCCGACCACGGCGGTGACTCCGGGTTCAAATTCAAAGGTCGTTGCCGAGGCAAAAGACTTAAACCCGCGGACGGTGAGTGTCTTCAGATGCACGGTCGGACGTTCCTCAGCTTTGTGTGTCGGGCATAAATGGTCGATACAGTAGGACAGGCAGTACCCGCTCCCGTGCATCAGTCTATCGAAGGCTCCTTCGATCCGCCGGTCGGGGCGCTGTGTTTTGCCTCCGGTTTGTTGGGAAAGAAGAGTAGCGATGAGTGTGCTTGCAGAAATTGATACGTGGCCTTCGACCCACGCCGTCTCGGTAGTCGTCAACGGCACCGGTGAGATCATTGATGCGCATGGTGATACGGCCAAAAGCTTTGCCCTGGCCTCGGTGACCAAACCGCTGGCGGCCTATGCCTTCCTCGTGGCGCTGGAGGAAGAGGCCATCTCCCTCGACGATCCGGCTGGTCCCGAAGGTGCGACCGTGCGACATTTGTTGGCTCATACCGCCGGCTATGACTTCGATGGCACGGCCATCCGTTTCCCGGTAGGTGCCAAGCGCGGCTACTCCAACACCGGCTTCGAGGTGCTCGGAGAACACCTGAGGGCCGAAACCGGGATTAACATCAGCCAGTACGCCCAGGAAGCAGTCTTTGCACCACTTGGCATGAACAACACGCGCATCGACGGTAGCCCGGCGAAAGACGGCATCTCCACCGGCGCCGACCTCGCTCGCTTCGCCGCCGAACTTTTGAATCCACGTCTGGTGTCCGGTGAGACGCTCTCGGCGGCAACGACCGTCCAGTTTCCCGGACTCGATGGGATCCTTCCCGGTTATGGCCGCCAGTCCCCCAATGACTGGGGGCTGGGCTTCGAATTGCGCTCGAATAAGTCGCCGCACTGGACCGGGAGCACACACCCACCGCAGACCTTCGGACACTTTGGCCAGTCCGGGACCTTCTTCTGGGTCGATCCGGTCGACCGTTTAGCCTGCGCAACCCTGACCGATTTGAACTTCGGGCCCTGGGCTGTCGAAGCGTGGACGCCTTTTAATGATCGGGTCCTAGCTGCCTACCGCGGGCACTAGGGAAACTTCCGGTCAGTGGCTACGCCGAGCCTCAATCAAGTGCCGCGTGGAATGCGCAAGGAAGGGGCTTTGATTTTCAATACGCAATCGAGCGGTTCCCAAATCCACGATTAACCCCGCCGCGGGTGCCTAAGCCACTTCAACTTCCGCGTCTCATTGCTGACGTGCTTCGAATTGCGGAGTTTGGAAGAATTCGATGAGTTCGAGGTAGGGGCGGCTTATCCGGGACGGCTATCACCACACGCCCGCGCTGGCGGGGCAAGTTCGTTGCACAAATCACATTCGAAGGCCACGATTCGGTCGCCACCGCGGTAGACGTGAGAACCGGCACCTCAGCAAGGACTACTCCGTCTCCGGTTTGGATATCGAGTGACGCAGTGGTCTCGGAGAACCGGTCGGTCAGCAATGTGGCAAGCCCCCACATCGGCCGTTCTTCGGTCGCTCACCGTGCAAAACTTGAGAAGTCTCACCCTACATATCCACAGTCGCACCGATTACGATCGAGTCCTCAAATCTACTGCCGGTCAGACCTTGTCCCTTCACCGCTCGGAGTGGCCTAGGGACGAATGTCAGATCTCACATTGGCGTGAGGCACCTGGCACCTTGACTTGTCTCACGTCCCCGCAAGCTCACCAAATTCCCGTTGACCGTACGGTCAACCCGCTGGTAGGACGTAAATTTTCGTTTCTCTTGATTTATCGACGGTTCTCCCATACATTAAACTCACCAAACTCACCCGCGCCGGATCGTCGCCTTCGCCCATCGATAGTTCTCGTTTAGGAGCCAGCGGACATGGATCATTCCACACAAGAGGCTGCACCTGAGCCCGCGCGGACGCCTGGGCGCACAACACGCGAACTGCGACTCCGAACTGCAATCCTCGTCTGTGCCCTGGGCATTACGGCCACCGTACTGGCCGATCAGGCTGGCGTATTCGGGGCTCAACTCTCAGCAACCGGCACGCCACCCGGCGATCAACTGTGCACACCAGTCGGGGCCGGCGGCACAACCATCATCGCGCAGAAGTCGCTCATCAACGTGGGCACCCGCGATGCCCAGATCGTTGAGGTACTCCCCGGCCACGCCAGCAACCTAGAGGTAGTCGCGTGGGGCATCGGCGCGATGCCTCTTGATGGCCCAGCCGACCCCGAGGTGTTTGGCGGCGCACTGACACCTGAATCGGGCGCATCCCTTGCCCCCAACACAGTGATCAAAGCCGGTGAGCAAGGCTTGGTTCAAACTGAACTCCGGCTGGCCGAAGGGGCCGAGCGCGGCACCACAAACAAAATAGTAGTCAAGTACACAACCAGCGGATCACCGCGCGTGAAAACGGCTTATACCTATGAGCGCGACTCACTTGTTCCGCAGGGCAGCACGTCGTGCTTAAGCGACGAGGCATCAGCAGAGGACAAGTAGGTATCTGACAAACGCGGTTACTACTGCTAACGAGGTGAGGCACTTCCGACTAATGCCACCCGGACCGAACAACGTTCACTCCGCCAATGGAACTAACGTACGCGTCGCGGCCGTGGCTGACAGGTGGGACAGGTGTACGAAGATCGCCCCATAAATGGGTCACGGCGGATGACCGAGTCCAAGCCGTTAGCAGCGCAACGTGGGCAGGCCTTGCCTTCGCGTCCGTAGGCGTTCAGTGAGCGCGAGAAGTAGCCGCTGGCCCCATTGACATTGACGTACAGCGAGTCGAAGCTCGTGCCTCCGGCTTCCAGCGCACGCCGCATCACGTCGATCAGTGCCTCGTTGAGCCGGGCCACTTCGTTGCGGCGGATTGTGGCGGTATTGCGCAGACCGGAGAGTTTGGCTTGCCACAGGGCCTCGTCGGCGTAGATGTTGCCCACGCCGGCGATCAGTTCCTGATCAAGTAGCGCCCGTTTGAGCTGGGTGGTGCGGCGACGAAGCGCCCGGTACAGCTGCTCATCGTCGCGATGCGGATCGAGCACATCCCGGGAAATATGGGACGCTGCCTGTGGGATGAGCGGATGCTCACTACCCTGCCCGCCGGGAAGTGCGTCGGCAGTGGGCACCAAGGGTGAGAGGAACATGCCACCAAAGATGCGCTGGTCGATGAAGCGCAGTTCATCGGGCATCCCGGCGCGCTGCTCCAGACCGAAACGCACCTTCAGGTGTTTTTCATCCGGGGCGGTCCGCTCTTCGACCAGTAATTGCCCGCTCATGCCCAGGTGAGCAACGAGAGCCGCCGAGACCTCAAGCCCGGAGAGTTCCAGCCAGAGGAATTTGCCGCGGCGCACCACGCCGGAGACGGTGCAACCGCGCAGGGTCTCTTCAAAGTCGCTCACACCATCGATATGGCGCCGCACCGACCGCGGGTCGCGGACCGTCACCGTTTCGAGGGTGCGCCCCTTGACCCACTTATCGAGACCGGCGCGCACCACTTCAACTTCGGGAAGTTCGGGCATACAGAGTTAGGCCTCGGGGTGGGTTTCGCCGGGGTGTAAAAGCTGCCAGGTGGCCCGGGCCGCTTCCTGTTCGGCTTCCTTCTTGGAGGCACCACGGCCAGAACCGTAGTTCTGCTCCCCCACGGTGAGCACCGCGGTGTAGGTGCGGTTATGGTCTGGTCCGTCGCCGGTGACCACGTAGGACATCTCACCAAGCTTCTTGGCGGCTACTTCTTCTTGGATGACCGTTTTCCAGTCCGTCCACGCACCGATGAGCCGAAGGTCATCCAGTAGCGGCGCAATGAAGGACAGCACGAAGTCACGCGCCCGATCCATGCCGTGGTTCATGTAGACGGCGCCAATGAGCGCCTCCATGGTGTCGGCCAAGATCGAGGCCTTATCGGCACCGTTAGACTGTTGCTCGCCACGGCCTAGGTAGATGTGCTCACCGACCCCAAGGTCGCGAGCCACCAGGGCCAAGGCACGCATGGAAACAATCGCGGCGCGGCGTTTGGCCAGATCACCCTCGGGCAGATCCGGGAAACGCTGGTAGAGGTATTCGGCCACACAGAAACCCAAAATGGAGTCGCCGAGAAATTCTAGGCGCTCATTGGTGGGCACGCCGCCATTTTCGAAGGCGTAGGACCGATGGGTTAAAGCAAGACGAAGCGTCTCAGGGTCAATGCTGACCCCGAGACGCTTCGTAAGTTCTTCACTCGAAGACATGTCTTAGACGTCTGCGACCTTGCGACCCTTGTACTCAAGGAACAGCTCGGTACCGGCCGAGTCGGTGACGACCTTAGCCTGGTGCGGCAGGCTGTAGGTTACGCGACCGTTTTCAACGGTCTTCACCAGGTTCGGTGCGGTAGCCTTCCACTGAGAACGGCGGGCACGAGTATTCGCACGGGACATCTTCCGCTTTGGAACAGCCACGACTACTTCTCTTCTCTCTTGTCTGACGTTTTACTGGTTGTCGCATCCTCTGCGACAAAGTCGGCCAGCTGCGCAAGCGCTGCCCAACGGGGATCTAGGACCTCGTGGAAATGCTCAGGGTCCTCATTCAAGTCTTTTCCGCATTCGCTGCAGAGACCTAAACAATCCTCCCGGCACACTGGCTGGAACGGCAGGGCGGTAACCACTGCGTTCCTCAACACCGGCTCGACGTCGATAAAATCGTCCACGACCCAGTACTGGTCCGCCTCATCGTCATCTTCGAATTCAGCGCTGCCCTCATAATAGAAGAGCTCCTGAATATCAGCCTCGTAGTCGTATTCGATGGGGGTTAGACATCGGCCACATTCGCCGGCGATTTCCACCGCGGCGGTGCCTGATACCAGAATCCCCTCATGTACGGCTTCGAAGCGAAGATCTAAGTCAACCTCAGATCCTCCACGAACACCGATGAGCGCGTTGCCCACATGTGCGGGTGCCGGAACCTGTTCAACCAGAGTCTTCATGGAGCCAGGCGAACGCCCGAGCTCCTTGGTCGTGAAAACCAAAGGCGACGTGCGATCAAGCTCGCCGTGCGGCGACCGATCAGTACGCTTCTCGCTGATGACAACTCCTATTGAACATAGACCGACATTTCATATTATCCCGAGAAGGGCCAACTTCCCAAAACTTACCCTGTGAGCTCGGTCCCGTTGCGGTTAGTGCCGCTTCTCGGTCTCACGACCTGAGTGCGACTCACGCCTCGACAAAATGAACCATAGGTGAACTTCGGCGGCCGGTAAACTTGAGGGGCAAGGCACACCGCGGAAAGGATATCTGTTGAACTTGGTTACTGCCTCCCAGACTCTCTGGGGGTTCGTCCGCAAGCGCCTGCAGAGCCGGAGTGCTCATCAATATATTCAGGCTCGCCCCTCGGTCTTTGCCAAAGCTCCCGCGGGTGATGGACGCTACCAGGTGGCCTTGTACTTTGCCGATGGGCTGATCAACGCCTACCAGTTGCGCCAGTGGTATGAACCAATGCGCAAGCTCGCCGAGCAGGTGCCGGTAGTAGTCATCGTGCGCAATGCCAGTACGGCGGTGCAACTTCATCAGGAGTGCCCGCTACCGCTGTATTTCGCCAAAACCATTGGTGACATTGAAACGATGCTCGCCGGACAGTCCATCGGCGCGGTCTACTACGTCAACCAGAACATTCGTAATTTCCAGATGATCCGGTTCAACGATCCGACCCATGTCTTCATTAGCCATGGCGAGAGCGAAAAAGCCTATATGTGGTCGAACCAGCTGAAGGCTTATGACTATGTGTTTAGCGCCGGCCAAGCCGCCCGTGATCGACTTGCGAAGAATCTGAGCCGATTCGATGCTGCTAAACGCACCAAACTCATCGGTCGCCCGCAAATTGATGTGCACTACCCGAGCCAAACCCCATTGAACCCAGACTTGCCGACGGTGCTCTATGCCCCGACGTGGGAGGGCGACCGCCCGTCGATGACCTATGGTTCGGTGGCGAGCCACGGTGTGGCGCTCGTCGAGTCGATCATTGCCAGCGGTCAGTACAACTTGATCGTCCGCCCGCATCCGCGCAGTGGAATCAACAGCGAAAGCTACCGCACGGCGCTGGGCCACATCCGTCAGGCCATGGCGGTCGCGGCAACCGATTCGACGGCCACCTACTTCTACGATGAGACCGCAGACTGGGGCTGGCAGTGGGCCGTGTCGGATATCTGCATCACCGATATCTCGGCAGCGGCCTACGACTTCATGGCCACCGGCAAGCCGTTGATGATCGCCACGCCCAGTGATCCCTCCGCCACGGTCGATGACTCCCCCGCCCTGATCTCGGTTCCAGGTCTTGCCGCCAGCGAGGCGCACCGGACGGCAGAGATCGTTGCCGAACAGCTGACTGGCCCCAACGGGCACTACGAAAAGATCGTCGAGCACTATTTTGGGGACACCACCCCAGGTGCCAGTATGGACCGCTTCCTAGCCGCGTCGCTTGCGGTATTGGAAGAGAACAAGACTGAGCGCGAGAACCGGGCCGCTGGCTCGAACTAGCCGACTCGACCATCGCCCGACGAGCCACAGAATCGCGGCAGTCGCCACAACCAAAACTAATGGCCTTGCGAACTTTCGTTCGCAAGGCCATTAGTCATTTACCGATCGATTTCGATCCCGTGTTCCTTCAGCACCGGCAGGAACAATTCGTCAACCACCCGACGGGCAGCGTACCCATCATCGTGTGGGGCGAAGCGTTGCCGGAACGCCTCATAGGCTTCCCCGTACTTTTGCGGGTAGCGCTCGACATCCAACAGTTCCGCGGCCAGCTCGTCCAGCTCCCGGCATAGCGGACTCGGGGCGATCTCCTCCAAGTCCATATACATGGGCCGGGTTGAGAGGTAGTCCTCGAGATCCGGTACGAAGAAGTACAGCGGTTTGCGGGACACCGCGTAGTCAAACATCACCGACGAATAGTCGGTAATGCAGACATCCGAGGCGATATAGAGCTCGGCAATATCTGGGTGGAAGGTTGCGTCCACCACCCGATCGTTGCCCTGCATCACCGCCCCTGCACGCTTATTGAAGCTGTGGCCACGGGTGATCACCGTCCACTCCGGCCCAAGCCTTTCGGTCAGCTCAGCCAGATCCAACCCGTCATAGGCCGCCGCACGCCAGTTGTTGCGCAAGTAGTCCCGGTAGGTGGGTGCGTACAACGCCACCTTTTGCGAGGGATCGATGCCCAACTTCCGGAGAATCTCGGCACGATCCTGCGGCCCAGCCAGAGCCACCCGGTCGTTGCGCGGCATGCCAAGTTCGCGTACCGGGCCGTCATAGAGGAACTCGGTGGGGAAGAGTTCGGTCGTGAAAGGGCTGGCAGTCACCAGATAATCCCAGTAGCTCGCGGCCTCGCGTTTCTCATCGAGCCACTCCGGGGAACCATTGAGGAACTTCCACTCGGAAAGCCCGATGATCTTCAGCGGGGTGCCATGCCAGGTCTGAATATAGGTCTGGTGATCGTGATCCAGGTACCCCATGATGGCGCCGTAGTTGTTGATCACGAAGCGCGAACGGGCAATCTTTTCGGTCCACTTCTCCGAACCATCGATGACGGCCTCTCCCCCGGGAGGAATAGGGATCGAGTGATCCTTCACGGCCCAGTAGTACTTGAGCTTCGCACCCCGGCGCTGCAACTCCTGCTGAATGGCCAGCGCGGAGTCACCAGCGGAACCGCCCATGTCAGTACGGAAGAATACGGCGTCCTCGGGTTCGACCTGAGCGGGCTTGGCCCAGCGCAACTCGCGCTGCGCCTTCTCGTACGCTCCAGATTCACTATCGGGCACCGGCGGGCGCAGGCGCACGGTAACGCGAGCCCACTTGGCACGGTCCAACTGTACTCGTGCCTGCTCGAAGCTGTAACGCAGCGGCAGCTCCAGAGACTTCTGATCGGTGATGACCAGCTGGCCGACGGCCTCCGGGTCCTCCGGGTCGGTGCACACCAACAGCTCGTACTGCGCGCTTGGGTAGGGACGAAGGTCCCCGTACCAGTTCTCTTGACGTAGCGGCACGGTGACTTCGAAGGCGCCCTGTGCATCGGGATCGAAACGCACCCACTGCTTAGCTTCGTTACCCGACAGAGCGATGGACACGTAGCCGACCGGGCTAGGACCGGACCAGGTCCCGCGCAGCAAGAGATTGAGGTCCTCGTCCACGGTGGCGTCTTCGACAATCGCGTTGTCGTAACGCTCGTGCAGCACGGTCCATCCGCGCGGCGTTGCATCCACGGTCAGGCCGCGGCCCTGCACACGTTCCACCGTGGTGTTCTCTGACCAGGCCACCTCGCTGCTCTTTGTCCCGGTGGTGACCCGGAAACGCCACGTTGAATGTAGCCGCTCGCTGATCTGCGGAAGCTGTGCGGTGAAATCGATGGCCTTGGTCCCGTTAGCGTCAAAGGACACCGGTACGCTCTCGGTGCCGGCTGGGCCGAGCAGCTCGACGGCGCTGATCTTCGCCGAGTCGGGAACGGTGATACGGCCGGACACCGCATACCCATCGATGGCAACGGACTGCATGATCGTCTTGGGCCGGCGCACGTCAAGGCGCAGTGGAACCCCGGGGCCGCTGACCGGCACGACGCGCGTGTCCTTGGAAACTTCGCGGAATCCGATGACCGCGGCACTACCGCCACGCCAAACCCGGTTCATCGTGGTTTCGCGTTTGACCTTGCCGCTGCGTACGCGCACGACGAACTGCCAGCGACGTGAGCGGCGATACTGACGAACCAGGCTCGTGACGTCGACACTGGCGGTGAAGCCAACGTTGGCGTAGGACCGGAAAGGATCTTTGCCTCGGCTATAGGCCATGGGTGACTCTGTACGCTCAACCTGGCAGACCACCTCGCGCTCACCATCGGTGACGACGACCTCGATTTGCTGCGGCTCAACATCCAGCAGTGGAATGTAGGCCCAGCCGAAGACCTTGAAATGGGCCTCATCGCTCCAGGCCACGTCGCTGACGACGCAGACCACCGAGGTCTCTTTGGTGAGATCGCGGTCGGCGGCGCGCATCGAGCGGGCGAAGGCCGGGCCGCGCCAACGATCGAGCAAGACCCGTGACCCGCGCTTGGTGATCGGCAGGGAGTACTTATTGTCTTTGTACCATTCGCGAATCGCCAGCACCTCGAGGGCCTTGCCGCGCGCCAGGGCGTTGTAAATGGAGCGGCGCTCTTGACTGATCAGGCCGCGGATCGAAGTGGGCACCTTGCGCCAATAGGTTTTGACTAGTCGGCATAGCGCCTCGTTGAATTCCTGGCTGTCTTCTGAGATGCCCGAGACGTTGAACCATAGGTCGCCCTCGACGAGTTTGGTCAAGAACGTTTGGGTCAGTGTCCGGTTGCCTTTGGCGCGGAGATCTTTCCACAACAGTCCCAGGGCAAGCTCGCGGTCGACCACGTTCTTGACATTGCCCTTTTGCTGGGTGGCCGAGCTTTCCTCTTCGCGTACGCGCCATTGGTAGATGGGGGTGGAGAGAATATCGACGTGATTCGCTTCGTTGTAGGCCCGGAACGCCAGGTGCATATCCTCGAAGATCACTCCGACCGGGAAGCTGTAACCCTGTTTCTTCCAGAAATCCATCCGGTAGAGCTTGTTCCACACGACCGTGTCGTAAAGAAGCTCCGGGACATCATCGAGAGAAGCATCAAACCGGTCGGTGGCGTGCGAACTGCGGTGGTGCCACGATTGCCAAGACTTCGGCCCCTTGAAGCGGTGCACATTGCCACTGACTACATCGGCACCCGAGGCTAGGGCTTGTTCGATCATGAGCTGCAACGAATAGGGGTAGAGCAAGTCGTCCCCATCGATGAAGGCGAGGTATTCACCTTTGGCCAAGGCAATGCCGGTATTGCGCGCGGCAGACACTCCGGCATTGGGCACATGGCTGACGCGTAGGCGTTCGTCGCGGGCAGCATACTCGTCGCAGATCGCACCGCTCTCATCGGTGGAACCGTCATCGATCAAGATGAGTTCGAAGTTCTCGTATTCCTGTTCGAGCACGGATTCGATGGTCATGCCAATGTAGCGCTGCACATTGTAAACGGGCACAACGATCGAGATGAGAGGCGTTCGGGACAGCATTTGTATTTCGGTCACACTCTTCTAGTTAGACATTGTCTTGGCCGCTCGGTGCGGGAGCTAATGCTTCCCACGGGCCAACACAAACTTATTGCCGATTCAGCTTGGCTAATTGTCGATGCGGGGTACATCGGCTGCGCCACGGATCGGCACCGCCGGCAGACTGATCAGGGATGCTCGAATCGGTAGATCTGAACGTTCCGGCGGGGATCAACCACCGTTGATACTTTATCAACACCCGTTGGCTGACACGACGAACCGGCAAGGGGTGTGGGCCCGAGCCGGGCCCACACCCCTACCGTTGCTAGGCGTTATCGCCGAAGAATCGGTCAACGACGCGCCGGGACGCATGCCCATCGTCGTAGGGGGCAAAACGTGCCACGAATTCCTCCCGGTCGACCCCTTCGAGTGGTTCCCCGGCGAGCGCCTTGCCCACGCACTGCCACAGCTCGGTTTCGCTCTGCACGACCGGTCCGGGTAGATCCTTGTCATAGTCGAGGTAGAAACCGCGCAGGTTATCGCGGTAGTTGACGAGGTCGTACGCGTAGAAAATGATCGGTCGCTTCAGGATGGAATAGTCAAAGAACACCGAAGAATAGTCGGTTACCAGAACGTCCGAGGCCAAGTAAAGCTCTTGGATGTCCGGGTAGGAGGAAACATCGATGACCCGCTCGGCTAGTTCCTCGGGGATGCTGATGGCATTGGCTACCAGCACATGCATGCGTAGCAGCAGCACGGTGTCGTGACCGAAGCGTTCATTGAACTGAGCTAGGTCGAAGGGAAGCTCAAAACGGAAACGTCCCTTGCCGTTACCGGCATCGTCGCGGAAGGTCGGCGCATAGAGCACAGTACGCACTTCGGGTGCCAGTCCCAGCGATTCCCGGACGCGGCGTTCATGTTCCTCGGCCCGCTCGGACATGAGGATGTCGTTGCGCGGGTAACCAAGCTCGACCGCTTCGCCGGCATACGCGTAGGAAGAACGCATGGCGTCGGTGGCATAGGGACTAGGCGAAATCAGGTGGCTCCACTGGGAGGTTGCCTGCAGGACGCGTTGCACATACCCCTCGTCCCGGCCATGAATCTCCTCAACGTCAAGCAGCATGTGCTTTAACGGGGTTCCATGCCACGTTTGCAGGAAGATCCCGTTCTTCCGTCGACGCAGATAGTAGGGCATGCTCTGGTTGGACACCCAATATTTGGCTTTGGCTAGGTACCAGTAGTACTCCGGTGAGAGCCGTTTCACCACGCGCGTATGCGGGTCGGTGAAGCGGTGGCTTCCCGAATAGATCCATACCTTGGTACGGGTGTCCCCACGGCGGACCAGTTCCTCATAGATATACCGTGGCGAGTCACCGTATTGCTTACCGAGGCCGGATTCGAAAACGATAATATTTTCGTCCACCTTGGTTGCTTGTACCGCTCGGAACATCGCGCGCATGGCCGTGTAGTAGTACTTGTGCTTCCGGAATCGGCGCATCAGCTTCTCCGGAAGTTCGGCTCGCCACGTATCGTCACCGGAGGTCCGCAGTGAGGCAGCCTCGATCTCCGCGACCACGCGTTCGGCATTGTGGCGATCCCGGTGTGTCATGAACACATCGGCTCGGCGCACGTACTCCTCTTCCATGCTCCGGCCACGCTCGAGGGTGTCTTGCAGATCTCCCAGAAGGTGCTCGGCGTCAAAGGCGATGCGGCCGGGTAGTTCGGCGTCGAGGTCAAGGTGCGATCCGTTACGGCCGAGGAAACGGGCACGGTCGAATTGGTAGTAGTGCACGGGTTTGTGCAGGAAGCTAAAGTCGAAAGCCACCGAGGAGTAGTCGGTGATCATGATGCCTGCTTGCTTGATCAACTGTTGGACATCGACTTCGCCCTGGACGATCAGGCGCGCCGGGGCATCGGCAAAGTGGTCACGGAAATGCTGCATATTCGGATGCAGGCTAAACACGATTTCAAGGTCATGTTCCCGGGCCAGTTCGGCCAACTGCGGTGAGGCTAGGAGCTCTCGCCAGCGTTGCAAGTAATCGGATTCGAGGAAGGCCTCCTCCGTTTGCAACCAGTCTCGCCAGGTCGGAATGATCAGCAGCATTTTGGAGTGCAGCGGGGTCTGGCCGTCCAATAGCGCGTCGAACCGCGGCAATCCGGTTACCTTAACCTCCGATTCCGGGTATTGGAAGTCGTTGACGATGTACTGCTTTTCGCGATCCGACGACACGCAGAACAAGTCGGTGGCGAAGCCTGGGGAATTCTTCCCGTAGTTCGGCACCATCCATTTGGTGCCCATCACTCCATGCTGTAGAAATACGCGGGTGGCGCGGCTACGGGCCGAGAAAGCGGAGTACCGGGTCGGGTAGAGGAAGTCGGCGTGGTGGGTGCCGATGATTCGCGTGGCACGCAGCGCCAGTTCGAAGTGTTCCTTAGATCCGTGGAAGACCACGTGATCTAGGTTCTCGAAGTTACGCAGGTCTGGCGACTGCCGATCGATTACGTAATAAGCCTCGATATCTGGTCGGTGGCTGTGCAGGTAGCGGAATAGATGCAGCCCGTTGTCTTGGGCCTTGTACGGCAGTTCGCCCACGAGCCACACCGGCTCCTCGCCGGGTCGAAGCACCGGGAAGGTACGCGCCGTGGATTCTTCGAGGACCGCATAAGCTTCGGCGTCAAAGACTTCAAGCAGTAGCGACGTTGCCTTGGCTTTGAACGTATAGTACGGCGAAATGACCAGTGTCCGGTCCCCCGCCGTCACCGAGCCGCCAGCCGTCGTTGAGCGCACCAGATAGGGCGTGCGTGAGATCCGCCAACGTAGCGGTTCGTTCAGGGTCGCCCCTTCGACCTCCAGGTAAAGATCGAAGTTGTCGCCGGAATCGATGGTGGACCAGTCCACCGCTCTAAAGTCGAAGTCGAGCGACCACTTATAGAGGTTTAAACCAAAGCGTCGGGCCGAGAGTTCGGGGCTGAAGTGCAACTCGGTCGCGGCCACGAATTCTTCAGCGGATTTGCGCCCGCGAATGATCAACCGTGCACCACTGAGCACATCGCTCTTGGCGTCCAACTCGCCAGATAAGTGCAATACGCCGTTGGTGACGGAGATGGCATCGGTACGAATGCGGTGTTTGTGCCCCAGCGGACGATTCATTGCGATCGCAATCTCAAATTGCTTGTTCACATACATGGTCATCGAACCGGAGTCGCTGACTAGTTCGCTGAGTTCTCCGATGTGTGTGGACTCGAAACGGCCCAGAATTCGGTGCACAATGACCTGTTCCGGAACCTCGGTATCGTCCGATTCCAGTAGCTCGGTGAGTTCGTTTCGTCGCAGTAGCGGCCCGTCGGCTTCGAGTTGCACCCACGCGATACCACGCGGTAGCTCCCTGGCGGGAGCCGTGAAGCGAAGCGCAAGGCGTACTGTACCGGGAGCATGGCGCGGATCTACCTCATCGTTCGAAGCCTCGTCAGTCGCCTCGTCTTCATCGGAGACTTCGGGATCCTCTCGCTCATCGGATACCCGCTCGCGATAATCCGCCCAAGCAAGCAGCAGTGGGTCAGCATACAACTGCGCCGTGACTTGATGATGCTCGCCACTCTCGGTGCTCAAGGCGGGGATCTCGGTAACAATGTGGCGTCCGTGGAGTACGCTGACGGCTGCGACCGGGTGACCCACTGTAGCCCGTAGGTCGTATCCCAGCTCGTGCTGAGAAATGTTTAGCGTGTAGTAGCCCCGGTAGTACCGGTAGTTGCGCTTCTCCAGCCGGTTGTTGTTGCGCCGTTCAACGAGCTTCTGTACGCCGGTGCGCACACTGTGCTTGAGGTTTTCCACGTGACCGATCCTGTTCAACTACTTGTTACTGATCTCTTGCATCTTCGGCCGAAACTTATCGTTCAAAGGAAGAGGGTACGGGATACATCCCGTGTAATACCTGCTGAAGAACTTTGCGCAATAGTTCACCCTCGCGAGGTTGTCGCACTTCGTTAATGCAAAACATGTCCGGGGCCGCTGTGCGCAAAAGCCTCAGACATTGCAAGAGGAAGTCATCGGCACCGATATCCAGATAGGAGTATTCCACGTCGGTGGGGAACCCCAATCCCATCCGCGCCGCGACCTGGTGAGCGAGGGATGAGGGAATCGAAATATCGTCGGGGTGTCGGAAACGATGTGCGGCAGTAGCCTCGATGTCATCGGCAAATTCTTCGGCGATTTTCTGCAGCACGGTGCGGCGCTGCGGATGCGCCACATGTTTAAACTTGCGCGAGGTGGTTCGCTCGTATCTAGTAGCCACCAGTTCTCGATTGTTCGCTGCGGCGGCATTGACCGGTAGGTCGCGTTCTTCGGCCTGGGTGAAGTGGGTGTTGGTTAATGCGTACTTCGTTTGTCCCGCCGGCCCAAAAAAGAGATTTGGGTGCAGGGGACGCCCGAAGAACACATCGTCATTGACGTATAGGAAGTGTTCACTCAGTCCGTCGATCCTCGAGAGTTGCGACTCGATGGCATGTGAATTGAAGGTCGGCAAACACTGTTCCGGCGAGGCGAAAATATCCCTGTGATCAATCACTTCCAGTCGCGGGTGGGCGTCAACCAACCACTCTGGACGCTGCCCCGCGGTGACGAGATAGACCTTATTGACCCATGGCAGATGTGATTCTAGCGAACGTAGGGAATAACGCAGTTCGTCCCGCGATTCGAAGCGCCCGGGATCGACCGAACTGTCGTTGACAACTCCCATGGCCCCAGCGACGGCCCGATGATAGTTGGCCTGCCAGTGGGGGTCGGAAGAATCCACCCAGGTATAGACCGCATCAATCGTGCCAACGAAGTCTTGCGCGTCGGCGCTAGGTTGCAATTGACCGGGACGAACCTGCCAAATGGCGCCGAGCCCCGCCCGTTGCGCGCTACGGGATCCATTCTTGGCGCTGTCCCCCACCGAATACACGGCCTCGGCCGCATAGGAATCCACCCCGGAGAGTCGGTGAATCTCATAGCCATTAGCGCGAAAGCTATCGGCTAGTGCCGGCCAGTCCGCCGCGCCGACGACTGATCGTGCACTATTGGGATCATCGACCCAATCTATCGATAGCTCATCGGCGAGACGTCGAGTCTGCCGACGGTTCTGCACTTGTAGTGCGCGGATCGTCGTATCGCCCTCGGCGATGATCCGGTCCGTATACCGTTGCAGTGCGTGAAGCAATGCGCCCCGCGGGATGCTGCGTCCCACTGCACCTCTCCAGCCTGCAAACATGGGACACGGCTCCTCTCCATTGGGGTGTATCGGTTAGCTAAGTTCCTTGACGATCTGGCTCAGGGTATCCAACGTGCTCTTGAGCGATTCAACATGGCGTTCATCGAATTCACTGAGCACCCGCTTCATCTCGGTGGTCGAGATACCTGCGGTGCGTTCTAGGTAGACGACCTCGACCTCATCGCTCAGATCGTCGAACTTACCACGCCAATCCTCGCCGATCCCGAAGACTTTGGCATCATACTTCTTGATGTCTAGACGCTTCTGTTCCCAATTCTCTTCCGGGATGACCTCGTCCACATAGCGGATAGCCCGTACGATCTCGGCTCGTTGTTCGAACGGAACGACCGGCTTCTTGCCCTTGATGGCGTTGAACTCATCGGTGGAGACGCCAACGATCAACCGGTCACCCTTTTCGCTCAATCTCTTGAGGATGTTCAGGTGCCCGATGTGAAAAAGATCGAAGGTACCGTAGGTGAGAACTGTTTTCGTCATGTTTACCTCTATGCCATCTCGGATCGGAAAGATAGGAAACTGGGGATCGCTATTCTTAGTTTCGCAGATTAAAGAATGGGAGGGCGACCGGCCACGGTCATTCGAAGAATTGTTGACCATTTAATTTTCTGGCGCGGCTCGCGATACCACGGACTCCCACTCCATCCCGCCTTCCACCCGGCGAGGTATTGTGCGACCGCGGAGCGATTAGCCCGCAGGCGCAGACACTCGATGAGCAACCAACTCGTCGGATAGATCCAGCGAAAGGGTGCCGGTAAATTACGCCGGGCTAACCACACACGGTTTCTGGCGTTAAGTCGGTAAAATTCATCGTGGCGTCGCGGATCGACTACGGGGTGACCGATGCGCATATCTCCGGCATACCAAACATAGTGCCCGGTGTCCCAAATTCGCCACGCCAGTTCGATACCTTCATGGGCGTACCAAAAGCCCCCGGCCCAACCGCCAGTCTGTTGGAAGAGGTCCGTGGTGGTAACCAGACAGGTTTCCCCCACGTGGAAGACCTTGCTGGGTACCTCCGCGGTGCGCTTATTCAGACGTGGAATCCAGCGTGTAGGGTCATCATCGCGTTGCGGATCGGTGATGCGTGGTTGAAGGAGCCCCAACCCCGGATGATCCTTGAACCGTTGAATGGCTTCGGCCAAAAAGTCTCGGTCTAGGAACCACGAATCGTCGTCGAGGAAACACAGGTATTCGCCGCGCACCACCGCAGCACCAGCATTACGTCCCGCAGGGATGCCCAAGTTCTCCGGCAGGTGATGCGTGCGCACACCGGCAGGTACCCCCGTAGGGTTCCACCCATTCCCGACCACGACGGCATCGATACTGACGCCCTGCTGGTCGAGAAGTGATTCGAGAGCTCGGTTCAACTCCTCGGGCCGCGTCCCCATGGTCAGCACCACGACACCGATGGTCGGTAAGTCGCTGCGGTTGTTTGATGACGAATTCGAGTTCATACACGACACCTACTTCAACCGGGATGAGGCCATCGAGGACAAGAAGTGCCCGAGGTTTACAAGTACGGTGGCCGGTAGCAGGATCCAGATCATCCATTTTTCACCGAGCCCCGGCTCACCCAGAATGGCGGAGATGATAGAGCAGGCCAGAATCAGCAGGCTCAGCTCGACGGCATGCAGCAGCCGGTGGAACGGCAAGAATCGGGCAAGACGGCGCGCCTTGCCGATAAGTGACGTGTTCGATACCGCCCTGGCCTCGGCCGTATCGGGCAGCTTGCCAAGGCCTGCCATCCCACGGGCCGCATGCACCATCAGCGACTGTGAACGGTTCAGAACCAACAGCACGGCGAGGCACGCCGACATGAACAGCGTGGGCCAAGCTTGCTCAAGGGTGCCCGGATTTGCCGAGAGTTCCCGGAAAACGCGATAGCCCAGAGCGATGGGGATCAGCGCCTCGGTGGTGTGGTGTCCCACCATGTCTATAAATATCCCCTTGGGCGACTGGGTGCCGCGCCAGCGGGCCACCTCACCATCCGAGCAGTCAAAGTACAGTTGCAGCTGCGAGAGGACCACTGCGAGTAGCGGACCCCATATCCCGGGGATCAGCAACGCGAGCGACATGCACCAGCCGGATAGGATCATTAGCCCCGTAACACCGTTGGCGGAGATGCGGGTACGAACCAGTATGGCGGTGAGGTAAATGGAAATGTGGCGAAGGTAGAGTTCGGCCGTCCAGTGTTCGGCGTTCCGTCGGCTACGGACTTCCGGTGGTTGGCAGATAGCTCGCAGTTGTTCAAGCGTGGGTTTAGCCGGACGTGCCTCGGTCATTTCACCCGTCCCTTATCTAGGGTTCCTGCGGCGCCACGTACCCGCCCCTTCACATAACCCATCGCCCAGGGCAAATGGATGGCCGGGAACACGGCTCCGGTCAACAGTTTTTCCTTGAAGCTCGGAGCGTTGGACCGGACTCCGGCCACAAGGCATGCTGCGGCGTAGCTAACCGGCACGGTCATGGCCAGCCCGAGGGCACCACGCACTACGGCCGGCGCTTGATCGAGGAATTGGTACGCTACGGCTGAAACCACGCCGGCTCCTAAACCAAGCACAAGTAACGGCGGAAGGTCGTGACGCAATGATTTGCCCTCCGGGAAACGGCGGGCGATCTCGCCACGCCAGGTTCCCGAAGCATAGGACTGTGCTGTCAGCGCCTTGAAGTTGCTTCGCGGGTAGTACCCAACCTTGAGTTCCGGATCAAACCAGACCTTGAAACCTGCGCTTCGAATCCGCAGGCACAGCTCCCAGTCTTGGGCACGCCACAATGACTCGTCATAATATCCAACGAGATCAAAGATCTCCCGGCGGAAGATCCCCAGGTAAGCAGACTCCGCTTCTCCTTCGGGGGCACCTGAATGATAGGCAGGACCGCCGAAACCGAACTTCGAATGGTAGGCCGCCGCGATGGCACGTTGCACCGGAGTTCTACCGCGGGCGTCCATCAGTCCGCCCACATCATGCGCGCCGACGCGCTCAAGAGTTTCGACCCCACGCTGGGTGTAGTCGGTGGGCAGTTCGCTGTGCGCATCCACTCGGATGATCACCGGATGACGGGAAGCTTTAATCGCCAGGTTCAAAGCGCTCGGGGTACGGCCTACCGGATTGTCTACGAGCGTGATGCGCTCATCGGACTCAGCGAGTTGCTCAGCAACGTCGTTCGTCTCATCGGTACTGGGGCCAAGTGCGAGAACCAGTTCTTTGTCCCCGGCGTAATCCTGGGCAAGAATCGAACGAACCGCTTCGGCGAGGTAGTCGGCCTCGTTCAGTACAGGCATAACGTAGGAAACGCCGGGTATTTGCTGCATTCTCTATTTCTTAAATTTCTCGTAGGCCTTGATCACGGTGTCGGGGTCGCCATCCATCTTCTGAACGCCCTTCTCGATCCAGATCACTCGATTACACGTTTGTCGAATCGAATTCATCGAGTGGGACACCAAGAAAACGGTACCCGCGTTTTCTCTGATTTCCCTGATTTTTGCCTCACTGCGCTTTCTGAATTTTGCGTCACCCACGGCCAGCGCCTCATCGACGATCAGAATGTCGTGCTGTTTCGAAGCCGCAATAGCAAATTTGAGGCGGGCACCCATACCCGAGGAATAGGTGCGCATGGGCAGGTCAATGAAGTCCTGAAGTTCGGCGAACTTCGTGATCTCCTCGCGCATGTTTTCGACCTGTTGTCGGTTATAGCCGAGGGCCAAACCGCCGAGGGTGATGTTCTTGTCACCGGAGAGATCAGGGATCAGCGCGGCACCGACACCCAATAGGCTAGGTCGCGAAGTTGCGTAGACTGCACCGTCAGCTGGCGGCGTTAGCCCGGTGATCGCCTTGAGCAAGGTCGATTTACCCGAGCCGTTCGAGCCAATGATGCCGATCGATTCGTTCTCGTAAGCAACGAACGAAATACCCTTCAAGGCGTGCACGGTTCGTAAACCACGCACCTTGGACTGGAGCAGCCGCCGTGCTCCGGCGTTTCCGACCGCTTTACCGCTCGAATAGACCTGATATTTCACATGCAGGTCGTCAACGATCACAACCGGCTGCCGGTTGGGATCAATCTCGAGTGTTGATTCTTTTTTCTCTGGCGCCGGTACTACGTCTATAAACGACGTGTCGTCAGAGAACACCGGTTCCGGTTCGTACTCCGGGTGCAGGTCGGGATTGATCAGATCATCAAAATTAATTGGCACGGCCGTAACGCTCCTCTGCCTTCCAGAAGTACAGGAGACCAACCACGAGGGTGCAAACCGCCCAGACCGCCACGACCCACCACGCCGAAGGGTCGTATGGTGAGTTGTTCATTATCAGTCCACGCGCAATCGTAAGTGTCTGATATAGAGGGTGATAGTCAAAGACGGTCACCATCCACGGCCAGTGGCTCAGTAGACGCTCGGCACTAAAGAGCACACCAGAGGTATAGAACAGGATTCGGCCAACGAGCGGCAGAATATTGGTGAAGTCTCGAACATGCACCGTAATGCGGGCACATATTAATGCAACGCCCATGTTGAAGACTGCGAACAAAGCGATCAACGGAATGATCATGAACCACGACCACTTCGGAGTTGTCCCGAGGATCATCGCATAGATAAACATGACCGCGACCATAGGCATTAAAGTCAGAAAATTCTGCGTTACCTGCGCCACTGGAAGGGTCAGTCGCGGGAACGAGAGCGACTGCACTAGTGCCGTATTACCCGTAATGGACTTTGCCCCACCGTTCATGGATGAGGTGAAGAATTCGAAGAGAAAGACGCCGATCACCACGAACACAGGGAAATCATGCGGCTTGCTATCACCCTGAAGCACACCAAAGATGAATCCGTACATCAGCGCATTCAGGGTGGGCTTCAGTACAACCCAAACCATGCCCAGACGGTTGCGCTGGTTCTGCGACTGCACGCGAGCCTTGGCAAGTTCATATATGAACTCGCGACGCTCCCACGTCTGCTTCAGATAATTACCGAGTGTGGGTCGTGCACCGACACGGTGCAGGCCTCTACTCTCGGCCTCCTCTGCAATTGTCATACGTGAATTTGTCCTCTTATCGACTGCTCGCTACTGCGGGTATTCGCAAGCACAGATGTTCAAAGTCTAATAGATCGAGGTGGCACGACTGCTTATGCGCGCCGCAAACACTTCGATTCGTCACCCAGTACGCGACGAACGTCACTCGGCTGGCGGATGCGCCTTCAAATACTCATCCATGGTGTCGGTCTGCAACGCTTCGGAAATCTGTGCGACCGCTAGTTCGCTGGCTAATTCAATGGACTGCCCGTCTGGCGAGGTTGAACTACCGGCGGTTGGAATCGTGAACATGGCCATATGCTCTGGATCGACCGCTGAGAGTTGCTGTCCCAGCCCGACCAAAGTGGCAGCATCGAAATCCTCGTCAAGTGTCAGATATGGCGCCACCTTGTCGACAATTTCATAGAGCTTGACCGGATTCGTCAACGTCTCACGGGATAGCAACTGGCTCGCTGCGCTTGCTATGAACTTTCTCTGGTTCTTCACACGTTGGTAGTCACCGTCAATGAATGACTTGCGTTCACGCACGAAACGTAGCGCCCGGTCACCTTCGAGCGTGATCTCACCTTCAGGGTAGAAATAATCCGTGTCGTTGGCCGTGAAAGCAATCTCATTATCGACTTTAATGCCGCCGAGGGCCGTCGAAAGTTCGCGGAAGCCTTCGAAGTCAATCATTGCGACGTGATCGATTTTGGTATCGAACATTCCCTCTAGCGTCTGCATCAAGAGCGGGACACCGCCGAAGGAAATCGCGGAGTTCAACTTGTTCATCCCGTGCCCGGGAATCTCAACCCAAAGATCTCGAACCACTGACATGACGTAAACCTGGCTACGATCCTCGGGAATATGCACCAGCATCATCGAGTCGCTTCGTTGACCGGCAGGACCCTTGAGAGAGTCCGCGCCGTTGTCGGCCTCGTCGCTATGATCGACGCCGAGCATGAGGATGTTCATGGACCCATCATCCGGATCCTTCACGGGGCGATTCTCTTGTTGTTCCTTGGAGAAATCCAAGGCTACGGTGTTCGACTTGCGACTGAAATTGCTACTTAGAGACCAGACGTAAGCCCCAGCCGCCACACCTGCGATCAATACGACCGCGACAACCGACAGAATGATGGACCGAACACGACGCTTACGTTTGCGTTCGGCCCCAAACTGTGCACTACGCGAGGTGAAGACCTCGGTATTTTGATTATTCAAGTTGTTCCCCAATACCTGACGCACGCACACGTGCGCCGCCGGCCAATCTACGTGAGCTTGGCTGGTGATTACTACCCGGGTGCAGGTCCGTTCACCAGGAGCTCCGGGTGAGCGGACCTGACGCTGTCCTAGTCGAGAGTCTTTGCGTACTCCTTGACCCAGGTTTTGAAGTCTTCCCCAAGATCTTCATGTTCCGCAGCTAGCACCACGTTAGCCTGCAGGTAGCTGAGCTTGTCACCGGTATCGTATCGGCGCCCACGGAAAACCACGGCGTGCACTCCAGCGCCCTCGCCTTCGGCGGAGGCTAGCTCTTCAAGTGCATCGGTGAGCTGGATTTCGTTACCGCGCCCTGGCTTCGTCTTCTCGAGTACGTCGAAGACGCGCGGATGCAAAAGGTAGCGACCGATAATCGCGAGGTTACTCGGTGCTTCCTCGATGCTGGGCTTCTCGACCAGGTGATTGATTTTGACAAAGTCCTCACCCTCAACAGTCGAAACATCTGCACAGCCGTAAGCACTAATCTGCTGCGGGTCAACTTCCATCAGTGCGATCACCGAACCGCCGGTTTTCGCCTGAACATCAATCATGATGGTGAGTAGCTCATCACGAGCATCGATGAGGTCATCACCGAGCAGAACGGCGAAGGGTTCGTTACCTACGTGCTGTTTGGCACACAACACTGCGTGGCCAAGGCCCTTAGGGTCCCCCTGACGCACATAGTGAATATCCCCTAGGCCGGTAGCTTCGCGCACCAACGAAAGCTTCTTCTCGTCTCCCTTAGCTTCGAGAGCCATCTCGAGACCGGGCACGCGATCGAAGTGATCTTCTAGGGCACGCTTGCTCCGGCCGGTTATCATCAGAACGTCATTCAGGCCAGCGTTTACCGCTTCCGATACCACGTACTGAATCGCGGGCCTATCCACCACAGGCAACATCTCTTTGGGCATTGCCTTGGTGGCAGGGAGGAAGCGCGTACCCAGACCCGCCGCCGGGATTACCGCTTTGGTCATGCGCTTTGCAGATGCCATACGTGTAAAACCAACCGTTCAAATGTAGGGGACAATTAATATGATTTTAGGTCATTGACGTTCCATGCCAGCACCTAATGAGCTTTCGATTGCCTTACTTCAACAATCGGCGCAGGACCGCCCTCGGGAAATATTCATCGACATCGCCGCCCAAGGACTGGACCTCCTTCAATAGTGACGACGATAAATGAGTAAACCGAGTGTCAGCTTGGAGGAAGACAGTTTCGACTCCGGTTAGATGGCGATTCATCGTAGCCATTGGGATCTCGTAGGCGTAATCGACGGTGCTACGTAGCCCCTTAACAATGGCCTCAGCGCCCTGATCTTTGCAGAAATCGGCCAGTAAACCCTGGCCCATGGGCATGGCCACGACTCCTCGCAACCCACCTACCGTTTCTGTGACCATGGCCACACGTTCGTCTTCGCTGAAGCGGTACTTTTTGGAATGATTCGTCGAAACGGCCACAATCACCTCATCAAAGAGGCTCGCCGCTCGAGCAATAATCTCAAGATGGCCATTGTGGATAGGGTCAAAAGATCCTGGGCATACAGCTCTACGCATATGGCGAATCTACCAAGAACTGAGCGTCAATCCCGGTTTACGACGTCGATCGTTTCGACTGTGCCCAACTGGCCTTATTCGCCCCGCCTTCGTTTTCGCACCCATAATGGATACATGACGCATAGCCCTGCTCCCTGGTATCGCGCCGCAACTGGTGCCAATCTGCTCAATGCTGCGGGTCAGCTCGGCGGAACGATCTTCGAAGAAATCACCACCCTGGCCACGGCACATCAGGCGGTGAATCTCGGCCAAGGATTCCCCGATACCGAAGGACCGGCAGAAATCCGCAGAATTGCGGTACAAGCTATCGAACAGGGCGTCAACCAGTACGCTCCAGGTTCTGGGATCGCCCCGCTACGTGAAGCAATCGCGACCCACCAACACCGTTTTTACGGCTACGCGCTCGACCCGGCTACTGAAGTGGTGGTCACCACCGGCGCAACCGAGGCCATTGCTGCCTCGATCCTCGCCTTCGTCGAACCAGGCGATGAGGTTGTCACCTTCGAACCGTATTATGACTCCTACGGCGCCATGATTTCCCTAGCAGGCGGCATTCACCGGACAGTGTCGTTACGCTATCCCAGCTTCACACCCGACCTCGATGAACTTCGTGCCGCAGTCTCGGATCGCACCCGGCTGATCGTGCTGAACAATCCACATAATCCGACCGGTGCCGTCTTTGACCGTGAAGTTCTTGAACTACTAGTTGAACTGGCGCATCGCCACGACTGCGTCATCGTGTCCGATGAGGTATATGAGCATCTCACCTTCGGCGTCGGCCATATTCCCATCGCCACCATTCCAGGCGGTTTCGAACGCACCGTAACTATTTCCTCGGCAGGCAAGTCCTTTTCCTTCACCGGCTGGAAGGTCGGTTGGGCCACCGGCCCGGCGAGCCTCATCGAGGCGGTACGAACGGTCAAGCAATTCTTGAGCTATTCCTCGGGTCCCGCGTTTCAGCCGGCGGTTGCTCAGGCTTTGGCCCTGCCAGACACTTTTTATACGCAGTTCGCCAACCAGTTGGGGCAACGCTGTGAAGAATTGGCTACCGGCCTTCAAACCGCGGGCTTAGATGTCATTCGGCCTCGCGGCACGTACTTCCTTGTGGCCGATGTCGCCGAACTAGGATTTAGCGATGCCCAAGACTTGGCGCGGCGTCTGCCTCAAGAGGTCGGTGTCGCCGCGATTCCACTCTCCGTATTTGTCCATGAAGAGAACCGTGGCCCCTACCGGTCGCTGTTGCGATTTGCTTTCTGCAAGCGCCAAGACGTTATCGCCGAAGCGGTGCACCGGTTACAGCGTTTACCACAGCTGGTGACGCACTCATGAGCGTTTCACCGCCAAAACGATGGCTTTCCTTTGTACAGAAGCATGCCACCATCGAAGAAGATACCTATGTGGAGGGCGCTAGGATCCTATCCATCGGTGGTGCGGAGCAATCCCACGTGAACCTGCGCCATCCAGAGGAAGTTTTCTACGAGTACCTCGCGCGTATTGCGAATCAAATACGTGTTTTGCGTGGGCAACGCAGTGGCTTGAAGTTCTTACATCTGGGAGCTGGCGCGCTGACGTTAGCGCGGTGGGCCAGTGTGAGTTTGAGCGATTCAACGCATGTGGTGGTCGATATTGAACGTGAACTGGTTGACTTCGTCATGCGTTACATGCCCCTACCTGCGGGGACTGCCGTGCACAGCATCACGGCCGACGCCCGCGAAGTACTCCACGAACATCTGGCTTCGGAAAAATTCGACGTCATTATCGTGGATATCTTCAGTGGACCCGAAGCACCCGAACACCTTACGGTTCCGGAATATTACCGCGAGTTGGGGCAGAGCCTGACCCCGGATGGGTTGCTCTTCGTGAATATCGGGGACGACCCACCACTACGTTTCACCGATCGGCAGGTCGCCGCAGCGCGTAGCACCTTTGATTTCGTGATGCTGTCCTCTACCCCTGACATGTTTACCCGCCGTTACCCGGGCAACCTTGTCTTGATGGGCACGAACACTATACCCGCGCCCGAGCTCATCGAGCTCTGCGAACAGTCCGGGCCTTTCCCATCCGAAATCAGGCACTCAGTTAGTTTGGACCGGTTCGGCAAACCATAGTTGGGTTTCCCCATACTTCTTACTGGTGATCAGTTCCAGTCCCGCTGGCCAGTTAGGTTCGGGCGATCGGCTCGAACGTTCCACCACGATGGTGGCCTCATGCTCCGCGATGCGAAGCACCCGTTCGAGTGTCGCATTCAGCTCGGCTTCACCCAAGGGGTAAGGCGGATCGAGGAAGAACACGTCAAAGGTGCGCTTGGGGGTACCGGCATGCTCGTCGAAATAGGAATCAAGTACACTGTCCACCGATCCGCGCTGCACGCTGACCGTGGTTGCACGTAGTGCGGAATTCACGAGCCCAGCATTCTGTTGGCACACGGCAATCGCCTTCGGCGCCTTCTCAACGAGCACCACGCTGCGCGCCCCCCGGCTAGCGGCTTCCAGCCCGAGAGCGCCCGATCCCGCATAGAGGTCGAGCACCCGCGCTTGGATCAGTACATCCCAGCTTTCCAGCTTGGAAAATAGCGCTTCTTTGACCCGATCCGTGGTGGGTCGGGTTGCATCTCCGGGGACGGACTTGAGCACCGTTCCCCCAGCGACGCCGGCGACAATTCGACTCACTACGCAACTCCTCGTATGTATTGGTGCGGTTCTGCCTTCACGGCCCGCTTAGTTCTTGTCTAGGTAGGCTCTGGTGGCCTCGTCTAACCACGTGTCGACGGCAACGCGTAGCAACGGGTACCGTTGCGGCCAACGACGATCACCGGCCAGCATCCCCACGTCCGCGCGGGCGCGCTCGATCAATTCACGGTCTCTGAGCACGCTGAGTTCACGCAGTGCTGACTGCGAGCCCGACTGTTGGACACCAAGAATGTTGCCCTCTCGGCGCTCGGCGAGGTCCGCCTCGGCTAGTTCGAACCCGTCCACGGTCGACTCGATGGCACGCAGCCGGGTCACCGAGGGGTGATCGGCGTCCAGCCAAGTAGTGAGCAGGCAGGTACCGGGCAGTCCGCCACGACCCACACGACCGCGTAGCTGATGCAACTGCGAAATACCGAAGCGTTCCGCGTCCATGATCACCATCAAGGTGGCATTATGAACATCGACGCCGACCTCAATCACGGTGGTAGAGATCAAGACATCGATATCTCCGGCCGCAAACTCGTCCATGACTTCTTGCTTGTCGGTACCGCCAAGTTGCGAATGCAGTACATCAATCGTTACCCCGGTGAATTGTTCCATCGACGTCATCAGCCCGTACATGGATTCAACGCTCATTGGTTCGCCCGCCGAAGTTTCCGGCAGCTCCACGAGAGCGGCCTGTTCCCCGTTAGTTTCCGAAATGCGCGGACAGACGACATAGACCTGATGGCCCTTCGTCACTTCCTCACGAACCAGTGAAAACAGGCGGTCGCGATAGGCCGGTAATTGCATGGGCACGATGTGCGTACGAATGGGGGCGCGACCACCAGGCAATTGCCGAATGGTGGAGACCTCGAGGTCGCCGAATACCGTCATTGCCACCGTACGTGGAATGGGCGTAGCGGTCATGACGAGGGTATGTGGAGTAGCCTGCCCGTTCTTTGCACGAAGGGCGTCTCGTTGTTCAACGCCGAACCGATGCTGTTCATCAATGACGACCAAGCCAAGATCAGCAAAATTCACATGTTCGCTGAGCAAAGCGTGAGTGCCAATGATTAGCCCGGTTTGGCCGCTGGCGATGCCCAGCAGGGCCTCGCGTCGCTGCGCGGTCTTGGCTGAACCCGTCAATAGGGCCACACCGGTGCCCTCCCCTTCGCCGAACAGCCCCGGGTCGGCCAACGGTCCAAGCATCCGGCGAATCGTTTCGAAGTGCTGGGCGGCAAGGACCTCAGTGGGTGCCAGTAGGGCCGCCTGTCCCCCGGCATCAATCACCTGAAGGATGGCCTGCAAGGCCACCAACGTTTTGCCGGAACCGACTTCACCCTGCAAAAGCCGGTGCATGGGACGATTCGAACTGAGATCGGCAGAGATTTCTTCGCCAACACGCCGCTGGTCGTCGGTGAGCGTAAAGGGCAGGCGTTGGTCAAACTTGCTGGCAAGCTCCCCCCTCACGGGTCGGCGCGCGGTGGCCGGCTGGGTACTCAGTAAGCGGCTTCGCTCGGCCAAGGACAGTTGAAGGAGAAATGCCTCCTCGAAGGCAAACCGCTGCCGGGCTCGGTAAGCCTGCGGCAATTCTCGCGGCATGTGACGATCCCGGAACGCGGTAAAGCGTCTGGGGTATCCGTGAGAACTTAACAGTTCCGCGGGTAGAGGTTCAGGAACATCGGACTCGTCCAAACGTTCAAAGAGTAATTGCACGAAATCGCGGATCTTCTTGCTGGGCATCTTCGCCGTCGCCGGGTAGATCGGGATGGGACGCGGTTCAGCGTCCTCGGGGTCCTCAAGAATCGCATAATCGGGCTGGCTTAGCTGAAGATGATCCTGATACCAGCCGACCTTGCCCGAGAACATCGCCACCGTGTCCGTCCGCAAATCATTGCGCGCCTGATAGCCATTGAAAAAAGTCATCCGTAGTTCGTCGCCGGCGTAGGAGAGTTCATCGCTGACGGTGACCTCCACAATGAACCCGCGCCGCGAGTGCATTTGGCGCTGAGACACGTTCACCACACGAGCCACGATGGTGACATGTTCACCCAGCGGAAGGTCGGAAATCTTGGTCAATTCACCAACATCGACGTAACGCCGCGGAAAATGACCCAGTAGATCGGCAACCGTCTGGTAACCGAACGCTTTTTCTAGTTCTCGGGCGTTCCGAGTACCGAGCATCGCGTCCAGATCTTGCCCGAGCGCTGAGAGCGGCTCAGCTGGCATCGTGATGGCACAGATCGGTTACGGAAATATTTACCGGATCCCCCTGAGCACGAATGAGCTCGAGAGCCTGCTCCGAATCGGGCACATGTACGTGAATACGCCATCGATAGACTTCTTCGGAGACCTCATTGACCGGTGAGAGGATCACCGAGTCCCCCACACTGTCGAGCTGTCCTCGCAGTGTGGCCGCTTTAAGCGCATCCAGGGTGATGGTGCACATCACCTCAACACCCTCATCGCCTTCGGCGTTCAAGTGCACATGGGGCGCCTGTACCCCGTAGCCATGAAAAGCATCATAGCCATGCAGATCGGCCTCGGTACCGCGGACCGCCGCACGCAGTTCGTCAATCATGAGCAGCATGCCCACGGCCCCGGCATCCACGACGCCGGCCTCACTCAAACTTGGCAGTTCGTTCTGTGTCCCGTGTACGGCGATCTTGCCGGCCTGCGAGATCTGAGTGAGCAGCGTATCAACGGCTGCTTTGCTATCTGGATCCTGTTTCAGGTGAGTGAGGTTCGTAGTCGCTGCTAAAGCTGCAGCGTTGATCACCGAAAGCATGGTGCCCTCAACCGGTTCGCTCAGCGCCGACCAGGAGCGAACCTTGGCACGTTCAAGGCCTAACGCCAGTAACGGAGCGGTCAATCGTTCTTGCCCACGCAGTGGCTCGGACAAGCCGCTGAGGAAAACCGCCAGCAAAGTGCCGGAGTTTCCCCTGGCGGATTCCATGGCGGCGCGTGCCGCGACCTCAAGGAATCCGCCCAGGTCTTCGGTCTGTAATTCGCTGACCGCATCGTGACCGGCACGCACGGTGAGATACAGGTTACTTCCGGTATCTCCATCAGCGACCGGAAAGACATTGATGGCGTTTAGCCGGTCGGAATGATTCGCCAAGCTCTCAACGCTGCGTGTCAACCACGTATGGAGGGCACGCACGGATGTATCGAGTTTGAGAGTCATTGGCGAAACAGTCCTTTGGTCAGTGCCTAGCGCGTCAGGTCGGTGGAATCCACAAACTCCTGCATTTTATCCTGTTGCAGCGCTTCACCGAACTTTTCAATCACGGCCATGTCTGGAACCACGATCGACTGCTTGCCATCCGGCGAACGTCCCGGACCCTTATTAGGCAGGGTGAAGAACTCCATGTCACCCGGGCGCACGCCAGTCATCTGCGATGCCATCGATGCAATAGCGCCGGCGTTGAGCGACTCATCGACGGCGATGTACGGTGCGAACTCATTGACCACGTTGGAGATGGTCACCGGATTGCTCAGGGTTTCTTTGGACATGATCTGTCCCAGCATCGCCCGTACGAACAGCTGCTGGTTCTTCACACGCTGGTAGTCGCTACCTGGGAAGGACTTACGCTCGCGGACAAAGGCTAGCGCCTGTTCCCCATCGAGGGTCTGCTCACCCTTCGGGAAGTACATCCCGTTGGTAATCGACTGGCGGAAGGCGATCGGGTTGTTGACCGTAACCCCGCCCAGCGCATTGGTCAGTCCCTTGAAACCTTCGAAATCAATGGAGGCAACATGGTCGATGCGCACGCCAAAGAGGTTTTCGAGGGTTTCCACAGCCTTGGGCACGCCGCCGCTGGCAAAGGCGCGGTTAATCTTCGCAGTGCCCACTCCCGGAATGTCCAACCATGTATCACGCATGATGGAAGTGACATACACGTTGGAATGGTCCTTGGGGATATGCACGAGCATCATGGTGTCCGAACGTCCACCATTAGGGAGCTCGCCAAACTCACCTTCTTCTTCATCGCCGTCGCGAGTGGCACGGGTGTCACTACCGAGCAACAGGATGTTCTTGGCACCCTTGGACTCTTCCTTGACTTCCGGACGGGTTTCTTCGGCGGGGAAAACCTCGGCGATTTTCTGCGTTTTAGTGTCAAAGGTGCGCCCGATGTAAAACACATAGGCGGCGGCAGCCAATGCAGCAACTAATACGAAGGCAATGACGCCAATAATGACCGCTTTGCCCTTGCCCTTCTTCTTAGGATTACGAGGGCGAGTTTCGGTCGAACCAAACTCATCGAGAGACATATGCTACCTTTCACACTTTGAGCTCAACTCATCTTATCGACACCAACGAGCGGTACGCTGTAAAAGTGTCCGATTTCAACTTGAAGCGTTCAGCATCACGCAATTTCACCCATGGAATTCACAAATCTAGGAAAACCCTGGGTACCGTGCTTGCGGGCTCTATCCTGCTCAGCGGGTGTGCTCCTATTGCCTCGGTCGAACCAGCGGCTGATGCCGCGAACCCACTCTGTGCCGAGATGATGGTGGTTATGCCGCAGTTCATCGATGAATATGAGCGGCGTACCACGAATTCGCAGGCTACCTCGGCTTGGGGAGACCCTGCCAAAGTAATCTTGCGCTGTGGTGTGCCGGTGCCGCCTCCGACTACGGATCCGTGTGTCACCGTCAACGGGGTGGATTGGATTGCACGCGAAGGCGACGACGGAGTGTGGACGCTGACGACCTATGGACGCACCCCTGCGACCGAGGTAGTGCTGAATCCACAAGAGATTCCTTCAAGCACGGTGCTGGCGACCTTAACTGATGCCGCCGCTAAGATTCCGGCACAGAAAAAGTGCCTGTCGGTGGACAAAGACGTGGAGCTGAAGAACTAAGGGGCCTATGCAAAGAAGGGACCGGTCGGCACAGTTCATTGCACTGTCGCCCGGTCCCTTCTTGCGCGCTTTAGCGTAGCCCGGTTTTCCGTTCCAGAGACAGTTCGATCAGTTCCTGGATCAGTTCGGGATAGGGAACCCCGGTTTTAGCCCACATTTGGGGGTACATGCTCGAGGGGGTAAACCCGGGCATGGTGTTGATTTCGTTGATGATCCAGTGCCCTTGTGGCGTGTAGAAGAAGTCCACACGTGATAGTCCTTCGCCGTCGATGGCGTCGAAAGCACGCACCGCTAGCTCTCGGACTTCGTCGATGGCCGTTTCACTCAGTTCCGCCGGGCACGAAACGTGGGCCGCAGCCCCATCGACATACTTCGCTTCGAAATCATAGAAACTATGCTCCGAGTCCGTCATGGCAATTTCGCCCGGGTACGAGGCACGCGAAGGTTCTGTACCGCGCCCACCGAGGACTCCACACTCTATTTCTCGGCCGGTTATGCCTTGCTCTACGATGACCTTCGGGTCTTCGGCGCGGGCTACTTCGATCGCCGCGCGCAGGCCTTCGGCGGTGTCGACCTTGCTAATCCCGACCGAGGAGCCCGCGCGAGCAGGCTTCACGAAGAGCGGGAACTGCAAGGCAGCGCACCGCTGCAGGCATTCGTCGCTATTTTGAGCCCACTGCTTGGCCGTAATAACCTCGTACGGGCCGACGGTGAAACCGGCGCTTTCGAAGATAATCTTCATGAAGTGCTTGTCCATGCCGATCGCACTGGCAGCGATCCCAGAACCTACGTAGGGCACCTGGTTGAGTTCAAAGAACCCTTGGATGGTTCCATCTTCACCAAAGGGACCGTGCAATAGCGGGAACACGGCATCAATGGTGTGCAAGTTCTCGACTTGAGAGTCTGCCAGGGTACGCAGCACCACTGCATCATTTTCACGGACGAGCTGTACCGGAGTGGTGACGGAGGAAATTTCCGGTAGTTTTCCACCGGTCAAGGTCCAGTCCTGGGCGTCGGCCTCAATCAAGGTCCAATCTCCACTACGGGTGATACCCACGGGAACCACGTCGAAACGCTGACGGTCGATGGCCTTAAGTACGCCGGCGGCGGTCACACAGGAGACCGAATGTTCGGAGGACTGCCCTCCGAAGAGGATCAGGATACGCGGCTTAGTCTCAGTCATCTAGTTGGATTCCCCTTCTGATTTCAGCTCGCGTGACAGCAAACGAGCCGCCATGTTTTCGACGCTCAGGCTGCCTTCAAGGACCATCACCACGGCCTCGGTAATAGGCATCTCTACCGAATGTGTTCGCGACAGGTCTAGGACGGCTCGAGCAGATTTGATGCCTTCGGCGGTTTGCGACATACGATCATTGACCTCGTTCAAGAACAGGCCCTGACCGAGCAAGCGTCCCGCGGTATTGTTGCGCGAAAGCGAGGAGGAGCACGTCGCCACCAGGTCACCGAGCCCCGACAGACCCGACAGTGTTTCAAGGCGCCCTCCGAGGGCCAACACAAGGCGGGTCGTCTCCGCGAGCCCGCGGGTAATCACGGTGGATTTGGTGTTATCCCCCATGCCCATGCCATCGCACATGCCCACGGCAAGGGCGACAATATTTTTCACGATGCCGCCAAGTTCAACACCGAGAACATCATCGTTGGTGTAGGGGCGGAAATACGGAGCGGAGCACAGCTGAGCGATCCAGCTGGCGGTTTCTTCATCGCTACAAGCAACCACGGAGGCAGTCGGCTGCTCGCGGGCAATTTCCATGGCGAGGTTCGGTCCCGAGAGCACGGCGATGCGATCCGCCGGTAGCTCGGTGACTTCGGTAATGACCTCGCTCATGCGCAGGTCGGTGCCGCGTTCGAGGCCCTTCATCAGGGAGAGAAGGACGACGTTGGGCTCTAAGAATTCAGCAAAGCGTCCCAGTTCCTCACGAAGCGACTGGGCAGGGATCGCGAGCACGACGAGGTCCGCGCCTTGCAGCACCTCGGGGGCTGAAGACGAGGCGCTGATGTTCTGCGGAAGTTTGGTCTCCCGGAGGTAGCGAGAGTTCGTATGCCGGGTATTGATCTCTTCCGCAGCGTCATCACGGCGGGCCCAAATATGCACCGGAATTTCGTGCTGTCGTACCGCATCGGCCAAAACCTTGGCGAAGGTGGTACCCCAACTTCCGGCACCCATGACTGCAATCTTTCGTGGCAGAGGTAGGCTCACGGCTCGTCCTTTGTTCAGTAGTGACTATTGGTCGGCGGAAGGTCCGGACTCGAAGCTACGTCCAGTGCTCGCTTGCCCATGGGCTGCCGGATCCCAGCGTTCGGCCGGGGGTTCTTCCCCGCGTTGTTCGGCTTGGATCTCGGTGATGGCGTCCATAATACGATCGGTGGCTTCTTGGAGCACCTTTCGAGTCCTCGGACCACCGCGCAGGTCATCGAGCTGCACCTCGGGTCCAACGGTGACATTCACCCGCTTGCGCGGGAAGAGGAACATCTTCTTCGAATAACGCGGCAGGAGATCTTGGTCGCCCCAATGCGACACCGGAACTACCGGTGCGCCGGTTTGCAGCGCCAAGCGAGCCGCTCCGGTCTTACCCACCATCGGCCACAGGTTCGGGTCACGGGTCAGCGTGCCCTCAGGGTAAATGATGATCACGCCGCCAGCGTCGAGGACCTCTTTGGCTGCCTGCAACGAGCGCGCAGCACCCGAGGAACTGCGGGCCACTGGAACCTGACCGGAGGTTTTCATCACCCAACCGAGCACCGGTGGCTTGAACAGTGACTCCTTAGCCATCCAGCGCGGAATGTGGCCGTTGGAGTAGACCGCATGGCCAACGACGAGAGGGTCAATCTCCGTCAAGTGATTCGGGCAGAGGATAAAACCACCGGAGGGGAACTTGTCAAAGCCCTTCCAAGTGTGACCGATGAGCCCGTTCATAATGGGACGGACAATTCCGGCCATGACCGAAAACAGCACGCGGGTCTTGCGAGGCTCGCGTGATTTCGCATTGGGTGACATTACCGCTCGTTTCCCTTAAGCGCTCAGTTCGATGTTGGCGCCGAGAGCGGCCAACTTCTCCGTGAAGTGCTCATAACCACGGTTAATGATTTCAATCCCGGTGACCTTGCTGGTGCCTTCGGCGGCCAGGGCCGCAATCAGGTGCGAGAAGCCGCCACGCAGATCGGGAACATCAATGTCGGCACCCTTGAGCTTGGCGGGGCCTACCACCACGGCTGAATGCTTGAAGTTGCGCTGTCCGAAGCGGCAGGGGTTGGACCCGAGGCAATCGGTGTGGACCTGAACGGTGGATCCCATGCGTACGAGGGCATCGGTGAATCCGAAACGGTTCTCATAAACGGTTTCGTGAACGATGGAAACACCGTTGGCCTGGGTCAAGGCAACGACCAGGGGCTGCTGCCAGTCGGTCATGAACCCGGGGTGTACGTCGGTTTCGAGCACCAGCGGGTTTAGCTCTCCCCCGGGGTGGTAGAAGCGGATGCCGTTGGTCTTCACTTCGAACTCGCCACCGATCTGTCGGTAGACGTGCAGGAAGGCGGTCAGGTCACGCTGCTGCGCATCCTGGACGAAAATGTCGCCCTTGGTAACCAGCGCAGCCGAAGCCCACGAGGCGGCCTCGTTCCGGTCCGGCAGTGCCTTGTGGTCGTAACCGGTGAGCTTATCGACACCCTGGATGCGAATGATGCGGTCACGGTGCACGGAGATGATCGCGCCCATTTTCTGCAGCAACGAAATCAGGTCGAGAATTTCCGGTTCGATGGCAGCGTTGCGCACCTCGGTAACGCCCTTGGCGCGTACGGCCGAAAGTAGAACCTGTTCGGTGGTTCCCACCGACGGGTACTGCAGTTCCAGCTTGGCGCCGCGCAGGCCGTTCGGGGCGAGTAGGCGGATACCGGTATCGTCCTTGATCACGGTGGCGCCGAATTCGCGCAACACCTCAAGGTGGAAGTCAATGGGCCTATCGCCAATGCGGCAACCACCCAGATCGGGAATGAACGCTTCACCGATGGAATGGATCAGCGGGCCGCAGAGCAGGATCGGGATACGTGAGTCCCCTGCGTGAGCGTCGATAGCCTGGTTTGAAGCCGTCTTAGCGTTCACCGGGTCCATGGTCAGATCCCCCGAGTCGGGGTCCTGAGTCACGGAGACACCGTGCAGTTCGAGCAAGCTACGAACAACGGCGACGTCCTTGATTTCCGGCACATTGCGCAACACCGAAGGACTGTTGCCCAGCAGGGCTGCCACCATAGCCTTCGGAACCAAATTCTTGGCTCCACCGACTCGTACAGTGCCTACCAGCGGCACGCCGCCATGGATCGTCAGGATCTTACCCATGAATGAAAACCTCATCACGTAGTTCGTTTGAGCTTGCCTAGCCTCGATGACGGGCAAATGACGCAAGACTAAGTAAGTCTACCGTCCGGGACCAACAGCCCCCGCACCGGAAGTGGCGTGGCGTCATTTTGTGAGCAGCCTTTCAGCAAACTGATGCCAAGCGGACTGCGCCGAGCATCGTTGCTTAAAAAGCGCAACGCACCGTGACCCAGTGGTTATTCCACCCGTAAGGTCCCGATGCGTTGCTGGTGGCGCGCTATGCGGTTTTCGCTGGCAGCGTCTTCGGTTTGAAACTTGGACGCTGCGATTCATACTCATCAATGGCATCTTCGTGCTGCAGGGTCAATCCAATATCGTCCAGACCCTCCATCAGACGCCACCGTGTGTAGTCGTCGATTTGGAACGGCGCGGAAATCGAGCCGCACTGCACGGTGCGCGATTCGAGATCCACGGTGATCTGAGTCCCTGGATTGTTCTCCAGTTCCTTCCAGATCAGTTCGATGTCGCTCTGCGCAACTTCGGCGGCCACCAGACCTTGCTTGCCGGAGTTCCCGCGGAAGATGTCGGCGAAGCGAGAGGATAGAACGGCCTTGAAACCGTAATCCTTGAGCGCCCACACCGCGTGCTCGCGCGAGGAACCGGTACCGAAATCTGGGCCGGCAACCAAGACACTGCCGTGCTTGTAGGCTTCCTGGTTCAAAATGAAGTTCTCATCTCGGCGCCAGCCGGCAAACAGGGCGTCCTCAAATCCGGTACGGGTGATGCGCTTGAGGTAGACGGCCGGGATGATCTGGTCGGTGTCGACGTTGCTCGAGCGCAGCGGAACACCAATACCGGTGTGGGTAATGATCTTTTCCATGAGGGTGTTCCTTCCTTAGACGGAGACCGGCACGTTGGCCAGGTCAGAGGGCGAGGACAGGGTGCCGCGGACGGCGGTTGCGGCGGCCACCAGTGGCGAGACCAAGTGGGTACGGCCGCCTTTGCCCTGACGTCCCTCGAAGTTGCGGTTCGAGGTCGAGGCGCAACGCTCCCCCTCGGAGAGCTGGTCCGGGTTCATTCCCAGGCACATCGAGCAGCCGGCAAAACGCCATTCCGCACCGAAGTCCTTGAAGATCTGGTCCAGCCCCTCGGCTTCGGCCTCGAGTCGCACTCGAGCCGAACCGGGAACCACAATCATGCGAACCTGGGGGTCCTTTTCCCGTCCCTTGATGATTTCGGCCGCCGCTCGCAGGTCTTCCATGCGGGAGTTGGTGCAGGAACCGAGGAAGACCGTATCGACGCGAATGTCTTTCATCTTGGTGCCGCCGGTCAAGCCCATGTAGTCCAGGGCACGCGCGCAGGCCTGACGGTCGTTCTCGTCTTCGAAGTCTTCGGGACTTGGCACGTTGGAGGAAAGCGAAACACCTTGGCCCGGGTTGGTACCCCAGGTTACGAACGGCTCCAACTCATCGGCATCCAGGAAGACCTCAGCGTCGAAGGTAGCGCCCTCGTCGCTACGCAACGTTTTCCAATACTCAACGGCGGCATCCCAGTCCTCACCCTCTGGTGCGTGCGGACGGCCCTTGACGTAGTTGAACGTGGTCTCATCGGGCGCGATCATTCCCGCACGGGCACCGGCCTCAATGGACATGTTGCAGATGGTCATGCGTGCATCCATGGACAACGAGCGAATCGCCGATCCACGGTATTCCAGCACATACCCTTGTCCGCCGCCGGTGCCGATCTTGGCAATGACGGCCAAAATAATGTCCTTGGAGGTTACCCCGGGCTTCAACGTACCTTCGACGTTGATTGCCATGGTCTTGAAAGGCTTCAGGCTCAAGGACTGCGTAGCCATGACGTGCTCGACTTCCGAGGTGCCGATACCGAAGGCCAGCGCACCGAATGCGCCATGGGTGGAGGTGTGCGAGTCACCGCACACCACGGTCATCCCCGGCTGGGTCAGACCCAGCTGCGGACCAACCACATGCACAATGCCTTGCTCTTTATCGCCCAGCGAGTGCAGCCGGACACCGAACTCCTTGCAGTTGTCACGCAGGGTGTTGATCTGTGTGCGACTGGTCAGATCGGCAATGGGCTTGTCGATATCTAAGGTCGGGGTGTTGTGATCCTCGGTCGCGATCGTCAGGTCCGGGCGACGCAATTTGCGGCCAGCCAAACGCAGTCCCTCGAAAGCCTGAGGCGAGGTGACTTCATGTAGCAGATGCAGGTCAATGTAGATCAGATCGGGCTGGCGCGCGGCGCCTTCCCCTTCACCACGGCGCACCACGTGGGCATTCCAGACCTTCTCGGCCAGTGTCTGTGGCGACTGCTCGGCAGACATGCGACACACTCCTCAAGTACAAGTATTTACAACACCTCAACCTTGACACTTAACGTAGTGACTTTTCCAGTATCTGGACTTGCATCTCAAATATTGAGACGTGATACTGAAGCTATGACTACTAACAGCGGCGTCGGTGTCCTAGATAAGGCTGTAGCCATTATCAATGCACTGGAGAACGGTCCCACCACCTTGGCTCAGCTGGTCGAGATTACCGGAATCTCCCGCCCAACCGTGCATCGCATCGCGCAGTCCCTTGTCCACCACGGGCTCGTGGGCCGCGATATTCATAGTCGCTTTGAGCTGGGCAGTCGTTTAGTGGAATTGGCCAGTGCCGCCGGTGAAGACCGTTTGGTCTCGGCAGCGGGCCCACTTTTGATCAAACTGCGAGATCTCACAGGTGAAAGCACGCAGGTTTTCCGCAAGCAGGGTGAGTTCCGCGTCTGCATCGCCAGCGCCGAACGCCCTGTCGGCCTGCGCGACACCATCCCGGTGGGGACGCAACTATCCATGAAGGCTGGATCCGCAGCCCAGGTCCTCCTGGCGTGGGAAGACAATGACCGGCTCATCGAGGGGCTCCGGCACGCCCGATTCACCCCGACGATCCTAGCTGGCGTTCGCCGCCGCGGCTGGGCCCAATCCCTTGGGGAACGCGAGCCCGGGGTGGCCTCGGTGTCGGCTCCGGTTCGCGGTCAGTCCGGTCGCGTTATCGCCGCCCTGTCCATGTCCGGCCCCATTGAACGGCTTACACGCCAGCCCGGCAAGATTCACCACGAAGCAGTGGTGCAGACCGCCAACGAACTCTCCGAACTGCTGCGCGCACAATCCGAAAAGTAGCGCCCCGCCGCCGAGAATCTTAGGCCTTTGGCGATCCACTTTCGAAGTGGTCGAAACCCTTGCCATTGCTGAGGTTCACACCGTTGAGGCTCACGCAGGCTCGGCGACCTGCCGGGCGCATACCGCGCCCAATGACGACGAACTCTTCGGGTACCGCTTCGGCGCTGGCAAAAGTTGCCAACAACCCGAAATCCTCACCGCCATAGAGCACCCAGTCCATTGGGTCGTGCCCCACTAGCTGTGCCTGATGAACTAAGTTCGCGCTCAAATCTTGAAGCGCCACGGAATCCAACTCGAAGCTGACTCCGCTGGCCTTGGCGAGACGACCCAAATCCCTGACCAGCCCATCCGAGACATCCAACATGGCGGTGGCTCCCGCCAGAGCTGCCGCCGGCCCGGCGGTCAGCGGTGGCTGCGGTCGGCATTGCCCATCGACCAGACGGCGCATTCCTCGGGTCCACTGACTGGGCGGCACGTCACCTTCAAGAATGCTCAGCCCACCCAGGGCGACACCCGCCCGCCCAGCTAAGGCGACAACATTGCCGGGGCGAGCCCCACTGCGAAGTACCTTGCCTTCGAGAGCTTCACCCAGAACGGTGGTGGTGACCGAAATCTGAGCCGAACGCCCAAGATCTCCGCCTAGCATGCTGACCTTGCTGGCACCGAACGCGTCGAGCGCTGCACGCATGCCACGGGCAAAGTCTTCAACCCATGACAACTTGGTATCGACCGGCATGGATAGCGAGGTCACCAAGCCGGTGGCCGTGCCTCCCATGGCGTTGATATCCGAGAGATTCTGGGCCACCGATTTCCAGCCGATATCGAAAGCGCTGTGCTGGTAGCCGCTGGGCCAGGAGAGCCGGAAGTCGTGGTCCTCGGTGATGGTGTCGGTGGAAACCAGGATCTCTCCTCCGGATACCTTCAAAGCTCCGGCATCGTCACCCGGACCCAGCACCGGCTCCCCGGCAGCGAGCAAGGGTTGGATCCTACTGAGAATCCCTGCCTCGCCGAGATCGGCGACGGAAGGAGATTCGTCCGAAACGTTGCTTGACACAGAAATCTATTCGACCTTTCGCGCTGCTTCTCGCACAAGAGCCGCGTATTCGTTGTAAGTGGTGAGGTGCGCAGTGATGGGGGCTATCACCACTCGTTGCAGAACCAAGGCCACAGCCTTGTTGAGTCGGTTCAAAGCGGTTCGCTTCTTAAGCTTAGCGACCAAACGGTGTAGAAGCCCCGTCAAAACGCCAAGAACGATTCCTAAGAGGACTCCGATGAGCACCATGAGGGTCGGAATAGCGATGCCCTCGACCCGGGGCGTGGGCGGAAGCTCAAATTGGAAGTACCCAGCCAGTGCCACGGCCCCGAGCCACAACGCACCGCCGAGCGCCACAACCAACGACAACCACTGAATTACTTTGAAGATGGGCCACCACCATGACCCCTTATCGGCGCCCAAGGGAGTGCCCACGATACTTCGATCGATTTCATCGTTCAAGCGCTCCCGCGGTTCACGCAGGGTCGTCTGCGCGGCGTGTTGCCACTGGGGTGGAAGCTGACCCACCGAGGAAGCCGTGTAGGCGTCGAGCGCATTATCGACAGTGGCCTGCTCCACAGGTGAAAGCTCAGGGCGCGACGACAATCGCAACTCGGACTCCGGCCCGGACTTCTGGACCTGTAAAGATTTCAACGGGTTGCGTTTGAATTTGACCACCCAGGAGAGTAACGGCCACCCGGTATTGCGTGCGGCGTCCAACCGGTAGGAAGCAGCCAAGGCATCCGCAATTTTCTCGGTACCGTGTGCTTGGGCCACTGTACGTTCGAGCACGTGCTGCTCTGCCGCCGGAACCGGTGCCTGATGCGAAACGGTCAACTGCTCATCAAGTTCATGGACAAGTTGATCGACATCGACCCGTAGCCGGCGAATCGCCTGATCGTGTTGTGACACTACCGAATTTATGCGGGTAGACAGTTCCTCGAGTCCTTCTCCCGTCATGGCCGAGACCGCGAGAACTTCAACCCCTGAGAATCCCGTTGCCTCGAGAGTTTTGCGTAGCGAATCAAGCACCGCAGCCCGGTCGCTGGATGCCACCCGGTCGATCTGGTTCAGAACGACGATCACGTTATCGCGTTGCGGCATCAGGCTATGCAAGAAATGCTCGTGGATCGAGGCATCGGCGTATTTCTGTGGGTCGAGCACCCAAATCATGAAATCCGCTTGTCCCGAGAGTCGGCGGACCATCTCATGATGGGATTCTTCGATTGAATCCATGTCCGGAAGATCCAAGAGGATCAGACCCGCATCTTGGCGAGCTTTGGTCTTGGCTAATGGTCCCTTGACCTTTGTAAGTTCCTGCCGCTCATTGACTTGAAGCCAGTCGAGCAGTTCCTGAGTTCCTTCGGCTTTGTACACCGCAGCTAATGTGCGGGTAGTTGTGGGACGACGAGCCCCTGGCCGAGCTAGGTCGGTTCCGGTCAGGGCATTAAAGAGGCTGGATTTGCCGCTACCGGTAGCCCCAAACAGGCCGATAACGGTGTGTTCTGCCGAGAGCTGCCGGCGTTGCTGTACACGTTCAAGCACCTCACCGGTGCGTTGTTGAACCTCGGACGGGAGGTAGTCATAGCCCAGCTCGAGCGCGGCTGAAAGCCGGGACACTTGGTCGTGGAAGGCCTGGCGACGTTTCTGAGTTTTCATCTTAGTTATCACGGCTGAGACTTTCGATCAGGCTCTGGTTGGCGGTGTTCACGGCACGCACGAGCTCGCCCTGCTCGAGTGCTTCACAGCTCTCGAGATAAGGCGTGGCGAATTGCTCAACCACCTCTGCGATTCGCGATTCGAGACTAGCGCGCGCAGTGGCAGCCATGCGGCGCACCGCTTCTTCCCCAAAAATGGCTTCTAACAATTTCTGACCGACCACGGCGGACCCGCCGGCAATTCCAACTTCTAGTCCGGTGAGCCCGGCGGTGGAGGCGAAGACCACCACCATGAGCACCACTGCGACGCCGTTGACTCCGAAGGCGGCCAAGCGTGCAGTCTTTCGTTTTCCCGCACCTTCGGCGCGGATCATGTCGAGTATGTCGCGCTGCCAGTTCCGCACTAGTTGAGTCGTTGCCTCGTCTAGGTCCTCACTGCGCCATTGATCCTGTGCTTCCGCGTTCAATACACGTCCAAGCGCGGTCTGGGCCCACTGGCGTTCGGTGTCTCTGGCGGCCTCGCCAATCTCACGACTAATAATCGTGTGGATACCACTTTCGATCGCCTGCTCGACCTTCTGCGGGCTTTGCTCGCGGCCGCTGAAGTAGGAGCCTACCTTGTCACGCAATCGGCCAATAAAGCCTTCTACGCCCCGGAAAAACTCACCGGTACCAACGAAATCTTGCCACCGCGTCAGAATTTCGCCGCGCAAGAGACTTCCATCTCCGGCAACCTGTAGTGAGCGCTCTCGGGCTCGGTCGAAGTACCGTCGGGCCGTGTCGTGAAGCGTTCGCAGTTCCTGTTCCTGGGCGGCCAGATCGTTCTGTATTTCATGCACTGTGGCGGTGAGCTTGGTAAGAACGCCGACAAGGGTCTGCTGAGCAATGCGCTGGCGCTCTTGAGCATCGCTGGCCAGATCCTCCAACTGCGTTCGTAGTTCCGTGACTTCGCCGCCGGGGAGGAATCCCTCGTCATCGAGAGGTTGCTCAAGGACAAGATGCAGGCGGGTTGGTCGTAGGTTCCGTTCAGTCAGTAACCGCTGCAGGTCCTCGCGCACTTCGGCTTCGGTGCCAGGCGGCACGCGATTGAGTACCACCGAAATCGTAATGTTGCGTTGCGCCGCCTCGTCTAGGGCCTTCCAAGGCACTGCATCTGCATAGCGGCTGGCTGTGGTGACAAATAACCACATGTCGGCGGCGGCCATGAGCTGCGCGGCGAGCTGCCGGTTCGCCGCCGAGACGGAATCGATATCGGGGGCATCGACTAGGGCTAACCCAGGGGTCATTGAGCGGTCGGTGACGATCTGAATGGATTGATTTCCGCCCGGGGCTACGGAATCTTGACTGACCGATCCGTAACGTCTGGCGAGCCCGGGAAAAACGCGTTGGTTTTCGAACCACACTCTGTCCTGTGGATGGCATATTAAAACCGGAATGCGCGTCGTCGGGCGCACGGCACTGGAGATACTCACACGTTGCCGGAGAAGAGAGTTGGCGATGGTGGATTTGCCTGCACCAGTTGATCCACCGAGCACCACCACTAGTGGCGCATCAAGGCTATCGATGCGTGGGCGCACATAATCCCCGACTTGGTCGGTGACCTGCTTGATAGTGCGCTTGAGCTCAACTGCGCTTGGGTCTTCGCCCACGATGCGCACTCGGCCAAGCGCCGTCTCGAGCTCATCGACTGCTTGGAGCAGCCAGGTGGGCTCCACCGGATGCTGCGATGTGTCCTTCGACTTCCCGCCAGTGACTTCCATAATCACCATCTTGCCTTATCGGATGGTAGGAACGGGGCAAGGTGGCAGAATCAATAAATGGCCCAAGCCGAAGCTTGGACCATTCCAGTTGGTGACCCCAGCGGGATTCGAACCCGCGTTGCCGCCGTGAGAGGGCGGAGTACTAGGCCGCTATACGATGGGGCCGTATATATCCTGACGGATGCCTAAAGTGAGAAAATTTGGTGACCCCAGCGGGATTCGAACCCGCGTTGCCGCCGTGAGAGGGCGGAGTACTAGGCCGCTATACGATGGGGCCGTATGCCAAGATTTCTCTCGACTCACCAACTCGAAAGCTGGTGAAGCGCTGGGATACCAGGACTCGAACCTAGAATGACGGAACCAGAAACCGTTGTGTTGCCAATTACACCATATCCCACTGTGACTTGAAGCTATTCATAGTTTCCGAGTTATCACCGGATGCCACGCGTGCTTCAGCACGAGATAAAACTATACAGGCCAAGTTCGACTCTTGCCAAATCGTGTCAAAAGCTCATCTCGCGCACAAGGCATTCGAGAGCTCTTCGAGGCCGCGAATGATCACACCGCGATGCCCGATATGGGATCCCTCGCGATCGAGCAAGACCGCCCGAAGCCCGGCTGTTTGGGCTCCGACCACATCATTTATGGGATTGTCTCCAACATATAAGGTGGTCTGCGGAGTGCTCCCAAGTTGTCGGCATCCCTCGAGGAACGGTGCCGGATCCGGTTTCGGAGCTCCCGCAGTATCCGAGCCCACGACCACAGCAAAGTCGGTGAGTCCAGACCGGAGCAACTTGTTGCGCTGATAACTTTCAACATTGTTACTGACCGCCCCGAAGCTGAGGCCCAAAGATGACAGCACGTCCAGGTGCGCATGAACATCGGTGAATGGACGCCATTGGGACTGAACGCGGTTTTCGTAGTCGGATGCCCAGCGCTCAAAGTCAGTACCGCTCGGCGCAGGTAAACCAGCCTGTCGATACGCTCGGTCGACCCGCACTTGACGCTGACCGAGAAAGGTCAGCTCTCCAGCCATATAGCGTTCGTAGGCTCCTGCAGCGTCATCGGCGAAATCCTCCGCGATCACCCTGAGTTGCTGCGGCTCGAGATGTGCACCCGCCTGCCCTAATGTGGCTATGAAACCGTCGATGGCCGCCTGCCGCAGGTCCACCAAGGTATCGTCAATATCAAAGAGGACACCCTCGATCTTCGGCGCCACGAGCGCATGCAGATCGAGGGTGTCTTTGAGAGTTTTCATCGAACGCGCGAAACCTTTAGCGGCCTTCGCCGAACCGACGCAGACGAGCCAGGCTCGAATCCTTGCCCAAGATCTCCATGGACTCGAACAACGGAGGAGAAACCCGCTTGCCGGAAACTGCTACACGGGCCGGGCCGAAGGCCTGACGAGGCTTCAGCTCCAGCTCGTCAACGAGCTTGCCGCGCAGGGCGTTCTGGATCGACTCTGCGGCCCACTCCTGCAGGGGTTCCAGTGCGTCAATCGAAGCCTGTACAACTTCTCCGAGATTCGCTGGCATACCCTTGAGCGCTTTGTCTTCGACCTCGATTTCCTCGTCGCCGCGGAAGAGGAATTCAAGCATGTCGGTAGCTTCACCCAGCAGGGCAATACGCTCCTGCACCAACGGGGCGGCCGCGTCTAGGATTTCATTTTCCTGGACGCTGAGCTGCTCCCCCACGAGGCCCGCGGCCTGCAGGTACGGAACCAGGCGATCACGGAAATCTGTTGGCTCGAGCATTCGAACGTGCGTTCCGTTGATCGCCTCGGCCTTTTTCAGGTCGAAACGTGCTGGATTCGACAGCACATCCTTGACGTCAAATGCTTCGACAAGCTGTTCCCGGCTGAAAATGTCCTCATCGGCGCTCAGCGACCAACCCAACAGGGCCAAGTAGTTCAGCAGGCCTTCCGGGATGAATCCACGGTCACGGTGCAGGAACAGGCTAGATTCCGGATCGCGCTTGGAAAGCTTCTTGTTGCCCTGTCCCATGACGTAAGGCAGGTGCCCGAAGAGCGGCATGTACTTAGCCACACCGATGTCGTGCAGGAGTGCGTAGAGCACCACCTGACGCGGAGTAGAAGAAAGCAAGTCCTCGCCGCGCAAGACGTGAGTAACCCCCATCAACGCGTCATCCACCGGGTTGACCAAAGTGTAGAGCGGCTGACCGTTGGCCCGCACCACAACGTAGTCCGGGATGCTGCCGGCCTTGAACGTGATTTCGCCACGCACGAGGTCCGTAAAGGTGATGTCCTCGTCGGGCATCCGTACGCGCCATACCGGCTCACGACCCTCGGCTTTGTAGGCGGCAATCTGCTCGTCGGTCAGGTCGCGATCAAAGTTGTCGTAACCCAGCTTCGGATCACGCCCGGCTGCACGGTGGCGAGCTTCCACTTCTTCCGGAGTGGAGTAGGACTCATAGATGTGCCCCTTGGCCTGGAGCTTGGCAATTACGTCTTGATAAATATCACTCCGCTGGGACTGACGGTACGGTTCATGCGGCCCGCCTACGTTCACTCCCTCGTCCCAGGTGATTCCCAACCAATCCAGAGCGTCCAGCAACTGGTTGTAGCTTTCCTCGGAGTCGCGCTTCGCGTCGGTATCCTCGATACGGAAAATCATCTTGCCGCCGGTGTGGCGGGCGTATGCCCAGTTGAACAGGGCGGTGCGGATCAAGCCGACGTGCGGGGTGCCGGTCGGCGACGGGCAGAAGCGCACGCGCACCGGGGTCTGGTCGGTTACAACGGGAATCATCGATAGATCAGTCATGATACTTTCATTCTATGTCTTAATTGCTAAGCGATCCTACGCGCCACCGAGGCCCCCACCTCCGTGGAGGTTGGGAGCCTCGGCAATACTGTCCTCGCAGGTCTGGGCGCGAAGTCCCTGTCTAGCGACGGAAAACGCTACGCAGGGTTCCGATCTGTTCGATCTCAATTTCCACAACGTCGCCCTCGGAGACGAGCCCAACGCCGGCCGGGGTTCCAGTCATGATCACGTCTCCGGGCAGCAACGTAAAGGCCTCGGAAGCCTTCGCCACCAAATCGTTGACGGACCAGATCAGATCGCTCGTTGAGCCGTCCTGACGGACTTCCCCGTTGACCCGGCTGATGATTCCAAGATCGTCTGGGTTATCCGGCGATGTTTCGATCCAAGGTCCCAGTGGGCAGGAACCGTCGAAGCCTTTGGCGCGGCCCCACTGCGGGTCAGTGCGCTGAGCATCACGCGCAGTGAGGTCGTTGGCCACGGTGTATCCGAAGATCACTTCGGGAACTTTCTCAGCCGGAACGTCCTTGCAAATTCGGCCGATCACCACGGCCAGCTCGCCTTCAAAAGACACCTCGTCCGAGAACGCTGGCAACGTGATCGGGTCCCCGTGCCCGACCACGGAGGTGTTGGGCTTGAGGAACATCAATGGCTCGGTCGGCACTTCGTTGCCGAGTTCCTCGGCATGTTCGCGGTAGGTCCGACCGAAACCGACTACCTTCGAGCGGGGGATAATTGGGGCCACTAACCGGACATCATCCAGTTCGTGGCTAACACCGGTGGTCTTGATTCCTTGAAAAAAGGGATCCCCCGCCAGAACGTGAACTTTTTCGTCTTCGACCACGCCATAAAGCGGGTCTGAGTCAACTACGAATCGAGCAATGCGCATGCCTTCTAGCCTAGGCCATTTATTGCTTGTTTCGTTGCCGACGGGCCTCGACCGATCGCACCGTCGTCGCGTACATGGCAATGGCGCCAAGGATCATGATTAGATCCTTAGCGCCATTACGACTTTCGTGGCTTTTAGGCCAGCTTTTCCAGCCACCCGTGACGGTCTTCGACGGTACCCAGCTGGATACCGAGCAATTCTTCCCGGATAGACATGGTGACCTCACCAGCGGTGGCCTGCTCGTCGCCGATGAGCTCGTCACCGTTCTTCAGCAGACCGATCGGAGTGATCACGGCGGCAGTGCCACAGGCGAAGACTTCGGCGATGTCTCCGGAGGCAATGCCATCGCGCCACTCATCGAGCGTGATCTTCCGCTCTGTAACCGGCATGCCACGGTCCTTGGCCAACTGGATGATTGACGAGCGAGTGACACCTTCGAGAATGGTTCCGGTAAGTGCCGGAGTCACCAAGCTTCCATCCTTCATGACGAAGAACACGTTCATTCCACCGAGCTCTTCAACGGCGTTGTCGTTGAACTCATCGAGGAACAGAACCTGCTTGCAGCCGTTGGCTTCCGCTTCCATCTGGGCCACCAGCGACGCGGCGTAGTTTCCACCGCACTTAGCGGAGCCGGTACCGCCACGCCCAGCACGCGCATAGTTTTTGGAAACCCAGATCGATACCGGCTTGAGCTCACCACCGAAGTAGTTTCCGGCCGGCGACGCAATCACGCGGTAGGAAACTTCGCGCGCCGAACGCACACCGAGGAAGGCTTCGGTCGCGATCATGAAAGGACGCAGGTAGAGGGCCTCCCCTTCGCCGGTTGGTACCCAGGCACGGTCGGCTTGCACGAGCCGACGTAGCGACTCAACGAAGGCCTCCTCATCCAGCTGCGGGAGCGCCAGACGCTTAGCCGAACGGTTGAGACGAGCGGCGTTGGCGTGTGGGCGGAACGTCCACACGCTACCGTCGGCGTGCTGGTAGGCCTTGAGTCCTTCGAAGATCTCCTGCCCGTAGTGCAGGACCGAAGCCGCAGGGTCCAACGCGATGGGGCCGTATGGCTCGATTCGAGCATCATGCCATGAACCACCGTTGCCGTCGGCATTGGCGGTCCAGTCAATCACCGCCGTGTGATCTGTGAAGAAGTCCCCGAAGCCCGGGTTGGCCAAAACACGAGCGCGTTCCTGATCGCTCGCACGATTCGTTGAGAGATTTTCGGTGAATTCCATCTGCCTGTCGGACTTCCTTGCTCGATATACGAAAAACGGGTGCCCACCACAAAGGCGGGGCACCCGTCCGTGGATTAGCTCGACCACCTGCGCTGATGGTCGAACTTTCTTTTAGCTTAGGCCAGCAACGCCACGATTGCATCGCCAATCTCGCTGGTGGTGCGCTGATCGGTCAATTCTTGGCGTGAAGTAATCTCCAATTCAACAGCATGCTCAACTCGCGCGGCTTCTTCGGTCAGGCCGAGGTGATCGAGCATCAATGCCGCCGAAAGGATGGCCGCGGTCGGGTCGGCTTTTTGCTGACCGGCGATATCCGGTGCCGAACCATGTACTGGTTCAAACATGGACGGGAAGGTACGTTCCATATTGATATTGCCGCTAGCCGCCAGCCCGATACCACCGGTAATGGCTCCGGCCTGATCGGTGAGGATGTCGCCGAACAGATTGTCGGTGACGATCACGTCAAAGCGCGAAGGGTTAGTAGTCAAGAAGATCGTCGCGGCGTCCACGTGCAGGTAATCGTGGGTTACTTCCGGATACTCGATGGCAACTGCCTCGACGGTGCGACGCCACAGGTGCCCGGCGTGAACCAGTACGTTGTGCTTATGTACCAGAGTCACGTGCTTACGTTCGCGCTTCGAGGCGCGGTCAAAAGCATCCCGTACGACTCGCTCCACACCGTAGGCGGTGTTCACCGACACCTCGGTCGCGATCTCGTGGGCCGTGCCGGTACGGATGGCTCCGCCATTGCCGACATAGGGGCCTTCGGTGCCTTCGCGCACCACCAAGAAGTCGATCTCCCCTGGGTTAGCCAACGGGCTTTCGATGCCGGGATACAACTTCGAAGGTCGCAGGTTCACAAAGTGATCCAAGGAGAAACGAAGCTTCAGCAACAGCTCTCGTTCGATCAGGCCGGAGGGGATGCGCGTGTCGCCTGGGGCAGCGCCCACGGCACCAAAGAGGATCGCGTCATGACCCTTGATGGCCTGAAGGGTTTCTTCGGTCAGGGTCTCCCCCGTCTCCAGCCAATGTTCCGCTCCGAGTTTGTACTCGGTGAAATCGATGCTGGTCTCACTCCCATTGGTGACGACCTGCAGCACCTTGACTGCCTCGGCAACGACTTCAGGACCAATCCCATCACCCGGGATCACTGCAACATTCACGACATTTCCCATGAACTTAGTCTAACGAACTACATCCAGCATTTGAGAAGGCATCTCAAATGCTGGACTAGTGTTTCCATTGGTGACCTCACACACTCAGACCTGAGCATGAGGCGCAATCTTGCTCCGAGACGTAGGCTGGTGAAAGATTCCACCAGCAAGAGGTAGTACACAGAATTGAATCGCTACAGTCCCCACCGCCGAATTGATCATTGGATCCGGACGCACCCCGGACGCGTTGATGTCATCACCGGTTCATTGGTCACGCTCCTCTGCGTTCCCGCGGGGATGGCCCTAGGATTCCAGTACGACACGACCTACGGATTAGGTCTCACGCTCATCAGCGTGGCTCAAACCGTCCCGCTTTTGGTTCGGCGTCGTTGGCCATGGGCCGCCACACTGGTGATTGCGGCGGCACATATTCTGCAGCTGGGATTTGGTGGGGTGTTCCTGCCCTCGCAGATCTCCGTTCCGATCATGATCTACACCATGGCCGTTTTCGGTAAACGCTGGCAGTCCTTTGTCACCCTGGGATTAGGTATTCTCGGAGCCGTGCTTGCCACCGGGCTGATATTCTCGGCCGTGCCACAAGGCCCGGGCCTCACCTTCGATTCATTGATCTCTTTCGTAGGACTCTCCTTGGTGGTCCTCGTGTCGTGGACATTCGGCGATCTCGCACGCACCAGACGGCTGGCCTACCAGTCACTGGCCGATCGCGCTAAACGGCTCGAGCAGGAACGCCAGTATGAACGAGACCTTGCTGCCTCCGATGAACGAAACCACATCGCACGCGAAATGCATGACATTGTGGCGCACTCACTGTCGGTGATCATCACTCAGGCCGATGGGGCGCGCTACGCGGCCGCCCAAGATCCGCAGATAGCCATAGACACTCTCAAGACCGTCTCAGATACGGGTCGAACCTCGCTTCGTGAAATGCGGCGCTTGCTCGGCGTCTTGCGCACCGATGAAGCCGCGGAGAATCGCCCCTTGCCCACTCTGACCGATATCCCTGATTTGGTGGCCAGTTACGAAACCTCCGGCTTATCCGTCAGTTCCTACTCCGAAGGCACGGCGCGACGCGCCCTGCCTGCTGGCGCTGAACTGACGGCCTATCGCTGCGTTCAGGAGTCGCTGACCAACGTGCTTAAGCACGCCGGTCCCAACGCTCACGCGAACGTCATCCTCAGCTGGCAATCGCGCGGACTGTTGATCTCGGTCGAAGACAACGGACGAGGTGCCGGTGCCCTGACCCACGAAGGCACCGGACAAGGTCTGCGGGGCATGTGCGAACGTGTCGCCCTATACGATGGAACTGCCAGCGCCGGACCGAAAACCGGTGGAGGATTCGCCGTGTCCGTATTTATCCCATACTCCGAGGACTAATGCCCCATGACCACTAGCAACGAAATCAAAGTTGCGCTTGTCGACGATCAGCTCTTAGTACGTAGCGGCTTTCGCATGCTCATCAATTCACAGCAGGACATGACGGTCGTTGCCGAAGCCTCGAATGGACGTGAGGCTCTGGCCTCCACTGCACTGGGTTCGGCCGATGTGATCCTCATGGATGTACGCATGCCAGAGATGGACGGTATCGAGACCACCACCCGTCTGCTGCAGGGCAAAGACCAGGAAGTGTCCCCACGGGTGATCGTGCTTACCACCTTCGATATGGATGAGTACGCCCTGAACGCGATCCAGGCAGGTGCCAGCGGCTTCCTGCTCAAGGACGCTCCGCCCGAAGAACTGCTCGAGTCCATCCGGACCGTGAATCGAGGCGATGCGGTCATCGCTCCCTCGACTACCCGACGATTACTCGACCACATGGCGCCAATGTTGAAGCGCAATTCGCAAGCGGACAATGAGCTCATGCAAACGGTAGAGACGCTCACACGCCGTGAACGCGAAGTCTTCGAGCTCATCGCTCTTGGCCGCTCAAATCCCGAGATTGCCGGCGACCTTTTCCTGTCCGAGGCCACGGTCAAAACGCACGTGGGTCATATCCTCGCGAAGCTCGGAGCCCGTGACCGCGTACAGGCCGTTGTCATTGCCTACCAGGCCGGTGTGGTCAATCCCTAGTTGTGGGCCATGCAATAAAGTATCGGGTGCTCGAACTTTGGTTCGAGCACCCGATACTTCTAGCTCAAATAACTAGGCGTTCGCCTTTTCCTCTTCATAACGAGGGAACACCGGAGCGGGCGCCGGGAGCTGAGTCCCGGGCTGAAGTGCCTTGGTGTAGTTCTCGAAGGAGCGCGCCGAGCCTTCCCCCACAGCCAAGAGATCAAGCATGGCAGTGGTCGCCTGCGGCAACACTGGTTGAAGCAGCAGAGCCACCTGACGCACCACTTCAATGGTCACATACAGCACGGTCTCCATGCGCTGCGGATCGGTCTTCTTCAGCTTCCACGGCTCTTGCTCGGCGAAGTAGGCATTGGTGTCCCCCAAGACCTGCCAGATGCTCTCAAGACCACGGCTGAACTCCTGGCGTTCATAGGCCGCACGGTTGGAGTCCAACAGGCCGGCAGCGGCATCCAGAATCTCTCGGTCATCCTCGGTGAGTTCCTGCGGCGTGGGAACGACTCCTCCACAATTCTTGGCCACCATCGACAGCGAACGCTGCGCGAGATTGCCAAAGTTGTTGGCCAAGTCGCCATTGATGCGAGCGACAATGGTCTCGTGGTTGTAGCTGCCATCGGCGCCGAAAGGCACTTCGCGCAAGAAGAAGTAGCGAATCTGATCCAGACCATAACGGTTTGCGAAGTCATCCGGGGAAACGGTATTGCCCAGAGACTTAGACATCTTGACACCGTTGTTGTGCAAGAATCCGTGGATCATGACACGGCGCGGTAGCGGAAGCTTGGCCGACATCAAGAAGGCTGGCCAGTAGATGGCATGGAAACGCGAAATGTCCTTGCCGATCACGTGTACGTCCGCCGGCCAGTACTTCTTGAACGACTCAGATTCCACGTCCGGGAAGCCAGCGCCTGTTAGATAGTTGGTCAGCGCGTCGACCCACACGTACATAACGTGCTTCTCATTACCGGGTACCGGGATACCCCAGTCGAAGGTGGTACGCGAAATCGACAGGTCATTGAGCCCGCCCTCGACGAAGCGAATAACTTCGTTGAAGCGTGAACGCGGTGCGCCGAATTCTGGGTTCTCCGCATAGAAGCTCAGAAGCTTGTCCTGGTACTTCGACAGGCGGAAGAAGTAAGACTCCTCCTCCGTCCACGTGACTTCGGTGTCGGTCTCCGTGGAATAGCGAACCCCATCTTCGCGCACCTCGGTCTGGTCCTCGGTGTAAAATGCCTCGTCACGTACCGAGTACCAACCAGCGTACTTATCTAGGTAGATGTCTCCGTTGGCTTCCATGCGACGCCAGAGCTCCTGCGCGGCCGCGTGATGATCGGCGTCGGTCGTGCGGATGAAGCGATCATAGCTGGTGCCCAGCTCATCGTTCATGGCCTGGAACGCATCCGAATTACGCTGCGCGAGCTGAGCGGGTGTGATCCCCTCTTTCTCGGCCGTCTGCATCATCTTCTGCCCGTGCTCGTCGGTGCCGGTCATGAAAAAGACGTCATAACCGTCCAGTCGCTTGAACCGAGCCATGGCGTCGGTGGCGACGACTTCGTAGGCATGCCCGATATGCGGGGTGCCATTTGGGTAGGAGATCGCAGTGGTGATGTAGAAAGAGTTTTCGTCTGAGGTCACGATGTCAAATTTACCTTAGTTGTCTTCGAGTAATTCGGCTCCGGAGCCGGTCGCGTCAGGTGAGGCGATCCAGCTGGTTCCAGAACGAACTACGCAGAATCCTACGGATCTGCTGCTGGTCCGTCTTCCATTCTCCCAGAACTTGCGCGCAATCCTTAAGCAGCGTGCGATCAATTTCCGGCGGCAGGGTTGGTCGGTCCGCAAGGATCTCAAGAAGTTCGTTCTGTGTGGTGCTTGCTAGCCATGACTCCGCAACCTTTATGCCGATTTCTTCGGCCGTAACCTCTTCGCGGTGCTCATAGGCCGCGGCACCCTGATAGCCGGCTCCCGAGCTTCCACTGGAATACACGACAGCCGCTGGCTCGCTCGAGTCTACGACTTGAGGCGACTTCTTTTGAGCCATTACCGCGGGAGTTGGCGACTTAGGAGCAACAGGAGAAACGGTTGGTGCTTTCGAAATTTCCGAGGCCGACTCGGCATGTTTCTGATCCCACTCGACAACCCGTGTGAAGGCACTATCAAGCACAGCGTCCGGGATCTTCTCCACCGCATCTGCAGTCAGTGCGAGGTGCTCGGCGACCGAGGCTACACCCAGTCGACCTTCCGGCTTACTAACGCCGAGGATGACAACCTTCATCCCCAAGTCCTGGGCCTCCTCCACCGCTTCGGCAAGGTCATCGTCACCCGAGATCAGGTAGGCCACCGAGGCCGCACCCGTTCTTGCCACGCCGACGAGGTCTAGTGCAAGCCTAAGGTCCACTCCCTTCTGCTCGCCGTTGTAAGAGATACGGCCTAGCCGCACCTTCACCCCCGGTAGAAGACCAATACGTTTATGCTGCTCGGTAAACAGACCATCCTTGGATGCGTCATACCAGTAGACCCGTAAGTTATTTAGACCCGTATTTTTCTTCACTGCCTGAACGATGCCGTTAATCAGGGTTGAGTAGTGAGTAGTAAAAGTCGAACGCAGAGTGGTACCCGATACCCGGTGCCCGCCGACAGATAGAAGGAATCCTGCATCGATAAATATTGCCGTTTGGTTCACCATGATTCGATCCTACTGAGATCAGCGTTGGTCCGAACCCCGCGCAAGGATGATTCGATGCTCCGAGAATGGCTCAATATTGCACTTTGCCTTCCGCCCAGCGAGAAGAATCCCCGGAATCACGCGGACAAACTTGGGAAATCAGGCAGGGTTGGCGCCTATTCGAACTGAGCTAACGATTCTATAACTCTTCATGCGGCTCGACCTGAGATTAAAGAGGAGACGGTCCCATACACATGGCATGGAACCGTCTCGTCTACAGCGAAGAACTAGATGCTTGCGGCCTGAATCAAGGATTCTTCATCAGGCAACTGCGAATCGAAGTCCTCAATTCGTTGCCCTACACCTAGCAGTTGAGCGATAGCGGCCACCGTACGCTCAGAAGCCTTGCCGTCACCATAGGGGTTCACGGCGTTCGCCATTGCCTTGTATGCGACGTCGTTGTGCAACAATTCGGTGACCGAATCGAAGATGACATCCTCGGCGGTGCCGATCAACCGCACGGTTCCCGCTGCGACAGCCTCGGGACGCTCGGTATTCTCGCGCATGACAAGAACCGGCTTGCCCAAGCTCGGCGCCTCTTCCTGAACACCACCGGAATCGGTCAACACCACCGAAGAAGCATTGATGATACGCGTGAATTCTCCGTAGGCGAGCGGCTCGGTGAGCGTGATGTTTGGACGTCCTTCAATCTCCGGTAGGAGAGCCTCACGAACTGCGGGGTTGCGGTGCAATGGAAGAATGAACTCCACATCCGGCTCCGACTTCGAAAGGCGCGCTAGGGCACGACCGATTCCACGCATCGGCTCGCCCTGATTTTCACGACGGTGAGTCGTAACCAGAACAATGCGCTTGCCCGATTGCACCAAGGCCTCAAGCTTGTCGTCCGTGAACGGTACGCGCTTTTCCACCACGGTGAGCAAGGCATCAATCACCGAGTTACCGGTGACTACGATGTCGTCGCCCCTGAAGGTTTCGCGCATCAGGTTGGAACGACTTAAGGACGTCGGAGCCAAATGCAACGAGCTAATTTGGCTCGTTAGCTTACGGTTTGCCTCTTCCGGGAAGGGAGAGAAAATATCGTAACTACGCAATCCAGCTTCCGCATGGACCACCGGGATACCCCGATAGAAGGCGGCGATGGCGCCTGCGGTCGAAGTGGTGGTATCGCCCTGAACCAGGACGGCGTCCGGCTTCTCTTTCTCGAAAATCTCGTCGAGACCGGTGATCGTCTTGGTGAGCAGCCCGTTTAGGGTCTGCCGCGGCTGAATGACATCGAGGTCGTAGTCGGGGGTGATGTCGAAAAGCTCGTTCACCTGATCGAGCATTTCGCGGTGCTGACCAGTCACGGTCACCACACACTCGAAACCTTCGGTTTCTTTCAAAGCCTTAACGATCGGAGCTACCTTGATAGCCTCGGGTCGTGTGCCATAGATCGGCATGATCTTCTTCATGAGGTGCTTCCTCTCGGACGACGCCTTAGCGCCACAGACCGCGGGTATCGATAACTTCCTTACCGGCCAGAGCGGTGGCCGGCACGGTCTTGAACTGATCGTGGTCGACCAGGAGCGTCAGGACGCTTGCGTCAGCGAGGGCAGTATCGGTAGGAGTCAAGGTCAAATTGCTGAGACCGTCCAAGGACTTCGGCAAGGCCTCGACATGCGGCTCAACGGCGAGGAACTCCACGGAAGGATTCGCCTCAGCAAGCTTGCGCGCAATCGCGATCGACGGCGACTCGCGCATATCGTCAATGTTTGCCTTGAAAGCCAGCCCCAGCAGTGCGACCTTACCGTTGAACTTGTCCGACTTCGTGGCCTCTTCAACCTTGCTAATGACCCAGTTCGGCTTAGCGTCGTTAGTCTCACGGGCTTGACGGATAATCTGCGCCTGCTCAGGAACTGCCGACACGATGAACCACGGATCCACAGCGATGCAGTGGCCGCCCACACCGGGACCCGGCTGCAGAATATTCACGCGCGGGTGACGGTTAGCCAACTCGATGAGCTCCCAAACATCGATCCCCAGCTTGTCGGAGATGACGGAGAGCTCGTTGGCAAATGCGATGTTCACGTCACGGAAGGAGTTCTCGACCAGCTTTGCCATTTCGGCAGTTACAGCATCGGTGGTCAGGATGTCAGCTTCGCAGAAGGTTGCGTACAGCGCCTTGGCCTTCTCTGCTGCTTCCGGAGTAATACCGCCAACGATGCGATCGTTGGTAACCAGTTCTTCCATTACGTAACCTGGCAGCACACGCTCCGGGCAGTGTGCGATCAAGAGGCTGTCGGAAGTCAGGTCCGGGCGCTTGGCAAGTAGGTAGTCGGCGAGGTGCTGAGTGGCGCCTGGAGGGGAGGTCGACTCGAGGATAACCAACTCGCCGCCCTTGAGCTTGGGAGCGATACCGTCGGCGGCAGCCTCAATGTAGGAGAGATCGGCGGTGTAGTCCTCGTTGAATGGAGTCGGGACGGCTACGATGTATGCCTCGGCCTCCGGAGTGTCAAAGCTGGCGCTCAGAGTCCCTTCCGCTACAGCCTTGGCCACGAATTCGCCAAGGGCTGGTTCAACGAACGGCACCTCGCCCTTATTAACAGCTTCGACCGTGCGCGGCGTTACGTCGACACCTTTGACGACAATTCCCTTTGAGGCCAGGATTGCTGCGGTCGGTAGACCGATGTAGCCCAGACCGATAACGGCAACTTCTTTAATGGTGTTCACGAACGTCGCTTTCTCTCAGGTGCAAGTTCAGGCCCTGCCGGACCCATAGATAAGTTCTATAACGTTTAGGTTACGGAAATAGCCTCTCAAACCATACCGCAAAGCGGGAGCAGGTTCACCGTGATTCTTTAGTTACCTGCTCGTAGATTTCCACGAGATGACGCGCATTCGCATCCCAAGTTCGCGTATTCAAAACCAATTCGCGTCCACGTTGCCCCATGGAGTCGAGCAATTCAGGCTGACTCTGGGCTTGCACGATGGCGTCGGCCCAAGCTCGCTCATCGCCGGGCTCGACCAAGTGACCATTCTCACCGTCAACGATTAATTCCCGGAGGGCTGGTAGATCTGAAGCCAAAACTGGCACTCGGCTAGCAAGCGCTTCGACAGGCTTTAGCGGTGTCACAGCGCGCGTAACCTCCAGATCCCTTCGAGGCACGACAAATACGTTCAGCGCTGCATGGTACGCATGCGCCTCATGCCGAGGAACTCGGCCTGGAAAATGACAAATACGTTCAATGTCCAGGTCGACTGCCAGCTTGCGAAGATTCTCGAGTTCTGCCCCATCCCCAACGATGAGGACTCTTAGAAGCGGGATCTCGTCTTTTATCAGGGCAGCGGCACGAAGTACGATATCGAGCCCTTCATACGGAACGATGCTACTGATAGTTCCGACGTAGAAGGCTCCCTCCTCAAGGGCTAGACGCTGCCGCGCATTCGAGCGTGGCAGTGGATCCTCCAAGAACCTTTCACCGACCGCGTTCGGCAATATGTCTATCTTGTCAGCGTTCACGCCTGCAGCAATTAGGTTTGACTTCATGGACTCACCAAGAGTCACAACTCGGTCCGCGGACCGAGCCAATTCAGCTTCACGCGCCGTGAATAGTCGGTATCTCTCAGATTGCTTGGCATCCGGACCGCGAGTGGAAGCCCAAGTATCCGCCAATTGCCCTCGCACCTCATAGATCCATGGAATGTTCAACTCTCGTGCCACCGCGCGGACGGATAAGGCATTCGAGTAATCCGTGGTCGTATGCAACACGGTCGGGCGGGAGCGTAGCGCCAGCTTAAGTAGCTCCTCGGTCTGTTGTTGCAGAAGACCCGATAGATCATGACGCGCCGGAAACGGAAAAATTCGCCGATAGGTAATGGCACCGACCTTATCCTGTTCCCTAGCAAAGACGTGCCCAATGTTGACTGGGTATTGCGCACGAGTGACAGCCACTGGCACACAATCCCGCTCAACTAAAGCGCATAAAATAGAATGCGTACGCTGCGCATATCCGCTCCCCGTCGCCGGCAATGAATTAGTTGCAAAATACAAGACATCGCTTGACTCGGACGAAGCATTTTGCGACTTGCTTTCTGTGCATTGGAGAATAGGGTCAGCTCCGCAGAGTGTACGGAACTCACTGAGGTAATGGAGATACTGTCTTGAACTACCTGCTTCTTCCAATAACTTGAGAGCTTTAGTCAATTCGCCTAATTGCCAGTGCAACCGAGCTCGTCGCCTTTGGGTTCTGGTCGAGTCCGGAAGGAATTTAAGCACTTGCTCTGCCAAGTCCCATTTATGCATAGCAATACAAACGTCGCTCAGAAATAGTCCATCACTAACGCTTCTACTCGATGACTTCCATACGTTTAGTAAAGATTCCAGATCAGACGACTGGTCTCCCAGTAAGCACAGAAAACCACGAACCTTTACTTCTGAAATTGGAAGACGAACCAAGGAAGCTATCGGTAAACGCCGAACAATCCTCTTGAACCTCCGGGCCACTTGGAGAACGAAGTTCCCTGGATCGTCTTGCAAATTGGCGCGAACCAAGCTTGTCACGTTAAGAACGTTCTGAGACAGAACTGCAATTCGCGACATCATAGACTCTCGTCCCTTCGACGGTCTTCGACCAATGCCACTAACTCATCAAGAAACTTCGCAGCGAGTTCGTTGAGAGATGCATGATCGGCAACCCAATCACAACCATTACGAGACACATCCAACTTTTCCCGATTATGAGAAAGGTCAACTAAGTAATCTTGAATAGCACGTACACTTTGGGGAACAACATGACCCGCTTTCGCTTCACGGATGACCTCAGCGGCTTCTCCACTTACAAGCCCGGTCACGTGTCGATTCAAGTGCATTAGCTCGTATAGCTTCGACGGAATGGTGTGTTCGAAGCTTGGCCAATCAGAGCGAAGCGATACCAAGCAAGTATCTGCCCAAGCATAGTTTTTCAGCACTCCACCACCAATGACTGGTTCTCTAAAGTCAACATCGACGTGTAGATCTTCAGCCAGTTTGCGCAGTTTATCCTCTTCCGTACCCCGCCCCACAATACGAAGTTCTACGTATTGTTGAATCCCGGAAACTGCTTCTATTACACTTTCTAGCCCTTGACTACGACCCAGATTACCAAGATAAAGCACTCTAAGGCGATTACCCCTAGGGCACTCTTCCAACGGCACTAGTGGGGTGCTGAGGTCGACACCGTTACGTACCACAATCGTACGATTTGAGCGCGTTACTCCCATTTTTTCAGCCAGCCCATTAGTAGTTGTTACTAATAGATCCGAGCGCCTCAGAAGGAAACCCAATAACCCGCTAATCATTGGCTCTAACCAACTGATTCGCAGTACTTTGGAGTCCTTGAGCAAGTCGGGCCAGGCATCTCGTAAATCAACTACGAAGGGAACTCGCCAGATTTTACTTAGGGCATAGCCAACGACCATCGTTGGCAAGGCAGGAACAGTTGCTATGACTACGTCCGGGGTAGAACTTCTCAATCCAACTGGCAAGCTACGCACAGCGTCACAAAAATGCTTGACCAGCTTGCCAAGCATCGAGTGGGATGCAGTAAACGAACGGTATCTATGAATAACTACGTTGGTCGGTGGGGCACCCTCCACATTTTCAGGATAAACAGCCTGGCTCGTCGGAGCAGGCGTTACCACCGACACTTTATGCCCTTGCTCGGCAAAGTACTTAGTGAAGGCCGCCCAGCGCCTTTGCGGAGGTGAGTGCTCCGGCCAGAAGGAATGTGTTAGAAGTAATACTCGCATCTACCGTTTGCCCCCACAGCGGACTGAATCCAACCAGCCATCAGCCCGTCAGAAAAACAGATGCTGATCATTCCTACCGAACCATTGAATTCTACCAGTTGCCGTGAGCTCCGCATCACTGAGTTTCCACGTATGCATACCACCGTCCCCTGTACGCATTTGCATGAAATTGAATCGATCAGACGAATAGATGCGACCTCCCTTTTTGCTGATGTCACGTAGAAATTGAGTGTCTTCACCACGGCCACGTGCCTCAAAGGGTGTCTCCTTGAATACGTCAGCATGACCAAGCATCGTCGGCCCCATGACCAAATTTGTGAATCTATGCTCACGGTCTTCAAATCGAAGCAATGTAACGTCGGACGCTTCGAGGTACATGTAGTGCGCTTGCTTGCCGACTATCGATGCCCCGCTATACCTAAGCGCGGAAACTTGATCGAATAGGTAGTAAGCTCCGTACAAATCATCGTCATCCATCTTTGTAATGAAGTCTCCGTCACACCTTGCAACCGCAAGATTCAGACACTCACCTAGTGACAACTCATCACCAGCTTCTAGTGTCACAAGCTCTGCAATTCCAAGGTCTGCTGCCTTCGCCTGCATCAGACTCGAATCCAACGAAAATTTATGCGCCACCAATACGAGCTGAACGTCAACCGCGGCTTGCCTCCCGACCGTTTCGAGAATGTGCTCAACCTGCGCAGGTCGAATAGTGGAAACAACAACGCTGACCCGTGCCTTAGACGCCATGGACTTTGGACCCAACGTGAGCTTGCCGTCGATTCCAATCGCCCTAGCGATACTCTCAGCTCGATGTGCATAAGTGTGTTCAGACCATATTCTGCGTTGCCCGAGATGCACAGTTCTGTCTCGAAGCTCTGGACTTCTTACTATGCTACGAATTGCATTTGCCGCATCGTTCGAGTTGTCTACTTGGATTACTTCGTTAGCAGCAAAAAAATTCTGAATGGCTAGACTTGGTGCCGAAACGACGGCAGCTCCAGAAGCGGTAATTTCGAAAATTCTGCGAGCACACATGCTTGGAGAATCAACAACCGAATTAACATTCAAGAAAACATTATAGTATTTGTATGCGGTGAGCATCTTGTCATACGGTAAAGAACCGACGACATGCGAGTCATATGGTTCAGGGAATTGATACTTGTTGTCACCACCATACTGCCTCGAAAAAATATCAAACCCATGTGATAATTTAGGGGCGACTTCCGCAGCCCCCGAAAGCACGATATCCATCTGCTCCCGGCGTTCAGGGAATTTATGGGCAAAGTACATTCCTGCGAATGCAACGTCCCTTCGCGCCTGACTAATGGGTCTCACGGGATTATGAAAACTTGGCTGCGCAGCGAAACTTAGCGTCCGAACATTTTCGTGCCCTAAGTGTTTTTTATAGCTAGGAATCATGCGTTCGTCAGATGTGAAAACATGATCGAACAGCCTGGCCGTCTCAAGGAAATCATAAAAGTGTGGAGGGTCCTCCTTGTTCCAGAAGACTGTCGGTATCTTGGCGTCAGAAAACGCGCTTACCATGTCAATAAATGCGGGCCTCGGAGCTGTCGGACCGGTTAGGTGATATTGCCAAGCACCGCCGTTCCCAGCCCACGCTGACTCGACAAACAACAAATCAAATTCTTGGTTCGCCAAGTCTGAAGACCAACTATCGGGAGTGATAAACGTGCATTTCCACTCCGGATACCATGCTTTCGCACTAAAATCATCCACAACTATCGCCACGGATAATGTTTGACCAGCCTCCAACGCGTCGCTGAAGCTAACGGAGGGCAACTGCAATCCAACAGACTTTTCAACTTCACTTTGCAGAGCGCTCGCTGAAAAGGATGGGGCCTCGCTGGAGTGCTGGCGCTCGTACCAGTCACGGAGTTGGACAAATCCCCCATGCCTAAGATGCCATGCGGCTCGTCGCAATTCTCTGACACTAATCTTCATAATACCTCACCGAAAATCGGAAACTTTAATAATTAGCCCGATAAAACAAGCTGATCGCAGTAAGTCAGCCAAAAGCCCAGATTGAAGTTTCAAGTTAACCGCAATCTGGGCTTTTGGTTGGGCAACTATCGATTTCGTCGAACCATCGGTTTACGCTCGTAGTCTATCGTCCAGCTCCTCTGTAATCTTAACCCTTTGTCCATTACGAACAGAGCGCGGCACCTGAATGGCACTGTTGAGCATTTCCACAGTTTGCTTGAGTAGCGGATCGCTAGAGACTCCATATGCATTTATGGCGTCCAGAACAGCACTAAATTCGGAAGTTTCGCGAAGAGTGCTGATGTAACGCTTGATGAATCCAATCTGGCCCGCTGCTAAGTAGTTAATGGCGCCCTTTCCTGCAGAGTTGGAAGTCTCTGCACGCGTTTTGAGCAATGACGACAATACTTGTAGCCGCTCAACCACCATGAACTCAAAGTCTTCGTCGCGTCTCGAGATCGAGTTAGACCGTAGCACACGCATATAATCTGCCGATTCCAGCGCGCTAGCCGATACTACTGACAAGCCATCACGCTTTAGTAACTGCGCCATGAATGCAACATCTTCGCCACTCTTTAGTGAAGATTCATAGTAGCAATCTTTAACCACTGCCGATGGGAGAAGCTTGGCACCATTCATACCTAACGCACCCGCACGCTGGCCCAGCGGAAGCCGCCGTCCGTCAAGTTCGTCCACCCTCCGAGTTGTCGGGGTGTCGCGATTAACTAGGCCACTATCTTCATCAACGTCAGAAAGTCTACCGAGCACTACGGTCGACTCATCGGCCCTCGAATACAAAGATAACAAGTAGTTCGGCTCGAAAAAGTCATCGTCATCGGCAAAGACGATAAATTCTTTCTTGGCTGAGGAAATGCCGACATTTCGTGCGTTGGCGACGCCTGCCACGTTCTGTGGATGAATCTGGACACTCCCTAAACCTGAGTCGACAGCCCAGGAACGAAGTAGCGCCAACGACCCGTCATCCTCGCCATTCGGCACAGCTACGAGTTCTATCAGATCTAGCGGCATTGACTGTTGCTGAATTGAACTCAACAGTTTCGGTAAGCGAGTGACACCCCGATAAGTAGCTAAGACGATGGATATCCCTTTGGACTCAAAATCGAAATCGATGTTATCTCGGTGATCAGTCACTTCAATAACTCGGCCTAATTCGATACTCGGTCCGTCAGCATGGGTTGCAGTGACTTGGTACGTTCCGTCTTCCCTGTCAGAGACCAATATGTGGCAGAAATCGGATACTCGAATTAGATTCGCAATATCTCGTCTAAGTAGCGTGTCGGTACTTGAGGCACAGTTAACTAGGACCTCGAGTCCGTCTAGCCTGACTTCTTTCGTGAAGTCTAGATCACTTGCCAACCATTTGGCAGCGGAGATTGCACGATGATGAGTTACAGCATATCCGAGAGACCGAAGTAGATAGACTGCCTCATCGTGTCCTGTCAAGCCTTGTGCAAATACGTCCAAATCTTCCCAAAGCGCACGAACCTTGAGATCTTGATTTCGATGTTGTTCATACAGTACTGCAAAATCTTCTCGGCCATGTTTGCTGTCTTCGCACCACCTTCCGTCGTTGACCCAACGAGTGATGAATGGTTTACCCTTAGCGAGAGCACCGGCTCGATTCGAGCTAGCATCTCCGTGACTTGACCCGACAACAATATTGGGTGAGTCAACCAACGAAATATTTGGCAGAAGATCAGGCCAACTCCCGGCACTACAATTTAATGCAATTTGGTTGGAATTCGGATTAAGCCGCATATAGGAAATCAGCGATTTCCGGTCGTTAGAGCATACGACGTCGCACTTACGCGCCAGTTCCTTCCCCAAGGCGAGAGTCTCCGGGTCGCTTCGACTAACGAACACACTCCGAGTGCCGATCATTCTAGCCCTAATGACAAGTGCTTGTAGCGTCTTCAGAGTCTCGGCGGCCAAGAGCTGCTTGCCATCAACAAGCTTCGAGCGGTTGGAGTCAACGCTGCCGTATTCAAACAGCAAGACGTCTGGCACTTCGTCGAGTGCAGCACTAATCTCTGTTGGATCGACTACCTTGACATCGCAATACAGAGACAGATTTGGCAGACTTGCACCTGACCCCACATAGACAATTGATGGGCTATGAAGTTCCGTATCTAAATCTGGACGGTTAACCCTCTGTTTGCGGCTAACAAGTCCTCTTAGATCCGCAAATTCTCTAAATAGCTGAATCCCCTGCTCTCGCGCGACTTCTTCAAGCCGCTCACGACCGCCCAAAAGTGCATCTGCCCCTGCCAAAACACGAGAGTAGATTTCATGCACAGGGTTGTCATTCGTCAGTTGTCGGTGGCTTCCCAGAAAAGACGAACATTCGGGTGACGATGGAGCGTTCCATACAAATGGCACACCAACACGTCGAGCCGCTATCAGAGTTGCGAGCGATTCAATAAGGCCTCCGCCCGCAACGGCGACCTCAATGCGGTTGTGTTTAAAGAAACTGGCCAAGTCGGAAGCTACTAGGGCTATGTAGTAATTCGTACGTAGCGAACCGTCGAAAACGACTGATTCATCAACATCTAAATCGAAGAAAGTGCCACTATGATCCCTAATGTGTTCCTGCCTCGGAAGCGTGGAGCCAACGCGCACGAATTTTATGTCTGCGTCACCACGGCTAAAACCAGCCGCTTCACATGACGTTTGGTCCGTTCCCACAAAAGCTACTGAGCCTGGTCGGGGATCATATAGCGTACCTTGCGACGAAAGAGGAACAATACTGTCTAAGTTCATCGCAGTTTGGAATATGCCACGAACCCAGTGTTCCCATTTCTTCAGTTCGCCATTGTCATTCGCCGTCAACTTGATGTTCTCGTCTAGTAATGAAATTGCGACGGAGTATTCCTCTTGCTCCCACGCGCCCCGAACGACCTCCAACAACGTATCCTTGGAGGAATTCTTTTCATGTGTATCAAGTGCCTCTGATAGCTCCAAGCTGAACTCAATGTCCTGGACGTTCGGAAGGGCCAGATTCTCCGACAGCACCTGGCCCAAGAGTTCAGTCCAAGCCGCGTTTACCTCGGAGCGGGAATATTTAGTTGCAAAATCGCGAACTCGTGCAGTTCTTCGAGGGAAGGACCCGGCGTGGCCGATAGTTTCAAGAATTAGACTCGCTGCGTTCGCAGTGTCGTCAAAGACAAACTCTTCTGGAAAAATATCGGATGCACCGGTGCGATTCCACACAATAGGAAGACTGCCAGAAGCCATACCCTCCACCGGAGCCAAGTGAAAAGTCTCCCGATAGCTCGGCGACAGCATCCACCCGATCTTGCGGAACCATGAAGCCATATCAGCGCCAAAAGGCTCGAACGACACATGCCCCGATAGTAGTTCACTCGAACCTATTCGACGGTAAAAGTCCCGATAAGCAGCCTGATGCGCCTGCTTCTTCCACTCCCACGAGTAGTTCCACGGATAGTGACCACGCAAGTGAAGGATGAATCGCTCATCCTGCTCAAGCAACGTTTCTAGGAGATCCAGTGCTCGATCAGGTCTCTTTAAGATAGGCACGTAACCTGCAAGACCCAAATGAAACTCCGAGCCAGGCAATTTTGAGCGTGTCAAGTCTGCAAAATTTACCGTATTAGAAATCACGGTAGTTTTGCTAGCTGGCCACCCATGTTCGACTATAGCTTTTTGGCGATAAAACTCAGAAACAAAAACAATATGGTCTACATTTTCGAGGCGAAGGCGGGAAATCCAAGGCTGAAGCAACTCATAACCGTGCAACCGAACAATCAGTTTTTGACTAGATTTCTTATTTTCTGAGTACCAGATTGCATTAAAGCTAGCAAATTCACAGACCACAATGTCAGCCCAGTCAAGGAAAGGCTGGCTTTTGCTTGGTTGCGGTGTCGAATTATTGTCCCATAAATCTATTCTTAGGGAAAATTCCTTCGAGTCACTAAGCAGTTCCACCAAGTCGCCCGCGAATTTGAAGTCTGCGCCAGCTAAAACCACCTTCGGAGCAGCGGATAGCTTGAGGTTTAGAGGGCTAACGCCAAACGCATCAGCCATACGAATCTCCCTGACTTTTTGGGGAAGTAGACGTAAAGTGTCGCTGTCAGCCTTCGCATGCGGCTGCCCAAAGAGCATAGACTTCAAGGCCATTGACTCTACTTCGCCTTTGCCGAGAAGTTCACTCAATAGAATCGGACGAATTGAACGGCGGCTGAAGTCTTCGGCGATGAAGACAGATTGCCAATCCTCGGCCACTGTGTCAGGAACAATACCCACCCGCTGTACCCTAAGATCAACGTTAAAAGAGTCGCGTGTCACATGAAAACAAGTGCCCGGAACGCTAGCTTGAATAGCAGTCGATGGGTCTGCCTGTAGCTCCAACCACTCCTCGCGAGTCCCCTCAAAGCAATAGGTCGCATCGATGGAGCCCATTTTTATCTGCTCAGATAGACTCGCTAAATTATACAAGTACAATCTTGGGTCTACTAGACCCGAGAGGTGAACCACATTCGAGGTACTGCGGTCCTCGGACGCCAGCCATGAAGGCGCCACGCTGGAAACGCGATCCATTATTGGCAAGTACGTTTTACCACAAGCGGAACTTGATGATGTTTCTACTAACGCCCGCTTTTCTTCCGTGAAAACTGTAAGCCTGCGAGAGCCTAGGACCAGAGACTCAAAGACCGAAGAGTTCGTCCACTTAGTACGATCGTAGTCCGACTCAAAGTCATCAATAAAAGCCCAGAATTTATCTTTAAGTTGTTTTCCGCCGGCCACCCCCCTACATAAGGTCCAACCGAATCCCAGAACATGGTCGTAAACTTCAGACTGTCCAGTGGATACTGCTACCTGAGCTAGTTTGCGACTTCTCTCTAGTGGCTCGAGGCTGGAGAAGTCTTCCCCGAGGATGATGTCGCAATCAAGGGACTTCAGTGACTCAGGCAAGCCAGCTGCGTCACCCGACGGATGCAGTATGGCGAGATCTGCCCCCTGCTCAATCAGTACGTCAAGTTGTTCAGTTAACCAGCGGAAATATATACCCGGCGATTTCGTTTCATAATCAACGACGCATAGCAAAGTCAGCCCGGATAATGGACTACCTTTTAGATCTGCATTTGTCATCAGATGGTTCCTTCAAGAATTCCGGTCGCATACAGGTTTAAATATTGAAATTCTGCGTTCACTGGAGCGCCCTCTTCAAAGTCCTCATTGTTTACATATGGCAGGACAGCATCACAGGCACTTTTTATCCGCTTCACTGGATAGTTATCAGTTTCGCTTGAATCGATGAACCAAACGGGTATGCCATTCGTGCGAGATTTACGACATAGTTCATAAACTTCTTCTCGAAGTCGAGCGCCCATTTCCTCGACAGTCGAGAACCAAGCTCCCTCTTGAAATGCTCCTCGATCAATGACGACAATTCCGGAGAAGCTATCAGTAATGAGTTCGTGGCTGAGCCCTGGCAGTGCTGTTTGTGTTAATATCTTATGTGACTCTAAATATCGCTGTAGCTTCGTAGACAAGACCCCGTATATTTGGACATCATCGAGCGAACGAGGACTTATTCTGAGTAATCGATCAAGGCTCACGCCCGTTGGATTCGACGGGACGCTTGGAGTCGAAGCACGTCCAATATTTGTGAGAACTTTGTCTAGTCCTTCTCGTGACGGAGTTATAGACATTAGGATGATATCCCCTTTTCGCTAAGCATCGACCTCAGGTCCATAACTATTTGCTCGACATCTCCTAGTTGAGTCTTGACCGTGGCCGGTTTCAAGGACAGGCTACTTCCCGGTTCAATGAATGCCCACGATTTGGCCGAAGACCCCGCGTAGTCACTCCATTTCGAAGGGAGATAAGGATTCACGGCATGGTGCTCTCCGGAGCGAGCATCATTGACAATTAGGTAGTCAAAGTTCTTGGTGATTGCCAAGAACTTCAAATAAGGAAGGGAGCCGTTTAGTGAAACTTGCTTTTCGATACCGTATGCTCCGACGCCTTCTATGGCTCGATTAACCAAATCATTAAATGCTACGGCCGACATTCCACGTGGTCGTGATCCAGTCTCGCCACTAGGAATATAGTTCGTGAAAACATGCAGGTGAACACATTCTCTGAGTGCCGCCGGTAACATACGAATTGCCGTCGTGACTTCGGTCAGGCCTCTGGTCGAATAAAATTCACCGAAATACGCGAGGTTCAACTTGCTACTATCAACTTGGTAATTAACAGTCTCGGTATCGTAATACTCAGAAGGTAAAGTGGGATGATTACTCACCACGCTATACCGTTCGACGCGCTCGCGTAGCTCTTCACTGTAAATGTGTTCCAGCATCGTGGTCCGCTGATGCTCGTTAGTAAAAAGTATTGTATCCGCGTGGGCATAGGCTATTATCTCGGCGATACCAAATATCGTTCTATGCTCAGCAGGGACAGGCCCGTATCTGTCTTCAATGGGCTCAAGAAGTTCGAGCGAGAAATGATCTTCTTTGATAGTTCCACCCCTAGGCAGACCCTCAACATCTAGTGACAACGGGTCAGAAAATTCTGCCGTCCACGGCAAATGTGGATACTTCCGTTTCACCAAGAGACCCGCATAATGCGAAGGTGCCCACATGGCTCTTGTGTAAAGGAGCTCGTAAGATCGCCCTGATGCGATTAGATCTCCTGCTAATCTTGAGGCGCGAATCGCATATCCCTTGAATGAGTCCCACGTCGCCCAAGAGGGTGCCATAGGCAGAAAGGTCCGCGAAGAGACGTACGGGGCAGCAATTCGCTCGATTGTAGGATCCACTTTTTTCTTATGAGCGAAACTGCAAGCAATTACGTCATAGACCTTGGATGATTCGCGCAATCTCTTCGACGCTACGACGGCACCAGTATCAGTGTACGGCGAAAAGTTATATAGGATCGCTATCGCGTTCGGTTCACCTATTAGTCTCTTCCATTGAATCTGAACTCGATCTTGCGTAACAAGCTTGTCATTGACACGCACTCGCTCTTGGTATGGCAAAGCCGCCATTTCCTGAGCAAGCATGCTATAAATACGATCTTCAAACAGATCGAATGAGCCTGTTTCCGGAGTGTTAAACAGGTTCTTCATCAGTTCTAGTCGCGAGAGAGTGGACAGAATCATTTCTGAGTCAACTCTATCGGGTTGCGCCCTTGGGCTTCCGTCGCGTGATGAAGACTCATCGATATACACATTGGAGCTCACGCTCAAGGCCTTCACTGCACTTGCTATTTCAGACGTCTCGGCGAGCGAGCAGATCAAAGTATCTTTTCCGTCCATGTCCTGCGACAAAATCGCAAGCGCGGCGGATACGACATCGGCGGCCGTGGCTGAACGCCAATTCTCGTGTCTGAGCTTGGGCCCCCGTTTCTTTGCTTTAAAGTTCGGAAACGTGTCGATTTGAATAAACGTCATAATCTAGTCCGGCCGTCCGTTATGTTTTTTGAGATAAGTCGGCTATAAATCAATTCGGGCCGTATTATTTGTCCAGTGCCTTGGAAAGTTGCGATTGTAAGTAACGAATCTCTTCAATGGTTTTACTATGGAGCTCCCGGGCTACAGGACTCTGCTCGACAGAAATCGTCTTCACTGCTTTCTCCAACCGCTGAGCTGCTTTGTTTATCTCAGTGGTGTTCACAGAAGCATTGACAGGAATTGACTCTCGCATAACCTGCCGAACTACCGTTCGTAAATCATGCAAGTGAACACGCTGTCGGATAAGGAGCCATACCACCGTGGCTACAAGTCCTAGTCCTATAAGCATGACTGAAACTTCAACGCTTATCAGACCAATAATCGCGCTGGCGAGGAAGCAGAGAATGGCTATGACGGGCAATGTCCGAGCGACGGCTTTCGAACTTGCGATACTTTTCACGAGGGCTCCATCCCAATCGTCACGATGAGTGTCTAATCAAGTATATCGATTGGTCCCGGATCGTTCTCGTAACCGCGTGTCTAGCATTACCGTTATCAAGCAACCCTTCTAGGCCGCGATACATACTATGGCGGGTTCGCATCGTTAGACAACGACGTTTGCTCGGGGACCCACTAGCACCCCGGTGAGCCACACACTAACTCAGACGCATGTGACAAACTTGCAGATCATGCGACAGATACGATTACTTGTTCCTTCAGACCGTGATTCACATCGCTTCAATAGTAGTGAAGCGTGTCATGCAACGGCCACCGTTCGACCGGTAGCACTTAGAACTGCAAACTAGTCCGGACCTCGACCTTGACTAAGTCTTTCACTTGCGAATCGGGTCAAATTGAAGATTCGGACCCGGATCCCCCGAGTCGTGGCTAAATAGTCGATTTCATCAATCTGCAGCCTTAACAGGCTGCGAGTCGCTATATGACCCGGCATCTCCAATCCGGTTTTACCAGGCGCTTCATGACTTTGGGCGATATTTCTAGCCCCAAAACACGCTAGTCACTGCTCAAGCAAGTTCTTTAGTTGCAAAAGACTTTTACTGTTTTCATCACTCCGCCTTGGATACCGCTTGTGATTCTTCGCCGCTGCGGGGTTTTAGATCTCGGCACATCGGCGATAGGGCCTAATTAATAGTCATGCAGTATGCGTAAAAGCCCAGATGCTCAAGAGGCTGGAAGTTTGTAGCGTCGTGCTGGCCATAAAGAAAGCTGGTACTGGATGTACACTCACCACTTCCAAGAACGATGGCTAACTAACGTGCCATTTCAAGAGACGCGGACTCCGTGGCTGGCGCGGGTTTCCTACTGAATCTAATGTAATCGATCACTACTCAGTTATAGCCATTCCACCAGGCAGTCCGCTCAACGGCATCTGCAAGAAGACGTCAAGTGACCGCGTAAACGGCCGAACGACCAGTGAAGGAATTAATCCGGCTACGGTGTTGGTCAAGCGTGAAGTTGCGACGTTGGCAGTGCCGCGCTCGGTCGAGCTGGATCGCTCGTTGATGAGGAAACGTGGCTGATACCAAGCAGGAGACACGATTCAGGTTTGAGTAGGAAAGTTCAGTTTCGGTAAAGAAGCTGGTTAACTTATTGAGTCGCTCGCAACTGGAGGTCCCTATGAAACGCACACGAAAACTTGGAGTATACGAAGGTGTCCACCCGTATATATACAAGAGCTTGGATCATTTTCTCGAATCTGATTTGGATACGGGCATTCATTCGTTTCAGAAGAATGGACGTATGGTAGATCTCTTGTTCGAAGCTCGTGATAGCGAGACACTGCTGGTGTTTTTCACAGCGGCAGTGGCACCTGGCAAGACGTGGCCATATTTTTCAGGAAGAGGGATCGCGTCGCGTACCGGTCATTCGTTGTTGGCTATTTCTGATCCGTCTATCGCAGCAGATAGTAGACTCTCAACGAACTGGACGCTGGGCGATTCAAACTACCAGCTTCATCACGATCTACCGGACATTATTCGCAAGATTGCTGGCAACAGACGGATCATCTTCGTCGGTGCTTCAGCAGGAGGTTTCCCCGCGCTCTACTACGGGTCAAAGTTCCCAGATTCCGTTAGTTTGGTAATGAATCCTCGAACGAACGTCTTCACGCCTCCTTCGCATATTCAACATAGTGCAGAGAAACTGTTCCCTGGAATGACTGCTCGACAGATTTCCGAGCTGATACCTACTAAGTTAGGTCAAGCTATGAACACGGTAGTGTACTTTCAAAACTGCTCGGACGACCGTTATTATGGTTCGCATGCCATCCCCTACCTGAGTAATCAGACTTCCACCGGTCGAGTTTATTGGAAACTTGGCGACTGGGGCGAAGGCCACGTCGCCCCCGGGTCGAAAGAAATCGCTGAGGCTATCGAGCATCTCAGCTCGGCCCCCGACTGGGCTACAGGTGCACTCAGATCGGGTGCGACTCTGCTTGCAGATATAGATGACTTGGTTGACGAACACCAGCGTCGCGGTTACGGATCACCTGAGCTAAATGAAGTAGCCCAAGATCTCATCACTGTTGGTGGCCTTGAGCAGCGTATTCTTTCGCTGACGCAAGATTTCGCCGCGCTCAAAACTGAAAACAAATTGCTTCGCGAAGACATTCAACGCTTACGACAGCCCAAAAAAGCAGCGCATATCCCTTCAGGATGCAAATTGGGCAAGAACGTCAACATTGATCCGACCGTTCACTTGATGGCGAATCCAACGTCCAACCCGATTGCGATCGGCGATAACACGAAAATTCTCCGCGACGCCGAGTGGATCGGTCCAATCTCTGTGGGCTCCGGATGCTACTTCAATAAAGGTTCTTACATCCGGGCAGAGGTCGCAATTGGAAACGACGTGCTGGTCGGGCCATTCGTTCGGTTTGTCACGGACACTCACCAAATCGGTCCTGCTGAAAAACGTGGAGGCCCCAACTACCGGACGTCGATCACCGTCGACGACGGAGTCTGGATTGGAGCAAGCGTTACTATCGTGGGCGAAGTAAAAATCGGTCGTGGAGCAGTTGTAGCGGCAGGATCCGTCGTTACCAAGGATGTGTCTCCTAATACCCTCGTCGGCGGAGTTCCTGCAAGGAAGATTAAGGATCTACCTTGACCAGGGCCAAGCGTGCCGCGATGCGACATCAAGTTAGAGCGGTTCCGCAACACGTCATGTATCGCTAATTTAACAACAAACTATTCGAAACTAGTCAAGTTCTGACGGATTAGACATATCTCCATTCCTCCGATGTGGACTGCAGGCAGGTACTTCTCCGTTATATGCCTTCTATAACTTTTCTGTATCAATTACGCGAATATTCGGTTTTCCCGCCCAGTGAGTCCGCGATACGTGATGGAATATAGGAATAGATTCCAACAACTAGAACTGGGGCATGTCATGTTGGCGAAGAGATTACTTGAACTGCAAAAGGAATATGCTTTGCACGAAAATACTATGGCTCTCTCTAGCACTCTAGGACTCACTGTAGAGCGTACCGAAGAGCAAATAGTCTCCGAATATAACGAGGCACTACTCCAGCTTCTCGCCCAACATCTCGAACCAGAGAGTGATCGGGGAAATCCCCCAGTCTAAGGGTCATACTCTAGCTTCGTGAGCGACAATGCATCTGACGCTCACGGGGCCAACAATTTTAAGGCTACTTCGTCTTTCAGACGCCCCGCATACGCCAGAAGATTCTTGGTTACTATCAATCGTTTGCATCGATCCAATGAGAGCGAAGGCGCTGGAAGGTGCGATAGACGCTGTTGCGGCCACAACAAAGGAATCATAGCTGTCAAGCATCGTCCACGCAACGAGTTAAAGTCGAAGTTCTTAGTTCCCTAAAATGTCCACCGGTTCAGACGATGGAGATCGAAAGCGAGATTCTAGATACTCCTCATCGGATATACCGTCGCATGATTATGTTGCTTCATATTTGGCGTGGAACGTCGAAGGTAAAATTCACATGGACGAAAGTCAAGCTAATCAATAAGGTCCAGCCCTGCCAAGTATTCCTAACAAATGGTTTGTTTAGAGCTAAATATCCAACTTTTGAGGCAGCTTGCCAAATTAGTTTCGTCGGCGGCAGATTAAGTGCTGTCGTCGCTCCAATACTACCGGCCACAGAAAACATGCTTATCCTCAAGTCAAGAGTCTCCGTGTTGGGAAACGCCCGATTGCTCGGCAATTCTAGAGTAACTATTTTGAGCTTTCTTTAGTCCGGTACGTCGCGCTCCCATAGCCCTGCAATTTTACTTGGCATTCGAATTTTATACGGTCCACTCTAGCTGGCACGGTTCATACATTTGTAAACCTGACGTTTGAGAATGACTAAGACGTTTGTGTCAGGCACAAAAGCTCGTTGTGCCCGATTCTTCCATCGTCTGCGACAATCCATTGTCGACTTACCAACGACACATGCATGATTTAATTTCTTTAAAGTAATAAGAACATGTCTCAAATTCGCTCTAGTAAGCCTGCAAGCGTTTCAGTATGTTCTGTCGCCCTAGTTTGTAAGGTACCGACTTTTTACGCTGAACTCCCGAATAGCAATGCTATTCGGGAGTTCACTTTCATAATCTGCCACGGCCGCTAAGCCGATTCGAGCTGAGACTCTGCGGCCATCTCCGGGCAAATTAATATAGTCTCAATATGGGCTCAACGAAATCGCGAGGGATTAATCGGCCAGATTCACTTCACGAGCCAAGCTCGCGCCAATCGCTGCGCCCACAACATCCAGCACGCCGTGCGGCAGCGCGCTATCAATGCTGATTACAGCTAGTGCCTCGGATTTCTTTTCATCCCGCGACACCTGCATACCTGCGATATTCACGCCCTGCTCCCCCAGTACGTTGCCGAGGCTTCCGACTACGCCTGGTCGATCGGAATAACGCACGATGATCATGTGGTCAGTAATCGGAATTTCGATCTCATGCCCATTTACGCCGACCAGCTTTTCGATCTGCTTAGGACCGGTCAGGGTGCCTGAAACTGCCAGCTGAGTACCCTCGTTGGTGGAGCCCTTGATGGTGAGTTGGTTGCGGTACTCCGGCGAGTCAGAAGTCGTCACCAGTCGGGTGGCGACGCCACGTTGCTCCGCTAGCACTGGCGCGTTGACGTAGGAGACCTGGTCGGACACCACGTCCATGAAGGCACCCTTTAGGGCGGAGAGTTCCAGTGCCTTGACGTCGAGTTCCGCGATTTCACCGGCAACGACTACGTCGATGCTGGTAAGCGATCCGGTGGACAGTGCGTTGAAGATTCGTCCCAGCTTCTCGATGAGCGGGATGCCCGGGCGAACGTTCTCGTCGATGACGCCACCAGCCACGTTTACGGCATCGGGGACGAGTTCACCAGCCAGTGCCAAACGTACAGATTTTGCAACCGATACGCCGGCCTTCTCCTGTGCTTCTTCGGTCGAAGCACCGAGGTGAGGGGTTACGGTGACATTCTCGAATTCGAAGAACGGTAGGTCCGTGCTCGGTTCCTTCACGAATACGTCGATGCCAGCACCGGCAATCTCTTCGTTCTTCAGTGCCTCGTACAGTGCATCTTCGTCGACCAGACCACCGCGGGCGACGTTGATGACGAAGGCGCTCTTCTTCATCTTGGTGAAAGCGTCCTTGCCGAGCATACCAATGGTCTCGGGGGTCTTTGGCATGTGGATGGAAATGAAGTCGGCTTGCTCGAGGAGTTCGTCAAGAGTCACTAGGGTGACACCCAGCTGGGCGGCGCGCGCCGGAGTCACGTAAGGGTCGTAGGCGATAATTTCCATGCCAAAGCCCTGAAGTCGGGCAGCGACAAGGGCGCCAATGCGGCCAAGGCCGATGATGCCGGCCTTCTTTTCGTAAAGCTCTACGCCGGTAAAGGCACTACGCTTCCAGGCGCCGCCCTTTAGCGATTCATTGGCGGCCGGGATCCGGCGTGCCAGTGAGAGCACGTGGCCGACGGTAAGCTCGGCCGCCGAGATGATGTTCGAGGTCGGCGCGTTCACAACCATGACACCGGCTTGGGTGGCTGCCTTGATATCAACGTTGTCCAGGCCAACGCCGGCGCGGGCAATCACCTTGAGGTTTTTAGCGGCTGCAATGGCTTCGGCATCCACCTGGGTAGCCGAGCGCACCAGAATGGCATCTACATCGGCAATGGCGGACAGTAGTTGCTCTCGGTCGGCACCATTGGTTTCACGGATTTCGAAATCGGGTCCCAGCGCGGCGATAGTTGCCGGCGAAAGCTGTTCGGCCAGAAGAACGATTGGCTTGTTATCAGACACGAGTGAGGCACCTTTTCAGTGAGAGAGGTCAACGTGGTTGAGCCACTTGTGTTGTGGCTTCGGTTCTTAGCCTAACCACAAAATTCCCGTGTTCATGCCGAAAAATCGCATATTACGCTTAAAAACGGCCTCGCTTGTGAAAGTTTTCACTAATGCCGTACTGTGCTGTTATAGTTTGATTTGTGCGCGCACCCAGCGCCCGCGTCTTCAGTAGGCTCCAGCCGGTCGCACCATGGCTTTGAAGGTGTGCCACATGATGATGACATCGCCGAGCACCGACCAGTTCTCCACGTAGTAGAGATCTAATCGCACGCTCTCTTCCCAGCTAAGGTCGCTACGACCGTTCACCTGCCAGAGCCCGGTGAGGCCAGGACGAATCAATAACCGTCGGAAGGTCCGATACTCGTAGGCCTCCACTTCGTTGCGTAGCGGTGGGCGTGGTCCAACGAGCGACATATCACCGCGCAGCACGTTGAAGATTTGCGGGAGCTCATCGAGCGAGAACTTTCGAAGGAATTTACCCACCCGTGTTACTCGCGGGTCTCGATGCAACTTGAAGAGCGGACCGGCGCCCTCATTGAGGTTCCTGAGCTCTTCCAGACGCTGTTCAGCGTCAACGACCATGGTTCGGAACTTATACATCACGAACCCCTCGCCAGCCTTCCCCACTCGCCGTTGAGCGAAGATCACGGGGCCTGGGGAGTCCAGATACACCGCCACGGCAATGACTCCCAACAACGGGCATAACACCACCAACGCAAGGGTGGAAAGCACGATATCGATCAGCCTCTTGATCCACCAACGCGTACCGGTAAACGACGGAGGATCCACGTGAATTAGCGGTAGCCCCTCCACGGGGCGCAACTTGATGCGCGGACCGGCCACGTTGGTCAGCGACGAGGCAAGAATGAGTTCGGTACCCGTAGTTTCCAGATCCCACCCGAGATTTTGCACCGCAGCAGTCCCAGCCTGTAGATGCCCGGCAACCATCACCGCATCCGCCCCGTGGGATTCGATCAGGGAATCCAAATCCTCGAAGTTGTAGGAGACGAATACGCCGGGTAGATCCAAGGAGGTCCCGGTGTCTTCCACGGCGGCCACCACTTCGTACACACTCGCTGACTTGTTCCTAATCTGACGCACTAGATAGGAGACGTCATTCGCCGCACCGACGACGATGACACGTGAAAGCACTGCGCCACGCCGGGCCCTGAAGTGCAGTACTCGGCGCAAGAGCCAGCGTTCGAGACAGATTGTCATCATCCCCGGCAACACACCCAACAGAACGAGTTCGGCCCTCAGGGGCTCCCCGATAGCCAATATCGCAATCGCCACGAGCCCGGCTGTCAGCAGGCTCGCCTCGAGGACCCGCTTATACTCCTCCGATCCGACACCAAGAATTTGCGGTTGCCGCGCACCTTTAAGCGAGAGCACCGCAACCCACAGCAAGGCCACCATCCCTATTGCCAGAATGTGTGTCGACTTTGCACTTGCGATCGCGGTTCCACCGGCACCAGCCAGCCACGAACAGATCACCAGTGCATCAAGTGCGTAGATAAGCTTCACCCAGCGGCGCCGTCGTGCGCGAGCGGGTGCCCATACAGCCCGCCGTCGCCCGCCCGCCAACGATGTCCATGGCATAGACAGCGCCGTGACAGGACTTGATGGTGGTTCCCCAAAACCACTAACCATGAGCCGCACTCCCCCAGTGAATGAGCCATCATGGCGAACTATGACCGGCGGTCACGGATCTTATGTGCGAGTACTGATCCGTCGCTCGTCGTACATACGTCGCCTTCTTAGTTCTCAACTTAGGTAGGAACAATGAACTATTCACGCGAAGTTTTCCCGCAATTTACTTGTCTTTCAGCAGAAGCGCGACCGGTGGACTACTTACTACTACTTGCTCGTAGCGATCCTGCTACCCGATGCTGCGGAACGCAGGCCAACGAACTGGGCTAGTTCGCTACGCTCTCCGAGTCCGAGCTTGGCAAAGGCCCGGTAAAGGTGTCCTTCCACGGTGCGCACCGATAGGTTGAGCTCGGCCGCTATATGTCGGTTGCCCTCACCCTTGGCCGCAAGAGAGGCGGTCTGTAGCTCGCGCTCGGATAGGCCGTGCTCGGCGAGCGCTCGAGCGACTATGACCGGCGCGTTTTCCCACGAAGACCTTGTATACAGCCATCGACGGGCCCACACGCGATCGTCCTCGGAGGCGTTCTTCGATAGCAAGATCGCACTGCAGGCCACCACCGCAAGACCTGCCATCTGTTCGTGGACCTGCTCCTTGAGCTGAGCTATCCCATGCGGAGCATCTTGCTGGGCTGCGAACATGATCGCGGCCATCGCGCCAGGTACCCCATCGCCCACTACGGGCTCGATCTTTGCCAAGTCCGCAATTTCGTTGGCCATTTCCTGCGTTGGAAGAGTCTCAAAATTGCAGAACACGCTCCAATGCCCCACAACCGCCATCACGGGCAAAGCCTGCACGCGAAGGTGCCCGAGTTGCTCTCTGAGCGCTGATGGTTGTTTTCGGTAGATAGCTAAGTCACCAAGTCGTGCGTATTCACGGTAGATCAGCGGCTCGGTGTCGAGGATGTCTTCGACCCTCAAGGACAAATCGCGCCAGTCATGGCGCCCTCGCAAGTGCGGCTGACGAAGAAAGGCACTAACCACGCAGATACAGGCCAACTGATGGGCGTCTGCGGCCAGTGCGTCCAACGCGGCTGCGGCCAATCCGTCCACCGTTCCGATGAGGTCCCCATCGTGTTCTAGAGCGCGTGCACGTTCGAGCCCCTGCAGGCCGGCGGCCATGCGTCCCAGGTCCTTCGCGCCTTCCAAAAACCGAGAACGGGTTTCTTCGCTGGTGTCACGGCAGGTACCTTGCATTGTCTCGCGGATGAACAGCACCGTGGCCAAGCGTTGGCGAACGGCGAGACTCGTAATCTCTGACAGGCGACCTTCAATGTCCTGTACTGCCGGGTGGAATACCGGCAGGATCATCATCTCCAGCCCCGCGACCACGGCAAGCGCTAGTACATCAATCGGCGGGTTAGCCTCGAGGATCTGGGTGAAGGCGTGTGCCCGTGCGTGCGGACTGAGCTCTTGTGTTAGCGCCATCAGCAGTTCGATACGCAAGGTCAACGCCGCCCAGCCACGCTCACCGTCCTGTCCGGCGATTCTTCGTAAGTTTTCCAGTGCATGCTTGCGTGGTCCGGTGGTGGCGGTACCGACCGTCAGCAAGAAGATCCACCGCTCACTCAGTGCCTCGAGTTGTGCATCAGTCAGTGCGTGAGCGGACAAGTGTTCGAGCCCGTGGAAAGCCTCGACGTGCCGTCCGAGCCCTGCGATCGCCGCGAGTCGTTCGAGCTCGCAATAGAAGTCTTGCTGCTCTCCGGCACTTCGCTTCGCGAGATCGAGTGCCCCTTGGTAATCACCTTCATTATTCGCCAGCGCAGCGGCCTTGGCGACGCGCTGAATCGCCGGTGTTTCGCCTACCGACAATGCCCACCAGGTTGGTTGCCATCGATATGAGTTGTCGAACTGTAGGTGCTCATTCCATACGGCATACAACCGGCGCGCGTGGGAGGGCGATACTAAGCGCCGAACGGCACCGATCACCCATTGTGAGCTGAGCTCAACCGTTCCATCGGCACGCTGCGTGAGTAACCCGTTAAGCCCCTCCAGAGTTAGGTTATCTGGCACCAAATGTGTCAGCTTAGCCCTCGATACTCCTCCCGAGAGCGCTAGTGCCACGACGGTATCAAGGGCTTCAGCGGAAAGGCCGCGGAGGGTTTCCCACACTCTTCGATACATCTGGTCTTGGTCCCACAGCTCTTCGATCCCTAGGAGGAGTCGGCCTGCGGTGACGTGGTGCAACTCGTGGATGTTAATGAGCTCAATCAGGAGTTCGATCAATTCGAGGAGACCGCCGGTGGCTCGGTAGACTGCGTGGGTCGTTCCCGGGGTAGGTCGGTACCCAAAGGCTACGGACAATTCAGCTTCGATCTCTGCGAGGTTCAAGGCAGAGATCACAAGTGTTGGCAGATGGCCCAAGGCGCTGAGCGGCTCGAGGTTCTCCAGCTTGCTGATCGAATGCGAGGCACATAACACGAGATCCACGTGGCCGCCCTGTATCAGTTGAGTGAGAACATACGCCGATTCGGCATCCAAGTACTCACCGTCTTCGATCAGTACGAGCACACGTTGCTGATTCGACTGCACCAGTCCTGCGACATGACTTCCAAGCTGACGCAGCGCCGATGCAAAATCCGGGCCAGGCGGCTTCTGGTCAATCAGGTGCCTCAAAGCGCCGAAGGCCTCGGTCCGGGCTTCTGGCCGACACCGTAGGCGGACTGCCCGTTTGTTTCCGCCCGCTGCGACGTAGGCACCGTGTAGTACATCGGCAAACCGTCCGGGGCCGGCACCAAAGGGACAGACTACCCCGATGGCGTGAAGCGCCGACGAGCTCAGCAGCTTGAGGGCAGCCTGTACGTGATGTCCGGAGTGCTGGGTATGGTCGGACTCCATGAGACTCAGGGCTCCTGTGCTCGAACTGGCAACAATAGGTTGCGTAGCTCGCGCCGATTGCGGATGTTGAGCTTGGTATGAATTTGGTAGAGGTGTCCTTCGACCGTACGCACCGATATACTGCAGGATTGGGCGATCTGCGCATTACGTAAACCGCTTGCGGCAAGCTCGGCGATCGCCAGTTCACGTGGCGTGAGCACCTTACTCCATTGCTTCTGGGAAGCCATGGTACGTGGCGGTGAAGGATCCACTCCGGCAGCAACGGGTAAGAAGCGTCGTAGCCTTTCGGATTGTTCCCCCATGACTTGGTGAACCCGGCGGCGTGTGGCAACGTCAGGGTGAGCCTCAGCGTGGAGCAAAAACTCGACGTGATACCGTTGCCCACCGCTTGCTAACTTGCTCCGCAGAGCAAACCCGGCAACAGTATTTCCCGTGCTTTCGGCGGCCGCGAGGTCTCTGAGAGTGCGGATCAGTGGGCTTTCATCATTGGCTGGCAATGACTCGAAATCTTTAACACCAATGTCCTGTCCCAGAGCGAGCAGAACTCCGAATGACTCGGCGGCGCAGGAGCCGAGTCCTGCCGCCACAGCCCGTTGGGATAGATCTTCGAGGATCTGTATGTGCCCCGGGTGCCTGCGATAGCTCAGTATCACCGCGGCTAGTTGAGCCACGGACCAACTGTTAACGGTAAGTACCGTTGGTCGCGCCAGCTGCACCAGCGCATCGATACTCGCCGGAGTTAGTCGGGTCTCGAGAGGCTCGGCTGCCAACTGCAGGCAACGGGCCATCTGTGGGATCATCTCCGTACGATTGATCGCTTCCTGCGCCGCGAGCATGTGTGCCAGCTGCTGGGCACATTCGAGCCGGCCCAAACGCAAAGCTCTAATACAGGCGAAATAGGTGACGAAAGATTCGGCGGCTGCATCGGCCTGGAGCGATCGAAGCGCAAGGTTATCAACACGTTGCGCAACTGCCCAGTCATAGGTCCGTACTGCAGTGGCTTCAGCCAAGAACACCATGGGCGAGAACAAGAGACGGAATCGGTGATCGTGACGGTGATCGGCTAACCGCTCAATATCCCTGACGGCGAAAGAGAGCAGCTTGCTCGCCTTATACTCATAGCCTTCGTGGGCCCACCGGTAGGCGACACAGAGAAGCGCCATAAGCCGATGCGCCGCATCGCTCCAGGTTGTTGCCTCCAGCACCGCGCGTAGTGCATCAGTCGCTTCCGCTTGCACGTGGACCGCGGGCAGGTGGCCTTGGCGTATGGCGGCGTACCAATCGAAAAGTAGCGCCTGTTCGAACCATTTCGAGCTTTGGACATTGCTCAACCCTTTGGGTTCGGCCGCATCGTGGGTCGTGACTTCCTCCCACCGAGTCAGTCCAGCCGCGGCGGAGCGGCGGGCCAGGTCTGCCGCGAGACGGACCTCTGCCGTTGCTGTGGCTAACTGTGGTTGCAAATCTGTCAGCCGGTCGTAGGCGACTTCGTAACAGGCGGCGGCGATCTGCTCGACCGCCCTCTCAACTTCTCCGGCGAGGCTCGTTTTGATAGCGGCGCCAGCGGGTATGATACGACCTGGTCCCTTACGACGCACAAGATCTAAAAGCAGTAACCCGTCCAGGGCTTCAAGATCACCGGACGTTTGCAGTAGCTCACTGAGAGAGATTCCATCTTGTCGCACGATGCGGTGGAACAAGCTCTTTTCGGCATCGTCGAGGGCCGAGAGATCGGGTTCAGTCGTTTGCGGGCAGAGCACAGGAGACTTCAGCCCCCAGCACCCATGTTGTTGAATTAGATGTCGTGCTCGGATATCGGTCCGCAAAGCGGTATCGAGCATATCGAGATCTCCCCTACTCATCGCCCAGTAGTGGGCACCCACCTCCGGAGTTCGCGGACCTTGCAAACACTCGGAGAGATACCGTTCCAGTTCTGACCGGTTCAGTAGCGGCATATTGACCACGCGTAGCTCACCGTGGCTTAGCATGCTATCCACCGCAGGATCTATGCCATCGCGCCGGTCCACAAACAGGATCAACAAGAGGTGCCCGGTTTGGGCCAGCGTGGTCAGCAGTCTGCTGCTACGTGAATCGAGCGCTCCAGCATTTTCGACCAGCACCGGAACGCGTTCGTTTCCGTAGTCTTGGAGCTTTTGGCGGAGCAGGTCGAGCACTTCGGCATCAGTGGCATGCTCGGCTAACGGCTCGGTAGCCAACAAGAAGAGTAAGGCCCCGAGATCGATATGCTGTGAGAATCGGCTACAGGTAATACGCAGCAGTGGCCCATCGCCCACGAGGCGCGCAATGGCATCATGGGCCAAGGCTCGGTAGCGCGAACCGGTGCCGGTGACGAGCACATAGCCTCTGTCTGGCGCAGTTGGATCAAAGGATCCAATCGTTTCTTTGATCTTCCGGGCCGCTGTTTGGCTCAGCGCACTGTCCCAGCGCTGTTCTGTATCGGTTTCTGCCGAAAAGTGCCCGGAGATATCCCCCAATATCGTCGTGCTATTCATCTTTCCCCCATGGCGCCCCAGCAACACGGAGTTATTAGAACGTTTCCCCAAAAACGTCCAACTGTGGCGAGTGCCACAAGACTACCGCTATTCGAAGTCAACTTCTACCGTTCGTTCCACTATTCGCCAAACTCTTTGATCCGCCTCTGCCATGACCGCTCACTGCGCACATTCGGTCGCGGCGCGCCTGGGCGCAAGTCATGATCAGCTTCTGGGCCGGCACGGGTTCTTCTCTCATCACGAACCTTCGCTACGCTACCCGAAGGGACGAATCGCAACCCGGCGAAACTGTACCGGAACCCGCTCTGGCCTCAGTGACAGTAGCGAGACATACTCCGTGGTCAATGGCTCGCTTAGAGCCACCAAACCGAGGTACTCGCCGTCTCGACGGAGCACCAAACCTTCCTCGTTGCGGTGTACTTCCACCTCGACCCACTGCCCCTCCGATAAAGGCGCACCCTGCACCTCCAAGAGCCGACGCATGCCCGAGCCTGTACAGCGCCACAGGGACAGCCCTCCGGAGGGGGAGAGCTGTAGATGGTATCCGGTGCGCTGGCTGTCTTCGAAGGCGCGGTATGGCTTGTCGGTGGGCACCGCGAACGCCAACCCGGCGATCGGATTCCCGCCCGATAATGTCGGCCACCGCAGCTGACAAGAAACGGAGCCTAGGCTCTCGGCGGGCACATGGAGCGAGCCGAGGGTATAGCTGTTTTTTCGCTCCGCCGAGAGTTCCACGGCGGCAAGTTCCGGTCGGAAAACCGGCTGGGCGGACCAGGACAGCGCGTCGGGCAGGTCACCGGCCGCACGCCGGCCAGAGATAAAGTCATCGCTTCGCGGCTCCGAGATTCTGGCCTGCCCCGCAGCGACGTACAGCAGATTGGAGCACATCATCCCGCGCACCCCCAAGGCTGCGAAGTGTTCGCGTTGCCATCGGGTGTGGATCTCCCAGCAAATCACCGGTTTACCGGTAGCCACGAGCGCCGCTATTTGCTCATCGCTGGTCGAATCGTGGACACCGAGCAGGTCAAAGTCTCTGGCCAGTTTTCCGGCCAGCTCAATGGTATCCGGCGCGAAGTACCCCCAGGTTGGGTAGCCCCGTTCGGCGGCCAACTCACGACCGGCGGCGGTACTGTTCTGCTTCCATACAATGGCGTTCTTGGCCTGCGGCCACCGGTCTAGTTCCTCAAGCAGTTGCGCGGCGTGGACCCCGGTTTTATCTTCGATAAAGAGCACACACCGACCAGCTAACTCTGCCATTACGGACTCGAGACGCGGAATCGGCCGCAACGGTGTCGCAGGTCCAAGCCACCGGCGGGCATCGTTTCGCATTCCCTGGAGCTCAGCAAAGGAAGTCTGTGCGATCAACCCGTCTTCGCCGGTTAATCGCTCTAGGCTTGCGTCATGATGGCAAACAAAGACCCCGTCACTGGTGCGGTGCACCGAAAGTTCCACCGCGATAGCCCCATGTGCGGCGGCCTGCCGATAGGCGTGCAACGTATGTTCTGTCCAGTTGTCTCCCGAGCCGCGATGCGCGATAACAAACTGCTCCTGCTCCAGCATCGAACGCACGCTCGGCACGGTAGCCGAGCGTGCGCACGAAGCCAGGGATCCGGCGAGCGCGGTCAGAGGCACCAGCGATAATAGCTGTCGCCGGGTGAGCCCTCGTCCGGTTTCCATAACCGGCGCCTGCCCGCTACCGGTTAGGGCACTTCGACGATCAGGTCGTCGAAGGCCGCGGTGACCGGAGTATTGCTGGCGCTACCCGAGACGTAGAGACGAGCACGCACCCCACCGGCAGCTTGCAGCGCTGCCTCAGAGTCAGTTGCTTCGACCTGCCATTCGGGCGGCTCATTGGATCCGTCCTTCCAGACCTTGGCCCCGAGCGTGGTCGGCGAGCTGCCGTCGGCTTGGAATTTGAGCCGGAGTTTTTGGCCTGCTTGGTAACTCAAAGTTGGCAGGGAGAGTGTGCCCAACGTCGACTCGTTTCCCTGAACTATCTTCTCGAGGATCAGCAACCCCGAACCATCGGCCGCTATCCGTAATTTGAGTTGATACTGGTTACCAGCGTCCTGATAGCGCGGCGAGAAGTAGAGGTAACTTCCTCCCCCGTTGGCAACCTTGTCCAGTGTCACGCTCACCGTACCGGTAACTTCCGCCTCGGCGAGGGTCGGTAGTGTCGCACCTGGCCCGTGCCCTGGAGATCCGGCTACGAGTTTGCCAGTGCCCGATGAGACAAAGATGGACGCGGCACTCGAAGTGCGTGCCCAGGTCCCTCCAATATCGGCCGTGCCCCAGCCACCGGTTTCGCTCCGGCCAAAGGCGTCGGCCGCCAGTGGACCGGGCGGGATGGTGGCCTCGACCGTGCGCGTGGCGGAATCCGTGGCACCTTGCGGATCGGTGACTGTCAGTGTGATTTGGTAGCTTCCGGCACTGGCGTAGTGGTGCGTTGCCGTGGCTCCGGTGCCGTTCTCTCCGTCGCCAAAGTCCCATGCGTAGGACAGCTGTCCGCCTTCGGGGTCAGAGGAGCCCCTGCCGTCCACAGACACGTCGAGGTTCTCGATGTTCGCGGTGAACGATGCGGTCGGTGCCTGGTTTGGCGGGCTGACCGTAACCTGTTTGCTAGCGGTACCGGTGGCACCCTTGTTATCGGTGACCGTGAGTTTTACCGTGTAGGACCCGGCCGCGGCGTACGTATGGGTCGCGGAAACGCCGGTGCCGGTGGCCCCGTCCCCAAAGTCCCACGCGTAGGCGGTAATGTTGCCATCGGGGTCGCTGGATTCGCTGCCGTTCACCGATAGTTTCAGCGCCTGCGTGTCACTGCTGAACTTCGCGGTCGGTGACAGGTTCACACTTTGTCCTTGGCCGGCGGCGTAGTGATCGGCGATCCTAGCGGCGCTCAACGCACGAGGATAGATCGCAATCTCATCAACTTGACCGGCGAAGCCACTGGTGGGTGCCGATGGCCAGCCATTGAGCCGATCCACGCCGAGCCTCCAGTAACCTTCCATTTCCAGGGCCGTGGTCGTGGAGGCCCGCGAAGCTACCTGGGCACCATCCACGTAAAGCCGCATCCCGTCGCTACCCAGGGTGGCGACCACGTGGTGCCACTTGTTATCCGTGTAAGACGCCGATGAGGTGATGGTCCGCCGGGTGCCGCGCTCGGTGACTCCAAAGGACAGTCGTCCGAAGGAGTTGAGATAGGTCACCCGGTCGTAGTTACGCGACGTGCCGGTCACCGCATCGGCGAATCCGATCAGTCGTCCGGTCTGGTTGGCCCCGGCTCGGAACCACAGTTCGGTGCTGAACCGGTTGGTGCGTTCAGCGCGTACATCGTTACCCGCGGTCCCGCTGCCGAGGGTGATGGCCGAGCCGCTTCCACCGGGAATGGTCGCGCCATTGACTCGGCTGGCTGCACCGGTAAGGCTGAGATCTTCGGCATTACTGGCGTCCACGACCGTGTTCCCGTCGGTGGCTCGCACCGGCCAGTAGGCGGTGGGCTGATCGGCCTTGATGACCGCCTCATAGCTGCCGACCGGTTGGTCGCTGGTGGCCACGGTGATCGATACGGTAGAACTTCGCGCCTCCCTGCCGGTCGGGTCCACCGCAAAGATTCGATAGCTGTGCGTACTACCGGGCGTCAGACCGGTATCGGTAAAGGAATGCCCTGGACGCATCCAAAAGTTTGACCGACCGCTGGTGGTGTGAATCGGATTGCCGTTATTGCCATCGCGAATTACGCGATATTCCAGCATGGAATCGTCCATATCGCTGGCGGCCTGCCAGCGCACGCGGACCTCACCTGCTTTATTGGATGAGAGCGTGGGCACGAAGTTGTTGCCTTGCGGTTCCGGTCCGCGCAGGTTGGGTGCCTTGGAGCTATAACTGAAGCGCACCAGACCCTGCTGGTTCGCGTAGTTCGCCCGGAGGAACTCACCGCCGTAGACAATGTACTCGTCGTTGCCGGTGACCGACCAGGGTCCCTGGTACTGTCCGGTGTAATTGCCAGTGCTCAAGGCCGGGAACCAGTTACGCAACTGAGGGTGCGGTAGCCCCTCAAAGTTGGTGTATCCGTGAATCTCACGGCCAATCGTGCCCACCGCGTCCTTGCCGAAGGCCATGGCGCGGTTGTAGCCCCAGTTCACTTCCTGCGGGAATCCTCCGACATTGCCGCAGTAGTGCGGGTGCCCGGCGAGATAGACCAAATCGTTGGTGACGTGCACCGAATAGGTATCCCCGTGGCAGTCCTCCAGCCAACGGGTACCTAGGTCATCCCAGTCGATGGCCACAATTCCTTCGAGGGTGGCCTGCCGTCCGTAGGTGAAGCCGCTGGCGTAGAAGGTGCGTTGGTCGCTGGTCAGCGAGGTGATCGCCCCATCGCCGCCGACACCATTGCGCACATAGGCCGAGGCCTCATAGGCTAGCTTCGCTCCGGTAGCGGTCTCCACCACGGCTAGACCGCTGGCTTGGTCGCCGGTTCCGTTGACCGTGTCGAAGTAACCACCGATGGCCAGCTTCGAGGCATCGGGTGAAAGCGTTAGCGAAGTGACCTTACCGCCGGTGACCACCGGGCGGAAGGAGAACAGTGCGGCATCCGAGGCACGCACCGCTGCCACTTGTTCCCGCCAGGCGGCGCCGACGCGGAAGAACGATCCGCCGAAGAACACCGTGTCGCCGCGCGCAACAATGGAGTAGACGCTACTCGATGGTTGCGGATCGAAGTCGGCTATGCGGGCGCCGGTGGATGGATTCAATGCCACCAGACGTTCGGCCGGTGCTCCATTCAGGCTCGTGAAGTCTCCACCCACGTAGAGCCGCTGACCGTCGGGCGAGGCCGCGAGCGATAGCACCTGCGCGTTGAAGGACGGTGCAAAGGAGGTAATCAGTTCGCCGGTGGTGATGTTGTAGGCCAGCAGGTTATTTCGTGTGACGGTTTGGGTGCCGGGAGCCGCACCGGCGGGTCGGGCCGTGCTGAAACTACCACCGGCATACACGGTGTCCCCGATAATGACCTGAGACCACACCACGCCGTCGATCTGTACGGTGGGCAGGGCATCGGCGGTCACGGTCGGTGGTAACGCGCCCGGATTTTGCGGGTGTGCGTCGGCTTGCGCCGCCGCCGGGAAGGCTAGCAGCAGGGCACCGGCGAGCGCCCAAACGCCAATCGCGGCCCCACACCGGGTTAAGATGTTGCGCATGTTCATGCCTTTCACGCGCTCGGAGTGCCCGAGAGTTGTTGAATGTTCTCGCCATTGCCGGTACTGAAGCGCAGGGTGATGGCCCCCGGTTTCGCCTCGGGCAGCGCGAAGAGAAAAGTAGCCGTGGCGCTATCCCCGGCAGCGAGCTTGGGCTCGAGCGGGGTAGTGCGCGGGTCGCTGAGCGGAGCCAGCGGCGTGAGCTCGGCACCGGCGAAGGCGAGGAGCTCGGTATGCGACAAGTCCAGTGACTTCCTGCCGCGATTGTCTACGCGCAGGGTGATCAGCACCGCGGGACCCGCAACCTGTCCGATTCCCTCGGCCTCGGCCTTCGTCAAGGACAATTCCTTAATCGTCATCTTGGCTGCGGTTCCTACCGGGACCGTGGCCTCAAGTGGCACCGTCTTGGCAACCACAGGTTGCTTGCGTGCCTGATCGGCGTCGTTAGCAACCTTCAGTCCGCCTCGGGCTTTCAAGTCCTGCGGTTTATTTTCGGGCGCGGTGCTCGGTTGTGGCTCCGCGCCCGGCGTTGTTTCTTTTGATTTGTCGGCGGTGTCCGGCTCGTCGGCGTGCGTGGTGCCATCCTTCGTACCCTGCAGCTTTGTGCTGGTTCCGTCGCTGTTCTTCGTTGCTGCCGCCTTGGACCTTTCGGAGGCCGCTGGGGCGTGCACGTCTGGCACCGCTTGGGTGTTGACCTCCGAGGGCATAGCCGCTCGTGGTGGTCCAGCGGACGCCGCGCATCCGGCCAGCAGCAAAGTGGTGGCGGCCAAAGCCGTCCAGCGAAGAGTGGGCGCCGAGGCTTCGGCGAGAGTTAGGCGTTTCATGTGGTGCCCCCGCAGTGGTCGTGCTCTAGGCCCGGTGAATGCTTTCCCGGGGTTGACTCAGCGCGTTCAGGGCCACGCGCAGTTGAGTGCTTGAGGTGTGCATGGTGTAAGGAAAATATTCGATCCTGACTCCGACGGCGGCGAAACGCCGTTCGAGTTCGCGTCCCTTGCTGGTGCCCTTCCAGTCGTCTCCCTTGAAGAACACGTGATAGCCCAGATCCCGCCAGGCCTGCAGTCGATCGGAACTGGTTTCGATGTACACCTGATCCACGAGCGAAATATGCTCGACGATCTCGGCACGTTCCAAGGTGGGGATCACCGGTCGAGCGCCCTTGGCGGCTTCGACCATTTCGTCACTGACCACGCCGGCCACCAGAAAATCGCAGCGTGCCCTGGCCTGCCGCAAAATGTTCAGGTGCCCGATGTGGAAGAGGTCGAAAGCCCCTGCCGCGTAGCCAATGATCATGAGTTACTCCCCTGCCCTGTGCTCGTGGTGCCGGTGTGTGCCAACGTGATGCGCACAAAGACTTAGGTTGGCCCGTGGTGCGCAATGGGAACGTTCTGGGTGCTGGGTCGGGCTCTGGCGTGGCGCCGCGAGCGTACGAGATCTTGGCAGAGCGCCTCATAAGCGGCGGCGACCTGATCCCAGTCATAAGCTTCGGCCCGCTGGAGTGAGAGTGCTGCCCGGCGCGCGATCTGTTCCGGCCGTGCTTCAGCGGCCTCGAATAATGTGGCGGCCTGAGCTGGGGTGGAGAAGTAGGCGCCGGCGGCCCCGAGGACTTCGCGATTGAAATTCACGTCAAAGGCGTTGACGGCGGTCCCGGCCCCAATGGCACGCAGCAATGATGGGTTAGTGCCGCCCACCGAATGTCCGTGCCAATACACCAGCGCATGCGCATAGAGCTGATCGAGTAGTTCTTGGTCCCATACTCCGCCGAGGAAGCGGACGTTGTCGGTGGCTGCCGCATGTACCGATTGCGTGTATTGCTCGGCGTAGGGTGCCGAGCCGACCACCACCAACGGGTAACGTGCCGCGGCCTTCGCATAGCCTTGGACGATCAGGTGGACGTGATTTTCCGGCTCGAAGCGTGCCACCAATAGGTGGTAGCCCCCCGGTGCTATGCCCAGCTCAGCTAGCTTCTCGTCTCCGGGTGCGTGAAGAAGCGGGGCGCCGTAGGCGATCTGCCATGTCGCGGCCTGATATCGCGTGGCGTAGTAGTCGGCGATCCCTTGGGCATCGGCGATCAGTTCACGCGATAGCCGGACCGCCAACCGTTCACACATCAGGTAGTATCGCCGACCCGTTGGGCCCCATTTGGCGCGCCGGGATTCCAACCCGTCCACGTGGGTGGCGACCGGAATACCTGCGGCGTTCAGTAGCGGCAGCAACGGCGCGTTGGCAGCATTGAAAACGATCGCCGCATCCGGGCGGTGACGAATGGCGTGAACTATCGATAGGGCGCTGTGGCTCAGGGTTTCGAAGCTTCGTCGGCGTAGCGCGGGCAGATGAACTAATTGCATGCCCAGATAATTGTCGGTTCGTTCATCGCGGGCGACGCCACGGCAGTACACGGTGACCCGATGGCCTTTGGCTACCAGGCGCCGCCCGACTTCTTCGATCGCCGTCTCGAATCCGCCATAGCGGGCGGGGACACCTCTGGTGCCGATGAGCGCGATGCTCAACGGCGCGGCAGAGTCCGCACGCCTACGACGTTGCATGTTGTTTCCCCCAAAATAAAACAACTACGGCGAGTGTTCACCGTCGTGCCTGCGCGACGTAAAACCGAGGGCATCCCCATGCCTCGGCCGTGCCAACGTGCAGGTCCGTCGGTGGTAGCCCTGACCCTAGGGCTCAACCCCCGGTCCGGCACGGGTAGCGCACTACTTAGTTTGCTCCTGAACTACTCGCTCTGGCTTCGTATCGATCCCCCTCCCCGGACCGTAAATCCGGGCCCTGACGCGCCCCGCGAGGCAAAAGTCACAGTTGCATAACGGTTACCGGCGTGGAAGCATAGGTGGGGTTGTGCGCGACACCGTCTCGACGGTGCCACTATCCATCCGGGATCCGTTGTGCTGGGGAGCACGGGACCGCCCATGAAGGACACAAACTTGTTGCATCCCCCTGTTGAACGCGGGGGCCGTTCCCGGCTCTCGCGCGCCCTGATGACTGTGCTCGTCAGCGGCTCACTGCTCGCTTCGGCGTTACCTGCGGCCTCCGCCGCCACCTATTATGTGAGCGACTCAATGAATCGCACGGTCAGCGGAGGCTGGGGCTCCCCCGATTCCGGCCCCGCCTATCAGCTCAACCACCCCGAACGTTTCGCCCTAGCCAATGGCGTGGGCTCGCTGGCCTTGCTCCCCGGCAAGAGTAGTGTCGCGACTCTCGACATCGATCAACGCGACGTGGCGGCGGGTGTTGATCTCTCCTTTGATTCCTTGCCAACCAGCGGCTCCATCTACGCCTCGCTGGCGTCGCGCCAGGGTTCCACCGGCCGCTACGACGCCACCTTACGCCTGTTGGCCTCCGGCGAGCTGCGCCTCGAAGTCGCCCGGCACCTCAACGGAACCAAAACCGTCCTCGAGCACGTACGTATCGCCGAATCTGTGCACCCCGGTGAGAGCTTCCACCTGGATTTCAATGTCTCCGGTGATAGCGAGACCGCGCTGACCGCCCGAGCATACCGCGCCGGCTGCGCCGCGCCCGACTGGCAGGTGCAGCACACGGACAGCGACTCCGCACTCAGTACCGCCGGCGATGTGCGGCTCACCGGTTACCTATCCTCCTCGGCGAGCAAGGACTCCGGACTGCACGTGGATAATCTCCGGGCGAAGGAAGCCCCCAAGGATCTGCTCAGCGAGGAATCGGGCACCGCCGAACCGGCGCCTCTACCCGAGCCCTCTCCGACTCCGGAACCCGAGCCTTCCCCAGCCCCATCCCCCGAACCGGTCGAAGAAGCACCGGCCCTTCCCGCCGGAGCCCTCTACGTGGCGCCCGGCGGCAACGACGGCGCCAGCGGTTCGGCCGATGCACCGCTGCGCCAGTTGGCCACCGCCGTCGACAAGGCAAGCTCGGGTCAAAGCATCGTGGTCCGCGGCGGAACCTACCACGAGTCGGTAACGATCCCGAGCGGCAAGACCGTGCATCTGGTGAACTACCCCGGTGAAAAGGTGTGGCTCGATGGCGCCTCTACGCTGTCCGGGTTCACTGCCTCCGGCGGGGCTTGGGCCACCGGATGGGACCTAGATTTCGATCACTCGCCGACCTACACGCGCGGGGCCGACGATAATCAGCAGGAAGCCTGGGGCTTCATCAACGCCGACTACCCGATGGCAGCGCACCCCGAGCAACTCTGGATCGATGGTGCACCCCAAACTCAGGTTGGATCACTCGATCAGTTGCGCGCTGGCACCTTCTACATCGACTTCTCGGCCAACAAGCTCTACGTAGGCTCAGATCCACGCGGCAAGAAGGTCGAAGCGAGCACCCTCGTCAAAGCCTTGAGCATCCGCGGAGCTAACTCCACGGTGGATGGTATCAATGTCCGCCGCTATGCCCCGTCGGTACCGGATATGGGTGCCATCACCGCCGAAAAGCCGGGTATCACTCTTCGGAACCTGTCCGTCGAGGACTCGGCCACCACCGGCATCAATGTTTCGGCCACCTCTAACACCATCTCGAATGTCAAGATTCGTCGGTCGGGCATGCTCGGGATGAACGCCGTCTATGCAGATGGACTGAAGGTGCAGAACATCGAATCCTCCGGAAATAACACCGAACGGTTCAACTCCTCGCCCGTTTCCGGCGGCCTGAAGATCACCCGCTCGCGGGGCATTTCGGTTAAAGATTCGGTCTTCACCTCCAACCGTGGCCCGGGCTTGTGGATCGATGAGTCGGTCTACGATTCGAAGATCGTCAACAACGACATGATCTCGAACGCCGCGCATGGCCTATCACTGGAAATCTCTGCCAAGGCCGTGGTCGTGAACAACCGCATCGTCGGCAACGGCGGCAATGGATTCAAGCTCAACGACAGCAGCGATGTGCGGATTTGGAACAACACCATCAGCGGCTCAAATCGTCCGCTGAATATCGTGCAGGATAACCGGCGGGGCGAGAACGCCTCCGATCCGGGACACGATCCGCGCCAGAGCTTCCCGGACCCCACGATGACGTGGGTCGTGAAGGACATTTCGGTGCATAACAACGTGCTGTCCAACACCGGCGGAGGGAACGCGATCTTGGCCGTTGAGGATTACTCGCATGAGTTCAGCGCCGCGGAGATGGAGATCTCCACGGATCACAACACTTACCACCGCCTCAGCTCGGGGACTCCACGTTGGTCCACGGTGTGGTCTTCCGGAACCGGAGATCCGCAGGTCTACACGAGTTTGGCGGCATTCCAGTCGGCACATCAGCAAGAGTCCGGATCAGCCGAGGTAATCGCCTCCAGCGTGCTGGACGACGAGCATAATCTCACTTCTGCCATCACGGAACGCAACGGGTCAGCTCTAGGCTTGCCATCCGATCTGGCGACGCTGACCGGCCTGAACGCCGGAAGCAAGCAGATGGGCGCCTACCGGCGCTAATTCCTCCCATTACGGCCGCGGGTCCTGCCATCGCTTAGATGGCAAGACCCGCGGCTTTCTATGTTCTTGGCAGTCGGCGCGTTAACCGAGTGTCGCCCTGGTCTCGGCAGCTGCCTGACGCCACACCAACACGGCCACAAGGAGCACCAAAATCACGGTGCTTAGGGTGAAAGGTACCGGCAAGAGCGGGTCGATGAGCACCAGGAGGCCACCGAGAGGAACGACAGTGTTGACTTCCGCGTCGCCCTGGCGCCGGATGGCTAGGGCCCACACGCCCAGCACAAACACCGCGATGGGGATCGTAAAGGCAAAAGATGCGAAGGGTGCCGAGAGACTACTGTGATGCGTAATGACATCGATTTCGGCTTCAATACCCGCCGAGAGTGCCCCGGCAGCGGCGAAGATGAAGTAATGTCCGTACCCATAAGCAATGGAACCGCGTAGCCCCTGAATCGCGTGGTGATGCGGAGGCCAAAAATAAACCCACCACAGCCCGGCGGTGGCAATCAATGTCAACACCGCCAGAGCGATCAGCGGGCCAACCGCTTCACCTTCATGCAAGGCCTCAATGATCGCGTTCGAGGCCGACAGGAGACTTTCACCCAACAAGATGAGCGCGAACAGCCCATAGCGCTCGGTGATGTGGTGCGGATGCCATGGTGTCGTGGCCATCCGCGCGGCCATTGTCGGTTTGAATCCGGCACCGCACAGTGTCAATGTTGGGCATTACTATCAAGGCCGCGCAGGTCAACGGCAGCTACTCCGCATTGCCAAACGCGACTCTTCGACCCCTCAAGCGCTGCGTTCTTAGACGAAGCAGCTGTAGCCGCGGGCGTAGCTTTCACCGACATTCTCAAAACGCCGACTCCCGGTGAAAAGCAGGTCGCCATGAAGCAAATCCAAGCGGGTCTGCCCATCCTTGAGGAGGCGTTGGCCTCACGAGGGGTACCACAGATTATCTGTGTATTTCGGCAACCCGCCCACGCCTTATTGAATATCAAGAAGTCATCCCCCGGGCTGCTTACTCAGCGGACCCATCGGGACGCACGTGCTTTTCGCGTGCCGGGCCCCTATGCCAAGTTAAGCAACGTCGCTAGAGCAATGGACCAACTCAAAGACGCACTCTAATAGTCGGCGCACTGATGCCATAGGTTGCTCTCTTAGCGGTTCCCAGAAATGGCTCATGCTCCCAGTCCGGTCCGAACTCGCGGCTCGGCCGTTCCAGACAGAGTGACAGCGCGAAGAACACTAGGAACATCACGCCAGCGTCGATCAGCCCGTTTTCCATCAGGCTACGCACCAGAATAAATGCCAGCAACGGCAGGTAGAGCGAGCGGACCTTGCGGTGACGTAAGGCCACCCAAAGACAGCCGAGCACCCACAATAGTGCCAGCACGGCACCGAACACTCCGGCCTGCGCTAAAAGTGAGATCCAGGAAGAGTCAAATACCTGTTCCTCCCAGTATTGGCCGGTCACCGGAATGGTTTTCATACTGAGGCCTTGCCCCACCCAGCGTTGCCAACTATCAACGGGCAGCTGCAGGACGGCAGACCAACTAATGGTTCGTGAATTGAAGGTCAACAGCTCGGCACTATCGGATCTTTCTAGCACCGCGCGAACCAGTGGCGTGTAGAACGTAACGTAGAACAGGACGGGAATCGCGATCAGGGTCGCCACGAGAGTCTGTACCGGCAGCGTCCGCATTAACAGCACCATGAGCGCCGCAGCACACGCCGCACCGATCAGTGCGGTACGCGACTCGCTGAGGATCAGAATGCCAACCAAAAGCAGCAGTCCCCCGCTGTGCCACCAGTGAACGCGAGCACGTAGCGTTTCGTGGAGCAGCATCAACGCGGGCAAACCGGCGAGCAGGGCAATCTCATTCGGGCTAAGCGGCGGGATTCCACCCGAAAGTCTTCCATGGCCGCCAATAACAAGCCCGGAAACGGAACTGATTCCGCCGACAACCGCCAGTGCCACCGCCAAAGCCCACAACAGTCGTTGCGGAGCATAGCAACGCGCCAGGAACATCACCGTCAAAGCCATCAGCAAGACGCGGATCGCCAGCACCAATGACGCAGCGAGGTTTCCTTCGGCGAGGGCGCCGACAACGCTGAGCGCCAAAATGGGCAACAAGAATCCCAGCGACCGGACACCAAGCGGAAAATGGGCCCGGCAGTTCAGGCAGAGTAAAGATGCCCAACCTAGCGCGCCGAATTGCAGTAGGGCTTTGAGGACCACCACTGGGTCGGCTCCGCCGGTATAGAACACGCCCTGCCGCCAAGCCACCACCGAACTCACCGTCATCAACCAAATAAGAATCAGATGAAGCTCGCTCGGGCCGGCCCCCTGCCGGGGTTCTTTGGTGCCGGCGCGAGGCCACTGGGCCGTGATCGTGCCACGCATTGCTCAGCCCTGCCGTGGCCGGATCCGGCGTCGCGGATGACGAAGCATCACCAGCCCGGTAGCCCCGCTGCGCACCGCAGCCAGATCTTCAAGAGTTCGTCGTAGGGCGCGGGCGGTGGACTTCTTCTGCCTGGAAGTGAGTAGCACCCCATCACAGTGTGCTGCCACCACGGCGCCATCGATGGGTTGCGCCCCCATGGCCGCAAGGATCACCACGACATCGTAGCTACGTTCCAGTTCCTCAATCAGCGGAGAAATCCTTCGGAAGACGTCATACCGTCGAAGCCCTGCGGCAGGCTCGCCGGCTGCGAGATAACCCATGGGTACATGAATCATCTCGATCAGCGCCTCGGTGAGTGTGGCTTGGCCCGCCAACACCTGGCAGAGTCCGGGATGTTCGGCCACTTCACCTGGTTCGATGGCCCCCTCCCGGCTCTGCATGATCACGGCCTTACGCCCCATGCTGGCTAGCGTTTGCCCCAGTTCCACGGCGTCGACGGTCGGAGCTTTCGGGTCACTGAGCACCAACAAGCGCTGCGGTAGGTCTCCATCGTTGGCCAGCAAGAGACTGGAGAGTAGTTGCCGATACCCGTTATCGCGCCGTCCGCGTTCCCGGCGATCGTCGCTCCCGCGCACGATCCCCAGCACCGGCAACCCGGTGACGCGTTCGGCGTCGGCCGGACGCAGAATCCGCGGGTCCACCTTGTCAACGAACAACGCTAGAATCATGCCTAAGCTCAGCCCGCAGATGAGTCCCAGCGCTAAATTCACCGTTGTACGTGGCGAGACCGGATCATCGGGCGCGCTCGCCGGCACCGAAATTTCCGGGGTTACCAGTAGCGATTTCGGATCCGAGTTCTCAAGTTCGCCGATCCGTGCGGCGAGCAACGGTGCGGCCGCATTAGCAAGATCGGCAGCTTGCTGCGCCTGCGGCGCACTGGCTGTGATTACGATCAGCACCGTGTCCTCCGGGTTCGTGGCGCTGAGTGCTCGGCGCAGCTCGTTGACGCTGACATCTGCGTCCACGCGGCGCGCCACGGCGGCCAAGAGCGTCGGGTCCCCGATTAACTGAGGATAGGAGTCGGCACGTTGCAGGGCGTACTGTCCGCGCGCAAAAGCCGAATCCCCTGCCGATTGTACGTTGATGAAGATGGTTGCCTTGGCCACATAGCTCGGCGTCATACTCAAGGTGATGCCTAGGCTGGCCGCGACCCCCAGAATAGTGGCGAAGAGGATCCACCACTTGCGGGTCCGAAGAACGCGCAAGTAATCCTTGATATCCATGCCCATCGCTTCCTGAGACTGGGGCGGACGTACCGGTACCGGTGTCATTGGGTTTCCGGGTGACAGGAACAACTGATCTTCTCGATAGTCCAATGACTTAGCCATAGCGACGCACCTCCCGATACCACTTGGCAAGGGCCAACACGACGAAGCCGAAGTTAGCGAGCAACAACACCGTGTACCCGGTAACGAACCCGGCAGGCCACGCTAGGAGCACGAAAAGCAGACACATCAGCCCGAAGTCGGTCGGTAGCACCGCTAAGGAATATGCCATTGAAGAGGTGCCCTGCCCGCTCATGAAGTGATCGGTCATGCCCCTGTTGAGCCGGCGTAGCTGGTCGGTGAGGATCATCGCAAAAAACTGCACGCTGGCCACCGCCTGGAACGCCACGGGTACGAGCAACCAGCGAACTTCCAGGTCGTAGAAGCGGTACCAACAGATCAATACCGCGGCGTGCAGCACCGCCGTCTTGATCGCATCGACGATGTGATCGAGCCATTCGCCGGCCGCCGAGCCCGAATTTTGCAAGCGGGCCAGTTGCCCGTCGGCCGAATCCAACGCGTAGCCGGCCACCAGTAGCGCGGCGACGAACCAGGCCATCGGCCAGCTCGGCGCGAAGGCGGCAATCACGAAAATGCCGCCGAACGTACAGACGGCGCTGAGCCCGGTCACCTGATTTGGGTTCAGCCCCCACCGGTAAGCCAGTGCAGCCAAGCGCCTCCCTAGCGGCCGGTTGATGTAGCGCGAATAGGCCGGCGCCCCCTTCGCGGTCTTTTGTCGCTGGCGCAGTTCATGCACCGCCCAGCGGTATCCTCCCGCATGTTGCATCATCACAGCCCCCCTGCTCGATGAATTTTTCGTACCCGACGCTCAGGTTCTGGCCCGGCGTACGGAAAGTAGCTCCCGGATCCGGGAGTGAAAGTGCTCGGGTGTATATTTCTGGAGATACTCCTGCCGGGCGCGTGTGCCCATCTGACGAAGTTGCTCGGTGGTGGCCCCGGCCAACAGGTCGGCGAGCGCCTGACTGTCGCCGGGAGGAAAGATCAAACCGGTCACCTCGTGGAGTACGATCTCGGCCGGTCCCCCACAGTCCGAGACGATCGCCGGGGTACCGTGACGGAAAGCCTCGATGGCCACAAGTCCAAAGCCCTCGATGCTGTCGGTGGGCAGGATGACTCCATCGGCAGCGGCGATCCATCGTTCCGGGTCAGGCACTTCTCCGATGACCTGCACGGTCTGAGGTTGCTGGACGAACTGTTCGACGAGCTGCGGAACCGACACCTGGGCACCACTGGGTGGCGGTCCGCCGAGCACAAAAAGCGTGCCCGGGCAACCGGCCTGTTGCCAGGCGCGCAACAGTGTGCGGTGTCCCTTGTGACCGTTCCAGCGACTGGCCACGACATAGTGTGGCGCTGGGCTATGCAGCATCTGAGCGGGCACCGTCAAGTTTTCGGTTGGGTGCGGCACGGCATTGGGCACGACTTGTATGGCAGTCGACGGTAGCCCACTGAAGTGTGCGACGGTGTCGGAGATCGCGATCCGCTGGTCCGTTAGCCGAGCCAACGCACGCAGTACCGGGGCTTCGCGCGAGATCCATGGCTCCTGGATGTGCAGGGTGATCCGCCGAATCCGTGCCATTCGGGCCAGCGGTGCCAACAGCAAGCAGGCCGAGGTCATCAAATACATCCGCTGCGGCGCGGCTTTATGCAGCCTCCACCAGGTCGGAACGGTCAGGCGCAGAAAACGCAGGACCCCCGACGGGTTCAGCCAGGCACGTCGTAAAATCGGTAGGTCGACATGGTGTACCGCCACACCGCGGCGCACGAGCTCTTTGAAGAGCAACTGCCGGCCGTCTTGGCGATCCACTGGGAGCCAGACCTCCACCGTCCAGAGATCACCTAGGGCCTGCACCACCTCGAGAAGCATCCGATCGCTACCGTACAGCTCGTCCGAGGAGTGCACGATGAGCAGGCGTTCGTTCGTTACGCTCATGGCCGGTCACCGGCCATCGCTGGGGTCGTGGCCTCGGCGCGCATCAAGGGCATGAGGATCAAGCCGCGGATGCACAGCCCACCGACCAGCGCTCCCAGTGCGGCCGCCCAAGGCACCAAGCTCACCTCGCGTAGCACGAACGCCGCCACGGCCACCAGTCCTAGGGACAGTATGCTGTCGAGGGCTCGAATCAGGAATACGGCCCGTGCCCGATGTCGCACCGCCGCTAAGAGTCCGTAGGGGGTGGCCACGGCCACCACCATGGCATAGCCGAGCCACCCGAGTACGGTCAGCGGTACCGGTTGCCGCCCGGTGATCAATTCTCCGGCCACCGGCAACAGAACCATCCCGAGCGCCCCGCACACCACGGCGGCAAGCAGCAGGTAACGCACCGCCCGGTCCGTGAAGGCCAACGCCGTTGCCAAGGACTGCTCTTGGCGGGCGGCCAGGCTGGCGAAGAGATAGGAACATACCCCGCTGACCATAAGCATGGCTGGTGCCGCGTAAATTCGCGCGGCCTCTAAGGCACCCGCGGCCGCCAACGTCAGCGCACCGGTGACCAGCAGGCGTGCGCCGGTAAGCTGTCCGGGACGCAAAGCCTGGAGCGCCGCCCGCCAGATTCCGTAGCGCGCTACCGTCCCCCAAGCAATCGGGCGATGCACCCCGCGCCGCTCACTGCGCGGTAGCAGGTACCACCCAATGAGCATGCCGGCCAGCTGCCCCACCGTGACGGCACCCAGGATGAAGATCAGGCCGCGGTACCCCGCCGTGAGGAAACCGAGGGCCACAACCAACGTGACCGCGAGGACCAGAAGATCCATCCATATGATTCGGTGGAAGGCGAGAACGGCCATTAAATTGCGTCGGATGAGATCCTCGGCGATGTACGCGGCGGCCGCTGCGGCAAAGACGAGCGCTCCGCCGACACTCAGCGCCCCACCAAGCCAGCCGGTGATGAACGCCGCCACGACGATTGCGGTGGCCAGCATCGCAAACCACGATGCTAATCCGGCGCGGATCTCGGCCGCATGTCGGTCGAGCACGAGCAGCGAATCACCCACAAAACCGCTGGTGATCCCGGCGGCCAGTATGAGTGCGCCGTACAGGATCGAGAACAGTCCCAACGCCTCGATCCCCAGAGTATGTGCCGCCAGCAATGCCACCGCGAATCCGGCCGCCGATTGCGTGGCTTGAGCTCCGGCGGCCGAACTGACCGCGGCCAGGCCTCGGCTCAGTCGGCCGGTGCCGGAGGCGAAGGAGCCGACGACAGCTGGGGGGCTAGCCGTACTGGTGCGCGACTGGCTTGCCGCCGGCTCCGTCTGTGGGACCCGATCCACACCGGCGCCTGCTGGCGATCCGGCCAAGCCCATGGACCGGGAGAACGCACGGCACGCGGCGGGTCGGCGTCGAGTCGGTTGACTCGATCCGCTGCGGCGCCCATGGCGCGACCATGTGTGCGACATATTCGACTGCCCCCAATGAATATCGCGTTCCCACCTCGCACGTTAGGCCGTTGGTTGAGGGCGGGCACCAGTAGCCGCTACTCAATGGGTCAAGGAACTACCTAGATGGGCAAAGTGCGGGGCACGAGATGACACAGCAAATTGCCCGGCAGAGGGCTGCCGGGTAATTTGCTGATCAGACACTTCCTGGGTCTAGGGGTTGAAGCCCAGATACCTTGCCAAGGCGCGTTGCTGATCCCACGGGTGATACCCCGTGGCCCGCAGCTTGGTGGTATCCAGTACGCTCATGGCTGGTCGCGGCGCGAAGCTCGCCCGTGATTTGCCGTATTCGCTGGTGCTCGTGGCACCCACACGCCGTGGATCCTTGCCGCAGTATTCGAAGACCCGTCGGGCCAGCTGATACCAACTTTGTGGTGCCCCGGAACACTGGAAGTTGTAAATCCCGTAGGCGGCGCGGTGATCGATCAGATGCAACAGCCCGGCGGCCAGATCCTCGGCGAAGGTCAATCGTCCAATCTGGTCATCGACCACCACGGGATCGATGTCACTGTGGGCCAGGCGCTTCATGGTTTCCACGAAGTTCATCCCCTCGCCGATGACCCAACTGGTACGCACCAGATAGAAGCGTTCCAGGGTGCGCACCGCTGCCTCGCCGGCCGCCTTGGACTGCCCGTACACGCCCAACGGTGCCGGCTGATCCTCCTCGGAGGCCACGGGACGACTCCCGTCAAAAACATAGTCCGTGGAGATATGCACCAGGGTGGTACCGAAGCGGGCACACCGCGCCACCAAGCGAGATACCGCCTGAGCATTCACGGCCCACGCTTCACGGCGTCCCGAGGGCAGTTCGGCCAGATCCACCTTGGTGTAGGCCGCCGCGTTAATGACCGCGCCATATGAGCTTAGGTCCAACGCGTCGATCTGTGCCGGGTCGGAGACGTCCAACGCCTCGCGATCCATCACTTGAAGCCGCGAGTCCATGCCGCTACGGGAGGCCAAGGCGCGACCCAGCTGACCGCCGGCCCCCAACACCAGGATGGGTAGCGCATGCACCGGACGCGCCCGCTTCAGCGAGGGATGTTCCCGGTCTGCGGCGGAGATGACCGCCCGGTTCAATGGGATGGGCCACGGGACCGCCAACTGGTCGTCGTCCAGATTCACGTAGCTATACCCGTCACGGTCATCGGCACGCCAATGCCGGGTGACCAGGTAGCTATAGGTGGTTCCCGGTTCCAAGGTCTGGAAGGCATTGGCCACGCCGCGCGGCACGAACACGGCCTGTTCGGGACCGACCTGTAGGGTGGCAAGTTGACCAAAGCCCGGCCCGGGTCGCAGATCCACCCACGCGGCAAAGACCTTGCCGGACGCTACGGTAATCAACTTGTCCCATGGTTCGGCATGAAATCCTCGCGTGGTGCCCACGGCGGTATTGAATGACATGTTCTGCTGCACGGGCAGAAAGCCCGGCAATCCGGCCTCGGTTAGGCGTTCGCGGTTCCATGCTTCCTTGAACCAGCCGCGGTCGTCGCGGTGCACTGGCAACTCGATGACCTTCAAGCCTTCTAGTTCCAGATCGTGCACCTGTAGGGACTGTACCGAACTCATGAGATCGCCTCCCGCAACGCATAGCGACGTTCGGTCTCCGCCTTCAACGGTTCCCACCATGCCCGGTGCTCCCGGTACCAGTCAATGGTCTGGTCCAAACCGCTGGCAAAGTCTTGATGAAGTGGCGCCCAGCCCAGTTCTTTGCGCAGAAGCGAGGCGTCGAGCGCGTAGCGTAGGTCGTGTCCGGGGCGGTCGATCACTTGGTCAAAGTCCCTCGGATCGCATCCCATACGCGCCAGGATTAGTTGCAATACCGACAAGTTGTCGCGTTCACCATCGGCCCCCACAAGGTAGGTCTTTCCAATCGTGCCGCGTTCGAGAATCAACGCCACCGCACGGCAGTGATCCTCCACGTGAATCCAGTCGCGCACATTGTTGCCGTGCCCATAAAGTCGTGGGCGCCGACCGATTAGTACGTTCGTGATTTGCCGGGGAATGAACTTCTCCACGTGCTGGAAGGGACCGTAGTTATTGGAGCAGTTCGAAATGGTCGCCCTGATCCCATAGGACCGTACCCATGCCCGCACCAGCATGTCGCTGGCGGCCTTGGTCGAGGAATACGGGCTGGAAGGGTTATAGGCGCTGTCCTCGGTGAAACGATCTGCCTCATCAAGCGCTAGGTCCCCGTACACCTCGTCGGTGGACACATGATGAAACCGCACGTCGTGACGCCGGACCGCCTCCAGCAGGGTAAAACTGCCGAGCACATTGGTCTGCACGAAACGGCCCGGATCGAGTAAGGAATTATCGTTATGAGATTCTGCGGCGAAGTGCACCACCGCATCATGAGAGGAGACCAGTTCGTCGACAAGATCAGCGTCGGCGATATCCCCCACTACCAGCCGTACTCGTTGCTCATCTAAACCGTGCAGGGATCCCCTATTCCCCGCGTAGGTGAGCTTGTCCAGTACAGTGATCATCGCGTCGGAGTGCCCGAGCAGATGGCGCACAAAATTTGCCCCGATGAATCCGGCACCCCCAGTTACCAGAATTCTATTCATGGGCCAAGGGTAACGCTCATTGTCCATTGACAGAAGAGCTAGCGTTGCTACCATTCGTCCATGAGGGGAATCATACTTGCTGGGGGAACTGGTTCGCGGCTTCACCCGATCACACAGGGCATTTCTAAACAACTCGTGCCTGTGTTTGATAAGCCCATGATCTATTACCCACTTTCCACGCTTCTCTTGGCGGGAATTCGGGACATCCTCATCATCACTACCCCACGCGATGCCCCGCAGTTCCGCGAGCTGCTCGGGGACGGAACCCATTTCGGTGCGAATCTGGACTACGCAGAACAGCCTTCGCCCGACGGCCTAGCCCAAGCGTTCCTTATCGGCCGAGAGCATATCGGCGAAGACTCCGTTGCCTTGGTGCTCGGCGATAATATCTTCCACGGTCCCGGCTTCGGAACGCAATTGCGGCAATACTCGACGCGAGAAGGGGCCACGATCTTTGGCTACTGGGTCAAAGATCCCAGCGCCTACGGTGTGGTGGAGTTCGACACGGACGGCCACGCCATCTCCTTAGAGGAAAAGCCCCAGGCACCACGTAGCCACTACGCGGTACCGGGGCTCTATTTTTATGACAACTCCGTGATCGACAAAGCCGAATCTCTAGCTCCTTCGGAACGTGGTGAATTGGAAATTACCGATATCAATCGGCTCTATCTACATGAAGGAACTCTCAACGTTAATGTATTGGCCCGTGGCACCGCGTGGCTGGATACCGGCACCTTCGACTCGTTGAATGATGCCTCAAACTTTGTCCGCACCATCGAAGCGCGGCAAGGACTGAAAATTGGAGTGCCCGAGGAAGTCGCGTGGCGCCAAGGATTTATCGACGATACCGAACTGCGGTCGCGGGCCCACAGCCTCGGCAAGAGCGGGTACGGTGACTATCTGCTGAATTTGCTCGAGTATTCCTTTGCCGATCCTTGGCACTAGCCTCTGTCCGATCGGCCAAGGCCCGCTAGCCGACTGGTATGCAATTTATCCGCGAACTAGCACAAGGTCGAGATTTGGGTGATAATACGAATAATCCCATTCAGGAGACATACCATCCACTTATTGCTGGAGAATCAGTGAAGAAATTCCTTGGTAAGGCCCTTGCGCTCGGCGCAGCGGCTGCCATTGCATTCGGTGGGGCAAATATCGCCCCCACCACCCCGGCGGCCGCAGCCACCGTATCGACCGCAGTAGTCGCCGCAAAGAAGCAGGCTCCGGTCACCATCAAGACCATTGGCAAGAAAACGGTTAAGGGTTCGGCCAAAGCAACCATCAAGCCCAGTTATTCCAAGGCTAAGAGCGTCAAGGTTAAGTCCGCGGTACTGACCGTCAAAAAGGGCAAGAAGACGGTCGCGAAAAACAAGAAGTCGGTCAAACTCGGCGCTGGCACCTACACGGTCACCACGACAGTCAAGTACACCGTCAAGGGCAAGAAGAGCACGGTAAGCAAGAAGCAGACCCTGAAGGTCATCAAGGCGAAATCGTCCTCGAAAAAGCGTTCAGTGAAAATGAACGGTCAGGGATACTCCTGCCCAAAGGGCTATCCGGTCAAGGGCAACCGCACCGGCAGTAACAAGGAGTGGAAGTACCACGTTCCGGGCGGCCAGTACTACAGCCGCACCAAGCCGGAAGAGTGCTTCAAAACCGAACGGGATGCCCAGAAAGCAGGCTACCGCGCTTCGAAGCGCTAATAGACCTCCCCCAAGACCAAGTAATAATATTTGGGGTCCGCCCGATCATGTGTCAGCGGACCCCAGATGCGACCATACAATCGGCTGAATACCAATGCTTAGAGCCCACCTCTGTCAGTCGAATCTTCGGCTTTCAAAATAAATTCACAAATTACTCGGGTGACGCAAAATTGATCTCATTTAATTAAATTTGATATCTCAGAGTCATTTTTCAGGAGTTCATCAACTCTCCGCTTAACTTGCTTTTCTCGCTTAAATGTCTGCCTAGATCCATGGTGAGGCGCAGATCGAAATTTGAGCTCAGATTTTGGTATCCAAGCGAAAACCCCATTAGGTTCTCTGAAGCGCGTGGATTCATCAAGTTCAAATACACGAGAAAAAATCCTGCGGGATGCACCTACAAATGGTTGAACCTTCACTACGCCCGACTCATCCTTACCGAAACCGAGAGAGTCTTTATACATCTCCGGGGCAAGTGACTTAGGATATGGATCAACGTACACAATTCTAGTGATCCCCGAAGCTATAATAAGACGCATACACATATGGCATGGAAACGCAGTAACGTACATCGTGGCCCCTGTCGAGGAGACACCATTTCTGGCGCAATCAGTTATTGCCGACATTTCGGCATGAGTAACACGGCCAAACTCAATCAGTGATGCCGCCCGCGTTTTACTCAAAGGTCCGTTCTCAATTAAAGAGTCAACGTCATCCAAGCTAAGGGCTCGACACCCACAATGCCCCGCACCACATCCATCCGACGACATACGCAAATTTTCAATAACCTGCTGAACAACTTCTCTCAAAAGGTCATGATTCGTGGCCCTATTGTTGTCGCGACCCAACTGGAAGTCGCGGGCATCAGGACTATCACCATTCCAATACTGACCTCCGCCCGCCTTGGGTACTTCATTCACGCCGATAGCTATCACATCGCCATTTTCTCGCGCTATAACTGCGCCGACCTGCCGCCCAGAATCAGATGATCTGAGTGATGCAGCATACGCATAGAACATATTCTGCTCATCACGAGTTGGTGTCTCAAACGGCTTACCGAAAAGCAAGCCAATAGTTCTTTTGACCTCAGCTATGAGTCGGTGCCCCACTTCAATATAGAAATCCGCAAGTGAATTAGTATCTCTCACATTCTGTCCATATTTATTAGGAGACTTCTGATCACGTTCAAGCAATGCAGTTACATGAGGACCAAAGTCACTTAGATTTGGGTCATGTCGTCGTAGCTTTGATTCCAGGACTACTGCACGATGTTCTTCCTTATCATTAACTCCTATGAGGGTGAAGCGTGAACCATATACATGACGAAGTAGATCGACCTCGGACGGATGCTTAAGGGTGTGAAGTATCCAGGCAAAACGAGGCTTCTCAGTATTTTCTCGTAAATTCTTACAGCCCTTTGAATCACTCAATTTCGAGCTTCCCGAACTAGTATTAGGATCGACCCTATCCCTTTTCTTCCCACGCCGGATGTGTCTAATTTCCCTTATCGCTACCGCTGCCACAGCGCTACCGTCACGCACGGCTTCCCGGAGTCGGTCACCAGCGTCCATCAACCGCTCAGACGAACTAGCTCCAGTCATCTTGCTAGCCTCGAGCAAATTGCTGAGCCTTATAAACTTGGTTTCATAGCCAAAGTCCGCAAGCTCTTTCTTCATGCATTCACGGACGCGCTCGACATCAGCGCCAATCGGGGCAACGATTCCGATGACGATATCCTGCTCGGAGGGCTCCTCCAATATGAATTGGCTTTTGTGATGTGACTCAGCCATTAGACCTCTCCTAGCACATGAAAATGGGATGCAATCCCCGTTTCCGGGATTTTTCAAAGGTTCACCCACTGCGAAGCAGGTCAAATTTATAATCAGTAAGTCAGTAATATCATGAGCTGAGGACAGCATTCAATACAGTGCCGCAAAGATACCTAGATTCGATGTCATATATTACTTGGCATATTGGAATCTTAGTCAACCACGGTTGCTGACCAGACAAAGGGATGGCCATTACTTGCTAAGTAAATAAGTAAAACCTTACCGGGTAACGTGCAATTCCAGGTCGCCGACCGACACTGAGGTCAGAAGGGAAAATGCTCGGGATATTGACCGGCGAGAATAATTTCCTCGATCCTACAATTATCGAACCTTAAGCAACACGACCCCTTGTACTTCCTGCATGATACATCGCTTATTTACGGATCGCGCTTTAGTGGTATTGACAGAGGTGCAGATTATCTCTAGTTAGCCTATTTGAACGATTCCATGAATGACTTAGCTTCTTTGTCTACCCGAATCAGGAAGTGGTGGCGAGTTCTACGTTGAGACTTCTCCTGGTCGGTTCATTTACAAGACCGCGCAGATGCCAGGTCATCGCTTTGAGTTGTAGCATTATTCATCACTCATTTTATGTCACGTTTTGACGGACAAACCAGCAGAACGGACATGGCTAAGAACGTATTTCGATACCCAGCTACTCTAGGCAACCGTTCGTAATCACCGTCACTAATCACCGGCCTCGCACTGGCTCATAGCACTTTTCGAAGGATACTGGATTGGACGCGTGATGATTCCTACTTATCCGAGATGCCTGAAATCAATCTAGCATGATACACATTAAATCTACGTGGATGATTGGCCTGCTGTTTGGGATACCAGCCTGAGACAGGAAGTATGAAGTGACATCAACTGTAGCCCCACACGAACTTCAGAATGCAAAGTGCTACGGACTTTGAGGCAAACCCGCGCCGTTCATTGGCGTGCAATTCTTGGCACGTCGACAGTCTCGGAACACCTTCAGTCGGCCAACAGATACAACTTGCATTCCGTACGATTTCTTGGAGTCGCTTACAGAAATTTCCATGTCTGAAACCGTGCCTAACACCTGCGTACGGGACTAGAGCTCGGTTCGTTCGTCCGAGACGCTAGGTTCCAAGGGGTAAAGCCTATTACAGATCCCTAGAATGTGGACGCTAGAAACTCAAGTTCGAGCCGGTCAGACTCTTTGTGTAAGACCCTAGTCACTGCGGGTATTCGGGGCTTCATAATACTCAGTTCATCTACGGTTCAATCCGCTCCGGGTAGGTCATCGCCAACTGCTTCAGGGCCTGCATCCAACCATTCGTGCCGGCCCCTTCAAGCAGACGGGAACCAGTTCCTGGGCGCGGGGTCCGACCCGTCTCATGAGCCCCCTTCAAACGCTCCCAGGCCCGCTTGTCCTCGAGACTACAGATCACCAGCCAGAGCATCTTCACCGCCGCCGCGTCCGAGGGGATATGGCCCCGGATCTTGGTGACCTTGCGCAACTGGTAGTTCATCGACTCAATCGCATTCGTCGTGTAAATGACCTTGCGCAGCTCGGGCCGAACTCCAGAAACGCGGTGAACCGCTCCCACGCGGTGCGCCACGTCGCCACCGCCGACGGATACTTTTCCCCAGCGCGCTGGCTTCGAAATCGTCGAGTGCTTGCCCGCTGATTCGATGCTCGGCGCCGTATAGATGCTCTTCAGCTGCTTGCTGACCGCCTGGCGGTCACTATGGGACACGAACCCGGTTCGCCGCCCTGGTCAGGTGCACCACGCAGGTCTGCACCGTCGCCCGCGCCGAGGTCGCCTCGATGGCTTCTTTAGAAACCGGTCAGCCCGTCACAGAAGGCGATCAGCACGTCCTTCACACCCCCCTGTTAGCCAGTTGGGCGCAGACTTGGGCCCAAAACTTCGCGCCTTCGTTCTCGGTGACCCAGATGCCTAGTTCGTGCTTGATGCCCTCCACAGTCACCCCCGATGGTCATATGGGCGGCCTTGTTGCGCACCTGATGCCTATCGCGGACCTTGATCACGATCGCATCTAGGTAGAGGATCGGGTAGAACTCCTCCAGCGGGCATTCCTGCCAGGCCGCGACCTCCTCGATGACTTCGTCGGTGATCTTGCTGATGGTGTCGTGGGATAGTTGGGTGCCGATGGTGGTTTCCAGATGGTAGGCAATATCCCGCACCGTCATGCCTCCGGCGTCGAGGGAGATGATCATTTCATCCAGCCCTCCGGTTCGGCGTGAGCCCTTGGGCACCAGGGTCGGAGTGAAGGCCCCGGCCCGGTCCCTGGGGATCTCCAGGTCGATGTCCCCGGCCACCGTAGACACGGTCTTGGAGTAGGAGCCGTTGCGGGAGTCCGGAATGAACCGGCCTTGAGCCTCGCCCTGCTCGTAGCCCAGCTGGCTGCTCAGCTCGGCTTTCAGGCTGCGTTCTAGCACTGCCCGGTGATTTATTAGACGAATCCGTCTTTCCCGTCCAGCTGGATCTCGCCGCGATCGACATCCGGCCAAAGCTCGTCGAAGGCCCCGGATTCCCTTATGGGGTTGCCCGCAAGTAGTGGACACGTGTTCCAGCTCACGCGGCCAGCGTGAGCGCTTCTTCTTCCACGATCTGCAGCCCGCCCCTGAGAACCAGGGCCTGCTCGAACTCAACTGTCGGCACCATTCCTAGGCTCGTGTGCAGCCGACGCCGGTTATAGAACTCCTCGATCCACCGGCCCACCTCACGCTTGGCCTCCGCCCGACTCGCCCAGACCCGCCGGTCGTAGAACTCGGTCTTCAAAGTCGACCAGAACGACTCGGCCATCGCGTTATCCCAACACACCCCGGTGCGTCCCACGGACTGCAACACACCTAACTCCCGGGACGCCTCCCAGAGCTGTGTCGAGGTGAACTGCGCGCCACGATCGGCGTGGAACACCACATCCGCCGGCAGATCGCCGCGCAGCGTGTGCGCCTTGTGTAGCGCCCGCTCCACCAGGTCCGTAGTCTGCACGTTGTCCATCGCCCAGCCCAGCACGCGCCGGGAACACCCGTCACGGACCGCACACAGATACAGCCACCCCTCCCGGGTACGTAGGTACGTGATATCGCTGATCCAGACCGCGTCCAACCGACCCTGGTCCCACTTCCGATGCACCCGATCCGGCAGGTGATGGGTATCCACCCCCGGGATCGTGGTCACCGGCCGGAACTTCCGTGGGCTGATCCCTTCAATCCCTTGCCGGCGCATCGACGCGGCCACGGTCTTGCGATCCACGCTCACACCCTCGCGACCCAGCTGTGCGGCCACCCTCGGTGCACCGTAGGTCCGGTAGGAATCGGTGAAGACCTCGGCGATTTTCTCATCGCGTTCGCGTTGTGCCACCGCCCGCGGGCTCGGCCCCAGCGCCTGACGCTCACACCAGGTGTAGTACCCGGAGGTCGAGACGTTTAACAGCCTGGCCATGCGCTTGATAGAGAAGTTTCCCTTCTCCGCGCGCATCAATTCGAACCGTTCGGACGGTGATGCTTCGACGCGAAGAAGGGGGCCGCTTTTCCCAAAAATTGATTGTCTTCGCGCAGCTCGAAGACCTCCCGGCGCAACCGCTTCAGCTCGGCACGCTCGTCCTCATCCAACGCTCCGGTTGGCTCGCCGGCACCGCGCCGACGGTCCTTCTCCGCCCGCCCCCAGGTCCCCAGGGTTTGCTCACCGACATGGATCTCTCGCGACACCGCGGCAATCGATCGGCCCGTATCAATGACCAGGCCCGCGGCCTCGCGCTTGTACTCCTCGGTGAACTTCCGTCGTTGTTTCTTCTGCTCTGACATCCTTTCAGCAGGATTCACATCCCGCTAAATCGGGTGTCCACTAATTCAGGGTAGCCCCACTTACGGCGTTCATGGAGCTAAGGGCTACGATGTTCTCGGCGATATCGGAGGCGTTGTCCACGGTGGGCTCTACCTGGTTTTCTGGATGGTCATTTCGGCTTCTTCCTAGTCACTTTCTATCAATTGACTAGGGGTCGTACACAATCCATCTAACAGGCTGTCAAGTTTCATGCTTTAAAGCAGTACCACCGGCTCCGATCAACGAGGCATAGGAACGAGTTATATGTTCTACCTAGAACCGGTGCCTTTGGCCTATTCACCGCGACACTCAGACGCCGCGGGCGTGAAGTTGCCACTGTGACCGGTCTCCATGACTAGCTCTAACATGGCGTCTCCCTGAGCTTCCATCTCTGCTCCCAAGGGGAATTTACACATAGAGAACCCTCAATGGACCCGTGGTCATCACATCGCAAACAGATTCCCGTGATTCATGAACGAAACACCACTACGATGGGCCGATGACCCGTTCCACCCCAAACTACATACTTTGTTCGGGGCACACTTCTACTCCGGCCTAAACGGCGGTGTAGCCGCCGTCGACCAAGTGATAACTGCCGGTGATGAAGGACGCGGCGTCGCTAGCGAGGAACGCCACTAGCGAGGCAACCTCTTCCGGGCGACCCAGACGGCCACTGGGGTGCTTACCCACCAGTGCATCGTAGGCCGACTTATCCATCTTCTGGAGTAGCGGGGTGTCAATGAACCCCGGCGCGACCCTGTTCACTCGAACCCCATCGGTGGCGTATTCCACGGCTGCCGTCTTGCTCAAGCCCACCACCGCATGCTTGGTGGAAACGTAGGCCGAACTACCGGCGAAGCCAACGGAGCCAAGGATAGAGGCCATGTTTACGATGGATCCGCCGCCTCCCTTGCTCATTTCTTTAGCCTGTGCGCGGGTCCCCTTGAAAACCGCATTGAGATTCACGGAAACAACCTTGTCCCAATCTTCGTCGGTCAACTCGCCGACCTTGGCGGAACGCCCGCCGATCCCGGCATTATTCACCCCGATCTTCAGGGGAGCCATGCCGGTGGCCGCCGCAATAGTCTGATCAATCACCCCGGTGGAGCTGGCATCACCAATTACCGCAACCGCTTGCCCGCCGGCAGCTTCAATCTGCTCAACGGTGGCCTGTGCCGCCTCACCGTTGAGATCTTGGACCACGACCTTCGTACCATTCGCTGCCAACAGCAAGGCAATCGCCTCTCCGATTCCGGATCCTGCACCGGTGACAATTGCCGAACGATCTGCCACTTCATACTGAGCCATGCTGGTCTCACTTTCTGTTCGAAGATGGTCACGGAATACCCGTTGGCCTTGTAATGTCGACGCTACTCCCGCCGCCGATCGAACGCGATGACTCACCCGACAACATTCAGTCTGCTGCATCACGCCGACCAAAACTCGTACCGAGCCCTCTACGCAGAGACCTGACGTATCGACACATTCTTGGAGCTCAGTGAATGGCTTCGTCTAGGGGCAAAATCGTTATACTGGCTGTCACGATGCTCGATAGTCCAGCTTCAAGGAGCCTCATGAGCGTGAATCCAGTTGTTCCGTGGCAAACCCAAATACCTGGCTACATCTTGACCGCGATCCTACTTGGACTAATCATCGTGGCCTTCGCCATGCTTCTGGCCCACCGGCACAGACCACTCGGTATTCGAATCGCGCTCGGCATCCTAGTCCTGGGCTTGCCCTATGTCGGGGCCGTGGTCAGCATCTTGGTCTGTCGTTATTGGTCCAACAGTTTGCCTTCGAAGTTATCCTCGAGCTCGGAGGGCTCACGGCACTGACTTCTGACTCACATGTCAACTGCGCTTGAAAGCACTCGTGCACGCTTAGCACGCGATTGAGGGCCCTGCACTTCTTCTCAGCACGAGGTTTAAAAAAGGCATCCGACCGCATATGCGGTCGGATGCCTTCGTGAGATGTAGCTACTCGCGCTGCAGGCTAGCGGGCTACCGAGCCCTCGACGTAGTCATCGCTGTTGGCAGCCCAGCTGAACAGCTTGCGCAGTTCGCGGCCGGTCTCCTCGATCGGGTGTGCTTCACCCTTGGCGCGCAGTTCCAGGAACTCCTTGCCGCCGTTGGCCTGGTCGTCCATGAAGCGCTTTGCGAAGGCACCGGACTGGATGTCGGCCAGCACGCTCTTCATGTTTTCCTTCACCTCTGGGGTGATCACACGCGGGCCGGAGACGTAGTCGCCGTACTCTGCGGTGTCGGAAACGCTCCAGCGCTGCTTGGCGATGCCGCCCTCCCACATCAGGTCCACGATGAGCTTCAGCTCGTGAAGCACCTCGAAGTACGCGATCTCCGGCTTGTAGCCGGCCTCGGTCAGGGTTTCGAAACCGTACTGGATCAACTGCGAGGCACCGCCGCAGAGCACTGCCTGCTCACCGAACAGGTCGGTTTCGGTCTCCTCGGTGAAGGTGGTCTCGATAACGCCGGCACGGGTGCCGCCGATGCCCTTGGCGTAGGACAGTGCCAGATCCTTGGCGCCACCGGTGAAGTCCTGCTCCACGGCGATCAGGTCCGGAATACCACGGCCGGCCTCGAATTCGCGGCGCACGGTGTGGCCCGGTGCCTTCGGTGCCACGAGGGCAACGTCGACGTTTGCCGGAGGCTGGATGAAGCCGAAGCGGATGTTGAAGCCGTGGCCGAAGAACAGGGCGTTGCCCTCTTCCAGGTTGTCGGCGATCGACTCTGCGAAGACCTTAGCCTGAACCTGATCCGGGGTCAGGATCATGATGACGTCGGCGGCCTTGGCGGCCTCGGCGACGGTAGCGACCTTCAGGCCTTCGGCCTCAGCCTTAGCGCGGGACTTGGAACCCTCGGCCAGGCCGACGGTGACGTCGACGCCGGAATCGCGCAGGTTCAGCGCGTGGGCGTGGCCCTGCGAGCCGTAGCCAATGATGGCAACCTTGCGGCCCTGGATGATCGAAAGGTCGGCGTCGTCTTCGTAGTACAGATCAGCCACTGTATTTCTCCTCTAATGGTTTCTTCTTGTGTAGAAGTCGTTGTGTTGATGATGCCTGAAAATCAGGCGGAAATGGTTTTCAGGGCCCGGTCGGACATGGACTTGGAGCCACGACCGATGGCCAGCATGCCGGCCTGGACGATCTCGCGAATCCCGAAGGGTTCAAGCACCGCAAGCAGTGCCTCGATCTTACCGGCGTTACCGGTAGCCTCGATGACCAGCGAATCCTGAGACACGTCGATCACCGAAGCGCGGAACAGCTCCGCGGCCTGGGTGACCTGCAACCGGGTGCTTGCATCGGCGCGCACCTTGATCATGATGTGATCGCGTTGCACCGAGGCTTCCGGGGCAAGCTCCACGATCTTGATGACGTTGATCAGCTTGTTCAGCTGCTTGGTGACCTGCTCCAGCGAGTCTCCCTCGGCATCAACCACGACGGTCATCCGGGAGATGCCCTCGATTTCGGTCGGTCCCACTGCTAGAGAATGGATGTTGAAGGCACGGCGGGCGAATAGGCTGGCCACGCGAGTCAAAACACCCGGCACGTCTTCCACCAGCACGGAAAGGGTGTGCTTAGCCATGTTTTAGTCCTCCTCTTCCCATTCCGGGGTCATCCCCCGGGCAATCTGAATCTGGTCGTTGCTGACGCCGGCCGGAACCATCGGCCACACCATGGAGTCCGCGGAGACCACGAAGTCGATGACGACCGGGCGGTCGTTGATCTCCAGGGCCTTCTGGATGGTGGCGTCGATGTCTTCGTCGCGTTCGCAACGCAGGCCCACACAGCCGTAGGCGTCGGCGAGCTTCACGAAGTCCGGAACCCGGGCGGTGCCGTGACCGGTGTTCAGATCGGTGTTCGAGTAGCGTGCGTCGTAGAACAGGGTCTGCCACTGGCGCACCATACCCAGCGACGAGTTGTTGATCACCGCGACCTTAATCGGGATCTGGTTGATCACACAGGTGGCCAGTTCCTGATTGGTCATCTGGAAGCAGCCATCCCCGTCAATGGCCCAGACCACGCGGTCTGGCTGGGCGACCTTGGCACCCATGGCGGCGGGTACCGAGTAGCCCATGGTTCCCAGACCGGCCGAATTGAGCCAGGAGCGGGGACGTTCGTACTTCACGAACTGTGCCGCCCACATCTGGTGCTGGCCCACGCCGGCCACATAAACGCCCTCCGGGCCGGTGAGTTCACCGATCCGCTGAATCACGTTCTGCGGAGCCGAGAGACCGTCCTGGGTATCGGTGTAGCCGATCGGGTAGGTTTCGCGCAGACGGTTCAGCAAATCCCACCAGCTGGACAGGTCCTGCGGTGCTTCGGCAGCAAAGCGGGAGGTGCAGGCTTCCTGTAGCTGCGGGATGATCTCGTCCAGCGAGCCCACGATCGGCACATCGGCAGTGCGGTTCTTGGAGATTTCGGCCGGATCGATATCGGCGTGGATCACCTTCGCGTTGGGAGCGAAGGAGGAGAGCACACCGGTGACTCGGTCATCGAAACGCGCACCCAGGGTGATCAGCAGGTCGGCCTGCTGCAGCGCGGTAACCGCCGAAACGGCACCGTGCATACCGGGCATACCCATGTGCTGGGGGTGTGAGTCCGGGAATGCGCCGCGGGCGGTCAGCGTGGTGACTACCGGCGCATTGATGAACTCGGCGAATTCCTTGAGCTGCTCATGCGCGTCGGCCTTGATGACGCCGCCGCCCACGTAGAGTACCGGGCGGGTTGCGCCGGCAATCAGCTTAGCGGCCTCGCGCAGCTGTTTGTTGTGCCCCTTGGTCACCACGCGGTAACCGGGCAGTTCCACCTTGGGCGGCCAGGAGAATTCCATCTCGGAGACCTGGGCGTCCTTGGTGATATCCACCAAGACCGGACCGGGACGACCGGTCTGGGCCAGGTAGAAGGCACTAGCCAACACTCGCGGGATGTCCTGCGGGTTGGTGACTAGGAAAGCGTGCTTGGTGATCGGCATCGTGATGCCCACGATGTCCGCTTCTTGGAAGGCGTCAGTGCCAATGAAGGCGCTGTTGACCTGTCCGGTGATGGCCACCATCGGTACCGAGTCCATATGGGCATCGGCAATGGCGGTGACCAGGTTCGTTGCGCCCGGGCCGGAGGTAGCGATGCAGACGCCTACTTCCCCACTAACCATTGCGTAACCCTGTGCGGCGTGGCCGGCACCCTGTTCATGGCGCACCAAGACGTGGTTGAGCTTGGTGGAATCCATAAGTGGGTCGTAGGTGGGAAGGATAGCCCCACCCGGTAACCCAAAGACGTCCTTGACGCCCAATTCTTCCAATGAGCGGACGATGGCTTGTGAGCCGGTCATCCTGGTGGGAGCAACGATATTATTCGGACCCTGGACGGGGTTCGAGGCTTCCACGACGGAAGAGACAGCAGTAGTACCCTTGCTTCGATTGATGTTCTTGGCAACCGACGCCGGACTGGCAGGTGTTCCGTTGGTCATCGGGATCCCTTTCCTTCTGTATCTCTTCAATATGCGCATAAAAAACGCCCCACGGCCGTCAACGCATTGACGGAAGGGGGCTAGGCGCGTTACCGATGTTCTGCCGTAAGGCAGCTGTCTCAGGCTCCGCGCCCGATAACTAGTAGTACATCCGTAACTGTTTGCATAGTCCCAGTCTTGTTCAGCTCGGCTGAAAGATCAACACAACACGGACCTTGTCTCATTATATGAGACTGGAGTCCAATGGGTGGACGCCGCGCGGCGTCCACCCATTGGAATTCGAGCCTATTTAGCCGCAGTATGCGCCGGTAGAGGCCGAGTTCACCAGCTTGGCGTACTTCGAAAGCACACCGGAGGTGAACTTCGCCGGCAACGGTTCCCAGCCGACCTTGCGGGCTTCGAGCTCCTCGGGATCCACGAGCAGATCGAAGCTACGGGCCTGAATGTCCACGCGGATCTTATCGCCGTCCTTGACGAAGGCGATCGGACCGCCATCGACGGCCTCGGGGGCCACGTGGCCAATGCACAGGCCGGTGGTTCCGCCGGAGAAGCGACCGTCGGTGAGCAGCAGAACATCCTTGCCCAGACCGGCACCCTTGATCGCACCGGTGATGGCGAGCATTTCGCGCATACCCGGACCACCCTTGGGGCCCTCGTAGCGGATGACCACAACGTCACCGGCTTTCAGCTCACCGTTATCCAGTGCGTCCAAGGCACCCTGTTCGCGCTCGAAGACGCGAGCGGTGCCCTCAAAGACATCGGCGTCGAAGCCGGCGGACTTCACGACCGCACCCTCCGGAGCCAGCGAACCATGCAGGATGGTTACACCACCGGTCTTGTGGATCGGGTCGTCCATCGCGCGCAGGATCTTGCCGTCGGGGTCCGGCGGCGCAATATCGGCCAAGTTCTCGGCCACGGTCTGACCGGTGACGGTCAAGCAGTCACCATGCAGCAGGCCAGCGTCGAGCAGTGCCTTCATGACCACCGGTACACCGCCGATACGGTCCAGGTCGTTCATCACGTAGCGACCAAAGGGCTTCAGGTCGGCCAGGTGCGGAACCTTATCGCCGATGCGGTTGAAGTCATCGAGGGTCAAATCGACCTCGGCCTCGCGGGCAATGGCCAGCAGGTGCAGCACGGCGTTGGTGGAACCACCGAAGGCCATGGTGACGGCAATGGCATTCTCGAAAGCCTTCTTGGTCATGATGTCGCGGGCACGAATGCCCTTGCGCAGCATGTTGACCACGGCCTCACCGGAACGGTGTGCGAACATATCGCGGCGACGGTCGGCCGATGGCGGAGCAGCCGAACCGGGCAGGCTCATGCCCAGCGCTTCACCAATGGAGGCCATGGTGTTCGCGGTGTACATACCACCGCAGGCACCTTCACCCGGGCAGATGGCGCGCTCGATGGCGTCGAGGTCCTTTTCGCTCATCTTGCCCGCGGCGCAAGCGCCGACAGCCTCGAAGGCGTCGATCAGGGTGACATCCTTCTCCGTGCCATCTTCGAGCTTGACCCAGCCGGGCATGATCGATCCGGCGTAGAGGAAGACCGAGGAAAGATTTAGACGCGCGGCCGCCATGAGCATACCGGGGAGCGACTTGTCACAGCCGGCCAGCAGGACCGATCCGTCGAGGCGCTCGGCCATCATGACGGTTTCGACCGAGTCGGCGATGACCTCGCGCGAGACCAGCGAGAAGTGCATGCCTTCGTGGCCCATGGAGATACCGTCGGAAACGGAAATGGTGCCGAACTGCATCGGGAAGCCGCCACCGGAGTGCACGCCTTCCTTGGCGCCCTGCGCCAGGCGGTTCAGCGAAAGGTTACAAGGGGTGATTTCATTCCACGAGCTGGCGATACCAATCTGTGGTTTGGCGAAATCCTCATCGCCCATACCCACGGCGCGCAACATGCCGCGAGCAGGTGCTGCATGGATCCCGTCGGTGACCACGCGGGAGCGTGGTTTGATATCTGGGGTGTTGTCCTGACTCATGAAATCGATTCTAGGAGTCAATATGACCAATCTTTGAACCCATGACGCGACATCGACATATTTCTCGCGTTGAACCCATTGGTCATTTTGTCTACCCCAGCCGGTACAGTGGGATTCATGGACACTAGCCCAGATCAAAATCAGGCCGCGCTGGTGAAGAGTAAGCTTCACGAAGCCTTTGACCAGCAGATCCCCAACTTTGCTAGCTACAACCTCGTGGCGGCGATCGGCATTGCCGGAAGTGGCGGACTGAAGGTTGTCGGTTATCGTCGACAGCCTGCGGAACTGGTTCTCGCTCCGGTCAAAACTACCGACCTGAGCGCCTCCGAAGCAGCCATCACCATTAACAACACCAATGTTAATCAGCTGGCCATTGTGAATGACGGCGCCTATGAGATCGCCACCTCTACGGGCCGCACCTTCCGATTCAGTATTCCCAAAAGCCCGAGCGTCGATTTGCACCTCGACGACGCAGTGGTCGTCGCAGTGGAAATCGAGCAGGCCGATGACGCCGCAGATTTCGCCGACTTCATGGATCACTTCATGAACACGGTTGAGGGGACCGAAAACTTCATCTAATCGCCGGGCGGTATAAAGAATGAGCCTCATCCCAGAGTTGGGATGAGGCTCATTCTTTATCTTGCGGTGCGAGTAGAGAGACTTGAACTCTCACGTCCGAAGACACTGGAACCTAAATCCAGCGCGTCTACCAATTCCGCCATACTCGCTTGCCAACCACTCACCGGGAGCGATCAAGACCTCAACCAGTGTAGCGGAAGGATGGGTGATTACCGAAATCCGGCTTTCACCGAGTTACTTCGTGTCAATTCCTAGGTCACGACGCAGTTTCGCCACGTGCCCGGTGGCACGCACGTTGTACTGCGCCAGAGCGACGTTCCCCTCTTCATCTACGACGATGGTGGAGCGGATCAATCCCTCGTAGGTGCGACCATAGTTCTTCTTTTCGCCCCAGGCGGCGTAGGCCTCGGCAACGCTGTGGTCTTCATCGGAGAGAAGTGGGAAGTTCAACGACTCGGTGGCGGTGAACTTCTCAAGTTTCTTCTGCGGATCCGGCGAGATACCCAGCACCTGATATCCCAGCGACTGCAGGGATTCAATGGAGTCGCGGAAATCACAGGCCTGCTTGGTGCAGCCTGGGGTGGAAGCTGCCGGGTAGAAGTACACAATGACCTTCTTCCCCCGGTAATCGCTGAGCGAAACAGCGTTACCCTCGGCGTCATTGAGAGTGAACTCTGGAGCCTTATCGCCGGCCGCCAGTCGATCGGTGGTCGTTGCAGTCATGTTCTTACCTTTCCCGATGCTAGATACGCAAAAACCGACCTGATAAATCAGATCGGTCCCTTGGTGCGCCCCCCGGGACTTGAACCCGGAACCTAATGATTAAGAGTCATTTGCTCTGCCAATTGAGCTAGAGGCGCATTTACCGCTTGACTAGTCCTTTTTCGAACTCGTCGTTGCGACGTAGATAATCATAGACAGAAACCGAGGAAAAACAAAAATCGGGCAACAGCCGACCAAATGTTGTTAAATTTTCCGTAAACAACCTAGTCAAGGAGCATATTCTGCCATTCTGAGGCCCTGCACCCAAGGGAACTCGTGCGAAATTCATTGGGTGCATTGGGTCACACACTCCCCCGCAGCCGTTCCGGGAGGAGGATTCCGCGTGGACTCGGTCGTGCACCTGACAGCGTCCGCCTAGGGGTAATCACATACAGTGCTTGAGCCGCTGGTCATGCCGAGCAGGGCCCACGCGTAGGCTGGGTTTCATGGACAGCATGGCGAAGACGACGCCCACAGCACACGAGACTCTAACGATATTGGGTGCCGGCCAGGTGGGCACCGTGATCGCCGGTGCGGCTGTCGATGCCGGCTACACCACCTATATCTGCGGCTCGGGAGATGCCGAGGCGATTCGCCACGACCCGCTAGTTGTTGAATCCGGAGCCGTTCCCATCAACGCTGCGGCAGGTATCGCGCGCTCTGAGATGGTGCTGCTCGCCGTTCCGTGGCACCGGCATTGCGGTATTGCCCCAGCGCCACTGGCCGGCAAGATCCTCGTTGACGTGATGAACTACTGGGCACCGATCGATGGCCACCTCCCCTCACTTGAGCAGCACACCATAAGTAGTAGCGAAATCGTCGCACAGCACTTTGCAGCAGCCCGCGTCGTTAAAAGCCTCAATCACTTGAGCCAGTACGACCTCGACAACCGCCAATTACCACCCGGCGACCCGGGACGTCGCGGAGTGTGCGTGGCCAGTGATGATGAGGACGCAGCGCGGCAGGTCATGCTCCTCGTTGATCGGCTCGGGTTCGATCCGGTGTTCAGTGGCCCGCTGGCTTCCGGTGCTGCCTTTGAGCCGGGCAGTGAGATTTTTGCCGAGCGGTACACGGCCCGCCAGCTTCGGGAAGGACTCATCCGCGCGTTAGGACAGCAATAGGCCGACGCCACTACTCGCGTAGCTCGTGGCTTGCCTGGAGAATATTCAGTAACACCTCGACGGTCCACTCGTTATGCGGCGAGGGGCTCTCGTTCTCGAGGCACAGGTGAACCGCCACATCCGCACCGTCAAACTCTGCCAGTACGGCACGCACTTGCTGACTCACTTCGATGTGGTCGTTGCCGAAGAGCTCGACGTCAAGCAGTGGGTCATTACGGTCGATACGGCTGGCGATCTCGCTCAACCCAATCTTGAGTAGTCGATGCAGACGCATGAGGGACGCCGCAGATGGAGCCTTACGCACCAAGAGGACGGCTCGATTCGTTGGCTGGTGCATGTTTCCCCTCCCCCACCGTCGAAGTCGGGACGTTGGGCAAGAAGCGAGCTTCAAGTGAACGGCCTTTCCGACGCAGGGCCTGCCGCCAGATATGCGAAAGGCCCGAATCCGATCCACTGTTGAATCATGATTCGAGCCTTAGTTTATGGTGCGCCCCCCGGGACTTGAACCCGGAACCTAATGATTAAGAGTCATTTGCTCTGCCAATTGAGCTAGAGGCGCCCGCTGCGATGTTCTAGAAGTTTCCTTCGCGCTTTCGCAACGAGATAAAACTCTACCAGCAATTTTCGGCGATGCAAATTCGACCGGAAGGTTTTTCTGGTGAACTGCATTACAGTGTGTGACTAGTGACTTCTCTCGACCGATCACTCGATGGACGTACCGTGCTGCCAGGCGCGTCGTGACCACGATGTCCGCCCCCCAAACCAATAGCCTTCGAGGCGATAGGCCCACTACCCAATCGCCTCACCGGGCCGGCCTAGCACTGCAGCGCGAACCGATCGACGCCCGGCTGGAGGATGACGAGATTTCCACGTTCTCGTAATTGGCCAACCCGGCAGAGCTCAACGGTGTGCAGCGAGCTGGTAACAACGCCAGGCACTGATCCTCCCCACACAACGGTGGCAACATCGAGACTTTCCTGCCTTGCCGGGTAGGCCTGCGCATAACGTAATTACAAGAATGATCGGTCGGACGCATCGGCAACAGTATTGTGCGACGAGCCCACTGACAGGCCGGTAATTGCGCCACTTACCCGGCGTTGGAACCCGCAAGCGGCTAAGGGCGTTGGTATCCTTGACATCTTGACCGCGTGTGAGCCACTGGCTCATGCAGGCCCAGAGGCCGCGGCACAGGCGGTCACCCGTTGACGCCTGCTCACGCAGCCCGCATCCAAGGAGAAGAACACTACGGTGCAGCACCAACCCTGGCCCCACGTCTCGCGTCGCGCGCTGATCACCGGCACTCTCTCCGCGCTGGCCCTGACCGCGACCGGTTGCACCGCTAAGCAACCCGTCGGCCCGAGCCCCACGCCAAGCGCTTCACCGAGCGCCACCCCGCCCCGGGTGCTGCGCCTCGCATCGGCGGCCGACCCGCTCGGCTTCGACCCGGCCCTGGTTGGCGACACCGACTCCTTCCGCATTACTCGGCAGGTCTACGAGACACTAATCTCCATCGACACGAGCACCGGTGGCCCCGTGGCCGGGCTGGCCGAAAGCTGGACCGAGAGCGAGGACGGACTCCGTTACACCTTCATCCTGCGCGAAGGAGTGCAGTTTCATGACGGTGAACCACTGACCGCCAAGGCGGTGGTCGCGAACTTCGAACGCTGGCAGAAGATGAACGCCGAACAGCGTGCCGGATCCGTACAGGGCTTCGATGATGTCTTCCACGTCTCGGCCAAACTACCGTCGCTGCCCTCGGCCAAGGACATCGAGGCAGACTTCGACAAATCCGGAAACCTCACCGAAGCCGAGAAGGCCAAGTTGCAGCAGCGGCTCGACCAGCTCAAAAGCATCGAGGCAGCCTTTAAGCACAATTTGTTTACCGGCTCGGGCGACAAGAAATCCGCCAGCTATTTTGAGTCGGTCAAAGCGACCGGCGATCGCGAAGTCACCCTCACGCTGCGTCGGCGACTGCCGAGCCTGATTGAGGCCCTCACCTTGCCGGGCATGGCGATCGCCTCGCCCAAAGCCCTGAAGGGTACCGGCACCAAGGCACTGTCGGCCGTACCGGTAGGTACCGGCCCCTACCGGTTGAGCTCCTTCTCCGAGGGAGTGGTGAGCCTCGAGCTCAACAAGGACTATTGGAATACCGCACGCGTCGGCGCCAACCCCCAGCATCCCGAACGCGTCGAAGTGGTTTCCATCCCCTCTCCGCATAATCGGCTCAATGCGCTACTGGCCGAAGAGGTTGACGGCTTCGATATGGTCTCCGTCGATGTTTTGCGCACCCTGGTGCGCCAGGCCAAGGTCGTGGTGCAACGAGACCCCTTCTCGGTGCTCTATCTGGGGATGAATCACAAGCACAAGTGGCTCGGTAAACCAGCCTTCCGCCACGCCATCGCGCATGCACTGAACAAGGGCCAGCTCGCCGAGAAACTGTTCATCAGCGGCACCAAGCAGGCCCACACGATCCTGCCGCCCACGCTCTCCATTCCCGACCCGGATGAAGTACTCGGCCATGACGAGGCAAAGGCCAAAGAACTGCTTAGCGAGCTGAAATACGATGGCGAGCCCATCGAATTCGCCTACCCGCTACGCGTGGCCCGCACCTCGCTGCCGCTGCCCGAACGCACCTTTGCCTACATCGCCGAAGATCTGGCCAAGGTCGGCATCGTCATTAAACCGCGCCCCATCGCGTGGTCCGATGACTACCTGGGCACCGTACGCTCGGAGAAATTCACCGGGCTGCACCTGCTGGGCTTCTCCGGCGGCTATCGCTCCCCGGATGATTTCATCTCGAGCATTCTGGCGCAGAAAAAGTATGAGTTCGGTTACACCTCCGCACTGCTAGACGCGCAGATTCTGCTCGCTCGATCGCTACCCCAGGGCGAAGAACGCACCACCGCATATCAGCAGATCGTCAACACGCTGAACCAAGACCTACCGCTGATTCCGCTGGTCTACCCCATCTCTGCCTTGGCCTTCAACCCATCGGTGAGCTACTACCCGTCTTCCCCCGTGTTGAACGAAGTGTTCGTTGATACGCAGGTGCAGGTGGCGGCACCAAGTAATGGTTGACGATTTTCACCCTCTCACGTAGTGGGGATACCCTGAGTTAGAGCAAAGTATCCCTGTCGATGGAGTTCCTCGTGCCTTCTGAAACGTCAACCGAATCCCTTGACGTAGTCCTCATTGGTGCCGGCATCATGAGTGCCACCTTGGGCACCCTCATTAATGAGCTGGAACCAAGCTGGTCCATTGGTCTCTTTGAGAACCTTGGATCGGCCGGCGAGGAGTCCTCCTCCCCGTGGAATAACGCGGGCACCGGTCACTCGGCCCTGTGCGAATTGAACTACACCCCGGCCAAGGCCGACGGAAGCGTCGATCCCGCCAAGGCCGTGGGCATTAACGAGCAGTACCAGATCTCCCGCCAGTTCTTCTCCTGGGCCGTGGAGAACAAGCGCGCCGGGGCCCCGGAGACGTTCATTCACTCCCTGCCCCACATGTCGTTCGTGATCGGCGAGGACCACTCGAAGTACCTCAAGACCCGCTACGAGGCGTTGAAGCCCAACGCCCTGTTCCAGGAACTGGAGATCACCGAGGATCTGGCCACCATCAACGAGTGGACCCCGCTAGTGGCTGCCGGCCGCGACGAGTCGCAGAAGGTTGCCGCTTCCCGTGTGGTCTCGGGTACCGACGTCGATTTCGGTCGTTTGACCAAGGATCTGACGGCGTCGTTGGCCGCCAAGGGCGCCTCGGTGAACTTCGGTCACAAGGTCGTGGGACTCAAGCGCGAAGGTGCGGGCTGGCTGGTCACCGTGCGCGATAACGCCACCAAGGCCAAGCGCACCATCAAGGCAAAGTTTGTCTTCGTCGGCGCCGGCGGCGGCGCCCTGCCCCTGTTGCAGCAGTCCGGCATCGACGAAATCAAGGGCTTCGGCGGCTTCCCCGTCTCCGGCCAGTTCTTGCGTTGCACCGACGAAAGCATCAACGCCCAGCACCACGCCAAGGTCTATGGCCAGGCCTCGGTCGGTGCCCCACCGATGTCGGTACCGCACCTGGACACCCGCTTTGTGGACGGCAAGCGTTCGCTGCTCTTCGGCCCCTATGCCGGCTTCTCGATGAACTTCCTGAAGTCCACCGGACAGCTGGATCTGCCGCTGTCCCTGCGCCCACACAACATCATCCCGATGCTGGCCGTGGCTAAGGACAACATGTCGCTGACCACCTACCTGATCAAGGAAGTGCTCAAGTCGCGGGCCAAGAAGGATGAGGCCTTGACCGAGTACTATCCGCTCGCCGATGGCTCCAAGTGGGAACTGATCACCGCGGGCCAGCGCGTTCAGGTCATCAAGAAGGACAAGAAAAAGGGCGGCGTGCTGCAGTTCGGCACGGAGGTCATCACCTCCTCGGACGGCACGATCTCCGGTCTGCTCGGTGCCTCCCCCGGCGCCTCGACCGCAACCCCAATCATGATCGGGCTGCTCTCGCGTTGCTTCCCCAAGCAGTTCGGTGGCTGGGAGGCCAAGCTGAAGGAAATCATCCCGTCCTACGGCGTGAAGCTCAACGAGAACGCTGCCTTGTTGGCCGAAGTCACCGCGGCCACGAATAAGAGCCTCAAGCTGGGCTAGGTCCCGGCAGAAGCAAGGCCCCAGGCCAGCCATCCGCACAGCGGGTAACTGGCCTGGGGCCTTTCTCTATGCTCGCGGGCTGTTTAGAGGCTCTCGAGCAACTGCTTCATCTCATCGATTTCGTCCTGCTGGTTGTCGATGATCTTCTGCGCCAAGCCCAAAGCATCGGCATGTTGCCCCTCGTCGAGCTCCTTCTGGGCCATCTTCACCGCCCCTTCATGGTGGCGGATCATTTGTTCGAGGAAGAGTCTATTCAGCTCATCACCTTGCGCCTTGGCGAGGCGCTGGATCTCTTGCTCGGGAATCATCCCGGAGTGACCCATCTCCGAATGATCCATGGATTCCATGCCCTGATCCCAGTCCTGCATCCACTGCTTCATCTGAGCGATCTCCGGGCCCTGCGCCGCGGCGATCTTTTCCGCTAGCGCACGAACTCTTTCGTCGGTTCCATCGGCCTGCAGCACGATCTGCGACATGTCCAGCGCTTGCTGGTGGTGTTCGGCCATCCCGGCGGCAAACATCGCATCTGCGGCATTAGCCTGCGTAGCCGAGGAGCTCGCAGAAGCGGTGGGAGGGTTCGACTCTGCACTGCCCGGTCCGGCGGTGCTGCATCCGGCGAGGGCCAAGGCCGCAACGGCGACGAGAGCGGGGTAGCTAAATTTGTGGTTCTTCAACGGTGCATCCATTCGTTCGGGCTCCGCACCGACGGCACGGAGCCGACATAAGTGTTCCTAGGTCGTGAGCTTCGGTGAATGGATGAGGGTTTACGTTCGACTAATACATAAGCGGTTCAGGTCGGGGGGCTCGAGCGCTAGGCGAGCCGTATGCAGTAACCGGTGTAGCCGCGTGGCCACGAGTCGGCGGCGTAGCCTCACGAGCAGAGTGGGGCCGCGGAGCAACACCAGTGCCGCCACAAGCAGCAGTACGCAGCCGGCGATCTGTGCCCAACAATGTTCTGGAGCTTGTGGCGCCGGGGCGTCCGGCGCGGGAGCTGAGGTGTGCGCTCCATGCGCGCTCTGCTCGTGCTGGCTGGTGTGAGCCGACGCAGACTCTCCGATCGGCTCGGCCGAGGCGAAACTGTGCATGGACATCAGGCCAAGAATGACCGACAGGCACAGCAAACACAGTGCTAGGGCACGGCGCCATGAGGCCGTGGGGTTCCCCGTGCGCTGGTTGCTGGCTGTGTTTTGCATCCCCGCTACGCTATCGACGGTGTTTGTGAAAATCCTTAGTTTCTCCACCGGCCCGTGCCGCCGCGATCCTTATTCGTCCACTCGGTTGGCCGCAAATGCGCCTGAGATCATCCTTACGATGCAATATCCATCGACAGATACATCTAGCATGGTAACGAGCTGTGTTATTTTCCCTGAGATCTAGGACGTTCTTGCACATGCAACGTTTGGCCGTACTGTCCCTGAAAAACAGGGCGTTGATCGCCCTGGTCACCGTTTTCGTCGGAATCTTCGGCGTGATATCCGTTGGTTCACTCAAACAGGAACTCATCCCCAGCCTAGAGTTTCCGCAAATCGCGGTGGTCGCTTCCCAGTCCGGGGCAAGCCCCGAGGTGATTGACCAACAGGTCGCCCAGCCACTGGAAAGCGCCTTGCAGGCCGTCGAGGGGCTGGAATCGTCCAACGCGGTATCAAGCACCGGGTTCACCTCGATTTCTCTCACCTTGGCTTATGGCACCGACATGGACCGGGCGCGCTCCCAGGTGGACAAGGCACTGTCCAACGCCAAGAACGCACTACCCGAGGACGTGGAGCCCAGCTCATTCACCGGGTCGGTGGCCGATATTCCCATCGTGTATCTGGCCGTGTCTTCTGACAAGAAATTGGAGGAGCTGCGCGACGATGTCGAACGCATCGTCGTACCGAAGCTGAACAAGATCGATGGGGTACGCGAGGCCGACGTCTCCGGTGGCACCAGCCAGTTCATCTCGGTACTTCCCGACGAGGAGAAGCTCGCCGCGGCACAGCTCACTTCGGCCGACCTGAAAGACGCGATCGAAAATTCCGGCGGGCAACTGCCGGTCGGTACCGTCGAGGCCGACAAACTCTCACTGCCGGTCATTTCCGGTTCGGCCCCCGACTCGTTGGAGAAGATCCGGCAGATCCCGGTCACCGTCGAAGGCAAGGCCCCGAAGCTACTCAAGGATCTAGCCAAGGTCGACATCAAGGCCGATACCGCCACCAGTATCACTCGAACCAACGGGGTGGAAACGTTGGCGCTGTCGGTTACCAAAACCCCCGATGGCGATACCGTAGGCATCTCGCATGCGGTTGCCGAGCAGATCGGGCAATGGCAGCAGGAGCTCGGTTCCAACGCGAAGATCACCACGGTCTTCGATCAGGCGCCCTTCATTGAGCAGTCCATCGAACAGTTGACCGTGGAAGGCATGCTCGGTTTGGGCTTTGCCATCGTGGTCATATTGGTCTTCTTGTTCTCGCTACGCTCCACCCTGGTCACGGCCATTTCCATCCCGCTGTCCTTGCTGGTGACCTTCATTGGCATGAATGTTTCCGGGTACACGCTGAACATGCTCACCTTGGGGGCGCTGACCATTTCGATCGGCCGCGTGGTCGATGACTCGATTGTGGTCATTGAGAATATCAAGCGTCACCTGTCCTACGGCGAGTCTAAGAGGCAGGCTATTCTGTTGGCCGTGCGCGAAGTTGCCGGTGCCATTACCGCGGCGACGTTGACCACGGTGGCGGTCTTCCTTCCAGTCGCCCTGGTCTCCGGCCTGGCCGGGGAACTCTTCCGCCCATTCGCACTGACCATGACCATCGCGTTGTTGGCCTCACTGGTGGTATCGCTGTCCATCGTGCCGGTTCTGGCGTACTGGTTCCTCCCGCACCGCCCACAATCGGCCACGGCCCACACCGCGCATATCGCCGAGGAACGCGGACTGCTGCAGCGCGGGTACACCCCCGTGCTGCGCTCGACTCAACGGCACCCGGTGATCACGCTGATCGCCTCGGTGCTGATCCTGGGCGGGACCGTGGCCATGACTCCGTTGCTTAACGCCAACCTCTTGGGCAATAGCGGCGAGAATTCCATGCGGGTCACACAGAGCATGCCCTCGGGCACCTCGCTGAACACCACGGTCGAGCAGGCCGAGAAGGTTGAAAAGGCGCTCATGGACACCGACGGAGTTCAGGATGTGCAGCTCACCGTCGGTCAACCAGGCGGTTCGCTATCTTCGATGTTTGCCTCTGGTTCGGATCAGGCCAGTTTCACGGTGATCACCGACCCGGAGGCGGATCAGGTGGCCTTGCAGCAGCGTGTACGCGACGCCATTGATGATCTCGGTCTGCCCACGGATCAGCAGGTGACCGTGGGGGCCTCGAACTCCATGGTGGGCGACGACGTGACAGTCGAGATCAGTGCCCCGGACGAAGACGTATTGGCAGATGCCACGCAGATGGTGCGCGAGCGGCTCAGTGACGTTCCGCAGGTCACCGAGATTGAGGATAATCTCAGCGCGAAGCGTGAACAGGTCACCATCGATATTGATGCACAGAAGGCCGCCGAGGCGGGGCTGACCGAAACGCAGCTCTCTGGGATCATCGCCGCGCAGGTCTCCCCCATCCCGGCCGGTTCGCTGCGGGTTGGCTTTACCGACTTGCAGGTCAAGATCGGCGAAGGCGAGGAGCTACGCAGCGAGAAGGATCTGCGCGAGCTGTCCATCCCTACCGCTACCGGAGTGGTCAAGCTCGAGGAGCTCGCCGACATCAAGCGCGAGTCCACGGTGCAGCAGGTGAGCACCTCCAATGGCGAACGCATCGCCACGGTGTCCCTGACACCGGCGGAGAACCAGTTGAGCACGGTGTCCGCCGAGGTCACCAAGCGACTGGCCGATCTAGATTTGCCGCAGGGCGCCAGTGCCGAACTCGGTGGCGCGGCCACCGAGCAGGCCGAGTCATTCGGCCAGCTGTTCCTTGCGCTTCTCGCGGCGATTGCGATCGTGTATGTGATCATGGTGGCCACCTTTAAGTCGCTGATCCAACCGCTGATTCTGCTGGTCTCGATTCCCTTTGCCGCCACCGGCGCCATCGGCTTGCTGCTATTGACCGGCACGCCACTGGGCTTGCCTTCGTTGATCGGCATGCTGATGCTGGTGGGCATTGTGGTCACCAACGCCATCGTGCTGATTGACCTGATCAACCAGTATCGACTGCCCTCCGCCGAACGGCCGGCCCTGAGCCTGAATGACGCCATCTTGCACGGTGCCCGTCAACGTCTGCGGCCAATTCTGATGACCGCGGCGGCCACGATTTTTGCGCTCATTCCCATGGGTCTGGGGATCACCGGACAAAGTGGCTTTATTTCGCAGCCGCTAGCCATCGTGGTGATTGGCGGCCTGTTCTCTTCGACCCTGCTGACGTTGATTCTCGTTCCCGTGCTGTATCGCTTGATCGAGGGGCGCAAGGAACGCGCCGTCACCAAGCGGGCAGCTAAACGCGAGGCCAAGGCGCACCACTCGGCGACCTCGGTGCAGGCTGCGGCAGAGTCCGGGACGGCGATCAACGAATTGGCCGGAACGCAGTCGACAAAGGCGAAGCCTGCGGAGGAGTCCACCGCGCCCACCGCCGAGGCAACGCCCGCCGCGACAAGCACCCGTACCGTCGATGGGCATCCGGTGATCGTGGACCCGATGACCGGGCAGATCCCGTTGACCCGTCGCCAGCGCAAGGAAATCGAAAAGACGCTGAACACGGAGCACGAGGACAAGTAGTCCCCGGCGCCTACAACGAACAGTGCCCTCACGATCACAGTCGTGAGGGCACTGTTCGTTGTCGCCTGCTGGAGGCCTAGACGGCGAAGTCGATTAACACCTTGCCGGATTCTTCACTATCCCGAGCGGTGCGGAACCCTTGCACTACGTTGGTGACCGCAACGGTGTGCGTCACGATCCCCCGCACATCCAAGGACCCGTCGGCCAGCGCCTGTAGTACCTGGTCGATCTCCTGGTTGAAACGCAGTGCACCGCGCAGATCCAGTTCCCGGCTAATCGCCGTGGTCATGGGCACCATGACCTCACCTTGCCGCTGAAGCCCCACCATCACCACCACGCCACCGCGTACGGCTGCGTTAATCGCCGATGCCAGACCCGGCACGGTCCCCGAGGCTTCAAGAACCACGTCGGCATCGAGCGCTTCCAGCGTCACTCGATCGGCCGCGTCGATCACCTGGTCGGCCCCGAGAGTCATTGCCCGCCGTCGCGGCCCCTCGGCTACATCACTGAGGATGACCCGCGAGGCGCCGTGGTGCTTGGCAACGGCCACGCACAGCAGCCCAATCGGTCCCCCGCCAACCACCAAGACACTGCGCCCTTCGACGGATCCGGCACGCTCGAGCGCGTGCCAAGCCACGGCGGCCGGTTCGGCGAGGGCCGCGGTCTGCAGGTCCAGCCCCGGAGGCAAAGCCCGGAGCATGCGAGCCGGAAGTGCGACACGGCGGGCGAATGCACCCTGAGTATGCGGCAGGTGCGCCGCCGAGCCTAGGTAACTGGCACCGGGAGCCAGATGTGGTTTGTCGGCGGGCCAGCGGATATCTCCGAGCGGGTACGGCGTATTTGGATGCACCGCCACGGCGGTGCCCACCGGGGGCGACGTACCATCGGCCGCCGCGGTACGCACCGTGCCTGCGACCTCATGGCCTAGAACCATTGGTTCGCGCAAGATCGAGGCGCCGGCGGCACCCTCCAACCAGTAGTGCAGGTCGGATCCGCAGATGCCGCCATAGGCAATCTCGATAACGGCTTCGTCGGGCGCGGGGTTGGGTTCGGGGAGGGCTTCGACGCGAACGTCACGGGCCGCGTGCGCCACGACGGCAAGGTTGGCGCCGGTATCGGCGCTGACTATTGGATGCTCAGACAACGGAGGTCATCCCACCATCGACGTAGAGGGTCTGGCCATTGACGAAGCGTGCCGCGTCCGAGGCGAGGAAAACCAGCGGCCCCACCAGATCCTCGACCTGGCCCCACCGGCCGGCCGGGGTGCGTTGCGCAACCCACTGGGAGAACTCCTCATCGGCCACGAGGGCGGCGGTGAGTTCGGTGCTGAAGTACCCGGGAGCCAGCGTATTGGCGGTGATCCCGTGCGGTGCCAGTTCGGCGCAGAGCCCTCGGGTCAGCATTGCGATCCCGCCCTTGGTGGCCGCATAAGGGGTAATGTTTGGCCGGGCTAGGCTGGATTGAACCGAGCCGATATTGATGATCCGCCCACTGCCGCGTTCGATCATCCCGCGGGCCACACGACGCGCCATCAAAAAGGCGCTGGTCAGGTTGGTGTCCACCAGAGTGTGCCAGTCCGCTAGGGAAAAGTCGGCCAGCGGTGCCCGCAATTGCATTCCCGCATTGTTGACCAGAATGTCCGGCACCCCAAGACTCGCTTCGATTTCCCCGAGGGCCGCATCGACCGCGGCCTCGTCGGTTACGTCGAAGGAGTTGGCGTGGACGGTGCTTCCGATTCCTTCGGCAATCTGCCGGGCCGTGGCGTTCACGGCTTCAAGGTTCCGTCCGTGGACGACCACGGTGGCTCCGGCCTGCGCTAGCCCGGCGGCTAGGGCCCGTCCGATGCCGCGGGAGCTTCCGGTCACCAAGGCCAGTTGGCCGGTCAGGTCGAATACATTAGTTTGTACTGTGCTCAATGCTGATCTCCAATCGTGACGGACTCTTCGGCCGCAAAGGAGGTGCGGGCCGACACCGCCGAGGCTCCGGCTCCCACGCTACCGGCCAGCCACACATCGTCCCCGGCTTCCACCGCTGAAATCTTGACTGCGTCGTCGGTGCGCGTCAGGTCCCGGCGCAAGGTTTCGGGGACCAAGTATGTCGAGGCCACGGTGATGGCGGCCAGAGATGCCATGTAGAGCCCGAGCACTAGCCAATTCGCATCGGTCACGGCAATCAGGTAGGCACCTAGGACGCCGGCCAGGCCTCCGGCCAGCACCGCGGAGATCTCGCGGGCCATGGCCACACCGAGGTAGCGGTGTCGACTACCGAACAGCTCGGGCAGCATGGCGCACTGCGGGCCAAGCATGGTGCACACGGCCACGCCGATGCCCACGGCGATCACCGCGATGGCCAACACATGACTGCCCAAGGTCAGCGCCCACCACGCCGGCACGGAATAGCACAGCATGAACAGGGCACCGATTCGGTAGATCACGCGACGGCCGAAACGGTCCGACAAGGCCCCGGCGAATGGCACCGAGAAGACGCCGATCAGCGAGCCGATGGTCACACCCCAGGTGAGTAGGCCCTTATCCGCTTCCGGGCCGACCACCGCAACGAAGAAGCTCAACGCTAGTCCCTGGAACATGTATGAGCCGCCGTTCTCGGCCATGCGCAACCCGATGCCTACCAGGACGCCGGGGAATCCGGTGCGGAACAACTCGCGCATGGGGTGCTCCGAGACCTGCTCACGCTTTTCCATTTCCACGAAGGTAGGGGTTTCTTCGAGTTTGGCTCGGATAAATACCGCCAAGAGGATGAGAACGAAAGACGCCAGGAAAGGTACGCGCCAGCCCCACGACATGAGCGCCTCTTCGGGAAGCAGCGTCAGGAGCGAGAAAACCACGGCGGCCAGCAGGGTGCCCGCTTGGATACCGATAAACGGCAGCGCGGAGAAGAATCCACGGCGCGCCGGCGGTGCGTACTCGGCCATCAGCACCGTGGCTCCGGCCTGTTCCGCTCCGGCGCCAAAGCCTTGCAGGAGCCTGAGCAGAACCAACAGAACTGGGGCCCACATCCCCGCCATCTCGTAGGTCGGCAGAACCCCGATCAACGTTGAAGCACCGCCCATAAGCATGATGGTCACGATCAGCACGAGCTTGCGCCCCAGCCGGTCGCCGAGCATGCCGAAGAACAATCCACCAAAGGGGCGTGCCACAAAGCCCACGCCGAAGGTCGCGAAGGCCGCGACCGTAGCCATGGCTGGATCACCCTGCGGGAAGAACAGGACGTTGAAGATCAGGGCGGTGGCCAGCCCATAGAGCGCAAAGTCGAAGTACTCCAATGCGCTGCCGATGCTGGCAGCTAGGGTGGCGCGCTGTAGGTTCTTGGCGTAGTTCGCGTCCATGGCGGAACCACCCGACCCCGGGGATGAGGATGCGATGACGTTCATGCGAGTCTCCTTCGACGAGTAAGTGAGTGAGATCACTTCTAGCTGTGCATCGAATGTACCAGTATAGCGAACATCGTACAACCTACTGAACGATTAACTTTCAACTCCATCAAACCACCGCGCAACAAGAGGAGCCCGTGCCTCAGCGGGCACGGGCTCCTAGTAGCTTCGGGTGAATGAGTGGACGATCTAGTCTCGGGCTGTGCGGGCGCGCCAAGGGTTTTCAAGTCGCGCCGCGACCTCGCGCAGTGCCGTGCCAATGGCGGCAATGCGCACCGGGTCGGCTTGATCCGCGGGAATTGCGGTCCCTAGCGCCAACGGTGGATCACCTGGGGACCAGGCCGGCAGGGGCACGGCGACGCCGATCACGCCTACGGTCGAATGCCCCTCATCGAGGGCATAACCGCGCTCTCGAGCCTGGAGCAATTCGCGCTGAACGTCCTCCAAGGTAAGCTCAAGGCCATCGACCCCGCTACGCAAGGGCAAGGTCGGACCAAGCAGGCTCTCCACCTCGTCATCCGGCAAAGACATCAGCAGCGCATTACCGGCGGCGCTAAACACCGCTGGCAGCCGTGAACCCAACGGGGTTCCGAACCGATAGGGCGCTCGACCTTCGTGCCGCGCGAGATACAAGGCGTCCGTCTGATCGAGCATGGCGATCTGCACCACTTCGCCCCGCAAGGTCGGCGATGACGAAATCAGGCCGAAGAACTCGCGCACCTGGTTGAACTGAAGCGCATAGGCCCCGCCAAGCTCTGCCGTGCGACGCCCGAGGGAAAAACCGTCACTGGTACGCCGGATCATCTCCCCGTCTTCGAGGGCTTGGCAGAGATTGGCACACGAGGACTTGGCAATGCCAAGGGTGCGGGCCATTTCACTCAATGAAATAGCTCGGCCCTCCGATTCGGCCAAAAGACCCATAATCGCTATGGCACGGGTAACCGCAGGCGCGGGATCGCGGGTAACCCGATCACCGGCAGCATTATCGGCGTCAGCTGGGCCTTCATTGTCGCTTCTCATCAGTAAAACTCTACGGTATCCACCCGGTTTCGCAACGGCTTCCCGTCTAGCAATCGCGTGGCGTTGGAAGCGAATAATCTGGCGATTCGGCTAGTTTCTTGCGCACTGAGCGCGGCCGTATGCGGACTAATCAGCACATTCGGGTGCTGCCACAGCGGACTATCCTCAGCCAATGGCTCCTGAGCCACCACGTCGAGAGCCGCGAATCCAATACGCCCGTCGTTAAGTGCTGGCAGGAGCGCTGACTCATCCACCACCGCGCCCCGCCCCACATTGACCAGAATGGTATCCGGGCGCACCGATGCGAAGACCTCCGCTCCGATGAGCCCTTCGGTGCTCGCCGTTCCCGGCAACGTGGCAACGATGGCATCAACCTGCGAAGCTGCCTGCGCCAAGTGCTCTGGATCGATCAGCCGGTCCACCCCGAGGACAGGGCGCCCACTACGCGAGGTGCCCCACACCGTGGATCCACAGGCCTTGAAGCGCTCGACAACGGCGCTTCCGATTCCTCCGAGACCCACGACCAAGATCGTCATCTCATCGAGATGACGCATCCGCCAGCGTTCGCTGGGCCAGTTTTTCCTAGCTTGGTCGGCTTCGAGCTTGCGCAAGTTTTTGGCTCCGGCCAGCACCCCAAAGAGAGCAAATTCCGCCAGTGTCGAACCATGGACTCCAGCACTGGTCGTAAAGGCCACTCGTTCAAGCTCCGTCGCCGAAAGCCCCGCCGCTTTGACCTGGGCGCCTCCGCCGGCCGCCGTGGTGTGCACCCAGCGCAGATTCTGATTCGCATGCACGCTTTCGGTCAGCAGCGCCGGATTGACGTCAGGAATACCGAACAGCGCATCCACCGAATGCAGCATCTGCGTGAACTTCGCGTTCTGCTCGGCGGTTCGAGTGAAGCGCGGATCCCCCTCCCAGTCACCATCCCAACGCTGTGGTCGATTGAGTTCTGGGTCGTGCACGAGCTCTAGGCGCGGCTCGAGTTCGCGCAGGAGCTTAACGTCGGCCAGCGGCAAGTCGACAGCAATTCCCACGCGAAGGCACTGTGGTGTGGAGGTCATTTGGTCTCACGTCCTTTCGTTTAGTGACAGCATAACGGTACGGACAGTATATTGAACAGAGTTCCTCATACTGTCCTGCGCTTTATCCTGAACCCCCCCCGGAGGCAAATGCAATGACCGGCACCTCGAACCATCCCGAGCAACGGGTAGGCATCATCGGACTCGGCGTCATGGGCCGCCCCATGGCGCGACATCTGGCAGCAGCCCATGGCTCGGTCGCTATCACTTCTCGTCGCCCCAAACATGAGGTCATAGCAGACCTTACTTCTGGGACGAATACTCCCGCGTCGGCATTCAGATGGAACAGCAACGCCAGCGATATGGCGACGGATTGCGACGCAATCTTGCTCATGCTGCCAGACCTGCCGCAGATCCGAGAGTGCCTCGAGGGCCCAGGCGGGCTCCTGGCAGGCCTTACTCACCGCCCAAGCCAGTCCCCCGCCCTATTACTAGTCATAGGATCCACATGCTCGGCCGTTGGCGTGCGACAGCTGGCGGCGGATCTTCACGAGCGGTTTGGCGAACGAGTCGACATTGTCGATGCCCCCGTATCCGGCGGAGAGGACGGCGCCGAGGCAGGCACGCTGTCGATCATGCTCGGGGGCACCGCACCCTCGTGCGCGCGGGCGACAGAAGTTCTAGCCCCATGCGGCACGCCGGTCAGGCTAGGAGGCGTAGGAGCCGGCCAAGTCGCCAAGGCATGCAACCAGTTGGTAGTTGGCGCAACCATATTTGCCCTTGGTGAGGCCTCGGTCTTGGCCGAGCGCTCTGGTCTGGATCTGGGTGCCATGTGGGGTCTGCTAGGTGGTGGATACGCCTCGTCGAGATTGCTTGATAGTCGCAAGGAGCGATTAGTGACGAATGACGACTCGCCATCCGGTGCCATCAAGTATTTATTCAAAGACCTGCAATCCGCCCAGGAGATCGCCCGGGACACCGCGGTGAATGCGACGCTATTGCCGACCCTGCAGCAGGCAGTACTTGAGGTAATCAACGCAGGTCTTGGCGACAGGGACCTGTCCGTGACCAAGCGCTTTACCGCAGAGCGCTGAATTACCATCGCGGACGTCGCTAGTTGCGAGGAGCTCACCGGCTGCATCACGGGAATAATTGACGCTTCAGCTTGTTATTACATGCATACGCATATAAATTGGTGGGTGGTTGGTACACCTACCTCAGCAACCCGAAGGAGCCCACCATGCAGTTCGGCGTCTTTTCCGTCAGTGATATTACGCGCGACCCCACCACCGGCAAGGTACCCACCGAGAAGGAGCGCATCGACGCAATCGTGGCCATCGCCAAGAAGGTCGAAGAGATCGGCATGGATGTCTTCGCCCTCGGAGAGCACCACAACCGCCCGTTCTTCTCTTCCTCGCCAACCACCACGCTGGCCTTTATCGCGGCACAGACCGAACGCATTATTCTGTCCACCGCGACCACGCTGATCACCACCAACGATCCGGTGAAGATTGCCGAAGACTTCGCGATGCTCCAGCATCTGTCGAACGGCCGCGTGGATTTGGTGCTCGGTCGTGGCAACACCGGTCCGGTCTACCCTTGGTTCGGGAAGAACATTCAGGATTCGGTGAACCTCACCGTGGAAAACTACAGCCTGCTGCGCAAGCTCTGGGATGAGGACGTCGTGAACTGGGAGGGCCGCTACCGCACTCCACTACAGAACTTCACCTCTACCCCGCGTCCGCTGGATGATGTAGCTCCCTTTGTATGGCATGGGTCTATCCGCACCCCACAGGTAGCCGAAATTGCCGCCTACTACGGTGATGGGTTCTTCGCCAACAACATCTTCTGGCCAAAGGAGCACTATCAGCAGCTCATCGGGCTCTACCGCGAGCGCTACGAACACTATGGCCACGGTCGGGCCGATCAGGCCGTTGTTGGCCTGGGAGGCCAGTTCTACATGGCCAAAAATTCTCAGGACGCCGTGCGCGAGTTCCGCCCCTACTTCGATAACGCCCCGGTGTATGGGCACGGCCCGTCGCTGGAAGATTTCACGTCCCAGACCCCGCTCACCGTTGGCTCACCGCAGGAAGTCATCGAGAAGACCCTAACGTTCCAGGAGTACTTCGGCGACTATCAGCGACAGCTCTTCCTGGTTGATCACGCCGGGTTGCCGTTGAAGACGGTTCTGAACCAGCTCGACATGTTTGGGGAGCACGTTCTGCCGACCTTACGCAAGGAAATGGAAGCACGCGCGCCGAAGGATCTGACCCCGGCTCCGACTCATGCCGGTCTCGTCGCGGCGCGGAACGCCAAGCTCGCCGCGCAGGGCGCAGAACGGAGCGAAGGCGATGACCGAGGGCACTAAGAATCAATCCAGTATTCGCACCGTGGCCGAAAGCTGGGAGGCACTCTTCCGTGCCCAGGTGGAAGTCATGCGCCGAATCAGCACCATGGAAGAGTTCGGTGAACTGAGCATCCGCGAGTACGACGTGCTGTTTAATCTACGCAACTGCCCGCAAGACCGCAGCCGCATGGTGGATCTGAATAAGCACCTGCTGATCTCACAACCGAGCCTCAGTCGCATGATCAATCGCCTAGAGTCTCGCGGCCTCGTACAACGCGAAGTGGACGAAGGAGATCACCGCGCACAGGCGCTGTCGCTGACCGACGCCGGGCGGGAGCTTCAAGCGAAGATTGGTCGGGCGCATATGCAACACCTGCATCAACTCATGGGACGGGCGCTGGACGAGTCGGAGTTCCTCGAACTGCAGCGTCTTTGCCAGAAATTGCGCAGTAATCTGCTCGCCGACTAGGCGGTCAAGGTGAGTTCGTTGCCCCGGTGATACCGCCCGGGACAACGAGCTTACTTGTAGAACCCTTCGCGTAGGTTGATTCCATATTCCAGCCACACTTTCATTGCGGCTAGCATGCCGGTCCACCCCATGCAATTGCCAAAGGCCGCACGTGATCCCTCGACACTCAGTGGCCACGCGGATTCGGTAATCCGCACCTCTGTACGCGCACCACCGTCGACCGGCACAAACTCGAATAACACTCGAGTATCGGCTTCCTCACCCAATGGCGCACTGGAAGCCCAGAACAGTTCAATGCTCTGCTCGGCCACCACCTCACCGACGCGGACCGCGAAACGCCCCGGAAAGTCGTGAAAGTCCCAACTGACCTCGGCACCCGTTTCAAGGCGGCCGTGCGCCTCGCCCGTGGTGAAATATGCCGAAAGTTGTTGCGGGTCGGCCACCGCTTCAAACACCTCGGATGGCGGGCGCGAGATAAAACCATTGACGGTGAACGATAGATCGGTCAATTGCTCGTCACCGGGAAGCTCGGAAGAAGTCATATCCCGATCCTCGTCTGCGAGAGAGAGAAATTCAACCATGAGGAACCAGCAATTACCTGTACAGAGTCAGCGGTTTTGCTAGCTTCGGCCGGGCACGGGACCATCTAGCTCGTGGTTCGCACGGAACGGCTGGGAAGAACCGAACTACTCACCCGGCAACAAGCTCAAGCGGCGCGATTTTTCGGAGTACTAGCAAGCAAAGGATGCGGCGTAACGGAAGTTCCCGGCTGGCAGCGTGGCTTCGTCAAAGACCCGCACCATGAAGTAGTCACCCCACGACGGATCGCTGGGGACGATGCCGTACTTTGCGGCTGCCTCATACCCGAAACGTCCATAATATTTCGGGTCGCCCAAGAGCACGATTCCGGGCAAGCCTTGCGCTTGCGCACGGTCGTGAAGCGTCTGCATCAGCATGGACCCGACGCCATTGCGCTGATACTCCGGCGAGACCGCCACTGGCCCGACCCCGAGGACTGGTTTGGAGTCGTCGATCGAACCCCAGGTGGCAATCACGTGCCCGATCACAACCGGCGTATCGACGGCGACTAAGGAATAGTGCGGATCGTAGCCCGGATCGGTAAACAGGTTCCGCAACAGATCCACCTCAGCCGGCTCGGCCACCGGGTCGGTACCAGCGAAGGCCGCGTGGGTCAGGGCAAAAACTGCCGCCCGATCATCAAAGACTTCGTCGCGGATCTGCATGGACGCTAACTTATCAAAGAACCCTTAGGGCATGACAACTGACCACTACCCGGTGGTAGTCAGTTGTTACCGCGTAATTTCCCGCGGCCGCTAGCCCATTTGGCGGACATTACTCCGAGGCATGGAGTACAGCAGTGTGACGATCCGCTCGATCTGATAGATTTGCTCACACATTCGCCATCATGGAGTCATCATGCCCGAGAAACGCCTTCCGAAGCTTGCTAAGGTTGCCGCCGGGACAGCAATGGTCACTACGTTGATCGTCGCTCCCCTCGGACCAGCCAACGCCACATCAACGACGCTAGGTACCTCGGTACCTGGGTTCCTCACAACTGCCCTACCGGTTCAAACGACAAATTCCGTGGCCGTTCCAACCCGCAAGATTGACCGCACGGCCAGTTCACTGACCGTGTTCGTCAACAAGCAATACCCGCTCTCACCCAAACGGTACGTACCGAAAACTACCCGAGTCAGCGGCACCAACATCAGTCTGCGTCCCGAAGCAGCAACGGCCTACAAGAAAATGGTGTCCGCGGCCGCCAAGTCGGGCGTGAAGATCCGCCTCGTCTCCGGGTACCGGTCCTATAACCGGCAGGCGGAACTGTTCAATTACTACACCCGAATCTACGGACAGAAATATGCCGAACGTATTTCGGCGCGCCCAGGGACCAGCGAACACCAAACCGGTTTGGCGATTGACGTCGGCAACCACAACGGTGCCTGTGGCCTGCAGAGCTGTTTTGAAAATACGCCGGTCGGCCGCTGGGTCGCCAAGAACGCCCACAAGTACGGATTTATCCTGCGCTATGGCAAGGGGCAGGAAAAGGTGACGGGTTATGCCTACGAGCCGTGGCACTTCCGCTACGTGGGCACCTCCATGGCCAAGAGCTACAAGGCATCCGGTGCCAAGTCCCTGGAAAGCTATTACGGAGTGGGATCCGGGAATTCCAGTTCCCCGTCGCTCCCCAAGGGTTCGGCCATCACGACCGCCAACCTGAACCTTCGCAAGGGCATCGGCTCCTCCCATGGCGTCATTCTCACCATTCCCAAGGGCTCCACGGTCAAGGTACTGGGCGCCCAGAAGAGCGGCTGGTATCCCGTGGAATACAAGAACCGCAGCGGCTGGGTCTCGGGTAGTTATCTGAAGCTCGGCTCGTCCAAGGCCAAACAGTATCGTTACGCGCAGTACACGGCGGCGGTCTATGACCGCGCGAGCACCTCGGGCGACAAGCGTGTTGGCACAATCCGCAAGTACACCAAGGTGGAGTACCGCAAGTGGAATGGGAAGTACCGCCGCGATGAGGTTAAACTCAACGGCAAGTGGGTGTGGACCTCTGCGACCAACCGCAATAAGCCGAAGACCGAGTACCGTTACGCACAACGTACCGCGCCCATCTTCGACCGCGCCGATAAGTCGAGCGCAAAGCGCATCGGCACCCTGCGCGTGGGTAACAAGGTCACCTATGCGACCTGGGACGCGAAGAACCGCCGTGATGAAATCTGGTATCAGGGACGGTGGGTTTGGTCCGGTGACACCAACCGCAAGAAGCCCAAAACCCAATACCGCTACGCTCAGAAGACCGGCGCCACCTTCGACCGGGCAAGCACCTCGGGCGATAAGCGCGTGGGCACCATCAAGTGCGGTGAGCATGTGGTGTATTCCCGCTGGGATGCCAAGAATCGCCGCGACGAAATCTGGCACGATGGACGGTGGGTCTGGACCGATGTGACCAACCGGATGAAGCCAAAATGCTAGACGCGCTAGCCCACGTCTCCTGAGTAATCGACTGGATTGAATGCCGCCCAACGCATTGAGCGTTGGGCGGCGTTCTGTCGTTTCTGCGCCCTGGTAGCGACCCTTAGCCCAGCAGCGAGCGCACGGTGGCTACCACCACGCTGGCCACCTGGCTGATCTCGTTCTCCTTGGCCGCACGGGTAAAGGAAAGCCGTACTGCGGTGTGTGCTAGTTCTGCAGGGTAGCCCATGGCGGTGAGCACGGCCGAAGGCTCGGTACTACCGGCCGCGCAGGCCGATCCCGAGGAACACAGGACACCGCGCCGTTCTAGTTCGATGAGCACGGTTTCGCCGGCGGTACGCGGGAAGACGAACGAGACGATGCCGCCAACGCGTTGCTCGGGAGCCCCGGTGAGTTGCACGGAACCCGGGTGGCTACGCTCGAGTTCGGTGCAGATTCGTTCGATGAGGTAGCGTCCGTAGCTGTCGCCTCGGCCCTGCCCGCGCTGTTCGGCACAGAGCACCAAGGCACGGGCGATGCCCACCGCGGCCGCAGGATTCTCGGTCCCCGAGCGCAACCCGCGTTGTTGCCCGCCACCATGCAGCAACGGTTCGACGGCAGCTTTCTGCGACAGGTACAGCACGCCGCTGCCCTTCAAGGCCCCGATCTTGTGCCCGGAGAGACTTAGCGCATCGACCTGCGCACAGAGTTCGGCCAAATCCAACCAGCCCGCTGCCTGCACGGCGTCGCAGTGCATCAGGGCGCCGGCTGCGCGTGCCAGCGCGGCAACCTCGGCCACCGGCTGCACGGTGCCGACCTCGTTATTTACGGCCATCACCGAGACCACGGCGACGTCTTCATCGACCAGCTCAGCTGCCGCGGCGAGGTCAACCGTGCCGTGGTGGTCCACCGGAATAACCCGGTGGGTGAATCCATGGATCCGCACAAGATAGCTACAGGCTTCGAGAACCGCCGGATGCTCCACCGCAGAGGAAACCACGACCCGACCACGCGGATTGGCCAGAGCGGTACCGATGATTGCGGTGTTATCGGATTCGGTGCCTCCGGAGGTAAATAACACCTCGTCGGGCGCGACTCCGAGCAGGTCGGCGACCTGTCCGGTGGCCCAGTCCACCGCGCGGCGTGCGGAGTGACCCAGTCCGTGATGCGAAGCCGGATTGCCAAATTCGCCGGTCAACAGCGGGGTGATGGTGTCCAGCACCTCTTGTCGCGGCGGGGCGGTGGCGGCCGCATCCATGTAGATCATGAGATCACCATATCCAGCCCGAAGTCGATGGCCTGAACCGAGTGGGTGATCGCGCCCGAGGAAATGACATCCACTCCGGTTTCGGCCAGCGCCGCCACCGTCTGCAGGTTCACGTTTCCACTGGCCTCCACCACAGCACGTGAATCGATCAATTCGAGGGCAGCGGGGATCTGCTCGGGGGTGAAGTTATCGAGCATAATCACATCGACTTCGGCTTCGAGCACCGCAGGGATCTGGTCGATGTGATCGACCTCCACTTCCATGGCGGTGGTGTGCCCCAAACTCGCGCGAACCCGGCGCAAACCAGCGGTGAGCTGTTCTCCGCTGCCGAGAACGGCCAGGTGGTTGTCCTTGGCCATGAAGGCTTCGGAGAGATTATCGCGATGGTTGACTCCCCCACCGCAGCGCACCGCGTAGCGTTCAAGCACACGTAGTCCCGGAGTAGTTTTCCGGGTGTCGGCAATCTTCGCCCGCGTATGGGCGACGGCCTGCACGAGCTGTGCGGTGGCGGTGGCAATGGCGCTCATGCGCTGTAGCAGGTTCAGCGCCACCCGTTCGGCCGTCAGAATGGCAGCCGCCGGGCCGCTGACCCGCAGCACGCTTTGTCCGGCCGCAAAGGATTGGCCATCCTCGAGCAACACGGTGGTGTCGATCTGCGGGTCGATCATCGACATGGCCCGCGCGAAGACGGTTGTTCCGGAGAGCACGCCGGGTTCTCGAGCAACCACCTCGGCGGTGGCCTGCACCGTGGGATCGAGCAGGCTATCGGCGGTTACGTCGCCGCGCGGACAGTCTTCCGCGAAAGCCAGGGTGAGGATGGCGTCGATGGCTCGAGCGGGGACGGGGCGGATCGCGGGGCTCACACCAAGGTTCCTTTCGGGTCGTTTTGTAGTAGGGCGCGCTCGGCGCCGGCGAGCATCCAGCCGGTTCGCCGTCCGGCATCACCGTCACCGACCCCGTCGGTGCGGTAGTGCGCGCCGAGGTTACCGGTGCGCTGCGCGGCCGCGTGGGCGATGATCCGGGCGGTGAGCCACAGGTTGCGAAGTTCGAAGTGCGAGCGCGGGTCACCGGCCAGTGGGCTGCCAGCCTGCAGTTGCCCGATGGCCGCCGTCAAGCCCGGTCCATCGCGACGTACGGCCAATGTGGCGCTGGCCAGAGCCTGCAGGTCTGGAAGGGTCAGCGGCCCTTGTGCGTTGGGTAGTGGAAGCTCGGTCACGGCAAGCTCTGGGAAGTCCACCCTCGTTCCGGCACTGTCTTGGGCCATCGCCCGCACGGCACGATCGGCGAAGACCAGGGCCTCGAGCAGCGAGTTGCTAGCTAGCCGGTTCGCCCCGTGCACGCCGGTATTGGCGCATTCCCCGGCGGCGTAGAGACCTGCGACGGTGGTACGTCCCTGCCGGTCGGTGGCGATCCCACCCATGGCGTAGTGCTGGGCCGGACACACCGGGATAAGGTCTCGGGCCATATCGAGTGAGCTGTCCGCCAACCGCGCGCTGATCGTTGGGAAGCGGCGGGCCAGGAAACCCGTCCCGCGTTCACGTTCGATGCCGCGGGCATCGAGAAATACCCGACGCCCCTCGGCGTATTCGGCGTGGATGGCGCGGGCGACCACGTCGCGCGGAGCCAATTCCGCCTGCGGGTGTTCGGCCATGAATCGTTGCCCGGCGTCGTTGAGCAAAATAGCTCCCTCACCGCGCACGGCCTCACTTATCATCCCGGCCTCGGGATGGTACTGCGGATCCACGAGGGTGGGGTGGAATTGGATGAACTCCATATCGGTGAGCACCGCACCGGCGGCGGCCGCAAGTCCAATGCCATCGGCGGTGGCGCCGTCAGGGTTGGTCGTGGCCGCATAGAGCTGTCCCAGTCCCCCGGTGGCCAGCAACAAGGCATCACAGGTGAGCGTGTTCTCCCGCCCGGCGCTATGGACGCGCACCGCATGCACACGCCCCTGATCCAACAACACCTCGGTAGCTAGGGTGTGTTCAAGCAACCGCAACCGCCCGGAGACCGACAGTGCCCGGCAGGCGTCGGCGAGCGTGCGGACCAGCCCGGCGCCGGTGGCATCTCCACCCACGTGCACGATTCGTGCCCGGCTGTGCGCCGCTTCCAGACCCAACTGCAAGGTTTCATCGGCGTTCCGGTCGAAACGCACCCCGTAGGCTTCGAGCCGGGTGACAATCTCCTCCCCCAACTCGCACATCAGCTGCACCGGCGCGGGGGCACAGTGCCCGGCACCGGCGCTCAGGGTGTCTTGCACATGCTCGGACACGCTGTCACCGGCGGCCGTGCCTTGGGCGGTGACAGCGCTCAGGCCACCCTGGGCCAGCGCCGAATTGGAGGTGCCCAGCGCATCCTTGGTCACGAGGGTAACCTCGGTGCCCAGTGCCAGGGCCTGCAGTGCGGCAAAGAGGCCGCTTACCCCGGAACCAACGATCAGCAGACGCCGCCCGATGGGTTGGGTGCTCATGGCTTGGCGGCCAGCATGCGCTCGAGAGCCACCTTCGCATCGGCGGCCGTGGTGGCATCGACGGTGATCTGGTTGACCACACGACCGGCGACCAGTTCTTCAAGCACCCAAGCGAGGTAGCCCGGGTGGATGCGGTACATCGTCGAGCAGGGACAGATCACCGGGTCCAGGCAGAAAATGGTGTGCTGCGGGTGCTCGGCGGCGAGCCGGTTCACCATGTTGATCTCGGTGCCGATGGCGAACACGGTGGGTTCGGTGGCCCCTTCGATGGCCTTGCGGATGTAGTCGGTGGATCCGGCCTCATCGGCGGCGTCGACGACCTCCATCGGGCATTCGGGGTGGACGATCACCCGCACGCCGGGGTACTCGGCGCGGGCCTGCTCGATCTGGTTCACGGTGAAGCGCTTGTGCACCGAGCAGAAGCCGTGCCACAGAATGACCTGGGCTTGGCGCAGAGTAGCCTCGTCGTTGCCACCCAGCGTCTTGCGCGGAGTCCACATGGGCATCTGCTCCAGCGGTACACCCATGGCCTTGGCCGTGTTGCGTCCCAGGTGCTGATCCGGGAAGAACAAGACCCGGCGACCGCGCTGGAAGGCCCACTCCAACACGGTTTTGGCGTTGGAGGAGGTGCAGACCAAGCCACCGTTTCGACCCACGAATGCCTTCAGGGCGGCCGAGCAGTTCATGTAGGTCACCGGGATGACCGGGGCTCGACCGTCGTCTTCTTCGTCCTTGTAGAGCTCCATGAGCTCATCCCAGCAGCGCTGCACGCTGGCCTCATCGGCCATATCGGCCATGGAGCAGCCCGCGGCGAGATTCGGCAGGATCACCGACTGCTCATCGGTGGAGAGGATGTCGGCGGTTTCGGCCATGAAGTGCACGCCGCAGAAGACAATGTGTTCGGCCTTGTCGCGCGTCAGCGCGGCGTTGGCCAGCTGGAAGCTGTCGCCCACGAAGTCGGCGTACTTCACCACCTCATCACGCTGGTAGAAGTGACCGAGGATCACCGCACGTTCCCCGAGCGTTTCGCGGGCCGCGCGGATGCGCTGGTCCAGCTCCTCCTCAGTGGCCTGCAGGTACTGCTCGGGCAGTCGGCCCTGGACTGGGAAGTCGGCGGGCACCACATCCTGTTGCGAGGCTCCCGGACCGTAGCCGGCGGTGGCGTCCCACGGGTTCTTGGACAGCGAGGAGGAACAGGTGGATCCCGGTGCGGTGAGGGTCAGCCGGGTGATGGTGGTGGAAAGATTCGTGGTGCTCATGAGGTTCGGTCCACTTCTAGAGGGTCGGGGCCGTGGCCGATGTAGCGGTACAGCCGTGGGGGTCGGTGTTTGCCTCCGGCGAGGAATTCGTCGGTGGCCTCGATGGAACTGGTGTTCTTCAATTGGCGGCGGAAGTTGGCCGGATCCAGGCTCCGGCCCAGCACCGCCTCGTAGACTTCACGCAGCTGAGCCAGCGTGAAGCGATCACCGAGTAGCCGGTGGGCAACCTGCCCGTACTCGGTCTTATTGCGCAGCCGCCAGAGCGCGTAGTCCACGATCTTGCGGTGATCGAAGGCCAGTTGCGGACTGTGCTCGCCATAGGCCGGGTACCACGCCACGTTCGGGTCGCTGACCGTGGCTCCAACCTGGGCCTCGGTCAGGAGAGCGAAGTAGGCGATAGTCACCAAACGTTGGGTCGGTGAACGGTCCGGGTCGCCAAAGGTATAGAGCTGTTCGAGATAGCTCGGGCGCAGCCCGGTGGTTTCGGCCAACGTGCGTCCGGCCGCCTCGCCGAGAGATTCGCGGGCACCGACCGGTCCGCCGGGCAGGGCCCATTGGCCGCGGTAGGGCTGGCGAATGCGTTTGACGAGCGGCATCCACAGCCGGGTTCCGCCATGTTCGGGATCCGTGCGGATCCCGAGGATGACGGTGGATACGGCCAGTGCTGGCGGCATGTTGCGCCGCTCGTTCACGTTGGCCCATCCGGGACTCATTGACATCTTTGCTGCCGTTCGTCGATGACTTGCTCCGGTGGCGACCACCACCCAGCGTTAAAGTCATTTTGACATTAACTGCCCATCGGGGCCAACCGACCCGATAAATGTGACGCATCTGGCCTATGATCGTGTTCATGAGTTTGGATCTGAATCTTCGGGTGATCTCCGCAAACAGCGGCTCGAACGCACCGACCACATTGCTCATTCACGGTTTCGCGTCATCCGCGGAGCTGAACTGGGAGCGCTCCGGCTGGATCAAGCACCTCACCGGCGAAGGGCGCAATGTCGCCCTGGTCGACCTGCCAGGCCATGGCAGCGAACCGCGTACCAATCCCGGAAGCTGGGCACCGAGTGCCATTCGCGCCGCGCTGACCGCGGCCGTTGAGTCGCTCGACTGCGGCAGCGTCGACGTTCTGGGCTACTCTCTGGGCTCGCGCCTGGGCTGGGAATTCGCCGCATACCACCCGCATCTGGTTCGCCGACTGATCATGGGCGGCCCGGCCAGCATCGACCCGCTGGCCGCCTTCGCACTCGATCAGGCACGAGCCTTCCTCGAGAACGGCGAGGCAATCGCCGATGACTATACGGCCAAGGTAATGCAGATTGCCCAGGCCGAACCCGACACCGATTCTGCCGCACTCTTCCGCCTCATCGAGGCCATCAAAACCGAGCCCTACAACCCCGCAGCCAAGGTGCCGACCGCCCCGACCTTGCTCGTGGCCGGCGATCAGGACGATCTGGCCACCACCATGCCGCAGTTGCGTCGGTTGCTGACCACCGCGGGCACCGAGTCGGCCGTGGCATGGCTGGCCGGACGCAATCATGCCAACGCCATTACCAGCCGAGACTTCAAGCTGCGTGCAAGCGAGTTCCTCGCCGGGTAGCGCGCGGGAACAGGCTCACCGCTCGCACGTGGCACTGGCCTGAGGTGCGCCCCGTTGAAAGAATGGGGTGCATGATGATGCACAAGACCTACCGACGCGACGACGACGGCACGCTGCACTACCGCGAAGCCTGGAAAGACAAGGGCTTCGTCGTCACGCACACAGGCAAGGTCGGCACCAAGGGCAAGCAGCAAGCACGCAGCGTCAAGAGCAAGACCTGGCCCAACAATCCCACGGCCACCGAGCAGCTCGCCCAGTTCCTCGCACAGGCAACGGCCGACGGGTACCGGGAACTTGCCGACGACGAAATGGGCTGGGCCGTGCTGCAGATCTGGACCGAGCCGGACGGGCCCCTGGCCGAATGGGTGCTCGCCGAAGGAACCGGCGAGCTCAATGAGAAGCTCGGCTGGCTGGGGCTGGGCCATTATGACGGCTACGACATCGGTGGAACCCCTCCAACGGAATCGGGGCTCGAGGGCACTCGCATCAATCTTTTTTGCCGCGTGGTGGACTGCAAGCTCGGAGTTAAAGCGCTTCGAGCCTTCGGCAGAGAACACGATCTAATCCAGCGCACCTTGATCGCCGCTCGAGAACCGGGGGCTCAGCACGAGTACGCGCTGGCTTGGGCACCGACTAAAAAGATCAAGAACTTCACGTTCTAGCACGCACAATCCGATTCGATATCTGCCAATGCCGCCACACGCTCGAGCCTATTTATCGCTCGACGATGACCTGCGCGCGGACGGCTTCCAGGCCGGAGCGGAGCTGATCGAGGCGCAAATGCGCTGGCTGATGGTCGACAAGTGTCGAGCTTGTGCCTTGGTCAACGCCCCGAAGACCACCCGTTGCACCAGTGCTTCGTGCCCGGGTCGCGCTTGAGCGACCTTTCTAGCACCGTCCTCGGTTAAGATCGCCAAGGTGTAGCGCCCATCGCTCGGATCGGGTTGCCGGTAGACCCACTGATTCTTTTCCAGTCGTGCGATCCCCCGCGAAAGCCGCGACAAGGTCGAATTGGCAAAGCCCGCCAGCGTGCTCATCCGCAAGGTACGCTCCGGCGCTTCGCTGAGCGCATACATCAGGCCGTACTCGAAATGCGTAAGACCACTGTCGGCCTGCAATTGGGCGTCCAGTGCAGCGGGTAGCCGCTCCAAGAGGGTCGCAACGGACGACCAGATCTCGAGGCTCTCGCCACTCAATTCAGCTTCGTCAGCGGAAGTTCTCATGCAACCATGCTACCAAAGCAGTTGGAAAGATCGGGTTTTTATCTTTCCCAAGCAAGTTAAATGACTTGCTTAAGCAAGCAAAGTGGACCTACGATCGGTATCTCATTCACACAAGGAAGGTCTCCATGAGGGCCACGAGAGGGAAACAAAATTGGATCTTCAACTTGAGGGCAAACGAGCGTTCATCAGCGGCTCGACCCAGGGCATTGGCTACGCTGTCGCGGCCACCTTGGCTTCCGAGGGAACCCACGTAGTTCTCAACGGCCGTAATTCACAACGACTCGTCGAAGCCGTTACTCGGTTACGCGAGGACTGCCCCGGCGCCCACGTTTCCGGGATCACCGCCGATTTATCGGAGCCCGAGCAGGTTAGCGAGCTCTTGGAGCAGCTGGGCGAAGTCGACATTCTGATCAATAACGTCGGGGTATTCGGCCTTGCGGACTTCACGACGCTCAGCGATGCACAGTGGCAACAGTATGTCGATATCAATCTCATGAGCGGCGTCCGACTCTCACGGCAACTATTACCCGGCATGGTGACGCGCGGTTGGGGCCGCATCATTTTCATTAGCAGCGAATCCGGGGTTAACATTCCGGCCGACATGATCCATTACGGAACAACCAAATCCGCCATGCTGGCTTTGGGTAATGGGCTAGCCAAACTCACCCGTGGCACCGAGGTGACCGTCAATACGGTTCTTGGCGGGCCAACCTATTCCGAGGGCGTCGCATCGGCAGTCTCCGCGCTGGCTATGGCCCAGCAAGTGCCCGCCGAGGAGATCAAGCAGTCCGTCATTGCACAGAACACCACCACGCTTCTGGAGCGTTTCATCGAGCCACGCGAAATCGCAGATCTAGTGGCCTTCACATGCAGTCCCCGCGCTTCGGCTACCAACGGCGCCACCCTCCGCGCCGATGGAGGCACCCTCACCTCCATACTGTGAGCGGTGACCCGGCAAGCAATGGTAGGCGCGCGCACCGACGGACCGCCTAGCGACGCGGACATAGACCCTGCCAGGCGAAAGGCGGCCTAGCAGTATCGCCGGCGCCACTCCTTTCCCGCCCGCGTAATGCGAGATCGGAAACCTATGTCATCGCGCCTCGAATGTTGACTCCGGCCTGCACGTCACGGCGCCGGATAGGAGATCGCCAGAAGTTCAAAACCGATCCCACACCTTGAAGATCCACCGTCCACCCGAGGGGGATATCGGCGCTTCGGCTTCGCGCAATCGGCGGAACACCGCAAATCAAGTGAGTCCGATCGGGAATTCCCATCATCTGGACTTACCTGTACACTCAAGCCCAAGCACTGTCACGCACAGGTTTCGAGCGCTAGCAGCTGAAAAGAAACCGAGGTTTAGCAATGGGTGGACTACAAGGATGGCACCTGGTCATGCTGCTGACATTCGTAACAGTAATTGCAGTGGTGGTCGTTATTGCGGTGGTTCTAGCCAGCAATTCAAAAGCTGCGCAGCAGCACACGTCTATGATCCGGACCAACGGACTCCAAGGTTCAGGCACCCAAGTCGGCTACACCATGAACGGGCAGCCGATCTATCAACAGAGTGCTCCCCCAGGTACCAACGTGTTCGCGGTCATGGCTCTTGTACTGGGAATCTTCACTGGATTGTTCGGAATAATTTTTGGCCACATTGCCCTTAGCCAGATCAAACGCACCGGCGAACGTGGGTCCGGAATGGCGCTGACGGGACTGATCCTTGGATACGTTTGGCTTGCGTTTTGGGCACTCACGGCGGTCGGTTTGGTCGCGAGATTTGCGTAGAAGGCTGCACGCGGCTCCGCTCCCCCGCCTGTCACTTATTTCGCCGCCGAGAACGCCACGAAGGGCGGACGTCTGCGGACCGGCCTGGCGCCAAGCCGCCTTCGCATGCGCAAACACAAGATTTGCAATCTGTCCACAGTTTTCGGTAGGTTCGCGAGTCGGCGAAGCAGATCGCGCCGCAAGCCGTTTGTTATCGAATGTCGTGCGCGAAACACAGGCATAGCTTTGCTCGCAGATTACCTCACTCGACGCCGATCGTACTGACGTCCATCCGCGCCATGGTCATTCACGGGTTCACGCCTCGAGCTAGTTCTTTCAACGCCTCGGCGTCGGCCGACCCCTTGTCGGCCGACCAAAGTATGAGTTGTTGGCGGCCCGACCCCGAATAACTGAAGGCATCCCAGTTCAGCAAGACCCGTCCGAGCTGCGGGTGGTTTATGTACTTCGCGCCGAAATCCTGATCTGACACGCGGTGCTCGGCCCACCAACGGCGAAACTCCTCGCTGGCAATAGAGAGCCGCCCTACGAGCGCCGCCAATTGCGGATCATCCGGGTTGCTCACCGCCTCACGGCGCAGCAATCCCACACAGGTTCGGGCCACCGAATCCCAATCCTCATAGAAATCCCGCATCTGCGGGTAGGTGAAGGTGATGACCGCGTAATTCCGGTCGCTGGCCGGCAAGGACGAAAAATCGATGATCAACGCCGACGCCAGCTCGTTCCAGGCCAAGACCTCCAACCGGGGACCGAGCACCATTGCGGGTAGTTCGTTCAGTTGCTCCAACAATAATTGCAGCCGCTGATTTGTCCGTTCGACGCCCGGGGCCGGTTCTACATAGCCGCGCGCCCGGTTCAGCAGATCTTCGGCATAGGCCCGCTGCTCGGCAGAGAGGGAAAATACGCGTCCCAGTGCCTGCAACACCTGTTCCGAGGGGGCCAGCCGCCCCTGCTCAACGCGGGCATAGTAATCGGGACTCACCGCGACCAGCTGGGCGACTTCCTCCCGGCGAAGTCCCTTGACGCGTCGATGCGTTGCATAGCTGACCAGCTGCTCCGGAATATTCTCCGGCGGCACCTCACTGCGCCTGGCCTTGAGGAAATCGCCGAGTACCTTGAGCTGGGAATTAGTGGCCATGCAGTTAATCCTAGGACGCTGGCAAGCACTCTTGCCTAGGATAATTCATTCCTAGGCTGATGCCCGATCTGTTTGCTCATCTCGGAGCCGAGCAGACTGGATGAGGAAAGAACACCAACTGCCACAAGGAGCATCATGGCTACCTCAACCATCGAAAACGTTACCTTCCGCAATGCCGACATGTATTGGGATATCGCCGCGGATCTGTACTTCCCGGCCGATTTCACGGCCGAGAACAGCTACCCGAGCATCGTCGTCGCGCACCCCATCGGCAGCTGCAAGGAGCAGACCTCCGGCAATATCTATGCCCAAGCGCTGGCCGAGGCAGGCTTCGTCGCCATTGCCTTCGACGCCAGCTTCCAGGGTGCCAGCGGCGGAACGCCGCGCTTCCTCGAAGATCCCGCCCAGCGTGTGGAGGACTTCCGACGGGTCGTCGACTACCTCGTCACCCTGCCCTATGTGGACGCTGAGCGGATCGGCGTGCTGGGCATCTGCGGTGGTGGCGGCTACACGCTGAATGCCGCCCTGACCGAGAAGCGCTTCAAGGCGGTCGTGTCCATCACCGGCGTGAATTTCGGGCGCATGCAGCGCGAGAGCGCGGCCTTCAACGGCGGTGTCTTGCAGGCCCTCGCCGGTTTCGGCGACCTACGCACCGCCAGCGTCCGCGGTGCCGAAGCACCAGTCGCCAACTTCCTACCGGACACTGCCGAGGCCGCAGACACCGTCGGAGACATCGACATTGTCGAAGCCTTCGACTACTACCGCACCGAGCGCGGTCAAAGCGCCAACGGCTGCACCACCATGGTGCTCAGCCATGCCTCCTCCGCCATGGGCTGGGACGCGTTCCACCTGGCCGACGAACTGCTCGACCAGCCGTTGCTAATTGTCGTCGGCGACAAGCAGGGAGCCTTCGGCGCCTACAAGGATGGCCACACCATTTACGAGAAGGCCGCCTCGCAGGAAAAGGAATTGGTTGTGCTGGAGAATGTTTCCCACTATGACCTGTATGACCGTGGACACGGAGCTGGCCAGGCCCTCGAACGGGTTATCCCGTTCTTCCGCGACAAGCTGTAGCCTGACCGCTGGGCAGGTTGCTGCACGGGCCCGGGGTTCCCCGGGCCCGTTTCGCGCACTAAAGCCCATGGCATCTCGGGTCGAAGCGGTATTTGGCTCACTGCACCCAAGCGCGCAGCGCATGCATCCATTCGTCGAATGCATCAAGATGCGCATCATGGGTTCCGCCGGCCAGTTCGATCACCTCAGTAGCCGGTCGACGGCGATTGAGTTCTTCCCGTGCCACCGAATTGAACAAGCTCCGGCGAGCAAACACAGCCAGCGTAGGCACCTGCAGTCTCTCCCACTCGGTCCAGCGCGGCTGATGAACGCCAGCAATGGTTTCCTGCATGATGTCGGCATCGAAACGTGGGACCAGGCCCTGAGACGCGCGTTCCATATCTGCGATCCATGCTGTTGCCAGCGCGTGGTCGCCAAGGAAGTGCCGCGCTGCAACCTCGTCGCCGAAGGGCACCGGCCAGGACGCGAAAAACCGCCCCAAGTTGGCGGCAGCTTGAGGATTCTCGTTACCCGCAGGATGCCCTTCGAGCATAATCAGTTGCCGAACAAGATCCGGTCGCTTGGCAGCGGTCAGGAAAGCAGTATGCGCGCCCATGGATTGTCCGATCAACGCGCAGGGCTCACCCATCAGCACGTTCTCGAGTACGTATTCGACATCCGCTACGAACGCATCACGCGAGAGATCAGATGGGCGACGAGTACTTCGCCCATGCCCCCGTTGATCCATCAGCAGGACGCGGTAGGTACCTGAAAGTTCGTGCGCCGTGGCGCGCAGTTCCCGAGAACTTCCGGCTAGGCCGTGCAACAGGAGTACCGGAGCGCCGGAACCACCAAGGTCCGTGAGGCATAGCGAGACTTCGTCCCGCGTGAGACAGAAAGTGCGCGCGGAATCGCGACGCAGCGTTTCAGCCATACTGCTCCTCCCCGCGATACCAATACGGTCGGCCACATTGGGTCCTAGAACGAGCCTATCTCGGCGAGCAGCTCGGCGGCATAGGAAGGTTCAGCCTCGTACCTGCGGCGCACGTCAGAAGCGTACCTTGCAACCTGTTAGGTTAGAGGCGTGATCGCACGAAATTACAGTGAAGTAGATGTTTTCTCGCCAACCACATATCGCGGTAATCCCTTAGCGGTGGTTCATGACGCTCGGGGGTTGGACAGCGATCAAATGCAACGCTTCGCGAAGTGGACGAACCTGGCCGAGACCACCTTCCTGTTGCCACCGTCCGATCCGGCAGCCGACTATCGCGTGCGGATCTTCTCGGCCACGCATGAGCTGCCCTTTGCCGGGCACCCGACCCTCGGCTCGGCTGCGGCGTGGTTGGGCGCCGGCGGCGTTCCGCGACGGGAGGGATATCTCGTTCAGGAATGTGGTGCCGGGCTGGTGACCGTGCGGGTGAAGGACGGACGCTTTGCTTTCGCGGCCCCACCGCTGACTCGCTATGAACGGGCGGACGAACCTCTAATCCACGAAATTGCTCGAGCTCTGAGCATTCCTCGCGAGCTCATCCTCGACGCTTCATGGATCGTCAACGGCCCGGAATGGATTGGCATCCGGCTCGCTTCAGCAGCCGAGGTGCTTGCACTCGCTCCCGATCCAGCCAATCTCGGTTCCCTGTGCATTGGCGTCGTCGGCCCCCATGAGCCCGGCCATGAAGTGGACTTCGAGGTCCGTGCATTCGTCGGTGGCGATCCCGTGTGGGAAGATCCGGTAACTGGGAGCCTGAACGCCGGTTTAGCTCGGTGGCTAATGGACACCGGTGTGGCCGGTACCAATTACATCGCCGCGCAGGGAACCGCGATCGGCTATGAAGGTCGAGTCCATGTCTCCGTCGAAGCCGAAGACATCTGGGTCGCTGGCGAAGTCACCCACTGCGTCAACGGGCAGGTGACCTTGTAGCCGGTAATCGCCGGCCTATGCCTCACGTGCGGCGGACCGGCAATGACAGCTCGAGGCAATGGAAGGATTGGCTCGAGCCGCTTGCCGCGAAGTTGCAGTGGGGGATTCTTCGTGGACGTTCAAGGCTCGATTGCCGTGCGCCCTCAACCGATGGCCTGCGGGTTCCGTCGCGCCTAATCCTGCCGACCGCTATTCTTTGGCCTTCGATGTCGCGTAGGTAATCGCGCGTTCTAGGTAACCGGTGTCGATGTACGGCACGAATCCCAACCGGTCACCCCGCTCGAAAGCGGCCAGATAATGCTCCAGCCGGTCAAGGTCCCCCGCCAAGGACAGTGCGGCAAGGTGCTTGACCGGCAAATTTCCGGGACTGTCCGTCGCCGCTGAGCACAACTCATGCACGAATGCATCCAGGTTTTGGTTCTGCCCCCACGCAATCACACGTCCGGAGAGGCCCCGGATGTCCTCGGGGGTCAGGAGCTCGGCATGTACGGCTCCAACCTCACCAAAAGCATGGACGATGGGCTGCGTGTCGCCGCCCTGCCGGCCACTAATCGTGGCATAGGCCCGGTCAAATTCGTATGTTCCCACTCCTGGATTCAGCCGAAGAGTTTGCCGTGAACCCGTGGTGAGCTTAGGCAGAATGGTGAGCACTCTGTCCGCCTGAACCATCCGGCATTCCGCGCCTCCGGCAACCTTGAGGGGCATCCACCCCAATTCTTGCAGCACGCGAATAGTTTCGCGTTGGGACAGTGCCATATTGGGCCTCTCTCACCGTCGGTAAACGTTATTGCCATGTTATTCGGGCTTGGATCTCACGGTAACTGGGCTGCCGATTGCATGAGCCGACGGGCCCGGACTCAATGGGCCAGCCGCATCCTAGATTGTCCCAAAATTTCTTCGTCGACTTCATACGACTCGTTGGGATAGATCGCGGAAATGACCCTTGGGGCATAGGCCGCTTCATCTGGCACCCGGACCAAAGCCGAAACGTGGGCTCCGTCCTTAGTGCCGCCGAGCGTTGAGCGGTATTGGAGACTCGTCGTTCACCCCCCTTGACAACGACGGAGACTCGCATCACACTAGATCGTATACGATTTGATGTACGACGAAAGAGGGACGATTGATGAGCACCCCGATCACGGTGGATGAAACGACCTTCGCAAAGGCCGGCAAGGTCTTGGCCGTCCACCTGAGCTACGCCTCGCGCGCTGCCCAGAGGGGACGCACCCCGAAGTTCCCGAGCTACTTCATGAAGGCCTCCAGCTCGTTGGCCACCAGCGGCTCCACTGTCGAACGTCCCGCCGGCACGGAACTACTTGCCTTTGAAGGCGAGATCGCCTTGATCATGGGCACCGCCGCCCGTCGCGTCTCGGTCGAGAACGCATGGAGCTACGTCGGTTCCATCACGGCCTCCAACGACCTAGGCGTTCACGACATGAAGTACGCCGATAAGGGTTCCAACATTCGTTCGAAGTCCGGAGACGGCTACACGCCACTCGGCCCCACCGCACTGGACGCCGCCGCCATCGATCCGTCCAAGTTGCGCGTGCAGACCTGGGTCAACGGCGAGCTCGCCCAAGATGCAGACACCTCCGAACTACTCTTCTCTTTCGCCCAGATCATCGCCGACCTATCCCAGCAGATGACCCTGCACCCGGGCGACATCATCCTCACTGGCACCCCGGCCGGTTCCACGGTTTTCTTCCCCGGCGACGTGGTTGAGGTCGAAGTCACCGACCTGCTCACCGGGGCCAGCACCGGCAAGCTGAAGACCACCGCCGTCCAGGGCACCGAAACCTTCGCCGACTTTGGCAACCAGCCGCAGGTCAACGAGAAGGACAAGGAAGACGCCTACGGGGACCGCGAATCCGCCGGGCTCGCCCCGGTGCTTACCGGCAAGGATGTACTCACCGATGAGGTGCGCACCCAGCTCGAATCCGTGGCCACCGCCACGCTCTCCGCCACCTTGCGCAAGCGCGGCCTGAATAACGTCAACATCGAGGTCCCCGGCGCCACCAAGGGCATGCAACGCGTGATTGGCACCGCACGCACTCTGCGATACATCCCGAACCGCGAAGACCTCTTCAACGCCCACGGCGGCGGATACAACGTTCAGAAGCAGGCCATCGACGCGGTCAAGGACGGGGAGATCCTGGTCATGGAGGCCCGCGGCGAAACCGGCTCGGCCACCCTCGGCGACATCCTGGCGCTGCGTAGCCAAACCCTCGGCGCCGCCGGCATCATCACCGACGGCGGCGTGCGCGACCTGAATGCCGTGACGGAACTAGATATCCCGGTGTTCTACAACGGCGCCCACCCGGCCGTGCTTGGCCGCAAGCATGTGGCCTGGGACCGCGACATCACCGTGGCTTGCGGCGGCGTCTCGGTCCAGCCCGGGGATGTGATCGTCGCCGATTCCGACGGCATCGTGGTGATCCCCCCGGCGTTGGTCGCCGAGGTAGCCGCGGAAGCCGCCGTCACCGAATCCAATGACGAGTTCATCTTCGCCATGGTCAAGCGTGGACACGGCATCGAGGGATTGTTCCCGATGAATGCCGAATGGAAGGCCAAGTACCAGGCGTGGAAGGATGCCGGTAGCCCGGAGCTGGACTCATGGGAGTTGTAATGAGCCCGTCGAAATCCGAGGCCGCCTACGCGCTGATTTCACAGCGCATCTCCGACGGGGACTACTCCCCCGGCTACCGCCTCGTACTGGGCACGATCGCCGATGAACTCGGTTGCTCGGTGGTACCGGTGCGCGAGGCGATCCGTCGCCTCGAAGCCGAAGGGCTGGTGAACTTCACCCGCAATGTCGGTGCCACCGTGGCCAATGTGGATTCGACCCTGTACCTGCACACCATGCAGACCCTGTCCGTGATCGAGCCGGCTGCCACCGCGCTGGCCGCCCCGCTGATGGACGAGCAATGGTTGGCCCAGGCCCGCGAACTCAACGATCGCATGCGCCAATGCCTCAGTGATTTCGATCCGGTCAGCTTCACCATGCTGAACAACGAGTTCCACCAGCTGCTCTACGGCCGCTGCCCGAACCCGCACATTCTGGATTTGGTTCAGCGCGGCTGGCGGCGACTGGCCGCGATGCGTTCGAGCTCCTTCACCCAGATTCCGAACCGGGCGCACGCCTCCGTGGAGGAACATGACCGGCTACTCGAACTGATCGCCTCCAACGCCGATGCGCGCACCATCGAATTGGCCGCCCGTGAACACCGCACCAACACCCTCAACGCCTACCTGGAACGCGCCGGGCTTCCGCCCTCGACGCTCTAACCCCACAGACCCAACGCACGATCAGCGAAAGGACAATATTCCATGAGCAAGCACTTCGTTCCCGAGAACCTGCCCACGCATCTGAAGCACTACATCGGTGGCCAGTGGGTCGATTCGATCAACGGCGAGACCTTTGAGATTCTCGACCCGGTCACCAACACCCCCTACGCCACGGCCGCCGCCGGCCAGCAGGCCGACATCGACGCTGCCGTCGCTGCCGCCTCCGAGGCCTTCACCAACGGCCCTTGGCCGAAGATGAAGCCGCGCGAACGCGCCAATGTTCTTTACGCCATCGCCGACGCCGTGGTGGCCCAGCAGGACCGTCTGGCCGAGATGGAAACCTTCGACACCGGCCTGCCGATCACCCAGGCCAAGGGCCAGGCGCAGCGTGCGGCGGAGAACTTCCGCTTCTTCGCCGACCTGATCGTTGCCCAGCAGGACAACGCCTTGAAGGTTCCGGGTTCGCAAATCAACTACGTGAACCGCAAGCCGATTGGCGTGGCCGGGCTGATCACCCCGTGGAACACCCCGTTCATGCTGGAGTCCTGGAAACTGGCTCCGTCCATCGCGTCCGGTTGCACCGTGGTGCTCAAGCCGGCCGAATTTACCCCGCTCTCCGCCTCGCTGTGGGCCGAGATCTTCGAATCCGCCGGCCTTCCGGCTGGCGTGTTCAATCTGGTCAACGGCATCGGTGAAGAAGCGGGCGACGCGCTGGTCAAGCACCCGAACGTTCCGCTGATCTCCTTCACCGGCGAATCCTCCACCGGTCAGCTGATCTACCGCAACTGCGCCGCACACCTCAAGGGAATGAGCATGGAGTTGGGTGGCAAGTCCCCTGCCATCGTCTTCGAAGACGCCGACTTCGATGCGGCCATCGACTCCACGCTCTTTGGAGTGTTCTCGCTCAACGGCGAGCGCTGCACCGCCGGTTCGCGCATTTTGGTCCAGCGCGGCATCTACGAAAAGTTCGTCGAGACCTATGCCGCTCGTGCGAAGAACATCAAGGTCGGTGACCCACATGACCCGGCCACCCAGGTTGGTGCGCTGGTTCACCCGGAGCACTACGACAAGGTGATGAGCTACGTCGAAATCGGTAAGTCCGAGGGCCGCCTGGTTGCCGGTGGCGGTCGTCCAGAACACCTGCCCGAGGGTCAGGAAAACGGCTCCTACGTGGCCCCGACCGTCTTCGCCGACGTGGCCCCGGACGCCCGAATCTTCCAGGAAGAAATCTTCGGCCCGGTGGTGGCGATCACCCCGTTTGACACCGAAGAGGAAGCGCTCGAGCTGGCCAACAACACCAAGTACGGCCTGGCCGCGTACCTGTGGACCAACGACCTCAAGCGCGCCCACAACTTCGCCCAGTCCATCGAGGCCGGCATGGTGTGGCTCAACTCGCACAACGTGCGTGACCTACGTAGCCCCTTCGGCGGTGTGAAGGCCTCGGGCCTGGGCCACGAGGGCGGTTACCGTTCCATCGACTTCTACACCGACCAGCAGGCCGTGCACATCACGCTCGGCGACGTGCACACCCCGAAGTTCGGCGCCTAGGCCCCGGCCCCATCTTTTGCAAAGGAGCATCTCATGAGCAACGAAATCCCTAAGCCCAGCGTCCAAGCCCCGGACATCCTGCGCTGTGCCTACGCCGAGCTAGTCGTCACCGATCTGGAGGCCTCGCGCAAGTTCTACGTCGACGTGCTCGGGCTGCACGTCACCGAGGAAGACGAGAACCAGATCTACCTGCGCTCCTTCGAGGAGTTCATCCACCACAATCTGGTCCTCACCAAGGGCCCGGTGGCCGCGCTGAAGGCCATGGCCTTCCGCGTACGTTCCACCGAGGACGTGGACAAGGCCGAGGCCTACTACAAGGAACTGGGTTGCCGCACCGAACGCCGCAGCGAGGGTTTCGTCAAGGGCATCGGGGATGCGGTACGCGTCGAAGATCCGCTGGGGTTCCCCTACGAGTTCTTCTTCGAAACCGAGCATGTGGAGCGTCTACACATGCGCTACGACCTGTACTCCGCTGGCGAACTGGTCCGCTTGGATCACTTCAACCAGGTCACCCCGGACGTGCCGCGCGGCCGCAAGTACCTTGAGGATCTGGGCTTCCGCGTCACCGAGGACATCCAGGATGAGGCTGGCACCACCTACGCCGCCTGGATGCACCGCAAGGGCACCGTGCATGACACGGCGCTGACCGGTGGCAATGGTCCGCGTTTGCACCACGTGGCCTTCTCCACTCACGAGAAGCACAACATCATCCAGATCTGCGACAAGATGGGTGCGCTACGCATCTCGGATCGCATCGAGCGCGGCCCTGGCCGTCACGGTGTGTCCAACGCCTTCTACCTGTACATTCTGGATCCCGATGGTCACCGCATTGAGATCTACACCCAGGATTACTACACCGGCGACCCGGACAACCCGGTCATCACCTGGGATGTGCACGATAACCAGCGCCGCGACTGGTGGGGCAACCCGGTGGTCCCCTCCTGGTACACCGAGGCTTCCTACGTGCTGGATCTCGACGGCAACGTGCAGGAAGTCATCGAGCGCACCGATGACTCCGAAATGGAGGTCACCGTAGGCGCCGACGGCTTCTCCTACACCCGCTCGGGTGACGAGACCGGTAGCTACCACGGTCAAGCCTCCAAGGGCTTTAAGTTGGGCAACCAGCTCTAAAACCCGCACACCCACCATGGGTTGCTCGGCCCGCCGCCGGCGCAGGATGATCCTGTGCCGGCGGCGGGCTTTTGCGTGCGCCGAGCGGTTATTGCACGTGCCTCACCCCATCAGATCGTTGCATGTTCCGCGGCTTGCCCAAACGGCCCGGTAGGCTTCAAGCAGGCATGGTGCAGGTATCGGGTCCTGGCCGGGGGCGAACGGATTGCGCCCGCGCGAGACAAGCGAGGTAAACGGTTGGACACTCAACAGCAGTTTGTAGCCGAAGCGCCACGGTCCTTGCGACGGCGAATTCACCTTGGACTGGTCTTCACGCTGATGGCGTTGCTGTTCTACTGTGCCTACGCCGTGTACTCACAGGCCTTTACCACTGACCTGCGGCTGATTCTGTATCTCGGGGTGGATGTCGGTCATTACGTTGTCCTCTCCGTGTTATTCAGCGGACTGTGTACGGCGATGGGGCTATATAACCTGCTTCCTCCGGCGATCGGTGCGCTGACGAAGGTGTGGCAGCGAGATGCTGCGTGGATCCTTGCCGTCCTCGCGACCGTGCTCGGCGTGTTGTGTTGGCTCTTTTTTCTTGGCCTAACCCTGCTTGGTCCAAATCTTTTTCCGTGCGCGAAGGCCCACTCAGTCGATGGGTATAGCGTGGTCGTCTGTCCTAGTGGAATGAGATATGAGTCTTTCCGGGTCTATCGACAGACCGCGCCGATCACCTTTGAACTGGCTGGTCGCGGAGATTACCCGGACGGAAACTTTCCGGTCCACGGTTGGTCCGTGGAGTCACGCGACGGACGCCTCGAACTTGTCCGCGGCGGAGACAGGTTGCAAGTCCGCGAACTAGACGACTCAGGCGAGCTAGAATTACCGAAATGAGCGCAACTTTAGTGGCCAAGGATCTCGCCGGAGGCCACGGGCATCGCACCCTTTTCTCAGATCTGAATTTCACTCTGGCTCCCGGTGACCTCTTTGGACTAGTCGGGGCGAACGGCGCCGGAAAAGCACACTGTTGCGGCTATTGGCCGGGGTCGCTGCACCACTGTCCGGCTCGGTGTCTACCTCACCGGATAGTGCATTCATCGGCCAGATGCGTCCATGCGACGACTGCCATGGAGACTTCTCGCCGAGGCCCTTGGCTCGGGGAGGCCGAGCGCCGACGACGCATTGGCGGCGGCCCTCGATCATTGAATCACTCGCGGTGTAGCCGACCCTGAGGACCGTATTCCCATTGTGCTTAACGAACTCGGTGTCACCCTGCCAGCAACCACGCATATGACCGCGCTGCCGGGTGGCCAGACCGCCCGACTCTTGCTAGTTGCCCTGCTACTGAGCCGCTTCGATGCCGTCCTGCTCGACGAACTCACCAATCTTCTGGATGTTGACGGCCTACAACCCGTGAAACACTTCGTCGCTTCGCTCCGCACCGGCATCGTGGCGATATCCCGTACCCGCAGATCCCGTACCCGAGGCACCACTGGGATCGTGGAACTCAGACCGGCCCAGGGACAGGTGTCCATCTAACACAGTGGCTATGAATCCTATCTTGAGGTACGAGCCATCAATTAGGTGTCACGCACGACCCTTACGAGCAGTTCGCCGCTGCGAAGGCCGATCTGGCTTCGAGAGCACGCACTTAGCGAGAGTGGTTCCCTCAGGGTGTCAGCGATGCAATGCGCAAGGCACCCGAAAACGATTAGGTGCCGCGCCGAGCCAATTCCAAATCGGCGGAGTAGAGGGCCCATAAGCTTTGCCAACTAGAGTCTCGTATTTCCTGACTCTCCGAGCTGACCAAGCCGCACAAGTAACTGGATGCAGAACAACGGTTTCGCACGCAGAAAAACTTTCAAAAGATCAGGGCACACACAGGTGCAGTGCGTAGACTCAAGGTATAGGAGCCGAGCCTTTCAGTTCTTTCGACTGCAAGGTCGCCGCGTACCACCGTCAGGATCCACTCGTTGAGTTTCACCCGATCCACACTTCTCACCCCTCCAGCTCCCTCGACGCCCGAAGTTCGTCCGGGCGACCCCAAGAGCTTTTTCCACGTCAAACGCTTGGTTCAGGAAGCTGGGCTCACCGGCCGACGTCGCGGGCACTACCTCGGGATGGGTATCGCCCTGACCGCGTTGCTCGGCGGAGCCATCGCGGGATTCGTGCTGCTTGGGCATAGCTGGTATCAGTTGCTGATTGCTGGCGCGCTCGGCGTACTGCTAACGCAGTTCGCCTTCCTCGCCCATGAGGCGGCCCACCGACAGATCCTCACCTCGGGGAAAAACAACGACCGGCTTGGCCGTTTCCTCGCTAATGGCGTGGTGGGAATCAGCTACCAATGGTGGATGCATAAGCACAGCAAGCACCACGCCACGCCGAATACCATCGGCAAGGACCCCGACATTGAATGGGACACCATCTCCTTCCAGCCGGAGGACGCCAAGCGCCAGCGCGGGGTGCTGCGCTGGATCACCGAACGTCAGGGCTACCTGTTTTTCCCGCTACTCACACTCGAGGGTTTGAATCTGCACTATCAGTCGATTCGGCACTTGTTCACCGCTCAACGCGCCAAGCGCCGCAAGCGAGAGCTGGGCACCATCGCCATCCGTGTTGGCATCTACGTCACCTTGTTGTTCATCTTCTTGCCCGTCGGAATGGCCTTTGCTTTCCTGGGCGTGCAGTTGGCCGTGTTCGGCATCTACATGGGTGGTTCCTTTGCCCCGAACCACAAGGGCATGCCCATGGTTCCGCAGAACGCCAAGATCGATTTCTTCTCCCGTCAGGTGCTCACCAGCCGCAATGTGATGGCGCGCAGCCGCTGGGGTAACTCGGTAATCTCTACCGTGTTCGGCGGCCTGAACTATCAGGTGGAACACCACCTGTTCCCCGCGATGCCACGTGCCAATCTGGCCGCGGTCTCACAGATCGTGCGTAAATACTGCGCCGAACACCAGATCCCCTACACCGTCGCCTCGGTCCGTGAATCCTACGCACAGGTCATTAGCTACCTGAACAAGGTGGGCCTCTCGGCCCGCGATCCCTTCGAGTGCCCGATGATCTCCGGATTCCGCCCGAGCTAACCACGCACCGGATTCCCCGCGAACATATAAAGCTTCGGCCAACGTCCCGCAAGGGTTTGTTGGCCGAAGCTTTTGCTGATCTTGAAGATTGGCCGAATCCCTACACCGAGAAGCCGACGCAAATCATCGATCACCAGACCGGCTTCAAACGGGCAGTGTCGCAGGAACTACCGTGAGGCACAAAGATCTCTGGGGCGAGGTTAGTGCCCAAGGCAGCAGGTTAGTAATGGTAGTTAGCCTGCAGAATCGTTATGGTCCGGTCGTCGCAAGTTAACGCATTTGGAGAGTTTTGCGATCCTGACTCTGCCTAAATAAATGGCCTTCCCACACCCCTACGGTCCCGACCAGTAGCCTGCCGCTCATGGGTCGATAAGCCCGCGCTCTTCAATTTGGCCATCTCGAGCGATCTCAAGTGCGGCAAGCAGGCGTACTGCGTTCTTTGGTGAACGCAACAGGTAGCTGGTTTCAACAAGAGCGTCATACTCGTCTTTTGACATGAGAACCGCCGATCCCCGCTTGGAGGTAATCTCCACTTCATTGTGATCGAGATTCACTCGTTCGATGAGTGCTAAGAGATCGCGGCGCGCCTCGCTGGTCGTGATTGCCATCTTGCCTCCTACTGGTGCGAGAGGTGGTACCACTTTGCATTACGGTGGGCACAGATTCATAGTCGACCTTGAGTCGAGAGTCTCACGATACCCTGCCAACACCAGGTGGGGGAGGATACGAACAACTATGTGAGGCCAACGCGAACGGACCCGGGGGTTCTCCCGGGCCCGTTCGCTGTCGTGACTGGTTATTTGACCGATCCGGCGGTGAGACCGCCGACGATGTACTTCTGGAGGAAGAGGAACAGCGCCATCACGGGGATGGCCGCTAGGACCGCACCGGCGGCAAAGACCGACCAGTTAGAGGTAAATTCTTCCGAGACGTACTGGAACAAGCCCACCGCAAGCGTCTGGTTCTCGGGTGAAACCAGCACCACGGAGGCGATCACGAAGTCTGAGGTCGTACCGATGAAGGAGAGCAACGAGACCACGGCAAGGATCGGAGCCACCAGACGCAGAATGATGGTGAAGAAGATCCGGGCGTGACCGGCTCCATCAATCTTGGCGGCTTCGTCGATTTCCACGGGCACGGTGTTAAAGAAGCCATACATCAGGTAGGTGTTCATGCCGAGCGCCCCGCCGAGGTACACCATGATCAGCGCGATCTGGTTATCGATACCGAGGATCGGGAACACATCACCCAGGGTGGTCAGCAGGATGAAGATGGCCACCACGGCCAGCAGCTGCGGGAAGATCTGCACCACGAGCAGCGATACCAGCCCAAAACGACGTCCGCGGAACCGCATGCGGGAGAAGCTGTAGGCGGCCATGGCTCCCAACAGCACCGAAGCCACCGAGGTGGTCAGGCCGATGAACAGCGTGTTGACGAACCATGCGGCAAAGGGGCGCTGCGGGTTCTGGAAGAGCTCAACGTAGCTATCGAGACTCACGGCCTGGAAGAGACCGTTCGAGGACAGCAGGGTACCTTCGGAGTTCAGCGAGGCCGAGAGCACGTAGAGTAGCGGGAACGCCGAGTAGATGACCAGGGCAACACCAATCAGGTGTCGCCAGCCGGTGGCTGCGAACCACTGGCCAAAGGTGCGGCGGGTCGGGGTGAGTTTGAGCGTCGTCATTAGTTCAAGTCCTCCAACGCCTTGGTCTGTTTGAAGCTGATCACCGCGATAATCGCCACGATCACGAAGATGATGATGGAGAAGGCGCTGGCAAGTCCGTAGTCACGGTTGGCGCCTTCGAAGGCCACCTTATAGACCATGGAGATCAGGATGTCGGTCGAGCCGACGCCGAGATCGGAGTCCTGAATGCGTGGCCCACCGTTGGTCAACATGTAGATGATGTTGAAGTTGTTGAAGTTGAACGCGAAGGACGAGATCAGTAGCGGGGCCACCGAAACCAGCAGCAGCGGCAGTTTGATCAACCGGAATATCTGGAAGGGTCGCGCTCCGTCAATGGTGGCGGCCTCGGACAGCTCGTTCGGAATCGACTGCAGCGCACCGGTGCATACGAGGAACATGTACGGGAATCCGAGCCAGAGGTTGACCCAGAGAACCGAAAGTTTGGCCAGCCAAGGATCGGTGAGCCACGGGATCGCCGCGCCACCAAACAGGGTCTGGTTGATGAAGCCGAAGTCCTGGTTCAACATACCGGCCCAGACCAGGCCGCCGAGGAACGCCGGGAAGGCGTAGGGCAGAATCGAGAGCACGCGGTAGATCTTGCGACCCTTCATACGCATGTCGTTGAAGACGATGGCCAAAAACAGGCCAAGGAAGAAGGTCGAGGCCACCGAGATGAAGGCGAAGGCGAAGGTCCAGGTGGTGACCTGAATCAGCGAGCCACGCATCGAGGAGTCGGTGAGCGCCTTGGTGAAGTTATCCATCCCCACATTCACCGCCCAGCCGGGCATCAGTTCACTGCCATCCTCGGCGGTGTAGGCGCCGGTACCGATGTCGCGGTAGACAACCCCGGTGGTGGTGTCGGTCATCGTATCCTGCGCCTTGTCGTACTTCAGGCTCGAGGTATACGGATAGGCGGTGGCGCCATCTTGGGTGCGTAGCATGCCCTCGGCGGGATCATCGGACACAGGGACGGCCAATTCGGCCAGTTCCTGCTGACGCTCGAGCAACTGCCCGAACTGCAGGATCGATAGGGAGGCGGCCTCGTCGGCGGTAATCGGGGTCAGCGGATCATCGCTGTCACCGAGCGCTGGCTGGCCATCGATCTCGACCAGCAGCTGCAACCCATCGGCGCCCTCAACGACGCGCACCGGGTAACCGGAGGAATCCGGAACGCGGTTCAGGTTGGTTTGTTGCAGGGACATGATCGCATCGTCTTTATCCGAGTTGTGCCCCGAACCGTAGTTGGTGAAGGCGATGTACCCGGTGTAGATGATGACAAAAACCTGGAACAAGAGCAGGAAAATGGTGCCCGGCACCAAGTACTTGGCCGGAAGCCATCCGCGCTTGAGGTAGACGACGTTGACCAGTAGCGTCACAAGCGCCAGGGCGCCGGCGATCAACGGGGAATCCTTGGCAACCGCCATGAAGATGGCGATCACCGCAAATGCGTCAAGAATCGCCAAGAGCACGATCTTGAAGAGCAACGTCTTAATGCCGACCCGATCGGCAGGTACGGCGACGGGCTGAGCCGCACGGCGCGTTTTAACCCTCTGGGGGCGTTGGGAGGTCATGGTCATGTCCTGGCCTTTGTCGAATACTAATGAGGGTGCGGGCGCCCGATGGGACGCACGCCCACACCCAAGGGGTCAAACTACTTGGAGATGGCCGACTCGACCTGCTTGGCCATGTCGTTCCAACGCTTGACCGGATCCTTGGCCTTGCCGGTGATGATGTCGGCTTCGGCGACACCCCAGAACTCCCAGACGGCGTTCATTTCCGGAATATTAGGCATCGGCACACCGTCGGCGGCTACCTGTCCGAAGGAGGAAACCAGCTCGTCCTGGCTGGCGGCCTCGAAGGCTGCCTTGTTTGCCGGCGGGCGCTTACCTGCCTCGTAGAGCTTGGTCTGTACAGCCTCGGTGCCGATGTAGTTGGTCAGGAACTCCGATGCGGCCAGCAGATTCTCGGTCTTGGAGGAAACGAAGAAGCCCTGAACACCCACGAACGGGGCGGCAGGCTCGCCACCAGCACTCGGGATCGGGTCCACGGCCAGCTTGATGCCGGCCTTCTGTGCATCTTCAACGTTCCATGGGCCGGTGATGAAGAACGGAGATTCGCCGGCGTTGAACTTTTCCTTGGCGATGTCGGCGTCGATGTTCGTGTTGAACAGTCCGGCCTTGCCCTGCTTGGCCAGCCAGGTGGCGAACTTCTCGCCGCCGGCGTTGCCTAGTTCGAGCTTGCTCGGGTCATAACCACCCTCGGCGTTCTGCCCGAAGACCGGGGTGCCGAAGGACATCTGGAATGGGTACATGTGGAACGGGTCGCCCTCGGTGCCCACCTGAACCAGGAACGGGTACTTCGCGCCGGAGTCCTTGCCGGCCTTGACCATGTCATCGAAGCTTTCCGGAGCCTTGTCGGCCAGCTCGGTGTTACGTAGCAGGGCCAGGTTTTCGGTCGAGTACGGCACGCCGTAGACCTTACCGTCGTAGCTCATCGCGTCGATGGTGACTTCCTGGAAGTCGTTGACCTTGTCGCCAAGTTCAACGGGCTGTACTACGCCGTTCTTGACCAGGTTACCCAGCCAGTCGTGAGCGCCAATGGTGATGTCCGGGCCCTTGCCAGAAGGTACCTGACGCAGGAAGTCTTCCTGGATCTTGCCGAAGTCCTTGATTACCAGGTCGACCTTGACGCCCGAGGAGGCGGTGAATTCGGCCGCAGCTTCCTTCAGCACCGGGGCGCGGTTCGAGTCAACCCATACGCTCAGCGTGGCGTCGCTGGCCGGAGCGCTGCTCGAGGGCTTGGCGGCGGAGGAGGCAGCAGGCTCGCTTCCGGAGCCGCATGCCGTCAGTGCCAGGGTAGTCGCCGCGGCTAGGGCCGTGGCCGAGAGCACGGTTCGTCGTGTCACCTTCATATCAGTGCCTTTCATCATCCATATTGGCGAGTGAACGCTTCCGCGAATGCGGCGTTCGACACCACCACGTGAAAGCGTTTCCAGAGTGACACACATTACGAAAACGTGCAACTACCCAATTCAACTAGGCGGGAATGACGACATAGAGCAGTCGAGGATACATCGCTGAGTCAGAATTATTGTCATGTGTAAGTAAACGTTTACAAAACCTCGCCACCTCCCCTATCGTTGACTCCATGACTGACCTACTAAATGCCGAAACCGACGCCGTCCGTCGCCTCCAGGGCGATGCCTGGTGGCGCTCCTCGGTGATCTACCAGATCTACCCGCGCTCCTTTGCCGACGCGAACGGCGACGGCATGGGTGACTTGCAGGGAATTACCTCGCGCCTGAGCGCACTCGAGGACCTAGGGGTGGATGCCATTTGGCTCTCGCCCTTCTACACGTCCCCGCAAAAGGACGCCGGGTATGACGTCAGCGATTACTGCGACGTGGACCCACTGTTTGGCACCTTGCAAGATTTCGACCAGATGGTGGCCGAGGCACACCGCCGTGGGCTCCGTGTCATTATCGACCTCGTACCGAATCACTGCTCGGATCAGCACCCCTGGTTCCAGGAAGCACTGAAGGCAGCCCCGGGCTCCCCCGAGCGCGATCGCTTCATCTTCCGCGACTCCGAGGATGTGCCCAATAACTGGCAGTCGGTCTTCGGCGGCAGCATGTGGACCCGCACCACGAACCCCGATGGCAGCGAGGGCCAGTGGTACCTGCATATCTTCGACTCCTCGCAGCCGGACTTTAACTGGAAGAACCCAGAGGTTCGCGCCATGTTTGCCGACGTGCTGCGCTTCTGGCTGGACCGTGGAGTCGACGGCTTCCGCGTCGACGTGGCCCACGGGTTGATTAAGGCCGAAGGACTGCCCGATTACATCCCACCGGCAGACTCCGCCTCCATGGGCGGGGACGAGGAGCCAGCCCCATACTGGGGCCAGGATGGCGTGCATGAGATCTACCGCGAATGGCGCCAAATCCTCGACGAATATGAGGGCTCCCGGGTGCTCTGCGCCGAGGCGTGGGTCAACCCGCTGGAACTCATGGCCAAGTGGGTGCGTTCGGATGAAATGCACCAGGCCTTCAACTTCCCCTACCTGTCCACCAGCTGGGATGCGACCGAGGTTCGCCAGGTCATCAACGACTCGCTGGAGACCTTTGCCGCCGTTGGTGCCCCGAGCACCTGGGTGCTCTCCAACCACGACGTGGTGCGTCACGCCACGCGTTTGGCCCTCTCGGCCGATAACCCGCAGGGTGATGGCATCGGTCCGCGCACCGAAAACCTGCCCGAGCAGGAGCATGGCCTGCGCCGCGCTCGTGCCGCCTCGCTGGGCATGCTGGCCTTGCCCGGTGGCGCCTACCTGTATCAGGGTGAAGAACTCGGATTGCCCGAGGCCATTGACCTGCCCGACGAGTCCCGTCAGGATCCGACCTGGTTCCGTACCTCCGGTGAACGCTACGGACGCGACGGTTGCCGTGTGCCGCTGCCGTGGGAAGCGAACGCCCCGGCCTACGGTTTCAACGACAGCGGCGCCAGCTGGCTCCCGCAGCCGGAGGTCTACGGTCCGCTGGCGCGCGATCTGCAGCTCCAGGACGAGAATTCCACGTTGAAGCTGTACACGCGGGCACTTGAGCTACGCCGCACCCATCGTTTGGGTGAAGGGAAGCTAGAGTGGCTGGAGTCGCCGGATGAGCAGGTTCTGGCCTACCGCAACGGTCCGCTGACGGTGCTGAGCAACTACTCGGCCGAGCCCATGGGTCACCCGGCCCTGTCCGCCGGGACCGTGGTGCTCTGCAGCGCACCGCTGACCGAGCAGGGTCAGCTGGCGGGCGAAGCAACATACTGGGTGCTGGACGCATAAACCGCCCATAACCCGATAACCTGTAGTCAGGGCCGAGGAAGGAATCACGTGGCAGGGATCAAGGACGTCGCCGAACGCGCAGGCGTATCAATCGCGACAGTTTCGCGAGCACTCTCCGGACGCGGCAACGTCTCACAGAATGCCCTGGAGGCGGTACGGCGCGCGGCCGATGACCTTGGCTATGTGGTCTCGGCCAGCGCCTCGGGCCTCGCCTCGGGACGCACCCGCAACATCGGGGTGCTGCTTCCGCAGATCAACCACTGGTTCTACGCCAAGGCCCTGGAAGGTGTCAGCTCGGCCCTGCTCCGCGAGGGATTCGACACCACGCTGTATCAGCTGACCAAGGAACCACAGGAGCGCAAGCGCATCTTCGGTGACTTTCTGCTGCGCCAGCGGGTGGACGCGGTGATCGCCATCAATGTCGAGCTCGATGAATCGGAGCTCACCGCATTACATGCCCTAAATAAGCCGTTGGTCGGGGTCGGGGGTCCACTCCCCGGGGCCCCGACCCTCTCCCTGGACGAGCAAGCCCTGGCTGATTTGGCCGTCGGGCATTTGCGTGCCCTGGGTCACGAACGCATTGGCTACCTTGGCGGCAGCAACGACATGGACCTGGATTTCCAGCTTTCCTCGCATCGCCGTCAATGCTTTGTGACGGCGATGCGCCAGGCCGAACTAGAGATCGAACCGGCGCTCTTCCAAGGGGCCGATTTCACCATGGAGGGCGGCTACCAGGCCGCCAAGCAACTTTTGGGGAATCCCGCGGCCCACCCCACCGCACTTTTCGCCGCGAGTGATGAAATGGCCATCGGCGCGCTGCTGGCCGCACGTGACCTCGGCGTGGACGTGCCAAGTCGTCTCTCGGTGGTGGGCATCGACAACCACGATCTGGCCGAACTCTTCGAACTGACCACGATCGGTCAGAATCCCGCCGAGCAGGGTGCCGACGCGGCCAAGCTGCTGATCGATGCGCTATTAGGTCGTGCCCCAGCCGAGCATCACCTAGCCGGGCATCGACTCATCGTGCGCGGCACGACGGCCCAGCGCACCGCGGATTTCGACTAGTCCGACTCCGCGACGCGAGGCAGCCGGCCAATTTCCCGGCCCTCGGCGTCGAATACCACGAGCTCGTCATCTTCCACCAGAGCAGTAACTGCTGTGCTGAGCCAGGTGTCCACGCCTTCGCAATACATCAGGGTGCTAGCCAGCGGCTCAAACCGCACGCCCGGTCCATCCACGCGCCAACCGCCCATCAAACGGTTGCACCCATCATTGCCGAGGATCCGCCCCTCGGCGGCTAGCTGTAGCCAGGGCTCGCCGCGCTGTTTGACGCCCCAGGTGCCCTCCGCGGAGCCACTCACGAAAGTCCCTTGGCGGCCAGCGCCTGCTCAACGGCCAGAACCCGAAGGTTCACGAACTCGTCGAACAGCATGTCACTGGTTCGTAGCGGCTCAGTGGCATCCGGCTGTGGGAAGTTGGCCGCTACTCCGCGATCTGCGGCTCGGTGCCACCACACGTGCAGTGGCGCATTCTGTGGATCCCCATGCTGGCTATTGGCCAGATCATTGACGTAGTCCACGCGCATGGCGAAACCGAAGGCGTCGGTTTCAAAGGCGTGTACGAAGAGTTCAGCCGTAGGTAAATCAAGGCCAAGATCGACGAAGAACTGCACCATCTTGCCGATCAACTGCAGTTGTCGCTCATCGACCTCATCGCTGAATCGTTCTTCGAGCGCAGCCATGGCGATGCGCGGATACTTCCGGAAGAGCTTGCGAGTGGCCGCGTAGGCCCGTCGCAAGGAGCTACGCCAGTCGGCAGTATCAAAGTCCAGTTCGGGTGCCTGATCGAGGAACTCGGCGAATGCGGCGGAGACGACCTCGTCACGGTCGGCCACATAGTTATAGAGCGCCCGTGGGGTGGCGGAGAACTCCTCTGCCAGACGGTTCATGGTGACCGCCCCAAAGCCCTCGCGACCGGCGATGTCCAGCGCGCGATGAATTATCAGGTCTTTACTGATTCTGACGAGAGCCGAGTCCTTGCGCGGACGACCGCGAGGGCGTTTGACGGGTTCAACCGGGACCTGATCGGCATAGCTCATACCTTAAACCTACCCTGATTTATTTTTCTGCAACAGACCTATAACGAGGAGAGTAATTGGGCCGCACGCCGGTGCCACAGATCGCCGGCCAGCGCCAAATGACCGATGACGAAACCAACGCCCCCGACAAGCCAGAGACCGGTGTCTAGCCCCGTCGCAAACCCGGCCCACGGGGCCGCCAACACCGCACCGAGAATCGCGATCCCACAGGCAATGGTAAGGATGTCGAGCCAACGGCGCCGGAAGAGCACGCCAAGGCCCGTAATTATCATGGCGACACAGGCGGTCATTGTCCACCACTGTTCCACTATATGAACCCAGCCGCGCTCGATAACAACCGAAGTCACCACGGCAATCAACCCCAGCAGAGCGAGGGTACGCCACGGCCCGTCGGGACGCCCCATGGAACCGCGCATCAACAACTGTGGCACCAGGATCTGCGTGCCGAGCAAGAGCCATACCGGTAGGTAAAACCATCCGGCCTCCGGCCCGCCCAGAACCACGACGAGCGCCAACCCCAGCACCCCGAGCAGTTGCAGCACCACCGCCGTCCACCCGGAGAGCACTAGCGGCACCAAGGCCAATACCACCGGCAATAGGCTCAGTTGCACCGGCGGTACCCAGATGGCGGCTAAGCCCAACTCCCCCGCCGAGGCACCAAAGCGTTCGAGGCTAAACATCGCCAGCGCGGTCACGACCGCGAAACCCACGGTCGGCCACGCCAGCAGGCGCAGCAGAAACTCGCGCCCGCTACGCACCGGCAGTTCCTCACGTTCGGTGCGTTTGAACTTCATCGCCAGAATGGCCGGTGACCCGAAGGCCCCGGCCAAGTCTTCAGCACGTCGCCCACGACCGGGTAACGCCCTGATCTCCTTGCGGGTCGCGGCCAACACCTGAGCCCGTTCCTCACGGCTCAAAAAGGACAGTTCGCGGCCCAGCTGCTCAAGGAATTGCCGGGATGCCCGGGGCAGAGGAGATTTCATGTCCCCAGCCTACTGCCCCGGATCCCGGCTCCGTTGGTACTACGCTGTGGTGTTAGGCTCGCTGAATTCGCCCTGTTCCTCGAGGTCCTCCACATGCAGGTTATTGCCGCGGGTTTCACCAACCCAGATCACGGCGGCCACCGAGATCACGGTGAGCACCATGAGGTAAATGGCGATCGAAATCGACATTCCGGTGGCTTCGAGCAGGATCTGTGCCACAGTGGAGGCGAAGGCGCCACCGAGAATCGCACCAATCGCATAGCCAATGGAAATGCCGGAGAAGCGGATGTGGGCCGGGAACATCTCGGCATACATCGCCGACTGTGGCCCGTAGGACAGTCCCAGACCCATGGTCAGAATGAAGATGCTCAGACCGTAGAGGAAGAGCGATCCGGTATCGGTGAGCATGAAGGTCGGAATGATCCAGACGAACACGATGCCGTAGCCAATCAGGAAGGTATTGCGCCGGCCAAGCTTATCGGAGAGCCAACCACCAAGCAGGGTGAAGATCAACCAACCGACCGAACCAATGGTGGTGGCCAGCAGCACGGGTGCCAGCGGCATCTGAAGCACCTTGGTGGTGTAGGAGATGAAGAAGGCAATCACGATGTAGCCCACGGCGTTATTCGAGATAAAGACCAGCGCTGCCTGAATCACCTGCTTCGCGTTAGTCCGAAACAAATCACGTAGCGGGGTGTGCTCCGAGGCCTTACGCTGAGCCAGCTGTTTGAATACCGGCGACTCTTCGACCGCGCGACGAATCATGTACCCGACGACGATCAGCACGACCGAGAGCAGGAATGGAATGCGCCAACCCCAGGACATGAATTGTTCTGGTGTCATCGAGATACGCAGAATAAAGAGCAGACCGGTGGCTAGGATCATGCCAATGGGCACGCCAATCTGCGGGAAGGCACCAAAGAAACCACGTCGATGATCCGGTGCATGCTCCACCGACATCAACGCGGCACCGCCCCATTCACCACCGGCGGAGAAACCCTGCAGAATACGCAGGAACACCAGCATGATTGGTGCTGCGACGCCAATCTGCGCGTAGGTGGGGAGCAGACCCACGAGGGTGGTGGCCACTCCCATCAGAATCAAGGTGAGCACCAGAATGCGCTTGCGGCCGAACTTATCGCCGAGGTGTCCGGCGACCACCGCACCCAGGGGGCGGAAGAAGAATGAAATGCCGATCATCGCGAAGGATAGAATCTGCGCGACACCGGGGTTGGACTGGCCCAGCGGCTCGAGGAAGAGCGGGGTCAGCAAGGTCGCCGTGAGCTGGGCAAAGATGAAGAAGTCATACCACTCAATGGTGGTACCCACCAAGGTGCCGGCGAGGACTCGCCGCTCCTCTTGGGTTCGTGTGGTGCTCTGTGACATGTGTGTTCCTGTATGACGTAGCGAGTTACCGACCGTTCGGACGGTTAGAGATGTCAGCCATCGTACCCGTTGCGTGTTTCACATCACAAGACCGTTGCTGTGACTTTCAAATAACGAACTCGCCGTGCGATATGGCAATGCCATAGACTCGCGATACCCGGATCGTCTAGGAGTAGAGGCAAATCATGACCGCAGCGCAGACCCTCTCCCGAGGCATCCGCATGCTCGAAATCGTGGCCGATGCGCCACGTCCGCTATCCATTGCCGAAGTCAGCGAAGCCATGGAGGTGCACCGCTCGGTGGCCTACCGCATCCTGCGCACGCTCGAAGAACACCGGCTGCTGCGCCGCGATGATGCCGGAAGGATTCGCACGGCCTCGGGACTGGCCGTCCTGGCCCGCAGCGTACAGCGCGACCTGCAAACGGCGGCGATCCCGGAATTGAACCGATTAGCCAATGAATTATCGATGACCGCCTTCATCGCCGTTTGGGAGCAGGGACTCTGCACCACCTTGCAGTCGGTGGAGCCCATGCACTCGCAGCGCGCCATCGTGCATCGGCCCGGCTCACGCCATGGAATGGATGTTGGTGCCCCGGGCATCGCGATTCAGTCCCTCTATACGCAGGCTCAGTGGGAATCAATGGAATCCACCGTCGCCTACCGGGAGGCCGCCCGCGCCGCCCGCATCGACGGCTACGCCTCGAGCGAGGATGAGGTTATTCAAGGTGTTTCCTCGATCGCCGTCCCGCTTCCGGCCACCGGGCCCATTCCCGCGGCTATCGCCGTGGTATTCGCCAGTAATACGCAGGACCCGCACGAAAAGATCGTGCGGGCCCTGAAAGAAGCGGCGCTGAATATCAGCGACGAATTGAGCTGAACCGAAGCAAGATGGCTCCCTGCGGTTAGCGCACGCGGATCAGATCACGCGATGAGCGCATAATCAGCCGTGCGGCCACCGCAGCTAGGGTGATCACGACCGAGGCACCGGTCGCCACCCAGAAGGCCCCGAGGTACCCCATGGACTCGGCGAAGACACCGGCCAGGCCATTGCCGATCGCAGTACCGACCACGATGCCAGCCGACAGTAGCGTCATCACCGTAGACAGGCGCTGTGCCGGGGCAACCTCGCCACCCAAGCTCATGACGGTCACGATCACCGGGCCTACCCCGATGCCCACGAGGAACAGCGAGGCCAACATCCATGGCACATCGCTGGCCACGTGGAGCGCGAAACTGGTGACGGTCAAAAACAGGCCGCTGGCGATCCAACGGGCGCTCTGTGTAAAGCCCTGTGGCCAGGCCGCCACCGACACGGCCGCAATGGCGCTGGAAAGTCCCATCGCGCCATAAAGCATGCCGCCTTGGTTTGAATCACCCTGCGCACCGGCAAAGGCAAGGGTAGCCGCGGCCAGGGAACCAAATACGGTCCCCAAGCCGATCATGCCCAACACCATTAGCGCGATAACGCTGGCCCGGGCACGGCCCAAGGGCACCTTTGTACCCTTCCGAGTCGTCGCGGGACGCACTGCGGCTCCGGTAGGGTGCACCGCGAACAGCGGCACCAAGGCAATGGTGAGCACCGCGGCAATCACCAGCGGCAGGACAGGGTGAACTAGCGAAGCCAACAGTCCCACCGTGACCGGTCCGAGCACGAAGCCCAGCTCATCGAGCATGGACTCGATACCCAGCGCGGCGGAAAGCACCCGCGGGTTGCTGCCTTTGGTTCTGGTGAGCGAAATCCAGCGGACACGCGACATGGGGCCAACCTGCGGAACGCTGGCGCCGGTGAGCAAGCACAGCAGCACAAGTACCACCACATTGGGTTCGGTGAAGGTCGTTTCGAAAAAGGCCATGCCCGCCAGCAGGGCGGTGTTCAGAATAGCGGCGATCAGCAGTACCGGCCGCTGGCCTAGACGGTCGGCCAGATATCCAATGGTTGGTCCGCCCACGGCCGAGCCAATACCAACCATGGCGGCCGAAAGACCGCCCAGTGCATAGGAACCGGTGGTTGCGGTCACCAGTGTCATCGAACCGATGGTCAACATGGCCAACGGAAGGCGGGCGAAGAAGGCCAGCGGCAAGTATAGGCCACCAACCAGAGGGATCAGTCCCGCGTAGCCGACAGAGGAATTCGAGGGTGCGCTCGAATCACCCGAGCGTGAATCCAGGGTCAACAAATCTCCAAAGATCGATTTGCGCGTCGTCCCGCACCCCCCGACGCGCCCGTGGCCCATGCACGCCTCATGGCGCTAGTTCCATTGAGCCATGCCGGGCGGGCTTTGTCTATTATCAAGGCCACTTTGACCGGGCACTGTGGCCAAGCTCGCCCCGCTACCGGCTATGGGCCGAGCGGATCGTAGGCAATGCGCGAGCCATGTTGGGTCTTATGGACCGTCACCCGCTGTGCAATGCGTTGCTTCATGTCACTAACGTGCGAGACCACTCCGACCGAGCGACCGCCAGAGCGCAAATCTTCGAGCGCCCCCATCACCTGATCCAGCGTGTCCGTGTCTAAGGATCCAAAGCCCTCGTCGACAAACAGCGTCTGCATGTCAATTGCACCGCTGTGCTGAGTAATGACATCGGCCAGTCCGAGCGCCAGCGCCAGTGAAGCCATGAAAGTCTCCCCGCCGGAGAGTGTCTGCGTGGCCCGCGGTTTCATCGTCCAGGCGTCGTGCACCACAAGTCCCAACCCGGACTTGGCATTGCCGCGCGCCCGGTCATCATGGCGCAACTCATAGCGGTTGGAAGTCATCACCTTCAGGCGCTCCGTGGCGGCCACTGCGACCTCTTCCAACCGGGCCGCCAACACGTAGGTGCGCAGGGTCATTTTCAGCCGGTTCTCCCCCTGACCGCGCATGACCTCGGCCAAAGCCTTCAAACGCCGATAGCTGGCAAAAAGGTCGCCATACTCCGCACGCAGGGCAGCCAACTCATCGCGCTGCGCGTCGAGCCGTTCCAGGCGACTGCGAGACACGGCCAAGCGTTCGCTGGCCAGTTCATAGGCTCGCTCGGCCTCGTCCACTGCTTCTTCCGCCGCGGCGCACTGCGATTCACCGGGCGCCTGCCCTCCATCGGCACGCAGCGCCGCGGCCAGTTGTACTTCTGCGGACTCGGCCAGTGTCGCAAGCCGGGCCGCGCGCTGCTCCGCGGCATGCACGAGCCGCTCGCGCTCGGCACGTTGGTTCTGTTCCAAGAGCGCAGCCGTATGGTCGGCGTCCGTGGCGAAACCTGCGGCGTTACGCTGCGTCTCCCATTCCTCGGCGCTCTGCTCCAGCCGCCCGCTGGCCGTCTTGAGGGCACGCTGTGTCTCGAGGACCAGATCGGTGCGCTCCACCCGTCGAGCAAGCTCGGTGACCAGTTCCGTCAACGAATCATAACTACCGCGAAGCGTGGCGATGCGCTGTTCGAGTAGCGTGCGGCGTTCGGTACCAGCGCGCAGCTTTTCACGTTCGGCGCTTAGTTCGACGGTGATTTCGTTCTGCCGTTGCTGAGCCTTGCCCTGCTGCGCGTCAAGTGCCGAGAGCCTTTTGAGCCGGTCCTTGACCTGTTGCAGCGCGGCCTTAGCGTCTTTGAGGTGCTGTTCCCGCTCGGTCAAAGCCGCAGTGGCTGCGGCAAGATCTACGGATTCCGTGGCGGACACGGCCGACTGATAATTCGTCTCTGCCTTTTCAAAGGCCGCCAGCGCGCGTTGCTCTGTAGCGCGGCGCTGTTCGGTGGCCTGCTCGAGCTCGGCCAGTCGGTCCTCGTCGATCAGCTCCGGCTCGGTCTGTGCACTACGTGCCGGCGCGGGGTGTTCGGTGGCACCACACACCATGCACGGTTCGCCGGCACGTAGCTGCTGGGCCAGCCGTAATGCGCTCTGCGACAAATGTAGTTGCCAAGCCGTGGCATGCTCCTTAGCGGCAGTAGCCGTTTCCGAGCGCGCCTCGACGAGCGCTTCGTGGGAGGCCAGCCGGCGTTCGCGAATCTTTTCGCGCTCTTTGACTTTCTTGAGCAATTCGCCGGCCTCCTGAAAGGCCACGGTAGCCTCATGAACAGCACCGCTGGCGGACACCTCGTCGAGGTCTTCGACCTCTAACTCCTGGCGGCTCGCGGCGAGGTTCTCGATCTGCGACTGCTGCGTGACCAGTTCTGCGTCCAATTGCTCTATCCGCGTCGACTGCTCCGCAAGTGAAACGTGTAAGTCTGTCAGCTCGCGTTCTTCGGGGACGGCGGCGCGGGCCGTGGCCAGTTGTTCCCGTAGCACGTCGAGGTGAGCCGGCAGCGCTTCGAGGTCCGGGGCACCGTCGGCGCGGCGCGGTAGTTCACGCAGGTCCTCCGCCTCGCACAGTGCCGTATTCGCCGCCGTTGACGCCTGCTCTTGTTGGGCACGGGCCTGTTCCTGCTGGCGAAGGTAGGCGGTGATTCGTTGGGCTTTCGCATCAAGCTCCAAGGCTTGCCGTGCCTGCTCAGTCTCGGGGCGGCTCTCCCTGTTGGTGACCTGTAGCCCCTCAAATTCCTCGAGCTTGGCAAAGGCGGTCACCTGCTCAGTCAATTGCCGTTGCGCGGCGCGTGCCTTTTGCCGCTCGGTGTCACGAGCTTGCCGTGCGATCCCTAACTCGTCGATCACGGCGTGAATTCGGGGACGCAATGCGTTGTAACGAGCTTCTGCCTCGGTGGCCGCGATCTCCTCGGGGCTTTGCGGCATGGTTTCGCCAAGAAATTCGTGGGCCTCCCGGAGCAAAGCGCCAGCCCGGGTTTCCAGCTGAGTCTCCGCGGTTTCGAAAGCGCGGCGTTCATCGGTGTAGCGTCTGGCGAATTCTTCTTCGATTCCCGCATAGTCGCTGGTGTCGAACAGGTCCGCCAAGAGCGCTTCACGGTCTGTGTCCTTGGCCCGTAGAAAGTCCGCGAAGCCTCCTTGGGGCAGCATAATCACCTTGGTGAATTGGTCTCGGCTCAACCCGAGAGCACCGCCGAGCAGCTGTCCAACTTCATCATTGCGCGTGGAGAGCACCTGCCAGTGTCCGTCGACTCGTTCCCGCAACGTGCTGGAAGCCTTCTGCTCCACAAAACCGCTCTTGGCACGGGAACTGGGACGCATCCATGCCGGGGCGCGGGTCACCTCGAAGCGGCGTCGCCCCACGGAGAATTCACAACTTACCTCGGGAGCGTCGTGGGCGGCGGCATGGTCGGAGCGGATCTGTCGGTTGCCTTGGCGAGCGCCCGGAAGAGAGCCGTAGATGGCAAAGCATATGGCGTCGAGAATGCTGGACTTGCCGGCCCCGGTGGGCCCGTCAAGCAAGAAGAGGCCCGAAGATGCCAGCGCGTCGAAGTCGATGGTCTCGGTCCCGGCAAAGGGGCCGAAGGCCTGTAGCCGCAATCGGTGTAGTTTCATGCGCTGACCCTTCCTTCACGTACCCGCTTGAGCACATCATCGATGATATGTGCCTCGTCCTCATCCACCGGGCGTTCGCGGACATGCTCGACAAAGTCCGCACAGACTTCGGCGGTGCTTTTGGCCCGCGCTAGGCGTTGAGCGTAGCTTGGGTGGGCTTCGGTTTCCGCACCCTCGGGAGCGAAGGCAAGCACCAACGTGTCGGGGAAGCGTTCACGTAACCGGGTCATCGCTTCGGCAGGTCGCTGCGCATCGGTCAGCGTCACCTGGCACCATGCCTGCTCGGCCCAGCCTAGGTCCGGGTCGGCCAGCAACTGTTCGAGTTGACCCCGCAGGACCGCCAGGGCCCGCGGGACCGGTAACTCGAGTTCTTTAACTCCCGCCACGCCACTGGCATCGGTCTCCACCAGGAGCACCGACTTACGATGCCGTGCTTCGGAGAACGAATAAGCCAGCGGTGAACCGCTGTAGCGCACATGCTCGTGCAACCGTTGCTTACCGTGCAGGTGCCCCAGGGCCGCGTAATCGAAACCTGCGAAGAGGTCAGCGGCCACAACATCTAGATTTCCGGTGCTCAAGGCCCGCTCGGAGTCACATCCCACACCGCCGGCTGCGAAAAGGTGCGCCAGCACCACACTATGCACCGGAGCAGCAGCCTTAGCGCATAGGTCGTTATGCGCACTCTGTACTCGCTCGAGGGCCGCAGCCACCACCGCCTGGTGGTTCGGTTCCTCGACCTCGAGCTCCTCCATCACCATGCGTGGTTCCAAATAGGGCACACCATAGATCGCGACCTGGTGATCGGTTGCGGAAAGTACCACCGGCTGCACCATGCGTTGCAGATCGGTCACCACATGGACGTCGGCGGCGTCCAATAATTCGGCGGCAAACCCAAGCCGCGCGGCCGAATCGTGGTTGCCACTACTGAGCACAATCCGCGCTCCGGTGGCCCGCAGCTGTCCCAGCGCCCAATTAAACAGCCGCACCGCATCCACATGCGGCAGCGCCCGGTCATAGATATCCCCGGCCACCAACACCGCGTCCACCCGGTGTTCGCGGACCAGGTCGATCATCGCCTGCAAGACCTGACGTTGTTCGTTCAGTAGCGAGGCGCCATGGAAGGTGCGGCCCAGGTGCCAGTCGGAAGTGTGCAACAAACGCATAACTCCCACCCTATGCAATGCGCGCGACGCTTTGCGCACTACAATGTGGACTGTGAATGAAAGCGGAGCTCCCACGTTATTGCCCGAGAACTACTCCGATAAGGTGTTCGCCATCCTGTTGGGCCTGGCCGATGGGGCCACACATGCCCGCGAGGACGAGGAACCCGGCGCCACCGAAATCCTGAACCTCTATCTGGCCGACGGTCTGCTCGAAGCCTTGGAATGGGCCAACGACGGCGTCGCCAGCGACGAGGCAGCCTGCCTGTGGCTCGCCGCGCTACGCGGCTACCGCTTCCTCACCGGAAGCTTTCCCGAGGGTGCCCCGGAACCTCAAGATCGCTGGTTGGACACCGAACTGGCCGCCACCGACTTCGATCACCCGCCGCTACCGGGTGACCCACTGACGCTTGCCGGGCTGAACCATGCGGATATGGGCTTGGCCGCACGACCGACCGGCCCGGGCGCCGACTCCACCGGCGTCCTGCCGCGAGCCGCCGTGGTGGCCTTGCTCGCCCGCGTTCCGGAGACCACCACCACGTCGCTGGCCCGCTCGGCCGCCTACCTCACCCATGACGCCGACGCGGCGGCCACCTGCGTGGCGGCGGCGCTGATTATGCGCTCCGCACTCGAGTCCGGCGCACAGGCGGCAGAGACCTGGCCAAGCCTGCTGGAAGGCACCAGCGGTCCCGCCGCTGCGGCGCTGGCCCAGACCGTCAGCTCCGTCAGCGCCGTGTTGGAGCTACCGGCCACCGAAGCCTATGCCAGCTACTTCGGTGAGCGGGTGAGCGAAGAAGACGCCGAGACGGATGAAGACCCACAGACCGTCGAGCCGCGCGACCCGGAGGCCGACGCCTACGCGGTAGCCCTGCTGGCCGCGGTCTACGGTTCGGACGTCATCGGCGAGCGCCCAGCCTCCTCGCTGGACGCAGCCATCTCATTGCTCCACGATCGTTGGATGGACCTGATCGCCTAGTCGAACGTGTTCATGCCTCGGCCACCGATGCTGAGGAGCTAACCCCCGGGCGGTGCCTGCTAAGCCTCGCCCGGGGGTTTCCATATTCCAATGTTGCAGCTCGCCAGCAGATGGTGAATTCGTCACGACAATCTTGGAACCATTGGCTGGGAGCGGACATTACCTAGTATGAGCAGCGCTGAATTAAGTAGCGATAGTTCGCTACTAGAAGCGGCCCGAGAAGGGCATGGTGAAAGCTTCGCCGTGCTTTTTGACCGACATCGTGGCCGAGTATTTCGGCACGTAATTCATGTCGTGCGTGATCCGGACATCGCGGACGAGATTACCGCCATGGTGTTTTATGAGGCATGGCGTCGCAACGGATCCATTCGAGTAGTCGATGGTTCCATCGTCGCTTGGTTGCTTCTGACCGCGAACTACACGATCAAGAACGTCACGCGGCAACAGCGCCGTTACGCCACCTTTCTCGCGCATCTTCCCGCACCCGAACATGTCAGGGATGTCGCCAATGAAGTCGTTGACGACGATGCCCTAACCACCGAACGGCAACACATCAGACAGGCCTTCGGCAGGCTTAAGGCGACCCACCGCAATGTACTAACGCTATGCGTGCTGGAAGAATTCAGCACTCGAGATGCCGCCAGCGCGCTACAGGTGGCCGAAGGCACCGTAAAGTCCCGACTCTCACGCGCCAAAGAAACCCTGCGCAAACACTACGTCGCTCAATCCAATACGGGCACGAGTGAACGAAACTGCGCGCTGTCCGAAGGGAGGGCACAATGACTTCGCCCAAAATGGATCCGGGCCGGGCCCGTGAGGCCCGCGCCCAATTGATTCATATGGTTCACGCCGGCACGATGGGTCACGCGACCACGAAACGACCGCGTCTGCGACGCACGGGCGTGGCCGTCGGTTCGCTCGTATCCGTCAGTGTGGTGGCAGTGATGGCTCAACTAAATATCACCGCCGCCCAGGCTCACCACACCCTACAAAGATTGGCCGACATTTCGATCAGTAATTCCGATCAAAAATGGCCAGGTAAGGATGAGTACCTCAAGATCGGCCGACACACATGGGGAGGCCACTGCGTCGTTGATGTAGAAACAGGAGCCCAAGAGTGCAATAGTTCGGCGCGGGTCTCGACCTTCCTTTATATTCCCGGCGACCCCGACAATGAGTGGGTGCTCGAGGGAGACAATGAAATGTTTCCGCAGACCAACTTCATTGAACGGGCCATCGACGGACAATTCGGTGACACACCCGGGCCTGACTACCAAGACATGATCGATCATGCGACGTCGGGGGCGACGCTCTACGCCTACGTGAATGCGACCTATAGCGGGGCCTCAGCGTCACGCGCGGAGAGCAACTTTGTCAGGCTTACCGACGCGCTGGGCTCCGAGCAGCTTCCGGCGGAGAAACGAGCGATGTTTTACGCGGCACTTACCCATGTTTCGGGCGTCAGCATCGAGCGAGGCGTCAAAACACATGATGGCAAGGTAGGCATCGCCATCGGACGAAACGAACTTCTGCGTCACGGGATACGCCAGGAAATCATTGTTTCCCCGGACAGCGGTCAGGTCATCGGCTCTCGTCAGATCTCATCGACGGCCATCATGGGGGTTGGACCCAACGAGATTATTAGTTCCTCCACGGTGGATCGCTCGATCGTCGACGCCGCACCGTAAGTATGCCGTGCAATGCAGAATCAGCGTTCTTCGGGTTCCAACACCGCATGTACTTGCTCTTTCGGCACGAGTAGTTCGGCTACTTCGCGTCGCTGTGCCTCGTCGACCTCGGATTCCCAGAGGTCGGTGAGTAGGGACCGTACCACTCCCCCGAAATCCGACCACCGCTCCCACGCCCCGGACTCGTCTTCGGCGTTCCAAAGCTCGAAGGTACCATCGCCTCGAGAGAAAACTGTCGTGGTCGTCCCGGTCATCCAGAGCGGCAGCATGTCATCCGCCCCGGTGGCGCGAAGTACCGCGGAGGTAGGGTCATCACCGCTCAGGTCAACGTCGTCCGCGTGCAAATCCAGTGCCGGGTGTATCGCGGCCCCGCCATGAAGCGCGAGACTCACCACGGCTTCAGGCAATCCGCGTTCCCGTATTCGGCGTGCCAGTTCGTCAGTGGTGTCCATTGCACACATCGTGCCACATTCCTTGAGTTTTGCTTCTACGGTCCGAATCGGATGTGTTTCCTGCTGATGGTTAGAGCAACCTCTTGGCCTACGCAGTGAGTCGAGCTTCAGGCACCTCAGAGAGACGAAGCAACACTAAACCGATCCTCACGCTAAGCTACCAGGCTCTGCCACGAAGGTTGCTGTGCCCCCGCGGCCATGTATCAGTGTGAGACTCTATCGGGAGAATCAATAGCGGCTGCCCCGGTGCGTCCCATGCTGGCTCGCTGTCTCTTCCGATGCTGGACTCGCTCGCCCTAGTCCGATGCCAGCCACTTGCCTTATAGAAGGGAACCAGCTCTTCACGACAGCCTGAGTAGCCAAAGGACATTCCGCCAGACTCGAGCATACTCCGCATCGCATGTCCTAAACGCTGCACGCCGGGTCTCTCCCGCGAGCGATTTCATCGACTAGAACCCCCACAGACCACTGCGATATCCAAAGTCATGCCTCCGTCACTGAGGCAATGCTACCGCCAACGAGCGAAGCACGGATCGGCGATGCGACGTAAGCCGTCAGTCACCGACGGTGCCGTCAATTAGCTCGCGCAAGATGTCCGCGTGGCCTGCATGCCGGCCGGTCTCCAAGATTACGTGCAAATACATCCAGCGTAACGTCATCTCACTGCCCGGCGGTGCGTAGTCGAGGCTGTGCTGGGCGGCGATCTCGCGGGAGCGCTCGCACGCCGCTTGGTAGGCGGCAATGACGTCTTCAAGCCTCTCGTTCGGATCCAGGCGCAGGTCGGCTTCCGGGTCTGCTTCGGTCCACGGCGGCGTGGGCAGCTCCTCGTCGGGGATCTGCCCGATTTGCCGGGCGAATCCACCCAATTCCACCCACCGTAGGTGCTTGATCAGCCCTCCGATGCTGGTTCCCGTCGGCACCGGGCTACTTCGGGCGTCCTCCTCCGACAGCCCACGCGCCTTGCGCACGACGGCCTCGCGCAGATAATCAAGGAACGTATCGAGCTGCTCGCGCTCGCTGGATCCGACCACGCTTCCGAGGATTTCGCCGGGTCTACTCATGGCCCCAAGGTAGCATGTAGGTCGTCCTCGAACCAGAGACTATGTGGGCTCTTCGCAGTCACAGGTGAGCGTAGAGCCCAATGGGCCCTGGACGCCGCTGCGCCGACACCGGAGTATCACTCTCACATCGACAACGTGCAGTTTGATGGCGTCCACTAGCACATTTGGCGGCGCACACGGTGTGGCCTGGAAACATGGCCGCCGCGCGCTCCAAAAACGCCTCCGCGGTACCCCGTCGGCTTCCGCAATCAGACGAACTACATCGCCGAACCACGACTCGAGACAGGCGACTTCCATGCCCTTCTACACCCTCGGTTGCACAGAGCGGGTTTCCCACGGGTATCCACCGACGCGACGCGCGAGCTGCATCGCAGTAGGAGAATCTCAGCAGCGAATGGCGCACGCCGGATCAGAGGCTACATTGATCATCGCGCATGCGCTCAAAAATGCTTGGTCGCGGTACGAACCCCGGGCCAGAACGTTATGCTCCGGCGGAGAAACCGTCGACGAGCTGCATAAACTCGCCCTCGGAGATGACCGATACGCGCTGGCCGGATTCACGCAAACGCAAGACATGCTTGGCCTTGTTGGTCAGTCGGCCGTTGGCCAAGTCTTCGGGCACGAACCCATCGCCCACCACAAGCGCGGTCGTCGCGCGGGTCACCCGCGAGGCGGTGGTTGCTCCATGCGCGGCGGCCCACGACTTCGCGGTAGGCCGGGGCACCGCTAGATTTCCGGTAAACACCACGACCTGACCGTAAAGCGGGTGGCTCGGATCGGCCTGTTCGTTCGGGGTGGGGTTCTCCCCCTCCTGCGGCCAGTGGGTAAAGGCATCTCGTGGCGGGAGGTGATGTCCGTGGGCCAGCCACCCCTGAGCATCACGCAGTGCCCGTGACGGTGGGTCGCCCGGAGACCAAGAGCCCGAGGCAGCAATGGGAACCTGATGCGCCTGCGCCACCTGCACAGCGGTATCGTGAGCGCCGCGTTCGGCCATATCGATAAGCGCCCAAGCACAGGCCTCGGCGTCTGCTAGGGCCTCGTGATGGTTCTCGATCGGGTGTCCGGCTTCTTCGGCTACGAAAGGTAGCGAGTAACTGGGCAGGTCGTAGACCTTGCGGGCTAGCTTCACGGTGCACAGGTGCTCGAGGCCCGGAACCATGACTTCGCTGGCTTCCGCGGCGGCGCGAATAACTCCGGTATCAAATGCCGAGTTATGTGCCACGAGCAAGTCTTGTCCCACGAACTTCAGCAGGTCTGGAAGCCTGTCTCCGACGCGTGGTGCCTCGGAGACCATCTCTGGAGTGATGTGGTGAATGGAAACATTGCGCGGATCGAAGTGATCGAATCCCGCCGGTGGACGCAGGAGCCACGAGACACGATCGACAATACGACCACCGCGTACCTTGAGTAGTCCCACCGAGCAGGCGGAGCCGATAAACCCGTTTGCCGTTTCGAAATCGATTGCCGTGAAGTCCAATGCCACGGCTGATAGTCTACTGCCCCGAACGGACCTTAGAGATCCGTTCGGGGCAGAGTGTGCCTTATCCCATGCGGATCGGCCAGAGATTTCCGGCCAAAATTAGGCATTTGACGATATTGCTCAGGCGGTCGCTCGGCGCAGGGTCAGATAGGAGCTGCCCGCCATCGCCACGGCTGCGACGGCGCCCCAGAGCGTCACCCCTGCAGCGGTCCAACTCAATGCCCAGCTCCAGAAGGTTGGCCAGAAGTTACCGAAGGTAAACAGGGCGATGATCCCAAGAAGCACCAGCCCAAGGCCAATAAAGAATACGAGCATGCCCGTGCTGCGCCACCTCATGTAGATCGTCGCAATCAAGAAGCCGACCATGAAGAGCAAAACCATCAGCACGAAGTAGAACATGATCTGGACGAACCAATTGTTATCGGCAATCCACTGCAGTGCGAAGAATTGCCCGTCGACCCACCAGCCGCCGGTCGCAACTTCGACCAGACCCATCAGGTAATAAAACACGGACAGGGCCAGCGCGCAGAGTGCGAACAGACCCAGGGTCCCCAGGTAAAAGGTCCGGCGAGAGACGCTCATGGCCATCGAGAACGGAAAGGTCAAGGTAAGCGCTTGAATCCCTAGGGCCAAGAAGTACCACATCGGGGCCTGGGCCCCGCCGCCGTAGAGTACGCCGTCACCACCTGCTCGTCGGACCAGTAGCCAGATGGCGAGGGTAAATGCGAAGCTTGCGACCAAGATGAGTAGCGGAATGCCAATAAAGGTCCACTTGTTGATCAGCTGCATACGCGCAACCTTGATGATGCGGTTCATTTGCGGGCCTCCTGTTCACCGGCGGGGACAAGTGTTTCGACACGACTCAGGGTGCTGCGCACCACGAGTTGCTGAAGGGATACCGGGCTCAGTTCCAGCCCGAGGGCGAGTGCTTTGTCGCGCTCGCTGCTACTAAGACGGGCCCGAATGCTGGTGCTGGCCAAAGATCCTAGGGCGTCGCGGTGTATCACCGGATAGCCGCTGATGAATTCCTCGACGCGCTCCGCGCTTCCTGTTACCGTGACCGCCGATCCGCGCAGTTCTTCGGCATCATCGTCAACGACGATGCGGCCTTGGTCGATGACGATCACATGTTCGAGGAGGTTAGCCACCTCATCGATTAGGTGGCTGGAAAGCACGATGGTGCGCGGATACTCCGCGAAGTCTTCAACGAGCCGGTCGTAGAAAATCTGTCGTGCAACCGCGTCCAGCCCCAAATAGGGTTCGTCAAAGAAGGTGACCTCGGCCCGCGACGCCATCCCGATAATGACGCCTACTGCGGATAGTTGACCACGAGACAGTTTCTTGATTCGGCGTTTTACCGGAAGGTTGAATGCGGCGATGAGATCTTGCGCAAGCTCCTCGTTCCAGTTCTCGAAAAAGAGCGCGGCTGCCTTGAAGGCCTGATGGGCGCGAAAGTCGTCTGGGTACTTCTGAGATTCACGAATGAAACAGATACGCGACAAGGTCGCATCGTGTTCAAAAGGGTTGTGTCCGAAGATTTCAGCTTCACCACTATCGGCGAAGTTTTGTCCGGTAAGGATGGACATCAACGTGGTTTTACCGGCTCCGTTGCGTCCCAACAAGCCGTACATACGGTTGGGAAGCAACTCCAAATTGACGTTGTCCAGTGCCCGGACGTCTTTGTAGGTCTTGCTCAGCGCTCGGGTGGCGATGGCGGGTGTAATGGTCATGGCTCAGTCCTGACTGTGCTTGGTCCTCCCGGTGTTAGCTGGACGCACCGGTCTTGATCATGGCAATGAGTTCGTCGAGGCCGATGCCTAATTTGGAAGCTTCGGCCGTCAACGGCGCAATGTACTGCTGGGCGAATTCTTCGCGGCGCTTCTGGCGCAGTCTTTGTGGCGCTCCTTGCGCTACAAACATGCCGATGCCCCGCTTCTTATACAGCAGCCCGTCCTCCACCAAGCGATTAATTCCTTTCGCTGCGGTGGCCGGATTTATCCGGTAAAAGGCTGCAAATTCATTGGTGGACGGTACCTGGGACTCTTCAGCCAGAACACCGGAGACGATGTCATTCTCAATCCGCTCCGCGATCTGAATGAAGATCGGCTTGGAATCATCGATCACCCCGACCCCTTTCCAAGCTCGGACCCCCTAACTGGCCTAGTTAGTGGGTTAGTTACTCATGTAATTAACCATAGAGGCAAAGAACCGGCGCGTCAAGGATTCATGTCCTCCGATCTTCGAGGCTCGGATAATGCCGTAAAATTGAGGCGTTTGCCGACCGCACGATGGCGAACTCGCTGCACCTGAAAGGCCTTCATGCCCACCGACACACGTCCCGCGCAAACGGATCAAACCGCCGAACGCTATGCCCGAAAGGCCGTCTTTGCCGCCGCTATCGGCTATGGACTCGACGGATTCGACCTCCTGATCCTCTCCTTCGCCCTGACGGGCATCACCGCCAGTTTCGGGCTCAGCGACCCGCAGGCCGGTTCACTGGCCACCTTGACTCTGCTCGGCGCGGTACTCGGTGGTGTGGTGTTCGGTGTGTTGGCCGATCGCTTTGGACGGGTCAAGATCCTGACCTATTCGGTGCTGATCTTCGCGGTATTCACCGGCCTGTCCGCCGTGGCCACCGGCTACTGGGACTTGGCCACCTACCGGTTCATCGCCGGCATCGGCATCGGCGGTGAATTCGGCATCGGCATGACGCTGGCCGCGGAGGCGGTTCCGGCACGTTGGCGTGCCCGTGCCACCAGTTGGGTAGGCATCGGCTTCCAATTTGGCGTGCTAGCCGCGGCCCTACTATCGGCTCCGGTGATTGCACTCTTCGGTTGGCGCGGGCTCTTCGTGATCGGCGCGTTGCCGGCGGTATACGCAATGATCGTGCGCCGCGGGGTGCGTGAACCGGAGCGCTTCACCCAGTCCGAGGGGCCGAGCCCGACCTTACGCCAATCGCTGGCACCCCTGATCAATACCCGGGCGGCGCGACGCACGTCGCTAGCGATGGTGGTGCTGACCAGCGTGCAAAACTTCGGTTACTTCGGCATCATGACCTGGCTACCAAGCTACCTAGCCAAGCGCTATGAGATGACATTGACCGGCTCGAGCCTATGGACGGCCGTCACGGTAGCCGGCATGATGCTTGGCATCATCCTCTTCGGTCAGCTCGCCGACCGGGTGTCACGCCGTGCCGCCTTCTGGACCTTCCAGATCGGTGCCGCACTTTCGGTACTGATTTACTCGCAGATTTCTGACCCGACCTGGCTGCTGGCCGCCGGCTTCGTGATGGGCGCCTTTGCCAACGGCACGCTCGGCGGCTATGGGGCGCTGCTGGCCGAACTCTACCCCACCCACGCCCGAGCCACCGCCCAGAACGTGCTGTTCAATATTGGGCGCGGTGTGGGTGGGTTCGCCCCACTGGTCATTGCGCTCCTGGCCGGATCCTTTGGTTTCGGTGCGGCGCTCGGCATGTTGCCGGTGATTTACCTGCTGGGCTTCGCCGCCATGTTCCTCATCCCAGAACGTCGCGGCGCCGAACTTAGCTAGGCTCCCCCGCTGCCAAAAATCACAGGCCGCCAACAGTCAGAAAGTGACTGTCGGCGGCCTGTGTTAATCGGTGCCTACTAGTTCTGCGAGCGAGTCTTCAGTTCGGCGCTGACCGCCTCGATCACGGCTGGTAGCAGTGCGGCGAAGGCACGCGCCCGATGCGACATCGCGTTCTTCTCTTCCGGGGTGTGCTCGGCCATGGTCCTGCCCGCTCCTTCGGGTTCGAAGATCGGGTCATAGCCAAAGCCGTGCTCGCCGGCACGCTCGGTGCGCAAGACTCCGGGCACCTTGCCCAATTCAACATGCTCGGTTCCGGCCGGTGTGGCTAGTGCCGCGGCGCAAACGAAGGCGGCGGCGCGGTGCTCGGCCGCAATGTCGCCGAGCTGCCCGAGCAACAGGTCGATATTTGCCTCGTCATCCCCATGCCGTCCGGACCAGCGGGCCGAGAAGATTCCCGGCGCCCCGCCGAGCACCTCAACGCTCAATCCCGAGTCGTCGGCGAGCGCAATCAGCCCGGTGTGTGCGGCGATTTCACGGGCCTTTTTCAAGGCATTGCCCTCGAAGGTCACCTGATCTTCAACGGGGTCCGGCGCACCGGCGCTGGCCGCGTCGATGACCTGCGTATCGACATCCAGTCCCGGTACCTTGCCGCGTAGCAGATCGCGTAGCTCACGCAGCTTGCCGGCGTTGCGGCTGGCCAGTACGAGAACCGGGGCGCTCATGCGCCAACCTTCAAGGTCTCGGCCTGAATTTGGGCCAGCTCGCTGGTCCCGATCAGCGCGAGGTCCAGTAGCGAGTCCAGTTCGGCGCGCTTGAAGGGCACACCTTCGGCGGTGCCCTGCACCTCAACGAAGTCACCGGAACCGGTCACCACGACGTTCATGTCGGTTTCGGCCCGCACGTCCTCCTCGTAGGGAAGATCCAACATGGGCGTGCCGTCGATGATGCCCACGGAGATGGCGGCCACCGAATCGGTGAGTACCTGCAGTCCGGCCTTGATAATGCCCTGGGTCCGCGCCCATTCGATGGCTTCGGCCAAGGCGACGTAGGCGCCGGTAATGGCCGCGGTGCGGGTACCACCGTCGGCCTGCAGCACGTCGCAGTCCAACACGATGGTGTTTTCGCCCAGGGCGTTGGTGTCAACTACGGCACGAAGCGAACGGCCGATGAGACGGGAGATTTCGTGGGTACGACCCGACAGTTTGCCCTTGACTGCTTCGCGGGAGTTGCGGGTGTTGGTGGCACGCGGCAGCATGGCATATTCGGCGGTGACCCAGCCGGTGCCCTGACCCTTGAGCCAGCGCGGCACGCCTTCGGTGAAAGACGCGGTGCACAGCACCCGGGTGTTGCCAAATTCGATCAGTGCGGAGCCCTCTGCCTGAGCGGACCAACCGCGGGTAATGGTGATATCTCGAAGTTGCGCGGCGCTACGGCCGTCGGCGCGTACAGTCATGGTTTCCATCCTATCGGCAGGCCACACTATTCAGCCAAGCGGCCGTGGGGCTAGGGTGAGCCTATGCAGACGCTCACTCAACGGGCGCTGGGACTACTGGTGCTACGAGTCTTTCTGATTGCCTTGTCGATGCGCCTCGCCGCCCTACTCTTTGGCGAGGCGATGATCATGCTTGGGGCCTTGTTCCTGTTGCCGGTGAACCTTGTGACCTGGCTTGTGGTGCGGCGCTTCGCCCGGGCGGAGCACGCACCGATCTCATTTCGTCCGGGCCGGAGTTGGCCCCGTGAACTGCTCTGGGCGCTGTTGTGGCTCGCGCTCTTCTCCGTGGCTTTCGCCGCCGTGATCAACGTGACCGTATTCCTGCTCACTGGAGATCTCAGTACCGGGTTCGCGGAGATTTTTGCGGTCCCGGAGCCCGACCTGTCCCCCGGACTCCTGCTCGCACTGGGTCTTGCCACGCTGGTGACCTATGGGCTGTTTAATGCACCGGTGGAAGAGGCCTTGTACCGTGGCTACGCGCAATCCCGGCTCGGCAGGGCGCGCGGTATCTGGGTACCCTCGTTCTTCTTCGGGGTGCAGCATACGTTCTTTGCCCCCACGCTGCCCGGGGCCATCGTCTACGGGGCGGCCTTTTTCGTCTGGGGACTACTCTCGGCCTGGGTGGTTGCTCGTCAAGGTCGACTGCTCCCGGTGATGCTCACCCACCTGTTCGTCAACCTCGGCTCGACCATCCCGGCCGTGGTGCTCCCGGCGCTAATGCTGGCCGGGGTGCCGCTGGACTAACGCGCGCCTACTTCTTGCGCTTGAGGATCGGGAACTTACGCACCTTGGTGTAATCGATGGTCGGCATTGAACCGGTGGGCGATTTGATGTAGTCGGTGCCCACGTCCCCCTTGTAGAACTGCGGGGGTTTGACTTCCTTACGCGTGCCCGAATAGACGCCGTAGGTCACGCCCGACACCGCGACCGCAATGTCGCCGTCGTAGGTTTCCTTGGCTTCCTCGACCATTTTAGTGATGGAGGTCCACACCGGAATGTGGGTCAGCAGCAGGCGCTCGGCGCCAGCCTCGGTGGCCATCTGCCCGGCGCGTTTACCGGTCAGGTGCACCCCTTCGATGTGATCGTCGCGTCCCTCTTCGAACGCGGCCTCACAGAGGAACATATCCGAATCGCGAGCGGCCTCCACCAAACCCTCACAGGTATCGGTATCGCCGGAATACGTCAGAATACTGGTCAGTTCCTCACCCTCCGGTCCCGGCTCGCGGGCCTCGACGCGCAGTGCGTAGGCCTCTTCGATGGGATGGCGCACCGGATACGGGGTGATGGTGAAGGGTCCAACCTGTACCGGTTGCCGCGAGGCCCAGGACTTGAAGTGGTAGTCCTTGCGCATGGTGTCGCCCTCGGGCAGACCGTAGGCGGTCTCAATACGTTTCGCGGTGGCCTGTGGTCCGTGCACCAGCATCCGGTCGCGGCCCCACCCCTCGGGGTCCCAACGGATGGCCACATGCATCCCGCACAAATCCATGCAGTGATCCGGATGCAGATGCGAGATCATGATCCCGTCAATGTCCTTTAGATCCGTATAGCGCTGCAGCACACCGAGTGCGCCGGAGCCCAGATCCAACAGAATCTTCCAGTCGCGGGTGCCGTCGAAAGCGGTCACCAAATAGCATGAGGCCGGCGAGCCCGGACCCGGGAAGGAACCGGTACACCCGATTATGGTCAGCTTCATTGGTTACTCGCTTTCGAGGCGGCAATCATCTGCGGGGTCACCCGGGCAATTGCCCCGGTGGGATACCTCGCTGCTACGTTGTCCACGTGACGCACCTGATGGACTTCGGGGCCCAGAAAGCGTCGCGCCAGTATCTCAAAGCTATCAGCGTTGCCGGTAGCGAGAAATTCGTGACGCGCCGGTTCGCCGTCGTCACGCAGCAGTCCGTGGCCGGTGAGCGCCTTGAAGGTGTCCTTCGCGGTTTCCTCCGCACTGGACACCAGCGTGACCGCGTCGCCCATCACATAGGAGATCACACCAGTCAGCAGCGGGTAGTGGGTGCAACCGAGAATCAGGGTGTCCACCCCGGCGGCTTGGAGCGGTGCCAAATATTCGCGGGCCACCTCGAGCAGTTCGGCGCCGGCGGTAATTCCAGATTCGACGAATTCTACGAACCGTGGGCACGCCGCGGCCGTAATCTCAAGGTTCGGGGCCGCCGCGAAGGCGTCCTCATAGGCGCGCGAGCCCACGGTGGCTTCGGTACCGATCAAGCCGATCTTGCCGTTTTTAGTGGCGGCCACGGCGCGGCGCACCGCCGGTTGGATCACTTCGATCACCGGGATCCCGTAGCCGGCCGTGTAGCGTTCCCGGGCGTCGCGCAGCACCGCCGAGGAGGCCGAGTTGCAGGCAATGACCAGCGCCTTCACCCCGGCGTCGACCAGCTCATCCATCACCCCAAGGGCGTTGGCACGCACCTGGGCGATGGGCAAGGGACCGTAGGGAGAATTTTTTGTGTCGCCCACGTAGATCAGCGATTCGCCGGGCAACTGGTCGATGATGGCTCGGGCTACGGTCAGCCCGCCGACCCCGGAATCGAAGATGCCGACGGGCGTGTTTTGCTCCGGGGTGCTGGCCGGGGCGGTGGCAAAGCGGGAGGGCATTTACGCCTGCTCATTCAGTAGGGCGGACATCAAACTGTCCTGTAGCCAGGAGACCAGGTTGTAGACCAACGCCAGGTAGTCCTCTTGGGTCTGGACTTCGGCGGCGTCGAGCACCTGCCCGATACGTTCGGCATCGGCTTCATCCTCGATCTCCAGCCGGGTCGCCAACACCAGGCGAACGTCGTTAAGCGCCTGGGCGAAGCGGGTGGCCTGAGCGGTATCGACAAAGTGCACCTTCTCGGATTCGAGCAGCAACTGCCCCTCGCGTAGCCGCCCGAGTTTTTCGCTGAGCAGGTCGGCCTCGGTCAGCCGACGAAATTCGGCCGCCAACTCGGGGTCTTGACTCGCGTCGGGGAGCAACCGGTGCACGGCCGGGTCGGAGGGAACCGGTAGCTGAGCGTCGCTTGGACGCATCCCCGTCAACGCGTAGAGCGGGTCCACCTCATCATCGAGGGCGTGGACCTCTTGGCGCCCGGTGAGCAGTTCGATCACGTCACCGAAGAGCTTGCCCAGCAGGGCACGTTCGGCCGAGGGCAGCGACCCGGCGATGCCGCGGGCGGTATATCTAAAGCCTGTGGCCACGGGCCTAGACCTCCTGGGTCATGGTGGCCTGCAACCCGAAACCATGCATGGCATGCACGTCGGACTCGATCTTTTCCTTCGAACCGCTACGCACCACGCAATGCCCGTCCTGATGCACGCACATCATCAGGTGTTCGGCCTTCTCCCGGGTAAAGCCGAAATAGGAACGGAACACATAGGACACGTAACTCATCAGGTTCACCGGATCGTTCCACACGATCAGGCGCCAGGACTTTTCCTGCACCACCTGTGATTCGGTCTGTTCATACACGTCGGGCATTACGGTCATAACTTCATTTTACGCTCCCACGGCCCCAATAAGCGTGCCGCAGCGCGCAATATCACCATCCGGGCCGTGACGTTATACAGTAAAACTCGATTCACCTACCTCCCACCTTTGGAGCGCCTCGATGCTCACGAGCCTATTCACCGATCACTACGAGCTGACCATGTTGCAGGCGGCGCTGGCCTCGGGGGCCGCTCACCGCCCCAGCGTGTTCGAGGCTTTCGCCCGACGCCTGCCCGAGGGCCGCCGCTACGGAGTGGTGGCCGGCACCGGCCGCCTGCTCGAGGGATTGCGCGATTTCCATTTCGACGACGAGTCGCTGCGCTTCCTCTCCGACACCAAGGTCGTGGACAAGGCCACCATCTCCTATCTGGAGAATTTCCGTTTCAGCGGCACCATCACCGGCTACGCCGAAGGTGAACTGTATTTCCCGAATTCGCCGGTGCTCACCGTGCAGTCCACCTTCGCCGAGGCCTGCGTGATCGAAACCTACCTGCTTTCGATCCTGAACCACGATTCGGCGATCGCCTCGGCCGCCTCACGCATGATCGCCTCCGCCTCGGGACGCCCCTGCATTGAAATGGGCTCGCGTCGCACCCACGAGGAATCCGCCGTGGCCGCCGCCCGTGCCGCGGTGATTGCCGGGTTCAGCTCCACCTCCAATCTGGAGGCCGGCAGCCGCTATGGGCTGAAAACCCTGGGCACCTCCGCGCACTCCTTCACGCTGCTACATGACACCGAGGCCGATGCCTTCGCCGCCCAGGTCGCCTCGCTGGGCCGCGGCACCACCTTGTTAGTGGATACCTACGATGTGGAACGCGGGGTGCGCACCGCCGTCGAGGTCGCCGGTCCCGAGCTCGGCGCCGTCCGGCTCGACTCGGGCGATCTGGTGCAACAGGCCACCTGGGTGCGTGAGTTGCTCGACGACCTAGGCAACTGGAACACCAAGATCACCGTGACGAGCGACCTGGACGAATACGCCATCGCCGCGTTGGCCAGCGCCCCGGTGGACGCCTACGGTGTGGGCACCGCACTGGTGACCGGGTCCGGGCACCCCACCGCGTCGATGGTCTACAAGCTGGTCGCGCGGCACGATGCGCAGGGTAACTGGGTGCCGGTCGCCAAGGCCGCCACCAATAAGGCCAGCGTCGGCGGGCGTAAGCGCGGCTTCCGCCAGCTCAATGAGCGCGGCCGTGCGGTGACCGAAGTGGTCACCCTCAACGACGTGGACCCACAGGTCGATGCTCGGGCGCTCACCGTGCCGCTAGTGGTCGACGGGGAGATCGATGCCCGCTATGTGGGGGCCGAAGGCGTGCGCCTGGCGGCGCAACGGCACCACGACTCGATTCAGGAGCTACCGGGCGAGGCCAGGAAGCTCCAACGCGGCGAACCGGTAATTCCCACCGAATTCATGGAAAACTAGCGCACACTGGTGCCCAGCACCGCTAGCCTGTAGCGTCACCATCGGCCCGAAGGGAGCCAAGAGATGAGCAACGCCCTGATCATCGTGGATGTGCAGCCGGACTTTTGCGAGAACGGCGCACTGCCGGTCACCGGTGGAGAAATGGTGGCCTCCGCCATCGCCTCGGACGTCGAATCCAGGCGCTCACACTATGCGGCGATCATCACCACCCAAGACTGGCATATCGACCCAGGAGAGCACTTCTCCTCCACCCCGGATTTTGTCGATTCGTGGCCGGTGCACTGTGTTGCCGGCACCCCGGGTGCCGAACTGCACCCGGCGATCGCAGACCTTCCGGTAGATGCCCACTTCGCTAAGGGACGCTTCACCGCAGCCTACTCGGGATTCGAGGCCCGTGAAATGCTCGCCCAGGCTCCCAAGGACGACGAATCCGGGGCGCTCCTAGGCGACTGGTTGCGCGCGCACGGCATCACCTCGGTCGATGTGGTGGGGCTGGCCGCGGATCACTGCGTGCGCGCCACAGCCCTGGACGCCGCCTCGCAGGGCTTTCACACCACCGTGATCGCCCCGTTGACCGCGGCGGTCTCGCGGGAGCATATGCCGCATGTCCACGACGAACTACGCGCCGCGGGGGTCACCGTACTCACCCTCGGCTAACTCACCGCAAACCGCAGAGAACCGGCCCGGACGCACCCTGCAGGGGTGCGTCCGGGCCGGTTCTCAGTGCAAAGGGCTGGATGAGCCTGCGACTATTTTTCGCCCACGGTCAGCGAAGCGTCGCCGGAGGCGGTGTGCTCCGGATTCTGCTCATGTTCGTGCTGAATCTTGCCCGGCTGCAGGGTGCGGGTGATATCCCCCGGCTTGACTAGATCGATCTCCCCGGTGGCCTGCAGATACCACTCGGTCAATTGCGGGTCCTCGGTATGTAGCCCGGCCCCGGCTCCCTCTTCCTTATCCACCGCGGTGGCGTTGAAGACGAAGTCATCGCCGTAGTCCTCGATGCCACGGCGGATACCCTGGGCGATGGCCGCGTGGGCGAACTTGGCCCGCAGGATATAGGGGTCGGTGCGCAGATCCCGCCACCAGGCCACGATAATCCCCATCACCACGAAGGCGAAGGGCAGCGCCGAAACAACCATCAGCGACTGCAGGCCGCTGAGCCCCTCCTCACCACCGGCCAGCAGCAGCGAGGCGGCGGTCAAGCCCAACAACAGGCCCCACACCACGGTGACCCATCGCGAGGGTTCGGGCCGGCCACGCTGGGACATCGAGGCCATCACGATCGAGGCCGAGTCGGCCGAGGTGATGAAGAAGACCACGATGGAGACCAGCGCGATAATGGACAGCACGGTACTACCGGGCAAGTTATCGAGCAGGGCGAAGAGCATGGCCTGCGGCGAACCGGCATCGCTGATGCTCTGACCGGTCATCTCCATCCACATCGACGTACCGCCGAAAATGGAGAACCAGAAGAAACACACCAGGGCCGGGACAATGATGACCACGGTGACAAATTCACGCAGCGTGCGGCCGCGCGAAATCTTGGCGATAAACAGCCCGACGAACGGCGTCCAGGTCACCCACCACGCCCAGTAGTAGGTAGTCCAGCCGCCCATAAACTCGGCGGCCTCGGGACTCTGATTCGGGTTGCGCATCAACATGGTAAACAAGTCGCCGAAGAAGGCGGCCATCCCTGCGGGCATGAAGTTCAATAGGTACAGCGTCGGGCCGACCAGGAAGATAAACAGCGCCAGCAGCCCGGCCAACACCATATTCAGATTCGACAGCGCACGGATGCCGCGCTTGACCCCGGAGACGGCCGAGAGGATGAACATAACGGTCAGCAGGGTGATGGCACCAATGAGGAAGGCGTTGCCCACCGGGCCGGCCCCGGTGACGACCTCGTAGCCGCGCCCGATCTGCAGCGCTCCGATACCCAGGGAGATCGCGGTGCCAAAGAGGGTGACGAGGATGGCAAAAATATCGATGGTCGCCCCGATCGGACCATGGGTGCGACGCCCAAAAATCGGCTCGAAGATCGAAGAGATCAGCGGCGGGCGTCCACGACGGTAGGCGCTATAGGCGATGGCCCCGCCCACCAGCGCGTAGTAGGCCCACGCGATCGGGCCCCAGTGCAGCATGGTTTGCGCCATAGCATCGTGCATGGCGTCCGGGGTTCCGGCCGTTGACTCGAAACCATAGGGCGGGTTCTGGAAATACACCAGCGGCTCGTAGGGACCATAGAACAGCAGACCAATGCCAATACCGGCCGAAAACAGCATCGCCACCCACGAAACGGTGGAGAACTCGGGTTTTTCCTCATCCGCGCCCAGGCGGATCCCGCCGGTGCGTGAGTACCCGACGATGAGCATGAACACCGCGATGGCCACCGAGAGCAGCCCGAACATCCATCCAAAATTCGTGGTCACCCAGGACAGGGCGATCCCACCGACGCTGGAGACCGAGTCCGGGGCGAAGACGGCCCAGAGAATGACCGCGAGGATCAGCGCCCCGGAGAGGGCAAAGACGAGCTTATTGGTCCGAAAGTCTTGGCGGGTCGATTCGACCCCGATTCCTGGGATCAGGGCCGGGTGCACCAAGCCGGGTTGCGTAAATTCCTTGAGCAGCTTGCGCATCGGGGGGCGACTGCGCGCCGTGGCTTGCTCCTGGGGTTCGTTATTCTCTGCCATATCTGTTCACCTGAGTTCGCGTTCTGTCACTGAGCTAGCACCTTTGGGGACGGATCGATCACCCGACCCGTCGACCACACCAGCTCGGCGGATCGGCCGCGGCCCGCCGCGCGGCATCTTGGGCGGCGTCCGGCAGGGCCACGCTCCGTCCCGACTGCTGCTCGACGTGGAGCCCGAGGATCTCCTCGGTGGCCACCAGCTCCTCGCCGCGATACATCTCATGGGCCAGGTGCACCTTCTTCTCCCCGTGTCCGGTCAGCACGGTGCGAACCGTGAGACTCTGGCCCAGGCTGACCTCCGCGAGGTAGCGCACATGCGCCTCCACGGTATACAGCGAACACCTCGTACGTTGCCGGTAGTCGGCGTCCAGCCCCAGTCGGTCCATCGCCGCATCGGTGGCAAAACCGAAGACCAGCACATAGTAGGCCTCGGACATATGGCCGTTGTAGTCGATCCACGACTCGTCGACGACGGTCGCATAATCGCTGAAGACGCTTTCGGATGCTAGGTTCATCGCTGTCCCCCGGCCAGTTTGCGGATCGCCACGATCCCCGCGTCGCGTTCGGCGACCAGGTCGGCGAAGCTACGTTCCCCGGCGGCCAAGTCACAACCGGCCACCACGGCATCACGCAGCTGCCCGGTCAGTTCCGGGGCGAGCAACCGGGTCCACGGTGACTTCAGCGAGGGACCAAAATGATCAAGCATATGGGCCATGCCGCCCTCGCCACCGGCTAAGTGGAAGGTGAGCATCGGGCCGTGCATCGGCCAACGCAAGCCGGGACCGTCGGTGATCGAACGGTCAATCTGCTCGACGGTCGCCTCGCCCTGATCAATCATGTGAAGCGCCTCGCGCCAGAGCGCCTCCTGTAGCCGGTTCGCGATGAACCCGGGCACCTCGCGCTCCATCAGGATCACCGACTTGCCGATCAGCTCGTAGAACTCCGCCGCCCAGCGCACGGCGGCCGGGTCGGTCAGCTCCCCGCCGACCACCTCCACCAGCGGAATCAGGTACGGCGGGTTAAAGGGGTGCCCGACCACGAAACGCTCCGGATGCACCAGATTCACCGCCATCTCGGTCATCGGGTAGCCCGAGGTCGAGGAACCGATGACGACGTCGGGTGCGGTGAGCTCATCGAGCTCGGCGAAGAGCTCGCGTTTGAGTTGCAGATTCTCCGGGGCGGATTCCTGCACGAACCCGGCATCGGCCACCGCCTCGGCGAGATCACGGTGCACCGTAAAGGCACTCTTGTCGGCACCTTCGACCATGTCGAGCTCGGCCAACGCCGGCCAGGCCGCGTCGATGAGTCGACCAAGTTTCTCCGCTGCATCTTCGGCCGGATCCCAGACCTTCACCCGGTAGCCGCGGGCCAGGAAGTATGCGGCCCAGCCGCCGCCGATGGTACCGGCACCGACGCAGGCGATGGTGTCGATGCTCGAGGCCGAACGTAGCGCGGTCATGAGGCGTCTCCGGTCGGGAGCTGTACCTTGAGGTTGAGGATCTCACGGGCCTCGGCCGGGGTGGCCACCTGCGCACCGAGGTTTTCGATGATGCTCACGGCCCGGTCGGTCAGCTGCGCATTGGTGGCCTTCACTCCCTTGGACAGATACAGGTTATCTTCCAGCCCGACCCGCGCATGCCCACCGGCGAGTACGGATTGTGCGACCCAAGGCAATTGGTTGGCGCCAATGGCGAAAGAGGTAAATTCGGCCCCCTTGGGGAGCAATTGCACCATGGCTTGTAACAACCCTGCATCGACCGGCGCTCCATAAGGGATGCCCATGCACAGCTGGTACAGCGGCGGCGGATCGATCAGGCCCTCCTGCACCATCACGTTGGCGAACCACAGATTGCCGGTGTCGAAGATTTCAAGTTCCGGGCGCACACCCAATTCCTGAATGCGGGCCGCACCCTCGCGCAACATATCTGGGGTGGAAACATAGAGATTACTCCCCTCGCCGAAGTTCAACGACCCACAGTCGAGGGTGCAGATTTCGGGAAGCAATTGCTCCACATGCGGCAACCGCTCGAGGCCGCTGACCAGATCGGTGCCCGGAAGGTGCGTCGTGGGATGATGCGGGTCGATGACCAGATCCCCGCCCATCCCGGCGGTCAGGTTCAACACCGGGTCAACCTCGGCGGCGCGGACCCGTTCGACGACCTCGCGGTAATACTCCACCTTGCGCGAGCCGAGCTTCGATTCCGGGTCACGGACGTGGATATGCACCACCGAGGCGCCGGCGCGGGCGGCGGCGATCGCGTCATTGGCGATCTCCTCCGGCGTGACCGGCACGAATTCGCTTTTTCCGGTGGTGTCCCCTGCCCCGGTGACGGCACAGGTCAAAATGACTTTTCGGTTCATGGTTCGGCTCCATTCCGCAAGGAGGTCGGCAAATGGTGGTCGGTGGGTAAGGAGGTCGTCCAGCGCGCTTCGGCTCGTGAGCCTTGCACGGCAAGGCAGCGGCGTAAGTAGTCCTGCAGTCCGCGAGCCATGGCCGGAGCCTCGATCACATGGGTCAGCACCTTGATGCCATAGCCATCAACCAGCGAGGTCAGTTCGGTGGCCATGGCTTCGGCGTCCCCGGCCCGGAACAGTCCTTGCCGTTGCCCGTCCTCGATGGTGCTGCGCACGGTAGCGACCCACCGCGCATAGCTCTCGAGATATGCCGGGTTACGTCGCCCATCCACGGTGATCTTGTTCCAGGTCTGCAACCAGATGGACCATTCCATTTCGGCGGTGTGCCCATCGGGAGACTGCAGTTCGAGCAATCGGGTCAGCCGCTCGGCCGGGTCGCTGACATCACTCAGCCAGGCAACCTGCCGGTCGTAGGCCAGCTTGACCGAGTACGCCATGGCCGCGGTGTGAAGATCCTGCTTGGTCGGGAAATAATAGTGCACGGTCGCGCTCGATACCCCGGCTTCGGCGGCGATATCGACGATCCGCACCGACTCGAAACCCTGCTCGGCGAAAAGGCGCCAGGCCGCTTCGGTGATTTTGCGATGCTTTAACTTCTGATCAGCCGAGCGCGAGGGATGCCCGGAACTGGGCGTCGCCGGCGGATCCGCGGAGACGGCCGAGGATTGCTCGCCCATAATCCAGCTGACCGTCACTCCGGTGGCCATCGCCAGACGCAACAGCTCGTCGGCCGTAAAGCGTCGCAGTCCCTTGAGTGACTTAGATAGCTTGGTTTCTTCGATATCCGCCTGCGTGGCGATGTCACGTTGCGAGCTTCCGCTCTTCTTGATGGCAAGGCGCACTCGGTCGGCGAGCGCACTACCGGTCAACGTCGTTGGCATGACAGCCAGCCTAGGCGCGGTTCGCGCAGATCGCAAGTTTTTTGATGCTTAGTCAAAAATTGCGATTTTGTGAGGCCGATCGCAGGCCCATTGAGTCGTTAACGCAGAACACCCCCGAAGGCGACCGGTTCGGTCACCTTCGGGGGCATTCTGATGCGGGCTGACTACTTACGTCCTACAAACCAATCTTGGAGCTTATCGATGCGTGCCTGTAGTTGTTCGGCCGTGGCCTGCGGCACCGCTGGGCCGCCACAGACGCTGCGCAACTTATTGTGTACCTGGCCGTGGGGCATACCGGTCCGTGCGGCCCAGGCCGACACATTTTTGGACAGCTTGGTGCGCAGGTCCATCATCCGTCGGTGATCCGATACCGGTTCCGGCTTCGAGGCTCCCTTGCTGATCTGCTTGCTCTGTTGCTGCCGCAACAGCTCGGAGACCTGTTCGGTATCGAGCAAGCCGGGGATGCCCAAGAATCCCAGCTCTTCCTCACTACCCAGTTCGGCACCGGTGCCGAATTCGCCACCGTCAAAGAGCACACGGTCAAAGGATGCCTGCGAGTTGAGCGCTTCGAACTTATTGCGCACTAACTCATCGCTAGCCTTATCTTCCTTATTCGCCGCCTCGATCAGGGAATCGTCGAGCCCATCCTCGGTCTTCTCCCCCTCACGATCCAGTGCGTGGTCACGTTCGACCTCCATCTCGTTGGCCAAGGCCATCAAGATCGGCACCGACGGAAGGAACACGCTGGCCACTTCGCCGCGCTTACGGCTACGCACGAAGCGGCCCACGGCCTGAGCGAAGAACAACGGGGTTGACGTCGAGGTAGCGTAGACGCCCACACAGAGCCGCGGCACGTCCACGCCTTCGGACACCATACGCACCGCAACCATCCAGCGCGCGTCGGATTCGGAGAATTCGTCGATCTTCTCCGAGGCCTTGGGGTCGTCGGAGAGAATCGTGGTGACCTTCTCCCCGCAGATCGCCTCGAGCTGCGCCGCGTAGCCGCGCGCATCTTCATGGTCGGTGGCAATCACCAGGCCGCCGGCGTCCTTAACGCTTCGGCGCACCTCGGACAGACGCCGATCGGCAGCCCGCAACACCGAGGGGATCCAGTCACCGGCCGGGTCGAGCGCGGTGCGCCAAGCATGCGCGGTGACATCCTTGGTGAACCCGGCACCGAGATTGGCTTCCATTTCCTCGCCGGCCGAGGTCCGCCAGCGCATATTTCCCGAGTAGGCCATGAATAGCACCGGACGCACCACGTGATCGGCGAGGGCGTTGCCATAGCCGTAGGTGTAATCCGCCTTCGAGCGGCGAATGCCATCTCCCTCATCCACGTAGTTCACAAACGGGATGGGAGCCGCGTCCGAGCGGAATGGAGTACCGGTGAGCGCCAGGCGCCGAGTGGCCGGTTCGAAGGCCTCGCGAATACCATCGCCCCAGCTCAGGGCGTCACCGGCGTGGTGCACCTCGTCCATGATCACAAGGGTGCGGGCCGCTTCGGTTTTGGCTCGGTGCACCGCGGGTTTCAGGGCGACCTGTGCATAGGTCACCACGACACCCAAGTAATGATCGCCGTGGCGACCATCGGAGTTTTTGTAGTTCGGGTCCAACGCGAGGCCCACGCGGGCCGCCGCATCGGCCCACTGCTTCTTCAGGTGGTCGGTGGGGGCCACCACGATCATTCGGTTGATCTTCTTCGAGTCAACCAGCACCTTGGCCAGACGTAGCGCGAAGGTCGTCTTACCGGCGCCGGGGGTCGCCACGGCCATGAAGTCCTTCGGTTCGGTATCGAAGTACTTAGCCAATGCCTCGGCCTGCCAGGCGCGAAGTTTCGGGCCGGTACCCCAGGCCGCTCGTTCTGGGTATGCGACCGGAAGCTTATCTTCTAGTGGAAGTTTGTCACCTAAGTCGAATAGTGTTTCGGTCATCTAGCCCCTCCCGGAAAACCTGCGTGGATACCTAATTACTCGCCCATCATGGACTCGTAGATTTCCTTGCATTCCGGGCAGACGGGGAACTTTTTCGGGTCGCGGCCGGGCACCCATACCTTGCCGCACAGGGCGATGACGGGGTCGCCGGAGAGGGCCGACTCCATGATTTTTTCTTTCCGCACGTAGTGCGCAAAACGCTCATGATCGCCCGGTTCAACGGTTTCCCGCGTCTCGGTGCGTTCGATGGTTGCCGTGCCGCCGCGTGTTTCTTCAGACTCTTCGACCATGCAGTCAATTCTAGTACGGACGACCCCACATGCGGGGCCAGTCTTGCTGGGAGCTTCTGCACAACGTGACCCGCCGCGCCGCTCAAAATCAGCGAAAAACCCGCGGATTCATCTCTGAATCCGCGGGTTTTTGACTATCGGACAACGCGCTACTTATTAAGCATCACGGCCTGCATGAGTTCGGGTTGGCGCTGCTCGAACCAGCGACCGCCCCAGACCATGCCGGCAAAGAGTAACCCGGCCCCGTAGATGAGCGCGAGGGCCAGCGTCAGGGCCCCGAGCATCGTCGAGTGCTGGGCCAGCCCGAAGGCAAAGGGAATGATCACCGGCACCAATAGCAGCCCCATCAAAGCGAAGGTACCCAGCTGGGTCACTGCCACACGCATGCCATTTCCTGGCGGGGTTTTCATCGGGTTATCCCCGGGCAGCGGCACCGAGTAGGTATAGCGCGCGGACACTACGGAAGACACCGCGAAACCCACCAGAAGGGCGGCCAGCGATAAGCCTAGATCGCCCACCACACGCCAGCTCTGTCCGGACAGCAGCCCGGGCAGGATCCCCGCGGCCAGAATCGGAAAAATTGAGATGAGTCCGACGGCCAGAACGCGGCCGGCGCGGTCGGCACGCCCGCTCACCCCGGTGAGCACATGCAGCGCGAACGCCGTGTTGTCGTAGGAAATATCGGCGGAAATAGAAAAGCCCAAGAGCACGCCGATTATCGGGCCGACCAGGAACATCAGGGTGAAGTTACCGGTCTGCGTGCCCATGAAGTAGAACAGGACCGGCAGCAAGGGCACCATGATCACGCTGATGGCGTAGCGAGGGTCGCGGAACCAATAGGTGAGGCAGCGTGCCGCCACCGCCCCGGTCGGGGTACTCGGCAACCATTTGAAGAAACCGAGTCCCTTCGCGGCCGCCGCCTTATTCTGCGGTGGCGGGGCAATCACCGCCGCGCTCGTGGCGCGCACCAACAGCCAGACCAACCCCGCGAGGTAGAGCAGTCCGAGTCCAATATGGACCAGACCGCTACTGGCGAAGCTCTGCTCAAGCACGCTACCGGGCACGGCCCCAAAGGTGCCGAAGGGGGTGTAGCTAAGCACCTCGGTGACCGGACCGATCCAGCTGCCGGCCTGTTCCCCGGCCTGCGCCACGAGGTTGATAATGGGCCCAAGCATAATCAATACGGTAAAGAGCAACCCGAAGCTGATCTCCCTAAAACGGCGCTTCGAGCGCAGGGTAGTCGCCACGATGGTGAGATATTGGCAGGCCAGAATCGCCATTACGGCGGTAGCCAGATTCGTCAGCAGCGCCACGGCAAAGGCCCCGGCATTCAGCCGCCAGAGCACCGAGAAGCACAGCATCGCGACGACGGTCAGCAGAGCCGGCACGGAAATGAAACCGGCCAGGATCAGTCCCGGCGAGAGCTTTTTCGACGGAATACCAAAGTGCACGAAACGCGCCGGTTCGAGGGTCAGATCGACGCCCGTCAGTAGCGGCGGGATGATCGCCCAGCCCAGCACCACGACCGAGGAAACCAACACCGAGATCGGCGTCAGCCATGAGCCCTGATCGGCGACGAACCATGCAGCAACTATTAGCAGGGCCACCAAACCCAGTGCGTAGAGCCCACCGACGATCACGCCGACGAGCTGCCACGGACTACGGCGAAACCCGTTGGCCAGCAGCCGCAGTTTCAGCCTTAGGATGTGCGCAACCACGAGAGCCCCTCCCCGGTACCGCGGCCGCCGACCAGCTCGACGAAGCGTTCCTCGAGCGTTGAACCGGCGCGCACCTCGTCCACCGTGCCCGAGGCCTTGAGCACACCACCATCGATGACCGCCACATGGGTACACATGCGCTGCACCAAGTCCATCACGTGGGAGGAGACGATTACGGTGCCGCCATAGGCGACATAGTCGGCGAGGATATCGCGGATATTTGCCGCCGAGACCGGATCGACCGCCTCGAAGGGTTCGTCGAGCACCAGCAGCTTCGGGGAATGAATCATGGCGGTGGCAAGTGCGATCTTCTTGGTCATACCGGCCGAGTAGTCGACGACGAGCTTATCCGCGTCGTTCGTCAGATCCATCACGCGCAGCAGGTCTTCGGTGCGTTCGGCCACTTCCTGCTGGGCCATGCCGCGCAGCAGGCCCGAATAGGTCACCAGCTGGCGTCCGGAGAGCCGGTCAAACTGGCGAACTCCGTCGGCCAGTACGCCCAGGGTGGATTTAGCCGCACTGGGATCGGCCCAGATATCCACGCCATTGACCAGTGCGGTGCCCGCATCGGGTCGGAGCAGACCGGTGGCCATAGAAAGCATCGTCGTCTTACCTGCCCCGTTCGGGCCTACGAGGCCAAACATGGAGCCGACCGGAACGGTCAGGCTCACGTTATTGACCGCGACCTTTGCCCCAAATTGTTTCGAGAGATTGCTGACCTGCAGCGCAACGGTAGTCATGCCTCGAGCCTAACAACCCTCCATGGCCCGGTTCATCATCCTTTGGAGTTAATCTTGGCACGTTACGTTTCAACCTGCGCCAGGCCCCGAGCACCAGCCCCACCAGTTGATGTGATGGTTAAACGGCCTGCGGCCCGACTCATCGCTAAGGATGAATCGGGCCGCAGGCAACGGTGATGGCTCGGGCCTCACGGTGCTACTTAGAACAGCACCCGGGCCAGTTTCTGGCGTGAGGCGGCCACGCGTTCATCGGAGTTGCCCACCACGGCGTACAGTTCGATCAGGCGGCGACGCACGCGTTCGCGATCATCATCGGCCAGCGTAGCGATCAGCGAGACCAGCCGGGCAAAAGCGTCCTCGACATGTCCGCCCACCACGTCAAGATCGGCCACGTTCAACTGAGCGGTGATATCTTGCGGGTTAGCCGCCGCGGCGGCGCGCGCCTCATTCAGGTCCAGGTTCGCGGTGCGCGAGAGCAGGCGCACCTGATACACGCCCACCTGGGCTTCGTGGTCATTGGGCTTCTCGTTCAAGGCCTGCAAGTAGGCGGCCTCGGCGGCAGCGTAGTCACCCTCGTCAATCGCGTCGATGGCCTTCTGGTGCAGCGGCGGCAGTTCCGCTTCGGCCGCGGCCTCGCCCTGGCCCAAGGGTGGAATGGTCCCGCCGGGCATCCCCTGCTGGGCGGCCAACTCGAGGAGCTGATCGAGCACCTGAGAAATCTGCTCATCACTGGCCGGTCCTTGGAACAACGGCACCGGCTGGCCCTTGACCAGGGCCACGGTGAGCGGCACCTGCTGTGCCTGGAAGGCCTGGACAATCCCCTGCTGCGCTTCGGCGTCCACCAAACCAAGGGCGAAGGCACCACCGCGGGCATCGACCAGACGACGCAGCGAAGCATCCAACTGCACCGAGGCCTGCACGCGCGGCACCCCGAGAGAAATCAGCACCGGCACCTGGGCCGACAGGCTGACAAACTGCTGGAAATTCGCTTCGGTCAGTTCGATGCACCAGCTGGCACCGGACTGCCCCTCGTTCTGAGCCGTGTTTGAGGCGGCCTGCGCCACCGCGGAAAGATCCACGGCCCCGCGGGCTGATGGAATATGTGGTTCAGTCATTGGTAAACCTCGTTTCTGCTAGTCGTCGGCCTGTTTCGCGCCCAGCAAGGTCACTTCACCGGCGATCAGCGAGATCTTCTGGTCGCTATCGGCCGCCGGAATGTAGAACATCACCGGGGTGGCGTAGCTGACTTCAACCGCCTTATTGGAGGTGGAAGATCCCAGCAAGGCCTTGGTCAGGTCGTTGACCACATCCAGCACGTCGGCGTCCTCACCGCGGCTGAAGGTGACCTTCTCGTTGATACGCGCCGTTACCAGGGCCCCGCCATCCGGGGTGGAGATGACGCTGGTGTCCTTCTCGTTGACCGAGGTCTTACGCTCGATCTTGGCTTCGTCGCGGTTCTTATCTTCGTCCTTCTGCTTAGCATGCAGCTGCTCGATGAGCGCGGACTTTTCGAACTGATCCTTCTCCTTGGCCTTCTCATCGCCCATCACCTTGGCTAGAGCCTTGGCCGCATCCTTCGGCGTGGTCTTCAGCCCCTCGGCATCGGCTTCGAGCTGCTTCACCGACGGATCGCCCACGGCAATGCCTGGGAAGGTGGAGTTCGGCAACATCTTGGCCGCGAAGACGACCTTGTAGTTTGCCCGGGCGTTATCCTGCTGCAGGGTCAGTGCGGTGGGCAGGGTGTTAGCATCCTGATCCTTGGCGGTTACCACGGTGATGCGACGCGGGAACTTCACCTCGCTGGCGTTGGGTACCGCGGCGGAACGGACCACCGAGGTTTCCACCGGGATCAGCTTCTCGGCGCCCTTGATCTTATCCTTCAGGATCTTGTAGCGGGTGTCGCGAATGGATTTGAACGCGCCGGCGGCACGCCATCCCAGACGGTCCGAATCGTGCTTGTCATCGGCCGCGCCGATCTGCTTCTGCACATCCTTGAGCAGACGGGTCAGCTGTTCTTCGGTCACCACCGGGTAGGCGAGAGACTCGGCGTCCGTGCTCGCGGCGTCCTTCGAGGACTCGGACTCGGTGGCCTGCTCCGACTTCTGCTCCGATTCCTTCGCCGTTTCCGAGGCCTTAGCCTCGTCGGATGTGGCCGGCTCGGATTCCATGGAGGATTCGGTCGGGCTCATGGGTAGCGAAACCGCGCCGGTGCCCAGTGCCAGTACAGCGGCCAGGGCCACCGAGAACTGCGCCGGAGACTTGGCCGGGGTCTTCTTGGTGTTACCGCGCACCGCGAGCAGGGCGGCACCCAATACGAGCAGCAACGCACCGATGATGATCAGCGGCAGAGCCCACGGCATGGCGTCGTCGTTGTCATAGGTAATGGAGATGTCTACGGGCGCCGGCTTCTTTCCATCGGCGGCCAACAGCAGGGACCACTGGCCGTCATCCGGAGCGGTCCAGCGGTAGGTCATGGTGCCATCGGCCTTCTGCGAGTCGAAGAAGATGTCATCGCCAGCCGGGTTCGGCACCTCCTTCTTCCCGTCGGTGTAGTCGGCCTGCAGGCTGGCATTAGCCCGATCGATCCCCTCGAGGGTGACGTGCGCGGCGTCGTCCACCCAGGCCTGAACCTCGGCAGAGCGTGCCAGCGAGGCAGTGAATTCGCCCTCACCCTTAATAACCAGCTCCACCGGCGCAAGATGTGCGTCGTTGATCGTTGGTTCGATCACGGTCAGCGGCGCTTCGTCGGAGAACTGCGGCATTGAAGCCGTCACGGTCTCCGGCGGCGCCCAAAAGGTCTTCTGCCCGATGCCGACAATCAGGGCCGCGACCCCGAGCAGCATCGCGATCACTGAGATAATTTTTCGCACGGCTCCACCCATTCGCCTATGGTCTTCGCTTTTCTAATCCCCAGTCTAACGAGTGCCGCCAAAACGTGGTTCCCGCAACCCGGTGTGAGCCTGCTCAATCCGGGTTGCCGGAGGGGATATGCTCAACACTATGGAGCGCAACACCCCCAGTGACCCCCTCGAACCGCAACCCGAGGCCACCGACGAGCAGGTCGAGCCACAGGGGAAGCCCGGGGTTGAAGCCGAGCCGCACCCGAACCCGAACAGAGTCTTGCCCCAGCGCATGACGCGGGCGATGCGGCGGCTACTGCGCGGATCCCCCGAACCGGATATCCCCGAACACCCGCTCAGCGGCGAAGAAAACCCGCAGTTCGAACCGCTCTCGGCCCTGCATCCGGTTGCCATTGGTTTTCTGGGCACGCTCGGAGTGGGCATCGCGCTGGGCGGCTTCTACCTGCTGACCAACGTCGGACAATTGGTCACCTGGATATCGGTGGCGCTGTTCATCGCCCTAGGACTGGACCCGGTGGTGCGCTTTTTGATGCGTCGCGGGCTGGGTCGACCGGCGGCCGTGGTGGTTACCATGGTTGGGCTGTTCGCGCTCTTCGGCGGCTTCATGGCGCTGATCATTCCGATGCTGATTACCCAGATCACCCAGTTCATCGACGACGCCCCGGAGATCGTGTCCAACTTCGTGAATAGCGAGTGGGTGCATAATCTCGATAACCAATTTGGGCTCTCCGAACGAGTGACCACCGAGGTGGATAAGTTCTTCGGTGACTCCGGGGCCGTGACCCAGCTCTTCGGCGGCGTGCTTGGCGTCTCGCAGACGGTGGCGCAGTCCATGTTCGGTGTGCTGATCGTGCTGGTGCTGGCCGTATACTTTCTGGCCTCGTTGCCCTCGATCAATCACTTTGCCCTGCGTCTGGCCCCGAACTCCAAGCGCAAGCGCGTCGATCAGTTGTTGACTCGCATCACCCGATCGGTGGGTAACTACGTGATGGGGCAGGCCAGCGTGGCCGGACTCAACGCCTTGGTGGCGATGACGCTGATGCTGATTCTTAAGGTGCCCTTTGCCGCGCTGCTCACCGCCGCGGTGGCGGTGCTGGCCTTCATCCCGATGGTGGGCGCAGTAATTGCCGGGGTGCTGGTCACCCTGGTGAGCTTCTCGCTGGGCTGGCAGAGCGCGCTGGTCTACGCACTGTGCTACTTCGGCTACCTACAGATCGAGTCCTACGTGTTGGCTCCGCGCATTATGAACCGTGCGGTCTCGGTCCCCGGTGCGGTCGCGGTGATCTCGGTGATCGCCGGTGGTTCGCTGATGGGGATCACCGGTGCGCTGATGGCCATCCCGGTGGCCGCCTCGGCGATGATGCTCGTGCAAGAAATCTTCATCGCCCGGCAAGACCGCCGCTAATACCGATAGGAACGAATCTTCCAGCAGTGCTCATGCCAGTGCCGGCGCGAATTCGCCGCGGCCTCATCCCCCGACCAGTGATCGGCCCGCCAGGCCACCACGTGCCCAACGCCGGGGGTGATGGTGCGGTGACAGCCCGGGCAGGTGTAATTTTTCACCGCATTCGCCCCGGCGATCTTGCGCACATGCCACTGCCCGTCCGGGGCATCCTGTAGCCGGACCACCCCATAGCGGGCGGCCTGGATCCAGTCTTCTTCGGGTTCCTGCTCCCATGCCCCGCGCCCGGAGCCACCCCGGTGGTTCGATCCGCGGCGGCGCTTAGGACGGTTGTTGCGTGGCATGCCATTAATCATGCCGCACCGGGGCACGCCGGAGCCAACCGAAGACGGTAAAGTGGTGCGGGTGCGTTTAGTGGTTGCGAAATGTTCTGTAGATTATGTGGGCCGTTTGCGAGCCCATCTGCCCCTGGCTACCCGCCTGATCATGCATAAGGCCGACGGCTCGGTGCTGATTCACTCCGACGGCGGCAGTTATAAGCCGTTGAACTGGATGAATCCCCCACTGACGCTGCGCACCCTCGAGGTCGACGAGGACGCCGCGGCACTGGGCATCACCGAAATCTGGCAAGTCTCCAGCGCTAAAAGCGATGACACGTTGACCATTAACTTCCACGGTGTCGAACACGACTCCGCCCACGAACTGGGCACCGACCCGGGGTTGATCAAGGACGGCGTGGAAGCCGACCTGCAGCGTCTGCTCGCCGAACAGATCGAGCTGCTCGGCGATGGGCACACCCTGGTGCGCCGCGAGTACATGACGGCGATCGGTCCGGTGGATATTCTGGCCCGCGATGCGGCCGGGGCGACGGTGGCCGTGGAACTCAAGCGCCGCGGCGATATCGACGGCGTCGAACAACTGACCCGTTACCTCGAGCTGCTCAATCGCGACCCGCTGCTCAAACCCGTGCGGGGAATCTTCGCCGCCCAGCAGATCAAACCGCAGGCGCGCACGCTGGCCGAGGACCGCGGCATCCGTTGCCTGGTACTGGACTACGATGCGATGCGCGGCGTCGATGACTCGGCGGGCCGCCTCTTCTAGACTTGGGGTATGAACACAGCCCAGCGCACGGTCATCTTTGCCACCCTCGTTTCTGACGGGCAGCGCATCACCGAGGGCGCGTTGGCGCTCGAGGGCGATCGCATCAGCTTCGCCGGCACCCGCGATGACTTCGCCGCCCTTGAGGATGCGGCAAGTTACACCGACTATCCGGTGCCCGAGGGCACCATCATCACCCCGGGGCTGGTGGATCTGCACTGCCACGGGGCCATCGGGGCGGACTTCCCGGCTCCCGAGCCCGAGGCGGTGGGCAAGGCCATCGACTTCTTGCACCGCTCGGGTACCACCACGCTGCTCGGCTCGCTGGTCACCGCCGAACCGGCGCTCATGGTGCAGGCCGCCGAGACGCTGGCCGACTTCTGCGAGGACGGACTGCTGGCCGGTATTCACTCCGAGGGCCCCTTCCTCTCCGCCGCGCGTTGCGGCGCCCAAGACCCCCGCTTCCTCAGCGACCCGGATCCGGAGTTCGTCGACGAGCTGGTGATGGCCGCCCGCGGCAATCTGCGCACCATGACCTACGCCCCGGAGCTAGCCGGTAGTGAGGACCTGCTCGAACAGCTGATCTCCCACGGGGTGGTGCCCTCGCTGGGGCACACCGACGCCAGCGCCGCGCAAACGCTCGACTCGCTGAACTTCGCCCGCGAGCAGCTGGCCAGCGCCGGTGTGGATGGTTTCACCGAGCGCCCGACCGTCACCCACCTGTTCAACGGCATGCCGCCGTTGCATCACCGCGCCCCGGGCCCGGTGGCCGCCTGCCTGCAGCTGGCGGCTCGTGGCCAGGCCGTGGTGGAGTTGATCGCCGACGGCGTGCATCTGGATCCGTACACCGTGCAGTGGGTCTTCTCCACGGTTCGCTCCCCCAATATTCTGCTGGTCACCGATTCGATGGCCGCCGCCGGGCTCGCCGACGGAAAGTACAGCCTCGGCCCGCAGCAGGTACAGGTCAAGGACGGTCAGGCCCGGCTACTCTCCGACGGTTCCCTGGCCGGTGGAACGGCCACGCTGCTGCAGGTGGTGCGGGGCACCGTGGCCGCTGGGGTGCCGCTGGAACACGCCATTCTCTCGGCCACGAGCGTGCCGGCCACGCTGATCGGCCTGGCCGATGAGGTCGGCTCGTTGCATCACGGCTTCGCCGCCAACCTGTTGCTACTCGACGAGCACCTGAACCTGCAGCAGGTGTTCCGCCAGGGTGAGCTGCTCCCCGCCCCGGTCACGGCCTAGGCGCCCGCGGGTACGCAAAATCCCCCGCACCTCCCGAAAACCTCGGGTGGTACGGGGGATTTTATGCCCTGCGGGTACTAGATATGCCAGTTGCCGGCGATCGGACCGGCCTCGAGCCACGCGGAAAAACCCGTGTAGTCGCGGTAGTCCATGGCCAGCAACAACTCCTGCCCGTCTCGGGTGAGTTGCACGACGATGAATCCGGGCGGTAACTGCCCGACCTCCTGGTCGTTGGGCTGTCGCCAGCCGGAAATATCCAACCCGCGGCGTTCGAGCATAAATCTCGGCTGCGGGGAGATCGAGAAAAACCGCAGCAGATCCACATGCGCCCTGCCATAACGGCCGATGACCAACATCCAACGCCCCTTGGGCGTTTTGATGGAGGCATCGAAGGTGCCCAGGGTGCGTCGCAATTGATAGCGACGCACCGCCATGGCACCAAAGAACGCGACGATGCCGGCGCAAACCAGCAGCGCGATGAGAACTGGTGCGGTGATCTCGATCAATGCCGGGCCTACGCTGCGTTAGCAACCACAGCGTTGTCGGCCACGATCACCACGCGATCCGAATCGACGGAGATGAAACCGCCGTCGATCTGCACGGTGAAACGGGACTCGGACACCGGGTCGATCTCCAGGTCCCCAGCGGCGAGCACGGATAGCGTCGGAATGTGACCGGGCAGAATACCGATCTCTCCGTCCACCGAGCGTGCCTTGACCAGTTTCGCGTCGCCGGCCCACACGAAGTGGTCGGCGGCCACGATTTCGACCTTTAGCTCGGCCATGCTACTAGCTAGCCTTCTGGATGTCGGCCCACTGACGCTCGACGTCGTCCAGGCCACCGACGTTGAAGAACGCCTGTTCTGCGATGTGGTCCAGGTCGCCGTTGCAGATGGCCTCGAAGCCTTCGATGGTGTCCTTCAGGGCCACGGTGGAGCCCTCGACGCCGGTGAACTGCTTCGCGGTGTAGGTGTTCTGCGAGAGGAACTGCTGGATGCGACGGGCGCGAGCCACGACGATCTTGTCCTCTTCGGAGAGCTCGTCCACACCGAGGATCGCGATGATGTCCTGCAGTTCCTTGTTCTTCTGCAGGATCTGCTTCACGCGGGTGGCCACGTCGTAGTGGTGCTGACCGATGTACTGCGGATCGAGGATACGCGAGGTGGAGGTCAGCGGGTCGATCGCCGGGTACAGACCACGCGAAGCGATCTCACGGGAGAGCTCGGTGGTTGCATCCAGGTGGGCGAAGGTGGTCGCCGGTGCCGGGTCGGTGTAGTCATCGGCCGGGACGTAGATCGCCTGCATCGAGGTGATCGAGTGACCCTTGGTCGAGGTGATGCGCTCCTGGAGCAGACCCATTTCATCGGCAAGGTTCGGCTGGTAACCCACGGCCGAAGGCATACGACCGAGCAGGGTCGACACCTCGGAACCGGCCTGGGTGAAGCGGAAGATGTTGTCGATGAACAGCAGCACGTCCTGGTTCTGCACATCGCGGAAGTACTCCGCCATGGTCAGCGCCGAGAGCGCCACGCGCAGACGAGTTCCTGGCGGCTCATCCATCTGGCCGAATACGAGGGCGGTGTCCTTGAGCACGCCGGCCTCATCCATTTCCACCCAAAGGTCGTTACCCTCACGGGTACGCTCACCCACACCGGCGAATACCGAAGTACCACCGAAGTTGCGAGCCACACGGGTGATCATTTCCTGGATCAGCACGGTCTTGCCCACGCCGGCGCCGCCGAACAGGCCGATCTTGCCACCTTGGATGTACGGGGTCAGCAGGTCGATCGACTTGATGCCGGTCTCCAGCATCTGGGTCGAGCCCTCGAGGTCCGAGAACTTCGGGGCCTGACGGTGGATCGGCCAGCGCTCGGAAACCTGAATCTCCGAGTTGTCAACGTCTAGGGCGTCGCCCAGCACGTTGAAGATGTGGCCCTTGACGCCGTCGCCAACCGGGACGGAGATCGAGGCGCCGGTGTCCTTCACCACGGTGCCGCGGACCAGGCCGTCGGTGGCCTGCAGCGACACGGCGCGCACCAGGTTGTCGCCCAGGTGCTGGCTGGTCTCGAAGGTGATCTTCTTGGTTTCGCCGTTGAGGGTTAGCTCAGCGGTCAGTGCGTTGTAGATTGCAGGCAGTGCATCGGCTGGGAACTCGACGTCCACGACCGGGCCAATCACGCGGGCAATACGACCGGTGGCCCCTGCGGTAACCTGCTCGTTGAGTTGGGCAGTCATCTTTCTCACTTCTATCTCTGGTAGGAACGCTCGGAAATTAGCCGCTCAGCGCGTCGGCGCCGGCCACAATTTCGGAGAGCTCCTGGGTGATTTCAGCCTGACGGGCGTTGTTACGCAGTCGCGTGTACTTCTTGATCAGTTCACCCGCGTTGTCACCGGCGGCCTTCATCGCGCGCTGGCGTGCTGCCAGTTCGGATGCGGCGGCCTGTAGTTGGCAGTTGAACAGTCGTGAATCGATGTAGCGCGGCAGCAGTGCATCGAGCACTTCCTCCGGCGTCGGCTCGAATTCGTACAGCGGAAGCAGCTCGTCGGTCGGGGTCTCGGACTCGTCCTCGACAACCTCCAACGGCAACAGACGGATTACCGTCGGTTCCTGCGTGACCATCGACTTGAACTGGGTGTAGACGACGTGGATCTCGTCCACGCCACCCTGCTCGTAATCGTTAGCGAAGTCCTCAAGAAGGACCTCGCGCAGCTCACGTGCGGTTTCAAATTGCGGGGCGTCAGTCCCCCCGGTCCACACCCGTGCGTACTCGCGCGAGCGGAAGTCAAAGTAAGCCTGTGCCTTGCGGCCGACCAGATAGGTCTTGACTTCCTTGCCCTCCTCATGCAGGAGTTCGACGAGGTGCTCTGCCTGCTTCAGAACGCTGGCGGAGTAGGACCCGGCGAGTCCACGGTCGGAGGTCATCACCAAGACCGCGGCACGGCGCACGGTGGCCGGCTCGGTGGTCAGTGGGTGGTCAACCTCGGCCTGGGACGCGACGGCGGTAACTGCACGGGTAATCGCATTGGCGTACGGCAACGAGGCCGCAACACGGCTACGTGCCTTGCCGATGCGGGATGTAGCGATCAGTTCCATCGCCTTGAAGATCTTGCGCATCGACGAGGTCGAGGCAATCTTCTGGCGGTAGACCCGGATCTGGGCTCCCATGTATGTCCTTTCCTTATTCCCTACGCGATGTGGCGCTGCGGCCCGTTGCCGGGCCGCAGCCCACTAGCGTGAAGGAAAATGTCAGCGCTTCTGCTTGACGATCTGTTCCTGGTCGACTGCCTCGGCATCCAGAGCGTCGTGCTCCTCGTGCCCGGCGGCCACCAGCTGGCTGTCGCCGTCGCCGAAGAAGCCAGCCTTGAAGTCGGCCACGGCCGTCTTCAGAGCTTCAACGGTCTCGTCTTCCAGCTTGCCGGTTTCGGCGAGGACGGTCAGTACCTGGGTGCGGTGACGCAGGTAGTCCAGGAACTCGGACTCGAAGCGGCGCACATCCTCCACCGGAACGTCGTCCAGGTGACCGTTGGTACCGGCCCACACGGAGACAACCTGGTCTTCAACCGGGTACGGCGTGTACTGGCCCTGCTTGAGCAGTTCCATCAGACGGGCACCACGGGTCAGCTGCTGCTTCGAGGCGGCATCCAGATCCGAAGCGAACATCGCGAAGGCCTGCATATCGCGGTACTGAGCCAGTTCCAGCTTTAGCGTACCGGAGACCTTCTTCATAGCCTTGACCTGAGCGGCACCACCCACGCGGGACACCGAAATACCCACGTCGACGGCCGGACGCTGGTTAGCGTTGAACAGGTCCGACTGCAGGAAGATCTGGCCGTCGGTGATCGAGATGACGTTGGTCGGAATGTAAGCCGAGACGTCGTTGGCCTTGGTCTCGATGATCGGCAGACCGGTCATCGAACCGGCGCCCAGCTCGTCGGAGAGCTTGGCGCAACGCTCCAGCAGACGGGAGTGCAGGTAGAACACGTCGCCCGGGTAGGCTTCGCGTCCCGGCGGACGACGCAGCAACAGCGACACGGCGCGGTAGGCTTCGGCCTGCTTAGACAGGTCATCAAAGATGATCAGAACGTGCTTGCCACCGTACATCCAGTGCTGGCCGATGGCCGAGCCTGCGTAAGGTGCCAGGTACTTGAAGCCGGCCGGGTCGGATGCCGGGGATGCCACGATGGTGGTGTACTCCAGCGCGCCCTGCTCCTCGAGGGTCTGACGCACGGCGGCGATGGTCGAAGCCTTCTGACCAACAGCAACGTACACGCAGCGCACCTGCTTGTTCACATCACCCGAGGCCCAGTTGGCCTTCTGGTTCAGGATGGCGTCGACGGCGATTGCGGTCTTACCGGTCTGACGGTCACCAATGATCAGCTGACGCTGGCCACGGCCGATCGGGATCATGGCGTCGATGGCCTTGATACCGGTCTGCAGCGGCTCGTGCACGCTCTTACGCTGGGTCACGCCCGGAGCCTGCAGCTCCAGTGCGCGGCGGCTTTCGGCCTCGATCGGGCCCAGGTTGTCCAGTGGCTCGCCCAGCGGGTCGACCACGCGGCCAAGGTAGCCATCGCCAACCGGAACCGAGAGGATCTCGCCGGTGCGCTCTACCTTCTGGCCTTCTTCGATCCCGGTGAAGTCACCGAGGACCACGACACCGATTTCACGGGTGTCCAGGTTCTGGGCCAAGCCCAGGGTGCCGTCTTCGAAGCGAAGCAGCTCGTTTGCCATAACGGAGGGAAGACCCTCCACCTTTGCAATACCGTCGCTTGCCGTGATGACGCGTCCCACTTCGGTACGCTCTGCCTTGCCCGGTTCGTAGGACGCTGCGAACTCGTTTAGGGCATTACGGACATCGTCGGCGTTGATGGTCAAGTCGGCCATCTGCAGTCCCTGCTCTCCTAAATTGTGATCCGCTCACGGCGGATCGAATGTGAATGAAGTCTGTGGTGGTCCCGGCGCGGCCAGGACTTCGGAATCGAAGTCCTAGCCGGCCAGGGCGCGGCGCACCTCGGCCACGCGAGCGGCCACGGAAGCGTCGACAACCTCGTCGCCAACCTTAATGACCAGACCGCCTACGAGCTTGGGATCAACGATTGCGTTGATCTTCAGCTCGCGGGAGTAGAGCTTGTTCAGCCCGGCACCCAGACGCTCAAGCTGAGCGTCGGAGAGCTTCACGCTACTGGCCACCTCGGCGATCCAGCGCTGCTGGCGCTTAGCGACCAGCTGCACGAAACGCTCCACCAGGTTCAGCGGCTTCATCCCGCGAGGGTTGGCCACCGCCTGGCCGATGAGCAGCTGCGCACCGCGCGTGGCGCCCGGCACAAGCTTCAGTGCCAGTTCCGTCTTGGCCTGGGCCGGAGCCTGTGCATCGTCCAACGCACGCTGCAGTTCGTGGCTCGCACGCACTACCTCGATGAAGGAGAACAGGTCCTGTTCCAGCTGAGCCAACGATGATGCGCCGTCGGTCTGCTCGGCCACCGCGGCAACCGAAGTCACCGCCAGCGTCTCCAGCGCATCGCTAATGTCGCGTTCCGAGCTCCAGCGGGTGGAAGCCAACTGTGCGACGGTGTCCTCGGCATCGGCCGAGACCTTGCCGCGCAGCAACTGCGCCAACAGCGCAGCCTTCTCGTCGGCTTCACGGGCCGGATCAGTCAATGCGCGGCGTAGACCGGCGTTTGCATCCAGTACTTCCAGGACCGCGAACAGTTCCTTCGGCAACTCCAGAGATGCGGTGGCCAACTTGGGTTCAATGAACTCCAAGGCCCTTGCCAATGACTCGCTCGTTACACTTGCCATTAGTTCGATGCACCTGCGTTCTGCTGGGCTTCCAAATCGTTCAGGAACTTGTCAACCACGCGCTGGGCACGGGCGTCGTCCTGCAGAGCTTCGTCAACAATCTTGCTAGCCAATTCGGTGGCCAAGGTGCCAACATCGCTACGCAACGACGCCAGTGCGGCGGAGCGCTCGGCGTCGATCTGGCGGTGAGCCTGCTCGGTGATACGAGCTGCCTCGTCGCCTGCCTTGGTCTTCAGATCGGCAAGGATCTGTGCACCTTCGCTACGTGCTTCCTCACGAATGCGGTTAGCCTCGGTGCGTGCTTCCAGAAGCTGAGCCTTGTACTGAGCCAAGGTCTCCTCTGCTTCCTTCTGTGCAGCCTCAGCCTTCTCCAAACCGCCTTCGATCGCGGTGACGCGATCTTCGTAGGACTGCTCGAACTTCGGAGCAATCACCTTGACGACGATGAAGAGCAGCAACGCGAAGCCGACGCCCGTGACGAGAATTTCCCACGGGTTCGGCAACAACGGGTTAACTGATTCGCCCGCAGCGAGGATGAAGTCAGTGCTGTTCATTCTCACTATTCCTTATCTACTAGTTTTCGCTTGATGTATGGGCCTCGCGATAGTGGCGAGGCCACTACAAACTCGCGAAAAGACTAGGCGCCGATGACGAAGGCGAAAACCAGGCCCAGGATGGCCAGTGCTTCGGCCAGTGCGAAGCCGAGCATGGCGATCGGCTGCAGGATGCGCTGTGCTTCCGGCTGACGAGCCACGCCGTTGATGTAAGCGGCGAAGATCAGGCCCACGCCGATTGCCGAACCGATAGCAGCCAGGCCGTAGCCGATCATGTTCAAGGAGCCGTGCAACATGTGATTATGTTCCTTTCAAGATACCGATGGTCTCGGTAGGTTGTGAGGTATTCCCTTTGGTGGCCAAGGGGAAATTCTTTGAATGGTCGAAGAAGAGTTGGCCTCTAGTGGGCGTCGGCTTCAATCGCGCCCTGGATGTAGATCGCGGTCAGCAGGGCGAAAACGAATGCCTGCAGCACCATGATCAAAAGTTCCAGGAAGTACATGGCGACCGAACCGACGATGACCAGAACACCCAAGCCGTTCATGGCAAGGTTTTCCTGCATCACAATCAGGTAACGCGCGCCTGCGGCGGCGAGCATCACGATCATGTGGCCGGCCAGCATCGTTGCCATCAAACGCAGCGAGTGCGTCAGCGGGCGAACGATGAAGTTGGAAATGAACTCCAGCGGAATCATCAACGGCATGATCCAGCCCGGGACGCCCGAAGGCATCACCATGAGCTTGAAGAACTTGATGCCGTGGTTCTTCAGACCCACAGCGATCCAGGTGCCGTAAATGATGATGGCCATCGCGTATGCAGAACCGGCGTGTGAGAACGACGGCAGCTGCAGGAACGGGATCGCCCCGAAGAGGTTGTTCAGCAGGATGAAGAAGAAGGTGGCGAACAGCAGTGGAATCCACGGGCGGAAGTTCTTCTCACCGATAATGTCTCGACCGATGCCATTACGCACGAAGGCGTAGCCGGACTCGGCGAGGAACTGCATCTTGCCTGGAACCAGCTTCGGGTTCTTGATGGCCGCGGTGAAGAACCAGGTGATCAACACGATCGACAGCACGATCATGAGCATCTGCTTGCCGAAACCGGTGCCGTACTCCGCCATCCACGGGAAGAGATCCGGAAGGTGGGTGTCGGACACGGTCGGCGGAACGAATCCGCCTTCTTCTGAGGCCATTGGGAGCGCAAACGCGATCAACGCGCTGTCCTCTCTGCAGTAACGGTCACGGGCAAAAGGCGGTGACTGGCGGTAACTGCCCCTCACCGTGTGAAGTAAAGATCATTCGGGCATCAGCGCGTCAGCACAGGGTATCGACGCTGATGAGACACCGGCCGGCGGCTGGTATCCCACGCCGTCGAACCCGCCGGTCATCCGCAGTGGCGGAGGACCGGAAATGACCCAACGTAAGCCTATCAAACTCACAGCTTCGCTAATGACATAATCCGTCGACGAAGCACTAGTCCTCGTGGTAAATCGCCAAACGGGTTTTCATGAAGGCGCGAATCTCTCCGGCCTGCCAGGCCACCAAGCTAATAGCGGCGCCCAACACGAAACCCTGACGATCGACCCAACCGGGCAAACCCAGGTTAAGTAACACGAAGGCCAGGCCGAAAACCTTGAGCACGAAGACCGCCAAAAACGCGGGCATGGCCCACGAACGACGGATGCGCCCAGCGATCTCGGCCACCAGAATTCCCAGCGCAAAGAACCCGACTACGACCCCGGCCGCCAACGCCCCACTGAATGCATACTGCAGGTCCGCCACCAGCCAAGAAATCAGGAAAAAACCGGCGGTGGCAATACTTGCGTAGACCAATGAGGTGCCGAGAATCGGGAGCCATATGGATTCGGGGGCGCTCGCGGCGGTCAAGCGGTTGGAATTGGCTTTCACTAATTCACCCTCGCCTTTATGCCTCGACCGCCCGGTGCTAGGAACCATGCGGAGTTGATGATCGACTTCCCCAGCGCGCTGCATACGGGTGTACACAACGAACTAGGTATCACTTGAATTCTACACGAGATAGAAACCACTTGCAGACGTGCGACTACTCCGCACGCCCGGTGCGTTTATCGCGAAGTTGCAGCGCGCGGCGACGCACCAACGGCCACCAGGTTAAAAGACCGACACCAAGACCCAAAAGCAGGCATAGCGGGATCAAAAGGGTCAGCGGAATGAAGGCCACGAGCACCACGGTGAGCGCCACAAAAATCGCCCACAAGTAGAGCAACAACACGCTTTTACGCACCGAATGCCCTTGCGCGAGCATCTTGTGGTGGATGTGTTTCGAGTCGGGAGCAAAAGGCGAGCGCCGCTTGCTCAACCGGCGGATCACCGACAGTCCCAGGTCCAGCACCGGGAGGAAGACGATCACCGCCGGTAGCACGATGGGCATATAGGCTGGCACATTGCGGAATCGGTACGCCTCAATGCCCTGCACATCGCCGGTCACGGCAATGGTCGCCACCGAGAGCACCAGGCCGATGCCCAGCACCCCGGACTCCCCCATGAAAATGTTCGCCGGGTTGAAGTTATGTGGCAAGAACCCGAGGCATGCTCCGAGCAGCAGCGCACAGATCAGCGCCGAAAAGTTTGCGTAATCTTCGGCATTGACGTGCGTGGCCAGCACATAGGAGTAGAGGAAGAACGTCGCGGCACCAATGGCCGCCAGCCCGGCGGCAAGCCCGTCTAGGCCGTCGGAAAAATTCACCGCGTTCATGGTCATCACGATCAGCAAGATCGTGATACTTGCCTGCACCCAAAACTGCTCAATCTGCCACGAGCCCACCGGCAGTGCCTGGATGACAATGCCGTGGGCGACGATGATCCCGGCGATCGCGATCTGCCCGCCGAGCTTGATCCACCATTTCAGGTCCATCAGGTCATCGGCCAGGCCCAGAATACACACGGCCACGAGCGCTAGGCCGACGCCGCGGATGGCATCGGTGGACTCGTAGACGGCGGAGAAAAACCTTAGGTAACTGGCCAGCCACAGCCCGGCACCGAGCGCCGCGATAATGCCCAGGCCGCCGAATTTCACGATCGGTGCGGTATGCACGTCACGATCGCGCAGCTGTTGGCCCGCGGTAAACCGTTCGCCCACCGACCTGACCACCGGGGTCAGCAAGTAGCTGACCGCGAAGCTAAAGGCGATCAGCAGGACATAGAGTCTCATGCGCCAGCGGTTTCGGGCTCTTCGCCAAGGTCTAGCAGGTCGGGCACGACCTCGCGTAACTGCTCGAGGCTCAACGCTCCGGCGCGCACCAGACGCAGCCGTTCACCGGTGGCGTCGACGATGCTCGACGGTGCCGCATCCGGGTGCAGGCCGCGCGCTCCCCCGTCGAGATAGACATCCACACTGTCGCCGAGCTGTTCGCGGGCTTCGTCGACGGTGATTGCCGCCGGCTGACCGGATCGATTCGCCGAGGAGACCGCCAGTGGACCGGTGTGGCGTAGCAACTCCAGCGCCACGGCATCATCGGGCACACGCAACGCCACGGTGCCCTTGGTCTCCCCCAGGTCCCAGGTCAGCGAGGGCTGGGCATGCAAAATCAGGGTCAGTGCCCCGGGCCAAAACTCCTCCGCCAGCGCACGAGCCGCCTCGGGAATGTCGCGGGCCAAGCCGTCCATGGTGGCGCTTTGCGAGATGAGCACCGGCGGTGGCATAGTGCGTGAACGGCCCTTGGCCGCCAGCAGCATCGCGACGGCCTGCGGACTGAAGGCGTCGGCACCGATGCCGTAGACGGTGTCGGTGGGCAACACGATGCACCGCTTCTCGGCGAGGGCGTCACGCGCGGCGGCCAGGGAGGCCTCGCGACCGGATTCTTCGCTGACATCAAATCGAGTACTCACGTTGCTTATTCTTTCATGCGCTACTCGGGCTTGCGGCCACTGGTGGCCCGTGCCCGCTGGGTTAAATCTTCGTGGCCACGCACCGCGGTGAAACCGGCCCGCAACAACATCTCGGCGGCGCTGCGTTGCTGCACCTCGGCGTGTTCCATCACAAACAGCCCCCCGGGCCGCAGCAGACGCAGTGCCTGCGCGGTGATGGCCCGCGGAATCTGCAGCCCATCCTCGCCCAACCCGTAAAGGGCCATCTGCGGGTCGTGCAAATGCACCTCGACCTCGCGCGGCACCGCTCCGGGCGGAATATAGGGCGGGTTACTGATCACCAGATCCATGCCGCCCTCGAGCTCAGCCGGCAGCTGCGTGGCATCGGTGTGCAGCACCTGCACGCCATGCGGCTCGCAATTTTGCCGGGTGTAGGAAATCGCCGCGTCGGATAGCTCCACCGCCCACACCTGCGCGGCGGGCAACTCGCTGGCCAGCGCCGCGGCGATGGCCCCGGAGCCGGAGCACAGATCGATGCATCGCGGTGCGCTCAACGCGGCCTGACGCAGGAAATCCAAGCCCACCTGCACCACGGTTTCGGTCTCCGGGCGGGGAATGAACACGCCCGGGCCCACCGCCAGCTCCAAATAGCGGAAGGCGGCGCGCCCGGTCAGGTGCTGCAGCGGGACCCGTTCGGCACGGCGGCGCACCAGCTGCTCGAAGAGTTCGACGTCGGCATCCGGCAACTGGGTTCCGTGCAGGGCCGCGAGCTCCAGCTCGGAGGACTCCATGCGTGTGGCGAAGCAGAGTAGGATGCGGGCGTCGACGGCCGGGCTGGGCACCCCGGCCGCCGCCAGCGTGGTGCTGGCCGCGCGGCGCAAGGCCGCGATCGATCGGTCCATGCCGTGTTTAGTGCTGCTCGCCGAGGGCCGCGAGGCGCTCTTCCTCGTCCATGGCGATGCACGAGTCGATCACCGGCTGCAGTTCACCGTTCATCACCGCATCCAAGTTATAGGCCTTGTAGCCGGTGCGGTGATCGGCGATGCGGTTTTCCGGGAAGTTGTAGGTGCGGATGCGCTCGGAGCGGTCCATGGTGCGGATCTGGCTGGCGCGCTGGGCCGAGTTCTCCGCATCCACCTGCTCCTGCTGGTAGGCCAGCAGACGCGAACGCAGCACGCGCATGGCGGCTTCACGGTTCTGGATCTGCGACTTCTCGTTCTGCATCGCCACCACGATGCCGGTGGGCAAGTGGGTAATGCGTACCGCGGAGTCGGTGGTGTTCACCGACTGGCCACCGGGACCCGAGGAACGGTACACGTCGATCTTCAGATCGTTCTGGTGGATCTCAATTTCCTCGGGCTCGTCCACCTCGGGCAGCACCAGCACGCCGGCGGCCGAGGTGTGAATACGTCCCTGAGATTCGGTCACCGGCACGCGCTGCACACGGTGCACGCCACCTTCGAACTTCAGCTGGGCGTACACGCCTTCGGCCGGGTCGTTCGAGGAGCCCTTGATGGCCACCTGAGCGTCCTTGTAACCGCCGAGATCGGACTCGTTGTAGGAGATCATTTCGACCTTCCAGCCCTTGGTTTCGGCAAAACGCGTGTACATGCGCAACAGGTCCGCGGCGAACAGCGCCGCCTCGTCGCCGCCTTCGCCGCCCTTGACCTCGAGGATCACGTTGCGGCCGTCGTTTTCGTCGCGCGGAATCAGCAGGCGGCGCAGGCGCTCCTCGAGCTGCGGCAACGCCGCGGTCAGGGTTTCGACCTCCTCGGCAAAGTCCGGGTCCTCGTCGGCCATTTCACGGGCCGCTTCAAGGTCCTCGGAGCTCTGCTTCCACCGGTTGTAGGCGTCGACAATGCCGTTGAGCTGTGCGGAGCGGCGCCCGAGCTTACGCGCCAGCGCCTGGTCGGCGTACACCGCGGGGTCGGAGAGCTGCTGCTGGATGCTGGCGTGCTCCTCGAGCAAGGGCTTGACGGATTCGAACATGGTGGAGGTCTTCCTTCGATATGTGCGCGAACGCGCGCAATAGTCGCGCGCTTAATAAAGTCTAGTTCCAACCGCTGATTGCGCGTCGAAGGCGCCCGGTTCCTGGCTGGGTCTGTGCCCATCTCAGGTACCGGGCGCCGTCGCGCATCGGGTTGCTAGTCCTTGGCCGGAGTGGTCTTATTCACCAGCATCAGGAACTCGGCGTTGGATTCGGTTTCACGAATCTTGCCGGTCAGGATTTCCAGGGCCTGCTGCGGATCCAGCCCGGAGAGCATGCGACGCAGACGCCACATGATGCGCACCTCGTCGGCGCTCATCAGCTGCTCTTCACGGCGGGTCGAGGACTCGTTGACGTCGACGGCCGGGAAGATACGCTTGTCGGCCAGCTTGCGGCTCAGGCGCAGCTCCATGTTGCCGGTGCCCTTGAACTCCTCGAAGATTACCTCGTCCATCTTCGAACCGGTCTCCACTAGGGCGGTGGCCAGAATGGTCAGCGAGCCACCGTTTTCGATGTTGCGGGCGGCACCGAAGAAGCGCTTCGGCGGGTACAGCGCGGCCGAGTCCACACCGCCGGAGAGGATGCGGCCCGAGGCCGGGGCGGCCAGGTTGTAGGCGCGGCCTAGGCGGGTCATCGAATCCAGCAGCACCACAACGTCCATGCCCATTTCCACCAGGCGCTTGGCGCGTTCGATGGCCAGTTCGGCCACCGTGGTGTGGTCGTCGGCCGGACGGTCGAAGGTCGAGGCGATAACCTCACCCTTGACGGTGCGCTGCATGTCGGTGACTTCCTCGGGACGTTCGTCCACGAGCACCATCATCAGGTGCACTTCCGGGTTGTTGGTGGTGATGGCCTGCGCGATGGACTGCAGGATCTGAGTCTTACCGGCCTTCGGCGGGGAGACGATCAGGCCACGCTGGCCCTTACCGATCGGGGCCACTAGGTCGATCACGCGCGGGCCGACCTTCTTCGGGTCGGTCTCCAGGCGCAGACGCTCCTGTGGGTAGAGCGGCACGAGCTTGTTGAACTCGACGCGCTCCTTGTTGTCCTCCGGGGTCTTCCCGTTGACGCTGGTCAGCTGCACCAGTGCGTTGAACTTCTGACGCGGGTTCGGGGTTTCCCCCTCGCGCGGGGCACGTACGGCACCGACGATGGCATCGCCCTTGCGCAGGTTGTACTTCTTGACCTGGCCCAAGGTGACGTAGATGTCGTTCTGGCCGGGCAGGTAGCCGGAGGTACGCACGAAGGCGTAGTTTTCCAGCACGTCCAAAATACCGGCGACCGGCAGCAACACGTCGTTCTCGTTCAGTTGCGGCTCGTCGTTATCTTCACGACGGTTGCGGCGGTTGCGGTTACGGTCGTTGCGATCATTGCGGTCGTTACGATCGTTCCGGTCGCGGTTGCGCTCGCGGCGGTTGCGGTTACGGTCGTTGCGATCCCCACGATCATTACGATCGTTGCGCTCGCCACGATCCTCGCGGTCACCGCGCTCGTTACGATCACCGCGATCGTTCCGGTCATTACGATCACCGCGCTCGCTGCGGTCACCACGCTCGTTGCGCTCGGAGCGCTCGCTACGCTCCTCGGCATCCTGCTTGTCCTCACCGGCGTCCGCACGGTTGGACTCGGAACGCTCACGACGGTTGTTGCGTTCACGGCGGTTGCCGCGCTCGCGACGCTCGCTGCGCTCCTCGCCCTGAGTTTCGTTGTTCCCGCGCTCTGCGGAGTCCTCCGCCTCGTTCTGCACGGTGGTTTCGGCTTCGGCCTTCTTGCCGCGGCCGCCGCTGCGGCGTGCCTTTGCGGTGGACTTGGCCTCGTCCTCGACTGGCTGTTCGGCCGGTGCCTCGGTCGCGGCAGGTGCCTCGGCGGCAACCTTGCCCGAATCGGTGGCGCGGCGCGAACCGCGACGGGCGCGGGCCGGAGCCTTGGTTTCGCCCTGATCGGCCGGGGCCTCGGCCGCAGCGGCCGCGACGGACTCGGCGGGCTGCTCGGCCTTCGAAGCGCGGCTGCGGCTGGACTTGCGCTTTGGTTCGGCCGGAGCTTCCGCGTTGTCGGTCTCGGCCTTCGGTGCGGACTTGGCGGACGCCTTCGCGCCGGCCTTCGAGTCCTTGGCGACGGCCTCCCCGCGCTGATGTGCACTGATGGTGGCGACCAGATCGGCCTTGCGCATGCGCGAACCGCCGGTAATGCCAAGCTGGGAGGCGAGCTGCTGCAACTGCGTCATCTTCAAAGATGCCAGTCCGGAGCCCTTGGGGGTTGAAGTCTTGTTGTCCACGCCTTCGACGAGGCTCGTGGTTTCGGTCACGAATGTTCCTTCTGACTCGTTTCGATGAACCGGTGATCCGGTTCTTGTGCCGTTAAACGGTGGCCACCGGCCGGCAGATATCCGACGCGACGACCCGCACGTACCGCCATTGAGACGAGCATGGCGGCACTGGGATGTGAAAGATTCGACAACTCGATGGCACGAGGCTGTGCACTAATAAGGGATGTCGAGATGCTGTGCGCCAGGGGAAACATCCGAAAGGCTGTACGAGCGCTGCGTGAACTTCCCACGCATCATCGCTTGCCTTGGCGCGGACCGACGAAAACCATCAACGGTCGCTGGAACCTGAGTCCTTCGGACTGCTCGAAGCGCTACAGCACCTCTACTGTAACACCGTTGCGCGCCAGTGCGGGAATTTCTATGCGCCAATTTACCGGGTTCCCCGAGGCCTCGAGCTGTTCGGCGTAGCCCTCGATGAGCTGCTGGGCGCGGTCTTCGTCGGCCTCGGTCGACACCAACGTCAGCACGGTCGGTCCGGCACCGGAGACCACCGCCGCCAATCCGGCCTCGCGCAGACGTCGAATCAGCTCGGCCGATTCGGGCATCGCCTCGGCCCGGTAATCCTGGTGCAGGTAGTCCCGGGTACCGGCCAACAGGTGCTGTGGGGCGTGGCCGATGGCATGCACCAGCAGGCCGGTGGCGGCCGAATTTGCCGCGGCACGGGAGTGATCGATCTGCTCTGGCAGCACCGAACGCGCCGCATGGGTCGAAAGCCCCGTGGAGGGAATGGCCAGCACCGCACGCACCGCCGAGTGCACCGGCAGCGGCACGGCGGAGAATTCTCCGTCGTCGAGGCTGGCGGAAATGCTCAGGCCACCGAACACCGCCGGGGCCACATTATCCGGGTGCCCCTCCCAGGCGGCCGCGGCCTGGAACACCGCCTGCGCTCCCCCGCGCAGGGCCGGTGGCAGCAGGGCGTCGGCCGCGGCATAGGCCGCGACGATCGCGGCGGCCGAGGACCCCATCCCGCGAGCATGCGGAATGTTGTTGGTGGCCTCAAGCCGCACGCCCACCGGCTCCACGCCACGCTCCGCCCAGTACTCGCGCATTTTGGCCACGATCAGGTGGCTCTCATCGCGCGGCAGACTCTCGGCGCCCTCACCGTGCACCACCACCTCGGTGTGCTCCGCGGTGCTAACCAGCAGTTCGTCGCGGTAATCCAGGGCCAGCCCGAAGGAATCGAAGCCCGGCCCAAGGTTGGCGCTGGTGGCCGGCGGGCAAATACGAAGGTGCTGGCCCAAAGCGATCGTGGCGCTCATAAGATGCAAGGCTCCTCGGCTGCGGGTGCGCTGGTGGGCGCACGGTGATAAATGGGGATAAACGTTCGGCCGGGCCCGCGGGCCCGGCCGAATGGTCTTCGACGTGGGTTACAGACCCAGCGCCGCGGCGACCTCGACGACGTCGAAGGGCACCTTGGTCGGTTCAACCGCCGACCCATCAAGGTTCTTCAGGGCCCAGTTGGGGTCCTTCAGGCCGTGGCCGGTAACGGTGATGACGATCTTCTTTCCGCTGGGCACATCCCCGGCGGCGTGGTGCTTGAGCAGTCCGGCGACACCGGCGGCGGAGGCCGGTTCGACGAACACGCCCTCCTTGGAGGACAGCCAGCGGTGTGCGGCGAGGATTTCCTCGTCGGTGACCGAGTCGATCAAGCCACCGGACTCGTCACGCGCCGCCTCGGCCTGCTCCCAGCTGGCCGGGTTGCCGATGCGGATGGCGGTGGCGATCGTGTCGGGCTCGGTGATCGGGTGACCGGCCACGATCGGGGCGGCACCGGCGGCCTGGAAGCCCCACATCACCGGGGTCTTGGTGGCTACCGGGGCAAGTACCTCACCGGCCTGATTGGTGTATTCGGAGGCGTACTCCTTATAACCCTTCCAGTACGCGGTGATATTACCGGCGTTACCCACCGGCAGCAGGTGGTAGTCCGGGGCGTCGCCCAAGAAGTCCACGACCTCGAAGGAGCCGGTCTTCTGCCCCTCGATACGGGCCGGGTTCACCGAGTTCACCAGGAACACCGGGTAGTTTTCGCTCAGCTTGCGGGCCACCTCGAGGCAGTTATCGAAGTTGCCATCCACCTGCAAAATATCCGCGCCGTGCGCCACGGCTTGGGAGAGCTTGCCCATGGAGATCTTGCCGTCGGGCACCAACACCGCACACTTGAGCCCGGCCTGGGTGGCGTAGGCCGCGGCCGAAGCCGAGGTGTTACCGGTGGAAGCACACACCACGGCCTTGGCCCCGGCGGCCACCGCCGCGGTCATCGCCATGGTCATCCCGCGGTCCTTGAAGGACCCGGTCGGGTTCATCCCCTCGACCTTCAGGTACACCTCGTTGCCGGTCAATTTCGACAGCGCCGGTGCGAACACCAACGGGGTGCCGCCCTCGCCGAGGGTGACGACCTGGGTGTTCTCGTCGACCGGCAGACGGTCGGCATATTCGCGGATTACGCCGCGCCACTGGTGAGCCATGCTAGTTTCCTTCAACTCGCAGTACGGACTGAACTTCTAAGACCGCGTCCAGCTCCTGCAGGGCAGCCACCGTGGACTGCAATGCCGCTTCGGAGGCCTCATGGGTGAGAATGCGTAGCTGGGCACCCGACTTCTCGGCGCTCACCTGCTGGTTCATGGCTTCGATCGAGATCTCGTGGCTGCCGAAGACGTCGGCGATACGCGCCAGCACACCCGGCTCGTCGGAGACCGAAAGGCCGATCCAGTAGCGGGTGGTGATCTGCGTGAAGTCCAGCATGGTGGCCGACTGCGCCTGCGAGGAGGCCGGCAGCGGGCCGCCGGAGACCACGCGGCGGGCCACGGCCACCACATCGCCCATCACGGCGCTGGCGGTCGGGGCGCCACCGGCACCGGCACCGTAGAACATCAGGTCGCCGGCGTTTTCCGCCTCGACGAAGACCGCGTTGAAGGCCTCGTGCACGCTGGCCAACGGGTGCGAACGCTTAATCAGGGCCGGGTAGACGCGCACCGAGATGCCGGCCTCGGACTTCTGCGCAATGGCCAGCAGCTTAATGACATAGCCGGCTGCGGCCGCGGCCGAGACGTCCTCCGCGGTGATCTCGGTGATGCCCTCGGTGTGCACCTGGTCGGAGGAGACGTTGGTGTGGAAGGCCAGCGAGGCCAAGATCGCAGCCTTTGCCGCCGCATCATGACCGCCGACGTCGGCCGTGGGATCGGCCTCGGCATAGCCTAGCGCCTGGGCCTGGGCCAGCACGTCATCGAACTGGGCGCCGGTGGAATCCATCGCGTCGAGGATGAAGTTGGTGGTGCCGTTGACGATGCCCATCACCTTGGTGATCTGGTCGCCGGACAGCGAATCGGCGATGGGACGCAGAATCGGGATGGCCCCGGCCACCGCGGCCTCATAGCGCAGCTGCGCGTCGTTCTGTTCGGCCAGTTCGGCCAGGGCGGCGCCCTCGGCGGCGATCAACGCCTTGTTGCCGGTGACCACCGAGGCGCCGCGGCGCAGGGCGGCGGCGATGTAATCCCCGGCCGGCTGCAGGCCACCGAGCAGCTCGATCACCACATCAGCGCGTTCGATCAGCCCATGGGCGTCGGTGGTCAGCAGCTCGGGCGGCAACTGAACATCGCGGGGGGCGCCAATATTGCGCACCGCCACGCCAATCAGTTCCAGGTTCGCGCCGGCGCGGGTGGCCAGCTCCTCGCGCTGCTCACGCAGGATCCGGGCCACCTGGGCACCGACGGTGCCGCAACCCAGCAAGGCAATTTTCAGGCTTTTTTCGCCGCTCATTTAACTCCCATGTCGCGGGCCAACAAATCGGATTCGGTCTCCCTGCGCACGATCAGACGTGCTTGCCCCTCGCGCACGGCCACCACCGGCGGACGGGTCAGGTAGTTGTAGTTGCTCGACAGCGCCCAACAATAGGCGCCGGTCCCCGGCACGGCCAGCAGGTCGCCCGCGCTCACGTCGGCCGGCAGGTAGGCATCCTTCACGACTATGTCACCCGACTCGCAGTGCTTGCCAACTACGCGAGAAATAATCGGCTCCGCGTCCGTCATACGGGAGGCCAAGGCCACCGAATACTGCGCGTCGTACAGCACCGGTCGGGCGTTATCGCTCATGCCGCCGTCGACGGCCACATACCGCCGCGGATGCAGGTTCCCGGCCGCGTCCTCGACCTGCACATCCTTGCGCACCCCCACCTCATAGAGGGTGAAGGTCGACGGTCCGACGATCGCGCGCCCCGGCTCGATGGAGATCCGCGGGACGGCCAGCTCGAGCTCGGCGCAGCGCGCGGCCACCACGGCGGCCATCTGCTCGGCCAGCAGGCTCGGCGTCGAAGGGGTGTCCACCGACGTATAGGCGATGCCGTAGCCGCCGCCCAGATCCAACTCGGGCAACTGCACGCCATAGGTGTCACGCACCCAGCCCAAAACCCCGAGCATGGTGCGTGCGGCCATGGCGAAACCGTCGGCCTCAAAAATCTGCGAACCGATGTGCGCATGCAGGCCCAGCAGCTCGATCCACTCATGCCCCAACGCAAAGTCGATGGCCGCATGCGCCGGAATGACTCCATCGGGCCCGGACAGGATCGACAGGCCGAACTTCTGGTCCTCATGGGCGGTGGCGATGGCCTCATGGGTTGAGGCGTGCACCCCCGGGGTCAGCCGCAGCATCACCTTGGCGCGCCGCTGAAGCCCGGTGGCCAGCCGGCCCACCCGTTCAAGCTCGTCGAGGGAGTCGACGACGATGCGTCCGACGCCCAACTCGATGGCCCGCGTGATTTCCGCGGCCGACTTGTTATTCCCGTGCAGCGACAGCAGCTCACCGGGCACTCCGGCGGCCTGCGCCACGGCCAACTCCCCGCCGGAACAGGTATCCAAACGCAGCCCCTCGGCCACCACCCAGCGGGCCACCTGAGTGCAGAGGAAGGCCTTGCCGGCGTAGTACACGTCGACCCCGCCGCAGAGGTCGGCGAATGCCGCATCGAAGGCCGCCTTGAAATCCGCGGCACGCGAGCGGAAATCCTGCTCATCCATGACGAATAGCGGGGTGCCGAATTCGCGGGCCAACTCGCTGACCGGCAGCCCGGACACGGTCAGCTCGCCACCGCTATCGCGCGCGACCGACGCGGCCCACGCCGCCTGGCCCAGCTCATTGGGGTCCTGCGGGTAGTCCAACCACTGCGGGGCTAATGCACTGCGCGCCATCGCTACATCTTCTCCGGGGCGCTCACGCCCAGCAGGCCCAGCCCGTTGGCCAGCACCTGGCTGGTGGCGTCGTTGAGCCACAGCCGGGTCGAGTGCTCCGCGGTGACCTGGGTATCCTCGCCCACCGGGGTGATGCGGGTGGCGGCGTACCAGGAGTGGTAGGCGGCGGCGACCTGCTCCAGGTAGCGGGCAATGCGGTGCGGTTCACGCGATTCGGCGGCACCGGCGACCACCGAGGGCAGCTGACCGAGCACGGCCAACAGGTCATTCTCCGTGGCGTGGGTCAGCAAGCTGGCGTCGAACTCACCACGGGTCACACCCTTGGCCTCGGCCTGCCGCGCGGCGGCCCGTGAACGTGCGTGTGCGTACTGCACGTAGTACACCGGGTTGTCGTTGCTGTTCTTCCTCAGCTGCTCCGGATCCAGCGCGATCGGCGAATCGGCCGGGTAGCGGGCCAGCGAATAGCGCAGCGCGTCGGCCCCGATCCACTCGATCAGGTCGCGCAGCTCGATGATATTGCCCGCACGCTTGGACAGCTTCGCGCCGTTGACGCTGATCAGCTGGCCGATGAGCACCTCAATATTGTGCGACGGGTCATCGCCGGCGCAGGCGGCGATGGACTTCAGCCGGTTCACATATCCGTGGTGGTCGGCGCCCAGCAGGTAAATCTTCTGCTCGAAACCGCGGTCCTTCTTGGACAGGTAGTAGGCGGCGTCGGCGGCGAAGTAGGTCGGCTCCCCGTTGGCACGGATCATCACGCGATCCTTGTCATCACCGAAATCGGTGGTGCGCAGCCACACGGCGCCGGCGTCGTCGAACACATGGCCCTGTTCACGCAGACGCGCCACCGCGTCGTTGACCGCCCCGGCGTTGTGCAAGGTGGCCTCGGAGAAGTACACGTCGAAGCTCACCCCGAAGTCGGCCAGGGTCCGCTTAATGTCTGCCATCTGCGCGGCGTAGGCCAGCTCGCGGATCTGCGGTAGCGCGGTTTCCAGCGGCTCGTCCTTCAGCTGCGGGGCCTGCTCGAGGACGATATCGGCCAGTTCCTGGATGTACTCGCCCGGGTAGCCGCCCTCGGGCACCGGCAGCGAATGCATCCGGTTGTACACGCTGGTGGCAAACACGTTCATCTGGTTGCCGGCGTCGTTGATGTAATACTCGCTGGTCACCGCGGCACCCGAGGCGCGCAGCACGCGGGCGATCGCATCGCCCAGCGCGGCCCACCGGGTGTGCCCGATATGCAGCGGTCCGGTGGGGTTCGCCGAGACGAACTCCATGTTAATGACCTGGCCGTTCAGCGACTGGTTATGACCGTAGGCGCTACCAGCCTCGACGATGGTACGCGCCAGCTCGCCGGCGGCGGCGGCGTCGAGGGTGATGTTCAAGAAGCCCGGGCCGGCGATGTCCACGGAGCTCACCCCGGGGACCTGGCTCAGCCGGGCGGAGAGCAACTGAGCGAAGTCGCGCGGCGCCATGCCGGCCTTTTTGCCCAGCTGCAGGGCGATGTTGGTGGCCCAGTCCCCGTGCTCGCGACTTTTCGGTCGCTCCACCCGCACGGTGTCGGGAAGGTCGACGGTGATCTCACCGGCGGCGACGGCCTCGGTAAGGCATGCGGATATGGCTGTGGAGAGTTCTTCTGGAGTCACCGTTCAAGAATACCGAATGGTAGGGGTTATTCGACCACTTCATGACGTCAATCCGCTCACGTCAACGGCGGCGCCACGCAGCCCTCCGAGCCGATTGTGCCAACCGCCCCACCAGCTGATAAGCTCATATCCGTCGCACAGCGGCATGCCTCCGTAGCTCAGTGGATAGAGCGTCTGTCTCCGGAACAGAAGGTCGAAGGTTCGATTCCTTTCGGGGGCACTTTTTGTGCCCAAAATCCTCCCCTCGCCCGCCTACGGCCGGGCTGGTTGCCACTTCTCCACAGTTCGCCAGCGCCCGAGAAATTCATCTTTCACCCTCCCCTAGGATCGGGGCATGGAATTTCACGCCATTGCCGGTGCCGTCGCGACTCTCCGCGAGGCCTGCACCGTGTCCAGCCCCGAGCTTGCGACGAGTCTGCTCGCCGAGCTCGACGAGCTCGCCCTGACTCTGGTGCAGCAGTGCGCCACGGCTGTCCAATCACGTGAAGATCCCCGACTGCTACTGGCCCACGCCAAGCGCACCGAAGAACTTTACCGACGCTCAATTCGCGAACAGTTGCGCTGCGCCGCGGCGGCCGAACTGAGCGCCGCCCACGCGCTGCCACCGGAAACCTACGACGAAATAGCCACGGGCACCTGCGAGTATCAAGTTACGGCCGAGCTGACCGGCGGGCGGTCTTGCTACCGGGACACCAGTGACCTGCTAGCCGGCTGGCTGAATATCGACTACTTCGAGGCGCGTACCCGCGTCGCGGACGCCCACCTGTTGGTAGCGCGCCCCACCATGGCTGGCACCGGCACGACGGCACGGTACAGCCAACTGGCCGAAAGCTTCGACGCCACGGATGTCGATCCCCGCGCCGTGCGTCAGGTCGCCCGCAAGCTCGCCAAAGCCGAAGGACCCGACCTAATCTCCGAGGGCACCCCGAGTGAACCGTGGATACGCTGCCCCGACGGCCGCACCGTGGAAGAGCGGGCCACCGACCTGTTGCACAACGAAGACCCACGCACCGCCACCAAACAAATTTCAGAGCTCCTTCGGCAGCAGGCGCCGGAGCAACAGTCCGACCCCGAACTAGGGCTCTTTGCCCGGCCCACGCGCGGCGCGGTGCACGTATTCACGCTGCACACAACTGCCGCCGGCGCAGAACTGATTCGATCGGCCATGGCACAAGCGGATAATCCGCGCACCCAGGCAGGCGCCGAGGCCCGCCGCCAGCGCACCGATTTAGCCACCGGGCACGAACCGGAGACGGCGGATGGGGACACACCCGCGTGGCTGAGCACCGATCAACCGGCCCCGGAGTGGGCCGGAGTGAACGACCCCTCCCCCAACCTCGGCACAACACCGGCCACTGCACCAGAACCCGCACCAGAATCCGGAGTCACGGTGGCCGAACGCCGCCTGAACGCGGTGCTCGACAAATTAGGTGCGGTGCTCCCTGGGGCCCGCGAAGCCAACGAGCCAACAGAGCTGGCAACAGTCCCGGAGTTGGCCGCCCTGAGCGAGCCGTCGGCGACACCGCGGCGCATTGCCCCCGAAGTCATCGTGCATATCAACCTCGAAGATCTCACCAACCTGGCCGATGGACGGGGAATCACCGCCCATGGGCTGACCGTCGGGCCCACAGATTTACGGCAGATGCTCTGCGAGGCCGAGGTAGTCCCCATGGTGCTCAACGGTCGCGGTCAGGTGTTGGACGTGGGTCGAGCCCAACGGCTCTTCCCGCCGCCGATCAAAAAAGCCATCATCGCCCGCGACCGCGGCTGCATTGTCCCGGGCTGTACCGCGCCGGTCGAACACCTAGAGGCCCACCACTATAAGAAATCGTGGAAAGACGGCGGGCACACCACGGTCAGTAACGGGTGCGCACTGTGTAGCGCCCACCATCACGCGGTACATGCCGGCCACCTGCAGGTGATCGAACACGCGGGCCTGCCCCATGTGCTGCTCCCCGCCCATCAAGACCCCTTGCAGATTCCCCGGCGTAATAACTACTGGCGGCAGGTCGCTTAACGGCGAAACGCCACCGTCGGAAGCGAGTCTTGCTTCCGACGGCGGCATCTAACAGCCGTCCGGGCACCACAGAGGTTCATCTCAGGGGCTTCGCCGCTTTACTGCAGCATCGTGCGGTCATCGAGCTGAGCGCCCTTGATCTTCTCGAATTCGCCCAGCAGACCCTTAACGGTCATCTTCGACTTGGCCTCGGCATCGAGGTCCAAGATGATCTGACCGTCGTGCATCATGATCAACCGCGTGCCGAGGGCCAAGGCCTGCTCCATATTGTGCGTCACCATCAAGGTGGTCAGCTGATGACGGTTCACGATCTCGTCGGTCAGCCGGGACACCAGGGCCGCACGCTGCGGATCCAGCGCGGCGGTGTGCTCGTCGAGCAGCAGGATTTTCGGCTGTGAGAAGGTCGCCATGAGGAGGCTCAGCGCCTGGCGCTGACCGCCGGAGAGCAGGCCGACCTTGGTCTTCAGTCGGTGTTCCAAGCCCAGCTCGAGGCTGGCAAGTTCATCGATGAACAGCTTGCGACGACGCGCTCCGACGCCGAGTCCGAGCCCGCGGAAGCGACCGCGGGCGTAGGCCAGCGCCATATTCTCTTCGATGCTCATACTCGGTGCGGTACCCGCCATCGGGTCCTGAAAGACGCGGCCAATGTATTTGGCGCGCTGGTAGTCAGCCAGTTTGGTGACGTTCTTGCCGTCGATTCGCACCGCACCCACATCGGGCTGGAGCTTGCCGGCCACCATGTTCAACATGGTCGACTTGCCGGCACCGTTCGAACCGATAACGGTCACGAACTCCGCGGCACTAAGGTTCAGGTTGATTCCGCGCAGGGCCTTGCGCTCGTTGACGGTACCCGGGAAAAAGGTCCGCGAAAGATTGGAGATCTCAAGCATTGCTGCCCACCTCTTCCTTGGTCGGGGCGTCCTGCGGCTTATTGCCCTTGAAAGACTTGACCATCTTCTGGAATCCCTTCCAGCGCGGTAGCAGCAGTGCCACGACCACCAGAATTGCGGAGATCAGCTTCATGTCGTTGACTTCCAGGCCGGCCATCAGCGCGAACTGGATCACCAGGCGGTAGATCACGGCACCGAGGACGACGGCCAACGCGGCCAGCCAAATGTAGCGCTGGGTGAAGATGGCCTGACCGACGATGACCGAGGCCAGACCGATCAAGATCAGACCAATGCCCATGCCAACATCGGCGAACCCTTGGTACTGGGCGATCAGTGCGCCTGAGAGCCCCACCAAACCGTTCGAGAGCGCCAAACCTAGTATCTTCTGGTTATCGGTGCTCACGCCGAAGGAACGAATCATCTGCTCGTTGTCACCGGTTGCACGCATGGCCATGCCGACCTCGGTGTGCAGGAACCACACGATAACTGCCACGAAAATCAGGCAGACGAGGAACAACACACCGATGGCCGGGCCGGAGCCGAGCCACCCGGCCTGACGCAGCGGGCTGATCAGGGTGTCTTCTCCCAGCAAGGGGACGTTGGCCTTGCCCATGATGCGCAGGTTAATCGAGTAGAGCGCGATCATGGTGAGGATACCGGCGAGCAGACCGTCAATCTTGCCCTTGGTGTGGAGCAGGCCGGTAATAACGCCGGCGATCATGCCGGCGAAGAAGGCCAGCGCGGTCGCTAGCCAGGGATTGACCCCGTTGACGATGCTGACCGAGGCGACGGCCGCCCCGGTGGTGAAGCTACCATCGACGGTCAGGTCGGGAAAGTTAAGAATACGGAACGTCAGATAGACGCCTAGGGCCATAATGGCGTAAATCAGGCCCAGTTCAACCGCTGTGATCATGGTGGGATCCTTGCGTCGAGGAGGAAAAGATGCTGCGCTGTTGGGTCACGACAAAGGCGAGGCGACGTGCTTAGCTCGCCTCGCCTTGATCGTCATCACCGTTCAGGGGTTAGTAGACCTCTGCGGCTTTCTCCTTCAGCTCGGCAGGAATATCAATTCCTACCTTCTTCGCGGCACCTTCGTTGATGTAAAGATCGACGTCGGTCAGGGTCTCCACCGGCATGGACTTAGCCTCGGCTTCACCCTTGAGCAGCTTGGCGGCCATGGCAGCGGTCTGCTTGCCCAGCTTCTCGTAGTTGATTCCATAGGTCGCGGTTGCACCACGTTCCACGGACTCACCGTCGGCGGCGATCACCGGCACCTTCTTGGACTGCGCGGTTTGCAGCAGGCCTTCCAAGGCGGAAACCACAGCGTTGTCGGTTGGCACGTAGTAGGCGTCGACGTCCAGGGAATTCGCGGCCTGTTGAACCTCGCTAGGCGCCGAAATAGCGGCTTCCTTGATGCTCAACCCCAGTTCGGCGGCGGCTTCCTTAGCCCAGGTGACCTGGCTGGCGGAGTTCACCTCACCGGAGGAGTAGACGATGCCGACGTTCTGGGCATCTGGCGCAAGTTCCTTGAGCAACTGCAGCTGTTCCAGCACCGGGTTCTTATCCGAGGTACCAGTGACGTTGCCACCCGGTGCCTCGAGCGAGTCGACCAGCTTGGCGGCAACCGGGTCGGTGACCGCGGAGAAGACCACGGGGATGTTGCTGATGGACTGTGCGGCGGCCTGTGCGGTCGGCGTGGCCACGGCCAGCACCAAATCCATATCCGAATCGGCGGCGAATTTACCGACGATGGAGGTGTTCGTGGCCTGGTCGGCCTGAGCGTTTGCGAAGTCGTACTCCACCGAGCCCGCGTCGTAACCGGCCTCGCTCATACCTTCTTTAAAGCCTGTGACTACGGCGTCCAGCGAAGGGTGCGAAACGTACTGGGCGATGCCGATCTTCACGGTCTCACCTTCCGGCACACCGCCCGACGAACCTCCGTCTTGACCGCAGGCGCTCAGTGCGAGCGCTCCCGCCGCGGCCAGAGCCGCGAATTTTGTCGCCATGAAACGCTTCATTGCTTTTCGTCCCTTTCACAAGTTCCCTGCGAGTAATGGCCACCGGCGGCACATCGCCCGGGGTACGGACGATGGGACATACGGCCATGTGGGAACAGCCGGCCGCCCCGTCAGTGGGTACCCACGATCTTACCTGTGAATGACCTCACTGTGACCATGAATGTGGCACGAGTACAGACAAATGTCTCGAGAAAAGGCCTGAGGATAGAAATTATGACCACAAACCAACCACGCCGGTGAATTTTTGTATTCCAACACGCAGACTGCACCGGCAAACGGTAGACAATCGGAAAATTTGACATCCATTTCGCATCTTTGTTGGACGTCGCGTGATAGGCATCGACCGCGCGTATCGACGGCCCGTCGTTGCCCCTCGCCAGGCGAATGTCGGCTCTGCGAAGACCGGCGCATAGAATGGGCCCTACCATGGCGATCAGCATCTCTTATCCCGAAGCACTTCCCGTGTCCGCTCGCCGCGACGACATCATCGACGCGATCTCGAAACACCAGGTGGTCATCATCGCCGGTGAAACCGGCTCGGGTAAAACGACTCAGTTGCCCAAGATGCTTCTCGAGCTCGGCCTGGCACGGCACGGGATGATCGGGCACACCCAGCCCCGGCGACTTGCCGCACGCACCGTGGCCGAGCGCATCGCCGAGGAACTGGGCACCAAGATCGGCGACGAGGTCGGCTTCCACGTCCGTTTTACCGGTGAAGTCTCGCGCAACACCAAGTTGAAGGTGATGACCGACGGCATCCTGCTTGCCGAGATTCAACGCGATAAGTTGCTGAAAAAGTACTCGGCGATCATCATCGACGAGGCCCACGAACGCAGCCTGAACATCGATTTCTTGCTCGGCTACCTCAAGCAGATCATGCCCAAGCGGCCGGATTTGAAGATCGTCATCACCTCCGCGACCATCGATCCCGAACGCTTCGCCGCGCACTTCGCCTCCCTCGACCCGCAGGGCGAGCCGGTGCCCGCCCCGATCCTCGAGGTCTCGGGACGCACCTTCCCCGTCGAGCTTCGCTACCGCCCCTTGCAGGTCGAGGCGGAAACCGCCGACGAAGATGCCTCGGAATTGGAAGACGACCGTGATCCGCTCGACGCGGTCACCGACGCGGTACTCGAATTGTCGCGTGAAGAGCCAGGCGACATCCTGATCTTTTTCTCCGGCGAGCGCGAAATCCGCGATGCGGCCGACGCCCTGCGCTCACTAATTAGTTCGACTCGCGCCTTGCGGAACTACGAGGTGTTGCCGTTGTTCGCCCGGCTCTCGCTGGCCGAACAGCATAAGGTCTTCCATCCCGGCTCGGCTCCGCGCATCGTCTTGGCCACCAACGTCGCCGAAACCTCGTTGACCGTGCCGGGCATCAAGTACGTGATCGATACCGGCACCGCGCGCATCTCGCGCTACTCCCACCGCACCAAGGTGCAGCGCCTACCCATTGAACGCATCTCGCAGGCCAGCGCCAACCAGCGCTCGGGTCGTTGTGGGCGCGTCTCCTCTGGCATTGCCATCAGGCTCTACGCCCAGTCCGATTATGAGTCGCGCCCGGAGTTCACCGATCCGGAAATTCTGCGCACCAACCTCGCAAGCGTCATCCTGCAAATGATTTCCCTGGGCGTAGTGCCCGATGCGAAGGCGGTCGCGGAGTTCCCCTTCGTGCAACCTCCCGAGTCGCGGGCGATCTCCGATGGTGTGAATCTGCTGCGTGAGCTGGGAGCGCTCGACGGCGGCGCCAAGGCGCAGGTTACCGAGATCGGCCGCAAACTGGCGATGTTGCCGCTGGATGTGCGACTGGGGCGGATGCTCCTCGAGGCGGCCGAGCGTGGGGTGGCCAAGGAATTGATGGTGCTCACCGCCGCCTTGAGCATTCAAGACCCGCGGGAGCGCCCCAGCGAAGACACCGGGCACCGGGAACGGGCCGCCGAACTACACCGTCGCTTCACCGACGAGAAATCGGACTTCATCTCGTTGCTGAACCTCTGGGCCTATCTGCAAGAACAGCAGCGCGAGCTCTCCTCCTCGGCGTTTCGTCGGCTGTGCCGCGCCGAACACATCAACTATCTGCGCGTGCGTGAATGGCAGGATCTGTTCACCCAGCTACGCCAGTTGGCCAAGTCGCTGGGCATTACAGTAGCCGCGGCCGCCGTCGACCCGGCCGCCAATGAGGATCAGGTGCATATCAGTTTGCTCACCGGCCTACTGGGCCACGTCGGGCTCTACGACGAACGCAAACGCGATTACCTGGGCGCTCGCGGCACCCGTTTTGCGATCTTCCCCGGGTCCGGCCTGTTCAAGAAGTCGCCCAGCTGGGTGATGGCCGCCGAACTGGTGGAAACCTCGCGGCTGTGGGCGCGGACCGTGGCCGCCATCGATCCGGCGTGGATCGAAGAGGTCGCCGCGCCGTTGCTCAAGCGTAGCTACTCGGAACCGCACTGGTCACGGCGCAATGGTTCGGTGATGGGCTACGAGAAGGTGACACTCTTTGGGCTGCCGGTAGTGCCGCAACGTCGCATTCACTACTGGCGGGTGGACCCGGCGGTGGCCCGTGAACTGTTCATCCGCCACGCATTGGTGGAGGGCGACTGGCGCACCCACCACCGTTTCTTCGAACGTAATCGCAAGGCCTTGGCGGAGGTGGAGGAGCTCGAAACCCGTTTGCGACGTCATGATCTGCGGGTGAGCGACGACGATCTCTTCGCCTTCTACGACGCCCGACTGCCGGAGAAGATTTACTCCGAACGGCACTTTGACCGCTGGTGGAAAACGGCGCGCACCAACGACCCGGCCTTGCTGGACTTTGACCCGCAGGCGCTCCTCGAGACCGACGCCGAGCAGCTAGCCACCGAGGACTTCCCCACCGCCTGGCGCCACGGCAGCGTCGATCTGCCGCTGCGCTACGAATATAACCCGACGGCGGCGCCCGGTGAGAGCGACGGGGTGAGCCTGCAGGTGCCGGTGGTCTTCCTCAACCAGCTCGAACCACGCCAGTTCCGCTGGCTGATCCCCGGGTTGCGTCATGAGCTGCTCACGGCGCTGATCCGTTCCATGCCGAAGGCGCTGCGCAAGAATTTCGTGCCCGCCCCGGATGTGGCACGTCAGGCGCTGGAGCAATTGAACGCCGACTTTGACCCCGCCACCGACGAGCTGACCGAGGCGCTGGCCCTGGTGTTGCGCCGGTTGCGCGGCATCGTCGTCGACCCTGCGGTCTTCGATCTGGACGCACTGCCCACGCACCTGCGATTTGGTTTCGAGGTGCTCGACGGGCGCGGCAAGGTGCTAGGCAGCGGACGCGACCTTCCGGCGTTGCAACACCGGTTTGCCGCGGCTAACCGTGCGGCGCTGGCGACCGAGGTTTCCGGAGGTTCGACAACGTCCCAGCCGGGCAAGCCTTCGGGGGCGGCGCGTGCGGCGGCCAAGGGCAAATCCGCGGGGCGTGGCGCCCGCGGCAAGGGCGGCGCCGCCACGAAGTCCACCGGCTGGGAGCAGCCGGGGCTGAGAAGTTGGCCGGAGCTGTCCGAGGGCAGGATCCCCGAAAAGGTCACCACCGATGTGATGGGTCAGCAGGTCACCGCCTACCCCGGGCTGGTCGACGAGGGTGACAGCGTGCGCTTGACGGTGTTCCGCAGTGCCAGCGAACGCGATGCGGCGCATCGTGGCGGGGTCATTCGGCTGCTGATGTTGCATCTGCCGTCCACGCAAAAGTTCGTGCTCGAACACCTGAGCAACACCGAACGTTTGGCCTTCAGCCAGAATCCGCACGGTTCGGTGGATTCGTTGATCACCGACTGCACGCTGGCGGCGGTGGACCGGCTGGTGCCGGCCGACCTGCCCATGGACCGTGCGGCCTTCGAGGCGCTGTTCGAGTCGGTGCGCGCCGAACAGATCGACACGGTCTTTTCGATCACCGCGGTGGTGGCGAAGATTTTCGCCAGTTCCACCGGGATTGCCAAGCAGCTGAAGTCCGGTGCCTCGCTGGCCATGTTCCAGGCGGTGAACGATATCCGTTCGCAGCTCGAGCAGTTGATCTATCCCGGGTTTATCGCCGCCACCGGTGCCGGACATCTGGTGCGCGTGCCGGTGTATCTGCAAGCCATCGAGGTGCGCCTGCAAAAGCTCGCCGGCGGGGCGGTGACCCGCGACGGGCAGGGTTTGGCGATCATCCAGCGGCTTGAGGATGAGTACGACGCGGCTCTAGAACGAGTACCCTCCGGCACGCGCACACCGGCGTCGTTGGCCGAGGTGAAGTGGATGCTCGAGGAGATGCGCATCTCACTCTTTGCCCAGGAGCTGGGCACCGCGTATTCGGTGAGCGAGAAACGCATCCGCAAGGCCATTAAGGACGGGCTGGCCGAGCTCTAGTCCTCGGGAACGTGCTCACCGGCCCCGGCCGCACGCAATGCCTCACGTAGACGCTGCGCGCTGCGTTCCATGCGCCCGGGGTCCGGGTTCGCATCGGCGTTGGCAAGATCGAAATCGGCCAGCGAGTTCGTCGGCCAGACGTGCACATGCAGGTGCGGGACCTCGAAACCGGCGACCATCAGCCCGGCGCGGGCCGAGCCGAAGGCCTCTTTCTGAGCCCGCCCGATGATGGCTGAAACCTTCATCAGGTGAGCCAGCAATTCGTCGTCGGCGTCGGTGAATTCGTTGATCTCCGCGCGCGGCACCACCAAGGTGTGCCCGTCGGACAGCGGCCCGATGGATAGGAAGGCCACACAGGTCTCGTCGCGCCAAATGAAGCGACCGGGGATCTCACCGTCGATAATTTTCGTGAACAGCGTGCTCATAAGGACCTTTCTGTGGTTCGTCAACCGCGGCGAGGCGGCGAATTCGATCCTACCGCCGGTCGCGGTGCTTTTCGTCGCTGGTCACCACCGGCGCCTGCGGGTAGGAGACGTACTGCGAGTAGCTGCCCGGGTAGAGCGCCAGGGGCAGCCCGGCTAGTTCGGCGGCCAACACCTGGTGGGCTGCGGTAACCCCCGAGCCACAGTAGGCCGCCGCGCCGGGCTGCTCCGGCCCGGCCTGCGGCACCCCGAGCTTGCCAAAGGCCTCACGCAGCTCGCTACTGGAACGAAAGTGCGCCTGAGAATTGAGGTTATCGGTGGTGGGCCGGTTCAAGGCGCCGGGAATGTGTCCGGCCACCGGGTCCACCGGCTCCTCAATGCCGAGGTAGCGGGCCGTGGCCCGCGAATCGATCAGCACCCCGGAGTACCCCTCGAGTTGCTCGTGCTCCAGCACCGGCATGGCACCCCAGGAGAGGTTGACCTGCCCCGGGGTCGGTTCGACCGGGCCGAGCTCCAGCGGACCCTTAAGCTGCCGCCACGCCTCCAGCCCACCGTCGAGCACCCGCACCGAGGTGAACCCGGCGTGCCGCAGCAGCCACCAACACCGGGCGGCGGCCAGCGCCCCGGCGTCGTCATACACCACCACCTGCGCGTCGTCCTCAATCCCCCAGCGGCGGGCGGCGGCCTGAAAATCCGCGGGGTCCGGCAGCGGGTGGCGGCCGGTGTGTTCCCCGGTGCGGCCCGACAGTTCGCGTTCAAGATCGACGAAGACCGCTCCGGGCAGGTGCCCGGCCAGGTACTGTTCGACGTTGTCGTTGCGTCCCAGCACCCAGCGCACATCCAGCAACACCAGATTGCCGGTGGGGGCGTTCACTAGCTGCAGTAGCTCTGCGGCGCTGATCAGTGGGTTGCTCATCTCAGGTCCTCAATCGTATAGCTGACGCCGGGGGTGAGCCGGCGGTAGGTTCGTTCGTGGGCCGTGGCGACCGCGCCGATTTGGCGGTCGAAAAGTTCCAGGCCGCGCTCGTTGAGCAGTCCGTCGTGAATTGGCACCCAGGTTTTCGCCCCGGTGGCCACCGCGAAGTCCACCGCCTCGGCCATTTTGGCCCACGGGGCCATCACCGGCAACAGCAGCACCTGCGGGTTGAGCCCCACCGGCACCTGGTAGCTGTCCCCGGGGTGGAACACCTCCCCCTGCCCCAGCGCGTAGCCCAGGTTAGCCACCAGCTCGATGCTGTGGTGAATGGTCGCGTGGGTGCCGCCCAGGGCGCGCACCTGGATGCCTCCGGCGGTGAAGTCGGCGCCCGCGGCGACGGCTCGCACCTGGGAGCGTGAGGCCGGTGGGAGCTGCTCGCGCAGACTCAGTGAAACTACCTGCGGGGCGAACACCTCCAGCGTGGGGTTGGCCAGCACCGCCTCGAGCACCGACGCGCCGTGCACATGGTCCGGATGTTGGTGCGTGATCAGCACCGCGTCGACGCCGTCGAACACGGTGCCGGGCGGATCGTCACTGGTCAGCTGGCTAAAGGATCCCGGGTCCAGAAGGATCGCGCCATCCACCGTCGTAACGGTGATGCAGGAGTGTCCGTGGCTTGTGATGCGCATGACACTAGCGTAGGCTCGCGGCACGCGGTGTGCTAGTCAACGCACCTAAGCGGCGTCGGATTGGCTAAAATTGAGGGGCACGGGCCACAGCCGGCGCGGGCGAGCAACAGCGAAGGATGAAGCAGCAGTGAAGGCGCAGAGCGAAACCCGCATGACCAAGCAGCGGCTGGCCGTGGCCGAGGCCCTGGCGGAGGTCGACGACTTCGCCACCGCGCAGCAATTGCACCGCTGGTTGCAGGACGCCGAACGGAAGGTGTCGCTGGCCACCGTGTACCGGCTACTGCAGTCGATGGCCGACGACGGGCTGGTCGACGTGTTGCGTTCGGGCGACGGGGAGGCTCGTTTCCGGCGCTGCGAAACCGAACGGCACCACCACCATTTGGTCTGCCGCCGGTGCTCGAAGACCGTGGAGGTGCTGGCCCCCGCGGTGGAGCGCTGGGCCGCCCGCGTGGCCGAGGAGCACGACTTTAGCGACCCCGAGCACACCGTGGAGATCTATGGGCTCTGCGCCAGCTGCCGCGCGGAGCTGGCCCAGTAGTCCGCCGACCCTACCTATGGACTAAACCTGGTGGCGCTGCACCGAACGCAGCTTTTCCACCACCCGGCAGACCAGGTAGATCACGAAGGAAATCGTCGTGACATAGGGACTGATGGGCAGCGAACCGGCCAAGGCCAGCAAAATACCGCCCAGCACGGCGCTGAGCGCGAAGACCACCGACAGCACCACGGTGCTCAGCGGCGTGCGCCCCACACGCAGTGCGGCCGCCGCCGGAGTGATCAGCAGTGCCAACACCAGCAACGCGCCGACCACCTGGATCGCCATCGCCACGGCCAGGGCGAGCACCACCATGAAGGCGATGGATAGCCCGCCGGTGCGTACACCGCGGGCGCGGGCCACCACCGGGTCCACCGAGGCGAACATCAGTGGACGCCACATCACCACCAGGGCGCCGAGTACCAGCACGCTCAAGAAGAGCATGGCGCCGAGCTGGGTGTCGTCCACCGCCACAATCTGCCCGGTAAGAAGGCCGAATTTATTGGCACTGCGCCCTTGATAGAGCGCCAAGAACAAGATGCCCAACCCGAGCCCGAAGGGCATGAGCACACCGGTGATGGAGTTCCGATCGCGCGCCCGGGTCCCCAGCACCCCGAGCACCAGCGCGGCCACCAGCGAGCCGATCACCGAGCCGGTGACGACGTCGGCGCCGATCAGCAGCGCAAAAGCGGCCCCGGCAAAGGACAGCTCGGCAATTCCGTGCACCGCGAAGGCCATATCGCGCATCATCACGAAGATGCCGATCACGCCGCCAACCAGGCCCAGCGCGGCCCCGGCAATCAGCGAATTGGTGACCAGCGGTAGCAGCTCGGCGTAATTCTCGAAGCTCATCGCCCCTCCTGCTCCGCGCGGTTCGCGCCGTGATGATGTGTATGTGGGCCGCAGTCATCCAGCGAGGGCTGTCCGGCGACGACGATGATTTGCCCGTCGACGCGCAGCACCTTCACCGGTGCCTGGTAGAGCTCGCTGAGCACCTCGGAGCGCATCACCTCGTCGACGGTTCCGAGGTGGAAGCGGCCCCCGGCGAGGTAGAGGACGCGGTCGACGAAGGGCAGGATCGGGTTGATTTCGTGGGTGACGAAGATGACCGCCGCCTGCCGGTCCGCGGCCTGGCGGTGGATCACCTGACTGATGGCCTGCTGGTGGTGCAAATCCAGGCTCAGCAGCGGCTCATCGCAGAGCAGTACCTTCGGCTCGCCAGCTAGCGCCTGGGCGGCGCGCAGGCGTTGCTGCTCACCGCCGGAAAGCTCGGACACCACGCGGTCGGCGTAGCCGGTGGCGCCTACCAGCTCAAGCAGTTCGGCCACGCGGGTGCGCATCGCGCGGCGGCCGAGCCGCACACCCCATCGCGTGCCGTCGACGCCCAGAGCCACCAAGTCTCGGGCCCTAAGTGGCACATTGTCGCCGAAGGGGCGCTGCTGCGGGATGAGTCCGACGAGGTCGGAGCCGCGGCGCACCGGTTCACCGGCAATGTGCACGGAGCCGGAGTTTAGCGTGGTGGTGCCGAGCATCGTGTTGATGAAGCTGGTTTTGCCAGACCCGTTGGGGCCCAGCACGGCGATGAATTCGCCGGGGCGTACCTGTAAGTTCAGCTCATCCCACAAGACGCGGTCGCCAAAGGCTAGGCGCGCGTCGTTAAAGGACACGATGGGTGTGCTGGTCATATGTGGTTCCCCAACTCAAGTTGGTCCGCCTGCACCGATCAGGGGTGGCGGGCCGCAATAAAGGCTTAGGCACCGGCCGCCGGCGCCGCGAGTGGTGTCATCGGCGGCAGGGGTGCGGCTAAAAGTCTAGCGCAAATGAGATTCGTTCGCATTACACGGCGCGACGGCCCGCCGCCCACTAAGGGTGGACGACGGGCCGGCGCCTAGCGGTAACCGTTAGCGCTCTTGGCGCGGGGCGTGGCGCTTCTTGGTGGTGTCGCTGATCTCGCCGACGAGCACCTCGATTACGTCCTCGAGGAAGAGCACGCCTATGGTGGCGCCGGATTCGTCGACCACCGCCGAGAGGTGATTACCTCCACTACGCATACTCTGCAACGCCTGCTCGATCTCCTCATCGGCCCCCACCCGGCCTAGGGCGCGGGTGGGCACGTCAAGCATCGGCTCGGTGGCGTGCGCGTCGTCGACCAACATGACATCTTTCACATGCCAGTAGCCCACCGGCACCTCCTGCTCGGTGACCAGCAACCGCGAGAAGCCGGTTTTAGACACCTTCTTCTCAAAGTCGCGGGCCGTGCACTGACCACGCTCAAGGGTGAACAGGTCATCCAGCGGCACCATCGCGGTGCGGGCGGTGACGCTGGAGAACTCCAGCGCCATGCGCAGCCGCGAGGCGTGCTCATCCTCCAAGGTGCCTTCCTGGCGCGAGGTGTCGATAATCGAGCGGACCTCGGCGGCGGTGTAGGTCGAAGAGACCTCATCCTGGGCTTGCACGCCAAAGGCCTTGAGCACCAGGTTCGCCGAGCCGTTGAGCAGGACGATCAGCGGCTTGAGCACCTTGGACAGCCCCACCAGCGGCGCGGCCAGAAGCAGCACGGCCTTATCGGCCACCGACACCGACACGTTCTTCGGGATCATTTCGCCGAAAGTCACGTGCAGGAAGGTCACCAACACCAGAGCGATGAGGAAACCTGCGGTGTCCGCCGCCGCGTCCGGAACACCCGCGGCATGCAGCGGGATACCGATCAAGTGGTGAATGGCCGGTTCCGAAATATTCAAGATCAGCAGCGAGCAGACGGTGATGCCCAGCTGGCAGACCGCCAGCATCCCCGAGACATGCTCCATCGCATAGAGGGCAACCTTCGCCCGGCGATTACCCTCGTCGGCCAACGGCTCAATCTGCGAACGTCGGGCACTCATCACCGCGAATTCGCTGGCGACAAAGAAGGCGTTGCCCGCCAACAGCACCACGAGCCAAATCAATCCCATGACGTCGCTCATGCCGACTCCCCCTCACTCGACGAGGCGGCGTCGTCCTCGGCATCGGCGTCATCCGGCGACGGGGCCGGGGTGAAGCGCACCCAGGCCACGCGTCGGCCGTCGAGCTCGGTGACGGTGAACCGTCCGGACTCGGCGGTGACCTCGTCCCCCAGTTCGGCAACCCGGCCCAGCTCGGCCAGCATGTAACCGCCAACGGTGTCGTAGGCGGCGTCATCGGCGATCACGTCGTTGCCGAGCAGCTCGTTGACCTCGTCGGGGCGAAACATGCCGGGCAGCAGCCAAGAACCACCGGGCTCATGCACGGCCAGCTCCTCATCCTCATCGTGTTCGTCGGATACCTCCCCGACGATCTCTTCGACGAGGTCCTCCAGGGTGACCAGGCCGGCCGTTCCCCCGTATTCATCCATCACGATGGCCAGCTGATATTCGGCCTCGCGCAACTGCTCGAGCAAGACGTCCAGGTGGATGGTCTCCGGCACGTAGAGCGGGTCCTTGGCGAACTCGCCGACCTGCAGCGCCCCACGGCGTTCCCGCGGCACTGAGACGATGTTTTTCACATGGCAGACGCCCTGGATTTCATCGGTGGAGCCCTCGGTGACCGGGAAGCGGGAGAAACCGGTTTCGGCGCTCATCGCAATCAATTCCGACAGCGCAGCCTGCGAGTCAATGGTGCTCAGCGAGGTGCGTGGGGTCATCACGTCTGCGGCGGTCCGCTCAGAAAATTCAATGGTGGACTCCACAAAGCGCGCGGTCTGCACATCCAAGGTACCCAGTTCGGCCGAACGGCGCACCAAGGACGCGAGCTCCTGGGCGCTACGCGCCGCAGAGATTTCCTCCTTGGCCTCCAGGCCGAAGAAACGGTGCAGCACCGCGTTGGAGAAGCCGTTGAGCAGGGCGATGGCCGGCTTGAATATGGCGGTAAACACCAGCTGCGGACGCGCCAAGGCCCGGCCGACGGCCATCGACTTGGCGATGGAGAGGTTCTTCGGCACCAGCTCGCCGATCAGCATCGAGAGCAGTGTGGCCAAAACCATCGAGACCACCAGCGATAGGGCGGACGAGGAGGCCTCGCCAAGGTTCACCGCCGTTAGCAGCGGCGAGAGCAGTGAACTCAACGCCGGTTCCAACACGTAGCCGGTGAGCAATGTGGTCAAGGTAATGCCCAGCTGGCAGGAGGAAAGCTGGGTGGACAGTGTGCCTAGGCACTGCAGCAGCGGTTTGGCGCCGTGGTCGCCGGCATCCACCGCTTGCTGGACCGTCGCCTTATCGAGGGCGACCAATGAGAATTCGACGGCAACGAAGAAGCCGGTGCCAAGAATGAGTAAGAATCCGAAAAGGAGAAATAACCAGTCCATCGGCGTCTAGTACCGCCGCCAATGTTGGGAAAGATCAGATGGTGTTGCTCGCCAAGGGCAACTGGAAGGCTCCAATCCGGCGGAGGCAGACACCGCGGAACGCTGGGTTATGCCGGCGCTGCGCTCGATGGCGTCGGGCCGGTTGGCAGAATGAATTTTCATAGTGCGCCCCAGTCTAACCAATGGCTCAACCAAGTGCACCACCGCAGCGGTAGTCGGAAGGTGAATTTTCGGGTTGCGGTGAACGGGCGGATTTCAGCGACGGACGGGGCCCGATGATGAGAATAGTGAGTTTGCCGACGCGTCGTGGCAAAGTTTCACCGAATGTCACTAGACTAGGGCGCAGGTCTAGAAATCTTGTGCTCAACGGCGGCCCTGTGCAACGTCCTGCCGGCCACCGTCGGCTCAAGCTAGAACACAGCAGAAATCAGGGAAGAGGCGTTGCACGTGCCAGAGCAAGCACACCACCGGCTGACCGAAGAGTTCGGTGGAAACGAGTGGCTAGTAGACGAGTTGTACCAGCAGTACCTCGTCGACAAGAACTCGGTCGATAAGAAATGGTGGGACATTTTCGAGTCCCTCAACTCCAACAACCAAACCCCGGCCTCCGCCGGCGCTCACGCGGCTCCAGCAGCCAGCGCACCGACAGCGTCGCAGCCGAAGGTCGAAGGTGCCCCGCGGGCCGCCGCTGAGGCCAAGCCGGCCACCGCACCGACCCCCGCCGCCCCAGCCCCAACCCCCGCCGCCGCCAAGTCCGAGGCGCCGGCCGCTAAGGAAGAGCCGACTCCTAAGACGGCACCGATCCCGGCGCAAGCCCCGAAGGCCGTACCATCGAACACCCAGTTTGGTGAGGAGAAGCGCACCGTACTGCGCGGGCCGATGAAGGCCATCGCCACCAACATGGACGCGAGCCTCACCGTCCCGACCGCCACCACCGTGCGTGCGGTCCCGGCGAAGCTGATGATCGACAACCGCGTCGTCATTAATAACCACCTCAAGCGCGCTCGAGGCGGCAAGATCTCCTTCACCCACCTGATCGGCTTTGCCGTCGTGCGTGCACTGAAGCAGTTCCCTTCGATGAACGTGACCTATGACGTGGTCGACGGCAAGCCCACCGCGGTCCAGCCGGCGCACGTGAACTTCGGTATCGCCATCGATATGCCGAAACCCGACGGCAGCCGCATGCTCGCGGTGCCGAATGTGAAGGCCGCCGAAACGCTGAGCTTCAACGAGTTCTGGACGACCTACGAGGACCTGATTAAGCGGGCCCGTAACAATAAGCTCACCGCCGATGACTACGCAGGCACCACCGTCTCACTGACCAACCCCGGCGGCATCGGCACCGTGCACTCGGTTCCGCGTCTGTCCAAGGGCCAGGCCGCCATCATCGGCGTCGGTGCACTGGAATACCCGGCCGAATACCGTGGCGCCGCGGAGTCCACCGTCGCTCGCTTGGGCGTGGGCAAGCACATCACGCTGACCTCCACCTACGACCACCGCGTCATTCAGGGCGCCGGTTCCGGTGAGTTCCTCAAGCTCGTCGAATCGCTGCTGCTGGGCGAGCAGGGCTTCTACGACGAGATTTTCGAGCAGCTTCGCATCCCGTACGAGCCGGTGCGTTGGGCCGTGGACAACCAGGTCGACATCGACCTGCAGATCAACAAGGTTGCCCGCATCCAGCAGCTGATCCACTCCTACCGGGTCCGCGGTCACCTGATGGCCGACACCAACCCGCTCGAGTACGTCATGCGCCGGCACCCAGACCTGGACGTGCAGACCTACGGGCTGACCCTGTGGGATCTGGACCGCGAATGGGTCACCGGCGGACTGGGCGGCAAGGACCGGATGTTGCTACGCGACATCCTCGGTGTGCTGCGCGACGCGTACTGCCGCACCACCGGCCTGGAGTACATGCACCTGCAGGAGCCGGCCGAGCGCGAGTGGTTCCAGAGCCAGCTGGAGACCGGTTACGCCAAGCCCTCGCGCGACGAGCAGCTGCGGATCCTTTCCAAGCTCAACGCCGCGGAGGCCTTCGAAGCCTTCCTGCAGACCAAGTTCGTCGGACAGAAGCGCTTCAGCCTCGAGGGCGGCGAGTCGCTGATCCCGTTGCTGGATGCGATCATTTCCGACGCCGCCGACGATCACCTCGACGAGGTAGCCATCGGTATGGCGCACCGCGGTCGTCTCAACGCGCTGACCAACATTGCCGGCAAGACCTATGCTCAGGTCTTCCGCGAATTCGAGGGCACCGCGACCCCGGGCTCCGTGCAGGGTTCGGGCGATGTGAAGTACCACCTGGGCACCGAGGGTTCCTACACCTCGGATGCCGGGAACCAGACCAAGGTGTACCTGGCCGCCAACCCCTCGCACCTCGAGGCCGTTGACCCGGTGCTTGAAGGCATTGTTCGCGCCAAGGAAGACCGCAACGGTGTGAAGAACTCCGTGCTGCCGATCCTGGTGCATGGCGACGCCGCCTTCGCCGGCCAGGGCGTGGTGGCCGAGGTACTGGCCATGAGCCAGCTGCCCGGCTACAAGACCGGCGGTACCGTGCATGTGATTGTGAACAACCAGATTGGCTTCACCACCGCACCGAGCTCCTCGCGCTCCAGCGAATACGCCACCGACGTGGCCCGCACCGTGCAGGCACCGATCTTCCACGTCAACGGGGATGACCCGGAGGCCGTGGTGCGCGCCGGCCAGATGGCCTTCGCCTACCGCCAGAAGTTCGGCAAGGACGTCGTCATCGACCTGGTCTGCTACCGCCGCCGCGGACACAACGAGGGCGATGACCCGTCGATGACCCAGCCGATCATGTACAACCTGATCGAGGCCAAGCGTTCGACGCGTAAGCTCTACACCGAAGCGCTGGTTGGTCGTGGTGATATCACCCAGGACGAGGCCGATAACGCGCTGGCCGAATACAAAGCCAACCTGGAGCGCATCTTCGCCGAAACCCATGCGGCGCAGACCTCGCCGATTCCGATCATCACCCCGGGTTCGACCATCAACGACCTGGAGAAGCCATTCGCTCAGGCCGCCGACGAACGCACCGTGGATGGTGCCCGTCCGAGCGCGATCAGCGCCGAGACCCTGGCCCACATCGGCAAGGCGCACCTGGCGGTGCCCGAGGGCTTCACCATGCACACCAAGCTCAAGTCGCTGCTGGAGCGTCGCGAAAAGATGAGCCGCGAGGGCGGCATCGACTGGGGCTTCGCCGAGCTGCTGGCCCTGGGTTCGCTGTCCATGGAGGGTGTGCCGGTGCGTCTGGCCGGCCAGGATTCGCGCCGTGGCACCTTCGTACAGCGCCACTCGGTGTTCCACGACCGAATCACCGACGACGAGTGGTACCCGCTGCGCCACCTCAGCGAGGATCAGGCCCCGATCTGGATCTACGATTCGCTGTTGAGCGAATACGCCGCACTGGGCTTCGAGTACGGCTACTCGGTGGAGCGTCCGGATGCGCTGGTGATGTGGGAAGCCCAATTCGGTGACTTCGTGAACGGCGCGCAGACCATCATCGACGAGTTCATCTCCTCGGCCGAGCAGAAGTGGTCGCAGTCCTCCTCGCTGGTCATGCTGTTGCCGCACGGCTACGAGGGCCAGGGTCCGGATCACTCCTCGGCACGCATCGAGCGTTTCCTGCAGTTGTGCGCCGAGAACAACATGATCGTCGCCCAGCCTTCCACCGGTGCAAACCACTTCCACCTGCTGCGTCGTCAGGCCTACGCTCGTCCGCGCAAGCCGCTGATCGTGTTCACCCCGAAGCAGCTGCTGCGTCTGAAGGCGGCCGCGAACTCGGTGGAGGACTTCACCACCGGTGGCTTCCAGGAGATCATCCCGGACAACACGGTGAACAACGCCGTGGCAGTGGACAAGGTGCTGCTGGTCTCCGGTCGCCTCTACTACGATCTGGCCGCGGCACGCGCCAAGGCCGAGGACGAGAAGACCGCGATCATCCGCGTCGAGCAGCTCTACCCGGCACCGCTCGAGCAGCTCACCGCGGAACTGGCCAAGTACCCGAACGCGCAGGTCACCTGGGTACAGGACGAGCCGGCGAACCAGGGTCCGTGGCCGTTCATCGGGCTGTACATCGCCCCGCAGCTGGAGCAGAAGATCAACGTGGTCTCCCGCCCGGCATCGGCGGCCACCAGCGCCGGTACGGCCAAGCGGCACGAGGCCGAAGCCGCCGTGCTGATTCAGCAGGCCTTCGCCCGCTAAGCCGCCGGGTGTCGTCGGCAGTGCCCGACGACCCCAAACGCCACCAACGGTCGGCGACAAGGGATGCGCCCCCGTCGTCGGCCGTTGGCCGTTAATCCGCAGTTGCGACGCGCGGTTCTGGCCGCTCACCTCCCCGGTCACAGGGCATCACACTGCTAGAGTTGAACTTCGTAAGACCCGCCGACGAAAGGCTGCCCGTTGGAGCTACGCACCATCCGCATCACCGCACTCGGCGACGAGTTACTGGCCGGACACGGTGACCCACGGGCTCTGGGCTGGTTTGGACGGGTTATGGCCCGTACCCAGGACCCGGCACTGCGCTTGCAGTCCTTCGTGTTGGCGGCCCCCGGTGAGGGGAGCGAAGCCCTCGCCGAACGCTGGCTTGGCGAAGCCAACCGTCGCTTTGGTGATCTGGTGGAAAACCGGCTAGTCATTGCCCTCTCGGACCGTGATGTCGATCTCGAGGTCTCAACCGCGCGCAGCCGCCTGAATCTGGCCAATATTCTGGATTCGGCCTCACAGATGAACATTAAGGCGTTGCTGGTCGGTCCGGCCCCCGGACTGGACGAGGCACGCAATGAGCGGGTGGCCGAACTCAACCGGGTGTTTGCCGATGTGGCCATGCGACGCAACCACCACTACGTCGACACCTTCACCCCACTGCGTCAGCATGCGCAATGGCGCAGTGACCTCTCCTCCAACGGCGGACTGCCGGGGCAGGCCGGCTACGGGCTGATGGCCTGGCTCGTGCTGCACCGCGGCTGGTATTCCTGGCTGGGGCTCCCCGAGCCAAGCGCCGGCTAACTCCGCCGCGGACTCGTCGTCCTTCGACGCACGGCGGGCCCGCCGAGCCTGACGCCACGTGCCCCGGAAGGGCGCCGCGCGTTAGGAGAATGGCGGCCAAATGTGAAAGACTATCCTTCGGCCCGAATGCACTCGTGGACGTGCACGGGATCTCGTAAGAATCCGCAAAGGAGTCACCATGTCGAAGCGCGCACGCAAGCGTCGCGATCGCAAGCGTGGCGGTGCCAACCACGGCAAGCGCCCTAACGCCTAAGCGACGCATAGGCAAACCCCGCAGCACCCGGAGATTGACCGGGAGCGGCGGGGTTTCACTTTATTAAAATGTGCTAGGCCGTTAGTGGCCGGACTCCACGCGGATCTGCGAAATACGGGTGATGATATTCGCCTTGAGCTGCTCCGGGGCGACCTCCTGGCAGCTGCGGCGCACCACCGAACGGATGATGCATTCCAGATCGTACTGCTCGGTGCACTCGCTGCAATGCTCAAGGTGAGCGCGCACCTCCTTCAGATCCTCAAGGGTCAACGCACCGTCCAAATACTCGTAGATGCGCACGATGCGCGAATCGGCGCAATCTCCCAATGAATGGCAATCCATAATTACTTCTCCGCTCCCTTCGCCGTCGCACGTGGCCGTGCGGCGCCCATACCGCGATCGGCTGCGTAATCCGACAGCAGTTCCCTCAAATTCTTGCGACCGCGGTGCAAGCGCGACATCACCGTGCCGATCGGCACCCCAAGAATCTCCGACGCTTCCTTGTAGCTGAAGCCCTCGACGTCGACGAAGTACACCGCCAGGCGGAAGTCCTCGCCGATGGACTGTAGCGCGGCCTTCACATCGGAATCCGGCAGGTGGTCCAGGGCCTCGGCCTCGGCCGAACGCAGCCCCGTGGAGCTGTGCTCCATGGAGGCGGCCATCTGCCAGTCCTCAACCGTGTCGGTGGAGGTGCGCAGCGGTTCACGCTGCCGCTTGCGGTAGAGGTTGATATAGGTGTTGGTCAGGATGCGGTACAGCCAAGCCTTCAGGTTCGTCCCGGGCTTGTACTGGTGGAAGGCGGAGTAGGCCTTGGTGTAGGCCTCCTGAACCAGGTCCTCGGCGTCGGCCGGGTTGCGCGCCATGCGCAGGGCCGCCGAATAGAGCTGGTCGACATACTCCAAGGCGTCCCGCTCAAAGCGCTCGCGGCGCTGGGCCTCGGATTCCTCCGTGGGCCGCGAAGCGTCGGCATCGAAAGTGTTATCAGTCATCACGAATGAGTCTACGCGCCCTTCGGGGCGGCGAGAAGGAGCCTGCGCGGCACCTCGGTGCGCGGCGGAGGCCGTGGTGGTCTGCTGCATCGTCGTCACATACTGTGCAACCGCGCGGTGCGGGCCGTTATTCCCCGGCGCGCCTCGGCTAGGATTAATACACAGGTAGAGTCCGCCCTAAACCTCGAGGATGTGCGATTTCAAGCGTGAGCACCACGAACGAGCTGCAGAACTACTGGCCCGCCCCACTGGCGGCCGGTCCACTGAACGCAACGGTTACCGTCCCCGCCTCCAAGTCATTAAGTAACCGCTATCTGTTGCTCGCCGCACTGGCCACCGGGCCCAGCACCATCCACAACCTGCTGATCAGCCGCGACACCGAGCTGATGCTGCAGGCTCTTGCCGCCTTCGGGGTGCAGATCGAGCGCGAGGAACGCGCCGACGGGTCCACCACCGTGCGCGTGCAGCCCCCGCAGCGGCTCACCACGCACGAGGTGCACGTCGACTGTGGCTTGGCCGGGACCGTGATGCGCTTCGTGCCCGCGCTGGCCGCGGCCGCCGGAGCGCAGGCCCATTTCGACGGGGATCCGGCCGCACGCGTGCGTCCCATGGCTCCGGTGCTCGACGCGCTGGCCCGGCTCGGTGCCCGCTTCGACTTCGGCGGGGAGCCAGGCAAGCTTCCCTTCAGCATCGACGCGGGTGCGGTGCGCGGCGGGCAACCGATCACCGTCGACGGGTCGGCCTCCTCGCAGTTCGTCTCCGCCCTGCTGCTGGTGGGGCACGCCCTACCCGGCGGGCTGCAGCTCAAGGCCGCCGACGGTCCACTGGCCAGCGGTGACCACATCGCGATGACCGTGCAGACGCTGCGTGAGCTCGGGGTGCAGGTGAACGTCGACGCGGATGGACGCGGCTGGCAGATCGCCGAACAGCCCATGGTCGGCTTCGAGGTCACCGTGGAACCCGACCTGTCCAACGCCGGCCCCTTCCTGGCTGCCGCGCTGGTGGCCGGCGGCACCGTGCGCATCCCCTTCTGGCCGAAGGAAACCACCCAGGTCGGCGGCAAATGGGTGCAGATTCTCGGCGATATGGGCGCGCGCATCGAATTGGATGACGCCTCGGTGCTGCACGTGCATGGCGGAGATGAGATCCGCGGTATCGACTACGCCGACGCCTCGGAGCTCGCCCCCACGCTGGCGGCGCTGTGCGCACTAGCGAACTCCCCCAGCGAACTGACCGGCATCGGACACCTGCGCGGGCACGAAACCGACAGGCTGGCGGCGCTGGAAACCGAATTGCGTCGCGTCGGCGCCTACGTCGAACAAACGGATACCGGCCTGCGCATCGTCCCCGGTCCGCGCCGCGCCGCCGACCTGCTCAGCTACGAGGATCACCGGATGGCCACCGCCGGTGCCATCCTGGGGCTGGCGATCGACGGGGTGCGCGTGCAGAATATCGGCACCACCGCGAAAACCATGCCGGACTTCCCCCGGCTCTGGCAGGATATGGTCGCCACCGGCCAGGCGGGGCGCGGCTAATGCGGTATTCGCAGTGGGATGAGTCGGCCGCCAAGGTCCGCCCCAATAAGCGTGGTTCCCGGCCGCGCACCAAAGAGCGCCCCAGCTACGAGGACGCCGAGATCGGGCGGGTGATCACGGTGGACCGGGGGCGCTACACCGCGATTCTCGACGAGGACACCCCGCAGGAGCGCATCGTCATCGCCGCCCGCGCCCGCGAACTGCGCCGCCAGGCCGTCGTCCCGGGTGACCGGGTGGCCCTGGTCGGCGACACCAGCGGCACCCCGGATACCCTGGCGCGGCTGGTACGCGTCGAGGAACGCAGCACGGTGCTGCGCCGCAGCGCCGATGACACCGACGCGACCGCCCGCGTGGTGGTGGCCAATGTCGACGTGCTGGTGATTGTGGTGGCGGCGGCCAACCCGCAGCCGCGCACCGGTTTCGTCGACCGCGCACTGGTGGCGGCCTACGATGCAGGGATTCAGCCGGTGCTCTGCGTGACCAAGGCCGACGTGTGCGACCCGGCGCCGTTCCTCGCCCACTATGAAGGGCTGAATCTGCCGGTGGTTATTTCGCGAACCACCAGCGCCGAGGCCTCCGGTGTGGATGCCCGTGGCGCCGACGGCTCCAGCGCCCGGCTCGACGCCGCCGCGCTGGACTCGCTGCACGAGCTGCTGGCCGGGCGGGTCTCGGTGGTGCTCGGACACTCCGGCGTCGGCAAATCGACTCTGGTCAACGCGTTGACGGGCGCGGACCGTGCCACCGGGCACGTCAATGCGGTCACCGGCCGCGGCCGGCATACCTCCTCGAACGCCCTGGCCCTGAAGCTGGGCGGCACCCCGGGATCGTGGTTGATCGACACCCCTGGCATCCGTTCCTTCGGCCTGGGACTGGTGGACCCGGATAATATCCTGCAGGCCTTCGAAGATCTGGCCGAGGTCGCCGTGCAATGCCCGCGCGGCTGCACCCACCTGGCCAGCGCTCCGGGCTGCGCGCTGAGCGAATGGGTCACCACCGAGCAGGCACCGGCGAATGCTGCCTCCCGGCTGGAGTCCTACCGCCGCCTGGTCACCACCGAAGAAACCACCAACGAGAAGGAGCTGGGCGCCCTTTAGCCGCCCACAAGGAGCGATTCTGATGGTCTCACCGAGCCTACGCGACGACCTGGAGCTGGCCCTGCGCATGGCCGACGTCGTCGATACCTTCACCTTGGAGCGTTTCGGCGCCAATGATCTGAAGGTGGATACCAAACCGGATATGACTCCGGTCTCCGATGCGGACCGTGGCGCCGAACGCCTCATTCTGGACCTGCTTCAGGCCGAGCGGCCCGAGGATTCGGTGCTCGGCGAGGAGTTCGGGGTGCACGGAAGTTCCGCGCGCCGCTGGGTGATTGACCCGATCGATGGGACCAAGAACTTTGTCCGCCGGGTTCCGGTGTGGGCGACGCTGATTTCGCTGATGGTCGACGACGAGCCGGTGCTCGGTGTCGTCTCGGCGCCGGCGCTGGCCCGACGTTGGTACGCCGCCAGCGGTGAGGGTGCTTGGGTGCGTGAGCCCGGCACGGACGACGCCCGCCGGCTGTCGGTTTCCCAGGTGGGCTCGCTGTCCGACGCCTCGCTGTCCTATGCGTCGCTGGATGGCTGGCAGCAGATCGACAAATTGCCGAACCTATTGGAACTGCTCTCCGCCGCCTGGCGCACCCGTGCCTATGGCGACTTCCTGTCCTACATGTTCGTGGCCGAAGGGGCCGTCGATGCGGCCTTCGAACCGGAGCTGGAGCTCTACGATATGGCGGCCCTGGTCCCCATCGTGCGCGAGGCCGGCGGCCGCTTCACCAGCATCGAAGGCCTCGAGGGATGTGCCGGTGGCAATGCATTGGCCAGCAACGGCCTGCTCCACGAGCAGATCCTGCCCTTCATCTCCACCCGCTAACCCATTATGCCTAGCCCCCGCGCCTCCGACCCGCGCCGCCTGACCAGTAGCGAAGAGGACTACCTCAAGGCGCTCTACCTGCTCACCGAATGGGACGACGAGGCGGTCCGCACCGGTACCTTGGCCATCCAGTTGGGCCTCACCCCGGCCTCAGCCACCTCAATGGTGCAGAAACTCGCGGCCAAAGGCCTCGTGGACTACGTGCCACGCGGGGATATCAAGCTCAGCGAGGCCGGCCACCGGCAAGCGTTGCGGATGGTGCGCCGCCACCGAGTGCTGGAGACCTTCCTGCGCGACGAATTGGGGTACGGCTGGGATGAGGTGCACGACGAAGCGGAGGCACTGGAGCACACCGTTACGGACCGGTTTATTGATGCGCTGGATCGTCGTCTGGGGTATCCACGCCATGACCCGCACGGCGATGCGATCCCGGAAGCCGATGGAACCTTGGCCGCGCGACAGGCGGTACGCCTCGATCATTTCTCCGGCACCCAAGCGCGCGTGGCGCGCGTCAGCGACGAAGACCCGGATTTCTTGCGGCGCGCCCAGACACTCGGGCTCGTCCCGGGGGCGATCGTCCAGTTGCCGCTACCTCTATCCCCTATTGAGGCCTCATTGGTATGGGTGGTCCCGGTCTCGGCCGGCACCGCCTAGGGTGACGCCGCTGCTTTAGCGCGCTGCCCGACGTCCACGCGGGGCAGAGCGCGGCTTAGTCTCTGCGTCGTTCGGGGTTTCGACGACAGAGGCCGGGCGCTTATCGCGACGGTGCGGCACCACGTAGCCGCGGGTCGCCAACACCAGCAGCGCGCTCAACCCGGTGAGTACCAGCATGATAATTGCCCAGATCTGGTTCTGGTTAACGAAGTAGTGATCGACGCTGAGCCACAGTACGTAGGCTCCGACCAGATAGATCAGGTGCATCAGAATAATGCGGGTGCGCAGGCGCAAGCGTACGACGGCCTTTGGAGAGATCAGCAGCCCCCAGATCACAAGCAGTGGGACGACGACCACGATCGCGGAAACCAGCCGGGGCCATGGGAGAAAGGCCATCGCGGCCATTGCGGCGCCAAAGAGCAACCCCACCTCGAGCAGGAACGCGACCACCGCGTACAGCACTGATACGGCCGGTGACACTCGCGGGGACGATAGCTCACTCATCGCTTCTGGTTTCGCTCCGTTTTCACTGCTGGTCTAGTTATTCTCGCTTCAGCACCAGTCTATGTGCCCAAGCGCCGACCCGCGAATATGACAGGCCAGATACTCCTCCGGTTCGGCACCGGAACCGGCGATGGTGACGAACGCAATGCAACACGAAGGTTCGATGCGTGACTGAAGGCGTGCCCTGCTCGTAAGAAATGGGCTCTTTGCAGGATTGATCCACGACGTCGTCTAGAGCCCGCCATGTGCATCGAGTCGGCGCGGTCGAAGAACATCATGACTTGCGCCTTAACCACCACATGACGCTAATCCCGTGTTCATGCCCAGCAGGATCGAATCAGTACCGGGCGCACCCAGTCATCCCGTACGGCACTCGCTGATAGAGAACTCCCCCGCACAGGCTACCTAGAACGAATCGCGCAGGGAGCACGCCTACCGCGACGTGTCCCTTGTTGCTATTCAAAACTGCGGCCGTACTACTGCCAGGTACACCCGATTCAAGATCTCTTGTAGAACGCAGAGTTCAGGGGCATTTGTATGCCTGTCGCTCTCGGTCTCGAGTACAACGGCTACGCGGCAACTAACTAGCGCGTCACGTGGTCTGCCTGAACACGTGACGACGTACCGATATTCTGCCCGACCGGAGCGTGTTGAGGCTTAAGTCCGATTCTGCTCACCTAGAACTGCTCATAGTTGGTGGGACTCATCGATACACAAATGTACAGAGGTCTCTGTGCATGTAGGACTTTAAGCACAGGCAAAAAGTAGCCCCGGAATCTTGCCGATGCCGGGGCTTACTTTTGTGGAGATGGGGAGAATTGAACTCCCGTCCGATGTGGCTTTGCCAGGTCTTCTCCGGGCGCAGTTTGCTGTGGATTTTCTCTGCCCCAGCCATCACGCAAACAAGTGGCTGATCCGGGCACAGTTGCCTAAATATGTGAACGTCACCGGCAACAAGTGACATCCACAGTGGCTATCTAATCGACGCCAGATTCAGGAGCGATAGCAACTCCTGGCTGACGGACTGTCTGGCTGCTTAGGCAGCGAGAGCGAAGTCAGTGCGCTTAGATTCGGCACTTATTGTTTTGCAAAGGGCGTTAACGAGATAACTTTGCGTCCTCGGCCCGCTTCATCTGTCGCGACTCACACCGTCGAAACCGATCATCCCCGTATTTTGTTGTCATTCCCGACGTATCGGGTACAACCACATCTTTCGATGTAGGTATTTATCATAGCTCATCACAGGTCAAGCGCTCAACGTGAGATGAATCATCGATACCTAACCGCGACGGTTGCGTTCGCGCATCGCTCGCTGAGCTTCACGGTTGTCTTGCTTTTCACGAAGCGTTTGGCGCTTGTCGAATTCACGCTTACCGCGAGCTACACCAATTTCCAGCTTGGCACGGCCAGACTTGAAATAGAGACTCAACGGCACGATGGTCAGACCAGCTTCGGAGACCTTGCGCTCGATTTTCATCAGCTCTTGGCGGTGTAGCAACAGCTTCCGACGTCGACGAGCCGCATGATTCGTCCACGATCCGTTCAGATACTCCGGAATGTAGCAGTTTTCGATATACAGCTCACCGCGGTAGAACTGCCCGAATCCATCCACCAGCGAGGCCTTGCCCTCACGCAGGGATTTAACTTCGGTGCCGGTGAGCACCATCCCAGCCTCGAAGGTGTCGAGAATTTCAAAGTCGTGGCGGGCCTTGCGGTTAGTCGCGATGGTGCGATCTTCCTGGTTCTTCTTGGCCATTTCTCTCCTAGACTCTTACGTGCCGGATAATGGCACGCAAGCATTAAGTCTAGCCCTAGAGAAGTCCCAATGGGTTAACCGGACTACCGTTGATCACCGTTTCGAAGTGCATGTGGCAACCGGTTGAGTTACCGGTCGTACCGACATAGCCGATGACTTGCCCCTGCGAAACGTGTTGTCCATTGGAGACAGCAATGCGCGACATGTGGTGATAGTTCGTTGCCAGGGCCTTGCTCTTGACGACGCCATGCGAAATGGTGACCTTGTTGCCGGAGCTACCACCCCAGCCGGCAAACCATACTTCGCCGTCCGCTGCAGCGTGTACCGGCGCACCACACTGGCCGCCGAAGCCCCAGTCAACGCCGGCGTGAACGTATCCGCCGCGTCCACCGTAATCGATTGTGCCCGCTGGCGTGGGGCGCCAACCGAAGGTCGAAGTAATGCGCCCGCCACTAACTGGCTTGATCAAACCCCAGCTGCTTGGCTCCGAGACCTTCTTCTTCGTCGGCGCGACATAAGAGGGACGTTTGTAGGAGGATTTCTTCCGCTTGGCTTCGGCTTCCTTGCGCTTCTGCTCAGCCTCCCAGCGCGCCTTCGCCTCGGCCTGCCGCTTGCGCTCCGCAGCCTCAGCCTTACGACGGCGTTCCTCGGCTTCGCGGATTAACCGCTCCTGACGCTCTTTAATCTGAGCGTTTACCGCTGCGTACTCTTTTTCCTGCGCTTCCAAGCGGGCCTGGATCTTAGGCTTCTGCGCCTCAAGTTCGGAGCTGAGCGCCTCGGTGCTACTGACCAACGCGTCAAGCTCGTCCTTCGCCTTCTGCGCGGCGTCTCGCGCAGCTTCTTCCTGCGCCAGAGCCTGCTCTGCTTGTTGTTTGAGGGACGAAATTTCCTGTTCAACAGCCTCTAGGCGAACTTCGTTAGCCTTAGCGGTCGCTTCCTCTTGGGCTAGGTCGTTGTATGCAGAATTCTGCGCTTCCAGTGCACGGTTAGCTAAGTCCAAGCCATTGGCTGTAGCGGTCATGGAGTCCATGTTCAGCAACATGCCAAGCCCGCTCGAGGCTCCCCCGCGCTTATAAGCTTCCGATGCCATCGACGCGACGGCAGACTTCGCTTCGGCAATCTTCTTGGCCGTATCAGCGATGGACTGCTGCACTTGGTCGCGAGTATTTTGTGCGTTGATCAAACGGTTATTTAGGTCCGCGACGGCAGACTGCGCGTTCTGCACGCGTGCCCGCGCATCTGCCAGTCGTCCCTGCAACACCGGAACCTGAGCTTGTTGCTCGCGGAGCTTACGGTCGGTCTCGGCAATATTCGAGTCGAGAACTTCCATATCTTGATTTAGATCGGAGATATTCTGTTCTACCTGGTCTTTGCGGTCATCCAGCTCGTCGGCGAATGCCACGGCGGCTGGAACCACGAGCGACAGGGCCAGGACACCGCCAAGTGAAGCACGCAGAAATTTACTTCGCACGGCGTTAGACAGCATGGGTCTCCTCAATAAAGTTCGCAGCAACGTAATTGCTATGTAACGAACGTACTAAACCTTCAGGTACCGCTTCAAGGTTATCACTGAAGAAATTGTTGCTAAAACGATACCTAGAATGAGCAACCCGGGGGCTACAAACCAGACTTCGCCGGTTGAAATGAAGGCAATATCCGCGTTTCCAGCAGCTAGTTTGTCCTGAACGAGGAACTTCATCAGCAGCCAGAGAGTACCGGTGGCAAGAATCGCACCGATGACCGAAGCGATTACTCCTTCGATAACGAACGGTAACTGAATCGTCGCCTTCGAGGCACCGACCAGACGCATGATGGTCGTTTCGAGGCGACGGTGCATGGCCGAGAGTTGAATCGTGGTGCCGGTTAGCAAGACGGCACAGGCAATCATCACAATGGCCACAATGGCAGCCGCTGCCGAAGCCACGCGGACAACTTGGAAGATCTTTTCAAGAAGTTCATGCTGGTCCAAGACCGTGTCGACGCCATCCACAGTGGAAAAGGCCTCTTGAATAATTGGGTATTTTTCCGGATCCTGCAACGCGATGCGGAAAGACTCAGGGAGTTCAGCAGCCGTGACTTGATCGACGATCTCGGAATTCTTGAACTGGTCCTGGAAGTTCTTGAAAGCCTGCTCCTTGGACTCATACGCGTATTCCTTCACGTATGGAGCCATCTGCTCAGACTCGATCATTGCGCGAATATTATCGCGTTCTTCGTCGGTTACGGACTCGCCTTCGCAGTTCGGTGAACTGCTGTTGTCATCACACAGGTAGACCGCTACTTCCATGCGGTCGTACCAGTAACCCTTCATCTGATTGATCTGGAGTTGCAACAGTACAGAAGCGCCAATGAAGGTCAGTGATACGAAGGTCACCAGTACTACGGATACGACCATGACCACATTCTGGCGTAGCCCCTTGGCCGCTTCGCGGAGGATGAATCCCAGCCTCACTTGTCATCACCCTTCGTATCGTCAGCCTCTTCTTCGGTCGCCGTGTCCTCCGCCGCAGCTTCCTCGCCGAACAACAGTGCGCGCGTCCCGTCCGGGTTCACGACCGTAGTCATCTGCGTGTACAGCCCCTGGTTCTCATCGCGGATGATCTCACCACGGCTCAACTCAATCACACGGTGCCGGTACTCACTAACCAGCTCGTGCGCGTGCGTGGCCATCAAGACCGTCGTGCCGTTTTGGTTAATGCGATCAAGCACATTCATAACCTCGATGCTGTTCTTGCGATCGAGATTTCCCGTCGGCTCGTCAGCCAGCAGAATCGACGGTTTATTGACGATGGCACGGGCAATGCCTACACGCTGTTGCTCACCACCGGATAGTTCCGTTGGTTTACGACGTCCCTTGTCGGCAAGGCCAACCATCTTCAGTGCATCTGGCACACGATCGCGGATCTGCGCCCGTGAAGCCCCAATAACCTCCATGGCGAAGGCAACGTTGTCAAAAACCGTGCGTTCACGCAGCAGACGGAAGTCTTGGAAAACGAACCCGATGTCACGACGCAACTTAGGCACGCGACGGCTCGGGATACGGTTCAAGTTCTGCCCCGCCACGTAAACCGCGCCTTGGGTGGCGCGCTTTTCACGCAAGACAAGGCTCAGAAAGGTCGACTTGCCGGAGCCGGATTCGCCCACGAGGAATGCAAAGTCCCCGCGGTTGATTTCGATGGTCACGTCGTTCAACGCAGCCTGTGAGGCCTTTGCGTCGTAGACCATCGAGACATTCTCGAATTTAATCATGTCTTCAATCACTGGTTGAGGTCAGGGCGCGGACCCCACAACCGGCCGGCGTCGACTGGACATGGGGCACCAATCAATAGAACTTTATCGGCCGCGGCTCGCCTCGGGCCCTACCTTCCCGGTGTGTTGCACGATTATTCCGTAGTCCACAGCTCCGCCCGGAAGGCTAAAACCGAAGCTCTGCTTCCGTCACAGAGCGTACTTGTTCCTCATCGACTTCGGGTGCAAGTTCAACAACTTGCAGGTGATCTCCCTTGATATCGAAGACTCCAAGGTCGGTGATAACCCGGTCGACAACGCCTCGTCCGGTTACCGGCAGAGTGCAATCATGCACCAGTTTCGCCGACCCGTCCTTCGCCGAGTGTTCCATGAGGACGATCACACGGCCTGCCCCGTGCACAAGATCCATTGCTCCACCGGGTCCCTTGACCATCTTTCCGGGAATCATCCAATTCGCCAGATCGCCGTTGGACGCGACCTGCATGGCGCCGAGGATCGCTGCGTCGATTTTTCCTCCGCGGATCATTGCGAAGCTCGTGGCTGAATCGAAAAAGCTCGCCCCCGGCAAGGTAGTCACCGTTTGCTTGCCAGCGTTGATGAGATCTGGGTCTACCTCGTCACGGCGAGGGAACGGCCCGACCCCAAGTATTCCATTTTCCGACTGGAGTACTACGCTCACTTCCTCAGGCAAGAAATTCGGCACCATCGTGGGCATACCGATACCTAGGTTCACGTACCAACCATCCGCCAGCTCAAGTGCTGCCCTAGCTGCCATCTGTTCTCGGGTCCAAGCCATGGGATTAGTGCCCTTCCTCATCCGCGCGAACGGTCAGTTTCTCGATGGGTTTGGGGTGCATCCCAGCAACGTCAACGATTCTGTGCACAAACACACCGGGAAGATGGATTTGGGCCGGGTCCAATGTGCCTGCGGGGACCAGCTGCTCTACTTGAGCAATACATATGCGCCCTGCCATCGCGGCGGGAACCGAGAACTGGCCGGCAGCCTTGTTGAAAATCAAGTTTCCGTGCGTGTCGCCAACCGCTGCGTGCACAAGGGAAAAATCCGTGGTCAGCGCCTCTTCAAGCACATATTCGTGCTCGACTCCGCGGAATTCGAAGGACCTGACTTCCTTGGCCTCGCTGGCCTGTAGCACTGACCCGTCGGAGGCGTAGCGCTGCGGAAGGCCGCCTTCGGCCACGAGGGTTCCGACCCCGGTTCGGGTAAAGAATGCGGGAATGCCGGCACCACCAGCACGAAGCTTTTCCGCCAAGGTACCTTGTGGAGTGAGAATTAGCTCGAGTTCACCACTGAGATACTGACGCTCGAATTCCTTGTTTTCGCCCACATAGCTGGCAGTGACCTTCGAAATCCTTTTTGCTGCCAGCAAGACGCCGAGTCCTAGATCGTCGGTGCCGCAGTTATTCGAGACGATTGCAAGGTTCTTCACCCCGGAGTCCAGTAGTGCATCGATTAGTTCGGACGGATTTCCCGATAACCCGAAACCGCCCACCGCGATTGAGGATCCGTCGCCGATGTCCGCAACCGCGTGAGCCGCCGAAGGTGAGGTTTTATCTATCATTCCCGCTCTAGCTCCTTGTCAGGCGCATGCCACGAGGATCTCACGCGGCACCTTTGCCTACTGGCTCATCCTAGAGCGCGGGCCACTGGGTTGTGAAGTACCTCACCCTAGCGTGGCTCGTCGCCGTCTTGTCGTCGACTATTTTTCGGGACGACGCTGCGTGGCGCGCCAGCGGATTCCGGCATCGATGAAGTCATCGAGCTCTCCGTCCAGTACCGCCTGCGCATTGCCAACCTCATGGTTGGTGCGTAGATCCTTGACCATTTGGAACGGGTTGAGAACATAGGAACGCATTTGATCGCCCCACGACGCCTTAACATCGCCCGCCAGTTCCTTCTTCTTCGCGTCTTCCTCCGCCTTCTTGAGCAAGAGCAAGCGCGACTGCAGGACGCGTAAGGCTGCGGCACGGTTCTGGATCTGCGACTTTTCGTTCTGCATCGATACCACCGTGCCGGTGGGAATGTGAGTCATACGAACTGCAGAATCGGTGGTGTTCACGGACTGGCCGCCAGGACCTGAAGAGCGGAACACGTCGACTCGAATCTCTGATTCAGGAATTTCGATTGAGTCAGTAGATTCGATGAGCGGCACAACCTCAACGGCTGCGAAACTTGTCTGTCGTCGTCCCTGGTTATCGAATGGCGAAATCCGTACAAGTCGGTGCGTCCCAGCCTCGACCGATAGCGTGCCAAAGGCGTAAGGCTCGTCAATTTCAAAGGTCGCTGATTTGATGCCGGCTTCTTCGGCATAGGACGTGTCCATAATCTGCGCTTTGTATCCCCGCTTCTCGGCCCAGCGAATGTACATGCGCAATAGCATTTCCGCGAAGTCTGCGGCGTCGACTCCACCAGCGCCCGAGCGAATGGTGATCACTGCCCCACGCGCATCAAATTCCCCGTTAAGTAGAGTGACGACTTCGAGATCGGCAAGTGCTTTGGCAATCGAGGCCAGCTCCGACTCCGCTTCGGCCAGCGAGTCTGCATCGTCTTCTAGCTCGGCCAATTCAACGAGCACTTCCAGATCGTCAATGCGCGTAGAGATTTTCTGAAGACGTTCGAGTTCCGACTGCCGGTGCGACAGCTTACTCGTCACGGCCTGTGCTGCGGCCGGGTTATCCCACAGGTCCGGTGCACCAGCTTCCTCGGAAAGCATTGCGATGTCGGCTTTCATTTGTGCGACGTCACTTACTTCTTCAATGGAAGCGTATGTTGCACGTAGTGCGCGGATCTCAGCGGGAAAATCAGTATGTGCCATGGTCTTTATAGACTACGCCATCTGTCCCGACGCCTACTTACTCGCACACTTTTGCGTAGTGTTCATCGAGAGAGGATGGAGCGTGCGCTGCTGGCGACGCTGATCGGTATCCCGTCAGGAATGATCCACCCGACGATGGGCGGCGAGACACTGGTACCTAAGTGCAAGGTCGCGCCCTGCCGATCACTACTGAGCACGACCGACTTGATATGAAGTCCGGCAAAGCGATCGGGCGCGTGAACGTCGGACAAGTACGTTGAAGCCGCCTGCTGTACTTGAGTGCCCGATAGCACCAACTGTGCCCCTTGCTCATCGGTGTGAAACTCGAACTCGTCAACGGCGGCTACCACTGCTGAGTCGGCGAGCGCCAGCAGTTGGCGGGCTTTGAGGTTTACCGCGGCTGCTGCCATGACGGCGGAAATAACAAGCAGGGTGACTGCTGTGAGCCCTATGGCAAGAACCATGCTCTGGCCCGAATCCTGCGTCCACCGAGCACGCCACTGCCCAACTACTGAAGGCCGGTTACCCATAGAGATCCACCCGTTGCGTGGAGGTTGAATCAACGTAGGCGATCGAGGCGTTACTGAAGCCTTCGAGGAAGGGTAACGGGACCGCAATTTCGACATGGATTGTCGCTGTACTTCCGGGTTGTAGGCAGCCCGGCTCGCAGCTGATCGACACTTCGTGTCCACTCAGCCCGAAATTTTCCATCGTTCGATCTGCGGCGCCGTGGGCACGGGCCTGTCCCTCAGCGGGAGTTGTTGCCCCGACGAAGGCTTTGGCAGCGTGGTCGGCGGCACCGGTCACGGCGTAGCTCGCAGCCTGTATTGCGCCCGCGGTCAGCACCGCATACACCATAGGGATCATGAGCACTGTGGAAACAAAGATGAACTCCACAAGCGAACTCCCTTGGTCGTCGTGGACTCTCGACTGTCCCCCGCGCATGAGTTTGGCTACCGCTTGGTGGAGTCTATTCATAGCGCACCGCTTGTCCTTTAGCCGTGATCTCCCAGCCGTTCGGCACCAGCCCGAGGAGCGGTGCTTGACTGTGTACCGTAACAACAACCAGCGTTTCCCCCGCGAGCGACTGTTGCTCGACGCTAATGTCAGTGGCGAAACCGGAATGTAGCGAGTTTGCGATGAGATTCGCCGTGCGCTGACGGGCATCAACGACTTCTCGGTTCGCGAGTGCTCCAAAATGCGCACCGTTTGAGGCGGCGTCGATTAGCGTATTGCGCACGTGAATGATCAGCGCCAGCTGGATAATGCTAAAGCTCAGCAGCAGTAGCAAGGCACTGACCATCACGAACTCGGCGACAGCCGAACCATCCTCTGCATTGGTTCGGCGGACCCAGTCGGACATTTAACCCAGACCGGAAACCCGGTCGATCGCCTGGTTGAAGAGATCAGCCAACCGAGGACCTGCCACCGCCAAGAGCGCGGCCACCAAAACGGCGGACATCAGTATGACCATGCCCTTAGTGCTCAAGTAGCAATGAGGTGCGGTTCACGAATATGTCTATGCGCCGATTGCTACTCGACGTAGTTCTTCGTTGCTCGAAGCTGCCGAAAAGGACAACCGGGGCTAGATGAAGCCAACGGTCGCAGAATCATCAGTTGCCAGTGTCTGCTTGCCCGCTCTCGCGACGCGCTCAAAACCTCTGACGAGAAGAACCTACGATCTACGCAACTCTTTCTCTATTCTCTTTGCCTCCCGCAGCCGGGCAATTTCCGGCCCGATTACTTTCTGGTCCAGTTTTCTCCGAAGTCCAATGTTCCACCACCTGGGGCCCGTAGCTCGTGCCAGCCGCCCGACAACCAGTTCCCTGGTTTCATGCCAACGAGATTCAAGCTTCCAATCTTCCCCTGTTCCAGGTTTACTGCCATATTTGTGCTGCTGGCTAATCGCCATGTAGAAGTCAACCGCCGCCGATGCATGTTCATTGCAGTACGTGAACGATTTCCAATCCGTCGTTAGTTCAAGTCGTCTCAAATCCAGCACCAGATCATCTTTGAGCTTCTCCATCTTGGCGTACTTCTCTTCCAAGGTCATCGACTCCGCCTGCGGCGACCAATTATTGTAAAGCTCCGCAAGCGCCTGCGAAACAAATAATAGGTGAGCGACCAACTCGCGCATCGACGCCCGACTCTGCGACCTGAAATTCCAGAGAACGGCAATAAACCCGACCACGCCACCTACGAGCGCGCCACACACGCCAGACCAGAATTCATTCATTCATTGGTTCTATCACGCTCAAGACACTGTTCTGCACACGAGTCACTCCACCAATCATCCACCGGCGCAACCAGCCCCTCGTCTCGCCCCGATACGCGCAAATAAGCCGCCCTCGACGTCAGCCGTCAACTACTTTGTTCGTTATCTCGGCCACTCGTTGTTGCTCACTTGTCGGACGCGCGCCTATAGTTGTGCCCAAAGGACCTCTGAGGATACGCGTATTCTCGGGCTTTGGGGACAAAGTCGCCTAATGCTCCTAGCGGTCTTACTTTTTTAATTGAACAGCCGCAATGCACATCACTACCTCGGGAAGGACCGGCGCAACATGGCATCTGTACATGACGTAGCAGCTTATATCCTCGAGACGTGCGGCGACATGACCACCATGAAGTTACAGAAACTTTGCTATTACTCACAGGGTTGGTCCCTCGCCTGGGACGGCGAGCCGCTGTACCGCGAATCAATTGAAGCCTGGGCCAACGGCCCAGTTACCGTCGATCTATACCGTGCTCACAGAGGTAAGTTCCGCGTTAGCGCGTCCGACCTTGAGCAGGGAAATTCTTCAATCCTTAGTGACAATGAGAAAGAAACCATTGATGCCGTACTGGATGCCTATGCGCACCTGAGCGGGCAGCAATTGAGCAACAAGACCCACTCAGAACGCCCGTGGCTGGAAGCTCGCGGAACGCTCGCCGACGGCGAGCGTTCGTCGACCATTGTCGATCTGGAGTCAATGCAGGACTTCTTCGGAGGCCTCGCTTCCTCGGCTTCATAGAGTTTCCGTGGCCCGCAATAGAAAAAACCTAGGTAAGCAATCAGCTGGAAAGATTGCTAAGCACCTAGATCCTGCTTTAGCATCGACCGATAAACGATCGATCCCCACACAAACTTCCAACGAAAATTGGTATCACGAAAATTTTCGATGGTCCCAACGGTCTATGGACCATGACTACTGCGGTGGATGGGACTGGAACCTGAATGCGAAAGAAGCTCGCTTAATCCTGCAGACTTTGGAGGAGATGTCTCAAAAGACTTGGAAGGAGATCTCCCAAGAGGTTGCTGGCAAGAAAGGTAGAGCCAAGTCTCACTCGCAATCGATCGAAGAAATCGCGGATGAAGCTAGAAAACGTCTTCCTGACCTGCAAGTCGAAGCCGAAGAGCTCTATCGAATCAGGCTTGGTTACTCGGAACGCTTGTGGGGGTTTCGCATCAACGGTTGCTTTCACATTCTCTGGTTCGATCGAAACCACAAAATCTATGCAGACTAGCCCCTAACACGCCGAAGCCCGCCCACCTCGTAATGAGGTGGGCGGGCTTCGTTACGTGGTGCCAGGGCCGGACGGTGCCATGGATTGCCCGGCCCCGGCGGTGCCGTGGTCTCACCCCGCCACGGCGCGGGGGTCTAGTGGTGGGTGTACTCGCCACCCACGTCCGGGTCGGTCTTCTCGAGCTCGGCGAACTGCACCCCGCTGGCCAGCGGGTCATTCGCGTCACGCAGCGCGTCGATGTGCTTGATGATCGCCGAATAGACCAGTTGCTGCAGGCCATACACGGCTAGGAACGCGGCCAGCAGGCCCATGCCGGTCAGCGCTCCGGTCACGACCGTGTACACCACCGCGATCGCCAAGGAAATCACGATCGGCAACGCGACCTTCAGAGTCTGCGGCCAATCACGGGTCTTGCGCCACTGGATGACCGCCGGCGAAGCGAGGGTGAAAGCCGCAGCAATCGCGGCCATGAGGATGTCAGTTTCCAAAGGGGTTCTCCTTTACTTGAAGGCCGGGATGCCCAGCATCCGGCAGGTGATCTTTCCGGCCTGGCCGTCGGCTACGCCGCCGCCATGCCGCTTGTACAGGGCCCAGTTATCGGACTGGATCTCCTTGACGTGCTTGGCCACCAGCGGCCCGTAGTCGCCGTCGCGACGCAGCTTGCCCAGACGTTGGGACGCCTTCCACTTACCCAAGGCCGGCTGCAGGGTGTCGCGCACCCATTCGAACCACCGCTGAGTGTCCGGGCCCCAGTAGCCGTCGGCCTTGAGCGGCGCGCCACCGTAGGTGACGGCGCGCTGCTGGTAGGCCTTGACCGCGGCACGGGTCATCGCGCCGTAGACGCCATCGATCTTGCCGGTGTACAGGTCCACCGAGCGCAGGAACCGCTGCACCTTCTTGGTGTCCTCGACCGACAGGCCCTTCCACACGGCCTTGGTCTTCGGCGCCGGCTTCGTCGACCCGGTCGGCTTCGTGACTTCTTCGACCGCTCCGTTATTGGCACGGCGGATCTTGTCGGCCACACGCTTCACAGCGGCGGATCCGGCGTTGATCTCGAAGTGCATGTCATCGCGCTTGGAAATCAGCAGGTTGTAATCCCCGCCCCAGCGCAGCACGCCCTCGTAGTACTTGAGCCGAGCGCGGATCGCCTTACGCTGCGCGGCCGCGAACGTGTTGACCGCACCGCGAGGGTGGCGCAGGGCGTTGACGTCGACGGCCGTGTACGAGGCGTGGTTCGAGTAGCCGCGGGTCTTGCCTCGGATCGGGCGGACAGCACCGCCCCAGTCGTCGCGGCCGGCGTCCACGTCCTCAATATGCTTATCGATCCACAACACGATGTCGGTCAGGATGACTGCGACGTCACCGTCGCGGACCTTACCGATAATCTTCGGGATCCGGGTCAGCCGGTTGTCTCCGGAATTGAAGATGACTGGCCAGCCGTTCTGGCTCGTAGCCATGGGCTACCTCCTTCAGGTATGAGTAAGCCCCGGCACCAGATCGGTACCAGGGCATAAGAAAAGCCACCGACGAACGTCTAGTGGCTTGCGGATTAGGGGACGTATCCGGGTGGTGGTTCGGGAGGGGGTGGTGGATTGCGTTGGTTGATGTGGTCTTCCAGCGATGCGATGTAGCGGCGCGATGCGTGCTTATCGGCATAGAATCCCGTAATCCTGGTGTTCATTTTGTCGATCTTCGTGTCGAGTCGGTCTCGCTCTTCCTGTAGCTGGTCGACCAGGGCGAGCTGCAGTTCGTTCTTGTGCTTTTTGGCCGTGAGTTTGTTGGCCAGTACTGCGCCTAGGAAGCCGAGTCCTGCGCTGACGATGGCTCCGATGAGGAGTAGTACAGCCGGTAGCCATTCAGGCATTCATCTCTCCTATCCTGCGACGACGCGCATCTTAGATACCGTCACTCCGGTGACTGTGACGCTGATCGTTCCGGTCGCGTCGAGCGGGATCATGAACGGCAGGGTGATCGTCTTTGCGGAAGACACTGCGACACTCCGCGATGCGTTGATTCCCCCGCCTGTCGCAGACATGACGGCAGTACCCGAGCCAGTCACCTCGGCTTCCAGTACGACGACGCCGCCCTTGCGTAGCGGGTGATCGATTACCTCTAAGCTTGCCGACCCGCTGGTCACTTCACCGATCAGGGAGCGACGCACCGACGAGCCCGAATCGGCGAGGTTCAACAGGTCTCCGGTAATGATCAGCAATCGGCCAGCGTCGCGCTCTGCCGCGGCCCACCCGATGAACTCGTCGAGCTGTGCCGTGGTGATGTACCCGGACTGGTCGATGAACTGGGGATGCTGACGAGTCATGACCCCGCCACCCACAGCCTGGGCACGCTGGATCAGCGACTTAACCGACGCGATCGGTGTCGCCCCTGCATCAATCCACTCGCCATCGAACCCGGGCTTCATCTCACCTGCTAGGTCCTTGATCGGCTCCTGGATGTTGCCGGTGAGGATCGCGTGGCCGTTCATGATCAATGACCCAATGCTCTGGTCTCGATAGTTAGCGAAGGTGGACCCACTATTGAAATCCCCGTACGTTCCGGTGTGCAGCCATCCGTCGATGGGGATCTTCGGCAAGCTGGCCATCAGCTCGTCGCGACCTCCGATGATCTCAGTACTCGGTGCCTCAGAGGCTGGTTTATGCAGACGCCCGTGGTTCCAGACACTGATCCCGTTGTTGATGAACGCGGTCTGCAGGGACGCGAACGTGGTGTTCTGGTCTGTCCCGTAGAACGTATAGTCCGGGTTGTACATCTGGCTGTTCAGGCCGATAGTAGCCGGCACTCCGTATCGCTGCAGGATCGGTAGCACCTTGGCGATAAAGTTATCCGTCCCATGGTCGAAGACCAGGGACAGGGTCGCCAGCCCTGCGGTGCCATATCGGCCGCCGTAGCGGGCTCGGTGCTCAACCTTACGTGTCTCGCGCTCCACCGACGAACCAACTACTGATCCGCCGCCGGAGCCGCCACCCATCTGCTGCCATGCACCCCAAATCCCATTCGACTCCGCCTGGACCCACATTTCGGTCGGGTACGAGGACGGATAGAAGATACGTGTACGGTTGTTCGAGTCGTAGCCGCGTGACTGGATGAAGTCACCTTGAGAGACACGAGGTAGACCGTGAGTGTTCGCGGCATTGTTCGACACCAGCGTGTAGTAGCCATCCGGCAGGGTCGCGAGATTCGTGGCCGCCAGCAGGATTGCGCCGCCAGCTTTCGACCCTGTAGTGAATCGCGACGACCAACCAGTGGCTGCATTCCACGTCCGAGACCATATATTCCCGGTGCCGTCGTGTGGCATCCACTGAATCAGCTTCGATGAGAGCCCGGATGATCCGGTGTAGCCGTAGTTGATGACTAGAGTTCCGTAGGTCTTGGTCGGCATGCCGATAGCCTCGGCCGCGTTCGCGCTCACCGCGGTATACACCCCATCGGGCATCGTGGTGTAGTTATCCGTCGAAACGAACACTTTCACCTCTCGGGGGCCAGCTGGGCCCACGTCGCCCTTGGGGCCTTTCAAGTCCGCTACGTGCGCCACGTTCTTAGCGATCGCCATTACCCAATCCCCCTGTACAGTTTCCCAGTGTTTAGCCCTTGGTCCGGGCTATCGTGTGCTTCAGGTGCGGCCTGCAGCCACAGCTGCCCAACCTGCAGGTTGTCGGGTTTGGTCAGCGACACGAGCACCAGGGATAAATTCGGCAACTGTCCACCCCACCCGCCGCCTGGTGGACCAAACGTAATGAGCTTGTCAATGCTGCCTCCATCGACACCGACGCGGATCTGCCACCCGGGGAAGTCCATAACACCGCCCTCGTCGTCCAACCACTCAATCTGCAGCGTGTACCAGGCGTCATTGAGAAGGCTCGTTGTGGTCTGAAGATTGACAGTGAAAGCACCTGTAGACGATGGGACGACTCGTTGTTCAGCTGTCGGGTAGATCGTTCCAGCATTCGCTCCCACGGCCGCAATACTCGGGTCGCTAAGCCTGAATACCAGTTCCCCTTGTCGGTCTCCCATTGCTTGGTTGACGATATCTTTTAGGTTTCCAGTGACCGTCGCCATGACACCTCCTTAAAAGCGAAACCCACCGGCTAGGCGGTGGGCTGAGTAATTGCTGCCTGCGCTTTGAGCTGCACTAGCTGAAACTGCACATCGGCGAGCGCTTGCCTGTACTGTCCGATCACGTTCTCGGCGAGCGCTAACTGGCTTCGCAGGAACTCTAGGTCGGATTCTTCGTTTGTTACCGGATTGTCACCGGATGAATCTGCCATGTCTGGCACCTTTCTTATATGGTTTGGAATATGCGCCCAAAAATTCTCGTGACTCTCGCCGTGTCTGCCCTCGCGTTGACTGCGTGCACCAGCGTGCCTGCGGCAACCGAGCCGACTCCAGACGCCGCCAATGTGGAAGTTCAGTCAGTGCCAACCGGCGAGGGGAAAGTAAGCGCGCAGGTTGAGGGCAAGGCGGCGTCTCCCGAAGAGAAGTTTCTTGACTCAGTCCGCAAAGCAATGGCACCGCATGATGAGTACTTCGCCGATCTCTCCAAGAGCATCAAAAGCGAAAAGTACTGGCTCAAAGTCGGCAAGCAGCAGTGCAAGGAACTCGAAGCAGGTACTTTGAACCCTGCGCCCAATGCTGGGAATGCCCTAGAAAGTGAATATCAGAAACTGATCATGAGCCATATCTACAACCTTTGCCCGCAAAGCTAAGGCGTCCATGTTGTCTTGTAGATTCGCCCGTTCGAATCCATGTAGAGGTTTGGGACAAAAGTGTTGTTCGAAGTTACCGGCGTATTAGGAGCCAGTATCTGTTCCCGCACAGTTACTCGCCCTGAAACCTCCATCTGACCATTCACCCAAGTCTTTGGCGCATTCAAGTCAATTGCACCAGCGCGGGCAACGACGCTAGAACCACTTCCCAATAGGGTCGCACTCCCTCCAATGCTCTCCACCTGCGCGTTTTGAGTGGTTGCAGAGAACGAAAACCCTACGGCACCACCATTTGTGATAGATGCGCCTGCGAATGCAATGTTTCCGCCGTTCTCCGGATGGATTTCAACCTGTCCAGCCTTGACTACTCCTCCGTCAACTACGTTCAGGTCGTTCTTGAGGGTGGTCACGCCTTCAACCGAGAGCGTGCCCTTGGTGGCCATCGGGCCGGTCACGTCAAGCTTGCCGGACACTGTAGTGTCGCCCTGCACGTCCAACAGGCCGGTGATCGTCGTGTCACCACCGATATCTAGGATGCCGTCCAAGGTTGTCGGACCAGTCACCACTAGCTCGCCGGTGATCGACGTGTTGCCGCCGATAGTCGTTGTACCCGTCACGTTCAGCGGCCCAGTGATGCCCGTGGACCCGCTCAAGTTGATCTGACCAGAAGCGTTCAGCGTCCCGGATACACTGAGTAACCCAGATACGGCGAGAGAGCCGGTGACGGTGCCGGTTCCATCGATGCCGAGTAGCCCGTCGATGTTGACGTTAGACCCAGCAGTCCAGTGCGTGTTGCCGCGCTCAACCGTGGTCGAGGCCATTGGTGTCTGTGTGCCGTACTTTCGCACCCCACGGCGCTGCCGAGCTATGTTCGGGCCGGTCAGGTCAATCTTTCGGGCCACTGGTCATCCTCCCTTCGGTTGGAACTCGATCCTTACGAAATCGTTCTCCGTGTTGCCGGAGTACTTAAGTACCCGCCATTCGCGCCACCCTGTGGTGAAGTACGGGTCATCGCGCATGTACCAACGGATGATCGTGCCAGGGCGCAGCTCCCACAGGTTCCCGAGGATTGGAGAGTCAAGCTTCAGCTCAAACCCGGCCTGCCGGACCGCACCGTTTCTAGCCACGAGAGCCGAGGCCGCGTGATCGTATAGGTCCGCGCCCTTCTTGATGTTCTTGAACTGCTCCACTCGCTCCATGGCGGGATACTCGCTGATGTTTGCCGACTGAGATTCGCGCACCAACAGGCCCGGACTCTTGGTCGTCTTCTTGCCCGACCCCTCACCCACCGCAAAAACCTGCGTGGCCACGTCCGACGCGTCGGTCTCGATCCACAAACCCATGGCCTGGGTCTGGTCGGCCGCGAAGTCGACCTCGATGGTGTTCAGCGACAGATCCCCAGTCCGCAGGGTGAACCGCACCCCACCGGCACCGTCCCACTCAGGTCGGAAGTCCACGTCCGGGCCATCGTCGAGGTCCATCATCTCCTCGATCGCATCCAACAGCGTATCCATGTCATAGCCCCGGTACGTACGGGACCGGCCTCCGGTGTAGTCATCCTCATACACCATCGGGACCCCTCGGCCGGTGCCCGTCGTGGCTGCCTGCACGAGGCGTTTGATGATCGTGTCGTACTCCAGCCCGCTGTAGGTGATCTCCCAGTTGGGTATGTTCTCATCGCGTACCGCGCTGATCAGACGGGCATCGAGCAAGGACCAGATATCTTCGTGGCGTAGCGTGAGGATCTGTGTGTCGTACTCGTACCGGGCGGTCCACACGATTCCGCAGTACACCACCACTCCGTCATAATCGACGACGATCGCGCGCTGTCCTGGATAGGTGTCGGTCAGCCCAGCCACTGCGGCCACGTCCTGGTCTGAAAGCACCAAGCGGGTTGATCCTCCGGCGCCTTCGTTGAAGGTTCGCTCCCACGTCGTCGAAGCGCTATGAAGCTCTACTCGATCAGCCCACGTCTTGGTCGAAATGCTCCATACACGATAGCCAGCCACGCCGCCCTCCTAAATGAATGTGTCGTAGAACGAGATGTCGACCTTTGCGGTACCGGCAGGAACGGAGATGCTCAGGGACTGCGGCATTCCAGGTTTCACAGGCGAGTAGTTCGCCGTCGAGATCCCACCACGAGCGACCGACCCGCCGACCCGGAGAATCCCCGTTCGATAGTCCAAGACATGCGGCTGAGATGACCACGCCGCCTGCGTCACCACAATAGACTTCCCGTTGAGTGTCAGGGTGTACCCCTGACTAGCGCTGTATCCCGTCACCGTCACCACCGGCCAAGCCGGAACTGTCCCACGATGGAATACAGGTACCGACGAGGCCGATGCCGTATGAAAACTGAACGCCTGCGGTTCGCCGTACTTGAACGGGTCACTTGCTACGAGAGGGATCTGCCACGACAGGTATGTATCGGTCGCAAAGTCGGCCGACGTCTCGCCGCGGGGATCTACCAGCGCCCACTGCGCCGGGCCGTGGCCGCTCACCATCAACTTGGCCCCGCCGCGCAGGCCCAGCGCGTTGATCTGCTGCTGTGCCTGGTGGAGGTAGTCGTGGTTGCGGCTGGTCACTCTGCCGTTGATCGTGATCAGCCGCTCCCCGAAGCGCACAGGAGACGGATGCTGCCCGTCCCCTCGCGGGCGGTCAACGTACTGGGTTTTCGCGGCCGGCCGAGTCCACCAGCCTTCAATGTCACCCAGCCGCTTCCACACCCCATCACGAGTCACACCCGTCAACGGGAATCCGTCCAGCATGACCATCTCACCCAAAGCGCATCCCCTCCTTCGCGAACTTCCGCGTGATCCGGTCCTCGACAGCCTTGGCCGCGCGCTCCGGATCCCCGGCACCCTGGACAATGATGTCGCCGATGCTGATCGTCGTCCCAGATGCACCAGCCGCCGGCACGGTGTACTGCATGATCGAGGCCGACGATGTGCCAACCTCGCCGCCGGCAGCGTGGCCACGGATCTGCCCTGACCGCAATTGCGAACGGAACCGATACACGGCCTGTTGACCACCCATCGCCGCGACCTCGGCCGCGGTGAACACGTGCTCTCCCTTAGCGCCGTAGAACAACATGGAATCCACACCCACAGGCCCCGGCGCCGAATCCAGGTCGCCGCCACTGGCAAGTCCGGGGAAGTTCACCTTCGGCTGAGATTCCTGCAACTGCTTAGTAATCGGATTCTGCGGTTTGAACGGAACACCGTGCGTCTCGAAGGTCTGCACGATCTTCACGTCGTGGCGCTTCGGGATCTCCTCGACCGCAGTTTTGGTTTGCTCGGCCGTCTTTTTCGCGGCGTCGCTCATCCATGACTCAACCTTCACATCCTCAGGGATGCCCATGATCTCGCGAGCCATCTTGTCGGCTTTCTCGCCCGTGATTCCGAACTGCTCTGCCGCAGTGATCAGCGATTCGTAGGTGCTGGTCATCGCGGACTGCAGCTCTTCCTCAGAGGCCCCACCAGCGGCGAGCGCACGGACGTAGTCCTCTCCGGATTGGGCGAGCGCATCGAAGGCAGCTTGGTTGGCACGCCCCTTCTCGGTGTGCACATCAAGGCTCTTGCCGTTGGTCTTGATCGATTCACCGATCTCATCGATGGCGGCCTCGTACTCGCGCAGTGCCGCGCGCTCGTCGCGGGTGATGACACCAGCTTCGAACAATATGTCGAGGAAGTCTTCCATGTTCTCGACGGCGCCTTCGGCTGAGACTCCGACGTCCTGGAGGGCTTGCTCGGTTTGTTCGGCGCCGCGCGCGGCCGCGATACCGGCTGGTTCGATGTCGTACATTGCCCAGCGCAACAGGCTGTGCTTAGACAAGCTGACCCCGGCGGCTTCGGCCTGTGCCTCCAGTCCACCGATGTATTCGGGGAACTGGGCCATGACTTGATCGAGACCGACACCGTAGTCTTTGGCTTGGTCTGCTGCGATCTTGAATCCCTGTGAGGCTTCGGCCTGCGCTCCGGAGTCCAGCATGGCTTTGAGTGCCGTGTCGTACTCAGTGACCGCTTTCGTGGCCAGCTTCGCGTCCGAGTCGAAGATACCTCCGACGCTACCCACCCAGTCCATGGCCTTGGCGATGCCTGGCTGGTTCAGCACGCTAATGGCATCACCCATGCCCCGGATGCTTGTCTGGCTTGTGCCACTGGCGGTAGCCAGTTCGTTGACCCGACGCTTGAGTACCTCGAGGTCCTTGGTCCCATCGGTGAGCTTGTCGATGTAATCCGCAGAGTCGCCAAGGTCATCAAGTCCAGTGCCGGCCAACTGGGCGGCAATCTGGAAAGTACCCAGAGCGATGCCAGCAACAGCAGCGGCCTTACCGACCTTTCCAATCACACCGGGCACCCGTGAACCTGTGGACTGAAGGTCCTTGAATGCCTCCACCGTCTCGCGAACCTTCGGAACGAAGGTCACGATCGCACCACCGGCGAGCGCGGTTCCACCGACGAGGCCGGTGAGGATGCCGCCGATGGAGAGGACTGGTTCGGGGATCTGGCCGATCATGTCGACGAGGGATTCAGCGCCTTGTACGAAGCCGCGGAGGACGTCGTTGGCGCCGGAACCGGATTTGAGGAAGACCGTGTCGAAGGCTCCGCCGAGTTTTTCGAGGTCGCCTGCGAGGTTGTCTTGCATGGCAGCTGCGGTTTCGGCGGCGTAACCTGCGTCGTTGACTGCGGCTTCCCAGTTCCGGATGCCTTCTTCGCCCTGCTCGTACAGGACCGTCGCGGCGCGTACCGCGTCAGAGCCGAACAGGGTTTTGAGGGTGGCTTGGCGTTGCTCTTCGGACATGTCCTTGAGCGCGCCCTGCAGGAGGCCGGCGTATTCGGCCATGCCGATGAAGCTGCCCTGGGCATCGTAGGCGCTGACGCCTAGTTCGTCCATGATGGTGGCGGCTTTGTCCGAGTTGGGTGTCAGGGACTGCAGCATGGTTTTGAAGCTGGTTCCGGCGTCGGAGCCGGTCAGGCCTGCCGAGGCGAACGCGGCCAGTGCGCCGGTTGTTTCCTCAATGCTCAGACCAGTGCCGTTGGCAACGAGTCCGGACTGGTTCAGGGCCATGCCGAGGTCTTCGACTGATCCCTGGGCCTTGCCGGCTCCTGCGGCGAGCAGATCCGCGATGTGTGGGACTTGCTCACCAGAGAGCTTGAACTGGGTCATCGCGCTGGCGGCGATCTCTGCCGCCTTGGCCACAGCCAGGTTGTCGGTGGCCGCGAGATCCAGGGCACCGGAGAGACCGCCGTTGATGATGGATTCGGTATCCACGCCAGCCTTGGCAAGCTCCTTGATGCCCAGCGCTGCTTCCTTAGCGCTGAACGCCGTATCGGCACCAGCACTGATCGCTTCCTCACGGAGCAAGGACATGTTGCCGGCAGACTCGTGGGTGGCTGCCTGCACCTCGGACATGGACTGGTCAAAGTCCGCGAAGGTCTTCAGTGCGGTACCGAATGCCAAGGAGATGGCTCCGCCGACCACCGTCACGGCAGGAGCGAGAGTCTTCCACGCTTCGCGCTGCTTCTCCACCGCTGCGGTGGTAGCCTCGGCAGACTCCTCCGCTTCCCGGTTAGCCAGATATGCAGCCTCCGAGAAGCTATCCAGCCCGTGCGCGGCGGCCTGCGTCGAGGACAGGACTTTGCCGTTGGCATCGACCAGGCGACCCTGCGCGTTGTACAGCAGGCCAGCGACCTTCGCAGCACGCTGATCCGCCTCGGCCACCGCCTTGATACTGCGCGCCCGATCATCCGCGGACTTCTGCCCGTCCTTCGTTGCCTGATCGGTCTTCTTCGCCGCGTCGCCAAGCTCCTGAGTGGCCTTGGTCGCCTCCTTGAATCCCTGGACATAGTACTGATAGACCGCTTCAAGTCGGAAGGCAATGCTACGGTCAGCCACGGTGCACCTCCTCTACAGTCTCGGACGATCCACCAAAGGCTTGCCTGCCGGGCGGTCATAGGTGGTGTACACGCGCTCACCGGGCTCGGCACGGTGCGGATTCTTCTCCGTACCCTTGGTGGCTCGCTCTCGGGCAGCACAGGCATGACAGATCTTCTGGTGGGCTTCGTACCAGCCGTCGTTATCCGGATGGTGCGCCAGCTCCACAGGGTGCCCGCACGAGCACAGCCCGTCCTCATACACTGTGAGTGCGAGGGAAAGTAGGTAGTCCTTGTCCGTCCAGTCGCCGCGCACAGCCGAGAACCAATGCATGGGTGGTTTCCCGGCCGCGCGGGCGGTACGCAGGACTTGGACGATGCGGGTTAGCTCTGGCTGGTACCAGAGGGCCCGGGCAAAAAATCAGCGTCCGGACGTGGCGCGTCGTTCTGGACGGACTGGCGGGTGAGCATCAGCTGGGTCAGCTGTGCGGCGCCAATCTTCTGCTCCAGTGCCGCTACAAGCGCAGGAGTCATGTCCAAATCCCGGCGTGCGAGACGCGGGGAGGCAAGGCCGATGACCGAGGCGGCAAGCAGTTCGCGGTTCAGCTCCACTTGCTTCTGCATGCGCACTTCCTTGGTCGCGTCAGTCGGAGTCTCGTGCGCACGGGCGATCTCCACCAGCTTGGCGGAGGGCAGGGCCCGAAGGTAGAAAGTCATCTCCGAAGCGGCGAAGGCCTTGAGCAACTTCTCGCGCTCCTTGATCAAAGAGCTGAGGGCCGGGCTACCGCCAGAGACCATCTCGCCACGCAGGGCGTCGGTCTCGATCTTGATCTGACGGGCCAAATCATCAATCTGCGCGACCAGGTCGCCGCGCTTGTACACGGTGCACGATGCCTCAGGCAGCTTCGCGTCCTGGATCCACGCCTCGAAGTCGAACTCAGCCGGATCCGGGGCGTTGGTTTCTGGGGTGGTAGTCATGGTGGGCTCCAATCATTGGGTGAGGCTCCGAAAAAGGGATGGGAAAGCCCGGTGACATGAGGAGCCCTTTCACGTCACCGGGCCAGTCGAAAGGATCAGCGAGGCCTACGGGCCAGCCGCGGCGACCGGGACTTCGCTGATCATGTTCTGCGCCAAGAACTCCACACGACGCTTGATATTGCCCTCGTTATTCGGGCGGGTCGGGGTATCGGTCTTGACCTCTCCTCCGAGGAAGATCTCATCGCCGTCAGCCCACGGCTCGGTGGAGTCCTTGTCCGTCTCGCGCATGTAGATCCACACGGTGGTGTCCTTGACCTTCACCGCCTGGTACGCCGCATCAGCGCCGGACACGTCCGCGCCGGTTCCGGAGGCCAGCCACTCACGCACCAGGGTTAGTGCGAGATCGTAATTCGACGCCCCCAACGCCTGCGCGTTGCCCTTCTGGCAGCTGACCTTCTCGTTGAATCGATCAGACGCCGTCGCGCTCCACGCAATATCGGACTCGAGAACGTTGCACGAAAAATCCATGCCACCGTTCAGCTCGGCCGCGGTCGGGATCGGGCCGGCCGGCTTGGTCAGCAGCAGGGCCCACTTCTTCTTGCCATCAGCAGATGTTTTCACTTCGCTTCTCCCTTCTCCACGGCCTGGCCGGGATCCGTCTCGGGCTTGGCAATCTTCTTGGCCCGCACTCCGGTGTCACGCACCGAGGCCGTCTCGACAAAGCCGAGGGCCGGGTTGGTCAGATAGTGCTCCGGCACCAGCCGGATGTCCCCGCCACCTTTCGGGCGGGCTTCCACAAAACCGGGCTTGCCCATGTCCTGTGCTCCTTTCGGATTAGGCCCGGAACGCCGTGAACGTAAATTCGTCCACTACGTAGAGCGGGCTGATGGTTTCGATTGAGATCCGCTGGTCAGGCTCCACGGTGGTGACCTGTCTTTGGATCATGCGAGAGAACCGCCACCCGGCTACAACCGGGCGCTGACGGTTCAACGCGGTACGCACCTGCCCGACGATGGCGTTCAGGCCCTCCCGGGAGGTGGCCACCATGGTGCACAGCACCTGCATGGCCGCCTGGTCCGGGATGTCGCAGCTCGAGCGGTCTCCCGGCTCCCCCGACACTTCGTCACCCCATCCGCCGTGAATCACGACGTATGGGAAGTCCGAGAGCCTCGGAGGATCCGACAGCTCAGCTTCGAAGAGGTGCGAGCGCGCCTGGACAGGCAGAAGGGCCTGTACGCCCTGAAAGATCGCCAGCGAGCTCACAGGACCCCCTGGATCGCCTTCTCGATGAACGACTCGATGACGTCCGCCTCGGCGGCCAGAATTTCGGCCGGATCCCGGACCGACCCGCCGCCACCATGGGCACCGCCGAAGTAGGCGATACCCGCCAGCGCGGCGGCCGGGTCGCGGGACTTGTTCGGGCCGATCTCCACGCTGTAGGAGGTCGCCCCAAACCCCGAGGACCCGAACGTGTCGTAGTCGACCGATCGGGCCACGGCACGGAAGGATCGGCTGGCGCGCAGGTCCTTCTGCATCTCGGTTTTGATGTTCAGCGCGCCCTTGTTGATGATCGGCTTGATCTTCGAGACGGTCTCGGCCGGAATCCGACCCAGATCCCGCTCGAGGGTTTTCAACTCGGTGAAATCCAGACTCATTGCGACACCGCCCTCCATCTCTCCGCCGTGCGATGCGTACCCTCGGCGAGCGCCTCGAGCTTGGCCTTGGTGCCCGGGCGGGGCAGGTCAAGTTCGGAGGCGGTGATTTCGACGAGGTCGCCCTTGCGGACGGTGGTTCCAACGGGGAGTTTCACCATCACGTCGGTGATCGTGTAATTGGCGCCGGCGACAACGAGGTCGCTGGGTTGGGTGTCGCTCATGTCGTAGCCGCAGCGGCCGGTGTAGATGGTGTCGAAGGTGGCGACCTCGTGCCCCAGTGCGGGGTCGTAGGTGTGGCCAGTTTCGCGTTTGATGATGCATTGCGCGATCATCAGGGCTTTGGCGCGTTGGCGGCCGCGGCGGGTGGCGGCGATAGCTCTGCGTCGCATGCTCACAGTCCGCCCACCACCTTCGCTCCACTATTGCCGAACCGCTTGGCCAGCCAGTCCTTGGTGCGCTGTGGCAAGTCCATTTCGGTGATGGCGTCGACGGTGTCGCCGGTGGCGTAACCCTCTTTGTAGTCATCGATGGCCACCGAGGACAGTCGGCCATTGTCGATGGTCAGGTACGGCTCTTCGTCGTCGCTTTGCGCGACGATGAGGGAGCTGATGACCATGCGGCAGACCAGGTCTTTGATGTCGGCTGGCAGTTCGGTCAGGCCGTGGGTGTAGTCCACAGTGACCGGTGTGATGCTGCGATCCGAGAACCCGGTGGCGAGGTAGATTCCGCCGGCAGCCTGGTGCCATCCGGTAACGGGTTGTCCGTCGACGGTGACTGTGTGGATCTCCCGTACGGGCAGGCCGGGCAGCCGTAGGAGGCGTGCCCGGCCTGCCAGCAGAGTGACGGTGGATCGGCGCTGCAGGATCGGGGACCCTGCAGCGTCGGTCACGGCGGCTGAAGCGCTGTTGATCAGCACGTCCACGATCGGTGCGTTCAGATCCGCGGTTGCCGGGAGCGGGTACTTTTCGAGATCCGCGGTTGTAATCAGTGCCATTGCGACACCTCCTACTGGTTCTCAGTCCCGCCGTGGTCACCTTGCGCGGAATCACCGTCGCCGGTCGATCCCTCGGTCTCGTCGGATCCAGCCTGCTTCTGCTCGAGCTTCTCGCTGACGTTCGCCATGACAGCATCCACCAGCTCGCGAATTTCGCCTTGCTTCTTTCCAGCCAGGCTGTCCTCGCTAATGCCGATGTTTATGGCGTAGTCAGCCCACTTCTGTCGCGAGTCATTGCCTCGCGGCTTCTCGAGCTGACTGGACTCGTCGGCTCCATCTGCCTCGTCGTCCTCCGGCTCACCAAAGTGGCGATCCCAGATCTTGTCGATCGTGGCGGCCGAGGCGCCCTTCGGCACCTTGGCCAGCGTGCGGTTGGCGACCAGGCTGCTGGCCACCGTCTCATCAAGGTCCATCAAGACCTTGGACTGTCCGATGTAGGGGCTCATTACGGAGTCACCGCCGCAGTGTAGGAGAAGACCGCGTTCGGGCGCAGGTTCTTCGCGCCATACACGTGCAGGCCACGGGTACGGTCAGCGAAGGAGTCCTGCGCACGCATGAACTCGGTCTTCTGGATCTGCGAGGCGTAGACCAGTGCCGAGCGGTGCCAGGCAACGCACTGCGGCCGGTCAGTGACCGGAAGGTTCTCGGACTCGTAGGTACTGAACCCGAGGATCTTGCCAATGGATGCGTCGCGCAGTCCGGCAGTGGTGCCGGACTCGTCGGCCTTCATCAGCTTCGAGTCACTATCCTCAAGCAAGGTAGCGAACTCGGCGTTCATCACCAGCACACGCTCGCTGGTCGGTACCAATGCCTTGGCCATCTGCAGCTTCAGCGCGCGAATGACATTCCACGCGGTCGCCGCATCGGTGGCCGGCGCGGCAGGAGTCACGGCAGTGCCTTGGGCGATCAGGATCGCGGCCAGGGTCTTGTCGGTGTCCTGCACCAGGCCGTCAGCGGCGGACTTGGTGAAAGCGTTGAGCAGCTTCGGCTTGGCCTGCGCCTCATCGATGTCGTCGACCTTGAAGTCGAAGGACTTCTCGTTGTCGATCGGCAGATCAATGCCGGTGTCGGTTACGTTGTCCGCGGCGGTGGTGCGACCGGCGGCCTTGTAGTCCTTGATCACGATCGGGTTGATGCCCACGACGTGCACCACGTTGCCGACCTTTGCCTCGCCCTCGTACTCCTTGTTGGCGAGTGCAGCGAAGATCGCCTGCTGCTGGAACTGCTGCAGGATCTTTGCGGACCATACTTCAGGGATTGCGTTGACGTACATCTTCGCCTCCTTTCAGGGTTAAGGGGTCTTGATCAGACCCTTGTCGTATGCGTCGGCGATCTGTTCGGAGGTCATGCCCTTCAGATCGTCCTTGGTGTATTTCTTCGCCTTGCGCTTGCCGCGAGCCGAATCGAACTGCGTTCCGGACTTGCCGCTTTGCACGGCTAGGTACGGTTCCTTCTCGAGAAGCTCGTCGATCGCCTGTGCGATCTCGTCTTCGTCAACCGACCCGTCTTCATCCACCTCGAAATCACTGAGGTCCAGAAGTCGGACGGCGAGCGCTGGGTTCTGCAGCTTGCCTGCCGCCTGCGCTTTGATCTCCGAGCGGACGATTCGCTCGTTGGCTTTGTTGAGGATTGCCGCGTCGCGCTCGGCGCGTTCACGCTCGGCTTCCTGTTCCTGTTCGGTCTTGCCCTTGGAGGATTTCTCGCGCTGCAGTTCGGCTTTCGCTTCGCGTTCGGCCTTGCGGGATGCCTTGAGCTTGTCCTTCATGGCCTGCAGGGCCTTCTTGCCCTTGTCGCCGAGGGCTTCGGCACCGTCCGGGTCCTGCTCGTCCTCGGAATCTTCGTCGGCGTCCTCGTCCTGGGGTTCGCCGTCGGAGTCTTCGTTCTCGTCGGCGTCTTGGTCTTCGTCCGCGTCATCGTCGGCAAGCATGACTGCGTCGCCGAAGGTCTGGCGGTGTAAGGCCAGAAGCGCTTCGATGCCTCCGGGGGCGGTCAGGTCGATGCCGTGGATGGTCTTGGTGGGCATGGTGGTTTCCTCTCAGTTGGCCGCATTGCGCGGTGCTGGGTTGTACGACCCCGTTGCGGGGTCGAATCGGTAGGAAGGCTTCCGGGAGCCGAAGTAGCCGACTCCGGGGCCTCGCACAACACCGTCTGGGTCTTGCCCCAGCCCGGTGATGTATCCGTAGTCCTCGAGCATCTTGCGGGCTTGCTCGCGGTCTCCGTTGGCTCGCTTGAAGATCTCTTCAGGCATCAGGCGTTCACGCACGGCGCGGCCGTAGCGTTCGCCCTGCCGGCGGTTACTAGTCGCCTGCGCGGATCCCCAGTAGCCGCGGCGAGTGGTGCCCGTGTAGGTCGCCAGCGCACCGCCGGTGGCCTCGTACATTGCCTGCCGTGCGTTGACGACCTGGAAGATATCCGCACCCTCACGGATCGCCTCAGCGCCCGCCTTGGTGAAGTACTTGTCCTGCTCAGTTCCGCTCAGGGACCGGAAGTAGGAATACGGGTCGGTGGCCAGATCACCGGCTAGCGACTCGGCCACAGGGATATGCCTGCAGTCGCAGCCCGGGTGGCGTGCGAAGGCCTCCTGCGACCGGTAGGTCTTGCCCGCGAGGATCGCGCAGCGCGAGCACGAGGGCGGGTTGAGCATGCGCACGTAGACCATCTGACGAGGTGTGGCCGACATGGCCACCGCCTCGGCCTGCCGGGCCGCGTCCGCAATCTGCATCTGCGAGCGCAACAACAAGTTGTCCAAGCCGATACCCATTGCCCGCTCCGTAGTGGCACCGGACTTGATCGCCCGCAGCGCGGTGAACGCCGGCGCAGCGAGAGTGTCCTGCAGTGCCACCGGCTGGCGCGGCCGGTCACCCAGCGGATACGCCATTCCGGCGAATCCTGCCGCGATCACCTGATGCGTCGGCTCGCCGTGGTCTTGCACCTCGGCGAGCGCCTGCGTGTAGTCGATCGCGTCCTCGGCGACAGCCTGTTGGGCTTGTGCGACTAGCACGGCCGCGGGGGCCACTGTGGTGCCCCAGGATTCGAGAATGCGTTCCCGGTCGGTACGGACCCACATTCCGGTTAGGTCGGCCAGTGCGCGGCGCTGGACGGCCTGTCCGTAGGCGTAGTGATCGGCAGACGCCTCGATGATCGGGGTCACCATCAGATGCCCTGCCGCATCCGTTGTTCAGCGGCTGCGAAAGGATCCGACAGGCGTTCCTGTTCGATCATGGCCATCACGCGTGTGACCTCGGCTGGGTCGGTGATCAGACGCTCGACGATGTGCTGCTGTGGGAACCCTGCCGACTTGAGCTTGGTTCCTACGTCTGCCATCTGAGCCTCGGAGCGGTATTGGATGTTGTCCCAGACCAGTCGGCCGGCCCGCAGACTATCGAGGCGGTCCTGAGACGCTCCCCGGGCCGCGGCGAGAAGCCGGAAGGTCTTCTTGATTCCCCGGTCGGCGTACATGATGCGCTCACGCACCTTGGAGACCAGGCCGGCCTCGGCTATGTTCAGCGACTCGGCGGCGGTGTTGATCATCTTCGCCAACAGGTAGTGCGGTGGCGTGCGGGTCTGCGCGGCGATGTGCTCCACGAGCTGAGAGATGACTTTCGAGAAGGTCTCCAGGTTCGCGGCCGTCCACTCCTCGACACGGATATTCTCGGTGCCGGGGATGAACATGATCTTCTCAGCCATCAGCTCGTCGAGCTCGACATCTTGCTCACCGATGACTTGCCCGTCCTTATCCAGCACAGGGACCTTCGGAACGTCGGCACCGGTGACTACGCGGGCCGGAAGGCTCGCCTGGTCCAGCGCGTTCATCAGGTACGCCCACACCAGGTTCACGGCGTCTTGCAGGGCCGAGACGCCGGCAATATCCGAGAACGGCTCCTCACTCAACAGGGCCTTGTTGCGAATCTCCGTCAAAGGCAGCTCGCCGAGCTCGTGAGGCTTCACCGGATTCTCTTCATCGACGAGGATCCATCCGCCCTGCTTATCCATTACGCCGGTCTGCTCATAGCGTTGCTGATCGGTGCGGCGCTTGAACTGCACCATGGCCTCGGTGGTGTAGTAGGTTGCGAAGTCCCAGTCGTCGTCGCGCCACATGACCAGCCCGTCGCGGTCCTGACCGGTAATCGGGTTGGTGTTGACGATCGCTGTCGATGGGTGCTCCCACGTCACCGAGGGAGCCTTGTCTGGGCTCTCCGCCGGGTGCACCAGCGAGTAGGCCCGTCCGGCGGCCATCTGCAAAATGAATGCCTCAGCCGACCCGGTTTCTGAGTCAGAAGCGATCCAGTCACGCTGCAAAACCGTGTCGACGCCACTCTCCGTGTCGTAGGGCCGTATGCCAAGTACGCGCATGCGCTCGGCCGCAGAGTCAATCACCGGCATGCACCAGTTGTCCCCGAACCCGGCGAACCGGTTGCGGAAGTACTCGTCGAACTTCTTCGACGCCCACTTCAGCGTGCCGGCCTTTCCCATGTACCGGTCAACGTGCTTTTCGATGTCCGGTTGGCGAGATTCCAGCTCTCGGGCTAGCTGCTCGACACGCTTCTCGGCTTCTTCGCGATTCACTAGGCCCTCCTTCTGGTGTTCGATCCGGTCTTGATGAAGATGTTCTTCTCCTCCAGAGAGGTGCGGACTATGCCGTCAAGGGCAGTCACGGCCGCCTGGAACCCGTCAATACGGGCCGAGGAGGTGCGGCGGTTCGGTTTCACGGGCCGGAAGTTGTCGGCGTCGTCCATCTTGATCTCCACTCGGGAGGCCATCCACCGCATCACGGGGTTGCCGTCGTGCCGCATTTCCTTGGCCTTCCACATGCGCTCCATCTCCTTGGAGCCCGGCGCCATGCCGTACATGCCCTGCCCGACCGGGACGATCTCCACGCCCTTCAGCTCTGAATCGAGCTCCTGCACGATCTGGCCGGCGAACATTCGGTCGTAGCCGATGCGCTGCATATCGAAGTGCTTGCAGTCCCCGATCACGGCCGCCTTGATAGCGCTGTAGTCGACTACATCTCCCTCGGTAGCGGTCAAGTATCCTCGGTCCACCCAGTCCTGGATCGGCACAAGCAGCTGCTCCTCAAGCTCCTTGATCCGCTCCTCCGGGACGAAGAACCTGGTAAACAAATCGAACGCCAAACCGGGCCGGTTCGACTGCGCCCAGACCGTCCAAGCGCTGAAATCGCTCGTCGCAGACAAATCCAAACCGCCCCAGGCACGCCGGCCACGCAGCGGCGTGCGCTTCGCCCCGGCCAACGAATCCCACAACGCCACGTCCACCCACCGAGAGGTTCCCGGCGAGCGCAGGTTCAGGGAAAGCTGCTTATAGGACTTCAGTGCGGCCGGTGAGCCTTTGGCCTTGGTCGCCTGATCTCGCATGTACGCCCGGGTGGGCGACTTGCCTAGGCCGGGGTTGGCTTTGAACTGGGTTTCCTCGTCAAACGGGTCATCGTTCTCGTCGGCCGCCCAGATCACGCCGTAGAAGCGAGGGTCTTGGACGATGCCGAGGGACACGTTGCGGGTGTAGTTGTGCTTCTCGTCGTACGGCGTGCCTTCTTCGGCCTCGTCCGCCGTCGTGATGAACACAATCAACGGCTGGTCTCGCGCGCCGACGCCGGTCTCGATGGCCTCGATCAGCTTGCCTTTGAGGCGCAGCGTGTGGATCTCGTCAATCGTGGCACCGGAAACGTTCAATCCGTGGGCCGTCTCGGCAACCGAGGAGATCACGCGCAGGATGGAGTTGCTTCGCGGCACCCGGACAACGTCCTTGAGCGGCTCAATACGCTTCCTGGCGGCCGGAGAGGACCGGAGCATGGTCTTGGCGTCTTCGAACACTCGGCGGGCCTGATCCTGGGAGCCTGCCGCGTTGTACACCTCGGCGCCCGGCTCGCCGTCAGCCAGCAGGAGGATGCCGGAGATACCCGAGGCGAAGGTGGACTTGCCGTTCTTACGTGGGATCTCGATCCAGACCGTGCGGATGACCCGCACGACGCGTTCAATCTCCTCGTCGTAGTACACCCACCCGAACACCGGGGCGAGCACCCAGACAACCTGCCAGGAGTCCAGACCCTCGCCTAGGCGCATCCGGACGCCAGCCCATCGGCCTTTCGTGTGCTTGAACGCTCCGAGAGCCTGCAGGGCCTTGCGGGCCCGCTCCACGTCGAACCAAGCGCCGGGCTGCTGGTCTGCCTGGTGGGCCACGACCAGCGGCTCGCGCTTGAGCGCTTCGACGATGTCTTCGTGGGTCATGCCCAGTTCGATTAGCGCATCGTACGGTGCCGGCAGACGGTCGAAATCAACGTCGATCATGCCGCCCACCCCCCTTATGTGGAGGCGGTGCGCCCTCCCATCAGCGTCTAATCGAACGGGTCATCGTCGTCAGGGCCGTCTTCCCGGCCCGGGAGGCCGGTTCTCGCGGCCGGAGACAGGCCTAGCTCCCGGATGTAGGTCTTGATCTGCGTCCGGTACTGAGAAGCGATCGTGGTGTGTGGATTGCGTGCCAGGCCCCGCTGACCCAACACGATCAGGCCCTCCCTGGACAGCTCGTGCTCCGCCCATTCCAGACGGGCCACGCAGATACACAGGTCTACGACGACCGACCAGTCCACTGCGCCAAGGCCGACGCTCTTCTGCAGCACCGGGACGATCCGGTTCCACTCCGCCGAGGCCCGGCGTTTCACGAACCGTGTGCCGTTGATCGCCTGACGGCGCAGATGGTACTCGGCGAGTTTCTTCTCATACCGGTAGCAGCGCTGCTGGAAGTGCTCGATCGACTCGTCCGTCTCGCGCTCGGGCTCCGTCGGCTTCTTCGGGGCCTGCGCCTCGGGCAGTTCCTTCGACCAGTCCGGCTCGTCGAACTCGACGGGCGGCAGAACTGGCGAGTCGGGCACCGGGCGGTGCCCCGGATTGCCCTCACGCACCACCGAAAGCGCCGGTTTTGGGGCTGGACCAGGCATAACAGCGACACCCCCTGATCAAAAAGTTCTATCTTGCGGGGACACGAACACACCTGCCCGGCGGCTAGATCCAGAGGGGCCGAGGGGGTCACCCCCACCCCCTCTGAGGGTGCCCCTTGCCCCGACATGTCAAGGGTTTCGGGCCGTGTCAGTCCCGCTGATTCCACCCTCCGGGCTGGTTCTTAGCTGTTTCGGACTTGTGACAGGGCGTGCACAACCCGCGGCCGTATTTGGGATCGTCAGGGTTCAAGCCCCGGGATATCAATCCCTTTCGAGAGATCGGGTGATGATCGGCTTCTCGAGATGGTCTCAACATGCACACGACACATATCGGATGCTTGGCCAGCACCGCCTCCCGGAATGCCCGGTGCCCCCGGCCGGTATAGCCACGCTGTTTCGAGGTGCCGCGATGCCGATCAGCCATGACCTCGTGCTGCTCACATCGACCTCGACCTCGAATCGAGACGAGCTCGGGGCAACCTGGTTGCGTGCAGGGCTTCTTCGGAGCTGACGGCACCGTGTCACCTCACTGTGTCACAGACATGATGAAACCCCGGCGATCCGTGTTGGATCATCCGGGGTTTCATTAGAGCCACTAAGGCCATTCAATCAGTAAATTTACGCGACTATGTCAAGTCCGTCAACGTGCCAACCTTGGCGGTCTGGCACCACGACGCTGTGGTCTCGAGGCCCGGAGCATCTGCGACCAGTCATCCCACTGCACAGCATGTTTAGCATCGGCCTCACACCGTACGATCCGGGAGCCAGTGCGACCTTCAACCACCGCCAGCTTGCCACCACATCCGGGTCGCCTGCACCTATGCCCCGGGATCTCGACCGTGATCTCCGACCCGTGAGTTGCTGAGGCAATCGCATCGGCAGCATCAGCCAGCGACCAGTACACCGAATGCACCCACGCCCGATCGTCATGGCCAACGACCCGACTCAGCTGCCACCGCTCTACCCATTCGGCTACCCCAGGCGTCGACGTATCATCCGGCAACCGAACCTCAAGCACTCGATCCACCAGCCCCACAACCACCAACCACACTTTGTCACGGGCCACGCTCAACAGATCCGAGACCTTCACATTCAAGGGCACCGGCGGCTCCGAACTCCCAGCATGACGCTCCGACCCACCACCAGCCACAACAGACGGATGCAACGCGTCCTGCGCCGCATCCCACCGCTCAGCAACAAGCTTCAAGTCGGCCCGCATCCGCTCCTCACACTCGAGACACACCTGTCGACCCGGCGCCGAAGCTGGGGCCTGCCGATCCGGTTCGGCCGCCGCATGCACCACGCACACCCCAACCGACTCGACCGCCACCGAGATACATCCCCAGCACCCACACTCTGGACTATCAACGTGCTCCGGCACGAGCCACCTCCTTACCAGCCAGCGCACTCTGCACGCGGCCCGTTACCCAATCCATCGGACGCCACACGTACGCCACCTGCCCAGCTGCCCGCAGATCTTCAAGCCAGGCCTGCTGAGCATCCGATACGCGACCACGCTCGGACTTCAGCTCGGCGAAGATCACGCCCCGGCGAGGATGCACCAGCACCAGGTCAGGGAATCCGGCCGGCGACCTGCGGCTGTCGTGCGTGTGGTAAATCTTCGTGAACCCGAGGCCCTTCGCCGCGGAGATCACCTCGTTCTGAAATGCTTCCTCAGTCCAATCCAGGACAGGGTGCCTAACCTTCACTTCTTCCTCCTGCGAGGTCTACTCCTGCGAGATCTTCTTCGAGGGGCATCAGGTATGCGCTCAGGCTTAGAAGCATGGGTAGAACTGCTATCGCGCTTCCCTACCCAGCCCGGCCCGTCCCGACCCGTCCCGGCACATCCAGATCCGTCACCCTCAGATTTCTTGATGATCAATTGATCGTTTGTTGATTTCGCGTTGATCGACTGCTGCCGTTCGCGTGGTGCGCCGGAGGTTGCCGTTGCGCCACCATTGGCCGGAGTCTCACCCTGGTGGGGAATCTCAACGGCCTGCTGGGCTAATTCGTTGATCATTGCCTCGTAATCGTCTACTGCGGCAGCCATATCGGAGTGCGATAGGCGCTCGATTCGTCCCTGGGCCGGAGGGGCCGTTGCCTCAGGGGTCTCGACTACGCTCTGGGCCGTTGCATCTTGAGGTTCGCTGTTCGATGCGCCGGAGGGTGCCGTTGCGTCATCTGCGGCCGTTGCCCCTGCGGGGGCCGGGAGCTGGGCGGGTTCAGGTGCCGGGGTTGGCGTAGGAGTGTGCGTCTGGATTCGAGGTTGCGTTACCTGTACGTGGACACCGGCTTTTTCCTTGAGCCACCGTTGGGCGTCTTCGGAGTAGTAGGGTCTCTGCGGTACAGGTAGCAGTTCTTTATCCCAGTACTCACCAGCCTTTCTAGAGGAATTGCAGGACGTACAGGCCACAGCCAGGCGCTCAATCGGCGTCGGCTCGGAGTCGTCCAGGTCTTTCGGGTCAAGGTGGTCGATCGTGCCAGCCTTGACGGACTTTCGGTCGTTATTCCAGGTGACAACGCGGTCACACCAGCGACAGTTCGACCCGTCACGCTTGATGATTGCGGCCTTCTTCGCCACGTCATAGGTGTCAGTGCGGCGGTTCTTCTCGCGCTCCTTGTCGGACTTGAGGATCATATGGAAGAGGTCCTGGTCCTCGACAAGCTTCAGGACCTTACGGCGCTGACCGTCCTTACCATCGATCTCCTTGTGCTCCAGCAACCCGCAATACACGGCCGCAGCAAGTAGTGCGGGATACCGACTCATGCCCGCCATGGTCTTCGCCGTGCCGACCTCGATGATGTAGTCCCGGTCGTACGCTGCGCACTGCGTGGCGCAGCGGTTGAGCCAGCCGTACATTTCGTTCAGCAACCGATCGTCGCACTCCTCCATCTCGAGCACGCGCAACACATCCGGGTGCATCGCCGCGGCGTCCGATTGCTTGAGCCATGACATGCGGGCTACTCCTCGAGTACGTAGGTGATCCCACCAGCGCCCCGGCGAGCGCAGGCCGGGGCGTGGTGGTTGGGGTGGTCATCGGGTGGCCCCGGTGATGGTGACGGGCTGGGTTCCGGGAATTACACCGAAGCGGATCTGAGTTTGGTCTTGGGCGGTGATTTGCACGTCTCCCGAGGCGAAGTGCTTCACGCCGATGATCGTGCCGTCGAGCTGCCAGGGGCCGGCGTACTTGCCGCCTGGTATCGGTGCGGTGATGTGGCGTCCGAGGTCGGCTCCGGAGAGGTGCCTGGCATCTTTGGTGGCGCTCATGAGAACGCTCCTGACGCGGCTCCGGCGATGATCATCGTGACAACAATGACTGTCACGCAGATGATGTAGACGTTTCGTGGATCGCTCACGCTTGCACCATGAATCCGTCAAATGGGGCACTGAGTGGTAGCCATCCGCGCCATTCGTCGCGGCTTGCGAGGGCCCATCGGTCGCGGCGGAGGAGCCGTGAGCGTTCGTCCGGCTGACCTTCATCGTTGAGGTTTGACCAGCGCATCAGCTCCTGGCGTGTGACCCGTAGCTCGAAGTGGTCTTCGCCTGCGAGATCCTCAAGGGTGTCGCCATAGAGCCATTCGCAGTGGGCTCGGACAGCTTCCTCAGCGCTGTGCGCGTCGGTGGTTCCGGTGACGAGCCAGTAGTCACCGCCGTCTCCAAGTTCCTGAACGGTGACGGCCTCAACGTGGTCACTCTCGGCGCTGAGGTAGATGCCGACCTGACGCGCGAAGGCCTCAGCCTCAGCAAAGCGACCGCCAAGCAGTGCCTGAACAGCTGCACGAATGACCCAGCGGGATGCCGGGAGCGTGTCGTTGGTGACCGGGCCGAGCAGGTATGGGATGCAGTCATGCACCGGTGCGGTCATCACAAAGTGGCCGTCATCGGCGCGGTTATCCGGGTCGGACAAGGTTATTACTGCGGTCATGGTTACTTCCTCGCTCTCTTGGACGTGATGTGCTGGACGATCTGATCCGGCCGGTGCCCGAACCAGGCCACGGTGTCGCCGGTTGCCTCGTCGTGGACTCGGACGTACGGCATCGACGGTGCGACGCCCATGCCCTCGGCGACCTCCTTCAGCGTGGCGATCGCCGACTCGTCACTGTCGGATATGTGCTGCACCAGGTGCGGGATGCCCCGGTTCTCGAGAAACTTCCTCGTTTTCACGCATTCGCCGCACTGGTCTTTCGTGTAGACGGTGATGCTCAAGCTCATGCCGCTACTCCTTCCTGGATTACGGGTTCTTCGGGTTCGTGGCAGTTGCACTGGCAAGCGGTCTCTTCGTCCGCTTCGACGTCGAAGGCCTTGCCGTAACACCACTTGTGCTTCATCTCCCGGCACTCGGCCGAGGTCGCGAACTCTTCTTCGCTCACGGTCAGCTCGCTTTCCGTGCGACAAGCGACTCGCCGGCCTGGAGGCGGGCTACGGCCGCGTCCCAGAGCCGTCCGGCGCCGCGGTGCGTGAGCCTGCAGGTGATCTTTACCTCGTCTCCCTGCGGCTTGTGGATGATCGTTTCCTTCACGCGCACCCATCCGGACTTCACACCCTGGGCGGTGGGTTGGTTCCTGCGGACCGTGTCGCCGCGGATGATCATGTGCAGCTCGCCAGCCAGGTCGAACACGTCCTGATGGAGCACCTTCGCCCCCGGCGTGTTGGACGCGGCCCAGATCTGCAACTGGTTCGCGAGATCCGAGATGGTCTGCAGCCCCTCGGCTTCGCGGTACATGTCGATCTGCGCGACCTTCGGGCGGGCCTGCTCAAGCTCACGCGCCTGATCAGCCACCCGAGACTGCAACTCACCCATCAGTGCTAGGGCGCGCTCCTCGAGGGACTGCGGTCTGGCGTAGTGTCCGGTCTGGCGGATCTGCGGCAGCACTTCGTGGGTCACCCACCGCTTGAAGGCTTTCGCCTCGGGCTTCCGGGAACGCAGCACCATCGAGTACATGCCAGCTTCGGTGACGGTCGTGACCTGCTGCCGTCCACCAGGGGTGCGGATAGTATCCGTACCCTTCTCGTCCTCGTCGAGGCCGCGCACTCCGTCGTGGACGCGGCCTAGGCCAAGCACGTCGCACAGGTCGGCGGCGATGAAGTGCACCTGCCCATCGATGAGCAGCGTGCGCACTTCGTCATCGTCGTAGATGTGTACAGCGACTTCACTCTGAACGCTCATAATTCCCTCCTACAACCTCTAGGTTTTGTTCAGCGCTACACAAGGTTTTAGCGCTGTGCATCCGACGCGCTGGGTAGCCTGAGCGGCATGATCAGCTGCTCGAAGGTCACCTGATCCATCGGCACCGAGGCGTCACTCAGGTGCACTGCCTTACGTGGTTCAGGTCGACACAGTGAAAGGCGGACACGCTGCGCTCTGAGGGCCTTGAGCATGCTCAGGTAATAGGTCGGCTTGAACGCGATGTCGAAGGCTTCAGTCACGATCGCATCCACCCGCGGGGACTCTTGCACCTCCCCGTCCTCCAAGGTCGCGACAATCCGAACCGCGTCACCGTCCTCCGTAGAAACCAACCGCATCGGAGTGGCGCGTGGGGCAAGTGCCTCGATCACCTGCACGGCCTTCTGAATCCCCACACCATCGATGAGCACGTGCACCCGATCCACCGTGACGTCCTTGAAGAGCGTGGACAGATCCGGGTATTTTCCCTCCTGGCAGAGCACGCGTGCTTCAAACTCGTCGCCGATCATGGCCACGGCCTCAGCCTCTTTCGTTTTCGTTGGCTGGGCGCCATACAGCCTCAGCTTGAACTCGCCACCAGCGAGGATCTTCTTCAGCCGCGGCCACTCCTTGCCCGGAATGAGCGCCCGGGCGGAAGCCTGACCGCCGAGGTCACCGGCCTCAAGGAGCGCGACCGGCATGCTGGCCCGCGCCATCCGAAACCGGTCGGTGCCATACACCGTCAGCTTCCCGCCCTCGATGACGATCTGCACGCAGGTCAAAACCGGCGCCACGTCATCCTTCGAAGCGAACGGGATCACCCGGTCAACACTCCGGATGAACTCCTCAACGTCGACCTCGACCTGCGGGCCACGTTCCAGCCCAGCAAGGATGCTCGGGTTCTCGATCTTGTCGAGACCCACCTTTTCGACGGCGGCGGCAATGCTGTGCGGGACCGCGAGGCGGTAACCCTCAACCTCCACGTACAGTGCCTCGCGGCCCTGAAATTCTTCCCAGCTCAGCGTGACGTCTGAGTCCTTCGGCACGACCTTCAGCACCTCGCGGATCGTGCGATACAGCCCGTTAGCGTGCGCGACCTTCGCAGTACCTGCGGCACCAGTTGGGCCCTGGCCATGACTTGCCATGAGCGCGGTCTGATAGTCGAAGGAGCTGGCCGCGACCGCAGAGCCTGCAAAGCGCAACACCACCACTCCAGCGGCCGGGACCGGAAGTCGACCCGGAGGCAAAACCTTAGCCAAGAGCTCCTGCCAATCCTTGCCCGGACGGGTCGCCTTGAATGGTGTGATGGTGGTGTGTTCGGTGGTTTGTGTGCTCATTGGTCCTTGTCCTTCCGCTCTGCTTTCTGTCTTCTTCTGAGTTCGCTCTGCCTCTGGGCTGGCGAGAGCCCACCGTAGATTCCCTCTTTGACTTCTCGGTGCTCCAGCGCGTAGTCCAAGCACGCCTCCCGCACTGGACAATCGGCGCAGATCAGGAACGCTTCTCGCCCCTCGATCACGATCTGCGCAGGGTGTGGAAACCACGGGTCTCCGTTGGTTTTGAAGTCGTAGGTGCGGCAGGCAGCCTGCTCTCGCCAGTCCTCAGACTTCGAGTGGGTGGCCGGCTGGTGCTTCACGGTGCTCGCAGATCCCCGGGTCAGCATGGTGGCTCCGTCTCTGGGCGATTGCTGCCCTTGGAGAGATACGGAAGCCCGTCGACAAAGTTCACAAAGAACCACTCGACCGACCGGCAGAACTCGCGCGCTTGCAGCACTTGCTTCTCGGCCTCGCGGAGCGCCTCCGCCTCGTCGCTGAATGATTTGCGCCAGATCGGATCTTGCTTGGCGTCCCAGACTGTCACCATCCAGACGCGCTCCCCCGCCGCGAGACCCGGAATGCACCGGATACCAGCGCGAGGCCAAGTCACTGCAGCCGATTCCTGGTGCGTAAAAGGCGTCTTGCCGCGGTCGCGGTCGATGATGCGCGGCGCCGGAGCCGCTGAGGCCGGGTGCTTCGCCACGCAGATCTGCCGGCGGATCTCCGCCGCGCTGACCTCACGTACGGCCGCGGTCATGCCTTGCCCTCGCTCTCGCACGTCGGGCACGGGCTACCAGGCTGGCCATGTGCGATCGACTGCTGACCGCACCGGCCACACACCTGCTCACATTCCGCCGGCAGATCCACGTTGTAGGCCTCGACATTCGGACCCTCAGTATCGAGCTCGCGACCCAAATTGATCGCCGCGACCTCATCGCTATCCGGGATGTATCCGAAGAATTGGATCAGGCGGTTGTACCAGACAGCCAGCGGACGCCAGCGGTTGCGCTTCTCCCACGAGCCACGGTCGTACCAATTGAAGCGATAGGACTCTTCCTCGGCTTCGATCTGCTGCAACCAGAGGTAGAGGCGGATCTGCTGGCCAAGAGTCAGCTTCATGACCAATCCCTCGGCCTTCACGCGCCATTCGTCCCGGCGCTTCGACAAGGATCCTAAGTACTCCTGCTCGTCGCCCTCCGGCTCCGGCGAAGCGAGGCTAATCACCTCACCAACGGCACGACACAGGGCACCTGTGTGGCATTGGGACATGATGTGCTGCGCGAACAGGAGACGATCCTCGATGTCGGCTAGAGCCTGCTTGTCGCGGATCTTCTCGATCGTAAAGGCGCGCCGTGCACGTTGCGCGGCCGGCAGCACACCGTTCAGACGGCGGATCATCTCCTTCCGGGCCGCGATCACCGGATCGACCCTTGGTGCGGACTTCGCCAGCTTCTCCCACCAGGTCACTCCACTTTCGTCGACCTCGTACAGGTGGCCGGCGGCGATGTGCTCCTGATGGCTCAAGACCTTGTCAGTCTTGCGGTACTTGCCCGAGTAGCGGTGCTCTGAGGCGAGCTCCTCGGCGCCGAACCCGGTCATTTCCTCACGGATCTTCGCCTTCTTTGCGGCCGACTCGGCCAGAGCGATTTCGCGCTCCACGTCGGCGGCGCCGTACTTCACCCAATGCTTCACGGCGATCTCCGAGGTGACGTGCTCCACCAGATCGGTGGCGCCGGTCTTCTCCTCATACTCCATAAGCTTGGCGACACCGAGCAGGTCGAGCTTGCCCGTATCGTGCTTCGCGGCGAGCTGTGGGCGCTTACCCAGACCAGCACGGGCCTTCACCTCGGCCTTCGGGATCGCGAAGTTTCGGGCGATCCATGCCTCAGACTTGCCCTCAGTGAGCATGCCCTGGATAGCGACGCCCTGCTCAGTCGTGGACAGCGGGGCGTGGTTGGTGCCGGTAGTCAGCGCCTCGGCGTACAGGTCAGCCTTCGGGGTAGCCGGGGTCGGGATGATACGGCACAAGATCGTGGCCAGATCGGCGCGCAACGCGGCCTGGTATCTTCTGTGCCCGCCCTGGATCCGGTACTGACCCTCGAGGTCCGGGTGCTCGTACACGGTGATCGGGTCCATCTGGCCGATGGCCTTCAGTTCTTTGGCTAGACGGTCCAGATCACCCATGTCCTTGCGTGGGTTATCGGGGTCTGGGTGCACCGCTGAGAGCGGTAATTCTTGAATCTCGCCGTGATTTTTGGACACGGGAGTCCTCCTAAGTACAGGTAAAAACTTGGTTGAAAGAGTCCGCGGGCTACGCGGTGTGGGTGCTCTCGAGAGCGTTGGCTACAGCATCGGCATGCAATAGGTCGCACCAGGCGCCGATAGCAAGTCCGCCAGCAAAGAGCATCATCAGAGTGCTCACGCCGCTTGGGATGCTCGCGGTCACGAGAATGACAATCAGGATCAGCGTCATCGTGGGCAGATAGATCATCCACATACGCCGGGACGCCCGGGCGCGGATCTGGTCGGCCGAGTGCATTAGCGTCCACCGGCATCGAACAGCGCGCCGGCCGGCACTGGGGTGGGCAGGTCATCGATCACCACGAAGTAATGCGTCTGCGTACTGCCGACGTGGATCGCGCCCTTGCCCTCGGCAGTGTCTGGCGAGATGGTGCCCATCTCCACGAACACATCTCCCTTGGCGGACTTGTAGAAAGCCCGGGCCCACAGGGCAGCGGCCTTGCGTGCCTGAATGGCCTTGTCTGCCTTCGGGTAGTGGCGCCACTTGATATCGAGTTCGGCCACGTGGTGGGCGCGACCGACGGGGATGATGCGGACTTTGCCCGTATGCGTGCTCACGACCGATCACCCACTGCCGACTGATCCCGGAAAGGTTCTGCCACGTCCTGCAGCTCTCGCAGGCGCTCGACGAGCTCTTCGCCACGGACGATGGTGTGGTTGATTGCGCCGTCGATGTTGCCGGTGCTGTCGAAATCAAACCAGACTCCGAGTGCGGCACGAAGGCGATCCGTAGCAAGCTTCGCCGCCTGGTGCGCCTCGCGCTGCCGGTGGGCCGCCGAGGCCGCCGCTACATCACGCGGAGTCGGGCTCTGGCCTGGTGCCAGCTTCGGGAAGAACCGATCTCTCACGCCGCCACCTCCTCGGCCACGACGCCACCCTGGGCTGCCACTTCGGCGAGCCACGAGGCGTACACGCTGGCAGCCCCGACGATGCACTGCTCTCGAGACTCCACCGCCGAGGGCTTCTCACCCTGTGCTTGTAGACTGGACATTGAAATCACTCCTTACTTGCCTGTTCGGTTTTGGTTTCATCGCCCTCACCAGCTGCAACTGGTGAGGGCTTTTCTACATCCGGAGCCCCCGGACGTTGACCCCTCTCGGTAGACTCAGAGGCTCCTACACCCGCACACATTGGTGCTCCGCCTACCGAGAGGGAAATCCATTGGGAACCACTGAAAGAGCGACCGTCATGGGTGCCGCTCGGAAGCTCCTTTGGGGCAATCACCACCTGGCACGACTCAAGGCTTCGATAAGCGCTTTCAACAAAACGCATCCGACGCGAACGACCTTGAAACTCAAGCGAGACAATTCCCAGGAGGGCGTCTTCCACGCAGAGTGGTCCATCGTCGAGGCCACTCTCCCAGACGGAAACTGGCCCTTGATGATCGGAGACGTGCTCAACTGTTACCGCTCCGCCCTCGACCACATCATCAGCGAACATGTCCGAAGTGTGCACAAGTTCAGCGCCTCTGACCCTGCTCTGAAGTACCTGTCGTTCCCGATCTCGGACTCCCCCGCTGACTTTCGACGCGACACCAAGAAGCTTCGCGATGTGGCCGCCCCAGAGTTCCTGGCAGAACTTGAGCGGACGCAGATCTACAGATTCGAACCTGACGCGTACGGCGACTTCTTCAGCCTGACCGCCCTCCGAGACCTCAATAACTTGGACAAGCATCGGGGACTTCCATTCACCGACAGCTTCTGGGACCCGAATGACACCATCGCCTACCCGTCCGCGATGACCATCTCCGGTTTCGAAACCATCGGCACACGGTGCGAGCCGGGCGCAGTATTCGCCACTGCCCAAGTCGCCGGCAGCACTGCTGAGACTTACATGCAGATGGAGCTCAAAGCCACGCGCATAGAAGCGGTACACATCCCGGGAGTCACCGAACCGCAAGACGTTGTTGGCCTCCTCGAGACTCTTGGTCAAGATGTCATGGCACTCTGCGGCGCATTTTTCAGCCACCCCGGAGAACCCGAACCGAGCAACCAGCGGGGGTGCGTATTTCCGCACACAGAACCCTGGGAACTTCCCCACCCCTAGTCCATGTGGATCACGCCCGTCCTGGACATTATTTGAGTAACCCATGGCCACTAACCCAGGAACTCAGTCATGAGCATGAGCCATCCACCGAGCACCAAGAGCGCTACCAGGATCGCAAAGACCAGGAAGGGAACTACCCAAATCCCGGCAACCAACGGTGCGAGCCAAAGAATCGCCCAGATGTAGAGCGTGATCACGACTCCCAAGCCCAATACCCCAACTACCAGCCCTAAGAGATCCCACATGATGCTTCCTTCCCTGATCCACGCGCAGTTCGTGATTTGACGCGCCTGCGCTTCGGGTGAGCTCTCGTACACCCACCAATTGATTCCTGGTTTAGCCCCACTCATCGCGACCGCCGCGCAGCCATACTCTGGTCGCCTCCGTCGCCTTTCGCCGGGCCTCGAGCATTACCGCGAGGCTTCGCCGCTGCCGGACGTTGACCCCTCTCGGTAGACTCAGAGGTTCCTATACCTGCGCCATACGGCGCGCCATCTACCGAGAGGGAAGTACTTTGAGACTGGACGAATGGTTGGATGTCGAGTTGAACCTCGCGCTGGAGAAGTTTTCCAACGACACCCTGGCCGACAAGGTTGGCATTCTGAATAAGGTCGTCGCCGCCCAACACGCCACTATCAAACTCATGCTCAAGCGGATGGAGGTCGCCGGACTGACTTTCCCCGATATGGACATTCCGGAGTAAGCGATCGCTACACTCACGGAGATCTTCACGAAGGCTCCCTCCGCCCTCACCAGTTGCCGCTGGTGAGGGTTCTTTCGTTTCCGCTGTCCGCTTGTAGTCGCGCCAAGCTTGAGCTACTTCCAGCGCGTTGGCCTGCATTAGTCCTAAGAACGCGTACTTGGCTTCTTCCGATTCCTTAGCTTGGCGATACAGCTCAATGCCTGAGACATCCTCGCCGTAGACCAACAAGCTGTCTGCGAGCTCTACGGCGAGGTTTTCGCGGTAGCGACGAGCTTTCTCCCAGGCGTCCATGGCTTCGGTGAGTTGGTCGGCGGCTTCTTCGAGTTCGCGTTTCAGTGACTCGCTCATGCCACCCTCACTCCACTCGATTTTTCGTTTTCTACAACACTTGTCACTGTGGGCACGACTTCATGCTCTTCGAGGACGAAGAGGTCCTCCCAGTCGGTGAACAAGCGAGCCGAGATCAGCAGAGCAAGGTCCTCGGACAAGGTTTTCATCTTGCCGGTTTCGAGCTGGTGGATCGTCGCTTGCGATCGCCGCACCAACACAGCCAGATCGCGCTGACTGAATCGCTGATTAATTCGCTTCCGCCGCAATGCGGCGGGATCCTTCACCCTCATCCAACTCTCCTTTCGAACGAGATTCAGATTCCTCCGGGCCTTACGCATCACTAGTATTCCTTCCACTTTTCACTTTGACAAGTCTATCTTGAAACACTCGGCATCTAGTTGTCAATCCGAAAAGTGGATTAAGCCCCGCAATTGTTGGGAAGATGCACTTATCACTTTTCATCTTGGAAGTGGCTCGCATTGAGCAAGTGAGAGTTGATCGTAGAAAGTCGTGGTTGTGAACGATACAGATTCCCTCAAGGGACTAGTCGAGATTGCGGTTGAGCGGCACGATACGTCCGTGCGTCAACTCGCGGCGAAGGCCCATGATGCTGGTTTCAAGGTCACGTACACGACGCTCCACCAAATCCGATCCGGGAAATACAAATCGGCACCCGGCGAGCAGACTGTACGCGCCATCGCCTACTTGGCCGGTGTTGAGGAATCCGTAGCGTTCGCAGCAGCGGGACAACCAGTCCCCGGCCCGCCACTCGCCGACGAACTACCACCTGGCGCGGACAACCTGTCCCCGAAATCCCGGAAAGCAGTCGTAGACATGGTGCGGGTCCTCGTCGACCTAGAGGCACAGACCAATGCTCAACACGAACAGCATCCACAAGACAAGCCACCGCGTTCTATGCGATCCGTGGCGACGGCCGATCACCCTGGCAAGGGACAGAAGAGCGAGACTTACCCGCGGCCGAATGACATTGAGCTCGACATAGACCGAGCAGGGATCCCTCAACTACACGGCAACGAAGCCCAGGAGCATCCGCTCCCACCACTGGAGCAGCTCGCCGCACACCCGTACTTCGAATCCGAGCGTGAGAAATTTGACCGTATACACGGCACCCGAGGCGAAGATCACCAGAACTCAGAAGTAGACCCCTGATTTCAGTCACCACTAAACATTGACCCAGAAAATGCATGTAGAAAGTAGTTGGCAGCGATGGCTATTCCCATTGAGCTTGAACCTGCAGGACGCGAGATTCAAGATGCGTATGGCCAGGTAATTACCGCCATTGAGAGCACAGCGTCCGAATTTTCCCAGTGGGTCGAACTTGGGCAATCTCCTCGAGTCATGAACGTCCAGAAGGCGATTCTTAGTTACTTCAGGCGACACACTGAACTATTTGAGGATCTGGCTCGAGATTTCCTCGGACAATTGAACCCACAGAACCTGATTGGCCTAAGGAAACTTCTAACAGGCGCCAAGGGTCGTATCAAACTCGCCCAAAACCCCACTTTCGAAGGGTGCCAGAAGGCCATCAGTTGGCTCAATAACGAGTTTTCGATGGACTTCAATTTGCGCGCCTGGTTTCCTAACCTGCCAGAAGGCGACAGCCGCCGGGGTCGCATCAACGAGTTGGCCCTCGACATTCGAGACCTGTCCCGGATTCTAGAATCCGAGCAGCATCTCTCAGCACTTGATGCAGCCGTAGCGTCGTCTCAATCCTTAAAGAAACAAGTCGCAGAATTGGAAGCTCTTGGGCAAAATCTCAAGGGCCTACCAGATCGCTTCAACGCATACGAAAGCAACGCTCAAGAGACTCTCGCGCATTTTGAGAAGTCTGCAAGTAACCGCTTGATAGAGATTAATGATCAGCTATACCAAGCACAAGACATGGCTAGTCAGGCGCAAGCCGCTCTGGAGAAAGCACAGCGAGAAGCCGAGGCGTCGGCATCCGAGAATCTAAGTACTACATTCTCGGACCTTGCCAAGCAGTCCAAACGGAGCTTCGTCACTTTCACTTGGCTGGCCGGCTTGCTATTTGGTGCCGCCATCATTCTCGCCTTCTTTACATCCCCCTTGGCGCACCCCGAGCGGACCATGGAACTTACGGAAACCATTTACCGCCTAGCGTTGACAGGTGGCGCATTTGGCCTGGCAACTTACCTCAGCCGTCAGGCCGCCCACTACAGAACACTTTCTACGTGGTCCAAAGTGACCGAAGTTCAGATCACAGAGTTTCGCGCATACACAGATTTGATTGCGAACACAGCCCAAAGAGACGAGATTAGACGAGCTTTCGCAGCTCGGATTTTTGGTCCAGACCCAACCCTCCCAAGCAAACTTGGGCGCGCACGGGAAGGGGCGGAAACCCAGGCTGAACCAAGTGTCACAGATCCTGAGAGCGACAAGGCTGTTTCGACAATCACCCCGGCCGAAGTAATTGACTTACTCCGACGCTTGCCCATGACTACCGGCAAATCTGATTAGTCAACAAACGTCACAATTCATCTAATCCAAGAACCACTTCGGCCAATCACCTAAGGCACTTCGTCGCACTGGGCTAGAAAATCCTGCATGTAACATTTGAGGTCACATGTACTCGAACATATCTTCTAATCATGTTGCACCAGCCGACGCACAAACCACCTATCGCCCCAGCAACAATCATCTGGGAGCGCCCCAACCACGCCATTCCCGCAGCTACCGACGGCGAGCGCATCTGGATTGATCCTGATCTGAGTCGCGCCGAGATCCGCTGCGCCTTGATGCACGAAATGTTCCATATCAGTAGTGGTCATCGTGGTTGCCAGCCGCCAGCTGTTGAACGCGACGTTTGCCTCCAAGTCGCTCGGTACCTGGTCCCCTACGAAGACCTTCGGCGTGTTGCGGGTTGGGCTTCTTGCCCAGCCGATATGGCTGAAGAGCTTGGGGTTACCGAGCAGGTGATCATCGATCGGCTGCGGACCCTCGACGGTGATCAGATCCAGGAGCTGTGGCCGCCGAGCGACCACGTCGCTTGAGCTGGATTCCACTGTGCGCTCTGCATCGTCCCCTTTTGATGGCGTGCAGCGCCAGACTCAGAGCAACCTCTTACGAAGCGAGGAAGTGACGTCATGAACGCCAAGAAAACTACGCCGGTGCGGCCCCGCGCCGTGCTCTACCTCAGGCAGTCGATCGCCCGCGAGGACTCCATCAGCCTCGAGCTGCAGGAAGATGCCGGCCGGCGATACTGCGAGCAGTCCGGCTACCAGGTCGTGGCCGTCGAGGCCGACCCGGGCATCAGCGGCCGCACCTGGAACCGCCCCGCCGTACAGCGCGTCATGGGCATGATCGAGAACGGCGATGCCGAGGTCATCGTCCTGTGGAAGTGGTCGAGGCTCTCGCGCGCCCGCCTGGACTGGGCCGTGGCCATCGACAAGGTGGAAAGCGCTGGCGGCCGCATCGAGTCTGCCACCGAGTCCGTGGACGTCTCCACCTCGACCGGCCGGTTCGCCCGCGGCATGCTCGCCGAGTTCGCTGCCTTCGAATCCGAAAGGATCGGTGACACGTGGCGCGAAGCCCACCGGCGCCGAGTCGAGAGCGGCCGGCCAGCGAGCGGCAGGAAACGCTTCGGATACAACTACAACCGCTCGACAGGGTTCACCCCGCACCCCATCGAGGGCCCTATCGTCCAGGAAAGCTACAGGCGCTACCTACTCGGCGATTCCTTCCAGACCATCGCCGCGTGGCTTAACAGCACCGACGTACGCCCCAGCCCCGGCTACGGCCCCACGAAATCCGGCCTCTGGTCCGACCGTGCCATCAAACGGGTCCTAGATAACCCGTTCGCCTCCGGCAAGTTCACGCACAAGGGTGAGCTCTATCAAGGCATTCACGAGCCCCTGATCACCGAAGAACAATGGGAAGAGTACCTGGTGCGTAGGAAGGCCCGTTATGTGCACCGCCGGGGAGAAAAGACCCAGTACCTTCTCACCGGGTACATCTGCTGCGGACAGTGCGGCTACGGCATGTATGCCGGTCTTTTTGGCCACGACCGCACACTCAAATATCGGTGCTCGGGAGCAGCCAATTTCCGGATCCACCCGGGCGGGTACGTCACCGAGAAAGTCATCATGGCAGCGCTACGCTCTTGGCTCGGTGAACTCGTCGAGGAGCTCAACGCTCAGGCGGCGAGCGCCACCGTGAAGATGCCGGTGCTGCCGGACAGGACTGCGGCGTTGAACCGGCAGTTGATAAAGAACAGCGCGCGCTTGGACAATCTCACCACTCGGTTCATCGATGAGCTAATCCCAGCAGACGTGTACCAGCGGATGCGGGACGAGCTTCTGTCGGAGAAGAGCCGGCTAGAGAATGACCTGATGGAGGCGCGGGTGATTTCCCGGAAGCCGGCTGTGGAGTTGGCGCCGGATTTGATGGACCACTGGGATCAGATGCCGTTGACGGTGCGGCGGGAGATCCTGTCCCGTGTCGTGGGAAAGATTGTCGTGACGTCGAAACGACCTCAGTCGGAGGTTAGGATTGTCGCTAAATGGGAGGATAAGCCCAAGTCAGAGCCGAGTAGCAATTAGACCCTATTCACGAGAGTAATCATTACCCAGCCGGGTACGTCTCCGCGGCTATCGCGCACGGTAGGCGCCCAGCGTGCCCACGTACGTTCAACGATCCGGCGCAATGTGTTCAGTAGTTGTAAAAAGATAGTGGTCATGCGGTCCATGGTGAGTTCTCCTGATCGGTTAGGGTAGCGGGAAATTGATGAACGGCGGAGGATTTGGTCAATAACTCACCTCCAACAATGCGAGGCCAGGAAAGACCGCAAAAATGACGGTAAGGGGCAGAACGCCGAACACTATGGGGACCAGCATGCTGATTTCTCTTTTGCCAGCGACTTCCATGAGTTCACGCTTCGCCGCATCTCGAACGTCTTGGGCTTGGTCTCGCAGGACTTGCGCAATGGGAGTTCCGCGTTCTGTGGCGACGTTGACCGCGTCGACAAAGCGCGTGATCGCACTGACCTGGACTCGGTCGGCCATCTCATTCAGTGCTTTGGCAACGGAGGATCCAGCACGAATTTCGTTGATCATGGCCGCAAATTCTTCACCGATAACTCCACGGCACGTTGCAGAGATCCGTTCAATGGCACCTACCGTTGACTCACCGGCCCCGACGGCCAAGGCCATAACCTCGGCCACGGTGGGAAATTGTGTCAGGATCTTGCGACGACGTCTTGCCACTTGTTCACCGAGGATCCAACCTCTGAACAGGTAGGCCACTACGCCACAGGTGGCGACGAGGAAGACAGATGGCACTAGGTCCAAACTGCGGCCGAAACCTGCCAACGTCACCACTACTGCCCCAAGGATGATGCCTGCCATCATGCTCAGTACCTGTTGTGTTCGGAAATCGATGACCGACATCTTCGAACCGGCAGCGGCCAGTCGTTTACGCAATACCTGATTTCCGGGATTGTGGGTTCGAATGCGACGACGGATCTGCTCAACGAGCGGGTCAAGGAACTGGACCAGAGCCAAACGGTTGTGGTGTTGTGTCCATCCTTCGACGAGCAGCCGCGAAGGGCGCTGACCGACACGAATATGCGGGGCAATGCGGTCGACAAAAGTACTTGAGCGCCAAGCTGGAACCCGTGCCACGACAAGACACAATCCCACGCCGATGCCGAGCCCGCACAAGACTGCCCACCCGAAATAGCCGCTCATGTCAGTACCCGCTCCTCCACTGGCAGGGTGCCTAGGCGCAGCATGATGCGGTAGCAGATTAGCGAGATGACCAGTCCGCCGATGAGTAGCATCACCCCGGCTGGGCTTGTGTACGCCTGTTGCGCCGCGTCTTGTGTGCCAAGGACTAGCAATAAGATCCACGGTGCCGCGACGGCCAGACGAGATGCCGAAACGATCCACGATTGGCGGGCTGCCAATTCACCACGAGTGCGTACCTCATCGCGGAGGAATGCGGCGAGCGTGCTGAGCGTCGTCCCCAGATCGGTGCCACCGACTTCACGAGTGATTCGCAAAGTGGTCAGAATCTTATCCGCCACCGGGTCTGCTAGGCGGTCGGCGAGCTGCTCCAAGGCGATGGTGAACTTTCCCGTTGCCCGGTAATCAAGCGCAAATTCATGAAAGGCGGGGCGCAATATCTCCGGCCCAACCTCAGCGAGTTGGCTAAGCGACTCGGGTAACGACAGACCGGCTCGGATCGCACTGCGAAGGTGGTCGACAACCTCGGGCCATTGTTCGCGCAACAAGGCTTGTCGTTTCGTGGCCTGATGCCGCAGGTAGGCCCATGGCGCACCGGCGCCAAAAAGGAAGAAGATGGCTGCGAAAAGCATCGAACCGGTCAGCGCTATCGTCAGCAGGGCACTGACGGTAGCGCAGGCGAAAGCAATCATGACAAATTTCGCCGGGCTCAGTCCGATAATGCCGGCCCGGAGTAAGGCTTGCCGGATTCGCGACGGTTTCCGCACCGGTTTGCGCCAAGGGTCGAACAGTAACCAGTCCACAGCGAAGGCGATGCCTAACCCAAATGTGGCTCCAATGAGCAGGCTCATATCCGGTCCCCCAACATCTGGGAAATGTTCACACCGGCCAACTCGAACTTTCGATGGCTGAAATCCGCGCCGCCCGCCGGAACGAGCCGGTCGCCGTGCCGTTCAAAGAGCGTCGACGTCTCGATCTGACCACCGTCTTCGACACGGTTCTTCAGGCCGATAATTTCTTCCACGTAGCGCTGCCCTTCAGCGTCTCTTGTGCAGTGCACGACAAGATCAATACAGGACGCCACCGTTTTCGTTACGAAGTCAGCTGTGATGTTTGGTCCCGCTAGTAGCGGCAGTGTACAGATTTTGGTGATGGCGTCTCGCGCGGAATTGGCATGCAGGGTGCATAGACCGGCGATCCCGGAATTCAACGCGATCAGCATGTCGAGCGACTCTGCCTCGCGGACCTCACCGATCACGATACGGTCCGGGCGCATTCGCAACGCCTCCTTGACCAGACGCCGCATCGAGATTTCTCCAGTGCCTTCGAGATTCGGCAAGCGGGTCTGTAGCCCGACCACGTCTCGATGGGACAGTTTCACCTCAAAAATTTCCTCAATGGTGATAATTCGTTCGCGGGAGCCAATCGCGGAGGCTAAGCAGTTGAGCATGGTCGTTTTACCAGCCTGTGTGGGGCCGGTGACCACAATATTCATGCCGGCGGCGATCGACCAGGAAAGAAACTGTGCGGCCGTTTCGCTGATGGAGCCCAGTTCGATGAGATCTTCTAGGGATGCCGCGCGGGCCACAAATTTGCGGATGTTCACGGCCCAGTGCTCATGGGTAATGTCGGGAATTACCACATGCAGACGCGACCCATCGGGTAATTGGCAGTCGACGAAGGGTTGTGAGAGGTCGAGACGTCGCCCCGACATTTTCAGCATGCGTTCGACCAGATCCGCGATTTGACCAGCATCCAGCCGGATATGCGTTAACTCGCTCTGGCCGCTGCGTGCGCAAAAGACCTGATGCGGGGCGTTGATCCAGATTTCCTCCACGGATGGATCGTTCAACAAGGGCTGCAACGGGCCGAATCCGGCAATATTGTCGTGAATTTGTCTACGCGCCGCGGCTAACGACGGCAACGGTGGTACCGCACCCAACACGGCCCGCTCGTCGTAATCGGCAACCGCTTCGTCGATCAGCTTCGACAACGCGGTGGTGTCTTGCGCGGGGTCGATCCCCCGCCGACGCACCATTTCGCGTACGTCGCTTTCAATTGATCCCAGTGGGTCCATGATCTCGTCCTTGAGCCGGACACTACGGCGTTTCCCGACTTCGGCGGGATCTACCAAGGCCGCCAGGCCAAGGCCAACATTCTCGCCCCTGCGTTGGGCGACGGGTTCGTTCTTGAACGGAATGCTAATGGGGCGCCCCGGTGGAAACAAGAGCGAAAAAGCGATTGTGCATAACCCCGTATTGCTATCCACAGACGGCACCGAGTGCTCCTTGACCTGCACGAATACCCTTCAGTCTGGGGTGGACGACGCATGCAAATATGACGTGGAGGACTGCCGACGGTGATTAGTTACGAACTGCTTTTGGCCCACAGTAAGGGCTCTGTCAGCGTGCGCCAATTCAATCTCACGGTGACCGAGGCGCTCGATGGGCCGGGGCTGGCTCGACTGCTGGAAAGCCACTACGGGCCGGTGCGCTGGTACCTCGGCGCGCAACGTTTAGCTCAATTAGAACGCCTTGACCCGCAGCGTCCGCTACTCCTTAGCGACGTGCCTAGCCTCGAATCGGTGGCAGATTCTCAACCGTTAAGCACCTTGGAGCTCTTTGTGGCCGACGGAATCGATGCCGGCGCGGCGCTCACCTTGCGGCCGGGGCGCTACATCTTGGGGCGCACGGGCGCGCTGGGGCTACACGACTCAACGGTGGCCCGGCAGCATGCCGAACTCGTCGTCACTCATCTGGAGCTCCGGGTGAGCGCCCGGCCCGGTTGTGAGCTGCAGGTCGCCGAGCCTGACGAGGACTTTCATCCTGTCACGCAGGCGGTGTTGCGGCGCGGCATGCGGCTCAAACTTGGCCACACCATCTTGCATGTCGACGATCCCATCGCGCTGTCTGACCCGGCGGTCCTGGCGCGTTCGCGAGTGGGCGCGGCCCCGGCGAATCCCGACAGTAAACGCGCGCTGTCGTATCTAGCGGCCGCAATAGTTCCGCTTATCAGTGGTCTGCTGCTCGCCACGCTCACCGGATCGCTGATTTTTCTAGCGCTCTGCGGTGTCTCGGCGCTAATGGGGATCGTCCCGGCCCTCGGGCTGCTACGAGCGCGCCGAAAATTCCGTCGCGAACTACGCCATTACCTGACCGCCTTGCAAGTACATCGGCAGCATCAGGCGGAGCCGGTGGGCGTGGTGGCCCGCGCCGGGCTGGCGCGGCGCAGGCTCGGTCTTTCCTGTGGTGCTGCTCCGGTATTACGTTGGGGCACCGGCCGTTTTGCGCCCTACCAGGCCGAACCCGCCGATGAGAGCTCGTCGTCGGCCCGGCGACGTCGCGAAAAGGCACGGGCCCTACGGCTAGATATTGACTCACCCATCTTTACGGTGATGCGGCCGGGAACCTGGCAACTGGTCGGCGAGCGCGATGAGCCCTGCGCCGAATTACTCGCCGCCCTCATTGCCGGAATGCTGCCAGAGCTCACCGGCGGCCGGCTACGGTTGATCCTCGAACCGGCGCTGGGCATGTTGCCCTCAAACCTCTTACTGCTGCCAGAGGTGAGCACCGGTTACATTCCCGCGGCTTCGACTCGGAAGCCTCAGCCCGGGGATACCGTGCGCACAATTTATGTGGGCACGCGATTGCAGCCGGCCCCGGAAGCATCGCTCGTGCTCTATGTGGGAGATCCAATTGTGCGCACCGAGTACTGGGTCGATGTACATGGGGCGGGCGCCAACCTCGCCGAGGTCGGGGCCCACTTGCAGACTCTGGCACGACTTTGCCCCACCCGGCTCTCGCGTCTTGTCGAGGAATACCTTCGGCTTGAGTTGCGCGATGCCCCGCGGTCGCCTGCTCGGCTAGGTTCGTCGGTGCATCCCGAGCCCTCCGCAGCGGGATGTGTGATCGGCAGCGCACCGCAGGGTGCCGAAGTGACACTGGATCTGCTGGCCGATGGCCCACATTTCTTGCTCTGCGGCACGACGGGATCCGGTAAGTCGGAGGCGTTACGCCGGATCGTAGCAGCTCTCTGTTCTACTCATGCGCCCGAAGAGTTGGCGCTCATCCTCGTTGATTTCAAGGGCGGCGCTGGACTGGGACCGCTGGCCGGGTTACCGCAGGTGCAATTGGCCTGCTCGGATTTGGATGAAGCGGCGGCACAGCGCCTCCTCGGGCAGCTTGAGGCGGAGATTCTGCGTCGCGAACGGCTTTTCGCGGCAGCCGGGTGTAGCGATATTGCCGACTATCAACGGGTGGGCGCGACGCCAGCGGTTCCGCGGCTGCTAGTTGTGATCGACGAGTTCCGCGTTTTCATCGAGTCGCTGCCAGCTGCCACGGCTCGCGTGGAACGGCTCGCGACCGTGGGTCGCGCGTTGGGCGTACAGCTACTGCTGAGCACCCAGCGCCCCGGAGGTACGCTCACCGGTCAGGCCCGCGCGAATATCGCCACGGTCATCGCACTGCGTGTCACCCAGGCGGCCGAGTCCATGGAGCTGCTTGGCAGTGCGCGCGCCGCCGAACTCACCGAACCGGGGCAGGCGGTGATCAAACGGGGCTCGGGGGCGGTCACCGAGTTCTGCTTCCATCGAGCAGTGCCCGGTGCGGCCCACGGTTGGCTGGCCGAGCGGCAGGTCATGGGTTTCGCTCTAGCACCGGCACGGCTGGTGGGCCACCCCGATGACGAACGCACCCTGCAAGAGGCGCTTGCCGAACGCGTAGACGAGCTCGCGCAACACGCCACGACCCTCCCCACGAACCCCTTCGCCGCACCCCTACCGGAAACCCAAGAGGTGCATCAGGTCGCCCAACGCATGGGCCTGGCCGACCCCGACATGCTCGGCCTAGTTGATGACATTCCCGGTGGCACGCTTCGGGCATTGAGCTTGGACCGGCAACGAACCCCAAGCTTGCTGGTCAGCGGCCTGCCCCAGGCCGGCGGCGCGATGCTCAGCCAATTGCTCCTCACCTCGGGGCGCCACGTGGTGCTGTTCGGCGCGCTACCCTCCGGCTTCGCGACGTCCCCCGGTCTGATCCATGCCGACGGCGATGATCCGTATCATTTCGAGGACGTTCTAGATATGGTGCGTGATGCGCCGGATCAGCAGGAGAGCATCGTGCTGGTGCGCTACCCCGCCGACCTGCAGCAGCGCATGCCTCCACGCCGGTTCGAACGGCTCGACGAGACCCTGTGCATGCTGTTGCGCACGAGTCAGGGAACCCAGAAGCAAGTCGTGATCATGGCCGATCGTGACCAATCGTGCCTCAAAGCCAGTTCGATGTGTGCCGAACAGTGGTATTTCCCGCTCGATGCACCACAGTCACTACGAATGCTCTGGCCGCAACTACCACCGGTCGGGGAGAACGAAGGGCGCGGGATACGGGTACGCGCCGGACTGCAGGAAGAATTTCAACTTTGCGCGCCCGAACCACGCCGTGCCGATCAGCTCTCGGACGTTGCGCACAGGCAGGACCCCGTGCCGGTGTTCGGCGGTGGCGCCTTCGAACTCGGGGTCAGTGGATTTCAACCGCGCACAGTCGCTTTGGTACCCGAACCGATGTCGGTGGTGCTGGTTGCCCGTTCAGCGCTGAGGGTTCGGGTGGCCCAGGAATTGTGCCGACTATGGGGTGTCGACTTGCTTACCGGGGCAACGGAACTGTCGTCCCGGTGTACGCCCGAGACCGACATACAAAACTCGCCGATCTACGGTGTGCTCTTCGATTCGACGGCTCCGGCTGCGGTGGCTACATCGATACAACAGGCGCTGGCATGTGGACTTCGGCTGGTTCTCTTTGTGCCTCCGGGGGTGCGCCTACCCTACGAGCTTGGCCTCGGCGCCGGATTCGACGAACGGACCGTGGCGGCGGTCGAACCGTTACACTCCATGGATGTCCAGCCGCTGAGTTGGGCACCGCTCTCGCCCCGGTCTGCATCCGATCGCCAGAACGACCGAACCCCCGTGCGCGCGCTGACCCTCGTCGAGAGGGAACCGCGCTTGATTCGACTACCGCTGACCGACGGGCTTAACGCTGTGGACGGTCCCCCAGATAGGCCGTCGTCGCCGGAGCAAAAAGCAGGATCAGGGCGCCACCGGCGATCAACAATGCCACCAACGCAATGACGAACATCGAGGTCTGCAAGTAGGTGACGGCCATAATGACCTGGAAAAGTTGCCAAACAATAATGGCCGCCCGCGTCCACGCTCTGCCGCGGAAAAAGTTCACGGCTACGCTCAACTGCCACGCGGCAGCACCCACGCACAGGACGAGCATGAAAATGCGGCCGCCAATGTTCAGTTCTCCTGCATCGCCAAGATGCATAAGGTAGTACACGGCGTAGCCAAGTACGGCGAGAGCTTCGATGAGCACCAGTGCGGCCACCACCATCACGGTGGCGGGACGGGTGGCAGGTGTCTGTGTGTTCGTCACGGGATTCACAGTACTTTTGGCCCTGTGACAAACTCAAACTAGATGGGGACTAGGCAAATGTCGCGGGAGCTGGTACGCCGTATCCGATGTGACAAAGCACTCAGCCCATGGGCTATTTTTCGCCGCATTCACCCTTGTTTACTTCCACGTAACATGAAAACCTTATGAGGTTGGTTCAGCCGGGCGTTCATCGTCGGCGGCCAGCCATTACGGAGGCCTTCCCGTATACCCCCATTATTCGCACTGCGCTCGGCCGTTGATATGCCCCGGGTGCTGGGTGGGAACGGATCAGACGGCCCAGAATGTACAGAATTTCAAGGAGCATCATTAAGCATGGATTGGCGTAGCCGCGCAGCGTGTCTGGACAAGGACCCTGAACTGTTCTTCCCGGTGGGCAACACCGGTCCGGCATTGCTGCAGATCGAGGAAGCCAAGAGCGTTTGCCGTCGATGCGAAGTTACCGAGACCTGCCTGCAGTGGGCCATTGAGTCCGGTCAGGATGCCGGTGTATGGGGTGGCATGAGCGAGGACGAGCGTCGCGCACTTAAGCGCCGCGCCGCACGCGCTCGTCGCGCGTCCTAGTCGTCAGCATCGCGCCTCATCGGCCGCTTTTCACTATCCGCCAGAGCGTGATCTCTGGCGGATAGTGCTTTAAAGCCAAAGATTCGGTCCGCGGCTGGGTATCGTATTAACTAGTACCCCTGTTCGAAAGGAGCCATTGGTGACGTTGGCCGCTCCCCTTCCTGCCCTTGGCGCCGGTGCGCGCCACCGATGAGTCAGTCCCGCCCCGACCCGCTCGTTGGCCGTGTCCTCGATGAGCGATATCGCATCGACACGCAGATCGCCTCCGGTGGCATGTCGTCCATTTACCGCGGCATCGATCTGCGGTTGCATCGCTCCGTAGCGGTTAAAGTCCTGCACACCAACTACGCCAGCGAATCCACCGTACGCCAGCGGTTTGAATCCGAAGCGATCATTGCGGCCAATATTGTGCACCCGAACGTGGTTTCGATCCGTGACCACGCGGTTTCCGGCTCCATGGTGTACCTAGTGATGGAGTACGTACGCGGGCGGAATCTGGCCGAAGTCATTGCCGAGCGTGGGCGCTTCACTCCCCGTCAGACGCTGAGCGTGCTCGAGAAGGTCTGCCGCGGGCTAGCCGCCGCACATGAGCAGGGCATCGTCCACCGCGATATGAAGCCGGCCAACGTATTGCTGGCCGATACCGGCGAGGTCAAGCTCATCGACTTCGGCCTGGCCCGCGAGGCCAGTGCGCACACCCAGTCGGCAACGCTGGTGGCGACCTTATCGCATGTCTCCCCAGAACTGGTCGCCGGTTCCCCCGCCGATGCGCGTAGCGACATCTACGCCGTCGGCATCATGATTTACCAGATGCTTACCGGTGCCCTGCCCTACGCGAATACCTCGGCCGCCGCGCTGATGAAACACCACCTAGATTCACCGATGCCGCTCCCTTCGGAGCTGGTCCCAGAGTTGGCGCCTGATCTGGATGAGCTGGTGCGCTACTGCACCGAGAAGGACCCGGAAAACCGCCCGCAGCATGCCGGGTTTCTGCTCGATGACATCGCGCAGATCAACTCGACGCTTAGCGACGAGCAGTTGGATCTCGGGGCCGATGAATTAGGTAGCGTTGCCGACCTGACGCCCTACGCCACCTCGATGCCGACCTCGGTGCAGCAACGTCTGGACGAGTGGCAGCGTTACCGCGAGGAACAGCGTGACCCGTGGTGGTTGCAGCCGCATCCCGCCTCGGATAACGAGTCCCATGGTGCCGGAGCTGAGGACTCAGATTCCTCCGACGCGCTCACCACCGTGCTTTCGGAGGGGAGCCACGACGCGGCCACCGAGGTCATCGGCGCTGACCAACAGCACACCACGGTGATTCCATCCCTCGAGGAACCCAACGAGTCAGAGTCCACCACCGTGATGCCGCGCGAAGCACACGGCCCGTCGACCTCCTCGTCGGCTACGCCGGAATCCCCGGCGCGGCAAAGCAAGGCGGCGGCAAAGCGCGAAGCGAAAGCCTGGAAGAAGTCAGCGCAGGTTCCAACGCACCGCTTGCAGGCCCCGGCCTCGGCCGGCCGGAAGGTGTGGATCAGCCTGTTGCTGGTGCTTTGCCTCGCGCTGGTGGCCGGCGCGGCGTGGTTCTTCGGTCGTGGACCGGGCACCGTGCTGCGCATTCCGTCATTGACCGGAATGCTGCAAACACAGGCCGTCGCCCAACTCGACGAGGCCGGCATTCCGGTACGCGTGCAAGAGGTGTACGACGACTCCGTGGCGGTAGGACGCGTGGTCGCCACCTCCCCCGATGGCGGCGAGAATATTATGCGCTTTCAGGGGGTGGCGTTAGAGATCTCCCGGGGTCCGGAGCTCTTCGCCGTGCCCGAACTGCAGGGCATGACTCAGGACGCCGGCCGCGAAAAGCTCAAGGAGCTTGGCATGACTCAGCTATCCGAACGTAGCGAGTATTCCGAGACCGTGCCGGCCGGGCAGATTATTTCCACGCAACCAGAGGCCGGGACCCAGGTCCCGCGCAAGCGTGAAATCACGCTAGTGATCTCCGACGGTCCGCCACCGGTGCCGGTTCCCGAAGTGATCGGGCTCAGTGAACAGGAAGCCCGCGAGAAGCTCACCGCGCAAGGCCTTGAGCCCACGCGTGGAGATGACCGCTATTCCTCGGAGGTTCCCGCCGGTCAGGTGGCCGAGCAGAGTCCCGCCACCGGTGAACTGGACCGCGGACAGAATGTGACGCTGCACCTGTCCAAGGGCCCCGAGTATGTGCAGGTGCCCCGCGTAACCGGTATGGAGGTCGACGAGGCGATACGCACCCTCGAAGACGCCGGCTTTACGGTCAAGACGCGCAGTGTCCTTGGCGGCATGAGCCACCAGGTACATATGCAAACCCCGATGGGTTCCACCGCGATCAAGGGTAGTGAAATTACGCTGTACACCCTGTAAGGCACGAAACGAACGACAGTACGCATAGCAAAGGTCCGGGTGGACCGGCCATTTGGCCAGTCCACCCGGACCTTTTGCGCACCTACCTTAGCGGCGGCCGCGCTTTTGCAACGCGGTGGAGACCAAGAAGGCCATCTCCAGCGACTGCCGGTGGTTCAGGCGCGGGTCGCAGAGCGACTCGTAGAGGCTGTCGAAGTCTTCCTCGCGAATTGGGTCGGCACCGCCGAGGCATTCGGCCACGTCGTCGCCGGTCATCTCGACGTGCAGACCGCCCGGGAAGGTGCCCAGCGAGTCGTGCACCTCGAAGAAGCCGCGTACTTCGTCCATGACGTCGTCGAAGTTACGGGTCTTGTAGCCATTGGCACTGGTGACGGTGTTGCCGTGCATCGGGTCGGTAACCCACAGCACCTGAGCACCGGAAGCGGTAACCTTTTCGACCAGATTCGGCAGTTTCTCCCGAATGTTCTTTGCACCCATGCGGGTGATGAAGGTTAGGCGACCCGGCTCGCGGTTCGGGTCGAGCTTCTCGACCAGGGCCAGCGCATCTTCGGGGCTGGTGTTCGGGCCAAGCTTCACACCGATCGGGTTGCGGACCTTGGCTAGGAAGTCCACGTGGGCGTGGTCCAGCTGGCGGGTGCGTTCACCGATCCACAGGAAGTGGCCCGAGGTGTCGTATGGGTCGCCGGTGCGCGAGTCGGTACGGGTCAGCGCACGCTCGTAGTCCAGCAACAGTGCTTCGTGGGAGGCGAAGAACTCGGTGCGCTTCAGGGCCTCGAAATCTGCGCCGCAGGCATCCATGAAACGGATGGCGGAGTCAATTTCGCTGGCGAGCTGCTCGTAGGCCGAGTGGGCCGGGTTCGCCATGAAGCCCTGATTCCAGGAGTGCACGCTACGCAGATCGGCAAAGCCGCCCTGGGTGAAGGCACGGATCAAGTTCAAGGTGGCCGAGGAGGTGTTGTAGGCGGTCACCATGCGCTTTGGATCGTGGGCCCGCGATTCCTCGGTGAATTCGTAGCCGTTGACGATATCGCCGCGGAAGGCCGGCAGGGTGACGCCGTCGCGGGTTTCGTCGTTCGATGAGCGTGGCTTAGCGAACTGCCCGGCCATGCGGCCCATCTTGATGACGGGCATGGACGCGCCATAGGTCAGCACGACGGCCATCTGCAAGATGGTGCGCACGCGGGCCGAGATCTTGTCGGCGGTGGCGCCGTCGAAGGTTTCGGCGCAGTCGCCGCCCTGAAGTAGGAAGGCCTTGCCCTGCGCCGCGGCGGCTAGGCGCTCGCGCAGAATGTCGACTTCGCCGGCAAAGACCAGCGGCGGGCGCGAGCCTAGCTCCTGGATGGCCCCGGCATAGTCGGGGTGTTCACGCCAAGTCGGCTGCTGGGCAATGGGCAGGGAGCGCCACGCGTCCAGTTCCGGGTCGGTGGCGGGTCCGGCTACCGAGGAGCCGGCCAGTGGGGTTCGTTTTGCTTCGCTCACCCTGAAAATTCTACGACCACCGGGTGAAAAGGTCTGCCCCGAATGTAACGCGGTGGCGTAACACAGCCCGCGCTGGCGTTGGGGCTAGGGCTTTGAACCGGCTGGTGCTTTACGTGGGGCGTAGACATCGACGTAGCTCTGACCGGAGAGCTCGTTGATCGCCCGACGGATACTGTCGGCTACCTCACGCAGGACCTTCGGGTCGTCCGATGGGTGGGGGTAACGTTCCGGGTCGAAACGCAGGGGCTGGCCGATACGGATTTCAACTTTCCCCGGATGCGGCAGCCATTGACCGATGGGTTGCACCTTGTTGGTTCCGATCATGCCCACGGGGATCACCGGGACGCCCGCTTCGAGCGCCAGCTTGGCGACCCCGAGTTTGGCACGGTAGAGCCTGCCGTCGGGCGAGCGCGTCCCTTCAGGATAGATGCCCAGTAGTTGTCCGTCGGCCAACGCGTCCAGCGCGCTCTTCAGTGACTTGGCCGAGCCCTCGCCGCCGGAGCGATCCATCGGGATCTGGTTAATGCTGCGGAAGAACCACGCGGTGATTCGCCCCTTGAGACCGGTGCCGGTGAAGTACTCTTCCTTGGCCAGAAAGATCACGGTACGGTCGAGCTTGGCGGGTAGGAATACCGAGTCGCAGACCGAGAGATGGTTTGAGGCCAGAATCGCGGCGGAATCGACCGGGATATTTTCAACCCCGCTGATTTTCACGCGGAAGAAGATCCGCAGTAACGGTCGCACCGCGAAGCGCTTGAGGAAGTCGTACAGCACCACTACTCCTTGGGGTCGACCGGTGGTCTCAACGACGCGCTAGCTGAGGGCCTGCGCGCCCTTACATTGTGCACTACGCTCGAATCAGGTGACGAACGAAACGACGGGAACAAGATGAACAGATTGGAACAGGCAGCTCCCGCGGGGCGTGATGCGGTGTTGCTGATTCATGGATTTACCGGTTCCACCGCGGCCATGAAGCCGTGGGCTGAGCATTTTGAACGGCAGGGATTCGCCACCGCGACCCCGGTGCTGCCTGGACATGAGACCCGTTGGCAGGACATGCTCTCGGTACCCTTCGGTGAGTGGATCGCGGCCACCGAGCAGGCTTTCGATGACTTGCAGGCTCGCCATGCGCGGGTGTTTGTCGCGGGTTTGTCGATGGGCGGGGCGCTCGCGCTGCATTTGGCGACGCGTCGAAATGTCGCCGGGGTAAGTCTGGTCAATCCTGGGCTCATCGTCGACAATCGGGTGGCGCCATATACCAAGTGGCTGCGCTTGGCCGTGCGCAGCGTCAAACCCATTGCCAATGATATTGCTCGCCCAGGGGCCGATGAACGGGCTTATCCGCGCACGCCCGTGGCCGCCGTAGCGCAGCTATATGCGCTGTTCGCTCAGGTTCGTGCGCGGTTGCCGCTGGTGGATGCCCCGGTACAACTCTTCCGTTCCAGTGTGGACCACGTGGTTTCCGACGAGTCGGTGCGGGCGTTGACGGCCGGATTACGACCGGGAATTTTGCGTGAGCAGGTGTCGTTGCCTGATTCACGGCATGTGGCCACGCTTGATTATGATGCCTCGCTGATCTTTGAGCGTTCGGCGCAGTTTTTCACGGAGCTGGTTGCAGACGGCGAGGGGCTCGTCAGCGACCAGCGGCAAGACTAGGAGTAGTACTCGATGAACCCAGGCGAGAACCAACCGTCGAGCACCCCGGACCCGCAGTGGGATGAACTGGTGCGCAATTTCCGCACCACCACCGGTGACTCAGCCGCAGACGCGGAGCACCGTGCCGAAGGCCCGCGGGATGCGGCCGCCGCCAAGGAGGCGAACGACCGTCGACTCCGTGAACTCTTTAGCACCGGTCCTGGCGCGGGCCCGCGCGACTATTCTCCGGCGGAGGATGAAGAGGCCGAGGACTTCGTGCCTCAGGAACCCAGCGCCCTTGGTTCGGGCGACCCGAAGATCAACCTCGCGTGGACCGGCGCCGCAGGCGGTCCACTGGGACTGTTGTTGTGCGTTCTGTTTTTCCGTTCGGCCCCGGGGCTCATCTTCATTCTTTTGGCGCTGATCACCGTGCTTGGGATCGGATATCTGCTCTACAGGCTTCCGAAACATCGAGATCCGGGCGATGATGGAGCTAGGGTCTAGTCGAGTTGGCTGGATCACAACCAGAGGGTTACTCTTGAGTAACAAACTGTGACGCGCCTAACGCCACAGCTTCCACGGTTTAGAGAATTACGTCAGGAGTTGAGCCACCGATGCGCGAATTCACTTCGCCCCCTCGCATCCAGGTCCCGCAGGAATCGAATGTCACCGACTTGCTGGTGCGTCACGCCCGATCGGCGGCCAACCCGGCACTGTTCTCTACTCCGTCGGACAACGGGTGGAAAGACGTCACGGCCAGCCAGTTTGCCGCCGATGTGTCGGCGATCGCCAAGGGGCTCATCGCCAAAGGACTAGAGGTCGGCGACCGGGTGGGCCTGATGGCCCGCACACGCTACGAATGGTCGCTGGTGGATTTCTCCATCTGGTTCGCCGGGTGTGTCACGGTACCGATCTACGAGACCTCCTCCCCCAGCCAGGTGGCGTGGATTATCAGCGATTCGGCCGCCGGCGCGGTCATCGTGGAGAGCGGACAGCATGAGAATGTTGTGCGGCAGGCGGCCCATCAGGAACGTCTCGATGGTCTGTCGCACGTCTGGCAGTTTGAAGGTGGGCTCGATGAGTTGCGGGCCGCAGGACGCGATATCTCGGACGAGGTTCTCGAGGAGCGTCGCCGAAGCGCCTCGTTGAGCGATGTCGCCACGGTTATCTACACCTCCGGCACCACCGGGCGGCCCAAGGGCTGCGAACTGACCCACGGGAATTTCGTCGAGCTCTCCGAAAACGCGGCGCTGGCGCTGCCGCAGGCGGTCTACCCCGGCGCCTCGACGATCATGTTCTTGCCACTGGCTCACGTTTTCGCGCGGTTCATCTCCGTCCTCGCGGTGGCGGCCGCATGCCGTGTGGCACACACTCCGGATGTGAAGAACCTCCTCGGTGACCTGCAGTCCTTCAAGCCCACCTTCATCTTGGCCGTACCCCGTGTCTTTGAAAAGGTGTATAACTCGGCCATGCTCAAGGCCGAGGACGGCGGCAAGGGCAAGATTTTCCATGCGGGCGTCGATGTTGCGGTGGCCTATTCCAAGGCACAGCAGCAGGGCAAGATCCCGCTGGGGCTCAAACTCAAGCACAAGCTGTTCGACGCGGTTTTGTACTCGAAGCTACGCGAAGCCATGGGCGGCAACATCCGCTACGCCGTCTCCGGCGGCGCCCCGCTGGGAGAACGGCTGGGGCACTTCTTCAACGGCATTTCGGTGACCATTCTCGAAGGCTACGGGTTGACCGAGACCACCGCGCCGCTGACCGTGAACACTCTTGAACGGATCAAGATCGGTACCGTGGGACGCCCACTGCCCGGTAACTCCGTCCGCATCGCCGAGGATGGCGAAGTGCTGGGCAAGGGCGTTTGTGTGATGCGTGGATATCACAACCGCGAAGACCTCACCGAACAGGCCTTCACCGACGGCTGGTTCCACACCGGGGATATCGGCGAATTGGATGAGGACGGCTTCCTGACGATTACCGGACGCAAGAAGGAAATCATCGTCACCGCCGGGGGCAAGAATGTGATCCCGGCACAGCTCGAAGATCAGATCCGTGCCGATGCACTGGTCTCCCAGTGTGTGGTGATCGGCGATGGACGGCCCTTCATCTCCGCGCTGGTGACGCTCGATGCCGAGGCTGTGCCCGGTTGGCTCTCCCGGCACAACTTGGACACCTCGCTGAGCATGGAGCAGGTCATCGAACTGGATGAGGTGAAGCAGGAGATTCAGCGAGTGATCGACAAGGCCAATGAGAGTGTTAGCCGCGCCGAGGCCATCAAGCAGTTCCGTGTGGTCGCCAACGACTTCACCGAAGAATCCGGACACCTCACGCCATCGATGAAGATCAAACGCGCCGTCGTCGTCAAAGACTTCGCAGAGGTCATTGACGAGATCTACGCTTCGGGCAGGCCCGTCGCCTGATCAAAGATCGCTTCAAGTAAGGGCTCCGCTGCCAACCGGTTACTGCCGGCGGCAGCGGAGCCTTCAGCGTTAACCGGTACGCCGAAATCGGCGCCGAGGCGCACACGGCGGAACGAGGTTAGCGATTGCGAATCGTCGCCGGCGTGTGAGGACACGTAGATAAGATGCGTGGCCAGCGACTCGCGGCCGTTGGCCAACAGCCACGTCACCAAGTCCATCAGCCGGTCTTCGGGATCCTCAACCGCTCCGCCGAGCACCACGAGAATTCCATCGCTTGGCAGCGCCCCCGACAGCACCGCTTCGGCGCGTGCCGGCCCGGCATAGGTGATGGACACCGGCACGGCAAGCCGCTCGGCGCGGTGCTCGAGTGCCTCGCCCAATGCGCTGTAGTCGGCCTCGGCATCCAGCGCGAAGAAGACCACGGACACCCGCTGACCGCGCGCCCGAAGGCTCTCGGCGATCTCAGCCTGTATCGTCGGCAGGTCTGGCTCGGCCGCTGGCCCGCGGCGGAAGCGACGGGCTAAGGCCTGGGGCACGAACCGAAATCTCGCCCTGCGGGTCACGTGGGTCCTCCTGAAAATGGCCGGGCGTCTTCGAGCTGCCGGCCAGTTGTCGAAATACATGCGAAAGCCGCGGGCCCATCGCCTTGGCAATGGGCCCGCGGCCTAAACTATCGCGTCACTTACTGTGGAGCAATCACCACGAGCAAATCACCGCCCTGAACCTGACTGGTGTCATCCAAGGTCACCTGGGTGACCACACCGGAAATTCCGGCGGTAATTCCAGCTTCCATCTTCATCGCCTCGATGGTTGCCACCGACTGGCCGGCTTCGACAAGGTCGCCGACCTGAACGTTGACGGTCACAGCTCCGGCGAACGGCGCGGCCACATGGCCCGCGTTGTTCGGGTCGGCCTTCGGCGCGGTCTTCACCGTGGATTCGACCGACTCGTCACGTACCTGTACCTGACGCTGCTGGCCGTTGAGGCTGACTACGACGGTGCGCTGCCCCTTTTCGTCGGGCTCCGAGATCGAAATCAGCTTCACCAGCAGACGCACGCCGGTACCCAGGGAGATGACATGCTCGTTGCCTGCGGACAATCCGAAGAGGTAGTCGCGGGTATGCAGCACCGACAGGTCACCGTAGGTCTCCACGGACTTTTCGAAGTCGCGGGTCGGACCGGCGAACAGCAGGCGGTTCAACGTGGAGCGGCGCGTCAGCGAATCGGCCTGCAGGGCCGCAGCATCCTCGGGCTCAAGGTCTTCGACACGCGGACGGACGTTACGCCCTTGCAGTGCCTTGCTGCGGAACGGCTCGGGCCAACCGCCTGGAGGGTTGCCCAGTTCGCCGGAGAGGAACTGGATCACCGAATCCGGAATATCGTAGTTCTGCGGATTGGCTTCAAAGTCGGCAGCGGATACGCCCGAGCCGACCAGCTGCAGGGCCAAGTCACCCACGACCTTCGACGAGGGGGTTACCTTCACGACGTTACCGAGCATCGCGTTAACCGACGCATACATGCCTTCGATGTCCTCGAAGCGGTCCCCCAGCCCCAGGGCAATGGCCTGCTGACGCAGGTTGGATAGCTGCCCGCCCGGGATCTCGTGCTGGTAGACGCGGCCGGTGGGAGCCGGCAGACCGGACTCGAACGGCTTGTACATGGCGCGGACCGCTTCCCAGTACGGTTCCAGCGACGCCACCGCATCCAGCGACAGCCCCGAATCGCGCTCGGTGTTCTCCAGTGCCGCGACCAAAGCCGAGGCCGATGGCTGCGAGGTGGTACCGGCCATGGCGGCGCTTGCCACGTCCACGGCGTCGACACCGGCATCGATCGCGGCCATCAAGGTGGCCAGCTGACCGCCCGAGGTGTCGTGCGTATGCAGGTGAACCGGCAAATCGAAGCGTTCGCGCAGCGCGGTCACCAGACGGCGAGCCGCCTCGGGACGGAGCAGACCTGCCATGTCCTTAATGGCTAGGATGTGCGCACCGGCGTCGACGATCTGCTGGGCAAGGTCCAGGTAGTAGTCCAGCGTGTACAGCTTCTCGTTGCTGTCGAGCAGGTTACCGGTGTAGCACAGGGCCACCTCGGCCACGGCGGTGCCGGTGGCTCGAACGGCCTTGATGGCCGGGGCCATCTGCGAGACGTCGTTCAGCGCATCGAAAATACGGAAGATGTCGATGCCCGCGTCCGCGGCTTCCTGCACGAAGGCGTCGGTCACCTCGGTCGGGTACGGGGTGTACCCCACGGTGTTGCGACCACGCAGCAGCATTTGCAGTGGAATGTTCGGCAGCTCGGCACGGAGCAGTTCGAGGCGACGCCACGGGTCTTCGCCCAAGAAGCGCAGGGACACGTCGTAAGTTGCACCCCCCCAAACTTCCATGGAGAACAGCTGCGGTACGTTGTGTGCGTAGGCCGGCGCCGCGGCCAGCAGGTCACGGGTACGTACGCGGGTAGCCAGCAACGACTGGTGCGCATCGCGGAAGGTGGTATCGGTGATACCCACTGCCTGCTGCTCGCGCAGGGCACGTGCGAAGCCTTCGGGCCCCAGCTCGAGCAGCTTCTGACGCCATCCATCGGCTACGACGCGGCGAGGCGAGGGTCCATCGAACGGTGAACGCTCCGGCTCGTCGTGCTTGTCGCCCGGGAACTGTGGCAGTTTGGCGCGCGGGTCAATCCCTTCCACACGTTCGCCGTGGGGCTGGTTAACGGTAACGTGCGCCAGGTAGGTCAGTGCCTTGGTACCACGGTCCTGGGATTCGTTTCCGGTCAGCAGGTCTGGACGCGAATCGATGAAGTCGGTGGCGACATCTCCGGCCAAGAACTGCGGGTCGGAAAGCACGTTCTGGATAAACGGGATGTTCGTTGCCACACCGCGGACACGGAATTCGGCCAGCGCACGGCGGGCTCGCGCCACGGCCGTGGCGTAGTCGCGACCACGACAGGTCAACTTCACCAGCATCGAATCGAAGTGCGGCGAAACCTCGGCACCGGTGTAGATCGTGCCGCCGTCGAGGCGGACACCGGAGCCACCGGCGGAACGGTAGACGGTGATGGTTCCGACATCCGGACGGAAGCCGTTGGCCGGATCCTCGGTGGTGATACGTGACTGCAGGGCCCAACCGCGTACCGCGAGGTTCTCCTGCTTAATGCCCAGATCCTCGAGGGACTCGCCGGCCGCGATACGCATCTGCGCCTGCACCAGGTCCACGTCGGTGATCTCTTCGGTCACGGTGTGCTCAACCTGGATACGCGGGTTCATCTCGATGAACACGTGCTGGCCGGCGCGTTCGCCGACGGTGTCGACGAGGAACTCCACGGTTCCGGCGTTCTGGTAGCCCAGCTCCTTAGCGAACTTCACCGCGTCGCGGAACAGCGCCTGACGGATCCCGTCGTCCAAGTTCGGTGCCGGGGCAATTTCGACGACCTTCTGGTGACGACGCTGCAGGGAGCAATCGCGCTCAAAGAGGTGAACGATATTGCCGTGCTCGTCGGCCAGGATCTGTACTTCAATGTGGCGCGGGCGCAGAACGGCCTGCTCGAGGAAGACGGTCGGATCACCGAAGGCGGTGCCCGCTTCACGCATCGCCGCACCCAGAGCCTCGGGAAGATCTTCGCGCTTATCTACTCGGCGCATACCGCGACCGCCACCGCCGGCGACGGCCTTGACGAAGATCGGGAAACCAATCTTGTCGGCCTCGGCAAGCAGAGTATCGACATCGTCACTCGGCTCCGAGGAGGCTAGTACCGGAATACCAGCGGCCTTGGCGGCCTTGAGCGCAGCGACCTTATTACCGGCCAGTTCAAGCACTTCGGCCTTCGGGCCAATAAACTTGATCCCTTCGCGCGCCGCGGCACGTGCCAGCTCCGGGTTCTCGGAAAGGAAACCATATCCGGGGTAAATGGCGTCGGCCCCGGCCTCTTTGGCCACTCGGATAATTTCATCGATATCAAGGTAGGCGCGTACCGGATGGCCTTCTTCGCCAATCTGATACGCCTCTGCGGCCTTCTGACGGTGAATAGAATTACGATCCTCATGAGGATAGACCGCGACGGTTTTCGCGCCGAGTTCATAACCTGCACGGAATGCGCGAATCGCAATTTCACCGCGATTGGCGACCAAGATTTTTTCAAACATTGTGTTCCTAGATCGAGTCGGTGCATCTACCGGGCGTGCCGGCGATGGCCATAGTGGGCTGAACCAGTGGTGCTCGGTCCCTGGTTGCGATGCGCGGCACCGCGTTATTTCCATACCCTACAGTGACCCCTGCCACCATGTACAAATATTTACGAGTATGGTCTGACCACATAGAAATGTAGGGTATTCCCGGTGGGTGCGAGCCTAGGATGATTCGTGCGGGAAATCCCATGTTGCGGAGTCGGGATTAATTGCTTCGGCGCACTATGATAAGGAGAGACTAGTTAGCGGTAATACCGTTTCCCGGCAATTTTCGAAAGGCGTGGTCTGGCCCGTGCACGTAGTGAGCATCAGCAGCCTCAAGGGTGGCGTGGGTAAAACCTCCGTAACACTCGGCTTGGCCTCAGCAGCACTGGCCGCCGGCATCCCAACACTTGTTATCGACCTCGATCCTCATGCAGATGCCAGCACCGGCTTGGGTGTTCGCGCTAACGGAGTGCAGACGATCGGTCAGATGCTCAAAAATGCGCGGCGCGCCCGGATTCAAGACAATGTCGCGGCCAGCTCATGGCAGACCAAGGCGGCTGAGAAGAAGTCTCGCACACGTATCCCCGTGCTCGACGTTGCCGTTGGCGACGCCTTCACCGGCATTTATGACCGCCCAGATCTGCGCACCCGTGACCTGCGCCGCCTGAGCCAATTGCTCTCGCGGACTAGCGGCTACCAGCTGGTGCTCATCGATTGCCCGCCGTCGCTGAACGGCCTGACTCGTATGGCATGGAGCGCTTCGGATCAGCTGCTGCTCGTTGCCGAGCCCAGCCTCTTTTCGGTGGCCGGCACCGAACGCACGCAGCGAGCCCTCGAACTGTTCCGCCGCGAATTCGCTCCAAGTCTTGGACCGGTCACCGTGGTTGCTAACCGAGTACGCAAGGACTCGGCCGAGCACACCTTCCGACTGAATGAAATGCGCCAGATGTTCGGCACCTCCATGGTGAAGCCGGAAATTCCCGAACACCCCGAGTGGCAGCAGATCCAGGGTGCTGCCTACTCCGTCCACCAGTGGCCCTCGAAGAGCACCGGACAGATGCTCAGCCAGTTCGACGAGCTCCTCAAGGAAATCATGGCGTCGGCGGAGAAGCCGAAAAACTCATAGCTCTTCGCCCGCCGAGCAAGAGTAAAACTGTGGCCCTCGAATCCGATGATTCGAGGGCCACGGTTTTAGCTATTGATAGGTACAGGTGCTAGCCGACGTTACGCTTGGCGGCCTTAGCCGCTCGCCGCGCGGCGAGTTCGTCGACCGCTGGCTGTTCCGAGGATTCGCTCGGCAGTTGCGCCAAGGAGCCTTCGACTTCACGCCATACGCGTCCCACAGCGATGCCAAAGACGCCCTGTCCACCCTGCACCAGGTCGATCACTTCATCGGCGCTTGTGCACTCATAGACCGAGGCCCCGTCGCTCATGAGGGTAATCTGGGCCAGATCATCCACACCACGTTCGCGCAGGTGCATTACGGCCGAGCGGATTTGCTGTAAAGATACGCCGGTGTCGAGCAAACGCTTGACGACCTTGAGCACCAAAATATCTCGGAAAGAATAGAGGCGTTGACTGCCGGACCCTTGAGCACCCCGAACCGCCGGTTCTACCAGGCCGGTGCGGGCCCAATAATCCAATTGACGGTAGGTGATGCCGGCGGCACGACATACGATCGGCCCACGGTACCCGGCATGCTCATCTAGCTGCGGAAGGTCGTCCGTGAAAAGCAATCCTTGGCCGACGGAACTACGCTCGCCAGCCATAGCCCCTGGCTGGGGACCGTTCTGGTTCGTCTCCATCCGACTGCTCCTTGCATAGAGTGCTCTAACATTCGTCCAGGGATGACAGCGGGTTACACAAAGTGCGAGTGATGATGACCCACGGTCCGCATGCGGACTGGAATCCCTATATGTTGACGGTACGGCCAACGGGGCCCCGGGTCAAAGACCTTCAAGTATTAGTTTAAGCCGTGTCGCCCGTGGCGAGGTCAGCAAGAATTAGGAGGAGAAATCTTCGGGGTCAATATGCTCGAGGAAGTCACGAAATTCCTTGAGCTCATCCTCTGGGTTCTCGGCGTTCTGAGCTTCAGTGTCGATCTCCACCCCGGCGCTCTGGAGTACTTCTTCGGTGCATAGAATCGGGCACTCGGCCCGTAAGGCCAGCGCCACGGCGTCGGAAGAGCGCGCGTCAACTCGGGAGCCGTTACTAAGCACCAAGTCGGCAGTGAAGACCGCGTTGTTGACCGAAACGATCTCAATACGCTCCAAGCGGGCAGAGAGAGTTTCGAGAATGCTCATGATCAAGTCATGGGTCATCGGTCGTGGCGGGGTTAAGCCTTGCTCGGTCATTGCGATTGCCGACGCTTCGGGGGCACCGATCCACACCGGAAGGTAGATATCGGTCCCGGAACGCTTTAGCAGTAGCAGCGGCTGGTTGGATGGCAACTGGATGCGAATACCGGCAAACTCTAGTTCCAGCATCATGCCCTCCTGCTCCGATGGACGTTTATGCTTCCACCCTAGCGATCGATATGCGAAATAGCACGCTGCAAAAGGGCCTCGTGGATTTCGAGGCAGCGACGGGAGATCTCCTGCGCCTCTTCGGCGGCCCGTGCACGCGCGGCTACGTCCTCCCGACGTAATTCGGCACCGACGATGGTTTCAAGCAGTGCGTACTCGCGATCTGCGGCGGTTTTGAACTGGCGCAGATGCCGGGCTTCGACGCCATGCTGGGCCAGCTCGACCGCCGCCTTGGTCACTTTGACACAGTGCGCGTCAAAGAGTCCGTTATCGGCGGAGATAAGCCCGTAGTCGATCAAATCTTGAATCAGGGACTCACTGGCCCCGGTGATCCCCTGTAACTGGGCCCGGGTCAGCGGCCGGGCATGACCGTCCAGCTCCTCAAGCATGTCCTGCGTGACGGCCTTGGGCGTCCCGCCTGGAAGGGCAGCCGGCGTTTCGCCGCGATCCACCGAATCCAGGTGGTCCTTGATGACCTTCAGTGGTAGGTACTGATCCCGCTGCACCGCCAGGATAAACCGCAGGCGCGTGACATCGGCCGGCGAGTACTTCCGATAACCCGCCGAGGTCCGCTGCGGGCTGATGAGCCCCTTGTCCTCTAGGAAGCGAATCTTCGAGGCGGTAACCCGTGGAAATTCGGTTTTGAGCTCACTGAGCACCTCACCGATATTGAGTGCCGCAGCCCTAGCAGATTGAGGGCGAATCTCCTCGAATCGTGGGCTGCGTGCGGCATCAAAGATCGGCAACGGTCAAACACCTCGGTCTGCTTAGGTCTTGCACCGGGCTAGGCCCGGTAGCGGAAGTTTTAGGACTTCACTAGTTTAAGCGTTAGGTACACGCTGGTAGAAATTCAGGCGGAACTTGCCAATTTGTACCTGCATGCCGTTGGACAGGGTCACCGAATCGATGCGGTCACCGTTGATGTAGGTGCCGTTCAGCGAGCCAATGTCGCGCAGGGTGTAGGTCGTTCCCTGACGCTCGAAGCGGGCGTGGCGTCGTGAGACGGTGACGTCGTCAAGAAAAATATCCGCGTCTGGGTGCCGGCCGGCGAGGCTTTCCTCCGTGTCCAGCAGGAAGCGAGCTCCCTTATTCGGGCCGGTGTGGGCAATCAGCAGGGCCGAGCCCTCCGGCAACGCGGCAACGGCCTTGCGCTCGTCGTCAGAGAGGTTGTAAGTCACCGACGGCTCGGATACCGCTTGCTGGCTGGGCAAAGCAATATTCGTCGTTTCGGAGGCCGATTCAAAGGGTCCGTTTGCGGGTTCATGCGCAGACATGTGGGTCCTCCAATAAGTACGTACAAGCAGTCGCTTGGCAACCGGTGGTTCAACTGGACTTGGTGCAAACCACCAAGCTATCTCCAGATTATCCTACTCAACAGAAGTTGATAACAATTCAATACATTTTTTGCTGTCTCTTGGGCTGATTCATGGCATGATGCGGCTATGAGCGATCGTACCGATGACTCCCGTCCTATCGACCAACCGAATAATGACCAGCCGCGCCGCTCGGGCAAGCGCACGGTAATCCTTACGATTACCCTCATCGTCGTGGCCGCCCTGCTCTACTTTGTGGCCGCGGTGTTCCTCCCCGTGTGGTGGGCACAGCGTATTGCGTCGCAAAATGCGGGTTCGGCCACCGGCGGCTGGATGGCCGGTTTCAGTCTTGGCCTTATCTTCACGTTGGTGCCGCTGATCGTTGCCTTTCAGGCGCACTACAAACGATTGACGTGGAAGTGGCGCATTGCCATTTTCATCCTTGCCCTCATTGCGGCAACCCCCAACTGGCTCACGCTCGGAATCTTCGTGAATCCAACCGGTTCGGCGGATAAGGCCCAGCAGATTCTGACCATGGGAGCGACCTGGTTTGGTGGTGCCTCGCTCTTCGGGGCCGCTCTTGGCGCAGTGCTCTTCCTCATCGGTATAGCCGGTTGGGCACTTTGGCATCGTCGCGGCACGAAGATCAAGGAACTGAAGGCAGAGCAACGCTCCCATGAAACCAGAGCTGAAGATTAAGCGCGTATACGCTCCGGTTGACCCCGACGATGGGTACCGAATCCTCGTGGACCGCCTGTGGCCGCGCGGCAAGACGCGTGCCGAAGTCGCCATCGACCGGTGGGCCAAGGGCATTGCCCCCTCCACGGCCTTGCGTAAATCTTGGAATCACGACGCGGCGCATTTTGAAGAGTTCGCGCAAATGTATCGCCACGAGCTTGCCGAGAATGCCGGGGTGGATGACTTTCTTGAGCTATTGGCGACGCAAGAGCGCGTAACGTTGCTCTACGCGGCACGCAATGAGCAAGCTAATCACGCGATGGTGCTTCGAGACTTTCTGCGTGAGCAGCTGGCTCAGTAATCTCTGCGGCAGACATGCTCCCACCCGGGATGACGCACCCCTCGGCCGTGCACCCGTCGGCCGAGTCACTGACGCTCAGTAGGTTAAAGGTAAAACCATCGCTCATGGCGGTCCTCTCGTAAGCATGCGGTTCTGCATCTAGGTCAACACGAGATGACGGACGGAAAATTCCCCGCGACGTCCGCGAAGTACAACACCCGGCCTGATCAGCGCTCAAGAGCTATGATCAGGCCGGGTGTTTTTGCACCGCGACGCCTATGCGGTTTGTTCGACCAGCAGCCCGTCGAAGACCGTGGCCAACTGCTCGGTCGCCTCGAGCGGCAGAATATGCGCGACATACTGATCCGGACGGACGATGACCACCGCACCATCACGGCTTATCTGGCGGGCCTCAAAGATGTCGTTGCCTTCGAGCGCCGCGTAAACCTTCTCATAGTCCGTGAGGCCAAATTTTCCGGTGCTGGGCCGGAAGATCTTGGGCGCATCGGTGAAGTTAAACTCGGTGTAAGGCTGTTGGTAGATGACCTTGATGTCGAAGACCGAGTCAATGTCGGAGTCCCGCGGAGTGAAGCGTTTGACCGGGGATTGCTCGGATTCGGCCAACCACTGCGCCAGTGCCTCAACCTTCGAATCGTGGCCCGGGGCCGGCGCGTCGGCGAAGACATAGATGCGGTAGCGTCCGTCGGCGCGGTGGTGATGGCCCAACTCGACCGGGTTGTTATCCCCCAGCCGGGTTACCGGCGCGGATTTGAAGCGCTTGCCGACCGGGTAACCGCCAGCCAGCTCTTGGTAGTTGCGGTCGCCGGTCAGGATCGAGGGCTGGTACTCGGTCATGAACCCCGCCGGGAATTCGGCGGTGCGGACGTAGAAATCTTCCAGGTAGCTTGGATCCTCGAAGTCTTCGGGCTTAGCGGCCATCAGCGAGGACCACTGCTTGTCGAAGTCGATCAGGTTTTGCGCGATCACCTGACGTTCGGCCGAGTAGGTGCCAAGCAGCTCCGGTTGGGCGCGGCCCGAGAGGACGTAGCCGAGCTTCCAGGCGAGGTTGAAGCCGTCCTGCATGGAGACGTTCATCCCCTGCCCGGCCTTGGCGGAGTGGGTGTGGCAGGCGTCGCCGGTGATAAAGACGCGTGGGTGACGCTGACCGGCTTCCTCGGTAAGCACATCGTCGAATCGGTCGGTCAGTCGGTGGCCAACCTCGTAGACACTGTGCCACGGCACGTCGCGCACATCGAGGGTGTAGGGGTGCAGGATCTTTTGCGCGTGGTCGATGATCTCCTCCAACGAGGTCTGGCGCACCTTGCCGTGATCTCCCTCGGGCACTTCGCCGAGGTCGACGTAGAGGCGGAAGAGGTTGCCGCCCTCGCGAGGAATGAGCAAGATACTGCCTGCCTCGGACTGAATTGCGCACTTGGTGCGAATATCGGGGAAATCGGTCACGGCCAGGGTGTCCATCACGCCCCAGGCGTGGTTAGCCTGATCACCAGACAGGGTGCACCCAATGGACTGGCGCACACCGCTGCGTGCTCCGTCGGAGCCTACGACATACTTGGCCGCTACCGTTCGTTCGGTACCGGTGTCGGGGCCGTCGGTGCGTACCAACGTGGCCTTGACCGGATACTCATCGCCTTCAACAACGCTCAAGGTCTTGAACTCCCAACCGTAGTCGGGGGTGATGCGCGCCGGCGAGTGCTGTGCGAATTCGGCAAAGTAGTCCAGCACGCGGGCCTGATTGACGATCAGGTGCGGAAACTCGCTAATACCGTGCTCGTCGTCCATGGCTCGTGCGGTGCGCACGATCTTCGATGGGTCCTGTGGGTCGGGCTTCCAGAAGATCATTTCGGTGATCCGATAGGCCTCGGCCGTAATACGCTCGGCGAACCCGAAGGCCTGGAACGTTTCGACGCTGCGCGCCTGAATACCGTCGGCCTGGCCGATGGCCAACCGGCCCGGTCGGCGCTCAATGATGCGGGTATTCACGCTGGGGAACTGTGCCAGCTGGGCGGCGGTGATCATGCCCGCTGGCCCGGAACCAACGATCAACACGTCCATTGTGTCGGGCAAGTCGGCGGGGCGATCGATACCCACGCCGGCGGCCGGCTGAATGCGCGGGTCTCCGGAGACGTACCCATTGTGGTGAAACTGCACGGTGATGTCCTTAGTCTATGAGCGGGCCGACGACGTCGGCGACCATCGAGTTCTATAATCGAACAACTAATTCGTTTATCGCACAATCACTATAGGTCAGGTGTGAACCGGCGCACAAGATGCCGCGAAGACTCATCACCTCACGCGTCGCACGATCCCATCGGCGACCAGCAACTCCCCTGCTCCTCCCGGATGCTCAAGGAATCGCTGACGCCACCGCGGATCATGCGAAACACTACAGATGGCACCCGGATAATGCACCAACGCCTGCTCGAGTTGTTCAACCACGTCCGGTGCCAGATGATTGGTTGGCTCATCGAGTAATAACAGCGGCGACCGGGCACAGAGCGCAATCGATAGCTCGAGGCGCCGCCGCTGCCCCACCGACAGACTGGCCACGGGTTCCAGCAGCAGTTCTCCAGCCAATAACCCCACACGCAGGAGTTCCCGCGCGGCATCTTCGGCATAAAGCTGCAGCGCCCGGGCGAAGGCGCTGAGCACCGTACGCCCCTCGTAGCCTTCGCTGCTTTGCCGTAGCCACGTGGGATCCACCGACGCTCGACGGGTATAGCCTCCCGAGCTCAGCGGCGCTTCGCCGGCGAGCGCACGAAGAAGGGTGGTTTTTCCGGCCCCATTTACTCCCGACACCAGCCATCGCTGCCCGTACTCAATACGCAGGTCTCCGATGATTAGAGCCGGCGCCGCGACCACGGCATCACGCAATTCAACCAGAGCTCCGCCGTCGGCGACGGATGGTTCTGGTGCGTGCTCGGGGAGGGCGAAGGCGAGCGCTGGGGCCGGCGCTTGTACCGGGTCCTCCTGCAACATGGCGATTCGGGCCTTGGCCTGGCGTACTTTGCTGCCCGAACCATGGGCACGGTTTCGTTGCCGGAACTCCCCATGCCCGAATCCGGCCTTGGGCGCTTTACGCGGGATGGCGGCCGCCCTGGCCGCATTCTTCTCCACCAGACGGCGCGCATCCTGAACTTCAGCTTGCCATCGTTCAAATCGCTCCGCTGCCGTTTGTCTTTCCCGGCGTTTGCTCTTCAGGTAGGCATCGTAGCCAGCACCGTAATGACGCAGCATACCGTCATCGAGTTCGAGCACTTCATCGGTGAAGGCACGCAGAAAGTGGCGGTCGTGGCTGGCCACCAGCAGGGTTCCGCGAAACTGCTGCATGCGAGCAACGAGCCATCGCAAGGCCGATTCGTCGAGATCGTTGGTTGGCTCGTCGAGCAGCAGGAGATCCGCCTCGGCACTCAGCGCACAGCCCAACGCCAGCCGGGCACGCTGACCACCCGAGAGGGTGGCGGTGGGGTGCTCCCAACGGAACTCCCCCAATCTCAGCTGAGCCAAGGCTCGCTGGGTGCGGCGGCGCCAGCCATCGGCACCCTGACTGAGATAGAGCTCGTTCACGGTGTTCCACTGGGCAAGGAGCGTCTGGGCCTGGGCCCCGGTGGCCTGACTCAGCCGCTGTTCGATCTGGTGACGGAGCTCTTCAAGCTCAAGTGCCGCTCGATGGAAGGATGCAATGACGGCGCCCACGGTGTCGAGCGTCGCAAAGTCAGGGTCCTGCGCGGCGTAAGCAATGCCGCCAGGCGCGACGATCTGACGCGTACCGGCCTCGGCGCTCAGCACCCCGGCGATTATGCCGAGCAGGGTGGATTTTCCACTGCCGTTATCGCCCACGAGAGCAATCCGGCTGTGTTGCTGCACAGTCAGCTCGACGCCACGCAACACATCATGCTCGGCGAAGGATTTGTGGACGCCAGCCAGACTCACGGCGGGTTGGTTTGGGGTTGTAAGGGAGGAAGTAGTCACGAGGATCTCCTCGTCCGGCAAACGAGGACACCAGTCATCGAGTGCCGGAAGAAATTAGGGCGCCGTAGCGCTAGGAACAGAAGCTAGTGCGCCGCACACGCGGCGGAGGTAACAGCGGAGCCTTGGCTCAACGCAATGCACATCACTAGCTGTAGTACAACGTTCCCATGAACCTAGGCTAGGTCAGCTGGGACGGTCCGTCTACCCCCATCTCTAGGAGCAGCGCCTGATGTGGGCCACAAGCGGCCGGTGGGCGCACTGCCTTGATCTGTCGGACGCTGGCGCACGGTGAGAAAAGAATGGCCTACTGGCCCCAGTCTCGGGAAGATGAGCAGCGGAGGATCGGTGGCGCCGACAAGCAGGTCGCTACAGTTCGACGTCATCAACACGACGTAGCTATACGAATGTCCCCTGAATGGATTCTGTGTAGTCGGTGAAGATGGATGCACCGGCGAGACACGTCGGTTAGCGTGAGGACCGCCACCCGGTACACAGCTCTTCCTAGAAAGGAAAAGACATGAGTGACGCAGAGAAGAACGCACAGCAAGGCGTAGGACCAGATAAGACGCCCGAATCCAGCGAGAACAAACCCAGCGTCCCGGATCGGGAGCAGGATCAGTCTGCACCGATTCCCTTCGCCCACGACGATGACGAGTCTGAGAACGACGAGGAAGACTAGTCCACTAGCACTCGATGCCCACCGTACGTTGTACGGTGGGCATCTCTCATGATGAGCCCAAGGATTAATTGCCAGGAGGCACCCAACCTCGTCCGAGTTGGGCATACTTTTCCGGCCGCTATTACTTCGCCGAGCTCAGGCCAATGGCTTTCGTTGAAATGCGTGCAGCGCACGCACGGCATTCTTCGACCTACCACGTATGCGTAAACGCTCAGCAAGGTCAACCGGTAGACAACGTCTCACGAGTCCACTGCACACAGAAAATCCCGCCATTGCTGACGGGATTTTCGATGACCCTACGGTCCAATATTTACTTCTTCCGGTCGTGCTTTCACACGATCCTCGTGGTCGGGCTAACAGGATTTGAACCTGCGACCTCCTGACCCCCAGTCAGGCGCGCTACCAAGCTGCGCCATAGCCCGATGCCTTCGCAACCGTTCTCCCCTAACGTGAGATCAAGGGTACCGCCTGCGAAAAGCTCCTAGACAAGCCTACACCATAATTCGGACTACCTTGTACGCCCACGCTTCTCGCGGATGCGCATGGAGACCTCAATCGGGGTTCCCTCGAAGCCAAAAGTCTCGCGCAGGCGACGCGTGATGTAGCGACGGTAGCCCGGATCAAGGAAGCCGGTGGTGAACAGCACGAAGCGCGGCGGGCGCGCTGAAGCCTGGGTGCCGAAGAGAATGCGTGGCTGCTTACCACCACGCACGGGGTGCGGATGGGCGGCAACGAGCTCGCCAAGGAAAGCGTTGAGCTTCGAGGTCGGGATGCGCTTATCCCAGGACTCCAGCGCCGTCTCCAACGCCGGGACGAGCTTGTCCTTGTGCCAACCGGTACGCGCCGAAATGTTTACGCGCGGTGCCCATTCGATGTGCGAAAGGTCACGGTCGATTTCCTGCTCCAGGTAGACGCGACGATCCTCGTCCATGGTGTCCCACTTATTGATGGCCAGCACCAGGGCACGCCCGGCTTCGATGGTCATCTGGATGATGCGCACGTCCTGTTCGGAGACGACCTCATCGGCGGCCAGTAGCACCACGGCCACCTCAGCCTTCTCCAGGGCCGCCTGGGTACGCAGCGAGGCGTAGTAGTCCGAGCCTACCGCCATGTGCTGGCGACGGCGGATACCGGCGGTGTCCACGAATCGCCAGACCTGGCCGCCGAGCTCAACGAGCTCATCCACCGGGTCACGGGTGGTACCGGCGTAGTTATCAACGACCACGCGCTCGGCACCGGCGAGCTTGTTCAGCAGCGAGGACTTGCCCACATTCGGGCGGCCGATCAAGGCGATGCGGCGCGGGCCACCGCGCGGGATCACTCCCCCGTAGGCCGAGTGTTCGGGTAGCTTCTCCATGACCGCGTCGAGCAGGTCGGCGGTACCACGGCCGTGCAGGGCCGAAACCGGCCACGGCTGACCAAAGCCTAGGCCCCATAGCACCGCGGCCTCGGCTTCCTGGTTGAAATCGTCGACCTTGTTGGCCACCAGGAACACCGGCTTCTTCTTGCGGCGGAGCATCTTCACCACGGCTTCGTCGGTGGCCGTGGCCCCCACGTGGGAGTCGACCACGAAGACGATCGCGTCGGCCACATCGGCGGCAATTTCTGCCTGCTCGGCGACCGAGGCGTGAATGCCCTTGGCGTCGTGTTCCCAGCCACCGGTGTCCACGATGGTAAAGGGGCGGCCCATCCACTCGGCCTGATAGGAAACGCGGTCACGGGTCACGCCCGGGACGTCCTCCACCACGGCTTCGCGGCGGCCGAGGATGCGGTTGACCAGCGTGGACTTACCGACGTTGGGGCGGCCGATAACGGCCAGCACCGGCGGGATAACGACGTCTTCGTCATCGGCGGAGGTGTCATCCAGCCCGGCCAGCAGGGCCGCGTCCTCCTCATCCAGCTCGTAGTCTTCCAGTCCGCTTAGCAGCGCTTGGGCACGGATCGCCGCGTCGTCGTCGCTCAGCTCGGCCAGGCGCTCGGCGATATCGTCGCTGGCGGCGGGGATGTAGTCCTCGTCGTAGGCGGGATTGTTCTCGCTCATGTTTTCCCTTTCGGACCGTGGCCGGTTTCGGCCAGCGGCGTTGATCTTCGTCGGCTCTCGCCGAGGATGGGCACCTAGGTGGTTTAGTTCTAGCTTTGTTGTGCCGCGCCGATGGCGTCAAGCACAGCCTGCACGGTCTGCTCGAAGTCCAGTTCCGAGGAGTCCACCGTGATGACTCCGTCGGCCGCGGCGGTAAAGTTCACCACGGTCGAGTCTTTCTTGTCTCGTTCAATCACCTGCGTGGCCAGTTGTTCCTGGCTCTGCTGTCCGCCCAGCTGCAGGCCACGGCGGCGCAGTCGGGCCTCTTCCGAGGCGGTGAGCAGGATGCGGGCCTGAGCTTCGGGGGCGACCACCGTGGTGATATCGCGGCCTTCGGCGACGATCCGCTCGTGTTCGGCAATGATCTGCTGCTGGCGGCGCACCAGTTCGGCGCGTGCCTGCAGGTTGGTGGCCACCGCAGAAACCTGCTCAGAGATGCGCGGTTCGCGAATCTGCTCGGTCACGTTCTGCCCGGCGATCAGCACCTGCTCGTGATCGGGGTCGGTCGAAATCTTCAGGTCCGCCTGCTCAACGGCCTCGGCGACGGCCTGCGCGTCATTCAGGTCGGTCCCTTCGGCAAGCACCGCGAAGGTCACCGCCCGGTACATCGCCCCGGTATCCAGGTAGGCGGCGCCTAGGCGTCGGGCGACGGCCTTGGAGACCGACGACTTTCCCGACCCGCTGGGACCGTCGATGGCCACTACCAATGTGTTTTCGCTCATTGCGCTACCTTCCATCCGTTGCTGCTGAGCACGCTAATCAATTCCTCCCGGCGGCCCGGAAGCACCGAAATGTCCACCAGGCCGACCTGATAACCGGCCGAGTGTTCCATGCGCAGATCTTCGAGGTTGATTCCGGCTTCACCGATTTCGGCAAGCAGCCGCGCGATCTGTCCCGGCTTGTCGTCGACTAGGACGGTGACCTGCGCGAAGGCCTGCGGCGGTGCACCGTGTTTGCCCGGGATACGGGCGTGACCGGCGTTGCCCTCGGTCATCAGCTCGGAGAGATCCAGCAGGGCTCCGGGGCCCTGCGGATCCTTCAGCGTGGCAATGAGCCGGTCAAGATCCTGCTTCATCCCGCTGAGAATCGGAATAAGTGCCTCGGCATTATGCGCGAAAATCTGAATCCACAATTTTTCGTCGCTGGCCGCGATGCGCGTGGTATCTCGCAATCCGTTGCCAGCCAGCGCCAGCTGATGCGCCGGGGCGTTGAGCAGCCGGGAGGCGATCATCGAGCTGGCCGCCTGTGGGAAGTGGCTGATCAGCGCCACCGATTCGTCGTGCTCGCGCGGGCTCATCCGGTGCACCGTGGCCCCTAGGTCGATGGCCAGCGCTTCGGCGGTTTTGACCGCCGAGGGCGCCGCCTGTTCATGGGCGCACAGCACCCACGGCATGGCGGTGAACAGCGCCCCACGCGCGGCCGAGGGGCCGGACTTTTCACGTCCGGCCATCGGGTGGGTGCCCACGTAGCGGGCCAGAGCTTCGGGTTCCACGCGCTCATCGGCGCGCACCGCGTCGAGAATCGAGCCCTTGACGCTGGCGATATCCACCACCACGGCGCTCGGGTAGTCCTCGAGCGCCTGCACCACAAGCCCCGCGGTGACATCCGGTGGCGCACCGATAACGACGAGCTCCGGGGCGATGGGCTGCTCCGTATCCAGTGCATACCCGGCCCCGATGTCCACGGCGATACCCTGTGCGGTAGGGGAAATATCGCTCAGGTAGACATCCACGCCCTTCTGGCGCAGGCCAAGTCCCACCGAGGTTCCCAGCAGGCCGGTGCCGATCACCAGCACCGGTCCGGCCAGATGCGACGATCCCATGCTTACATCCCCACCAGTGCCATCAGGTGCCCAACCTCCTGGTTACCCAGCTGACGGATGGTGCCCTGCTTCTGATCGCCGAGCTGCACCGGGCCGATGGCGACGCGCACCAGACGCTGAACCGGGTGACCTACGGCGTCGAACATGCGGCGCACAATGCGGTTTCGTCCCGAGTGCAAAGTGACCTCGACCATCACGGATTTCGGGGTCGTGTCAATGATGCGGAAATCATCCACATTCGCCCAGCCGTCCTCGAGCTTCACGCCCTGACGCAGGGTATTTCCCACCGAGCGCGGCAGTGGTCCGGGCACCTGCACCAGATAGGTCTTGGGCACCTCGTACTTGGGGTGCTGCAGCCGGTTGGCCAGTTCACCGTCGTTGGTCAGGATCAGCAGGCCCTCGGTTTTGTAATCCAAGCGGCCGACGTGGAACAGGCGCAGCGACTGGTGCTGGTTCTTGAAGTAGTCGGAGATGGTGCGGCGGCCCTCGGGGTCATCCATCGTGCACATCACGTGCTTTGGCTTGTTGAAGACGAAGTACTTCAGCGCGGTGTTCAGCTGCAGACGCATCCCGTCCACATGGATGGAGTCGCGTTCTGGGTCCACCCGGGCACCAAGTTCGACCACGAGCTGGCCGTTGACTTCCACGCGGCCCTCGGTAATCATCTGTTCGCAGACGCGGCGCGAGGCGACCCCGGCGTTGGCCATCACCTTTTGCAGGCGTATACCGTCCTGCTCGTTGTTCGCCGCGGCTTGGCTGGCGGCACGGGCCTGAGCCCGGGCGCGCTGCGTCGGACGGGCGTAGTTGCTGGGCACCGACTTCCCGAAACGCTCCTTGGCAAAGGCGCGCTCGGACTTGCGGGCCGGGGCCGCGCTCTCGGACTTTTTGCGCCCCTGCTGGGCACCGGGCTTCGACCCGGAGGCCGCCCCCTTAGCGTATCCCTTGCCAGCGGCGGAGCCGGAAGGCTTACCGCCGGTGGGCTTACCGCCGCGCGGGCCGCCCTTGGCGCCGAAATTCTTTGCGCCGCTGTTCTTGGCCCCGAAATTTTTGCCGCCGCGGGCCGGACGGCCGGAGGAGGAACGGTTATTCATGCTGTGGGTATCCCCTTGGTCAGTCGTTGAGCGTACCTATTGTCTCGCCTTGGCGCTTAGGCCAGGTCGGTTGCCGAGTCCAGCGATTCGAGGTCCTGCACACCGGGCAGGTAGGGAGCCAATGCCGGAAGTTCGTCAAGCGAATCCAGCCCGAGACGTTCTAGGAAGTACTCGGTGGTCACATACAGGGTGGCCCCGCCTTCGCCCACCTCGCCATAGGCGGCGATGAGCCCGCGGGTCTGCAAAGTGCGCACCACGGAATCGACGTTGACACCTCGAATCGCCGAAATACGTCCACGCGAGACCGGCTGTCGGTAGGCGATGACAGCCAGGGTTTCTAGGGCCGCCTGCGAAAGGCGTGCTGTTTGCCCGTCGAGCACATAACTGGAGACGAATTCGGCGTAATCGCGCCGCGAATAGAAACGCCACCCGGAGGCAACGCGTCGCAATTCAAATCCGCGCAAGCGATCGGTACTATCATACTCGCTAGCCAGCGCCTCTAGGGTCTGGCTGACGCGGGCTTCCGGAACCTGAAAGAGTTGTGCCAAACGCCCTACCGGCACCGGCGAGTCGGCCACCATCAGCACCGCTTCGAGCCCGGCCGACAGACCTCCCGGCAGCTCGTCGATGCGGGGAACCTCACTCATGATCCTGCTCACCTTTCGCCTCGTACTCATCCTCCAGCGCCTGCGCATCGAAGCTCACCTCACGGTGCAGTTCGACGGTTAGCTCCCCCAGCGCATGCTCCTGCAGGAAACTCACGCTGCGCTGGCGGAACATTTCCAGTAGCGCCAGGAAGCGAACCACCCGCACCAGATGGGTATCGGCGTCGGCGACCAGCTCGACGAAGGTGGCCCTTCCGCGCTCAACCAGCATTGCCTCAATGGCCTGTGCTTCCTGGGCAATGGTGACCGCCGCCCCGTGCAAGTGCCCGACCCCCACCTCGGTGGCCGGTTCGGGTTTCGGAGCCAGCGCCGCCTGGGCTAAGGCCGCTAACGCGTCCGGTGACAGGTCAAAGACCAGCGGGGGCAAAAGCTGGGCGTACTGCTCCTCGAGGGCCACATCGCGTGGGTGCCGCGAGGACAACGCATCGTAACGATCGGCGATCCACCCGGCCGCCTCCTTGAAGGCCTTGTACTGCAGCAGGCGGGCGAAGAGCAGATCGCGCTCCTCGAGTAGCTCGAAGTCTTCCTCACTGGCCATCTCGCCGCGCGGTAGCAACCGAGCGGCCTTGAGATCCAGCAGGGTCGAGGCGACCACAAGGAATTCGGTGGTTTCATCCAGTACGCGCAGGCTGCTGCCATCCGCGGCGGCCTGCAACTGCTTGATGTAACCAATGAACTCATCGGTGACCTCCGCCAGCGCCACTTCGGTGATTTCCAATTCTCGCTTGGTAATCAGGTGTAGCAACAGGTCGAAGGGGCCGGAGAAATTCTCCAGCGCGAGACGAAAGCCCGCGGACTGCTCGGGCGACGCGGTCTGCGGCCCGGGAACTTCCGGAGGCACGCTGACCGGTTCGGCGAGCATCGTACTCATTAGGGGGCGCCGCCACGGTAGATCAGTTCACGCGCCAGGTTGCGGTAGGCCTCGGCCCCCGGGTGGTTCGCCGCATAAGACGTAATGGGCTCGGCGGCGACGTTCGCGTCGGCGAACTTAATGGTGCGCTTGATGACGGTCTCGAAGAGCTTCTCCCCGAAGGCCTCGTCGAGTCGGGTGATGACCTCGCGGCTGTGCAGGGTGCGTGCGTCATACATCGTCGCCAGCACACCGTCGACCTCGAGCACCTGGTTGAGCCGGTCCTTGACCTTGTCGATGGTTTCCATCAACAAGGCGACCGCACGCAAGGCGAAGAACTCGGCCGTCAACGGGATGATGACCCCGTGCGCGGCGGTCAGCGCGTTGATGGTCAAAAGCCCCAGGGACGGCTGGCAGTCGATCAGCACCACATCGTAATCATCGATGACATCGCGCAACGCACGTTCCAGTGCCTGCTCACGAGCGACCTCGTTGACCAGCTGGACTTCGGCGGCCGACAGGTCGATATTTGCCGGCACCAGATCGATGTTCTCGGTCTCGGTATTGCGAATCACGTCGCGAATTCCGGTGTTGCGATCCATCAACACGTTGTAGACGGTCAGTTCGAGTTCGTGGGGGTTCATCCCATAACCAGCCGAGAGTGCGCCCTGCGGGTCGAAATCGACCAGTAGCACCTTGCGTCCGTACTCGGCTAGCGCCGCGGCCAGGTTAATGGTCGAGGTGGTTTTACCCACCCCGCCCTTTTGATTCACCATGGCGATGACGCGGGCCGGGCCGTGCGAGGGCAACGGTGCCGGCTCCGGGAAAATGGTCAGGGGTTTGCCGGTGGGACCAACGGGCTTGGGCTCTTTCAGCAGCCCGGCGCCGCGGATTTTCCCAGCTTGTTGCTCACTCACGATCGAAGACCACACTTCCGGCTCGGTTGGTACGTACTTACCCTCAAGTTTATGGCGTGGGCACGACAAGATTCGTCGTTTTTGCCCGTCACGGCGAGCCTTTACCTTGAACCTTAACTCAAAGCTTGGGGGTCAGCTGAATGCGGTACGGCGGCGGAAATTTGCTCGGCTGCGTGATCGAAAGCCAACGGCAACAGGTCCGGAGCCGCCACACTGCGTGAGCCCGACGACGTCGGCACAATCACCCGGATCGTCGGGTAAGCATCGGCGAGTACCTGCCTGCACCGGCCGCAAGGACTTTTGACGCCGCGACCGTGATTGCCCACCGCCACAATCACTTGCGGATCGCGGGCCCCAGCGGCCCGCGCGGCGGCGAGCACGACAAGCTCCGCGCAGGGTCCTCCGGTGAAGTGATACAGGTTTACCGCGCTATGTCGCGATCCGTCGCCGGCAACGAGTGCCGCGGCCATGGTGTGCCGCCCGTCTTGCCCGGGACCAGCATCGGTGTTGCTCTCGATGGTGTGTTCGGCGAGCGCGAGCAGGGCCCAGTCATCGTCGGTCAGTTCGCGGGCCGAGGCCGGCAAGTTTTCGTTCATGACAGGATCCTAGACCTCCGCTACGCCGCACAGAACTGCGCACGGCGTCCAGTAGTGGACCGATGGCGCTTCACAACAACACTGCTGCACGGTGCGAGGCACCATGCAGCAGTGTTGTTACGACGTTTTCCCTTTTAGTGAGCAGTCACGTCCAAGCTAGTTTCGTCAAAGGGCCGTTCACCGCCTAGTACGGCACGGGCCTGTGCAATATCCAGCTCGCCGGTCCATTTGCCGATGAGCAAGGTGGCCACCGCATTGCCGGTGAAGTTGGTCAGCGCACGAGCCTCGGACATGAACTTGTCGATACCCACGATGACGCCCATCCCGCCGAGCAGTTCCGGACGGTGCGCTTGCAGGCCTGCGGCGAGGGTCGCCAGTCCCGCGCCGGTGACACCGGCCGCTCCCTTGGAGGCGATGATCATGAACACCAGCAGACCGATCTGCTCGCCGAGGTTCATCGGCATGTTCATCGCGGTCGAGACGAACAAGGCGGCCATGGTCAGGTAAATCGCGGTGCCATCGAGGTTGAAGGAGTAGCCGGTGGGCACGGTGATACCTACCACCGGCTTGGAGACGCCGGCGTGTTCCATCTTGGCGATGAGCCGCGGCAGGGCGGACTCGGAGGAAGACGTCGAGAAGATCAGCAGGTATTCCCGGGCCAGGTACTTCAGCAAGGCGAAAATGTTCAGGCCGGTCACCAGGCGCAGCAGGGAGCCGAGGACGACGGTGATAAACAGGGCGCAGGTGAGGTAGAACGCGCCCATGAGAATGGCCATCGAGCCGATTGCGGCCCACCCGGTGGCACCGACCACGGCGGCGATCGCACCAAAGGCACCGATCGGAGCGATCCACATGATCATCATCATGATCTTGAAAACAACCAGCTGAATGTTCTTCACCGCGGTGATCACCGGTTTGCCGGCTTCCCCCATGGATTGCAAGGCGAAGCCCACGAGGATCGCCAGAACCAAAGTAGGTAGCACCGGAATGTCACCGGGGATCATTTCCAACAGGAAGGCAACGGTCGCATTTTCCTGACCGCCTCCGGACTGGTACGGAGAAAGCTCCAGCCCCTCACCCGGATGGATCACGTTACCCACGAGCAGGCCGATCCCCAGTGCAAGGGTGGACATGGCCAAGAAGTACAGCATCGCCAGACCGCCGACTTTCCCCACGGTGGCTGCTTTGGCGATAGAGCCAATGCCCAGCACAATCGTGCAGAAAATGACCGGGGCAATAATCATCTTGATCAGGGCCACGAAGCCGGTACCCAGCGGCTTGAGCGCCTTACCGACTTCCGGAGCCACTAGGCCAAGCGTGGCCCCGAGGACCACTGCGGCAATCACCGCGATATACAGCCAGTGGGTGCGATCCTTGCGGCGCTTGGTGGGTTGTTGCGGCTCGGGGTTCCGAGTAATGGTCTGGGCCATAGCGTGCTCCTTGGTGCTACACAATGATGTGAGGCGCCGATGTCGACTCGGTGGTCGTCACGGCGGACTCAAGTAGTTCGTCACCTATCCTGCGCGCTAAGGTGATCAGGGTCTCATTTGCGTTCATATTGAACATGGCGGCGTCTCGGCACGCGGTTAGCGATCAGGAAGGCGGAGGACAGGTGAAAATCCGTAACTCCCGGGCACCGATGGCCCATCTGCAACGTCACGCCGGCCTGACCCGCGAATCGTGGAATTTCGCCGCACGTATCTTTGCCCTGCAATTGATCATTGCGATTCTCACCGTCGGCGTCTTGGGTGTGCTCTCCTTCGACCGACAACGCCATACGGTCACAGAGGATCGTAAGGCGCTGGTCAGCACCGTGGCGCTAGGTTTGGCCAACGACCAATTCATCCGAGAAACGTTGGAAGAGCCCGACCCGTCCCGACGTCTCGAGCCCTATGTGGAACGGCTACGTCAGCGCGCCGGCACGGTGGATTTCATTACCGTGATGACCCCGGAAGGGCTACGCGTGACCCACCCCGATCCACGCCGCATCGGTGAACCCTATATTGGGTCCATCGAACAGGCGCTGCGCGGGGAAACTCAGGTTGAGCAATACACCGGCACGCTTGGCCCTTCGGTGCGGGCAATCACCCCGGTGCATAGTGCCAGTGGCGAGATCGTGGGCATGGTGGCAGTGGGAGTGACGCTACGGTCACTGCGCGACCTGTACTACGACACGGTGCCGCAGTTGGTCGTGGTCAGCCTGGCGGTGTTCGTACTGGCCGCGCTCTTGGCCTGGGCCTATTCGCGGTATGTCCAACGCGCAACCCTGGGCTTTGGCCCCGGTGGCTTGAAGCGTCTCTACGCCTTTTACTTTTCCGCGCTGCATTCGGTCCGCGAGGGACTAGTCCTGTTGGATAATCGCCACCGGATTGTGCTGAACAACGATGAGGCCGCGCGCATTCTCAACCTGCCACAGCCGCTACCACCGCAAGGACTCGATCCGCGCACGCTATCGGTACCCGAACCGCTACTCGACCTGATGCTCACCGGCCGTGCCGCCACCGATGAGCTCCTGCTTACCGACACCGGAGCGATTGCCACCTCGCAGGCGGCGGCGACCGTCGACGCCGAACTGCTAAGCAAACGCAGGCGACGCCGTCGTGCGCTAGTGACCCGACACGATCCGCTACGCATCGGGTACGTGGTAAGCATGCGCGATCTGAGCCAGGTCCAGGAGCTCACCGGTCAGGTGCAGTCCCTGCAGACCCTCACCTTGGCGCTGCGCGCCCAAACCCATGAGCATGCGAACCGACTACACACCATTGTCACGATGATCGAGAACGGCCAGGCCGAAAAGGCCCGCGACTTTGCCCTGCTCGACCAGAGTAACGCTCAGGCACTGACCGACCGGCTCGTGGGCGGAATCGACGATTCCTACCTCTCCAGTCTGCTGGTCGCCAAAACCGCCGAGGCCCATGAGCGAGGAGTGTCGCTGCGTATCACCACCAGTGGCACCCTGGCGCCGGATCTGCTCGACGCCAGTGACCTGATTACCATCGTGGGCAACCTGCTCGATAATGCCCTCGAGGCCTCGGTAGGGACCGCCGAAGCAACCGTCTACCTCGAGGTCACCACGCTGGCCACGGAGGTTATGATCGAGGTCGCGGATTCCGGCGCCGGAATCGACCCGGCCTTCATCGAGCGCGTCTTGCGACTCGGCGTTAGTTCGAAACCCGGCGAGCGCCCACGGGGTTTCGGCTTGTCGCTCGTGCAGCAAGCGGTCGCCCGGCTGGGCGGCAGCTTACATATCGACAATGATGCCGGGGCGATCTTCACGGTCACCTTGCCACTTCCTCACCACCGAGCCGAGCCCACCGAGCGCAGGAACCCATGAACCCCAATCAACAACCCTCCGCTAGCGATACCCCTGCGATCAGGGTGCTTGTGGTCGATGACGACGCGCAGACCGCGGCGGCCCACCGCGACTACGTCGAACGGGTCCCCGGATTTACCGTGGCGGCCGTTGCCACCAGCGGGCAGCAGGCCCTGACGCTACTGGCGGATTCGGGCGTCGACTTCGACCTGGTCCTGCTGGATATGACTTTGCCGGATCTGCATGGCATCGATGTGGCCCGGCGCATCCGGGGCCTGGGGTTGACCATCGACATCATTGCGATCACGGCGGTACGCGATGTAGCGGTCGTTCGCTCCGCGGTGGCCACCGGGATCACGCAATACCTGATCAAGCCCTTTAGCTTTGCGGCCTTTGCAGAAAAACTGGAGAACCATCGCAGCTTTAGCGCCGCGCTGGGCACTCCGCGTTCGGACACCGATCAACGGATGGTGGATTCGGCGTTCTCGGCCCTGCGCAGCACGCCGGTGGCCAGCACCTTACCCAAGGGCCTCATCCCCGAAACACTCGCCCAGGTGCTCGGGCGGCTCAGTGCGAGCACCGAGGCATATTCGGCCGCCGAACTGGCCGAAGAGCTGGGGCAAAGTCGGGTGACCGCGCGCCGCTATTTGGAGTATCTCACCGACACCGGCCAGGCCCTGAAGGAGCCGCGGCACGGTTCACGGGGGCGCCCGGAGTACCAATATCGCGCCCGGAAAAACTGACGTCCCGCCTACGGTGTATACAAAACCGGGCTATTTGGCGAAAAAATCCGCAAGAATCCCCGCAGACGCTCATATTGTGTATACACTGACCCTATGAGAGCCAGCGAGAAGGTATACACCGCACTGCGCGAAGACATCGTGAACTGGACGCTCGAACCAGGCACCATGCTCGCCGAGGTGGATATCTCCGAACGCTTCAACGTCTCGCGTACCCCGGTCCGTGAAGCACTGGCCAAACTCGTGGCCGACGGACTGGCCGCGCCACAGCGCGGCCGCGGCATCGTGGTCTCGGAGGTCTCCGCCGAACACCTGCACGATCTATTCGCGCTACGCCGACTGCTCGAATGCGAAGCCGCCCGGCTCGCGGCACGCAACGACGAGCACCGGGCCCACTTCGGCGAATTGGCCGAACTCTTCGCCCGCGCCGCCGAAGAACTGCCCGATGGGGTGGGCCGCGAAACCTACTACAAGCTCGTTGCCGACCTCGATGCGCACATCGACGCGGCCGCCGCGAACCACTACCTCACCGGGGCGCTCCGCTCCCTGCGCGTACACCTGCAACGCGTGCGCCGCATGGCCAAAGACCACCTGCCGCGGCTGACCGAATCGGCCCGCGAACATGAAACCATCGCTCGTGCCATCGCCAGCGGGGATGACACCCTAGCCGCGGCGAGTACCACCATGCATCTACACCGCTCACTGACCCATATTTCTAGCCACGCCACCGTCATGGAAGGAAGCCAATGATCAAGCACCCCGTCCGCGTTTACCGCTCGGAAGAGAACCTGCCTCGCGAAGAACAACTGGCCCATAAGATCGCCCGGGTCGCCGCCGATCCGGTCGCACTCACCGAAGAGGTCAAGGAGATGATCATCAACCGCATCATCGACAACGCCTCGGTGGCCATCGCCTCGCTGAACCGTGCCCCGATTGTTGCGGCCCGCGCGCAGGCGCTGACCCATGCTCCGTCCACTGGCGGGGCCGGAGCCAGCGTCTTTGGCATCGAGCAGAAGGTCTCCCCCGAATGGGCGGCGTGGGCCAACGGTGTAGCGGTACGCGAATTGGACTACCACGACACCTTCCTCGCGGCCGACTACTCGCACCCGGGCGATAACATCCCGCCGATTCTGGCGGTCGCCCAGCACACCGGCGCCTCCGGGGAACAGCTGCTGCGCGCCATCGCCACCGGCTACGAAATCCAGGTCAACCTGGTCAAGGCCATCTGCCTGCACAAGCACAAGATCGACCACGTCGCGCACCTGGGTCCTTCGGCGGCGGCCGGCATCGGCACGCTGCTGGGGATGGACGTCGAAACCATCTTCCAAGCTGTCGGCCAGGGCCTGCACACCACCACTGCCACCCGTCAGTCGCGTAAGGGCGAAATCTCCACCTGGAAGGCCCATGCGCCGGCCTTCGCCGGAAAGATGGCCGTCGAGGCCGCCGATCGTGCGCTGCGCGGACAGACCTCCCCAGTTCCGATCTATGAAGGCGAAGACGGGGTGATCGCGTGGATGCTCGACGGCCCCGACGCCGCCTACGAGGTACCTCTGCCGGAGCCCGGAGAGGCCAAGCGTGCCATTTTGGACACCTATACCAAGGAGCACTCCGCGGAATACCAGGCGCAGGCCTGGATCGATCTGGCCCGCAAGCTGAACGGGCAGCACCCTGAGCTGACCGACCCGGCCAATGTCACCTCGATCCTCATCAAGACCAGCCACCACACCCACTACGTGATTGGCTCCGGGGCGAACGACCCGCAGAAATACGATCCGCGGGCCTCGCGCGAGACCCTGGATCACTCGATTCCATACATTTTCACCGTCGCCCTGCAGGACGGTGCCTGGCACCACGTCGATTCCTATGCCCCGGAGCGCGCCGCCCGGCCGGATACCGTGGAACTCTGGCACAAGGTCACCACCGAGGAAGACCCCGAGTGGACCCGGCGCTACCACTCCTTGGATATTTCCGAAAAGGCCTTCGGCGGTAGCGTGGAGATCACCCTATCCGACGGGCGCGTGATTACCGATGAAATTGCGGTCGCCGACGCCCACCCGCTGGGGGCACGGCCGTTCGCCCGCGAACAATACATCAACAAGTTCCGCACCCTCGCCGCCGGTCTGGTCGAAGAGGCCGAAATCGAGCGCTTCCTCGCCGCGGTCGAGAACCTGGAGAACTTGGGCGCCGGCGAACTGGACGCGCTGAACATTCTCGCCGCTCCCGGCGTCGTCGACGTGAACAACGCCCCCAAGGGGCTGTTCTAAATGCTGTATTCGACCACCACCCCGGCCGCCAAGCGGCGGGCGCTGCGCGAGATGCTCACCCCGGGTGCGGCCCGGCAGTTCCCCGGCGCGTTCAACCCGCTCTCGGCCAAACTGATTGCGGAGAAAAACTTCGACGGGATCTACATTTCGGGCGCGGTGCTGGCCAACGAGCTGGGGCTACCCGACATCGGGCTGACCTCGCTGACGGAGGTGGCCACCCGGGCCGGGCAGATCGCACGAATGAGTGATCTACCGGCCATCGTGGATGCCGACACCGGATTCGGTGAACCGATGAATGTGGCCCGCACCGTGCAGGAGCTGGAATACGCGGGTCTGGCCGGTTGCCACATCGAGGATCAGTTCAATCCGAAACGCTGCGGGCATCTCGACGGGAAGAACGTGGTGGACACCGACACCATGCTCAAACGCATCGCCGCGGCCGCCGATGCCCGCATCGACGAGAACTTCCTGATCATGGCGCGCACCGACCTTCGGGCCGTCGCCGGGCTTGAGGCTGCGATCGACCGGGCCAAGGCCATGGCCGACGCCGGTGCCGACGCAATCTTCCCGGAGGCCATGAAGGACCTCGCGGAGTTTGAAGCGGTCTGCAAGGCCGTCGACGTCCCCGTGCTGGCCAATATGACCGAGTTCGGCAAATCCGAGCTGTTCACCCGTGAGCAGCTCGCCGAAGCCGGGGTAGCGATGATCATTTATCCCGTGACCCTTTTGCGCAGCGCCATGGGTGCCGCCGAACGAGTGCTCGACGCGATCAGTGCCGAGGGCACACAGCAACGCGAAGTGGATAGCATGTTAACTAGGTCACGCTTATACGAGCTGGTCGACTACGAAGCCTACAACCGGTTCGACACGGGCATCTTCAACTTTCAGGTACCCGGGCTGGACATCGACACCAACAACGCCAACCTGTAGGAGGGGCACGCACAATGACCGAGGACATCAAAAAGGGACTGGCCGGCGTCGTGGTGGACTACACCGCGATTTCCAAGGTCAACCCGGAGACCAACTCGTTGCTCTACCGTGGCTACCCGGTACAGGATCTGGCCGCGGCTAAGTCCTTCGAAGAAGTGGCGCTACTGCTGTGGAACGGTGAATTGCCCAGCGAAGTGGAATGCTCGGAATTTTGCGCCTTCGAGCGCGCCAACCGGGCCCTGGACTCGCGCGTCAAGGCGGCGATCGACCTCTTGCCGGTAGACTGCCACCCCATGGATACCGCGCGCACCGCGGTGTCGGTCATCGGGGCGAACCACCCGCTGGCCTCGGATTCCTCCCCGGAAGCCGAACTGCGCAAGGCCAAGGAGCTGTTCGCGGCCTTCCCGGCCGTGGTCGCCTACGATCAGCGCCGGCGGCGCGGGCTCGATCTCGTCGAACCGCGCGAGGATCTGAACTATGCCCAGAACTTCCTGTGGATGACCTTCGGGGAGGAGGCCGCCGAAGAGGTCGTCGACGCCTTCCGCGTCTCGATGGTGCTCTACGCGGAGCACTCCTTTAACGCCTCCACCTTTGCGGCCCGTGTCATCACCTCGACGCTGGCGGATCTGCATTCGGCCGTCACGGGCGCCATCGGTGCCCTGAAGGGCCCGCTGCATGGCGGGGCCAACGAAGCGGTGATGCACACCTTCGACGAGATCGGTATCGACAAGAACGAATCCCGTGAAGAGGCCGCCGCCCGCGCCAAGGCGTGGATGGAGAAGGCGCTGAGCGAAAAGAAGAAGGTGATGGGCTTCGGTCACCGCGTTTACAAGCACGGCGATTCCCGGGTGCCAACCATGAAGGCCGCCCTCGACCGGATGATCGAGTACTACTCGCGCGACGAAATCCTCGGTCTCTACGACGGGCTGCAGGTGGCCATGGACGAGGCCAAGGGAATCCAGCCAAACCTGGATTACCCGGCCGGTCCGACGTACCACCTGATGGGTTTCGACACCGAGATGTTCACTCCGCTGTTCATCGCCGCGCGCATCACCGGCTGGACCAGCCACATCATGGAGCAGCGGGCGTCAAATGCGCTCATTCGTCCGCTCTCGGCCTACAACGGTCCAGAGCAGCGCTCGTTCTAACCGCTCCGACACATGCGGTCCGCGCCCCTGCTTCGGGGTGCGGACCACATCTGTTTAACGCGCGGCGGAGGCGATGATTTGGAAGGAACCGCCCTCACGGTCGGCCACCGTGGCCAGCCGCCCAAAGGGGGAATCCATGGGGCCATCCAACAACGCGCCGCCGAGTTCGATCACCCGTTTCACCCCGGCGTCGACATCGTCGCACTGGAAATAGACCCGCCAGTAGGAACCGGCCGAGGCGGGCAGGAAACCTGCGGCGTCGCAGAGCCCGGCGGTGGCTTCGCGTTCCGGTCGATTCGTCACATAGTTTAAGCCGCCTTCGATTTCGGCAGGCTCCCAGCCCAGGGTCTGCCGGTAGAACTCCACATCGGCCGCGTACCCCTGACTCATCTGTTCGAACCAGACCGGGGTGCCCTGGGTTGCTTCGGCACCGAAACCGGCGAATTCGTCCCGCTGCCACAATCCCACGCTGGCCCCCGAAGGGGTCGCTACCCGTGCCATGGTGCCTAATTCGCCAACCGGCATGGCCTCGTCGAGCACCATGCCGCCGGCGGCCGGGACCTGCGCAAGAAGCTCTTCGAGGTGCTCCGCGGCCAAATACACATTCCAGCCCACGGGTTCCTGCGGGGCGCCGGGTTGCGGTCCCGCGGCACCGCCGATCATCGTGCCATCGGGCGTGGACAGCATCTGGTAGTGGCCGAAATCCTCGCCCATGTCCTCGCTACGCCAGCCGAAAAGCCCCGCGTAAAACTCGGCAAATTCCTTGGGGTCACGATATGCGAGATCGATCCATACTGGGTCGCCGACGCGTGCCATCTTCTCTCCCTCGACGCAGTGCTGTGTGCTCCGTCCATCATGCACCGGCAGAGATGGCTTGGCTAGGGGCCGCCCGCCGCGGAACTACCAGAGTTCGAAGTCGACCCCATCGACCCGCACGTTATCCGTAGCCATCTGCACGGTAGCGGTGAAGCGCTCCCCCGCCAGGATCCGTGGTAGCCATCGGGCGGCGTCCTGCCACATGCGCTGCACCGGCAACGCATCGGTGCCGAACCACTGGGGGCGCAATTCCACAGTGGAGGTCAGCTCGCCGCCGAAGCGGCTGGCCGCAAAGACCTGGCAGTCCATGTCGGCCAGCGGTTGAGCGGGGAACCGGAAACGAATGGTAGCCACATGAGTCAGGTCCTCGGTGGAAACCTGGTAGCCGGTTTCTTCCTGTAGCTCGCGGACCGCGGCCTGTACCGGCAGTTCGCCGGGTTCCAGCTTCCCGCCTGGGGCCACCATATTCCCGGCCCCAAACCCACGGAGCTTGAGGCCAAGGAGCACTTCTTGGCGCGCCCGAGTGGTATCGCGGGTCAACAAGGTCAGCGCGACAGGCTGCGGCGGCCGGGTCATCGGCGGTACTCCCCCTCGGTGCTCGGGTTGATCTGCGGTGTTACCTTAGCGGGCACGGGGATGTGCCTGCAGGTAAGCGTCACGCAGCGTGGCAATGGTGACCTTAGTGTAAAGCTGGGTCGTGGTGACCGAAGCGTGCCCCAACAGTTCTTGAACCACACGCACGTCGGCCCCACCCTGCAAGAGGTGGGTGGCAAATGAATGACGCAGGGTGTGCGGAGAGATTTCCACCCCGAGTTCGGCCTGCTTCGCGGCCTTGTTCAACAGCAACCACACCGACTGGCGCGAGAGCCGTCCACCGCGCTGATTCACGAAGAGCGCCGGGGTGCCTTTGCCCTTGGCCACCAGCCCGGGTCGGGCCCGGACCAGATACTCGTCAAGGGCGGTGCGCGCGTAGCTGCCCACCGGCACTAGCCGCTGTTTCGATCCCTTACCGGTCAGGCGCACCACGTCGCGTTCGGCCAAATGCAGGTCATCGACGTCCAGCTCGATCAGCTCGGTGATACGGGCCCCGGTGGAATACAGCAGTTCGACGATGGCCCGGTCCCGCAGAGCCGCCGGCGTATCGCCGGTCACCGCTTCGAGCAGCGCGGTGACCTGATCAATGTCGATAGCTTTGGGCAGAGCCTGGGGGTAGGCCGGGGGTTGGACCTCGCGGGCCGGATTCGGCAGGCAGGTACCCTCGAGTTCCCAGAACTTGTGAAGCTGGCGCAAGGCCACGGTATGACGAGCAACAGAGCGCGCCGAGAGGGCCGGCTGCTCCGCGGTGCCACGGGCCAGCTGCTGCAAATAACCGGTGACCGCCTCCGGCGTGATGCCACCGGGGGTACGAATGCCGCGCTCGGTCAATGCCCCGAGATAACGAACCAGATCCCTGCGGTATGAGGCCAAGGTGTTCGCGGCCAGGCCGCGTTCAATGCCCACATGTTGCAGGTACTCACGTAGCGCGGAGGCATGGTCGGTCGGCAGGTCTTCTAGGCGCCAGCTGGTTCTCGCGGCGAAGGCGGAACCCTCGGAGGCAGGTTCGGACGGCGTGGGGGTCACGACAACGCTTAACGATAGTTCGGGTGTGCGGTGAACTCTGCGTTGGCCGGGCGCAGGGATGCGTAGCCTGCATCGCGTGCGGCACTGGTAGCCAGCACTCCGGCGATGGCGGCCGGGTTGTGGATGCGCCCGTCGAGTACTGCCTGGACGGCCTGCTCCAGGGGCACCCACGCGAATTGCATTTCTGCTTCCTCGTCGGTGCGCTCATGACGCTGATCTTCGGCCACCAGCTGCGGTTCGCGGGCCAAGAAGATGCGAATCGCTTCGGAAGAGGACCCCGGAGAAAGGAACAGGTCGGTCAACACCGACCACTGTCCGGCGGTGCGGTCGGCCTCCTCCCAGAGTTCACGCTGCGCCGCAGCCAACGGTGGTTCGCCGGCCACGTCAAGCAGTCCGGCGGGAAGCTCCCACAACCGCATGCCCACCGGATGGCGGTACTGGTTGATGAGCAAGACCCGGTCCTGGTCATCGAGTACGACCACGCACACGGCCCCGGGATGCTCGATATAGTCTCGCTCGATAACCGGGCCGTCTTCGGAAAGCTCCACGGAGTCATGGAGCACGTTCCAGATACGTCCCTCATAGACTGTTTCACGCGCTAGTACCTGACGTTCCGAGATCTCATCACCAAAGACGTTCTCGGTTGCCTCCGAGTTTTGCTGTGACTGCATCATGCTCCTTTTCGCTGCAGTGGGGCACATCCAATGGGCCTAGAAAGCACGGCGGCCCGCCGAAGAGAACTTCGACGGGCCGCTAGACATATGCTACTTCGCGCCGCGTACTTCCAGCGCCGCGTTCACCAAACCGGCGAACAGCGGGTGCGGACGCGTCGGGCGGCTGGACAGCTCGGGGTGAGCCTGCGTCGAAACGTAGTACGGGTGCGTCTCGGCCGGCAGTTCCACGAACTCGACCAAGCTACCGTCCGGAGAGGTACCCGCGAAGACCAGACCGGCTTCTTCCAACTGCTCACGGTAGGCGTTGTTGACCTCATAACGGTGACGGTGACGTTCGGCCACCTCGGTACGACCGTAGGTAGTGGCGATCACCGACCCTTCGGCAAGCTTTGCGTCGTAGAGACCCAGACGCATGGTGCCACCCAGATCGCCCTGACCATCGACGATGGCCAGCTGCTCTTCCATGGTCGCGATCACCGGAACCGGGCTCTGCGGATCAAACTCCGTGGACGAGGCCCCTTCGAGTCCGGCCACATTGCGGGCGTACTCGATCACCATGGACTGCAGGCCAAGGCACAGGCCCAGGGTCGGGATCTTGTTCTCGCGGGCAAACTTGAGAGCGCCGAGCTTACCTTCGAGGCCGCGAATGCCGAAGCCGCCGGGCACGCAGATGGCGTCGACGTCGGAGAGCTCGGTACGTGCACCGGACTCGGTCGCGCAATTATCCGAAGGGATCCAACGGATCTCCACCTTCGCGTCATTGGCGAAGCCGCCGGCCTTCAGTGCCTCGGTCACCGATAGGTAGGCATCGGGCAGGTCGATGTATTTGCCCACCAGTCCGACGGTGACCTGGTGCTTCGGGTTGTGCACCACATCGAGCAGGCGGTCCCAATCGTCCCAGTCCACGTCGCGGAACTTCATGTCGAGGGTCTGCACGATGTAGGCGTCGAGGCCCTGGGCATGGATAACCTTCGGGATGTCGTAGATGCTCGGGGCGTCGGGGCAGTTAATGACTGCCTCTGCGTCCACATCGCAGGTGCGGCCGAGCTTGGCGCGCATCTCGTCCGGGATCGGACGATCCGAGCGGATCACGAGCGCCTCGGGCTGGATACCGATGGAACGCAGCGCGGCAACGGAGTGCTGCGTCGGTTTGGTTTTCAGCTCGTGGCTCGGGCCAATGAACGGCACCAACGAAACGTGCACAAAGAATGCGTTCTTGCGCCCGATGTCCTGACGGACCTGGCGGGCGGCTTCGAGGAATGGCTGCGATTCGATGTCGCCGACGGTGCCACCAATTTCGGTGATGATCACATCCGGGGCAGTTTTACCGGCCCCTGGTTCGGTGGCTGCCAAGCGCATTCGACGCTTAATTTCGTCGGTGATATGCGGGATGACCTGAACGGTGTCGCCCAGGTATTCGCCGCGGCGCTCACGTTCGAGAACGGTGGAGTACACCTGACCGGTGGTTACGTTGGCGCTACCGGGGAGGTTCTCATCCAAGAAGCGTTCGTAGTGTCCGATGTCGAGGTCGGTTTCCGCACCGTCGTCGGTCACGAAGACCTCGCCGTGCTGGAAGGGGTTCATGGTCCCCGGGTCCACGTTCAAGTAGGGGTCGAGCTTCTGCATGGTCACGGAAAGACCACGGGCTCGAAGAAGATGTCCAAGGCTGGATGCCGTCAATCCCTTACCAAGGGAAGAGGCCACACCGCCGGTGACGAAGATATGCTTTGTCGTTTCAGACGACCGGGAATCACGAGAAGTATTACGCTGCACCACGGGATTTCATCCTATCACCAACTTGGATTCGAACACTACGAGAAACTCTACGGCACCTAGGCCTTGGCGGAGAACAAACTTCACATTCCGGCACCCGTCGCGGCGGACACGGGATCGCTCGGCGACGGCCGAGCACGGTCCCGTTCCTCGCATTTGGCGCGGAAACACAGGGGTGTCTCGCCATGGGTGATGGCACCGACTGCCGGGGAGCAACGCATGTGCCCTCCGGCCGCGAGCCTGGATTACGCTCCGGGCGGCAGCCCAGAAGGTGCCGGATATTACAGCGCGGCCGCCAGCTGGCGGGCCGATTCGAGGAGCTCTTCGGCGTGGGCGCGGGCCGTGTCGGAATCTTCCTGGCCGGCGAGCATGCGCGCGAGCTCTTGGACCCGGTCGTCGTCGGCCAACTGCACCACATCGCTAGCGGTGAAGCCCGCTTCCCCGGCGCCACCCTTGCCGGAACTCTTGATCACCCGAATGTGATTGTTGGCGTAGGCCGCCACCTGAGGCAGGTGCGTGACCACGATGACCTGCACGTGCTTAGCCAGCATCGCTAGTCGTTCCCCAATGCTCACCGCGGCCTTGCCGCCGACACCGGAATCCACCTCATCGAAGACGAAGGTAGGCACCGGATCCACGGCGGCCAACACCACCTCGATGGCCAGCATGACACGGGACAGCTCACCGCCGCTGGCTCCCTTACCGAGGGCGCGTGGGGCGGCCCCGGGATGCGGCGCCAACATCATATTCACCGCGTCCTGCCCGAAGGCACCGGGCTCTTCGAGTTCGGTGAGCTCGATGACCAGCTTGGCATCGGGCATCGCCAACGCGGTCAGTTCGTCGCTGACTCGACGTGACAGCGCTGCCGCGGCCTTGGCGCGAGCCGCGCTGAGTTCCGCGGCCAGCGAGCCTACTGTCTGCTCCAGCTCGGCCACTTGGAGTTCCAACTCTTCGATCCGGTTCGAGTCGTCGCCAAGCTCCTCGAGACGGCGAGCGGAGGATTCGGCCCAGGCGAGCACCTCATCAACACTCGGCGCGTATTTGCGGACCAGTTTGCTCAATTCGGCACGCCGCGATTCGATCTGGGCCAAACGTTCGGGCCCTTCCTCGTCCAGATCGGCGAGATAGCCAGACATATCGCTGGAAAGCTCCGAGGCGAGAATTCCTAGCTCGGCGGCCCGCTCGACAAATCCGGCCAAGGCCGCGTCATCGCCACTGGCCTGCGCCAGAACGCCGCGCGCCGACTCAATCAGAGTGGAGATGCCCGGGTTCTCGAAGTCTTCCGAGTCGATAAGCGATCGAGCCTGAGTGGCGGCGGTTCGCAACGATTCCACATTGCCCAGTTTGATGGACATCTCGCGTAGCGATTCGTCCTCCCCCGGCTGCGGGTCGACCGCCTCAATTTCGGCCAGCGCCAACCGCAAATTCTCGGCCTCGCGCACGCGGTCACGAGACTCCTGTTTCAGGGTGGTCAGTTCCTTGCTGGAGGAACGCCACTGCCGGTAGGCGCGCTGGTAACGACTCAGGGTACGCCCGAAGCCGGTTCCGGCGAAGCGATCCAGGGCATCACGTTGCGCGGCGGGCTCCTTGAGTCGGATCTGATCCGACTGGCCATGGACCGCCACCAACTCTTGGCCAAGCTCCGCGAGCAGGCCGACCGGGGCGCTACGTCCACCGATGGTGGCTTTGGAACGTCCCGCGGCGGACAACGAACGGGTTAACAGCAGTTCGCTGTGGGCTTCGTCTTGGTCGATAAATGCTCCGGCATGGCTGGCCGCTTCGAGCACCGGGTGATCGTGCTCGAGGTGTATGACAGCTTCGGCCAAGGCGTGCTTGGCCCCGGTGCGCACGGCGCCGGCGTCAGCGCGGCGCCCCAAGAGCAAGGCAAGTGCGGTGATGACCATGGTCTTACCCGCGCCGGTTTCACCGGTGACAACGGTCAGCCCGGGTCCAAGCGGCAAGGTCGCCTGGGAAATCACGCCCAGGTTCGAGATCGAAATTTCCTGAATCAAGGCGAGCTCCTAGTTGCTGGTGCGCGTCGAATCGTCGTGCCCGATCAAAGGTGGGCCGGGTTCGTCCTTATGCTGCGGTTCCACCACGTGGACCGCCGGGGATAGGAACGGCAAGGACTGCGTGGCCTGACGGCGCAGATCTCCGCGAGCTGGGCCGCGCCACCCCTGGATGGGTAGCTCAAACTTGTTGACCAGTCGCTCGGAGAACGGGATGGTGCTCAAGCGGGCCAGTTTCACCGGAGTGTCGCTGCGGGTTGCCTCGACACGAGCTCCGGGCGGCAGGTCCACGGTACGGCGGCCGTCGCACCAGAGCACGGCTTCGGCGTCGGTGCGGGTAAGAATTTCCACGGCCATGATCGAGGTCGGGGCGATAACCATCGGCTTGGCAAAGAGTGCGTGCGCGCTAATCGGCATCATGATCAAAGCCGAGACCTCCGGCCAGACCACCGGGCCGCCGGCGGAAAAGGCGTAGGCCGTCGATCCGGTCGGGGTCGCCATCACCACGCCATCGCAGCCGAAGGTGGAAATCGGACGGCCATCGACCTCGATCACCACTTCGATCATGCGCTCGCGGTTGGCCTTTTCCACCGCTGCCTCGTTCAGCGCCCAGGTCTGTCCGAGGCAGACATTCTCGCGCCACACGCTGACCTCGATGGCCATGCGTTCCTCGACGGTGTAGTCCCCTGCCACCAGTTGACGGACCGTACTGGCTAATTCGCTGGATTCGGCCTCGGCCAAGAATCCCACGTGCCCCAGGTTGACGCCCACGAGCGGCAAGTCTGCGGAACGCACCATTTCAGCGGCGCGCAACACCGAACCGTCGCCACCGAGCACAACTCCGAGGTCAACATCGTCCAGGGTGCAATCCTCGTCGAGAATATGTACCGGGATATGTTCGGCATCGTGGTCGGCCGCGGCGGCCATCACGGCCTCTTGGTCGGCCTTGCGCATCACCGGGACAACCCCGGCTTCATAGAGCAGGGCGCTGGTCTCGATGGCGGCGGCAATCGCGTCTTTTCGTCCCGTGTGGGTGAAGATTAGAATGCGGCGCACGGCGCGGGGCCCCTCTCAGTCTGGTTACGCCCGGCAGATAGCGCGGCCGCGGAGCGTCCGTGGCCAGCCATCGCCAAGCAGTTCATCACTAAGAATAGTCAACGGAACCGAACATTTGTTCCATTAAGCCCGTCTGTGGACCTGGTGCCGTGGTTTTTTGGAACCAGGCGAAGAATTCAACGTTGCCGTCCTGCCCGGGTAGCTGGCTGCGTCCCAGCCCGGCCAAGCCGAGCCCGACCTGCAACGCTGCCTGTACCACCTGCTCCACGGCACTACGGCGCAACTCCGGCGAGCTCACCACGCCGGTTTTACCCACATGTTCCCTGCCGACCTCAAACTGCGGTTTGACCATCAACAGCAGGTCACCGCCCGCCCGGGTGGCCCCGGCTAACGCCTCGAGCACAAGCCGGAGGGAAATAAAGGATAGGTCTGCAACCACCAAATCGACTTCACCGCCGATATCCGCGGGGTCCAGGTAGCGCACGTTCAGTCCCTCGTGCACGCTCACGCGCTCGTCAAAACGAATTTCGTCGACAAGTTGTCCATGTCCGACATCGACCGCCACCACGTGGGCGGCTCCGCGACGAAGCAGTACATCGGTAAATCCACCCGTGGAGGCCCCTGCGTCCAGCGCGCGAACCCCGGCGGGATTCAATGAGCCGAAATGGTCCAGTGCACCGGCGAGTTTATGACCGGCTCGTGAAACGTACTGGGTGAAGCTATCCTGCGCGACGCTGATCGGGATCTGCGCGGCAATCTTTTTGGACGCCTTGGTGGACGGGTGCCCGTCGACCTGCACGAGACCCGCCTCAATGAGTTTGGCGGCCTCGGTCCGGGAGCGTGCCAGACCGCGCGCCACCAACTCCATATCGAGCCGATTCATGCCCCACGCTCCGTGCTTTTCAGTGCCTGCTGCAATCCGGTGAGGAGTTGCTCGTAGCGGGCGGGATGCTCGGTCACATCCAATCCCGCAAGTTCCTGAAGGCGTTGCTCAATCGAGGCATCGCTTGGCGGCTCGGCACCCGACCCGGGTGGGCCGGGCACCGGGGGCACGCTAGTCATCGGGCGCCCGCCCGCAGAGTGGACAGCGACTGGCTGGTGAATTCCACGGTCGGGTCAATCGCCTCATCGCTATGCGGATGAGCCAACCACCAGGCGTTGCACGCCGCGCGCCAGGAGTCGAGGTCGCTGTCGTTTCCGGTGACCAAGACGCGGTCATCCTGCACGCGGGCCACTGCCTCGCCCACCTGTACGCCATGACCGAGCACCTGGATGGTGGGGTATGGCTGATAAAGCTCAGACAAGGAGCGAATCAGATACTTTGGACGTTCCTCGGCCGGGGCGCCGAGCGCTTCACGCGGCGAATCGACCCCGGTCAGCACGAGTGCCGAGGAAAAACCGGCCCGGTTGGCACCTAAAATATCGGTGTCCAACCGGTCGCCAACCACCAGGGGACGACGCGAGTCGGTGCGTTCGGCTGCTCGCCGGAACAGGTACGGCTCCGGCTTGCCGGCCACGAGCGGGTTCACCCCGGTGGCGCGCTGCACGCACGCCACCAGCGAACCGTTGCCCGGCGCAATGCCCTCGGCACGCGGAATGGTCAGGTCGGTATTCGTCGCCACCCAACGGGCACCGCGTGCGATCGCAAAGCTGGCTTCGGATAGGTGCCGCCAAGACACCTCGGGGTCGAAACCCTGGATGACCGCGTCCGGCTCATCGGTGTGCGACTCGACAACCTCCATGCCACGAATGGATACGCATTCGCGCAGGTAGGGCGAGCCGACAACCAGCACCTTGGCTTCCGGGTTGAGCTCACGAGCGAGCATCTCGGCGCCGGCATCGGCCGAACCAAACACTTGCTCGGCGGTCGTATTCACCCCAAGCTGGCGCAGGTGAACCGCTACCGACATCGGCGAACGCCCCGCGTTATTCGTCACGAAGGCCAACGAAACTTCGATCTCCGCGAGCGTATTCAACGCCTCCACTGCGCCATCAATGGCCTGCGGGCCGGCATACACCACACCATCTAGGTCGGCCAGGACCGCGTCATACCCCGAAATCAGCATGCGTGCTCATACCTCTTAGTTCGTCTCGGACTGCTCGTCGGTTGACGGGACTTCGTTCAGCCCGTCTTCCTCGTCAATCCCCTGCTCGCCAGTCTTGTCCGAGGCTACCAAATCATCTTCGTCGGCGGACTGCTCCGCCGCTGCATCGGCATCGGTAGCCGACGCCTCAGCTTCCACCAGATCCTTGGCTCGCGGAGTCTGCTCTTCCTCATCCATTTCCGGAGCAAGGTCGATGATGAAGGAGTCCATCGAGTTATCCACGCCGAGTGCTTCTTCGGCCACGGCGACCTGAGCGTTCCAGCGCTTTGCTTCCTCGGCACGACCAACGGTCGAGAGCAGGTCGGCGTAGGCGGTGAACAGGCGCGGGCTGTAACTGTAGGCGCGGTTGAAGTCCAGCTGCGGCAGTGCTTCAAGCTCGGCCACGGCCTTATCCAACTGTCCGAGGTCGGCGTAGGCACCGGCGACCACCATATGCATCTCGACGCGCATCGCCACCGGCAATTCGCTGAGGTCTTCCTCGCGGGCCATTTCAATGGCCTTCTGCGGACGACCCATGCCGCGCAATGCATCGGCGATCAACGCCACGTTCTCATTCGAACCGCTGATGCGCCGGTGGGTGCGCAATTCGCGCACAGCGTCGGCAAAACGCTCGGCGTGGTACGCGGCAATACCCACGGCTTCACGAACCACTGCCACGCGACCACCGCGCCGGGATGCAGCCATCGTGTGCTGGTAGGCAAGCTCAGGGTCGACGTCGAGGAGACGACCGGCCATCACGAGGTGCTTGGCCACCCAACCGCGGTTGCGGTCATCGAGGTAACGCAGCTGGGCCAGAGTCACCTTGTCTAGTTCCTTGCCGGTGACATCCTCATCGATATCCGGGGATGCATCGCGGTCTGCGCGGTTGGAAATACGCAGGTCGCCCGGGTTGTGGGCACGGTACTGCTCGGTGACCGGAGTCTCGTCGTCGCGGCGTCCTGCCGAGCGCTTGAAACCGTCCTTGCCGCGCTGGCCATCGCGCTTCTTGAATCCACCATCACGGCGGTCATCGCGACGCTTGAAGTCCCCGCCGCGGTTATCGTCACGACGGTCGCGGTTGAAGCCGCCTTCACGGCGCTCGCCCCGGTCGTCACGACGCTTGAAGTCACCATCACGACGGTCATTACGGCGGAAGTCACCACCACGGTTATCGTCGCGGCGGTCACGGTTAAAGCCACCTTCGCGACGTTCGCCGCGGTCGTCGCGACGCTTGAAATCCCCGCCGCGATTGTCGTCACGGCGATCGTTGCGGCGGAAGTCGCCACCACGGTTATCGTCACGGCGGTCACGGTTAAAGCCACCTTCGCGGCGTTCACCGCGGTCATCACGACGCTTGAAGTCACCGTCACGGCGGTCGTTGCGGCGGAAGTCCCCGCCACGGTTATCGTCACGGCGGTCGTTGCGACGGAAGTCCCCACCACGGTTATCGTCACGGCGGTCGTTGCGACGGAAGTCCCCACCACGGTCGTCATCGCGGCGTTCGCGGTCGTAACCACCTTCACGGCGTTCACCGCGGTCATCACGACGCTTGAAGTCACCATCACGGCGGTCGTTGCGACGGAAGTCCCCACCACGGTTATCGTCACGACGGTCACGGTTGAAACCGCCATCACGGCGCTCGCCCCGGTCGTCGCGGCGCTTGAAGTCACCATCACGGCGGTCGTCGCGACGCTTGAAGTCGCCCTCGCGGCGCTCACCGCGGTCATCACGACGCTTGAAGCCGCCGTCTCGGCGGTCATTGCGGCGGAAGTCTCCGCCATTATCGTTGCGGCGGAAACCGGACTTGCCGGTCTCCCCTCGTCCCTTACCTGAGCTGTCGCGATAATCGTTAGCCATACCCTTTGAATTCCTCTCAGCGGGTAAAAGACGATCCCGCAAACGTTCGCTTCCGACTTTGGCCGGTCGCTTCCCTATTCATAAATCTCTGATGGCGCATTGCGCCAAGCACTCATTCCAGTCTACGGGGGCCAGCCCGGTTGAAAAACAGATCTGGCTAAAGTGTGTGCAGACACTCAGAACCTTAGACTCTCAACGCCGAGATAGAAGACTCTAAGAGCGAGTGCAAGTACATCCTCATAACTCGTCAATACCCTTGGCCAGAAGGGCGCTTACTATTTCCGCTACTGCGGGCGTCCCCTTTAGACCGGAATCTGATTGATTCAGACGGCAGGCCAGGCCCTCAGCGGACGTATCCATGTCGAACAGATCGATTCCGTTAAGAAGAATGGTGGGAGACGCCTCTCACGGCGTTGACTGTACCGACGTTTCTCCTGTCTGCACTTCTTCAATAACCACTACGCCATCAGAGCGGTACAGCTGCCGAATCCGCAACATTTGTTCCGCAGGAACGCCCAGAGTCTAGGTCGGTCAGTTCCTACTTCCGCGTAAAGATTGCGGTGATCCCGCCGAGATGCGTAACTCGGCAAAAAATAAAAAGCCGCTCGAACCCTTCGGAAAATAAAGGCGAACCAGCGTACATCCTGGCGAATAAAAAACACTCGGAACAACACACGGGGGTGCATCATTCCAAGCAAAATGTTATGTATTCACCAAATAAATAAACATTCGGTATCAACAAACTTGGCACACTATTGAGTTCTCAAACAACAAACACTCTCGACACCACACTCACCCACATCATGGGCGACTGCTTCGCTTCGGAGCAACTTTCCCAGCCTACCACCACCCCGAGTCGGACGCAAATCCTAACCGGTGAGCAGTTCCTGACTGGAAGCTCATCAACCGGTGAACACCTCGTGAAATCCGTGGTGGCCGTTCCGGCGACAGAGAAAAACTATACACGGATTCCAGAGCAACGCAAAACCGGGCAACTCCTGCCGTTGAGCTCGATAAATCCGAGCTGACTAGGTGTTTAGCTATAGAGAGATAAAAACCCGCTAGATTCTGTGTGCTGCTTCACAAAATCTAGCGGGTTTTTGTTGCTACTCGGGTGCTCTAGCCGGCCAGTTCAACCACGGCCATGTTCTTCTTACCACGCCGAACCAGTGCATACCGACCGTGCAAGAAATCGTCGGCCGACAGTTCGCTGTCAATGCCCTCGACCTTCTGGTTATTGACGTAGGCGCCGCCTTCGGACACGGTTCGCCGTGCCTCGGACTGCGACTTACTCAAACCCGAAGTCGTGAGCACCGAAAGAATGTTCAGGCTTTCGGCTTCTACGGTGGCCCGTGGCAATTCAGCAATTACCGACTGCAAGGTTGCCAGATCAATGCTTTGCAATTCGCCGTTGCCAAAAACAGCTGCCGAAGCATCAATAACCTTCTGCGTTGCTTCCTCGCCATGTACCAGCGAAGTAACAGCCCACGCCAGTTCGCGCTGCGCCTTGCGCTGGTGCGGACGCTCGGCAACCTCGAGGGCCAGGGCCTCGATCTGTTCGCGCGTCATGAAGGTAAAGACCTTCAGACGATCGATCACGTCGGCATCTGCGGTGTTCAACCAGAACTGGTAGAAGGTGTAAGGGCTGCACATCTCAGCGTCCAGCCAGATCGCGTTACCTTCGGACTTACCAAACTTGGTTCCATCCGAGTTGGTAATCAGCGGAGTGCCGTAGGCGTGAACGTGCTTGGCGTCCACCTTGCGAATCAGCTCGGTGCCGCTAGTGAGGTTGCCCCACTGATCCGAACCGCCGGTCTGCAAGGTGCAGTCGTAGAGTCGGTTTAGCTGCAAGTAGTCGTAGCCCTGCAGCACCTGGTAGCTGAACTCGGTGTAGCTAATTCCCTCCTCGGAGTTCAGGCGCGCGGCGACGATCTCTTTCTTGATCATGGTGCCAACACGGAAGTACTTTCCGATATCGCGCAGGAAGTCCAGGGCGCTTACGTTTGCGGTCCAGTCGAGGTTATTGACCAGACGTACGGCGTTATCCCCCTCGGCCGACAGGAAGCGCGAGACCTGATCCTGAAGCTTCGCCACCCATTCGGCGACGGTCTCCTTGGTATTCAGGGTACGCTCGGCCGTCTGCCGCGGGTCGCCGATCAGACCGGTTGAACCGCCGACGAGGGCCAATGGCTTGTGACCGGCCAGCTGCAGTCGGCGCATGTTCAAAAGCTGTACGAGGTTGCCTAGATGCAACGACGGCGCAGTGGGGTCAAAGCCGCAATAGTAAGTGATCGAATCCTCGGCAAGGGTTTTCTCCAGCGCGGTTTCATCCGTGGAAACGTGGACCAGTCCACGCCACTTCAATTCCTGCCAGATATTCTCGAACGACGGATCATTACTTTGTCCCGAAAGAACGGGATTCTGCTTCAGCTCAGACACTCTTCAAGAGTAGCAAAATCCCACCGCCGCCAATGCCACCACTAGGCAGCATGACGACGGTGGGATAACAAGCTCCGGCAGGAGACTAACTACGCACCGGCTGTAGCCCGGCAGGCAATGGTTGCGAGTGCAGCACGTGCAGCCGGGTGGTGGCTCGAGTCATCGCCACATACAGATCACCGACGGTTCCATCCACCTCGGCTACCAGTTCGGACGGTTCGACCACGAGCACGCCATCGAATTCCAAGCCCTTGGATTCACGGGCCGAAATCACCACGAGATCTTGGGTAAGCCCACCAGAACCGGTGCCTACGCGTGAGCCATACTCCTGGGCGATCCGTTGACGGAATTCGGCCAAACGATGAGCCGGGACAATCACCGCCTGCAACCCGCCCGCCGTGTGCTCAAGTTCGCCGGGCAGGGCACCTAGGACCGCATCAGCAAGAGTCTTGGTCGGTGCGATCTCATCTTCGTTGGCCACGCTGGTGAACACCGGACTGAAGTCGCCTTCACGCACGGAACGGGTTTTGGTGATTTGCAGGCCTGCGGCACGCGCCATCGACTCCGCGGCCCGCGCGATCTGCGCCGGTGTGCGGTAGTTGACCGTAAGCTCTTCGAGGTGGAACCGGTCCTGAAGGAATGGCTCCAGAGCCTGCGCCCACGATTGCGCACCAGAGGCGGCCGAAGTCTGCGCAATATCCCCAACAATGGTCAGCGATTTCATGGGGCAACGACGCATCAGTAGATGCCACTGCATCGGCGAGAGCTCCTGCGCTTCGTCCACAACAATATGGCCGTAGGCCCACGTCCGGTCCGAAAGCGCACGGTCGGCGGCCGAAAGGTGTGCCGCCGTCTCCTGATTAATCCCGGCGAGCATCTCGGCATCGACGATTCCATCAATACCGGCATTGGCCAGCATCGTGTCCATATTCTGCAGTGCCGCCTTGGCGTTCTCGACGTCGCGAACGTATTGCTCTTCGTCCGGCAGACTACTGGGATCGATGTAGTCGCCCAACAGCTCGGCGGCCTCGTCGAGCAGGGGCACGTCGGCTTCGGTAAAGGGTTCACCGACCGGGCGGAACAGCGCGTCGCGTTCGGCTTCGGTCAAATGCGGAGCGGCGGCGGCCAACAGATGTGGTTGTGCCCACAGCTCGGAGACCAGTCGTTGCGGGCTCAGCGGCATCCAGCAGAGGTTCAGCGCCACCCGCACATCGGCGGACTCGCGCACCTCCTGTGGCAGGTAGGAACGGTCGGCGGTGTTGCCGTTGCCCGAGGACTCCTCGAGTTTCGTTTGCAGTTGCTCGACCAGCTCCCCCACCAGGGTTTTCACGAAGATCTCACGGGCCTGGTTATGTGGCTTGCGGCTATGCCGTGCCCGCTCGCGGGCGTGCCGCACCATCCGCGGGGTGAGGGTCAACAGCGTGCCTTCGACGTTGAGCAGTCGATCTTCGTGCAGTAGACGCTGTCGATTGCGCACCGCGGCGGCGATCACCTTACGCATCTCGAGGCGGCCCTTGATGCGGGCGACGTTCCGGTCGGTTTCCGGGATCGCCTGGACGCCGGGGAACAGATCCGCGAGCGAGGACATTACCACGCCGGTTTCACCCAGCGAGGGCAGCACGCGTTCGATGTAGCGCATAAACGAATGCGAGGGGCCGACGATGAGCACGCCGGCATTGCGCAGACGCTCGCGGTATTCATAGAGCAGATAGGCCGCACGGTGCAGCGCCACGGCGGTTTTTCCGGTACCCGGCCCGCCTTGAACGACGACCGCCCCGGCCAGCTCACGGCGGATGATGGCATCCTGTTCGGCCTGAATCGTGCCGACAATATCTCCCATGCGACCGGTGCGCTTCTCGCGCAGCGCCGAGAGCAAGGCACCCTCGCCGTGGAAGGTGTGCCCTTCATCCAGCCAGGTGGCGTCCAGAACGTCATCTTCGATCCCGGCCACGGCGCGCGATTTCAAGATGAGGTGACGGCGCCGGCGTACGCCACGCGGGTTGAGCGCGGTGGCCTGATAAAACGGGGCTGCTTCGGCGGCACGCCAGTCGACCAGCAACCGGTTCAGCTCCTCATCGGTCAGGCCGATACGACCGATATACCGTGGAGTGCCACCGTTCTGCGCGGCCTTTGCGTCGAGGTCCAAGCGACCGAAAACCAAACGATCTTCCACGGCGTCGAGCTGGGCAATGCGATCCTCGTAGAGCGTGGCAAAGGAGTCACGCTCTGATTGGTTCTGGAAGCTACCAACGGCGCCGGTGGCGCGTGTGCGTTCGAGCTGTTCAACCTTCTCGGCACGCAACTCATCTAACCGCGCGTATAACCTGCCGACATATTCCGATTCGGACCGCAAATCCTTCTCGATCGACCCCGCCATCTAGGCTCCCTCCCGCACTGACCTGCCGTTAATTCCGGACAGATCATCCTACGCCCTCTGCGGTACCGGTGGGTAATCGCCCCTAGCGAACGACGTACTCACTAGACCTTTTGCAGGGACACCAACTTTGTTTCCGGCAGTTGCGCCCGTCCGTTGAGCTCTTCCAGCTCGAGGACCACGCCAATGCCGGCCACCTGCGCGCCGGCCAGTTCCAGCAGGCGCAGCGCCGAGCCAACCGTGCCACCGGTGGCCAAGACATCATCGAGCACCAGCACCCGGGTGCCCGGTTCGAACTCATCACGATGGATCTCCAGAGACCCGGAGCCATATTCCAGGCTGTAGTCGTCGCGGAAGGTTTCGCGCGGCAACTTACCGGCCTTGCGGATGGTGAGCATTCCGGTGTCTGATGCGTAGGCCGCCGCGGCGGCCAAGACAAAGCCCCGAGCTTCGAGCCCGGCCACTAGGTCAAAGGTGCCGGCGAAGGGGGCGATTAGTTCGTCGACGATCCGCCGTAGCCCGGTTGGGTCGGCAAAAACCGGCGTCAGGTCCTTAAAGGAGATGCCCGGCGACGGGTAGTCCGGCACAACTGCACAGAGACGATCTAACAGGTCGATGATGCTTTCATTCTCAGCCACGAGGCTCAAGTCTACCGTTTACTACGGCCGTAACCTACGCGTGGACCTGCTCCTAGCGATCCATCAGTACCGTGGACGGCCACGGGTCGAGGTTCGGGAAGTCTGCAGAGTCTGCCTCGGCGGTGGCCTGCACCACCCCGGTGCTGGGGCGACCGGCCAGCCACGCGGCCAAATCGTAGTCGGTGCCGGTCAGCACCCACGAGCGATCGCCGCCACCGAGTACGATGGGCTGCTTTCCGTGAGGCTGCAACACGACCCGATCACCGGGAGCAACTCGAGCCTTCAGGGCCCGCAACAGGTGATCGGTGAAGGCTTGCGGCCAGCTCGCGGCCGGGCGTACCGACGCATCGAGATCGGTCGCGTGAATCAGCATTTCGCGCCATACCGCATAGACCATGTCGGCCACGGTGGCTCCTGGCCGGTAGCCCACGGGCTGCTCCCATCGCTCCTCGAGGCCGGGCAGGCTCTCCCGGAGGGTGCCAAGGGATTCAATGGTCAACTCGGCAAGTTTTTCCGGACGCATCAGTGCCGTCATGTTGATCGCCTCAACGCGACCGGCCATGCCGCCGTCGTACATTTCCGGCGGGTTCTCGCTACCGGCGTGCTCGAATTGACGCACGGCGGCCCGTGCCAGGGAATGCAGGTGGGCCACCAGTTGGGCGGTGCTCCATCCGGGCAGCGAACTGGGCTGCGGATAGCGGGAAAGGTCGGTGGCGCGCAGTTGTGAAACCAGCTCGTCGATCGAGGTTTCGACCAAGGCCAGTAGCTCACTTGGCGGCAGTAGACGTGTCATGTCTCATACTCTAATACCGCAGGTGGGCCATTGCTGCACCGCGCCACGGGTTGCCGTGGCGCGGTGCGCGCGCCGGTTTAGCTAAGCCATTGACGTGCGGCGTTGAGCTGCTCCTCGAAGGCCTCGATCTGCGCGGCCACGGCGCTTGGGGCCGTACCGCCCTGGCCGTTGCGGGCGTTGAGCGAACCCTCGGTGGAGAGCACCTCGCGCACCCCGGGGGTCAGGTGCTCGGAGATGCAGGCGTAGTCCTCATCGCTCAGATCCCACAGTTCGACGCCACGGGACTCGGCAAGTTTCACGGCCGCCCCCGACAGCTCGTGTGCCTCGCGGAACGGCACACCCTGGCGGACCAGCCATTCGGCGATGTCGGTGGCCAAGGCGAACCCCTGTGGGGCCAGCTCGGCCATTCGCTCGGTGTTGAAGCTCAGCGTGGCGATCATGCCGGCCACCGCCGGAAGCAGCAGTTCCAGAGTGTCGGCCGCGTCGAAGACCGGCTCCTTATCCTCTTGCAGGTCGCGGTTGTAGGCCAACGGCAGCGCCTTGAGTGTGGCTAGCAGGCCGGTCAGGTCGCCGATGAGGCGGCCGGCCTTACCGCGAGCCAGTTCGGCAATATCCGGGTTCTTCTTCTGCGGCATGATCGAGGAACCGGTGGAGTAGGCGTCGTGCAGGGTCACGAAGGAGAACTCCTTGGTGGCCCAGAGGATCACCTCTTCGCTGATGCGCGAGAGGTCCACGCCGGTCATCGCGGCCACCCAGCCGAACTCGGCGAACACATCGCGGGCCGCGGTGCCATCGATGGAGTTGTGTACGGCCGATTCGAAGCCTAGTTCCGCGGCGACGAAGTTAGGGTCCAGGCCCAGCGTCTGCCCGGCGAGCGCACCGGAACCGTAGGGCGAAATGGCCGCGCGCTTATCCCAGTCCATGAAGCGCTGCACGTTGCGCACTAGCGGCCAGGCGTAGGCCAGAAGCAGGTGTGAGAGCAGGATCGGCTGCGCGTGCTGCAGGTGGGTGCGGCCGGGCATCGGCGCATAGGGGTGGGCCTTGGCCTGGGCGAGCAGGGCCTCGGCCACGTCGAGCACACCGGCGCAGATAATCCGCGCGTGATCGCGCAGGAACATGCGTCCCATGGTGGCGATCTGATCGTTACGGGAGCGCCCGGCGCGAAGCTTGCCGCCGAGTTGCGCTCCGGCGCGTTCAAGCAGTCCCCGCTCGAGGGAGCCGTGCACGTCCTCGTCGGAGTCGGCGGCGACGTACACCTGGTTTGCCACGTCGGCATCGAGCTGGTCGAGGGCCGCGAGCATGCCTTCGAGTTCTTCGTCGCTCAGCAGCGAGGCGCGGTGCAGCACCTTGGCGTGCGCCCGCGAACCGGCGATATCGTAGCTGGCCAGTCGCCAGTCGAAATGCGTTGATTTGCTCAGTGCCGCCATGGCATCGGCCGGCCCGCCGGAGAAGCGACCGCCCCACAGCGAACCCTGGTTGGTCGATCCCTGCTCTACTGAGGACATGGCTTCATCCTTTCGAACCCGCGTGTGCGTGGCTTGATATTTGATCGGTAGTCGTCGCGCTTTTGCGTTGCCTCCACTGTAACAGAGGAATATTCATTGTTACTCATAAATATACAATGATGAAGCTCTTCCCCCACGTCGCACGTAGTCGTAAGGTAAAGGGCAACAGTAGAAAGCGGATGCTTCATTGGAGGTTCACCCATGGAAATCCAGTTATACCGTGGCGATATCACCACGCTGCACGTCGACGCAATTGTCAACGCAGCCAACCCCTCACTGCTTGGTGGAGGTGGTGTAGATGGCGCCATTCACGCCGCAGCGGGACCCGAGCTCTTGGCCGCCTGTCGCGAACTACGAGCCGGGAACTATCCCGACGGAATCTCCTCCGGCATTGCCGTGGCCACCAAGGCCGGGAATCTGCATGCGAAGTGGGTTGTGCACACCGCGGCACCCAACCTGAGCCTGCCCGGTGCGAAGCCGAACCCGAAGATTCTGGCCGATTGCTTCAGCAATTCGCTCTATGTTGCCGCGCGCCATGACGCACATTCGATCGCGTTCCCCGCCATCGGCGCGGGCGCCTTCGGATGGGATCCGCAGCAGGTGGCCGAAATCGCCACCGAAGCCATTGGGGGCTGGGTGCAGACTAACCTGCACATCTCGCCGATTCACAAAATCATCATGGTTTCGCACACCGATCAGGTGCAGCAGGCCTTTGAGCAGGCATTCGGGCTCCCCTCGACGCAGGAGGTTGCCGCATAGGAGGCGATAGACGACAGCGGCGGGCCGATGCTCAAGCATCGGCCCGCCGTACTGTTACGACTCCCCCGAACTCACGAGGCGGCGAACGGACGATACCCGTTCGGTGCCCCGGTGCCGCCGGAACTCTGGTTAGCTACTTTCGGCCAACCGCAGGAAACGGGAGGCCACCTCGGCGCCACCGGCCGGGTCGCGGGTGATCACCATGACGGTGTCGTCGCCGGCGATACAGCCCAGCACCGAGGGCAACTGAGAGTGGTCGATGGACAACGCCAGCAGGTTGGCCGCCCCGGGCGGAGTCCGCAACACCACAATATTGGCCGAGGCTTCGGCGGTGACCAGATGATCTTGGCAGATCTTCGCCAGTCGCGCGTCGAGCACCTCTTGGGTCAGCACGGTTTGCGGGCTGCGGTCCCCACCCTCGGAGCGAATCGCGTAGATCAGTTGCCCGGTGGTATCACGGACCCGCACCGCCCCGATCTCCACCAGATCCCGGGAGAGCGTAGCCTGGGTGACCTCGAGGCCATCATCCTTGAGGAGCGCGAGCAACTCCGCCTGAGACCGCACCGAATGCGCGGCAAGGAAATTACGGATGCGCGCCTGACGGGCGGTTTTGGTGCTGGGCTGGCCGACCATTTAGTCCCCGCTTTCTCGGGGAGCACCGGCCGGACCGGCGCTCAATCCCGAGGCCGCCATCAGCCAGGCCATCAGGGCCTTCTGCGCGTGCACACGGTTTTCCGCCTCGTCGAACACGACCGACTGTGGCCCATCGATCACCTCGGCGGTGATCTCATAGTCTCGGTAGGCCGGCAGGCAATGCAATACGATGGCGTCGGACTTGGCGGCCGCCATGGCCTGCGCGTTGATCTGGTAGTCGGTGAAGAGCTTGAGCCGCTCGGCTTTTTCCTCCTCCTGTCCCATCGACACCCAGGTGTCGGTGGCCACCACGTCGGCGTCGGCCAGCGCCTCGGCGGGGTTGGAGGTGATGGTGATCTTCGCGCCGGTCTCATTGGCGCGCAGCTGGGCGGCGGCGATGATGCGTTGCTCGGGGTGGTAGCCCTCCGGTCCGGCGATGGCCACGTGCATTCCTGCGTTGACCGCGGCCAGCAGGTAGGAGTTGGCCATATTGTTCGCCGCATCTCCCAGGTAGGCCAGCTTCAGCCCCTGCAGCTCGCCCTTGTGTTCACGGATGGTGAGCAGGTCGGCCAGTAGCTGGCAGGGATGATAGTCATCGGAGAGGGCATTGATCACCGGCACCTTTGAATGCTGTGCCATTTCTTCCAAGCCCGACTGGGCGTAGGTGCGCCACACGATGGTGGAAACCATGCGCTCGAGCACGCGGGCGGAGTCGGCGATGGACTCCTTGTGTCCGAGCTGGGATTCGGCGGAGTTCACGATCAGCGGGGTGCCGCCCAGTTCGGCGATGCCGGCGTGGAAGGATACCCGGGTGCGGGTTGAGGTTTTATCGAAGAACACCGCAACCGTTTGCGGCCCCGCGTAGGGACGGTAGCCGAAGCGGTCGGCCTTCATGGCAAGGGCCAGGTCTAGCACCTCGCGCTGTTCGCCGGGACTCAGGTCGAGGTCGGTCAAAAAGTGACGGGTGGTGGCCATTTAATGCTCCTTGCGGTGTGCCATCGCCTGGCCGATGAGGCCGGGTAGGGCGTCGATAAATGTACTCAGTTGCTCGCGGGTGATGATCAACGGCGGTGCCAAACGCAGTGTGCGGGGGCCGGTGGTATTGATGATGAAGCCGGCCTCGAGCGCGGCCTTGACCACCTCGGAGGCGTAGTCGCCGACCAGGTCGAAGCCGATGAGCAGACCGCGGCCGCGCACCTCGGTGATCCCCGATAGTTCGGCCAACTGCTCGCGCAGCCAGCTACCGGTGGTCGCGGCGTGCTCGAGTAAGTTCTCCTTTTCCAGCACGTGCAAGGTGGCCAGGCCGGCGGCCGTGGCCACCGGGTTCCCACCGAAGGTGGTGCCGTGATCCCCCGGCTTCAGCAGGTCCGAAACCTCGTGGCCCAGGGTGATCAATGCACCAATGGGGAAGCCTGCGCCCAGTCCCTTGGCCAAGGTGATGGCGTCGGGTAGCACCGGAGCGCTAGCCAGGTAGCTTCCGGTGCGCCCCATGCCCGTTTGCACCTCGTCGAAAATCAGTAGTGCTCCGGCTTCGTGGGTGATGGCACGGGCCGCACGCAGGTACTCCGTGCTCAGCTCATGTACCCCGGCCTCGCCCTGAATCGGTTCGATAAAGACCGCCTGGGTGTGCTCATCGACGGCCTCACGTAGGGCCTCGACATCTCCGGCCGGCACCCACTGCACCTCGCCGGGCAACGGTTCGAAGGGCTCGCGGTAGGCCTTCTTCCAGGTCAGCGACAGGGCACCGAGGGACCGGCCGTGGAAGGCGTTCTCTAGGGCGATCACCTTGGTGCGCGGGCGTTCGGCACTACCGGTGTTGCGCCGGGCGAGCTTCAGCGCCGCCTCATTGGCCTCGGTGCCGGAGTTGGTGAAGAACACCTTTGAACCGCCCGGGGCGCTTGCGATCTTCAGCAGCGACTCGGCCAGAGCGATCTGCCCGGGCGAGGTGAAGAAGTTCGACACATGCCCCAGGGTGGCTAGCTGCGAGGAGATCACGCTGGTATGCAGCGGGTGGCCGTGTCCCAGGGTGTTGACGGCGATACCGCCGAGCAGATCCAGGTACTGCTTGCCATCCGCGTCCCACACGTGGGCGCCGGAACCGCGCACGAGCACCCGCTGCGGGGTACCGAACACTCCCAGCAGGCTACCGGTGTAGCGTTCGGTCAGCGCGGTGGACGGCAGTGCCCCGAGCGCGGCGAGCGCATCGGAGGGCTGTGGTGCTGGCTGGTTCATTGGTTCTCCCCCTCGGGCCGCACTTGGGTGCCCACACCGGCGGTGGTGAACACCTCGAGCAGCATCGAATGTGGTTGGCGTCCGTCGACGATGTGGGCGCGCGGCACCCCGGCATCCACGGCCTTGAGGCAGGCGCCCATCTTCGGGATCATGCCCGATTCCAGCGACGGTAGCAGCGCGCGCAGTTCCTCGTTGCTCAGCGAAGTGATCAGCGAGGACTTATCCGGCCACGCGGCGTAGAGACCCTCGACGTCGGTAAGGATGACGAGTTTGGAGGCGCCCAGGGCCACGGCCAGTTCGGCCGCGGCGGTGTCGGCGTTGACGTTCAGCACCGCGCCGGTGGGTTCGCCGCGTTCGTCGAACTCAGGGGCGACGGTGGAGATCACCGGGATCATTCCGGCCGCCACGAGCGAATCGACCTGATCGGTGCGTACCCGCGTGACCTCGCCGACCAGCCCCAGATCCACCGGCAATCCGTCGACGATGGTTCCGGTGCGGACGGCCTGCAACGTGGCCCCGTCCTCCCCGGAGAGGCCCACCGCGTAGGGACCGTGCGAGTTGATCAGCCCGATCAGGTCGCGCTGCACCTGACCGGTGAGCACCATGCGCACCACATCCATGGCCTCGGGGGTGGTTACCCGCAGGCCGCCGCGGAACTCGGATTCGATGCCCAGGGTCTGCAGCATCTTATTGATCTGCGGTCCGCCGCCGTGCACGACGACCGGCTTAATTCCGGCGTGGCGCAGGAAGACGATGTCTTCGGCGAAGGCGCGACGCAGCTCGTCGTTCACCATGGCATTGCCGCCGTATTTGATGACCATGGTGGTTCCGGTGAAGCGTTGGATCCAGGGCAGCGCCTCGATTAGTGCCTCGGCCTTGCGCTGGGCCAATGCGGTATCGGTGGGGTTTCTCTCGCTCATCGTCTCTGCCTGTTCTGCTCTGGCCGACCTAACTGGAGTAGGCGGAATTTTCATGCACGTAATCGTGGGTCAGGTCGTTGGTGAGGATGCTTGCCTCGGCCGACCCGGCGTTCAGGTCGATGTCGATGGCGACCTCGCGGCCACTGAACTGGACCAGCGAGCGGTCCTCACCGACCCCGCCGTTGCGGCAGACCTGCACCCCGTTGATGGACACGTTCAGCTGCTCTGGTTCGAAGGCTGCGGTGGTGGTACCCACCTCGGATAGCACCCGGCCCCAGTTCGGGTCACGGCCGAAGATGGCGGTTTTCACCAGGTTGGAGCGGGAGACCGCACGGGAGACCTCTAGCGCGTCGGCCTCGCTGGCCGCGTTGAAGGTGCGCACCGTGATGGTGTGTTGCGCGCCCTCGGCGTCGTCGATCAGCCCCTTGGCCAGCTCCTGGCACAGCCCGGTCAGTTCCGCGGTGAACTCCTGAAGATCCGGGCGCACGCCGCTAGCCCCGGAGGCCAGCAACACCACGGTGTCGTTGGTGGACATGCATCCATCGGAGTCGGCGCGGTCAAAGCTCAAGGCGGTGGCGGCACGCAGGGCACCATCCAGGTCCGCGGCGTCGAGCTCCGCATCGGTGGTGAGCACCACGAGCATGGTGGCTAGTGCCGGGGCCAACATGCCAGCGCCCTTGGCGATCCCGCCGATGGCGTAGCCGGATGCGTGACGTGCCCCGTGCTTCGGGACGGTGTCGGTGGTCATGATGCCGGTGGCGGCAGCCATACCCGCCTCGGGGGTTGCGGCCAGCGCCTCCACGGCGGCGCTCACCCCGGGCAGCAGCTTATCCATGGGGAGCTGCTCACCGATCAGGCCGGTGGAGCAGACCAGCACGTCGCCGGCCGAAACACCCAGCGCTTCGGCGGCATGCTCGGCGGTGCGGTGGGTGTTGGCGAAACCTTCCGGGCCGGTGCACGCGTTGGCTCCACCGGAGTTGAGCACCACCGCATCGGCGCGCCCGTCGGCGATCACCTGACGCGACCAGTGCACCGGGGCGGCGGCCACGCGGTTCGAGGTGAACACCGCGGCGGCGGCGAACCGTGGGCCCTGGTTACGCACCACCACCACATCGTTGGCACCGGTGGACTTCAGTCCCGCGGCAACACCAGCGGCACTGAATCCGGCCGGAGTGGTGATGCCTTCGGGGGCGGAGGAATTCTCGGTCGGCTGGCTCACGGGGCCACTCCTTGCTGGCTCAGGCCCAGGGTTTCGGGCAACCCGAGGGCGATATTCATCGATTGCACGGCGGCACCGGCGGTGCCCTTGGTCAGGTTATCCAGTGCAGCGCTGACGATCACGCGTCCAGCGTGTTCATCCAGCGCCAACTGCAACTGCACATGGTTGCTGCCCAGCACCGCGCCGGTAGTGGGCCACTGGCCCTCGGGAAGCAGATGAATGAAGGGTTCCTCGGCGTAGGTGGCGGCCCATGCCTCGCGTAGCTGCTCGGCACTGACCCCGGGGCGCACCCGGGCGGTCGCGGTGGTGAGGATACCGCGCGGCATGGGGGCCAGCGTCGGGGTGAAGGAGACGGTTACTGCTTCGCCGGCGGCCTTGGAGAAGCCCTGCTCCATTTCGGGGATGTGCCGGTGCACGCCGCCTACGCCGTAGGGGCTCATCGAACCCATCACCTCGGCGCCCAGCAAGTGAGCCTTGGCCGCCTTACCGGCTCCGGAGGTGCCGGAGGCCGAGACGATCACAACATCTTCGGGGGCCAGCAGGCCCGCGGCAAAGCCGGGCACCAACGCGAGCTGGGCTCCGGTGGGATAGCAGCCGGGAACCGCCACACGGGTGGTGCCGCGCAGCGCCTGGCGGCCGCCGGGCAGTTCGGGCAGGCCATAGGGCCAGTGCCCGGCGTGCGCGCTGCCGTAGAACTTTTCCCACGCGGCCGCGGACTCTAGCCGGTGATCGGCGCCCGCGTCGATAATCAGGGTCTCGGCGGGCAGTTCGGCGGCCAGCTGAGCGCTGGCCCCGTGCGGTAACGCCAGGAAGACGACGTCGTGCCCGGCCAGATTCTCCGCCGTGGTTTCGACTAGTTCGCGGTCGGCCAGCGAATGCAGGTGCGGGGCCACGGCCCCGAGTCGCTGCCCGGCCTGCGAATGCGCGGTGATGGTGCCGATGCTGACCTCGGGGTGGTTGGCCAACAGGCGCAACACCTCTGAACCGGCGTATCCACTGGCGCCGGAGACTGCTACTGAAATCGTCATGACCTCACTCTACCGCTGCATATTCATGAAACCTAATAAATATTCACTATGACACGGGGATGCCTTGCGCACCACGGATGAGGGCCCCCGAAGAGTAACGTTGTAGCGGTGACGGGCAACCAGCTTCGACTCGGAAGCCTGCCCGGCAGCCTCGAGATGGATTCAGGAGTGAGCATGCAGCAAAACGCCATTGTCGTCAGCGCCCCCGGCGGAGCCGACGTGCTGAAGGTAACCCGTACGCAGGCGCCGACCCCGGGGCCCGGCGAGATTCTGGTCAAGGTCTCGGCTATCGGGGTTAACTTCATCGAAACCTACCAGCGCTCCGGCGTCTACCCGGTGGACTACCCCTTCATCCCAGGATCGGAAATCTCCGGCACCGTCGCCGCCCTCGGCGAAGGCGTGCAGGGACTCAGCATCGGCGAGGCCGTGGCCACCTCTCGGGCTGTGGCCGGTTATGCCGAATATGCTGTGGTCAAGTCCGAACATGTCGGCAAGGTCCCGCAAGGCATGGACTTGCAGTTGGCCGCCGCCCTACCGCTGCAGGGGATGACCGCACACTACCTGGTGCACTCGAGCTACTTGGTGCGTCAGGGCGACGTGATACTGAGCTATGCCGGGGCCGGCGGCGTGGGACTGCTACTCACCCAGATGCTCAAGCTCAAGGGCGCCACGGTAATCACCACCGCCTCCACGCAAGAGAAGAAGGACCTGGCCAAGGCCGCCGGAGCCGACCACGTGGTGGACTACGATCAGGTCGCCGACACCGTCGCCGAAGTCACCGACGGGCGTGGGGTGCATGCCGTGTACGACGGCATCGGCAAGGACACCTTCGAAACCTCCCTAGCGGCACTGCGCACCCGAGGCACCCTGGTGCTCTTCGGTGGAGCTAGCGGTCAGGTCCCGCCCTTCGACCTGCAACGCCTAAACACCGGCGGCTCGCTGAAGGTCACCCGCCCCTCGCTGAACCACTTCATTGAGGACCCGCACGAGCACGCGTGGCGTTTCGGCGATGTGTTCGGCTGGGCGGCCAGCGGCACCCTCGACGTGCGCATTGGGGCCAGCTTTGATCTGGCCGAGGCCGGCGCCGCACATGCAGCTCTGGAATCCCGGGCCACCACCGGCAAGGTCATATTGCTGCCCTAGCTAGCACTTTCGGGTCCAGGGCAGAACATTGCCTGGGGCGACTCGGCCCCGTGGCGTAGCAGTAGTGAAACCTATGAGACTTAGCCGACAGTTCAGCAAATATAGCCCCGCGCTTCATCGATTCAGTATTAAATAACTATCGGGTCCTCGATCCGCCCCTCCAGGATCCATCTCCTTCTCGGGACGCGCTCCCCCAGCACCCCGAAGACCATTTACGCAGTTAAGTGAAGGGATGGATCCGTTCATAATGATCAACGATCAAACTCCTGCGCCGGATCAAGAAATCTACGCCCCCCAGTTTCCCTCCGGCGCCCTGGCCCCGGCCGCCCGCACCCTGGTAGACATCCTGCAGGCAACCGCCGAGGCCCACCCCGACGCGCCCGCCATCGATGATGGCGAGCGTACCGAAAGCTACGCCGAGCTCATCGAAAAGGTCAAGGCCAAGGCCCTCCGCCTGCACGAGCATGGGCTTGGCGCCGGAGACCGCATCGGCGTGCGCGTTGAATCGGGCACGCGCCACCTCTACGAGTGGATCCTGGCCATCATCTGGGTCGGCGCAGCCTACGTCCCGGTGGATGCCGACGATCCCGACGAGCGAGCCAAGACGGTTTTCACCGAAGCCGGAGTGGCCGGCATCGTCAAGGGCATCGACACCATCGTGGCGGATGCCGCACGGCCCAGGCCATTCGCTTCCCCTCGCCCGCCGGACCTGGAAGATGACGCCTGGATCATCTTCACCTCCGGCTCCACCGGCAAGCCCAAGGGCGTCGCGGTATCCCATCGTTCGGCCGCGGCCTTCGTTGACGCCGAAGCGCAGATGTTTCTGGCCGGCGACCCGCTGAACACCTCGGACCGGGTCTTGGCCGGGCTGTCGGTCGCCTTCGATGCCTCCTGCGAAGAAATGTGGATCGCCTGGCGCAACGGCGCCTGCTTGGTGCCGGCCCCGCGAGCTCTGGTGCGCAGCGGCATGGACCTGGGCCCTTGGCTGATTTCCCGCTCGATCACCGCGGTCTCCACCGTCCCCACCTTGGCGGCCTTGTGGCCAGCCCAGGCCCTGGACTCGGTGCGCCTGCTCATTTTCGGTGGCGAAGCCTGCCCGCCAGAACTAGCCGGCCGGCTGGCCACCGAAGGTCGCGAGGTCTGGAATACCTATGGCCCCACCGAAGCGACCGTGGTGGCCTGCGGCGCCACCATGGACGGCAGCCTCCCGGTGCGCATCGGGCTGCCCCTGGCCGGATGGGATCTGGCCGTGGTCGGCCCCGATGGCATTCCGGTGGCCGAGGGTGAATCTGGCGAGCTGATCATCGGCGGAGTTGGACTGGCCCGCTACCTAGATCCGGAGAAGGACGCCGAAAAGTACGCGCCGATGCCCACCTTGGGCTGGGAGCGCGCCTACCGCTCCGGCGATATGGTGGTCAATGACAGCAAAGGCCTGATCTTCATCGGACGTGTCGACGACCAGGTAAAGATCGGCGGCCGACGGATCGAACTGGGCGAAATCGATGCCGCGCTCAACTCCCTGGCCGGAGTCTCTGCAGGCGCGGTGGCCGTGCGCGAAACCGCCACCGGAAACAAGATCCTCGTCGGCTACCTGCAGGCGCCCGAAGGCTACGACCTGTCCGCCGCCCGTACCGCCTTGCTGGAGGACCTGCCGGCGCCCATGGTGCCGATCCTGGCCGTCATGGACAACCTACCGATGAAAACCAGTGGCAAGGTCGACCGCAATGCACTGCCCTGGCCGCTGCCGGGCGCCGAGCAGAACGACTCCTCCGGCGAGCTGCCGCCACTGAATGAGGTGGGCGAATTCATCGCCGAAGCATGGCAGGGAGCTCTCGGCGCACCAGTGTCCGGATTCGACGCCGACTTCTTCGCCGCCGGCGGCGGTTCCCTGTCGGCAGCCCAGCTCGTCTCCGCCTTGCGCGTGCGCTATCCGAACCTGACGGTGGCCGAGCTCTATGACTACCCGCGTTTCGGGGCCCTGGTTGAATTCCTCGACGGGCATCAAGTCGCCAGCGAAGCGGCTGAACCGCGCATCGTGGCGCGCACCAGGCGCACCACCCAATTGGCGCAGACCCTAGCAGCCTTCCCGCTATTCATCCTCTCGGGCGTGCGCTGGTTCACCTATTTGTTGATTGGGCACGTGGCCTTGGTCGCCATGGGTGTTTTCGAGGACTCGCTGCCCACCCCGTGGTACGTGATCGCCGGGCTATGGCTAGTATTCGTCACCCCGATCGGACGCATGGTCCTGTCGATTCTGGCTAATAAGTTGCTGCTGCGCGGACTGGAGCCCGGAAGCTACCCGCGCTCCGGCTCGGTTCATCTGCGCCTGTGGCTGGCTCAGCATGTGGCCGATGTGGTGGACCCGATTTCGCTCTCCAGCGCGCCGCTACTGCCCTGGTATGCCCGCATGCTCGGCGCGACGATTGACCGCACCGCCACCCTGCACACCCTGCCGCCGGTGACCGGAATGCTTACCGTGGGCCCGGGCGCCACCATCGAACCCGAGGTGGATGTCAGCGGCTACTGGATTGACGGCGACAAGCTACACGTGGGAGCCATCCATGTCGGCGCCCGCGCCTCGATCGGCGCGCGCAGCACCCTGCTCCCCGGGGCGGCGATCGGCGATGACACGATCGTCGAGGCCGGCTCGGCCGTCTACGGAACCGCCCGCGAAAACTCGCGCTACGCCGGCTCCCCCGCGACCCGCCAGTCCAAGGCCAAGCCCAAGTGGCCCGAGGCGGAACCCGCCTACCGCAAGCTGCCGCGCGTACTGGCCGGCCTCGCCTCGATCCTGCTCAACCTGTGGCAGTGGCTCCCCGTGGTCCTCGCCTTCCTCTGCACCGCCCCGATCCTGCGGCCGTCCCAGTCGCTGGCGGACATCGGCTGGCGTTTCATCCCCGCCGTGATCGTGGCGGCGCTGGTCTGGTTCCTGTCGAGCATGATCTTGACCATCGTCGTGGTGCGCTTGCTGTCAATCGGCCTGGTCGAGGGATGGCATCCGGTCACCTCGCGGGTGGGCTGGCAGGCCTGGGCGACCGAGCGGGTTCTGGATACCGCCCGCGATCAGCTCTTCCCGCTCTACGCTTCACTGTTCACTCCCATCTGGCTTCGCCTCTTGGGGGCCAAGGTCGGACGCGATGTGGAAATCTCCACGGTCCTGCTGATCCCGAAGATGACCACCATCTCCTCCGGTGCCTTCCTGGCCGACGACACCATGGTGGCCTCCTATGAACTCGGCGGCGGATGGATGCATATCGCCCCGGTGCGCGTGGGCAAGAAAGCCTTCCTGGGCAACTCGGGGATCCTGCATGCAGGGCGCCGCGTACCCAAGCGTTCGCTGATTGCGGTGCTCTCGGCCACGCCGAAGAAAATGAAGGCCGGGACTTCGTGGCTCGGTTCCCCGCCGAACAAGTTGCGCCGCACCACGGTGGAAGCCGAGTCGGAGCGCACCTACCGTCCGGCCCTGAAATTGAAGATCATGCGCTCCTTCTGGGAGCTGACCCGCAGCCTTGCGGTCTTCACCACCGTCGCCATCGCCGGTGGCGTGCTCTGGGCATTGGCCGCCCTGACCACCTACCTCGGCGTCTGGGCCGGCATCTTGCTCTCCGGCGCGGTGCTGGTGCTTGCTGGCGCGTTGGCTGCCGTAGCCGCGGTCGCGGCCAAGTGGCTGGTGGTCGGCGCGATCCGTCCCGGCGAGCATGCGCTGTGGAGTTCCTTCATCTGGCGCACCGAGATGGTCGACTCCTTCACCGAGCTGGTCTGCGCCCAGTGGTTTGCCCGCCTCGCCTCCGGAACCCCGGCCTTGATCTGGTTCCTGCGCGCCCAGGGTGCCACCATCGGTCATGGCGTGTGGTGCGAAAGCTACTGGCTGCCGGAAGCCGATCTGGTCACCCTGGAGGATCACTCCACGGTCAACCGCGGTTCGGTCCTGCAAACCCACCTGTTCCACGACCGCATCATGTCCATCGACGCGGTCACCCTGGGAGCAGGGGCGACGCTTGGCCCGCACAGCGTGATCCTGCCAGCGGCGCAGATCTCCGACGGCACCACCACCGGCCCGGCCAGCCTGGTCCTTCGCGGCGAGGTTCTTCCTGCCAATACCTACTGGCGCGGCAATCCAGCAGTACGCTGGAACATCAATACGGAAACACGAGTTTCGCAACCCGTCACACAGGAAGCCTGAGGCGACGCACCGATGCACCATCGGATTCTGGATGAGTACACCAAGCACTACGGCTCCCCGACCTACACCGTAGAACATTACGACGTGAACCTGGTGGTGAAGCTCGCAAGCAATCACCTCGACGGCCGAGCCATGCTGCGCATTCGCGCGCTCGAAGATCTCAATGAGATCCCGTTGAACCTCAACGGGTTGAGGATCATCAAGGCCACCTGCCAAGGGCGCAAGGTCTCCGTGAGCAAAAAGCACCACCGTATGGTCGTCTCGACCCCGAACCGGGTCAAAGCCGGGGATCATATCGAATTGAATCTGCGTTACGGCGGAAACCCCGATGTCGATAACGGCCAGTGGGGCGAAGTGGGCTGGGAAGAACTCACCGACGGTGTCCTCGTTTCGGGACAGCCCGTGGGCGCATCCACCTGGTTCCCCTGCAATGACCACCCGAGCCACAAGTCCTCCTACCGTTTCGAGGTGTCCACCGACGCGGGCTATCGCGCGGTGGCCAATGGCGACTTGATCTCGCACCGCCGTTCGGCCAGCCGCGATACGTGGCTGTACGAACAGCGCGAGCCCATGGCCACCTATCTGGCGACCTTGCAGATTGGGCGCTACGTCGAAATCGCTTTTGACCACGGGCACCATCTGCTGGCGTATTCGGTTCCAGGCAATGACCTGCCGGTGCGCAGAGCCTTTGCCCAACAGGGGCAGATGGCCGAGATCTTCGAGCGCAAATTCGGCCCCTACCCCTTCGAGAATTACAAAATCGTGGTGGTGGACGACGAGCTCGAGATTCCCTTGGAGGCCCAAGGCATGAGCATTTTCGGACGCAATCACCTCTCGCTGGAGTGGGAAGCCCAACGCCTCATCGCCCACGAGTTCGCGCACCAATGGTTCGGCAATTCGCTAACTCCCTCGCAGTGGAAGGACATCTGGCTAAACGAGGGCTTCGCCTGCTTCAGCGAGTGGGTTTATTCCGAATACGCCGGAGTCATGCCGCTGGAGCAGCGCGCGCGCGATGCCTGGGAGAAACTCAAGTCGCTGCCCCACGACCTGCAGATCGGGGACCCCGGCCCGAAGGACATGTTCGATGATCGCGTTTACAAGCGCGGGGCACTGACCCTGTACGCATTGCTCACCGCGCTAGGCGAGAAAGCCTTCTACGAGATGCTGCGCGATTGGACGGCGACCTACCAGCACGACAGCGTCGATACCAAGAAGTTCGCCAAGCATCTAAAGAAGCATGCTTCTGGCATCGACGTGGATCAGATTCTGCAGTCCTGGCTCACCAATCTTGAACTGCCGGACTTTCCCGCCTGAAGGTTCGGCGAACCCGATGGCCAGTTCAAAATCCGTTCATTATCAGTTCATCCACGAATTCTAGGCTTGCCACCATGAGTGTTGAAATGCCCCTGCTCGATGACGCCTTCCATGGTTACTCGGTGCTCGATGATGATGACGATGACCCATTGTTGTTGCGCGCCGATGGCAGTGTCGTTGACACGTGGCGCGAAGACTATCCCTATGACCTGAAGCTCGACCGCGAAACCTACGAGATTGAAAAGCGTGCGCTGCAGATCGAGCTTCTGAAACTCCAGAAGTGGACGAAGGCCAATGGCCGACGCATCATGATCGTTTTCGAAGGCCGTGATGCCGCGGGCAAGGGCGGAACGATCAAGCGCTTCACCGAGCACCTGAACCCTCGCGGTGCCCGCGTCGTCGCCTTGGAAAAGCCCAGCGAACGAGAATCCACCCAGTGGTACTACCAGCGCTACGTGCAGCATTTCCCCGCAGCCGGTGAAATCGTGCTCTTCGACCGTTCCTGGTACAACCGTGCCGGCGTGGAACGGGTGATGGGCTTTTGCACTCCCGAGCAGGTGGACCATTTCCTCGACCAGACTCCGCTCTTTGAAAAGCTCGTGGTCGACGAGGGTATCGATTTGGTGAAGTTTTGGTTCTCGGTCTCGCCGGGCGAGCAGCTCACCCGCTTCACCATTCGGCGGATCGACCCGGTGCGACAGTGGAAGCTCTCCCCCATGGATCTTGAGTCCTTGGATAAATGGGATAGGTACACGGAAGCCAAAAAGGAAATGTTCCTGAAGACCGACACCGACCACGCACCATGGACGGTGGTGAAGTCCAACGACAAGAAGCGAGCCCGGCTCCAGGCGATGCGCCACGTGCTGAACCTATTTGACTACAAGGGCAAGGATCATGTGCTGATCGGTTCCCCTGATCCGCAGATCGTGGGTCGCGCCGCGAACGTCATCACCCATGGCGAAGAGTTCTAGCAGGTTTCGGGTTTCACCGCACGGTGATCGCGGTGGCCAGCAGGCCGTGTCCAACTGGGGATTCGCTCATCCATTGCCCGCGGAGCGCTGACAGGTCAACCCCGCGGTGCGCGGAGTTGGCCTGCAGGATTCGGGCCGTGAAGGTTCCTGGTTCTTGGCCAACCGTGATCTCGCATTCAAGAAAATCTAACCAGCGCTGGGCTAGTGGATACCACGTCTTGAAGACGCATTCCTTGGCGCTGAACATCAGCTTGTCCCAAGCGATCCCGGGATCGTAGGCACGGAGACGAGCGGCTAAGCGCTGTTCTTCCGGCAGCAGGATCAGGTCGACCGCATCTGCCGGGAGCGCCTGATGCGGTTCGGCGTCGATGCCGATACTGCTGAATTCACTGGCGCAGGCCACCGCGGCCGCACGCAGTCCTGCAGTATGCGTCATGCTACCCACGATATTCGGAGGCCACACCGGCGCACGGTGGTCATCGGGGACGAGTATGTGATTGCCGTGTCCGAATTCGGCGAGCGCTTGGCGAGCGCAAATACGCACGGTGCGGAATTCCCGTTGACGGGCTTCGACCGCGTTGGCCACGTAGCGTTCTTCTTGCCAGAATCTGGGCCCGTCATCTAGCTCGGTGCGTGCCTCGACCACGCGTACGCCCTCTGGCAATAGCTTGGAAAAAATTGGCATGGTTTCCCGCTTAGAACCTCGACGATCCGCCGGCGCCCGAAAAGCTGCCGCCGGAGTAGCCGCTGGATACCGACCCGGAAGAGCTAGAGGACTGACGAGAATGATCTACCGCGATGGTTGCCCCTGTGTAGCCAGCGTTGTAGCTGCCCACGTTCCAGTACAGGATTCCGAGATTCAAGAGATCCAGTACGGTTCCGCCGCGTTGGCCTTGGCCGACAGTGGAATAACGGGTGAGTTCCATTTCCTTGCGCATCTGTTCCTTCTACTCTTCATTCTGCGCATAGGCTTCGATGTGAGCCTTGCCAAAGTCATCCAAACACTCCGTCAGCCCGTGTCGGAGCTTTGAGAGTTGATCCACGGCCGCGTCAACATCGATCCGTTCAGCCTTCAATTGGGTGCCGATCGATTCGAGCGATTGCGTTGTGCTCTCCCGGTACGAGGCGACCGCCGCAGCACAGCCCTGCAATTCCGGCCCAACGTCATCGATCAGCGTGGAGATTTGGGCACGATCGTCTGCCAGCGGTTTCGTCTGCGCGCGCCAAGCTTCTTCCCACGAGGCCGAACGCGCGCAAAGCGCGGCGGCAGCGATGATGGCGTCATCGGTCAGATCAAGTTTTCGCGCGTCAGTTTTGAAATTCTTGGCGGCGTCCACACCTCGGCCAGAGAAACAGTAATTCATCCCCGCTGCGTCCAACTCGGCTTGCGAGTCAAAGGATTCACGACACGTTGACATGAAGTCGGCAAAGCGGCGTTCAAGCTCCGCGGCGTGGATCGATCCGGTGGGCAGGATCTTGGCGGCGATTTCCGTCTCTTCCAAGTCTATGGTGACGTTAGTGAGATGCTCGGTCCCGCTCTGTAATTCCTGGGCGAAATTCCTGCGTCGCGACGAACGCATCGCAACCGAGAATACCCGGACAATACCAGTGCCGCCGCCTCCTGTCGCGACAGTCCACCAAAGTCCGGGGCTTTCGTACCACGGCCGATTTGCGGTCTTCGAAGCCTTGTCGACCACTGCGATCACACCATCGGCCCACCGCGATAAGTTGAAGTCGCCTTACCCGGCTTCATGGATACCCTCCATTTGGCTAGTGGTGACTTTGCCATCCACGCCAAAGTACGTGCCAATTTGACCGTCGCCATGACCCTTTTCCGACAGCGTGATGATCAGCAGCCCGTCGGCCCAGTAGTCGCCATAGTCCTCTGCCCTGGCCGGGTTCCACTCCGGATAAGTCTTCCGGGAAAATTCGAGCGCTTTGGTATTAACGTCATGGGAGTAGTTGCCTCCGCGCGTGTACCCCGCGACGTTAGTCGGTACGTTGAGATCTATTTTTTCAAAGGCATCCAGGAGCCGGCCGCGATTAATCACGTGGGCGGTATCGTCAAGACTGACCGTCCCCAGATTCGCACCGGCATGAATCTGCACTCCGGAGTCCGCGAAGGCCGGAGCTACCACGTTCAGCAGGCCGAAGGATAGGACGGTCAGCCCGCTGACGAGCCGCCTGGCCAGATTGATTCGTGCCATGTTCGCTTCTCCTCAGGACCGGTGCTGGATGGATGTTGAACGACCACTCAGACCCAGTTTATTGATCTAAAGGGATTTTTGACGCGGCGGCTATTGACGGGCCGCGCCAGCTCGCTATTGCTGGACGCATTCCACTATGGCAGATCGAACTATTCATTGCTTTAGGCAGCGGTGCCAGCGACGTGATGCATAGCTCAGAACTAGGGGGCCATGAGTTACCGTCAATGCGCAGTGCTCTTATGTAGTCTCTTATTCATATTTTGTAAATTCGAGGTAGAGATGAGACATGAGATCAATGCTTTCACTACGGACCGGCGCGAAGGCCGGGTCTATGGCGCTGGCATGCGCCCTACCGTTATTCCTCGTCGCATGCGCGGACTCCCCGGCCGACCCCTTGGTTAACAGTTCGACCAGCAACGGAACACCGGGGAGTTCTGATGGCTTTTCTGAGGTCCAAGCAGTATACGAGGCCTTTGACCCCTCCCGACTCACCGAATTCACCGAGAAACGCAATGAAGAATCTTCTGCCGCGAATTTGGTCTTCGTTGCCCAAGGCTTACTCGGGCCTGATAGAGCATTGATCATCCCGACGACTCAGGGAGTGGACGGAAAATCACTACTTGTCTCGTACATATGCCGCTCGTCAGGTAAACCGGGGACCCGGTGGGGCGTTGACTTCACCATCGATTCTGAACCCTTGCACTCAGGCATCCAGTCAGAAGCTTGCACAGAAAACTCAGTCGAAATGTTCACCACCAGAGCATTGAGCCCGACCGAATGGCCGGACACCCTAGAGTCACTGGGCCACGTTGAGCTCGCTGTGTCCGTTTTCGAGGTTGAAGGAGACTAAGGAATCCTGAGCAAAATTGTCCCGCTAGATGAACCCTTGCGTTGTCCATGCATCCGCCGCTCACTATTCGAGCCCGGCTCAACTACATCCGATGCGCTCAACTGTGTTGCTCGAAGCGTCGCGCACCATGGCCGATCGACACATGGGGTCAAGGGTAAGAAAAGCACAACGATGCCCCGTAGGCTAGGTGACATGTCACAGAGCGAACTGACCCTGCGCGAGATTAGGCCTTCGGATGCCGACTTCATTTACTCTCTAGCCTCCGATGCTCGGGTGACCGCCTTCGTGGGCGACGGGCAACCGTGGAGCGAAGAATTCACGATGAAACGCCTGAACCAGGCGGTACAGGACGAGCACATCTATTGGCTACTGGCTCTCGTCAATCGGATTCCTATTGGGCTTTTCGTCGCAAGCGACACCGGTAGCGGAGTGGAAATCGGCTATTGGGTCCGCCCCGAGAACTGGGGACAAGGAGTGGCCGGACGCATGCTGAATGCCGGGCTACCGCTCGTCGCAGACCGCTTCCCCGAAACGGACTTGCTGGCACGGGTGCACGAACAGAACACCGCCTCACTGAAGCTACTCGAACGTCGCGGGTTTCGGCGTGGGCACACCGATGATCAACGCATCATGACCCTGCACCGAGCGGCGCAGCCTCGCGCATAACCGCCACAACAATCCACACACCGCCCCTCCGACGGCAAGATCTGCGGCGGCAAGCAAGACGAATCCCGGGCCACCAACCGACACCACGAACAACAGGTGCCCGATGGTGACCACTGGAAGAGTGGTGGCTAGGACCGCGCAAGTCAGGGCCAGTCGCGCCCAGAGTCGATCAGCGGGCACCGCCACCCGACCCCGCAACCGCTTCCTAACGAGTACGCCCAGGGCCAGAATCATGACCTGCACCGCGGCCAACGCGATCACCCCTGCAACGCTGTACGGTACAGCGAGATGCTCGACCTCCCACAATCCCGTGGACATCTGCCGCGCCAATCCCGGAATCAGCACTTCCATGGCGCCCAGCAGGATCCACACCGAAGCAATCAACGGCCACATCAGGACATGAAGAAACTTTCTCATGCATCGATTATCAGCATGAATCTATCGTTAATCAATAGATTTCACCGTCCGTCGACGATGGCCGACGAGATAATGCCTCCTAGAACCTCGACGATCCGCCCGATCCCGAGAAGCTGCCTCCCCCGGAGTAACCATGGGAAATTCCCCCGCTGGAGGAACTGGCCGACTGCCGTGAGCTCTCCACCGCACTGACTCCGGAACTGTATCCAACGTTGTAAGCCTGAACCCGCCAGAACAGATCAGCCGGTGAAATGACGTCAAGAATGGATCCGCCGCCACGCATTCGTGTCCGGTTATTTGCGCTGCGTGCCTCACGCAGCTTGTCACGCATTTGCTCACGCTCGGATTCCGTTTCGGCATAGCTTTCGATCTGCACCTTGGCGTATTCGTCGAGCCGCGCGGTCAATCGCTCACGCAACCCCCGCAACCGGTCCAACGCAGTGTCCACGTCGATACGCTCGGCTTTCAGTTCGGTGCCGGTCCGTTCAACGACCGCACGGGCTTCTGCACCAAAGGATTGCAGGGCCGCAAACGCGCTTTGCAGTTGTTCTTCCCCCTCGGAGGGCAGGTTGCCGAGTTCGTCAAGATCCTCCAGGATCGGCGCCGTTTGGGCACGCCACGCGTCTTCCCAAGTGGACGAGCGGGTATACAGTGCCGCGGCGGCGGTGATCGCATCATCCGTGGCATCCAATTCTTGAGCTGTCTCGCGGAACTTCTTGGCGCGCTGCCCCGCGGCGCTAGAAGATCGAGCCTTCTTATCCATGGCTAGCAGCTCTTGTTGCTCGTCGAAACTCGTACGGTACTTCTCGGTGAAGTCGGCGAAACGACGCTCCAGATCGGCGGCGTGCCGCGAGCCGGTAGGCAACGTGCGGGCCGATAATTCGGTGACTTCCAGATCCATCGTGACGCGTGTGAGGTGCTCACTACCGGCCGACAGTTCGGCGGCGAAACTCTGCCGTCGGTGTGCCCGTACCAGGAGTACCGCCCCGGCGGTCACGCCCGCACCACCGCCAAGTACACCTGCGGTGATCCACAGCGCTGGGGATTTGTACCAAGGGCGGTTCATCACCGCCGCCCCCTTGTCGGCGACCGCGATCACCCCGTCGGTCCACCTCGCCTGATTGAAATCCTCGTAGCCCGCCTCGTGAATCGACCGCATTTGGCCATCGCCAACCTTACGGTCCTCACCAAAGTACGTGCCAATCTGCCCGTCACCGGGACCTTCGACCGAGAGGGTAATAATGAAATACCCGTCGGCCCAGTAATCGCCGTAGTCCTCCGGGTCGGCCGAAATCCACTCCGGGTGCGCACTCTTGGCGTAGGTCAGCGTTTCGGTGTTGATGTCGTCGGAATACTCTCCTTCACGGCTATAGATGGCGACCTTGGTCGGTTCATAGAAGCTGATTTCGGCGAGCGCGTCGCGCAGCTTCTCGTCGTTGAGTACTAGGGCCTCATCATCGATGGAGACCGAAACGAGGTTGTTGGAGGCAGCCTGCGCCGAGGTGTCCTGAGCCGCGGCAGAAGGTAGCGCCGCCACGGAGCTGAACACCATGAGCGTAGCGGCCGAGCCAAGCCGAGCGATCTTTGACAGACGGTTCATCGGGGCCCCTTCTGCGTGCCGAAGCACGTCGAATAAATCCGAACGTTAGCTTAGTTGCCATCCTAGCCGCTGGCAGCCGGGCTATGCTGAGTCAATGATTGACTTTTCGAATGCGTCTTTGCTGAAGCTCGGTCCGATTAACCCAGCCGATTTGGCCGAAGAGGTCGCGCCCCTGCTCGTGCCCGGCGAGGAAGTGCTGGCCGCTTTCAAGGGCGTACGCGACTCGGTGGCGTTCACCGATAAGCGCATTATCGCCATCAACGTGCAGGGCCTGACCGGCAAGAAACGCGACTACACCTCTCTGCCCTACACCAAGATCCAGTCCTTTAGTGTCGAGACCGCCGGAACCTTCGACCTGGATTCGGAGCTCGACCTGTGGTTTAGCGGGCTGGGAATGGTGCGCTTCGAGTTCAAGGGGAAGGTGGACGTTCGCGCCTTGGCACAGCTGATCGCCACGAAGGTTCTCTAGCACCGTTAGCTGCACAACATCGATACACCGCTCTCTGCGGCTCACGGTATTATTGGGAGAATGACTAGCATTGACGATTCCGGTATCGACGTCCTCCCAGAGCCAGAGCGCGAGGTGCTCACCTGGGACACCTTCGGCGAAGCATCCCGTGAACTTGCGCAGACCGTTGTTGACAGTGGCTTCGAACCCGACGTCGTGGTGGCCATCGCCCGTGGTGGATTGCTGCTGGCCGGTTCCATCTCCTACGCACTGGGCGTCAAGGCCTGTGGTGCCTTGAACGTCGAGTTCTACACCGGTATCGGCACCGTGCTGCCCGAGCCGGTGGTCTTGCCTCCGATGCTCGACGAGGGACACCTGCGCGATAAGAAGGTCCTCTTGGTCGACGACGTCTCCGACTCGGGCCGCACCCTGGCCAAGGTCGTTGACCTCATCGGTAACTGGGGCGCCGAAGTAAAGACCGTCTGCCTCTACACCAAGCCGCGGACCATTCTTGCCCCGGATTTCGAGTGGCGTCGGACCGACAAGTGGATCACCTTCCCGTGGTCGGCACTGCCGCCGGTGACCGCAGCGACCAAAGCTTAATCGTTTCTAGCCCCACAGCAGATGGTGGCGGTGCTTGCGGGCACCGCCACCATCTCTCGTTAAATCCCCTTACTCTGAGCCTCGGCGCTTGCTTAGTGCCGCGCGCGCCGCTGCCGCAGTAGCGCCAGCGAACCAATGGACAGTGCCGCGGCCAAAGGAATGCCCGCGGAAAGAGCCATCGCCCCCTGCGGTCCGGTCAATTCAATCACCCACCCCAGTAGCGGACCACCCAAGGCTTGGCCACCGATCGCGATGAGAATGTAAAGGGACATCACCCGTCCGCGAATATAGCGTTCGGAACTTTGTTGCAAGGTGGTGTTCGCTGCCGTCCACATCAGAATGCTGCAGGCGGCGGCCGCGGCGATCAGCGACACGAAGATCCATTGGTTTCCCACGAAGGCGGCGATCAGTTTGAAGATCATGAATCCGACGGTAGCCAAGTAGACGCTGCGTAGCCGAACCACACTACGACGCAGCGCAAGCAGGGCCCCGATCAGGGCGCCGGCTCCAAGGGCCGAGGTATAAAGGCCGTATCCCACACCGCCGGCCCCTGCCGCTTCGGCCATACTGGTCAGCAGCACCGGCCAGTTCAGCCCGATCAACGATACGAAGCACAGCAGCAACAGAGTCCAAATGATCGGTGGGCGCCGCACGCAGTATCGCAGTGCCTCGGCAATCTGCCCCTTTGCCTTGGGCGCCGCGTGCCGCGCCTCCGCACGGGCAGCAATCTGCTTCAGCGCCAGCACATTGCCGGCGCTGAGCAGGGCCGCCGCCGCGAAGGCCCACCCCGGACCGAGGGGAATCATCAGCCCGCCGACCGCCGGCCCCAGCATGCTGCCGGTCTGAAAGATCGTGGAATTCATACTAATCGCGTTGGGCAAGCGTGCGGCATCCACCAGCTCGCCAACAAAAACCTGCTGGGCCGGACGTTCGACCACGGAGAGCACGCCCAGCACCGCCACAGCAATGAAGATCGTGGCGACCCCTAGCCCACCGGTCAGACCGAGCACCGCCATAAGCAGGGCCACCACCGCGGCCCCGGATTGGGTGAATAACAGTAGCCGTCCGGTGGCATAACGGTCGGCGATCACCCCACCCCACATGCCCAATAGGAGGGTGGGGCCGAACTGGATCAGCACGAGGGCTCCGACCATCGCCGGGCTTCCGGTCAGTTCGAACACCAGCCAATCCTGCACAATGCGCTGGATCCACAAGGAAATCGTCGCCGCCAGTTGACCGGCGGCATAGACGCGAAAGGGCCGGCTGTGCAGTGCGGCCAGGGCTCCGGTCTCCCGCGTACGCGGTCCACGCCTCGGATGCACGCCCGCCCTGGGCCCTTGTCGTTTCATTCTGCTATTACCTTCCACCTGTCATACGCCGCCGCTATGCCGACCCACCGGTCAATGCTAATGCCCGCGGCGGCGCTCCCATGAGCGGCAGGCGAACTATGAAGCCGAGCCCGGTGCCTGATCCGAAATATCTGCCAAGGTGACCTCGAAGAGGCGGATCACATCATCGGCCGCCACGTTTAACCCCACTCCGTGCTCACCACCTCCGAGCGAAATTTGCCGCCCGACAATATGTGCATCGGCAATCACCGGAAGGATCGTACGGGTGCCGAAGGGAGTGATCGTGCCACGCTCATAGCCAGTAACCCGTTGGGCTTCGGCCGCATCCGGCATGGACAGGCGGTTGGTGCCCAACAATGCCCGCAGTTTGGTCCAGGAAAAACGCCGATCCCCCGGCACCAGAACCAGCACATAGTCGTCGGCGGCGCGACGCACCACGAGGGTCTTGAGTAGATCTGCGGTGCTGACGCCGCGAGCCTGCGCGGCTTCTTGCAAGCTGGCGACCGGCCCATGGCGCGTCACCGAATACTCGATGGCCGCGGCCTGTACCGCGGCGATTGCCGGATTCTGTGGGGTCTTAGCGTCCGTACCCACTGATGCTCCTCTCTGCGACGCGCGTTTATTCGTCGCCCGCTGCACTCTGTCGCGTTAATACCGCGCGCACGGGCGACCCATCGACCCCGCGTAGCCTTAGGGGAAACGCGCTGAAGCGCCAGCCTGTTCCCGAGGCCCGATGCAACTGCGTGAGATTTTCGACGATCAGCCCGCCGGCGCCGAGGAAAACCTCATGCACCGGTAGTTGTACCGGTTCGGACTGTTCGACAATTGATGTCAGATCTGGGCTGAGCGTATCGACACCGAGCAGACGCACGCCGTGTTCCAGCAGAAACTCGGCGATCTCTGCCGCAAGGCTCGGGTGGCGTAAATACTCGTCCGTGCCGAAGTGGCGAGAGTATCCGGTGTGAAAGAGGACGACGGTTCCAGAACGGAGCCCGCTTAGCTGACTTCGCACCGCGGCAAGACTGATCACCGATTGCGCGTCCGGTGCGTCAAGGTGCACGATACGTGCCGGGCCGGTGCAGTGCTCCAGTGGGATCCGGTCGATCGGAGACCCTCCGGCGATCAGGTGCAACGGTGCATCCATATGCGTGCCGCTATGTGAGCCGAGGTGTAGCTCGGCAACCTCGAATCCGTCGGTTTCCAGTTCCGCGGCCCGTCGCAGCGTCACCTGCGGATCGCCTGGGTAGACCTGCATTCCGGTGTGGATGGGATGGCTGAGGTCGATCAGCTCCTGGCTCACCGCTCTACCTGTACATGGTTCCGGGTCATAGAACCCATCGTATAACGCTGGGCCTGCACGGCTTCAACGGCGTACGGCGTGGGCGATGAACCGCTGGATACACACAACGGGCCGCTAGTTCGTGCTGAACTACCGACCCGTTGCAGTTAGGTGCGCTTACGTGGTCTAGCGCTGGGTGGCCCCGAAGCGCTCCGCGGCCAGGGAGACCGCTGCGGCCCGCGCCTCGGAGGCCTCATCGGCGGTCAGCGTGCGGTCTGCGGCGCGGAAGCGCAGACCGAAGGCCAGTGACTTCTTCCCCTCGGGGATGCCGGTCCCGGTGTACACATCGAAGAGCGCGATGTCCTCGAGTAGCACTCCGGCTCCCTCGCGCAGTGCGGCCAGCACATCACCGGCCACAACTTCCTGATCCACGACCAAGGCCACGTCCTGAGTAGCCAGCGGCTGAGTGGACAGCGCCTGGGCCACGACCACGGCGGGTGCCGCAGCCATCAGGGCCTCGGCGTCCAGCTCCATGGCGCAGGTGCGGGCCGGCAAATCGGAGTCCTTGAGCAACTGCGGGTGCAGTTCGCCGGCGTAACCGATCACGGTGCCGTTCACGCTCAGTGCCGCCACGCGGCCCGGGTGGAAGGCCTGGTGGCTGCCCTGGGCAACCTGCAGCGGGGCGCCGAGCACATCGGCCACGGTGCGTGCCGCGTCGATCGCATCGGCCCAGTCCCAGGCGCGCGGGGTGAAGTCCACCCCGGCGGCAGCTTCATGGCCGGTGAACACGGAGGCCACATGCCATGGCTGGTGCGGTACCCCGTCGAAGAGGTTGGCGAGCACGTCATCACTCGGCTTAGCACCCAGCGGAGGGAGTACCGACGAACCCATCTGTTCCTTGGGCAGGAACACCAGGCCACCCTCGTAGAGGGCCAGGTCGCGGAAGCCACGGCCGTTATTGCGGCGTGCGGTTTCCAGCAGCTGTGGCAACAGGCTGGTGCGCAGGAAGCCGAACTCCTTGGAGATCGGGTTGGCCAGCGCCACCGAAGGCACCTCGGTGCCCGCGTTCGCGGTACCGAAGGTGTTGTTCTGCGTGGTGGACACGAAGGGGTAGCACAGCACCTCGGTCAAACCGGCGTCGGCCAGGGCCTGTAGCACGCGGCGGCGTTGCGACTGGCTTCGGGTCAGCCCGCGGCCGGGAGGGGCCACCGGCAGAGTCGCCGGAATCTGGTCGTAACCCACGATACGAGCGACCTCTTCGACAAGGTCTTCCTTAATCGCCAGGTCCGGACGCCAGCTTGGCACCTGCACGGCGAAACCCTCGGCGGTGCGCGTCACGCTGGCACCGATACCGGTCAGCGCCTCGGTGATCTGCGCGTCGCTGTAGTCCACGCCAATCAAACGCTGGGCAAATCCCTCAGGCAGCAGTACATGTGCCGCCGGGGCCAAATCCTGCACATCGGTGATGTTGCGGGTTTCGGTGCCACCGGCCAGCTCGACGAGCAGGTCGACGGCGCGCTGTGCGGCAACGGCGGCCACCTGCGGGTCGACGCCACGTTCGAAACGCTTCGACGCCTCGGAGGGCAGCTTGTGGCGACGGCGCGAGCGGGCGATGGACACCGCATCGAAATGTGCCGCTTCGATCAGCACGCGGGTGGTGGTGTCCGAAACCTCGGTGGAGGCCCCGCCCATCACACCGGCGATACCGATTGGCCCGGAGGCATCGGTAATCAGCAGGTCCTCGACCGACAGCTCGCGTTCCTTCGCATCGAGGGTGACCAGCTTCTCGCCCGCCGTCGCGCGGCGCACGGTGATGCCGCCGCTGAGCTTATCGGCATCGTAGAAGTGCAACGGCTGGCCGAGTTCAAGCATCACGTAATTCGAGATGTCCACCGGTAACGAAATCGAGCGCACGCCGGCCAGCTGCAGCCGTGAGGCCATCCAGCGCGGCGTGGGCGCGGTGGCGTCGATGCCGGTCACCTCGCGGGTGACAAAACGGTCGCAACCGGGCACGCCATAGATCGGCGCCTCGTCGGCCAGGGTAATGTCCAAGCCCGGGGCCTGCGCCTCGGCCACGGTGACCTTCGAGGCCGGGTCGACGAACTCGGTGCCGGTGGCCAGCGCGTATTCGCGGGCCACCCCACGGATCGAGAAGCAGTAGCCGCGATCCGGGGTGACGTTGATTTCCGCGGCCTGATCGTTCAGTCCGAACAATTCCATCACGTCGGTGCCCAGTTCCGGGTCTAGGCCCAGCGTGGAGAGCACCATGATGCCGTCGTGGTCCTCGCCAATGCCTAGCTCACGGCTCGAGGCGATCATGCCGGCCGATACGTGACCATAGGTTTTGCGGGGGCTGATCTTGAAGTTACCGGGTAGCACCGCGCCGGGCAGGGTCACCACGACCTTATCGCCCTCGACGAAGTTGTGCGCACCGCACACGATCCCCTGCACACCGCTGGGGTCGATCCCCTTGCCGGTCAGGGTTTGCTCGGCACCCTCGGGCACCACGCGTACCTGGCACCAGTTAATGGTTTTGCCGTTGGAGGCCTCCTCCTTGACGAGCGAGAGCACCTGACCGACGACGATCGGGCCAGAGAGCTCGTCGGAAGGACGGTGCACGTCCTCTTCCTCGAGACCAACCTTGACCAGGTCGGCCATGACGTCTTCGGCCGTGGCATCGGCCGGTACCTGCGCGTACTCGCGCAGCCAAGACAGTGGAATACGCATTGCTTAGATCTCCATCCCGAAGTGCTGGCTGAAACGGATGTCGCCCTCGATCATGTCGTGCATGTCCGGGACATCGTTACGGAACATGAGCGTGCGCTCAATGCCCATGCCGAAGGCAAAGCCGGAGTAAACCTCCGGGTCGATGCCCGCGGCGCGCAGCACATTCGGGTTGACCATTCCACAGCCACCCCATTCAATCCAGCGTGCCCCGCCTTTGAAGGTTGGGTGCCACAAGTCCAACTCGGCGCTGGGTTCGGTGAACGGGAAGTAGGCCGGACGTAGACGAATTTTCGCTTCCTCGCCGAACATCTGCCGGGCAAAGTGCTCCAGCGTACCGCGCAGGTCGGCCATGGTCAGGTTCTTGTCCACGGCCAGGCCCTCAAACTGGTGGAAGACCGGGGTATGGGTGGCGTCCAGTTCATCAGTGCGGAACGTGCGTCCCGGGCAGAGCACATAGACCGGCACCTCACGCTCGAGCATCGAACGGACCTGTACCGGGGAGGTGTGCGTGCGCAGCACCAGGTGCGCGTCGGCCGGCTCGATGAAGAAGGTATCCTGCATTTCACGGGCCGGGTGATCCGGCTTGAAGTTCAACGCGTCGAAGTTGAACCACTCGGATTCCACCTCGGGCCCCTCGGCGATTTCCCATCCCATGCCGACGAAGATGTCCGAGACTCGGTCCTGCAGCACCGACAGCGGGTGCCGGGCACCAGCACGACGACGGCGTGGTGCAGCGGTGACATCGACGGTCTCCTCGACGAGGATGCGGGCGGCCTCTTCCTCTTCCAGCACTACGGTGCGGGCGGCAAGAGCCTTGTTGACCCGGCCGCGGGCGGCACCCACGAGCTTGCCGGCCACTGCCTTCTCGGACTTGTCCAGCGAGCCGATTTGGCGGTTGGCCAGCGATAGTGGGGACTTCTCGCCGGTGTGCGCCAGCCGGGCCTCCTTCAGCTGGGCTAGGTCGGAGGCGCTTTCGATGGCCGCTAGGGCTGCCTCGACGGCGGCGGTTACGGCCGCTTCATCGGTGGGATGGGGAACGGGAGGCTGCAACGTGTGTTCCTCCTGGATTGTCTGATCAGACATGGGATCGATCGATCCTTCTCTTCTCTCGCGGGATTCTTAAGTCCCATTCTATTAGCTAAGGCCCGCCATCGTTTGAACGATGACGGGCCCCAAAGCTGTGCTGATGTGCTCACGGCTGCCGCGGCAGCTTAGTGCGTGTGCTCCTTGACACCTTTGGGCGCGAAGGCCAGGGCAAAGATAAAGGTCAGAACCAGCAGGGCCCCACCAAAGACCGCCGAGTAAAACAGCGCATGTGAGGCAGTGCCGGTGACCTGATACTCGGCCGTGGGCTGCAGCAGGTCGAAGGTCACGGTGTTATGTTCCTGCACACCGGTAGCGGAGTGGCTCACCACGTGCCCGGAGTAGGTAACCGACAAGTGACCGGAACTGAGCACACCGCCGCCTAGTGCGTCGGCGATACCCGGCATCGAGAACTTGATGTCCTCGCCCTCGCTGACCAACTGGGCATCGACCCCGAGCAGGTTCGACAGGGCGTCCTGCAACTGCACCAGGTTCAACGTGCCGATGGTGCTAAATTCCAGACCAACCTCATCTGGGGTGTCGACCTTGGCGATGCTCCACTCATCGTCTTCGACGGTGAGGATCTGCGAGAGCGGCACACCGCTGGGGGTCGTGAGCTCGTCGAAGCTGGCCCCGTCGACCAACGACTTGTCGGCGGTCACCTTGACCTGTGCGCTGGCCGAGTCTGCATTCTTGATGTTGATCTGCGCATCTACATTTGCGCAGCCGACCATCGTTAGCGCTGCAAGCACGGCAAGCATAATGGTGCCGAGAATTTTCTTCACGGAGTAGTCTCCCAAACAACGTTCTTATGAGGCGGCCGAAGCCATTTCGAGGTGCCCTGCCCGCGGGCACCGTTATATCTTACGCGCTGGTAACTCGCCTTTCACCTCACATTTCGGTGAGCGAGATTATCCTGCACGGGGTATTTAGTCAGGCAGACGGCCTGCAACGCGCTCCAGGAGGGCTGCCACGATCGGCGCATCGGCTGGGATCCACGGTACCTGCTCTGCCAGATCCGCGTCGAGCGGCAACCAACGCAGCTCATCGTGTCCCTCGATAGGTTCCGGGACTCCGTCGTTGACTACGGCGAACCACACGCGCATCACGGCGGTTTCATTCAGTGGCCAGCCCATGGCGGTCGGCCCGGCCAGCTCCTCGCCAAGGGTTACGCTCACCCCCAGTTCTTCGCGCACTTCACGGTGCACCGCCTGGACAAGTTCCTCCCCCAACTCAACTTTTCCGCCGGGAAATTCCCACTGCCCGGCCAGATGCTCCGGGTAGGTGCGGCGTGCGGCCAAAAGGCGGGTCGGAGCGGTCAGTGAATCAAGTATGGCGACGGCTACGATCTGTTTCATGCCCCAGCTCACATCCGGTTCTGAGCGCGAGCCGAAGCGTACAGGCACACCGTGGCCGCGGTGCCCACGTTCAACGACTCGGCGGCACCATAGAGCGGAACGGCCACACCATAGTCACTGGCGTGCTTTTCCTCATCGCTTAGCCCCTGACCCTCATTGCCAAAGAGCCACGCGCTGGGCAATTCAAGAGCCGGTTCGTCCTGCGTTGCACCGGCGCCGGAGTCATGCTTGCGCAGCACACTGGCATCCTGTAGCGCATCCAGGTCATGGGCTCCGTAGCCATCGGCCGCCAGCAGTTGCACCCCGTTCGTACGAGCCAACTGGGCGAGCTCGGCAAAGTCCACCGCACTGAGCACAGGTAAGTGGAACAGCGAGCCGACGGTGGATCGCACCGCCTTGGGGTTGTAGATATCGACGCTTCCCTTGGTGAGCACCACCGCGTCGGCTCCAGCGGCGTCGGCAGCCCGAAGAATCGTTCCGGCGTTGCCAGGATCCTGCACTTGGCAGAGAACGGCGATGAGTCTTGGCTGCTGCGCAAAAATCTCCTCGAGCGTGGGCTCGGTGATTCTGGCAACCGCGATGATGCCCTGCGGGGTCATGGTGTCGGCCATGGCCAGCAGAACTTGCCCGGTGACCGTACGGGTGAATACCCGTGTACCGGAAAGCAGCTCTACGAACTCGGGGTTGGCGTCGAGGAATCCTTCAGCCGCATAGACCTGGGTGACCAATGAAGGATTGTGCTGGGAAGCCTTGAGTGCTTCGCGCACCGCCTGCGGACCCTCGACCAGAAAGCTGCCGGTGCTCTTGCGTCCCTGCCGAGTGGCAAGTCGTGCGACGGCCTTGACCCGGTCGGCTTTGGGGTTGCTCAGGAGCTCATCGGCGTAGCTGGTCATGATTCGAGGATACTAGCTGACATGCAAACAGGCGGTGTTCACGCGTTCGTGAACACCGCCCGTTTGCTGTGATCTGTCCTATACGGTCAGATCTACTTCATCTTCTGGCGAGCTTCGCCACCAGCAGGCTCGAAGCCTGCGGCCTTGGCGGACTCAACCGAGTTGAACCAGTACTCAGCAACAGTCTGCTCGTACCAGGTCGAGCCCGGTACGTGGTACTTGTTGGAGCCGGCGTTGCCCTTGATGATGAACCCTTCCGGGACATCGGCGCCGTCAACAGCCTTGTATGCACCGACGGCCTCGGCCTTTTCAGCCGGGGTCGACTCAGCAGCGACAGTAGCCTTGGCTTCAACCTTCTTGGTTGCTGCCTTTGGTGCGGCGGCTACTGCCTCAGGCGCTTTTGGGGCGTTGACATCAGCCGGCAAGGCACCCTTTGCAACCTGGACCAGCGCGGCGAAAGCGTTGGCGTCCGAGACGGCCAGTTCGGCCAGCATACGACGGTCAACCTCGACCTCAGCGGCCTTCAGGCCCTGGATCAGGCGGTTGTAGGTCATGCCGTTGGCGCGGGATGCAGCATTGATGCGCTGGATCCACAGGCGGCGGAAGTCACCCTTGCGCTTGCGGCGGTCGTTGTAGCTGTATACGAACGAGTGGAGCAGCTGCTCCTTGGCCTTACGGTACAGGCGCGAGCGCTGACCGCGGTAACCCTTTGCGCGTTCCATTACGACGCGACGCTTCTTGTGGGCGTTGACTGCCCGCTTCACACGTGCCACGTGTGTACTCCTTCAAGTCGGTTTCCTTCGCCCGGTGGGGTGAAGGGAAAACTATGGTTGTTGGGGTTATGCTTCCCCGAATTGCAAAAGGGAGGCTTAGAGACCCAGCATCCGCTTGATGGTCTTCACATCGGCCTTGGCCACGATCTGGTCGGAAGCCAGGCGACGGGTCAGACGCGAGGACTTGTGCTCCAGGTAGTGGCGGCGGTTAGCCTGCTGGCGCTTGAGCTTGCCGCTACCGGTCAGCTTGAAGCGCTTCTTGGCGCCACTGTGAGTCTTGAACTTCGGCATAGCTGCCGTTCTCCTTACGTGCTCTCGGCGGTCGGTAAACCACCGAGGGATCATCCGAAGCGGCCCTCCCATGGGAGAGGATCGCTGTTGTTCTCTTATAGTTAGATCTTCGCGAAGAAGATCTCCCACCGTTGGACGGTGACAGGCTGCTGTGAACCCAACAGGCGTGGCTAGGCGTCGCCCTCGGCTGCTTCGCGGGCCTGCTCCAGCTTGGCTCGAGCCTCATCGTCCATGGCGGAAGCAACGGACTGGCCTTCGGTCTCCTGCGGCGCTTCGGTGTTCACCTTGCTAGCGCCGCGGCGGCTGCGGCCACCGGACTTCGCCTGCTGCTCGCGACGAGCCTCAGCCTTATTCTTCAATGGGCCAACCACCATGACCATGTTGCGGCCATCGATACGCGGAGCGGACTCCACTGCACCGACTTCAGCGACATCGTCAGCAAACTTCTCGAGCAGGCGAATGCCCATCTCCGGACGCTGCTGTTCACGCCCACGGAACTGGATCATGGCCTTGACCTTGTCACCAGCGGCCAGGAAGCGTAGCGCGTGGCCGACCTTGGTCTCGTAGTCGTGGGTGTCGATCTTCAAACGGAAGCGAACTTCCTTCAGCACCGTATTGGTCTGGTTCTTACGAGCTTCACGAGCCTTGACCGCGGCTTCGTACTTGTACTTGCCGAAGTCCATCAGTTTGCACACCGGAGGCTTGGCGTTAGGCGCCACCTCGACCAAGTCCAGATCGGACTCATGAGCCAGTCGCAATGCGTCCTCGATGCGGACGATGCCGACCTGCTCACCGTTAGGGCCGACGAGACGTACCTCTGGTACGCGAATGCGCTCGTTAATGCGTGGATCGCTGATGTGTTACTCCTGATGTTCGAAAGTCCGTGTCCCGCAAATAAAGAAGGCCTCCATCTGCGAGTTCGCAGGTGAAGGCCATAAAGACATCGGCGTGAGAACCCAAAGGATCTCTTAAGGGATGCATTGACATCCTGCCGAAAAACCCGGAAGCCTGAAGTCGGCGACAGCGGGTGGGAGATGGCCTCCACTTGCTGGGCTCAACGCTGGTCCGTTGATCACATCCGGAGGATTCCGGACACTCTCAAGTACCTGCATCGAGTCGGTCTGTGACAAGCTTAGCAGTATGAGTACCGAAGACACCAACTCGCATGAGCACAACGTGGCCCAGGAGGTTCGCGACATCGCCGAGGTCGCGGCCGTTGAAATCATTACCACTGCCGCCGTGCACCTGATGAGCGCCGCCGCAGTTAAATGCGGTCTCGCCGAGGGCGACGACGCCAATGAGCTCAAGGATCTCGACGAGGCCCGTAAGCTCATCACTGCACTAGCAGGCCTAGTCACCGCCGGTGCACCGGAGATCGGTTCACAGCACGCCGCTCCACTGCGCGACGGTTTGCGCAGCCTCCAGCTGGCGTTCCGCGAAGCGTCCATCATTCCGGACGAGCCGGGGAAGGGTCCGGGCGAAAAGTTCACCGGCCCGGTGAACTAAGCGGCATTTAGGTGCAAATTTAAGAGATTAAAGTCATGGGGTCCGGATGCGTGTACGCATGCGGACCCTTTGTTCTTGCGGACATCAGATCGGGCTGTCGACGAGCTCGTCGTCTGATACGCAGACCTTGGCCAGATACAGCCAGACGAATCCGCCGCACACTACGGCGATTGCAGGAATGAGTCCTGCGATTCCTCCCAACGTTCGGGTGTAGAACACTAGAGCTGTATAGATCAGGATGCCGCCCCAGTACAGGCTGCTCCCACGGGCTCTAAAGTTCCAATGCTCTCGGCGATACACCCAAATACCCGTCGCGGCCCCTAGCAAGCCCACGACCGCTATGGCCCACCAGATCAGGGGCACGCCCAGTTCACCTACCACCAGCAAGAAGCCCGCATAGATCACCGCAAGGAGAGCGAATCTCCACCCGCGGACTGGATCGATCAACATGCGGATATCACTTCCATCGGTTCGCCTTCTGGTCCTCTATCGGCGCCGTCGTCGTCATAATCGCCGATCACGTCGAACCTATCAGCCGGTGACGGGCCGCGCCATTGTACTTAAGTAGGAGGGCTGGGCCGCCAAAGCGACCCAGCCGGTAAGTTAAGGCGCCATAAGCAACCTAGTGGACTTGATTCAACGCCGAACGTCGACGCCCCCGAATGCGCCGCCTAATCTGCTGTGCGACAAGGGCCACGAGCACGACGAACACCGCGAGAATGCCGATACCGGCGAAGGCCGGTCCGGACCCGTAGCCATCGACCATGGCACCGGTCAGCGGCGAACCCAAGGCGGTACCGGTGGTCATGGCCGTGCCATACCAACCCATCGCCTCGCCGCGGCGCTTTTCGGCCACAAGGTCGGTAAGCCACTCGGAGGCCGCCGAAAGGGTCGGCGCACAGAGCAACCCGGGGGCAATCGACAGCAGCGCCAGTGACCAGGTATCGGTGGCGAAGTACATCGGGATGGTCAGCACGCCCATGGCCAAAAGCAGGAACAGCGGGGAGATCTGCCGTTCAATCATGCCGTAGAACAACCCACCGACCAGCGAGGCAGCACACCAGAAGAAGAAGACGATCCCGAGATCTGCGGGAACACCGCGGTGTTCCAGATCGGCCACGATCCCCACTTCGGTTCCGGTCAGCAACGCCCCGGCCCCGCCGGCGGCAATAAAGACGGCGAGCACGGTGGCACTCATCCAGCTAAAGCGGCTCTTAAAGGCCCGTCCGCGCGCCTTGATCCGCGCCTTGGTGGACTTCGCACCAGCGAGGATCAGTTCGCCTTCCACTTCGTGCACACCGGCCGGCGCCGAGGCTAGCAGGCTCGCCTCGGCGCCAAGGCGTTCCTCGTGGGCACTGGCCGTAGTTTCACCCCCCGTGCTCTCGCTCCGGGTGGGCGGGTTGAGCCACATGAGACCGAGCCCGGCCAGTGAGGTGCTGATGCCGATCACGCTCAGTCCGATCGTCGTACTGATCTGGGTGGCGATCAGTCCGGCCGATGCCGGTCCGACGATGAATACCAATTCGGTAGCCATCGCATCGAGGGCAAAAGCCGAACGGCGCGTTTCGCCGGTGGTCATAATGCCCAAGGCGGTACGGACCACAGAGAAAACCGGCAGCGCGAACAGACCGCCGATGAAGGCTAAGAGATAGACGAAGGGCAGCGACACATGTGGCACAGTGCACCACACGGCGGTTTCGACAATGACCGAGGGTAAGAGGGCTCGGCGTAGGCCCCAGGTGTCTACCCGGCTGCCACGCCACGGGGCACCGATCGCAATACCGATGGTCATCAGCGCGGTGGCGAGACCCGCGGTCGTCCAGTCTTGGTCGAGGTTGAGCACCAGATGCAGCAACAGCAGCATGCTGAGCGCGGAATGAGGTAGGCGAGCGACCATTCCGATAACTAGTAGGGTCGCGATCTTAGGCTGGCTTAGGATCTGCCAGTACCGTTTCATGCCCACACTATCTTTGTCCTTTCTTAGTGTGCCGTGCTCATCAAACTCAGTTCCATCGAGTCCACTGCTTCGGCGAAGTGAACATCTTGAGCAAGTTCCGTGTGGATCTGGCGGGCCGTAGCTTCGGCCAGTTCCTTCGGTGTTCCGTGTCGGAAAACCAGTTGTACGTTCAGTTCGGGGCCAACTCCCCCGCCGCCAACAACCGCGCCATCGCGGTCGCGGCTGGCTACACCTCGGCCTGGGCCTAGGCGTACCGAATCAATCATCTGATGCTCGGCAACCGCCTGGCCAATGAGCTCCGCCAGGGACTCGTCGCGATAACTTGGCACCCAGGGCACCTGTTTCGCCAGCGTCCACACACCTGGACGGCGCAGCACGAACGTGAATTCACTACCGGGGTTCATCACCAAGAGCTGAGCTTCCTCGCTGACCGCGGAGAGCGCCGCCCGAGGCGCGTAAACTGCGACCGGACGCGCCTGCGGGTGCCATGCCTGCAGATCGCCCACCGTGGTAAAGATCGGCAGTGCCATACGTCCGTCGGGCGCCTTGATTTTCACCAGCGCCATATCGGCTTCCTTATCGGACGCGAATCCGTGTTCGGTCATCGCTTCCTCGCCGAGCTGAGCCACCACGGCAACAAATACGCGCGCGTTGGCCAGCGCTGCATGCACGCCCGCTTCATCACCGGTTCCGGCACGAAGCGCCTGTATTGCGGCCACCACGTCCGGGTTCGCGAGTCCGTCATCCTGATCGAAATTGTGCAGCGGGTTTCCTTCCCCGCTGAGGTCTCGACCTTCCCAGCTTTGCCCCGCAGAATCGCTCGGTTCACCGGCTCTGGCCAGGGCCGCCGCGATATGTCCGGGCAGGTGGCGCTGCGAGGTTTGCTCTGGGTTGTGACTGCTCATGGCTCCATGCTATCGGTCGGGGCAAGCGGCGAGGTTGTCCGTGCGGCTGAACTCATAGTGCGCTGCGCCACGCACGATCCTAAAAAAGGCTCAGGCCGACAGCGCACCTGTCATGCGCTGCCGGCCTGAGCCGAAATGCTGGGGAATTCCCCTCTGAAGCTAAGCTCGTCCGGCGACGTCGAGCGCCTCTGGCAAGGTGAACTGGCCCGAATAGAGGGCCTTACCCATAATCGCACCTTCAACACCGGCAGGAACGAGTTCGCGTAGCACGCGCAGATCTTCCAGCGAGGAAATACCTCCGGAGGCGACAATAGGCTTATCGGTCTTGGCGCAGAGTTCACGCAACAGTTCAACGTTCGGTCCGCGCAGGGTGCCGTCCTTGGTCACGTCGGTGACTACGTACCGCGCACATCCGGCATCCTCCAAGCGCGCCAGCACCTCCCAAAGGTCTCCGCCTTCTTTGGTCCAGCCGCGTCCGGCCAAGGTCGTGCCGCGCACGTCCATCCCCACGGCGATCTTGTCACCGAAGCGTTCGATGGCGCGGGCGGTCCATTCCGGGTTTTCCAACGCCGCGGTACCCAGATTGACACGGGTAGCCCCAAATTCTAGGGCACGTTCCAGCGAGGAATCGTCGCGAATGCCGCCGGATAGTTCAACGTTGATCTTCAGCTCTTCGGCAATACGCTGCACGATCTGGGTGTTATGCCCTCGGTCGAAAGCGGCATCCAAGTCCACCAGATGCAGCCACTGTGCCCCGTCGTTCTGCCACGCCAATGCGGCCTCGAGTGGGTCGCCGTAGCCGGTTTCCGAGCCGGCTTCACCCTGCACAAGACGCACCGCCTGTCCCCCGGCGATGTCTACGGCGGGCAACAGCTCAAGAATGGGTAGCTCGCTCATTGCTTGTCTTCTCCTTGAAGTTCTTAGTACGTCAGGGCCCAGGCGGCGACAACTGCGGTCACGGCCAGCACCCAAAGGGCAATCTGCCAAGAAATATGTGCGCTCTGCTTACGTAGCGATAACGCGCCACCGCCGAGGAATCCGGCGAGTCCGAGAAGTACTACGGACCACATATTAGAGGCTCGCCAACCAGTTGCGCAGTAGCTTCTGGCCGGCTTCACCGGACTTCTCCGGGTGAAACTGCACAGCTGAGAGCGGGCCGTTTTCTACCGCGGCCACGAAATCGCTCCCGTGGTTTGACCATGTCACCTTCGGCGGAGTCATCGCCGGCTGCGTAACGTCAAACGCCCAGTCCAGCACCGCATAGGAGTGAACGAAATAGAAACGCTCGTTTTCGATGCCCTTGAAAAGGTTGCTCCCTTCGGCAGCCTTCACGGTGTTCCAGCCCATGTGCGGAATGACATCGGCCTTCAGACGCTCGACCACGCCAGGCCATTCACCGATGCCCTCGGTTTTCACCCCATGCTCGACGCCTTGTTCGAAGAACACCTGGTGCCCCACGCAGATACCAAGTACCGGTTTACCGCCGGCAATGCGCCGACCGATCCAACGCAATGACCCACTGGCCTTCAGTGCGTCCATCACGGCAGCAAAGGCTCCCACCCCGGGCACCACCACACCGTCGGCGTCCTGAATCGCCTTCGGGTCCGCGGTTAGTTCGACGTCGGCCCCGGCGGCCTCCAATGCACGGACCGCGGAGCGGACGTTGCCAGAACCGTACTCGAGTACGACGACCTTCTTTGCAGTCATGCTTACAGTGCACCCTTCGTCGACGGGATTTGGTCACCCATGCGGGCATCGGGTTCAGTTGCCTCGCGCAGCGCCCGGGCAAAGGCCTTGAACTGTGCCTCGACAATATGGTGCGGGTCTCGGCCTGAAAGCACCTCGATATGCGCGCAAATCTGGGCGTGGAAGGTAATCGCTTCAAAGGCATGGCGCGTCATGGAACCAGTGAAGTGCCCGCCGATGAGGTGGTACTCCTGACCGGCCGGCTCGCCCCCGTGGACGAGGTAAGGACGCCCGGAGACATCTACAACGGCACGTGCCAGCGCCTCGTCCAAGGGCGCATAGGCGGTACCGAAGCGACGGATACCGGCCTTGTTGCCTAGGGCCACGCGCAAAACTTCACCGATGGTGATCGCAACGTCCTCGACGGTGTGGTGCACGTCGATATGCGTGTCCCCGGTCGCGCGGACTGTCAGGTCGATCAGCGAGTGCTTGGACAGCGCGGTGAGCATATGGTCATAGAACGGAACGCTGGTGGAGATCTCGCTGGTGCCGGTCCCATCGAGGTCCAGTTCCACAAACACGGAGGATTCGCTAGTCACGCGTTCCATGCGTGCCCGACGTGCGCCAATCAGTTCGGCAGTCATTATTTCCTTTGCGGTAGTTCGTTCTCGCTAGTTCGCTGCGTCCAACAGCTCGGCCAGTCGGTCGAGGAAGGCCGTCGTCTCGGCTTCGGTACCGGCCGTCACGCGCAAAGTTCCGGGGATCCCGTTGTTTCGCACGATAATGCCTGCTTCCAGAAGTCCCTGCCAGATGGCCTCGGGATCGTCGAGCCCGCCGAAAAACACAAAATTCGAGTCGCTCACCGATGGCTTGAGCCCAAGTTCTTTGAGTCGTTCCACGATCCGGTCGCGCTGCACCTTGATCGCTTCGACTTCCGCCAAAAGTAGATCCACGTTCTTCAGCGCAGCAATGGCGGTAGCTTGGGTGACCGCGGAAAGGTGGTAGGGCAGACGTACCAGACGGATGGCATCGGTGACCTCGGGCGCGGCCGCAAGATAGCCCAGTCGAGCACCGGCAAGGGCGAAAGCCTTCGACATGGTACGCGTTACGATCAGCCGTTGGCGATCGGCAAGCAGGGTCAGCGCCGAACGCGTTCCGGCCAAGGAGAACTCGGCATAGGCTTCGTCGACGACGACCATGGCGTTGGTTTCGGAGCACGCCTCATATACGGCCTCGATGACATCTAGCCCCAACGCCGTACCGGTTGGATTATTCGGCGAACAAAGGATGACAATATTGGGTCGGTGCTCGCGCACCTGGGCTGCTGCCGATGCGGCGGTTAGTTCGAAATCTTCATCACGGGTCCCGGCGATAAAGGTGGTGTCGGTGCCACTGGCAAGGAGCGGATACATCGAATAGGTCGGAACGAAGCTCATTACGCTACGTCCTGGACCACCGAATGCTTGCAGAATCTGCTGAAGGATCTCGTTGGACCCATTGGCCGCCCAGATATTGTCGGCGGCTAACTCGTGACCCAGATAGTCGGCGAGACGTGCGCGGAGTTCGGTAAATTCCCGGTCTGGATATCGGTTCAGTGTGGTTGCCGCAGCCACTACCTCATCACTAATGGCCCGAACTACTGCATCGGGCAATGGATGGGTGTTCTCGTTGACGTTCAGCTGAATGGGCACGTCGATCTGTGGCGCGCCATAGGGAGAAAGCCCTCGGAGATTCTCGCGTAAGGGCAGCTGACTCAAAAGTTCACTGCGGTCATTCACGGTTTAATTCTAGTCGCGCAGTGACCTCCCGCTTCAATCGAGGTCGCTACTAGGTAATAAACCGCACTTCAACAGGCTAGTCGAGAACCGGGATCTGCAGGGTGTCGCCCGCCTGAATTGCGCCGTACTCGATGGAGTTGATCTCGCTGATGTACTGCATGGCGGAGTAGATATCGTGCTCTCCGGCGTGTTCACGAGCCAGATCCCACAGCGTGTCTCCAGGAATCACGGTCACTTCAACGAACTCTTGCCCTTGCGGCGCGGCGGAACTGGCCTGTGCGGAATTGAAGAACATGGCGACGAAGAATGCCGCGGCGACGGTCAGCGCAAATACGGGGATTCCTACCAGCACGGCCCAACCGCGACGATTGATCTTGATCTTCAAGGGAGCGGCCTTGGTGGTGGCGTCCAACGCAAGAGTACCCATGATGTTTTCTCCTCATGTGTGGCTACGAGTGTTCCGAGTTCGAATTCGAACAACTAGTTCGAACATGTATTCGGAAGTAGTACATCTGTTCTAACACCGCTCGATCGACGTTGTCCAGACACCTTCGAACAAATCTTTGAAAGAGGAGTCATCTTCTACTAAGATTTCGAAGTAATCGAGCAATGGAAACATCACAGCATTCGGCCCCGACAGTTTGTCATTCACCGGCGGGATCAGAAGGCTTAGGGAAGGCAGAAACTCATGTCAGCATCGCAACGCACTCCGCGATCCAACGCTCGATCCCTGACTATTCGTCAGAAGAAGATTCTCGAAACAATTCAGCGCGCTATCGGGAAGAATGGCTACCCGCCATCGATGCGTGAGATTGGCGACTCGGTCGGACTGGCAAGCCTCTCAAGCGTGACGCATCAGCTGGGGCAGTTGGAAAAGTTGGGCTACATCAGACGTGATCCGCGTCGTCCGCGAGCCATGGAGATCCTCCTTCCATTGCAGCTAAACGAAGATGGATCGGCACCTGCACCGGCAGCCGAGGAACCCAGCCCGGCAGAAGAGTCCAAGGTCATCGAGCTCAGTACCTCGGCCGATACCACGATGGTTCCGCTAGTAGGGCGTATTGCCGCCGGTGGCCCGATCCTGGCCGAGCAGACCGTAGAAGACGTCTTCTCGCTCCCTCGGCAGCTGGTCGGACATGGCGAGCTCTTTATGTTGCGAGTCTCGGGCGATTCAATGGTTGATGCTGCCATCTGCGATGGCGACTGGGTTGTCGTGCGTCGGCAGCAGACCGCCGAAAACGGTGACATTGTGGCGGCGTTGCTCGACGAAGAAGCAACGGTCAAAACCTTCCGGCAGCGCGATGGGCATACTTGGCTGTTGCCGCAGAATTCCCGTTACGAGCCAATTCTGGGCGACAGTGCCGCCATTATGGGCCGCGTTGTTTCGGTGATGCGCTCGCTCTAGGCGTTCGGTATCGAAGTCGCCGGGCTCAACCGGCACGCGGCGTTGAAAATCATCCAGCGCTGCACGACCGCAGATAGTTCAATCTCCTGCCGTTCCACCAGCGTTAGCGCGGTGCTGCGCACCATCTGCGCCGCCTTATCGCGCGCCTCGGAGGGAAGTCGCCGGTCACCTGCGGACAGTGCCAAGTAGCGGCACAGGATGCCGGTAAATAGTGCACCGTCGCCGGTGGCCGAGATCGGCAAGGAGCCGTGCTCGTCGGCCAATTCACGACGAATCGCGTGAATCAAGTCGGCCGCACGCGTCAGATCCTCGGACATACCCAAGGCACACAGCGTGGCCAGAGTTGTGCCCTGGTTGTAGGTGTAAATAGCCGGTTCGAGATCTACGGCGTCATCCTTCAGACGCAGACCATCGAAGTAGAGGCCGCGAGCCGTGTCGAACAGATGCTCATTAAGCCACTGCATCAGCGCGCGGGCCGCCGTATAGCGTCCGGTACGAACAAACAAAAGCGCTGCCGGGCCGTTGGCCGGCGTATTTTTGAAGTCTCTTGAGCGATTCCAGTAAATTCCGCCACCCAAACGGTCATCTCCGGCCGCTGCTAGAACCCGACCCAGCTGATGGACCGCCAGGGAAGCCAACGGGGCTCGTTGCCCCGGAAGAGCTGCGGTGAGGCGTTCCAGACGACGCGCCGCCAACGCAAGCCACGCCATGTCGTCGTAGAAGGCATTCGGGAATTTTCCGAGATTACGCAAGAAGATTCCGCGTAGCAACGCCTTAGCCCGCCGGATTTCCTGCATCGCCCGGAGCCGCTCCCCTGATGCGAGCCACAGCTCGGCATCGTCAACGATCGCATCCAAATAGTGCGCCTGCCACCAGTAGTTCCAGGGCCCTAAGTCGCGAATGTGCCGGTTATCGTCTTGCCTATCGTGGCTTCGTCCAATGAATGTACCGGGGAGTCCGGCGAGGCGACGTCCAAAGCGCGCGTGTGTATCGCGGGCCGCGCCGGCGGCAAGTGATCGAAAGGACTCCACTGGAACCTCACCGTTTCCCTAGGGCTTGAGGCGCTTCAGCACACCGAGGATCGTCTTCTTATCAACGGTGGGCCACATCGGCGGCAGCGAGCCCTTCAGGAAGGTTCCGTAGCGTGCGGTGGCCATACGGGAATCGAGCACAGCCACAACACCCTTGTCGTTGACCGAACGGATCAAGCGTCCGGCACCCTGTGCAAGACGAATGGCTGCGTGAGTGGCCGAGACTTGCATGAACCCATTCCCACCGTGCCGGGCAATGTCTTCGGTGCGCGCCTTGGAGATGGGATCATCGGGACGCGGGAAAGGAATTTTATCGATAATCACCAATCGACAGGAATCCCCCGGGACATCCACGCCTTGCCAGAGCGTCATCGTGCCGAACAGGCAACTATCGCGGTCGGCGGCAAACTGCTCCACCAGCGACTTCATACTGCCTTCACCTTGGCAGAGGATCTCGGCATCTAAGCGAGGGCGCAGGATCTCGGCGGCTTCCTCCGCGGAACGTTTAGAGGTAAAGAGCACCAGTGCCCCGCCGCCCGAGGCGGTGATGAGCTCTTCGATCTCGTCGAGGGTTTCGGCTGAGAGTTGGCGACCGGGTTTGGGCAGGTGTTTGGCCACGTAGAGTATGCCCTGTTTGGGGTAATCGAAGGGACTGCCAACGTCCACTCCTTCCCAACTGGGAGCACCGGCCCCCATCAACCCCAAGGATCCGGCCACGGAATCGAACTGCGCGCCAATGGCTAAGGTGGCGCTCGTCAATACCACGGTGCGTCCATCGAACAGCCCTTCCCGGAGCTTGCCAGCCACCGACAGCGGTGCGACATTGAGGGTAGCCGGGGTACCCGGGTCGGATTCTACGTACCCGCGGCCATCGACAAATTCACGGGGACGGGTCGTATAGAGAACTTCGCGTCGCTCTTCGGTTTCCAGCATCCGAATCGCATCATCCATAATGGCTTGTAGCTGGGAACGAGCCGTCTGTCGCCCACCGTCGGCCGGGGCGTTGGCCTCCGGTTTTGTCAAAGCCAGCACTAGGCGAGACTGTTCGACGATGTCGTTCAGGGCGATGCCCATCTCCTCCGGCAATCCCTTATCCATCAGGCCGGTGGGGATGCCCGTCAACGACTTTTCAAGCCTGTGGGCTGCCTTGGTGAGTTCATCGACGTTCACCGCGCAGTGACGCTTCGCCCCGCCGGCGGCGGTGAGCACCATTCGCGCGGACAGCGCGCCGGCGACCGAAGAAGTCACGCGGTCTTGCAGCTCATGAGCCTCATCAATGATGGCGACGTCGAAATCCGGAAGCACGTTCAGCCCCTCGAAGGCCGAAACGGCGAGCAGGGCGTGGTTGGTAATCACCACATCCGCTTCCGAAGCACGGGCACGCGCCATTTCCGAGAAACATTCGTCGGCCATCGGGCATTTTTGCGACCCTAGGCACTCCATGGCGGAGACGGAGACCTGCCGCCAAGCCTTATCGCTAACCCCGGGGACCAGCTCATCGCGATCCCCGGTTTCCGTGTGTTCAGCCCATTCGCGAAGTTTCATGACTTCGTTAGCCAGCGGCGAGTACACCGTGCCAGAGGCTGGGGGTTTCTCATCCATGGAGAACAGCGCACCCTCGTCTTCATCCGGGTAGCCGCCGCCGAGCTTATATTGGCACAAATAGTTCGAGCGCCCCTTGAGCAAGGACACATCCATGGGGCGCGAGAGCTTGCCCTTGAGCGATTCGAGCAGACGTGGCACATCACGTCCGACGATCTGAGACTGCAACGCCAACGTGGCGGTGGAGACGATCACGGGTTTTGGCGAGGTTTGCGCGTAAGCCAGCGCCGGAATCAGGTAGCCCATCGACTTACCCGTTCCGGTACCGGCCTGCACCAGCAGATGACGTTCTTCGTCCAACGCCTCAACGACGTGTTTGACCATCTCCTGCTGACCGGGGCGCACCTGCCCACCCATGGATTCCACGGCGGCTTGCAGCAGCCCAAGGGCCTGCTCTTGCTTATCCATGAAGGTTGTACGGCTCCAATTCCGCCGCGAGGGATTCGCGAACCTTGACGATCATGCGAGTGCCGTCCTCACGGTGCTCACTTTCCAAAATTTCCGACTGGTCGCGGTGCAGTTTCGAAACCAAATCACCACGGTCATAAGGGATCAGGACTTCAAGTTGCACGCTGGGCCGCGGAATCGAGGCGCTAATCAACTCGAGAAGCGCATCGATGCCTTCGCCAGTGTGGGCCGAAACCGCAATCGAATTCGATTCGCGGTTGCGTACCCGTTCAATCACAAACGGATCGGCGACGTCAGCCTTGTTCAGCACGATGATTTCCGGGATATTCAACGCGTCAATCTCGGAAAGCACGGTGCGTACGGCACGGATCTGCGCTTCGGGGTCCGGGTGCGAGGCATCCACCACGTGCAAGATCAGATCCGAGTCGCCGATTTCCTCGAGCGTCGAACGGAAAGCTTCGACCAACTGAGTCGGCAGGTTCGAGACGAAGCCAACCGTGTCGGCTAGCGTATAGCCCATCCCGTCGGCGGTTTGGGCCTGGCGCACGGTGGGATCCAGGGTCGCAAATAGCGCGTTTTCAACCAGGACCCCAGCATTCGTCAGGCGGTTGAGCAAGGAAGATTTGCCCGCGTTGGTGTAGCCGGCGATAGAGACGGCCGGCACTTCATTACGTTTACGGCTTGCGCGCTTGGCTTCACGTGCGGGCTTCATCGCCTTGATTTCACGCCGCAGCTTCGCCATGCGGTCACGAATGCGACGACGATCAAGTTCAATCTTGGTTTCACCTGGACCGCGTGAACCGATGCCGCCACCCGCAGCACCGACACGGCCGCCGGCCTGCCGAGACATGGAATCGCCCCAACCACGCAAGCGCGGCAAAAGGTACTCAAGCTGCGCAAGTTCGACCTGCGCTTTACCTTCGCGGCTCTTGGCATGTTGCGCGAAGATATCAAGAATCAGTCCGGTCCGGTCGATGACCTTCACCTTGACGATGTCTTCAAGTGCGCGGCGCTGCGAGGGTGCCAGCTCGGAGTCGACAATCACGGTATCTGCCCCGGTAGAGGCGACAATGTCGCGCAGTTCGGCAGCCTTGCCGGAGCCCAAGAAAGTGCTGGGGTCGGGCTTGCTTCGACGTTGCACGATTCCGTCGAGCACCTCGGAGCCCGCGGTCTCAGCCAGCGCGGCCAATTCGCGTAGGGAATTTTCCGCTTCTTGAACCGACCCCTCGGTCCAGATTCCCGCCAAAACAACCCGTTCCAGGCGTAGCTGGCGGTATTCGACCTCGGTCACGTCTTCGAGTTCGGTCGACAAACCGGCCACGCGTCGTAGGGCATGGCGGTCGGCAAGGTCGTCCTGTTCACCGTCGAAGGTCGAGCGCGATACCGAGAATCGGTTCAGCGCAGTGGCACGACCGCCGAGCACATCTTTCGATTCGTCTTGCCCGAAGTGGTGCACCTGCGGCGCATCGGCGCTGTCGGCGGCAAGAATACGATCAATGGCCGCCTGAATCTGCGCGTCGTCCATCGGCGCGGATTCGTGATCGTGCGACTGAGAGTTAGTCATGGTCCCCTTAGAAGTTTGTCGCTTTACAGAATAGTGTGCTTGCCCCTGATTTTGCGAGGTGGCAGTTGTGGCATCGAGATGTTCGGTCATGGTTATGAGCCTCCGGTTGTTCAGCACAATGGTGAGGAGTTGCAGAGATATGCCAACGGCTGCCGGAAGGGGTGCAGTGTCCAAGTACACAAGATGCCTAGGTGCCACGTTCGGTGACGACCTCTAGCTAATGACTCTGTCCACGCGCACTCATCAAGTACCAGCGCGCACCAAAGAGAGGTGCACCAAAAACTGGCGGAGCGGCTACCGTTATCGGCGGCTTAATTAGCTGTAGATCAGAGTCATAGAGAAAACTCTATCACTTGAGTCGCCGTCGATCTATATTGTGTGGCTCACTATGTTTGGCCACCACCGTGCCAACCGATAATCTTCCATCATGACCTCGGATCACTATTTCAGCGCGTCGCCGGCTTCAAACGATGAACGACGGACGCTACGCGTCACCCTCGCCGGCGCCGAACGCGAAGTGATGACTGCCCCAGGGATCTTTTCCCCCGGTGGTCTCGACAAAGGTACTGCGGTATTGCTGGAATATGTGGCACCACCACGTGGACGCGTATTGGACATCGGTTGTGGCTGGGGACCCATTACGCTTACTGCGGCGCTGCTCGCCCCCGACAGCGAGGTCTTTGCCGTAGATGTCAATGAGCGTTCTATTGATTTGGCGCGGCGCAATGCCAAGGCGTTGAACCTTGACCGCGTTCAGGTAGGTACGCCGGATGACATCGCCGAGGACCTCGAATTCGACACTATCTGGTCCAACCCGCCGATTCGTATCGGTAAAGAGGCCCTACATGAGTTGCTCTTACGTTGGCTGCCGCGGCTTGCCCCGGGTGGGGAGGCCCTACTCGTCGTGCAGAAGAACCTTGGAAGTGACTCGCTGCAAAAGTGGTTGGCCGAACAGCTACCAAATCATTGGAGCGTGATACGTGCGGCTACTTCCAAGGGCTTCCGCATCCTGCAAGTGAATCGGCCGTCAGACGACTAGCCGATCTCAGTTAGTCGGAGCCCAATACCCCACGGGCCACCAACACGGCCGGACCAGAAAGCACCACTTCCTCACGCCCGGAGGCGACGGGCACGAAGTCGACGCCCACTTCCCCACCGGGGATCTGCACGGTCCAATGGTCAATGGTGGCTTGGCTGTGCGCCCAATACCGCATGGCAGCCGCGGCAGCGCAGGCTCCGGTACCGCACGACAGCGTTTCACCCACGCCGCGCTCATGCACGCGCATACGCACCGTGGCCACGCCGTTGCTTAGCAATGGTTCCGCGGGAACGACAAACTCGACGTTCGTCCCGTTCGCGGGCACAGGCTCCACTTCCGGCACATGAAAAAGATCCAGCGCCTCGAGCTCCTGCGGGTCTGAGAGCGCGACCACGGTGTGGGGGTTGCCCATCGTAATGCTGAGAGCCGGGCGGTGCTGATTCCATCCGGAAGCCAAAACCAGTGAATCTACCGATTCGGCGGTTGCCTTGTCTTCATGAATCAGCCCCCAAGGCCCCAGATTTGCCGCGTAGCCGTTTGCTGTACGTTGCACCTTCTTTACGCCGGCGCGGCTACCGATGCTCAATGTTTGACCGACCTCGAGATTCACCAGCCCCTCGGCCATGAGGAAATGAACGAAGGCGCGCACGCCGTTGCCGCACATTTCAGCTATCGAACCGTCGGAATTGCGGTAGTCCATGAACCACTGGGCCTCCGGATTCTCCGCCACCTGGCTTTCGTATCCAGAGACCATCGAGGTTGGCACGGCGCGGATGAGCCCGTCTCCGCCGAGGCCGAATCGGCGATGACACAATGCCGCCACCTGCTGAGCGTTGAGGTCATGGTGGCCCTGCGGGTCCGAGATCAGCACAAAGTCGTTGCCGGTGGCATGCCCCTTGGCAAAGGACAGGCCCTCCAATTCGTTCAGTGCACTGATTGTCATTACTCCGCCTCAGGTTGGCTGTGGGTGTTGTCGATATGTGCGAGGACATCGCCGAGCATTCCCGCCCGGGTCGGATCAAACCATGTCACTCGTGGGTCTGCGGTGAACCAGGTGATTTGTCGCCGCGCAAACTTTCTAGTGGCCACGACCGTTTGCTCAATGGCTTGAGCCCTGTCGATCTTGCCATCAAGATAATCAGTGTACTGCTGATATCCGATAGCACGTGACGCCGTCTTACCTTCACGTAGACCTCGTTCGAGCAGGCCAGCGACCTCCTGGGCGAGTCCCAGACCGTCCATCCGCTTGACGCGAGAGGCTAGGCGCTCGTGCAATGCCGCCCGCTCAAAGTTCAGCCCCAATTGTATGGTCGGCTGCATGTACTCTCGGTCTGGCATGTACGAGCTGAAGGCGCGTCCCGAAATGCGGTAGACCTCTAGCGCTCGAATAACACGTCGAACATCCAAGTTCCGCGCTGCGGATATTGGATCGACCGCTGCCAGTTCGCACCGTAGGTCGCTCTCCCCCGCAGCAGCCATTTGCGCCTCGATCTGGTTGCGGACCTCTGGGTTCGTCGGCGGAAAGTCAATCACGTCCAATGCAGCACGAACGTACAATCCAGATCCACCCACCAGAATCGGTACCTTACCGTGGGCGCGGATGACCTCGAATCGTTCGCGGGCCTGCGCTTGAAACTGGGCTACAGAGGCTTCTTCACGAATATCCATGATGTCCAGCAGGTGGTGGTCGATCCCACCGCGTTCGTTCGGGGCCAGCTTTGCCGTTCCAATGTCCATGCCACGATAGAACTGCAATGCATCGGCATTGACGATTTCGCCGCCCAGCTCCTGAGCAAGCGCGATCGCCAAATCCGACTTCCCTGTTCCGGTAGGACCCACGATCGCAAGGATCGGAAGCGAGGAAGTCATCGCGTTATTTACGCACCATCAAGGTCGGCATACCTAGGCTGGTTTTACCCTTGCCGCCGCCGGTCCCCGTCGTCGGCACACCGCAAGAGTCGGCCTGTGCACGGTCCCAAGCATCGCCCGCACGGGATCGGCGCACCGAATACTGGTCCCTAGCCGGATCCGAGATCAGGTGGAATGCCGCTGCCTCTGTGATAGGTACGGTCACTAGATCGCCAGGGCGCGGGACCTCGGCCCCCTCTGGCACCGAGAAGTGCACGAGGCGCTGGTCTTGCGCACGGCCGGAGAGCCGATGGGTTTCCTCCGCTTTACGGCCAGCTTGCTCCGTGACCATAACCTCTACGGTGCGTCCTACCTGCTTGGCGTTCTCTTCCTTTGCAATCCGGTCCTGCAGTGCGGTGAGTCGTTCATAACGTTCCTGAACCACGGCCTTCGGCAGTTGATCGTCCATGGTTGCGGCCGGAGTACCCGGACGCTGCGAGTACTGGAAGGTAAATGCCGACGAGAAACGCGACGCCTCGACCACGTCGAGAGTAGCTTGGAAGTCTTCTTCGGTTTCTCCGGGGAATCCGACGATAATGTCGGTTGTGATGGCCGCGTGTGGGATACGTTCGCGCACCTTGTCCAGAATGCCGAGGAATTTCTTCGAACGGTACGAACGGCGCATGTCCTTGAGTACCTTGTCCGAGCCTGATTGCAGGGGCATATGCAGCTGCGGCATGACATTCGGGGTTTCGGCCATGGCTTCGATGACGTCGTCGGTAAAGGCCGCCGGGTGCGGGCTAGTAAAGCGCACACGTTCTAGTCCTTCGATTTCACCACAGGCACGCAGGAGCTTGCCGAAGGCGAGACGATCACCGAATTCAACTCCATAGGAGTTCACGTTCTGCCCCAGCAATGTCACCTCGATGGCACCGTCATCGACCAGCGCTTGAATTTCAGCGAGGATTTCGCCCGGGCGGCGGTCTCGTTCCTTACCGCGAAGCGAAGGAACGATGCAGAAAGTACACGTATTGTTGCAGCCCACAGAAATGGACACCCACCCGGCGTATACGGACTCGCGTCGGGTCGGTAGCGTGGAGGGGAAGACGTCAAGGGACTCGAGAATCTCCAGCTCTGCCTGCTTGTTGTGCCGGGAGCGCGACAGAAGCGTCGGGAGTGAGCCGATGTTGTGTGTACCAAAGACCACATCTACCCATGGGGCCTTCTTCAAGATGGTGTCGCGGTCCTTTTGCGCGAGGCAACCGCCGACAGCAATCTGCATGTTTGGACGTTCACGCTTCAGCGGCGCCAACTGCCCTAGGTTTCCGTAGAGCTTATTGTCTGCGTTTTCACGTACGGCGCAGGTGTTGAACACCACGACGTCGGCCACCTCGGTATCCGCATCGTCTTTGCGGCTCAGGCCGGCGTCTTCCAGCAATCCGGAAAGGCGTTCGGAGTCGTGCACGTTCATCTGACAGCCGAAGGTCCGCACCTCGTAGGTCTGCGGAAGGTTTTCGTCGTCGATCAGGGTCATCGGTTCGCGCTCAGTCACCTATAAATGGTAGCGAATTTTCGAAGGCCCAACATCTTAGCCTTGGCTTGGCCGAATTGAGCACATTACCCAGCGGCCAAGAAACTAAGGCTGGTTAGCCCAGTTAGTCCTCGACGGCAATTCCCAAATGCGCAGCGATCGGGTACAGAAACTGGAGGAGTTGCTCGTAGCTCAGCAGACTTCCGCGCAGCGCCGAAACTTCGTCAAGATCGCCGAGATGTGCGCCACGTAGATCGAGGTGCTTGAGCGTGCTCTGACTCAACCTCAAGCTGTCGATGCGGCAGTCAACCAATGCCACGCGGTTAACTGTGGCGCCAGACAAATCGAGCTCCCCAATCGTGCAATTACTCAACCGTAAATCGGTGATTTTTGCACGACGCAGCGCAAGAAGATCAAGTTTGCTGTGCTCGATTTCCGTCTCGGAAATTGTGCTCTCCGGGGCGTGGAGCACTCCAATTCGACTGCTGGATATCCGAGTTTGTCGCATGACAAGCCCCGGCGCTTCAATGACTGAAGCACCAAGTCGTGAGATGGAAGACTCGGAGATTCGCACATCGGCCCATGCAAGATCCGTGCCAGACAAATTGTTCAGTGCGCATTCGCTGAACGTACTCCCAGTAAGGTTCACGCGATCAAGGGATTCATCCGAGAACAGAGTTAGTTCCTCAAAGCCTCCGATGGAGTGGAAATCGAGATTACCTTCATCAAGGTCCGGTAGGTCAGGAATGTTTATGCGTGGCGAGATGATCGACATGGTTCCAGCTTAGGACTAGCGCCCTACAGTAACGTGGTCTGTCCGAAACCTAGGTCACTAGTGGCCATGCTGCTCTCCGAATCGTGCGTCCCACTCTTCACGGGCCACTCGAAAAGCCAATCCCCCGTTGTAACCTTTACGCCCCAGCATTCCCACTAGGCGACGTAGCGCTTTGTCTCGGTTATCGCCCATTGCCGCAGGTCGCAATTTTGCGCGCACTAACTCACGTGCGCGTTCTTCCTCTGTAGCATCGTCGATCTGCTCTAAAGCCTCGGCAGCCAACTCGTCATCGATCCCTTTGGTACGTAGCTCGCGACGAATTGCACCTCGGGCTAGACCGCGCGAACGCGCACGGGCTGTAACCCACCCCTTAGCGAAACGTTCATCGTCTACAAGCTTCACCTCGACATAGCGCTCTAGTACCTCATCAGCGATCGCTTCGGGACATTCCTTCTCGAGCAACTTATCCTTGAGTTGTTTGAGAGTTTTGTCGCTGCCGGTTAGCTGGCGCAGCGTGATGGCGCGAGCCTTTTCCCTCCATTGGTCCTCAGTCAACTCGTCGGGCTCAAGGTCTCGTTGCGCCTGGCGCTGCGCCTTCCGCTCTTCTTTAAGTTCCTTCTTTGTCTTTCGAGGCGTCGGCGGCTGATCCATGATTTGGCGCATGGCTTCGCGCAATTCATCTACCGATCGGGGCGGATTGGTTTCGGTGCTTTCGTCCTCAAATGACACCGTTGACGGGTCAAGTCTCTCGCCGCTGACCACGATCTCAGATTCTTCAACGTCCGCTGGGTCTGGCTTTGCCCAGTCCGGCATCTCTGCCGGGTCGCCAAGAAACTCGTTGGAAATGGACGTAGCGTCCGCCCCGGATCCTGATCCGGGTCGAACGCTACGTCCTTTAAACCTGCCGCTCACGAAAACTACTCACCTTCGACAACGCGCAGTTCGGTCTCGCCTTCCTCGTCCACTTCTTCCTCGGTGGAGAGGACGCCGAGCTTCTGCAAGATCTGACGCTCGAGTTCATTGGCAAGGTCCGGGTTGTCACGCAGGAAGCGTCGGGCATTCTCCTTGCCCTGCCCCAATTGGTCCCCATCATAGGTAAACCACGCACCGGACTTCTTGACCAACCCGTGCTCTACACCCATGTCAATCAAGCTACCTTCCTTGGAGATTCCGACACCGTAAAGGATGTCGAATTCCGCCTGCTTGAAAGGAGGTGCCATCTTGTTCTTAACAATCTTGGCTCGGGTTCGGTTACCGACGGGGTTCGTACCCTCTTTGAGGGTTTCAATCCGTCGGATGTCGATTCGAACCGAAGCATAGAACTTTAGAGCCTTACCACCGGTGGTGGTTTCTGGGCTACCGAAAAATACACCGATCTTCTCTCGAAGCTGGTTGATGAAGATTGCCGTAGTCTTCGAAGAGTTCAGTCGACCAGTAATTTTACGGAGCGCCTGAGACATCAAGCGTGCCTGTAGACCCACGTGGCTATCGCCCATTTCGCCTTCAATTTCGGCGCGGGGAACCAGGGCAGCAACGGAGTCGATGACGATAATGTCCAATGCTCCCGAACCGACGAGCATATCCATGATCTCCAGCGCCTGCTCGCCGGTATCTGGCTGAGATACCAACAGCGCATCGGTATCCACGCCGAGCTTCTTCGCGTATTCGGGATCCAAGGCGTGCTCCGCGTCGATGAAGGCGGCAATGCCACCATTGCGCTGGGCGCTAGCCACTGCGTGCAGGGCGACAGTGGTCTTACCCGAAGATTCGGGACCGTAGATCTCAATCACGCGACCGCGCGGCAGGCCGCCAATACCCAATGCAACATCAAGGGCGACAGAACCAGTAGGGATAACTTCGATAGGTGCGCGGGTATCGTCACCCAAGCGCATTACCGAACCCTTGCCGAAGGCCTTGTCGATTTGGCCCAGGACGGACTCGAGCGCCTTTTCCCGATCATTGTTAGCAGCCATGTTCAACCTTTGTTCATGCAAGCCATTGTCGGACCTGCCAGTGGATCTGTTGTACTGCTCTAAACAGTACGAGCGTCTACCGACACTTTGCGTTGCCTCGCACGCACTGTGGAGTTCATGCCCGGTGTCATCGTTTCTTAGACCAGAGTATCCGAACAGATATTCGAAGTCCAAGTTGGCTTCGAGTACCCGTGTTGCCGCTAAGGCTTTGGTTCGATATCCACGCCAAGCCAGCGATTCTCGGGCACGTCCTGCGCGCGGCATATCGCGGCAAAGACCTCTTTGGGTTTGACGCCCTTGTTCAGCGCTTCAGTAGCGGTCATGCTTTCCAGCTCTGTCAGTGCTAACGTATCGGCGAGCATCCGCGAGTAATTGGCACCGAATTCGGCGTCCATATTTCGCCAAAAATCTGAGTTCTTCAACCTTGAGTCTTCCCTGCACGGCACAGGGGTCCCGAAGCTGCTTGACGCAACTTCAAGACCCCTTAGTGTCGAACGGACCCCGTCGCGGGGTCTGCGTTAGCAATTAGTTAGCGGCCGAAGCCAGTGGCTTGTTCAGATGACTAGGAACATCTCCGGAAAATTCCTTAGTCAGGTCGACGGGAACGGTATCCGGAATGACAACGCCCTCAGCCAGAGCAACGCGGTCAGAAACTTCGCGGAGCATTAGCGAGAGTGGGACATCGAGAGCCGCGCAGATCGAGGACAGCAATTCACTGGATGCTTCTTTCTGTCCGCGCTCAACCTCGGAGAGGTATCCGAGGGAAACACGGGCACTGTGCGAGACTTCGCGCAAGGTACGTCCCTGACGCTGACGGACGTCACGCAGCACGTCTCCAATTTCGTGACGGAGTACTACCATTTTGTGCTCCTCCTTCTCGGGCTGGACCGTGTTCGCGTCGCCCATCTCTTGCCAACGGATAACACCATTGACGGTCACGGGTTGCTTCACCATGTGCGAGCCTTACTCCTGGTCCTTCTCGAAAATATTCGGTTCGAGATTCCCCTTAGGTGGGACTCTCGGTAGTTACAACGGCGTATCCGGAAGTTTTGTTCCCGATGCCTTTACCCTATGCACAAATCTGCGATCTAGGCCACACTCGGGAGAAATTTCTCAGGAATGTTGCCGAAAACTACGTTCGACCAGTGTGAGTGGTCAACCTGTGAAGATACTTTACCGGTCATGTCAAATCGCCTACAGGCAGTGTTGGCTTAAGCAAGCGCTTCGTCAAGCGTGGTCTATCGATGTGTTCTACCCTTCGAGCAAGTCCTTCAATCGTTGCAGTCCCCGCTCGATTTGCGGACCCATTAACTTCTCCATGGGTAGTAGGTATTTTGCGAGTACCCCAAGCAGGCCCTTGTGTTCCCCGTGCATCACCCATCGCACTTCCGTGAGGTCAGCCGCTTTGGTCGTGAGCTCGAAACGATGATCCATCTGGGATTTGAAGGGTTTCAGAAAACGAAGCTGCACCGCGACGAGATCATCGCGTGCCTCGGTGATTTCCATAATGCCTGCACTACGTTCCTCATTGCTGTTGTATTCATATACGGCCCCGACGCCGCGAGGCGCACCGCGAAATTCTCGGTCGATGTCGGACTCGGTGGTTTCGAAAGCTGAAAACTCGGGCCACCGTCGAAAATCGGAAAGTACCGAGGCGATGTCGCGCGGACGCGCCGCGATATCTATCTGACGCGAGACTTTGAATTCAGCCATACCGGCCTCCTCGGTTAACGAAAGCTGGCTCCGTGGATGAACCATCTCCATATTATGCGCCCATCTTGTGCCGCGTGCTCGCATATTTCGAAAGACGGAAGTACCGTTCATCCTGTCTCCTTGGTCGTTGTCCACAGTTAGTGGGTGTTTACCCCTGCCCGACGACCCGTGCGTGCAAACTGTGGGCATGCAGATCACCGACTTGGCCACCGAGCTGCACCGGGCCACCGAATATTCAGAGCACGACACCACTTCATTGGGTGCCGTCGCTTCACATCTGCACGCCCTCACCCAGATCAACACCTACCTCACAGAGCTACCCGTCTTGCTGGCCATGAACACCGACCCACGTGCCGCCGCGCTGATCGCGCTTGCCACCGAGCGCCTAGCCAATCAGATTCTGCGGAACCAACTCCACGCAGCACATCAAGTCGAAGTAACCGCCGCCCACACCCTGCCGAGTCTTGTTCTGGATGCTATGAAGCACGCTACCGGCACCATTACCGGGAAGAATGGGACCACCGCTAACAACGGCGACGATCGAGATAGCGAAGAGGGTATGGGTCGTGGTGGGTTCGTACGGATCATCAAGCTTCTTCAGCATCCCTGTGAACCGGTTTCCGGGCGGCCGACTTACCGCGACGCGGCCAGCTTCCTGGCCAGCTGGCTGAATCAGGACTACTTCACCGCCAAGACGCGGGTCACCGACGCGCACCGGCTCATCGCCCGTCCCACAGGCACCGACATTCCCGCACAGCCGGTATTTCCGGAACTTGCCACGCACTTCACCACCAGTCAAGATGTGCGTAGCGTGCTGAACGCGGCCCGCCGCCTCGAAAAACTTACTAACCCGAACACCGCACCCGAGGGTAGGACCGCCCTCGGAGACACTGGGTTAGAAACCCAGGCCGCGAACCTACTCACCGAAGAGAACCCACGCACGCGCACCGAGGGGCTGAATCGGTTCTTCCGCCACGCGGCAACCACCGCGCAACGCAGTGACCCGATGAGCATGACGGGGTTGTTCCGTAAGGGTACCCAGCACGGGATCACCACCTATGTGTTCAAGGCGGCCGCAGAAGATAGCGAACTCATCGAATCGCTACTCGGACACGTAGATCACCCGAAGACCCAGGCGCATGCCCACGCGATCGAGACCGCGAAAGCCACTGCCAGCCGGGCCGGTAGCATGGCCTCTGCCAGTACAAGTGACGACGATCTTGGCGCAGAAGGTAAGAACCCGGGCACCGGTGAGGTGTTCCCGGATTTCCTCACCGCCGAGGAAGCTGCCACCGCCCGCGCCGACACCCTGGACTCCCCCGAGCCCACGGTGGCGCAACGCCGCCTCGCGGGGCTGATCAATCTCCTGCGCACCCAAACCACCCCGCCAACCCAAACTATTCCCTTCTCCGGGACCGACACCAAGGAAAACTCCGTTGCCGAGGCCAATACCGGCGAGGCAACTCATACTAGTGCTGGCGCTGGATTGGGGAAGCCGAAAGGCCTTTTCCGGCCGACCATCATCGTGCACATGCCGCTTCGCGAACTGATCGGCCTCGCCCAAAGTCACGGGCTCCCGTTACCGGAAACCTCTGCCGCCGGGGCCCCACCTATCATCGAGGGGTTACCGGCGGTGGGTGGGATCACCGCACACGGCCTAGCGATCGATTCCGGGGCGTTACGTCGGATGTTGTGTGAAGCGAACATTATCCCGTTAGTGCTCGGGGGCGCCTCAGAGATATTGGATGTGGGTCGTTCGCAACGGTATTTCCCGACCGTGATGAAACGAGCGATCCTCGCTCGTGACCGGGGCTGCATTGTGCCGGGGTGCACGGTCCCGGCCGAAAACTGCGAAATCGATCATGTGCAGGAATGGGAACATGGCGGGGTGACCAGTGTCGGCAATGGGGCTACGCTGCATCCGGGGCATCACGTGGACCGGCATGCGGGATTGTTTGACGTGGTGATAAAAGACGGCATCCCGTGGGTGCGATATCCGAAGCATGTGGATCCGGAGCAACGGTTGCGACGGAACACGATCAACTTCACCCCGAGATAAGTTGAGGACCCGCCCCCGCGCTTGCCGGCTACAAACATCACCCAGCCCGATGGGCCGATCAATGGACTGCGCCTGCAAGATCACTCGTCGAAGGGGCTCTGAGAATTCGGCGCTATTGGAGAGAATTTGGCACAGATCCAATTAATCGGCGTGGCCACCGGCCTGCTCAAGGAGCTGAATCAATTGCTGCAGTGCCGCCTGAGTGGCTTGAGCACGGATCGCATCGCGCCCACCTACGAAGTGATGGGCCTGAGCTCCGCTTCCGCCGGCATAGGCCCAGCCGATATAGACGGTACCCACACCCTTCCCGTCATGCGGTTCGGGTCCGGCCACTCCGGTGGCTGAAACTGCTAGATCCGCACCACAGGCACGACGTGCGCCCAAGGCCATCTGCTCCGCCACCTGAGGATCGACAGAACCGGCTGTAGCCAGCAGTCCTTCGTCCACGCTGAGAAGCGCGGACTTCACCTCGCTGGCATAGGAAACAACCCCGCCCCGAAGTACCGCAGATGCCCCCGGCACGGTGGCTAGTTCCGCCGCGATGAGTCCTGCGGTGAGTGACTCCGCAGTGGCGATGCTCAGGTGTTGGGCTATGGCGCGCTCAATGACCTGACCGGCTCGCTGAGTTGTGGTCATCTCTTATTGCTCCTGAGTGTCGCGTCGGGCCTGTCGGCGCAACACGATGGCCTTGTACACATACTCCAGACCGGTGCCAACGGTCACCGCTGCGGTGGCCAGCATGAGGATCCACGCGGTGGTGTTCAACCAAGAAATGGTCTGCGTAAAGGGCAATAGGTACAGCCCGATGACCACGGCCTGCATCACCGTTTTGATCTTCCCACCCATATTGGCGGCGATAACCCCATACCGAATTACCACCACGCGTAGCAGGGTGATCCCCCACTCGCGCACGAGGATCACGATGGTCACCCACCACGGCAGTTCACCCAAAATGGAAAACATCACCAGCGCCGAACCGGTGAGCAGCTTATCGGCGATGGGGTCGGCGATTTTACCGAAGTTGGTGATCAAACCACGGCTACGGGCTAGGTCGCCGTCGAGCTTATCGGTATACATCGCCAGTACGAAGATCACCAAGGCAACCCAGCGCCATGCGCCATAGTGATTTTCGTCCGCCACCAGCGCCCAAATGAAGAAGGGCACCATGAGGATACGGATGGTGGTCAGGACATTGGCGATGTTCAGCGTCGGTACCGGCGCCTGTTCATTATTTGCCGCCATGAGCTTAGCCTCTTCCTGTCAGGTCCCAGGCGTCCTCGCTCGAGTCGTCCGAGTCATAGTAGTCGACCGCTTGTTCTCGGGCATCGAGGTCCGCGGCCACCTCGTCAATTACCGGAGCATGATTCACATTGGCCTCTTCCACGAGTGCGGATTCGGTCGCCGAAGCTTGATGCGCGTTTGGATCCTCGCCACGCATGGTCGCCAACACTGCAGGCAGGTCATCGGGCTTGACCAAGACATCGCGGGCCTTGGAACCTTCCGACGGCCCGACGACGCCGCGGGATTCCATCAGGTCCATGAGGCGTCCGGCCTTGGCGAAGCCCACGCGCAGCTTACGCTGCAACATGGAGGTGGAACCGAACTGGCTGGTCACGACAAGCTCGGTGGCCTGCAACAGCAGATCCAGATCGTCTCCGATGTCCTCGTCGATCTTCTTCTTTTCGGCCACCGGCACCACGTCGTCGCGGTATTCAGGTTGCAATTGCGACTTGACGTGTTCGACGACGCGCTGGATTTCGGACTCGGTGACCCAGGCCCCCTGAACACGCATGGGCTTGGAGGTACCCATGGGCAGGAAGAGCGCGTCACCCTGGCCAAGCAGCTTCTCCGCACCCGGCTGATCCAGCACCACGCGCGAGTCGGTGACCGACGAGGTTGCGAAGGCCATGCGCGAGGGCACGTTGGCCTTGATCAGGCCTGTGACCACATCCACGGAGGGGCGCTGGGTCGCCAGCACGAGGTGAATACCCGCGGCACGAGCCAGCTGAGTAATGCGCACAATGGCGTCTTCCACGTCGCGTGGAGCCACCATCATCAAGTCGGCGAGCTCGTCAACGATCACCAGCAGGTAAGGGTAGGGCTTGAGTACACGCTGCGATCCGGCCGGAACCTGCACCTTGCCGGCCCGCACTGCCTTGTTGAAGTCGTCGATGTGCTTGAAACCGAAGTTCGCCAGATCGTCGTAGCGGGTGTCCATCTCCCGCACCACCCAGGCCAAGGCCTCGGCGGCCTTCTTTGGGTTGGTGATAATCGGGGTGATCAGGTGCGGCACGCCTTCATAGGCGGTAAGTTCCACGCGCTTCGGGTCCACCATGACCATACGCACTTCATCCGGTGTAGCGCGCATCAGGATCGAGGTGATCATTGAGTTCACGAAGGACGACTTACCGGCACCGGTAGCACCGGCCACCAATAGGTGTGGCATCTTGGCCAAGTTGGCCACGACGAAACCGCCCTCGACGTCCTTGCCGACACCCATCACCATCGGGTGTTCGCTCTTCGTGGCGTTGTTGCTGCGCAAGACGTCGCCGAGGGCGACGATCTCCTTATCGGTATTCGGGATCTCGATACCGATAGCGGATTTGCCTGGAATCGGCGAAAGGATCCGCACATCCGAGGAGGCCACCGCATAGGAAATGTTCTTGGACAGGGCGGTGACCTTTTCCACCTTGGTGCCCGGAGCCAACTCGATCTCGTAGCGAGTCACCGTCGGGCCACGGGAGAAGCCAGTTACCTGCGCATCGACCTTGAACTGGGCAAGCGTATCGGTGAGCGCGGTAACCACTGCCTCATTGGCGGCGGAGGCTTCCTTAGCCGGAGGGCCGGCTGGCAGGTAGTCACTGGAGGGCAGGGTGTAGGTGACGTCCCCGGCGACAGTGAGCTGCTCGGAACGCGGTGCCACCACACGCATGGCCGAGGTGCTGGCTTCCGGCTCAGACTTCGCGGCCAGTCCTACGCTGTCCATGATGGCGGCGCGCTTGGCTTCTTCCGCGGTGGGTCGTTTAACGCCTGGAGGCGGGCCGGAGGGCAATGCGGTCGTCGGAGCGTCGTCGGTGCGTGGTGCCGAGGCGCGGTCTGCTGCCGAAGGCATGGCGCTGGTGGGTTGCTCGGAGGCGTCAAAGTCAAAGGCGGCCGGCTGTTCCGGACGGGAGATCGCCTGGGTGGCAGCCTCGGTGGCATCCACGTCGTAAATTTCTCCGCGGTTACCGCGTACGGCGGCAAGTCGCGCGGCGGCGGCCTGACTGGCTTCGTCGTCGGTGGCGGCATCCTTATTGTCGATCACGGCCTTGTCGTAGGCCACGTCGCCGGGGCGGGGTGTGTTCTCGGCCCCGTCCACGTCAAACACCTCGGTGACGTTCTTGGCCGCAGCCCGGCGTTCGAAGAAGCCGCGCTTCTTCGGCTTCGCCGCGGCAGGCTCCTCCTTGGGGTAAAGGTATGACTGGTCGTGCTCCGGGGCGTTCGGGTCGAGATTCACGGTGGCCGGGGCGCTGGCCGCAGGCTTCTGCTGCGCGCGAGGCAGATTGGGGTCTTGGCCCAGCAACTTGTTATACCCGGCTCGAATACGTTGCGGAATCTGCATCACCGGGGTGGCGGTGATAATCAGAAGCGACATGAAGATCAGGAAGATGAAGACCGCCATGGCCCCGGGCACGGTGATCAGCAAGCCCAGCGGGGTGCCCAGAATGGACCCGGCCATACCACCGGCGGCCCAAAGCACCTCGAACTCGTCGGAGACCGCGGGCGAGCCTTGGATCAGCGAGGCCAAGGCAGCCCCAGACAGTGTGAGTATGCTCAGGCCGATGCCGATACGCTGATTGGCCTGTTCGTCCTCGGGGTGACGGAACAATCGGGTGGCGCCGATCAGCAAGATGACCGGTAGCACCGTAGCCATGAAGCCGAGGCTACCGCCAGCTACCGCATGTACTCCGCGCCCAAACCATCCGACGTCGCGTAGGCCCCACCATTCGATGATGGCCACAAGAACCGCGACGAGCACCAAAAATAGTCCGGTGCCGTCACGGCGTAGCTCGTATTCGGGGCGTACGTTGGGGCCCAGCTTACGGAAAGCGCCACCCACGACCCGGGCGATGCCCATCCAGAGGCTACGCAGTAGGCGCAGTGGAAGGGCCAACTCCTCTTCGGGGTTGGGTGGTGTTTTCTTGCCGGATGACGATTTGGTAGCCCGCGGTTTACGCGGTGCCGCCTTCTTCGTCCCCTGCTTGGAGGAAGCTTCAGCCATAGGTTAAGGGTATCCCGCCGGGCTGGAAGGGACCCGAATTTACACGGTCATACGGGTCACGCCGGCCCGTAGCGCGGGCCGGTATACTCAGGGCTTCCGGCTGACTAGTACGGAGGGAGCAGTAGCATGAAGCGCTTACGCACCGGGTGGTGGTCCTTGGCGGGGGCGATCGTCGCGGAGGTTGCCGGGTCACTGAGTCTGAAACTGGCTCTCGAATCGCCATGGCTGTATCTGCTGGTTGTCCTTGGGTATGCAACCGCTTTTACCCTGCTCGCGTTTGTCCTGCGTTGCGGAATTCCGCTGGGCGTAGCGTACGGCGTGTGGGGCGCGAGTGGAGTCGCGTTGACGGCGCTTCTTTCGTGGTGGCTTTTGGGTGAGGCGCTTACACCGGTGATGCTTCTTGGAATCGTGATCGTTATTATTGGCGTGCTCTGCGTTGAACTTGGCAGTCAATCCGCGGAGCGGTCCCGTGCCGCCAACCAGCCGGTAGGTTCCTAATGTCGGTCGTGCTTTTGGCGCTGGCCATTGTGTGCGAGGTTGCGGGGACCTTGTCCTTACGCATGTCGCTGACCAACAAGCGATGGTATCTTGCGGTCGTCGCAGGCTATGTGACTGCCTTTAGTTGCCTCTCTGGGGCATTGGCTCAAGGTATGGCGCTGGGTGTGGCATACGGGGTGTGGGCTGCCTGTGGAGTAGCGCTCACGGCGGTCTGCAGCAAGTTTCTTTTCGGCGAGGCACTCACCTGGCTTATGTCGCTGGGGATCGTTCTCATCGCCGGCGGGGTACTACTCATCGAGCTCGGCACACCGCATGGCTAAACTGCCGCGAACGGACTCAAGCCGCACGCTTTGACTGCGTGGAACAGCACACCATTGGCGTACATCTCGGCGTACTCTGCCTACCGGACGATATCTACCGGCAGATCAACTCAATTGACGCGATGAGCGAAGGTGGTGAGGTGAGCCAACAAACGGCGAGCGCGCCGTCTCCGACCCCTGATAGTCGACGACGACGCGCTCTGAGAACGGCTATGAAGCCTAGGACCAGCCGATAATTTGCGCGAATACGAGCGCCACGAGGGCGATACCGAGCCAGGTCAGGAACAGCGGGAAGAAGAAGCGCACCCACTTCTGCCATGGCACTCCGGCGATGGCCAGGGTAGCCATGAAGTAACCCGAGGTGGGGAAGAGAATATTCCCGTAGCCATCACCCAGCTGGTAGGCCAGCACCGCTGTTTGTCGCGTGACGTCCAGCAGGTCGGAGAGCGGGGCCATGATCGGCATGGTCACCAGCGCCTGCCCACTACCCGAAGGGATGATGAAGTTCAGCAGCATCTGGCCGATGAACATCCCTACCGCAGCAAGTGCCGGTGGCAGTCCACCGATTGCCTCTCCCAAACCATGAACGATGGTGTCCAGGATCTGTCCGTTTTCCAGCACGACGGCGACACCTCGGGCGATACCTGCAATCAGGGCACCGACGAGCACGGCGCGGAAACCGTCGTTGAAAGATTCCGCCAGCTCCTCGCCCCGTAGCCCGGCAATCACGCCGACGACTGCGCCAATGACGATAAACAGTCCGGCCATTTCCAGCATGAACCAGCCCAGTTTCAACACGCCAAAGACGAGGAGTGCGAAGAAGGCTAGGGCAACGAAGGCAGCGATGCGCTGGCGCACGGTCATTACGTGTTTCACCGCGCCCGGTGCGGTCTCGATGTACACACGGCGCTTCTCGGTCTCGGCTGGATTGCCGTGCACATAGCTGGCCGTTTGATCGCGCTTGACCTTGTTGGCGTAGCGGATAACGAAGAAGATCGCCACGGCGACGGTAATGCCAAAGATTGCCGCGCGCAGCCCCAGACCGGACCATAGGGGAACCCCGGCCAGCTTCTGGCCCAGTCCGGTGTTAATCGGGTTGAGCACGCCGGCCGCGAATCCGGCCGTCGTCGCACAGAGTGCCACACCGGCGGCCACAATCGAGTCGTATTTAAGCGCAATAATCAAGGGCAGGATCACCGGTACGTAGACCAAGGCGAGTTCCTGAGTGCCGATGAGCGTGGCAACCGTAGAGAAGACCGCCATGAGCACTGCGATGAGTACCGGGCCGCGACGGGCGAAGCGCTTGCTCAGCGCTGCCACGGCGTGCTCGACCAGGCCGGTTGCCTTCAAGACTCCGAAGAGCCCACCAATCATCAGGGTGAAGATGACGACCTCAGCCGCGGAAACCATGCCGCGCGGAATCGCGAGCATGAAATCGACCGGGGTCGTGGGCTGGGCGTCAATAAAGGTGAAGCTGTCCGGGTCGATGGTGGTTCGCCCATCGGGGCCGTCGATACGCTCATACACACCGCCCGGAACGAGGTAGGTGGCCAGTGCGGCCAACGCGATGAACGCGAAGAGAATGATGTAGATGTGGGGTACACCGATTTTTCGGCGTTTGCGCGTCGCAGGTTCTGCGTTCTCGACTTCTTGCTCTGCCATTGTTGATACCTTCATGGGCTCGGAACGAGTAATTGATTGCTACACGGATCCGCCAAGTCGACCCTCGCCAACTAAGCACTCTCCGTAAATTCCGCATTATGAAAACTTTTTTCATTAGAATGTCTACAAGTGTTGAGGGTCACATGCCCGCTGTCAATGGTCTGTCTCGAATTGTGAAGCGCCGTGCGCCCAACGGCACCAGCCAACTCCCACCGGCGGCGAATGGCCTTCTCAGCCAGTGATTGGCGTCGGTCTTTGCAAAGGTACAGAGGAGCTCCCATACGTGCGCGGCAAGCCTTCGCGGAGAAAACTGGCTGGAACCGAAGGTGGCCCCATGAATGAGAAAGCAACGAGCATCGAGCAACACCTGCAGCAGATCAACGCCGAGGCGAGAAATGAACTCGAACGCCTACGAGCACTCGTCACCGAAACCTTTCCCGACGTCGCCGAATCGATCAGTTACGGCATGCCCACGTTGACGTATCGGGGTCAGGCCCTGGTGTATTTCACGGCCTCGAAGAAGCATTTGAGCTTCTATCCATCGTCGTGGGCCATCGAGGAGTGCCAAGATCGGCTCGGAGACTATCAGTGCACCAAACACGCCATTCGGTTTACCCGCAACAAGCCGTTACCGGATGCTTTAGTCCGCGACTTGATGCGCATCCACCGGCGGCATATTGACGCCGACCTAGACTGAACGCACGCGTACCCACGTTCAGTTGATGATGAAGGCTTCTTTCGCGCCACACTCTGCGGCCGGTTCCTGCTCGGCAATTTCGCGATAGCCACCACCGAATGTAATCGGCGAACCCTGCGAGTACTCATCGCCATCTAGCTGCAACGCGGGGTGGACATCGGACACCGAGGTACGTTGTGGCCAGATCACCAAGACCTCAGTCGTATCGTCGGGCCGCCGCGCCAGCCAGCAGCCCCCATCGCCAACTTCCAACGTCCCCTCAAGGTGAGCGGTCGACTGAGCCTGTTCACTCGCGTCGGAGAGAAAAGTTCGCTGTCCGCCGGCCTGTACCTGACGAAGTTCCGTTCCGCCAGCACACCCCGTGGCGCCGAGCGCGATGGGGGCGAGAGTCATCACAGAGATTGCAAAACGACCAAAAGGTCCGCGTTGACGCATGGAAGGTAAGTTATCGGCACTTGCTAGACAGTTCAAGCCCGCGGAGGGCGCGGCCGGCGTGCGGCCAAGCGCGTAGATGACAGGCACGCGAGGCACCTTCAGCGTTTACCCATCCCCAAACGGTAGGCTGGTAGATCGTTCCGGTGCCGACCACCTCCAGGAGAGCAAGTGCCAGACGGCTCCACGCAACCTTCGAAGTCCATCACCCGACGCTCCGTCCTTGCCCTCTCCGTCGTCGCCGCAGGAGGATTTGCCGGCGGGGCGCTCTGGGCGAACCGCGAAGGGGCCTCCGCGCCGGTCCCCGAGTCCACGCCAGTGTCCTCCCCCACGCCCAGCCCCGAACCGATCTGGGAAGAACGCGATCCGCACTTTCTGGCCGAGCTCACCCGCGGGAGAGACACCGGCGGGATGCAGCGCGAATACACCGGCGTCTTCCCTGCCCTCACACTGCGTGATGTCGTTCCGCTCATCGGGTTAGGAACCGCCGAGGATCCTTGGGTGGCGGCAACCATCATCGGTCCCTCCCATCAGCTTCAGATCATCCCGTCCGGGGCCTCTACCCCCGCCTACACCTTGAGTATTCCCGAAGACGCTCAAGGCGAAATACTGTCCATGGCCTGGGACGCGAAACGCAAAACCCTGTATCTCTCGGTCTCGGGAAGACTGTGGGCATGGCGTCACGCCGCCCCCAAATCCTTGGCGAAGCTCGGAGATGTCCCCAAGGCCAGTACCCTCTACGACCTTGTCGTCGACGAGAACTCCGTGGTGTGGGGCGGGACTTACCCGACCGGAACCGTCTTCAACTACACGCCGGGCACACAAAAAATTCGTGTCTTCCCACGCATGGCCGCGGATAGCGACTACGTACGTCGGCTCGCCCTGGACCCCACCGGCAGGCTCTGGGTCGGCACCGGCTCACGGAACCCACGCATTTTCACCTTCCCGACCACCGATCCCAGCGACCGGACCGAGGTGCAACTTCCGACCCCGCAAAAGAACGGCTTCGTCTCGGTACTGCGTGCCCGAGGTTCACGACTGCTCGTGACCGCCAGCGGACACGTCGACCAGCTGGTGCTCGATACCGCGACCCGCAAATGGCTCACGCCGATGAATTTGAAGGGCTCCTCGCGCAACGCGTCAAACTGGCTGCCCGGCCGCGACATGTACTATACCGTCGTCAAAGGGCGGCTCACGGCCAACAAGCCGGGGGCGGCCTCGGCATTGGACCTCGGGGCGATTGGCACCAACGCCCCGATCGAACTACACGCGACGGCGAACTCCGTTCTGGTCTTCAGCAAAACCGCTACCGGTTACCGGACCGAGCGCTTCGACCTGAAAGCACGCAAATCCGTCGGGCAGCATTCGGTGACATTGACCGAAGGCCTATTCGATGCGCACAGCCTGCTTGCTCATTCCGATGGCAACCTCTATATCGGTGGGTTCATGGGCTCGGGACTCTCCGGCCTCGATCCGGTGACCGATGAACGCTGGCGCTCGCCGGAGGGTGGCCAGGTCATTCATCAGGTGGAGAACATGATCGAGTTCTCCCCCACGCGCTGCTACCTAGGTTCCTATGGTGCCGCGGACTTGATCAGCTGGGATAGCGCGCAAAAGGACGACGACAACAGTTACCGCCGGATCTCGCGGTTGAGCTATGAGTACCATCAGTCGCGACCGTACGGGTGGGCGGCAAACTCCACGCAGGTCTACTTCGGCACCGTCCCAGATTACGGGTTGGCCGGCGGCGTGTTCGGAATGATTGACCCAGAAAAAGACCGTGTGGTGTGGGTGCTTGATGGCAACGGCAAAGGCTTCATTCCGGGCCACTCGATTATCGGCCTGGTGGCCGACGAGGACTACGTGTATGGAACCACCTCGGTGCGCAACGGGTACGGGATCCCCGACACCGAAGGACCGTCTCAGGTCTTCAAATTCGATGTGAAGACCAAGAAGCTGGTGTGGCAAAGCGAGCCGGTAGAGACCGCCGGGGCCTTGTACTCTCCGCAGCTGGTGGCCGGCTGGCTACTTGCCGCGGACATCGAGGGCATCAACGTGATCGACCCACGCAATGGCAAACTCGAGGCTCGTCATAAGGTCAGCGCCCACTTTAATGCTTCGCGCCGCCCGGGGTGGGCTTCGGCTGGCCTCGAAGTAGTGGGCGACGGGGAGCGTGTGGTGCACAGTGCCTCGGGAACGACCACGGTGCTGAACTTCCGCACCGGCACACACCACCGCATCGGTGGGCCCGGTACGCAACGACGTTTTGGCGTGCGCCTGGCCTCGTTCCCCGACGGACGGGTCTTTACCACCTACAACGACACGTCGGTAGCCCAGCTGGATTTGGAGCCGGTGCCAGAACCGGCGGAGACGGCCAAACCCAGCGCTAAACCAACACCCACCGCATAGGCGGTCGTGGTTAGTCCAGTTCTAGGGTCTGTTCGACGAGCACGGCGCGCAGTTCCAAGGAACCACCTAGGGCTTCGGTGTAGCGACGCAGGGTGCCGACGGATACCTCGTCGAGCGCGCCCCTTTCCAGGTCGATGACCTCTGCCAGACTGGCGCCGATTTGCTCGGCCATCTGCTCGCGGGTGATCTCGTGAGCCTGCCGGAAATCCGAGAGTTGCCGACTGCGGTTCGCGCTCTTCATGCGCTTTTGGTGAGCCACAATCGATTCGCGGTTCACCTCATGTAGTGAGCTCAGGTCATCGGATCCATGTCGCATCGCAGCCACTCCTCGGGGTCGGCGTTTCTTCGGCCTCCGGCACAGGTTCTCCGAGGGCTGTGGTTATCGTACGTCCTGACACCGAACGGCGAGTGAACCGTGCCCTACAGGAATGAAAAGCACGTAATATATCGCCTTGAGGCAGCATTTCGGCCGGAATGACCTCCCCTACTTGACGGTAAAGCTCACCCGGTGCCAGCCGGTCGCTCCGTTGGGGGCCGGGCTCATCGGCTCCTCGATTTGTAGCTTGCCCTCGCGGTCATAGGCCCGCACCGTGGCTGTATGTTCCCCTGCTGCCACGGAATCCACACGGAGCACGAACTGTCGCCAGGTATCGACCGAATCCTGCTCCGCCAGTTGGGCTTGCTGCCACGGTCCGTCGTCGAGACGCACCTCGACCTTGGAGATTCCAGTGTGCTGGGCCCACGCGGTACCGGCAATGGCCAGCTTCTCGGGAGACACCGTGGCCTTGGCCCGCGGAACATCAATCCGCGAGGATAACTTGATCGGACCACGGGTGGACCAACCACGAGTGCTCCAATAGGCCAAGGCTTGGTCGAACCGTGTCACCTCGAGGTCAATCACCCATTTCGTGGCCGAGACGTATCCGTAGAGCCCAGGAACCACCATGCGCACCGGGAAGCCGTGTTCGAGCGGTAGCGGTTCGTCGTTCATGCCGACGGCGAGCAGTGCGTCGCGGTCGTCGGTGAGCGCTTCCAAGGGGGTGGAGGCGGTAAACCCGTCGTGGCTGGTGGACAGGACCATATCGGCCTCGGGTAACGGCCGGGCGCGGGCCAGTAGCTCACGAATCGGGTAGCCCAGCCATTTCGCGTTGCCGATCAGTTCCCCGCCGACCGGGTTCGAAACACAGGCCAAGGTCACCCGGCTTTCAATCAGCGGCTGCTCAAGGAGTTCGGCAAAATCGATGTCCAGATCTTCTTCGACCATCCCGTGGACGCGAAGCCGCCAATTCTTGGGGTCGATCTCGGGCACCCGCAGGGCGGTGTCGATGCGGTAGAACTCGGCGTTGGGTGTCACGTGCTGCGGCATACCGGCGACGTTGATTTGGGCTCCAACGGGAACCGCAGAGGCGGGTGTTGTAGCGCGCGGCAGTCGTAGCGCCTCCCGAGTGGCAGATGCGACATTGCGCACCGAAGATAGGGCCCTGCCGCCAACACCTAGGAGCACGGCCCCGGCGGCGGTAACCGATACGGCCCGCAGGAATTGACGACGCGAACTGCGCGGCACATCGTGCGCTGTGTTTGAAGAGGCGCTCCCCTCCGTTGCCTCGGCGGCACGCACCGTATAGTTCAGGGCGAGTATTCCCGCCACGGCTCCCGCGGCGGTGGGCACCAAATCCGGGATTCCTGTGGCTGCGCGAGACCAGACCGCCATGCCGAGGGCTATCGCCAGCAGGATAATTAACCCCGCGGCGAAGGCACTTGCCCGCCGCGCCAGAATCCCGAGCAACGCGGCGGCTAGTATGGCCACAATCCCCATGGAAATGAACAGCGCCAGCTTGTCGTTCGTGCCGAAGGCCGCGATGGCGAAATCTTTCAGCCACGGCGGGGTGATATCGATGAACCACGCGCCGACGGCCACCAAGGGTGAGGAGGCACGCGTGAAAGGCACCGAGGCCAACTCCGCCACACCGAAGAAGAGACCGGCCGATACCACCCCGGCAAACGCGTAGCGCCAGCGCTGGACGTCCGGTGATGCGGTGCTGTTCATGTCCTACTCCTTGGGCTGGGGCTCCCATCATAGGCAGGCGGCAAACCCCGTGGTCGGTTCCTAACGGAACCGTAATGTTCTGCGCACTCGACCTCTGCCTCACTGGAGAGGCGGATACCGAAAGGCGGTGAGCGGTGCCCCGACCCTAGGTGACGCGGAAGGAGACTTCGTGCCAGCCGGAGCTGCCGTTAGGCACAGGGTTGGCGCGCTGTTCGCTCTGCAATTGGCCCACGCCGTCGTAGGCGCGCACGCGAGCGGTATGTGTCCCCGGGGCCAGGCCGCGCACGGGAAACGACCACTGCCTCCAGCTGTCTATACCTGCCGCCGCGGCTAGTTGCGCTGCGTGCCAGCGGCCGCCGTCGAGTTGCACCTCAACACGGGTAATACCGCTACGCTGCGCCCAAGCGGTGCCGCCGAGCATGAGGTCTCCGGCCGGTACTTGGGCAAATCCGCGAGGTACGTCGATCCGCGACGAGAATTTGATCGGTCCACGAGCCGACCAGCCGCGCGTTGTCCAGTAGGCCTGTTTATCCGCAAAACGCGTCACTTCGAGGTCGATCACCCATTTTGTAGCCGAAACATATCCGTAGAGTCCCGGCACTACCATGCGCACCGGGAATCCATGTTCGGCGGGCAGCGGTGCGCCGTTCATGCCGACGGCGAGTAGGGCGTCGCGCCCATCGGTGAGTGCCGCAAGGGGTGTGGAAGCGCTGAACCCGTCGTGGCTGGTGGAGAGCACCATATCTGCCTGCGGAAGCGGCTTGGCGCGGGCCATGAGCTCACGGATCGGGTATCCCAGCCATTTGGCGTTGCCGATGAGGTCACCGCCGACCGGGTTGGAGACGCAAGTGAGCGTGACCCAGGTTTCGACCAGCTCTTGGCCCAGTAGTTGGTCGAAATCCATGGTGATTTCGTGTTCGACCAAGCCGTGGACTCGCAGGCTCCAGGTTGTTGGATCAATCCGGGGTACCGATAGCGCCGTGTCGATGCGGTAAAACTCCTCATTGGGGGTCACGAAGGGCGGCATCGCGGCCAGCTTGACTGCTACGTCATCGGGGAGTGCGGCAGCGCGTCGAGCGGGGGCTGGGAGCCTCACCTGGTCGACGGCGACCCGGAAGGTCGAATGCGCTGATGAAAGGGCCCGCCCCGAAGCCGCCATCACCCCAGCAAGCACCAGACCCAGTGAGCTCAATCGCAGGAAGTCGCGACGAGTGTGCCCTCCTCGGCCCGCCGTTTGTTCCGCGGCGTTCCCCGCCGGCGCGGCGCTAGCGACTCGGCGCGCCCGGCCCGTCATCAAAGTCAATGTGCACAGCCCGAGCAGAACGCCGAACAGCGTGGGCAGCATGTCGCGCGGGCCGGTAGACGCGCGGGTGAGCACGGCGGCCACCAGCAACAGCCCCAATGCGGCGGCCAGCGCAAGTGCGGCCGGTAGCCAAGCGGCAGCCAACCGTCCAATGGCCGTGGCGATCAGTAGCGACACCAGGCCAATGACGACGAACAGTGCCACCTTGTCGTAAACGCCAAATAACGCAATGGCTAGGTCTTTGACTGCCGGTGGCGAGAAATCGATCAACCAGGATCCTATGGCCACCACCGGCGAGGCAGCTGCTGCGAAGAACACCGACATGAGTTCCGCCGCGCCAAAGAGCAGGGCGCCGGAAACGATACCGACCAGAGCGAACGGCCATCGGCGTATTGGCTGCCGGCTATCAAGCCCATGGTTTTTCTTCATGATGGCCTACTTTCCGTGCCATTGGTGCGGCGCCGGCCCGAAGGGTAGCGGCGCCGCATTGCACCTGCGTTAGTGGCGTGTGCCCTTGCGGCCCAAGAGCAGGCCGCTGAGCAGCATGACGGTACCTAAGATGAAGTGCAACCAGTTATCGGCCATATTCAGCGGGATGAAGTTCGCCGGCCCAGAGCCGGCAGCCAGTCCGTAGATCCACAAGACCAGGTAGACGGCTCCGGAAAGCACGAGAAACATCTTGGACCTTGGCGCCGCGGTGGCAGCGACAAGCCCCAGAACACCGAATATCAGGTGCACCAAATTGTGCAGGGTGGAGATTTGAAAGACACCAAGGAGCATCGCCTCGGAATGGTGTCCGGCGAAGCCCAGATGTTCGATCCCGCTGGTGATACCCGGCACGAAGCCGAGGATCCCGACGAGTAGGAAAGTTACGCCAAAGAGTCCGGCGGCCAGTTGCAGCGGGCTTCGTTTAACGGTGGTTTGCGCGCTCATGATGTGCTCCCTTGTGCTGGGCGGCGGCCACGTATTGGCCGCCGCTGACACAAGTGGTTCGGAGCACTCCCCCAACTGGATTGCCGGATGGGGAAAATATTTCTAGAGCTCCTGAACGAGGATCGGGTCGGTGGTGGGCTGCGGAGAACCGCCCGCCGGTTCGACGGTAATTCCCAGATGCGTCACGCCTTCCATGCTGCCTTCAACGAGGCTTACCTCTCCGGAGGCCAGCATCCCGGCCGGCGTCGCGCCACTGTCCCCGATGAGCCAGAGTTCATAGCCGTGGCCTTCCGGTGCCTTGGGCAGTTGCTCCCCCGAGACGGACATCAGGCCAGAGGCACTCGAGTAGGCAAGGGTCACCGTGGCGCCGTCACTGGTGCGGGCCTGCACGGTCCGCAAATCCGGGGCCTGCAATAGCGAGCGTAGCCCCTGCGCCTCATTCTGCGCCGCATTGAGTTGCTCGCGCAGCTCGTTGCCTTGCCTGTGCTCGGCGACGAGAATGCCACCAAGGCCAAGCGCTGCCACCAGCAGTGTGGCCGCGGCCAAGGCAAAGGCGGTTCGGCCTCGTCGTGCCCTCGGTACTGGTTCGGTCGCTACCCGCTCTTCGCGGACTGGCCCCGACGTTGGTGCCGGGGTCATCGCCGTTTCCGGTCCGATAGCGGGTTCCTGGGCGGCGGACGTGGGCGAGGTGGGATCTGCGGCGGGCTGCTGCGGCAAATCACGAATCGCGTCGAGCACATTGCGTTTTAGCTGAGCCGGTGGCTGTTCGGTAGCCGCGTAGCCAAGAACGGCGGCACCCTCAGAGAGCTGTTGCACATCCTGCGCTAGGGCTTCGTCGGTGGCCAGCAACTGTTCAAAGTCGGCTCGTTCGGTGTCGGACATGGCGTTCAACGCATACGCGGCGGCGGCATCCGCGCGTTCAGAGTTCTTCCGCTGTTCCATCAGGCCACCCCCATTCCGTTTCGTAGTCGTTTCAGTCCATCACGTATTCGTGTTTTCACCGTACCTAGTGGAACGCCAAGCCGTTCGGCAACTTCATGTTGCGTCAGGCCCTCGTAGTAGGCCAGTGAAATCGCCTGTCGTTGCGCATCCGGCAGCGTTTCCAGCGCTTGTCGGGCGCGCTGCGCATCGGCATGCACTATGGCAAGGTCTTCAACATCATCGTGCGACACCTGATAGTCGCGGATGCCTTCTCGAAGATCCCGGTTCCGGCTCGCGTTGGCCGAGCGTACTCGATCCACCGCTCGCCGGTGCGCGATTGTTGCGATCCAGGGCAGGGCCGAACCGCGCGTCCGATCGTAGCGAGCCGCATGTTGCCAGAGTTCGACGAATACCTCTTGGGCCACATCGGAGGCGAGCTCCGGATCGACCAGTATGCGCCGAGCCACACCATAGACCATCGGTGAGACGGCGTCGTACAGCGCTTCGAAGGCCGCCCCGTCGCCCTGCGCGGTGCGTGTGAGCAGCTCTTCGGGCGTCGCATCGAGTGCGGCAGAGCGCTGCTCAGTTTCCGATTCCTCCATGTACATCAGCATCTCACGTCTCCTCTAGCCTGGCCCGGTTCCCACTCCGCCGAGGCGTGGGGCAAAAATGGGGCGGGGTAGCTGCCGCTACCCCGCCCCACCTCGTTCATCTCAGCCCGAGGCCCATCGACGGCCCCGGTGGTGCGTTATTCGGATTTCATTGAGGGCATCAGCACCTGATCCACCAGGTAGACCGTGGCGTTGGCGGTCTGCACGCCACCACAGATGACGTTGGCACCGTTGACCTTCAGCTCATCCCCGGAACCGGTGACCTCAACATCTTCACCCTGTACGGTGGTGTGTTTGCCGGGCAGGTCCTCTGGCAGGATTTGACCGGGAACAACGTGGTAGGTCAGCACGGTGCTCAGGGTGTCGGCGTCCTGCACCACTGCCTCTAGGTCCTTCTCGGGGATTGCGGCAAAGGCCTGGTCGACCGGGGCGAAAACGGTGAAGTCGTCTCCGTTCAGGGTGTCCACCAGGTTGACCTCGGGGTTCAGTTTCCCAGAAACCGCAGCGGTCAGAGTGGTCAGCAGCGGGTTGTTTGAGGCGGCAACGGCCACGGGGTCCTGTGCCATCCCGGCCACCGATCCCTCGCCGTCGGGAACTTGTGCGGCGTAGTCGGCACATCCGGAGCCCACCAAGTACTGCGCAGGGTCCATGCTCGGCGATTCGCTGGACTCGCTGGCCGGGGTGGAAGCCGTTGCGGCCGGCGAGGAACTCTGCGGGGAGGACGTGGTGCCACCGGTGCTGCAGGCGGCAAGCCCAAACAGTGCGGTGAGACTCAGGCCGACAAATGCGGTGCGCGCAATCTTCTTCATGGTGTTGCTCCTTCGATCTGCGGACCAGACGGGCCGCGAATGGTGTACCCCGTGGTGTGGGGCTGTCATCGAAGGTTCGGAGCAGTGGCGGGAGTGGATTGGATTATTTTTCTCCGCTTCGCGCATCGGCGCTCGAGCAGGCGCACGGTGGAATCCACGGCCTCGGGAGCAACACCCGTTATACCGCTGTGGCATGGGGTTAAACCACCGGCCCCACCTCAAACATGGATGAGGTGGGACCTATAGCGTGGCAGGCGGGTTAGGCCTCGAGCACCACGGGAACGATCATCGGGCGGCGACGCAGCTTGCGGGAAACCCACGAACCAATGACGCGGCGGGTGATCTGTTGCAGCTGATGGGTGGTGTGCGAGGGGTTATTCCCCACCGCTTCCACGATCGCTGCGGCGATCTTCGGCTTGATCTCGTTGAAGACCTTATCGTCCTCGGCGACACCGCGGGCATGGATATCCGGCCCGGAGATGATGGTGCCGTTCTGCCGGTTGATGACGGTAATCACCGAGATGAAGCCCTCTTCGCCGAGGGTGACGCGGTCCTTCAGGTCCGAGTCGGTCACGGTGCCGACCTTGGAGCCGTCGACATAGACGTAACCGCAGTCGACCTGACCAACCAGCTCGGCCTTGCCGTCCTTCAGATCCACCACCGAGCCGTCCTCGGTCAGCAGCACGTTATCCTCCGGCACGCCGGACTGTGCGGCCAGTCGGCCGTTGGCGATCAGGTGACGGGTCTCGCCGTGCACCGGCATCACGTTCTTCGGGCGCAGAATGTTGTAGCAGTACAGCAACTCACCGGCCGAGGCGTGCCCGGAGACGTGCACCTTGGCCATGCCCTTGTGGATCACCTCGGCACCCAGGCGCATCAGGCCGTTGATCACACGGAAGACCGCGTTCTCGTTGCCCGGGATCAGACTCGAAGCCAGGATCACGGTGTCCCCCGGATTGACCTGGATCTTGTGATCGCCGTTGGCCATTCGGGACAGTGCAGCCATCGGCTCGCCCTGCGAACCGGTGGACATCAGCACGACCTTATGCTCGGGCAGCTTGTCGACTTCCTTCATGTCCACAATGACGCCCTGCGGCACGTGCAGGTATCCCAGACGTTCGGCGATGCCCATATTGCGCACCATGGAACGCCCGATGAAGGCCACCTTGCGCCCGTGGATTGCCGCGGCGTCCAGCACCTGCTGCACGCGGTGCACGTGGGAGGAGAAGGAGGCGACGATGATGCGGCGGCGAGCCTTGGCGAACTTCGCCTCGAGCACCGGTCCAATGTCCTTCTCATGCATGGTGAAGCCCGGGACGTCGGCGTTGGTCGAGTCCGAGAGGAATAGGTCCACGCCCTCTTCGCCGAGGCGGGCGAAGTGGCGCAGGTCGGTGATGCGCCCATCGAGCGGCAGCTGATCCATTTTGAAGTCGCCGGTGTGCAGCACGGTGCCCGCGTCGGTGCGCAGGAAAACGGCCAGGGCGTCGGGAATCGAGTGGTTAACGGCCACGAATTCGCATTCGAAGGGCCCCACTTCACGCACTTCACCTTCGACGACGACGGTGCTGTTGGCCTTCAGGCGATGCTCGGCAAGCTTCGCCTCGATGAACGCCAAGGTCAGCTTGGAACCGTAGATCGGGATGTCTTCGCGCATGCGCAGCAGGTACGGTACGGCACCGATGTGGTCTTCGTGACCGTGGGTGAGCACCAGGCCGACGATGTCGTCGATCCGGTCCTTGATGTAGGAGAAATCCGGCAGGATCAGGTCCACGCCCGGCTGGTGCTCCTCCGGGAACAGCACGCCGCAGTCGACGATCAACAGCTTGCCGTTGATCTCGAAGACCGTCATGTTGCGTCCGATATCGCCCAGGCCGCCGAGCGGAACCACCCGCAGGGTGTCCTTCTTCAGCTTCTTGGGTTGTTGCAGGCGGGCGGTATCCGCCTTACCCACTGACGTTTCGGTCATATGCGGTTAATCCCTTTCGTTAGAGATCCCATCCGCCTTCACGCAGGTCCGCGCGGATGGCATCGAGTTCAGCGTCCGACGGGGCCAGCAACGGCAGTCGAACGACGGTGTTCGGCAGGACACCCTGCCAGTGAAGTGCGTACTTGGAGGCAACGGCCCCCTGAATGTGGCTCATCAGAGCACGCTGGATCGGGTCCAACTCAAAGTGTGCGGCGCGCGCGGTGGCCAGATCCCCGGCGTGCATGGCGTCGACCAGCTTGCGGTAGGTGGCCGCGGCCACGTGGGCGGTCACGGAGACCACGCCGGCGGCGCCGGCGGCCATGAGCGGCAGGGTCAGTCCGTCGTCGCCGGAGTACACGTGCAGGTCGGTGTTGGCCAGCACGGTGGTGGTCGACTGGTAGTCGGCCTTGGCATCCTTCAGCGCAATGACTTCGGGGATTTCGGCCAGCCGAATGATGGTCTCCGGGCTCAGCGCGATTCCGGTGCGTCCGGGAATGTCGTAGAGCATGATCGGGAGCTTGGTGGCGTTGGCGATGGCCTCGATGTGGGCGATGATCCCGGCCTGGCTCGGCTTGTTGTAGTACGGGGTGGTGGCCAGAATGCCGTCGACGCCAGCTTCCTTGGCGAGCAGGCTCAGGTGGATCGAGTGGCGGGTGTCGTTCGTCGTCGACCCGGCTAGCACGGCCGCGCGATCGCCGACCGCCTCAACGACGGCGCGGAACATGCCGACGTTTTCTTCGTCGGTGAGCGTCGAGGTCTCACCGGTGGTGCCGGTAACCACCAGGCCGTCGCAACCGTCATCAACCAGTTTGCGCGCTACCTTGGCCGCGGCCTCGTAATCGACCTCGCCTTCATTGGTGAAGGGAGTGACCATGGCGGTCAAAACGGTTCCAAAGGGGAATGCCTGCTGATCGGTGTCGCGTAGTGCCATAGTCCAAATCTACACGCGCAGGTGTCGTCGTGGCATATCGACGGCCCCTTGTGATCGGATGAGTGCATGAGACCCGCACCACGCCCCACGCGCCTGCCCGGCGTGGACACCGCCCGCGCGGTCGCCGTGCTGGGCATGTTTGCGGCGCACGCCCTGCCCTTGTTGGTCCTCACCTCGATTGGTGGCGCGGAGCCAACTTTCGCGGGATCAGTGGCCTCGGGGCGAGCCTCGGTGCTTTTCATGGTGGTGGCTGGGCTCTCGCTGGAGCTTTTCGACCGCTCGTTGCGGGCCCGCGGAGTGCCGGCGCGACGGCGGGCGTTGATTTACCTGCGCCGCGTGTTAGCCCTAGCGGCACTTGGGCTTGTCACTGGCTTGACCAACGAAGGCATAGCCAACATTTTGGTGCATTACGCGATGTTATTCCTCCTCTTGCCCTTGACGCTCTTCCTACCCCCGGTAGCGCGCTGGTTGCTTGCCCTTGGTTGGCTAATGGTCATGCCTATGCTGCGAGTTCCGCTGAGCACCTCGTTGGAGGGTCTGCGTCTGGATCACAACCCAAATCCCACCGACCTGTTGGACCCGGCGAGGCTCAGTACCGACCTATGGGTCACCGGCTACTACCCGTTGCTGGTGTGGTTCGGCTTCGGACTACTCGGGATGGCCTTAAGTTCACTACCGCTCAGGCGCCCGGGGGCACAGCTAGGGTTACTGGCCGCAGGCCTGCTGGGGGCCGCGGCCAGCCTCGCCGCGGGCTGGTGGAAGGTCGCCGGGTTGGGCGAGGAGATGCAGCGCCTGGTGCCGGAGCTATCCGAGAGATTGCCGGCCGCACTCGTCACGGGGCGGTACGGTGCCGCGGTCGAGGACGCGCTCGGTGGGCATCCGGTCTTCGCGTGGTTGCCGATGCCGCATAGCAACTCCTTGCTCTTCACACTGCATGCCGCCTGTTGCGCGCTGGCCATCATCGGGTTCTGCCTGTGGCTGACCCCGCGGCTTGGCTGGTTCGGCAGGGCGCTCTCCGCGGCGGGGCGCGCCCCGCTAAGCCTTTACGTCGGGCACCTGCTCATCCTGCCGATTTTGCTGGAGCTTCTGCCGCCGACGGCTACGTGGTGGGTGTTGGTGGCCGGCCTGCTGGGCACGGGTGCCTGGCTGAATTACTCCGGGGCGCAAGGTCCGCTCGAAGCGCTCCTGCGGTGGCTCAGCGGGGTTACACGGGACGCACCGGGCGACGCGGCGGCAGCCGAACGCTCCGCGCGGGACTAAAAAGCGCCGGTAAGGACCTCATGTCCTGACCGGCGCCTCATCGTGTGCGGTTGAGCGGTGCCTAGCGGCTTATCGAGCGCTGTTCGGCACGCCAGTAGCCGATGGAGGTGCGCATGGAATTGCGGGCACGACGCTTATCCCCGCAGGCCTCATAGGCAAGGGCCAGGCGGTACCACGACTTCCAGGACTCCGGATGCTGCTCGACATCGCGCTGATGGTTCACGAAGTCGGCGTCGGCGGCCTCACGCACAAATCGTCCCGAGGGGGTGCGCGGCAGGTTATCCTCCGGCAGCTCGCCCAGCGCCTCGAGTTCCTTGCCCATGCGTTCGGTGCGCAAACCGAAGAGTATCTCGCGAATGAGAATCCAGACGCCCAGGGCGGGAATGACCAGAATCGCCACGCCCATAACCTTCGCGATGGGCTCCTCGGTGAGCATGAAGCGCCAGGCCTGGGTGAAGGCCATGGCGATATACAGGACGAACAGCAGCAGGATGCCGCCGACCCAAAGCTTGGTTTTCACTACTGCCCCAGCTCCAAGTAGCCGTCCAACCCATAGGTCAGTCCGGGACGCGAGGCTACGGTGCGCAACCCCAGCAGGACACCGGGCATGAAGGAGGCACGGTCATAGGAGTCGTGGCGCAGCGTGAGCTGCTCCCCGTCGCCGCCGAGCAGCACCTCCTGGTGGGCTACGAGGCCGCGCAAACGCACCGAGTGCACATGCACGCCGGAAACATCGGCGCCGCGCGCCCCGTCGATCTGCGTTTCGGTGGCGTCCGGGCTCGCCGGAACGCCGGCCTGGGCGCGGGCGTCGGCAATCAGTTCGGCGGTGCGCACCGCGGTGCCCGAGGGGGCATCAACCTTATTCGGATGGTGTAGTTCGATGATCTCCACGGACTCGAAGTATTTCGCGGCAGTGGCCGCAAAGGCGCTCGCCAGCACGGACCCCAAGGCGAAGTTCGGGGCGATCAGCACACCCACTTCGGGGTGCTCGGCCAGCAGGGACTGCAGGTTGGCGCGTCGCTCGTCGTCCCACCCGGTGGTGCCGATGACCGCGTGTAACCCGTGGGAGACGGCAAAACGCACGTTTTCTTCGGTGACCGAGGGCACCGACAGGTCCACCACGTGAGTGGCTCCGGCCTGCAGAATCTGCTCAAGGTCATCGCCGCGCCCGAGGCTGGCGACCAGCTCCATATCTTCGGCCGCACGCACCGCCTTGACCGCTTCGGACCCCATTCGTCCATTGGCGCCCAAAACGGCGACCCTGATCGTAGAACTCATGACTTTAAGCCTAGCGCCATGGCGGTAAGAGGCAGAAACCGATAACGACGCATATGACCGTGCCCGAGCCTGCACCGACTAGTGGTTGCTCGGGTGATCGGCCGGGTGGGTGATGACCTCCCCGGTGGCCGTCGAGTCGGCCCGCAGCATCCAGCCCATCCGCTTATGGGTGCGCACCCCCACGTCGGATTCGATAATCTGCAACCCCGGCGCCGCCTGTTGCAGCTGACGTTCGACCTCGGCGATATCCGCCGGGTTGCGTAGCCAGAGCGCAAAGGTCAGATTCGCGTCGCCGGTAATGGTGGCACACAGGCGCAGGGTGCGTAGCGAACGCAGATGCCGCACGGCCGTTTCGAGCTGCGAGGGCGGGATCCGGGCGTACCAGTGGCAGAAGACCGGATACCCCGAGTAATCCTGCGCGAGTTCACAACGGAGCAAAATGGTGCGCGAGTCGAGCAGTTGGCGCAGGTGGCGGGCGGCCGTGGTCGGGTGGATGCCCAGTTCGGCGGCGATCGCGGCGGCGGAGATGCGTCCGTCGATGGACAGCAGGCGCCGTAGTTGCGGGTGGGTGGGACCGAGTTCGGCGCCATAGGTTGCATTCGTGGGGTTCATCTCGCGTAGCCGCTCTTGTTGTTGCGGGGAGAGCACATCGAGCCTCCAATGCCCACCGGTGGCATACAACCCGGTCATCGCCGAGACGTGCACACGCGTAATGCCCGGGTCGGCGCGTACCACGGGAAGGATTTCGTGGGTTAGTTGCGACCAGTCATCGGTCAACACGGTCAGCCGGGCATCCCAGAACCGGGCCGACTCCTCCACGTTGCCAATTTCCGGAATGGCGCACATGCGGGCGATGACCTCGTCGCGCATCTCGGGATAGCACTGGATGCTGATGAAGGTGGCCGTGCCGCTCGTGGAGATGGCCCCGAGGTGGCCGGTCACCCAGACCTTGCCCTCTGCGTGAAGCCGCTCCCACCGCGCGGCGAGGGTGGTGGGATGCTGGCCCAGTATGGGGGCGAGCTGAGCCCAGGTAACACGCGGAAAAATCTGAAGGGCGTGCACCAGTTCGAGGTCGGCCTGTGGCAGCTCCATGCAGGATCCTTCGGTTTTCGGGGTGGCTTTAACAGTTTTCTTAGTTTATGCAACGCAGTGAAGTGGGTCACTTCACGATATGTAGAGCATCACATAAACGAAGGGACCGCGATGACAAATTCCGTATCCTCCGCCGATCTGACGGTGTCGCTGCGCGACGACGCGAGCGCACTCGCCGAGCAGATCACCGACCTGCGCCACCGCCTGCATCAGGAGCCGGAGATCGGACTCGAGCTGCCGCGCACTCAGCAAAAGGTCCTCGAGGCGCTCGACGGGCTCGGACTGGAAATTTCCACGGGCACCGACACCACCTCGGTCACCGCGGTACTGCGCGGCACGGCGAACACCGGCGGCGCCACCGGCCAAACCGTCCTGCTGCGCGGCGATATGGATGCGCTGCCGGTGCAGGAGAAGTCCGGGGTCAGTTACGCGTCGCGGATCGATGGGGCCATGCATGCCTGCGGCCACGACCTGCATACCGCCATGCTCGTCGGCGCCGCGCAACTGCTCGCGGCCCGTCGTGATCAACTCACTGGTGACGTGCTGTTCATGTTCCAGCCCGGCGAGGAAGGGTTCGACGGCGCCAGTGTCATGCTGCGCGAGGGAGTCCTCGACGCGGCCGGTCGGCGCCCCACCGCCGCCTATGGCCTGCACGTGATGAGCTCGATGGCCGACGGCGGGTCATTCCTCTCCCGCCCCGGGGCCACCATGAGTTCCTCCGACGGCCTCGTGGTGACGGTGCACGGTGCCGGTGGGCACGGTTCGGCGCCCTTCGCCGCGAAAGACCCGGTCCCCGTGGCCGCGGAAATCGTCTCGGCCCTGCAGGCCATGGTGACCCGCCAATTCGATGTTTTTGACCCGGTGGTGCTGACCGTCGGTGTGCTCCGGGCCGGCACCAAGCGCAACGTCGTTCCCGAGACCGCGCATTTGGAGGCCACCATCCGCTCCTTCTCCCCGGCGGCCAAGGAACGGCTGAAGTCCGCCATTCCGCAGCTGATCGAATCCATTGCCGCCGCGCACGGACTCTGGGCCAGCGTCGAATATATCGAGGAGTACCCACTGACCGTGACCGACGCCGTCGAAACGAGCTTCGCGCAGTCCACGGTGCGTGAGCTCTTCGGCGAGGACCGCCACCAGCAGATGACCCACCCGCTGGCCGGCTCCGAGGACTTCTCCCGCGTGCTGCAAGAGGTTCCCGGCGCCTTCCTCTTCCTCTCCGCAGTGCCCGAAGGGACCGACTACCGGCAGAGCCCCTACAACCACTCCCCCTATGCCGTGTTCGACGACGCCGTGCTGCCCGACGGTGCGGCCACCTACGCACGGCTTGCCCTCGACCGGCTCAATCTCGCCGCCTCAAACTAAGGATCCGACATGAGCAACACACTTGCGACTTCTTCGCCCACCGAGCAGCGTCACAGCGTCAGCCGCACGCTGATCGGCACCGGCGCCGGTAACGCCGTGGAATGGTACGACTGGGCGGTCTACGCAACCTTCGCCTCCTTCATCGCCTCGCAACTATTCAGCCCGGCGGACCCCTCCAGTGCCTTCCTGATGACGCTGGCGGTGTTCGCCGTGGGGTTCGTCGCCCGACCCTTGGGTGGATTCCTCTTCGGCTGGATCGGCGACAAGGTCGGACGCAAGGCGTCGATGACGCTGTCGGTGGCGCTGGCCTCCCTGGGTTCCTTGGCCATTGCGCTGACCCCGAGCTACGCGAGCATCGGGGCCGGAGCCTCGGTCCTGCTGGTGATCGCTCGCTTGGTTCAGGGGCTGGCGCACGGTGGCGAACTGCCCAGCGCGCAGACCTACCTCTCCGAGATGGCCCCGCGTGAGCGCCGCGGCCTGTGGTCCTCGCTGATCTACGTCTCCGGCACCACCGGTATTCTCTTCGGCACGCTACTTGGCGCGGTGCTTTCCACGGTGCTCAGCGCCGAGCAGATGTCCAGCTTCGGGTGGCGTATCCCCTTTGCGATCGGTGCGCTGTTCGGGTTTGTGGCCCTGCTGATGCGCTCGCGGATGGAAGAGTCGGCCGTCTTCGAAGGTGAACAGCGCAGCCCCGAGGCACCGGTTGCCGCGAAGCCGAAGTTGCTGACCGACATGGCGCGGCACTGGCGTCAGGCGCTGCAGGTGATCGGACTGACCATCGGGCTGACCGTCGTGTACTACGTCTGGGGCGTCTCCACACCGGCCTACGCCATCAACGTGCTGGGGATCGACGCCAAGGGTGCGCTCTGGGCCGGCGTGGTCGCGAACCTGGTCTTTATCGCCGCGCTTCCGTTGTGGGGTCGGCTTTCGGATAAGATCGGCCGGCGCCCGGTGCTGCTGATCAGTGCGATCGGCACGATCGCGTGCTACTTCCCGGCTGGCGCGATCCTGCAGAACTCCGCGGTGCAGCTGGCGGTGTCGATGTCGATCATGTTGATCTTCATCGCCGGTTTCGCCGCCATCGGGCCGGCCGTGTACGCGGAACTGTTCCCGACCTCGGTGCGCACCATCGGTGTGGCGGTCCCCTATGCGATCTGCGTGGCGGCCTTTGGCGGCACGGCCGCCTACCTGCAGGCAGGGTTCGAGACCTGGTTCGGTGAGGCCGGGCGCAGCTACTTCGGTTTCTACACCCTTGCCATGCTACTGGTCACCGTCATTACGGTGATCGGGTTGAAGGAAACCCGCGGCAAGGACCTTTCCGAGCAGTAAGCCCGCACGGAGACACTGCACAACAAGACAAGCGGTGGGTGGCGATCGTCGAAGGATCGCCACCCACCGCTTGCTTGGTTTAATAGTGCCCGGGTGTGCGCCGGATGCCGTACTTGGCTAGCCGCCCAGGCCCAGCGCGGCCTCATTCTCAAAGGGGCCAACCACGGTAATGGTGCGCGGCCGTGCGGCCAGTTCGGCGGCGAGGGCCTGCACATCCGCCGCGGAGACGGCCTGCACGCGCTGCAGCGACTCGTCGATATCCTGAAATTCGCCGGTGACCATTTCGGCGCGCCCCAGACGCGACATGCGGCTACCCGGATCCTCCAACGCCAGGACGGTGCCCCCGGCCAGCTGCCCCTTGGCCTTGCGCAGTTCCTCGTCGGTGATCCCCTCGGCGGCCATCCGGTCGAGTTCGGCGCCGAGCAGGCCAATCACTTCACTGGCCTTGGCCGGGGAGCATCCGGCATACATGCCGAAGTATCCGGCATCGGAGTACGTGGCGGAGAAAGAATAGGTTGAATAGGCCAGGCCGCGCTTCTCGCGGACCTCTTGGAAGAGCCGGGAGCTCATGCCCCCGCCAAGCACCGCGTTGAGCACGGCCAGGGTGTGCCGTCGCGGGTCATGGCCGGTGATGCCCACGCACCCGACGATGATATTGGCCTGCTCCACCGGGCGGTTGATGACCTCGAGTCCGCCGGTGCTTTCAATGGTGGCAGGCTCCGCGCTGCGTCGGGCTTCGGGAACCGCCAACGGATCGAGATCCCATCCGGCGTCGGCCAGCGCGGTGAGCACCATGGAGCAAATCTGGTCGTGCTCTAGGGATCCGGCGGCGGTGACGATCAGTTCGCTGGGACGGTAGTGCCGCTCGTAGTGTTCAAGCACCGCCTCACGGGTGATTTCGCGGATCTCTTCCGGGGTGCCGCCGATCGGGCGGCCCAGCGGGTGACCGGCCAGGACCTTGGCGACGAAGTGCTCGTGCACGACCTCGGTGGCATCGTCGGCGTCCATATTGAGCTCTTCGATGATCACCCCGCGTTCCTGCTCCAATTCGAAGGGGTCGAGCACCGCCGAGGTCACCATGTCCGCGATGACTTCCATGGCCATGGGGACGTCCGAGTCCAGCACCCGTGCGTAGTAGCAGGTGGATTCCTTGGCGGTTGCGGCGTTCGACTCGCCGCCCACCTCGTCGAAGGCCTGGGCAATATCGAGCGCGGTGCGCGTCGCGGTGCCCTTGAAGAGCAGATGCTCGAGGAAGTGGGTGGAGCCGTAATGACCGGCCTGTTCATCGCGCGAACCGACCGGCACCCAAAAGCCCACGGTGGTCGAACGCTGCCCGGGCATGGCCTCGGTCAACACGCGCACCCCACCGGGCAGAATGCTTCGGCGCACCTCGGCCCCGCCTTCGCCGCGATGCACCAGGGTCGGGTCCGACGGGTCGACCGGCGAAAACTCGCTGGTGTCCTGGTGGTGCAATGGCAGCGGAATCATGACCAATGGGTTGTCCTTACTTTCCACGAAAAATCGGGGGTAAATGGCACCTGAACTGGCACCGAAATCTCGCTCTATTCTCGCACATTTGCACCCTGCCACGTGCCCTCGCACCGACTTGCGGATATTAACGAAAACGGCCGCGTCGGCGATAGCAACGTATCACCGGCGCGGCTGCGACCCTACCACCCTAGGAGTCGATGGGCACGGCCACCGGCTCGGCGGGCAGGGTGTTCTTGCGCCGTAGCAGTGCGGCCACGGCGAGGATCACCACGCCGACTACGGTCAGCACGATCGCGGTTGGCCACGCGAATCCGGCCATGATCAGGGCCGGCAGAATTGCGACGAAGGCGATGTCGCCGAACCCGATCGGAATATAGGCCAGACCGTAGTAGTCCAGGGTTCGTGAACGCATGTCGGGGTCGACGATGCGCAGCAATGCGATACCCATGGCCACGGTTCCTGTCCCCCAGCCCCAGGTGAAAATGGACTGCTCTACCTTGTGGTCAACGAACAAGCGTTTGGCGATCAGGAAGTAGAAGGCGATCATGCCCAGCACACCGAAGACCAGGAGTAGTGCCAGCGGGCCGGCATATGCCACCACGATGGCCGGGTCGATGGACGCGATGCCGAAGGCGACAAGCAGATCGGTGGCCGAACCGCTGGTGCGTTCGAACAGCCGGGCGTCAAAGTGCTTCATGGCTCCGGTCGAACGCAACGCAAAGAGGGCGAGGTAGCCGACCAAGAAGGCCACCGAGAAGGTGGGAATGTTCAGTCCGTCCACCAAGGTGCCGGCCCAGTTGGAGATCGCATAGGAGATCGCGGCGATGCCGAACAGGACACCGCCATGGTAGATCAGCGGATCGATGGACATCGAAGAAACCGGGGAGGCGCCGACCGGTTCACGCTTACCGTCGCCCACCATGCCGGTACGCAGGCTATTGGGCAACGACTTGAAGTGGGTCAGGTAGGTGGTGTTGCCACGCATGGATTCGATTTTGATCAGGATGATGCCGCCGACCACGGAGACGATAATGCCTACGGTCGCCGAGGTCATCCCGAGGCTGGCCGCCTCCGGCCAGTTCTCACCGAAGCTATCGGAGATCGCGGCGGCGGTACCGTGGCCACCCATGAATCCGGTGGCAATCATGAGCCCGAAGCCATCGGGCACGGTGCTAAAAACGCTGGAGACGACGGCGAGCGCGAAGAGCAAGCCGACGCCCCACTGCAGAACCACCACGGATTGCGAAACGGACCACATGGTGCCGACGGACTTCATCACGCCCTTAAGCGAGGCGACCTTGGAGGTGAAGGGAAGCGCGGCAAAGACGACAGCAATGAGCACCCCCGCGTAGCTGGAGATATCGGAGGAAAAGGGAATGATCCCCAGCATCTTTGGTCCCAGCACGAGGCCCAATACACCGGCAATCAAGCTCGAAGGCAGGAAGATGCTTTGGATGAAGGGCACCTTGGCCCTCAGGAACGCTCCGACGAGCAGGAGAATACTGATCCAGCCCAGATCCGTAAATAGCGACCACGCGGTCATACACACCTCATTTCAGACATGACTAATGCCGCAGGCAATCCTCGGCGACAGCGGTTAACGCTAACTCAACTCCCGGCCCGGCCCGATGCCGCCAAGAGTTAGCCCAGATACCCGTTGTTCGAGGTCCACCTCACAAGAATTAGCGAAATACTGCGGAGAAACGGGGGCGACATTGCGGCGCACACCACATCGCGGAGCGCTGGTGGTGTGAAAAGAATCTCTCAGCTCGCGCGCGGCCACGGCCGTATCTGCCCTCACCCTCAGCCTGGGCAGGGGCGGTCATCCCTTGGACCGCAGACCGTGGTGCGTCATGGCAGGAAGTGGAGTGGAACCGTATTTCGGCGGTGAAGGTGTTCCGCAGCACGAAAAATCCGCCGCACCCAACAGGTTGCTGGGTGCGGCGGTTCTACGCGACGCCACGTAACGGCGTCTAGATCGCATGCCAGTTAGGCAAGCCTGGAACGATCGAAAGCATCGAGGCTGATACCTTGCTCGAGGATCACCTTGGCCCATTCCTTGGCCGAGTGCAGGCTGTGGTCACGGTAGTTACCGCAGCTCACCGCTTCGGTTCCGGGAACATCTTCCCAGGTGACCTTCTCAACGAGGTCCTCGAGGGAGCTCTTCACCGCGGCGGCCACCTGCTCGGGAGTGGGCTCGCCCCACGCGATCAGGTGGAAGCCGGTGCGGCATCCGAAGGGAGAGAAATCAATAAGCCCGTCGAAGCGGGTACGCAACAAGGCGGCGAGGGTGTGCTCGATGGTGTGCAATCCCGCGGTGGGAATCTCGCCATAGTTCGGCTGGACAAAGCGCACGTCATAGTTGGAGATCGCGTCGCCCTTGGGGCCATGTTCCACGCCAATTTTGCGCACATAGGGCGCCTTGACCTTGGTGTGGTCCAACGCGAAACTTTCGACTTCGGCAAGTTCAACATCACTCATAAATTCAGTGTATCCCTTGGGCTCGACGACCCCGCTCCGCATTCATCAGAGGTAACCGGATAAACTCGGTGAGTATGCCCGGTGTTCCACCGACCGGGTTGTAGCGCTCACGAGAGGAAGTTCATGTCAGACCTCAAGACCTTGGTGGTCTTCGCCCACAGCGATGAGGCAGCAGCCTTCACCGATGTTCAGCATCTGGTCTCCGGTGTTGGCAAGGTCAACGCCTCGGTGGCGCTAGCCGGCGCACTTGCCGCTGGTGGCGTCGAGAAAGTGGTGGTGCTGGGCACCGCCGGCGTCGTAGGCGATGGTGAGCCCCGCCCGGATCTGAACACCGTGTATCAGGTCACCCACGTCCTGCAGCACGACTTCCCGCTTGCCTCCCCCACCCTGACCCTGACCGGCGAGGTGCTCTTGCCAGATCATCAGGCCACGATGGCCACCGGAGATGTCTTCGTATCCGACGACGCCCAACGCGCCCACATCCATGAGCTCGGGGCCGAATTGGTGGATATGGAAGGCTACGCCTATGCCAGCATGTGCCAGCGCTTCGACGTGCCGCTACAGATTTTCAAGGTGCCCAGCGACTACGCCGACAGCGAGACGACGATGGATGATTGGGATGCCATCGTGAAGCATAAGAGCGTCCAGCTACGCGAATTCTTCGACAAGAATCTGCGCTAGTCCCCAACTGTTGCCAAGGCCGGCCCGGAGTGCGGGAAACCCCTCCCGACCGGCCTTGGCCATGCCGGTAGCGCTCAGGCTAGTCTTCGGCTCGGATGGCCACCGGGACTTCGGCGAACCTTAGGCCCACGGTTTCTCCGATCTCAAACCGCTCATTGGCGTGATGTTGCACCGCCACCTCGGTCTCGAGTTCGTCGAGCCGCACCACGGTGCGCCGCAGCGATCCGAGAAAGCCCGAGGAAACCACCGTGCCGTGAAGCTGCGCATCGACGGAGGCGGCAAAGGCGATGTGTTCGGGGCGTACCAAGGCCGTCACCGAGGTGCCTGCAGCCAGCTGCGTGCTGGTCACCAACGGGAGCGTCGTTTGATGTAGTTGGACCCCCTGCCCCGTGAGCACGCCGGGCAGCTTATTAGACACACCCACAAAGTCGGCGACAAAAGCCGAGGCCGGCGAACGGTAAATATCCTCCGGGCTGGCGAACTGTTCGATATGTCCACCGTTCATGACAGCGACCCGGTCCGAGATCGCTAGCGCTTCTTCCTGATCGTGAGTGACGAAGACGGTTGTGATCCCCAGTTCGGTCACGATCTCCCGGATCTGTTCGCGCAGGTGTACGCGCACCTTGGCATCCAGCGCGGAAAGGGGTTCATCCAGCAGCAGTGCCCGTGGGCGTGTGACCAGGGCACGCGCTAGGGCCACACGCTGCTGTTGCCCACCGGAGAGTTGCGAGGCGTAGCGGTGTTCGAAACCGGAGAGTCCCACCAGCTCGAGTGCCTCGGCAACACGCTGGGTTCGTTCACTGCGCGGAATCTTGCGCATACGCAAACCAAACTCGACATTCTTTGCCACGGTCATATGCGGAAAGAGCGAATACGCCTGAAACACCATGCCAATGTCGCGGCGGTTCACCGGGGTGCCCGAAACCTCGTCACCGCCGATGAGCACCTGCCCCGAGGTGACCTCTTCGAGTCCCGCAAGGCAGCGCAGCGCCGTGGTCTTGCCGCAACCCGACGGTCCCAACAGGCAGACCAGCTCGCCTGGCTCTAGGCGCAGGTCGATGGAATGCAGCACGGTGTTCGAACCGTAGTCCTTGCGCACGGCCCGCAGTTCAAGTCCGGCGGATTTCGTATGCTTTGCGGAGTGGGCGGTGGTCTCAGACATGCGCAGTATCTTTCGTAGGCTTCGTCGGTAGCGGACGCCGTGCCCCGGTATTGCCCATAAAAGACACAGCGGCGAGCAGGACGAACATAATGATCAAGGAGAGCAGCGAGCACAGGACCGCGATGAACGGGTCGGTCTGTGAAATCTGTAGCAGCCCGGTCTGGAAGGTGGTGCGGCTCAATAGCGAGGCCACAGTGAATTCACCCATCACAATGGCGATGGTCAGCAACGAGGCGGAAACCAGTCCGCGGCGCAGACCCGGAACCAGGACCTTGAAGTAGACGGTCGCCCAGCTGGCGCCCAGTGTCCGGGCTGCTTCGGAAAGCACTCGGGCATCCATCCCCTGCAGGTCGGTGGCAATGGTGCGGTAGGCGAAGGGCAGGACAAGCACTCCGTAGGCTAGGAACAGTGTCCATTCCCCAGAGCCCAACGTCCTGCCAATGTACCGATACACCGGAGCGAAACCGACCACCATGGCGATGGCAGGGATCGCGATGGGTAGCACCGTCAGCAGATCCAGCATCCGTTCCAAACGCGGGAAGCGCAGATGGATCCACACGATGGTGGGGGCGAAAAGTAGTTGCACCATCCCCAAGGTCAGTAGCGAGAGCACCAAGGAATTACCGAGCCCCTGGGTCAGGGCGCGATATTGGCGTTGCCCCTGCAGTTCTGCGAGGCTCAGCCAATGTTCCAGACTGTGCCCGCCGGTGGTGCTGCGCAAGGTGAACTCGGCCATGGCCAACAGCGGCAAGAGGAAGATCACGCCGATAACCAGCAGAATGGTGCGGCGAGCCCACATCGGTGGGGCCGTGGAAATCGTGCGGCTCATGACTGCCACCGTGCCGCTCGTTTCATCACCAATGAGTAGAGTCCCATGATCAGGCTCATTAACAGGATCATGCCCAGTGCGAGCACGCCGGCATAGCTGACGTTGGAGGCACCGGTTTCGCCGATTAACGCCGCCCGGATTTGCAAGGGTACGATCTGCGCACCCTGGCTAATCAGCGCGGCTGCCGTGGCGTAAGACGAAAAAGAATTGGCGAACAGTAGTAACAATGCACCGAGAAATGAGGGGGCGAGCACCGGCAATCCGATATGCCGCCAGTAGTCCCACAGCCCTGCGCCCAGGGTCGCGCTGGCCTCGACCCACTGCGGGCGTAGCCGGTCAATAGCCGGGAAGAAGGTGATGATCATCAGCGGAATCTGGAAGTACAGGTAGGGCAGGATTAGGCCCGGCAATTGGTAAAGCCAGACCCCATCGGCGTAGATGTCCCAGCCGAGCGTGTCATCAAGCCACAGGCGCAATAGGCTTTGTGCACCCATGGTGGCGATGAAAGCGAAGGCCAACATCACACCACCGAACTGGGCCAAGACGGAGGCCGCCGCGTCGACGATGCGTCGCACCGCGCTCTGCGGGCTCAACCCGGTCAGGGCCCAACAAACTAGGGCACCGATCACCGCGCCGACTAGCGCCGTGATCGCGCTGATCGTCGCCGAGGCCATAAAGGTCGATGAGACCACTGGGTCGATGAGAATCGATAAATTCGAAAGTGTCAGGGCCCCCTTGCCGTCGCTGAAGCCGCTAAAGATGGCCAGCAAGGTGGGCAGTAGCAAGAAGAGTACGAGGTAGGCCGCGAATGGTAGCAGCCCTAACCAAGCTAATTTCGTTTTCACGTGAGAAAGTCCTTTGACGCGCGAGCGCCAGTCGGTGGGGCCGGCTGCGGCCCCACCGACATCGCGTTAGCGGGTCAGCGCGGCCCAGCGCTCGGTCAGCAGCTTGTTGGCGGCGTCGGTCTGCTCTTGGTTCGGCGAAATCCAGTCCTCGGAGGTGGTGCCGGCCGTTGCCGTCTCGAGTAGCTTCTCGTCCACGGAACCGGCTTCTTTCAAGGCGTCGACGCGTACCGGCACCGAGTTACCTTCCAGCAACAGGGTCTGCACCTCGTCGGAGAACATCCATTCCTGCCACAGACGTGCGGCGGCCGGGTGCGGGGCGTCCTTGTTGATGGCCTCGTTGTAGAAGGAGACGTAGGCGGCGCCCGGCAGGACGGTGGTCTTGAAGTCTGGCTTGTTGGCGGCCGCGGCGATGTTATTGAAGCTCCAGTCGAACACCACCGGGGTTTCGCCCGAGGCGATGGTGGCCGGCGTCGGATCGACGGTCAAGAAGTTGCCGGCATCCTTGAGCTTCTGCATCCAGTCGATGCCCGGTGCGAAGTCTTCGACTCCGCCGCCGGCCAAGGCGGAAATGGTGCCCACGGCCGCGAATGCGGCACCGGCCTGCGTTGGGTCACCGTTCAGCGCCACCGAGCCACGGTATTTCTCACCGAGCAGGTCATCGAGCTGCTTGGGCTCCTCAACGGTCGACGAGTCGTAGCCGACGGACATGATGCCGGTGTAGTTATTCACCCAGAGCCCTTCCGGGTGCTTGTTCTTCTCCGGGATCGAATCCCAGGTGGTCACCTTGTAAGGGGCGAACTTGTCGGTGTTCTCCAACGCCACCGCAGTGCCCAGGTCGAAAACATCCGGCGCGGTATCTTGCCCGGCTTGGTTCTGTGCTGCCTGAATTTCCTCGGCCGAGGACGCGTTGGGGTTGGCTGAGTTAACCGTGATGTCGTACTTGTCCTCGAAGCCGCTGAGGATGGCACCGTAATTGGCCCAGTCCTCGGGCAGGGCGATGACGTTCAGTTCTCCTTCGGCCTGGGCGGCAGCAATGAGCTGGTCCATGCCGCCGAAGTCCTCGGCGCTAGTTGCGGTGGCCGCATCGACGCCCGCAGGTGCTTCGGGGGCGGCACCGCCCGAGCAAGCTACCAGGGAGGCCGAGAGTGCGAGCACACCGGCCGAGGCGAGCAGAATACGAGATTTCATGACAACAGTCCTTGAGTGTCTAGCGCGATCAGGAGCGAGTGACCGTTCGGTCCGCGGGCGCTTTCTGGCCCAAGGAACGACGATAGGTCGCTGACCAGAAGGTTTAGAATCTTCATGGTTAACAACGGCTTAACCTTAGCCGAATAATTGTGACTCGCAACACTTAAATGCTAGGGCAACGCGATGCCACCTATCGGTAGCGGCTGGCTCTTCTCGAGACGCTGAGCTTGCCCGCTCGCCGGTGATGGTGAAGCGACTCGCCTGCGCCAGCGTCGGGTGGCGGCTTCTAGCACGGCCTCGTGCGGAGTACCTTCAAAGGCGCCTCCGTGACCGGGCAGGATGAGCGAGGCGGAGAGCTGTCCAAGTCGTTCTAACGAGTTCTGCGTCCACTGGGCGTGATGGTGAAACATCGGGTGCAGCATCTGCGAACCGTGATGTGCGCTCAGTGCGTGCCCGGTAATCAGGGCGTCGCCGCTAATGAGTGATTCGCACTGGGGCAGGAGAAAGGCCGTGTGCCCCGGCGTATGCCCGGGAGTAGGAATCGCCACCGGTGCCCCGGGCAGCTTGGCGAGTCGTTCTGCATCCCAACGCTGCGCCGTTGGCACCTGAGTACCCTGTGCACCTCCCGCGCGGAGCACATGCCGCATCCACCTGAACACCGCCGGGCGCCACGCCCGCAAAATGACTTGGGCTGGGGTGCCCTGAAAGCGCTCCAGGCCCAGCACTTGCCTATGTTCTTGGGCGGAGCTCAGCACCGGGACATCAAAGTGCTGCGCGAAGTAATTGGCCGCCCCGGTATGGTCCACATGCCCGTGCGTTATCAGCATGGCCTGCGCCGCCCGCGGGTCGAGGCCCACCTGCCGAATGGATTCAAGTACCAGCGGTGTGTCATTGGGGTAGCCACCATCGATCAGCGTGAACTCTCCACCCTCGGCGAGAATTACCCAGTTTGAGGCCGGACCTTGCACCAAATAGGTGCCAGAGCCATGCTCGCTGAGGCGATAGCCATTATGCATGAACGGTTCTTCCGACTCGGCGGGACTTGTTGCGCGATGGACTGCGGTCATGCGCCCTGACGCCAGTCTACTGGGATGCTCGGCCAAGGCGAAGTCGGCCCACGTTGCAGGCGGTTAAATAACTGTTCCCGCCGCACCATCACGGTGCGGCGGGAACTGTTAGGAAGGAAGCGACCGATTACTCGGCGGCAACAGCCTCGGCCTCCTCCTCGACCACAGGGGCCAAGGAGAGCTTGCCACGGTCGTCGATCTTGGTGATCTCGACCTGGATCTTCTGGCCCACGGAGACGACGTCTTCGACGTCCTCAACGCGCTTGCCATCGTTGATCTTGCGCAGCTCGGAGATGTGCAGCAGACCGTCCTTGCCCGGGGTCAACGAAACGAACGCACCGAAGGTGGTCAGCTTCACGACGGTGCCCAGGTAGCGCTCGCCAACCTCCGGAACCTGCGGGTTCGCGATGGCGTTGATGGCGGCACGGGCGGCCTCGGCAGCTTCGCCACCGGTGGCGCCGATCAGCACGGTGCCGTCGTCCTCGATGGAGATGTCCGCTCCGGTGTCTTCCTGGATCTGGTTGATCATCTTACCCTTCGGGCCGATGACCTCACCGATCTTGTCGACAGGGATCTTCACGGAGATGATGCGCGGTGCGTTGACGTTCAGCTCATCCGGTGCGTCGATCGCCTGGTTCAGCACGTTCAGGATGTGCAGGCGAGCCTCGCGGGCCTGAGTCAGTGCGGCGGCCAATACGGAGGCCGGGATGCCGTCGAGCTTGGTGTCCAGCTGGATGGCGGTAACGAACTCGGAGGTACCGGCAACCTTGAAGTCCATGTCACCCATGGCATCTTCGGCACCGAGAATATCGGTCAGCGCGGCGTAGCGGGTTTCACCATTCACGGTGTCCGAGACCAGACCCATGGCGATACCGGCGACGGGGGCCTTCAGCGGCACACCGGCGTTCAGCAACGACAGGGTCGAGGCGCACACCGAGCCCATCGAGGTCGAGCCGTTGGAGCCCAACGCCTCGGAGACCTGGCGGATGGCGTACGGGAATTCCTCGCGGCTTGGCAGCACCGGAACGATGGCGCGCTCGGCCAGGGCACCGTGGCCGATTTCGCGACGCTTCGGCGAACCGACGCGGCCGGTCTCACCGGTGGAGTACGGCGGGAAGTTGTAGTTGTGCATGTAGCGCTTGGAGGTGACCGGGCTCAGCGAGTCGATCTGCTGCTCCATCTTCAGCATGTTCAACGTGGTGACACCCATGATCTGGGTTTCGCCACGCTCGAAGATGGCCGAACCGTGCACGCGCGGCAGCACCTCGACCTCGGCGGAGAGCTGACGGATGTCGGCCAAACCGCGACCGTCGATACGCACCTGCTCGGTGAGGATTCGCTGGCGCACGATGTGCTTGGTTACCGCGCCGAAGGCCTTGGAAACCTCGGACTCGCGGCCGTCGAACTGGTTGCCTTCACCGGTCAGCGATGCCAGGATCTCGTCCTTGTACTCGCTGGCGGTGTTATCGCGCTCCTGCTTATCGGCGATCGAGTAGATCTCGGCCAGACGTGCGGAGGCGGCAGCCTCGACGGCGGCGTAGACATCGTCCTCGTAGTCGCGGAAGACCGGGAATTCCACGGTCTCCTTGGCGGCGCGGGCGGCCAGGTCGGCCTGGGCCTCGCAGAGAACCTTGATGAACGGCTTGGCGGCCTCGAGGCCTTCGGCCACAACCTCTTCGGTCGGGGCCACGGCGCCGCGCTCCTTGATGAGCTCCCAGGCGTTGTCGGTGGCGTCGGCTTCCACCATCATGATGGCGACGTCATCGCCGGCCACGCGGCCGGCTACCACCATGTTGAACACGGCGTTCTTCAGTTCCGAGTGGCGCGGGAATGCCACCCACTGCGGGGCTCCGGTGCCATCGTCAACGAGGGCCACGCGCACGCCGCCGATCGGGCCGGAGAACGGCAGACCGGACAGCTGGGTGGACATCGACGAAGCGTTGATGGCGACCACGTCGTACAGCTCATCCGGGTGGATGGACAGCACGGTGACGACGACCTGCACTTCGTTGCGCAGACCCTTGACGAAGGCCGGGCGCAGCGGGCGGTCCATCAGGCGGCAGGCCAGGATTGCTTCGGTCGACGGGCGACCTTCGCGGCGGAAGAAGCTGCCCGGGATGCGGCCGGCAGCGTACATGCGCTCCTCGACGTCCACGGTCAGCGGGAAGAAGTCGAAGCCTTCGCGCGGGTGCTTACCGGCGGTGGTGGCCGAGAGCAGCGCGGTCTCGTCATCGATGTAAACCATTGCGGAACCGGCGGCCTGCTTGGCCAGACGCCCGGTTTCGAAACGGATGGTGCGGGAACCGAAACGACCGTTATCGATAACGGCTTCGGCGAATTGGATTTCTGGACCCTCCATTAAGGGGGTTCTCCTTTCGATCGCTCCCTGGTGGCGCCGCAAGTGGGCGCATCGTTCGCGACCTGGTCATCGATTGAGGCCCGCGCTACGTAGCTGCAGCGAAAACCACTACCGAGGACCGCGATCCACGCAACGAAGGCGCCTGAATTGCTGGCCGAGGGAGACTTTGGTGTTTCCATTCGATCGTTACGTCACCTGAGCGAACATTACGATCAGTCACTAGCCTACCGTTTATTGAGGTTCAATGCAGACTGGTGATTGGTCACTTATGCCCGTCCTCGGGAGAAAACGCTAATTTCCTTCGAGCACTAAGCTGTGCTCGAAACCCGAGAGCAGGTAACAACGCAACTGGCTTAGCGCCGCGCGCCGTGCCGGCAAGTTCGGCTCCGTCGGCAAACTGAAGTGGAAGTTGGTGATGCGGTCGATCAAATGCCACAGCGCGCTGGTGGGGGCATAGCTGTCGCGGGTCAGCGGCTCCCCGGTCCGAGCATCGGCATAGTGCAGGGCACCGAGCATGGCGTTGCTGGTATCGGCCCGTTCTTCGAATCCTTCGAAGCCCATTTCGTCGACGATCCACTGGATGATCTGGCAGTCGCGGTGTATTTTGCTGTTCATCCCGCTGATCAGGCAATCGAGCAGGTATCGGTGCAATCTGCCCGGTTCGGCGAGGAGTCCCAGTCCAAAGTCCGTGGCGATGAGGTGTCCACGATACTTGCGAACGAGTCTGAGTTCCTCGGCGATATCCCTGAGCCAGCGAACCGTGTCGAGGTTGTTTTCCCGCTTTGTGGTTCCACTCTCGTAGTCAATGCCGTTCCATCGGCACCGATCGAGAAGTTCTTCGATGACGCGTGGCGGCAACCATCCGGCGTGAGTGAGTTTCACCCCAGTGCCGGCGCATAGGCGGATTAATTCGGCGAAGGGCTCAAGAACTTCCTCAAGCCACGACGGTTTGGCGAATTTCGGTTCGAGGGTGAGCTCCGTCTGCGCGATCATCCTGCCGAAGAAGCGCTCGGTGCCTGTCGGGACCCGCTGTAACCAGGTGCCGAGCACGCTCTTGCCGCGGTAGCCGGCCGCGTGTAGGGCCAACATCCGGCGCGCAACGTCGATCTCGAAGGAGGTAGGGTCGACGGTGCCTAGTGGGCCGACGCGCCACCACATCCAGTCCAGTACCTCTTGATAGTTTCGCGCTTCGTCCTTGGCGGAAATAATGCGCAGATACTCATACCACGTGCTGAGCCCGCCACTGTCTTCGATGGGCGCCCGCAGTTCACCCTCGAGCAGGCTCATCCGTGGCGCTTGTCCATCCGCCGGCCGTCGGTGCATCAGGCTCACCCTGTGGATCCACCGGTCGCCGAAGTCGTACTCGAAGTACAGCACTCCCCCGCTCGCGGCCAGTGCCGATTCCAGTGTGCTCAGGGCCAGATCTCGGTGGTGGGGTACGTTCATAAGGTCGGCATCGAGCCAGCAGATCTCGTCCCCCTTGAAAGCTGGCTCGTCGGGTGCATGGTTGTGGAAGCACTGTCGGTGAACATTCTCCCAGCCCACGGCGATCTGAATCGCGTGACCGACCTCGATAAGAGGCAGGTCGCTGTAAAGCTCCAGAGTTCGCCAGATCTCCGGATTGGACCCGTCGAGCACGACACGGAGTGTGAGAATGTCCGTCATGAACTCAGTCAAGCACCGGCTCGGCACTCAGCAAAGGGGCTACGGCAAACTCCCCCGAAATACGGCCGAGTCGGGCTGAAACGGGTGCTCACTAGGTGCGGTCAAACACCGATGGCCCGCCCTTAAGGGCGGGCCATCGGATAGCGTCCCGGCGCCCGAGTGGGGAAACGCCGTTTAGGACTGGTAAGGATTAGTCGGCGGGGTTGGCCCCTCGTCGTTCTTCCGCTCGTTGGTCGGCGGCGTCGAAGGGTTGCCTGCCTCTGGCTGCTGCCCAGCCGGGGGCGGTGGCGTAGATGGGTAGTAGTTATGTGCGGCCTCTGCCGGCGGAATGCCGCCCATGAGACGCACCATTTCGGTGGTGTTCTCTGCGGTGCGGATTTGCGCAATGAGCGACTCGAGGCCCGCTCTGGCGAGCACCAAATAGACCAACACGAACAACGGGCCGAGAATCAGTAGGGTCAAAAACCCAAAGGCAACGTTCGCATTGAACGCGCCGAACACGAACACGATGTAGGTCAGAGCCAACATCACCATGATTAAGACGTAGACAATCTTGATGATCGTTGGGGTGATGAACTTTCTGAAGTCCAAGTCGAAGAGCGCTTTCACGGCCCATCTCCCATCTTGCTAGTTGCGATAGATGACAACGCCGACATTACCCGAACTCTTGGTCAAAATCAGGCGATATGTCCAGATTCGGAACTTTGTGACCGCTCCCCCAGCATTGGTAGGCTCCGGACATGAGCACTGATCAGCCCATCGCCTCCGCCGTGCTCGCGGTGCCAAGGCATCAGCGGCGAGCCATCTTTATCGACGTCGACGGCACCTACGCCTACCGTAGCCGCGTGCCCGAGGCGCATGCCCAGGCGGTTCGTACCGCGCGCGCAAATGGTCACCTAGTATTCCTAAGCACCGGGCGGCCACCAAGCATGCTGTCCGATCATATGCTTGCCGCAGGTTTCGACGGACTGGTAGCCAGCGCCGGCGCCTACGTGCGCGTGGGCGATGCGGTATTGACCAATCGCACCCTCGAGCAGAGTTTGGCTCAGCGCATCACCACCGTGCTGGATCGTCACGGTGTGTGCTACCTGCTGGAGTCGCCGGAGACGGTGTTCATCCCCGACCACGCGAGGCCCCGACTACTTGCGATCGCCGAACAAGACTCACCTGAACTCAAGGCCCAACTCCTGAAAGTGTCCGTATCGCGGCCTGATCCATGGTCGAAAGCGTGCGTCTTTGACTCCGCGGTGTCGATGCAGTGCTTGCTCGACGAGATCGGCCCGGAGCTGGATTCGGTGGCTAACTCCGTATCGAGCACGGGTCGACACAGTGGAGAGCTTTTCGCCCGGGGACTAAGCAAGGCCGATGGCATGGAACTGGTGCTTGAGCAGCTAGATATTGCCGTGGAGCAATCGATCGCCATCGGCGACGGGCACAATGACATTGAAATGCTCGCGTTGGCCGGCACCGCCGTGGCCATCGACGGTGCACCGGCCTCGCTGCTCGCTCACGCAGATTTTACGGTGCCAACCCCCGAAGGCCTTGGCCTTGCCCGCGCTTTTGAAAGTTTGGGGCTCACCGAGACCTCGTGAATCGGCCGCGTTTACAGGCGGGGATCAAGGGGCTCGGATTCAAGGGCCAGCACCCCGAAAACATACTGGTGCACCTGCCACAGCGACGCACCCGACGCGGTAAGCCTCAGTGCTTGTAATCCCAGTAGGTATTCTTGCAACGCCCGCTGCCGTTTGCGATCGGTCGCGCGCTCGCGTAGCCGGTCAAGATTACCCGGCTCGAGATAGTCAGGACCATAGATCAGGCGCAGATACTCGCGGCCGCGGACCTTCAACCCGGGCTGAACCCAACCGCGCTTGCCCTTAACCAAATTCTCGAGCGGTTTGACCACTATGCCTTCGCCGCCCGCCGCGGTGAGCTCGTCCCACCAACGCACCGCGGCGGCCACTTCCTGCTCATCCTCCACGGTGACCACACGATTTCGGGTGGACGTGAAGAGAGTGTCATCGGCCTCGTGAAGTCGCTGCCCCCACGACATGTGCCAGTCATGACTGCGGGTCTCATGGCTCTGCTCTTCGGATGCCAAGATCTGAAATGCCGCGAAACTCAACTCATCCGGCGATCCGACGTATCGACGGTAGGACTCGCGAAAAGCCTTCGCGTTTTGGGCACGCGCGCTGGTGCGTTCCAGGAGCTCAGCCACCTCCAAGCCGTTGGCTTCAGCGCGCCGCAACACGGACAGAGCGGCATCCGTTGCAGTACTCGCGGCGGCACCTACCGACGCATAGGTCCCGGTGATCAGCTCCTGTGCTTTAAGCGACCAGGGCAATAGCTCACCGTCGAGTATGACCCAGTCGCTGGCTAGTTCCCGAAACAGTCCGGCACGTTCCGCTGCTGCGTGAGCACCGCGCAACAGTTTCTGCTCGGCCGCATGCTCGAGGAACGGGCGGCCGGTTCGCGTGTGTAACGCACCGAGCCACCCATCGGGTGCGGCAAAGCGTTCGGGGTTCTTCGCGAGCAATAGCACCGCCCGCGATCCCATGTGTTTCTCTTGGCATATGACCTGCGCGACGCCCTGCTTGCGGAAATAGTCGAAGGCTTCGGCCGGATGCTCGAGATAGTCCGGTAGCTTCGAGGACTCGCACGGAGACATGGTCGGGGGTAGGTAGCGTAGCCAGCGCGGGTCGGTGGCGAACCGGCTTATGGTTTCTAGCGCGCCGGCCGCCTGAGCCTCACCGATTTTCACGGTGCCCAGACCGTCTGCTTTGAGCACCAGCGGGCCGGTCACGTCCTTCATGTCCATGACGTGATCGGCACGCGCGGGCCCACCGACGGGTTCCAAGGGACGGGCCGGTTCGCAGTACTGTTCCGCGGCGGCGACCTGAACAATCTCTCGTTCGGGGTAGCGCATAGCGCTCAACGTGCCACCGAATACGCATCCGGTGTCGAGGCAGGCGGTGTTATTGACCCATTCGACCTCGGTCACCGGTGTGTGGCCGTAGAGTACCGCGGCCTGTCCTCGATAATCGTTGGCCCATGGGTAACGGATAGGTAGCCCGTATTCGTCGACTTCGCCGGTGACCTGCCCATAGAGCGCGAAGGCACGCACCCGTTGCGAGGCCCGGCCTTGGTATTCCTCGAGTAAGCCAGCATGGGCCACCACCAGGCGACCGTCATCTAACACCATGTGCGAGACCAAGGAGTCGCAGAAGCGCTCGACCTCGCGCTGGAACTGCTCCCCTTCGGCCGCAAGCTGCTCGAGTGTTTCGCCCAGTCCGTGGTTCAGCGTCACCTTGCGACCACGCAGGGCGCGCACCAACTTATCTTCGTGATTACCCGGCACGGCGAGCGCGTGCCCGGCCCGCACCATCCCCATAACCAGCCGCAGTACGCCGGCGGAGTCCGGACCACGGTCCACCAGGTCGCCAACGAATATGGCGCGGCGGGCCTCGTCATGGCTGGCATCCACGGCGCGGCCCCGCGAGTCAAAGCGCAGGGTATAGCCAAGCTTCTGCAGCAGCCGCTGCAGCTCATCGAGGCATCCGTGGACATCCCCAATCACGTCAAAGGGGCCGGTGTGATCGCGGAAGTCGTTGAGTAGTTTGTGCCGGTGGATCGTAACCTGGCTCACGTCGGTATCGGGCTCAATAATGTGTACGCGAGCGAAACCCTCGCGGCGGATCCCCCGAAGGTGTTTGCGCAGCTGACGGTGCTGCCGGTCGATCACAGCTGCCGGTACCTGATCCAGGCCGCGCTTTTCGTTTCGTTCTAGGCAGGTTCGAAGCGGTGTATCCAGCACCAAGGCCACCGCCAGGGTGTCGTGCGACTTCGCTAGGTCGACCAGTTTCTTCCGGTCACCGGGTTGCAGGCTGGTGGCATCAACGACGGTGAGTAAGCCGGCGGCGAGGCGCTTTCCAGCCACATAGTTCAGGGCGTCGAAGGCCGCTGCGGTCACCGACTGATCGCTGGGGTCGTTGCCGACGAGCCCGCGGAAATAGTCGCTGGAGAGCACCTCGAACGCACCGAAGTGCTCGGCGGCAAAGCTCGACTTTCCCGAGCCAGAGATCCCCACAAGTACCACGAGGCTGGTCTGTGGGATGTTCAGCGTGCTCATGCGGCCACCTTTCGGAAGATTGCCATTTGGGTTGCCGGACCCAGCTGTTCATGTTCATTTCCGATGGAACGATAGTCCACGGCGTAGCCGTGTTCCATGGCGACGTTCTCCGCCCACCGCCGGAATTCGTCACGGTTCCATTCGAAACGGTGATCATCGTGGCGCATGGTGCCCGAGGCGAGCCTCGGATATAGGGCATTGAATTCGGCATTCGGTGTGGTGACGAGCACGGTGCGTGGCTGGCTGTACCCGAAGATCGAGTCCACGAGGGCCGGTAGCCTCTCGGGATCCAAATGCTCGATCACCTCCATGAGTACGATGGCGTCAAAACCACGCAGCCGTTCATCGCGATAGACGGCCGAGCTATGCAGCAGTTGTAGCCTTTCCCGGTCAGCGTCGGAGCGCTCGGCTAAGTGCAAGTCCGCTGCGGCCCGTTCAAGCGCCCGCCCCGAAACGTCGGTGCCCACAATGCGCGTGAAGAATCCGTCTTTTTGCAGGCGGCGAAGTAGCGCACCAGGCCCACAACCCACGTCGACAACGCTATGCGAGTTGGTCTCGTGCAGCGCGCCAAGTACTGCTTCGGCGCGCATAATCCGCAGCGGCACAGCGGGATTATTCTGATCGGTCGCTTCCGTGACTGCCTCCGAAACTTCGGACGTGCCCGAGGTTCCTAGTCCACGGGCCACCTCGACCAGATCACGCTGATGCGCCAAGTAGCGGTGGGCGATGAGTTCGCGTTCCGGATGGTCGGCCAACCAGCCTTCGCCTTGGCGCACAAGCTTGGCTGCTTCGTCGTCTCCCACCCAGTAATGCTTCGCGTCGTCGAGCACCGGCATCAGGACGTAAAGCTGGCGCAGCGCCAGGTGTAGCGGCACGTTCCCGGTCAGTTCGAGCGACCTGTAGTGCGAGGCGCCCCACTGCGGATAGTTTTCGTCGAGCTCTATCGGAGACGATTCGATGTGCCACCCCAACGGTTCGAAAAGCCTCCGAACGAGGTCCCCGTCTGCATCGGCCCGGGTGGAGATGACCGGGACTGCGAGTTTCAGCGGCAGCGGTGCCGTCGCCAGCTCTGGGTGGCTTTCGCTCTGCCCCGACATGGCACTGCGCATGACCTTGCCCAGAGCAACCGACAACAAGCTGGAGGCAGCGTAGGGACGATCGTTAATGTAATGATCGAGCACCCCGGCTTCCCCGCGAAAGCGCTTGGATCGAACCAACCCCACCGGATCGACCTCGAGCAGTAGTGCCGCGGTGCAGCGTCGCGGCCCATATGCAGGGTAGAACACGTGGACCGTGCCGACCGGTAGTTGGAAAGATTGAGCCTTACCGGGGTGTTTACGTAACAGATGCGAGAGCACCGTTGCATCGAGGTCGTGACCTGAATCCGGTTCCAACGTGATGGTGATCAGCATGCGCCGTCCCTTCGTTTACACGGCTACGTCGCCACTCTGGCCCAATGCTCACAGCCTACTGCCGCCCCTGACAACCAGATATCCAAGCAGCTCCGACGAGCCCAAGTTCCGCGTGATACCAGGCGTCAGATCATGCAGAACGCATCGTAAAATACATTGTTTGCGTGGTTGTGTTCCCCTTTCTGGTCCTTTCAAACCGTCACGCCAACGACGGAAAGGCTTCATACTTATGCCGGCGGTTGTCGAAGGCTGGCTTGGTTCCCTCCAAGATGTCGAGCGCAAACTTCGCCACATCGAGCTCCGCGATGCTCCCGCTGCTCACGGTGAAGCGCCTCTCGAGCATCTGGCAGTGAATGATCTGGTCGGCATCGCCGACGACAGCCAAGTTTGCGTTGTGAGTGACCACTACCGTCTGGCGTCGACCGGCCGCCTCGTGGATCGCAGGCACCAGCTTTGACGCAATGGTCTCGTTGTCGAGATTTTCTTCGGGCTGGTCCAGTAGCAACGGAGTGGTCCGGCGATCGACGACGAGGTAGAAGAGCGCGAGCACGAGACCACGCTGCCCAGGCGAAAGCTGCGAAAGCGGCTGCCCGTCCCCAGTTAGGCCGAATCGCACTTCAAGCCAGGTCAGATCTAACATGCTCATCAGGAAACTGTCGAGGGTTGTCGCACTGCGCAACGCATTTGAGGGGTTTCGTAGCTCTCCGTCGACTTCGCCCCGCTCGCGCTCAAGACGGTGCATTGCTTCTGAGAGCTGCTTGGCGAGTTGGTCCCAACTCGTATCTTCGAGCCGTTGAGGGAGTTCCGTGAGCCAGTCCGTGAAATCTCCGTTTCTGCGGCCGTCGAGACCTGCCGACACGCTTCTCCAAGTCGGCAGCAGTCGGAGTTCTGCGTTGAACTCAAGTCCAGCATTTTTGACGACCTCGGACCGAGCGATGAATTCTGACGCCGGAGCGTATAAACCCTCAACGGCTCGGAGTTGCGCTTCGAGAGCTTCGTAGATGTACTTCGAACGTTCGATGATCTGGTCGCGGAGTGCGGACACTTTCGCCGGCGTGTCACTGATGCGTTGGAGCAATGCAGTGAGACCCGCGTGCGACTCGTCATCGTTCTCGTCGCCGATTAAAGCGGCCATCCGTTCCTCCGATTGAAGAACGCGTTGTCGCGCTCGTTCGCGAGCGCTGTCCGCAGCCGCGAGCGCGTCTGTGCTCTCGCGGCGAGCTTGATCTTGCGCCGCAATTTCGCGGTCGAGAGCTTCGCGCTCGGCGCTGAGGGACCTAATGATTGCTTCGGCGGTCGACTGCCAAGAGGCATACCGAGGGTCGTTGATCGTCAGGCTTAGGTAGGGGTCGCCCTCACCGCCAAGAATCGCTTCAGCCTCGTTGTTGAGTTCTGTGACGTCGGCACGAATAGCTTCTGCTCTGTGAGCGATGGTTTCCATGCTGGCGAGTTGTTGTCGTGCCTGCGCTTGCTGCTGCTCATTGAAGCCGCGTCTCTCTAGGAGACTTGATCGAACTTTCTCGATTTCTTCGGAGCGTTGCCTCAGCGCCGCCAGTTCCCCATCGGCCTTGCTCTCCGAGTCAATCTCAGCAAGCGCAGCCTTTGCCGCATCGACCGCTTCCTTTGCCGCGTCGACTTCTGCTTTCTTTAGAACTAGCCGACTTTGGACCTCCGTAGCCTGGTTTTCAGAACGGAAAGCAGTCGCGGCGACATACTGACGTACAACTTCGTGGAGTTCGTCCCTTCGCCTAAAGATATCGTCACGCAAAGACTGCGTCTTCTGCGAAAGGAGTGCGTCGAAAGTCTTCTCACCCGCCTTCTCGCTCTCGGGGATATGCGTGAAGAGGATAGTCCTCAACTCACGCTCAAACTCGTCTGTATCGTCAGTGTCAGGATCTTGATTGCACACGCGTTCCACGAACATCTGTGGCAAGTATTCCACGGAGACGGGCGCCGCCTTGTCGTGGGCCTGAGTTAGTTGGACCTTACGAGATGTGCCGGTCGCCCATACGAGTTCGGTCGTGTACTCCCGTGCGGACTTCTGGTTCGGCACACTGAGGAACCGGGACGTACTCAGAAATGCGAACTCGTTGTTTCGTGACGAGTTTCCACCAAGCGCGATGCAGTCGAGCAATGCCGACTTCCCTTGCCCCTTGTTGCCAACGACCGCCACGAAGCCTGAGTTAAGTGGAAGATCGTGATCGAAGAGGTCATGTCCTTCGTTCTCTGAAGCGACGCGAATGCGCTCAATGAACCGCTCTGGGTTCCTTCGGACTCGCGCAAGCGCTGGCGGCTCTAGCCCGACGTAGACGCGGCGATCAAACTCCTCGATGGCATACGCCAATCCGGCCAAGGTAGGAGTCGTATTCATCCAGGTTTGGCAGGCGCCGAGACGCATGTGCTGGTCAGAACCTGAGAAATAGTGAGCGTCGCTGCAATCTAGAATCTTGTGGGTTACGTTGCTCGAACGAAGCTCCTTCACGTCTTCTGACCAACGTGTAGTATCGGGATAGGCCGTGAACACGAAGCTTGCAGAGTTGATCACGTTCTTCTTCGATGCGATCGACTGGTGGTTCCATTTGATGTCCCGCCATTCGGTCTTTCCGATTCCGATGAGCGCCCTGCCCTTGAAGTACGGCCCATCGAGTACCGCTTGAACATCATCGAGTCTGACATTGATGTTGTTAAACCCCTCCTTCAAGTCGGGTCCGTAGTGTGAAAGTTGTTCTCCAGGCACTGTCTCCTTAATCCGCCTCCCCAGATCCGACAGCGACTCTCTCGTAATGACTCCCTGCCACGCGATGCCCGCATGGTTCGGTGCCAGAATTACTTTCGGCTGGAGAGCGCCGATGAATTGCGCCCTGATCATCTCGGCGTCGAGATCGGGGTCGAAGACAACGTGCAGGTTAACCCTGGAAAGATTGCCGTCGGTTCCGCCGAAGTGGTCAAGTCGCATCTCGATCACTGGGAAGATTGCTTCAAGATTCTGAAGCCTTCCGCTCCTCTTGGCGTTGAGTACGCGCTCGTATCCGTCGAGAAACCAGTAGTCGTTAATTCCGATGACGCTAACGTCTTCCGGAAGCGCTTCGAGTTCGCTAATGAACCGCTCCCACGTCTCTACGGTGTCGGCACCGTATTCCTGGACAATTGAGGCAGGCGTATGTACGTGCAAATCCCATATGCGCCACGCAGTTCCGCGTCCACGCTCCGCGTCTGACCGTGCCACGAGCTGTCCTTCCGACCGACTCCAACGTCGGCCGACCAAGCGGGACAGCCGTTACGAGTTCTTGAGGGCAGGCTATCACCCGCGCCCGTTGCAAGTGACAGAGACGCGCCGGTCCGGCGGGGACGCCTCGGAGTAGCGTTAGTACCGGTACGCCACATGCGCTACCCGACAAGTCGATCGCCCGTTACGTAGTTGATAGCTCATCAATCAGAAGATGACAGGAGCTACCGGCCAACCAGTCCCGGCACGATGTCTTGTCACTGCCTTCAATTATCCGGGGCGCCCTCTGGTGACGAATATGTCGCTCCCAGTGCGTGGGCACAGGTCGCAACCAGTAGAATGCGACTGACAGGTCCGATCCTAATGTACTTGAAGGCACCCCAAAGAAAGAAATAGGAGCCGCACGTAAAGCCAACGGTGGCCTCTGTCGTCGATGATCGTGGTGCGGATCGCGCCAAAGTAGAAGAAGAGCACAGCCGGGAACATAGTGGGACGCCCCACTCGAGGCCGCATCTGGCGCGAAGGGCATGGAGCAACAGGTTAGTGGGTGCCTTGCGGAGTACGCCGTAGCTTCGTGCGCTGAGTGCCACAGATGCGCGGAACATTGCAGGCCTCATTTCTCGTCAATGCTCGACGGTGTTCCGTTTGAAGGCGGCTATGAACCGGGTGCCCGCAAGGGGCCGTCTTGAAAGACCTCGTCGTTTGCTGAACCTCCCTCGCCATAGAGTCTTCGAATGCCTAGTGACAGATGTAACCCCGGCGACAGATGAGCGTGCACCTCGCCCGGGACCTTTGAACGAGACGATACCTAGTCATGGCGAATTTGGCGGAGCTGGTGCAGGGAGCGCTAATGGCGCGGATCACGTTGTCGATGACCGCCGAGCCGAACGGCCCGATCACCGGGTACGTCATTGCCCGTCACGGCGGGGTCAAGACCGTACGGCTGATCGAGGAGGACGACGAAGTGCCCGGCCTGGCGCGCGCCGACGTACTGATGTGGCGCGATCGGCGGACAGCGCGGGTCATGTCCGAACTACTGGATTGGATGGCTCATGCGGAACGGCGCGGATTTGTTGCACTCATCCCGACCGGCAAAGAGTGGCCCGCCGACTTGAACAGCCTGAGCGAGCGCGTGCCCTACCTGCGGAGGACATGTGGCGCGGCCTCGTTCCTGACGACGACGCTGAGTGATTAGGCACGGACTCTGGCGCTCAAGCCCCGACGTCCTACATTGAATACGTCTTCGACGAGACGGCGGAGAGTCTTGCCGATGAGGAACGGCTCGTCTCCGATGTTGCCTACGGTATCGAAGTACCACGCACGAGGGTGTACTCCCCGCGAGCGGACATATGATCCTGGTCTTGGACAGCGGGTTGGGCTGCTTCTACTTCTACTCGGCCGGGCACAGCGAGCTACTGGGTCGTATTGAGAATGTCGGCCTGTTGGTGAGCGTGCCGCCGCCGAGTGCCGCGCCGACCTGACCTAGATCACTGGCTAGCAACAGCCTGCTGGCGGCGCCCTCGGGTACGGCAGTGATCCCTGGGTCCGGGCAAGTCGCTGGCCACCGTCATCGCCGCTCATGAACTCGGCCGGGGCGTCGTCGTCGGAGCCCGGCGGAACCGGCCCGCCGCTTCGGCTTCGGACGAGTTCGCTCACGATACGGTGCAGTAGCACTAGCCCGCCACGCGGCGGCTGTCATGAAGGAGCTCCGCGGCCGCCGGTGAGCGGTCATTACCTCGGTGGCCGGGACAGTATTCATCGTTGCGGGCACGTTCTGGTTGTCGTTCACGTCACCGGCCGACTTTGCCCGCCGCTTTGGAGTCGGTGCCGAGCAGGCGTCGATGTGGTCGCTGATCGTCGAATGTGTGAGCATGGTTTCCACGGTCGCTGCCCTCGCCACTGAGCGGCCGCCGTGGTATCCGTGTACATTGCTGGTCGACGACACCGCGGAGTCGGTGACGGCGAACTCGCTGCATGCCGCGGTTGCCGCTGACACCGACGTGCCCGGCCCGCTCCTGCACTCGAGGCGCCACAAGCTGTCGAATCAGTCACCGCCCCGCCACAGAACGAGGTAGTACTTCTTGACCCCTCACCTGCGGCGGCGGGCGTTACCACTTTGGACGCGGACGGCGGGCCGGATCGTCGGTCGCTCGTAGAGTAACTGGGAGAGCAGGACTAGTCGAACGAGAACGTCGCCCTGCATCTGGGCGTGCATTCCTCGACAGTGAGGTGCTGGCCACCTCGTGCTTACCAGTCCAATGAGGCGGCCCGTTCTGGGTCTGAGTCCGAGATGAAAGGAGCCCTACTATTAAAGGCGGTGACCGGATGCCGGAATAGTATCGCTCCGTGCCCGAGCCGCCGACCCGTGAGCGGAACGATCCGGCCCCGACTCCCGCGCAGTTCGAAGCCGAATGGGAACTCGCGAACTGGTCGAATGACCATCCCGAGGTCATGGACGTTAAGTATCTGAACTGGTAAGGCCCGCTGTGGCCCCTAACCGCTGTCTGCCGTGAGGCCACTGAAGAACTTGGCATTCTCATCGCGCCGAGTGATCTCCGACCACTGGCCGTACGCGATCGGCGGCAAGAGCCAGCCGCGCCCGCCGCGTCTCATCGGGATCATTTTTTCCTCTGCCGTACGTGGGGCGGCGCTCCCGGTATCGAGGAGCCGCAAAAATGCGCCGAACTTCGCTGGTTTTCCTTTGACGACTTGCCACCTGCCCTGTTGCCACATGAAGCGCCCATTCTGGCAGGATTAGCCGAGTTAGACGGACCCCTTCACTAGTTCACGCGCGCTTGGACCACCGAGCTCGTAAACCCGTCTGCCTGCGTGTTTTTCCTGCTCATGGGCAGTTCTTCCCATTGCTACTCTCCGGCCATCCTGAGATCTTTAGCTCAAGTCAAGGTATCTACGGAAGGATCTTCGGTGAGGAAAAGTAAAACGCTAAAGGGCGTTACACGATCACTAATATTGGCGCTTGCGCTGACCGGTGCGGGAGTTATCGGCGTTCAGCAAGCTCCCGAGGCTTCGGCCGCCCCGGCAGGTTGGGAATTCACCCGAGAGAAGGCCAAACAAATTTGCGGGCCGGGATACGTTCCGAAACAGTCCGAGCGCTTGCAAGATCGGTACGGCAACTACCATCGGGCCTACATTTGGGTGCTGAAAAACAGCGATGTCGATAAGTACTGTGCGGTCAATATCGGGTTCGGTTCGAACTACGGGTCGCTGAAACAGCGAGACATATCGATCCGAATCTCCGCGTACGACTCTAAGGGCAACTTCATCCGCAAGGTACGCCAAGCGAGCACCTCCGGCAAATTCTCGTACTATGCTGGCCCGGTCAAAATCGACTACGGATCTATCCGCTCGCAATACCCAGCGGCGTCTTACCGTATGGTCGCTGAAGGCTTACAAGGTGCCTACAGTTCCACCCCGGGCTACGCCGAATTGTGGGGCGATCTACGCTACTGGCCACGACTGCTAGCCGATTCCATGTATTAGGCCTCTCGTCGCGCTAACCACTCTAAAAAGCGACGTATCGGTGCCGCCCGGGCAAACTTCGGTTTGCTGCGGGCGGAACGTTGCTCCGCGCGTAGGATTGCGCGCCGGCCCCTCCGAAATATTTACAGGGGCATTGCGCGCTACAGACCGTCAGCTTCACCGGATTCAAGACAATGTTTCCCGTACCTTTGGCCTTACGAACCCGGAGGTAAGTCCCGGAAAGCCGACCGTTTCGTCCTACCAGTTGCACAAACACTCTCAGAGCCTGAATGGTGTTCGCGGACCTTTGACTGCGGCACCGAGGTGCTGCACAGATAAACGAAACCCCGGCTCCCTCGAAAGGGAACCGGGGTTTCGCACACCATCGTGGGACTACTTGCGCAGGCCCAGACGCTCGATCAGCGAACGGTAACGCTCGATGTCGGTGTCCTTGAGGTAGCCGAGCATACGACGACGACGACCAACCAGAGCCATCAGGCCACGGCGGGTGTGGTGATCGTGCTTGTGCATCTTCAGGTGCTCGGTCAGGTCCGAAATACGGCGGGAGATGACGGCGATCTGAACCTCAGGCGAACCGGTGTCACCCTCGTGGGTGGCGTAAGCCTTGATGATTTCCTGCTTGACTGCGGCATCCAATGCCATAACAAACTCCTAGAGTTGGACCGCGTTTCACGAACCAGTCAACCTCCCGAAGAAGGGAACCGGGCCCACGCAACCGCGGACTGCAGCGTAGACCGTTGACTAGTGTATCATTTTCCCCCGCGTAACGGCGCGGGTCGGCGCTTCTGTCGGGAAGCTAACACCCGGGGATCTCGCGGCACCAGGCGCGCCAAGCATGGGAGAGATGCGGAACGGCCACGGGTTCGTCCACGTCATGGCCTAGGTGTTCGCACCAGTACCAGTGCAGGTTCGTTTCGACTTTCTTGCGGGTGCTCTCGGTGGCCCGTCGATAGTAGCTCCGCGACTTGGTCAGCTCCACGACATCGCCCAAGGTCAGCGTCCACTCCCAGTGCCACAAACCCTGTTCGAGTCCGGTGAACTCGGCTCCGAGACTCGGTGGAAGCTCTGGCCGGTGAACGTCTCCGGCGTGCATGATCCGTGCCAGGCGGTGTACCCACGGCACCTGAACATCCAGCTGGTTCCACAGCAATACGAGCCGTCCGCCGGGAACTAGGAGCCGTGCCGCCTCCGCGCTGGCGTCGTGGGCATCGACCCAATGCCAGGCCTGCGCGTAGCTGATCAGCTCGAAGCTGCGCTCCTGCAGCCCGGTAGATTCCCCTCCGGCCCGTACGAGCGCAACGTCAGCACACCGTTTCGCCAGAACGTCGAGCATATCCTGAGACGGGTCGACGGCCGTGACCTGCAGTCCCCGAGCGACAAGCTGGGCGGTGAAAATTCCACTGCCGCACCCGATATCTGCAGCGGGCCCGGTTAAACCCTCCACGGCGAAGTCCACCGCGGCCTCGGGGTAGCGCGGGCGCACCTTGTCGTACTGGTCCGCGCCGGCTAGGAATGCCGCCGAGTGATGGGTGCGCTGTGCGGCGCTGAGCCCGAACGCTTGCCGTGGCAGCGGCGGGATTTCTGCCACTAGGACACCTTGCTCAGCACGTCGCGGGCTTGTTTCACATCCGTGGTCATCTGTTCGACCAGGGCTTCAATCCCCTGGTAGGCCACCATCGGGCGCAAGTGCTTGACGAATTCGACGATGACCTGCTGGCCGTAGAGGTCGAAGTCTTCGACTCCCTCGTCCGGTCGGTCGATGACATGGGCCTCGACCACGCGGGAGACGCCGTCGAAGGTGGGGTTCGAGCCTACGGAGATCGCCGCGGGCCACCGCACGTCGGCCTCGTCCACCAACCATCCGGCGTAGATGCCGTCGACGGGGATGATTCCGGTGGCGTCCGAAGAGAGGTTGGCGGTGGGGAAACCAAGTTCGCGTCCACGGGCGGCCCCGTGGACCACTTCCCCACGCATGCGATGCGGGCGTCCCAGAATCCGGGCGGCGGCCTCGACGTTGCCTGCGGCGAGCTCTTCACGCACCCAGGTCGACGACAGCCGGCGCTTATCTCCCACGTCGGCCACGCCGATCACGGTAAACCCGTACTTCTCACCGAGCTGCTGCATGTACTCGAAATCCCCGGCGTTCCCCTTGCCGAAACGCACATCGTGGCCGACGACCACGCAGCTGGCCTTCAGGGCCTCGACGATCACCTGACGCACGAATTCCTCGGCGGTATTCTCCGCGAAGTCGAGGGTGTACTCGATCATCAGCACCGCATCCATGCCCACTGCGGCGAGGGTGTCGATACGGTCGGCGAGCCCCATGATCAGTTCGGGGGCGCTCTGCGGGCGGTGCACCCGTGCCGGATGGGGGTCAAAGGTGATGGCCACGGCGTTAGCGCCGAGGTGACGGGCCTGTTCCACCACCTGGTCAAGAACCTCGCAGTGCCCCAGGTGAACACCGTCGAAATTGCCGATTGTCACGACCGACGGCTTCAGGTCTGCGGGGACCGAGTCAAGACCCTTCCAATAGTGCACGGTGATCCTTACTGACTTCTTTGGGGAAAGAATGATTTGCTCGTGCTTATTCTCGCACGATCTTTAGCGCTGGCGCTCACCGCGGTTACGGTACAGCCACCACAGGCCGACCAGCGGCAATACCAGCGGAACGTAACCATACCCCTTGCCGAAGTAGCTCCACACCGAGTCGTGGCCGAACAGTTCGGGGTGAGTGAAGGACAGCGTACCGACCACCAGTACACCGAGCAGTTCAAAACCGACCGCGCCGACCGAGACTTTCCAGGCGCCGGGCTTCGCCGAGGCTAGGCTGAAGGTCGCCAAAATATAGACCAGCCCGGAAAGCAGCGACAAGCTGTAGGCCAACGGGGCCTCGGAGAAGTCGCGGAAGAAGATCTGGTACAGGGCGCGCACCGTGGCCGAGAGCGACAAAATGCCATAGACGGCGATGATAATGCGTCCCAGACCGGTGGACCGACCCGGCTTGCTGGGCTTATCCCCGTGCCGGGCTTCGGCGGCGGATACGATACGCGAATTGCGTGGCTGCTCGCTCATGCGGCTACTCCTACATTCCAAATCTGTTCCATGCGGAACAACATCACAAAGACTATGGCCCCGGAAACGGCAAGCACCGTATTGGCCCAGCGGCTCTTATCGGCCACAGCCCAGAAGAAAGCGACCGGCGGGATGATCAGCGCCGTAAGCAGGTAGCCCCAGAATTCCCAGAGCTCGCCCTGAACTACTTCCCCACCGGCCTGCCGGATGGCCGCGGCGACACCGTAGATCACCAAGAACAGTTCGGTAGCTCCGGTGGCGATCAAAGCCCAATCGTCCGGATAGCGCCGGATGATGGTGGCGATCACGCCGAGCAGCACGGCCACCGCGCAGACGACGGTACCGGCGATAAAGAAGCCGTTGAGGGCAAACAAGGTCGGGCCTTTCGGTGGGTCGCGGTGCGGTGCTGGCGGATACTACTTGGCGGTGAAGACCAGCTGGGTGCGGGCCTTATCGCCCTTGTCCTCGAGCAGGGCCACCAGCACACCGTTCGGGGCGAAAGCGGCCACCGGTTGCCCGGCGGGAACCTCCATGCTCAAATGTGAGGCGGCGATGGGTCGCCCGAAGGACAGTTCCACGGCCTCGTCGACGCTCACGGTACGGTTCGGGAAGAGCGCGGCGGCGGCATCTTCCAACGGCATGACCTCGAAACCCTCGGCCAGCTGTTGCAAGGTTTTTGCGTTCTGGATCTTGTACGGTCCGACTTCGGTGCGGCGCAGCGCGGTCAAATGCCCGCCGACGTTTAAGGCTTCGCCCAGATCGCGCGCCAGGGCGCGGATGTAGGTGCCTGAGGAGCAGGAAACGGTCACGTCGACGTCAAGCACCTTGCCTCCGGCTTCGCGGCGGATCTCGTGCACGTCGAATTGGGAAATGGTCACCGGGCGGGCCTTGAGCTCCACCTGTTCGCCGGCACGCACGCGGGCATAGGAACGCTTTCCGTCGACCTTGATAGCCGAAACCTGACTCGGAATCTGCTCGATGTCGCCACGCAGTTTGGCGATCTCACGCTCGATGTCCTCGTCGGTGACCGCCGCGGCAATCCGCTGCGAGGTGATCTCGCCTTCGGCGTCGTCGGTGACGGTGGATTGCCCCAGACGGATGGTGGCGGTGTAGGTCTTATCGTGCCCGACGATGTATGTCAGCAGGCGTGTGGCCTTATTAACGCCGATCACCAGCACGCCGGTGGCCATGGGGTCGAGGGTGCCGGCATGGCCGACCTTGCGAGTCCCGGCCAGTCTGCGGATACGACCAACCACATCGTGGGAGGTCATCCCTGGATCCTTGTCGACGAGTACGAGACCCGAGGCCTGTTCTTGCGTGTTCTGACCGGCTTTACTCACGCCCTCCAGTATAGGGCGTGCGTCGGCGCCGCTCCGCCTTGAGTGACTCAGGACATGGCCCGACCCCACGGCGCAGCGACGCCTAGGACTTAGCCGAACACGTTGGCGAACTCGGCGGCCCGCGCCAAGCCTTGAGCGTACCCGGCGCGCGCCGCCTGAGGGCGTAGCGAATAGTCCATAGCCGATGCCCCGAACAAGTGCGCGCTGGAGGCCTCGGGGTAGATGGTAAAGACCTTGCTACCGGTCTCGCGCAGCTCGTCCAGCTGCGCATCGAGTTGCATCGCCCAAGACAGTGGATGCCGCGTCCGACCGGCAAAGGGAGCGAGGACCACCACGTGAGCACATCCGGCCGCGAGATCCGCGTTTTCATTGCGACGGTAGCCGCCGTCAATGTAGCGGTGCCCGCCGATGCTATAGGCAAAGCCGTTAGAGCAGCTGGCCGCCACGGCGTCGACAAGGGCAACCCCACTTTGTTTATGGAAGACCTTTGGAGAACCGGTATCGGCGTCCACTGCCGTAATCAGAAGTTCGTGGGACGGCCACCGGTGCTCGGGAAGCCGGGCGGCTACGGTGGCGCGCCACCGTTCTTGCGCGGCTGTGTCGCTGCTCGGGGCAGCCTGTAGCGCCATCGCTCCGATGCGACGTCGCATGTCGGCCGGTGAGTTGGCGGCAGCGCTGATTTCATCCGTGGCGGCCAACAGGTTGACCGTTCCGTGCGCTGGGGAAACTGCTCTGCTGCCCGGCGGCGACTTTCCTGTCATTGGCTGGCAGGCGGCTTCATAGAGTGCGGCGGGAGTTGCCCCGGTCAGTTGGGCGGCCGCGGTGGCGCCAGCCGAGGTGCCGATAATTCGTGCGGCACCGGTCAGATCTACGCCGCTCTCGGCGAACCCGGCAAGTACGCCGAGCAGCCATGCGTTACCCGCGGAGCCGCCACCACCGAGTACTAGGGCGTGCTTCGTCGCGTCTTGGTCGAATGTGGAAGATGGTGAGTTCATGGGAGATGCCTTTCGCTATATATGCTGCGTGGCGCTCCCGGGTGGCGGCTAGGCGTGCCGCCGGATCGTGGCCGGGCGGGGAGCGCCCTGTGCCGATACTGCGTACATGGTGCTCACCTCCTGTGTGTTCTTCACGATCATCATGACCCTAACACGCCGTTGGCGCGCCGGGACAGCACCCTAGGCCCGGTGCTTTCCGGTGGGTGTTCCATATCCGGGGCGGCCGGATTGGTCGATTCCATGCTTCTCCAGGGTGTACAAGTGCAGCTCTATGCCGTCCGGGTCGGAGAGCACGATAATCCATCCCACACTGGCATCGATAATGGGCGAATGCTTCACCTCGAGACGGTCGAGCCGCGCGGCCCAGCGCGTGAGCGCGGCATGGTCTTGGACGGCAAAATTTACTAGATTGAACCCATCGGCGGCCTTGGCATGCTTGGGGCTCTGCCGCAGTCCTATGAGTGTCTGACCGGAGCCCGGGACTTTTCCGGCGACACCGCGGACCACGCCGTCGGCATCGGAGAATTCGTAGGCTACTTCGAAGTCCAGGACTCGTTCGTACCATTGGCGGCTTCGTGCGAGATCTCGGACCGGCAGCTTTACAGCAAATATTCCTTGAAGTTCCGCATCTTCCATCGTGCCCCTCCTCGACATACCGAGGCATGACGCCATGTCTCACTGCTACTGTCTGACCGCGTGCTGTCGCTGTCAAGAGATTTCAGTCGTTCGACAACACAGATCGCTTTGGGCCCACCCCGGGGTAGCATCACGGATCAAGCCATTAGCGACGTAACTGCATAGGCTGTTCTCGACTCACCACGGACGTAGCCAAAGGAGTTTGATGATCAACCATCAATTCAGCCCAAACCTCTTTCAATCGGATGCTCCCTTTTCGCACCTTACTCGGCTCGGTGACATCGGCTTCACCGCGGGGATCATTGGTCAGTGCCCTACCGGGGGCTCTTTGGTATCTTCCGACGTCCGTGCACAGACCGAGCAGATGATGCAGAATTTGGCACAGTTACTCACGGAGGTCGGTTTGGATTTTTCGTGCCTTCTTAAAGCGACCATCTATCTGACCGATTATGCGGATTTTGAGTCGATCAACGAGGTTTATGCCAGTTTCCTTCCAACCCCTTATCCCGCACGCACCACTGTGCAAACGGCCGGGCTGCCCCTTGGCGCTAAGGTGCAGATAGAGTCCGTGGTGACCTTCGAGTCCACCGAGTAAGGGGCGCGCTGTCACCGATTACCGCGAATTAGGCGCCGCCCTTGCGGCAGGGAGGATTCGAGTCGTTCTCCCTAATGCGCGCGCAGCCATGCCATGCTGACCACATGAATCAATCATCTGCAGTCCCGCAACAGTCCACCGCCGAAGCTTACGACTCGATTGCGGAAGGCTATGCGGCTGAGAACGCCGCGAGCCTACTCAACGAGTACTACAACCGTCCCGCCCTGATGGATCTGCTCGGCGATGTCTCCGGTCGGCATGTGTTGGATGCCGGTTGTGGTTCGGGCCCGATTCTCACGGACCTGCTCAGTCGGGGTGCCACGGTGGCGGGCTTCGATAGCAGCCGTGGCATGTTGAAAATTGCGCGCGAACGCCTCGGCGCGGAGGTCGACTTACGCGTTGCAAATCTTGCGCAGCCATTGCCTTTTGCTACCGGTGAATTTGATGATGTGGTCTGCTCCCTAGCCCTGCACTATCTCAAAGACTGGAGTGGGCCACTGGCCGAGCTCAAACGTGTCCTTAAACCCTCGGGGCGTCTAGTACTGTCGGTAGAACACCCCTTCGCCACCTGGCTAGGCCAGCGCGAGCAGGGGGTCAAGACGAATTACTTCGCCACCCGTCCCCGTGCCGAGCACTGGTCGATGAACGGGCAACAGGCCACGCTGGAGTTCTGGGATCGTTCGTTATCTTCGATGGTTGAATCCTTTGTGAGTGCAGGCTTCCGCATCACCCACCTAGGAGAACCGGCACCCTCCGACCGTGCTCGGGAGAAGTACCCCGAACTTTTCGAAGGGCGTGAAGATCCGCGGTTCCTTGCCTTCCTCTTCGTGGTGCTCGAGGCATAGGCATGGGCCGTAGCCGCGCAAACTACTCGTGGGGCCATCTCCTGAATCCCAAGTCGTGGTAGAGGCGATAAGCCCTCGGGGAGGTGCCCTCCCCGACTCGAAGACTGAGACTACGCTCCCCCGCTCGTCGACATGTTTCGCTGGCCGCCAGTAGCAGCGCTCGGCCGCGCCCCTGACCTTGATAACTTCTATCAACAAATAGGTCGATGACGAAGGGCCCGGCCAGCTCCGCATCCCAGATGGACTGCTCGACCACCAAAATGGCCCCGACGACCTGTGTGCCAGCAACGGTGGCGAAAGTCCAGCTAGATTGCAGTATGCCGTAGTCGTTCGCGAAGGTGGCGCGTATTTCCTCGTTGGCTTCGGCTAAGGTGTTTGCCGCAACGCCGGGTGGATAAGCACCCAGATACGCTATGGCAAGTTCCGGGGCATGGTCTGGGGTGATTGGTGTTAGGTACGGGGACTGCAGTTGCTGTGGCTGCGAACGATTCTGATCTAGGCGCAGCTGTAAAAGGTCTGATGGCATGGCAATTCCGCTCGATAACTGAACAATTGGGGTGGTGTGTGCTCATATGCGGGCCATGTACCAGAACCTACCACAGCATCATTTTTCTTGCCGTGGCTCCTCCGCGGGGATACTCCTGAAAGCGTCGAGAAATTGGAACAGCGCGGTGATAGACACCGAGCAGAGCAACAATGTCCATATCGAAACCCCGCGCATGGACTCGCTTAGCATGCGTGCAAGAACGAGTACGAGGAGCGACGCTAACATCACCAGTCCTGACGTGGTGCATCCGCGTGAGAAGAAACGATTCATGGTCATACACCGTACGCTACGGGTCACCGTTTCGTCATCAACGCATTAAACCCGAGGTTCATCAGTAGTTAGTATTCGTCGACTCCGGCACTTATTGATAGATTGTCAGTAGTCTAGAATTACTGCCGACAATTCTAGGAGGACCGTGACTCGGGTCAATTTGCGCAGAAGGCTCCCTTCGGCGCTTTATTTGGCACTACTACTGCTCCTTATTGGACTGCCCGCCATGGGCGGCTTCGCGGCGCCCCTGCTCTGGCCGCAGTTTCCGGGGAATGACGATGGTTTATGGCCTTGGACGCCGCTGTTGGCGCTGGTATTTACCGTGGTGCTCGCGTTACTGGATGGGCCGATCGAGCGCCTTGCGCTGCTCTTCGGGGCGACCGCGCGACGGTCGGTAACAGGACCGCTGGAAGCAGTCTTCACCTTACTAGCGGCGGCCCTGCTCTATGGGTTGACCGTGGCCAGCTATCAGGCAACCTTGATCGCCGCCGTTACCTGCGTCGTGCTCTACCTGGTTCTCATGCCGCTTCTTAGCTGGGTGCTGGCCCATGCACCGGCTTCCGCCGGCCAAACGGCACAGGACTAGCGAACCAATAATCCACAAAGAACAAGCCCCCGTCGTTGCCTGCACTTGCGGGCACACAACGACGGGGGCTTGTTGTCGGCGAAGATTATTCCTCGTCGTCGACCGGATCCTTCTTATACGGATCGGCTTCACCGGCGAAGTTCTTACCGTTGCGCAGGGCCGCGACCTCGGCATCCTTTTCGCGGGCCTTGGCCAGCAGCTCTTCGAGGTGCGAAGCGCTCTCCGGGATTTCGTCGGCGACGAATTCCAAGGTTGGGGTCAACCGAATGGTCAGGTTACGCCCTAGCTCCTTGCGCAGTGCGCCGGAGCGCGTCTTGAGCATCTCGGCGATCTCGGCCTTGGCCGTCTCATCGCCGAACACCGTGTAGTACACGGTCGCGTGCTGCAGATCATTGGTGACGCGCGCGTCGGTCACCGTCACGTTGTCGATGCGCTCATCCTTGATGACGGTGCGCAACGACTGTGCCATGAGGACCTGCACGCGCTTGGCCAGGCGTGCGGCACGGGCTGAATCAGCCATGGTTTTCTCCTTATGGTTCAAAATTCGTGGGCGCCTGACCACATACTAGGTCAAACGCCCACGAATCGGTGAGTCAGGCTGCTAACAGCCGAGAACTACTAGTCGCGCGGCTTCTCACGCATCTCGAAGGTCTCGATGATGTCGCCTTCCTTGATGTCGTTGAACGACCCCAGACCGATACCGCACTCGAAGCCCTCGCGGACCTCGGTGACGTCGTCCTTCTCGCGGCGCAGCGAGTCGATCGACAGGTTATCGGCCACGACGTTGCCGTCGCGGACCAGACGCGCCTTGGTGTTGCGCTTGATGGTACCCGAACGGATGATCGAACCGGCGATGTTGCCGAACTTGGAGGAACGGAAGACCTGACGGATTTCCGCGGTACCCAGTTCGACCTCTTCGTACTCCGGCTTGAGCATACCCTTCAGTGCCAGCTCGATATCGTCGATGGCGGCGTAGATGACCGAGTAGAAGCGCATGTCCACGCCTTCCTTGTCGGCCATTTCGGCAACGCGCTCGGCCGGGCGAACGTTGAAGCCCAGGATGATCGCGTTGTCCACGGTCGCCAGGTTGACGTCGTTCTGGGTGATGGCACCCACGCCGCGGTGGATAACGCGCAGCTGCACGTCGTCGCCCACGTCGATCTTCAGCAGCGAGTCTTCCAGGGCCTCCACGGCACCGGAGACGTCGCCCTTCAGGATCAGGTTGAGGGTATCGATCTTGCCCTCGGCCACTGCCTTGTCGAAGTCTTCCAGGGTGATGCGCTTGCGACGCTTGGCCAGCTGAGCGTTGCGCTCGGCGGTCTCGCGCTTCTCGGCGATCTGACGGGCGGTACGCTCGTCCTCGGTCACCAGGAAGCTGTCACCGGCGCGTGGCACGGTAGACAGACCCAGCACCTGCACCGGACGCGACGGCAGGGCCACATCCAGGTTCTCGCCGTTCTCGTCGAACATGGCACGCACACGGCCGTGGGCGGTGCCGACCACCATGGTGTCACCGACGGCCAGAGTACCGGACTGCACCAGCACGGTAGCCACGGCGCCGCGGCCCTTATCCAGGTTCGCTTCGATGGCCACACCACGAGCGGACTTGTCCGGGTTGGCCTGCAACTCGAGCACGTCGGTGGTCAACAGGATGGCGTCGAGCAGGTCGTCGATACCCAGCTTCTGCAGTGCGGAGACCTCGATGAACATGGTGTCGCCACCGTATTCCTCGGGCACCAGACCGTACTCGGTGAGCTGGCCCTTGACCTTGTCGGCGTTGGCGCCTTCCTTATCGATCTTGTTGACCGCGACGATAATCGGCACGCCGGCCGCCTGAGCGTGGTTCAACGCTTCGACGGTCTGCGGCATAACGCCATCGTCGGCGGCGACCACGAGCACAGACACGTCGGTCACCTCGGCACCACGGGCACGCATAGCGGTGAACGCCTCGTGACCCGGAGTATCGATGAAGGTCATCGCGCGGTCGCGGCCCTCGTGCGGGTGCACGATCTGGTACGCACCGATGTGCTGGGTGATGCCACCGTGCTCGCCGGCGATCACGTTCGACTGGCGGATAGCATCCAGCAGTCGGGTCTTACCGTGATCGACGTGACCCATGATGGTGATAACCGGGGCGCGCTCTTCGAGCTCCTCCTCGGTTTCGGCCTCAAGCTCAGCCTCGAGATCGAGTCCGAAGCCTTCGAGCAGCTCGCGGTCCTCGTCCTCCGGTGAGACAACCGAAACCTTGTAGCCCAGCTCTTCGCCGAGGACCTCGAAGGTTGCCTCGTCCAGCGACTGGGTGGCGGTAGCCATTTCACCAAGGTGGAACAGCACGGTCACCAGGGCTGCCGGGTTGGCGCCAATCTTCTCGGCGAAGTCGGTGATCGAAGCACCACGACGCAGACGAATTTCGGTCTGGCCGTTACCGCGCGGCACATTCACGCCGCCCAGGCTCGGAGCACTCATCTGCTCCAATTCCTGACGCTTTGCGCGCTTGGACTTGCGCTGCTTGCCGCGACCGGCGCCTCCCTTACCGAAGGCACCGCCTACGCCACCGCGACCGCGCGGAGCGCCGCCACGGAATCCGCCGCCACCACCGGCACCCGGACCGCCACCGCCGCCTGGGCGGCCGCGACCACCGGCACCGCCACCTGGGCGGCCGGCACCGGCCGGAGCCGGACGTTCGGTGCGGTTAGGCATAACGCCCGGGGTTGCCCGTGCACCGTTCGGGGTGCGCGGAGCGGCAGGGCGCGGGCCGCCCTGGCCGGCACCGGCTGGACGTGGGCCGCCCTGACCTGCACCTGCGGGACGCGGGCCGCGCTGCGGAGCGTTCTCGCCACGTGGCGGACGCGGGCCACCCTGGCCCTGGCCGCCGGGGCGCTGACCGCGCTGACCTGCCGGACGTGGGCCGCCCTGACCGGACTCACCGGTACGCATCCCCTGCTGCGAGGAGAACGGGCTGTTGCCCGGACGCGGGCCACCTGGGCGTGGACCGCCCGGACGTGGTGCGCGCTGGCCGGGGCGTGGGCCGCCCTGACCGGACTCACCGGTACGCATCCCCTGCTGCGAGGAGAAGGGGTTGTTACCCGGACGCGGACCGGCAGGCTTGGGAGCTGCCGGGCGCGGGCCGGGACGCGGACCACCCGGGGTCGGTGCGTTGCCGCTGGGCTTGGACTCGGCGGCCGGAGCCGGAGTCTGCTTCGGGGTGCTAGCTCCGGGGGTGGGAGCCTTTGGGGTTTTAGCAGCCGGGGCCGGAGCCTCCGGGGTCGGGCGTGCGCCCGGCTTCGGGGCCCCGCCTGGCTTGGGTGCTGCGGCCGGCTTCTTCTCAGCGGCCGGGGCAGGCTTGCCGCCGCCGAAGGCATCACGCAGTTTGCGTGCCACCGGCGGTTCGACCGTGGAGGAGGCCGAGCGAACGAACTCGCCCATGTCCTGCAACTTGGTCAATGCTTCTTTGGAACTGATTCCGAGCTCTTTGGCGAGCTCGTGAACGCGGGGTTTAGCCACATCTCTCCTGTATCAATGCGATCGGCCAAGATCCAACGCGTCCAAAGGGATGTGGGTTCTGGCAGATCAGCGTGTAATTTTGTGAAATTCTTCCGCCGCACGGATCTTCACGCAAAATCGATTGTTCATCGTTGTGCGCTCAACATTGCGGTCTCATCGGGTTGCCATCAGATTTCTGACCCGCTTTCCTTGTCTCTGCCAGATTTCCGGCCGGCTGCCGGTAAATCTTCGTGGGCGGCAAATTGCTCGAGCACCGAGGCATCATTCACCGGAGTCCTGAAGGCCCGGTGGAATGCCTTGCGCTGCACGGCCTTGCGCACGCACTGTTGGTCCGCATGGGTCCACGCTCCCCGCCCGGTGGCGGTGGCCGTGATATCCAGGCATACCGCACGCGGCGATACGTCCCCGGACAGGACCCAACGGATCAAGCCTTGGCGCGATTCGGTGGTACGGCACGCGATGCATGTACGTTGCTGCTGCAGCTTCATGCCGGTGCCGATCCCGCCTTTCGCGATGAAAATGTCCAAAGCCACCTACCAGTCTAGCGCGTTTAAACGCCGACGCCGACGTGAGGTTGCTTTCACGTCGACGCCGAAGGTTCACGGCCTGACTAGTTGGCCGTTTAGAACTGTGGTTCCTTGCCACCGGAGGCGGCAATGATATCGATGCGCCAGCCGGTGAGCTTGGCGGCCAGTCGGGCGTTCTGCCCCTCCTTGCCAATGGCCAAGGACAGCTGGGAATCGGGCACGATCACCCGGGCGCGGCGTTCGTCGGCGTCCAAAATCTCCACCGAGACCACCTTGGCCGGGGACAGCGCGGCGGCAATAAACTTGGCCGGATCCTCGGAGTAGTCGACGATGTCGATCTTCTCGTCGTTCAGCTCATTCATCACCGCGCGCACGCGGGTGCCCATTTCGCCAATGCAGGCGCCCTTGGCGTTCACGCCGTTAACGGTGGCGCTCACGGCCAGCTTGGTGCGGTGTCCGGCCTCGCGGGCCAGTGCCTCGACGACCACGACGCCCTCGGCGATCTCCGGGACCTCCATTTCGAAGAGCTTGCGCACCAGGTTGGGGTGCGAGCGCGAAAGGGTCACGGCCGGGCCCTTCATGCCGCGCTCGGCGGAGACCACATAGGCGCGCAGGCGCTTACCGTGCGGGTAGCGCTCCCCCGGCACCTGTTCCGGTGGCGGCAGCAGGGCTTCGATGTCACCGACGTTGACCTGCACCATCAGGGAGTTGCGGCCCTGCTGGATCACACCGGAGATCAGCTCACCGACGCGGGAGGCATATTCGCCGACCACTTGGGCGTCCTCGGCCTCACGCAGGCGCTGCATAATCACCTGGCGGGCGGTGGAGGCGGCGATACGGCCGAAACCCACCGGGGTGTCGTCGAATTCGCCAAGGAATTCGCCGTTCTCATCCACATCCGGGGCCATAATGCGCACGTGCCCGGTGCTACGTTCAATTTCGGCGCGTGCGTTGGGCATTGCGCCCTCGGTCTTGTTGTAGGCCAATAGCAACGCGGATTCGATGGTTGGGATCAGCACATCCATTGGGATGTCGCGGTCCTTTTCCAGAATGCGCAGGGCTTCGAGATCGATATCCACGCCCTAGTCCTCCATGTCTTCAATGTCGTCGGTGATCACTGCGGCGTCGTCGAAATTCAATTCGGGATCGACGACGGCCTTACGAATGTCGGTGAAGGCGAAGCCGCGGGGCTCGTCCACCTTTGCTTTCATGCCCTTTTTCGCCGGCTCGTGGTGCACCGCGATGAGCACCTGCTGATCGCCGACCTCGGTGATGCGTCCGCGCAGCCGGGTGCCGTCTTCGAGACGGAATTTGACCATGCGGTTCAGGGCGCGCGCCCAGTGGCGCGGTTCGGTCAGCGGGCGGGAGAGGCCCGGGGAGCTGACTTCAAGTTCATAGGGGGCGCTGTTCGCGTACACGGGGTCGCGATCCAGCGCGGTAGAAACGGTGGTGGTGACTTCGCCAAGCTGATCAAGATTGACCGACTCGGTGCCGGTGGGCAGATCCACAATGACCTGGATGATCTGCTGGGTCCCAGCGGTTCGGAGGGAGACTTCCTCCAAAACCAGCCCGTGGGATTCCACTTCCTTGTTCAGCACGGTCATCAACCGCAAGGCTTCTTGTTCGGTATCGGCCGGCGTTCCGGTCATGGATATCCTCCCACGCTATTCGTTGTTGTCTTTAAAGCGTATCGCCTCCCACCGAGGTTGAGAACGGCTCAGCGGGCGCTGGTGGCCGAACTCACCACAAAAATGCTGAATCGCCGCGTGGGCATGGGAAGATCATAGGGATGAATGCGCACCCGAAGAGCCCCGTTCCCCGTCGCGCCCCACGTTGGCTGGCCCCCTTATTGGCAGCCGTGTTGGTGATCGCCCTGTGCTGGATCTTGGCCGTGACCCTGTTGCGTCCGCTGCTCGTGCAACGCGGACTACCCGAGGGTGCCCGCGGGGTCAGCAACGAGCAGCAACAGGTATGGCAGTACTCGGCGAGACTGGCTGACCTAGAAGATCGCGCCGAGCAGCTGGCCGACCTCTCCGAGGGCGACACCAAACTGGCCCTGCGTGGACTGCAGGAAACGCTCGGCACCTCGGTGGCCCTGCTTGGCGAGCTGAGCTTCGAGAACGAACCCCAACCGGTGCTCGCCCAGGACTACAGCGAGCAGGCGGCCGCGCAATTAGCCGTCGATGCGGCCACGGCGAGCGCCGAGGTGCCCGAGGCCCCCGACAATGCCCCGCAGGTGCGCAAGGTGCTCACCCACAGCGCCGTTGCCCTCAACCTCCAGGCCCGCGCGGTGATTGCCGAGTTGCCCAAGAAGCAGCGCCCCAAGGGGCTTACCGCCCCGCTGGCGGCGACCGGAGGCGCGGCCGACGCCGCCCCGGTGGCATGCCTGGCCGCGGACGAGGGTGTGCCAACCCCGGGCCACGGGCAGGATGCGGTGCGCGATGTGGCTTACGCCTTGGACCGCGGCTACGCGCTGGACTACATCTGGCAACTCACCGCCGCGCGTAGCGGGAGCAAGGCCGCCGAGTCGCTCGAGCAGCGCCGCGATCGGTTGGCCACCCAGCTCGCCGCGCTGCGTGCGGTGCGCGCCCCGGACTGCTCCGACGTCCGCGCCCCGGCCTACCGGTTGCCGGAGAACTCCTTGGACAAGCTTCCCGAGGTCGGCAACGCGGCCCAACGTGATTTCGCCTTTGCCGTGTTGGATGCCGCCACCTCGACCTCCGGGGCCAATCGCGCCGAGTTGGCCGAGCTCGGGGTAGACCTTTTCGAGTCGCTCGCCGAAGACAAGGTGCCCTTCGATTTACTGCGCGCAGCAGAATAACGGAAGGGATCTCTACCGTCGCGGCGGGACCGGCCACGACAAGTGCATCCCCACCGACTACTGCCCCACCGCGCAAAGATTGGATAACGCCATGGCAAAACCTGCCGATGCAAAGGCCTCCCACACATCACGAAACGCGTTCCTGATCAGCGCGGCGCTGCTGGTGCTGCTTGCCGTGGTGGCTGGCGTCGCGTGGATAACTGGCGCGGGATTCGGCGCTGGAACCATGCGGACAGAAGACCTGCTCTCCAGCAGCGAGTTCACGTCACGTGACGCTACCGCTGAGCTCTGCGGTACTGAACAATGCGTGGCCGGGTGGAGCACGGCGATTGGAAATTTCCTCGAATTTGATTCAGCTGGGGCGGCCGAGCAATTTGCCACTTATCTGGGTGACGACGGGCGTCGCTGGAAGAATATCGTGTTGGACTTCAGGGGTTACGAATTAAGTTTTGAGCAGCGCAGGCTGGCGATCGATACGCTCTACAGCGGGAAAGACTGGTCCTAGAGCCGACTCCGACATACGCACAGGCGTCGGACCAACCCCTGAGCCAAGGAGTGGCCCGACGCCTGCGTGAACCTATCGCTAAGCTAGATGATGCGTCTCGGCGAGGGCATACACCGGGGTATCGATCCCTTCGTAGCGCGCCTTGAGCTGTAGCCCTAGATACTTTGAGTAGTGCCGAGACTGGTGCAGGTTTCCGCCATGGAACCAAAGGTTCTCGACCTGCGTAGGCTTCCACATATTGCGCAGTTCGCCCTGCCAGGGTCCGGGGTCTTTAGTGGTATCCGAGCCAAGGCCCCAACACTTGCCCACCGCGTCGGCCACCTCTTGCGAAATGAGCTTGGCCGCCCAGCCGTTCATTGAACCGTATCCGGTCGCATACACCACCGCGTCGGCGGGTAGTTCGGTCCCGTCGGTGAGCACCACGGAATTCTCGGTGAGGTGGTCAACCTCGCCGCGGGCCAAGGCGATGGACCCGTCGGCAACCAGCGCCGAGGCACCGATGTCGATGTAGTATCCCGAGCCGCGGCGCAAGTACTTGAGGAATAGACCGGACTCGTCGTCTCCGAAGTCCAGGTCGAACCCGGCCTTTTCGAGGCCTTCGTAGAAGTCCGCATCCGCCTCGCGTATCTGTGCGAAGGCCGGAATGTGAAACTGTGGCAATACCTTGTAAGGGATCGACGCAAAGATTAGGTCGGCGGCATGGTGGTCGATGCCATTGGCCAGAGCCTCCTCGGAATAGAGCGGTCCGAGCACGGTCTTCATCAGTGACTCCGAGCGCACAATGTGCGTGGACGAACGTTGCACCATGGTGGGTTTCGCACCGTTGTGCACGAGGTCCGCGCAGATGTCGTGGGCCGAATTATTCGCGCCGACAACCACCACGTTTTTGCCGGCGTAGCGGGCACCGCCGGGATGTGTCGAGGAGTGGTTTTGCTCGCCAGCAAAAATGTCTTGCCCCGGGTAGTTGGGCATATTTGGCACCCCGGACATGCCGGTGGCTAGTACGAGGTGTTGCGGGCGCAGGGTGAGTTCCTCACCTTCGCGCACCACCTGTACGTCCCAACCCTGCCCATCGGGTCGTTGGGTGGCTTTCAGTGCCTCGGTGTTGGACCAGTAGTCCAGTTCCATGAGCTTGGTGTAGCTTTCGAGCCAATCGCCCATTTTGTCCTTGGGTGTGAATACCGGCCAGTGATCGGGGAACTCGAGATACGGCATATGGTCGTACCAGACCGGGTCGTGCAGGGCCAGCGAGTGATAGCGCGAACGCCACTGGTCGCCGGGACGCGGATGCTTATCGATCACCAGTGCGGGGACCCCCATGCGTTTGAGCCGGGCACCGAGCCCAATTCCACCTTGACCGCCACCGATGACCAGGACGTAGGGCTGTTCGGTGATGCCGAATTCTTCTTTGCGCCTGGTGAGCTTATCCAGCCAGTTTTCGCTGCTCATGGCGCTGCCGTGGCTGGCCCCAAGTTCACGGCGTGGACCTGCCGGTTCGGGATGGGCACGTAGCTGCTGGGCGGTGGTAAGCATGGTCCAGCAACGCCCCTCACGCAGTCGCAGGATGCCCAGGCCATCGAACGCCTCATTCTGGAAGCTAAACCAGGTTTCAATCACACCATCGGCTTCGCTGGCCTTGGTGACTGTCAGCTCGCGCGGCCAGGCGGAGGGCTCAATGCCCTGTAACATCGCGCGTATCTCTTCGCGCCCCTCGCTGGTGTGTAGATTCCACGTCAATGACGCGAGGTCCCGCCAATAGCATTCCACCCCGAACAATGCTGTGGCCGCGTCGGCGTCTCGCTCGTCCAAGGCGTGCTGTAGGGCCGTGAGCCATTCGCTGGCCGCCTGAGTGGGGTCGATGGTTCTCATAGTTTTCACTTCGCTTCGCTCTACCGTGGGAACATCCCGGTCGCGGTGCGCCGGGGGTGCATATCCCCAGAGTATGAGCTAGCTCACACTTGACCAGCGTTGCAAAAGGTTGCAACGTTGGGTGATCAGTCGACGAGCCGAGCCGGCACCAGTAACCGGTATGGCCTGGAACCGATAAGGCCACCAAGCCTCGAGCGGAGGCGAGAAATTTCGGCACGTACGGTAATCGCCGAAGCCGGTGAGGGCCACAAGTCGCGCAACTGTTCGGCCTCCACGCCCTGCGGATGTTGCGCCAGCAAGCGGAGTATTTGCCAATGCCGATGGCTCAGGGCGATCTCGCTGCTCCCCTGTTCAACCCGGATCACGGCGTGCGGATGCGGTTGTGCGTACAGTTCGAGCAACGTTTCGCTGGCGGTCGGCGCCAGTATCCAACCGCCAGGAACCGGACGGGCATTGACTACGCCGAGGCCAGGTACCCAGCTAGGTGCCTGTCCCAGCGCCGCCGGAAGCGAGAGTTGTTGCGCCAGCACGAAACCGCGTTGGGCGGCAACGGTGCCTTGCTCGTCCACCAGGACATAACCACCGTCGGGTAGCTGGGTAGAATCCACCAGCCGTTGTAGTCGCGACTGTTCGGCGCGGGCCAGTTCTCCCCGGGCTTCGCCCAGCACGGCGGAGAGCAGACTGAGAGTGTGCGGGTGTGCAGTACGGTAGGAACCCGAGAGCGTAATGGTTCCCAGAAGTCGGTCTCCGCCAGGCCCCATAATCGGCGCCGAGGTACACACCCAACTGTGCTGTTCCTCGCGGGCATGTTCCGGGCCAAAAATCTGCACCGGAACTTTTTCGGCCATGGCCGCACCGATCCCATTGGTACCCACATCGTTTTCGCGCCAGCGGGCTCCTTGCACAAAACCTATGCCGTCGGACCGGCGGCGCACCGCAAAGGGGCCGAGCACCCACAACACGTAGCCGGCGCCGTCGGCGATCACCAGCTGGTTTTGCGCATCGCTGGCCGTGGCAAGAAGGCGCTCCTTGAACAACGGCAACAGCAACTGTAGTTCCCGATGCGCTTGACGGCGCTCGTTCAGATCGCCGGAATCTAGCGGGTTCACCGCGGCACGGTAATCACCGGCGCGCTGCCACGAGCGAGCCACCACGGGGCGCACCTGCTGTGCCACTTGCCGGGACTCGGCCCAACTACGATGAAGCGGTAGCAACGCCCGCGCCTTGAGTTTCGGGTCTTCCCCGGCCCCCAGTGCAGGCTGCGGCCGCGACGCATCGCGGGAGATCGAGTTCATTTACCGAATGATGCCAGCAACTGGGGCGTTTGAGAAGAGCTGGCGGCTTGAAAGCCGGCCAACTATCCGGCGAGCATATCCCAGCCTAGCTTGAGGATCAGGGCGAGCACCACGATCACGAAGACAACGCGAATGAAGCCGCTGCCCTTGGATATGGCCATCCGTGCCCCCATATAGCCACCACACATATTCATCACGCCCAAGGCCAAGCCCAACCCGAGAGCCACGTGCCCGCCGGGAAGGAAGAGTAGCAGGGCCCCGAGGTTTGTGGCCAAGTTGACGATTTTGGCCTTGGCGGAAGCCTGCAGGAAGTTATAACCCAAGATGGTGACCATCGCGATGATCAGGAACGAACCGGTCCCCGGACCGATCATTCCGTCATAACCGCCGATCACTAACCCAATGAGCAACGCCCACGCGTAGTGGGTACGGCCGCGGTGACGTAGTTGACTCAGTTCCCCTGCCCGCGGTTTGAAGATCGTGAAGGCAAGCACGGCGACCAGCGCCACGATAATGATGGGTTTGATGGCCGCCGACGGCAGGATGGTGGCGATACCGGCCCCACCGAACGCTCCGACAAGGGCCAGCAACGCCATCGGGATCGCCGTTTTCAGATCCGGACTGGTTCGCCGGTAATAGGTGATGGCACTGGTCGTGGTCCCAAAGATGGAGCCCAACTTATTGGTGGCCAGTGCCTGTACCGGGCTGAGCCCGGGAAAAAGTAGTAGCGCGGGCAATTGAATCAGTCCCCCGCCGCCGACCACCGCATCGATCCATCCGGCGGCAAAGCCGGCGGCCAATAACAGCAACACCGGCCACCAGCCAGCCTGCAGTAGATCGGGACCTAGAAACTCGAGGGATTCAACCACCCGCGCACACTCTCTTTCTCGGCGGGTTAGCTCCCGCTGACTTCGGCGACCACCTGATCGACCGCAACATCCTTGCGCTCGCCGGTGGCACGGTCCTTGACCTCGACCAGCCCGTCGGCCAGACCACGCCCGACCACAACGATCTTCGGCACACCGATGAGCTCGGCGTCGGAGAACTTCACGCCAGCCGAAAGCTTCGGACGGTCGTCGAGCAGTACCTCGAGGCCGGCAGCTTCAAAATCGGTGGCGAGCTTCTCGGCCGCTTCTAGAAGCTCCGGCCCCTTGCCGGTGACGACGACATGCACATCGGCCGGAGCGACCTGAGCCGGCCAAGAAAGGCCCTTCTCGTCGTGGTAGGCCTCGGCCAGCGCGGCTACCGCACGGGTGACGCCGACGCCGTAGGAACCCATGGTTACAACCTGTAGCTTGCCGTTGGAGTCCAGCACCTTCAGGTCGAGGGCCTCGGCGTACTTACGGCCCAACTGGAAGATGTGACCCATTTCGATACCGCGCTCGGTGCGCAGCGGACCGGAGCCGTCCGGTGCCGGGTCACCTTCGAGGACGTTGACGCACTCGATGGTGCCATCCCAACCGAAGTCACGACCGGCGACCAGCCCGAAGACGTGCTTGCCGGCTTCGTTGGCACCGGTGATCCAAGTCGTACCCGAGACCACGCGTGGATCCACCAGGTACGGGATGCCGGTCACCGACTCGGTGCCGAGCAAGACATTATCCAGCCCAAGGGCCGGGCCGAGGTAGCCGGTGACGATCTGCGGGTAGTTCTTCAAGTCTTCCGCGGTTGCGGCTTCGACCTGGACCTCGCCGCCGATCTCAAGTGCGGTGCCGATGGTGGCTTCTACGCGCTTGAGGTCGACCTGACGGTTGCCGGGCACACCGAGGACCACGAGGTGACGTTCACCGGCCGGGTCGATCACGGCGAGCACGACGTTCTTCAACGTGTCTTCGGCTGCCCACTGGCCGTCCTCCAGCGGACGGATCTCGTTGGCGGCGGCGACCAGGGTGTCAATGGTCGGGGTATCCGGGGTGTCGAGCACCTCGAAGGCCGGAGCATTCGCGTAGTCGATGTCTTCGGGGACCACGGTGGTCACGGCCTCGACGTTGGCCGCGTATCCGCCGGGCGAACGGACAAAGGTGTCTTCGCCGATGGCGGTTGGGTGCAAGAACTCCTCGGACTTCGACCCGCCCATGGCACCGGCTTGCGCGAAGACCGGCACAACCTCGAGGCCAAGTCGCTCAAAGATCTTCAGGTAGGCGCCGCGGTGTGCGTAATAGGCCTCGTCGAGTCCGGCGTCATCAATGTTGAAGGAGTAGGAGTCCTTCATGATGAACTCGCGACCGCGTAGCAGGCCGGCACGCGGACGGGCCTCATCGCGGTACTTATTCTGAATCTGGTAGAGGTACACCGGAAGGTCCTTATACGAGTTGTACAGGTCCTTGACCAGCAAGGTGAACATCTCTTCGTGGGTGGGCGCCAGCAGGTAGTCCGCGTCCTTGCGGTCCTTCAGGCGGAATAGGCCCTCACCGTACTCGGTCCAGCGGTTCGTGGTCTCGTAGGGTTCGCGTGGCAGCAACGCCGGGAAGTGCACTTCCTGAGCGCCGATCGCGTTCATTTCCTCGCGGACAATTGCCTCGACACGGGCCAGCACCTTCAACCCCAACGGCAACCACGTATAAATACCCGGGGCCGCACGTCGGATATAGCCGGCGCGAACCAGCAGCTTGTGGCTGGCCACTTCAGCGTCGACCGGGTCCTCGCGCAGAGTGCGCAGGAACAGGGTGGAAAGTTTCGAAACCACTCTAGGCGTCCTTCAAGGTTCAAGCCCCGCTTTCACATCGAGAATAAGCGGCCGGCTGGATGGGCAAATCATTAGTATTTTTAGGTGGCGCCGTAGGCGGCCTCAGACAATCTTAGCCGTAGAAAAGCCGCCTTTGGACAAGCATCTACTCGAGCGTGACATAAACCGCGTTCGCGCACAGCCTCCGCCTACTTTTCGGCCGCTTTTTCGGCTTGCTTCAGCAGCTGGGCGAGCTGGTCTGCCGCCTTGGCAACATCCTGTTTCGACACCTGTCCAGAGACGGTACGTTGCACGCCCGCCAATGAAGAACCGGAGAGTGCACGCACCATTAATTGCTGGCTGGTGTCGGTTCCATCGCTACTGGTCACCACCCATGCATCGGCGGCCAGATCCTGCACCGCGACCGGTTGCTTGGCTAGGTGATAGGCCCGCACTTGCCCGTCGACATTCACCGAGTACCGGGTGCATTTCTTAGCTGCCTCGGTCGTCTGTTGCCAGTGTTCGGCAAGTTTTCCGGCGTCCGGATAGGACGCTAGTGTCAGGAGCTGGTCCCTGGTCTGGGCCACGCCCAACGTGGAATTCTTCAACTGTTCCGCCACGGGCGCGGCGAAAGTAATCCCGCAGGTTTCGGGCGTGACCTTCACATCCTCGAGCCACTGTTGAGCTTTGGGAATGGATTCACGCAATTGCCGGTCCCCGAGCACCACGGTCTTGGGATCATCGTTCGTGGCGTCCTTCAATAGCCGCTCAACGGTCGCGGCATCGAGCGCCGGGGCGACCGGTGCGGAACTTTGAGTCCCGGCGCTTGCGGCTGGGTTCTGCGTGCAGCCACTTAGCGCAAGCAATCCGGTGGCAAGGATAAAACCCGCACGCACCCACCGCAGCCTGCGTTGACCCACGCGATCTTCCCCCTTAGTGATGTGATGCTTCCACCTGAAGTCTAGAAGATTCGCCGGATTTTTCCCGGCTCAATGACATGTCGCTAAAGCGGTAATGACCGGCAAACTGCATATGCCCATGGGCAACGATGCTTGCGGCGAGAGTACGTCATGAATATTCCGCTGTAGGAGGCATGGCAGCAGGACAGCAGTTGCCGATAAGCTCACGGGCCTGCCAGCCTTGGAGGCTCCAGATTTTGCGATCCGTGCAATGCAGAAAGTTCGAGACGGTGGCTGGGCTATGCCCTCCGCCTGTGGTGGTCCAATACCATTCACGCTCGTGGGGCATCACCCTGAATCTTCAGGGTGGCAGCGACTCAGCCCACACAGTTAGAACAAGATGGTCGCGAAGGTGCCCACATGTTCGAAACCGACTCGCTGGTAGCTCCGTAGGGCTGGCTCATTGTAGTCGTTGACATAGAGGGTCACCTCGGGCACGAGGGTCAGGGCGTAGTCGACCACAGAGGCCATGTATCCGGCGGCAAGGCCGTAGCCGCGATGTGCCGGGTCGATCCATACGCCCTGGATTTGCGCGACTCCCTGCGTAACGGTGCCGAGATCGGCTTTGAAGATGATCTTGCCGCGCTGGTCGAGGTCGATGAGTGTATGCCCGTCCTGAATGAGCTGGCGCACCCGACTACGGTAATAGCCACCACCGGATTGCAGGGGCGAATAGCCGAGCTCTTCCTCGAACATTTTGGCGCTGGCAGGCAGCACCCGATCGTAGTCCTGCAGTCCGGCCCGGCGTAGCGGCAACCGCTTCCCTCGGGGTGCTTCTCGCAAGGACATCAATGGCTGGTTCGGGCGCACGTCGAAAATGGGTTGCGGACCGGCGGCCATTATTTGGTGCATGGCCATGACTGCCTGGGCTGGCCCGAAGACCGAGGCAAAGCGCTGGCGGGAACGAAGCGCGTATTCTGCGTAGGCGCGCGCGTGGTCTTCGCTCATGGCGGTGGGAGCTATATTTGCCCCGATCCAGCACGCGCTTTCGAGCCCTTGCTCCCCTTCGATACCGACCACGTTGGAGTAGGCACCCTGTGGGGCGTTGCCCCGCTCGAGCTGTGAGCGGGTAAAAATATTCGCGGCTGGGTCGCTGTCAAGCAATGCGCGAAGGGCGGCGCTTTCGGCGCCGCCCAACACGCGAATCCGCGAGTCGCCGCCGCGTTTAGCTGACGGTAACCACGGGCGTACCCGCGGCAGGATTCTCGTCATCGCCCAAATCCATTTCCTCGGCCAGGCGCATTGCCTCGTCGATCAGGGTTTCTACGATCTGATCTTCCGGCACGGTCTTGATGACTTCGCCCTTGACGAAGATCTGTCCCTTGCCGTTACCTGAGGCCACGCCGAGATCGGCGTCGCGTGCTTCGCCCGGGCCGTTTACGACACAGCCCATGACGGCCACACGCAGCGGAACATCCATCCCTTCGAGCCCCGCGGTGACCTCTTCGGCCAGCGAGTACACGTCAACCTGAGCACGACCACAGGATGGGCAGGAGACGATGTCCAGTCCGCGGGGGCGCAGGTTCAACGATTCGAGAATCTGGTTGCCGACCTTGACCTCTTCAACCGGCGGCGCCGAGAGCGAGACGCGGATGGTGTCGCCAATACCCTGCGACAGCAACGCGCCGAACGCGGTGGCCGATTTAATGGTGCCCTGGAACGCTGGACCGGCCTCGGTCACGCCAAGGTGCAACGGCCAGTCGCCGCGTTCTGCCAGAAGTTCGTAGGCGCGAACCATAACTACCGGGTCGTTGTGCTTCACGGAAATCTTGAAGTCGTGGAAACCATGCTCTTCGAAAAGCGAGGCCTCCCACACAGCCGATTCGACCAGTGCCTCCGGAGTGGCCTTTCCGTACTTGGCCAGCAGGCGCTTATCCAGCGATCCGGCGTTAACGCCAATGCGAATGGAGGTTCCATGATCCTTGGCAGCCTGCGCGATTTCCTTGACCTGATCGTCAAAGGCGCGGATGTTACCCGGGTTGACGCGCACCGCGCCACAACCGGCTTCAATCGCAGCGTAAACGTATTTGGGCTGGAAATGGATGTCGGCAATCACCGGAATCTGCGACTTCTTCGCGATAATCGGCAGCGCCTCGGCATCCTTATCCGTTGGGCAGGCCACGCGGACGATATCGCAACCGGCCGCGGTCAGCTCCGCGATCTGTTGCAGGGTGGCGTTGATGTCGTGCGTTTTGGTCGTCGTCATCGACTGGACGCTAATCGGTGAATCCGAGCCGACGCCCACCGAGCCAACCTGGAATTGGCGGGTCTTACGTCGAGGAGCGAGTACCGGCGGTGGTGATGCCGGCATGCCAAGGTTGACCGAGGTCAATGGATGCCTCCGAATGGTTGGTGGGTTGGACTTACTACTAAGTATGGCACCGTCCGCGCGTGTTGCGGGCACGGATGCGAGAAAGACCACGCCGCACCGTGCATGCACCACGGGCGTGGGCGCCGCCGATTCGGCCCGCTCCCACGCCCGGCTGAGAACCTCACTAGTTCTGGACCGCAACCTCACGCAGAGCCTCAAGAACGGCCGCTACCTGCTCGGCAACTTCGGTGTCATCCTTCGGGTGGGTTTCGGCAAAACGCACCACCGAGTTCGGGATAGACAGCTTGGCATCCTCAAGTACCTTAGCCCCGGCAATACCCAGTGCCTTGCGAGCTTCGTCCTGCGCCCACACGCCACCGTACTGGCCAAAGGCGGTGCCGATTACCACGGCAGGCAGGTCCTTCAGCGCGCCGGCTCCGAAGGGACGCGACAGCCAATCGATGGCGTTCTTCAGCACGGCAGGCATGGTGCCGTTGTATTCCGGGGACACGAGCAGCACGGCGTCCGCCGCTTCGGCAGCGGCACGCAGTTCAAGGGCGCTGGCTGGAACCTGACCCTCAATATCGCGGTCCTCGTTGTAGAACGGGATATTTTCCAGGCCGGAGAAGACGGTAACTTCAACACCTTCCGGGTTATGGTGCGCCGCTGCTTCGGCGAGCTGGAGGTTGGTGGATCCGGCACGTAGCGAACCGACGAGGGTGAGGACCTTGGTAGCCATGGAATCTCCTTAGGAATGCAATAAGTCAAAAGCGTGACGCTTCAACTACATCAACTCCTGCGGCAGGCGCAGCATTCCCCCATCGCGAAGAGACTTAGCTCACACTAGATGTATGGCCCGCACTCCATCGGGGAATACGGGCCAGATCGTTAGGTTGAGATCGCGCTAGGAAGCGAAAGCCGAGAGGGCACCGGTGACCGGGTTCCAGGCGTTGATCACGACCGACTCGAGGGTGCCGTGAATGTTGAAGGGGTCCTGTTGAAGCCCCTCGCGCAACGCTGCCTCGCTTTCGGCGCGCAATAGCAGGAGCGCGCCGTCGCTTTCGGTGTACGGGCCGGAGGCAATCAGCTCGATCGCCGCGCCCTCTCCGATAAACCCACTCAGGAACTCACGGTGGGCCGGACGATACTTATCGCGCACTGCCGCGGAGTTCGCAGCGTAGCGGTATTCAACAGCGAAAACAGTCATGGGCACAGCTTATTGGTTGGCAAAGGCCGCATCAAAGGATGTGTCGGGACCGCTAAACAGCAACGGACGGATCCGCTCAATGGCCTCGGCAGCACCATGCAACCGGTCCATTCCAGCGTCTTCCCATTCGATGGAGATCGGGCCACGATAGCCAATATGCCGTAAGGCGCGGAAGGCATCCTCCCAGTCAATATCTCCGTGACCGGTCGAGACGAAATCCCAGCGCCGGCGCGGGTCGCCCCACGGCAGATGCGAACCGAGAATGCCATTGCGCCCGTTGGGGACTCGCAACTTCGTGTCCTTGCAGTCCACGTGATAGATCCGGTCTGCAAAATCGGTAATGAACCCCACCGGGTCGATGCCCTGCCAGAACATATGGCTTGGATCCCAGTTCAGCCCGAAGGCCTCTCGGTGTCCGATCGCTTCCAGGGTGCGCTTAGTTGTCCAGTAGTCGTAGGCGATTTCCGACGGGTGCACTTCAAGGGCGAACTTCACCCCGTGCGCGTCGAATTCGTCCATGATCGGGTTCCAACGCCGTGCGAAATCTTCGTATCCGGCCTCGATGACCTCGCCGGGCACCGGAGGGAACATCGCCACATATTGCCAGATTCTCGAGCCGGTAAATCCGACGACGACGTCGGCACCGAGCTGCCTCGCTACGCGGGCCGAGCGCTTCATATCCTCGGCGGCACGCTGACGGACGCCCTCCGGGTCACCATCACCCCAGACGTAGTCACGCAAAATCGCCTGGTGACGAAAGTCGATGGGATCATCGCAGACGGCCTGACCGCCTAGGTGATGAGAGATCGCCCAAACCTGCAAGCCGTAGCGGTCGAGGATTTCACGTCGCGAGCGGAGGTAGTTCGGGTCTTCTTCGGCGCGTTTCAGATCTAAATGATCACCACTCGCGGCGATCTCCAGACCGTCATATCCCCATTCGGCCGCGTGCCGGGCAAGTTCTTCAAAGGGCATATCGGCCCACTGGCCTGTAAATAGCGTCACAGGATGCGTGGATTTCATGCTGGCTCCTTAGTCGGTCCAGTTGCTTCGGGCCGGTGATCATCTACCGACACCCAGGTACGTTCTGCCGCCGAGCACAGGACGGCATCGGTCAGTAGGGCGGCGCGGGCACCGTCGGCGAAAGTCGGCAAACCTTCGGGCCGTTCACCGCCAAGGGCGGCGTAGCTATCTGCCACGAAGGCGGCGAAAGCATCTAGATAGCCCATGGGGTGCCCGGCCGGGATCGTAGAGAGCCGCGCGGCGTCGGGTTCTAAGATGGCCGCATCGCGCGCCAGAACACGATTCGATTCGGCCCCGCCGATCCACAGTTCATCGGGGCGCTCCTGCTGGAACTCGATCGCGTGCTCGGTACCCGATAATTCGAGACTCAACGCATTTTTACGTCCCGCATTGACCTGGGAAACCATCAAGCTTCCCAGCGCTCCGGAGGAAAAACGCACGGTGAGCACCGCGGCATCTTCGGTACGCACTTTCCGTCCCGCCCGGTGTTCGTGCGCGATGCTGGTGGTCGACTGCAGTTCGGTGATTCGTTCCCCGGCGATGAACTCGGTTAGGTCCACCAGATGCGAGCCGATGTCCGCAAAGGCCCGCGAAGGACCCCCGCTGGTCTCATCCACCCGCCAGTTCACCTCCTGAGAACCCAGCAGCCAATCCTGCAGGTAAGCTCCGCGCACGGTTAGCAGGCGTCCCAGATGCCCATTGGCGACCATGGCCCGAGCTTGCCGCGCCATGGGGTGAAAACGGTAGACAAAGGGCACGGTGGCGAGCATACCGGCTTGCATGGCCGCAGAAGCCAGGGCGCTGGCCTGAGTGAAATCGACACCAAGCGGCTTTTCGCAAATTACCGGCTTGTTCGCCTGAAGCACGGCCAACGCATGCTCGGCATGCAAGCTGTTCGGCGAGGTCACATGCACGATCTCGGAAGTCTCGAGCAGCTCGGTCAGCGATGCGACCGGGCTGGCACCAAGCTGAGTAGCCGCCCGTACAGTAGATTCCGGGCTTGAAGACAACACGGAACAAACCGTGCCCCCAGCACGACGAGCCGCCTGGGCATGGGTACGCGCCATAAAGCCTCCGCCAATGATCCCTACGCGCAGGCTAGTCATGGGCACCGCTACTGCTCGAAGTGAATAAGAGCGTGGCCGCCGCCGGGTCCCAGTCTCCATCAAGGAGGTCCGAGGGCTCCACCCGAGAACTGACCTCCACAAACTGCCCGGTGTCCACCGCTTCGGCTACCGCAGCCATCACCTCAAGTACGTGGAAGGCAAGCTCCCCCGGCACTCGTTCCTTTCGATCTTCACGGATTGCCCGAGCCAACTCCAGCACTCCGGTACCGCGTGAATAGAACGATCCTTGAGCCGGTACGGTGACCGGGGCGCCCGGTGCGCAATGAATCACGGTGTCTCCGTCAAACATGTTCGGGTCGGGGAACACCGCGGTTCCCTCGGTGCCCGCCACCTCGACAAATCCCATCCGCTCAAGCTTGGAGTCGAAGCTAAAGACGCATTGCGCGCTGGCGCCCGAGGCGAAACTGATCAAGGCACCGATATGCGTGGGAACCTCGACCGGAAATTCGGTACCCGCCTTGGGACCCGACGCAATCACGCGCGTCTCGCGTGCACGGGAACCGAGGGCGGCAACACGATCCACCGGACCGAAAACCTGCACGAGGGTGCTCAGGTAGTACGGGCCAAGGTCAAAGAGCGGCCCGGCCCCGCGAGCGAAAAGGAACTCTGGGCTCGGGTGCCAAGATTCTGGCCCAGGCGCCTGAAACATGGCCAAGGCCGAAAGCGGCGTGCCGATCTCACCTGCGCGTACCGTGCGTAACGCCGTCTGTATTCCCGCGCCCAAGATGGTATCGGGAGCAACGGCTACGCGTACTCCGCGCTGCTGGGCGGCATCGCGCAAACTGCGTCCCGATTCGGTGTCCAGTGCGTAGGGCTTTTCACCCCAGACGTGTTTACCTGCGGCTACCGCCTGCAACGCCACCTCCACGTGAACCGCGGGGATCGTCAAGTTGACCACGATTTCGATGTCCGGGCGTTTCAATAGGTCGGTGTAGCCACCGGAATTCGGAATGCCGAACTTAGCGGCCTGTGCCGCGGCCCGGTCGGCGTCTAGGTCTGCAATGAACTCAACGCGCAGGTCTGGAAACTGGGTCACGTTCGTTAGGTACTCATCGCTGATCACCCCGGCGCCGACCACGCCGACCCCTACCGGGCCGGTACGTACGGTGCTGGCGGTATGCTGCTCGCTCATTGCGCCCCCTCAACACCGCTCGTAGCGACCAAGTACTGGTAGCTTTGCCGCAAAGCCTCGAAAATATCGCCGTCATAGTCGTCGAGCTCAACGACGTGCAACAGATGGTCGGTGGCGGTGAGGATCTGTGCCACGGGCATCTGTCCCGACCCGACGGCCTGCTGGGCGCGGGTGTCCGTTGAAATGGGCCCATCCTTGAAATGTAGTGCGACGACGCGCTGGCCTAGTCGCTCCAGCAGCGGCAGCACCTCGACACCACCCACGGCGGCCCAATACGTATCGACTTCCAGAACGACCCGCTCTTCGAGTTGCTCGGCCAAGTACTCCAGCGCCGTGTGCTCGCCGATAGATGCGGCAATTTCCCACTGGTGATTGTGATAGCCAACCCGAATTCCGTACTCGGCGCCGATGGATGCGGCCTGATTCAAGGCCGTTGCGGTGGCGCGGATGGACTCGGCGTCCTGCCATAGCTCGGCTGGCCGATAGGGGTCTATCACGGTCGTGATGCCAAGGCGCCGCGCCGCCTCGAAGACCTGGTGCGGGTCGCTAGACAGTAGCGGCGCGTGAGCTGTGGGTGCGCTCAAGCCATTGGCTGGTAGCGCACGTTCGAATTCGTCCACGCGAGCCACGAAGTCGTAAGGCTCAACGCGCGTGTAGCCGATATCGGCCAATTTTTTGAGCGTACCGGGCAGATCATCGGCAAGGTGTTGACGCACGGTGTAGAGCTGGACGGAAGGTGTGATCACTGATGCACGGCTCCTTAGCTGGCCGGCGACCTAATGCCCCTGAGAGCGGTGCCGGTGATATGTGACACATGGTTTCATGTCGACCCTAGAGACACTTATGTCGAAAGTCAATGAAAGTCTGATGCCATTCATCAAAACTTCGCGTGAAAGCACTCAGATATGGTTGACTTGGGCCATGGCCATAGAACGCTCAACCCCGGCCCCGCGCGGTGCCAGCGCTCACGACATTCTCCAGCTACTGCGAGACGGAACCCCGAAAAGCCGCACCGAGTTGGCCACGTTGACCGGTCTGGCACGCTCCACGGTGACCGATCGACTCGAAACGCTGATGGCCATCGGACTCGTTGGGCCTGTCGCTGACGGCACCTCGACCGGCGGACGTCCCCCAAGCCGCGTCGCACTGCACGCGCAGTCCAAGCTCTTACTGGCCGTGGACCTCGGTGCCGCGCATTTACGCCTTGCCCTGACCGATCTACTGCACCAGACTCTGGCCGCTACCGAAGCCACCGTGGACCTAAGCCAGGGGCCCGAGCCAGTACTTCAAGATATTCATCGGCTCACCCAATCCTTGCTGCAGCAAATTGGCCGCGACACGGCCGATATCCTCTGCGTCGGCATGGGTGTGCCCGGCCCGGTGCACTTCGATACTGGTCGCCCCAGTCGGCCACCCCTCATGCCCGGCTGGGACAACTTTGATATTCGGGCATCATTCGCGCAACAGCTCGATGCCCCGGTGATGGTCGATAACGACGTCAATCTCATGGCGTTGGGAGAACACCATGGTCATGGTGGAAACCTCGGGCATTTCCTCTACGTCAAGGTAGCCACCGGCATCGGGGCAGGGATCATCTCGGGCGGTCAGCTACAACGCGGTGCACAGGGGACGGCCGGAGATATCGGGCACGTCCGCGTAAGCCGCGGAAGTGGGGTGCAATGCCATTGCGGCAATGAAGGGTGCCTCGAGGCGGTGGCTTCAGGCCCGCGAATCGCCGATGCCCTCCGCGCCGTAGGGCTTCCCGATGTACATAGCGCTCGCGACGTGATCGATCTGGTCAACGGCGGGAATTTGGAGGCTATTAAGGCGGTGCGCCGCGCCGGAGGCGACATCGGTGAAGTCCTTGCCGCCGGTATCAGTTTCCTCAATCCATCGCTGATCACTATCGGCGGACAAATGGCCGCCGCCGGCGAACACCTGCTGGCCGGGATCCGCGAAGTCATCTACAACCGTGCCATGCCACTTGCCACTGCCCAATTACAGATCCGGCCCGCAACCACCACACATCAAGCTGGCCTACTCGGGGCAAGCATCCTCGCCGCCGATCACGGACTCGGCTCCGAAAGCATCACGGCACTAGCTCTATCCATGCGCTAATTACGGAAGTAGCCGGCGTCTATTACCGCAGGCGCGCGTACATGTACATGTCTTTGCGATGCCCGCCAACAGCCTGCCAACTACGTAGCAAACCCTCGCGCAGGTAGCCGCAGCGTTCGGCGGCGCGCCAGGATCCTTCATTCCACGGTTCCACATACAGCTGCAGTCGATCAATGGAAGGCAGGTCCAGGCCCCATCGGGAGATCGCTTCTAACGCGGCCGAGGCCACACCGCGCTGACGATCACTCGGAGCCACCCAGTAACCAATGCTGGCACGCCCCTGACCGACGTCTTTGAGCCACAGCCCGATCTGCCCCACGGCACGGTCGGAAGCAGTTTCGGCAATGGCGAAGGAATAGCCGGTTCCGGTGGCCGCCCGGTGAATTTGCCGGTCTATAAACTGCAGGATCTCGCTCTCCGTTCCGTCAGTGGGGACCGTAGTGATCAAGGGAATCAGCGGATCGCCTGAAGCATCGCGGACTGCTGGCGCATCTTTCGCCGCGAACGGTCGCAACTTATAGTCACCGGCGGGTATCACCGGCTGGATCAGTGGCTCCATTCCGCCAGCCTAGCGCGTGGCAGAGGTCCCGCCCGACCATGATCCCTGTGGGCTCCGCTTCCTCCCACAGTTATGACCTTTGCTGTCATTGCATCGAGTGGTGAGGTTAAAACGAGCGAGCCTCGATCCGGTGTGGTTACCGGCTCGAGGCTCGTCGATGACTAGAAGAGTGTAATGGGTTTGAAAATATCCGCGTAGATCAGCAGACCGCCCATCACCAGCATGGCGATTACCACCACATAGGTAACTGGCAGCATCTTGATGGTATCCACCGGTTTGACCTGCCGTATTCCGCGAAGTTTAGCCACCATCCGCTTGAGCCCCTCGTAGAGCGCTCCGGCGACATGTCCACCATCCAATGGGAGTAGCGGAATCAGGTTGAAGGCGAAGAGCGCCAAGTTCAATCCGCCGACCAGTGAGATGAGCGTCGCGGTCTTTTCTTCGAGGTTCAGCGCGTCCGTAGAGTTGATTTCGCCGGCCAGACGGCCGACGCCGACCACCGACACCGGCCCGTTGGGATCGCGCTCTTCGCTCCCGAATGCCGCTTGGGCGACATCGACCATGCGTTGCGGCAGGTGCAAGATGATGTTGCCGATGCGCAGTAGCTGGTCACCAACCTGTGCCGGGACCTCCCAGATGGGTTGGGAGACGTTCTGAATTTGTGAGCTCATCCCGACGAAACCCACCTGGGCCATCTTGGGCTGACCATCTTCACCGTTGATGACATATCCGTCCTTATCCAGAACCGGACGATCGGTGAGGTACGGAGTCAGCGTGGTGTCGTGGCTGACGCCATCACGTTCGTAGGTTAGCGACACCGGGGTGTCGGGATGATCCCTAATTACATCGGTTAGCTCGTACCACGCATCGCGTGCAACGGCAGTTCCATTGATCGAGGTGATGGTGTCCCCGGGGCGCAACCCGGCCTGGTACGCCGGGGCGGGAGTATCGTCCGCAGTGCACTCCGTAGCGTCCGTATTCTGCGCACTGGCAATGCACTGGTAGACCTCCGAGACGGTGGTGGTAGCGGTGGGAACACCGAAACCAACTAGTACGATGCCAAGAGCCACGGTACCGATGATCAAGTTCATCAACGGGCCGCCGAGCATGATGATCACACGCTTGTAGATCGGAAGCTCGTAGAACATGCGGCCAGCATCTTCCTGCCGCACTTGCTCGTTGGCTTGTGACCGTGCGTCATCGATCATTTGTCCGAAGATGCGCGTGAAGAGGTTCGGTTTGCTCTCCGAAACTTTCTCCTCGCGCGGCGGATACATTCCGACCATGGAAATGTAGCCACCCAGCGGAATGGCTTTCACGCCATATTCGGTCTCACCGCGGCGCACGGAGAAAAGCGTTTTGCCGAAGCCGATCATGTACTGCGGCACCCGCAACCCGAACTTCTTGGCCGGGATCAAGTGACCGATTTCGTGCAGAGCGATGGAGGCGGCGACGGCAATTACCATGAACAACACACCGCCGAGGAACAAGAGGGTGCTCATGCATTCTCCTTAAGCAGTTGGGTTGCGTGGGTTCGGGCCCACCGATCGGTGTCCAATACCAATTCGAGGCTGGGCTCGGCGGCCACCGGAGTATAGTTCTCCAGGACTCGCTCGATGGTCGGCACTATATCGCTGAACCTAATGAGTCGATCGTGGAACGCATCGACCGCCACCTCGTTCGCGGCGTTGTAGACGGCCATGTGGGTCGGCGAGCTGGCCGCTGCACGCTTGGCCAAACGGATAGCTCCGAAAACTTCTTCATCCAGCGGCTCAAAGGTCCAAGTGGCGGCTTGGCTGAAGTCGCAGGCTGCGGCGGCCGCTGGAACACGGTGGGGCCAATTCATTCCCAAAGCAATCGGCAAGCGCATATCCGGCGGTGAGACCTGCGCCAGGGTAGAACCGTCGATGAATTCGACCATGGAATGCACCATCGACTGACGGTGCACCACTGCTTCAATTCGTTCCAAGGGGATGTCGAAGAGCAGATGCGCCTCAATTACCTCAAGTGCCTTGTTGACCATGCTCGCCGAATTTGTGGTGATGACTCGGCCCATATCCCACGTCGGGTGCGCCAGTGCTTGTTCGGGAGTTACATCTGCCAGTTGCGCTTGCGAGTAGCCGTGGAAGGGCCCACCCGACGCGGTCACGATAAGTTTGGACACCTCGTCGGAGGTGCCGCCGCGAAGTGCTTGAGCCAGGGCCGAATGTTCGGAATCGACGGGGACGATCTGCCCAGGAGCAGCGGCTCGCTTGACCACTTCTCCCCCGATGATCAGCGACTCCTTATTCGCCAGCGCCAATAGATGGCCTGCATCGAGAGCAGCCAAGGTCGGCGCCAATCCAATGGCCCCGGTGATGCCGTTGAGGACCACGTCAGCGTCGTCGTACCGGGCGACTTCAGATGCCGCGTGAGACCCGGCGAGCAGCTGCGGGCGATAGTTGGCGACACCGGCCGCCGCCGCTGCGGACTCAATGGCCTGAGCTAGAGCGCCGATATCTTCGTGGGCGCAGCCAACAAGCTCCGCACGGAAGACAACCGCCTGTTTGGCCAGCAGCGTGAGGTTGTAACCTCCGGCGAGCGCAGCGACAGTAAAAAGCTCGGGGGCCTGGGCAATCACGTCCAGCCCTTGGGTTCCGACCGATCCGGTAGATCCCAGAAGGATGACACGGCGCGGATGCTGGGCAACGACGAATGGTTCTTGGGTGCTCACCCGATCAATTATTCCCCGTGCTCCTGTGTGCTTCCAAAGCATCCAGGCGCTAGGTGGATAACCCAGGACCCCGACCGGTTAGAGCCCCAGACTACGCGCGATCAGCATCAGCTGCACTTGGCTGGTACCTTCCCCGATTTCAAGGATTTTCGAGTCGCGATAGTGCCGGGCCACTAGAGATTCGTTAATGAAACCGTAGCCACCGAAAATTTGGGTGGCGTCTCGAGCATTGTCCATGGCCGCTTCACTGGCGATAAGCTTCGCGTGGGCGGCTTCGACCTTGAAATCCTTGCCGGCCAGCATCTTTGCGGCGGCAGCATAGTAGGCCAGCCGTGCGGTGTGTACGCGAGATGCCATTCGAGCGATCGTGAAGGACACGGACTGATAGCTGCCGATCGGTGCACCAAAGCTGGTGCGGTCCTTGGCGTACTGTGTGGCTTCATCCAGGCAGCCCTGTGCGGCACCGGTGGCCAGCGCGGCCATGGCGATGCGTCCCTCATCTAGAATCTCGAGGAAGTGGGCATAGCCTCGACCACGGACACCTAGAAGATGGTCTTCGGGAACTTGAGCATCGTTGAAGGTCAGCGGGTGCGTGTCACTGGCTCGCCACCCAACCTTGTCGTAGGCAGGCTCAACGGTGAAGCCAGGTGTCTTCGAAGGCACGATCAGGGTAGAGATCTCTTTGCGGCCGGTTTGCTCGTCCACGCCCGTCACGGCGGTGACGGTTACCAGGGAGGTAATGTCCGTTCCGGAATTGGTAATGAATTCCTTGGAACCGGTGATGTTCCAGTGCCCGTCGACTAATTCGGCCTTGGTGCGGGTCGCCGAAGCGTCGGATCCGGCTCCGGGTTCGGTGAGACCAAAGCCTGCCAGCGACTTTCCGGCCGCAAGGTCGGGCAGCCAGCGTTCTTTCTGGTCTTGGTTTCCGAAACGATAAATAGGCATGGCCCCCAAGGAGACCCCGGCTTCGAGCGTAATCGCGACCGACTGATCCACTCGCCCAAGTTCCTCGAGTGCCAGCGCGAGGGCAAAGTAATCGCCGCCCATGCCGCCGAATTCTTCTCCGATTGGCAACCCAAAGAGACCCAATTCGCCCATCTGCGCCACAATTTCATAGGGGAAGGTGTGGGTGGCATCGTGGTGTGCGCTGCGCGGGGCAACTACATCGTTGGCGAATTCCCTGACGACGTTCACCAGATCCTGGTAGTGCTCGTCCAGTTCAAGGTCCAGCATGATGGCTATCTCCTAGTTTTTCCGGGCCTCCGGCCGCCGACTGAGGTCTTCAGTGGCACCGATTTCGGCAGGTGGTGGTGTCTGGAGCGCAAAATCCACGAATGGGTTTCGAGTGACTCCGTTCACCGCGTATGGTTAATTTCGATTAACTACTTGGCTTGTGGCCGCGTTTCCGACACTAGTGGCGCGCATCACAGTTGTCCATAGTCGGCCCGTGAAAAGGAGTTGAAGCCATGAGTCGCTACCAAGCTACGAATGAGCCCACCGAACGTGAGCGGGCCAAGGCCGAACGACGCGAAGCGTTACTGCGCGAAGCCACCCGGCTCTTTGCCTTACACGGCTACGCCGGAGTTTCGCTCGAAGACCTCGGCGCCGCCTGTGGGATCTCGGGGCCGGCGGTATATCGCCACTTCGCTGGCAAGCAAGCGGTGCTCATCGCGTTGCTCGTGGACATGTCGAAAGACATCTACGACGGTGGGCTCAAGGCAACCGAAGATGGCGGTGAACCCATGGAGGTGCTGGCCCGGCTAGTGGACTTTCATACCGATTTTTCGCTCTCGCGCCCCGACATACTTCAGGTGCAGGACCGCGACTTAAAGTCATTGCCGAAAAGTGAACTGCAATTGGTCCGAAAGTTACAGAATGCCTATATCGGCCTGTGGACCGCGCAGTTGGCCAAGCTCCATCCCGAGGCAACCGCGCCATCGCACCGATTCCGCGCCCATGCGGTCTTTGGACTGTTGAATTCCACGGCCCATTCGGCACACTCCCCGCGGACCAAAAAATCAGGTATGAAGGCCTTACTCACGCAGATGGCTCTCGCGGCCTTAGCAACACCGGTAGGCTAGATCTCAGCGCCCCCTTACCCATGGTGTGAATTATTCGCGCCCCCAACGTACGAAAGGTCCTTCTCGTGGAACTACGTGAAGTCCGCCCGTCCGACTTGGATGAGTTCTTCGCTCACCAGCAGGAGCCGGAAGCCAATCTGATGGCCGCCTACCAGGCACGCAACCCATCGGATCGCGCCGTTTTTGACCACCACTGGAATTCGATTCTGAATGATCCAAGTGTCATCGTTCGCACCATCGAACACGAAGGCCAGGTTGCCGGTTCAATTCTGGTCTTTGAGGGCGAGACCCCAGAAATCAACTTCTGGACCTCCACGAAGTTCTGGGGCAAGGGCATCACCACCAGCGCCGTGGATGCCTTCCTTGCCGAATACACCAAGCGTCCGCTTGTCGCCCACGTGGTTCAGGACAACCTAGGCTCGCTGAAGGTACTTGAGCGTCGCGGTTTCCGCCAGGTCGGCACTGAGCAGATTTTCTCGAATGCCCGCGCCGAAGTGGTCACAGAGATCATTCTGCAGCTCGACAACTAATCCGCACATTGCACGGAGCAGACGCCGAACCCCGAGTCTCGGGTTCGGCGTCTGTGCGTTAACTCAGAGGCAGTGTATGCACGCAAAGTACCTCCTGTTCATCACGCTAGCCTTCTGCTCATTGATTGGCGACGGCCTAGCCATGTTCGCGCTGACCCTTGCCGCCGCTGATGAACTCGGTTCCTGGGGTGTCAGTGCACTTTTTCTTGCTGGGCTCATCCCGCCAATCGTCGCCGCCCCGTGGCTTGGCCGCTGGGTTGACGGACAGCGGGTACGGGGTCTGTGGCTGGCGACACTACTGTGCCATGCGCTGGTCTTTACCCTCATGGCGGCACTCGACAGTATCTGGGTCAGCCTCGCTGGAATGTGTGTGGCCAGTATTTGCGCAGTTTTTAGTTCGTCGGCCGTTTTCAAATTGATTCCCGAGATTCGAGGCAGCTTCAGTCTGGCCCGCGCTAGTAGTCTCCTGGTTGCGGCTGGGTCATTGGCCGGGATCCTCTCCCCCGCGGTGGCAGCTCTCGGCTATGACCTGTGGGGCCTACGTCCCCTGCTCCTCGTCAATGCCGGAAGTTTCCTGTTCTTTGCGGTAGTGGCTTGGTTCCTCCTGCGCTCGCAATCCGCTGCATACAACTCGGATGTTCCTGAGCCATTCACCGGCCTTCGCGGGGCGCGAGTGCTAACGAGCAACGGCACCTTAAGAATTCTGTTGGTCCCGATCGCCGCCGTGGTGTTCTTTACCTCGACCGAGGCAGTGTCCGGCGTTTTCTACCTGCGGGCCATTTCGCCCAATGACACGGTCTACGGCTTGGTCTTGGGTCTCTGGTCGGTAGGTGCAGTTTTGGGCTCGTTGAACGCTGGCGGAAATTTTCTGGGGCAGCGGGTTTCGCTACCGGTGCTTCTGGGAGCTGGGTTGATCGGCGCTGCCATCACCATCGAAGGACTGTGGCCCAATGCGGTGGCCATCGGCGCAGCTTTCCTGATTGGCGGGTTTGGCAACGGCATGCACAATCTCGGTTTACGCAACGCTATCTACCGGCTCGTTCCCCAGAAACAACACGGCGCCGCCTGGGCCCATGTCACAATGCTGATCAACAGCATGGTTGCCCTCGGCTACCTCGCTGGAACGCCTGGGTTCCTGATCGATTCAGAGCGACTCATCGTGACGCTCTCGGGAGTCTGCACCCTCGCCGCGGTGCTCGGCGCGCTCGCCTTTGTTCTACGCAATGCCCGGCGCACCGCGCGTTCCAAATCCGTAGTAACCGCCTGACAAATACTCAACGTTCACAGGAGAGCTCATGGATCTGGCCTCAATCATCATCCTGATCAGCATGATTATGTTGTGCGCGCTACCCGTCTACCTCGGCCTCTACCGAAGCTGGGATTCTAAGGCCGACCGTCTCGAAGGCAGCGATCCAGAAGTCGCTCAGGCGCTACGCGACATGCGCCGCGACATTGAACGAGGGCGTGCTGCCTACGGCAATCGCTAATAAAAAGATGATCTCGGCCCCCAAGGACCGAGATCATCTTAGTTTTCGACGTGACTACTTCGTGGCGTTCAGCTCGCGCCACGCGGCACGACGTTCGGCCTGTAGCACCGGATCCGGTACCGGCGCGGCGGCCAACAGCCGACGGGTGTAGTCATGTTGTGGCGCATGGAGCACGTCTTTCACCGGACCCTGCTCAACAGCCTTCCCGCTTTGCATCACCACAACGTAGTCGGCCAGCATGTCGACCACGGCAAGGTCGTGACTGACGAACAGGCAGGCGAAGTTGAAGTCTCGTTGCAAGTCCTGCAACATCTCCAGAACCACCGCCTGCACCGAGACATCCAGCGCACTGGTTGGCTCATCGGCGATCAGCAGTTCGGGGTTCATCGTCAAGGCTCGGGCAATGCAGATACGCTGGCGCTGGCCACCGGATAACTCGTGTGGATAACGGTTGATCACGTTGCGCGGTAGTTTCACTGCATCTAATAGCTCCAAGGCACGGTTGATGCGCTCTTGCTTCGTGCCAACCTTGTGTACGACCATCGGCTCGGTAATGCACTCACCGATGGGAAAACGAGGATTCAACGAGGCCGCAGGATCCTGGAAGATCACCCCGATATCCTTGCGGATCTTGCGGGCTTCCTTCGGAGACAGCTTCGGCAGGTTATGCCCCTTGACGGCCAGAGTTCCATCGGCCACCGGCAACAGCCCGAGAACGGCCTTGGCAATCGTCGACTTACCGGAGCCGGATTCGCCTACGATTCCCAGCACTTCGCCCTTGGCCACATTGAAGGAGACATTCTCCACGGCACGGAAGGTCGAACCGCGCATATCGTATTCGAGCACCAGATCCTTAGCCTCGAGCACCAGCTCACGCCCTACCGGTGCCGTGGCACTGGTGTGGGTGGCCGTCTCATCGATCTCAACCGGCGTCAGCCGCGGAACCGCGGCCAGCAGACGCTGGGTGTACTCGTGCTGCGGGTTCATCAGCACTTGATCGACGCTACCGGTTTCCACCAAGTTTCCCTGGAACATCACGGCCACCTGATCGGCCATATCGGCCACCACACCCATATTGTGGGTGATCAGTAGGATGCCGGTATTCAGGCGGTCCTTGAGCTCACGCAGCAGATCAAGAATTTCGGCCTGCACCGTCACGTCCAGTGCGGTCGTTGGCTCATCGGCAATGATTACTCGAGGGTCACAGGAGATCGCCATCGCGATGACGATGCGCTGACGCTGACCGCCGGAGAACTGGTGTGGGTACTGCTTGATGCGTTTGGCGGGGTCGGGGATGCCGACCATGGTGAGCAATTCGATCGCCCGGTTGGTGGCCTCGCCACCGTAGGCGATGCCGTGAAGTTCCAAGGCCTCGGTTAACTGCCGTTCAATGGTCAGCACCGGGTTCAGTGCCGTCATCGGCTCCTGGAAAACCATGGCAATATCGGTGGCGCGCATCTTGCGCATCTTGCCCTGGTCGAGGCCGACCACATTGACGTTTCCGACCTTGGCTTCACCGGTGATTTTGGCGTTCGACGGCAGCAGACCCATGGCGGCGGTGGAGGTCACCGATTTACCTGACCCCGATTCGCCGACCAACGCAACGACTTCGCCGGGACGCACCTGCAGGCTCAAGCCCTTGACGGCTTGTACTTCGGGTCCCGAAGTTTCGAAGGTGACCTTCAAATCGTCGAAGCTCAGGGCATAGTTTTCTTCATTCATCGTGCTCATGCCCGATCCTTTCGGTTCTTCAGGAAGCTAAAGAGGCCTCGGCGATGTCCGGTGTGACGGGGGTCGAAGGCATCTCGAAGGCCATCACCCAAGAAGTTCACACTCAATGCGATCGCCACAATGATCATGCCCGGCCACCAGAAGAGCCATGGGCGGGTGGTAAACGCATTCTGGTACTGGCTAATCAGCAGACCCAGCGACGACTCTGGTGGCTGTACACCGAAGCCTAGGAAGGACAGCGAGGACTCGAGCAAGATCGCCCCTGCGATCGCAAAGGTCGCGTTGACGACAATGACGCCAATCGTGTTCGGAAGCAGGTGCTTGAAAATCACTCGCGAGGTCTTAGACCCCATTGCCTGCGCCGCGGCCACATATTCGCGTTCACGCAACGACAGGATTTCACCGCGAACCAAACGGGCAAGACCAGTCCAGGTCACCAGGCCCAGCACGAGCGCCAGAAGGATGATCGACCCCGAAGAGGAGCTAGCGATCTGTCCCAGGACAGCTGCCAGCACCAGCAACGGGATCACGATGAACAGGTCGGTAATTCGCATCAGAACTTCGTCGACCCAGCCACGGAAGTAACCGGCCATCGCGCCGATGATCGCCCCGATAAAGGTGGCGACGATACCCACGACAAAGGCAATGATCAGCGACTTTTGGGTGCCGTTCATCACGAGGGCGAAGTAGTCCTTACCCACCGAGTCCTGACCAAATGGGTGCTCACCCCATTGGATACCCGAGCCCCCCAGCCACGTGGGAAGCAATGAAAGGGTCGGCTTACCGCCATTGACCACAACACCGGCTTCCAAGTAGCTGGCCTTCCACCAACCCGGAAGTGGCCCATAACCAATAGAGGTGAAGGCGATAATCGCGATGATGACCAGCAGGATCGAGGAAAACATCGCCGGCTTATGCCGCAGGAATCGTCCCCACACGATCTGAGACTGGCTCTTCGACTGCTCGTCTGAACTAGCGAGCTTCGCGTCCTCGAGCTCGGCAAGGGATGTCAAGTTTTCCGGCATCTTATTATTCGTGTTACTCATCAGATGTCCCTATTCCCTAGACCCGGATCCGCGGGTCGAGCAGTGCGTAGACAATATCGGCCAGCAGGTTGAATAGCACGGCAGCGGTGCCCGTCACCAAGAAGAAGGCCATCACAGGTGCCGGGTCGACGGCACGCAGGCCAGTGATGAACAGTTCACCCATGCCTTTCCAGCCAAAGACACTTTCGGTAATGACGGCGCCGCCGATCAATCCGGCAAAGTCGAAAGCTGCGATCGTGGCGATCGGAATCAAGGCATTGCGGAAGGCGTGACGGAAAATCACGGTACGCTCGCTCAAACCCTTAGAACGTGCAGTACGAATGTAATCCTGCTGCTGAACTTCGAGCATCGAGGAACGGGTGTAACGCGAGTAGCTGGCCAAGGAAATAATTGCCAGCAGGATTGTCGGCAACAGCAGCTGGGTTGCGTTGTCCAGGAAGTGATCCCAGAAGGTGCCTTTGAGGTTCGCCGTCGAGGACCCGATGGTAGCGATTGGTCGCCCCTTGACCTCGAGGAATCCCGGCCATGCTCGGAAGAGGTGGTCAATGACGGTCAGACCGGCACCGACAAACCCAACGGTTACCGAAACACCGGCGGCGATTCGCTTGAGACGTCCTCCCATGAACCAACCAACCAGACCCGGAATGACAACGGAGAGGATTGCCCCGAAGATCAACACCCAAGCGTTGGCGTTTTGCAGCAGCGAGAAGGTGGCGTAGTAAGCAACCAAGACGAGCGCGGCAGAGATCAGTGCCGGATACAGCACCTTCTTCTCTTTCATGCCCACGCTCATGGCAGTGGCACTCAGCGCCAGCAATACGGTTAGTACAACGATCACTGCCGGTCCCATCTGCGGGTATCGGTAGAAATTCAGCCAGAGGGTGTACTGCAAGATCAGCGGCACGAACACCGCGGTGATAATGAAGGTGATCCCTCGGCGCTTAAGAGAGCCGCCTAAGAACATTTGCAGTATCAAGCCCAGCACCACGCCAATGGCGATACTCGTGCCGATTGATATCTGCGGATTGGCCAACCAGTTGTTGTAGCCGATCGCTAAGAATTCCTTCAGCAACACTGCGGCCCAGAACACCGGCAGCGAGAAGAACAAGAAGGTCAAGAAGGTCACGAGGTAGTCAAGACCCGAATACTGTCGCACGGCAGTAAGCACGCCGATCGCAATACCGAGAATTGCAGCGATGACCGTTGCAAGGAACACCAAGCGCAGCGTGGATGATGCCGCGTTCCCTAGTAGATCAGCGACCTCAATGCCGTTGATATTTCGGCCTAGGTCGCATTGACCGATGATGCAACGCGAGGCCCCGGTCAGCCAAGTCCAATAGCGCAAGTACCACGGCTGCTCGAGATTCATGTAGTCGATGCGTTGTTGCATCAAATACTCACGATTTTCTGCGTTACTCTCGCGCAGGTCACTGAGCGGGTCACCGGCATTGATGACCAGGATATAGAGCAGGAGCGATGCGCCAAACAGTACGCCGATCGCCGAGCCTAATCTCTTAAGAATGAACTTCCACACGGTTTTTTAGTCCTCTTTTTCTTCTCACCTTGAGCGCATCGTCTCCCCCGATGGGAGGAGGCCAGACACGCCGCGGGGCCCGATGATGATCGGGCCCCGCGGGCGCTCACAGTCGATGAATGCGTTTTAGCCCCGTGGGCCTACTCGGCACGCACCCACTGCTGGGCGTTCCAGACGATCTGATCCTGGGTTGCCGTGTGGCGGACATTATTGATATCGGAACCGGAAGCGCTCAGGCCCGGGTGGGCGAAGAGCGGAATACCGTAGAGGTCGTCCCAGAGCAGCTTCTCGATCTTCTTGGTCTGCTCCTTATGGACGGCGGGGTCCAGCGAAGAAGCTAGGGTAGCCCATTCGGCGTCGACCTGCTCGTTGGAGTACTTACCGTAGTTCTGTGGCTTGCCGGTGCCATAGATGTTCTGGCCCGAGGAAATCTGACCCGAACCAGCCCAAGCGAACAGTGCTACTTCGTAGTCTCCACGATCCTGGGTTCCGCCCGGTGCGAAGAACTTCGGGTCACCGGCGTCCTTCACCTCGAAGCCTGCCTGATCACAGGACGACTTGATGGCCGCGACCTCATTGGTACGACGCTCGTTCGGCTTAGAGTAACCGATGCGCACTTCGGTGCCCACCGCATCCTGCTCTTCGAGGATCTTCTTAGCACCTTCGATGTCCACCTCGTCGTAGCGGCCGTCATAGGCTGCGTCCACAATTTCCTGATAGTTCTCCTGGAAGGGGAAGACCTCGCGGGCGTTCATGACCTTCGCCTCTGGGTTCAGCGGCTTGATCAGGTTATCGACGATCTGCTGACGCGGAACGCACATGGCGAAAGCCTTACGCAGTTCGAGGTTGGTGAAGGCGTTGCCCTTAGCGAAGTTGAAGTCCAAGTGCTCCCAGGTCAACGTGTCACCCTGCTGGATGTTGACAGCATCGCCCAAGCCCTGAAGCTGAGCAAGGGTGTCAACCGTCGGCTGAGGGTTAATGACATCCAAGTCCTTGTTCTGCAGGGCCTGAACCATTGCAGCGTCCTCCACGAAGCGGAAGGTCAGGTTCTTGGTCGCCGCTGGCGTGCCATAGTAATCCTCGTTCGCCGTCAAAGTGACCGACTCGCCGGCCTTCCACGAATCGAGCTTGTAGGGACCGGAAACCGGCATGTCGGCTTCGTCAGGCAGGGTACCCGGCTTGGTCATCCAGCCTTCGTTCCAGAACTTAGCGGCCTTCTCCAGCTTCTTCGAATCTCCCGCGCGAGCTGCCTCGACGAACTCTTCGGTCGTGAGACCACCCTTCTCGGCCACGACATGCGCTGGGTGGAGCATCCAAGTCTGAATCTGCCAGTCCGGATCCGGCTCTTTGAACTCTACGGTGAATTCCTTGGAGTCGGCGGCACCCTGCGGGCCCTTGGGCACGGTGTCGCCGAGATCAGTGGAGACCGAGGAGAACAGCGGCTTGTCCTTGGAACCCTTGTTCAGGTTCAAGTTCTGCACCGACCAGGCCAACACGGCGTCGGCAGTGGTGATCGGGGTGCCGTCGGACCATTTAGCGTTCTCATTGATGGTGTACTTGATGGTCAGCGGGTCATCGCTGATCTTTTCGAAGCTACCAAGGTCTTCGTTGGGGTAGATCGTTCCATCGGTACCGAAGTAGGTGAACCCTGCAAACATACGGTCGACGATCGACGAGTTGTAGGTGGAGTAGGTGTTTGGAGTGAAGCCGTTGTAGCTGATGAACTCCGGCGCACCGACGGTCAGCTTGATGGTGTCATCCTTGGTCGTGACATCACCCAAGTCCGCCAGGCCGCTGTTGGTTACCTCGGCGCCGTTGCCGCCGCCAGCCGAATCGGTGGCCGTCGGGTTGGAATCACCCGGACCGCCTGGGGCACATGCGGACAGTGCCAATGCCATGGCAGCGCCAACCGCTACCGCTTTCGAAACGCGTTGAATCCGCATTTCGCCTCCTTGAAGTGAATGGACGAGCTTTCGGGTAAATACACCCAGTGTGGAGCACATCACATGAATGCTCCTTGGACTATAGAGTAACCACTTTTTGTGGCGTTGGATATAGAAAAATCCGCTTCACATTTACTCTCCAACCGTAGATAACGACATTGTGACCCACGCGGCATTCAACCTCAGTGGTTGAGACATGGCTCACTGCCCCGAGAAATCAAGGATCTCTTTCACATTGGGAAAATTCAATCAGAATCGACCGCTGACTTGGTCGGCACCCAAAGAGGTTTATAACGTTTTTGCAACATTCATGTGGGAGTGCGTCATACTCGAAACATTTGCTGAATATTCCGTGTGAGCATGCAAAAGGGGCCATAGTTCCGAAGAACCATGGCCCCTGATATGGACGCAATACCGTGCCGTTTACAGCAAGGTCGCACCTGGGATGGCGTTGAGCAGATTGCGTGTGTAGTCGCTCTGCGCACTCGTGAACACTTCATCGGTGGATGCGTGCTCCACCATCTTGCCGCGCTCCATCACGACCACGTCGTCCGCGATCTGACGCACAACAGCCAAGTCGTGGGTGATGAATAGGTACGTCAAGCCAAGCTCGTCCTGCAGCTGCTGTAGCAGTTCCAGGACCTGAGCCTGCACCAGCACGTCGAGCGCGGAGACCGCCTCATCGCAAACGATCATTTCTGGCTGGAGAGCCAGAGCTCGCGCGATGGCAATACGCTGACGCTGACCGCCGGAAAGTTCATTCGGGAAGCGGTGCATAGTCGAAGCAGGCATGGAGACCTGGTCCAGCAGTTCGCGGACCTTCTTCTCGCGCTCAGCGGTAGAACCGATTCCGTGAATACGCAGTGGCTCTTCGATCGTGCGGTAGATCGAGTACATCGGATCCAAGGAGCCATAAGGATCCTGGAAAATGGGCTGCACCCTGCGACGGAACTTGAACAGTTCCTTTTCGGATAGCTTGCTCATTTTTTGACCGTCGAAGGTAATTTCACCACTGGTCGGTTCGAGCAGGTTCAACACCATCTGGGCGATGGTGGACTTTCCCGAACCGGACTCGCCTACAACAGCGGTCGTTGTTCCGCGAGGTACCGCAAAGGAGACCTTATCGACCGCGGTGAACTTATCCTTGCGCCCAAAGCCCTTACGGATATCGAAGACCTTGGTGAGGTCCTTGACCTCGAGCACATTATCGTTCTTAGCAGCTTGTTCTTCGTGCGGGGTCTTGACCTCAACACCCTGCTTCGCTGCCAATGACGGTGCCGAGTTGATCAGACGCTTGGTATAGGGGTGCTGGGGGTTACGCAACAACTCCAACGCTGGGCCAGACTCAACGACCTGTCCCTTATACATCACGATGACCTTTTCGGCGCGCTCTGCGGCCAAGCCCAAGTCGTGCGTAATCAGGAGCACGGCAGTACCCAGCTCGCTAGTCATGGTGTCCAGGTGATCCAAGATCTGCTGCTGCACCGTAACGTCCAAAGCACTGGTCGGTTCATCGGCGATCAAAAGCCGCGGACGGCAGGCAAGGCCGATAGCGATCAGTGCACGCTGGCGCATACCACCGGAGAACTCGTGCGGGTACTGATTAGCACGGGCCGCTGGGTTTGGTAGCCCGGCATCGGCCAGCACCTGCGCCACACGTTCGTTGGGCTTATCCCCCGCCAACCCGTTGGCTTTCAGAGTTTCCTTAACCTGAAAACCAATCTTCCACACCGGGTTCAGGTTACTCATGGGATCCTGCGGAACCATACCAATGTGGTTACCGCGCAGTTCGACGAATCGCTTCTCTGGTGCTTGAGCCAGATCCTCGCCGTCAAACAAGATCTGCCCGGCAGAAACCTTGCCGTTGCCCGGCAACAGCCCAATGGCAGAGAGGGCCGTGGTGGATTTACCCGAGCCCGATTCCCCCACGATCGCCACAGTTTCGCCCGGCATCACCGTGAGATTCGCGTTGCGAACCGCGTTAACCGGTCCTTCAGGTGTGGAGAAGGTGATCGCAAGATCCTTAATCTCCAACAACGGCTTAGGAGCACTTACTTCGCTCATCGCTAGGCCCCCTTACGTGCTTTAGGATCCAGTGCATCACGCACTGCGTCACCGAGCATGATGAAGCTCAGGACGGTAACGGACAGGAACAATGCTGGCCACATCAGAACCATTGGGTTACTGCGCAACTGCGTCTGGGCCGATGCGATGTCGTTGCCCCAGCTCATAATGTCTGGTGGAAGGCCAACGCCGATGAACGAAAGTGTCGCCTCAGCAACGATGTATACACCCAAGTTCACCGTGGACACCACGATGATCGGTGCTAGTGAATTGGGAACAACGTGCCGTAGCAATGCCTTGAAACGCGAGAGGCCCAGGGCTCGCGAGGCAGTCACGAAATCTGCGTTACGCACCTCGATCACGGCGCCGCGGGCAATACGTGCAATCTGTGGCCAACCAAAAACGGCAAGTGTGACAATAACCGTCCATGGACTCTTATTATCGCGGAATACCGGAAGCTGCATCATGATGATGGCGCCGAGGATGAGCGGCAGGGCGAAGAACACGTCGCCTAGGCGAGCCAGCACCGCGTCCAGCCATCCGCCGTAGTACCCAGCGAGGGCACCGATGGTCGTTCCCAGAAGCACGGTCAAGATAGTGGTGAAAACGCCCACCATCAGCGAAGCACGCGTCCCGTAGATTGCTCGAGAGTAAATGTCGCAGCCTTGGAAGTTGTATCCCATCGGATGCCCTGACACTGCTGGTCCATTCGAGTTTTCAAGAACACAATGCGTGGGATCGACCGAAGTAAAGAGATTCGGTAGCGCCGCTACGACGATAATTGCCACAATCAGAATGGACGAGATGATGAACAGCGGACGTTTGCGTAGCGATCGCCAAGCCTCAGCCCACATGGACAGCGGCTTTCCGGTTTCCTTTACCGCGTCGACGCCCTGGAGGGGCGTTTCACTGATTGGAGCAACGAAGTGCTCGATCTTGTAGTTGGAGACTTTGCCCTCGCGTTTCCCGCGAGGAGCACCGGCCTCTGGATTAGGAGTCAGATTCTCAGGCATAACGGATCCTCGGGTCAAGCAGGGCGTAGAGCATATCCACGACGAGATTCGCGACAACGAAAATGATCACGAGCACGCCAACAATGGCTACAACGGTAGGAGTCTCTCCGAAGCGGATTGCCTTGAACAATAGGTTGCCGATACCGGGCACGTTGAAGATGCCCTCGGTGACAATCGCGCCACCCATAAGCGCACCGAGGTCGGCACCCAAGTAGGTCACGACAGGGATCAGCGAGTTGCGCAGAATGTGCACGGTAATAACGCGTGGGCGGCTCAAGCCTTTGGCGGTAGCGGTACGGACATAATCTGCGGTCTTATTCTCAATCACCGACGTACGCGTTAGACGCAAAACGTACGCGAAGGAAACTAGACCGAGAACCAAACCGGGAAGGATTAACTCACCCCAAGTTGCTTGACCGGAAACCGTTGGTTTGGCCCATCCAAGCTGGACACCGACAACCACCTGTAGCACGAATCCGAGTACGAAAGTCGGTACAGCAATCACCAGCAGCGACAGCACGAGTACGGTGGAGTCGAAGATTTTGCCCTTGCGCATGCCGGCGATCACACCGAAAATAATGCCGAAGACGGCCTCAATAGCCATGGCAATCACGGCTAGTCGTGCGGTCACGGGGAATGCTCGTGCCAGCAGGTCCTTCACTTCCTGCCCGGAGAATGACATGCCCAGATCGAAGGTGAAGAGATTTTTGAGGTACAGGCCGTACTGGACCCAGAACGGTTTGTCCAGGTTGTATTGAGCCCGCAGCGCGTCCTCGACGGCCGGTGACATCGGCTTGCCTCCGGAGAGCGCCGCGATGGGGTCTCCGGGCGTGGCGAAGACCAAGAAGTAAACCAGCAACGTGGCCCCGATAAAGACCGGGATCAGCTGCAGGAATCGTTTAAGCACAAAACTGATCATGAGAGCGTCCTTCCAGACGCAAGGCGTGAATAAGCCATGGTGAATCCTGAGAAATTGAGGCGACGGTACACGCCAAAGGGAGACCCTGATAAAGCCTCGGGTCTCCCTCGACGTAGTTCTCAGACTCGGAGCCAGTTGGCCCCAAGTCGGATCCGGCTAGTTACTTGCCGGTGATTTCTTGGTAGAGCGGCACGCCGTTCCAACCAAAGGTGACGTTCTCAACGTTATTGCTCCAGCCACCCTGGACTGCCTGGTACCACAGCGGGATCGCCGGCAGATCCTTCATCAGGATTTCCTGTGCCTTGTTGAAAACCTCCGCGCCTTCCTGCGGAGTCTTGGCAGCCAAGCCCTCTGACAGTGCCTTGTCGAACTCCTCCGAGGAGTACTTTCCGTCGTTCGAACCAGCGTCGGTGCCGAAGAGCGGGCCAAGGAAGTTGTACAGCGACGGGTAGTCAGCCTGCCAACCGGTGCGGAACGCGCCGGTCATCTTGTACTTGGTGACCTCGTTACGCAGTTCCTTGAAGGAGGTGTATGGCTTCGGCGCCACATTGATGCCCAAGTTGTTCTTGACCTGGTTCACCACGGCTTCGACGTATTCCTTGTTACCGGCACCGTCGACGTTGTAACCGATGGTCAGCTCGCTGTCGCCAAACTTCGAGATCTTCTCAGCTTCGGCCCAACGCTTCTTGGCTTCTTCTGGGTTGTAGGTTAGAACCTCGGCACCCGGAAGGGCGTCGTTGTAACCTTCGAGCACCGGAGCGGTGAAGTCCTTTGCGATGACCTTGCCACCGTAGTAGATCTTGTCGATGATCTGCTGACGATCGATAGACATCGAGATGGCCTGACGACGCAGGTTACCCTCTTCGTCCTGCTTGAAGTGATCCAAGTAGCTCGGGATGGTGATGGTGGCGTTGCCAGCGTATGGCGAGTTCACCGAGCGGTCACCCAGATCGTCCTGGTACTGGGCCAGATTCATTGGGGGCACCTGATCGAGCACATCCAGGTTGTCGGAGACGAGATCCTGGTAGGCAGCCTCGGTCGACTGGTACACCTTGAAGTTGATGCCACCGTTCTGCGCTTCGCGTGGGCCGTCATAGTTCTCGTTTGGCTCGAGCATGAGGTTGACGTCGTGGTTCCACTCGGTCAACTTGTATGGACCGTTGCCCACCGGGTTCTGGCCGAAGGCGTCAGGGTCTTCGAAGGCGGCTTCCGGAAGTGGGTAGAAGGCGGTGTAGCCCAAGCGCTGCGGGAAGTCAGATTCCGGCTGGGACAGCTCGACGGTGAAGGTGGTCTCGTCGACGACCTTCAGGCCTTCCATGACATCGGTCTTGGCGTCCTTAGCCTGCACCTCGTCAAAGCCCTTGATGGACTCGAAGAAGTAGGAGTTCAGCTGAGCGTTCTTTGCCGCAGCGCCGAAGTTCCACGCGTCCACGAAGGAGGAAGAGGTGATTGGCGAACCATCGGAGAACTTCTGGTCTGCCTTGATCTTGATCGTGTAGTTCTGGGAGTCCTCGGTTTCGATGGACTCGGCCAGTTCGTTGACGACCTTACCCTTGGCGTCGTAGCTCACGAGGCCGGTGAAGATCATATCCATTACGCGACCGCCACCAACTTCGTTGGTGTTTGCCGGCAGCAGACCGTGCTGCGGCTCGGTGGTGTTGGCGGTGATGACCTTGTTGGTGTCGCCTCCGCCGCCGTTGCCGCCGGCTTCATTGCCGCCGCCGCAAGCGGTCAGGGTCAACGCCAAGGCGGCGGACAGAGCCAGCGCCTTCGATGCGTGCGAGTTCCGCATCATAATCTCCTCAACAGTAGAGTTGCCTTCCAGCATTCTTCGAGTGCGTCACACATCGGGGTGAGCAAATGCACTTCGTGAACGAGGTTACAACAAACATTACGAAACAACTAATGAATACTTTCAATCAGTGGGACGCTTCGAGCAAAGTCTAGGTCGATATGTGAAGCGTCATCTTCATGATCCCTAGTCAGCTAGGCAAACAAATTCACCATGCCCGGGTTAGTTAAGATTTGGCCAAGATCTGCGAGAAATTCACTCCCCTCCTTGCCGTCGATCACCCGATGGTCGAACGAGAGGGCGAGGGTGGTCGTGTGACGAAGAGCGACTTCGCCGCGATACTCCCACGGACGGCGGGCCACTTGGCCCAGCGCAATGATGCCGGATTGACCCGGTGGGATAATTGGTGTACCAGCGTCGACACCAAATACGCCAACGTTCGTCACGCTGAAGGTGCCACCGGTTAGCTGGGCGGGGCTGAGCGTTCCTTCACGGCCCTGGCGGATCAGCTCGGAGAGCTCCCTGGCAAACACATCGAGCGTCATCGCCGAGGCGTCATGAACGACCGGAACCAACAGACCCCGCTCGCTGGCGACGGCCATACCGAGGTTCACCGTTCCGCGTTGCAGGATGTGGCCATGCTCCTGAACCCAAATTGAGTTCAACGCACGATGCCGCGCCAATAACTTGACCGCGGTGAACGCGGCGAAGGTCGTGAAGTTGATCTTCGTATCCTTCAGGCTGCGGTGTGCCCGAAGTTGTTCGACCAGCGAGAGTGATTCGGTCACATCAACGGTGAGGAACTCCGTGACGTGCGGTGCCGTGAAGGCCGAACTCACCATGGCGGCCGCTGTGGCCTTGCGCACCGCGCTGGGGATGATCACCTGATCGCGATCGGTTTCTACCGTACCGGAGGTTGTTTCCGCCGTCGGCTGGGAGGAGGCCGGTTGTGCAATCAGTGCTTGCACATCTTCACGGGTCACCAGACCCTCCGGACCTGTGCCCTGGATCGTTTCCAGATCGATGCCGTGATCGCGTGCGAGCTTGCGTACCGGCGGGGTGCTACGCGTTACGTAGCGACGTTCGCTTGGCTCTTCGGCGAGCGCCTGCTGGTCCGGCACGGGTACGGCGGCAGCTAGCGCGGAGCCGCGACGGCGACGCGCTGGCCGGTGCCCACCGGAGGACGGGGCGCCGTAGCCAACCAGGGTGGGGGTGCGTTTCGGGGCGGGTTTGTCGCTGCCCGGTGCCCCTGAGTCGGAGGCAATCGTTAGAAGTGGCCCGCCCACCGGAACCACGGTGCCTGGTTCGGCGTGAATTTCGGCCACCACGCCGGCATATGGGCACGGCAGTTCGACGACCGCTTTCGCGGTTTCTACCTCGGCGATCACCTGATTTAGCGAGACTTCCTGGCCCACCTCGACCTTCCAGTTCAACACCTCGGATTCGGTAAGCCCCTCCCCTAAGTCTGGAAGGGTGAAAACTTGCGTTGCGCTCATCGGGCGGCTCCCAGTGCGGTTACTTCGTCTCGTCGCATCACGGTATCCACGGCATGCAACACGCGGTCTAGGTCAGGTAGGTGGTGGTGCTCAAGTTTTGAGGGAGGGTACGGCACATCGAAACCGGTCACCCGCAATGGAGCATGGTCAAGGTAGTCAAAGCAGCGTTCTGTGATGCCGGCGGCGATTTCGGCGCCCAGACCGCCCTGTGCGCTGGCCTCGTGCACGATCACCACACGGCCGGTGTGTTTCACCGACTGAGTGATGGTGCTCCAATCCAAGGGGTCGAGGGTGCGTAGGTCGATAACTTCCATCGAGATCTGCTCGTCTTCGGCCGCTACCGCCGCATCGTTCAAGGTGTACACGGTCGGGCCATAGCCGATGGCCGTCACGTCATCGCCGCGTCGCACCACACGGGCACATGGCGCCTCATCGCGCCACTGGTCTCCATAGGGCAGCTCGGCCTTTTCGTGATAACGGCGTTTGGGTTCGAAGAAAATGACCGGATCGTCACAATCGATGGCCTGCCGCAACATCGTGTAGGCGTCTTCGACGGTGGACGGGGCGAAGACGCGCAAGCCTGCAGTATGCACAAAGTAGGCTTCGGGCGACTCGGAGTGATGTTCCGGCGAGCCAATACCGCCGCCGAAAGGGATCCGGACGGTGACCGGCATCTTGACTCGTCCACGGGAGCGGTAGTGCAATTTTGCTAGCTGCGAGACAAGCTGGTCGAACGCCGGGTAGGTGAAGCCATCGAACTGGATTTCCACGACCGGACGGTAGCCACGGTAGGCCAAACCGATTGCGGTACCGACGATCCCGGACTCGGCCAACGGGGTGTCGATCACCCGATGTTCACCGAACTGCGACTTCAGTCCATCGGTCACGCGGAAAACACCGCCAAGCGTACCGATATCTTCGCCGAGCAGCACGACCTTTTCATCGTCGGTGAGCGCGTCACGCAACGAGGTGTTCAGTGCTTGAATCATGGTTGGCATCAGGCATCCTGCCCTTCGAAAGTCGCCAAATATTCGAGGTAGCCGGTGCGTTGCGCTTCAATGAGCGGATGAGGTTCGGCGTACACGTTCTCGAAGAGTGCTTCGGGACCTGGATCCGGCATGGAGGTGATGGCAGCGCGCAGATCGGCGGCGAGCTGGTCGGCTGCTTCCTCGGCTCGACGTTCCATGGCCGGAAGGTCCGCACCCATCTTCTCTAGGTATTTACGCAAGCGATCGATCGGGTCCTTCGCACGCCACTTATCGAGTTGCTCCTCGGTGCGATACCGGGTGGGGTCGTCGGCAGTGGTGTGTGCACCCATGCGGTAAGTGACGGCCTCGATGAATACCGGGCCTAGTCCGTGGCGCACATATTCGGTGGCAGCCTTGGTGGCCGCATACACCGCCAAAACGTCATTGCCATCTACCCGCCACACCTTGAGTCCGAAGCCATGTGCTCGGTCTGCGATCTGCGTCCGGCTTTGCAAACCGACGGGTTCGGAGATGGCCCACTGGTTGTTCTGGCAGAAGAACACCACGGGTGCTTGGTAGCTAGCGGCGAAGACCATGGCTTCATTGACGTCACCTTGGCTCGTCGCACCGTCACCAAAGTATCCGAACGCCACCTGGTGCGACCCGTCGAATTTAATGCCCAGCGCGTAGCCGACGGCATGTAGCGCTTGAGCGCCGATCACAATCTGCTGGCACGCAATATTGACCTGGTATGGGTCCCAGCCGCTCGGGGTGACTCCGCGCCAAACGCTGAGCAGGTCTTGAGCCTTGACGCCGCGCGCCCAGGCGACCGCGTGTTCACGGTATGAGGGGAATATAAAGTCGTCGTTTCGGGCAGCGCGAATCGAGCCGATCTGCGCTGCCTCCTGCCCCAATAGGGGTGCCCAAAGCCCTAGCTGGCCCTGTCGCTGCAGTGCATTGGCCTCGGCGTCCATGCGCCTGACCACGACCATGTCACGCAGGAAATCTGACAGCATGGCGGGTGTCAGATTGGCCAGGTAATGGTCCAGTTCGGTATCGGGGATTCGTTCTCCATCGGTGCTAAGTACCTGGTGGGTCGGTAGACCCTCGGCATCAACATCCATGCGTTGCGTGGACACGATCGGCATCCTTAATCTCGCGTGCTCGGTCATCTCGGCCCGGCGATCATATTCCCGGGTATGTGTGATGCTACTCACAATATGCACACCGCACAATGCTTAGGCGGTGAATGGAGCACTTTGCCCTGTTTCATCCGCCGAATGGGTGCTAATCTGCGCTTTATGGTGAACGTGGACATGACCGACCGGCGCATTCTGCTGGCCCTGACCGAACTGGCAAAGCGTAGCGCCGCGTCGCTTGCGGAGCACCTGAACCTCGGCCGCAATACCGTGCAGTCGCGGCTCAATCGACTGGAGAACGAGGTGCTTCTGGGCCAGGAGGTGCGCGTTCCGCCCCACGCCTTGGGCTACAACCTTTTGGCCTTTATCGAATTGCACGTCGAGCAGCACCATCTCGCCTCGATCACCGAATCGCTAGCCAAGATGCCGCAGGTACTTGAGGCTCACGGATTGACCGGATCGGCCGATATTTTGGTCCGTGTCTGCGCCGTCGATGCCCATGATCTCTTCCGGATTCATGGTCAGCTTCTCCACCTGCCCGGAGTAACCCGCGCCGATTCGGCACTGGCAATGGCAGATCTGGTCCCCTACCGCACCAGCGAATTGCTGCGGCATTCGCTCAGCGAATGACCTATCTATCCGCGCACGCAAAAGATGCCCCGAAGCCCGTGAGCTTCGAGGCATCCCCTGCATGCGATGAGTTGATATTTACTTAGTGGTCGACCGCCTTTTCGGCACCCACGCCGGTCAGTGAGCGGACTTCCATTTCGGCACCCTTTTGCTCATCCTCACGACCCTTGTCGGTAACCGATCCAATCCAGCCGAGCAGGAAGGCCAGCGGAATCGAGACAATGCCGGGGTTTGCCAGCGGGAAGAAGGCAATGTCGAGGCTTGGAATCATGGAGGTTTCCGAGCCGGAGAACACCGGTGAGAAGATGATCAAGATCAGCGCCGAGGCTAGGCCACCGTACATCGAGAACACCGCCCCGCGAGTTTTGAAGCCCCGCCAGAACAGCGAGTAGATGATGGTGGGCAGGTTGGCGCTGGCGGCCACCGCGAAGGCCAGCGCCACCAGGAAGGCCACATTCTGACCTTGCGCTCCGATACCACCGAGGATTGCGAAGACACCGATGATGATCACCGTACGGCGAGCGACTTTCATTTCCTTCTCGGGAGTGGTCTTGCCCTTGGCAATCACCGAGGCGTAGATATCGTGGGCGAACGATGCCGCTGCCGTAATCGTCAAGCCGGCCACCACCGCGAGGATCGTGGCGAAAGCCACCGCCGAGATCAGGCCGAGCAGCAAGGTGCCGCCCAGTTCGTAGGCCAACAGCGGAGCCGCGGAATTCACGCCACCCGGTGCGGCCTTGATCTTATCCGGTCCAATCAGCGCGCCAGCCCCGTAGCCCAGAACCAGGGTGAACAGGTAGAAGGCGCCGATGAGCCAGATCGCCCAGACCACGGACTTGCGAGCTTCCTTGGCGGTGGGCACGGTGTAGAAACGCATCAACACATGGGGCAAACCGGCGGTACCCAATACGAGTGCCAGGCCCAGCGAGATGAAGTCCAGTCGGCTGGTATCGGATACGCCGTACTTCAGACCCGGGTTGAGGACCTCAGGGTTATTGGCCACCTCCGCGGCCTTGCCCAGCAGCTCGGAGAAGTTGAACCCGAACATGGCCAGGGTCCACACGGTCATGATGAAAGCACCGGCGATCAGCAGGCAGGCCTTGATGATCTGCACCCAGGTGGTGCCCTTCATGCCGCCGACCAGCACGTAGAGGATCATCAGTGCGCCGACGACCACGATGACCAAGGACTGGCCGAACCGTTCGTCGATCCCCAACAGCAGAGATACTAGCGCGCCGGCACCGGCCATCTGGGCCAGGAGGTAGAACAGGCAGACCGCCAGGGTGGAGACCGCCGCCGCAATACGCACGGGTTGCTGCTTGAGACGGAAGGAGAGCACATCGGCCATGGTGAACTTGCCGGTATTGCGCAGTAGCTCGGCCACCAAAAGCAATGCCACGAGCCAGGCCACCAGGAAGCCGATGGAATATAAGAAGCCGTCGTAACCGTTGATGGCAATCGCGCCGACAATGCCTAGGAAGCTGGCCGCCGAGAGGTAGTCACCGGCAATCGCCGTACCATTTTGCGTTCCAGTAAAGGAGCGGCCACCGGCGTAGTAGTCGGCCGCGGTCTTGTTGTTCTTGCTCGCACGCAACACGATCACCAAGGTCACTCCCACGAAGGCAGTGAAGATCGCGATATTCACCCAGGGATTGCCCACCTGGGTAGAGGCCGCCTGGGTAGAGGCCGCCTGGGTAGAGGCCGCCTGGGCCAGAATCAGCGACGAATTCATTACTTCACTCCCTCGTCTTCGAGGCGTTCACGAATCTTCGTGGCCTTTGGGTCCAGCTTGTTATTCGAGAAGCGCACGTAGGCGGCGGTGATCGCAAAGGTGGATACGAACTGCAAAAGCCCCAGTACGATACCGACGTTGATATTGCCCATAACCTTGATCGACATGAAGTCGTGGAAATAGTCCGCCAAGATCACGTAGGCGAAATACCAGACCAAAAAGAATATGGCCATGGGGAACACAAAGCTACGGTGTGTGCGGCGTAGCTCTTGGAATTCGGCCGAATCCCTTTCCGCAATAAAGTCGATGTCGCTATCGACATCGTTTGGCGAGTTGGCAGTCATCACTTTTCTCCTCATCGATGCGATGGCTCACGCCATCTGTGACTCACCTCACTATCACCTAGTCCATTCGCTCACGACTAGGGGCATCGCAGGAGTTTCGGGCCAGCGGACTCAATCCTGCGCTCAACGGCCACCGCCCGAACGATAAGCGGCAACCGGTCGCCGAGCACGTAGGATAAGTCCATGTCCACCGGCTTGCAGATCGTCCTGATGGTAACCACCGTGAGTGTCGGCATCGCGATCATCGGTTATCTGGGATTCAAGATTTCGCGTTCCACCCGCGAGATGGGCACGGATGCCGAGCAGGCCACTTTTCAGGCGCTGCATCATATGTCGGTGGCGGTACCGCACCTTTCGCGCGGCATGAGCCAGGAGGGAGCAGCCAAAAGCGCCAAAGCGCTACGCCGACTCTTGGCGTGCCAGGTGCTGGTCATTAGCGACGCCACCGCCGTGCTCGCGGCCGAGTCATCCATCGGATTCAACGATCACCTGCGCGAGATCTGTACCCAGACCAGCGCCGCGGCTTTGGCCGACCGGAAAACCCAGGTTCACCGTTCTCCCGGGCTCGATGCCGTCTCCGCACCCATCATGGTCGACCAGACGGCGGTCGGCACGGTGACCGCAGTCTCGGCGAAAGCTGGGGCAAGCTTTGTGCGGGCGGTCTCTGAGGTGGCGGTCTTTATCTCCACCCAGGTCTCGCTGGCCGAACTTGATAAGTCCAAGGCCCAACTGCTCGAGGCGCAGGTCCGCGCGCTACGCGCCCAGATCTCACCGCACTTTATCTACAACTCGCTCAACGCGATCGCGTCCTTCATCAACACGGACCCGGCTCGCGCCCGCGAACTCGTTATTGAGTTTGCCGACTTTACCCGCTACTCCTTCCGGCGGCGTGGAGACTTCACGACGCTGGCCGAAGAACTCGAGGCCATCGACCGGTATCTGTTGCTCGAAAAGGCCCGCTTCGGCGAGCGCATCCGAGTTTCATTGCAGATCGCCCCAGAAGTACTGCCGACCCAGATTCCGTTCTTGTCTTTGCAACCGCTGGTGGAGAACGCGGTGCGTCATGGGCTGGAGGCCCGCCCCGATGGCGGGCTGATCTCCATCACCGCCACCGAGGAGGGCCCGCATGCGGTGATCCGGGTGGAAGACGATGGGGTGGGCATGGACCCTGCAGAGCTGTCCGAGGTGCTGGCCGGAACCACCGAGAACTTACACGTAGGTTTGCGCAATGTCGACATTCGGCTGCGTCAGTTGTACGGGCAGGAGCATGGACTGCTCATCGACACCGCCCCCGGCGCGGGCACCATGATCACCTTACGCATCCCAAAATTTCGCGCCCCGACCAGCGTGAACCGGTAGACTCTTGGCCATGATTAATGTCGTGGTCGCGGACGACGAGATCCCCGCTGTTGAGGAAATCGCCTACCTGCTAGGGCAGGACGCACGCATTGGCACGATTCACCGCGCCACCTCTGGCGCCGCGGCGCTCAAGGCCCTGGAAGACAATGACGTTCAGGCGCTCTTTCTCGATATTCACATGCCCGCGCTCAGCGGACTGGATATTGCCCGGGTGATCTCCCGGTTCGCCAATCCCCCGGTCATTGTCTTCGTCACCGCCGATGAGGACCAAGCGCTCGAGGCCTTCGAACTGGCCGCTATTGACTACGTCCTTAAACCGATTCGGCCGCAACGGCTCGCCGAGTCGGTGCGCCGGGTCTGCGAAATCGTGGATGAGACCCCGACGAAACCCGAAATGATTACGGTGGATCAGGGCGGGATAACCAAGATGATCCCGTTGGCCGAGATCGGTTACGTACACGCACAGGGCGACTACGCCCGGCTACACACCAAGGACTCCAGCTACCTCATCCGGGTGCCGCTGAACGATCTCGAACAGCAGTGGGCCTCGGCAGGTTTTGTTCGCATTCACCGCTCGTACCTTGTCTGCATGGACAAGATTGACACCATGCGCTTGCAGACCGGAAATGCCTCGGTGATCGTCCATGGCACCGAGCTACCGATCGCCCGGCGGACGCTGCCCGAGGTGCGCGAGCGGCTTGCCGCGCACCGGGTGCGACCGCTATGAACGAGCACGATCAGCAGCACTTTGCCGAGCAGCGCAAACTGCGTGTACGCGTGCAGGCCCCGTCGGATGCACCCATCGCCCCGACAACCGGGCTCAAGGAACAGAGCGCGGAGAACTTCTACGTCCGGCAGCTTGTTCGCTCGCAACTGCGTTTAGCCATCAGCGTGGCCTCCGGGGTGCTGGCCCTGCTCCTGGGGTTTGCGGCGTTGGTCATGGCCGGCTCCAGCATGGAGCAGATCACGCTGCTGGGCATCCCCCTATCTTGGTGGGTACTGGGGGTAGGTATGTATCCACTGATTATCGTCGCGGGCCTGCTCTACACTTGGAGTGCGGTGCGTAACGAGCGCCGCTACCGGAGCATCGCCAAATGATGCACTCCCTCTCACTGGCCGCCGTGATTACCATCAGCTTGGCCACGGTGCTCATTGCCGTCTTTGGTTTACGGCTGTCACGAACCACCAGCGACTTCTATGTGGCCTCACGCACCGTGAAACCGTGGTGGAATGCCTCGGCCATTGGCGGCGAGTACCTCTCCGCGGCCTCCTTTCTGGGGGTTGCCGGGCTAATTGTGATGACCGGCCAGTCGGGTCTGTGGTTTCCCATCGGTTACACGGCCGGCTATTTGATGCTGTTGCTTTTCGTTGCGGCACCCCTCCGCCGCTCGCGGGCCTACACCATCCCGGACTTCGCCCAGATTCGTTTCGACTCGGCTCCCGGCGTTCGTAAGCTGACCGCGTGGTTGGTGGCGGTGATCTGCTGGCTGTATATCGTCCCGCAGATGCACGGGGCCTCGTTGACTTTGAGTATTGCCACCGGGCTGCCCGGGTGGGTGGGGCCGCTGATCGTGGCCACCGTGGTGTGCCTGACCGTACTCTCTGGCGGCATGCGTTCGGTGACCTTTGTGCAGGCCTTTCAGTACTGGTTCAAACTCGCAGCCTTGGTGATCCCCACCGTCTTTTTATTGCTGACTTTGCGACCGTTCGCGGAGAACAGGCACGGTCAACTGGAATTGCGTGAACAGTTGCAGTCGGTCGTGGGCATGAGCGGCTACGAGACCGTCTCGGTGATTCTCGCGTTGCTCTTTGGCACGCTGGGGCTACCGCATGTGCTGGTGCGGTTCTACACCAATCCCACCGGGCAAGCGGCCCGTAAAACCACGGTCATCGTGTTGGGATTACTTTCGATCTTCTACCTGCTCCCGGTGACTCTGGGAACCTTAGGACTGCTCTATACCCCACAGCTACGTGAAAGCGGCAATACCGACGCGACCGTGTTGCTGCTACCGCAACAGGTATTCGACTCCCCCGTCGCCGATCTGCTCACCGCCGTGGTGGTCGGCGGGGCCTTTGCCGCGTTCCTGTCCACGACCTCGGGGCTTGTGGTCTCCTTGGCCGGGACGCTCTCGCAACAGTTTTTTGCCGGGACCGTGCGCGGCTTTCGCATATCAACGCTACTGGCCACGTTCTTGCCGGTGGGAATCGCGCTGTTGACCAGTTCCTTGGCGCTGGCCGGGGCCATCGGCAACGTTTTCGCCTTCACCGCCTCGACCATTTGCCCGTTACTTCTGCTCGGGATCTGGTGGCGGAACCTGACCGCACGCGGGGCCATGGCCGGAATGAGCGTCGGGGCGATCAGTTGTGCCCTGGCCCTGCTGATCGCCGGGCCGCTGCCCGCCGATACCGCTACCTGGTGGGCACAATTATTGCGGCAACCCGCGGCCTGGAGCGTACCGCTGGCCTTCCTGACGATGGTGGTAGTTTCCCGTGCGACCCGGCGGACGGTGCCCTCGGAGGTGGACCGGGTGATGGCTCGGTTACACGTCCCCGAATCCTAGGCCGTTGCCCGGCGCATCAGACTCGACGCGCGGACTTCGTGAGTGTTAGTCGATGGAAGCCATGAGCTCGACCACGCGGTCGAGGAAGGCATCAACCTGAGACTCTTCGTAGCCCTCGGTGCCAACGGCCGAACGGAACTCGACACGGCGCACCGAATCGACACTCATCGGCACATCGTGCTCGAAGTAGTCGATGAGCTGATCACACAGGCGGTCCACGTCTTCAACGTTGTAGCTGCTGGCGTTCGAGCGCGAGGGGCGGCGGAAACGTTCACCCTTGGCGCGGTGCAAACGTCCCCGCAGAATCGCTGCCAAGCGACCCACCTGCTGTAGCCAGACCTCTTCGCCCTGGTGGGCGATCAGGTCATCACGCTCTCGCTTGGCAAAGACGTCCTCGAGCCGGTCCAGCGCGCCGTCGACCTCTCGGGCGTTGTAACCACCCTTCTGCGGGGCAAAGGTGGTGCGGCGCACCAAGTGGCTCGTGACCACGCTGTCGTCCGTGCCGTCACCGTTGAAGGTGGCGCGGGCGCGCGAAAGGAAGGCATCGACCTGCTTCATGTTGTAGCCGAATTCCTGTTCCTGAACGCGGGAGAACGGAGCTTCCTGCTGCTGCGACACGAGACTTCCTTCAATACTGAGTGGTGATTCCTAGGCTCTCCGACGCGGAAGAGCACGCAACTATTCTATGTGGTGTGCGCTCGCCACGCAGCACCGGCGCACCGCGATGACGCGAACCGAGCTAGGAAACGGCGATGAACCATTCCAGCAAATGCGAGACGAGATAGGCCACCGGTACCGCGAAGAGCACCGAGTCCAGCCGGTCCATGATGCCACCGTGTCCGGGCAGGATATGACTCATATCCTTGACGCCCAGATCGCGTTTGACGGTCGACTCCGACAGGTCGCCGGTCGTCGCGGCGATCACCGTAACCAACGCTAGGATCAACCCGCTCCACCAGGGCATATTCAGCCAGAACTGGGCGGTCAGTGCGCCCACGATCATCGCCCCTACCAACGATCCGGCGAAGCCCTCCCAGGATTTCTTCGGCGAAACCTTCGGCGCCATGGGGTGCTTACCGAAGAGAACCCCGACGATGTAGCCGAAGGTGTCGTTGGCGACCACGAGCAACAAGATCGTGGCGATGAGCATTTGGCCGTTGTCCTGCTGTAACACCAGTACCGCGAAACTGAGCAACAAGGGCACCCAGACGATGATGAAGGTGCTGGCCATAATCGAGGCGGCGGCACCCTTGAGCCCCTCGGTCAATCTGAAGACGACCACCACCAGCAAGCTGGCGAGCAAGCCGAAGCCAACGGCTTCGAGCCCTCCAAATGACGCCGAAAGCGGTAATAGTGCGGAGGCCAGGAGCAGCGGGGCGAGTTGGACGCTGGTGTGCGCCTGGGTGGTTGCCCGCGCAACCTCCCAGCAACCCAGCCCGGCCAGCACGATCACCAAGCCGAGAATGAGCGGCGGATACCAGAACAGTCCGGCGAGCACCACGGCCAGTAGCACGCCACCGACACCGATGGCCGCCGGCAGATTGCGTCCTGCACGTGAGGCCTTCGGTTCTGCCGGGTCACTGTCGGCCGCCTTCGCGGCGGGGTCCGTGGCAGGGGGCTCCGTCGCCGGGGCGGGCGCGGGGGCCTGCTTGGCGGCCTCTGCAGTGGCCGGAGGCGTAGCCTTGGCGCTCGAAGCCTGCTGACCGGCTGGCTCGGCAGCGGCCGCAGCCGGCTGCGGGACCGGCGTCGAGGTATCCGGTGCCGGGCTCGCTTGGGGTTCCGGCGAAGCGGCTGCTTGCGCCGTTGGCATGGCGGGTGCCACCTGCGGCGTCCCTGCCTTTGCTGCCTGGAGTTTGGCAGCACGCTCCGGGTCTTGCTCGCTGTCCGCCGGAGCGGCCGTGGGCGCTGCCGGCTTGGCATCCTTGGCCTTGGTCCGACCGGCCTTCTTCTTTGCGGCTTCCTCGGCCTCCCGCCGGGCCCGGGCTTCACGCCGGGTCATCGGTGGGTTGTCCGCGGATGCCACTGAGGGCACTGCCGAAGCCGTGCCCTCAGTTTCGTTGCTCGGCGCTGACATTAGACGTCCAGCAGCTCGGCTTCTTTTTTCTTCAGCAGTTCGTCGATCGAGTCAACGTACTTCTTGGTCAGTGCGTCCAGATCCTTCTCGCCGCGGCTACCCTCGTCCTCACCGATTTCGCCGTCCTTGACGAGCTTATCCATCAGGTCCTTAGCCTTGCGGCGGTGACCACGCAGCGCCACCTTGGAGTCTTCGCCCTTGGAGCGAGCGAGCTTCACGTATTCCTTACGGCGTTCCTCGGTCAGTTGCGGCAGAACCACACGAATGGTTTTGCCGTCGTTGGAGGGGTTAGCGCCAACCTCGGAGTCGCCCAAGGCCTTCTCGATTTCGCGCAGGGCGCTGACGTCGAAGGGGGTGATCAAGATGGTGCGCGCATCGGAAACGTTGAAGGTTGCCAGCTGCTGCAGCGGGGTCGGAGCACCGTAGTAGTCCACCATCACCTTGGAGTACATGCCCGGGTGAGCGCGACCGGTACGAATCGTCGCGAAGTCTTCCTTCGCAGCCTCCAGGGTGCGCTCCATTTTCTCGGCGGTATCCGCCAGGGTTTCCTCAATCACCAGTACTCCTCAAGCACATAGTCGTCCATGTCAAGAATCTCTTCCCATCCTATGCCAAAGATGGTGCTACGGGGTGACGGTGGTGCCGATCCGCTCGCCGCGAATGGCGGCCGCCACATTACCTTCACCCTCCATGCCGAAGACCAGCATATTCAGCTTATTGTCCTGGCACATGGTCATCGCGGTCTGGTCCATGACGCGAATGTTTTTGACCAACGCGTCCTGGTAGGTCAGCGTGGCCAGCTTCTGCGCGGTCGGATCCTTTTTCGGGTCGGCGGTGTACACCCCATCGACCCCGGATTTGGCCATCAGGACCTCGTCGGCGTCCACCTCCAAGGCACGCTGGGCGGCCACGGTGTCGGTGGAGAAGTAGGGCAGCCCGGCGCCGGCACCGAAGATGACCACGCGGTCCTTCTCCATGTGGCGGATCGCGCGGCGCGGAATGTAGTTCTCCGCCACCTGAGCCATGGCGATGGCGGACTGCACACGGGTTTCTACCCCGCACTGCTCCAGGAAGTCCTGCAGCGCCAGGCAGTTCATGACGGTGCCGAGCATTCCCATGTAGTCGGCACGCGAACGGTCCATGCCGGCCGCGGACAGTTCGGCACCGCGGAAGAAGTTGCCGCCGCCGACCACGATCGCCACTTCAACCTCTCCGACGGTCTGCGCGATCTGCTGGGCCACCGAACGCACGGTTTCCGGGTCGACACCGACCTTCCCGCCGCCGAAAACTTCTCCGGAGAGCTTGAGCAGGACGCGACGTCGCTTGGATTCTGGGGTGGTGGACATGGGGGCAAACTCCTTGCTGCTGTTTTCCGATAGGAACTCGAAAGCGGTGCTGGGATTCAAACTATCCCTAACTCCGGGCGTAGGAAAAGGGAGGCGAGGCACCGAGTGTTCTCGGTGCTCACCTCCCCTCCCCTGGGTGCCGCCATCGGCGGCGTTGACGCGTCGAGACGCGACGGTACGCTATTTAGGCGCCAACGCGGAAGCGTGCGAAGGCAACCGGTGCGGTGCCGGCTTCTTCCAGAACCTTGCCCACGGACTTCTTGGCGTCCTTGGCGAAGGCCTGGTCGACCAGCACGATCTCCTTGAAGAAGCCGGTCAGGCGGCCTTCAACGATCTTGGTCAGAGCGGCCTCTGGCTTGCCCTCGGCGCGTGCGGTCTCGTCGGCGATGCGGCGCTCGTCTTCAACCTTCTCGGCCGGAACTTCGTCGCGAGTCAGGTAGGTCGGAGCCATAGCTGCGGTGTGCACGGCCACGTCGTGGGCGACGGCAGCGGCAGCCTCGGAGTCCGAGTCCACGGCGAGCAGCACGCCAACCTGAGCCGGCAGGTCCTTGCTGGTCTTGTGCAGGTAAGCGGCGACCTGTGCACCCTCAACGCGGGCCACACGGCGAACGACAACCTTTTCGCCCAGGATGGCGCCCTCTTCGATGACGATGTCGCCAAGCTTCTTGCCGTCCAGCTCGTAGGCCAGCAGCGCGTCAACGTCGGCTGCACCGGAAGCCACAGCGGCGTCCAGCACCTTGTTAGCCAGGGCGATGAACTTCTCGTTCTTAGCCACGAAGTCGGTCTCGCAGTTGATCTCGATCATGACACCAGCGGTGCCCTCGACCTTGGCAGCCACCAGGCCTTCAGCGGTCGAACGGCCTTCGCGCTTGGTAGCGCCCTTCAGGCCCTTCACACGGATGATCTCGATGGCCTTCTCGGCATCGCCGTTGGCCTCGTCCAGAGCCTTCTTAACGTCCATCATGCCGGCGCCGGTGCGCTCGCGCAGTGCCTTGATATCAGCAGCGGTGTAGTTTGCCACGTGCAATCCCATTCAGCTAGGAGTTTCAAGTTTGTTTGCTTGTGGGACGAGCCGGATTCCGGCTCGTCCCACAAGACTTGGTGTACGTCATCTCACCGGCACGCTAGCACCGGTAGATGAACCGTGAGAGTCAGCTAGGTGACTACTCGGCGGCCGGAGCCTCGGTTTCGGCCGGAGCCTCAGCCTTGGCCTTCTCGCCCTCGAGCAGCTCTCGCTCCCACTCGGCCAGCGGCTCTGCAGCGCCCTCGGTCTTGCCGGCTGCCTTGTTGTTGCGGGCGATCAGGCCCTCAGCAACGGCGTCGGCGACAACGCGGGTGAGCAGGTTCACGGAGCGGATGGCGTCGTCGTTACCCGGGATCGGGTAGGTGACTTCGTCCGGATCGCAGTTGGTGTCCAAGATGGCGACGACCGGGATGCCCAGCTTCTGAGCCTCGTCGATGGCCAGGTGCTCCTTCTTGGTGTCAACAACCCAGAGAGCCGACGGGGTGCGGCTCAGGTTGCGGATACCACCCAGGTTGGCCTGCAGCTTGGTCAGCTCGCGCTTGAGCAGCAGCAGTTCCTTCTTGGTGTGGCCCGAACCGGCAACGTCCTCGAAGTTGATCTCTTCCAGTTCCTTCATGCGTGCAACACGCTTGGAAACGGTCTGGAAGTTGGTCAGCATACCGCCGAGCCAACGGTGGTTCACGTACGGCTGGCCAACGCGGTTAGCCTGCTCGGCGATGGACTCCTGAGCCTGCTTCTTGGTGCCGACGAACAGCACCGAGCCGCCGTGAGCCACAGTCTGCTTCACGAACTCGTAGGCGCGGTCGATGAACGACAGCGACTGCTGCAGGTCGATGATGTAGATGCCGTTGCGCTCGGTGAGGATGAAACGCTTCATCTTCGGGTTCCAGCGACGGGTCTGGTGTCCAAAGTGCACGCCGCTGTTCAGCAGCTCTCGCATGGTTACGACTGGCATGTCGCAACTCCTTCCAGCAGTGGCGGACCGGTTGCATAGTGCAACCGCGGTAACTGCCCTCGTTGTTGTGGTTGACGCGTCGGGCCCTTGTGGCCTTCCGCCCTAGTGCGATCGCGCCGCCCTCCGACCGAAGTCGGACCAGTGGGCCGCAGCGCCCGGGTGAGTTATCTCGTTCGGGAAAATCGCACGCGAAGTCAGTCTTGGTTCGATCCTGAGGATTTCTGCACAAAACTGCAGTTCTTAGTGTACTACACGACGCCTTGCCGGCTAACGTGAGCCGGCTTACCCACAGCCCGCTGATGGCCGCGCCTCGTGCGGCGTTGGAGTGGCCATGCTAAGACCCATGAACGCTCTGTTGGTGACGATCGTGCGACGGGCTGCCACGGTGCTGTTGGCAGCCTTCCTCTCGCTGGGACTGGGAAGTGCTCCAGTGACAACGTTGAGCCAGGGTGCCCCTACCCCGCATCCAGATGCCTGGCGCTGGCCACTGCCCGGCACGGTGACGGTACTGCGCCCATTTGACCCTCCGGCGCAGCGCTGGCTAGCGGGACATCGCGGAGTGGACTTAACGGCCCAACCACCGCAACAGGTACTGGCCCCGCAACGCGGGCGCATTACCTTTACCGGCACCGTGGTCGATCGGCCGGTGGTGGTGATCGACCACGGATATGGCTACACCACCAGCCTGGAGCCACTCGTGGCCACACTGCACGAGGGCGACTGGGTGGAGGCCGGGGCGAAACTGGGTGAGTTGAGCACCGGCGCCCATTGTTCGGCACGTTGCCTACATTGGGGTGTGCGCTTGAACGGAGAATATATCGATCCGGCACTGTTGATCTCCGATCAACGCCCCTCGATCCTCCTGCCCTGGGATACTTGGGGAGGAAAACAAGCGGCGGCGCCGGGGCCCTTGCTGTACTCAAGGGCCCCGGCGCCGCCGCGGTGGTAGGGCGTGTCGGACTTGAACCGACGACCAAGGGATTATGAGTCCCCTGCTCTAACCAACTGAGCTAACGCCCCACTATGTGCCGCGGGCATTAGCCCAACACACTCGAAATATCTTATGGCATGGGTCGGCTTTTGCGCGATTCGACGGGCCGTAGCCTACAGAATCCCGACCGTCTGTCCGCGATACAGTGCCTCGAAGGCGTCCATGGTTTTATTCTGGGCGTGATTCATTACCTTGCGGTGCCCGGCTTCGCCCATTTTGGCGCGTTCAGCCTCGTCGAGAGCGAGAATGGTATCGAGCCGGTCGGCCAGGTCGGCACGGTCCCCTGGCTCAAACATGTATCCGTTGACTCCCACGTCCACCAAGTGCGGAAGCGCCATTGCGTTGGCCAGCACGACCGGCTTCGAGGCCGAGAGGGCCTCGAGCGTGACCAAGGATTGCAGCTCGGCGGTGCCTGGTTGGCAGAACACATCCGCGCGTAAATAGGCTGCCCGCAACTCTTCGTCACTGACGTGTCCGAGGAAACGCACCCGTTCGGCTACACCCTGTTCTGTGGCCAGTTTCTCCAACGGTGCACGCTGCTCGCCGCCACCGACAATCTCCACCACGGCATTGGGCACCTTGCGCATCAGCGGAAGCGCCTCAATCAGCTCGTTGATGTTCTTTTCCACCGCCAGACGTCCAGCAAAGAGGATCGTCGGTTCGGGGTTCTTCGCGATCTGCTCGCCCTCGGCCAGTTCGTAGTTGCCTACCTCGATGCCATTGGACAGCGGCAGAACCTGCTCCAGCCCGGCCCGTTCACGCATGGCCTTGGCCGCCAACGGGGTTGGGGTGGTCACCGCGTCGGCTCGACCGAAGATCTTGCCCATATCGCGCCACGAGTTCCGTGCCACGATGCGCTTGAACCAGCGAGGGAAGGGCAGGAACGGGTCGAGGTTTTCGGGCATGAAGTGGTTGGTGGCCACGGTGCGTACCGAATGTTTACGCCCGTAGGCCAATGCGTGCTGCCCAATCATGTAGTGACTCTGGGCATGGATCACATCGGGTTTGATATCGTTCAGCAACTTGTCGATTTCCCGATTAACTTCCCAGGGGAAGACGATGCGGAAGTAATCGTGCGTGGGCGCAGCGTGGGAACGCAGCCGGTGCACGATGGCCTCGTCACGCACCTCGGTGTAGGTTGCGCCCTTGCTACCGCGCGCGGCCAGCACGTGCACGCGGTGGCCGCGCGCGTGCATGGCCGTAGCCAAGCGGTAGCAAAACATTGCAGCGCCGTTCACATCTGGTGGATACGTATCGGCGGCGATGACGATGGTCAGCGGGTTTTCCTTGGCCACTCGTTGTCCTTAGCTGTCAGTCATGAACTTGTTCTCGGCAAGGTTGTACGTGCCCTGCCCCACGGATTCTTTATCATTGCGAGCTTTGGCTCGACGCTCGAGCACATCCGGGTGGTGCCGGGAGAGGGCTACCACGCCGATAATGGCCAAGAGCGCGCAGACGGCCATGGCCACAGACATCGCCGGATGTACGTCGGGACGCAATTCTCCAAGTATCGAGATGCCCAACGCGATCCCCACGATCGGGTCGATCACGGTCAGCCCGGCGATCACCAGATCGGGCGGACCCTTCGAGTACGCATTCTGTACGAAATAGGTGCCTAAGAGCCCGGCGACGACCACCGCCACGACGGCCAGCCAAGGCAGCGTCCAAAGGCTTCGACCATCTAGGTGCACGACCGAAACGGCTAGTGTGCGCACCAGGACGGCCACGAAACCAAAGAGCACCCCGGCGGCCACAATATAGAAGAAGGCGCCCAAACGGCGGCGGAACATGAGATACAAGCCGCCGAAGCAGATCACCACAAGGGCCAGAATGCCCTCAATCGTCAGCGCCTCGGCTGCGGTGATCTCATTGCTGGCGTTGGTCACGGCGATCGCCAACAAGACGAAGCCCACCGAGCCGGCCATGCAACTGATGATCGCCATCACGGTGGGACGGTTCAAGGTGAGGTTATTGACCTTCGAGTTGACCACCGTGGTGATGACCAAGGCGATGGCACCTATAGGTTGTACGACCGTCAACGGTGCGCTGGCCAACGCAAAAACGTTCAGCACCATACCAAGGCCCAGAAGCAACAGGCCGCCGACCCAGCGCCCGGAAGATAGCAATTTCCCAACATTTCCGAGGCTGAGGCTAAGTCCGCCGGCGTGTGAACGCACGGCCATGGACTGCAGCTGTGCGCCGAAGGCGAGCCCAAAGGCACCGCAAACGGCGGCCGCTACGGCAATCCACACCATGACAGTGCCCTCCCTGTATCTACAAATGCTCCGAAGTGGTTACCCACCGGCCCGGCCGCATCAAGAACAGAGGCACAGGCGTTGTCCTGCAACACCCGGTCACCGACTATCCTCGCTGAGCGAGCTTACGAATAATGAGTCCTAGCGCCACCAACGATCCAGCGATGATGGCAATCGGCTTTACTTTTTCCACTTTGCGGCGAAAGTCCCGGCCTTCTGGACGGTCTCCGGCAGGATCACCGGAGGGATTGACCACGGTACGTGCCTTTGCGGCGAAGCCGGTCACGCCCTGACCCATACGATCGGCGAAGTTCCGCGCCTGATCGTATTTGGCCTTCGGGGTTTCCATGCTGGCCCCCAGGTTGTCGCGCAGCGCCTGGATCTGGCGACGGCGACGGTTGGTGCGTAGCTTCAATTCGTCAATGCTTGGAGCCGGCTCCTTGACCTTCTTTTCCTTGTCTTCGGCCGCTTCTTCGTCCTTCTCTTCCTTCTTCGGCCGCAGTGGCTCATCCAACGTGGATTCGTCGAATGCGCTACCGTCCTTGAGCACGCCAATATCGTGCCGGATGCCACGAATAGCGTCATCCGGAGTCAGCGGCAACGCCTTTTTGACCTTGCGGTAACCGATCAGCGCCAGCACTCCGGCAACCAGCAGGAAGAAGACGGCAACAATCAATGCGGAAAGCCAGCCAGGCAACCAAATCGCCAGAACGTTTACTAGGGTCACGACAACCGCGATGACGAATAGTAGAACAACCAGTAGCGCCCCGACGCCGAGTGCGGCTGCCACGCCGACGCTGATACCTTTGCTTTTCAACGTGGTGGTGGCCAGCTTGACTTCGTCATTGAGCTGCTGGGGAACGAGGTCCTTCAGCCCCTCGACCTGCGTTTTCGCGTCCTTGAGACTGTCCTTCAGACTTCCGTTCACCTGCGACGACTCCGCGTGCGACATGCTCTACTCCAGTATTTAGATTGCCGGGCAACCGGTGATTCAACGCTAACACCCGCATGGGTTTCAACGACTCCACCTTTAGGAGTAACCCTATCGGCCGAAAGTCATTCTGCGGGTGCAATTGCTACCGATCTGAAAGTCTATCGCTTTTGCTAGATGGGCCAAGGGGAAGCTGAGCGTTTACTGCAAGGGGTCAGGAACCGGGGAGGGCACCGAAGTGACCGCAGGGAAATGCGTGAAAACGCAGAAATAATGCCAGAAATGAAAATGGCCTCGATTCTTGAAAAGAATCGAGGCCAAATTGGCTCCTCCAACTGGACTTGAACCAGTAACCCTTCGATTAACAGTCGAATGCTCTGCCAATTGAGCTATGGAGGATTGCAACGAGTAATACTCTAGCACCCCGACTCTCAGAGTGACAAATCAGCCCGCGAGATGGGCCAAATCACTACTCAACCGCTATTTTTCGGGCCTCGCTGGATGTGCCCAGGGCCGGAGGTCGGCGGTTCAGCGATGCACTCGACTATGAGTTATCGCATACTCGCAAAGTTCCATTAGTTGCCGCGCGGAATGCTGCCAAGAATAACGCTGCGCATTCGCCACCGAGCGTCGAGACAGCTCACGCCACCGATCCCCGTCCGCTAGTTCTCGTACCGCGGACGCAAAGCCTTCGGCGCTATCCGAACTGACGTAGAGCGCCGCATCTTGGGCGACTTCACGAAATATCGGCATGTCGCTTACCACCACAGGGGTTCCGGTCGACATCGCTTCGACCAGCGGAAGACCGTATCCTTCCTCGCGCGAGAGTGTCACCAGAGCGGTGCAACGGGCTAAAAGCTCGGCGTACTCGGTGTCGCTGACCCCGTTATGGAATACGAGCCGCGTGCCGGGCCGCGCCCTTTCCTCGAGCTCAGTCTGGCGATCGGGGCGAATGGGGCTGAGCAAATGCAGCTCGTAATCCGGCAGTGACGCCATGCCATCAATCAACGTCTCAACGTTCTTATAGGCCATAAAGGACCCCATATAAAGGAGTGTCTTCGCCGGTTGCGTTTGAAGGTCGCGCACCGCATCGACAGGATTGGGCGCGTTAGACACGATCCCGATTTTGCGTCGTGTGAGGCGATGCTGGCGCATCAGGTCGCGCGTTGTGTGGGACACCGTGGCCACCGCATCGGCGCGGTTAAGTAGCATCCGCTGCGGCCAGTAGACCTGATGAAAGAGGTACCAACCTGCGCGAATCGGCGCCGGAAGAAAGCCCGGCGCCTTGGGGTGGGCGTAGTAGATCAGATCATGCAGCGTCAGGACCAGCGGAAACTTGCGTCCCCAGGAACCCATGGTTTGCATCGGCGAAAAGACAACGTCGGGTTTCAGCTTGTTGACCCGAAGGGCCGCCAAGGGTTCGAGCACCGAGGTCGGAGCATTGATTTTCAGGTAGGGCAGTCGGGGCAAATGATCGAGTTGCCTCTCGTCGTGAATCAGCATGGTGACATCGGCGTACTCACTGACTGCTGCAATAAGTCCGGCGGTAAACCGGCTGATTCCGTCGTGATGAGTAATCCTGACGTACCGTGCATCGATGACGAGTTTCACTGGTGGTGGTGCCCTCAACTTGTAGGAGTCGGATCCTAAGGAACGACATCGCAGACCGCATATGACCCGATTATGTGGCCAGTGTACCGGGCATTGCTGAACACAGAACCGATCTGCGGCGCCACGGCGGACCCGCTAATTTCGTCGGTGACCTATGCTGACAGTGTGTCCAATGCAGCCACTAGCCCATCAGCGCGGCACTATCACCTTGCGCGCACATACTTTGCGCTGCAAGCTGTGGCGGCCACTGGCTGGTGGTTGGCGCTGATGTTCTCTCCCGAAGTGCGCGAGGCCACACTCGGGGGCCTTAATCCGGCGGTCGTCGCGCTTTTCGATCTTCCGCTGTTCGTCGTTACCTCGGCCATCGCTGCGGCGGGGTATGTTCCGGTTATCTGGGTCCTGATCCCCTACACCGCAATTGCCGCGCTGGGCACGACTGGCTACGCCTTGGCCACTACTCGAGCCGGTTGGGGGTCACTCATCATGCTCTTGGCCATGGCCGGCACCATTGCTTCTGGCATGATCCTGCGCTACCGGCGCGTCCCCGGAGAATTGCTCTTGCGCGGACCGTTTACTTTTCGCAAGGCGCCCATTGCCACAGCACGGGCTCACCTGTTGCGCACCCTGCGACAGATGGCAATATTTTGGATCGTCTTTTTAGCGCTCATTCCCGGGATGATTTGGTACTACGAGTACCGATTGGCTCTGGGCGCTTCATGGCACTCAGCCGTCGCGGGATTCGGTTACGGGCTCTTTATTCTTGGTAGCGTTGCGGCAATTTGGTCGGCCGCGACCATGTCACGACTGGGCGAAGGCACTCCCCTACCTTCGGCCATGCCGACACGTCTTGTGATCGCCGGCCCTTATCGCTGGATTCGAAATCCGATGGCGGCTGCGAGTATCACGCAGGGCATAGCCGTGGGGCTCATCATCGGCTCGTGGCTCACGGTCATTTACGCATTTGCCGGCGCCGCCGTGTGGAACTGGGCTGTCCGCCCCGTGGAAGAGAAGGATCTCCACGAGCGCTTCGGCGCCTCATTCCATAGCTACCGAGAACATGTCGCTTGCTGGATCCCACGCATTACCCCTTATCGGCAAGACTAGAGCTGGCCACACCCCTCAAAAAACGTGGGATAAGACACATTCGTAATATATGACCCACGAGGATCGGACTCGTTCCTTAGTGATGTGGGGCCCACTGAGTAAGTTCAGCGACTACCGATAGTGGCGCGTGAGCAATTAGTTGCGCCTACGACTTCCACGGGTCGGCGGCGATGAGCCCGTGCCCAAAATTCAACCGGTTCACATCAGAAAAAGCCACGCACGAAACGGCATGACTTGTGCGAGTTTGAAACGCTCAAAACTTAAACCTTCGTATTCAACATCGGGCCAAAAAAGTTCGGAGGGTCGATCGCCTCACGCGCGGACCGGCCGAAAAGATGCCCGCCAGCATGGCTATAATCCGTCAACGGCACGGAAGCCTTCAAGACATCCATAGCTATCGAGCCATTCTCCGGCCGTGCATTTACCGAGCTAGACCCCTGCAACGAGCAACACTGAGCGAAAGCTGATTATGGGCAATATTCCCGTGTGGCAGATTGTGTTCTCGACTCGGTTTAGGACGAGAAATAACGCAATCCTTGTGTCTCGAAATTGAATTCTTGGCTCGCGCGTCCCGCGAGATGATCTCTCCGAGTCGTTCAAAATGCAAGCTTCCCCTCGCTGCGAACCGGAGTTCGACTTGGGGACACTTGCATTAGCTAAGGGGCTTGTGATGTTAATAGTCATCGCTAAGTTAGCTAAGCCAAATCTTCTATACATACGACCCGAGGATTGATTGTGAGCATCTCTACAGAATCCTTGCCGACGGCCCCTCCGGCGCCCACGGCTCAGCGACAGTTCGAACCGGCAGTACTGGACTCCCATTCAGTGCAGGATTATCTGCTGGCAACCCAAGAGTCGACCGCTCGAGTAGCAGCTCGCTTCGCCACCGTCTCATCACCAACCACGGGCCCGGCACCGTCCGAGCTAGCGGCAGCAGTAAACGCCGTGGATCTGGATTCACCGCTGGAAGACCTCCGCGAGGTCTTCGACGAAGTCCACGACCTCTATCTTCGAGATGCGGTCTACTTCCACGATCCAAAGTACGCAGCACATCTCAACTGCCCGGTGCTCGTCCCAGCCGTCGCTGCCGAAAATTTCGTAACCTCGCTGAACACGTCGATGGATACCTTTGATCAAAGTGCCGGTGCCACGATGATTGAACGTCGGTTGATGACCTGGAGTGCCTCCCTCATCGGGTTCGATGAGGCACAGTCCGACGGCATTTTCACCTCGGGCGGCACCCAATCGAACCTTCAGGCCATGTTGATTGCGCGTAATGTCGCAACCGCCAAGTGCTCCCACGGTAGCCTTGCCGATCGTCAAGCCGCCCTGCGGATCTACACCTCTCAGGACGCACATTTCAGCATCGTGAACGCTGCCAAACTCATGGGCTTGGGGCCGGACGCCGTAGTCAGCGTTCCCACCGATGCTCAGCACCGAATGGATGTAAACGCGCTTCGCTCCAGCCTCGCGGCCGACCGTGCGGCAGGCCTGGTGCCCATGGCCATTTCGGCGACAGCAGGAAACACCGATTTTGGCGCAATCGATCCCTTGAACGAATTGGCTGAGCTAGCTCGAGAATGTGGAGCGTGGTTCCATGTGGATGCGGCTTATGGTTGCGGCCTGCTGGTCTCCGAACAGCACCGACAGCGGCTATCGGGCATTGACCTCGCGGACTCGGTAACCCTCGATTTCCACAAGTCCTTCTTCCAGCCCATCGGCTCCAGCGCCTTGGTGTTGCGCGACGGAAGAAACTTTGCGGCAATCGCCCACTACGCCGAGTACCTAAACCCAAGTTCCGAAGCTCAGCAGACTCCGAACCAGGTCGACAAATCGCTACAAACCACCCGCCGTTTCGACGCCCTGAAACTATGGGTCACGCTACGGAACCTCGGCGCCGCCCGCATTGGCCAAATGTTCGACCGTGTGATCGAGCTAGCCGAGGATCTTGAGCGAGAAATTTCGCTGCGTTCGGATCTGCACCTCGCCGCTCCAGTCCAGCTCTCTACCGTGGTGTTCTGGTTCGAAGAGCGCGGCTGGCCGTTGGATAACGAGACACGCAATGAACTGACCAATGAAATACGACGCCGTCTTTACTCCAGCGGACGAGCGATGATTGCGGCCACGACCGTCGAGGGCCAACGCATGCTCAAGCTGACCATCTTGAACCCGAATACGCCACTGGCAAGCTTGGTCGAAATCCTCGACGAGATTAGCCGTGTCGGCAATGAAATCCTGAGCGAACACATGAATGAGGCCACCGCATGAGCACCCCCACGACCCACGAACACTACGATGTCATCGCCATTGGCGCCGGCCCCTTCAATCTGGGCTTTGCCGCGCTGAGCGATGGTTTGCCGGATTTTTCGCTGGCCGTACTCGAGGCACGCGATTCCTTTAGTTGGCACCCGGGCATGATGCTTCCCGGCACCCATCTGCAGGTTCCTTTCATGGCCGATTTGGTCACCATGGCGGATCCGACCAATCGCTATTCATTCCTGAACTACATGAAGCTCAATGGGCGGATTTACCCGTTCTATATCCGCGAAAATTTCTATGCCCTGCGCAACGAATACAGCGATTACCTCGCGTGGGCCGCAGAGCAGTTGCCCAGCGTTAAGTTCGGGCACCGTGTCATGGACATTAGCTACCAGAATGGGCGCTACGAACTATCGGTCCTCACCGATCAAGGCCTGCTTTCTTTCAGCGCCACTAAGCTCGTGCTTGGCACCGGTAGCGAGCCCTACCTACCCGACTCTGTCACCTCCGCGGCGTTGGGAAGCGGCGCGGTAACGCATAGTAGCGAGTACCTGTTTCGACGCGGTCAAATCCTTGCTGAGGTACCCGATTCCCAGCGTGGCAAGGTAGTCACGGTCTTGGGTAGTGGTCAAAGTGCCGCCGAAATCTTCCTCGATCTGCTGCGTAGCCTGCCGGAAGAGGATCACTTGGTCTGGTCCACTCGATCCGAACGCTACTTCCCGCTGGAATACACGAAGCTGACCTTGGAAATGACGTCACCGGAGTACATCGACCATTTCCATGCACTGCCAATGGACCGACGCGATGCCCTCTCCAAGGCCCAGAAAGGCCTGTACAAGGGGATCAACGCCGACTTGATCGACGAAATCCACGAAGAGCTGTATCAACGCAGCGTCCACGGAGCCCCGAATGTGCACTTGCGCACCGGGTCGTCGCTACGCGAGGTGCGCCCGGCCGGAGACACCTTGCAGGTGACCCTGAACCATGATCGCACCGACGAAGAGATGATTTTCGGAACCGACCAGCTGGTGCTTGCCACCGGCTACCGTCAGGCCACCGGCGAATTCCTGAAAGGAATTTCCGAGCGCATCAGCTACCTTCCCGATGGCCGTTTTGATGTAGACCGGAATTACAGCATTGGCCGCGCGCAAGACATCTTCGTGCAGAACGCCGAATTGCACACCCACGGCTTCACCGCCCCCGACCTGGGTATGGGCGCCTACCGCAATTCGGTGCTCATTAATCGCCTTGCCGGTCGAGAGGTATACCCGGTTGAAGAACGCATCGCCTTCCAAAAGTTCGGTGCCGCCGAACTCGAAGGGCTTCCCAGCAGCATCCTGCCGGCCACTGCGACCGCACTCGACTAGGAGAGAGAGCATGACGACCCAAACTTACACCTTCCGTAGCGCGCAGCTACCCGCCGATGCCGAACTCCTGCACTCGTGGATCGCCACGGAGCACGCACGCTTCTGGGGCATGCCCACTGCCAGCGTCGCGGAAATTCAGCAGGCCTATGCTCCCTTGGTCGAAGCTGCCGAGTATCACGTCCTCATTGCCGAGGACGCCGAAGGGCCACAGTTCCTTGTCGAACTCTACGACCCGACTAATTCCCCTTTGGCGGGCCGATACCCCTATGTGCGCGGTGACCTTGGCCTGCATTTCCTCGCGCCACAGCCACAGGCACCCGAACCGGGCTTCACCCTTGAGGCGATGACCGCAGCATTGGGCTACGCTTTCGCCCAGCCGGGAACCGAACGTGTCGTCGTGGAACCCGATATTCGCAATAAGGCTATTCAGGCATTGAATTCACGCGTTGGCTTCGCTCCTGTGGGCCCGGTTGAGCTTCTTGAGGAAGACGGGAGTACGAAGCACGCCTTGCTCTCGATCTGCACACGCGCCGACTTTGAACGTGTCACCGGCACGAGCACCGGAGCCGCACATCTAACGCCAGCGCGTTGGGCGACAGCCAACCGCCATGTGCTGGCCAAGGCGATCGGCGAGTTCGGTCATGAACGACTACTCGAACCAGTAGCACTGGACGACGGCCGCTTCCGCATCGACTCCCCCACCGAGCGCTATGACTTCGCCGCCGGCCGCTACCTGCTCAACCACTGGATCGTGGACCCAGCCTCGATTCGCCACGAGACGCTCATTGATGGGCATTGGACCGAGGCTTCGGTCAACGTCCTGGACTTCATCACCAGCTTCGCCGAGCGACTGACCCTTCGCGAGGAACAGCTTCCCACCTACCTCGAAGAACTGAACTCGACACTGGCCGGGCATTGCTACAAGCAGTTGCACGCCGACCACAGCAGTGCAGATCTGGCCGAGTTTTCCGGCGACGCCGCCTCCGCTTTCCAACGCATCGAGGCAGCCATGACCGAGGGGCACCCCTGCTTCGTCGCCAATAACGGTCGAATGGGTATCGGCCGCACCGATTATCTTCGCTATGCCCCGGAAACCGGATCTGCGATCAAGCTAGGCTGGCTAGCGGCACACCACGACGCCGCCGAATTCTCGACCATGGATTCGCTGTCTTACGAGCAGCTGCTCGAGACCGAGCTCGGTCCTGCCGAACGGGCGCGTCTGGAAGGTATTTTAGGCACGGCGCTGCTGGGAACCTCTCGAAGTATCGAGGACTACCTGTTGATGCCTGTACATCCGTGGCAGTGGGAGAACCGCCTGTCGACGACCTTTGCCAACGACATCGCAAATCAAGATTTGATCTATTTGGGTGCGACACAGGATTACTACCAGCCACAGCAGTCCATCCGCACCTTCTTCAACCGTTCCAATCCGACTCGCCACTACGTCAAAACGGCCATGTCGATTCTGAATATGGGATTCATGCGCGGACTGAGCGCGGATTATATGAAGGTCACTCCGGCCATCAACCAGTGGCTAGGTGAGCTCTTTGACGCCGACCCATATCTTGCGAAGGCGCCCGTAGGTCTACTGCGCGAGGTCGCAGCCGTCGGCTACCGTAATCGCCAGTTCGAGGCGGCGACCAAACCATCGGCGGCGCAACGTAAGATGCTGGCCGCGCTGTGGCGCGAATCCCCCGTGCATATGCTGGCCGAGGGGGAGACCTTAGCCACCATGGCAAGCCTCCTGCATGTCGATCACGAAGGTCGCAGCTTTGCCGGTGCGCTCATTCGGCGCAGTGGACAAGAGCCAGAACAGTGGGTCAGCGACTACCTCGACGCTTATCTGGTGCCCTTGGTGCACTGCCTAGCCGCCTATGACTTGGCATTTATGCCCCACGGTGAGAACGTCATCCTCGTTCTGCGTGATGGTGCCATCAGCAAGGCACTGATGAAGGACCTTGGCGAAGAGATCGCGGTGCTTTCCGATCGAGTGCACCTGCCCGAGGAAATTCGCCGGGTACGTACCGGCGGGGACCCGGTGCTCTCAATTTTCACCGATGTTTTCGACTCTTTCTTCCGGTTCCTTGCTCCGTTGCTGGATGCCGAGGGCTTGTTAACGGAGGAGACCTTCTGGAGCATCGTGTCGGATCGACTCTTGAGCTACCGACGCGATAATCCTCAGTTCGCCGAGCACTTTGACGCACTGGGCTTGTTCGCCGAGACCTTCCCACTCTCCTGCCTGAACCGACTGCAGCTACGCAATAACCAGCAGATGCTGGACCTGACCGATCAGTCCGGAGGCCTGCTTTACGCCGGTGATCTGGAAAATCCGCTGATTCTTCGCGAATCTCTCGTCGTCTAGCCCGTCGGCTGATGCCCCCGTCCATGGCGAACTGATCTTCAGTTCGGTGGGCGGGGGCATTTTTTCTCGTGCAGGGTCAACACACACTGCAATATCATTGAACAGTGTTCACGTAGGGGCGGCATTCTGTGTAGAGTGACAACAGGCGGTGACTTGAACAGCGTTCAAGTCACCTAACAGCGCAGCAACCGACCCGACGAAAGGCGCCTTCCGCGATGCACCTCGCAGCCGACAGCTCACCCGCGCAGACTCTTGACCCTTGGCAACTTGCGCAACGAATCGACGCAGGCCATCAGCTCACCACCGAGGAAGCATTACAGATTCTGCAGACACCGGATGCACAAACTCTTGAGCTCGTGCACGCGGCCGCCCGGCTACGCCATAAGCACTTCGGCTATACCGTCAAGGTCAATTACTTAGTCAACCTCAAGTCGGGGCTCTGCCCAGAGGATTGCACCTATTGTTCCCAACGCCTAGGTTCTAAAGCCGAGGTCCTCAAGTACAGTTGGCTCAAGACCGACGAGGCCGTCCATCAAGCCAGTCTGGGAATTGCAGCCGGTGCCTCGCGCGTATGCATGGTCGCCTCCGGCAAGGGGCCCTCGGACCGCGACGTGGATCGGGTGGCCACGATGATTAGCAACCTCAAAGAGGAACACCCTCAAGTTGAGGTTTGCGCTTGCCTTGGCATCTTGAAGGAAGGCCAGGCCCAGCGCCTGCACCAGGCAGGTGCCGACGCTTATAACCACAACATCAATACCTCTGAATCGATGTATCCGTCGATCTGCAGCACCCACGAGTACAGCGAGCGCGTAGCTACCGTGGCCAAGGCCAAACAGGCCGAACTCTCCCCCTGCTCGGGCCTCATTGCAGGGCTCGGCGAAAGCAACGAACAACTCGTCGAAGCCATTCTGGCACTGCGCGAAATGCAGGTCGACTCCATCCCGGTCAACTTCCTCATGCCTTTTGACGGGACTCCACTTGAAGGGCAGTGGGAACTGACTCCTTTGGCCTGTCTACGAATCCTATCCTTGGTACGTCTGGCCTGCCCTTCCACCGAACTTCGAATGGCCGGAGGACGTGAAATGCATTTGCGTTCCCTGCAATCAACCGCGCTACAGGTCGCCAATTCGCTCTTTCTGGGCGACTATCTGACGAGCGAAGGGCAAGAGGCGCGTCGCGATCTCGAAATGATCCGCGACGCTGGCTACACCGTGCTTGGTAGCGAGGGGCGTGAGCTCATTGCTCCGGAGAATACTCCTGGCACATCGGCGACCGAAGCCGCGGGCTGCGCGACTGGTTGCGGTGGGTCGACCTGCGCACCAGGTCAGTGCCCCGTCAGCGGATCCACCGACCTCACCTTGCGCACCCGAGGAGCCGGAACACAGGTAGCCCCAAATTGCTAGAGGGCTGACATCGCTACGCTACGGAGCCTCATCTCACCTCTGGGGCTTCGTAGCACCACAGCAACAAGCCTCGAGTGGCGTCCTGAGAACCGATAGCCGTACTTGGCATAAAGTCATACGACTAACCTGCACCTAGCTCTACCCGTGAGCGGGAGTTCGAGCATCCCACCAGCCAAGCACCCGCAATGCCTGCAAAGTGACGAACTTCGAGGGTTTTCCCTTCCCAACATCCTGATGAAACCACACATCGCCGGCCAGCCGATGCCCCTGCAACCATCGACCGTCAGGCTGTTGTAGCGAGCGAATATGAGCTATGGCCCGGCGCATACGTGGATCCGGAGCACTCTTATCCGCCTCAGCGGCCGCACGGAAGTAATCGGCCGCGGCAAGTACGTTGTAGTAGGCCCTGCGGGGGTGCGCGAGACTCAAGGCCCAGTCCCCCACCGTGTCGCCAGTTGATCGGCGCCGGAACAGTTCACGCTGCAGTAGGTATTCTTCACCGGCACGACGAGCGCCACCCACGCGCTGGGTATCGCCGCTTGTCAGTTGATAGTCCAGCAATGCGATCAGCGCGTTTAGTGTCGAGTGGAAAGACCCAACCGTCGCACCATCCACCCACTCACAGTTCCATCCACCGTCGTCGAGCTGATGCTCGAGGAACCAGTCCACAATTCCGTCGACGTCGGCGCCTAACCACAAACCGTTGGACAAGGTCCACGAGTTGATGCAGACATCCACTTCCCCGCCCCAATAGGGCAGATCGTCATACTCCCACGTGACCGATTCGAGTTTGTGCGCGGTGTTGCCCAAGGCGCTGGCCGCGACACCCCACTCGCGAAGATCTTTCAGCACCCAAGTTGTCGCAGTCCACGGTTGCGGTCCCCCGCCCTCCATGTCCCACCCGGCAGGGAAGAACGGGCCACCTGCCCAAAGGCCGTCATCGCCCCGCCGAGCAAGCAAGCGCGCTCCCATACCCGACGTCGACACGGCCGCTCGAGTTTTCTTCCACACCGATTCACTCGCGCCGAGTAAGTCACGCTCAACCTGCCATCGAATAGCCGGGTCAGAATCGAGCAACCAGTCGATAACCTCGCTATGCGCCATGCACGAAGCATATACCCCGCCTTCGTCCCCCACCCCCGATCCAAGTACCGCTTCCGCCGAAGCGATTGCGCACCACGCTCAAGATTGAGGCCGAGAGCGAACCGCGTGTCGCCACGCCAGCGCATCTGGCCAGGCCGCTTCATCGATTGCAAAAACTCGAACTCACATACTGCTAACTGACATGGGAGCGACCTGCTTGCACACAGCGGTCCCCGAACCTGCTGGAAAAATTTTTAGTATTCAGTATTGCTAACTACCGCTACTTAGTTCTACTATCTACTTGTAGTCAGCAACACTAAGTAGAAGGGAGTTGACCCGTGGGAACTCAAATGACTGAGATGCTCAAGGGCACGCTCGAAGGCATTGTCTTGGCGATTCTCGCCAAGAAATCCGCGTACGGGTACGAGATCACCGCTGAGCTACGCGAACGCGGGTTCACCGACATCGCCGAAGGAACGATCTACGCCCTGCTGGTAAGAATCGAGCAAAAGGGGCTCGTCACCGTAGAGAAAGTTCCCTCCGAAAAGGGACCTCCTCGCAAAGTCTTCACGCTCAATGACGGGGGACGCCAACACCTGGCCGATTTCTGGGAGACCTGGAATCAGCTAGTCACACGCATTGACCAACTTCCACACACCACCAACGAACTCGAGGAGAAGTAATCATGGCCGCAAAATGGATCGAAGCGCTTACCGGATCGCTCGAACAGAAGAAGCAGTACAAGCAAAACGTCGCTCGCATCGAGTCTCTGCCTGCGCCGTATGCGAATTCAGGTAAGGCGCTGCAGCGGTACTTCATGTACCAAGGTGGCATCACCGACTCGGACACCCTCTGCACAATGCTTTCTGACCTTGCCGACCTGCTCGAGGCTGCTGCCGCCGACAACACACCAATCCGCGACATCGTGGGAGACGACCCGGTGGAATTCGCCGAGGAGTTCACGCAGGCTTACGGCGGTCAGCGCTGGATCGATAAGGAACGGGCTCGGCTGACCAAGAGCATCGATGAGGCCGCGGACGAAACGAAAAAGGAATAGTTATGAAGTCACCAACTTTGACCGCCGGCTCGATTGAAGTCGTTGGGATCGAAAAATCCTTCAAGGATCTTCAAGTACTCCGCGGCGTGGACTTTCGCGTCGAACCCGGCAGCATCTTCGCTTTGCTAGGGTCAAACGGCGCAGGCAAAACAACCCTCGTCCGCATCCTAAGCACATTACTCCGGCCCGATGAGGGCACAGCTCAGGTCAATGGTTTCGACACCCAGTCTGCCCCGGCCAAGGTGCGCGAATCGCTGAGTCTCACCGGGCAATTCGCGGCCGTTGATGAGGTACTGACCGGGCGCGAGAATTTGGTCCTCATCGCCAAACTGCGCCGCGTGCCGAATCCTGGTGCGCTGGTTGACGAGCTGCTGGAGCGCTTTTCCTTGACCGAGGCCGGAGCCCGTCGAGCTGGAACCTATTCAGGTGGCATGCGACGGCGGCTCGACATTGCGATGAGCCTCATTGGCAATCCGAGTGTCATCATCCTCGACGAACCAACCACCGGTCTCGATCCGCAGGCTCGAAGTGAGGTCTGGGATACCGTGCGGGAGTTGGCGGCCGCCGGAACGACAATCTTGCTGACCACTCAATACCTCGATGAGGCAGAACAGCTAGCGGATCGCATCGCCATTTTGCATCAGGGGGTCATCATCCAGAACGGCACCCTTGCCGAGCTCAAGGCGCTCCTGCCTCCGAGCACGGTGGAGTATGTCGAGAAGGAGCCAAGCCTCGAAGAGGTCTTTCTGGCTCTCGTCGGCACCGACTCTTCGACAGGAGGAAACAAATCATGAGTACCATGTCCTTTTCCGACACTCGAGTGCTTACGGGTCGCTCGCTGCGTCATATCCTGCGTAGCCCGGACACTATCATCACCACGGCGATCACGCCGATCGCGATGATGCTGCTGTTCGTGTATGTTTTCGGCGGTGCCATCAACACCGGCACCGACGGTAGCTACGTTGACTATCTCTTGCCCGGAATTCTCCTGATCACCATCGCGTCCGGCATCGCCTACACGTCCTACCGGCTATTCCTCGACATGCAAGGTGGTGTGCTGGAACGTTTCAGGTCCATGCCTATTTCGAGATCCAGCGTGCTCTGGGGGCATGTGCTGACTTCCTTGGTGTCGAATATGATCTCAGTTGCTTTGGTCATTGGCGTGGCCCTACTCATGGGATTCCGGACAGGTGCCTCGTTCGGTGCCTGGTTGGCGGTGATCGCCCTGCTAGTTTTGGTCACGTTGGCTCTTACGTGGGTCGCGGTTATTGCTGGGCTCACCGCGAAAACGGTGGACGGAGCTAGCGCGTTTAGTTACCCACTAATTTTCCTGCCATTTATCAGTTCGGCGTTCGTCCCCACGAGTTCAATGCCTGGGCCCGTGGCCTGGTTTGCCGACCATCAACCGGTCACCGCCATTGTGAATTCAATTCGGTCACTTTTCGATCAGCAGCCGGTGGGACAGGAACTCGGCTACGCCATCGTCTGGCTCGTAGGAATATTACTCGTCGCGTATCTTGCAGCCACCGCACTGTACCGACGCAAAGCTAACTAGATCGCACGTCCAAACAGAGGGGGCGAGCAAGTTTCATCCACTATCCAGGGTCCCAACCACTCCCCATTACAGGCATCAAAGCCACCTGCCGGATAGTGGCATTAATCCAGAACCCCCAAATTAGCGCCGCCAACCAGTCGTTGGTTTGTTTACTTTTAGTTTCGGCAGCAACGGCAATTACACGAACTTTGGTCGGTTTTGGATAGCCCCTCGATATCGATCATGCGTTGGACGGCACTACATGCCCCGAGCACCAAGAACTAGAACCCCCGGCCATTCCGGCCAGGGGTTCTACAGTTCTTAAATGAAACTCTGCTATGAGCAGAGTGCCAGAAAGGGATCGTCACACGCAGCGGCGAGCTTGCCATTCATAGCGGATATTTCCGACAACAGAGAAGGTTTTTGATGATTTCAAATCAGTCTTATAAGTGATCTTCAGCTGCGAAATTTCAGCTTGTTCTGCATCATTTTTAACAGCACCTTCGAGTGCTACCTGAACGTTCTCCCCGGCAGGCACCTCAACCGGTCGATCAAGGGACGTCAGCCTTTCGGCTGCTCTTTTGAAGTCTGCACTCTCGAGGTCTTCATCAGTCCAGCCCATCAAGCTGCTCTCCCCCTCAGGTACGACAGCAGCTACAGCACCTCTCGCATCCCAGCCTGAAGAGTTAACAGCCTGTACGCCTGTTATCCACAGAGGAGCATCTGAGCTGTTGGACGCGACATCGCCAGCGAAGTTCTGCTTACGAAAGACAGAGCAGAATGTATTTTCAACATCTCCCTCTGGAGTCCCAAAGGTTAGTGGGCCCGATTGAGTAGACTGCACACCACTGCATGCGGAAACCCCACAAACAATCGCTAACGCGACACAGCTCGAATAAATTTTACGCATTATCATTTGAGCTTAATGCTACCGGCGTTCTTCGCCGGCCAGTCTAGATGACCGCATAATTTTCTGTTCTTTTTGCCAGCTTGATAAACAACTTTGGTTCGGGTGCTGAAACCCGACTGTGAGGACACAGTGATTCCTGCGATCGAAGGTAGTGTAAGACCCTTGTTCCAAGTGATAGCGCGAGACTTGTCCTTAGTGAAAGTCATGTTCTTTCCAAAAGGTACACACCTATGGTTTTCGCTGAACCCGGTTCCTTTAGCGTTCTGGGTTCCACCGGTGAAGTCGATAGGTCGCACCTGGTAGGAAACTCGAATCCCGGGACCGGCCATATTTTGGCACACAGTGGAGAATTTCCCTGATTCAACCTGTGCTTTGTAGAATCTGATCCCACCTGTTCTAGGTGCAAACGCGATTTCTGCGTCCGAGGTCACCGACGTGGTACCTCCAGCATTGAAAGTGCCTTTCTTGCCACTTGCGGAAGAAGCAACCCCCAACGAAGCACTGGTTCCTTTCTTGAAAGTGAACTGGGCTTTTGCACCCGTGGCGTAAAGGAAGGTCGCACCGATTTGAGCATACGAAGTTCCGACTTTACGGTCCAGGCGCGTGCTGCAAGTGTAAGCCGCTGGTGTGGACACTGACGCAGTGCTCGCCATCTTTCCCACAGGAATGTTCACGTTGACATCACTGGATGGTTTCATCACGACGGAACCCGCACCCAGCGAAACGCTTGGGTCCGACCCTTTCAAAGCAAGTAGGGCAGGACTGGATACATCGCCGCTTGCGCTCGACAGTTCAGTTGAGTATTGATATGGAGTCTTACCATCTGTCGCAATCACTGTAACACTCATAGGCACTGTGGATTTCGCAGCTTCTCGCAAGGCAGGGGCTAAACTAAATTTCCCTGAAGCGTCAGTCTTCACTGATGACACTTCGGTCATTTTGAATGACTCACCAACTTTGAGCTTCGCAAGCCGTTTCGAGTCAGGCCAAGCGAACACCTGGACGGGAACCCCTGCTCTTACTGGCTCGCCATCAGCCTTGACAAGCTGGCCGGAAGTGTATTGCGTCGCTGCAGGCTGGGCAATCTGGTCGAATTGCTCTTCACTTGCTGCTAACGCTGGAGTCACGCTACTACAAACGAGAGCGGCTGCACCCGCAATCGAAATTGCTTTGGACATTTTTCGTAGGTACTTCATTGCTCCCGCTCTTCAAGTATGTTTGGACGAAGTTGAGGCATAAAGAAAAATGAGATTTCATAAAGACTGTCGTAAACCCACGATGATCTTTCTTTATACAATCGATTACTCTATCAGATCTCACCGTACGTCAATGGTAGTTACAAAAAATCTTGCAATCTCTGAGCTGTCATGATGTTGTGAGACACGCGTTCGTAGGAAAATGAGTGCCTGTCCAAACGACAGAAGTCCACTCCCAAGTTCCGCGCCGAAGCAGGCGAGTTGGTCATCAACTCGGGCAAAAGCCTAATCGAGGTCGCCAACTCCCTAAGCATCAAGGAAAGGACCCCCTGGGAACTGGGTCAGAGCCTTCCGAGCCGAACATCCCGAAACCGAGCACGAGGATCATGGACCGGTGGATTCGGCACAGTACGAGCAGTTACGCAAAGAACTCGCGGAGGTGAAACGGGAGACCGAATTTTTAAAAGATGTCAGCGCCTACCTCGCCTCGAAGAGAAGGAAGTAAGCGCGATCTTCCAAGCCGTCACAGACCACGCCAACCGGTACCCGGTGCAGTGGATGTGCCACTGACTCGGTGTTTCTCGCGCCTCGTACTACCGGTGGCGCAAACCCAAGGACACGCTCATCCCGGCCCAGCAATTACGGGCTCAACGCATCGCGCTGGTGCAGCGCGAACACGACGCCTCGGGGCACGTCGCCGGTCAGCTGGTGGATCTGATCCGGAATCATCACCAGCAGCTTGTACCGAAGTCCATGGTGCTGTCCATCATGCACGAGCTGAAGATCGAGGCGAAACGGATGAAAGCGTTCAAACGGACCACCGTCAAAGACCCGTTGGCGCGCACCGCGCACATCAAGAACCTCATGGTCGATAAGCTCGGCCGCCGGGACTTTCACTCGCCGCGTCCCGGCGCGAAGCTCGTTGGCGATATCACCTACCTGCGCACCGGCGAAGGATGGCCGTATCTGGCCACGGTCATCGACCTGTACTCGCGGCAGATCATGGGGTGGTCCATAAGCGATCGGATGCAGTGCAAGCTGATCATCGACGCGATGGAGTTGGTAGCTGCTCGTGGGTTCATTCCTCCTGGGACGGTGTTTCAGGTCTGGTGCGCTGGGCATGCGGTGCGTCAGTCGATGGGGCGTACGGGCGTGTGCTGGGATAACGCGGTGGTCTAGTCGACGTTCTCGTCGCTGAAGAACGAGATGTATCAGCACAAGGCTTTCACCGGCCGGCTGGCGGCTCGCATCGCGGTGATGGAGTACATCGGGGTTTGGTACAACCCTCAGCGTCCGCATACCGCTAGTGGTGGGCTCGGCCCGCAAGCGGTTCAGGACCGGTGCCAGGGCAAGGACTCAGTAGCCTTCGCGGCCTGAGTTTCACAAGGAAAATAGTCAAAGAGCGTGTCTCAAAAACTTGACCGGCTCACCCATCAAGTACATAAAAATTGCAGGTCCAGCGCCGAGTGGAACTGGACCGGCATGGTGCAATCGTCTGGTGCTACAAATCGAATGCCTGAAGCAAGCCGTTCGGCCTGCAAATTCCCGGCCGCTGCCAAGACTGCAACAGTCTACGACTAGGAGTATGCCTCCTTGCAACAAAACAAGAGTTCGACTGCTTAGACTTCGCTACATCTCCTCACCATATTTAGCGATGTTGGCTAGGTGCTTATCCCTAGCTCTCTGTTCCGCACTATTGCCTTCAGACGTGTAGCTCAAAGAGATGATGCCTCGTTCTGGGTCCTCGTCGAAGTACGCCTGATTCTCCACACCGAACTGACTAGTCGATCTTCGGACTTCGAATCCAGACATCTCAGTGTCTGGCCAGAACCTCACCACAACGTCTTCGATTCGAGGGTCCGAGGGCCCCGTGCAAACTTCGCCTTCCGGGATCCCCTGCCCCCGCCGACTAATTTGGAGTCGATAGCTCCCCACGGTCTCAGCCGGCAGGAACTCCTCTGGATCATCGATCTCGTCTTCACTCACGAACATAAACGGATCATCATGGGCCTTAGTGACACTAAGCTCGGTTACGTCTTCCCATTCAGGGTCAATCGTTTCTGGCGCTTGCCGTAGTTGTTCACCTGTGACTCGAACTGCCCCGTACATGGTTGCTACAAGGACGGATATTTGGCCCTCGTCATCTATTTGAACTAAGCCTCCATAGACACCTTCAGCAGGTTCCTCCGCCGAAACTCCACAGAAATAAAGTCGCCCGTATTCAGAATTCGCTGAATATGTCATCGCTTCGCCCGCGGCCCTTTCTAACGAATACTTATGTAGAACCGGTCACCACGTAGGACATGGTTGGACTCGTTGAAATTACGCAAGATGGCACCGGCGCTGGAATTCTGCCTTGCGTTAGTCATACACGCACTATATCCCTTCGAGCTCAGTTACTAGGCGAAGGAATATCTTAAATGGAAGGGCCCCGCTCCGCGAAATGCGAATCGGGGCCCTGCAAGCTCCTCCAACTGGACTTGAACCAGTAACCCTTCGATTAACAGTCGAATGCTCTGCCAATTGAGCTATGGAGGATCGCAACGAGATAATACTTTACACGAACCCTAGTGGATTCCAAAATCCAAAGCTTAGGTCCCTCGGAGCACCCTGCGACGCGTCTCGAGTTCCATCAATTCGCGGTTGATCTGCACGTATACTTCGCTCGTCGGGTCCATCTCGGCGCGCTGCAAACGCCCGATTAGCTCCGCCTTGCGGTGCGTGATCTGCAACTCAATGAGCCCGTTGATGATATCCGCACAGTAGCGGGCGAGCGTGTCCTCATCGGGGGCAGGAATTACGGAGACGGCTAGTTCTGAAACAAAGGGACGTAGTTGCTCCGGGACCTCGTCACGGATTACTTCCACCCATGAGGCGGCCGAGGCCCCGGCCGCGCTGGCAGAGACGATTCCGTCGTGAATCGCCGAATGCGCAGGCGCCATGAATCGCGCTTCATAGAATGCTTGCCACTGCTCGTTCCCCAAACGTTGCGGTTGCTGAATCACCACTTCTAGAGCTTGGCGTTCAAGACGCATGACGGGATCTCGGAAGTCGGGCCGTTCGAAAACGGGCCCAGCCGGGGCAGCTACCTCCGGGCTCTCCGGCGCCGGGTGCTGGTGCTGCGGCGCGGCCTTGGGTAGTTTGGCACGTTTGATGGCCGCGCCCACCGCACGGTTCACGTCCTCGTTGGCCATACCCAACCAGCCAGCCAACTCACGGCTATAGGCAGGGCGGATTGCCGAGTCACGTATTTCAGCCACGATCGGCGCGGTCTGCCGAAGCGCCTGAACTCGACCCTCGACGGTGTTGAGATTGAACTTCTTCAACTCGGCGCGAATGGCGAATTCGAAGAGCGGCCGTTTGAGTTCGATGAGTTCTCGTACCGCTTCATCTCCGCGATGCTGGCGCAAATCACAGGGATCCGCACCGGTCGGTTCGACACACACGTATGTCTGGGCGATGAAGCGCTGGTCTTCGGAGAACGCACGCAACGCCGCCTTCTGTCCCGCAGCATCGCCATCGAAGGTAAAGATCACCTCCCCACCGGTCCCGTCATCTTGGAGCAAGCGACGAGCAATCTTGATGTGGTCGGTACCGAAGGCCGTGCCACAGGTAGCGACCGCCGTGGTAATGCCTGCTAGGTGGCACGCCATCACATCGGTGTAGCCTTCGACCACCACGATCTGCCGGTTCTTGGAGATCTGTTTTTTCGCTAGATCGATGCCGTAGAGCACCTGCGACTTCTTATACAAGGAGGTTTCAGGGGTATTGAGGTACTTGGGCCCCTGATCATCCTCGTAGAGTTTGCGCGCACCGAAACCAATCGTGGCTCCGGAGAGATCCTTAATTGGCCACACAAGACGACCACGGAAACGGTCATAGATTCCGCGATTTCCTTCGGAGAACATCCCGGTAAGTTTCAACTCATCGTCGATGAAGCCCTTGGAACGTAGATGCTTGTGCAGTGAGTCCCAACCTTTTGGCGCGTAGCCCACGGAAAACTGGGTGGCTGCCGCCGCGTCAAAGCCACGGCCGCTAAGGAACTCCCGTGCTGTAGCGGCTTCCTCGCTGTTGAGGTTGAAGCGGAAGAATTCTTCGGCGACCTTGTGCGCGTCCAGCAGACGCTGACGCTTGCCGTATTCCTCCTTATTCGGCCCGCTACCGCCATCTTCATAGCGCAATTCGTAGCCGATGCGGGAGGCCAGCATCTCCACGGTCTCACTGAAGGTCGAGTGATCCATCTTTTGCACGAAGGCGATGACATCACCGGACTCGCCACAGCCAAAACAGTGGAAGGTCCCAAGTTGCGGGCGGATATGAAAGGACGGGCTGCGCTCATCATGGAAGGGGCAGAGGCCCTTAAAGGACCCAATGCCCGCAGATTTTAGCGTGACATAGGATTCGACGACTTCACGAAGATCGGTGCGGTTACGCACCTCGTCGATATCTTCTCGTTTAATCAGCCCGGCCATACTCCCCATTCTAAAAACTTACGCTCCGCGCCAACGGGCGCAGATACGAGATGTGTACCGAAACCTCACCGGGTGCGGACCACCTAGAAGAGCTTCTCGGTGAAGCTCTCTCCCTTGACCAGGGTCGCATGCCATTCTTTGGCCGACGCATCGGTGAGTGAAGCGACTTGATCGATCACCACGCGAAGCCGTGCGGCGTCATCGGCAGCATCACGCCAGTCGGCGGCGAAGATCGGCTCGAGGTACTTATCGTGCGTTCCGACCAAGAGCTCGACCAGTTCGGCTAATAACACCCGTTGCCCCTGATACAGCGGCTGGCGCTCCTCGTTGGTCATCACATAGGTCGCGGCAATGCCCTTCATCACCGCGATTTCTTGCATCGTTTCCTCGGGGATGATTAGCTCCGCGTTGTAGCGCGTGAGCTCACCCTGACCATACTGGGCGCGGGTTGCATCCAGAGCGGCCTGACAGAACCGACCAATGAATTGGCTAGTCATATCCTTCAACGCGGCCATGGAACGACGCGACCCGTCGGCATGAGGCACCCACTCGGCGAAGTCTTCAAGCCGCCGCATGGCGCGGTCGATATCGTCCTCGCTAGTCTCGCGCAAGTACCAATCGCGAGTCACGCTAATGGCCCTGCTTCGCTGGGCCTCGTCTCGTAGCCAGCGTAGTTGAAGCCGTCCACCGACGATGGCGTCCTCGACGTCATGAACCGAGTAGGAAATATCGTCGGCGAGGTCCATCACCTGCCCCTCCATGCATACGCGGCCGTCCGTTGCTTCCGGCACCGAACGCAACCAGGCAAAGACCGGATGATCGTCGGTGTAGACGCCAAACTTTTTGCTCTGTTTGCCGTTGACCACCGGCGCATCGTCGCGCAGCCAGGGGTATTTGCAGGCGGCATCCAACGAAGCACGAGAAAGATTGAGTCCGGCCGACCGCCCATTATGACGGAACGTTTTAGTTTCGAGGCGGGTCAGCAAGCGTAGAGTCTGTGCATTGCCCTCAAAACCACCGATGTCACGGGCAAGCTCGTTCAGCGCCTTTTCCCCGTTATGGCCAAAGGGAGGATGGCCCAGATCGTGCGAGAGACAGGCCGTGTCCACCACGTCCGGATCGCAGCCAAGGGCGGCACCTAGTTCGCGGCCCACCTGTGCCACCTCGAGGGAATGGGTTAGCCGGGTGCGGACAAAGTCATCCGAGTACGGAGCCACCACCTGGGTCTTGGCGCCAAGACGTCGTAGCGCCGAGGAGTGCAGGACACGGGCGCGGTCGCGTTCGAAGGCAGTGCGGTAGGACTTCTTGGCCGGTTCCGGAACCCAACGTTCCTGATCGGCCTCGGTATAACCGTTAAGCTCGGGCATGTTTCAAGTCTAGTCAGCCCGCTAGCTGTCGCTGACCGTTATCCACCGGAGATGTCCAGTTCGGCCGCCTTGATCATGGCTTTGTGTTCCTCGGCCATCTCGCGGGAGTTCAACCAGCCATCGGGAAGGTGGGTCTTCTTCGGTGTTCCGGCTCGGCCGCGAGTGCCTTCGGCAGCCGCTCCAGGATACGGCAAATCGAGATCAAGTTCGTTGAGCAGTTCGCGTAGCCGTTCGAGGGAAGGAACCTGTGCCAGCTGGGCACGAATTTCGCCGCCCACCGGGTACCCCTTGAAGTACCAGGCAATGTGCTTGCGAATATCACGCATACCCTTGCCCTCATCTTCAAAGAATTCGGTCAACAGTTCACCGTGACGGTAAACGGTTTCGGCGACCTTGCGCACACCAGGGCGGAAACGTTCCTCGCGTCCTTCGAAGGCTGCCTGCAGGTCGCCGAAAAGCCACGGGCGGCCCTGGCAACCACGGCCAACCACGACCCCGTCGATTCCGGTCTGTTTGACCATTTCAAGGGCGTCCTCGGCACTGAAAATATCTCCGTTGCCGAGTACGGGGATGTCCGGCAACGCCTCACGCAAGGTAGCAATGGAAGACCAGTCGGCCTTGCCCGAATAATACTGGCGGGCGGTACGCCCGTGAAGGGTTACCGCTGCCGCACCGTGATCGCGGGCAATCTTGGCCGATTCCAGGTACGTCAGGTGATCCTCGTCGATGCCCTTGCGCATCTTAATGGTCAGTGGCACATCACCCTTGGCGGCTTCCTCCGTGGCCGCAGCGATGATGGAAGTGAACAGGTCGGTCTTCCACGGCAGGGCCGAACCGCCGCCCTTACGGGTCACCTTCGGTACGGGGCAGCCGAAATTGAGGTCAATATGATCCGCGCGGTCTTCTTCGACGACCATGCGCACGGCGGCGCGCACAGTATTCGGGTCGACACCGTAAATCTGAATTGAGCGCAAATCCTCGTCATCATCGTGGGAGATGATGCGCATGGACTCGGTATTGCGTTCCACGAGGGCCCGGGCGGTGACCATCTCGGTCACGTACACTCCCCCACCGTATTCACGGCACAACCGTCGGAAGGCACGGTTGGTAATACCTGCCATGGGGGCAAGGACCACCGGAGTTTCGATGGTGTGCTTGCCCAGCTTCAGCGGTGGCAACTGCATGGTGCCGGGGCGCTGCGACGATTGGGAATCAACGGGGGAAAGAATGCTCACCGATTCATTATCTCAAACGGGAGCAAATCGGCCATGAGCTACGCCTCATCTTGTGGCCAAACTGTGCTGTTAACTGCGGCCGTTCGGGCGGAGAATTGGAGCATGAGCGAGCAATCCGTTCCCGGGCGCCGTACGCTGTGGGCCTTGACAGCGGTTGTGGTGTTAATTGTGCTGGCGGCACTCATCGTGCAGGCCGCACGACCACTGCCTGTGCAATATCCGGCGCAAACACCCGAGGGCACGGTGCAACGCTACGTCACCGCCCTGCTTCACGGCGAGCGCGATGTTGCCGCTGAATATCTGACCAATCGTAGCGATGACTGTGAACGGTACCTGTACGAAGTTCCTCATGACTTGCAGATTCAGCTGAAGTCCGCCGCGGTCGAGGGTGAGCATGCCACGCTGGTGGTGCGCATCAGATATGCCGGCGAACGGGCGCCGCTATTCGGCTCCGACACCGGCTATGAGGACCGCTTCGAATTGGTCAAGCGCGGGTCTTGGCTCATATCTACGGCACCTTGGCCGGTGGGAACGTGCCAACCCGGCGAGCCGGAGTTTGACTAATGAACGAGCAGGCGACCGCAACTTCTAGCGGTTTAGGCGTGGTTCGTCGGCTCGTAGCCCATGGCCTCTTACTGACTCTCCTCTTGCTCGCAGCCAGCGGCCTGAGCAAGCTGGCAACATCCGTGCTGACGCTGCTCAACGGTCGTCCGGACGTGGAGCACCTGCCGGTGGGTCTAGCACAAGCAATTATCGCGCCCCCCTTGGCTTGGTTACTCTGGCGCTGGCTTCGCCGCTCCCTGCCAGGGGCACGGGGAGCCGATGGAGTCATTTGGGCATTACAGTCCGCGGCCATCTATCTCATTGCACTCATTACCAGTTCGGTAACCCTGCTTGGAATGATCTCCGACGTCCTCGACGGTGACAACACACAGTGGCCGCGCGGGCTCGGGGTCACCCTCGGCTATGGTGCACTGTGGTTTTGGCAGTATCACGTGTTAAAGCGCCCTGCCTTCCGGCCGGATCGCCCCGAAGCCTTGTCCTGGGTGCTAGGCAATACCTATGCGATGGTCCTGACCGCTGGGGTTAGCCTGTCAGTGCTGCGGCAAAGCCTTGAAATCCTCTTCGGTGGACTCGATGAGCCCATATTGGTGGGCTCTTACGCCTCTGCGCTGCGCAGCGCCGCGGTGTTCGCCCTCGGCGGGGCGCTGATTTGGTGGTGGCACTGGCGCGCCCTAGGCGCCAAGGAAAATCGGCGCGGCTTCGCGACGGTCCTACTGCTATTGGCGGGGCTGGTTCTTCCGGCTTTGACGGCGCTGCTATCGCTCGCGACGGTGATCTCGCTTCTGTTACCGCTACCACCGGACGGTGCGGCGTGGTGGCTCCGAATCCTCGACGGTGCGCCCCTGGCCCTTGCCGGTGCCGTGATCGGCCTGTTTTTCTGGGTTTTTCACTGGAATGCCGCGGCGCTACGCCCACCGAAGGTCCGCACCATTGGAGAACAGGTTCTCAGCGGGATCAGCCTTACGATGACTGCTACGGGCGTAGGGGTCCTCATCAATGCTCTGTTAGCCGGTTGGGCGCCACCGCTGATCGGTGAAGGTCCGGCGGGACTCGTGCGTTCGGGGCTCGCCTTGGTCGTGGTGGGCGCGGCCGTGTGGGTGCGCTTTTTCCGGCCGTTGCACCAGCCAGTTGTGGCCGAACGGCGTATCTACCTCGTCTTGGTCTTTGGGCTCAGCTCGGTCGTCGCGCTCAGTGCCTTGCTCATCGTCGGTTATCGGGTGTTTGACCATATATTGGCGCCCAGCGCTGCCGAACAGTCGCTATTGGGTTTGGTTCGCGCGCCACTGGGTTGGTTGCTAGCCACGGTGTTGGTCGCTGCCTATCACTTTGTTTTGTGGCGCCATGATCGAGCACTGGCTCCTGCTTCTGGCAACTTAGTTCCACGTCGTGTGCTTCTGATCGCACCGGCGAGCGCTGAGCCGCTGTGGCGTGATCTTCAGGCGTTGCCCAACGTACGGGTACGTTGGCTCCAAAGTGAGGGCTCGGGGTCAGAATCCGCCTTTTCAGAAGACAGCATTCACGAGGTACGTCAATCGGTGCAGCTCGCTGAGACGGACCTAGTGTTGTTCGCCGACACGGAGCACGAGTGGTGCATGGTGAAGTTGCGCTCAACGCCTTGGTAGGCCGAGCTGGAGCTCACCAAAGATGTGTGCCTCTAAGTGGCTCGTTCAATCAACTTCGATCATTCCCACGGTTACTGGCTAATGGCCCTGAACCTGAGCGTTCGCGCAACGCCGGCCGCTACTCTTTCGTAGGAGGGAAGGGATCTCGTAGGCTGGAATGATGAAGTGGATCGTCCTCGCACTGATCGTTCTCGCCTTGCTCGTTATCGTGATCAGGCTCGCGAGACCGCGAGTCGAGAGTGATCCCTACGATTCCCCGGCGGCACGTCCCGGGACGATTCACGAAATTGATCAGCTGGTAGCCAATGGCCAGAAGGTCGCGGCAGTGAAGAAGTTGCGGGCAACCGATCCAACACTGAGCCTACGTGAGGCTAAGGCGCGTATCGACCGTTGGCAACCGGAAACTAAGCCGTACTCTGTCGCGCCCGGGGCCCAACAACAGCCGGACAGCAATCCGTTGCCTCCCCATGTCATCGTGGAAATCGATCAGCTGGTGGCGGCCGATAATAAGGTCCGTGCCATCAAAGTCCTTCGCGAACACACTGGTCTCGGCCTACGTGAGGCCAAAGCCCGCATTGACCGCTGGGTTCCGGGACGTAACTAGCTCTAGTGCTCCCCGCGTGGCAAAACAGAACCTGAACCATTACTCCTCATTCACTCGCGGAGCGCTGTCCAACGACGATCATGAATATCGATCAGCAAACCCTCGATTCACCGACCGGTTTCCACCCTGCAGGCCTAATCGCGCGCTGTTTCCCACTGATCATGAGGTTGCGCCGCTCGAACCGGCATTATGTGACGCGCGAGCATGTGCGACGTCACCTCGAGCAGCTCATCCGCACACCACAATCGATCGATCCGCCGCGCAGGCTCCGCCGAACCCTCAACCTAGCACCATGGAATGATGGCCCGTGGCCCGGCTACGTCATCCGCCCGGCCACACGTGAACCGCGTGGAAGCGTGATCTACCTACATGGTGGCGCGTGGGCCCATCAGGCAGCACCACAGCATTGGTCGCTGATGCAGTCCCTTGCCGAACGGGCCGGGGTGCAGGTCATCATGCCGATTTATCCGCTAGCTCAACACGGAGGCACCGCTTCCAGTGTGGTACCGCCCGTCGCCGACATGTGTGAGTCGTTCGAAGGCCCCATCGTGCTTATGGGTGATTCGGCTGGTGGGTCCATCGCCATGTCGGCCTCTCTTCTGCTCAAGAATCGCGGCAACCCCGTTGCAGCTACGGTCTTGATCTCCCCTGCGTTGGATCTACGGTTCAGCAATCCGGAAATTGATGCGGTGCAACCGCATGACCCTTGGCTCATGAAGAAGGGCCTGTTAGAGCTTGCCGAGATGTGGATCCGTGAGGACATTGACGACCCGGTGTTGTGCCCCTTCCTTGGCGACTTTGCCGGTCTGAACCAAATTTTGCTGTTTAGCGGAACGTTCGACATCTTCAATCCCGATACCCGACTTTTCGTCCGAGCAGCCCGCGCGGCCGGAGTGCAGGTGGATTATTTTGAAGGCGCTGGCCAACTATACGTGTATCCGCTCCTGCCGGTGCCAGAAGCCCGCGCGGCACGAGCCCTGATCGTCACGGCGGTGCGGGAGGCGTGCGATGCCTAGGAGATAAGTGCAGGCTCATTCTTGGCCTCGGGTTGGGTGCGTAGCTTTTCTTGCCACCCGATCACCTAGACTCGAAACCATGGAGTGGATATTTTTTGCTCTGGCAGCGGGCGTACTTTTGTATCTGGTGCTCGACTGGACGACGACGAAGCGTGGCAGGGCGGAGGCCGTTGAACTCTCTGCCGACGAGCAGGAAAGAATCAGTCAGCTCCTCGCCGACGGTCACCAGATTGCAGCCGTCAAGGCACTACGTGCGGCGGTGCCGCAGCTCGGCCTGCGGGCGGCCAAAGAGGTTATTGACCAATGGCCACCCGCAGGAGAGCATCTCATCATCGATCCGAGCCAGCGCGCCACCAGCGTTCTGAGCCCGGCGGCTAGGTCGGAAATAGAGCTCTTACTAGCCAACGGGCAAAGGGTGAGGGCCATCAAGCGCCTTCGTGACCACACCGACCTGAACTTGCTCGAGGCGAAGGAACGAATCGATCTTTGGACCTCCCACACGGACTAGTTGGCCCGATAGGTAATCAGTCCGTCGGAAACGGTTAATAGCACCTGCCCCTCGGCAAGTTCTTCGGGTGCAACATTCAGTGGATCTACGTCTAAGACCGTAAAGGATGCCGCGGCACCGACGGCGAGTGTTCCGCCGCTTCGCCCGATGGCCCGTTGCGGGCCGGTGGTGAATCCGGCCAACGCTTCGGCGGCAGTAATTGCTTGCTCGGGCAGGATGGGTTCGGCGCTCGAGTCATGAACCGGCCGACGTAGCTGGGCGTCGGCCATAATCGGCAACACCGGATAGGGGGCGACCGGGAAATCGGACCCCAGGGCCAAAATTGCCCCAGCGTCGAGCACATCACGCGTACACCATGCACGGGCCGCGCGGTCCCGGCCCAGACGCGTGGACCAGTCATCGCTGCCGTCGGCCTTGGTGTAATGCGTGCAGTGCGTTGGTTGCATGCTTGCTGCGATGCCGGCGGCCGCCAGTTGGTCGATGATCGGACGAGGGACCGATTCGATATGTTCGATGCGGTGCTGTACGCCATTGCTCGGCAGGGCAGCCAACGTTTGAACTACCTCGCGGATCCCGCGTTCACCGATGGCATGGGTGGCGGTGGGCACCGATGCGGCGTGCAACTGGGCGACGCGCCGTGCGTAGGCACCGATTTCGCCCCACGCCGAGGTGGTGGACTCCCCCTTGGTATCCGGGGTCTCGAGCCACGCGGTTCCGCCCTCCACGGTTCCGTCGATGAAGAACTTCACCCCTTCCACGCGCCATCGGTCCCCGCCGTGACCCTGGATGGTGATGAGTTCGGCGCACTGCTCATCGCTGAGCGCAGGGGTGCACCAGGGCGAAATGCGCAACTTGACCGGTAGCGGCCCCTGCGCCTCGGCGGCGGTGAGCAGCTCGTGGGTTCGCGGATGGTTCATGTCCATTACATGCGCCTCGGCAATGCCCTGCGCGGCCATCGCCGCAAGCAATTCGTGCAAGGCGGCGACCTCCTCGTCGAGGCCTTGCTCGGGCAGGTGTGCCTGCGCCTGACTCATGGCTTCGAATTCAATCAGGTGCCCGGTCGGACGCCCCTGTGCATCGACGACAACGCTCGAACCGCTGGGCCACGTTCGAGCCGAATCGATACCTGCCACCGCCAGGGCCGCCGGCGAGACGATCGCCGAATGCGCGTCGAACAGCGTGACATAGGCCTTCCGTTCGTCGCCCAAGGCGGTCACCAGCACCTGATTACTGATTCCTCCGGCCCCGAACAGGTTCGGATCCAGCCCCCACCCCAGAACCCAGTCATCCGGCCCCTGCTGTTCGGCCTCCGCGCGCAGCGCCACGACGACCTCATCCAGTGAACGACACCGGGACAAGTCGGCTCCTCGAGCCATGCTCAGGCTCATAATCGGGTGCGCGTGCGCGTCGGTGAAGGCAGGAACCAGGGTGCCGGGCAATTCAATGAGCTGCGTGTGTTCGCCGGCCAACGGCACGACGTCGGCGGCAACTCCGAGCGCGCTGATAACGCCGTCGGTTACGGCAATGGCGTTCAGCTCTTGTGTATTCTGCTCCGTCAGTGGGTGTATGCGACGGGAGATAACGATCAGATCCGGTGCGGCCTGGGGTGTGGCGGTCATAGATTTACGATTCCGTTCGGTGAGGTAGGTGATGGGTAGGGTCAGGTCAGTTGTGCTGTGTGCCGGTGGTGGGGACCGGTTCTCCGCTGGTCTCGGTTTCGACCTCGGTAAAGTCCATGGTCGGGACCGGGCGGCGGAAGAATCCCGTTTTGGCGGCGAGAATGCCCACGCCCAATAGCGCCCAGATGCCACCAACGACCCACGTGACCGGATCCAACGAGGTCCACAGCCAGATGCTCAGGGCGAAGCCGATGCCGGGCAACAGGCCGTAGCGGATCAGCGAGAGCACACCCCGGGAAGGTTCTCCGTCGCGTGGGAACAGGTAACTGCGGATAACCGAAAGGTTCACCATGCTAAAGGCGGCCAGGGCTCCAAAGCTGATCATGAAGGCGACCTGGTCCAGCGAGAGAAACAGGCACGACAGGGCGATGAGCGAGACGATCGTCGTGGAGAAGACCGGGGTCTTGTAGCGTGCCGAGAGGGTGCCGAACCGGCGCGGAAGTATCCCATCACGGCCCATGGAGTAAAGGATGCGGGAGACGGAGACCTGACCGGCCAGCCCCGAACCGAGGCAACCGGCGATGGTGGCAATCACCATGGCGATGCCAAAGACCGGGCCGCCGACGAAGTTAGCCAGCACCACACCGGCGGAGTCCAGCAGGTCCTGCGGCACGGTCGCCCAGTTCTCCGGACGGTAGGCCAGGGCACCAATCCACGAGACCACGATGAAGATACCGCCGCCGATCAACGTGGTGAGAATAATTGCCCGGGGAATATCGCGGTTCGGGCGGCGCGCCTCCTCGGAGAGCGTGGAGACCGCATCGAAGCCAAGGAAGGACAGCGCAAGGATGCCCGCGCCGGTGAGGATCGGGCTAAAGCCCGCGGTGCCGGGGAGGAAGGGCTCGAGTAGCCCCGGTGCGTTGGGATCGTTAATGGCCAGTTTCAGCGCGAGTATTCCGAAGGCCACGACGACGGCGGTGGAGATGGCCACCGTCGCAATATTGAACCGGCTGGCCAGTTTAATGCCCAAGACGTTGAACAGGTACACGAGCAGCACCGCCCCGAAGGCGGGGATCTGCATGGGGATACTGGGGAATTGGCTGCTGACGTAGAGTCCCAGGATCAGGAAGTTCAACATCGGAATGAACAGGTAGTCCAGCAGCAACACCCAACCGGTAATGAATCCGGCCGCTCCCCCATAGGACTGCTGAACGTAGGTGTAGGCGGAACCGGCGACCGGGAATTTGCGCACCATCGCCGCGTAGCTCAGGGCGGTAAACAGCATGGTGATCAGGGCAACCACGTAGGCCAGTGGCAAGCGCCCCTCGGTGATCTGGTTGACGATGCCATAGGTGGTAAAGACCGTGCCAACGGCCATATACGAGAGCCCAAAGAGGGTCAGCCCGATCAGCCCTAGGGCCCGCCGTAGCTGTGGGGTCGTTTGCTGTTCCATGAACTCTCCTTTGAGACGGTCAGCGCGGTGATGATTGGGGCGCGAGCGGCGCCAGTGACGTCAATACTAAATCGATTAAGTGAGCTGCGCAATAGCCGTTCCGCAGGCTGAACATCTGTTACGTTCAATGCATGGCCCCGAAGTTTCGCCCCGTCACCCTCAAGCAGGTCGCCGAATCCGCCCGGGTTTCGCGCGCCGCCGCTTCCTTCGCACTTTCCGGGCGTCCCGGGGTTTCGGAAGATACCCGCAACCGAGTGCTCAAAATTGCCGCCGAACTTGGCTATAGTCCAAACCAAACCGCACAGAATCTGCGCTCGTCACGCACCGGTATCGTCGCGGTCTATCTGCCCGAAAATGTGTCCGCCCTGGGGTATTACATGGAGGCGACGTTCGGCATTATCGACGCCGCGGAACTCTCCGGACGCACCGTCACCTTGGTGCCACACACGAACGGGGCACCCCACGCCACCCGGCTGAACGCCGACGGGCTGATCATCATCGACCCCACTCTCGAAGACCCCCATGTCGATAAGCTGCTTGGCCTGGGACTACCAGTGGTCACCGGTGAAGAGATGCCCGATCCAAACCATCGTGTGTCCGGTGCCGTCATTGCCGATCACGCCAGTTCCACCCGCGCCATCCTGGACCGCTTCGCCGCGGCCGGATCCAGGGCACCGGCCATTATCACCACCAAGGAACGCATGTCGTGGTCCATGAGTATCGAGCGGTGTTACCGGGATTGGTGTGCCGAACGCGGGCTGGATGCCCGCATCGAGGTTTCCGCCATGGACCTGATCGTCGAGGACACCCGACGGGCCACGCGAAAGTTGCTTGATGACGGAACCACCGACGCCATCTTGGCCCTCACGGACGGTTCGGTGCTGACGGTCGCCGGATACGCCGCCGAATCTGGCCGACGCATCGGCAAGGACCTGTTCATCGCCGCCGCCGTGGACTCCCCGGTGCTCGGTTATATGAACCCCAGCGTGACCGCTGTTGATCTCAACCCCCGGGATTTCGGGCAGCGGTGCATGAATATGCTTGAACGCGTTCTGGACTCGGAGCAGGCCGAAGTTCAAGGCCCGCTCACCGAACTCGTGCCCACGAGGGTGGTGTTCCGAGACTCGACCGGCGCCTAGAGCGTGGGTAGCCATTGCGCTACCCCGCATCCGGTTCTAAGCTGGGCGTGCACGGCCCAGGACAGCGAGATGACACCGGAGGCGTTCCATGGGCAGCTTGAGTTACACCGCGACCATTTCACTAGATGGCTTTGCGGCCGGCCCGGATGGGGACTTCCAGTTCGGGGCTCCCGATGAAGAGGTATTCGCATTCCACGTTCAACGCATGGAGCATATTTCCACCGAGGTCTTGGGACGCAAAACCTACCAGCTCATGACCTACTGGGAGGAAGCGCCCGAAGGTGAAAATTGGGGCGCCGACGAGGCAGAATTCTCACGCCGCTGGCGTAATTTGCAACATATGGTGATCTCCTCCACACTCACTGAGCACGATCTAAGTCATTCGGGCACCGAGCTTCGTCCGCATCTCCCGCTGGAGGCCTTGCGAGAGATCGTCCAGCAGGCGCCGGGCGAGGTTGAAATCTTTGGGCCCACCACCGCGGCCCCGGCGATCAAGGCCGGAATGGTCGACAACTATCGCTTCTTTATCGTCCCGAAAACCCTCGGGGGCGGCCTCGCCGCGTTACCTGCCCAAGTGTCGCTAGATCTGCGCCTGGCCGAGCATCGAATTTTCGGCAACGGTACCGTTTATCTGCACTACGTGAACCGCTAACCACCGCCTCAGCCGGCCCGGGCACTTGTCCACGAACGATTCATGGCGTACATTCGTGCTCATGAAGACTTGCAGCTAGCCCCTCATTCCGCGCCCGAGGCGTCCGGTTGGCTCTGCATCTAGGTTTTCCTCTCCCCTTTGCTTTTGATTTAGCGGGGACCCCTCCCTGTTCAGGCCCCAGACCGCGGTTCTCCGTGTAGCCCGGCGGAATGTCACCTTCATTCCGAAAGGCGGTGGCCCATGCCCGCTTCCCAGACCTCTACCTCCCCTTCCCTAAGCGCCGCACAGCGTGCCAGCACACGCACCGATACCGGTGGTGGACAACAGCAACTCACCGTGGATTCGCTGAGCTTTAGCTACCCGGATCGGCGGGTACTGAGCAAGATTAGTTTCGCCGCCTCGCCCGGCCAGTGCATTGGCCTCGTGGGTGAAAACGGCACCGGTAAATCCACACTGCTGGCGCTACTCGCCGGCAGGCTCACGCCCGAAACCGGATCGATACTGCGCCCGCAACACGTGGGACTACTTGAGCAGGAGTTGCCCTACCCGCCCGATACCCCACTGGTGCAGATCCTTGACGACGCGCAGCACCATGCGCTGACGTCGCTGGCGACCATGGAATCGCTGGGCGATCAGCTGGCGGCACATCCGCACGATCCGCAGATCGCCGACGCCTTCGCGGCGGCGCTCGACGAGGCCGAACGTAGCCAAGCCTTCGCCGCCGAGGCCCGGCGTGCCGAAATGCTCCGCGGCCTCGGACTCGGCGGCATCGATGAACGTCGACGACTGGGCGAGCTCTCCGGTGGTCAAATTGTGCGGTTGTCGCTGGCCTGCCTGCTGTTGCGGGCGCCCCATCTGCTGTTGCTCGATGAGCCGTCAAACCACCTCGACGAGGCCTCCAGCGCCTATTTGGAACAGGTGCTCAGCCGCTGGCCGGGGATCGTGATTCTTGCCAGCCACGACCGCGCGCTACTGGATGCGGTCAGCACCGGGATTCTGGATCTCGACCCGTTGCCGGTGCCGGCCAGTGAACTCGCCGACGCTGCGGCAGCGGACGGCGAAAGCTCTGCCGCCGACGCGATTGTCGCGGATTCGGAGGAAACCAGCGATACCGGCGCCGGGTACGGCGCGCGGTTCTGGGGACTGGGCTATTCGCAGGCCCGTCAGGAACGTCGCGAGGAATTACGGCGCTGGCGGGAGCGCTACGCCCGGGAACTCGAGCAACGCAACGCCCTGCACCATGAAATCGCGGTAGGCTCGCGTGAGGTAAACCGTAAGCAAGAGTCCAAATCCGAGTCGAAGATTAGCCAAAAGTTCTATGCCGACAAGGACGCCCGGGTCACGGCCCGGCGGGCCCGCAATGCGCGGATGCGGCTCGAAGCGCTCGAGCGCGACCGGGTACGCCGCCCACCACAACCTCTGGAATTCGCCGGTTTCGGGGAACAACTCCGCGATTCAGCCCCGGAGCTTAGGGTGAACTCGCTGCGCATACCCGGGCGCTTGGCTGAGGTGTCCTTCACCCTCGAGCCCGGTGCGAGGCTGTTGCTCAGCGGTCCGAATGGTGCAGGTAAATCCACGTTGCTCTCGGTGCTTGCCGGCGTGCTCGACGCTCCGGACGACACGCTGCAGATCGGCACCGACGAGAGCCGTCACCGGGTCGGCTATCTGCCCCAGGAGGTGAGCTTTGAGTACCCGAGGCAGTCTGCGGTCGAGTATTACCGCTCGGTGGTGGGGTTCGATCGCGCCGAGGCTACGCCCTTGGCACTAAGTGGCTTGTTGGCCGAACGCGACCTGCACCGTCCGGTGGGCGAGCTGAGCGTGGGTCAACGCCGCCGGTTGGCGCTGGCAACCCTCGTGGCCGATCCCCCGGAGCTGTTGTTGCTCGATGAGCCCACCAACCATCTTTCGTTAGCATTGGTGGAGGAGCTTGAAACGGCGTTGAACCAGTATGCCGGAACCTTGCTCATCGCCACGCATGACCGTTGGCTGCGCTCTCGTTGGAAGGGCCAGGTGCTGACCTTGGTGCCCGAGGCCTAGTGGTGTCCGGTACGACAGTCGTCGGTTCGGTGAACCCGCTTTAAGTCACCGGGTTCTCCGCTAACCCGATGCCTTTCATGGACGCGGAGCGCTCACACACGAGGTTTGGAAACGAATCGACCTAGTACTACCGGCCAAGGTCGGTGTTACTGTAGCCAGTACACCGAGTACATCGTCAAAAACCTGGTGGAATGGTGCGCTCAAGGCGCGCGCATGCGGGGCGGTTTGGTCCCGCGCCGCTTGCGTTGGAGTGCTTTGCCCGTTCTGCGCATCGCGGTGTGGGGACTACCGCACTCGCAAAGAGTGCACCATTCGAACCTCACACACGTGCTAGGAGTGAACCACATGACGCCGAACCAATGGTGGGCACTTGCCATCACGGCAGCAATTCCGCTCATTTCTTGGGCGCTATGGCAGCAGGTCCCATTCGCGCTCAGCGTCGTTTTCGTCGCTGGGGCGCTGTGCCTCGCAGCCCTTGCCTGGTTCCTGCAGAAGGCGCCAACAACGCCCACGTTGATTTTGGCAGGGGCACTCTGCTTGACGGCGATTGTCATGGGCGTGATTGCAGTCAAGTCGACGGGTGAGACCATGAACGGCTGGGCATTCTTCAGCCTGGCCGTGGGAGCCGGCATCTGTCTCGAACGCCGCAGATCGACTGGTGGCAGCGGGGTTGTTGCACGAACCAGTGACATCTGAGCTGGTTCGCTCGCCGGAACGGCGACGCGCTATCTGTCCTCAGGAGCGCGTTCACGACGCAGTTTGCCCGCGAAGCATTGCAAGCTCCGAGGCCCGACCCACTACACCGTGCGTCGGGCCTCGGCCGGTGCCGAGCGGCTTGGCAAGGCGGCGATAGCCGCGGCGAGCATGGTCAGCACGGTTCCGGCCACGGTCGCCGGTGACAGGACGGTACCGGCCGTTGGTACCAGCAGATCCAATAACAACGAACCAAGTAGCTGCCCACAGATCATGCTCAACCCGGTAACGAGCACCCCGAGTCGGCGGACCAGGAAGGCGGCTACCCCCACGAAAATACATCCCAGAAGGCCCCCTGAGTAGTACCACCAGCTACTGGGAAAACTTTGCGGCATGCCATTGGCCGACCAGCGCAGGGCAAGGACCAACCCCAGGATCAGGGTGCCGACCAGGAAGTTCATAAATGTCGCGGCCAGGGCAGAGCCATAGGCGTTGGCCTGCACGCCTACCGCGGCAGACTGGAACCCGAGAAGCACACCGACGGTGAGCGTGCAGACCACCGGCAACACAATCAGTCCCAGGTGGTTGGCAAGCTCCAAGCGTGGGCTCACGGCCCAGAGCACCCCGCCAACGGTCAAGAGTGCGCCAATCAGTCGCGTGGCACTAATACGGCGGGGCCCGCCGGGCCCGAACCCGATCCGATCGATAACCAGCGATCCGATACTTTGACCGGTCACCAAGGCAACGGTAAATAGGGCGACGCCAAGCGCGGGGACGACGACCGATTGGCTGGCGACGGTAAAGGTTCCCACCACACCGGCCAGCAGGTACCACCAGGGGAATTCACGCCGTTTCAACACTCGCGGGATTCCCACCACCGCCCGGCGGGCCTTCGGTAACACGACGGCCAGCAAACTGAGCACCACCAATCCCATACAGAAACTAATGGTGGAGGCGGTCACCGGGTCGCCCAACGTGGTGCTCAGCGCTCCGTTGATCCGGCTTTGGATCGGTAACAGGGAACCGCCAAGCAGGGCCACAATCAGTAGCAAAAAGCCGAGGTTTTTCGGCGGGCGGGTGGGTGAGGCCATTATCGGCTGTCTCCAGTGGGTTCAAGGCGGTGGGTCGGCAAGGGCCCGGGCGGAACCATGAGGTTCCACCCGGGCCCAAGCTTCGCTGGCGGGATTAGCCGTCCGAAGCGAGAATATGCGTGGTCGAAATGACCGTGGCCTGCTCAACGCTGGACAAGGCATCAACCAGCGAGGACAGCACGAACATCGACGAGTCGACTTCGAGCTTGATCGGGTACTGGTGAATCAGCATCGATACAAGGTCACGCAGTGGTTCGGCCACCTCGTCATCACTGAATTCCGGGTTGAAGCCAACCAGCACATCGCTGGGTGCCTGTTCGCGGGCCGGAATGTAGCTTATGGCGAAGGCCAGAATCTTACCGCCGTGGATCTTAGGACGGTCGCGTAGCACCAAGGCGCCCTGTGCCCCGGTATTCACGTCCAGCAGCATGCGCTGCGCCGAACCAACGGTCATCTGCGCCGGATCCCACTGATGGGTGGCGTTGTAGAAGTCCATGACCACCTGGGTCAGTTCCACGCTACCGGTGGCGATATCTTCGATGACCGCCTCGGTATCGTCAAAACGCGGTTCAGCCAGGGCACCCGGTTCTAGGATCACATCGCGTGAGATCTGAATTTCCTTGAGCCCCAACGCGGCACAGAACCCGGCGGCCGCGGCCGCGTCATCGCCTGCGGTCACGGTGTACCGCGCCTTGAGCTCGCTGGTCACAGCGGACGGGATGAGCTCGCGGAGCTTGGCCACAAGGGTTCGGCCCACACCCTGCCGGCGGTGTGCCGGGGCCACCTCAACATAGAGCCACAGGCGTTGCGGGTGCAGCGACGAGGCAAAGACCACGCCCGCGGCGATGGCCACCGAATCCTCGGTGGCTACCAGAGTGCGCGAGAACGGCGCATCGCTATCGGCACGCAGCATCGTGCGATCCTGATGCGCCTGCGGCGAGCGCGGGTCTCCGAGGACCTGAAGTAGTTCCAGGTCATCGCCGGAGCGCCAGGGTCGGAAGGTCAGCTCTCCCAAACCCTAGGCTCCGTTCAGACGCTCGGAGAGGTACGCCGACACCTGATCCAGCGCGACGCGTTCCTGCGCCATGGTGTCACGTTCACGGATGGTCACCGCCTGGTCCTCAAGGGTGTCGAAGTCCACCGTGATGCAGAACGGGGTACCGATCTCATCCTGGCGACGGTAACGGCGCCCGATGGCTCCGGCGTCGTCAAAGTCGATATTCCAGCGCTTGCGTAGTTCGGCGGCCAGATCCTTCGCCTTCGGCGACAGGTTCTCGTTGCGGCTCAGCGGCAACACGGCGGCCTTGACCGGTGCCAGACGCGGATCGAGTTTCAGCACGGTACGCTTATCCACCCCACCCTTGGTGTTCGGCGCCTCGTCTTCGGTGTAGGCATCCACCAAGAAGGCCATCATCGAACGGGTCAGGCCGAAGGACGGCTCGATCACATAGGGGATAAAGCGTTCGCCGGTGGCCTGGTTGAAGAAGGACAGCTCGGTGCCCGAGGCCTTGGAGTGGCTCGACAGGTCGTAGTCGGTGCGGTTGGCCACACCCATCAGCTCGCCCCATTCGGAGCCCTGGAAGCCGAAGCGGTACTCGAAATCGATGGTTCCGGCCGAGTAGTGCGCACGCTCGTCCTCGGGGACGTCGAACTGGCGCAGATTCTCCGGGTTCATGCCCAGGTCGATGAACCAGTCCCAGCAGTACTTGACCCACTCGTCGAAGTGCTGTGCTGCCTCGTCCGGCGCGGTGAAGAACTCGATTTCCATCTGTTCGAATTCACGGGTGCGGAAGATGAAGTTTCCTGGGGTGATTTCGTTGCGGAAGGCCTTACCGATCTGGCCAATGCCGAACGGTGGCTTCTTACGGCTGGCGGTGAGCACGTTGTTGAAGTTCACGAAGATGCCCTGGGCGGTCTCCGGCCGCATGTAGTGCAGGCCGGTTTCGCTATCCACGGGACCTAGGTAGGTCTTAACCAGACCGGAGAAGAGCTGCGGCTCGGTGAACTGTCCCTTAGTACCGCAATCCGGGCAGGCGATATCGGCCATGCCGTTCTCCGGGGCGCGACCCTTCTTTGCCTCATAGGCCTCGATCAGGTGATCCTGACGGTGGCGCTTGTGGCACTGGGTGCACTCCACCAACGGGTCGGTGAAGGTTGCGACGTGGCCGGAGGCTTCCCACACGGCCTTGGGCAGGATGATCGAGGAATCCAGACCCACCATGTCTTCACGGCTACGCACGAAGTGCTGCCACCATTCGCGCTTGATGTTTTCTTTCAGCTCGGTCCCCAGCGGTCCGTAATCCCATGCGGAGCGGGAACCGCCGTAGATCTCACCGGCCTGGAACACGAAACCCCGGCGTTTTGCCAGAGAGATTACCTGATCAAGCTTGGACTGTGGCGCCATATCAACTCCAAAGGACATTACGAGGCCGCTGGTTGCGGTCCGTAGGAAACACATACCCGTTAAGCCTAGCGCCCCGGGCAGGGATGGACGAAGTGTGTGCCATGTGGCATCTTTTACACCCCTGCCCGCAACTGCTCGCCGCTGAATGCGGAACAATGGGGGTATGAGCACCGAAATCTTCGACCTGGAAATCCGTGACGAGTCCATTCGCCTCGGGCAGCTACTCAAACTCGCCTCCCTCGCCGAGGACGGCATTCATGCCAAGGAACTGATCCAAGCCGGAGAGGTGACCGTCAACGGTCAGGTCGACACACGACGTGGCGCACAGATTCAGCCCGGCGACGTGGTCTGCGTTAACGACGAATGCGTACGGGTCCGCAGCAACTAACCTTGCTCGGCCTGCGCCAAGACGTGGTCGGCGAGGAAGCGGGCCACGTCGCCAATCTCTTCGGCACACACGGAGTGTGCGATCCCCTGATACTGCTCGCTGGTCAGCACGGTATGCTCCGGCACCCACTGCAAGGTATAAGCGATCTTATCCGCGGTAATCACCGGGTCGGCGGTGTCACGCCCCCAGAACATCGGTAGCGGACGGGTCCGCAGCGCCTCATCAGCAAAGAAGCCATCCTCGGGCATCTGTACCGCGAAACCGGACAGCCCGACCACCGCGTCTATGGTCTCGGGGCGGTGGCGCGCCAGCGACGTGGCCATGGCCATGCCTTGCGAGAAGCCCAACAGGGTCACCGATGAATGTTCGGCGCACAGTGGCTCGAGCAGTTCCCAGAGGCCGCGCACCGCATCCTGAACTGCGTCGACCGAGTAGTCGATCTCGCTGGTCAGCGGGAACCAGCTAAAACCGGGGCCGGCGGACAAGGGCGCGCGGACCGAGAGGTAGGTGAAGTCCTCGGGCAAGTAGCGGGCCAAGGACATGAGGTCTTCTTCATTTGACCCATATCCGTGCAGGAGCACGAGCAACGGGGTACCAAGTCGTTCATCGTCGGTTCGCGAAATCAGGGCGACCGGAGCGGTGTTTTCAATTCCCATAATGCCCCAAGCCTACCTATGTACCTTTTATGACTGATGAGTAACATAACTACTGTGACCCACAATATTGACCACGAAGCACCGCAGCATCCCTGGCACCGCTACGTCGCATTGGGAGACTCTTTCACCGAGGGCATCGGCGATCCCGATCCGCACAACCCTGGACGGCACCGTGGCTGGGCCGATCGTGTAGCGGAGGAACTAGCCCGGCAAAATCCGGGCTTCTCCTATGCCAACCTCGCCATCCGCGGACGCCTCATCCGACAGATCATCGATGAGCAAACCGAACCGGCCAAGGCCCTGCGCCCGGATCTGATCAGCGTCTGCGCCGGCGGCAACGATGTGCTGCGCCCCGGCGGGGACCCCGATAGCATCGCCGAGCTTCTCGATGGTTTCATCGCGGATTTAGCCAGTACTGGAGCCAGCATCCTGTTATTTACCGGTCCAGATATCCGAGATACCCCCGTATTGGGCGGAATTCGCGGCAAGGTCGCCATCTATAACGAGAATGTGCGCACGGTAGCCGCACGCCACGACGCGATCGTGGCGGACCTGTGGGCCATGCGCCAGTTGCATCAGCCGGCCATGTGGTCAGAAGACCGGTTACATTTCTCGCCGCTAGGACATCAGCAGATCGCCGCCATGGCCTTAGATTCGCTGAACGTCTCGCATGAACTCGACCTGAATATCGCCATCGACCCGGATCTACGCTCTTGGCGCGAGGCTCGCATCGATGACCTGCAATGGGCCCGTGAGCATCTCGCCCCGTGGGTGCTACGACGTCTACGGCACCAGTCCTCCGGCGACGGAATCACCCCCAAACGTCCCGAGGCGGTGCCGTTTTCAACGCAACGGGCAAACGATTCGCTCGGCGCCGGTGCCGAAAGCGACCATCTCTAGTTCAAAGGACCGGCCATGGCTTACACCCATCCACAATTGGCAACGCTCTACGATGAGGATAATCCCGACGGGCCGGATCACGATTTTTATCGTGCCTTAGCCGAAGAGATTCAGGCCGAGGTGATTGTGGATGTGGGCTGTGGCACCGGCCTGCTGACGGTGAGCTTGGCCGCCGAAGGACGAACGGTTTTAGGGCTGGATCCGGCCGCGGTGATGCTCGAACAGGCACGGCAACGCCCCGGCTCTGAGCGCGTGCAGTGGATTGAGGGAGATAGCACTTCACTGCCTGCGTTGCGGGCAGACTATGCGGTGCTGAGCGGCAATGTGGCGCAGCATATCCCCGATCCGCAGTGGCAACGCACGCTGAACGACCTGCACGAACGGCTCAGATCGGGCGGGATAATCGCCTTCGAATCGCGTAATCCGCAGGCGCGCGCTTGGGAATCGTGGGTCGGCGAAGGTAGTACGACCAGGCACACCGCGGCCCTCGGACCGCTTCGTGAATCCACGCAGCTGCGTGGCATAACCGCTGAGGTGGTTTCGTTGCGTTTCGAAACCCAACTACTAACCACGGGGCAGCTCATCGTTGAGGACCTGAACTTAGTCTTCCGCACGCGGCAGCGCATCACGGAACAGTTAGAACACGCCGGCTTTGTCCTCAAGGCCGTGTATAGCGACTGGCAGCGCAACGCTTTTACCGGTACCGAGCCGCTGATGATCTTCGTGGCTACTGTCGGCACGCGGCCGAGCTGATCACATGCGCCGGTCGTCGATCTCCGTCCGCATGGCGGCGCTGATCAGCGTCCTCTTTGCCGTACTGAGCCTCTGGTCTCTGGGCACAGGAAACGGCCGGGCAGCTATAGGCTATGGCGCGATGGCCGTGCTCTGGGTGGGAGTGTGCCTCTGGCACTCCCACCAACGAACTACGGCCCGCAACCGCGAAGCTCCATCGCATACTGAGGAGTCGGATTACGGGCCGTAGCGCATTTCCATATTTAGGGTTCTTGCTCGAAGACCAAATGGCTGAGCACCCCGTGTAGTTGTTTGGCGTCCGTCAGGAAACCATCGTGGCCGATGGGTGAGTCGATGTAGTACACCGGCTTCGGCACAGGCAGTGCCGCGGCCAACCGTTCGGACTGTTCCGGGAAGTACAGTCGATCGCTACGCACTGCCGCGATGACTACGTTGACCCCTGCGAGCCGGGCCAGTGCCGCCTCGAAGGAATCAAAACCACGCGCGATATCGTGGCTCATCAGCGCCTCCGTGAGCACCACATAACTGTTCGCATCGAAACGGTTGACCAGCTTGCCGGCCTGGTGGTCGAGGTAGCTCTCCACCTGGTAGCGACCGCGTGGCCAGGTTGCAGATCCCAATGGTTGTTCTTGGCCCTGCGCCGTCCGCCCGAAGCGGTGTTCCAGTTCCGCCTCGGAACGGTACGTAATGTGGGCCAATTTGCGGGCGATACCCAAACCCGCATCGGGGCCCACGGCATTTGCGTAGTAGTCCCCTTGAGCGAAGTATGGGTCCTGCCGAATCGCCTCGATTTGCACCTGAGCGAAGGCGATCTGTTCGGCAGTGGACTGACCGGTGGCAGCCATAACCACCAGATTCCTCACCCGATCCGGATACTGCACGGCCCATTCCAGAGCGCGCGCTCCACCCATGGAACCGCCCATCACCGCATGAAACACGTCGATCCCCAGGGCATCGGCGAGTTTCGCCTCGACGTGCACCGCATCGCGAATTGTGGTGAATGGGAAGCTCGACCCATAGGGATGGCCCTGCGCGTTGTGACTCGATGGTCCGGTGGAACCGTTGCACCCACCGAGCATATTGACGCTGAGCACGAAGTATTTATCCGTGTCCACGGTGAGCCCCGGACCTACGAAGTCCGCCCACCAGCCGGGCTGTGCGGCATGCCCGGTTGCCACATGTGCATCTCCGGTCAGCGCATGCAGCACCAGCACCGCGTTGCTGCCCTCGGCATTGAGCGTGCCAAAGGTTTCGTAGGCAAGTTCCACCTCGGGCAGGTACCCTCCGGTTTCAAAATGGTGCTCACCCACGGACAGGCGGCGCACAATGCCGTCCTGCCCGTCGATGGTCGAGTGATCCGAATACGTCGGCTCGGTAGTCACGGGTATGCTCATATGCCTTAGTGTGTCTCTTGCAATTCCTTCGAGCCGAGCTCACCTACGGCGGCGAAGCCGAGCTCGAGATCGGCCAGAATGTCCTGGATATTTTCGATGCCCACGCTCAACCGCACGAGGCCCGGACGCACACCGGCGGCCAGACGTTCCTCGGCGGAGAGCTGCGCATGCGTGGTGGAGTCAGGGTGCACCACCAGCGAGCGCACGTCGCCGATGTTGGCAAGGTTGGAGTGAAGCTTGAGTCCATCGACAAAGGCTTGCCCGGCGGCGGTGCCACCGGCCACTTCGAAGGCCACGATGGCCCCAACACCCTGCGGAGCGTATTTCTGCCCGCGCTCGTACCATGGCGACGAAGGAAGCCCCGCGTAGCTGACGGATTCGACCAGTTCGTGCTGTTCAAGGAATTCCGCCACGGCTTTGGCATTGGCCACGTGCCGCTCCACGCGCAACGAAAGCGTCTCAAGTCCCTGTGCGATCAGGAACGCGTTGAAAGGTGCCACCGCGGACCCGAGGTCACGCAGGAGCTGGACCCGGGCCTTGAGGATGTAGGCCAAGTTGGCCCCGAGAATACCGTTGACCCCGAGGTCACGGGCGAAAACCAAGCCGTTGTAGGACTCATCCGGGGTGTTGAAGCCCGGGAATCGTTCCGGGTCCTTTGCGAAGTCGAAATTCCCCGAGTCAACGATTACGCCAGCGATGGCGGTGCCATGTCCGCCGAGGTACTTCGTAGCCGAATGAATGACAATATCGGCGCCCCACTCGATCGGACGGACCAGGTACGGCGTCGCTAGGGTGTTGTCGACGAGCAGCGGCACACCGGCTTCATGGGCCACATCAGCCACACCTTCGATGTCCAGCACGTCCTGCCGCGGGTTGGAGACTACCTCACCGAAGAAGGCCTTGGTGTTTGGACGCACGGCCTCGCGCCATGCCTCGAGATTGTCCGGGTCGGCCACGAAGGTAACCTCAATGCCCAGACGCTTCAGGGTGTGCTTGAGCAGGTTCTGCGTGCCACCGTAAAGGCTGGGGCTGGCCACGATGTGATCGCCGGCCTCGGCGAGATTCAGAATCGCGAAACTGGTTGCTGCCTGCCCGGAGGACAGTAGCAGTGCGCCCACGCCGCCTTCGAGATCTGCAATGCGGTTTTCGACGGCTTCCTGCGTTGGATTGCCGATGCGGGTGTAGATCGGCTCGAGTTCTTGAAGTGCGAATCGTGCCGCGGCGCTCTCGGCACTCGGGAAGACGAACGATGTGGTCTGGTAGATCGGTAGCGCACGTGCACCGGTCACCGGGTCAGGTGTCTGTCCTGCGTGGATCTGACGAGTTTCAAAGGACCAATTTTGGCTCATGGTTTTCCTCCAATTAGTTCACAACTAGTTAGGGGTACACCACTGAAAACACACCTGCATGGAAGACCACACGGTGGCGCCTTCCAGGGAGTAACCCGCGCTTGTCCTGAGCACGCATCTGCGTGCAGGGCCAGGTCTTCACCCGGGGCACCCCACCGCGGTTGGAGGGTTGCCGTCCAGCGAGCCGGGGCTTGTCGCTGGAACTCATGACCTAGCTATAAGTCTGCCGACTGTCGAAGAATTTTGCAATCTGTGACTTATTGACGTGACGCAGTGGGTCACAATCACGTAATCGGGGAATTTGATCAAAGAATATTCGACCAGCAGCCCGAGGCGGGAAACTCTGGACAGAAAACCGCGTGCCTTCAGAATGCAACGCGCTTACCTTGGCACCATCATCTCCGAATGCCTCACAGCGCTACACCGCGATCGACCAAAGCGGTTCGAGGGTGGCACTTGGAACGCACCTTGCGGTTTACTCCAGCAAATAGGCGCAATGACGGGCCCAAACGCAACTAAGGTAACCCTAAGTCGAGACTTGAATCACATGGTGCAATGATGTAGCCATGATGAGGCTAGATCACGTTTCGTACGCTTGTGGCCCAGATGGGCTGATGCCTACTGCCGAGCGGGTATCCAAGACCTTGGGATTGGATTTCGTCAAAGGTGGCGTGCATCCACGATTCGGAACTCGCAACGTAATTTTTCCGCTAACGAACAATCAGTACCTCGAAGTTGTCGAGGTACTGAATCACCCGGCCAGCGACAAGGCCCCCTTCGGCCAAGCGGTGCGGGCCCGCTCCGAGGCCGGCGGCGGCTGGATGGGCTGGGTTGTCTCACTCGATGACCTCTCGGACGCCGAGCAACGGCTGGGTCGTGCATCCGTGCCGGGTAACCGCAAGTTCCCAGACGGCCGTGAATTGACTTGGCGCCAGATCGGCATCAAGGGACTCATCGCCGATCCGCAGGTCCCTTACCTAATTCGCTGGGACGAGGGCACAGAGGAATTGCACCCCTCACGCGCGCTAGAACCGAGCGGTTCGATTTCGCAGATCTCGATCGCCGGATCACGTGATCGGGTACTGGAATGGCTTGGACAACCGCGTGAGGTAGTCCTAGGCGACGTCATCATGAATTACCAGGCGCCGAATGGGACTCCTGGCATCATGTCGGTAACCTTCGAAACTCCGAATGGCACCGTGGTTCTTTAGAACTTTGCAGTGTGAGGTCGGCATACCAATTGGGGTGTGCCGACCTCCACGTTTTAAGGCAATGTATCCAGCGTCTGCGGAAGAACCATTCCCAGCACCTCGACGCGTTGTCTTTCAAAACCCAAGGCCCGATAGAAGTCACGGGCCTGCTCATTGCCATCGCGCACCATCAATTGGACCTTGGGTACTCCTCGCTGCTCAAGCCAACTCGTCCCCGCCTGCACCATTGCACGCCCGAAGCCTCGACGTCGCGCACTCTGAGCTACCGCAAGATAATAAAGCCACCCACGGTGCCCGTCGTGGCCTACCATCACCGAAGCGACCAGCTGCCCGTTGACCATCCCGAGGAGCAGATCCGACGAGGGCCCAGTGATAGCGCGGCTGATATCTGCTCGAGCATCATTCCAGGGTCGCAATAGCTCGGCCTCCTCCCACAAAGAAATCAGGGCGGTACCGTGTTCTTCGGTGGCGGCAACAATTCTGATGTCCATGATCCATCTCCTAATTTCCGATGCCGATGGCCGGGCCAATGAGCATAAACCCGACAAAGCCCACCGCATCTAAGAGGAAATGGGCTATCACTAGTGGCATTACCCGGCCATAACGCTGATAAATCCAGCCGAAGACCAGTCCCATGACGAAATTGCCGAGGAACGGTCCGACGCCCTGATAGATGTGATAGCTACCGCGCACGAGCGCTGAGACCACAATGATCGCCATAGTCGAGAGCCCGAAGAACTTCCGGTAGGCACCGAGAAAGGCCAGCATGATGACTTCTTCGAGAATTGCATGGCGCGCTGCGGATAGCAGTAGTACCGGAATGCTCCACCAGTATTCGGCTAAGTTTGCTGCGTGCAGCGCTGTAGTGATCCCTAGAGCCCGGCCTGCCGCATAGAGGCCCAAGGTGCCTAATCCCATGGCGAGGAAAAGTGCCGCACCCATTAGCAGGTCCCGGAATGGACGCCGCAGGTCGAAACCAATGTCATGGATGGTACGCCCGAGGGTCAGGCGCAGGAAGTACAGACTGAGCACCACCGGGACGAGCGCAAAAAGTATGTCGAGGAGCTGGTAAGTCAGGTCCAGATAGGGCCGCGAACTTAGTGAGTCATTCAGCGACGTAGTTTGCTCCCCCAGCGGCGCACGCGTGAGCTTATCGAGGAAACTGACCAGCGAATACACGGCGCTTTGTCCCAGTGATAGGGCCAGCACCAGTAGCACTTCGAGACGCGGTGAACGATCGGTGCGGGACGTAACGGCAGGCAGTTGAGGTCTCACCCCATGATCATAGGCAGTGACTGCTGTGTTTGCGCTGAGCAAGTAGCGGCTAGGGTTGGTTCTGAACCCACATGTCAATCCGAGGATCTTGATGACGTCGTTAGCTTTAACTGCCGAACGAGAATTTGCCCGCGACTTTTATCCGTCGGTCGACTGGGAGCAGGCCACTATCAACACCGGCGGGCAATTTCACCGGGTGTTGGTTGCCGAGGGGCAGGCCGTGATCCGCATGGCCCGTACTAAGCAGGCAAGTGACGACATGCCGCGGTCGGTGCAGTTGCACGCGCGCATGAATGAACTACTGGACTATCAGGTACCTCGGCCATTGAGTGGCCTTGGACGGTTTCAAGGTCTCAACGCGGTCGCGTTGAGTTATGTTCCGGGTGCCGCTCACCCGCCCCATCGGGGAGATCCTCAGGTATTACGCCGCGTGGTGACCGAGCTGGCTCGGATTCCCCTCGGTGAGCTTGAGGGATTACTAGCCGAACCTTTCGCCTTTCGAGGTCCCTGGACCGAAACACGGATCGCCGAAACTTACAACGGGTTGCCCATTGAGCTCCGCGCTCCCGCCCAGGCGTTGTGGGCCCAACTTCCGATGCTGGCTCAGGTTCCTGCGGGCCTCGTTCACGGCGATCTAGCGGGCCATAACATGCATTGGGTCGATGGAGAACTCGTTGGGCTACTCGACTGGGACTTAGCCGCCGGGTGGGATCCGGCACTCAACAGCGCGTACCTTGGGTTATGGCATGGGCGCGAGCTGATCGAAAAGATTGCACCCGATCCGGCCACCGCCCACCGCGCCAAAATTTGGTTGGGGCTCATGGCCCTCGAACGGGTGAGCGATACGCTCTCGCGCGATGACAACCCGCGTATGGATAAGCTCTTGGCCAAGGTCGCCCCGCGCGTGATGGACGCCGCGGCGGTACTTTAGTCCGCGTTGATCACCAGTAGCCCGGAGGCTTCAAGCTCGGCGCGCTGCGGTCCGCCGAGCTGATCATCGGTGATGACGCCGTCAACATCTTCACGGTCCAAGATGATGAACGACCGGGACCCAATTTTCGTGGAATCAACCACTAGGTAGCTGTGTTCGGCTTGCTGAATCATCTGCTCGTTAATGGCTGCCTCCATCTCATCGCTGACCATGGGTCCGATCGTCGGATCGAGCCCATTGACTCCCACGAAAGCCAGATCCAGGGTTATCTTCGCTAAAGCGCTCTGGGCCAAGGGGCCGACCAATTCGTAGGAACGGGCGTTGAGCACCCCTCCGGTAACCATTACACGAATATGTGGTCGCACCGCCAGTAGCGCAGCAATATTCACCGCGTTGGTCACCACAGTCAAGGTAGTTCGCCCCGGTTCGCCCACCAGATCCTCGCGCATCCCAAGTTCGGTGGCAATTGCCTTCGTAGTAGTGCCGCCGGAAAGCCCGACCACCATGTCTTGTCGCACCATCGAGCTTGCGCGCTTGGCGATCTGCGCCTTTAGTCCATCGTTGGTGTCTTTTTGAAATCGAGCCGGCAATTCATAGGCCACCGTATTGGAGACAGCACCGCCATGGGTGCGAGTCAGCAAGGACGCTGCGGCCAGCGAATCCAAATCACGGCGGGCAGTGGCTGGAGACACTTCGAGCCGCTGCACGATTTCGTCAACATCGAGTTGTCCTCGGGCTCCCAAAAGATCCAAGATCTGGTTGAGACGTTCCTCGCGCTTCATGATGTTTCCTCGCTCGTTAGTTGAGCCGTAGCGGACATGGCCCGATCCACACTATGTCGTAGTAAGCCGACCATCTCACCGTCGACACCGATGGTTCGGGCCCAAGGTTGTTTGGCCGAAAAATGCACCGCACTAGCTCCATAAGCCGCGGCCTGGGCAATGGCTTCGGCGGTCATCCCGCCTCCAGCCATAATCTGGATCTGTCCCGCGGATCGCATGGCCAGCCGCCCAATCATCGCCAGGCCATCAACCGCCGATTCTTTCCCTCCACTAGTCAACACGCGATCGACGGGCAGAGCAAACAATGAGTCCAAAATCGCAAGCGGGTCGGTGGCCTCATCGATGGCCCGATGGAAGGTAATCTCCAGTTCGGGGTTTACCTCAAAAGCGGCCGCGGTCACTTCCTGCAGGCAGAGCGAATCCACTGCTCCCGAAGCGTCCAGGGCGCCGAGCACCAAGCCGTGAACACCCGAGCGCGCCAAGGATCGAGCCTGAGCGACTAACACAGCGCGGTCCTCGGCATCGTAGTGAAAATTACCAGGCCGGTGCCGTAACAGAGCGTGAACGCCGCGCGCTGGCGCGTGCTCCAAGATCATTTCGAGAACTTCAAGGCTGGGCGTCAGTCCGCCCAGTTCCAGAGCTTGGCAAGCCTCAACCCGATCGGCCCCGGCGGCCGTTGCACGTTCTGCGCAACGGCCGCTGGTCGCAACGATCTCCAAGCACAGCGGAGCCACGCTACTTCACCGCACCGGCCGACAGACCGCCGATCAAACGCTTCTCGATCAGGGCGAAGAGGATAATCACCGGGACGATCGCCACGATGGAGACACCAAAAACGTACTGCCACGCAGTGGCGTACTGTCCCACGAACTTCGTGAGCGCGACCGAAAGGGGCTGGTTCTCGGCGGTGGAGAGGATCACCAGCGAGGCGGCGAATTCGTTCCAGCAGGTGACGAAGGTGAAGATCACCGCAGTCACGATGCCAGGCCACACTAGCGGCAGGTTGATCGTAAACAGCACTCGTAGCTTGCCTGCACCGTCGATTTGCGCGGCCTCGTCGATCGACTTGGGTACACCGGCAAAGAATGAATGCATGATCCAGACCGCAAAGGCTAGATTGAAGGCGGCGTTGATCAGGATCATGGCCACCCAGGTGTCGTGCAGGTTCCAGGCCAACATCTGTTTGAACAGACCGGCGGTCAGCACCGCAGGCTGTAGCATCTGCGTGACGATCACCAAGAACATGAAGACCATCTTGCCGGGGAAGCGGAAGCGTGCGGTGAAGTACGCAGCCGGGGTCGCGACTAACAACACGAGTAGTGTGGCGCAGACGGAGATGACGATCGTGGAGATCAGGTTATATGGGACAGGCGTTTCCGGTGTATCCCACATGCTGGCATAGTTCGAGAATTGAAATCCATCGCGTGGCATGTAGGACGGCGGAATCGAGAGGATCTCAGACTGGGTTTTGAGCGACCCGATGAACATCGTGACATAGGGAATCAAGAAAACGGCGGCCACGATCAGTCCGACGGCCATTCGGGAGATGACGACCTTGCGCGGGGCACGGTCCTCTGTAGTTAGCAGCGCCATGGCTTAGACCTCCTGCATCGGCTTGACGGTTTTCACGTAGATCGCGACGATCACTAGAACGATGGCAAAATTGACCACGGACAGCGCCGAAGATAAGTCGAGCCGGCGATCGAACTGTAGCACCTTGAAAATGTAGGTCATGAGGGTGTCGGCGTCGTTGCCCGGAATTGAACCGGTCATCACACGGAGAATCGGCAGGTTGTTGAATACGTTGATGATATTGATGAGGACCGAAACCGCCAGCGCGCTTCGCAGCTGAGGCAGGATCACGGAGAAATAGGTGCGCCACCGTCCCGCCCCATCCATTTTGGCTGCTTCAAGGGTCTCGTCCGGCACGGCTTGTAGCCCGGCTAGGATCGTGTAGGTCGTGAAGGGAATGGATACGAAGACCGCCACCACGATGGACACGGCAATGGCCGGCACCGCGTTCTTGGTCCACCCAAAGCCCTCCTCCAGCACGCCTAGGTCAACGAGAAACTTGTTGAACAGCCCGTAGTTGGGATCCATGGCGTAGTAAAACAGGGTCGTGGTCATCACCACGCTGGCTGCCCACGGCACGATGACGGCCATGCGCACCAAGGTGCGTCCGGGAAAGGGCTTGTTCAAGAATTGCGCTAGGGCCAGTGAAATCACCACGGTCAGCAGTACCACGATGATCACCCAGAAAAAGGTGTTGATCAAGATACGAGGTAAGGCTGGATCGGCGAAGACGGTAGCGAAATTCTTCAACCCTACCGATTCGAGATCGGTGCCCACCTGCGAAATTTTCCGGGTGGAGTTATAGATCATGTAGCCGGCCGGAAAAACGACGATGGCTAGAATCAAGGCCAGCGCGGGGCCGATCCAAGGCAGTGAGGCCCACCAGCTTTGATCATGTTTACGAACCCGGTATTTCGGTGCGGCTGCGTCGCGCACTGCAGTGCTCATGATGTTCTCTCTTTCATGATGCCGGATACCTACTCATGGCACGGGCCCGGCGAAGGCTTTCGCCGGGCCCGTTGACCTGGGTAGGTGGTTGCCGGCTAGTTGCTCGCGGCGTCGGCCTTGGCTTGAATGCCGCCGAGTACATCCTCAGCGGACTTACCCGTGGCGATTTCACCCATCATTGATTTGAAAGCACCGTCGGTCGCGTTCCATGCCGGGTTGGTAGTTGGGTAGAAAACGGCATTCGGCAGCAAATCTAGGAATGGCTTCAGGGTCTGGTCCCCGTCCAACTGTTCGGAGCCGGACTTGGTGGTCGGCAGGAATCCCTCGGCACTCACCCATTTGGTGTAGACCGGGGCGGAGTAGAAGTAGTCCATAAACTCCTTCACTGCCGCACTCTTCGAACCATCGTTCTTGAAGGACATCAGGCGATCGGCCACACCGAGGGTGGCTGCGGAGCCATCCTTGGTAGCAACCGGGGCAATGCCGTACTTCAAGTCCGGGTTTTCCTTCTCAATCTGAACCGCGGTCTGCGGCAAGCCGTAGGCGAAGCCGACCTTACCCTGAATGAAAGTATTGAGCATCGGGGTCCGCTGGGTGGCGCCGGGATCGTTTTGCGTGACACCGCCCTCGATCATCTTCTGCATGAACTTCGCCGCCTCGATATTGGCCGGAGTGTCCACGCTGATCTTCTCCGCGTCCCCGAAGTTACCCCCATTACCGGCGAACCAGATCAGCGATTCGCCCTGGGCTTCTTCACTGCCCAATGGCATTCCGTAACCCGCGGCCTTGGTCTTCTCGCTGATCTTTTTCGAGGCCTCGTAGAGTTCGTCCCACGTGGTTGGCACCTGTTCAACGCCGGCTTCTTTCATGAGCGTCTCGTTGTAGAACAGTGCACGAGCCGAAGCGATCAACGGCAAGGCGTACTGGGTGCCCTCATAGGTCTCCGCGTCGGCGAAAGACTGCTGGAAGTCGGCGAGAGTTTCGTCCGAAGCAATGTCAGAGGCCGGGGCAAGCAACCCTTCGGCGGCGTACTCGGCGAAGGCACCACCGTTGTAGATGTCCGGAGCCTGATTGCCTTGCAACTTCGTCTTCAGCACGCCTTCGAGATTGTCCCAAGACTGCACTTCGAGGTTGATGTCGATATCTTCGTGCTCGGCTTCGAAGTCCTTGATCACGCCTTCCCACAGGGTTTTGGTCCCGGTCGAATAGGTCGGAACCAGCATGTTCAACGTGGTGACACCGTCTTCACCACCCTGAGAGCCACCACCGCCGGAGAAACCGCAGGAGGTCAGCAGCAGGGCTGAGGCGGTCGAGAGGGCCAGGATGGATGTGCGTGCCGTGCGTTTCATTATTGCTCCCCATGGAATGTCGTGCGTGCCGGTGATGGAATCGCAGATGAACGTTTGTGCTTGTTTCTGGTACTTTGCATTCACCAAACGATCACTTCTCTACGATTATGGTGTGCTCCGAATCACTCGTCAAGGCATTTTCGATCTTTTTTCAGTGAAACAATCAAGATTCGATCAAAATCAATCTAAAGGAGTCCTAACATCTTGCCTCGTTGGTGAGCGCAGCATGCAGGAGAGCCATCGGCGGCACGCCGACGCAGGGATGCAGGCCTAGGGCGTCGCGAAAAGTTGCAATAGGCGAGCCGTCTCCGCAGCCATTGCGGCGCGCCCGGCGGCCACATATTTACGCGAATCCACCGCCTCGGGATGTGCTGCGAGCCAGTCACGGACCGCGCGGGTAAAGTAACCGTTCAGGTGCGTGGAGACATTAATTTTGCGCATACCTGCGGCAATACCCGCGCGTAGATTCTCGTCGGAAACACCGGAGGAACCGTGTAGAACTAACGGAACATCGAGCCTCTGCGCGAGGCGCGAAATCAGCTCGGTATCGAGTTCGGCGCGCCGTTCAAGCATCGCGTGCGACGATCCGACTGCCACAGCGAGGGCATCGACTCCGGTGCGGGCCACGAACTCCAGAGCTTGTTCCGGGTCGGTTCGAACCCCGGGCGCGTGTGCCCCATCTTTCCCACCGATCTCGCCCAATTCGGCTTCCACGTAAATGTTCTGACGTGCCGCAGCCTCTACCACTCGGCGAGTACTTGCCAGATTCCGTGCATAATCTAAGTGCGCCCCGTCATACATCACCGATCCGAACCCAAGCTCAATTGCCTGATACACCAGATGTTCGTCTTGGGCGTGATCCAGATGGACAGCCACCGGCACCTGCGCTGCCCGCGCACTAGCCATTGTGGCAAGGGCGATCGGCTCCAGTGCCCCATGATAGGCCACACAATTTTCGCTGATCTGCAGAATCAAGGGTCGGTGGGCCTGTTCCGCGCCGGCGATCAGCGCCTGCGCGGTCTCGAGATGAATAACGTTGAATGCCCCCTGACCATATCCACCGGTGACGGCCTGAGTCATAATGTCGCGGGTTGGTACCAATGGCATGAATATCCAGCTTTCTTTAGAAGTCGGGCACGCTCTCGAGCAGGGCGTAGTTGACCTGCTCGAAAAGTTCGGCATGGGACGGGTGAGTGGCCCCTGCGGTCGGCATCAGTACCGTTGAGGCCGACCACGACACTGCTCGTCGCAAGGTCTGCTCCCGGTCCGCACCATCTAGCGCACTAGCCGTCAGGGCTGCGACGGCTGAATCACCTGCCCCCGTGGGATTCCCGGGAAGCGCCGTTGGCAAGAACGCATGAGCAATTCCGGCGGCTGAAGCGGAGAAGTGGAACAGACCATGTTCCCCCGCACTGAGGTAAACCTCGGGAGCACCGAGTCGTAGCAGTTTCGCAACGCCCTGGGCCACATCCGATGTACCAGTGGCTTGTCGGAGCTCATGGTGATTTGGTTTGAGTACAGCCCCGGCTCGCGCTGCCTCGAGAAGCAACGCGCCGCTGGTGTCCACCACGGTCCACGCACTTTCGACCGCACGACGTACAAACTGCGTAAAATATTCCAGCGTGGTCTCAGGCGGCCACGAACCACAGATGGCGACCGCCTGCGCCGCGGTAAGCTCCGCGCTAAAGGACTCCAACAGCGCTTCGCCTTCGTCCAAGCTCAGCGGATGTCCCGTTTCATTAAAGATCGTGCTCTGCTGCTGGCTGAGAGCGTGAAAAGCCATCGAACGACGCGTAGCGCCAGATACCGCAATGGCGCTAAACGGCAGGCCCGTACTCTCCAACTCTTCCAACAACACGGCGCCGCTGATCCCGCCGGCGGTCAGTACCGAACGCGTGGCATAGCCTTGCTGATGTAAAACCCGTGCCACGTTCAGTCCCTTGCCGCCAGCTTGGGCGTGCCCGGTGTCCACCCGGTGGGAGGCGTCAAGATCGATGTGTTGTAGCGTGTAGCTCAAATCCAGTGCGGGGTTCGGCGTAAGGCAGAGAATCACTAGCTGACCTCCCGCATCCGATCCCGAATAGCTAGCCAAGCTCCTCTGAGTCCCGCGTCGGCGCCAAGGCGCGCGGGCAGCACCTGAGGTAAGCGGTGGTAGGACAGCCGCGCGGCCAGCCGTGCCTGAAGATCATCAAAAAACGGGGACCCGGCTTGGGCAAGTCCGCCGCCGATAATGACCACCTCGGGGGCTACTGACGCTGCCAGCTGCGCCAGCGTGAAGCTCAGGGCATCGAGCGCTTCGTCGATAATGCGTTGCGCCACGTGATCCCCCTGCGCACGGGCGGCGAACACCTCACGGGCCCCACCACTTACTCCGGTGGCCTCGTAATAGCGTCGCGCAATCGCCCCAGCCGACCCCAACGTCTCCAAACATCCGGTGGCGCCGCAAGGGCAGGCTAACCCGCCGGGGACCAGGGCATGGCCCAACTCCCCGGCGTAGCCGCCGGAGAGCACCATACGACCATCGACGACCAATGCCGAGGCGATGCCAGTCCCGATAATCAGCACTGCAGCATTCTGCGCACCACCGGGCACGTGGGCACCGGCGCCAAACTCGAGTTCGGCACGAGCCGCGCACGTGACATCGTGACCGAATCCCACGGGCAAAGCTAAACGTTGTTCGGCCATGGCGCGTAGCGGCACATCACGCCATCCGAGATTGACCGAATACAGCCCCACTCCGGCCTCGGCATCGACCAGTCCACAGACGAGCAGCCCAACCCCGATGGGCGATTGTGCCGACATCGCCCCAAGTCGGTCCGCCAAGTCGCTGAGCTGTTCGAGCACGGCCGTAGCACCGTCGCCGCCTGGCTCCGGGCGTGCGGTCGGCTCACGCAGAACATGTAACAGTTCTCCGTCCGCGGTAGCCAGTGCGGCCTTCACGTCGGTTCCACCAACGTCGAAGAGCAGGTAAAACTCACCCATGCTTGAGGGTTAGCCTTCCAGGATCACGGAGCGGGTCAAGTTGCGCGGGGTGTCAGGGTCAAGCCCGCGGGCCCGGGCTCGATCCAACGTCACCTTATGGATTTGGGCTAACTCGGCCAACGGGTGCAGATCCCGGTTTAGATACAGCGCGCCGGTCGCGGCCATATCGCGGCTCAGACCTTCCGGCTCCTCGCCCAACATCCAGGTCACCCGGTTGGGTGCGGCGATGGAAATTGGTCCATGGCGATAGTCCATGGCCGGGTAGGCTTCGGTCCATCCCTGGACGGCTTCACGCATTTTCAGGGCCGCTTCATGGGCCAAGCCCACGCTGTAGCCACGTCCGAGGAATGTGAACTGCTCAGCCTGTAATAGGGCCTGATCGGTTTCCTCGGCGAGAAGCTCGCTGGCCTGCGTAATAGCCGGGCTAAGATCCATGCCGACACTGGAGAGCAGGTACGCCAGCGCGCTGGTGGCGAAGCGCGTCTGCACCACGGACTGTTCATCGGCGTAGGGCAACTCGATCACCGCATCGACCTTGTCGCGCACCGGCGAGGACGTGTCACCAAGCAGGACCACGGAACGCAGCCCGGGCTCCAAGCCCTCAAGTAGTTCCAGAACTTCGGAGGTCGTACCCGAACGAGTAATCGCCACCACCGCGTCGTAGCCGCGGCCAGCGATGCGTGCCTCGGAGGCCGCGAAGGCATCCGTGAGACCGTGGCCAGCCGCCTCCCGGGCGGCGGCATATGACTCCGCCATGAACCAGGAAGTGCCACATCCGACCACAGCCACCTTCTGCCCCGGGGTCGGCAGAAGTTCTTCTTCCGCTTGCTGGGCAATGGCACGTTGCCACATGCTCGGCTGCGAGTGCAGCTCGGCCTCCATCTTGCTACCCAGATCAGCCGCTTCGCTCACGTTGTTTGGTCCTCTCGCCTTGTCGGATGCCCGACAGCCATCCACTCATATGAAGCTTTGTGATTGTTTTACCAACATTACGATCACAATCAATCCATAATCGAGTATAGGCGGGGAACGTTGAAAAGGAAACGGGTGCCTTAAATACGAATGGCCGGGATGCCCATTGGGGCATCCCGGCCATCCCGCCTTTGGCGGAGCTTAGCTCAGCTCGGCCATCACAGCATCGTAATCCGGTTCGGTGGTGATCTCCGGGACCACCTGGGTGTAGGACACCTTGCCCTGCTCGTCGAGGATGATAACGGCGCGGGCCATCAGGCCACGCAGCGGGCCGTCGGCCTGAGCCACACCAAAGTCGTTCCCGAAGCTCGAGCGGAAAGTCGAGGCCGGAACCACGTTTTCCAAACCTTCAGCACCGCAGAAGCGGCCCAGTGCGAAGGGCAGGTCGGCGGAGGCGCACACCACGGTGGTGTTCTCCAGACCGGCTGCCAGTTCATTGAAGCGGCGTACCGAGGCGGCGCAGACGCCGGTGTCCACCGACGGGAAGATGTTCAAAACAACGCGGCGGCCAGCCAACGATGCGCTGGTGACGTCGGACAGGTCGCCACCGGTCAGGGTGAATTCGGGAGCCTTGGTGCCTACGGCCGGCAGTTCGCCAACGGTGGAGACAGGAGTTCCTTGAAATGCAGTAGTTGCCATACTCCACTGTCTATCACGAACTGCGCGGCGGCTTCCATCTGTGACACCGGGCACTCAGAGTCGAGAGGCCGAACCTAGAGTTCGCGACGCCCGGCCCGGTAGACGGCATGAGTCAGCGCCATACCCGGACGGTACGCCAGGTGGGCCGCGCTTGGGGCATCGAGTACGTGCAGATCCGCGCGTTTGCCCACCTCGAGCGAACCTATGCGGTCCTGCACACCCAGAGCCAACGCGCCCCCGAAGGTCGCTGCCTCGATGGCCTGCTCGAGACTCAGGTTCATCTGCAACACGGCGGTTGCCACACAGAAATTCATGTTGCTGGTGTAGCTGGTGCCGGGGTTGCAGTTACTGGCCAGCGCAATGCGCACGCCGCGTTCAAGTAGCTCGGCTCCCGGCGCGAACGGCATCCGCGTGGACAGATCGCATGCTGGCAGGCAGGTTGCCACAACACCTGGGGTGCCGGATCGCGAGGCAGCGTCCCACGCAGTCCAGCTTCCGGCGAGTGCTTCCACATCGTGCTCGTTGAGGAAGTTCACGTGGTCCACCGAGTGACTACCATACTCCACAGCCAGCGCCACACCCGGGCCCTCCCCGAGTTGATTGCCGTGTACCTTGGTGGCAAGCCCGCGAGCCTTCGCAGCATCCAAAACTCGGCGGGTCTGCGCCTCATCAAATGCGCCGCGCTCGCAGAAGATATCCACGAAGTCGACCTGATCGGCCACCGCCTCCAGCATCGGGCCGGCCACCAGATCGGTGTATTCATCCGCGTCGCTTCCAGCGGGCACTAGGTGAGCTCCGAGGAAGGTCAGGGAATCCACAAGATCGCGGCCGAGCTTTGCGTGCCGCACTTCTTCCGTTAGCGAGAGCCCGTATCCGGTTTTCGTTTCCATCCATGTGGTGCCGGTGGCGAGGGCCGCAGCGCGACGCTCGGCAACCATTTGGCGCAGCTGTTGTTCGCTGGCCTCGCGCGTGGCACCGGTAGTCACCGCGATGCCGCCGGCCGCGTAGGCTTGGCCAGACATGCGCGCGACAAACTCCTCGGATCGGTCGCCCGCAAAGATCAGGTGGCTGTGCGAATCGACCCAGCCAGGAAGCACCGCGCGCCCACCCAGATCGGTGACGATATCGGCGTTCGGGGCGTCGGCGGCCGCACCGATCCACGCAATCGCCTCACCGTCGATAAGCACCGCTGCGTCGCTGAGCACAGTGCCTTGGGCGTCTACGGTGGTCAGTTGGGCGATATTAGTTAAGAGTTCGGTGGCCACGGCCCCTCCAAGTGCGTTAGTGGGAAGTCAGATGCATCTGCGCTCCACCCTAGCCTTGCCACCATCGCGCCGCGCGCCTCCTTGGCACGTTGAATCCGGGATTTCGGACAGCGGCAGGATGCACGTGTGGGTGCCCCCGTCATCAACGAGAGCACCCACTGAACAGCGTGCCGGTAACTACGCGTTCACGGCAGCGCGTGCTTCGCTAAATGCGCGCACACATGCGTCAATATCCTCGGGCGAATGCGCCGCCGAAAGCTGGACGCGAATACGAGCTTCACCACGCGGGACCACGGGGAATGAAAACGCGGTGACGTAGACCCCGCGCTCCAGCATGGCGGCGGCGATCTTTCCGGCCAACACCGCATCGCCAAACATCACCGGCACGATGGCGTGTTCCCCATCGAGCAGTTCAAACCCGGCGTCGGTCATCTTGTTGCGGAAGAGCTCGGCGTTGGCTTGCAACCTTTCGCGTAGTTCTCCCGAACCAACTACAAGTTCCAAGGCCTTCAAGGTTGCCGCAACGATGGCCGGGGCCAACGAGTTGGAGAACAGGTAAGGACGGGCCTTCTGGCGCAGCATCGCAACGATTTCGCCACGTCCCGAGACGTAACCGCCCGAGGCGCCGCCCAGAGCCTTGCCGAAGGTACCGGTGTAGATATCTACGCGGTCCGAAACGCCAGCGTGTTCTGGGGTACCGGCACCGGTAGCTCCCATGAAGCCCACCGCGTGCGAGTCATCGACCATCACCAGCGCGCCGTAGCGTTCTGCCAAATCGCAAATCTCTTGCAGCGGCGCCAGGTATCCGTCCATGGAGAACACACCATCGGTCACGATGATGGTGCGGCGTGCCCCGGCACCGTCATTGTGTTGCGCTGCGGCCTGCAGCTGACGCTCCAGGTCCTGCATATCCCGGTTGGCGTAGCGGAATCGGGCCGCCTTGGACAACCGGATGCCATCGATAATTGAGGCGTGATTGAGAGCGTCGGAAATGATCGCGTCTTCTTTGCCGAAGAGCGATTCAAAGACTCCGCCGTTTGCGTCGAAGCAGCTGGAGAACAAAATGGTGTCCTCGGTACCGAGGAACTCGGAGACCTTGCGCTCAAGTTCCAGGTGCAAGTCTTGGGTGCCGCAGATAAAGCGCACCGAGGCCATGCCGAAGCCACGCTGATCCATCGCTTGCTTGGCCGCGTCAATAATGCGGGCATCGTCGGCCAAGCCTAGGTAGTTATTGGCACAGAAGTTCAGCACATCGCCGGCCTGCTGACCCAGCTCACCGGCCTTGATGGCAGCCGACTGTGGCGAGTCGATGTGACGTTCGTGCTTGTAGAGCCCTGCGGTTTGCAGTTCGGCCAGCTCGCTGGCGAGCTGATCCTTGAGATCGGTATACATCTAAAACTCCCTTTGCTTAGAAGACGGTCCAGTCGAGCACAACCTTGCCGCCGACGCCGTTGCGCGCCGCGGCAAATCCCTGTTCCCATTCGGTGGCCGGGATGAAGTCGGTGACCACCGAGGCCACGCGTTCGCGAAGCACATCGGAGGAGGTCAGCATGGCGCTCATGGCGTACCAGGTTTCAAACATTTCGCGGCCATAGATACCCTTGAGGGTGAGCATATGGGTGACCACCTTGCCCCAGTCGATCTCGATGGACTCACTAGGCAAGCCGAGCATGCAGATCTTGCCGCCGTGGTTCATATTGTCGATCATTTCCGGCAACGCGGTGCGATGCCCGGACATTTCCATGCCGAAGTCGAAACCTTCGCGCATTCCCAGTTCGCGTTGCGCGTCACGGATTCGCGAGTTCGCCACGTTAATGGCTAGATCCGCGCCCATATCGCGAGCCAGTGCTAGGCGTTCCTCAGCAACGTCGGTGATAGCTACTTTGCGTGCACCGACATGGCGGGCGATAGCCACGGCCATCAAGCCAATGGGCCCGGCGCCGGTGATCAGGACGTCTTCACCCACCATCGGGAACTGTAGTGCGGTATGCACCGCATTGCCGAAGGGGTCGAAAATCGCTCCGAGCATTGGGGTGATACGTTCATCGTGGTGGACCCAGACATTGGCCTCCGGGATCACCACGAATTCGGCGAAGGCGCCGTCACGCTGTACACCCACGGAATTGACGTTGATGCACATCTGCTTCCGCCCCGCACGGCAGTTTCGACACAGCCCGCAGACCACGTGGCCTTCACCGGAGACACGGTCACCCACCTTGACGCCCTGCACATCGGCGCCGACCTCGACGACCTCTCCGTAAAATTCGTGGCCAGGCACAAGCGGGGTGTTGATCATCGCCTTGGCCGCGTCATCGTAGGCCTCAATGTGCAGGTCGGTACCGCAAATACCGGCGGTCATCACCTTGATTTTGACCTCCGACGCACCGGTGCTCGGTTCCGGGCGGTCGACAAGTTCCAGTCCGGCATGCGGTCCAGATTTATATAGTGCTTTCATTGCGTCACGTCCTTTGCGGTGTGTGGCACAGGGTGCCGTGTCCCAAGCCATGGTTTCTTCCAGTCTGACACCGGCCCAACCCGTAAAACACCTAAGTTTGCCCGCGAATATCTGATCTGATGATTTAGTGTTTACTTCATGGAATTGCACCAGCTTCGGATTCTGCGGGAACTAGGGGACCTGGGGAGCGTTAATGCCGTGGCCAAGGCGCTCTACGTCTCGCCCTCTGCGGTGTCGCAACATCTAGCCGCGCTGCAGCGTGGCTTCGATGCCCCATTGACGCGCAAAGAAGGCCGCTCGCTGGTTTTAACAACACAGGGGCAGTTACTAGCGACCGCGGCAGCCGCGGTAGCCTCGACGCTGGCCGAAGCCACCTCGAAGATTCATGCCCACGAGCAAGCGGTGGACACCCCCATTCGCATCGCCGGCTTCCACTCAATCGGTCAGACGATCTTCGCGCCGCTACTGACTACTTCCGACAATCGACTTCCACCGCTGCGGTTCTTCGATGAAGATGTTTCCCAGCAAGACTTTCCCTCACTCACCTCGAGCTACGATTTGGTGCTGGCGCACCGGATGCCGCACACCGCCCCATGGCCTTCGGACCGCGTGAGCGTCGTACCGTTGGCCTTTGAGCCGCTCGACATCGCCCTGCATCGCGACCATCCACTTGCTCGCTTCGAGAAACTCACCCCGAATCAGGTCATCGATGAACCGTGGGTCGTCTCGAAGGCTGGCTACTCCCCTGCTGACGTACTTGAAACTATCGCCGCGCTGGCTGGCAGCGCACCGCAAGTCGAACACCGGGTCAACGACTATGCCACGGCCGGCGCGCTAGTTCAAGCAAGTAATTGCCTGGGCATCTTGCCACGTTTCACCGCCCGAAAGTCATTGGACGACACGGTGACTTTACGACCAATTCACGGACTCAATTCTGGTCGACAAATCGATCTTCTTGTCCGCGCCGAGCACTTGCATCGACGTCCTATCAACGAAGTCATTCACGCCATCCGCCGTACCGTTCGGCGCCTGGTGGGGACCGAGCACACCCGCGAGGGCACGGCCTCCACCCACACGTTTCCCGGGCCACCGACCGACGCTTAGACTTTTCCCATGACAAATATTGCCCCCGTCGTCCTGCGTGGAAGGTACGTAACGCTCGAACCACTGAGCCTTGAACACCACGACGGACTCGTCACGGCCGCCAGCGACGGAGAGCTCTGGAACCTCTGGTACACCTCGGTACCGCGCCCAGAGCAGATGCACGCGGAGATCGAACGTCGCTTAGCGATGCAAACAGAGGGCAGCATGGTGCCCTTTACGACACGTCTGAACGACCCAGTCACCGGCGAGCCAGGCAAAATCATCGGGATGACTACGTATTGCGATATCAACCATGAACTACCGCGGCTGGAAATTGGCCATACCTGGAATGCTGCTAGTAGTCACGGCACGGGCAGCAACCCGGATAGCAAGCGACTACTCTTAGCGCACGCCTTCGAAACGCTTGGTTGCGTAGCGGTAGAGTTCCGCACGCACTGGATGAATATGCAATCGCGCACGGCAATTGCCCGCCTAGGCGCGAAACAGGACGGCGTGCTGCGCGCCGATAGTCGGATGCCCGATGGATCGCTGCGTGACACCGTAGTGTTCTCTATCATCGCCTCGGAGTGGCCTCAGGTGCGCAGCGGACTGGACCTTCGGATCGCCAAGATCCGCTGATACACCACACGCGGCCGACGATACCCTCCGACCGAACCGATGAGAGCCACCGCGCCAATGGCGCGCAGGCACCTCTGATCAGCGCTACTTAATTGGCAAAAACGTTGACCAGTTACCTTGGATGCACTTATCGTGATCTCGATCTCAGATATATCATTCGCAGATCACTATGCAGTTCACGATACATCTGAAGGGAAATGCGGCCACTATGGTTGAACGCAGCACCACACATGTCGACCTGTCCACTGATCGCAAGGTACGCCTCGGTACGGTCCTCACCTACGCTGGCGCCATTATCGCCTTCCTCATCGGCTCTGGCTTCGCCACCGGGCAGGAAATCCTGCAGTACTTCACGGCCTACGGATACCAGGGCATCATCGGCACCGGGCTGGTCGTAGCCGCCCTGATGACCTACGTGGTCGTCGAGTTCTTCACCGTGGGCCAGACGCAGAAGTTCGAGAAACCCTCGCGCATCTACCACTACTACTGCGGGAAGATCGGCGGCACGTTCTTCGACTACTTCTCGGTCCTCTTCGTCTTCCTCAGTTTCACCGTCATGGTGGCCGGCGCCGGCGCCGTGTTCGAGGAGCACTACGGGATGTCCAAGTACGTCGGCGGCATCGCCTTGGCCGTGCTGGCCGCGGCCAGCGTCTGGTTCGGGCTGCGCAACCTCGTCGATGTCATCGGCAAGATCGGGCCATTGATCGTGCTCATCGCGGTCGGACTGGGAGCCTTCGGCATCCTGCGTAATCCCCGGGGCATTGCCGAGGGAGCGACCCTACTTCCGGGCCTCGAGATCACCCAGGCTTCGAGCAACTGGTTCATGGCGGCGCTGTCCTACGTAGGGTTCTGCATGCTGTGGCTCGCGGCCTTCCTAGCCGCCATGGGCAAAACCGCGCGCAGCAAGCAGGAGGCCGTCGCTGGCGGCGTGGTAGGCGCCCTCGCGTTCTCGGCCGCCTGCATCATCGTTGCACTTGCCCTGCTGGCCAATATCACCCGGGTGGCCGGGACGGAAATTCCCATGCTGGTGTTGGCCAAAGACATCAGCCCGGTGCTGGCCTCGGGCATTTCCGTGATGATCTTGTCCGGCATCTACACCACGGCGGTGCCCCTGCTGTGGACCGTCTCCTCGCGCTTCTTCGCCGACCGCTCGCCGCGCTTCAAGACCTCGACGGTGGCGCTCGCCGCGCTGGGCACCGTGATCGGCCTGGCACTTCCCTTCAGCCAGATGGTCAACCTCGTCTACGTCATCAACGGCTACGTCGGCATTGCCTTGCTCGTGCTGATGCTCGTCAAGACCGGGCGACGGATTGCGGGCAGGCAGAGACTGTAGCCCCGGCGCCCCACGGCACCTGTCGGCTGGCCGAACGGCCGGCCCACTGACGACGCTGCCCACCCTCCGAATGAGGGTGGGCAGCGTTTTGCGCGCCGGACGCTCCTAGCCGTTGAAGGTATCCGGATCCGGGCCAGTGCGGCCGTCGCGCTCCAGCGAATCGATCACGGCCAATTCCTCGTCATCGAGTTCGAAGCCGAAGAGGTCCAGGTTCTCGGCGATGCGCGAGGGCGTGACCGACTTCGGAATGACCACTCGGCCCTGCTGCAGGTGCCAACGCAGGATCACCTGGGCGGCGGTGGCATCATGCGCCTCGGCGATCCGGAGGACCGAGGCGTCGGTGAGCATCGCACCCTGGGCCAGCGGACTCCAGGCTTCAGTAGCAATGCCGTGGCGGGCATTGGCCTCCAGCACCGTACGGTTCTGCAGGGCCGGGTGCAGCTCCACCTGGTTGACCGCAGGGACCACGTCGGTTGCCTCGATGAGACGCTCCAGCTGGGCCGGTTGGAAGTTCGAGACGCCAATGGCCCGGATCTTGCCCTGGGCATAGAGGGTCTCCATGGCCTTCCAGGATTCGATGTACAGGTCCTTGGCCGGGGCCGGCCAGTGGATCAGGTAGAGGTCCAAGTAGTCCAGGCCCAGGCGCTGCAGCGACTGCTCGAAGGCCGCGAGGGTCCGCTCGTAGCCCAGATCGGCAATCCAGAGCTTCGAGGTGATGAACAGCTCGTCGCGGGCGATGCCCGAGGAAGCCAGAGCCTGGCCCACGCCGCGCTCATTGCCGTAGACCGAGGCGGTGTCGATGCTGCGGTAGCCGGCCTTGAGCGCCTCGGTGACGGCGGCAGCGGTTTCTTCGTCCGGCACCTGGAAGACGCCGAATCCGACCTGCGGCATGAGGACCGAATTATTCAGGGTGATGGTTGGGATGGACATTGGATGGATCTCCTTGCGGTTTCGGTATTCGACAGTTGAAGGTTGGCCGGTGGCGGTAGCGGCGCCGTAGTCGACGGGCTCAGGCCTTCACCAGAGCGGGCTGGGCGGTGCTCGAGGCACGGCGTGCCAGTGCGGCCGCCAGGGACATCAGCAGCACGGCGAGCAGGGTGATGCCCGCGCCGATCCAGATCGGCGACGTGTAGCCGAGCCCCGCGGCGATGCCCAGGCCCCCGGCCCAGGCGCCCAGCGCGTTGCCCACGTTGAAGGCCGCGATATTGGCGCCGGAGGCCAGCGTGGGAGCCTGTCCGGCGTAGTTCATGATCCGGCTCTGCAGCCCCGGCACGGTGCCGAAACCGAAGCCGCCCATGAGGAACAGCGCGACCACGGTGGCCGGCTGGCTCCCGGCCAATGCGCCGAAACCGGCCAGGACGAGGACCAGTGCGCCGATGAACAGCAGCAGCGTGCGGTCGATGTTGCCGTCGGCTAGGCGGCCGCCAAGCCAGTTTCCGGCGAACAGCCCGACCCCGAAGAGCACCAGCAGCCACGGCACCAACGCGGAGGAAAAGCCCGATACCTCGGTCAGCGTGTAGGCGATATAGGTGAAGGCGCCGAACATGCCGCCGTAGGCCAGGATGGTGACGCCCAGCGACAGCCACACCTGCAGGGAAGCGAAGGCGCGCATTTCCGTGCGCAGGGAAATGGCCCCGTCCTGGTGCCGGATTGTTGGCACCAGCAGCGCGACGCCGATCAGCGCCAGGACCCCGATGCCGGAGATGGCCCAGAAGGTGGCCCGCCAGCCGGCCTGCTGCCCCAGGAACGTGCCGAAGGGGACGCCCAAGACGTTTGCGGCCGTCAGCCCGGTGAACATGATCGCAATGGCCCGGGCCTTCTTGTCGGCCGGGACGAGGTCGGCGGCCACCACCGAGCCGATGCCGAAGAAGGCGCCGTGGCACAGCGCGGCCACGATACGCCCCGCCATGGCCGTCGAGTAGTCCGGCGCGATGGCGGTCAGCGTATTGCCGATGATGAACAGCACCAGCAAGCCCACGAGGACCGGCTTGCGCGGCAGGCGCACGGTGGCCGCGGTGAGGCCAAGGGCGCCGGCCACCACGCTGAGGGCGTATCCCGAGATGAGCCAGCCCGCGGCGGCCTCGCTGACGCCGAAATCGGCGGCAACCTCGGGCAGCAGGCCCATGATTACGAATTCGGTCAATCCGATGCCAAAGGCCCCGAGGGCCAGGGCAATGAGACCTAACGGCATTTTGTCGCTCCTGCTAGACTTGACTAATAGTTGCAGGCGCTTGCTATTGCGCCAGCGAGTTAAATAGTTGCACATGCAATTAGCAAGCGCAAGCAACAATCACGGAGGTTTGAATGGGAATTGCGGACGACGCCGTCGAGATCCGTGCCCGCGGATGGCGTACATTGGCGGCTTTGCATGGGATGATCGAGGCCGCCTTGGAGAAAGACCTGGGCAGCGAGGTGGGGTTGTCTGTGGTGGAGTACACACTCTTGGACGCCCTCAGCCGCCAGGACGGGTGGCATATGCGCATGGCCCAGCTGGCCCGCGCCACGGCGCTGAGCCCCAGTGCAACGACCCGCTTAGTCAACAGGCTTGAAGACCGCGGCCTGCTCTCGCGGGTGCTGTGCGCCGATGACCGGCGCGGGATCTACACGGAACTGACGCTCTCGGGCCGCGAGCTTTTTGAACGTGCAACGCCAGTTCACGACAAAACTCTTAAGCGGGTACTTTCGGAGGCTGAGACACGCGAAGAGTTGGCACCGGTTGTGCACCTGCTTCAGCGGCTCCCCTCAGCTTAGAAGGCTCTGAGAAGGCCGAAAAGCTGAACCCATGACCGCGATTACTGGTCCTGGGTTCAGCTTTCTAGATTATGGGGATTAGCGCATCGCTAGGGGTTCTTGATTTCGCGAGAAGTACTCAAGAACGTCGCGATTTAGCGGGGGGACCACCAGCGCCGAACCATCGGCGCGAAGAGACCGTGCTCCTAGGTCTCCCACGGCAACGGCAGCCCGGGCGGCTAAGGGTGAAGTATCGGTGGTTCCACCTTCGCGGGCGAAGCGCAAGAATTCGGCAATCAAGTTTGGGTCTGCTCCCCCGTGCCCATCCTCATCACCGAGCACCCGAATTTTTTGATCCGGTTCGACAAATCCGTGCGTGCTTCGCGTATTCCACAGGTGAATATAATCCCCAGGCCCGTCCCCGTAGTTTTCGATCCGGCCGGCGGTACCGATCACCGTATAGTTCCTCCAATAGTCCGGCGTAAAATGACACTGCTGATAAGACGCCAGCACACCGTTATCCAATCTCATCTGCACCATCGAGAGATCTTCCACGTCCAAAGCTGGATTTAGATCGTGTTGCTTCAGCGGCGGCCAGTTCTCTACCGAGAACCACTCGCCCATTCGGCGATCGGTGTTATCCCGGCGATCGGTAACCTGCCCGTACACGGCGAGTGCGCCCAGCCCGGTCACTTGGGTGCTGTATCCACCGGCTAGCCAGTGGATGACGTCAATATCATGAGCGCCCTTCTGCAAGAGCAACGTATTCGTATAGCGACGTTCGGCATGCCAATCTTTGAAGTAATAATCCCCGCCGTTACCCACGAAGTGGCGGCACCAGACGGCCTTCACCTCTCCGATGACACCCCCATCGATTAGCTCTTTCATCTGTCGAATCACAGGCATATGGCGCATATTATGCCCGACATAAAGTCGAGTTCCGGTGTGCTGAGCTGTCTGCAAAATTTCGTCGGCTCGTTCGATGGTGATATCCAGAGGCTTTTCACAGAAGGTAGGAATTCCTGCTTCCAGAGTTCGCACCACCACATCACGGTGCGTGTGGTCGGGCGTCAGTACCAGTACTGCGTCGACCCCGGCACTCAATAACACCTCGAGGTCGCCTGTCACCACCGCTTCGGGCACGGCTCTCCGGGCATCGGCGCGGCCACGTTCACTGCTATCGCAGATGACGGTGACTTCCGACCCTTCCCCGGGTCGCTGTACGTACCGGTAGAGCGAGGACCGCAGACCGAAACCTACGATGCCAACTTTCATATCCATAGAAACTCCTTATGTGCCGCCTGCCCCCAGCGCTGAGGGCAAGACGCGATAATTTAGGCAGACCGGACGGGTATCGGGCCGGGAAAAAAGCACCGGGCGTTGTGGCCTTCACCCACTCCATCGAGCGTGGGCTCGGCCTGCGCACAGCGCGCTTGGGCGATGGGACAACGAGTATGGAACCGGCAACCTGGAGGTGGATCGAGCGGCGACGGCGGGTCACCCTGCAACATGATTAGTTCGCGCTTGGTACCGTTGCCCTGCCGCAATTCCGGGGCTGCAGACAGTAAGGCTTGGGTGTACGGGTGCTCACTGTGGTCATACACCTGTGCGAATGTTCCGTGTTCAACGATCCGACCCAGATACATGGTGGCAACCTCGTCCGAAATATGCCGCACGATTTGGAGATCGTGAGCAATGAAAACAAAACTCAAACCCAGTTCTTGCTGTAGGTCCTGAAGTAGATTCACGACCTGAGCACGAACTGAAACGTCCAACGCGGAGACTGCCTCATCGCAAATCAACACCTTCGGGTTCAACGCGATTCCACGCGCAATACCAATGCGTTGTTGCTGTCCCCCGGAGAAATTATGTGGGTAGCGCCCCAAATGATCGGGATTGAGTCCGACCAGTTCCATTAGTTCCTGCACCTTACGTCGCCTGCCCGATTCGGGAACGAGCCCAGGATGAATTTCGAACGGCTCACTGAGTATCTGTTCGATACTCATGCGCGGATCGAGCGCGGCGTAAGGGTCTTGGAATATAAGTTGAATATTCTGCCGCATGTGCCGTTTCTCAGCACCGCGCAGCGAATTAATATCCACGCCCTCGAATAGCACTTCGCCCTCGGAGGGAGCTTCCAGCCCGGAAAGAATTCGGGCCAGAGTCGATTTTCCGCACCCAGACTCACCGATGATCCCAAGAGTCGAACCGGGCTTCACCCTGAGGTCGACGCCGTCGAGGGCACGGACGATTTTTTTCGGTGCGAAAGGCAGGGGACGGGCGATGGCGTAATGTTGCTTGACCCCTCGCAATTCCATGATCGGCGACGTGTTCGTTGCCCGTCGGGCGTGTTCAGCGACTATGTGCGGCATATGGCTGCACCTCCTCGTGATGGAAACAGGCGGTGGCTCGGGATTCGCCGAGCTCGGTGAGCGTCGGAACGCGTCCATTGCATTCTTCGGTGGCCAGCCAACAGCGATTCGCAAACGAGCAGCCCATAGGCAAATTAAGCAGATCTGGCGGACTGCCCGGGATAGCGGGCAAGCGGGACCCCTTCAGTTCCTCGCTGGCCACCGACTCCGCTAGCCCTCGAGTGTATGGATGCCGTGGCGCGCTCAGAACTTGAGCAGTAGGACCTTGCTCGACAACGCGCCCGGCGTACATGACCGCCACATGATCGGTCACTTCGCGTACGACCGAAATATCGTGCGTAATAAGGACCAGCCCCATATTGCGTTCAACCTGTTGTTCCTTGAGCAGCGCCAAAATTTGGGCCTGCACCGTGACGTCAAGCGCGGTGGTGGGCTCATCAGCGATGAGCAATTGCGGATCCAATGCCAGGGCCATAGCGATCACGATGCGCTGGCGCATGCCGCCAGAAAACTGGTGCGGATAGTCGTTGACACGACTGCTTGCAGCCGGAATCTTCACGCGATCCATGAGTTCTATCGCGGCTCTCTTGGCTGCGGCACGGCTGTAACCGCGATGGACCCGAAAGAGTTCACCAATTTGCCGGCCCACCGGATGCACTGGGTTGAGGGCGCTCAGCGCATCTTGGAAAACCATGGCCATCCGTGGGCCGTTCAAGCTTCGTCGAACCTTTGAGGGCAAGCTCAACAGGTCTTCACCTTCAAGCAGGATCTGTCCACCAACAACTCGGGCCGGAGGAGTATCCAGCAGGCCCATGATCGTGCGGGCGGTTACGGACTTGCCGGATCCGGATTCACCAAGAATACCGAGGCTTTGACCGGCCGAAACTGACAGATCCACCCCGTTGATGGCCGTGGCGATTCCCTGACTGGTAGAGAACTCCACACGCAGATCGTGCACCTGTAATAACGGAGTCTGCTGCGCATCTGTTTGATTGCTCATCACTTCCCCTTGGGATCGAACTCATCGCGCATGGCTTCACCGAATAGGACGAAGCCGAGCACGGTAATGGTCAGGAAAACTGCAGGGAATATCAGCAAATGAGGAGCCGCGTCGATGTAGTCACGGGCTGCGGCTAACTGCAAGCCCCAAGATACGGCTGGCGGGGTCAATCCGATGCCGATAAAGGTCAGTCCGGCCTCGGCCGAGATCATCCCGCCCACGCCCAGTGTCTGCAAAACCAACAGAGGAGTAATCGCGTTGGGAACGATATGCTTTCGGATAATACGAGAGTTGCTGGCTCCAAGGAGCCGTGCGGCCTGAACATACTCGCGATTGCGCACTTCGAGCACGGACGAGCGCATAAACCGCACCCCGCCGGGCCAACTAAACAGGGCTAAGGCAAAGATCACAGTCCATACATTGCGCTGGCCGAACAGCTGAAGCACTACGATGGCAGCCAAGATGAAGGGTAATCCAAAGGCCATATCGCATAGGCGCGAGATGACCGCGTCAATCCAGCCTCCGAAGTAGCCGGCGATAGCCCCCACCGCAGCGGCGATGGCGAAAGCAATCAGCGAGACCACAATGCCCACGAGAATTGAGGCGCGTGCCCCGTAGATCACGTTGGTGTAGTAGTCGCAACCTTGAACGTCCATGCCGAAAGGGTGCAGCGCGCTGGGCGGTAAATTGGAATTGAGGATGTCACAATTCTCGGTCGGACCCGGACCGAAGCCGGTGAAGATTTGCGGAAGAGCCGCCATCAGAATCACCAAGAGCACGATGGATCCGGAAATAATAAACCGCAGACGAAGCCACCAATAATGGTGACCGCCCTTGACCTTGCCTGGTATCCGCGCAGCGGCCTGCGCACCTTCTGTGGGAGTTACGGTATTTGTTGCCGTGCTCATACGTCTCTATACCCTTACTCGAGGATCGATCAGGCCGTAGGTGAGATCAACCAACAGGTTGAACACTAGGTACACCAGCACGAGCATCGTTGCAATACCGACCACGATGGTCCCTTCCTTGTTATTGATGGAGCTGACCATGAGCCCTCCAATGCCAGGTATGTTGAAGATCGCCTCGATGATTACCGCACCCCCGAGCATTCCAGCGAGTGAAAGTCCCAAGTACGTCACCACAGGAATCATCGCGTTCCGAAGTGCGTGGCCCCAGATAATGCGTTGATCCGAGAGGCCCTTGGCTTTAGCGGTCCTGAGGTATTCGGCGCGGAGCACATCCACCAACGAGGTTCGTGTGAGACGCGCCAGACCCGCTGCCGCTTCGATGGCCATCACCAGTGCGGGCAGGATAAATGCCATGGGCCACCCTGCGCGGACGCCAGCCGGGTCAACCCAGCCCAGATGCACCCCGAAGTAAGTTTGGGCTCCGAGTGCAATCACAAACCCGGGGATCCCCATAAACAACACGGTGAAGACCAGCGCGAAATGATCGGCCGCCTTTCCATGGCGTAGCCCTCCGTAGACGCCAATGATCAGGCCGATAAATAATTTCAGCACCCATGCGGTCATCGCTAAAGCAAATGTGGCGGGCAAGCGTTCGAGAATCAGCCCCATCACCGGCCGACCAAAGAAGTCGATCCCGAAATCGCCGCGAAAAACTCCAAGCATGTAATTGCCGTATTGGATGAGAAATGGATCGTCGAGGTGGTATGCCTGACGGATCTGGGCCACCGTGGCTTCCGGTAGTGGACGCTCTCCTGTCAACGCCGAAATTGGGTCTCCCGGCATGAGGAAGGTCAAAGCGTAAATGATGAAGGTGGCGCCAAGGAGCACAGGGATCATCTGCAAGATGCGTCGTAGGACATAGCCCATCATGGGGTTACCTCACTCAGTACAGTCGGTGGCGGTCCATCGCTACCTATGGACCGCCGCCAATGGTCGGAAACTGCCTAACAGCCGTAACCGGCGCGGTAGAACTGTAGGTCTCCTTGGACGTCGTTCATCACTGCACATTCGGAGTGCAGCCCATAGTCAGTCGGAATGAACAACGGGATGGCCGGCAAGTCCTTAAGGATGATCTGCTCGGCATCGCGATATAGGGTTGCCGCCTTGCTTTCATCTTGCTCGGCGCGTGCTGCTCGTAGGAGCTTGTCGACGTCCGGGTTCGAGTAGCCGGTGGAAGCATTGCCGTCGCCTCCGGTCTCATACTGGCTCAGGTACTGGTCGGGGGACATGTATGACCATCCCCAGAGGCCAAAGGCCGCACCTTCAAGCTTCTGATTATTGCGACGCTCTGAAAGTTCAGTGCCCAACATTGGTTTCTGTTGAACTTTGATTCCCAGATTGTCTTGGATCTGTTTGGCCACTGCCTGCACGAGCTGCTGATCAGAATTCGAGTTACTTTCGATGATCAATGTGCCATCGAAGCCACCGGAATCGGCCAACAACTTCTTTGCGCGTTCTGGATCAAAAGTGCATTCAGAGCAGGCACCCTCCACGTAGGAAGCAAGTGCCGGAGGAACTAACGAGTCCGAAGGGGTGGCGTGCCCCTTGAGCAATGATTTTGCGATGGCATCGCGGTCGATCGACAGTGAAATGGCTTTGCGCAACTCCGGCGACTTCAGCTCATCAACATAGTCGGGAATCTGAAGTGTTTGCTGCTTCGATCCAATGGAAACCTCGTAAAGCACTTTATCGCCAAGCTGGCTAGTTGCTTTATCGACCATGGTTGCCGGCACGTTCCGAATCATGTCGAGATTACCGGCCGTCATATCGGTGTAGGCCGGATCTACCGAGGTGTAAACCTTACCAACGAGTTCATCGGCACCACCACTGAAACCGGCTGCACCCTTGAAGCCATCCCATTTCTCCAACACAATCTGTTGATTGTGGTCCCAGGAAACAAACTTGTACGGTCCGTTGGACACCGGGGCTTCATCATAAGCTGCCGCGTCCTCCAGTGCCGTAGCGGGTAGCGGGCACGTTGGGTTTGTGCTCAGAACCTTCGGGAAGTCGGCGTTAGGTGCCTTGAGCGTAACTTCTAGGTGCGTTTCGTCAATGACCTTCACACCAGAGAGCACATCGGTACTCGGTTCGGATCCATCCGTTGGATTCAACTCGTCGTAACCTTCGAAGGACACGAACGTGCCGTTACCCTGCCATGCGTTTGACCCTGTCGCCGTCGCGTTCCATGCGTCAGCGAAAGACTGTGCGGTCACGGGAGATCCGTCATGAAAGGTCCAGCCGTCCTGAAGCTCGATGCTCCAAACTCTGGCATCTTCACTTTCGACCGCTTTGGCCGCCAAGGGCTCAAGCTTCTGAGTTTCAACATTGACTTCCATAAGGTTGGCGCACAACGCCATACCTACCTGACTACCAGGATCTTTTTGCGGCACGATAGTCTTCGGCTCGCTGGTCATGAATGACAATGACCGTTTGCCTTGCGCGTCATTCTGCGGCTGGCCACCATTTTCGCCCGAGGCACAGCCAGTGGCAACAAGCGCGAGCACTGCCGCTCCGGCTACCAACACCATTTTGGGGGATCGCTTCATTGGGACTCCTAGTTGGGTGCGGCATCCGACTCACCCACATCTCGGTGTTAGGTTGCCAACACATACTTTATTTTATGAAATAAAGTAAACATGTCAGTGTGATGCTGTCAACACTTTCGGGGAAATGTCCTTACTTCGAGGTTAATAAGACAGCGGCTCAAGCACACTCAGCGGGCGCTCGAGGACCTCATTAACCATGATGCTTGCGGCAAAGATTGATAGAGATAGTTCATGGTCGCTTGAGTACACCACGCGCTGCGCCGCAAGTTCGCCTTGTCCTGCACGCGCAGCAACCACCCGGCGGACATGAGCTAGAGTTTCTGGGCGTTCGGCAGGTGTTCCTGCGATGACGACCAGCCCAGGATCCAATAGATCCATGAGTACGGCCGCAGCCCGCGCCACGTAGCCATCGCGTTCGGCCACAATCGCACGGATCTGCTCATCCCCCGCATCATAAAGTCGGTCAATGTCAGCGTAACTACGCACATCCTGACGACCCGCCACCTGCGCACATCGCACCGTAGCTTCGTCTGTGGCCACCGTTTGAAGACATCCTTGGCGTCCGCAGTCGCAACGGAATTGCCCGTCCGATACCCGCAAGTGTGCGATCTTCCCGGCGTGCTGCGAATGACCAGCACGAATGACACCGTCACTGACCAGTACCGCGCCCAGGTCCGAGGTGTTGACCATGAGCACGAAATCAGGTTGCTGTGCCCCATGACCAAAAAGTAATTCATGCTGAGCCGCGGCCCGCGCATTATTATCGAGCACCACAGGGCCGGGTAGGCGACCTGCCAGTTGTGCCACGGCGTGCACATCAAACCAGCCCGCACCGGAATTTTCCACAATGATCCCGCGCTCGCGATCGACGATGCCGCCGGTGGCCACGCCCGTACCAAGAACATGGCGTCCCACCGCATGTTCCTCAACCAGTTTGGTAGCCTCCGCTACGACAACGTCGAAGGTCTGCTCAGCGCTAAAACCAGAATGCGGAACCAATGCGGAAGCATGGGCGATTCCATCGAGGCCTGTCAAAACCACGCCAGTCACCCGAGGACCTAGATGAATCCCCATGACTAGGTGCGAAGTTGAGTCAACGTGTAGAGGCACGCGAGGCCGCCCTTGTCCCGCCGCGACGGGAGACGCTTCACGCAGCAATTTGGCTTCGACAAGCTTCAGAGCGATGCTGGTCACCGACGCAGCGCTAATGCCGACTGCATCGGCAACGTCCTTCCGCGACTGACCGGGATTCGAAAAAACTTCGCGTAAGACCGAAGCAAAATTTCGCTCACGTATCGGGTCGGACTTGCGGGCCATCCACCTGCCTGCCTTTCACATGCGTATTCTTTCACCACCAACATCAGGAAGCTGAGCTAATTCTGCCACCGATGCCCAATTCAGATGTTATCGCCGCAGTATGCGTATCTAACTCAGAGCAGCGAAAAGCTCTCACGCCCCACCGCACCCAGCAGGTCATCGGCGGGCAGGCCGCGAATCAGCAAGGTGTAACGCAGTGCCCAGGCGCGTGCTCGTAGCCATGTATTTCCACCGTGCTCGTAGCCTAACGCGGCGAGCGCTGCATCTCGCACCGCCGGGCTGAAATGTAGCCAGAGCATCCCGAGATCTGAGGCAGGATCTCCGATGCATAGGTCTCCAAAATCGACTAGTCCTACAAAGTGCCCGCCGTGCGCCTCAACGGTGGCAATGGTGTTGTGCGGGTGCGGATCGCCGTGAAGCCAACGTGGTGACGTGTCAAAGGGTGCCGCGCCCCGGCCCGCCTCCCAGATTTCTCGTGCCTTGGCCTGTTCACGTCCGTTCAACTGCGCGATCTGCTCAGTGGTGCGCTCGTCGAGACTCGCTAGGGCGCAACCCCGAAACGCACTTCGCGGGCCCTGTGAGGCCGGCACATGCAGACGGGAGAGTTGCGATGAAAACTCTGGGGCATAGCAATCTCGCTCTTCGCGGCTGAGCGTTGCGGCGCTCCTACCCGGAACGTACCGGGTGATACTCATGGTGAAGGGGTAGTAGTCGGTCGGGCGACCTTCGAACAAGACCTCCCCCACGGCCAGGCCGGTATCATGTGCGAGAACGGGCAGCCACGTCCGTTCTTTTCGCCCAATCTCCTCCCCGAGTTCCCGCCGCGGTAGCCGAAGCACAAATTGCTCGCCCAAGCGATAAACCACGTTATCCCAGCCGGTGGCGACGTAGTGGAGCTCGTACGCGGCAAAGTGCGCAGCTTGTTCTTGAAGTAATCGGCTGGCCAGATGGTGATCGATTTGGACCGTAGCGGCAGGCATCCGAGTCACGGCGGACGGGGTAGGCTTCATCTGCTCATGCTATGCCAGGAAACCGGTCGCCAACCTATCTGCGCCGCCGGGAAACTCGATGGCGTCGTGGTTGGTAACGTCAAAACGCTGACCCGGGTAACGGAGGCCGGAGACATACATGTTGGTGTGCGCAATGATCTGCTCGGCGCTGAAGTCCACTCCAGACCAGGTGCTGTCGCAGGTTGTGTGGGCATCGGCCACTAGGGTTACGTCATAACCTTCAATCGCGGCCCGTTGCACGGTGGTTCGGACACAGAAATCGCTCTGGGCACCACTAATCACAAGGTGCCGGGCACCCAACCTCTCCAGGGTTTGGCTAAGTGCGGTGTCCGTGAAGGAATCACGGTAGTTCTTCCGGATTACTGCCTCATCCCTCATAGTGGCCAGTGGATGTACGAGTTCCCACTTCGGTGTGCCGACACCAACTGGATCATGGAACACCCACACAACCGGCACGCCTTGTTCACGTGCTCGCTCCACCAGCGCGGCCACACGCAAAGTCACTTCTTCTTCGGCCAGACAGCCGGGCACCACACCTTGCTGCATATCGATGACGAGCAACACCGTGGATCCCTCGTGCTCCGCATCCGCGACGTTCATCCATTTGTCCCTTCGGCCCACGACTTGCTTTTCACCTATCAATCTACTCGCCCATCGAGGCGCTGTGGGATGCTGACGCTCACCCCCGGAAACCACTTGGGCTTGCGAGGACATAGAAGATTCAGAAATGGCGAGCCATGCGTACAAGTGAAACGATAACTGTGCGCCCGCACGTGTCCTCGCAGGAGGCGCACCCGAAATCTAGGCAACTGTCGATGGTGACAGTGCAAAGGAGCCTGCCTCATGAATAGTCCAGTCTTCGTCGAGTACACCGCGGTGACGCCACAGCCCTGGAAGAACAGGCGTGGCATCACACGAAATCTCTTCGACGACAGCGACCGAGCAGGTCAGTGGAGTTGGCGAATTAGTATCGCCGAAATCACCGGGACGCAGCCCTATAGCCGCTACCCCGGTGTGCGACGTGGCCAGGTCGCCCTCGGCCCAGGGGCCGTCGAACTGACCATCAATGGCGAGATCATCGAGCTTCCGGTGGAGGGCACCATCGTCTTTGACGGCGAAGAGGAAGTCTCAGCTACCCCACATAGCGAAGGCTTTCTCGATCTCAACGTCATGGTCGCCCGAGCACGGTGGACACCGCACGTGAGCATCGTTCACGATCCGACAGTGCAAGTGCCCGAGGACGGCTTCTGGGCAGTGGTTGCTTTGGAAGATTCCTGTACGTTCGGCGATCACCGCTTCGCTCGCCTCGATGCCCTCCTGCTCACCTCTGGCGCACATAGTGGCGTGGGACGTTTCGTCCTGGCTCGCATAACCCCTGCAGGCTAGCCGGTCGACTGGGCTACTGAAGCTCCGGCACGATCTCAAGTGCTCGAGCCGGTTCGGCACAGGCGGTGCGATGAATCGAAGCCTCCGAGGACTTCAGGCGGTTATTCACGCCGGTGTCATCGCACCAATCCAGTGCGTCGGGCATCGCCAAGACCGTGGCCGTACCAGTTTGGGTTCTGTCCGGGATGATGAAAGTGAATTCGAAGGCTCCGGCGTCGCTCATCTCGGCGGTCGTGTTCAGCACCTCTGCACCCGACGCATCCGTGAGTACTACTCGAACCTTCGCGTCTTCTCCGTAGCTGGGGTTGCAGGTCGCAGCCGGTGCGGAGACTGTCACCTCGTCACCCACGCGAGCGCTGGAGGGTTCCACCGCGAATTTTGGCGGATTGCACGGAGGCGGCACGGGATCCGGCGCAGCACAGGCTGCAACCGAACCGAGCAACAATGCGAGGGTTCCTCACGTACTCGCGACCTGAGTATGCCACGACCTTCGCGGCACCGAACGGGCAATTCTCATCTTCACACCATAATGCGCGACACCCGCCCTGTGTACCGGTAACTGATTTCAGATAGCGTAAAGCCCGCGTTCCCTAGCTGGGAACGCGGGCTCGCTACGAAGCCTCGGCCGAGTGCTAGAGCCCCAGCTTCTCCATGACGATTTCGCGTACGCGACCGGCGTCGGCCTGTCCGCGGGTTGCCTTCATGACCGGGCCCATCAGGGCGCCGATGGCCTGCAACTTACCGCCCTTGATCTTTTCGACCACGTCCGGCATGGCGGCGATGGCATCGTCCACGGCCTTGCCGAGCGCGCCCTCGTCGTTCACCACGGCCAGCGAACGCTTCTCGACGATCTCGCTCGGAGTACCTTCCCCGGCGAGCACGTATTCGAGGACCTGACGGGCGATCTTGTCGTTGATCTTCTTCGCGTTGATCAGCGAGTCCAGCTCTACGATGGTCTGCGGGGTGACACCGAGAGCGGCGATCTCCTTATCCGCTGCCTTGGCCAGACGGGCGATTTCACCCATCCACCATTTGCGGGCTACCGCGGCCGAAGCACCGGCGGCGATGGTCGCCTCGATCTCGTCGAGAACACCAGCGTTGACCACGTCACGGAATTCCTTGTCCGCGTAACCCCATTCGGCCTTCAGACGCTTGCGGCGCTCGGACGGTGGTTCCGGCAACCGGGCGCGCAGTTCCTCGATCCACTCGGCGGTGGTAACGATCGGCACCAGGTCCGGCTCCGGGAAGTAACGGTAGTCATCGGCGTCCGACTTCGGGCGACCCGAGGTCGTGGAACGGGTGTCCTCGTGCCAGTGACGGGTTTCCTGCAGAATGCTCTGCCCGGACTCCAACACGGCGGCGTGACGTTCGATCTCGAAACGCACGGCATGCTCGACGGCGCGCAAGGAGTTCACGTTCTTGGTTTCGGTACGGGTGCCGAACTTCTCCGCCCCCTTGGGCATCAGCGAAACGTTGGCATCGCAGCGCACGTTGCCGCGTTCCATCTTGGCATCTGAGACACCCAGATTCTTCACGATCTCGCGGATGGCCGCCACATAAGCGCGCGCCAGTTCCGGGGCACGCTTACCGGCCCCGACGATCGGCTTGGTGACGATCTCAACCAGCGGCACACCGGCACGGTTGTAGTCCACCAGCGAGTAGTCGGCCCCCTGAATACGACCCGCGGCGCCACCCATGTGGGTCAGCTTGCCGGCGTCTTCTTCCATGTGGGCACGTTCGATCTCGACGCGGAAAACTTCCCCGTCCTCGAGCTCGATGTCCAGGTAGCCGTCGTGCGCGATCGGGTCATCGTACTGCGAGGTCTGGAAGTTCTTCGGGGTGTCCGGGTAGAAGTAGTTCTTCCGGGCAAAACCGCACTTCTCGGCAATCTGGCAGTTCAGCGCCAGGCCGATCAGGATTGAGTACTCCACGGCGGTCTTGTTGACCGTCGGCAAGACACCGGGCAACCCCAGGTCGACCGGGGTCACGTTGGTGTTCGGAGCGTCGCCGAAGGCGTTGGGCGCATCGGAGAACATCTTGGTTTTGGTGTTCAGTTCGACGTGGACCTCAAAGCCCAGCACCGGATCGTACTTTTCCAGTGCTACGTCGAAATCGACCAATTCATCGGTGTAGTTAGCCATTGAAGAAAGCCCTAGCCCTTCTGCCCGATCGTGGCGGCGTCGATGGACGGCGCCTGCGAAATGAAGCTGTGACCGCTGCGCTGTTCCAGCAGGGTCTCCAGCGCGGCACCGACCTTGTAGAGGCGCTTGTCCTCGTAGGCCGGCGCCAGGAACTGGATGCCCACCGGCAGTCCCTCGGACAGACCGCCGGGCACCGTGATGCCCGGAACGCCGGCGAGGTTGGCCGGGATGGTGGCCACATCGTTCAGGTACATGGCCAGCGGATCGTCGGTCTTCGAACCGAGTTCGAAGGCCACGGTCGGCGCGGTTGGGGAGATCAGCACGTCGGCGGCCTCGAAGGCGGCGTCGAAGTCACGCTGAATCAGGGTGCGTACCTTCTGGGCCGACCCGTAGTAGGCATCGTAGTAGCCGGCCGACAGGGCGTAGGTACCCAGGATGATGCGGCGCTTGACTTCGTCACCGAAGCCGGCGGCGCGGGTGGCTCCCATGACGCGCTCGATGGTCATTGGGCCTTCCTGCGGCAGCACCCGGTTGCCGTACCGCACGCCGTCGAACTTGGCTAGGTTGGAGGAGACCTCCGAGGGCATGATCAGGTAGTAGGCGCCGAGCGCGTACTTGAAGTTCGGGCAGGAGACCTGAACGATCTCTGCCCCGGCGGACTTGAGCAGTTCCAGGGATTCCTCGAAGCGGGCCTGCACGCCCGGCTCGTAGCCTTCGCCCTGCAGTTCCTTGATGATGCCCACGCGCACGCCGGTCAGGTCGCCCGCGGTGCCCTCGACCGCGGCGGCCACCAGGCCCTCGAGGCTGTTCGGCAGCGAGGTGGAGTCCTTCGGGTCATGCCCGCCGATCAATTCCTGCAACAGGGCCGAGTCGAGCACGGTGCGGGAGACCGGGCCGATCTGGTCCAACGAGGAAGCCATGGCGATCGCCCCGTAACGGGACACCGCGCCATAGGTGGGCTTCACACCCACGGTGCCGGTGACCGCACCGGGCTGACGGATCGATCCACCGGTATCGGTGCCCAACGCCAGCGGAGCCTCGAAGGCGGCCACGGCAGCTGCCGAGCCACCACCGGAGCCACCCGGGATACGGTTCAGGTCCCACGGGTTGCGGGTCACGCCAAAGGCGGAGTGCTCGGTGGAGGAACCCATGGCAAACTCGTCCAGGTTCGTCTTGCCGAGCATGGGAAGCTTCGCGGCTCGGATCTTTTCGATCACGGTCGCGTCATAGGGGCTCATCCAGCCCTCGAGCATCTTCGAGGCGGCGGTGGTCGGCTGCCCCTTGGTCACGATCAGGTCCTTGATCGCGATCGGCACACCGGCCAACGGATGCAGGGCCTGGGCGGCTTCTCCCCCGGCGGCGCGAATGGCATCGACCTCGGCGGCTACGGCGAGCGCTTCCTCGGCGTTGACATGCAAGAAGGCATTGATGGCACCGTCGACTTCGGCGATGCGGTCCAGGTGGGCCTGCACGGCCTGCACGCTGGTGACCTCACCGGAGTGCAGCTTGGTGGCCAGTTCACTGGCGGAAAGGTGAATCAGCTCGCTCATGGATTACTCCCCATCCAAAATTGCCGGGACCTTGAAGCGGTCCGAGTCCGAATCCGGGGCGTTGAGCAGGACCTCGTCGATGCTCAGCGTCTGCCCCACCACGTCCTCACGGAACACGTTATTCAGCGGAATCGGGTGGCTGGTGGCTGGGATATCGGAGGAGGCGACTTCGCTGACAGATGCGATGGCATCGACGATCACGCCGAGTTCGCCGGTCATCTTATCCAGCTCTGCGTCGCCCATCTCGATGTGGGCCAAACGTGCCAGATGCACGAGGTCCTCACGGCTGATGGCAGACATATATCTCCCTGAAAGTGGGCGGTTGGTTTCAGCTACAAGTCTAGCCCGTACGGCCCGATTCGACCCGATCGGCGGGCTGCGGGCGGCCGATCCGTTGGACACAGTTCTCTGTGGTGCGGTTGGAAGCTGCATAACGGTGGCACCCGGGCTCATGGAACGCGGCGGTGCACCGCTGGGTCACCGGCGCGATATGACAGGATCGGATCATGAGGATCAATCGTTTCACGGACACGGAGATGGCACAGGACTTCGGGCGCACCTTGCTCAGTGATTCGGTGGTGACCTTGCGTGAACTGCAGGAGCAGGACCTGCCACTGCTGGCCGCTTGGTGGAATGATCCCGAATGGGCGGTCGTGCAGCAGCGCACGGTCAAGCCGCGCCCCGAACGTCCGGTAACCGAGATGTTCGCCGACTGGAGCGTGAACCGGCCCGGCGATGCCAATTGCGGGTTTAGCATCGTCACGGCACAGAACAGTCAGTTGATCGGTCATGTCACCCTGTACGGCGCGAGCTTCATGCACCGTGCGGCAGAGTGTTCAATCCTCATCGGACCAGAATTCACCGGCCGCGGCTACGGCCCGAAAGCGCTGGCCCTGATCTTAGGCTACGGCTTTCGAGAACTGGGCCTGCACCGGGTGGGCGTGAAGGTACACGCATACAACCGACGCGCCGTGCGCGCGTATTTGAAGGCTGGTTTCGTTCATGAGGGAACCGAGCGCGAGTCGATATTCCGCAATGGGCGTTTTTACGACATGTTGAGCCTCAGCATGCTATCCAGCGACTACTTCGCGGGTTTAGCTCAGACTGAGTAGCGCCCCGCGCCGCTCGCGACCCGACGCGTCGTACCAGAACCCCTCCACATAGGCTCCGGTAACCGGTGCCGAGCTCAGCACACGGCAAATCTGCCCCGTACGCTCGGTTCCGGACCCCGAGACCAACCGTACGCGCGGTTCCTCGGTGTCCGACTTCTGCTGATGCTGCGGCACACACCGCCCGGCGACAAGGTCGGCCACGACCCGATGCCAGAGCGGGTCGCCGGCCGCATCGTAGATGTAGCGGGTACCGAGGACGCCGTGTTCGGAGGTACCGATCAGCGACGCCTCTGCCCCATCCAACGGTGCTTCCCGGTAGCTCATGGGTAGCGCGTAGATCGTTTCACCCTCTGTTCGCCGATCCGCCATAATTCGGAACTCCAGTCCGACCTTTCCGGCAGGATCCTCGAGACGGAACCCTCCGGCGTCCACCAGCTGAGGCTGTCCCTGCCCTCGGTAGAAGTCCTGCTGCGGGAGCCACCGCGTGAGCAATTCGTTCTTGCTTGGCGTCATGGTCGTCTGATAGATGGTGCCCATGCAGGCCTCCTTGCCTACTTGTTGATCGCCGTCAGCAGGTCGCGCACCAAGGGACCGGCGGTGTGTGACCCGCCTTCGCCATCCTCAACGAAGGCCGCAACGGCCAGGTTGCCCTGAACCGCGATGGTCCAGGCATGGGCGTTTCGCTCGCTGTCGTATTCGGCTGTTCCGCTCTTACCGATCACCTTTGGACCGGGCACATCTTTCAGGAGCGTGAGCGTGCCGTGGTCGACGACCTGGGCCATCATTGAGGACAGGTCTTTGGCTTCCTCGGCGGTCAGTTCGCTGGTTGCGGCGGCTGGCTTCTTAGGTTCCGGAGAGGTGACCAGCACCGGTTGGACGGTGTGCGCGGCGGCCACCGATGCGGCTACCGTGGCCATGCCCAGCGGCGAAGCCTGCACGACGCCCTGCCCGATCATATTTGCTGCCCGTTCGGTACCCGTCGAATCGCTGGGCACCTCGCCGAGGAAGGCGCCGGCTCCGGTCCCATCTTCCCCGGTGAGTCCAAGGGCGGCGGCAGCTTCGGCAAGTTGCTTGCCCCCGACTTGCTCACCGGCGGCAAGGAAGACGGTGTTGCACGACTGGGCGATGGCCTCGGAGAGCGGAATACTGCCCAGTTGCGCGGAGGGGTACCCGTCGAAGTTCTTGAATTCTCGTCCGTCCACGCTCAACGTCGCGGGGCACTGCACCGTACTCTTCGGCGTCTCCCCCTCACGCAACATGGCCAGGGCACTGACAATCTTGAAGGTGGAGCCCGGGGCGTAGCGTGAAGTCAAGGCGGTGTTTTGCGGATTGTCGGCAGGACCCGAGGCCGCCGAGAGAATGGCACCGTCCGAGGGACGCAGCACGACTAGGGCACTGGTGGAATCGGTCTTTGCCACCAGCTTCTCCGCAACGCCCTGAATTTTGGCGTCGAGGGTAATCTCCAAATCCTCGCCAGCCACCGGCTCCTTGGAGAACAGTTCTTCCTGCTTCTGATGTTTGGCGTCGTACCGGGAGATGGTGATCCCCTTGGTACCGGCCAAGGTCTTGTCATAGGAGTACTGCAGCCCAGAAATTCCGGTCTGGTCACCCGCCGCGAGCCGCCCGTCCGACTTCTCGATGAGTTCGGCGGTAGCCTGCCCGACGGTACCCAAAATATCCCGAGCGAAATCGCGAGTCGGCGCCAGAGGCAGCTCGTCCTTGGTGGCCACTGCTCCGGCGATCGCATGCACCTTGGCGTCGGTGGCTTCGCGCTCGTCGTCATCGCGTAGCACGATGGCTTGGACCCACGCCTTGTCGCCGGCGGCTAACACCTTTTGCGCGTAGGTGTCGGCATCGATCTCTACGAGTTTGGCAAGCTTGCGCGCCGAGTTTTCCCACTTGTCCGATTCGGCGCGAGTTTTGTCGATGCCGATGCGCACCACGGGGCGCGGCTTGACGAGCTTCTCGCCTCCGGCGCCGATAATCGACCCGCGTTCGGCCGCTGTGCCGACCGCGGCCAGGTACTCTCCGTCGCTCAGGTCCGGGGCAAGCAACTCGGTATCGAAGCGTAGCTTCCACTGCTCGGCCGCTTCATCGTATTCGAAGGTTGCCGTGGTGTCATAGGCCAGATCCTGGTCGGTTGCGTCGACATCCCACACGGTGTGGACCGTAGCGGTGGCAGTTGGTGGACCCTCGCCTTTGTCTTCATCTGCGGCGACCTGCCCGATGCTGTGGCTGTGCGGCATTTTCTTCATCGGCCCGTAAGCGTGTTCGAGCGCTTCCTTCGCCTCGGCAGCGTCGGTGGCCAGTAGCGGCACCTGACTAAAGTCTCCCGAGGACAGGGCGGAGGCCAGCGCTTCGGCGGCCGGTGCCGGATCTGGCGTCTTGGCCGAACATGAGACGAGAGAGCTGGCCACCAAGGCGGATACGGAAAGCGTCAGAACGCTGCGTGAAAGTCGGCGCATGGCCTTAGTCTAAGGAAGTGAATGTCTACAGACAATCCAAGCCGAGGAAAACTACCCAGCTGTGACTTGAGCAGAAAATGACTGACGTCGTTACACTTTGAGCGTGTAGACCACCAGATGGACCTGCGTGCCCGGTACCGTCCAGTCTCGTTCCTGTCGGTGCGTGAAGCCTAGGCGTTCGTAGAGCGCCCGCGCCCCCAGCCAATCGGCACCGGTGGTCAGCGAGACGGTATCGACATCGTGCAGCGCACGGGCCCGCTCAACGGCGGCCTGCACCATTAAGCGCCCGACACCAGCTCGCTGAATTTGGGGGTCCACCGCCAGCATCCGGATCTCGAGCTCTCCGGGTCGAGCAATATCCGCGTAGCGGCTACCGTAACGAATCAGGGTCATCGTGCCCACCACATGCCCCTGCTGCCGGGCCACGAATACCTCGCAGTGCGCGGCACGATCGGCTACTTGTCGCACCACATCGAGATACGCATGCTGCGGGTCATCAAAGTACCCGGCGGCGAGGTAGGAGCGCGCCACTAAGTCGCCGACGGCGGCGTAGTCATCCGGCTTGGCCAATTCGATACACAAGTCCGGCGCCGTCGCCCCGGTGTTCTGCAACTCAGTCATGATGCACATAGTCTGCCAGCGTCGCGCGAAAAATGTATATCCTGCCCGCCGCATCTGCAGCGAGCGCGATGGTATTCGTATCCACTGGTGAGGATGGATTTTGGCGGCACGATCCGAAAGTGCTCCCGCGCCGAGGCGTAACTTCAGGAGCGCGAATTACCCCAAGGCACTTGCCGAGCAATTGTTAGTATAGTTAACTAACTGTCATGAAGAGCTCTCCCGGCCCACGACGTGACCTGGCGCGCCGCACCGCCTCACTTCCGGCGCATGGACGCGAACTAAACCTTTCGCTGCTACTCCAGCACCTGCACACCCAGGGCCCCATGAGCCGCGCCGAGCTGGCCCGCGCCTCTGGCCTGACCCGGGTGACCATCTCGGATCTGGTCAGTGAGCTGCTGACCCGTGGCCATGTGGTGGAACTCGGCCAGAACGCTCAGGGGCGTCCCGGCAAACCGGCGATCATGCTCGATTTGAACCGGACCGGCCTACAAATTATCGGCATCGACCTTGCCGATTCCGCGGTGATGCGCGCGGCGGTCATGGACCTCGACGGCAACATCCTCACCCGCATTCAGCTACTGACCAACGACGAAACGGGTCAACAGGCGGCAGCCCAGGTCATCGAACTGACCACCAAAGCGATCGCCGCGGCCACCGAAAAGATCATCGGCATCGGTGTGGGAAGCCCGGGCATCGTGTCCGACGCGGGCGTCATCCTCACGGCACCGAATTTCGGTTGGAAAGATTTCGACCTCGACACACTGCTTGAGTCGAAGTTCAATCTGCCGGTGGTCGTCGGCAACGACGCCGACTGCGCCGTCATGGGCGAACACACCTTTGGAAGCGGTGGCTCGCATATGATGCTGGTCAAGATCGGGCGCGGTGTCGGCTGTGGGTCGATTGTCAGCGGCACCCCAGTGCGCGGGGCAAACTCGGCCTCCGGCGAAATCGGCCATGTGGTGGTCGGCACCGACCAAGGCCCGGAGTGTGACTGCGGGCGCCGCGGCTGCGTGGAATCCTATACCGCGATCCCGGCCCTGCGCGCGGCCTTGGGCCAGCAACCAGCATCCGGCGACAAGGAAGCCCACCGGCGTGCGGTGCTACACGGCGCCGGAGAACGACTCGGGATTGCCTTGGCTCCGGTGGTCTCGGTATTGGATATCGAAAACCTCGTGCTCGCGGGTCCGGCCGAGTATATCGATGCCGACGTACTTGGCGCGGTGCGGGAAACCATTGCGGCGCGCACCAATACCGAACAGCGTCCCCGCTTCGAGGTCCAGCTCTGCGAACACCCCGATGACATTGTGCTGCGTGGCGCGGCGGTCAACGTGCTCTTTGAGCAACTCGGTGTGGCCTGATCATTGCAATCAACCCAGCACTGTTACCTAGCGCTCCTCCTCGCCCCGCCGGCCGCGAAAGGCAGAAAATGATCCAAAATAGTTCCGCCGAGACCCTACGGCGCCTAGCCGCAGGCACCCTCATGCCCGGTTTTACCGGTACCACGCTGCCGGAGTGGGTCGTCGAAGAATTCGGCCGCGGCCTGGCCGCAGTGTGCATCTACGGCGACAACATTTCCACCCACGCGCAGCTACGTGATTTGACCGCCCAGATTCGCGCGGCCGCCCCAGAGGCCATTGTGGCCCTCGACGAAGAAGGCGGGGACGTCACCCGGATTCACTATCGCGACGGGTCGAACCAGCCGGGCAATGCCATCCTCGGACGCCTCAACGACTTGGAACTCACTCGCGCCAGTGCGCGCGCCATTGCCCGCGAACTGCGTTCGCTGGGATTCAATTTGAATCTGGCGCCAGATGCGGACATCAATTCCTGTGCCGAGAATCCGGTCATCGGAGTGCGCTCCTTCGGCACCGATCCGGACGTGGTCGCCGCCCACACCGCCGCCTATACCGTGGGCTTACAAGGCGAAGGGGTGGCCGCCTGCGCAAAGCATTTCCCGGGCCACGGCGACACCAACGCCGATTCACACCTAACCCTTCCGGTGGTTTCGGCCGAGCAATCGTTGTTGGCACAACGCGAACTGGTTCCCTTCGTTAAGGCCATCGCCACCGACGTCGCGGCCATCATGACCAGTCACATTCTGGTCCCGGATGTGGATGCGCAGAACCCAGCGACGTTCTCGCGCTCGATCTTGCACGAGTTACTGCGCGGGGATTTGGGATTCCGCGGCGTCATCATCAGCGATGCGCTCGATATGGCCGGAGCCAGCGCGCACACCGGCATCCCCACTGCCGCCGTGCGGGCCCTACAGGCCGGCGCCGACTTGTTATGCCTAGGCACCGGTACCACCGCGGAGAGTTTCGACGCCATTGCGCGCGCAATCATCGAGGCGGTGAGCTCCGGTGCACTGAGCGAGTCCCGGCTGCGCGAGGCTACCCAACGCACTGCACAATTAGCCAGCCGCTACCGTCCGCGGGAAGTGTCGGCGCGCGGCGAAACACTACCCAGCGGCCAGTGGAGCCGAGCCTTCGAGCTGGGTTGCCGGGTCGAGGAGTGGATCAGCGACCCGGCACCGGTGCAACTGGTGCAGGTGGACTCGACCAGCAATCCCGCAGTGGGTCACGTGCCATGGGGATTGGCCAGCGTTGCCCCGACCGTCGGATTGGAAAACATCGTTACCGGTTCCAAAATCCTCTTGGCGGCCCGCGGCCTGCACGCGAAACACCCGGCGCGCGCCACGGTGGAAACATTACGCGCAGCTGGCCACCGAGTTCTCTTGGTCAACTTTGGGTGGCCAACCGACGGGGCGGATGTCACGACATTCGGTGCATCCCCCGCGGTTGCCCGTTGCGTACTCAACCTCCTGACACCCTGAAACTTTGAGTGACCTCCCGTATCTCCACGCAAAGTTGCTCAAAATAGGAGACGGAGCGTGGTTTGTGCCGCGTGCTCCGTGTTCCTTTCGATCGATGGCGATCACACTAACCGCCGCAAGACGCCCATCCCCGACAGAGATTGGATAGCCACACAGATGCTCGTACTCATTGGTTCCTCGCCGCAAGAAGTCGCCCGCCTCGCCGCAGATCAGGTGCTAGCGGGGTTGAAATTCCACGGTGCCGGATCCGAGCCGGTCTTGGGCCTAGCCACCGGCTCCTCACCACTGGGGCTCTACCGTGAATTGGCCGTCGCTGTCAGTGAAGGTCGCGCGGATTTCTCGCGGGCGCAGGGATTCGCGCTCGATGAATACATTGGGATCCCCGATACGCACGCACAGTCCTACCGGCAGACCTTGATCAATGAGGTGTGCTCGGTCATTGGCCTGCCACGCGAGGGTCTGCATGTGCCATTGGGAGTAGCCGAGTCGGTAGCCGCTCTCGAAAAAGCGGCCGCCGCGTACGACGAGTCGATTCGGCAGGCCGGCGGCGTGCAGGTCCAAATTCTGGGTATTGGCGCCAACGGGCATTTGGGATTCAACGAGCCAGGCTCCTCGCTGCGCAGTCGCACCCGAATCAAACGGTTAGCCGCCCAGACACGGGAAGATAACGCCCGCTTCTTCGAGGGAATCGATGCGGTGCCCACGCACTGCGTCACGCAGGGGTTAGGCACGGTGCTCGAGGCAAAACGCCTGGTCCTGGTGGCTACCGGGCCAGGCAAGGCACAGGCCATTGCGGCCGCCGTTGAAGGTCCGCTCTCGGCTTCGTGCCCCGGCTCCGTACTCCAGCTACATGAGGATGCGGTCGTGGTCCTCGACGAGGCGGCCGCCGCCGGCCTAACTCAGGTTCAGTACTACAACGATTCGGCCGCTGGCATCAGCGATGCGGATCTGCATCTGGGCTAATCCCCCGGCCAAGGTTCCGCGCAAAGTTGCGGCCAGCGGGCACTATATTCGGTGACCTTACGTTCGTAGACCTCCCGCGGAGCAATCCGTGTCCCGGGACGCAGGTGAAGTTCGAGCGCATCGTCGATTCCGAAGGGGCTATAGAGCCGGTAGCCGCCCTCGGCATCCACCGTCACGGCCAGCGCACAACTGGTCACCGCAAATGAGTCGATGGCCTGACGACTATCGACAAAGGGGTCGATGTCACGCCCGAAGTGCTCCCGGTACCACAGGTGCACTCGGGCCTGATTGCGCACCTCGAGGTTGGCTTCAAGATCCTCGAAGTGCGTGGCCACGCGGCGGATGATCTGGTCCTCGGCCCGCCATCGAAGGTCGGCATCGTCAAAATAGAAGATGTCGTAATCCTTGATGCCAAACCCCGCTGGCTGACCGGTGCGGGCGTTCCATACGTTTTGGAACACCGCACCGGCAGTCAGCCACCAGTCCTTGAGTCCAAGGCTCGGCAGGCGTTCAAGTAAAGCCCGGCACACCGGATCGGCGAGTACCGCCTCGAGCACGAACCGCCGCTGTGCCGGCTCATCGCCGGCCGTCAGAGGTGGGTGGTTAGCGTCCATCCGATGCCGGAAGCTTCGAGGGATCCACGTGCCCCGCGTACTGCCATCCGGGGCTCTGCTCCGGGCGCACGACTTTGGCTCCGGCTTCCTCCGCGATCAAGGCTCCGGCGGCCCAGTCGTATTCTTGGGTGCCGTACTCGGCGTAGGCCTCAATGGCGCCTTCGGCCACTAGGCAAAGGTCCAACGCGGCCGAACCGATGCGGCGCACATTGACGTAATCAACCATGAGGTTCTTGAGCACCTCGGCCTGGAATTGGCGGCGGGTAGCGTCATACCCAAAGCCGGTGGCAATCACCATCGCGTCGCTGGCTTCGGCTGCGTGCAACCGCTCCAGCTTTGAGGTCTTCACATCCAACTTCCAGGCGCCCAAACCGTGCCCGGCGAAATATTCGACGCCAAGGGCTGGGGCGTGGATTGCACCGGCCAGCCATTGGCCGTCGGATTCGCGGCGCACGGCCACCGATGAGCAGTAGTACGCAATATTGCGCACGAAGTTAACGGTGCCATCGAGCGGGTCGATGCTCCAACGGTATCCACTGGGATGGGTGGGCCGGGCACTGGGATACTCTTCCCCGGTGAGTTCATCGTTAGGTCGCGTGGTCAGCAACACGCGCCGTATCGCTTCCTCTGCTGCACGGTCAAAATCAGTAACCCAGTCGCCAGCGGCCGACTTATCCTGCAGGTTGAATTCTGCTACTTCGCGCCGAGCTAGCACCTCGGCACCGGCAGCAGCGGCCCGGCGGGCCAACAGCACCAGCGGGTCGTGATTGATCGGCTCGGTCATAGTTATTCCGCCCCAATTCTGGCCACCTCGCGGGCGGCCTCCGGTCCCTGCTCCAACAATACGGTGAACCCTGCCTCGTCCAAGACGGGCACGGACAAGGACAGCGCCTTATCCAACTTCGAGCCAGCGGACTCACCGGCAACCACGAAGTCGGTCTTCTTCGACACACTACCGGTGGCCTTACCGCCACGAACAATAATTGCTTCCTTGGCGGTGTCACGGGAGTAATGTTCCAGCGTTCCGGTGACCACGATGGACAGCCCCTCGAGGTGCTTGGTGATGCTCTGATCGACTTCGTCTTCCATGCGTACCCCGGCACGCTGCCAGGCGGCGACGATCTCTCGATGCCAGTCCACGGAGAACCACTCGACGATGGCTTCGGCGATAATCGAACCAACGGAATCGATATTGCTCAGTTCTTGCACCGCATCCGGAGTCTCAAGCACCTCAAGCAGCGCGTCCATCGAGCCGTAGCGGGTGGCCAGCGCGCGGGAAGCATTCGGTCCAACATGTCGGATTGATAGCGCCACCAGCACACGCCATAGCGGATTGGCTTTGGCCTTTTCCAGCTCTTCGAGCAGCTTGAGCGTATTCTTTGTCGGCGCCGGCTCCTTGGCTTTGGTGCCGCGCGTGTAGAAGTAGGGAACGAGTTCAAAGACCCCTGTCCCCTCCCCCTTGGAACGCTTTTCGCGCCACACCTTGACCTGAGCCAGCTCCTCGAGCTTGTCCTTCAGGTCAAAGATCTCCGCCTCGTTACGGAGCGGGCCGGGACCGGCCGGCAGAATCTGCCCACCCTGGGTGGCCGGATCCGGGCCCGGGCCACTGGTCAGTGCCATGGCGGCCTCATAGCCCAGCGCTTCGATATCCAACGCGTTGCGGCCCCCGAGGTGCGCCACACGTTCGGTGAGCTGCACCGGGCAGGTTTCGGAGTTCATGCACCGAATATCGACATCGGATTCCTTGGCCGGCGCCAACGGGTAGCCACAGGAGGGGCAGTGCGTGGGCATGACAAAGGGACGAAGATTCTCTTCATTTCCCTCGCGCAATGCCAGAACCGGTCCGACAATTTCCGGGATAACGTCGCCGGCCTTACGCAGGATCACGGTGTCGCCGATGAGCACGTTCTTGGCTTTGACTACCTCCTGATTATGCAGGGTCGCTCGCGACACGGTGGAGCCAGCCACCAGCACCGGTTCCATGACGCCGAAGGGTGTCACACGTCCGGTGCGCCCCACCTGCACTTGGATGTCGAGGAGCTTGGTGTGGACCTCCTCTGGCGGGTACTTATAGGCCACCGCCCAACGCGGCACGCGGGAGGTGTACCCCAGCTGTTCTTGGGTTGCTAGCGAATCGACCTTCACCACGATGCCGTCAATATCGTGAATCAGTTCGTGGCGTTGTTCGCCATTGCGTTCAATGAACGCCAGCACTTCGTTGAGGGTGGAGACCACGACCGAATACGGTGAGACGGGAAGGCCCCAACCGCGCATGAGTTCATAGGCTTCGGACTGGTTGCTCAACCCGAGCTCCTGATTGCGTCCCAGCCCGTGGACAAACATGCGGAGCGGGCGTTTTGCGGTCTGCTCGGGGTCTTTTTGCCGCAGCGAGCCCGCCGCAGCGTTGCGCGGATTAGCCAGTGGTGCCTTGCCTTGGGCGATCAACGCTTCGTTGTAGGCGTTGAAGTCATCGGTGGCAATAAACACCTCGCCACGTACTTCGAGTTCGGCGGGCCAACCTTCACCGGAGAGCGTCTGCGGGATGTCGGCAATGGTCAGTGCGTTATGGGTGACGTCTTCACCGGTCGTGCCATCGCCGCGGGTAGCGGCCCGCACGAGTTTGCCGTCCCGGTACGTCAGATTCAGCGCGAGCCCATCGATTTTGACTTCGCAGAGCCAAGCCGGGGCAGATTCCGGGTGCAGACGTCGGGCGTTGGCTTCGGCGCGTTCCAACCAGGCGGTGAGTTCCTCGAGGGAAAAGACGTCCTCGAGGGAGTACATGCGGGTGGCGTGGGTGACCGGGGAGAAGGCGGCGCTGACCTCGCCTCCCACCTCCTGCGTGGGTGAGTCGCCCCCAGCTAGGATCGGGTAGCTGGCCTCGAGGGCCTGAAGTTCGTGAAAGAGTGCGTCATAGTCGGCATCGGCGATCGTGGGCGCATCTTGTTGGTAGTAGGCCTCGCGGTGCTCGCGGACCTGCTGTGCCAACTCGCTGTGACGCTCACGGACCTCGGTCGGCGGTAGCTCGCCGCCGCTGGCTGGGGCTGAAGAATTTTCACTCACGTATCTTATTCTGCCCCACGGACCTGACCCTTTGGCCGGTGCGGCGCGCTTACTCGGCGAGCACGTCCACAACCACCACGGCCACATTGTCTCGGCCGCCGGCCTCGACCGCGGCGCTGACCAGCGCGGCGGCTGCCGCATCCCGGTTGCGGTAGGAAATCAGCAATTCGGCGATGGATTCAACGGATAGTTCGCCGCTGAGCCCGTCGCTACACAATAGGTAGCGGTCCCCCACCCGCGGGCGCAGCACGGTGGTGTCGGGGTGGCTGTCGGCTCCGGCGCCTAGGGCCCGGGTGATGAGGTTGCGGTGCGGGTGGTTGCGGGCTTCCACCTCGGTGATCTGCCCCGCATCCACCATTTCCTGCACCGCCGAATGATCGCGGGTCAGCTGCACCAGCTGACCGTTGCGTAGTCGGTAACCGCGTGAGTCGCCGACATTAACGAGCAGAAGGGCTCGTCCCTTGGCCTTGGGGTTGTCTTGGCCGCGTAAGTTATCGGCCGCCTGACGTCGATATTCCTCCAAGGCCTGCGGCGTAATACGCCGCACCACATCGGTGTTCGGGCCGCGCTGGTAGCTTCCGGTCCACGGTGGTACCGCCGAGGGCACCGGCTGGGTTTCCTCGCTCGGCTCTTCGGCACCGATCATGCAGAGCATGCACAGCGTGGTGCCGCCGCGCGCCTCGAGTGCGTCGCGGATTCGGTCATCGGCCAGCTGCACCTGACGGACTACTTGTTGTTGGGTCAGTACCGCCGGTTCGCTGGTTTTATGCACCAGCACCTGCAGCTCTTCGAGGGTTTCCACTGCGAGTTGGGCCGCGACCTCTCCGGCCTCGTGCCCGCCCATTCCGTCGGCGACCGCCTGAATATGTTCGGTCACCAGATAGCGGTCTTGGTTCTCGGTGCGTCGCAATCCGACGTGGGTGCGCCCAGCGGCGGCCAGTTGAAAGCGTGTACTTGGCCCACTCATCAGTCAATCACCAGCCGTCCGCCTTCGCCCGCGGACAGGTCGAAGGGTTGAATGTCCCCGAATCCGCGCACACTGGTTATTTCTCGGGCCGTCAGCACAAAGCGCGGATCGCCCTTGAGTGTGTTTGCGGTAATCGCGTCGGTCAGCACGCTACCAGGTTCGGCGAGCGAGGTCAGCCGTGCGGCGAGGTTCACCGTCGGTCCGTAAATGTCACCTAGTCGGGAGAGGATGCGCCCCCACACCACGGCGACCCTGGTTTTCGGCAGGAGTTCGTCGGCTTCGAATTCCTTGGACAGGGCCAGCGAAATCTGGGCTCCGGCCTGCGGGGTCTCGGCCACGAAGAGCACTTCGTCGCCAATGGTTTTGACCAGACGCCCGCCACCGATGGAGATGATTTCGGCGCATTTCGATTCGAAGCGCTGGACCAGCTGGGCCAGCGTGCGTTCGGTCATGCGGCGCGAGAGCGAGGTGTAGGAAACGAGATCCGCGAAACCGACGGCACGGGCCAGCGGCAACGGGGTGTCGTCATCATCCCCGGAGTCCTGGGCATACGCGGCCACCCCGGTTTCGGCCCGCAGGGCCAACCGGTGAATACCGGCATTGAGCTGACGGCGGTAGGAATAGTTCAGCAATTCCTCGAGCGGGGAGATGATCTCCGGCAAGATTTCGATCAACTGCCGCCGTGCCTGCCGGTCGGACATGTTCTGGTTGGCGATCATATCCTCGATGATCGCCTCGATCTGCCAGACCACCATGCGGTCGGTCATCTGTCCCACCGAGCGCATCAGCGAGATCGCGGTCTCTTCGGTCAGTTTGCCTTCGCGCACCAAGGAGACCATGGTTTTCAGGGCGTGCTCGTCACCGCGGGTGAAGAAGACCTCATCATCGCTGAGTTCGGGGAACCCGATAGCGCGCCAGAGCTTTCGGGCGGAGTGCAAGGAGATACCCGCATCGGCGGCAACATCGCGACGCTTGAATTCACGCGGTCCCCCGATCAGACGCTCTTCAAGCTCGCTGACGAGGTTCTTCACGTCCTTCGGGGTGCTCTCGGGCACCTGCAACGGAGACTTGAGGGCCTGGGTGAGCTCGGCAATGGGGTCGGCGACCACATGGTTTTCGTGCGAGGTGTGTTCACGGGCCTCGCGGGCGGCCTCACTGGCTGCCTGCGGGGAGTTATCGATGCGAGTTTCCTTGTTCGCGGCCGTTTCGCTCATGCCCCAAGCCCCTCACTGTTCAACTCGTCGCGTCGTCCCCCGCGAATCTCCTGACGCAGCCGCATCATGTGTTCCATGGTCAATTCCCTGAAATAGCCCACCGCTGGAACATTGGTTAACCGCACATAGCCATGTTGCAAGACGATATCCAGCGTCCCCGGGCGCCGTTCGGCTTGTCCGTGTTTGACATGAGCCACCACGTCCCGCACCGAATAGAGGCCGAGCGATTGCATCCGTCCGGCATTGGTCGAACTGCGGTAAAAGATTCGTTGATTGGTCAGCACGATGCGGCTACGCGACCAGCGCAGGAGTGGAGCCACGCACCAGATCAGCACCAGCACCACCCACAGAATGGCGATCAACACAAGGATTACCGAGGTGTTCGCACGCAACCATTCGGAGAGGTCATCACGGGTAAAGTAGCCGACCAAGAAGGCACAGATGGCGCTGAGCAGTAGCAGTGCGACGAACGGCTGACGCAAGACGCGGGCATGTTCCCGGGTCTTGACCACGACACGTTCTTTTTCCTGCAACGGCAGTTTCATCCCTGAGCCTCTCGCCCCCTGCCCTGTCATGCCTGCTGTGACCACCGCTTACTATTCTAGTCCCGCAAGTGGACCGCGCGCCGGTTAGGCATACTTACCATCGGCGCGGCGCACGTGCTGCACATCGCCGGCCAGGACATGGTGGCGTGTGCCGTCGGAGGCGCGTACGGCCAGTCCACCGTCTCGCTCAAGTTCTAACGCCTCACCGGTGACCTTGGTTCCATCCGGGAATTCGACGTTGACGATTTGGCCTAGCGTGCGTAGCCGGTGTTGCACCAGGAGTCGCAGGCTCTCGTTTCTGCCGGCCAGCGGAGTGTCGGCGTGTCCACCTACGGCGCGGAAGGCGGCATCGAGTCCGGCAAAGCGGCGCAAATATTCCGCCAGGAGCTCAGTGCGCCCCACGCTGCCGCCGGAGGCGATGCGCAGCGAGGTGGCGGTATCCACCGGAAGTTCCTCGGGATGCTGGTCCACGTTCATTCCGGTGCCCACCACGACCCCGAGGCCGCTGGGCGTGGTCACCAGCTGGGCGAGAATACCGCAGACTTTCTTCTGCCCAACGAGCAGATCATTGGGCCATTTAATGCCCAGCTGAACGTCGCAGACTTTTTCCACGGCCTCGCTGAAGGCCAGCGCTGCGAGCATGGTGTACCAAGACAGAGCCTCAATACCGAGCGTGGGCTTGGGTGCCACGAGTACCGAGACGGTCAACGCCGAACCCTTGGGGGTCACCCAGGTGCGCCCTAGGCGCCCCTTGCCCTGCACCTGGTGTTCGGCGCAGAGTACGCTCAAATGCCCGGCCGCACCGGAGGCCGCCGCCGCGGCGAGGTCCTCATTGGTCGAACCGGACTCGGCCACGATGTCGACCCGGGCTAGACCGAGGTGCTGGGCCAGGGCGGGAAAATCATCGCGGCGTAGCGCACCACGGCTCTCCGAATTGGCATTGTGCGTCATAACTCAACCCTAGCCCAGCATCATCGGCAGCGGATGCCGTGGTTACGAAAGGAAGATATCTTCTTCGAGCTCATGCTCCGGATCGATGGCATAGGCCGAGAAGTCATTCAGTCCTCCGGCCGCGAGGACCTGTTCATCGGTGAAGAAGTTGCCGCTGACCGATGCCGGCTCCGATGCCAAGATGCTCAGCGCGGCATCGGCGACGATCTGCGCGCTACGGGCCCCCTTGATCATTTCCATGCCGCCGGGCAGGTTGCGGATGGCGGCGGTGTCGATGAGCGTGGCCGGCCACAGCGAATTCACGCCGATGCCATCGCCGCGTAATTCTTCGGCTAGGCCCAAGGTGGTCAGCGACATCCCATACTTGGCCATGGTGTATCCCAGGTGCGCTCCGGCCCATTTCGGATCCAGGTTCAGCGGCGGAGATAGGGTGAGAATGTGGCCATGCTGCGAGGCACGCAGGTGCGGCAGGGCGGTTTTGGACAGCAAGAAGGTGCCGCGCACATTAATATCTGCCATCAGGTCGTAGCGCTTCATATCCAGCTTGTCGGTGGGAGCGAGGTTGATGGCGGAGGCGTTGTTGATGACGATGTCGATCCCCCCAAAGGTCTCCACCGCGGTGTCGACCACGCGTTGCACGTCGGCGTCCACACGCACATCGCCCACTACCGCCAGGCCCTGTCCACCGGCGGCGTTGATCTGCTCGACGGCGGTATGGATCGTTCCCTCGAGGGTCGCATGCGGGGTGTCCGTTTTGGATAACAGGACAATGTTGGCCCCATGTTTGGCCAGCTCGAGGGCAATGGCTAGGCCGATGCCGCGACTGCCGCCGGACATCACGACGGTGCGGCCACTGAGGGTTTCGGGGCGTGGTGCGATCACGCTACGGGTTACTTCACTCATGTGACTCAGGTTACTCGAGAATCCGTCATGAAGCTACTGGAGAGTAACTTACGTGGGCCGGTGCTTTATGCCACGCGGCGACATTTTGTAAGATTCCTACAACAGATTGCACCCAATCGACGGCTAGACTGGCGAGGATGGCATTTTGGATTGTGCCATTCCTACACATAACGATCGACCCGAAAGGGAGCCAACGGCATGACGCAGGGCCACACCGAGCTGGAGACGAGCATCGATCTATCCACCACCGCTGGCAAACTCGCCGAGTTCCGGCGCCGGCAGGCATTGTCTCAGGCCCCATCCGGTGAGGCGGCAATCGAGAAGCAGCACGCACGCGGCAAGAACACCGCCCGCGAACGCATCGACATGCTGCTCGACGAGGGCTCATTCGTCGAGTTCGACGCCCTGGCCGTGCACCGCTCCACCGCCTTCGGCATGGAAAAGAAGAAGCCCATGGGCGATGGCGTCGTCTCGGGCTACGGCACCGTCGACGGCCGACTCGTCGCCGTCTACTCGCAGGATTTCACCGTCTACGGCGGCTCGCTCTCCCAGGTCAACGGTGAGAAGATCGTCAAGGTTCAAGAATTCGCGCTACGCAACGGCTGCCCGGTCGTGGGCATCAACGACGGTGGCGGCGCCCGCATCCAGGAGGGCGTGGCCTCGCTGGCCATGTTCGCCGATATCTTCCGCAATAACGTCCACGCCTCCGGCGTGATCCCGCAGATCTCGCTGATCATGGGTCCGTGCGCCGGTGGCGCGGCCTACTCCCCGGCACTGACCGACTACGTGATCATGGTCGATAAGACCAGTCACATGTTCATCACCGGCCCCGACGTCATCAAGACCGTCACCGGCGAAGACGTGGATATGGAAACCCTCGGCGGCGCCCGACAGCACAACTCCACCACCGGCACCGCCACCTATCTGGCCTCCGATGAGTCCGATGCCATTGAGTTCTGCAAGGAACTGCTCGACTTCCTGCCATCTTCTAACCTGGCAGATGCGACGGTCGCCGACTTCGAGGAGGAACTCGAACTCACCGAGGAAGATCTGGCCCTCGACACGCTGATTCCCGACTCCGCAAATCAGCCGTATGACATCCGTGCGGTCATCGAATCGGTACTCGACGACGGGCACTTCTTCGAAATGCAGGCCCTCTACGCGCCGAACGTCATCATCGGCTATGGCCGCGTCGAGGGACATACCGTGGGTGTGGTGGCCAACCAGCCCATGCAGTTCGCCGGCACGCTGGACATTGCCGCCTCGGAGAAGGCCGCCCGCTTTGTGCGCAACTGCGATGCCTTCAATATCCCCATCGTGACCCTTGTTGATGTGCCGGGCTTCCTGCCCGGTAAGGACCAGGAGTTCCAAGGCATTATCCGCCGCGGCGCAAAGTTGCTCTACGCCTACGCCGAGGCCACCGTGCCGAAGCTGACCGTGATCACCCGCAAGGCCTACGGCGGCGCATACATCGTGATGGGTTCGAAGAAGCTCGGTGCGGATCTGAACCTGGCATGGCCCACCGCGCAGATTGGCGTCATGGGCGCCGCCGGAGCGGTGAACATCCTCTACCGCCGCGATCTGGCCGCCGTCGAGGCCGAGGGCGGAGATGTCGAGGCCCGTCGCAAGCAGATCATTGACGACTACGAGGCGGAGCTGCTGAACCCATACCAGGCCGCCGAGCTGGGCTACATCGACGCGGTGATCGCCCCTAGCGACACCCGCCTGCAGCTGGTGCGCGGCTTGCGTGCGCTGCGCGAAAAGCACGCCACGCTGCCGCCGAAGAAGCACGGAAACATCCCGCTCTAAGCCGCCGACGCCCAGAGGAACCACCACGATGAGTACTCACACCACCGCCGAGGCACAGCCACTGCTGTCCGTCACCAAGGGCAATCCCACGCCCGAGGAACTCGCCGCGCTCACCGCGATCGTCGCGTCGCTGGCGAACCGACCGGCCCCGGAGGCCCAGCCGGCACCGGCCAAGCGTCGTGTGGCGCGCATCCGCAAGCGCCGGGCGCTCACCACCCCGCGCCTGTCGTGGAACCTGGGGCGACGCTAACCGCGCCAAGCAAGGATAGGCTAGCGGCATGTTGCTGCACACCGAACGGCTGCGGCTTCGGGAACTGAGTACCGAAGATTTCGCAGCCGTTCTGCTTTCGCCTCCGACCCCGAAGTCTGCCGCTATTCACCATGGGGACCGAATAGCGAGCAGCAGACCCGCGACTTTATTCACTCCGCCATCGCCGAAGCGCCCAGGCATCCACGAACCCGCTTCACTCTGGCCATCGAGTGGAACGCGCAAGTGATCGGCGCGGCCAGTTTCACCCGCCTCGATGCGGACCACGGCGAAATCGGTTACATACTGGAGCGGAACTTCTGGTCGCGGGGCTATGCCACAGAAGCGGCCCAAGCCCTGCTTGACTGGGCGCTCAGCGCCGGCGGTTGCCTCAGCGTCATCGCCATCTGCCGACCGGAGAACATCGGCTCTTGGCGCGTCTTAGAGAAAATCGGGATGCGTCGTGAGAGCCTGCTGGCCCAGCATATGTGGATCCGCGATCACCTCGAAGACTCCTACCTCTACCGCTCCGGTTCCGCGCCGGTTAGCTGAACCCACGAGTCCTACATTTACTGCTAAGTAACGATTCGGCCACACTCGATTCGCGAATCACTAAAATCGTTTGATATGCACTACTGTCATATTTCATAACGTCTGCTAAAAAATGCGGTTGAAATATGCCTTTAGAGGGGTGGGAATTGCGCACCAAAATCTTTGTCGTTGCTGCTCTTGTCTTCGGTTCGATGACTCTGACCGCGTGCACTTCCACCCCCTCACCATCCGAACCCACGCCCCGAACCCCGGCATCGGCAACACCGAGTCAGCCCGAGTTGGTGGATCCGCTCAGCGAAATCTCGGATGTCTCCTCTGCCTTATACCGCGAGGAATCCGCCAACCCCGTGCTCCACGTACAAGGTCACGGCCCCGCGACGTACACCTTCGAGCTGGAACACGACCCGGTCGCTGTCGAATATTTCCTCGCCTGCACCCCGCAGAGCCAGTACAAGGTCACGGCCTCCGGATTCTTTGCCAGCGGCTGTATCAATGAATTCAATGCGACGGGGCAGATTCCGGTCAGCACCGATGAACAAGAGGCCGGGCGGGTCAAGGTCACCGTCGATATCGCGGAGGAAACGACCTACTGGTTCGTGGGCATTCCCGTCTTCGAGATTTCCGGTGGCTAAGCTCGCCGACTTTGGCTACTTACGCCTCCGCCATCTCCTACCCGCTAGTCGCCCCGATAGAAGGACCCTTGTGAACAGAAGACCCGTCGCCGTTACGAGCCTGCTTTCCCTCGCCGCTGTATGCCTGATTCCTGCCAGCGCGCTGGCCTCTGGTATGGCCGATGAAACGCACGCGGCGAGTTGCAGTTCCCCCGTCGCGGAATATCACCCGCGCACCGAAACCGTTGACCGGCAAGGCTCCAGCAACGCGGTCTTTCTCGATAATCGACGCGGGACCTCAAGAACGTCGGCAACACTCGAGGTGCCCGATGAATCTACTTTGGAGGAACTGCCGACCTTCGAGCCCACCGATAATCTCTACACCTTGGTGGAGCAAATGCGCCCCTTCCTCTTCGGGAGCACCGGAGAAGCCTATTGGGAACGCTATCCCACCAGTGTCGATCTCATCGCTCCTGCGAACACCATCGTCTATGCTCAGCTGATCTCTAGTACGCATAGCTTTGAAGGCGATGCCCACGAATCAGCGGCAGCGTGCGTCGGCACGTCGGACGGTGGCACCAATCAGGACGTGGTGGAATCCATGGGATGGAGTACCTGGTGAACGCATTTCGCTCTCGACGTGCTGGCCTTGTGGTAGCGCTTGGCACAATACTTGTCGCCGCATCGTGCTCGAGCCCGGCAACCGAACCGCCGCAGGCACAGGCAACCGAACGGCCGCTGCCGTCGGCGAAATCCAACGAACCGGTCGCGGTACCGTCCGAGTCCGACCCTTCGCGTTCTGGCCCGCTGACCCACTTCGTGCCAGAGGGTGAGCAGATCCTAGGTTACGTCGATAATAGGACCGAGGATGCCCTGGTGGCAGAGTTCGAGGTCGCAAAACCGGTCGTCGCGGTCTACATCCGTTGTGAAGGCTCTAGCCAGATCACCCTCAAGGTCAAAAACCACGGCAATTTTCCGCTGAATTGCAGTGGCGCTACCGTCCCCTCGCTCAATGAATTCGCCCTCAAGAATCTGGAACGCTCTGCGGTGTCCGTTGAGATTCAGGGCCCGGTGCGCTGGTCCGCCACCGTCACCGCGCTCACGACCGAGCAGCGCAAGTACACCGAACCTCCCGAAGAACTGCCCATCGATGAATCCGATGATGACGTTGTGGACTACGAGGACTACGAGGACTAAGCCGAGAATGGCAGTGAAAACTGGATTGGCGTGTTGCGGTGCTCGCGCTGTCGCTGTCTTGGCAGGTGGCCCTCAGCCTAATCGTGATCGCTTCTAAACGATGCCTCGCGCCGCCTTCCACGCTCCAAAGGTGACCCGAGCGAGGGTGGAAAGCCGCGTGCTAGTCGTCGGCGCCGAGCTCCAGTTCCAGTAATTTCAAGTCCGCCCGAGTCACCAGGTGCGAACTGACCGCGTGTTCCACGAGGCGAGCCTTGCGGTTGGTCGCCAGTTTCCCGGGCCCGCCACGCAACCCAACGATCCCGGCCTTATCCAACTTGTCGCACACATTGTCGAGTTTGCGGTTGAATTTCGTGATGCTCCAGCCCAAGCGTTCGGCGGCCGCGGCGCTGGAGGGAATCGCGCTGAGCCCGGTTCCATCGCGGCGCAACATGGGTTCGGCGAGTGCCACCACCAGGGCCCGCTGCGCCGAGGTCAGGGTCACCGGACCTATGGTGGTGGCCCCGTCGGGATCTCCGGCTAGGGGTTCCTGCCGGAAGGTCGGTTGGGCCACGTGGATGGCGAACTCGTAGGTGGTGGGCCCGGCGGTAAAAACCACCGAGGTCCGGTTGAACACCAGCGGCAGGCGTGCCCCGGGCGAGAGCCAAGCCTGCAGTCCCCCGGTTTTATCGGCGATCGTTGCGGTTAACCGGGCACCAATATTCGATAGCCACCACATGCCCTCATACTGTCCCACGGTCAGAAACTGGCGGTGCAGATACGGGTTGTCGTCCACCGCCAGGTCTCCCTCGCGGCCGATGGTGAATAGTTGCCCTTCGGCGACCGGGAACCACTGGCCGCAGTATTCGACATACACATCGTCGGTAGCTTGCGTTTCCTGGCAACTATCCATCGTTAACCTCCGTACAGGCGCGTTTGGGCTCGGACACGCTACCCCCATTCTTGCGCACGAGTTTGACCTCGATGCAGGTTTGTCCCTTGGCTCGCGGCAAGGTGGCGCTGGGAGCATCGGTCTTCTGCGCATCGCCGGTCTCGGTGGCCGTCACCGGCGCCCACATATAGAAGTCCCCGTCCATCGGGTCGGGGTTCTTCCAGGTAAAGGTGACGTTCTTGCCCACGCTGGAGGATTTAAGGTCGGTGACCTGCGGGGCGTTGGCCCCGATAATCGGGTCCTTCGGATCGAGTGAGGCGTTAATCGGCGGGGTGCTGCTGCGGGGATCTTCGTCGGTATCCCCGAGCAGGTTGGCACCGATCGCGACCGAAACGATCAGCGCCAGCGCCAGCGCGACACCAATCAGTGCCTTGGGCATTTTGCGCCGTACCTCCGGCGATTCAGCCACGGCCGCATCCGGTGCCTGAACCGGTACCTGCTGATCACCACGTAGCGGCGCGTCAAAACGCTGCGAGACATCCGGCTCATCCACCGGTGCCGGGGTTCCTGCCAGATCAGTGGCCCGCGGGGCGGGGGCGCGCCGTCCGGGCACCGACGAGATCAGTGGTCCGGAGCCGCGGGGTCGCTGTGCATCCTCGATGGAGGTGACACTGCGCACCCGGGTGGACTCCCCTTCCTCGTCGGCGGGGTTGTGCGCGCCGTGCTCTTCGAGCACCTCGAAGGGGGTGACGGACAGGCCCAGCTCGGCTTGAATTCGTTGCAGCGAACGGGCCAGTTCGGCGGCCGACCCGAAGCGTGCCGCCGGGGATTTGGCCATGGCCACCGCCAAAGCCTGGTTCAAGGACTGCGGCACGTCGGGGCGCTGCAGCGGTTGCAGTTCGGTATTGGTGATGCGTTCGATCAGTGTGGTCTGCGAATTATCGCGACCCGGGCGCACGAACGGCGAGTGCCCGGCAAGCACGGTATAGATCGTGGCACCGAGCGAGTACACGTCCATCCGAACACCAGGTGGCGTGCCGCCTTCGAAGGCCTCGGGAGCCGACCAAGGGATCGATAGGCCCGCCACCTCGGAACCGATGGTGCCGGAGATACCGAAGTCGGTCAATGCCGGTCGGTTGTAATCGGTGGTCAGCACGTTCGCCGGTTTAATGTCGCGGTGAATAATGCCGGCTAGGTGTGCGGTCTGAACCGCCGAGCAGATCTGGATCCCCAGCGACAGCGCTTCGTCCACGCTCAGCACCGAACGCCGGTAGCGCGCGTCGAGACCCGGCCGCGAACAGTACTCCATGGCGAGGTAGGAGCGCGAGTCCGCGGTGATCTCCGCCTGGTAGATGGTGACGATGTAGGGGTGGGTGGAGAGCTGCGCCATCAGGTTCGCCTCGGCCTCGAAGCGCGCACGGGCCTCCGCTTCGCTCACATCGGCGAGCAAAACCTTAATGGCCACGTTGCGCTGGGGTCGGTGCTGCTCATAGAGGTAGACGTCGGAGAAGCCCCCGGTGCCCAGGGGCTTGATATAGCTGAAGCCCGGAATCTGCGGGGCTGGCGCCGGAGGGCGCCGCGAACTCACGGAAGCTCCTCGAATCGCAGGCTCACGCCATCGCCCAGGTCGGCCACGTCTCCGCTGAGCAACAGCACCGACTCCGCCTTGCCAAGCCGGCGAGGTGCCTGTCCTTCGCGTAAGAGCACGGTGCCGTTGGTGGCCCCGAGATCGACGAGTTCTACATGCCATCCTTCGATGCGCACCTGCAGATGCGAACGGGAAATGTCACCGCTGGGGCTGTGCACCTTCATCAGCTTCGGCTCCGGGGTTCCGGTGAAGCCTTGGGCGCTGGGCTGGCGACCGACAATCACCGAGCGGGTCAATTCATGGGAGGACTCGCTCTGACCCGATTCGTCGGAGACGAGCATGCGACCCATGGCCGGTTTACGCACCTGCCGGGCCTCACCGCGCAGGGCAACGCCGCAACTGCGGCAGGTCGAAGCGGTGGGCGGGTTCGGGTGGCCGTCGGCGCAGACCCGGGCCAGTACGAATTCGTTGGGTTCCGCGCTCACCGGTGCCCCGGCCAAGGAGATGGACTCGCCCAGCGAACCGGAATGATCGCGTGGGGCGCTACGAATAATGGTGTCTCCGTCCCGGTCCGGATCCGGCAGCTCATCCGCGGCGGCAGCCGCGGCCGGGCGCGGTTTGAGGATGGTGTCCGAATCATCGGCGTCGACCGGTTCATATTCGGTGGCCGCATCGCCGCGACGTCCGAGCAACTCACTGGCCAAGGACAGTTCGTCGGTGCCGGTGGAATGTTCGTACACCTCGGGGTCCTGGGTATCTTCCGGTGCCTCGTCCGCTTCGGACCCACCCGCCGAGTCCTCCACCCCGGCGGTTGCCGACGGTGCTTCCTCGGCCACGGCCGGCTCGACGACGGCTTGGGCCCGCGTGGGTGCCTCGGTGCGATCCGGGGTTCTGCTGGCCCGCTCGGTGGCTGGCTTCGCTGGGGCACTGGCCAGCTGCGTCACCTCCGCGTCCGTCTCGGGCTCCGCGACGCCATCGGTGACCGCTGCCGCGGCGCGCTGCGCGGTGCCCTCCGATTCAGTCATAGTCTCGGATGGGGATCCGAAGCTCAGCGCGGCGGCGCGCACCACACCCTCGTTGATGGGAAGCTGCTGCCCCTCGGGGGTCTCGGCGTCCAAGCTGGCCGTCCAGGAATCCAACGCGGCGAAACGCCGCTCCTGCCAGGTGGCGATGTCGGCTCCGCTGGCGGTTTCGCTGCCGGCGTCGGTGTGACCGATAAACGCCGCGGCACCGCGCACCACGACGTGGGCCGCCGGCTGCCGCGAAATAATCGCGAAGTCGGGTAGCTCGTTGATTTTCATCTCGACGCTACCCAGCAGGGCCGACAGCAACGATTCGACGCTGGTTTCCGGGCCCAGGCTCGAGAACAACCGATCGAGCAGTTCCGGCTCGGTGCCTGCGGGCAGCATAAGGATGTGACCGGTACCCACCAGGGCATACCCGTCGCCGGGGAGGTAACGCAGGCTGTTCATGATTTCTCCTCTGTGTCGGTCGTGATGATCTGGCGCGGTACGGTGATGTCGATGTCGTCGGGGTGCCCGGCTGCCACATCGGCAACGATCACGCTGATATTATCGCGTCCCCCATTACGCAGGGCCGCCTGGATCAGTTCGTCGGCGGCCTGTTGCGGGTCCGGGAAGCGGGCGAGCACCTGTTGCATCTGCTCGTCGCTCAGTTCCCCGCTCAGCCCGTCGGAACATACCAGAAGCCGGTCCCCGGCCTTGAGCGGGAGCATCCAAAAGTCCGCGCGGTTATCGGCGCGCATTCCCAACGCCCGGGTGATGACATGGCGGCGCGGGTATTCGGCGGCCTCTCCGGCACTGAGCTGACCACTGTCCAATAGCTCCTGCACCTCGGAATGATCGACCGTCACCTGTTCGAGTAAGCCATCGGCCATCCGGTAGGTACGCGAATCCCCCACGTTGAAGATCAGCCACTGCGGCTGCCCCTCCGGGTAGATCACTGCCGCTCCGGACACGGTGGTGCCGGCACGGGCCGACCCGGCCGCAAGGATGGCCCGGTCGGCACGCTGTAGCAGGTCGTCGATCAGCTGCGCATCGATGAGTCCGTGGGCCTGCCGCACCCCTTCGGCGAAGGTTTGCACGCACACCGAACTGGCCACATCCCCGGCGGCATGTCCGCCCATGCCGTCGGCGACCAGCAGCAGCGTGTCGGTGGCGAGCATGCTGTCCTCGTTTAAGGCGCGGCGCAAGCCACGGTCGGTGCTTTGCCCGTGGTGCAGCGCCACCCAGTGCTCTTCGGGAACCGCACTCACGCGCGTTCGACCTTAAAGTTACGCTCGCCGAAGTACACGGTTTGTCCGGGGCTGACCTGCTGGGGCTGCCCCGGCACCAGATCACGCGTGCCGCCCTGGCCATCGACAAGGTAGGAGCCATTGGCCGACTGGCGGTCGGTGACCCACAGTCCACTGGCACCGGACTGCACCAGCAGGTGGGTTTTCGACACGGTGCGCTCCGGGTCATCGAGGCTAATCAGCTCGTCCACCTGTTCGCCTTCGGCCGGGGCCGGGTTGCGGCCGATCAGCGCACTGTGCTCTATGGTGAGCGCTTGGCCGTCATCGAAGCGCAGCACCATCACCGGATCCTGCTCGACACGTAGCCGGGTGGAGCCAAGCTCATCGTCCGGATCGGCATGCTCTGGCACCGGAGCGGAAGCCGGGACCTCTGCGTTAACTTCGGAGATGACCTCGGCCTTGGCGGGGCTGGGCTCTTCGTTGGCCTGTCGGTTGGCGCCGGGCACCGAATCGATCACGGCCGGTCCCGCAGACGCTTGCACGTCCTCGGGGCCTTCCGGCCCGTCCACCACGCTCTCGTCCACATCGTTCGACTCCGGCTGTGCCGGCGAGGGGTGCTCCTGCGGGGCAAAGGACTGCGGTCCGGCAATTCCGCCGGAGGTCAGCGGGTCGCGGCCGGCGGCAACGTCCAGCACCAGGGTGCCGGCGGCCTTATCGTGCCAGCCCTGGCGATTGCCGTTGGCGTCGAAGAGGTTGGAGATCACCATCAGCACCGGCCCGATCACCGGGATAATTCCGGCAACGGCGATCAACAAACGGCGACCGATCACCTTACCCCAACCGGGCAGGTTGCCTTCGAGATTGGTGGTGCGCAGCTTGAGCAGGAACTGACCCGGGGTCTTGCCACTGGTGGCCTCCCACCACCAGATCCCCACCGTATAAGCCAGCGACAGCACGCCAAAGAGCAGATAGGTCCCGGCAATCTGTCCGAGGATTTGCGGGTCAACGGCGGCCTGCAACAACTTGGAACTGATAATCGGCATGAAGATCGCCGCGAGAATAATCAGCGGCACGCTGTCGAGCAACCAGGAGAGCAATCGCTGGGTTGCGCTGGCATCCACCAGGTTCATTGTTTGTGCCATGGCTTACTCCTGTGGTTGTTCGAAACGGTTACGGCGCGGGCGACGGGGTAGCCGCCCGGAGGTGGACAGTGCACCGGCCACCTCGTGGACGAGCGAGCGCGGCGAATATTTGGCGCGCAGCCGGCCGAAGAAGCCACGCGAAGACTGCATCTGCCTGGCCTGGCGATGCACTTCCTCCCAGTAGCTACGCACCTCCTCCTCGGTGGGTTGCACAGGTGAGAAGCTGGCCGCATCGGCTCGGCGGGCCAGGTTCAGCACCGGTTCGCTCATGGCGGGGAAGCCCCCGGCCACCAGGCGCGCATTCTCCGAGCGGGTGGCTCCCACACGGCTGATGACTTGATGGTCGGTGGCGGTACTGAGGATTTCTTGCCAGCCGCCGGCCATGCGCTGTTCGGGACCGCCGGTGCGTTCGCGGCGGCGGCGACGGCGCACCTTCAGCAACAGAATCAGCAGGAAGGGCGAGGCGAGGACGAGTAGCGAGCCGGCCGAAATGCCGACAATGCTCACCAGCACTCCCCAGCGCTCCCACCAGGTCTGCGGTTCCTCTTCGACCTCTTGGGGTTCCGGCGCGGTCTCTGGCGGCAGGTCGGCTTCTTCCTGCCCCGGAGGTGGCGGCTGCAGCACCTGCGGCTGCGGAACCGCCTTGGGTTCCTGCTCCGGCGGTGTGGGCTGTTCATCATCGTCCGGGGTCGGATCAAAGGCCACCCATCCCACAGATTCGAAGGCGATCTCTACCCAGGCGTGCACATCCGAGCCCTTGAGCTCCAGCTCGCGCTCCGGCGCGTACTTCTCCGGATAGAAACCCATCACCACGCGAGCCGGGATCCCCTGTTCGCGCGCCAAGAGGGCCATGGCCGCCGCATACTGCTCATCATCGCCGATCATCTGCTCGGCATCGAGTAGGCTCGTGATGCGCCCGGCACCATGTCCGGAGAGCGAAGGAACCTGCCCCTCGGCTCCGTTGGAGAAGAAGCCCGTGTTCGCGAAGGTGCTCTCGAGGCTACGCGCCCGGTTCAGGTCTCCTTGGGCCGAACCGATGAAGTCCACGGCCTTGGCCCCCGCCAGCGGCGGCACATTCGCCAGTTCCGGTAGATGCAATTCGGCGAAGTTCACTTGCGCCAACTGTTCGTCGCTGGGTCGTGGCGGGAAGTACACCTGGGCGGTATAGGCATCGCCCGAGCGCAGTCCGATGGAACTCAGCGCGGTTTCGGCCTCGTCGCTGTAAAACAGCGAGCGGGCCAGCTCGTCGCGGCGTTCCCCGGTCAGCTCGAGCCCGGCGAGCTTACCGCCGGCCGGCAGCCACACGCCCTGATAGTCACGAATTTCAATCTGTAGCTCGCCCTGGTTGCGGTTGCTACCGCCCTCGGCGGAGCGAATATCGCTCGAATCACCGACTGGGGCGAAATTGCCGCCGGACTTCGGGTCCACCGAAAAGACCATACCGTTGTAGGAGTCCAGGGCCGCCAGCCGAATGCGTTCGCCCTCCGGGAGCCCCTTGACGGTGAGCAGCGTGTCATCGGCCATGTTTTTCACGTATTTTCGGAAACGTGTCAGCGGGCTTGGGTAGTCGTAGAGGTCCACCGGCGGCTCGAGCGCATCACGCAGCACCTGACGCGGGGTTTGCGGGCTGAGCAGTGGGGCCGCCGCGGCGGTGAGCACCCCGGCCCCGGCCAACACTAGGGCGCCGATGGCTACCCGGCGCAGCCGAAGCTGGTGCCCGCCGGCAAGGTCCTCCGGCGCATGATTGAGCGAACGGAAACCATCACTGACAATCTGCGCCACATAGCGCCGCCAAGCCAGCCAGCCCACGAGTACTGCGATCAATGCGACGCCGCGCACCACCGGCATCGGCACATCGCGGGTGCCAAAAACGATACCCACCACGAACATCGCCAGCACCGGTAGCAGCGTGAGGTAGGGCGAACGCAGATGCCAGGCGGCCAGCCCGGTGAGTAAAGCGGTGAGCAAGGTGGAGAAAAAGGCCACGATGAGCACGCCCCCGAAGGAACCCACCGGTGGGGCTACGGTGAGCATATCTTTCCAGGAGAACACCAGTCCGGCCAGCAGGGCACGTAGCGATTCGAGGGTCGGTAGGACCGAATAGGCGGCCTCGCGTGGGGTCGCCAAGGGGGTACCGAGCAGCAGGTAGAGCACGGCGAAGCCGGCGGCGGTACGCCAGGTGCCCAGCCGGAACCATACATTGGCCCAGGCAAGCCCGAGCCCGGCAACGATGCCGCCGATGGCGGCCAACAGGAAGGCTAGGCTGCCGCCGTAGGCGTCGAAAAGCCCCAGGGCTCCGAGTAGTAGCGCCGCGCCTAGGCACGCTGCGTCGACGCAATAGCGCCAGAGCGGAAGCGGGCGGCTCATGCGACGGCCCTTCGCAACATCAACCCCAGCTCGTCGAGGTTTCCGAGGGTCAGTACGGTAAGCTCACCGATGCTGGCCCGCGCCGGTGCCAGCCCCAGCCCACAGCGGATCGCGATGGCACGTACCCCCACCGGCACATGCATCCACGCCTCACGCAGTTCTCGCGCCGTGGTTTGTGCGCCGGTGAGCATGAACATCACCGAGGCGCCGGGAACCGCATCTGCGGTGTGGCGCACCACATCCACCACGTTTTCTCGCAGACCCGCACGCACCTCCAGACGGGTTAGCCCGTCCATCAGGTGACGCCCGGTGTCGGCGCGCACCGGTCCGAACTGGCTGTAGACGTCCAGTTTGCGTTGTTCCACCGCGGCCTGCAGCCCGATCGAGGCGGCCACCGAAATGGCTAGCTCCACATCTTCGAGCGCTTCCGCGTGGGTTCCGTAGTCCCCTAAATTCAGCGAGAGTGCAACGGCCAGATGCGAGCGGCGGGTTTCCTCGAACTGCCGCACCATGAGTTCGCCGGTACGGGCGGTGGACTTCCAGTGAATATGCCGCCGGTCATCACCGGGCTGGTAACCGCGCAGGGCGTGAAAGGACACGTCCGAGTTCGACAGGTCGCGGGTGGGCATACCCTCCAAGTCGCGGATGAAGCCGGCCGAGGAACCATCGAGTCCAGTGGTTTTCGGGTGGATGAACAGCTCGTAGGTGTCCGTCCAGCGTACCTGGCGGCGTAGCAGGCCGAAGGGGTCCTGGCGTACCGAGCGCACCGGACCAACTTCGAGCACCTGGCGCCGACGGGTGGGAATGGTAAACAGGTCTTCGTGACTGCCCCCGGGATCTAGCCGTGGGATACGGAATTCCGCGGCCCCGGCCCCGACCGGTAGCTCCATCATGACTGCGGCCGAACGGCGTGCGGCCCGGTTGCGCACCTGCATCGCGCCCACGGCACGGTCGCCCACGGCCACCCGGGTGCGGTTTAGATCCAGGCTCACCTCAAAGTCGCTACGACCCAGAATGAACCCGACCCCGACCACCAACAGCACGCTGGCCATGAAGGCCCCGAGCAGTGCTTCCTGCCAGCCGAAGCCGGCGCCAAGCACCCAGAGCAGTATTGCGGTACCGGCCACCACGAAACCCAGCGGGGAGACCACGCGGGCCACCGGGGACAGGTAGCGTTGGCTCACGGCTCGCACCCGATCGCCCAGTGGGCGCAGGTATTGGCCGAGCACCGCCGAGCTTTCGCTCAGCAGGCTCGGTACTTTTCCGGCGGCGCGGCGTAGCGCGGCCCGTCTGCTCATCATGATCTGCCTTAGGCCTCGCTACCGCGGCGGGTTGGGGCCGGTACTTCACGCAGCACCGCGTCAATGACCTTCGCGGCGGTGGCCCCGGTGAATTCGGCCTCCGGGTCCAACACCAGACGGTGGGTGAACACGTGCGGTGCCAGTTCCTTAATATCGTCGGGAAGCACATAGTTGCGTCCCTGACCGGCGGCCCACACCTTCGCCGCGCGCACCATGGCCAGTGCGCCACGCACCGATACGCCCAGCCGGGTTTCCGGGGCTTCACGGGTGGCTTCGCACAGTGCCGCGACATAGTCCAGCACGGCCTCATCCACATGCACCCCGGTGGCTAGGTCGGCCATTTCGGCCAGCGCCTCGGTGGTGATCACCGGGCTGAGCGCCGCGGAGCGATCCTTCTGGGCGCTGCCAGTGAGCAGGGCCACGGTGGCCACACGGTCCGGGTAGCCGATCGAGGTTTTGATCAAGAAGCGGTCCAGCTGTGCCTCGGGCAGGCGGTAGGTGCCGGCCTGTTCGATGGGGTTCTGCGTGGCGATCACCATGAAGGGGCGGGCTTGCGTGTAGGTGGTGCCGTCGACCGTGACTCGGCCCTCCTCCATCACTTCGAGCAGCGCCGACTGGGTTTTCGGGCTGGCGCGGTTGATTTCGTCGGCCAACACCAGGTTCGCGAAAATCGGCCCGTGATGGAACTCAAAGGACTGGGTGCGCTGATCGTAGATGGTGATGCCGGTGACGTCGCTGGGCAGCAGATCCGGGGTGAACTGAATGCGCGAGTTCGTGCCCTTCACGGTGGCGGCCAGCGAGCGGGCCAGCATGGTCTTGCCGGTGCCCGGAGCGTCCTCGAGCAGCACATGCCCCTCGGTCAGTAGCGCGGTGAGCACCAGCCTGATCGTCTGCTCCTTGCCCAGCACCGACTGGCCCACATTGGACACCAGCTTGGCGAAGGTATCGCAGAACCAACTGGCCTGCTCGGTGCTCATCGTTCTCGACATGGTCTCTCTTTCATACATCCGTGAGGGGCTCAATGGGCGGGTCAGAAGTTGGTGGTGTTCGATTTTACGCCGTCCACCGTGGCGTAGTAGGGCTGTTTATATCCCGGCTCAACCACGCAAGGAAGGTCCTTGGAGGCCCGTCCCTTGCCGTTCACCGAGAAGGTCACGTAGTTACTCGAGAAGTTACCGCCCGAGTGGTAGCACTTGGCCATATAGGTGTGCGTACCGGGGTCGAAGTTGTAGAGCTCGACATGGTACTTGTAGCAGTTCGGGTCGCAGGTGGAGTTCGAATACCCGTTGTAATTCGGGCCCTTGGAGAGCTTGACCGAACGCGCCGGCTTCGGGTTCGTCTTCTCGGTCTTCGTCCAGACTTCTTTCTGTCCCTCGGTGTCCGTGGCCACGATCTTCAGCGTGCGCTCCGTGGAGTAGCCCAAGCCTTCGATGCGTTTGGCTCCGTCGTTGGCGATCTTGTTGCCGTTGACGGTCACCGTCTGGGTGACCTTACGTCCATTCGGGGCACCTGCGTCCTTATTCCAGGTGAACTTGATCCAGTGATCTCCGTGGGTGGCGGAAATATTGGCGTTTTTGCGCAGCGGCCCGTAGGCGCTTTCCTTATTACTTGGGCTGCTGGCTTGGGCCGGTCCGGCCGCGTTCAGCGCCCGCACCCGCCAGGTGTGCACGGTGCCGTTCGAACCGGTATCGATCACCGCTCCGGGACCGCCGAAGGGCTTCCAGCCGCCGCCATCGGTGGAGTACTGGTAGCCGGTGATCTTAGAGCCGTTGGCCCCGGGCGCGGTGAAGTTCAGTTGCACCATGCGGTTAGTTCCGGTCGCGTTGGCTTTCACGGACCCGACGGGCTTGGGGCGCCCGTAGGGGGTGACCGCCGCCGAACGCGCACTCTGTGCGGAGTTACCCACGCGGTTCTTCGCCTGAATGGAGAAGGTGTAGGACCCGGAGGTGCTCAGTCCGGTGACGGTCTGGGTGGTGCGGTTGGCTGCGATCGAGCCGATCGTCTTGACCAGGGTGCCGGATTTGAACACGCGCAGGGTGTACCCGGTGATGGGCGCCCCGTTGCCGCCGGGGGCCTTCCAGGCCACGTTCACCACGCCACCGTCCACGGCCGAATCCTTACGCGAAGCGGTGGGCGCGCCCGGTTTGAAGGGCACGCCGGCGGGAGTGACCGCCGCCGAGTAGGAGCTAAAGGCCGAAGGCTTGGAGGCCTTGTTCACCGCGCGCACGCGAGCCTGATAGGCGGTGCCATTTTTCAGGCCCTTCCAGGTGTACGAGGTGCCGGTGATGCCGGTGACCTGGGTGACGCCGTTGGGTGGGGCCGGGGACAGCTCCAGGGTGTAGCTCTGAATGGCCGAACCTCGGCTAACCGGTGCGGTCCAGCTAAAGCTTGCCTGTTGGTCTCCGTCCTTGCCGGTGGGGGCGGCGGGCTGTTCGGGCTCCACATCGGGGCGGGCGTCGGCCGAAGCCGGGGAAGCCGGGGAGGTGCCCACCGCGTTCGTGGCGGTCACCGTGAAGTTATAGACCTTGTCGTTGGTCAACGGCGTAATGGTGCAGGTGGTGGCGGCACACTGCTGGGTGTGCCCACCGCCGGTGACCGTGTATCCGGTGATGGGCGAGCCGTTATTTGCCGGTGGGTCCCAGGCCAGGACGACCTTCCGGTCGCCGGTGGATTGCACACGCGGGAGTCCCGGCGCCTGCGGGGCACCCTTGACGTTCAGGGTGATGGTGCCGATGACATTGCGTGAAACGTCCTCGGTGACATCGCCGATGGTGTATTCCACGCGCATGGTGCCCACGAACTTATCCGCCGGGGTGATCGAAACCTTGTCTCCGCGCACCGCTACGGCGCCGGTGCCCGACTGCAGGGCGCGGGCGTTGAGCAGGCGCAGCGGTCCCTGATCGGCATAGGGATTGTGGTCATTGGCCAACACGTCCACCAGTTCGGTCTTGCCCTGGTGGGCGTCGGCGACATTGTCGGCCACCGCCACGGGCAATTCACGGGTGGAACCGGTTACGGTCACGCTCATGGTTGCGGTCACCGGTGGGTTGACCCCGTCGGACACGCTCACGCCGATACTGCCGCTGGTGCCCTTCGGCGTACTTGCCTCGGCGGATACGCGTAGCGTGTGGCCATCGATCAGTTGAGCCTGTACCCCCTGAATATCCACTTGGCCGAGGGCGAAGGAAAGATTCGGCACGTCCTCGGGGTTCGCGTCGTTGGCCGCCAGACGCAGATCCATCAACGCTGGCTCTTCGCCTTGGCCCACGGTCAGCGCGTTGGACTGCAAGGTCGGCGGGAAGTTTTCCTCATCGGGCTGCTCGGTGGGTTCCTCCGAGGGCTCTTCGCTGTCCTCTTCCTCCGGCTGGCCGTCCTGCTCTTCATCGACGCGGTCCTCGCCGCGCTCGTTGGCCGGTGCCGGGGTGACATTGATCGGCACGGTCAGCTTCGAGGTCAGGCCGCGCTCATCGTCCGGTCCGCTGCCGTCGGTCACCTCGAAGCTCACGGCGGCCGGGCCGGCGAAATCGATCGGGGCCTTGAAGGTCAGTTCGGTGGCCGAACGCACCAGTTCCCCATCGTTCTCCGGCACGGAGCTCACCGATTCCTCGGTGGTCAGTCGGGGGCTGCGGCCCTCGCGCACGAGCACAATGTCGCCCAAGTTCAACGGCAAGCTCTGCCCGGCCTGGACCTGCAGGTTCAGCCCGCTGGCCAGGATGGGACGGGCGTCGGCGATGCCCGGCACATGGACGAAGGCGGTGGAGGTCAAGCCGTCGGGGTCGGTGAGCGTGTAGGCGATGACCTGGGCGGCCTCACCCACGCGCACCTGGAGGCCATCGTCGGTGACCCGGGCGGACTCGGGGGCGTCGGGAAGCGAGACTTCAAGTTCGCTGACGCTGCCGTCCGGGTCCTCGTCATTGCGCAGGATATCCACGGTCACCGTGTCGGTGCCAATGACTTCTTCGAGCGAGACCCGGTCGTCGCGCGCGATCGGGGCCAGCAGCTGTGCCTCGGGGTCCGAGGAAACGGTCAATGTGCCGGTGGCGGTGCCACCGCGCCCATCGGAAATCCGGTAGCGCACCGAGACGCTCCCCTTATCCGGCGGGCTAGTGAGCACGACGCGGCCGTCGATGACCTCGACGTCGTGACTAGATTCGGTGGTGACCTCGGGCAGCAGGGCAATGGGATCCCCGTCCGGGTCGGTGTCGTTGTCCATCACGTCGACCGCGACCGGACGGTCGGGACGTACCGTGATGAAGTCATTGACCGCTACCGGCGGGTTATTGGCCTCGGCCAAGGGGGCAATGCCGATTTTGATCGTGCCGGTAGCCCGAGCACCGAGTCGGTCCTCGACAACATAGCTAAATTCGTCGGTGCCGCTGGCATTACGGTGGGCTGTGTAGTCGATGGAGGCGCCCCGGATCTTCGCGGTGCCAAGCCGCGGCGAGTCACCGAATTGCACGAGGGATACCGAGTCGCCTTCCGGATCGATATCTTCCAGCGGGATCACCACATTGGTGCTGCTGTCGGCGAAGACGCGGCCGGTTACCGGCACCGGGTTGGGCGGGCTGTTCTTTTCCAGGTCGTTGGCATCCGCGGCCGGTTGCACATTAAAGGTGACGCTGGCGCTGCTTTCCTGACCGTCGGGGCCAGCGACCGTATACACGGCGCTGACCTGGCGCGGTTTGCCACCGAAGTCGCCGGCGCGGAAACGCACCGTGTCATCGGCCACCGAGATCAGGGAGCCTTCGCCGAGCTGGTCGGCCTCCTGCAATTCGGGGCGCAGGGTCAACTTGCCGCCGTTGGGGTGAATGTCATTGTCGAGCACCTTCACGGTGGCGACATCGTTTTCGCGCACGCTGACGGTGTCCGGGTTCGCTTGGGGCGGGTCCATACGCGGTGGCGCCGGGATCGGGATGACACGAATAGCACCGGTGGCCTGACCGTCGCCGTTGGAGATCGTGTAGTTCACCGTGGTGGGGTCGGTCAGCCCGCGCACATCGGTGATCCGCACGAAGGTGTTGCGCTCCACGCTGGCGGTGAAGGGCAGATCGTTGGCCCCCTCCACCGCGGTGGTGACCAGCACGCCACCGGAGGGGTCGGTGTCGTTATCGAGCACATTGACCAGCACGTCTTGTCCGGCCGGGAGCAGCGCGACATCGCGCACGGCGACCGGGTCCTGCGGCTGTTCCTGCGGGGCGGCAATATCGATGCGCACCAACCCGGGGGCGCTAGCCGGGCCGTTGGTGGCCATATATTCGGCGTAGTAGGTCCCCGGACGGTCCCCGTTCACACTGACGACGCCGGTCTGCACATTGGTTGTGAGCTCGAGGCCCGGCACGTCGTCCACCCCGGCCAGGCGTAGCCCATCCCCGGAGGGGTCGGTGTCATTGGCCAACGGCTCGAAGGTGGTCGGTTCCCCGGCCTGGGCCAGCACGTGGTCGGTGGCGGTGACGGGCTTGACGGTGGCATCGGCCAGCACCTCGACGATCACCCGACCCTTGGTGCTTTCGCGGCGGTCGGAGACCTGAATGGCCACTTCCTTCTGCCCCAGCTTCTTGCCATCGTCTTGGAAGGTCAGCGTGCCATCGGGGCGCACACGAATCACATCATCGCCCTCGGAGGTGCCGCCGAGCAGTTGCAGGTCATCGCCTTCGGCGTCGGTCCAGTCGCTGAGCAGGTTGCGGCTGACCGATTCGCCCTGTTGCACGCGGAGCACGGTGGTGCGCTGCTGTTCGGGGGCGGTGTTTGTCTCCTCGTCGACCACGTTGAGTTTCACCGTGGCGGTATCGCGTCCGCCGCGTCCATCCTCGGTGGTGTAACTAAAGCTTCCGGCGCCCGCGGCGTCCTGCGGCACCACAATCTGGAAACCGGTGCCATCGTAGACCGGTTGCAGTTCGCCGAGCTTGGGTCCCGGCCCCTCGAGCTGGGCGGTGAGCAGATCGCCGTCGGGGTCTACATCGTTATAGAGCACCGGCAGCAGGGTGGTGCGCCCGGGGCGCACGCTGAAGCTGTCGTCTTCGGCGATTGGTTCCTGGTTTTCCTCGGTGCGGTTGGGCAGCTCGATGGCGTCGGTGATTTCCTTGGTTTCTTCCTCCTTCGCCTCGCCCTCGCCGGCCGGTGGCTCCAGATCGCTCCAGTTGCTTACGATCTCCATGCCCTCGTTGGCCAGCCATACCTGCCCGGAGTGCACGTCATTGAGCACCACGACATCGCGGTTGACGCGGAAAGCCAGTTCGGCCCCGGTGAGCATGTCTGGAATCAGCATGCGCTGGTTCTGTGATTCATCGGTGCAGTGACGCAGGTATTCGCCGCTGGTCTGCCAGGCGGAGTAGGTGCAGCTGCCGACGCGCACCGGCTGGATCGGGGTTCCGGGTGTGTCCACCTGGTCGTAGCCGGTCTCCTTGCCGTCGAGTGAGACGGTGGCCAGTGACTGATCCAGCGCGATGGCCACGGCGTCGGCCTCCGGCCCCGGGGCCTGCAGGCGGGCGTTGGCGGTGTTTTCAAGGTGGGCGGTGCTACCGGTTGAGGTGATGACCACCCCACTGGCCGGGTCGAAGACCACACCGGTGTCACCCACGGCGGACAGCTGGGGCTCTTCGAGTTCGCTCAGTTGCGGAAGCTCTTGCTGGATGCCGGGCTGGGCCTGGCCTTCTTCATCGATGGTGAAGCTTGCCATGGTGCCGGTGGCGTAGTCCACGGTCCAGACGGTGTCGTCGGCGCCCACCACGGCGTCGACTTCGCCCTTGGATTCCACCAAGGGTTCGGCACTTTCACCCTTGAAGTTAGAGATCTGTTTGAGGTGGGTAGCCTGCACGGTGCCGTGCTCGTCATCGGTGACGGCAACGACTTCGGCACCGAAGGAAAAGGAAGAGTTCGCCGGGAGCGCGTTATCTCCGGCGAACTGCACCATGGCCGGGTCGATGGTGGTCAGCGAGGCCTGCTCGAGGTTGCGCACGAGCACGGTTTCGGCGTTCTGGGCTAGATCGTAGTTCGCCAAGGGGGTTACCACGCCCCCGTCGATGGTGCGCGACTGGTAGTTAATGTGCCCGATTTTGCCCTCGGATTGGTTCACAACCCAGACGCCGCCGTCATTCAATTCGACATCGGCGGTTTCGAAACCCGGGTAGATGATGGCACCGGTAACGGCCAGCGCGGCCGCCACCGGAATGGCGGTGGCCTTAAAACCGGTGCTCTTGAGCAACCCGGTCCATCCGGTCCGAGGGGCTTTCGCCATGGCTACTTTGTCCTTGCAGTGCGGGTGATGAGTGATGGATCCGGTCCACGCGGGCGCGCAAGCTAGACCGGTTCCTCATCCAATTCTAAGGAAAAGAAAAAATCATCACCATGGAGAGAACTCCCCATAGCCGCAGAATCGCGGCTGACCAGTGGAGTTAAACTTCATCACAGGCAGGGCCGGGAGGTCACTTTTACGGCAAGCCACATAACGAGAGCCGCCAGAAATCTCTTCAACATCTGCTTCAGATCAAGTAATGTAGGCCACATGACAGCCACAGAAACCTCCCGGCAGCCCAGCGCCATTGACGCGATCGCCGACGCCTATTTCGAGCAGTCCCTCGAGCTGACGCCCGAGCTCGGCTCGGAACTCGGCCTGCCCGGCTACGAGAGCCAATACTCGGACTACTCCCCCGCCGGCCGCGAAGCCGTTGCGGATCTAGCCCGCCAAGCGCTGAGCAAGCTAGCTCAGACCCAGCCGGTCGACGAGATCGACGAGGTGACCCTCGATGCCATGACCGAGCGACTGACCCTAGCGGTCACGCTGCATGAAACTGGCCGCACCGAACTAAACAACATCGCCTCCCCGGTACAGGGGATCCGTGCAGCCTTTGACCTGATGCCACAGCACAGCGCGGAGGATTTCGGGCATATCGGCGACCGGCTACATAATGTCACCGCGGCCATCGAAGGGTACTTGAAGTCGCTGCGCGGCTCGGCGAGCGCCGGGCATATTGCCCCGGTGCGCCAGCTGAAGATCGCTATCGAGCAGGCCACCGACTACGCCAAGGACGGAGGCTTTTTCGACCAACTCGCCAGTGCCGGCACTACCGCCGCCCCGGAGCTAGCCGAACGGCTCCAGCGCGGCGCCGCGGCGGCCAAGCAGGCATATCGCATGCTGGCCCAGTGCGTCGCCGACGAGCTGCTACCCATCGCCCCGGCCAAGGATGCGGTGGGACGCGAGTACTACCAATTGGTGTCCCAAGACTTCCTCGGGGCCGTGGTGGATCTGGAGGAAACCTACGCGTGGGGCGTGGAGGAGCTCGATCGCATCATCGCCGAGCAACAGATGGTGGCCGAACAGATCAAGCCGGGTGCCGATATCGCCGAGGCCAAACGCATTCTGAATGACGACCCGAAACGCCGTCTGCAGGGTACCGATGCCCTGCGCGAATGGATGCAGGGCAAGGCCGACGCGGCCATTCGCGATCTAAAGGATGTGCACTTCGACATCCCGGCGCCGATGGATCAGATCGAGTGCATGATCGCCCCGACCCAGGATGGCGGGATCTATTACACCGGCCCGTCCGAGGACTTCTCCCGCCCGGGTCGCATGTGGTGGTCGGTGCCGCCAGGAGAGGATAGCTTCACCACCTGGGCGGAGCTGACCACGGTCTATCACGAGGGCGTGCCGGGCCATCACCTGCAGATCGCTACAAGTCAGTTGCAGCACGAGACGCTGAATAAGTGGCGCCGCTACATGTGCTGGACCAGTGGTCACGGCGAGGGATGGGCACTGTATTCGGAACGCCTCATGGACCAGCTGGGCTACCTCTCTGATCCTGGCGACTATATGGGGATGCTCGATGCCCAAAGGTTGCGCGCCGCGCGCGTGGTCTTCGATATTGGCGTGCACTGCGAACTGCCGATGCCCGAGCAATGGGGCGAAGGACAGTGGACCGCAGAGAAGGGATTCGCTTTCCTCGAAGCGAACCTGGATATCTCCCCCGGGCAGCTGGACTTCGAGTTCAACCGCTACCTCGGCTGGCCCGGCCAAGCCCCGGCCTACAAGGTGGGGCAACGACTTTGGGAGCAGATCCGCGATGAACTAGCTCAGCGAGCCGGCGAGCAGTTCAATGCCAAGGAGTTCCACACCCGCGCGCTGCGCATTGGGTCCGTTGGTCTCGACACGCTCAAGCGAGCGCTGCTCTCCTAAACTCGACACAAGCCAAGTTGTGTCCCCGCCCTGCGCAACTCGGGTGCGGGGACATCGACCCTTGACGTCACATAGCGACGTTATTCCCGCTTTTGCGACGCATTTCGTGAACCTAGACACGCGATACATGTGACGTAAGTATCACCGGGACGATTTTTGTCATAGTGCGCAACATCCGCTGTGATTCGCTATAGTTCCGGCTCTACCGTTGAGTGCATGACTTCGACATCACCCACTCGCCGCTTGCCTAAGTGGAGCACAAACTTCGGCGTGCAGGTTATCGCCGCCCTTATTCTTGGCCTAATTCTCGGCCTCGTCGCCAAGTACTCCGGCTCCACCGCGGAGGCCCCCACAGCCCTGGGGCAGACGCTGGACATCATTGGCTCCAGCTACGTGGCGCTGCTGCGCACCGCCGTCATCCCGCTGGTGTTTTTCGCAGTGGTCGCTTCCATTGCCAACCTTTCTCAGGTCACCAACGCTGCACGCCTGGCGTGGCAGACTCTGCTCTGGTTCGCCATCACCGCCTTCATCTCCGTGATCATCGGCATGGGCTTGGGCTTGATCTTCCAGCCGGGGGTGAACACCGGGCAGGAGCAGCCGGCGGAATACGCTGGCCGCACCGGCGACTGGCTGGCATTCCTCACCGGCCTCATCCCCTCGAACTACCTCGGTTTGGGCGCTAATACCAAAATGGTTGACGGCGCCGCGAGCACCTCGATCAGCTTCAACGTGTTGCAGATTCTGGTTATCGCGGTGGTCGTGGGCATCGCCGCACTCAAGGTTGGCGAGGCCGCCAAGCCATTCCTGGCCTTCTCCGCCTCGCTGCTGGCAATTATTCAGAAGGTCCTCTGGTGGATCATTCGCATCGCCCCGATCGGCACCATCGGTCTGATCGGTAATGCCGTAGCCACTTACGGCTGGGACACCATCGGCGCCCTGGGCAAGTTCTCGCTGGCTATCTACGTTGGTCTTGCCCTTGTGCTGTTCGCGCTCTACCCGGTACTCGTTCGCAGCCATGGACTGAGCATTAAGCAGTACTTCTCCGGCGTTTGGCCGGCGGTGCAGCTGGCTTTCGTTTCCCGCTCCTCGGTGGGAACCCTGCCGTTGACCCAGCGCGTGACCGAACGCAATCTGGGCGTTCCTTCGGGCTACGCTTCCTTCGCGGTCCCGCTGGGCGCCACCACCAAAATGGATGGTTGCGCCGCGATCTACCCGGCGATCTCCGCGATCTTCGTGGCTCAGTTCTTCAACATTGACCTGAGCCTGACCGATTACCTGCTCATCGCTTTGGTATCCGTGCTCGGCTCGGCCGCTACCGCCGGCACGACCGGCGCCGTGGTGATGCTGACCCTGACCTTGAGCACCCTTGGTCTGCCATTGGCCGGCGTCGGGTTGCTGATGGCCGTGGATCCGATCTTGGACATGGGCCGCACCGCGGTGAACGTGGCCGGCCAGGCTTTGGTTCCGACCATCGTGGCCAAGCGGGAAGGCATTCTCGACGAGAATCTGTACAACGCCCGCCGTAGCGGGGATCCTTTCTCCGAGGACCAGCCCGCCGCAGCCGCAGAGGCCGGCGAACTGGCCGACGCCAAGTAGGAACACTCGACCGCGGCGATACCGGTCGAAGTCCGTTGGGCCCGCGCAACGCCCCCGCGTTGCACGGGCCCAGCGGCATTTAAAGACACCGTGTGTATGAGGCTGGTCAACCTCACACCTCAAATATTTGCACATCGTGCAAAGTTGCACGTAGTGTAATTTTGTGACTTCTTCCGTAGCCGAGAATCGGCGCACCCTGAACAAGCAGGCCACCCGGCAGGCCATCGTCACCGCCGCCCTAGAGATCCTGCGGCAATCCGACAATGGAGGCCTCACCGCCACCGGCATTGCCGAAAAGGCGGGCATCTCACGGCGCACCTTGTTCAACTATTTCCCCAGCGTCGATGCGGTCCTCTGCGAACCACTTCAGAGCCTGCTCAATGGCCTGGTCGATTCGCTCAATGGCGCCCCAACAGATCAACCGCTGATCAAGTCGGTCGCCTGGGCGATGAAGGCTCCTGCCGTTACCGAGCTACTAGCCCCGGTGGCGCAAATTGCCGTCTATGCCAAACACGCCGACGACGGTCTACTCACCGTCTCGGAAGCCGCCTGGCAGCAATCGGCCACCGCGGTCATCTCCGAGGTTGCAGCACGCCACCCACAGGCCAGCGACTTCGTGGTCCGCGTCTTCGCCCATGCCGTGCTCGGCGCCGGCCAGGCCGCCTTCGATGAATGGATCGACCGCCTGGTGGCCGAGGGGGATGCGATTTCCACCCCGAGCTTCGCTCCCTCGGCGCAACATGTTGCTTTGCTTCATGAACTGCTGAATGAAGCCATGACTGAACTCGGCGATGGCTTCGCCACCCTTCAAACCACCAATTCCAGCGCCGAGGAGAACTAGGCTATGGCTACGCTACTCTATCGTCTCGCCTCTTGGGCGCACCGTCACCGTTACCGCATGCTGGCCATGTGGTTGGCCGCATTTATCGCCATCGGCGTCTGCGCCAGCCTCTTTATGGGGCAACTATCCAATACCTTCACGCTGCCGGGCACCGAAACGCAGCGCACCATGGACCGGCTCAAGGCCGAACTGCCCGATTTGGCAGGCGGCTCCGGTTCGATCGTTTTCCGCGAGAGCAGCAATAAGGCCCTCTCGACCACCCAACGCGAGGCGATCAACGACAGCCTCGAGCAGCTGAAGTTGCATCCCGAAGTCGTGGACGTCAAAAGCCCCTTCGAACTGCAACGCGAGCTGGACCGAGCCACCCCCGAACTCAGCAAGGCGCAACGTGAACTCGAGGACGGGCAGCGCAAACTCGAGGACGGCAAGCAGAAGGTTGCCGACGGGAAAAAACAGCTAGAGGACGCGCAGAATAAAATCACCGAGGGCTGGACCAAACTCTTTGACGGGCGCAAACAACTCGAAGCGGGTGCACCGCAACTTGCCACGGCCGAACGCGAACTAGCCGATGGCTGGGACCAGCTACGCCGCGGAGAATTCCGTCTCGCCGAGGGCCGCAGTAAGCTCATCGACGGTGAGCGCCAGTACGCCGATGGCCTCGCCGAGTACCGTGAGGGCAAAGCGAAATACGATGCCGGGCGCAAGCAGTTCGCCGCCGGTGAAGCCGACCTCGAGAAGGCTGCTGCGCAACTCAAGGAAGGTCACAAGCAGTACGAACAGGGTGAAGCACAGTTACTCGGGGGCAAGAGCCGCAAGGAGTTCCGTGCCGAGCTAGTGCAAGGCAAATCAGATGCACAGGCTCAACTGGATCAGGTTGAGCAGGGACTGACCGAACTGGCGGATCAGCAAGAGAAGCTCACGGCGCAACGACAAGCCGCCGCAGATCAGCTCGCCGCGCTGGAAGGTTCCGAGGATGCCGAGGCAATTGCCAAACTCGAAACCACCATTTCCACATTGGATCAGGCGCTAAACCACCTCAAGGAGCAGCAGTCTCAGGCACTCGTCGGTCGCACCCAACTCACCGAGGCCCTGGCGCAAATCAAGGCTGGAGAAGACGGGTTGGCCGCCCTGGACGCCTCACGCACCAAACTGCAGAAGGCTGAGGAAAAGCTCAGCGACGGGCGCGATCAGCTGGAATCCAAACGTGGAGAACTGGACAAGGCCTCAGCGACGCGGAAATCCGCGAAGTCCAAACTGGATGCCGCGAAGCAGGAAATCGACACGAACAAGGCCAAGCTCGACGCAGCCTCCAGTCAGCTGAAGGATTCACGAGCTAAGTTGCAGGCCGGTCAGCAGCAGCTGACGGCCAAGAAGGCAGAGTTCGAAGCCGGCAAGGCCAAACTCGACGCGGCCGAACGCGAGCTACGTGAGGGAGAGCAACAGCTCAGCGAGAAGAAGGCCGAACTCGCCCAGGCCGAAAAGGATCTGGAGCAGGGAGCCAAGGACCTAGAGTCCGGACGCGCCGAGCTGGAATTCGCCTCGCGGCAGGTCGGAGCCAGCGAGGGTATGCGCTTTGTCTCCGAGGACGGCACCACCGCCGTGGCCCAAGTCAGCTTCAAGGGCCAGACCGACGCGCTGACGGCCGCCGATCGCGAAGCGATCACTGCCACCGCCGCCACGGCTCAGGCCACCGGAGTCGAGGTGCTCTTCTCCAAGGAGATCTTGCAGGACCTCTCCTCCGTCTTCGGCGCGGCAGAGATCATTGGCGTTATTGTCGCGGCCGTGGTGTTGCTCGCGATGCTGGGCACACTTGTCGCGGCCGGCTTGCCCCTGCTCTTAGCAATCCTGGGCGTCGGCGCGGGTGTGGGCACCACACTGGCATTCTCATCGCTGGTCGATATGGCCTCGATTACCCCGGCACTGGCCATGATGCTAGGGCTCGCCGTGGGGATCGACTATGCGTTGTTCATCATTCATCGGCATCGTAGCCAGCTGCTGACCGGCATGGAGGTCGGCGAGTCCATCGCCCGTGCCGTGGGCACCAGCGGCAACGCGGTGGTCTTTGCGGGCCTGACGGTCATCATCGCGCTCGCGGCCTTGGCCGTACCCGGGCTACCGTTCCTGACCGTACTTGGACTCTCGGCGGCCTTCACCGTCTTTATGGCCGTCCTACTGGCCGTCACCCTGCTTCCGGCCCTGCTGGCCATAGCTGGCCCACGCTTGGTCTCCAAACGAGCCCGGGCCCGGGCGGCGAACCCGATCATCCGTGACCCCTTTGCCTCACGCTGGGCACGGATCGTAACGAAGGTGGCAATTCCCGCCACCCTAGTGGTCATCGCCGCATTGGGCGCCATCGCCCTTCCCGCCGCGCAGATGCGCACCGCCCTTCCCGATGGTAGTGCCGAGCCGGTCGACTCACAGGCTTTCCAGGCCTACCAGCAGACCAGCGACAAGTTCGGCGCCGGATACAACGGCCCACTATTGGTTCTAGCCGATCTGCCAGCCGGTCTCGACCAGCGGCAGGCCGACTCCGCTGCTCTAGACGTCGCTGAACGTCTGCGCGACTACGACGGAGTGATTACCGCCATCCCGGTAACGCTGACCGACGATCGTGCGCTGGCGGCCATTCAAGTCCTACCCGCCGACGGGCCGGCCTCGGCGGGAACCGAGGCCCTCGTTCATCAATTGCGCGCCGATGCCGATCAGATCGTCGGGGCCACCGAGGCCACGCAGATCGCGGTGACCGGACAGGTCGCCGCCCAGATCGACGTGTCGCAGAAGGTCACCGAGGCGCTACCCCCGTACCTCGCGATCGTGGTAGGACTGTCCCTGGTTCTCCTGCTCTTGGTCTTCCGGTCGATCGTCGTGCCGCTGATGGCTACCGGCGGCTTCCTGCTGTCGCTGGCTGCGGCCTTCGGCGCGAGCGTCATGGTCTACCAGTGGGGCTGGTTTGCCCCGGTCTTCGATGTGGCGGTCCCTGGCCCGCTGCTTAGCTTCCTGCCGATCTTGCTCACCGGCATCCTCTTCGGGCTGGCCATGGACTATCAGGTCTTTCTGGTCTCGGCCATGCGTGAACGCTACGCCCATGGGGAGCCCTCCCGCGATGCGGTCCGATCCGGCTTCGTCATGGCAGCCCCGGTGGTCACGGCCGCTGCGCTGATTATGATCTCGGTCTTCGCCGGCTTCATCTTCTCCCACCTGTCGATGATCCGCCCGCTGGGCTTCGCGTTGGCCTTCGGCGTGCTCTTCGACGCGTTCGTGGTGCGCATGACGCTGATTCCAGCACTCATGCATCTGCTCGGTGACAAGGCCTGGTACCTGCCGCGCTGGCTGGCCAAGATCTTGCCCGATGTCGATGTGGAAGGCGCCAAGCTCGAACGCAATCTCCCGCAGCCAACGGATGCCGACGATGCATCGGATGAACTTGGTCAGGATCGGACCAACGTGGGAGTCTAGGGCCATGACTACTGCACCGCGATTGCTTTTGGCCTCGGCCTCCTGGGGCCGGAAGAAGATCCTCTCCGAGGCCGGCTTAGACTTCGGCACACAGGTATCGAGTGTGGACGAAGACCTAGTACTGGCCGAGGCAGAAGCAACGCACGGGTCACGAAGCCCCGCACAAACCGCGCTGCTACTCGCTCGAGCAAAGGCCGAGAATGTTGCGTCCCACGAGCATCCGGCCGGAACCCTGGTGCTCGGATGCGATTCGGTATTTGAGCTCAATGGGATGGCTTACGGCAAACCACACACCACGGCGGTCGCACGTGAACGCTGGCATCAGCTCTCGGGCGCCACCGGCATCCTGCACTCGGGGCACTGGCTGATCGACGTTAGCAACCCGCAGGAAGCCCGTGGAGAGGTCTCCTCAACGATCGTGCACTTTGCCACGGTCTCCCCGGCCGAGATCGAGGCCTATGTGGCCAGCGGTGAACCGCTGCCCTGCGCGGGGGCTTTCACCATTGACGGCCTCGCTTCGGCCTTCATTCACTCGATTGAAGGCAACTACCAAAATGTGGTGGGACTAGATGTCTCGGTGCTGCGCAAGCTACTGGATCAAAATGGCACCGCCATTACCGAACTGTGGAAGTAACACTCAAGAGGTCTGAGCTAAACAATATTCGACCGACCGCGTCCGGTGTCCAAGACCTGACGCACTAGCGACAACGGCCCAGACAGATTACTCATGGCAACCTCCGCGCGCTAAGCGGCTAAGATTTCAAAGAAGTCTCGACAGGCTATGCCTTCTCAATCGCACCAGTAAGTGCCGCTAACGTACACGCTCGCATTTATCGACGGGCTGCCATGCGCTGGACACTTTTCATGACGAGGCGGATTACAGCTCGGGTAAAGCGCAATCAGGCGTCATCCCTCGCCATTTAGTGAAATCGGCTCGGAGTGTCCAAGATCGTGGCTCTGTAGCGGAAGTTGTTCGGAGAAAGCACGCAGGCGTACTCGGCGGACCCGACAGTCGGCGCAGCGAAGGTACTCGACAATTCCGTCCGCGGTACCGTGTCGAGATTCGATCATCCACTGGTGAGCAACTTCGCGGGGGTGCGCTGGTGGATCGGCGGGCTGGAGGCTGGTTTCACATGTCATGAATTCAGCATGATGTAATGGCCTTATGCATCTCAACCCTTACGGCGAGTACGCTGTGTTGCTCGCTGCATCACTAGCCAACGACTGGCCCGCCGATCGGGACGGCATCGAGGCTCGCACCCGCGAGGTCGGCATGACCATGCCCTTCCCACGATGCGCCGAGGACCATGCTGAGACACGCAAGGTCATTGACGACTGGTTGCACATAGTGGATGCCACCTCGGATACTGCGCGCGCCGAGCTACTCAATATCCAGATGGCTCGGGCCGCCGCCTATCCGCGACTGGTTGACCACGACCAGGAAGGTTGGCATCTGCATTATCGCGATAACGGACAGCCATTGCCCCACGTATTACGCTCGGTCATCAGTGTAGGCACGGCACTGCACCTCACCACACGCGGCATGCATCGACTACGACGTTGCGCAGCCGAACCGTGCACACATGTGGTCGTCGATGTGACGCGCAACGGTCGCCAACGTTTCTGCTCGGTTCGTTGTGCTAACCGTGCAGCGGTGCGCCGCCATCGGGCGCGCGGCTGATTCTGTCGAACCAGTCACAAAACCGTCCCCGTACGGTAGTCCGCACTTTGTAGGAAACCTCCAAAGTTTTACACCCGTTAGCCCGAAAAGGGCCCGTTTGTACATTGATATCCCACAAAAACGATAGGCTCAGGGATAGCAGTCCGTAATTTTTCGAAGGCAAGGTTCCGATGAATCCATTGACGAAGGTGCTGGTCGCCAACCGCGGCGAGATCGCAGTACGAATCATCCGTGCGGCACGCGACGAAGGCATCGAGTCCGTGGCAATCTACGCAGACTCCGACCGCGAGGCCCTACATGTGCGTCTAGCCGACGAGGCCTACGCCCTCGGCGGCACCACCGCCGGTGAGTCCTATCTCCGTATCGAAAAGATCCTCGATATTGCCGAACGCTCCGGTGCCGATGCGGTGCACCCCGGCTACGGCTTCCTCGCCGAAAATGCCGAGTTCGCCCAGCGTGTGATCGACGCCGGCCTCACCTGGATCGGCCCCTCCCCAGAGGCCATCGACAAGCTCGGCGACAAGGTGCAGGCTCGCCACATCGCTGAGAAGGTCGGCGCCCCGCTGGTGCCCGGCACCAAGGATCCGGTGGCCTCCGCCGACGAGGTCTACGCCTTCGCCGATGAGCATGGCCTCCCGATCGCGATCAAGGCCGCCTACGGTGGCGGTGGCCGCGGTATCAAGGTTGTCCGCGACCGCGCCGAAATCGGTGAACTTTACGAGTCCGCAGTACGCGAAGCCACGGCTGCATTCGGTCGCGGCGAGTGCTTCATCGAGCGTTTCTTGGACGCACCACGCCACGTGGAAACCCAATGCTTGGCCGATTCGGCCGGCAATGTCGTGGTGGTCTCCACTCGTGACTGCTCTCTGCAGCGCCGCAATCAGAAACTCGTTGAAGAAGCACCTGCCCCGTACTTGAGCGATGAGCAGGTCTCACGTCTCTACGAGGCTTCCAAGGCCATCTTGAAGGAAGCGAAGTACGTCGGGGCTGGCACCTGCGAATTCCTCGTTGGTCAGGATGGGGTTATCTCGTTCCTAGAAGTCAACACGCGCTTGCAGGTTGAGCACCCGGTTTCCGAAGAAGTGACCGGACTGGATCTGGTGCGTGAACAGTTCCGCTTGGCCCGTGGTGAGCAGCTGGGGTACGACGACCCTGAGATCCGTGGGCATTCCTTTGAATTCCGCATCAACGGCGAAGATGCCGGCCGTGGGTTCATGCCCACCCCGGGCACCATCACGGCCATGAACACTCCTTCGGGCCCAGGCGTGCGCATCGATTCGGGGATTGAAGCCGGTGAAACCGTCTCAGGTAACTTCGACTCGATGATCTCAAAACTCATCATCACCGGCCCCACCCGCGAGGTCGCCGCCCAGCGTGCCCGCCGCGCGTTGGAGGAGTTCACTATCGAGGGTATGCCCACCGTGCTGCCCTTCCACCGCGCCGTGATGAGCGACCCGGCGTTCATCCCTGAAGAGGGTCCATTCTCGGTACACACCCGCTGGATCGAAACCGAATTCTCCGCCGATATCGCACCGTTCACCCCGACCGGTGCCGCGGATGCCGAGGAAGCCGAACGAACCGCGATCACCGTTGAAGTTGGCGGCAAGCGCCTCGAGGTGACCTTGCCGGCATCCCTCGGCCAGGTTTCCGAAGCTCTGGCTGCTAAGAACGGGGCCAAGAAGAAGCGCAAGAACACCCGCAAGGCAGGGGCCGCAGCCGGTGGCGGTAATGAGCTGCTCTCGCCAATGCAGGGCACCATCGTGAAGGTCGGTGTCGCCAATGGCGATGAGGTTGCCGAAGGTGATCTGATTGTGGTGCTGGAGGCCATGAAGATGGAACAGCCGATCACCGCGCATCGCGCGGGCGTCGTCGAAGGCCTTGAGGTCTCCCCCGGTGAGACGCTGTCCGCCGGCGCGGTCATCGCGACGATCGCCGACGCTTCCTAGCACGTACCAGTCAGGTTGGGCCGGGCCGCTTCATGCGGCCCGGCCCAACCTGTATCTGCACGAGGGTTCAGAGTTCATCCGTGGCGAACCGCTCTAGCGCCCGGGGCTACCAGCAACAAGGATGGGCTCATGCGACTCCTCGTACTTGGCGGTACCGCCTGGCTCGGCTCCCAATTGGTTCAAACGGCCCTCGCACAGGGTCATCAGGTCACCTGTGTGGCGCGAGGTAGCACCATTCCCGAGGGCGCAGAACTCGTTAGGCTCGATCGAGACCAGGCAGACGCGCTGCATACGCTGGGCACCGCGCGGTGGGATGCGGTCCTCGATGTTTCCCGGCAACCCGGCCACGTACGCCGTGCGGCCCGCTACCTCGAACCCTACGCCCGCCACTACTTATTTATCTCCTCGGGAAACGTCTATCGCGACCTCTCGGTGGCTGGAACTACCGAGAAGGCTCCGCTATTGCCGCCGCTGGAGGCGGACATCATGCAGAGCATGGAGGACTACGGCTCGGCCAAGGTCGCCTGCGAAGAGGCCATACTCGACCAGTTCACCGAACAACGGGCCACCATACTGCGTGCCGGGCTTATCGCGGGCCCCGCGGACCCGACCGACCGTACCAGCTATTGGCCCACCCGCATGCTCGATCCACACCGCCGCACCCCGGCAATTGTACCCGACGCACTCGAGCAGGATGTCTCAATGATCGATGTGCGAGACCTAGCGGCTTGGGCCATCGATTTATTGGAAACGCAGACCAGCGGCATCTATAACGCCGCGGGAGAGCGTCATTCTTTCGCCGAACATCTACGTGTAGCGCGGTCCATGGCCGAGCATGCCCCGGCGCTGTGCCGCGCTCCGGAGACCTGGCTACACGAGCACGGCGTACAACAGTGGGCCGGGGCGCGGTCCTTACCGCTCTGGCTCACCGAAAATCATATGCAAGGCATGAACGCTATGGATAATTCACTGGCGGTGGCGGCAGGACTCTGCACTCGACCGCTCCAGGAAACTCTGCGTGATGCGGCAACCGAGCGTCTAGCCCGGCTGGCTTCCGACCCGTGGCGTTCAGGTCTGCAGCCGCATGAAGAGCAAGAACTTATCGCCGCACTGGCAACCACACGACCCGTGGGCTAAGCGGCGCCGAGTCCCTTCCGCCTCGCTCGCCTGTTGCAAATACGCACGCAACATTATTGGATACCGACTACACATTAACCGCTTCGGCGAGCTTTGCGGCACCAATTCTCCCAAAAGGCTCATCAATGGGCGCGGTTGGATATAGTGCCGGTGATCCTTGGTACCGGTAAATCCGACGTTGGGTCGCTAACTAGCAAAAAACGACCGCGGGCACCGGAGTGATCTCCGGTGCCCGCGTTCATTGAGAATGACTGACTTAGTCGACGAAGTTCTCGATGTCGACATCCTTGGTGTCACGGGTCAAGACCAAGGCGCCGAGGGTCAGCAATGCGGCGATGGCGAGGTAGATACCCACGCCGACAGTGCTACCGCTTCCGGCGTTCCACAGCGCGATGGCCACGAAGGAGGCTGGAGCGGCGCCGATGACCGAGGACAGGTTGTAGGCAACGGCCGAGCCCGTGTAGCGCACATTCGAAGGGAACAGTTCGGGCAGGTAGGCGGCCATCGGACCAAAGGTCAGGCCCATGAGTGCGAAGCCAACGATCAAACCGACCATGGCCGCAGCCTGGCCCGGACCGAAGAACAGGCTCCACGCGGCGCCGAATACCAAGATGCCGATGCTGACCCAGATCAGGAACTTGCGGCGGCCGTACTTCTCGGCCAATGGCCCGGAGACGACGGTGAAGATCCCGAAGAACACCACGCCAATAATCAACATGGTCAAGAAGACCGGACGCTCGATACCAAGACCTGGCACGAAGCTTGCGGCGTCGAAGGCCTTGCCCTTGGCTTCGGCGGCAGCTCGTGCGGCCTCAGCCGTTGCCGGGGCGGTGCCGTAGGTCAGGGTGAAGGAGGTCATCAGATAGAAGAGCACATAGGTGGCCAACATGATGAAGGTACCGGCCAGCACCGGACGCCAATGCTTCTGCATGGTGACCTTGAACGGCGACTTCACGACCTTGTCTTGTGCCACGACCTTCTGGAAAGAGTTCGACTCAACGAGTTTCAGACGAACCCACAGGCCGATCAGAACCATAACGGCCGAGAACCAGAAGGGAACGCGCCAGCCCCAGGCGAGGAACTGCTCCGGGCTCAGACCGGTCTGCAGACCCACAAACATCAGGTTAGCGATGATGAAACCGGCGGGAGCCCCAAGCTGCGGGAAGGTGCCGTAGACCGCACGACGGTTCTTCGGCGCGTTTTCGGTGGCCAGCAAGGCGGCACCCGACCACTCGCCACCCAGCGCCAGACCCTGGGCAAAACGCAACAGCACCAACGCTAACGGTGCGAGGATGACCCAGAAACCCTGTGCCGGAGGCAGGAAGCCAATGAGGAAGGTCGCGATACCCATGGTCAGCAACGAGGCAACCAAGGTCCCCTTGCGGCCCAGCTTGTCGCCATAGTGGCCGAAGACGATGGAGCCCAGCGGCCGGGCCAGGAAGGCCACACCGAAGATGGCAAAGGAGGAGAGAATCGCGTTAATGGTGGACGCGTTGGGGAAAAACAGCGCCGGGAAAACCAACACCGATGCGGTGGCATAGGCATAGAAGTCGAAGAATTCGACGGTGGTGCCGATCATGCTGGCAAAGAGCACGCGTCCACGGGTGTTTTCCTTGGGCGCCGCCACCTGGCTTGGCTGAGACATATTCGTAAGCCCCTTGGGTTGCGGTCGGTGATGAACGATTTCATCCTAGACCCGGCCGGTCATATCGTGGACACTAGCGTCCAACATGTGAGATGAATTCAACGGGATCTATCTCACATCATGATCGGCAGGCAACGCGCGATCGACGATACTTTCGCCTGACCTGACCTAACGCACCCGAGGCGGGTTAACGCCCACGGGGCGGGTCCAACGCTTAACGCGTCGGACCCGTCCCGTGGAATCTCGGTGTCTAGCGGTGCCGGTGCAATCGGCGCGCGGCCTCTGACAGCGAACCGGCCAAGGAGGGGTAGACCGTAAAGGTCTCGGCGACATCGTCGACATGCAGACCGTTCTGCACGGCCAACGCCAGCGAGAAGATCAGTTCACTGGCGCGCGGTGCAACGACCACGCCGCCAATTACGGTACCCGAACCCTTGCGCGAGAGGATCTTGACGAACCCCTCTTCCATGTTCATCATCTTGGCGCGGGCGTTGCTGCCCAGATCCACCTTGACGATATTGGCCTGGTACTTACCCTCGGCCACTGCACGCTGGGACACACCGACGGTAGCGATTTCCGGGCTCGTGAAGATGTTGGAGGAAACTTCCTCAAGGTTGATCGGCTTCACCGAGTCACCCAGCAGGTGAGCCACGGCAATGCGGCCCTGCATGGCGGCTACCGAGGCCAGCGCGAAGACACCGGTGCAGTCGCCGGCCGCGTAAACGTTGTTGGCGGTGGTGCGCGAAACGCCATCGACCTTGATGTGACCGGATTCGGTCAAATGCACGCCGGCTTCCTCCAGGCCAATTCCCTCAGTGTTCGGGATCGAACCCACGGCCACCAAGCAGTGGCTTCCTTCGAGCACGCGACCATCGGCCAGGGTCACGAAAACGCGATCGCCCTTGCGATCTACGGCCTCGGCACGTGCCTGGGCGACGACGTTCACGCCGTTGCGCTTGAACACGTCTTCGAGCACGGCCGCCGCGTCGGCGTCCTCACCGGGAAGCACTCGGTCGCGTGAGGAGACGAGGGTGACCTTGGCCCCGAGGAGGTTATAGGCCGAAGCGAACTCGGCACCGGTCACACCGGAACCGATCACAATCAGGTGCTCGGGCACCTCGTTCATGTTGTAAATCTGGGTCCAGTTGAAAATGCGCTCGCCATCGGGCTTGGCGGTGGACAGCTCGCGAGGGTGAGCACCGACAGACAAGAGCACCGCGTCGGCTTCCAGCACACGGGTGGAGCCATCGGCGGCGGTGACCTCAACGTGGTGGCGATCGATCAGACGGCCCTCGCCGATGACGATCTGCACGCCTGCGCGCTCTAGCCCATTACGAATATCGGCGGACTGTTCCTTGGCCAAGGCCAGCAGCCGTCGGTTAACCACCGAGAAATCGGTGACGGCGTTGTCCAGTCCGTCGACCTTGACTCCGAAGGATTCGGCGTGCTTGACCCGACGCACCGCATCGGCAGTGGCGATCAGGGTCTTCGAGGGCACCACGTCGGTCAGTACCGCCGAACCACCCATACCGGCACGTTCCACGATGGTTACCTGGGCTCCCAGCTGGGCTGCTCCCATGGCGGCTTCGTAGCCACCGGGGCCGCCACCGAGAATCACTAAACGGGTTGCTTCATTCGTACGATCTGCGCTCACCCCACCATTCTCTACCATGGGGTTGTGATTGCGCACATCCTGAGCGGGAAAAGCAAGCAATCACACGCTCGGTCACCTGACAAAGCCCCCGGGCGCGAGTACCGTATTGCTCGTGACTGATACTCAAGTTGACCCGCAGATTCTTGCCGACCAGGCAGCACGCTACATCGCCGAACAGACCGGCGTCGCCTCCCACGACATCGCCGTCGTGCTGGGCTCCGGCTGGGGGCAGGCAGCCGACCTCATCGGTGAGCGCACCCATGTGCTCGACGCAACCGATATCCCCGGTTTTCATGCCTCCGCCGTACCCGGACATAAGGGGCATATTTCCTCGATCCTCACCCCAGATGGCAAGCGCGTACTGGTCCTCGGCGCCCGCACCCACTTCTACGAGGGTCGCGGGGTCCGTGCCGTGGTACACCCGATCCGTACCGCCGCGGCGGCCGGCTGCACCAAATTGGTGCTGACCAACGGCTGTGGCGGGCTGAATCCCGCATGGGGCCCGGGCACCCCGGTGATGATCTCCGATCACATCAATCTGACGGCCACGTCCCCGCTCGAGGGAGCAACCTTCGTCGACCTCACCGACCTGTACTCGCAGCGCCTTCGCGATATCGCACGGGAGATCGATCCGAGCCTCGACGAGGGCGTGTATTGCCAGTTCACCGGCCCGCACTATGAGACCCCGGCCGAGGTGCAGATGGCTAAGCGTATCGGCGGTGACCTCGTGGGCATGTCTACCGCGCTCGAAGCCATTGCCGCGCGTCATGCCGGGATGGAAATCTTCGGCATCTCGCTGGTCACCAACCTGGCCGCGGGCATCAGCGAAACCCCGCTGAGCCACGAAGAAGTGATCGAAGCCGGGCAGGCCGCCGGACCGCGCATTTCGAAGCTTCTGGCGCAGATCGTCGCCCGCTTCTAAACATAGCTCGCGCAGTTTCGAGACCAAACCTCCAGAGAAGAAGAGTATGGAACAGACCGTAGACCTGCTGGCCGCCGCCAGCGACTGGGCCGCCCAGGACCCGGATGAGCACACCCGTCACGAACTGACCGAGTTGCTCGAGTCGGCCCGAGCCGACGATCCAGCGGCCCTCGCCGACCTGGCCGACCGTTTCGGCGGAGTCTTGGCCTTTGGCACCGCGGGCTTACGGGCCGAACTGGGGGCCGGGCCGATGCGCATGAACCGGGTCGTTGTCTTGCGCACCGCGGCGGGCATCGCCCGCTATTTGATCGGGCAGGCCGCCGGGGCATACACCCCGAAGGTGGTGATCGGCTTCGATGCGCGCACGAATTCCGATGTCTTCGCCGAAGATTCGGCGGCGGTATTCGCCGCCGCCGGGTTCGAGGTGCTACTTATGCCCTCGGCGCTACCCACCCCGGTCTTGGCGTGGGCGGTACGGCGCTTCGAAGCGGAGGCCGGAATCATGGTCACCGCAAGCCACAACCCACCGCGGGATAACGGCTATAAGGTATACACCGGCGGCCGTGTCACCGACGAAGCCGGACGCGGAGCGCAGATTGTCTCCCCCGTGGACGCACAGATTGCCGAACTCATTGACCACACGCAGCCGGTCAGCGACATTGCCCGCGCGGAGTCCGGCTGGCAGGTCCTGCCCGACGACATCGCGGCGCACTACCTGCGCGATACCCAGCCGGTCATACCCGCCGCCGAGGGCCGCACCGCGACCGCACGAGCGGCACTACGCATCGTGTTGACCGCGATGCACGGGGTTGGCGGACAGACGATGGCCCGCGCACTACGCAACACCGGGTTTACCGACCTGCACCTGGTTGCGGAGCAGTTCGAACCGGATCCGCTCTTCCCCACCGTGGACTTCCCGAATCCCGAAGAACCCGGGGCCATGGATCTAGCGTTGGCCTTGGCCGATAAGGTCGAGGCGGACCTGGTCATCGCCAACGACCCGGATGCGGATCGCTGTGCCGCGGCCTTACTGGATCGGGGGCGCTGGCGCATGCTGCGCGGCGATGAGGTTGGGTGGTTGCTCGGCGATCATGTGGCCGCCTCGCTGCCCAAGGACCGGCGTCTGGCTAATTCCATCGTCTCCTCGCGGATGCTTGCTGCGATTGCCAAGGAGCATTCGTTGGAGCACCGGGAAACGCTCACCGGGTTCAAGTGGATTTCTCGGGTTCCCTCGCTCGGATTCGGGTACGAGGAGGCGCTGGGCTACTGCGTGGCCCCCGATGTGGTTCGCGATAAGGACGGCATCAGCGCAGCCTTGGTGTTGGCCGATATCGCCGCCACGCTCAAGGCCGCCGGGTCTTCGCCGGTCGCCCGCCTCGACGAGCTGGCCGCGGCTCATGGAGTACATGTCACCGACCAGCTTTCGCTGCGATTCTCCGAGCTTTCACTGATCCCGGCACTGATGGATCGACTGCGTACGCAGCCTCCGAAGACTCTCGCCGGGCAACAGGTCAACGAGATTCGTGACCTGTCTACCGGTTCGGATGAGCTGCCGGCCACCGATGCGCTCATGCTGTTCTGCACCGACGGCACCCGAGTCATCATTCGGCCCTCCGGTACCGAGCCGAAGTTGAAGTGCTACTTGGAAAGCATCGAGCCGGCCGCATCCCTCGAGGCCGTTCCGGAAGCACGCGACCGCGCCCGGGCCCGATGCCTGAAGATCAAGGACGAATTGGCCGATTTTCTGGCAACAGACTAGGCTGACGCCCCGAAGCCCTATTCAACATATTGTGTGAGGACCACTTATGACCGAACTCAGTGTCCAGCAGATCGCCGGCTACATTGACCACACCTTGCTGGCCCCGAACGCGTCGCTCGAGCAGATCGTTCAGGTCTGCGAAGAGGCCAAACAGTACCACTTCAAGTCGGTGTGCGTGAACCCGGTATGGGTCGCTACCGTGGCCCGCGAGCTGAAGGACTCCGACGTGCTGACCTGCTCGGTGATCGGGTTCCCGCTGGGTGCCTCGACCACCGCGATCAAGGTGGCCGAAACCCGTGGCGCCATCGAAGACGGTGCCAACGAAATCGATATGGTCATCAACATCGCCGCGGCGCTGCGCGGCGATCGCGATGCACTGGTCAACGAGATCTTCGCAATCGCGCAGGCCGCACATGACGGCGGGGCTATTTTGAAGGTCATCATCGAGACCTGCCTGCTCACCGAGGAGGCTAAGGTGCTGGCCTGCGAGGCGGCCAAGGCAGCCGGCGCCGATTTCGTGAAGACCTCCACCGGGTTCTCCACCGGCGGTGCCACCGTCGAGGACGTAGCCCTGATGCGCCGTACCGTGGGCGAAGAGCTCGGCGTGAAGGCGTCCGGTGGCGTACGTAGCGCAGAAACCGCACGGGCCATGATCGCCGCGGGCGCCACGCGTCTCGGGTCCAGCTCCGGAGTTGCTATTCTAGAGGGAGAGCAAGGCGGAAGCGGCTACTAAGCCACACGCACCTACATAACTTCCAAGGAGATCACGTGTACTCGAACGGCAAGAACGTCACCCACTCCGGTTCAGGTCGCCTGGCTGGCAACCTGATTACCTTCGCGGTCTTCTTTGTGTTGTTCGTCGGTGCCATCTACTCGCTGTCCTTCTGGACTCTCGAGAACGCGTGGCTGCCTACCATCGCCTGCTTCGTGCTGACCCTGTTGGCCTTCGCAGTCCCGATGACCTTCATGGGCCGCGGCGATTCGCACGAGGTCTCCGCACAGAAGTAAGTGCCAGTGACGCATCCACAGGGAGCCACCCCACCGGGGTGGCTCCCTGTCTGCGTTAACTTCTCCACCGGCGTGCGCTAAGGGCCTAGGAGTCACCATGCGCCACGGACCACGAGCTACCCGGATTGTTCCACTGGTCGGACTGCTCCTGCTACTTGGGGCATGCCAAACACCCCCAGAAGCTCAGCGTGAATCCCCCACCCCGGAACCAACGGTGGAAGTACTCGCCGAAGGGTTGCAGGCTCCATGGTCGCTGGCCAGCTACCGTGACGCCTTGCTGGTCAGCGAGCGTGACACCGGAAAGATCAGTGAGCTACTAGCCGATGGGAGCACCCGCGTCCTCGGGACTGTCCCGGATCTCGAACCGGCCGGAGAAGGCGGACTACTGGGCCTGGCGGTGCAGCGGGATTCGCTGTTCGCCTACTACACCACGGCGAGAGACAACCGCGTCCTGCGCTTTAGCCTGGAGGGAGACCCCGGGGAACTAGCGCTTGGCCGTTACACCGTGATCCTCAGCGGCATTCCTGCCGGACGCATCCATAATGGTGGCCGCATGGCCATAGGCCCAGATGACCTGTTGTATGTGAGCACAGGAGACGCCGGAATACCGGCCAATGCTCAGGACCTGAAGTCCCTTGGCGGCAAGATTCTGCGTGTGGACGCCGATGGGCAGGTCCCCGAGGATAACCCTTGGCCGGATTCGCCGGTGTATTCACTGGGCCACCGCAATGTCCAGGGTTTCGATTGGGCCGACGACGGCACCCTGTACGCCAGCGAGTTCGGGCAGAACACCTGGGACGAACTCAACGAGATCCGACCGGCCAGGAACTACGGCTGGCCTCAGGTCGAAGGGTTCGGCGCGGATGCAGATTTCCGTGATCCGCTACAGGTATTCGCACCGGCCGAGGCCAGCCCCAGCGGCCTGTGTGTCGGCAACGACGCCATCTATCTAGCTGCCCTGCGCGGCGAACGGCTCTACCGGGTTCCGCTCACCGACCCACAGCATTCCCAGGCGCTACTTACCGAGCAATACGGTCGGCTCCGCGAGGTACAGTGCGCGGCGGACGGCTCACTACTGATCCTGACCAATAACACCGACGGTCGCGGCACACCAAGCGATACCGACGACCGTTTGCTGCGCTTCACCCCTCGCCCCGCACCCCTGCCCTAGGCTGAGATTATGCACACCACCTTTGAACAAGCCATCGACGCATTCTGGGAACAAGCCGAAACGCGGGATCCACAACAGCTCGCCGAAGAGGTCACCCCGCTCTGCCACCAGTGGGACGTACCTGCGGCACGGCTGGCCTTTGAGCAGGCCTCGGTGCACGACTTCCTTGGCCACGAGGCCCTCGCGGTGGAAGGCTACCGGCGAGCGCTAGCCGCCGGGCTCGAGGCGCCGCACCACCACAACGCACGCATCCAACTAGCCAGTACGCTACGCAACCTCGGGCGGGCCGACCAAGCGATCGACCTTCTGCGCTCCATGGAAGATACTCCACAGGAGCTATTGCCCGGCGCGCAAGCATTTCTCGCGTTGGCACTCTACGACGATGGACAACCGGCGGAGGCGTTACGTACGGCCCTGCTCACGTTGGCCCCACATCTGCCGACCTACCGGCGCTCGATTATCGACTATGCGCACGAGCTCGATAGCTAGGCTTGCGTCGACGACTCGGCCTTGGCTGGGGTCGGTTCAAAAATGCCGTAGAGCAAGCGTTCGGCCCAATCGAGGATGTCGCCGTCGGCCAGATCCCGCCCGCCGACCGGGCTGGTCCGTGGCTTCGGGATGAAGATCGCTCCCAGCGCCGGTTTATTAGCCGACCCCGGGTAGAGCCGCTCCAAACGCACCTGCCGTGAGGCCGGAAGATCTTCGATCTTGGCCGGCGAGACCTTGATGTGGTTACCGATCTGTTGAATATCGCGTAGCCCCACGGTCCGGGCCCGAATGCGTAGGGCCGCCACCCGCAGCAAGTACTCCACCGGCTGTGGCAGGGCACCGTAGCGGTCCTCAAGCTCGGCACGCACCTCGGCCAAGGCCTCGTCGGTTTCTGCCGCCGCGATATTCCGGTAAGCCTCTAGACGTAGACGCTCGCCCGGTATGTACTCATGAGGCAGGTGTGCGTTCACCGGCAACTCGATCTTCATTTCGGTGGATTCGGTCTCGCCCTCGCCCTTGTAGTCTGCGACGGCTTCGCCGACGAGTCGCAGGTACAGATCGAATCCAACTCCGGCGATATGCCCGGATTGTTCGCCGCCGAGCAGGTTTCCGGCCCCGCGCAATTCCAGATCCTTCATCGCCAGCTGGTAGCCCGAACCCAGTTCGTTGTGCGCCGCGACCGCCTTCAAACGCTCGAGCGCCACCTCACCGAGTGGCTTATCCGAATCCCAGAGGAAGTAGGCGTAGGCCCGCTCGCGGCCGCGGCCCACGCGCCCACGCAGCTGATGCAGCTGCGAAAGGCCGTAATTATTCGCCCGATCCACAATCAGGGTGTTCGCATTCGAAATATCCAGACCGGTTTCGATAATGGTGGTGGAGACCAGCACATCGAATTTCTTTTCCCAGAAGTCTTGGATGATGCGTTCAAGCCGGGATTCGCTCATCTTGCCGTGCGCGACTTCCACCCGAGCTTCGGGGATCAGTTCACGCAATTCGGCAGCCACCCGTTCGATGGAGGAAACGCGGTTGTGCACAAAGAACACCTGTCCATCGCGCATCAGCTCACGGCGCACTGCGGCCGAAATTTGCTTCACGCTCCGCGGCCCAACATAGGTCAGTACCGGGTGGCGTTCTTCCGGTGGGGTAGCCAAGGTCGAAGTTTCGCGGATCCCGGTCAGGCTCATCTCCAAGGTACGCGGGATCGGGGTGGCGCTCATGGCCAGTACGTCAACGTTGGTGCGTAGCTTCTTGAGCTCTTCCTTGTGTTCAACGCCGAAGCGCTGCTCCTCGTCAACGATAATCAGTCCGAGGTTCTTGAACTCAACATTCTTCGAAAGTAGCCGGTGCGTGCCGATCACAATATCGACGCTGCCGTCCTTAAGCCCGGCAATGATTTCCTTGGCTTCTTTGGCGGTCTGGAAACGCGAGAGGGTTTTCACCCGCACCGGGAAGCCCGAGTATCGTTCCGTGAACGTCTGATAGTGCTGCGAGGCCAGCAGGGTGGTGGGTACCAGCACGGCCACCTGACGCGAATCCTGCACCGCCTTGAAGGCAGCCCGTACCGCGATTTCGGTTTTGCCGAAGCCCACGTCACCGGAAATCAGCCGGTCCATCGGCACTTCGCGTTCCATATCGGCCTTGACCTCGTTGATCGCGGTGAGCTGATCGGGGGTTTCGATATAGGCGAAGGCTTCTTCTAATTCATGTTGCCACGGGGTGTCCTCGGCAAAGGCATGCCCACGGCTGGCCATGCGCGCGGAGTACAGCTTGATGAGATCTGCGGCGATCTCCTTGACCGCTTTGCGGGCCTTCTTCTTAGTATTCGACCAGTCCGCGCCGCCCATCTTCGACAGCGTCGGGGCTTCACCGCCAACATAGCGGGTGATCTGATCGAGCTGATCCATCGGCACAAAGAGCCGGTCGCCGGGTGCCCCACGCTTGCTGGCGGCATACTCCACAACCAAATACTCACGCTTGGCATCCTGCGAGGAACCATTGACCTTACGCGCAATGAGCTCCACGAATTTACCGATGCCATGCTGCTCATGCACGACATAGTCCCCGGCCTGGAGCGTCAATGGGTCTACTGCATTGCGCTTCCGTTTGGCGCTGAGTTTGCGGGTGCCACGTGCGGCGTAGGCGCTCGAACGCCCCAGCAGGTCCGCCTCGGTAAGTAGACCAAATTTCAGGTCCTCGAAGACGAAGCCCCGTCCGGCGCTGGCCTGGGTAATTTCGATAAGACCGGGGGTTGGTTCGGCCTCAATGCTGGGCACCCGGTGCGCCGGGATCTGGTATTCGGCGAACAGCTCGGAGAGACGGGCGGCAGGACCAGGGCCTTCGGTGGCCACCACGACTCGCCATTTGTCCTTGACTCGCCCAGAGATGAACTCCATCATCGCGTCCACATCGCCCTGGTAGCCGCGTGGTTCGCGGGCCTGGATGCGGATGGTTGAGGCCCCGACTTCGAGCTCCTCGTCGGCGCCCAGCGAGGTCACCGACCACCACGACACCTTGGCCTTGGTCGCCTGCTCGACCGTATCGGCTAGCGTGGCAAAGTCCCCGGATTCGAGTTTCCGGGTGCTCTCTGCCGTGCTCAAATCCAAGGGCGCGGCGGCACCGTCGGAGGCCGAGGCCCATGCGGCGGCCAAAAACTCCGCGTTCGTTTCGTTCAAATCATGAGCTCGAGCGCGCACCCGCTCCGGTTCCATGACCAGAGCGATTGACGATTCGGGCAGCAGGGAGAGGAACGGAACCATGGAGTCGACCAGCAGCGGGGCGAGGGATTCCATGCCTTCGACGGCGATGCCACCGGCGATTTTGGTCAACATTTCGCGGGCTGCGGGGAATTTGTCCTGCAGGTTCGCCGCCCGGGACATGACCTTAGGGGTGATCAACATTTCGCGGCAGGGCATTGCCACGACCCGCTGCGGGCCTTGCCCCTCCATGGAGCGCTGGTCGGCAACCGCGAAGTAGCGGATGGAATCGATCTGGTCGCCAAAGAAGTCCACACGCACCGGGTGATCCAGCGTTGGGGGGAAAACATCGATGATGCCTCCGCGGACCGCGTATTCGCCGCGGTGGGTCACCATCTCCACCCGTGCGTAGGCGGCCTCGGACAGAGCCTTAATCACTGCGTCAAAACCGGGTTCTTCATCAACGGCCAACACCACCGGGCGCAGCTGCCCCAAGCCTTCGACCAAGGGCTGTAAGACCGCACGAATTGGCGCGATGATGACCTTCAACCGCTCATCGCCTTCATGCAGGCGGCGCAGAACCTCCAGTCGGCGTCCCACGGTGTCGCTACGTGGAGACAACCGCTCATGCGGCAACGTCTCCCAGGAGGGGAATTCGGCAATCTGTTCGGCCGGCAGGTACGCACCTAACGCCGAGGATACTTCTTCGGCTTCGCGTCCGGTCGCGGTGACCACCAACGTCACTGGGTGCCCGTTAACTGTCTCGAGCGCGGAACTGACATGTGCACTGAGTAATCCACGTAGCCCGGCCGGAGCCGCGATTTCCAGTTCCTCGCTACGTTCGGCGTATCCCCGGGAGGCGCTACCTGCCACCCGCCGGAAGGACGGCTCCTCGCGCAGGAATTCGTGAAGTCCAACCAGACTCATGCTCTTTAGGTCCCCTCGCTTAGGTCAGTTCTCAACCGCTCACGCTACTGCGGCCGACCTTGCCAGCGGGCGGGGTCGGCTTGGTGGAAGTATTGTGTTTGTCGGTGTCTTCCTAGCCTACCTAAAGCACCTGAACGGCTAGGCTAGAAGTGACCATTCGTTCGGAACTTCGAATTTTAACATGTTTCGAATGACGCCATTTTGAAGATTGGGACACGACATCCATGGCTCTTAACGCAAGTACCCAGATCGCGCATCCGGCCGAGCAGGTTATCGCAACGCTCGCCAACCGCGATTTCGCCGAGCACCTAACTTCGCTGGCCCAGGGGACGCTGAGTAACTTCACTGTGGAGGGCGACCTGAACGGTGCCTTCACGCTGACCTCGGTACGCGCCATGCCAACCGACCGCGTTCCGGACATCGCCCGGAAGTTCGTCGGAGAATCCATTAACGTCACGCAGGTGGAGAGCTGGAGCGCCCCGGATGCGCAGGGTAACCGTAGCGCCGAGGTCAAAATCTCGGTGGCTGGTGTGCCGGTGAACGTCAATGGCACCGAGCGCCTAATCGCAGCCGGTGATTCCACCGAGTTCGCCATCGACGCTCAGGTTTCTTCCTCTATCCCCTTCATCGGCGGCAAGCTGGCCTCGGCGGCCGAACCCTATCTGGGCAAGGCCCTGAACCTGCAGGCCTCACAGGTCAGCGCCTGGCTGTCCAAGTAGTCTCCTTTCCCGGTTACTCAGCTCCCGGACGATGGTTGCCTAGCGCGCCATAGTCCGGGAGTTTTCCCGCCTGTGACGCACGACGCGATAGGGTTAAGACTTAGGTGTGCCGGGAAGTCTGGTCGGCGTGTAAGACAGTTCAACGACATTAGGTGAGTTCACTTATGACTCCAAACCCATCTCCGGGTTCACCACGCAAGCTTTTCTCACGGCCCAGTTACGGAGAATCCGTCCGCATCGGCGATATCCTGCGCAAGGAAACCGTCGGCGGTATGGTGCTGATCGCTGGCGCCATCATCGCACTGATCTGGGCCAACACCCCGCTACGTGAGTCCTATTTCGCATTGCGCGACTTCCACCTGGGAGTCGACTTCGAGAGCATCGGACTGCACCTCGATCTCTCGCTGGGCCACTGGGCCGCCGACGCACTGCTGGCGGTATTCTTCTTCCTCACCGGCTTGGAATTGAAGAAAGAATTCGTCGTCGGCGACTTGAAGGATATGAAGACCGCCGCCGTTCCGGTGGCGGCTGCCTTCGGCGGCGTGATCGTCCCCGCGTTGATTTTCGTGGCAATGAACCTGGCTAATGGTCCAGAAACCCTCAAGGGCTGGGCCATCCCCACCGCCACCGATATCGCCTTTGCCGTGGCCGTCTTGGCCGTCATTGGCTCGGCACTGCCGGCCGCGCTGCGCATCTTCTTGCTGACCTTGGCCGTGGTCGATGACTTGATCGCGATCGTCATTATCGCCTTTGTCTTCACCGATGATGTCCAGTGGGGCTACCTGGCGCTAGCGATCATCCCGGTTGCGCTCTTCGCCCTGCTATCGCATAAGGCGCGCAAGCTCTTCGGATACCACCCTTGGGCGGCCTGGGTTATCCTCTTACCGCTGGGCATTATTACCTGGGTCTTCTTCTTCGGTTCCGGCATCCACGCTACGATCGCCGGTGTGGTGCTCGGCTTCTGCGTCCCGGTTCGACGCAAGGATGGCCTGCCCGGACACGGGCTGGCCGAAGAGTTCGAACATCGTTTCCGCCCGCTGTCCTCGGGCTTCTGTATTCCGGTTTTCGCCTTCTTCTCGGCCGGCGTGACGGTCTTCAACCCAGAGGGGGGCAGCAATGGCCTGTTCACGGATCCGGTGCTGTGGGGCATTATTCTCGGTTTGGTGCTCGGTAAGCCGATCGGCATCATGGCATTCACCTGGATTCTGACCAAGTTCACCAAGGCGAACTTGGATAAGGACGTCAAGTGGGGCGATCTGCTGGGTGTTACCTTCTTGGCAGGTATCGGATTCACCGTGTCCCTGCTGGTTTCCGAGCTGTCCTTCGGCCTCGAGTCCGAGCACTACGAGCACGCGAAGGTCGCGATCTTAACCGGGTCCTTCCTCGCAGCAATCCTCGGTGCGCTCTGGCTGGTGCCGCGTAACCGCCGCTACAAGGTTCTACTCGCCCGGGAAACCGCCGATGAAAACCGCGACGGCATTCCGGACGTCTACGAGCAGGAAGAAAAGAACTCCTAACGCCCCGAAAGCTCGACTAATAGCTCCCGTGCGGTGCGCAGCAATGCCTGCGCCTGCGCGGGAGTTATTCGTATCAGCGCATAAGCGGCGATGATCAACCCGGTGATCGCTTCGGCCATTCGTAGGCTGCAACGCTCTTCGACCTCCGGACGGCTGGCGCATACCCCGCGCAGCACGGCGGCGTAGAGTTCATCACGGTAGCCACCGATGACCTCCGCGATGTGCTCATCGTGCCCCATAGGGGCCCCGGCGGTATTGATCAACAGGCAGCCGTTAGCCGTAGGCAGCGAGTCGGGGTCTGCAAAAAGCCCTTCCAGCGATTCCAGGTAGTCCCCCAGCGCACTGGCGTTGACCGGATCGGTCTGCAGCGCCGCTAGGCGCGGACGCAAAACCTCTTCAAGGTAACTCTGCACTGCGGCATCGAACAGGCCGCGCTTGGACCCGAATTCGTTGTAGAGACTTGACCGGCTCAGCCCCGTGGCGCGCTCCAAGGCTGGGATCGAGGCGTTCTCGAAGCCCTGTTCCCAGAAGACGCCTCGGGCCGCTCGCACCACGGCGTCTCGCTCGAATTCCTGCACGCGTGGCATAACTCTCCTTTTCTGTAACAACCATTCCAGTATATATTGGAATGACCGTTACAGAAAGGGAGAGTACTCATGACCGAGTTCACCAGCACGCAGATTCTTTTGGCCGCACGCCCCACCGGTTGGCCCACCGAAGAGAACTTCGAAACCCGCACCGTCACCTATGCAGAACTCCCTGCAGGACAGGTACGCGTGCGCAACGAGTTCCTCTCCGTGGACCCCTACATGCGTGGCCGCATGAGCGATGCACGCAGCTATGTGGCTCCCTACGAAATCGGTGAGCAGATCACCGGCGGTGCCGTGGGCCGCGTCGTCGAATCGAATGCCGAGACCCTGCCGGTCGGCGCGCTCGTGCTGCACCAGCACGGCTGGAGCGACACCGTTCAGGCCCCAGCCGAAACCTTTCGCCAGGTTCCCGATCGCCAAGACCTGCCTTCCTCGCTGAACCTACACATGCTGGGGATGACCGGAATGACCGCCTATGTCGGCCTAAAGGAAGTGGCCGGCCTGCAGGAAGGCGAGACCGTCTTCATTTCCGGTGCCGCCGGGGCTGTAGGAAGCGCCGCAGGGCAAATTGCCAAGCTCATGGGCGCCAAGCGCGTGGTCGGCTCGGCCGGCAGCGACGAGAAGGTGGAACTACTCACCAGCAAGTACGGCTACGATGCCGCCTTCAATTACAAGAACGGGCCAGCCATCGAATTGCTCGCCGAGGTAGCCCCGGAAGGCATTGATGTCTTCTTCGACAACGTGGGTGGGGAGCAACTTGAGGCGGCCCTGGAGTCATTCAACAATGGCGGCCGCGCCGCACTGTGTGGTGCGATCTCCAGTTACAACAGCACCGACACCGCCAAGGGCCCACGCAACATGTCGCACTTGATCACGCGCGGACTGAAGCTTCAGGGCTTTACCCTCGGCAGCTACCTGCAGCACGCCAACGCCTTCTACGCAGATATGGGCCGCTGGTTCTCCGAAGGAAAGATCGCCTACGACGAGACCATCGTCGACGGTCTAGAGAACACCGTGGATGCCTTCATTCAGATGATGCGCGGGGCTAACACCGGCAAGATGCTGGTTCGCCTCTAGGCCACCCGTGCTTTCGGGCCGCCGTGGTTGCGGCGGCCCGAGCACCGCGTTAACGCCGCACGGCTTGAGCAGGGGTTGCTTGTACGGCGCCCGTGAGCGTCCCGGGATCGAGCAACCGGGCCAGCTCTGCCGGCTCGAGCAACTCGGTTTCGCCCACCAGTTGCGTCACCGGCCGATGGGAACTCAACGCCAGCTTGGCTAATTGCGCGGCCCGCGCATAACCAAGGACCGGCGCCAGCGCGGTAATGACCGTGGCGGAGCGTGCCACGGAATCCCTCAGACGCTGCTCATTGGCGGTGATTTCTTGGACACAGTGACGGTGCAGAGTGCCACAGGCCTGCTGAAGCCACGTCATGGACTGCAGCAGCGAGTGGGCGATTACCGGCTCGAAGGCGTTGAGTTGCAACTGACCGGACTCGACCGCCATGGACACCGTCACATCCGCACCGGCCACGGCGAAGGCCACCTGGTTCACCGCCTCCGGAATTACCGGATTCACCTTGCCCGGCATGATCGAGGAGCCAGCCTGACGTGGGGGCAAATTGATCTCGGCAAAGCCCGCTTGCGGCCCGGAAGAAAGCAGCCGCAGATCATTGCAAATTTTCGAGAGCTTCAACGCGGTGCGCTTCAGCGCCCCAGAGAAGGTAACGAAAACCCCGGTATCGCTCGTGGATTCGATCAAATCTCCGGAGCTGACCACCGCAAGCCCGGTCACCGCGCGCAGTTGCCGGATAACCTCCTGCCGGTACCCTTCCGGGGCATTGATCCCGGTTCCAATCGCCGTGGCGCCCATGTTGACCTCGTGCAATAGTGCCACGGCCTCACGTAACCGTTGCACGTCTTCGTGCAGCGTCACCGAGAAGGCCTGAAACTCCTGCCCCAGCGTCATCGGCACGGCGTCCTGTAGCTGCGTGCGGCCAATTTTGAGAATGCCGGAAAACTCCTCGGCCTTGGCACCAAAGCCATCGGCTAACGCCTCGAGTTCACCCAACAGGCCTTCGAGGGCAAAGGCCAGCGCGAGTTTTACCGCGGTGGGATAAACATCGTTGGTTGACTGGCTGCAGTTGGTGTGGTCGTTGGGATGCAACCAGGCGTAGTCGCCCTTCTGCCGACCGGCAAGCTCCAGCGCGCGGTTGGTGATCACTTCGTTGGTGTTCATATTCGTTGAGGTGCCTGCGCCGCCCTGAATGATGTCAACGATGAACTGATCATGTAGCTGCCCGTCGATCACCTCTTGGCACGCGGCCTCGATCAACTTCGCGCGGCCGGCCTCTAGGACCCCAATCCGGGCATTGGCGCGGGCCGCGGCCTGTTTGATGCTGGCCAGTGCACGGATGAGGGTGGGATAGATGTTGATGGGGCGGGCGGAAATGGGAAAGTTCTCACAGGCCCGTACGGTATGGATCCCATAGTACGCATCGGCCGGAATCCGGCGGCTACCAAGAGAATCGCTTTCTTCGCGGGTAGTCATCACCCGAAATTCCTTTCCAGGGGATCTCAGCGCGGTAGCGCGCACCAATTCCGGCGGACGCTACCGAATCGCGATCTACGCCTGTGCTAGCTCGCTCAGTTCATACTGCTGGTAGCTTCGCTGGATACCGATGTGATCGGCGAGGTACTTTGCATCGTGCCAGACACCCCAGATGAAGCTCGAACCACGGCGGGACTGCCACGGTAGCCCAAGGAAGTAGATACCCGGTTCACGCGAGACCCCGCGAGCCTGCACCGGTCGCCCACGCTCATCGAAGGCGTCGACGTCCAACCAGGAGTAATCGGAGCTAAAGCCGGTAGCCCACAGCACCGAATTGACCTCAGCCTGCTTAAGATCGAGCTCGCGCAATGGATTAACCATGCATTCGGGATCGGGTCCGATGACCTTGGCCTCGGGCTCCTCGGGTAGGTCCAACCCATTGCGCTCGATGTATTCGTCGGCCTCGGCGAGCAGTGAGAGGTAATTATCGTCGCCACGGTTCACGTTGGTTACGAGATCGTCACCGAACTTCATCACGCCATCGACATACTCATTGGCCCGACCCACCAGGGTGATTCCGGACTTTGCGAGCTCACGGAAATCGACGGTGCGTCCGCCGTGTGCTCCGCTGACGGCGATGGTGACATGTTCGGCACCCGCGGCCGGGGCCGAAGCTTCCCATTTATTCAGAACGCCAAGCCACCAGACGAAGTCGCGGGAGCGGTAGCTACGGGGCGGACGATCGTGCGGGCCTACGGCTAGGTAAACCTGACGCCCCGAGCGCTGGATTTCATCGGCAATCTGCACCCCCGAGGACCCGGCCCCGACCACGAGTACCGCGCCTGCGGGCAGCTGCTTCGGATTGCGGTAGGAACTCGAATGCAATTGCTCCAATTCGGCAGATTCCGGAATGAGCTCCGGTATCACCGGCTGCTGGAAGGCGCCGGTGGCGGCGACCACGAAGCGGGCCTCGATGGTACCGGCCGAGGTCTGGACAATAAATCCTTGAGCCCCTGGCTTCTTGGTCACCTTGGTGACCTCTACCCCGCATCGAATCGGCGCCTGGAATTTTTGCGCGTAGGCGGCTAAGTAGTCGGCCACCTGATCCTTGGTGGCGAATTCATCGGGCTGCACGGACTCGAATTCGAGGCCGGGGAACCGATCGTGCCAGGCCGGGCCGTTGGCCACGAGGGAGTCCCAACGTTCATTGCGCCAGCGTTCGGCGATGGCATAGCGCTCTAGTACAAGATGCGGGATCTGCATCGAGCTTAGATGCTCGCTCATGGCGATACCGGCTTGCCCGGCACCCACCACGAGAACTTCGGTCGTTTCGATGACTTCTTCAGCCATAGGTTTCACTCCGCTCGGTGAAGGCTTCGCACACGAGGCCCAGGCTCGCGGGGGAGCTCTGGTCTCGTACATCTAGAAGGGAAGGTTTTTGATTGGTGATAACACCAAGCAAACCGTCGAGCGGAGGTAACTGTCCAACAGTCTTATGTGTTCCAGTTCATCAGAAAATTAGATCATTTGCTCTGCTTGTCATCAAGAAAGCCAATGAAGCGCGGCTCGCACCACTGAGCCGCCTACGCGCGGGCCACGCGTTCCGTCGCAGACCCCTCGTGCCGCATAAATCAGAAAAAGTGATGCAGTTCGTAGATTTTGACTATTTTACAGATACATGGCGTGCATCAAGAATGGTCACAGGCACCGCCTCACCTCTCATCCTAAGGAGCCATGACCATGCCGACACATACCCGGTTGCGACCATTCAATACCAAAGAGACCTACCCCGAACAGAACCTCGATAACGACCTGTGCCAAGCGGTAGTGGCCAATGGGGTCGTGTACCTGCGCGGCCAGATTGGTCAGGACCTCGACACCCGCGAATCGGTCGGGATCGGCGACGTTGTGGCGCAGACCGAGCAAGCCATGGCCAATATCGACATGCTGCTCAAGGAAGCGGGCAGCAGCCTCGCCGACATCGTCAAAGTCACCGTCTACATCATCGACCCGCGCTACCGCGAGGACGTATACCGCACCATGGGGCGCTGGCTCAAGGGTGTCTACCCGGTTTCGACCGGCATCGTCGTGCAAGCATTGGCCCGACCCGAATGGCTGGTCGAAATCGATGCCACCGCGGTACTGAGCCAGGACGGAGCCTAACGATGACTTTCTCACTGATTCTGCGCGACGAACGCACCGGAGAAATCGGCTCGGCGATCTCCTCTTCCTCCCCGGCCGTGGCCGCCCGTTGCCTGAACCTGGCCGACGGGTTCGGAGCGGCGCATTCGCAGAATGTCACCGATCCCCGACTCGGCCAGCAGTTGCTTGCCCAGTTGCAGGCCGGAGCGACGGCACAACAGGCCCTCGACGCCGTTCTCGCCGACGCGGATGACCAGGCCATTGACTACCGGCAGCTGCTGGTCCTCGATGCCGACGGTAATACCGCCGTGCACTCCGGCGCCCAGGCGCTAGGGATTTACGGCTCGGTGCAGCACCCCAATGCGGTCGCTGCCGGCAACATGCTCTCCAGCCTCGAGGTGCTCGACGCCATGGTGCAAGCGGCGCTGCAAGACACCGGAACCATCGAAGAACGGCTCCTGGCAGGGCTCCGGGCAGCCATGGATGCCGGCGGCGAAGCCGGTCCGGTGCATTCGGCCGGGCTCAGCGTGGTGGGGAACGCCGGCTGGCGCGTGACCGATCTCCGCGTGGACTGGGACGAAACCGACCCCGTTGGCAAACTGGCCGAGCTGCTGGAGATTTGGCTACCGCAGCGCCAGGACTACATTAACCGTGGCCTTGATCCGCTCCTTGCCCCTTCCTACGGGGTGCCCGGCGATGAATAACGACGTCAAGACGGCAGCGCACGAGCGCATCAGCGAACTTCTGGGTGAGCTCATCGGCCTATCCAACCGGTTACATGCCCATCCCGAACTGGGCTGGCAAGAACACCGATCGAGCGCCGACGTTGCCGGAGTACTCGCCGACCACGGCTTCACGATCGAACAACCCTATCTCGGGCTCGAAACCTCCTTCCGGGCCCGCTACACGCCCACCGGCGACACCCGATTCACCGTTGGGCTCATGGCCGAGTACGACGCCTTGCCGGGTCTTGGCCACGCCTGCGGCCATAATCTCATCTCCGCGATGTCTACCGGCGCCGCTCTGGGCCTGGCCCGGGTCGCCAATCGGCTGGGACTCGAAGTACAGGTCATCGGCACGCCGGCCGAAGAAGGTGGCGGCGGAAAGATCGAACTCATGGATCGTGGCGCCTTCCGCGATCTTGATTTTGCGCTGATGGCCCATCCGGCGCCCGTGGACGTGGCCGAGGCGCGACCCTTCGCGGTGACGCACTGGCATGTGACCTACACCGGACGAGCGGCACATGCAGCGGCGTACCCGCAACGCGGTATCAACGCCAACGACGCCTTCCTCATCGCCCAGGTAGCCCTGGGCCTGTTGCGGCAACAGCTGCCCTCCACGGTTCGTGTTCACGGGGTGCAGACCAACGGCGGTCAGGCACCGAATGCCATCCCCGAGCGCACGGAGGGACGCTGGTACGTGCGTGCCGAAACTACCGAGGAACTACTCGAACTTGAGCAGCGGGTGCGCCGTTGTTTCGAAGCCGGCGCGCTGGCCACCGGCGCGACGCTGGAAATCACCGAAGAAAGCCAACGCTACGCCGAGATGCGCACCGATGAGCAGGCGCTGGATTTCTACCGGGCCAATGCGCAGGCGCTGGGAAGGGACTTTTCCGTGGATCCCGCCGCGGCGACCATGAATCGTGCCTCGACCGACATGGGAAATGTGTCCCAGCTCGTCAACGCCATTCACCCCTATATCGGGGTCGGCGGTACGGCCAGTAACCACCAACCGGAGTTCGCCGCCGCCTGCGTGGGCGAAGGTGCCGAACGGGCCCTGCGTGACGGTGCCATCGCTTTAGCTCACACGGTGATCGATGTCGCCCTCAGCCGCCTCGGCACACGCCCTGCCCAATCCCTAGGAGTCTCATCATGAGTCAGGTCAATACAGCCGTGTTCGATGGACGCGCCGTCATCGGCGAGCGCCAAGAACAACGAGCCTACATCGACGATATTTCACCGATCGACGGCTCACTTATCGCGCGGATCTCGGACTGCACCGACCGCGAGGTCGATCGAGCGGTCGCCTTGGCCCGGAGCACCTTTGAGTCCGGTGTTTGGTCCCGGATCTCGGCCGTTGACCGACGGAAAGCGCTCCTGAGACTGGCCGAGCTCCTCGAGGAGAACGCCGCAGAGCTGGCCGAACTCGAAACGCGCGACATGGGCAAACCCATCGCGCAGAGCCTTACGGTCGATATTCCCGGGGCCGCTGCCACCTTTAGGTGGTACGCGGAGCTAGCCGATAAGACGCATGACGAAATTCCGGTCACCCCGCCGGGGTCCACCGCGCTGGTCACCAGCGAGCCGCTGGGTGTCATAGCCGCCATCACTCCATGGAATTATCCGTTGGAAATCGCGGCCTGGAAATTGGCGCCGGCTCTCATGCTGGGCAATAGTGTGGTGCTCAAACCCGCAACACAGTCCTCGTTGACCGCGCTTCGTCTTGCCGATTTCGCTCAGCAGGCCGGGATCCCGGCTGGCGTACTAAATGTTGTGACCGGGCGTGGGTCGGTGGTCGGTGACCGGCTGGCACGTCACCCAGACGTTGATGCACTAACCTTCACCGGCTCGACGCAGGTAGCTAAGTCCCTGCAGGTGGCTGCCGGGCAGTCCAATATGAAACGTCTATGTCTCGAGGCCGGCGGAAAGAGCGCTAACCTCATATTCGCCGATACCGCCGAGTTACGTGTCGCTGCCGCCAAGGCGGCCTTTGGTGCCTTCTACAACCAAGGCGAAGTCTGTTCGGCCAATTCTCGAATACTCGTCGAACGCTCGGTCTTCGAACCATTTGTGCAGTTGCTCATCGAAGAAGCCGGTGCCTACGCAGTGGGCGACCCCTTGGACCCGGACAACGCGGGCGCCGGCGCGCTGGTCGATGAGGCACACGCCGACACCATTCAGGGTTTCATCGGCCGGGCGGCCGAAGAAGGTGTGGTGCGTTGCGGCGGAGAACGCCTGAGCTTTCACGGTTCGACCGCGTACATCCAGCCCACGGTGATTACCGGACTTCCGGACGATCACGAGCTGCACCGCGTTGAAGTTTTCGGACCGGTGGCCACCGTGCAGGCCTTTGACAGCGAAGATGAGGCCATTGCCCTGGCCAATGAGACCGAGTTCGGGTTGGCCGCCTCGGTGTTCACCGCCGATCTGGCTCGGGCCCACCGGGTCTCGCAGCGGCTGGTCGCCGGTACGGTATCCGTCAATACCGTCGATGCATTGGGGTTGACCACTCCCTTCGGCGGCTTCAAGCAATCGGGTTTCGGCAAGGACCTTTCGGTGCACGCCCTCGATAACTATTCCGCGCTGAAAACAACCTGGATTCAATTCGGCTAAGGTTTCTAGCAGTAGACGCGCGGTGGCACACCGGTCGGTGGGCCATCGTGCGTTTAACTGTGTGTAATCGCCCAATTGACCGGACGGTCCGATGGGGCCACGAGGCGAGGAGAATGCGAGACTTTGACCATGGATGTGACGCTTACCCAGTTGCGCTACTTCTCTGAGGCCGCCGCCCGTCTTTCAATGACGGCCGCGGCCGAGCGACTGAACGTGGCACAATCGGCGGTCTCCAGCGCGGTGGCCCAGTTGGAGAAACACATCGGTTCCCAGCTGTTCATCCGCCAGCGTTCCAAAGGTCTGGTGCTCACGCAGGCCGGTGAGCTGTTTCTCCGGGACGCAAACTCGGTACTGGCACATATGGAAGAAGTGGTTGAGAACGCCAAGGGTGACCAAAGCAGCGTTTCGGGCACCGTGCGCCTCGTCTGCTTCACGACGCTGGCACCCTTCCATATTCCGGATCTCGTCTCCCGGCTCCAAGACACCCACCCCAAGTTGCGCCTGGAGGTGCTCGAAGCCGACGCCGCCGGCTGCTCCCAGGCACTGCTCGAGGGCCGAGCCGATTTGGCCCTAAGTTATGACTTGGGGATCCCACCAACGGTGCTGGCCTCCCCGGTGAATTCGGTACGCCCCTATGTGGCGCTCCCGGCCGAGCACCGGCTCGCTGGCAAGCAAGAGATTGATTTGCGCCAGCTCGCCGATGAACCCTTTATCTTGCTCGATATGCCGCACTCCAAAGAACTCATGCTGTCGATTTTGCACGAGGCCGGGGTGCAACCAGAGATTCGTTTTCAATCGGCCAGCTATGAGACGGTTCGCACCTTTGTCGCCCATGCCCATGGGTACTCGATTCTGCACCAGCGGCCAGCGCATCAATTGACCTATGACGGCAGCTCAATTGCCACCGTGCAGATTTCCAATGAGGTGCCTTCGTTGCGCACCGTGCTCGCCCGATTACGCACCCAACGTCCGACCGCGAGAATGCGTGTGGTTGCGCAAGCCATTCGAGCCCAAATCGCCGAGCGTCAAGGCACCGGCCCGGCTGAAACTAAGCCTTAGTGCACCTGCAGCGCGTCGATCATGGCGCGCAGCAGGCGTCGCTGGCCACTTTCGCTCATCTGCTGTGGGTCTAGCATCGAGGTGATATGTAGGCCCATCATCACGTTGAGTAGCTCATCGACCACCTGATCAACGCGTATCGACTTGGCGGCCTCTCCCGCTACCTGCGCTTGGGAGAGGTAGCTGAGCATTCGTGCCCTCCATTGCCCCAGCGTGGCGGCACCGACGGCACGGAGCTTGGAATCTGTCTGCGCGCGCTGCCAAAAGGCCACGGCCACCCTGGCCTCGGTGCGGGTCAGTTCCTCGGCGGGAATGATTTCAAGACACATGGCAAGAAGCGCCCGGAGCCCGGTTTTCTGCATCACCGCACGATCGATCCGCTCATTGGTGCGCTGGCAGATCAGTTCATATGAGGCCAGTAGCAGCGCGTCCTTACTCGGAAAATAGTGGCCAATAACCCCGGGGCCGGCATAGCCGCAGGCGGCAGCGATGTCCCGCATGGTGGCGTTCTCCATGCCTTGCGAGGCGATAATCTCCCAGGTGGTCTGGATAATCGTGGTACGTCGCTCGTCGTGATCAACCAATTTGGGCATCGGCACCCGTCCTTTCACTGCGTGTACACAACTCTGTCCGATCATACGTGCAGCCCACGCAGCACTATGGGTGGCGGCGCCGCACCGGCGCCACCACCCATAGTTCTAGTCACCGGTAACCGGTGTATTCAGCGAGGGCCAAAACCTAGTGGCATCCGCCGCTCTGTGTTTCGCTGGCGCAGTGCGAGCTGACGCTGGCCGGGAGGTTAAGTGTTGGGTTCTCATCAAAGAAGCCATGCGGTTTGAGAGTGAAACCCACGGTGTCCACCGGCATGATCGGCCAGTCTTCGGGGCGTGGGAAGTGCGTCAGCCCGAAACTGTGCCACAGCACGATGTCCTCTCCGTCAAGTTCACGGTCCTGGGCCACATAGCTTGGTAGGCCGGCTCCCCCGGGATGGCGGTTGACCAAGTCTCCGGCTGCATACAGTTCTTCGGCTGCGTAGCGAGTCACCCAGAGGTCGTGCCGGGTGAATCCGGCGCGGGCGGCAATTGACGAATCGTCGGCCATTGCCAGGGTTGGGTTGTTCTCCGGGTACAGCGTGTAGCCAACCGGTTGTCCCAGCTTGTTGAGCGAATTCGGGTTGCTGACATGCCAAACGCGTCCGGCGGCGGCGTTAGCGTCGCGCACGGCTTCGCTCTCGCGAGCGAGCAGGGTTCGGCGCTGGGTGAAGGCGTTGCCGTGCGGGTTACCGTCGGACTTGGGCAGGCGGACCACTTCGAGTTCTTCGACCGAGTTGGTCGCGCCGTCGAGCATCATGTCCAGGCGTGCGCCAAACAGGTGCTGGTGGAAGGGAGCGCCCAGTCCCGGGGCGATTTCCGAGGCGTAGGGGTAGCTGTTATCCGGCAGTGCGGCGGTGAAGACGATGCCGGTGGCCTTGGCCTCGAATTCGATGGTGCCATCGAGGTAGAGGTACCAGTAGAAGCCGTAGTCGTAGTTGCCCACGGTGGTGAAGAAGGAGATCACCAGGCGGCGATTGCGGCGCACTTCGTTGGATCCGGCCCACTCGTCGGTGTGTTTCCAGGCGATACCGGTGTCCTCTTCGTGGATGCAGATGCCGTTGTCGATAACGCGTGGGTTGCCGAAGTCATCGGCGACTACCGGCGACATGTAGGTGATGTCGCCTAGGCAGTCGCAGCCAAGACGCAGGGAGTTGGCATCCCGGCCGACCAGATACTCGCCGGTGTCGAAGTAGTTCTGCCAGCTGCGGTAGGGGGCGGGGTCGCCGTAGGGTACGACCATTTCGGAGATCGAGGCACGGTGGATCACCGGACGACGACGCTGGCCGTGCGTGTGGTGGATCTGGTACAGCACCAGCCCTTCGCGCGCGTCGAATCCCACGCGAAGATCCCAGCCAAGCCACGACAGGTGATTGCCGTCCAAGGTGAAGCTGGGCCCCTCGGGCTGGGTGATCTCGATTGGCTTCAGGTCGGTGCGAACGGGGCCGCTCACCTGTGGGTCGGTGTAGTTGCCGTTGACCTCAGGTACCGGTACCGGGCCGTCATCGATCAGCCGATCGACACATCGGTTTTCAAGGTCAACAAAGGCAACTAAACGGTCGATCGGGTGAGCCCACGCATGATCTTGGGCATCGTATTGGACAAAGCCCAACCCACGCAGCAGACGCTTGCCCTCTTCGTTCTCATAGTCGAAGACACCCGCAGAGAGTGGAGCAACGCGTACCTGCTGCGGGCTCAAGCCACGATCGGCCAGCGCCTTGATCCATCCTTCATCGTTTGCGAGGATCTCCTCGACGGTCTCGAATTCCTCGAGCAACACCGGCACTTGGCCGTCGTTCGCCGGATCAATTTCACGCTGCGTCTCCACGCGCTCTTCGCTCAGGGACAGCGTGAGATCTAGAGATTCGGGAATGCTGGGGTCATAGAGCATCACACGGACCTTGCGATCGACGGGCTGCGGTGCGGCGGCGTACAGCTCTTCCTTACTTGGATCGACCAAACCCACATAGGCGAAGCGCGAGGTCTCACGCAACAAGCCTGCCCTATCGAGGATCGTGCGAGTGAGGCGAATTTCCTCCGCGGTGATCTGGTTCAGCGGATGGTCGATCGTGGTGCGCAGATCCTGATCTTGGACCGTCATGGTATTCCTCCGAAGAAGTTTTGGTGATACAAGTGTTCAATAAAGATTGTTACAGGAGTCACGCGGATCCGTAAAGAGCATCACTCAAAAACTTCACGAGGGAGAAAACATGGCCGCACATGCCGACCACCCCCGAATTGCCTCATGGCGACCACCCGGCCCGTCATCGCGCATGGTTAGCGCGGCCGGATACAGCACCCTCACACTGCACTTAGTGGCGACCTTAGCAAGTCAGGGTTCCATGCGAATTAGCATGTTGATCACCGGGATCATCTGCCTAGTCTGCACCGTGCATATGCGACTGACGCGATGCGCGGAAGAGAAGAAGGCACGGGAAACCATGCTGATGTGCGCCGCTTCGGCACTCGTTCACATGGGACTGCTCACGGCCATGTATTCCAACGGAGGGCACCACGGCACCGCGACGAGCCGAAACCTTAGCCACAGCTCAACGCACGGCCACTGGATGCTTGCGCTCATCGCACTAGACCTGTGCGCGGCCCTCGTCTGCGCCATGTCACTACGCGGGCATTCCAGGGGGCGACAGCTCATCGCGGGCTCGGCAGTCTCTTCATCAAATTAATGCATGATAATCATCTCAATAAACCTGTTTACCCGATGTAACGCGCGTCATAGGCTTGAGCAATCAGCACGGCCCCGGTTCCCGCGACGCATCCACCGCGGGCACCCCGGGACATACTTCGCCCCTCGCAAAGGCGGAGCAACTGACCACAGTAGCCCCGAGGGAGCACCCGCACGGGACTTCAGGAATCTCGCATTTAAGGACTGAGGATGTCAACGAGATCATCAGCCACGCAGCTGGCCCAAGAACAAACCAAACATCTGCAAAAGAGTCTGGGGAGGATGGACATCCTTCTGCTTGTCGTTGCAGCGGTTGTATCCATCGAAGTACTCGGCCAAGTCTCCGGCTACGGCCCCGAAACCTTTACCTGGACGCTGGTATTAGCTTTCACTTTCATGATCCCCTATGGGCTAATCTTTGCCGAGACCGGCGGAGCATTCACCGAAGAAGGCGGCGTCTATATCTGGACCAAAATGGCCTTCGGTCGGGTGGTGGCGGCCATCGCATCGCTGCTGACTTGGGTGACTCAGCCCGTGTGGGTGGGCGGGGCCATGGCCTTCGTGGCCGTAGAGACCTGGTCGGAATTCGTCTCCCCCATTGCTGCCGGGTCGCTCACCGACTACCTGTTCAAACTCGGATTCATTTGGATCACGGTCAGCTCGGCCATTGTCAGCTTGAAACACGGCAAGTGGCTCCCCTCCCTCGGTGCCATCCTCAAGCTGGCCTTCCTCGCATTCTTCCTAATTGTCACCTTGATCTACGGTTTCATTCACGGCTTCAACGGGCTGAATCTTGGGGACTTTAGCCCGACCATGGGCGGCTTTTTGGGCCTGACGCCGCTGTTGCTGTTCTCCTTCCTCGGTTTCGAATCCGGGAACAGTGCGGCCGGTGAAATGAAGAATCCTGCCAAGGACGTACCGGTCTCGATTATGCGCACCTCGCTCTTGGCCGCCGGAAGCTATCTTCTGCCGGTGCTGGCCATTTTGATGGTGGTGCCGCTGGATGAGATCACCGGCATCGGTGGGCTTTTTGGAGCCGTGGCTACCGTGTTCACTATTTTCGGTCCGGCAACCGATGCGATACTTGCGATCAGCGCGGTGGTCTTCTGCTTCGTCCTTGTCTCACAGGGAGGGGCGTGGATGATCATTTCAGACCGTATGCAGGCCATGGCAGCGGCCGATGGTTCATTCTTCGGCGGCTTCTTCGGCCGCTTCCACGAAAAGCTCGGTACACCCGTGAGAGTCAATACGCTCTCTGGAGTCGTCTCCACCGTATTCATGCTCGCCGCGATGCAGCTTTCGGGTACCAGTGGCGCCGTCTTCTCGGTGGTGCTGACCATTTCGATCTCAACTTTCTTGCTCAGCTACCTCATTGCCATTCCGGCCGCGACCAAATTGCGCAGTAAGTATCCGGATGCCGTGCGCCCGTTCCGAGTCCCGGTTTCCGATGGCGTCTTCAAGTTGCTCGGCGGCATCTGCTTCGCATGGATCTTGTTGGGCTCATGGGTAGCGATCTTCCCCGGTACCCTCGAGGCGCTGTTCAACGTGGAGTATGACTTCGTTGAGATCTGGGGCGTTTCGCAGCTGTCCTTCGAGGTCTTCGCGCTCGGCACCCTCGCGGCGATCCTCCTGCTGGGCATCATTGGTTACCTGCGCGGCGCGAAGGTTCGTGCGGCGGTCTCAACCGACCCGAACGAGCCCCCGTTCCTACAAGCAGCCACGGTCGATTCTGAGCCTGATCCTCTCGCCACACCGCGGGGCTAACCAGAGGCTAGCGACAGCGAAGGCACCTCGATCCGAACATCGTTTCGGTTCGAGGTGCCTTTATCGCGTGGAGGTCAGCGCGGCGAACTAAGAACTGGCTCCGAACATGGCCGCTTCGGCCGCAACCCAGGCCAACATCGCGCATTTGACTCGCGCCGGGAACTTCGAGACGCCAACGAAGGCCGCTGCGTCCTCGAGCACTTCCTCATCCGGGGTCGCGGTTCCCTTCGAGCGCATCATCTCTCGGAAGGCGTCAAGGGTGGTTAAGAACTGATCGCGTCCCATGCCCGGAAGCATTTCGCTCAGTACCGAGGCTGAGGCCATGGAGATCGAACATCCCTCGCCCTCCCAGCTCACGGAGGTAAACACGTTCTGTTCATCCAGACCAACCCGCACGCGGATCTGATCGCCGCAGATCGGGTTGTGCTGATGCGATTCGCCCTGAGCCGCCGCGGCAGGTTCTACCAGAGGCGAACCCACGCGGCGCTTGGCGTGATCCAGGATCACTTGCTGGTAAAGCTGATCAAGCTCGTTCACTTAAACTCCAAAATATTCACGAACCGAGCCGACGGCGGCGATCAACGCGGCGACGTCTTCTTCGGTGTTGTACAGGTAGGTACTGGCACGTGTCGTGGCGGTGACGCCTAGCGCCCGGTGCAGCGGCTGCGCGCAGTGGTGGCCTACACGTACCGCAATTCCGCGAGAGTCTAGATACTGCCCGACATCGTGTGGGTGCACCCCCATGACTTCGAAGGGTACAGTGCCGATGCGTGGGGCGTCCGTGGGGCCAAAGACGCGTACACCGTCAAGTTGCGAGAGCCCTTCGAGCAGTAGGGTTCCTAGGTGCTCTTCCCAAGCGGCAATGCGCTCCATCCCGATCTCATCGAGGTAGCTAGCCGCGGTGGCCAGCGAGTGTGCCTGCGCAATGCGTTGCGTGCCGGCTTCGAAGCGCTGCGGCGAGGGCAAGTATTCGGCGTGTTCCATATCCACCACGGTGATCATGGAGCCGCCGGTCAAGAATGGCGGCATCGCGTCGAGGAGCTCGGCGCGGCCGTAGAGAGCACCGATGCCGGTGGGGCCGAGCATCTTGTGTCCCGAGAAAGCCATGAAGTCGATATCTAGCGCTTTGACGTCGACCGGCAGGTGCGGCACCGACTGGCACCCATCGAGCACGGTCAGCGCACCGACGCGGCGAGCGGCCTGCACGAAACGCTCCACGTCGGTGATTGTGCCAAGCACATTGGACACATGAGTGAATGCGATGAGTTTCGTGCTCTCGGTGACCAGCTCGTCGAGCAGGTCATAGCGTAGTGCGCCGTCTTCGGTCACCGGCACGTACCGTAGTGTGGCACCGGTGCGGAAGGCCAATTCCTGCCAAGGAATCAGGTTCGCGTGATGCTCCAGTTCGGTCACGAGAATCTCGTCACCGCGGGTTAGCCGAAAGCGTTCTGCCGCGCTGCCGCCAAGTCCGGCCGAGGCGTTGGACAGCGAATAGCTGATGAGGTTCAGGGCCTCGGTGGCGTTCGAGGTCCATACGACCTCGTTCGACCGGGCCCCGATGAAAGAGGCCACCGTTTCACGGGCCTGTTCGAAAAGTTCGGTAGCTTCCACCGCTAAGCTGTGAGCGCCGCGGTGTACCGCCGCGTTGGCCGTCTCATAGTAGTGTTGTTCAGCCTCGTAGACGCACCGCGGTTTCTGACTGGTGGCGCCGGAATCCAGGTACACGAGATCGGTACCGTTAATCGGGTGCTCGAGAATCTCAAAGTCTGCTTTGATCCGGGCGACCTCGCTGCTGGACAGCGGGTGCTGGGTGTCTGCGTGACCGGTTACCGACGTCACTGGTATCTCCCTCATAGCGGCTTCGAGCGTCTAATCGACGATTAGACCATGCGTTCTTATGCTAATTATTCCACCGCTGACCGCGTGAGACATCTAAGCAGGTCCTTAGTAAGGACGGGCTACGATCCGGTGTGGAACTTGGCCTGCGCCGCTTCTAGGCCGTGGGCGATAAGAAATTCCACGGCGTCGGCCGCAGAGTCCACCAGCATGGGCAGGGTCTGCCGTTCGGCCTTAGAAAAGTCCTGTAGCACCCAGTCCGCGGTATCCATACGTCCAGGAGGACGTCCTACCCCGGTACGCACCCGCAGGTAATCCTTGGACCCCATAACCTTGGAGATATCGCGCAACCCGTTGTGCCCGCCTTCTCCCCCACCGCGCTTGAGCTTGATGCTGTCGAAGGGGATATCGATCTCATCGTGCACCACAATCAGGTGCTGCACATCAATATTGAAAAATTTGGCCAGCTTGCCCACCGGCGCCCCAGAGACGTTCATATAGGTCATGGGCTTGGCCAACACCACACGGGGACCGCCGACGCCGAGCCGCCCTTGAATGATCTGGGCCCGCGAGGGGTGGGTTTTGAATTTGGAACCGGCACGGTGCGCCAGTTCATCGAGCACCATCTGCCCGACATTGTGCCTATTGCCAGCGTAGCCGGGCCCGGGATTCCCGAGCCCGGCTACCAGCCAAGTGTCATTGTTCATGAATTTTGGCGAAAGCTGCGCGCGTTGCCTACTTGGCGATGACCAGGTCGATGTGATCGACGGTGCGGTGCAGGGCGTGGATCTGCAGATCCTGAACCGAGGTGGAAACTTCCTTGCCCTCGATGTTCAGCACCAGGGTGACGCTGCGATCACGAACGGCCAGGGTGGTCTCCTGAGCCGGCAGCAGCACGTGCTGCGGCTCGGTGCCTGCACCGTATACAACGGCCGGGATCTGGCCATCGCGACGGGCCTGGCGGGCTGCGCCCTTACCGAAATCGGTGCGGACAACGGCGTCAAGGTTGACAGATGCCATAGTTATTCTCCTTAGGTAATGAATGCTTCGGTTACGCCCTTGCGTGGACTCGGGAAGCATCCAACATCCAAGGGATGAAAGAGCTTTTCCGGCCTTGTCGATAACGGTCCCGCTCATAAAAGCGTTTCCCTCGCCTGGGCACAGTCAATAATTCTACCACCGTCGCCGGAAGCTTAAAAACCGATGGCCGGCCTCCCCCGCGCAGAGGGAAACCAGCCATCGATTCCAGCGACGTTTAGGCGCGACCGTCAAACAGGTTGGTCACGGAGCCATCGTGGAAGACCTCGGAGATCGCACGAGCCAAGACCGGAGCGATGGAGAGCACGGTGAGGTTCTCGAAGCGCTTCTCTTCCGGAATCGGCAGGGTGTCGGTAACGACAACTTCGCGGGCGCCGCACTCGGCCAGACGCTGCGCGGCCGGATCCGAGAACACTGCGTGAGTTGCGGCGATGATCACGTCCTTGGCGCCGGCTTCCTTCAGCACGCGCACCGCACCGGCAATGGTTCCACCGGTATCGATCATGTCATCGATCAGCACGCAGGTACGACCCTCAACCTGGCCCACAACGGTCTTGGACTCGGCCTGGTTCGGCACGGTCAGATCGCGTGACTTGTGCACGAAAGCCAGCGGGGCACCGCCCAGACGCTCGGCCCACTGCTCGGCTACACGTACGCGGCCGGTGTCCGGGGACACCACGGTGATCTCATCGACATCAACCTTGGTACGGATGTAATCGGCCAAGACCGGGAAAGCGAAGAGGTGATCGACCGGACCGTCGAAGAAGCCCTGGATCTGCGCGGTGTGCAGGTCGCACGAGATGATGCGGTCGGCACCGGCAGTCTTGTACAGGTCGGCGATCAGACGGGCCGAGATCGGCTCGCGACCGCGTCCCTTCTTGTCCTGGCGAGCGTAGGGGTAGAACGGAGCCACCACGGTGATCCGACGAGCCGAGGCGCGCTTCATCGAATCGATCATGATCAACTGTTCCATCAGCCAGTTGTTCATCGGTGCCGGGTAGGACTGAATCAAAAAGACGTCCTTACCGCGCACGGATTCGTCCGAACGGACGTAGATCTCGCCGTTGGCGAAGTCATACGCGTTCAGCGGCAGTAGCTCGGTTTCCAGCTCCTTGGCCACCTTGGCGGCAAGTTCCGGGTGGGCACGCCCGCTGGCCAAGACCAGCTTCTTATCGACGTTATGGCTGATTTCACTCATGGTTATGCTTTCTCGCTCGCTTCGCTGTCACGTTGAGGTGATTCTGAGGAAATGTATGATCTTCGATGGATTACTCGGTGGCCGAGGAGTCCAGCGAGGCCTTGAAAGCAGCGTCCGCCGAGGAGGAACCCGGGCGTTTTGCCAGCGTCCAGCCCTCCGAATTTCGCTGCGGAGCCACGGATAGCGCCAACGCGCCAGCCGGGACGTTCTTTCGTACTACCGCACCCGCGCCGGTGTAGGCACCGTCGCCGATTTCAACCGGTGCCACGAACACGGTGTTCGAGCTGGTGCGCACATGCGAGCCGATCTTGGTCCGGTGCTTCTTCTCGCCGTCATAGTTGGCGGTGATGTTGCCGCAACCGATGTTGGTGAATTCGCCAACCTCGGCGTCGCCGACATAACCCAGGTGCGATAGCTTCGATCCGCGCCCGATCGTCGCGTTCTTGGTTTCGTAGAAGGCGCCGATCTTGCCATCGGCACCCAGCTCGGTGCCCGGGCGTAGGTAAGTGAAAGGTCCAACGGTGGCGGCCGCGCCAATGCGTGCATCGGTCGCGTCGGTTCGCTTCACGACGGCATTCTGGCCCACCATGACGTTAGTCAGCGTCGAGTCTGGGCCGATGATGGCACCGGTACCGACGGCGGTACGGCCATGAAGCTGCGTACCGGGCTTCAGGGTGACGTCCTGGCTCAGCACGACCTCAGCATCGATCCAGGTGCTGGACGGGTCGATAATGGTCACGCCTTCACGCATCCAGTACTCGCAGCGGCGCTCGTTGTAGACGCGTGCCAGACGCGATACCTGCACCCGGTCGTTTGCGCCTTCGATCTGCCAGCGATCCGAGATCTGGGCGGTCGCTACGCGGCCTCCGTTGCGGCGCGCGATGGCCAGCACGTCGGTGAGGTACTTCTCGCGCTGCGCGTTTTCAATGGTCACTTCCTTCAACGCGGCGCGAAGCATGGCAGCGTCGAAGGCATAGATCCCCGAGTTGATTTCGCGGATGGACAGTTCGGCCTCGCTGGCGTCCTTCTGCTCGCGGATGCCCACGACATCGCCGGCTTCGTCGCGCAGAATACGACCGTAGCCGCTCGGGTCATCCAATTCGGTGGTGAGCACGGTGACGGCGTTGCCCTGCGCGTCGTGGGTGGCCACGAGCTCGCCGAGCACTTCGCTAGTGAGCAACGGCACATCGCCATAGGTCACCACGACGGTTCCTTCAAGGCCCTCGTCCAGTGCTTCGAGGCCCTGCTCGACGGCGCGACCGGTTCCCGGAATCTCGTCCTGGTCGGCGATGGTGATCTGTGGGAATTCGTTGAGGATGTGCTCGGCCACCAGATCACGCTGGTGACGAACGACGGCAACCAAGTTGCCTGGTTCCAGGGCCGAAGCCGCGTGTAAAGCGTGGGAAACCATGGAACGACCTGCAATTTCATGCATGATCTTCGGTTTCGTAGATTTCATCCTGGTGCCGGCTCCTGCGGCGAGGACGATCACGGCGACTGGTGCTTGGGCCTGACTGCTCAAGTGCGTTCTCCTGCAACATCGACTAGGAGGAATTCATGGATGAAGAAAACCCCTCGTGACAGTCTAGCGCGCGGCTGACCCAGCCATAAACTGCCGGGTACAAGAAAGCCCGCGCCGTAGCGCGGGCTGTGAAATGTTCCGCCCCTAGGATTCGAACCTAGAATGCACGGCTCCAAAGGCCGGCGTGTTGCCATTACACCAGGGCGGATCGTGCCTGAAACCCGCATGGGGTCATCCGACACGCTAAGTATTCTGCCACGTCCGCCCCCAACAGTGCGAATTGACCTTGGTTCGGCGTGCTCGATTTGCCCTCGAAAGTAAAATGGAACCGTGGCTCATTTACTCGGGGGCGAATCCCTACATCTGGAATATCCCACCCATGTCGTCTTTGACTCGGTAACCATCGGCATTTCCGACGGCGACCGCATCGGTCTCGTGGGACGCAACGGCGAAGGCAAGTCCACGCTGTTGGGCATGCTCGCCGGTACGATCGAGCCGCATTCCGGTCGAGTCACCCGACGCAGCGGGCTGCGGGTGGGCGTGCTGGATCAGTCCGACACCCTAGACCCCGAAAACACGGTGCATTACAGCGTAGTTGGCACCATGGATGACCACGAGTGGGCCGGTGAAGCCCGCATCCGTGACATTATCGCCGGGCTTGTGGCCGACTTGGATTGGGAAGCTAAAGTCAGCACACTGTCCGGTGGCCAGCGCCGACGCGTGGCTTTGGCTGCACTGCTCGTGCAGGACTGGGATGTCATCATCCTTGACGAGCCAACCAACCACCTAGACGTTGAAGGCATCTCCTGGCTCGCCGAGCACCTGAACAACCGCTGGCCGCGGAACACCGGCGGCCTCATGGTCGTCACCCACGATCGCTGGTTCCTTGACGCGGTCTGCACGAGCACTTGGGAAGTGCATGACCGCCTGGTGGAGCCCTTTGAGGGCGGTTACGCCGCCTACGTGCTGCAGCGTGTGGAACGTGATCGCATCGCTGCGGTCACCGAATCCAAGCGGCAGAACATGATGAAAAAGGAACTGGCCTGGTTGCGGCGCGGTGCTCCGGCCCGTACCTCCAAGCCGAAATTCCGTATCGAGGCGGCTAACCAGTTGATTGCCGACGTGCCTCCGGTGCGCAATCCCCTGGAACTGAAGAAGATGGCCACCGCGCGGCTGGGCAAGGACGTGGTGGATCTGATCGACGCCGAGGTGAGTTTCGGCGCTAAGCGGGTGCTCAAGCCCTTTACCTGGCGCATCGGTCCGGGTGAGCGTACTGGCCTCCTCGGAGCCAACGGCGCGGGAAAGTCCACGCTACTGGGTTTGATCGCTGGCACCGTGCAGCCCACCGGCGGCCAGGTTAAGCGTGGAAAGACCGTAAAGCTCGCGGTGCTGGATCAGCAGTTCAGTGCCTTGGAACAGATCGGCGAAGATCGTGTCCGCGAGGTATTGGCGCGTTTTAAGACGACCTTCAACGTCGATGGCAAGGATCTGACCCCCTCGCAGCTGCTCGAGCGTCTCGGGTTCTCGCGTTCGCACCTCTCAACCAAGGTCGGCGAGCTCTCCGGCGGCCAGCGCCGCCGGCTCCAGTTGCTGATGATCCTCATGGACGAGCCAAATGTGATGATCCTCGACGAGCCGACCAACGACGTGGACACCGACATGCTCGCGGCGCTTGAAGATCTCCTGGATTCGTGGCCGGGCACGCTGATCGTGGTGTCGCACGACCGCTACCTGCTCGAACGCGTCACCGATCAACAGTATGCGATCCTCGACGGCTCGTTCCGTCACGTGCCCGGTGGGGTGGACGAATACCTCAAGCTGCGTAGCGCCACCCCGGCCCAACGCCAGCCCGCGGCGATGGCTGCGGAAACGGCCCCGAAGCCCGCAGGCCCCTCCGGAGCCGAACTGCGTGCCGCGCAGAAGGAAATGAACGCCAACGAGCGCAAGCTGAAGCAACTGACCGAAAAGATTGAAGCGGTACACGAGAAAATGGCCGCACACGATCAGTCCGACTATGAAGGCTTGGCCACGTTCACCGCCGAGTTGAACGAGTTGCAGGCGCAGGTCGATGAGCTCGAAGAGCGCTGGCTGGAACTCTCCGAAATCCTAGGCTAGCTCCATCGCTCGGGGCCCAATGGTTAGCAGTGGCCGGTAAACCGGTCACTGCCAAGGGCTCCGGGCTATCGCTCAGCGACCGTACCGTGCGGCGAGCAGCTGCTCGCTTTCGCTCCCCGAAGCCGCCAATGCCGCCCGACGTAACACCCTGCGCCCCCAGTAGAGACCGCCGCCGGCGAGGAGCACCGCCAACGGGCCATGCAGTACGCCAAGGTCAAGTATGGTCAACAGCATGAATTCATCGGCGCTCGATACTCCGCCGATCGCGGCCTGCCACACCGGCAGCACATAGAGCAGCCCACACAGCCACAGGTATAGCGCCCACCGCAGCGGCGACTGAGGCTTGAACTTCAGGGCACAGCCGACCAAAACAAGCACGAGCAGTGAACCGACCCAACGCGGCCCACTACCCAGGGGGAGCGAAAGGAAACTGGGCGCGTCCTGCGCGGCGTCAAAGGCGCCCCCGAAGTCAAGAAGTATCGCCGGAAGCGCCGGCACGGTTAGTAGCAAGGCAAGTAGCCCCAACAAGATCAGTGACACCTTGAGCCACAGCCGAACTACTGGCATTGTTGCCCTCCAATTCCCCTGCGCCACGCGACGCGCAGCCACCGAGTTGATCACCGGCACGTTGTGGACCGGACGATGGCCTCAGTATATGCCCGGCGGGCGCGCAGAATTCTCCTCCGGCGCCGGTAGCTCGGGCACGCCGCTAGAAGGGCACGCCGCTACCGAGGATCACGTTGGCATATGCCGTCGCTTCCCCGGTGCGAATCACCAGCTTGGCTCTGGGGATCTCGGCCTTGAGCTGTTCGTGGCTGATAAAGCCCGGGGTCAGCCCGACCGCGTGGCACCAGCCTTCCACGGTGGTGCCACGGGCTTCGCTGGCCAGGAGGCTACGCTCGATCACTAGATGGCGTGCCAGCACCTCAAGTACGGCGGGGAAACTCAACTGACCGCGCACGAAGGCCAGATCAACGACGGGCGTTCCGGTCGGCAACGGCAGTCCATAGTCTGCGATGATCACCGTATCCGTATGCCCCAAGGTCGCTAATCCCGCCAGAAGCGGCGCATTGAGTATTTCTGTTTTAAGCACGAAAAAGCGGTACTTTCCTTAGAGCTCGTCGAGGCTGCGCGGGTACGAGGACTGGGCCCCGTGATGCTGCACGGTCAAAGCCGCGAAACGACCGGCGAACTGTGCCGCCTCGCTCAAGGTTTGGCCCGCCGCAAGCCGCGCGGCCAACGCGCCGGTGAACGCGTCGCCGGCTCCGGTGGTGTCCACCGCCTGCACTTTGACCGCCTCAAGCTGCTCGACGGTGCCGTTCTCGGCAACCAAGCATCCCTTGCCACCGAGGGTTATCACCACGGAAGAAACACCATGCTCAAGCAGCTTGGCGGCCACCGCGGTCTCAGGTTCTGTGGAGAGCTCGGCGGACCCATCGAGTTGCGCCAGAATCAAGGCCGCCTCGTGCTCGTTGACGACCAGCGGGTTAGCGGCCAGCAGGTATTCACGATCCAGCTCAATCACCGGGGCTAGATTTAGCACCACGCGGGAGGTCGCCGCGGACATTGCCGTAGCAATGCCCGAAGACGGGATCTCCCCCTGAAGCACCACGATGCCTTGCAGCTCGCCCGCCTCGGCCACAACCTCACCGGTCACCATGGCGTTGGCCCCGGGAACCACCGCGATGGAGTTCTCTGCGGCCTGGTCCACCTGAATGATGGCCACTCCGGTCGGTGCCTGCACGCGTTGCACGCGGTTCAGGACCACTCCGGCCTCGGCCAACTGGCTCAGCGCCACCTCGGCGTGGGAGTCGTGACCGACCGCGCCAATGAATTCGGTGTCGGCGCCGGCTAGCCGTGCGGCAAGTGCCTGGTTTGCTCCCTTACCGCCGGGCGAAAGCTGATAGGACTCAGCCAACACGGTTTCGCCGGGGCCAGGTAGGCGTGCCATTAAGGCCGTGATGTCCACGTTGCTCGAACCGACGACGGTGACCTTGTGCTGCTGCATATGCAATTCCTTCGTGCTTTGCGCCCGGCGTTCCGGGCCTCATCGATTATGTAATTAGTTGCCGAGGTAGTCGGCGATGTTGTCGCTGTCGACGGTGTCCACCGCAACCTGAACGGTCGGCTCGACCTCCTCGGACTTAATGGCCTTGGCCATCAGCTGTACGGACTGCTTGCCCAGTTCGGCGGGACTCTGGACATCCACGACGGGCCCCGTCCCGCAGGTCGACAAAGAAGAATGTGCATTCCGCTGTGGACGACGTCACCTTGCCTGCACGGATCTCAGATGCGACCTCGTTGATGACCTCATTCGGCCCGCAGAACTTGTTGGCTTTCTCTAGAAGAAGTGGTGCGCCATTTCTCATGGGGTTGCGGATCCTTGAGTCATCGTCGACGTTATGGGGCGCGCGGTAGCGAGCGAGCTCCGCGGGGTGAAGTGGCTGGTGAATTGCTCTGATTCGGGTTGCCGCCCGGCCATAACTGCCTGCAGGGCGGTCACGGCGGCCCGCCCCATCTGCGAGAGATCGTGGCCGATGGTGGCAATCGGCGGGTCATGCATCAGCAGGGTGTCCACCTCGTCGAAGCTGAGCACCGAGAGCTCGGGGCCGATCCGCACCCCGGCCTCGCGCCACACGCCCAGCGCCCCGATGGCCATCGGCGCATCGGCAATGACCACCGCTGTCGGCCGTGCGGGATGAGCCGCCACCCAACGCGCCCCCTCCGCGCCGGAGGCGGCCTTGAAATCGCCTGCGAAGTGCAGGCAGGCCTCCGGGGCCAGGCCATTGGCTTCGAGGGCCGCGTCAAAGGCCTCGCGGCGTTCGCGGGCCGTCGAGGCATGGGCCGGCCCGCCGATGAAGGCGATGCGGCAGTGCCCCAGCCCGGCCAGCCGCGCGATGCCCTGCTCCAGAGCCCGGGCGCTGGAAACCGTGACGGAGGGGACCTCGACGCCCGCCAGCGTGCGGTCGACGAAGACCATGGGCGTCCCGGAGGCGATCATGCGCTGCATCATCTCACTGGGGCGTCCGGCGTCCTCGCCCAGGCCCTGCGGGACGATGATCAGCCCGTCGACACGACGCGAGAGCATGGCGGCCAGAAAGTCGTCCTGCTGTCCGGAGTCCTCGTTGGCATTGCCAATGAAAGTCATAATTCCAGCGGCCCGCGCCTGCTGCTCCACGGCGTGGGCCAGGTCGGAGAAGTAAGGGTTGCGCACGTCCGAGATCAATAGGGCGATCGTGTCGGTCCTGGTGGAGCGGAGCGAACGGGCCTGTGCGTTGGGGACGAAGCCCAGGCGCGTGGCGGCCGCCTCGACCCCGGCACGGGATTCGGGAGACGTGGCCGGGTTCCCGGACAGGACGCGCGAGGCGGTCGCGGACGACACACCCGCGGCCTTGGCCACATCCTTAATGGTGACGGCACGCATTGTCGATAACCTCCTTTCAGCTATGAAATCGATTCCATGGAATCGATTTCATAGTCTCCATGAGAAAGAGGAGACTTGTCAATGAGCGTGCCGCAACGCCAAAACACGGCCCGGGCCACGGTCTGGAAATCCGGATAACGACTACACGACTGCCAGGCCGTAATGATGCCAAGTGGAAGTGCATATTGTCCGTGTGCGCTCGATTCCACTGCCCGCCGAACGGGGTGCTGCTCCCGGGCACTCACCTAAATCACGGGCGAACGATCGTGGCATAGAAAACCTGAACTCGCGGCACGGAGCATGTTTCGGCACAACCGATAATCATTGGGTAACTTCACAGAACCGACTCAACGTCTGGTTCCAATTGTTCGCGAAAGGAACGAAGTTAGGGGATACCACATGACCTTCGCGGAAACTTGTCTGCATCCCGGAAGGATGGCAAGACGCATTTTCGGCGGCAGCATCCGGTAGCTCAGCATCCGGGATTGAAGAAGCAGTAGATGGGGCGCAAGGTGGCCGGATTCGCCTGGTCGGTCATCACTCCGTACGTGTCAAAGCTGGTTTCGGCAACCGACGCGGCGGCAACCGGCTGCGACGATGGAATGTCGGCGACTCCGCCAAAGGACGAAAAAATGATGGAAAGTACTGCGAGTTTCTTAATCACGCTGGTCAATCTCCTTGTGCGAAATGATGGTCGATGCCTTGAATAAGTCCATAATTTCCCGGCTTTCACTTCGCGCACCTGTACTAAAGTTCAATTCCGCTTTGATCAAAAGTGCAGAAATAGTCACGCGCTGACTTGCTATGGAAGCCCCAAACTCCTCTATGATCATGACGTGACAGATCGACTTACCGCCTGGGTTGGCCGCATTCGCCCCGTCCCGGGCGGCATGATCTTCAAGATCTTCATCGTGGCAATCTTGTTATATTCAGCCATCGGTGATCTTCTGGTGGGCGCCGTCCATTTGGATTCCTTCGCAGGCTGGCTCGAGTACGTGGTCCCCTACGTGCCGCTGGCGATGCTGACAGTCCGGACGCTGCCCAGCGTCATCGCGTGGATCATTGCCTGTTTGTTGATCATCTTTCTCGGCCCGACAATCCCGCTCCTCGCGGCATTCGCGATGCCCACCCTGCTGGTGGCAGCCGTGGCCACGGCAACACTTCCACGTGCCGCAGCAATCGGCTTTGCCGGGCTCACATTCGCCATGTTGTTGTGGTGCACGCTGGCAGCTCCCGGTGTCGCGCCGGTTGTCGCAATCTTGGCGATGTTGACCGTCTTCTCCATTGCGGCTGGTCTTGGCCTCAGGACGTTTTGGACAAGGGCCGAGCGCAGCGAACGCCGTGTAGACGAGCTTCGTGAGGCTCAACTGAAGGTGCGTGAACAAGAGCGCACGCTCTTGGCCCACGAATTGCACGACATCGTCGCTCACGAAGTGACCATCATCGCCATGCAAGCCCGTCGTGCCGAATTCACGAACGACCCGGAGAAAACCTCACGCATCCTCTCGGAGATCGGGGATGCCGCATCGCAGACGCTACAAGATCTTCGTAGCCTCGTGCTCCTGCTCAAGGATCACGAATCCGACGGACAGCACGACATTCTTGACAGCACCGACGAGGAACAGCGCTTCACTCCCTCCGGCGAAACAACTAATGCCACCGCGTTGGTCCACGATGTCCGCCACGTCGCGGACGCCATCGAACGTTCCGGTTATCAGGTATTACTGGAAATCGAGGGACCGGTTTCCGTGCTTGCCACCAGCCTGTGTCAGGTATTGCGCCGCACGGTGCGGGAGATCGGCACCAATGTGCTCAAATATGCCGACCCTGCAGAGCAGGTCTCGCTCCGGCTGACGGTACGTGGCGGTCAAGTTACCTTGAGTTCGCGCAACGCTGTCTCGAAAGAACGTCGACTGACCTCCTCGGGCACCGGGCTGGAGGCTATGCGCACCCGCTGCAAGGTCTTCGGCGGCACCCTCAACACGCACGCTGAGGACGGTTTTTGGTCGGTAGCGATCACCCTGCCGTTCAAGGAACAATCACTCGACCCAGCCAATCAAGGAGCTATTTCATGACCCGTGTTTTGCTCGTAGATGATGAACCGATGACCCGAGAAATCCTCAAGGACTACCTCGGTTCCGACCCCAGTATTGAAGTGGTGGGCGAGGCCGCCGATGGGCTTGCCGCAGCAAAACAGGCAACAGCTTTGAGCCCCGATGTCATTTTGATGGATATGCAGATGCCGCGGGCCGACGGTGTACAGGCGACGGCCGCCATCCACACCCGTCACCCCGAGATTCGCATTCTCGGACTCACCACTTTTGCCACGGACCGTTATGTGGTCGATCTGCTCCGTGCCGGTGCCTCCGGATACCTTGTGAAGGACACCAAACCGCAGGAAATTATCGCGGCGGTGCACGCGGTGGCCAACGGCGATTCGGTGCTCTCCCCCGAGGTGACGCGATTTGTGGTGAAGGGCCTGGAGGAGTCTGTGCCTTCGCATGTCCAGCCCGATGAGCAGCTACTGGCCGCGCTCAGCGATAAAGAGCTCGAGGTCATCCAACTATTGGCGCGCGGCAAAAACAACCGCGAGATGAGCCAGGAATTATTCGTCACGGAATCTACGATCAAGGCCCGTTTCGTGAGAATCATGGAGAAACTCGGCGTCCGTGACCGGGTACAGATCTTGGTGCTCGCCGCTCAAAACGGATTGGTAGATCTCGGCAAGAACCCAAGTTCGCTAGCCTAGGCACGCTCGCGCCGACCATTACCGTTCGGGGTGCCCCAGCACTTCGCGGATCGGTCTGCCCAGTTGCCCGAGCGCCTGAGCTAGCTCGGCTCCGCTGACATTTCGTACCAATGCGGGATCCTGTATGAGCTCACCTCCCCAACCCATCGCCGCGTATTCCGCCAGAGTGCCAACCAGCGACGTGGGCGAGAGCCATGCACGACAGAGATTGGCGTAGGCGAAACGCAAGATATGCTCGGGCGCGGCCTGTGCGCGCTGAGCCATCACCGTAAGAACTTCGAGCACGAGGTCGAGGGCCTGCAAACTCGATTCGGCTCGAGTGATCACCGTCCACTCGATACTCGGTGAGCCGTGCTGCGTTCGCCGTGACAACGCCACTTGCGACGGGTCGCCGGCCGCTTTGAGAGCTGCCTGCACATCCGGTGCTCCCGCAGCCATGACCGCACAGAGCGCGGCAAAGGTAGCCGCAGATCCGATAGTGCCTGCCGGGTCAGCTCCGGTAATCGTGCTTTGCTCATATCCGGCCTCTCTGCGCTGGGACAGCATGCTACGAGTAGGCTCCGGTAGTGGAAGGGCTACACCGGGAAATTGCTCGGCCAGCTCGGACACCGCCTCGATGCTTGCGGCCGCACCGGCTTGGGCCAGCACCACCGGCACCGTCGAAGGCAACGCATTCAACACCGGGTATAGGGCCTCGATGGACCAACGTTGCGCCTGAGCGTTGGGCACGACCAACTGGAACCGATGTATCTGAGCACCCGGGCTCCACTGGTGCTCTACGATCCATGGTTCAACCGCGTCGGATTGCACCACTGAGGTGAGCTGTTCCTGCAATCGGGCCGGGCTCCATCCTTGGTCGCTGGCTGATTCGGCCGAAATCGCCAGTGACAGGGCGGCGTAATCGCCACGGTCATCTTGCACAGATAAATGTTCTCGGGTGCTCGGTATTGCGTTCACGGGTCCACCTTTCATGACGCAAAACGGATGGTGAGCGTGGCCATGGGCTGGCCCGCCAGTCGCTGGCACGATTCGTCGATCAGGGTCTTCGAACGCTGGATGTCCTGACGCAAGCCGCCCAGCTGGGCACTCAGGTGCAGGGTGAACTCCGGGCAATCGCGCAACACCAGATCGCGGGCGACGGTACGGACCAGGCGTTCGTCGTCGACGACGAACTTTTGGGCACGATAGTGAGCTCGGCGCACCGCCTGCTGCACTTTCTCTTCCTTGGCCGTACTCACCGCCCGCAGCCGCTCGGCTGGATCAAGAGTGAAATTCGTGTCATCGATCAGGACAAAAAGATCCGGCAACGTGCTGTCTCCGAGTCCGAAAATACCCGCCGCAGCATCGATTCCTGGCTGGCCGGCCAAGAGCTCGGCGGTGAGCGTATCGCCAAGGAACGCATCGGTTACCGTACGCGCCGGCGCGGCCTGTGTCACCGCAATCAGCCGGTGCCGGTCACCGTGCCCGTGCTGATCGTGTGGAGGGTTAGGCGCGGCACGCGGCGTACGAAGTGGCTCAGACTCGGTGTCCTGGGCAGTCACCGTCACCTCGGCCATCACGTCGGCCAACTCAACGACGGTCTCCAGCGGATCACGGGGCGTCAGGGCAACCAGAACGCAGTGTTCGGGGCGGTAGTACCGCCGATGGATACGTCGAAGTTGCTCCGCATGGACCCGCCCACGCAGGTCGGTGTCTCCGCTGCCGTCATGTCCGGAGCCGTAGTCGCTCCAGTAAAGGCCCGTCAGGTGTGGCCAGGGTAGCCGCTGCCCGGGAACGCCGTGCAGGCGATGCGCGCGTTCGGCCGCAACTGCCTGAATCTGCTCCTCGATCTGGTTCTCGCTTAAACGCGGGTAGAAAACCTGCTCAATGAGGCGTCGCGCCACCGGTGTGGCGGAGCCGACCGGTCCAGTTTCGTAGAACTCGGTGTAGTCCATATGCGTGTTACCGCCCAAGGTGCCACCGGCTGCGGCGACGGTGCGTTGGCGTTCAAGACCACCGATCTGTGCGCTGTCTTGATAGACCAGGTGTTCGATCAGGTGCATGGTGCCGTGCTCCATCGCCTGTTCATGCCGCATCCCGGCCGGTATGGTCAACGACAGACTGAGATTCTTGGCGCGCGGATCGGAAATCGCCAACACGCGGGCCCCCGAAGGCAGAGTGCATTGTTTGGCCTCGAGCCCGCGGAGCGTCAGGTTATCGATAGTTGGTGCGCAGCTCATAACCACTCCTCCTGCTGTGGGTGATCAAGATAGTTCAGGGCTTCGGTGATCAGTAGTTGTGCGTGCGGTAGCGCAGCACCGGCATAGTGGTGCCAATCGAAGGCGTGCTGGACTAGTCGATAGGCGATGCCGGTGCGCAGATGTTGGGGGTCTAGATCCGCTCCGTAACCCTGTGCGATGCCGCTGCGCAGCCGGTACAGCGCCGGTCGCCGGGAAGGGTAGAAGGCCGCTAGTTCGGCTAGTTCTCCGTAGATCCAGGCGAGGTCGTAAGCCGGGTGTGCCAAGCCGGTGTCTTCCCCGGTGAGCAGGGCACCGGCGGTTGCTTCCTCGTTCAACGTCCAGTGCGCCATCCCTGGGCTACCGTGGACGAAGATCGTCTCCGGGGTGTGCGGACCAATGTGCTGTGCCCAGCGTTCAAGCTGGGCTGCACGGCGAGCGCCAAGAACGTCTAGCATCGGCCGCCACCGGCCGGTGATCCAGCGCTCGGCCCGTAGTAGGGTCCGTGGGGCCTGGCCTTCGAGGCCGGATCGTTTCTGCTCATGCACCGCGCGCACGGCCTGACCCCAGAGCAATCCGATTTTTTCCAGCGTGGCGGGCCGCGCCACCGGCAGGATCTCTGTCAGGCCCTGGGTGGTACAGGTCCTATAGGACCGCTCGGTGGTGCTTCCATGCCCCCAGCACACACCGTCGCGGTCGATCCGTTGTATGGGTAGCTCGACGAAATCTCGCGGAGCGTCCGTCCCCAGACGGTGGATCCACCGTGCGCCGGCCCCTTCTTGGGTGACCATGGTTTCGAGCAGTCCGGTGCGCGCTGTGCGCAGCACCTGTTCCGCCGGTGCACAAGGCATCATGCGCTACGTTCCTCGCTCACTTGTTGGTGAGTGGTTCGGTGCTCTTCCAGTCGCCGTAGCACATCGGGAAGTAGCGGGGGGATCCAGGCTAGCGCGGTGTCACTGGATTCGCTGGGGCCGGGCACCGGATCGATGACAATAAAGTTCTTTGGTTTCCGAAGCCGTTCGAAGACCTCACGAACCAGTGGGTTATCCCAAGAGCGCGGCGGCAAGGACGGGGCGATGCAGACCACGGCTTCAGTGGAGAGCGCGGCAAGTAGCGACGGGGATTCGGTGACACAGTGGGAAAGTTTGGCGGAATAGTCCAGCGTGGCCGGGTAAATGATGATCAGTTCGGCCCACTCGGCCAATTCGATGTGACTGGCAATGATCTCGTCTTCCCAGCAATCGTCTTGGACGTGTGCGCGTAGCCGCGATTCAAGGTTGTGCCGTGTGGTGAAGCGATAGGCGGTTTCGCGGACGATAACCCGGAATTCCGTGTTCGGTGCCGCTGCTCGGGCCCACTCGATCCAGTACGGCATCGCCTGGGTCATGGCCGAACCGGTCAGCACCAGCGCAACGCGTGAGTACCCGAAGCTTTCGAGACTTACAGCCGAGATCGTAGCCCGGGTGGAGTTCTTGGTGTGGCTCATGGCCTTGCCCTTCTGCAGCGGTTCGTTCTGTGTGGTGTGAGTGCCTGAGCGGGCACCGGTGCTGACCGGCGCCCGCTGAGACTTTCGGTGTGGCTAGCAGCCCACGGTGAGAGTGGCCCCGATGACGACGCCAGCGCAGAACGGGCTAGTCGCCGGTGCCTCGGTGGCGGCCTCGCCGCCGATTTCGGCCGCGGTGGTGAAGGTGTCGTGGCCGGCAGCGAGTTCGGAGAGGCTGGCGGTGGTGGCTGGAGTGTTGGTGGTCATGGTGGGTTTTCCCTTCGGTTGTTCCTGTTACTGAATGCACCTAGAAGCGTGATCGCATGGGTGCGAGATGAATGATGTGGTGTTCGTGCAGGTGCTTAGCAACCGGCGCCGAGGGTTGCCCCGACGATGACGCCGACGCAGAAGGGGCTGGTGGCTGGCGATTCGGTGGCGGCCTCGCCGCCGATTTCGTCCGCGGTGGTGTAGGTGTCGTGGCCGGCAGCCAGGTCGGAAAGGCCAGCGGCGGTGATCTGGGTGTTGCTCATCTGCGAATCCTTTGGTTAGTTGTGTTGCGTGAGAATGCACCTAAATACGTTGTCGTGCCGGTGCGAGGTGATGGATGTGGTGAAGGGAGTGCCTAGCAGCCCACGGTGAGGGTGGCGCCGATGACCACTCCGGCACAGAACGGGCTGGTCGCTGGTGCCTCGGTGGCGGCCTCGCCGCCAATCTCGGCTGCGGTGGTGTAGGTGTCGTGGCCGGCGGCCAGCTCGGAGAGGCCGGCACTTGGGTTCTGGATGTTGTTCATCTGTGATTCCTTTGGTTGTGTGTTGCGGTGCACCGTCGGTGTGGTGCGAGGTGATGTGAGTGTTGTGGTGTTGTTCTAGCAGCCGGCGCCGAGGGTGGCGCCGACGATGATGCCGACACACAGCGGGCTGGTGGCTGGTGCCTCGGTGGCGGCGTCTGCACCGATCTCGGCGGCGCTGGTGAAGGCGTCGTGGCCGGCAGCCAGGTCGTTCAGGCCCTGCACGTTGGATTCGTTGAGGTTAATGGCGGTCATGGTGTTCCTTTCGTTGTGGCCGGTGCTCCGGCCGGTGGGTGGGTTTCCCCAGCGTCGCTGGGAAATCTGTGGCGGACGCTATCGGTTCAGGTTGCGTCCGGGATTATGTGGGTCGATTCGAGCCTGGTTGGCGGCTTGTTGCCATACGTCGCGCAGCGTGGTTCCGCTGCGGGCCGAGCTCAGGAGCGCTTCGGCCAGTACCCGTGATCGGTGTTGTCCGAAGCTCAGTCCCCGGTAGGCCGGGCGCGGGTCGACCGGCTCCTGTGCGGTGGCGAGTTGGCCGCCCAGTGCCTCGGTAAATATCGAGGTGGGTGTCGTCGCGCGGTGCGGCCCGGCGAGAGCTTCTTCGCAGATCATGTGCACGGCGTTCACCTCGGTCCGCGGGAGGTAGAGGACGATGGCGTCCGATCGCGGGTGGCTGGCCGCGGTGGAAAGTGCCTTGGCCTGGTACCCACAACCGGTGGCATTTAGCGCCTGGAGCAGCGGGCCCCAGTACCGCACGGTATCCGATGCCGAGCTTGAGGAGATGTAAATCCGGCTGATCTCCCCCGGGCCGGGTCCGTGCTCGCCAAGCGCGAGAACGTAGCCCGGTGTGGTGTTAGTGCGGTAGCTAGGAAAGTACGCCCCGGTGATCGTTCCTTGTGCATCACGGACCAGGTGTTCGGGGTGGATCAGGACCTTGAGTCCGGCCACGTCTACCGGGGTCGGTGAGCCCGTCTCGGCCAGCTGTAGGCCTAGCGCAGCCACCGGCTGGTACACCTGACGGTGCGGGATCTCTGCGATGAGGCGTTCGACGAGTTCGGGTTCGCCGGTCGGTGGTGTTTGCGCAGCGGTCTCCGAGTGCCTGATGTGAAATTTCCGGTAGATGGCCGCCGACAACTCGGCCCGCAGTTCCGCCTCGCTGCCGGCCTGAATCCGTTCGGAGCCAACCGTGGCAGCGGTACCGTTCGCCGCGACCGCAAGCTCGATCTCGTCGAGTACATCGAGGAAGTTCTGGGTGAGGCAGATGCTACTACTCATTGGTGTCGTTCCTTCAGAATCCCAGGGCCACACGATAGGCGGCCGGAGCGAGTAGAATTTTCCGCCCGATGCCGGCGGCGGCTCGTTCAATACCCGGCAGCCGGGAGACGGTCGCGGCTCGGGCGATGGTTCGATCCACCAAGTGCCATCCCAGGTGCGCGGTGGCACGCAGGGCGAGCTCGGGATCGTCGCGCTTGGCTTCGCGTCGATAGGCCTGCCACATCTGGCTGATGCGTGGGGCGAGGTGTTCCATGCGTTCGGTGATGCGCCGGGTGGCGCTGGCCGCATCGAAACTCAGTGGTGGGGCTCCGGCTCCGCCGCGACTGGTGACGGTGTCGAGCACCGCGCGATAGATCCATTCGCCGGCGAAGGTTCCCAGGTCGCGGGCCGGATCTCCGAGGCCGAATTCTTCCCAGTCCAGCAGCACCGGGCGGCCGTCGCTGAGGTGGAACTGATCAAGTCGCAAATCTCCGTGGATGGGGGCTACCTGATATGCCGCCTCCCAGGCCCGAAGTTCCTCGGCGGCGGTTACCAGCGCCTGATCCTCTTGCAGTTGTGGCCACAGGGCCAGCTCGGCCAGCGTGAATCGTACATAACGCTCTTGTGAGACCCCGTGGCGCAGCATCTGCGTGGGTGGACTCGGGTGATAGCTGGCGGTGAGCCCGTCGGTGGGAGCCCGATGAAGGCGTGCCATGCGGCGTCCGGCTTGTGCGGCAAAGTCTTCCGGGATTGCTTCCCGGATCAGCAGTTCGGCAAGGTTGATTCCACCGCAGTGTTCGAAGATCAACAATCCGTCGGCTTTGCGGTGGGCGATCAGTTGAGGGCTAAGTGGTGCCAGTGCGCTATGGCGCTGGGAGAACTCGGCGAAGGCCACTGAGCGTTCGAAGGCTCGGTCCCCGGAGACCTCCGCCGAGATGTGTTTGACGAAGATACGCTGCCCCGAGGTCAGGCTCATGCTCCAGGCGCCGTTGCGGCCGTTGAATGCTGGAGGTTGAACGTCGGTGATGTCCGCGTGGATCCCTGCATCGGCCAACAGGTCGGTAGCCCGGGCGGCCGCCGCGCTGAGCGTGGGATCTACCCGCCAGCGTGGTGTCTCAAGGGTGCGTGTCATGATGCGATCTCCCGGTGAGTCGTTAGAAGAGGAAGGTGACTACCACGTAGGCGGCGACGATACCGACCACCAGCCACAGGGCGTTCTTCAGGAGTTTCTTTGCGCCGCCGGCGTTCTGGGTGTTGGAGGTGCTCATGGTGTGTGTCCTTTCAAGGTGGGTTGGGTGATGCTTAGGCTTGGTCGTCCGAGGCCATGGACTGGCGGATGGAGACGCGGGATCCGGTTCGCAGCGCGTTATTGCGGTAGACCCGGGTGGTCAGTCGGAAGAGCAGTGGGACAGTAATGCCGGCGATGACCGCGGCGATGACGATCTCTGTTGTGCCGACGCTGTTTAGGGCGAAGCGCATCGGCATGAGGTAGGAGGAGAACAGCGGCACATAGGAGAGGATGTTCACCCACGCTGCGTCGAGGTTTTGCGGCACCATGTAGAGGGCCAAGATCAGTAGCACCATCTGCAGCACCGATAGCGGGGTCGAGGCTGTGCCCAGGTCCTCTTGCCGGGAGACGGTGGAGGCCAGCAAGGTGCTCAGTCCGGCAAAGATCATGAAGCCTTGGATGAACCAGACGAAGAACCAGAGCAAACTGGGTCCCACGTCGACGGCCAGTACCGTCCAGCCACCAACGACGCTGAATCCGAGCACGGCGGCCCCGCCAATGGTCAGTAATTGGCCAAGGGTCACCAGGCCGACGCCGATCATTTTGCCGGCCAGCAGCGGTCCGACGCCGATCTTGGTCAACAGAATCTCCACAATGCGCGATGATTTTTCCTCGACCACCCCGGAGGCCAGGGATTGTGAGGAGTAGACCAGGGAGGCGAGCAGGGCCGTGATCATGGCGGTGGCGAATAACAGCTGGGTGTCAAGGGCCAGCGGTTCTCCTCCCCGGTTGGCATTGACCAGGAACCAGCCGCCGATGCCGGCTCCGAGTCCGGCTAAGAGGGCCAGCACGCCGGTGGCGGTGAGAATGGTGCGGTTTCCGGTGCGGGTGAGCAGCTCACGGCGGATAATGGTGCGCACCGAGTCGAGATCCGTGGTGCGGCGGGTACCGGTGGGCAGAAGTTGGGTTGTCGTTGCCGTCATCGTTAGGCTCCAATGCTTTCAAGATCCGCTGAGGCGTTGGCGGTGTCGGTCAATAGGCTGGCGCTGAGCCGCTCGGAGAGCACCTCGGCCAGTGAACGCTGCAGTGGTTCGATGGCACGAAGTCCGGGATTACGCATGAGCACCGCCAGCAGTTCGGATGGAATCTGCTCCTCCTCGCGCTGGCTATGCACCAGCAACGCTTCCGGTTCATCGTCGAGGGCTTCGAGGGTGATGTGCGGCAGCATCGACAGTTCTGCGATGAGCCGGTCGCTGGGTACCGCGGCAAATCGAAGTTTCCACAGCGATTCTTGCCCGCCGCGTAGCTCGTCTACCGGGCCGCTGGCGACGACGCGCCCCTTATCCAGCACGCAGACCCGGTCGCAGATGCGCTCGACCAGTTCCAGCTGGTGCGAGGAGAAGAGCACTCCTACACCGCGCCGGGCTTGATCGGCGATCAGTCCAGCCATGGTCTCCACGGCCAGTGGGTCAAGGCCCGAGAAGGGTTCGTCGAGTACCAGCAGGGTAGGATCTCCTACCAGCGAGACCGCCAGCTGCACGCGCTGCTGGTTGCCCAGCGACAGGTCTTGGACCTTGGTGCGTTCACGTGTGCTCAGACCCAAGGAGGAAATGAGCTCGGCGGCGGTCGCGCGGGCTTGCTGGTGGCTTTTTCCCTCGAGAAGCGCGAAATGCACGATCTGGTCTTCTACGGTCATTTCCGGGTAGAGCCCGCGCTCCTCCGGCATGTATCCGATGGAGCTTCGCACCTGGTCGGTGATTGCTTCCCCATCCCATTCGATACGTCCTTCGGTGGCGGTGAGCAGTCCAAGAATCAGTCGCATGGTCGTGGTTTTGCCGGCGCCGTTACCGCCGATAAATCCAACAATTTCACCGCGGCCTACCGACAGATCGACGCCTTGCAGTACCTTGTGACCACCGAAACTACGGCTTACACCCGTGAGCTGAAGGCCTAGCATTCGTCCTCCTGAAGAAGAGTTGTTTTCCTGACAGGTATGACGTTACGCAGGAGCTGGGCGCGGCTTGTTGTACTTCGGTACAGCGCTGACTTGTACTTAAGTTCAATTGCGGGCACAGCCATGGGTGGCAAGGCACAACCCACTAGGAGAGAATGGGATAAGTGCACAATTAGTGCAGTATGATGCATCATATGGAGATGGATGCACAGTTGCTGGCCCGAGCCATTGGGGCCCGCGTCAAACACGAACGCAAAACCCGAGGGTGGACACTCGACCGCCTGGCAGATACCGCCGGGATCAGTCGACGCATGCTCATCAACGTGGAGCAAGGGGTCGCTAACCCCAGTGTCGCCACCCTGTTGCACCTTTCCGAGGCGCTTGGGGTCGGCCTGCCGGCGCTCGTCGAACCACCCAGCGAGCGGCAGGCCAAGTTGACCCGACGCGGCGAGGGCGCACTGCTCTGGTCCGGCGAGCGCGGCGGACAGGCCAGGCTCGTCGCTGGGGCCGATAGACCGGACAACGTCGAGCTATGGGACTGGTCGCTCGCCCCCGGTGACCGCCACGAAAGCACGGCGCACACCCCCGGCACCCGCGAACTACTACAGGTGCAGCACGGCATCCTCAGGGTGCACACCGGCGAGGAATCCTACGAACTGGCCCCGGGCGATGCACTGAGTTTCCACGGCGACCAACCGCATGCGTATGTCAACGACAGCAGCGAAACCACCCACTTCGTCCTGACCGTCGTCGAGCCAAGTCTCGGTAGGTCTGGCGGAAAAGAGAGCTCTCATGATTGATTCGGGACCGGCAGCTATTGCGACCGCCCACCAGAACCGGATAGTTTCCCCGGCCCAAAGTGCTGGCCTCAAAGGCGGTGTGCGATGATGCGCGCTCGGGCACAGACCGTGCCGCCGTGGTCGCTGGCCATTGCGGCCATGTTGCTCATCCAGATCTCCAACGCGCTGTCCGTCACGGTGATCGACCAAGTCGGACCCGCCGGAACGGCGTGGCTGCGCATGTGCTTCGGCGGTCTGTTGCTGTTGCTCATTGTGCGCCCCAATTTCCGGTCGATCCGGGCCCGCGACATCCCGGCCTTGCTTACCTTGGGCCTGGTCACCGGCTTTATGACCACCTTCTTCTTGGCCGCGGTGGAACGCATCCCGCTAGGCACGGCCGTGGCGGTGGAGTTCCTCGGACCACTCACGGTGGCAGGTATTGCGGGGCGCAAATTACGCGCACTACTCTGGCCGATACTTGCGCTCGCCGGCGTGGTGCTCCTGACCGAACCCTGGCATGGTGAAGTCGATCTGGTGGGAGTTGGCTTTGCCCTGCTCGCCGGCGCTTGTTGGGGACTCTATAACGTCTTTACCCAATTGGTCGGTGACCGCTTTAGCGGCATCAGCGGTCTTGCTTTGGCGATCCCCGTTGCCGCCCTATTCACCACCTCGGTGGGGCTTCCTCAGGTACTCGCAGGTAATCCGGCAGCGTGGGTGCTGCTTCTCGCGGCGGGCATAGCCCTAATTACCCCCGTGATCTCTTTTGGGTTGGAGATGTTGGCGCTGCGCCGGATGACGCATACTGCCTTCGGCACGCTGCTGGCCATTGAACCGGCCTTCGGCGTGCTGATGGGCTTGCTTATTCTGAGCCAGGCACCGAGCTTGTTGCAGATCGTGGGGATCGCATTGGTGGTCTTCGCCGGGGCGGCCGCACAACGTGGAAGTGCGCGCAGCACCCAGGGGCTCGAAGAACTACTCCCCCATACACCGGATAACCCCGCCACCGGCTAGGGCGTGGAGCCACTCGCCCAGTAGCCCGGGGCCGGCCAGTTTAGCCTCCCAGTAGGTGGACGAGTACCCGAGTGACACCATTTTCGCTGTTCGCCGGCGCCGCGTACGTTGCGGCCTGTTTGATCTGCGGGTGTGCGTTGGCCATGGCGAAGGACAGCTCACCGGCGGCCAGCATTTGCAGGTCGTTGAGGTAGTCACCGAAAACTGCGGTCTGTGCCGGGGTCACCGCCATGCGCTCCTGTAAGGCGCGCACCGCACGGCCCTTGTCGATGTCGGTCCGCATGATATCGAGCCAGCGCTGACCGGAGATCACCACCTGGTGTTCCTCGGCAAAAGGGGCATAAATCTGATCGAAGGCCTGCTGCGAATCGTCAAAGTCATGGATCGCAAGTTTGAAGAAGGTGTCCTGCACCTGAGTGAGATCCTGAACCACCTCAAGCTTGCGGTAGTACTTGCCGGCTTCGGCAAGGAATTCTTCGTCGCCGCGCTCCACATAGGCGCTGGCCTGCCCACAAAGCACCAATCCTAGGTTGCGCTGGGATGCAGCACCGCGCGTGGCCTCGATGCCCTTGCGCACGGTGTCTTCGCTCAGGCTTGCGGTGAAGATCGGCTCGTTGTGGTGCATCACCAAGTTGCCGTTCTCGGCAATGTAGGACAACGGGTAGCCGGCGTGGTCAAAGAGTTCGGCCAAGGTCGCATACTGGCGTCCGCTGGCCGGAACGAACACAATCCCTCGCTCGGTCAGTTCACGCAGCAACGGCCAAAAGTCCTCGGGCACCGTACCTTCATCGGTGAGTAGGGTGCCGTCCATATCGGCGACAACCAGTCGCAGGTCGATCTCGCTGGCGGGGATCTGGGACCATTCGGTGCCCTGAGTCATCATGTCCATTCTCATCCTGTAGCTAGGGGCGAAAGTACGGCGCCGACCGACTCCCTGAAGATGTCGGTCGGCGGTGCCACGAAAGCGGCTACTAACCGGTCATTTCTTCAAGCTGTTTGCCCTTGGTTTCGGGCACAAACTTCAACACGAAGAGCAGCGAGAGCAGGGCGAAGGTCGCATACAGGCCATAGGCCAGCTGTAGGCCGACTTCGGCCAGCGAGGGGAAGGTCGTGGAGACCAGGAAGTTCGCCACCCACTGGGCGGCCGCCGCCACGCCCAAAGCCATGGCACGGATCCGGTTGGGGAACATTTCGCCCAGCAGAACCCAGACGGCAGGTCCCCAACTGGTACCGAAACCGATGACGAAGAGGTTCGCGAAAATCAACGCGGTCACGCCCCAGCTGCCCGGCAACACCAATTCCCCACCGACGATCTCGGACTGGGAGAAGGCCAGGGCCATGACTCCCAACGAGATGGTCATCATCGCCGAACCGGCCACCAACAACGTCTTGCGCCCAATCTTGTCGATCAGGGCGATCGCAATCACGGTAGCGACAATGTTGGTTACCGAGGTGATCACGGAAATCAGGAAGGAATTGGATTCATCGAAGCCCACGGACTTCCACAGTGTCGTCGAGTAGTAGAAGATCACGTTGATGCCGACGAACTGCTGGAACACCGAGAGCACAATGCCGATCCACACGATCGGTTTGAAGATGAACGATCCACCGAGCAGATCGCCGAAGGTTTGGCGTCGTTCTACGTTGAGGGTCTGACGGATCTCTTCGATCTTGGCCTCGGTACGCGCCCCGGCATCGATACCCACGTAGTGCACCAGAATGTGCGAGGCTTCGGCCAGCCGCTGGCATCCGACCAAATAGCGCGGGGACTCAGGCAAACGCAGGGCGAGGAGTCCGTAGAGCAGTGCGGGCAACAGCTCGCTCAGTAGCATCCAGCGCCATCCGGGCATGTCCAGCCAACCGGTTTCTGCGGCACCGCCGGTGGTGGAAACGATCAGCGTAGAAACCAAGAAGGCTAGGAAGATACCGGTCACGACCGCCATCTGCTGAAGCGATCCCATGCGTCCGCGGTGCTTCGAGGGAGCAATTTCGGCAATGTAGGCCGGGGCGATCACGGAGGCGAAGCCCACGCCGATACCACCGACAAAACGCCAAATAATCAGGTCGGTCGAGCCAAAGGCTAGGGCCGAACCCACTGCACTGATCGCCAGTAGTGCCGAGGCGATGAGCATGGTCTTCACGCGCCCGATCCGCTGGGCGCACCAACCGGCGGTCCATGCACCGATGGCGGCGCCAATCAGGGCACAGGAGACCACGAAGCCGATCCCTACCGGCGAGAGCCCAAATTCTGCCTGCACGGCATCCACTGTGCCGTTGATGATGGCGCTGTCGTAACCAAAAAGGAATCCGCCTAGGGCGGCAACCGATGCCAGCCCGATGAGCTTGCCGGAGATTTTTCCGTCTTCGACATTCTGTGCATGCTCTGGTCTCATGCCTACCTCGTCCTTCGCTTTTCGCGGTCATCTCGCGGCGACCGTGATTAGCTGGCGCCGCTTGCAGATTCAGCACCGGGCGCCGCGACACGTCCGGTAGACCCCAGCCTAAACTACGAGGAATCCACTCACGCGTCGTCGCGCAACGTCGCCTATGGTAAGCATGCTCGGGCCAAAAAAGAAAGCAGATTTATCCGTTGGCCCAGGAACCGGTCCGTGGCCCCTAGGGGCGCCCGGCAATCCGAGAGGCCGCGATGGCTACTGGCGAGGTAGTGGCCCGTCCGGCAAGCTCGCTGCGATCGGCCCAGCTATAGGCGGCGTAGAGGCTCCGCGTGGCCAACCAACGCAGTGGCTCCGGCTCCCAGCGCCGCACCCGGTGGTTCACCCAGGGCAGACGGGTCAGCTCACTCTCCCGCCCCAAAATCAGGTCGCGTAGGGTACGCCCGGCAAGGTTGGTGGCGCTCACCCCGGTGCCCACATATCCCCCGGCCCAGGCCATGCCGGTTCGGCGGTCGAGGCCGACCGTTGCGGTCCAGTCCCGTGGCACGCCGAGCACTCCCGACCAGGCATGCTCGATGTCTACCCCGGCGGTACCCGGAAACATTCGGTGCAACACTGTGCGCAGGTGTTCGATGGTGCGCTGCGGGGTCTGACCGTCGAGATCTGTGCGTGAGCCGAAGCGGTAGGGCACCCCACGCCCGCCGATGGCGATCCGCCCATCGGCGGTGCGTTGGGCGTACATATACACGTGGGCGTAGTCCCCGAGCACCTCCCCCCGGCGCCATCCCACCCGATCGAAAAAATCCGCGCCCAAGGGCTCGGTGACAATCAGGGAGGAGTTCATGGGTAGCCAGAGCCGGCGCAGCCCGGGAAGTTCGGCCGTAAAGCCCTCGGTGGCGCGCACCACGTACTGCGCACGCACCATCGCATGCTTGGTCTGCACCACGCCCGGTGCGAGGGCGGTGGCGCGGGTGTTTTCGTGGATTTCCACGCCCAGCGAGCGCACCACACGTGCCAGCCCGGCAACCAGTTTCGCCGGATGAATGCGCGCCGCATGCCGGTGCCAGGTCGCGGCCCGGGTTCCGGCGACGTCAATGGTGTTTTTGGCTTCGGCCGCATCTAGGAACTGCAGGTCGGTGTGTTTCCAGGTGCGTTCGGTCGCCACATGTTCACGCAGCCGACGTTCCTGCGCCGGAGTGTAGGCCACCTCGTATTCACCGCCGGGCAAAATGTCGGCGTCGATTCCCTCGGCGGCGCAGCGGGCAATGACCTCCTGCACGGTACGATTCATTTCCAGCTGAAAGTCTTCGGCCAGTTCGCGCGAGTAGCGCGCGGCGTACTGGGCGCGGCCTCCGGTAATCGAGTTGGTCAGCCAGCCGCCATTGCGTCCCGAGGCGCCATAGCCCACGTGGCGTTGTTCGAGCACCGCAATGCGCAGGCTCGGATCTGCCTTTGCGAGATAGTAGGCGGTCCACAAACCGGTAAAGCCGCCGCCGACAATTACCACGTCCACCTCACGGTCTTCACCGAGCGGATTCGGAAGCTGCGGAATACCGACCTGTTGCCACCAGTGGGAGACTTCTCCATTACGCAGGCTCATCGGTGCCCCTTCACTCGTCCGACCGGAACGATCTCAGTTCAACCACGGAAATGAACCACACTCATTTGTGGTTTAGAGTCACCCTAAGCCGTCGGGGCACGCGGGACAAGGGTCCTAGTCGCTGAATTCCACCTTTGCGCCTGGCGCGGGGGCGGTGACGGCTACCGTTGCCACCCCTACCTCGTCACCAAGTTGCGCCATCACCTCGGCGGCATGCTCCGCATCGCGCACCAGGAGCGCGAGGGTCGGCCCCGAGCCAGAGACCATGGCCCGCAGGGCCCCAGCGCCCTCGGCCAAGTCACGGACCGTTCCCAGCTCCGGGGCGAGCGCGAGCGAGGCCTGAGTTAGATCATTGACCAAGAGGTCACTCAGTGCCGCGGCATCGGAATTCATCAGGGCCCCAATCACCTCGGGATCAACTTCGGTGGGCACCTCGAGCTCTTGGCCTTGGCGCAAACGGTCGAGCATCGCGTACACCCGCGGGGTGGACAAGCCATAGCTGGCCGGGATCAATACCCAGTGGGTGACCGCACGGGTCAGCAACGGAGCCAGCTGGTCCCCCACGCCCAGTCCAATGGCGGCCCCGCCCATCAGGGCGAAGGGCACGTCGGCGCCCAACCGGGCCCCGAGGCGCGACAGCTCCTCGCGATCCAGCCCGGTCTGCCACAACTCGTTGCAGGCCACCAGGGTCGCCGCCGCATCGGCGGATCCCCCGCCCATGCCGCCGGCAATCGGTACCCGCTTGGTGATGCTTAGCTCGGCGCCTAGGGTGCACCCGGTATGCTCGCGCAGCAGTTCGGCGGCTTGGTACACCAGATTGCTGCTGCCCAAGGGGAAGTTCTCCGGATCGGCCACCACCTCGCTCTCGGGCTCAAGGCTCAGCAACAGCTCGCCATCGGTACGTAGCCGTGCCTCGATCTGCTCACGCAACGATACGGCAACATAGAGGCTCGCCACATCGTGGTATCCATCGTCACGCGGTGGACCGACCCGGAAGTAGCAGTTGATCTTGCCGGGTGCGCTGGCTATGACGTGTTGCTTGCTCACGGTTGCACCTCTGCTGCGGCACGGGCGATCGCAATGTAGGCGTCAATATCCAGCTTTTCCCCGCGTTCCTTCGGGTCAATCCCGGCGGACACGAGGATCTGCTCGGCGCGGGCCCCCGAACCGGCCCACCCCGATAGGGCAGCCCGCAGCGTTTTGCGGCGCTGGGCAAAGGCGGCGTCGATAATTGTGAATACCTCGGCGCGCGGTGGGGCGTCGACGCGTTCGGCTCCGCGCGTGAATGACACGAGCCCGGAGTGGATTTTCGGCGCCGGCCAAAAGACGTTCATGCCGATCACTCCGGCCTTTCGCAACGTCCCGTACCAGGCTCCCTTCACCGAGGGCACCCCGTAGATCTTGCTTCCGGGCACCGCGCTCATCCGGTCGGCGACCTCGTCTTGAACCATTACCAACCCGTGGGCGATGGATGGGAAGGTCTCCAGCAGGTGCAGCACCACGGGCACCGCAACGTTGTAGGGAAGATTTGCCACCAAGGCGGTCGGTGCGACCGGCAACTCGGTGACCTTCAGCGCATCGCTCTCGATGACGGTGAGATCTTCTTCGCGTCCCGGACGGAACTCGGCCATGGTCTGCGGCAGACGTCGCGCCAACGGCGGGTCGATCTCAACGGCCACCACCTGTGCGGCGGCATCCATGATCCCCAGGGTCAGTGAGCCCAGCCCGGGTCCAACCTCGAGCACCGTCTCATCCGGCCGTAGATTCGCACCGGCAACGATGCGACGAATGGTGTTTCCGTCGATCACAAAATTTTGGCCCAGAGTTTTGGTCGGCCGGATTCCCAGCTCGTCGGCCAAACGGCGGATTTCGGTTGCGCCCAGCAGCGGCAGGGATTCCTTAGACATCACGTCTCCAATTCTAGGTCAGGGCGAGAGTGCGCCCCACAAGGCGCAACGCGCCCACCGCCAAGCGGTGAGCGCGTTGTCTGAGAGTTTGAGCCGTATGAGGCCTAGATGAGGCCCAGCTTGCGGGCGCAGGCCGGCCAGTGACCCCAACCGCCGCTGGCACGCAGGCGTTCGGCCGCGGCAATCTGCTCCTGTGCGGTGGCCTGGTGCGGCAATGGCGCATACTTCGTGCCACCGACCGCGCGCCACGAGGAGGCGGAGAACTGCAGGCCACCGTAGTAGCCGTTTCCGGTGTTGATCGACCAGTTGCCACCGGACTCACACTTGGCCAGTGCGGCCCAGGTTGAGGAGATCGAACCGGTCGGCGCCTTGGTCTTCGAGCTACCGCTGGAGTCGCTGGAGCTGCTGCTTTCGGGCTTCTTGGTGCCCACGCGCACAACCTCTGTCACCGGTTCCTTGGTGACCTTGGACTTCAGGACTTCTTCCTCGCCCTTCTTGCCATCGCGAATCTCTTGGCGCAGGGTCAGCTTGCGCTCGCCCTGCTCGCCCTCGGTCTTCACCTTGGTCTTGCCCTTGACCAGGTCCTTATCCTTGACCTTGGTGGTCTTGAAGTCGATGTCGCGGGTTTCATCCCAGGTCTTGATTTCGACCTTGATCGCGCGAATTTCGGAGCCTTCGACGATGGCGGTCTTTGCGTCGACGTCCTTCTCGGTTTCATCATCGACGCGGACCTGAATTTCGTCGTCCTTATCGAGCTTGACGCCCTCTTCCTTGAAGAGGTCGGCAATGGTCTCGGCGGTGGTGGACAACTTCTTCGAATCCTTGCCCTGCTTAAGGGTGACTTCCTTCGGAGTGATGATCTCCAGCCCACCGCTCAGCGCGGAAATGGCGAGGTCTTCGGCCTGCGAAAGCTTCGCGTCCTGATCCACGTCGAGTTCGTTGATCACATCGGCCACCGTCATGCCGGTGGTGTGCACTACACGCTCTTCACCGTCGAGCACTACTTCGATGGACTTGTTCAGCGAGATGTCGATACGCTGCTCGTCGCTGAGTGGCGAGGCCGGGTCGGCCGAGATTTCGTCACGCTCATCCAGCGTGATGTCTTCTTGGGTGAGCAAGTCCTGCACGGAGGCGGCACGGGTACTGACCACCTGTTCCTTGCCGTCAATGGCGATGGTCACCGACTTTTGGCCGGCAATATAGAACACGGCGCCGGCGATAACCAGTGCCAGAACGGCGGCTTGGGCGATGAATTTCGCCCAGCGCTTTTTGAACAAGTGAGTCACGGTTGTGCTTACCCCATCGGTAGTGTCGGCCGGCGGTCGGCCAAGGCAGCGAACTGCCTGCTTACATCAGTGTCTACGTGGCCGCGATGCTGAGGGAAGCAAACCCAAAGACCCGGCGGCACCGCCCGCGGGCAATGCATCCTTTCAACCGTAACCGAATCTTAATAAAAGACGCAACCGAAATATGGCGCGTCGCACACCGAAAGCCCTTAGAAGTCGCCGTACACTGCGCGCGTGTTCTGCGCCACCAGGTGGCAAAGCTCCGCCAGGTCCATCCCGCGTTCACGAGCCATGAATTCCACCGTGTAGGGGATCATATAGCTGGCATTGGGGCGCCCGCGGAAGGGGTGCGGGGTCAGGAAGGGCGCATCGGTTTCCACCAGAATCAGCGAGGGGTCCGCGACCCGCAAGGCCGCCTGCAGGTCGGTAGAATTCTTGAACGATACGGTCCCGGCAAAGGACATATACCACCCGTGCTCATTGCACAGCCGCGCCAACTCTTCATCGCCTGAGAAGCAGTGAAACACGACCTTTTCCGGGCGCTGCGCATCGAGCAAAACCCGCACCACATCCTGGTGGGCATCCCGGTCGTGAATTTGTACGGCCTTGTGGTGCTCACGGGCCAACTCGAGGTGCGCCCGGAACGAGTATTCCTGGGCCGGGCGCCCCGGCGCCTCGGTGCGGTAGTAGTCCAACCCCGTCTCTCCGATGGCACGCACCCGCTCATGCCCGGCCAACGCGGCGATGTCATCCAGCGCGGCCTCAAGCTCACCACGTTCGGCCAGACGTGCGGCGTCGTTCGGATGGATGGCGACCGCGGCCAACACCTGAGAGTGAGCTTCGGCCAATTGCACCGCCTGACGCGATGAATGCACATCGCACCCCACCTGCACCACGCCGCTGACCCCGACGCGGGCCGCGGCATCCAGGGCCTGCTCCACGTCAATCGGGGAACTTTTCTCGAAGTCCATATGCGTATGGTTATCGATCACCGGCACCGGTAGCGCTTGTGGCGCGGGCGGATAGATCCGGTTGCGCTCCATGCTTGATGCCTCGGAATTCAGCGGCTGTGTTGGACGATATGCCTCGGGAATCTGTTCCAGATCGATTGCCTTGCTCTTAGCCATGCGTTTACTCTCCCGCTCGTCGAACATCCGCTAGCCATTTTTCCATTAAGCTCAGCAATCCCACGCACCACGGTCCAATCGACTATCGAGCCGGAGCCCAACCGCCTATGATGTGAAACACACACTAAAAGGGCGAAACCGGGGCCTGACACACACATCAGCACGCATGTGCGGGTCACTGCCCCAGGAGGAATTCGATGAATTCGCAGCAGACCATCCCGTTGCGCGACACCAGCTTTCGGGAACAGGCCGAGGCCATCACCAACTCGATGCGCCGTGTGCTCTCCGGCAAGGACGAGGTGATCGAGCAGGCGTTGATCGTATTACTCGCCGAGGGCCACCTGTTGGTCGAGGACGTACCCGGAGTGGGGAAGACCATGCTGGCCAAGGCCCTGGCACGTAGCGTGGACTGCAGCGTACACCGTATTCAGTTCACCCCGGATCTGCTGCCCAGCGACGTCACCGGCGTCTCGGTGTTCTCCCCCAAAACTCAGGAGTTTTCCTTCCACCCTGGCCCAATCTTCGCGAATATCATCATCGCCGATGAGATTAACCGGGCCAACGCGAAAACCCAATCCGCGCTGCTCGAGAGCATGGAAGAGCATCAGGTCACGGTCGATTCGGTAACTCATGATCTGCAGCGCCCGTTCATGGTGGTCGCCACGCAGAACCCGATCGATTCCGAGGGAACCTTCGCCCTCCCAGAAGCCCAACGCGACCGTTTCATGGCACGGATTTCCATGGGGTACCCACAACGCGGGGATGAAATCGCGATGATCGCCAACCGGCACTTGCACGAGCCGGTGGACGACGTGCGCCCGGTGATCGACCGAGAACAGCTACGCACCATGATTCATCAGGTCGCCAACGTCACGGTGACCGAACAGCTCGGTGCCTACGTTGTCGATCTGGGCCGTGGCACCCGCGAACACCCCTCGGTGCGGCTCGGCGCTTCACCGCGCGCCTTGCTTCAGCTCGTCCGCGCCGCCAAAGCCCACGCGGCGCTGCGCGGTCGAGACTACGCCATTCCCGAGGATGTGCGGGCCGTGGGTGCCCTGGTTCTGCCGCACCGGCTCATCCTCACCCGCAATGCGGTGGCCGATGGACAGGAGCCACAGCAGATCGTCACCGCACTGTTGCAGAACACCGATGTGAATCAAGGCTAGGCCGCCGATGCCTACCGTGCACCGCTTCGACTCACGCGATTCGCTGTCCTGGGAGCGTTCAAATGACCGCCCCCGGCCACGCGTACGCTGGCTACGCCTAGACCTTTTGACCACGCGGGGCCGAATTACCGCCGGCGGCGGACTACTCTGTCTGTTGCTGGCTTTCATGCTTGGCCGACCCGAATTGATGGCCCTGGGAGTGGGACTACTCTGCGTGGTTCTGCTGAGCATGCTGGTTCTGCTACGCACCCGGCACCACACGGAGATTCAGCGACTCATACACACCGCGGCCCCCACGGCCGGGCACAGCACCCACTTGACCCTGTCCTGCCCCGAGCCAGCGCAGATTCACGAAACACTGCCCGAACCCATCGGCTGGGGCCCACAATTACAGGCCCCGGGAAGCGTGGACTACGAGGTGGTTTTCCGCGAGCGCGGGATCCACTTGATCGGCCCCGCGCAACGCGTGTTGGCCGACCCGTTGGGGCTGATCCGCGGCATGGTCTCCACCGGCCAACTGTTCCCCGTGCCCGTGCGCTGCGCACCGCTAGGGGGTGAGCAACCACCGGCGGTGGGCGAACGCAACCTCACCGGCGACGCCCGCCATGCCCACAGCCCCACCACCGACTACTACGACGTGGCCACCCGCGACTACCAGCAGGGTGATTCGGTGCGACAAGTGCACTGGAAAGCTACCGCCCACCAAGGCAAGCTCATGGTGCGTCAAGAAAACCAGATCGCCACCGCACAGGCTCTGATCATCCTCGATCGCTACCTTGAACACTGGAATCAGGCCGCCGACTTTCGTCTCTCCATTCCGCAAGGGCAGGAGCCGGAGCTAAACAGCACCCGACGCTTCGAAAGCGCACTGCAAACCATCTGTTCCATCGGCGAGCGCTACGCCGCCGGAGGCTACCAGGTGCAAGTGCGTGATCTGGCCGGACACGATCTGCGCCACGACTCGGCCGCCCATGGGGCGGGCACCTTCGAGGCATTCCACGCCGCCACCCCCAGCCTAGCCTTGGAACCGGGCAACGGGCAGGCCCAAAGTCCCGACCTACTGGCGCCTGCACTCCGTGGAGCCCTACACCACCACCGGGACGAACCGATCTTCGTGGTTCTGGGCGATCTCAGCGAGGCGCAAGCTCACCGGCTGGCCCCGCTGGCACTTCGCCAAAGGCAACTGCATCTCTACCTGGTGCTCTCGCATCCCGAACGCCACCGCCGAGCCATCGACCGGCTGGCCGACACCGCATGGAAGGTGCACGTCATGGATGCCTCCGGGCACCGAGTGCAGGAGCGCCGCTCATGAGCCTGCCCGTTGTAGAACACCAAGCACACCGTGACCCGCAGCCGGTACACATCGGGCAGTCCCCCTCGACTCTCCCGTGGCGGCTGCTGGCGGCCGGGGCGCTGGCCACCGCCGTATTGGCTAGTTACGCCTCTTTCAACGGTGTCATCGCCGGCTGGCAGTTCTTTACCCCGGTCATCCTGCCGGTCGTGCTTCTGCATGTCGTTGGTTTTTCCCTGACCTCCCGGCCACGCACCCGACTGCTTGCCGTTCCGGTATTAATCGCCGTGGCGATCGGGGCGGTGCTGTTCAGCCCTGCCATCGTGCCTTGGCTTGGTTCGGGACTGGAGCTGGCCCGGATCAATCGGTTGTGGCAAGGAGCCATGATCGAGTTCTATACCCAGCTGCCACCGGTGGCCGACTCCCCATTCGTCGGGTTCGTGCTCTACCTGGCCGCCATCGCGGTGAGCCTGATCGCTCAGCTCTTGGCGACCTTCCCACGCACGGCCGGGTGGGTACCGGTGCCGCTGGCGGTGCCCCTGATCATCGCCTCCCTGTTTAAGCTCAGCGGTGCGGGGATGAGCTACCTACTGCTGGTCTTCCTCACGCTGATCCTTTACTACTACCTATTGCCGTGGGTTCATGGCGGCGTGGATCTCGAGCGGCCGACACGCCCCGGCCGACGATCGGGCGGCACGGTAGCAGTGATCGCCACCGCCAGTGCCCTGGCCATGCTTGCCGCGAGCCTCTGGGTGCCCGGCTTCCGCCAGGGCATGTTCCCCGAAGGCACCCGCCCCTCCGGTGAACGATTGGCCAGCAACATCGATCCCCTGATCAATCTGGGTCGTGACCTACGTTCAAACAACGGCTCGGTGGTATTCACCTACCTGAGCACCGCCGAGAACGCCCCCTATTTGCGTACCGCCGTGATCGATGATCTTTCCACCGAACGCTGGGAACCGAGCGACGACGAGATGGAGGTTGACCACGTGTATTCCTCCGGACTCGAGCGTGGGCGCTCGCCGTGGGTCAATACGCACCGTCACTTGCTGACCATGTTCTGGACGACGCCCGGCTCGGCGGCAACGCTTCCCATGCCGCAGGGTGCCGACAGCGTCTTGGGGCTCGATGGGGCCTGGACGTGGAGCCCGGAGACGGAAATCCTCAAACTCAACGAAATGACACGTGAGAGCCGCACCGCCACGGTGGAATACGACGAGCTCGACATGTCGGCCGCCGAAATCAACCGGGTACAGAATCGTTTCAATCCCAGCCCGCCGGTGCTTCACCCCAACTACACCGACCCCGGTCTCGACGCCAACGGGGCGTTGGCTCGCGATCTCGGTGAGTTCCTCGAGGCCGCCTTTGACGACCTGGGCAGCTCCCCCACCGACCTGCAAAAGGCTCAGGCCATCCAGGATTATCTGCGATCCACACGCTTTAGCTATTCGGAGCAGACCCCGCTGCGCGAAGGCTATGACGGCGCCAACCAGCGGGTCATTGAGGCTTTTCTCGAGCGTCGCGCCGGGTATTGCGTGCACTTCGCCTCCACGATGGTGCTCGCCGCCCGAAGCACCGGCATCCCGGCACGGCTGGTACTGGGCTACGCCCCGGGCCAGCAGGTAGCCCTTGACCCCGTGCTGGAGCGGTACTTCGGGGGCGCCGATGCGGTGGACCTGTCGCCGGAGGGCTCCGAGCTCCGGGCCTATGAAATCACCGGTCGGCAGGCTCATGCTTGGCCGGAGCTGTTCCTGCCGGGCATTGGCTGGGTACCGTTTGAGCCGACGCCGGGCCGTGGGCAGGCTCCGGGGTATGCCCCGGCCCCGCAATTGGCCGGGGGTAGTTCCACCGCCCCCGAAGAGGTTCCGCGCACCCCGCGGGCCACGCAGACCACCACGGAGTCGGAGACCGAAAGCCAACCGCCGACAGCGGCGGGACCGGGGAGCACGCAATCCTCGGTCGCCGGCTGGATCGTGGGCGGTGTGGCGCTTCTGCTTCTAGCGCTGCTGTCGGTTGCGCCGCTGCTGCGTCTTTCCCAGCGCCGCTCCCGGGAGCAGGCCATCCGTACTGGGTCTGCCGCCGCCGCACAAGGCCTGTTCGATGAGTTGCGGGCGATCGGATGCGACCATGGCCGCGCCATGCGTCCGGCGGATTCGGTTGGTGACTACCTGAAGAACCTCAATGAAGCACTGCCGGGCAATGACGAGCTCTTTGAACGACTGCGCCAGAGGATTGAGCCGAGTTTCTACGCCCATCGCCACCCCGGTAAGGCCGATGCCGAGCAGCTACTGGCGGATCTGGCGCAACTACGTCAGGAATTCGCTCACATCAACAACGGCACTACCCGATTGCGCGCCTGGTTGTTCCCGCCCTCGCTACGATCGCTCACGGTCCGTGCGATGGACCAACAAAAATAAAAATTAGGCCCGGTTCCCGCATGAGCGGGGACCGGGCCTAACTACGCGGCGGCAGCGCGCACCACGTGGTGCGCGTGCCGGGCGTTACTTCGCGGCGTAGGGATCGGCGATGCCGATGTACTGCACGGTGGTGTATTCGGCCAGACCCTCGGCGCCGCCTTCGCGACCCAAGCCCGACTGCTTCACACCGCCGAACGGAGCGGCGGCGTTCGAAATCACACCGGCGTTGAAGCCCACCAGACCGAACTCGATCTGCTCCGAGACGCGGAACATGCGGTTGTAGTCCTTGGTGTAAATGTAGGAGGCCAGGCCGTACTCGGTGGAGTTGGCCAGGGCGATAGCCTGGGCCTCGTCGGCGAAGGTGGTCACCGGGGCCACCGGGCCGAAGATCTCCTGGGAGAGGATCTCGGCGTCGTTGGCCACGTTGGCCAGCACGGTGGGCTGGTAGAAGTAGCCCGGGCCCTCGACCGGGGCGCCGCCGGTGACGGCGGTCGCGCCGTTGGCGACCGCTGCCTGGACGAGGCCGTCAATTTCGGTACGAGCCTTTTCCTCGATCAGCGGGCCCACATTAGAGTTGGCGTCGGTGCCGCGTCCCGGCTTCAGGGCGCCCATGGCGGCGGCGAACTTCGCGGTGAACTCCTCGGCCACATCCTGGTGCACCAGGAAGCGGTTGGCGGCGGTGCAGGCCTCGCCCATGTTGCGCATCTTCGCGGCCATTGCACCCTCGACGGCGGCGTCCAGGTCGGCATCCTCGAAGACGATGAACGGGGCGTTGCCACCAAGCTCCATCGAGGTACGCAGGACCTTATCGGCGGCATCCTTCATAAGCTGCTTGCCCACTGCGGTGGAACCGGTGAAGGACACCTTGCGCAACCGATCGTCGCTCATCAAGGGTGCCGAGATTTTTGACGCCGAAGCGCCGGAAACCACATTGAGTACGCCCGCGGGAAGGCCGGCCTCGATCATGGTGGCGGCAAAGAGCTGGGAGGTCAGCGGGGTCAGCTTGGCGGGCTTGAGCACCATGGTGCAACCGGCGGCGATGGCCGGGGCAACCTTGCGGGTAGCCATGGCCAACGGGAAGTTCCACGGGGTGATCAGCAGGCACGGGCCAACCGGCTTGTGCTGCACCAGTACCTTGTTCTTGCCTTCCGGGGTGGTCACGTAGCGGCCGTAGTGGCGCACGGTCTCCTCGGAGAACCAGCGCAGGAATTCGGCACCGTAGGTGACCTCACCGCGGGCCTCGGCCAGCGGCTTGCCCATTTCGAGGCTCATCAGCAGTGCGAAGTCATCGGCGCGCTCGGTCACCAGATCGAACGCGCGGCGCAAGATTTCCGCGCGCTCACGCGGTGCGGTGCGGGCCCAGTCGGCCTGTACGGCGTCGGCTGCATCCAGTGCGGCCATGGCGTCCTCAGAGGTGGCGCTGGCCAGAGTGGTCAGCTTCTCGCCGGTGGCGGGGTCCATCACATCGAAGGTGCCGCCATCAGAGGCGTCACGCCATTCGCCATTAATAAGCAGTCCGGTAGGGACCTTGGCGAGAAGTTCAGCTTCGTGCTGTGCGGTAATGGTCATAACGCGCATCTCCTGAAGTCGAAGGTTGTCGGTATTTTCTTCATGCCTAACCTAAGTCTTCGGTGAAAGCAGTGTAAACCTCCCGGTGCACTATAAATACCCGGATTCATTGTGCATTCAAACCAAGGGATCTCGGCCCGATTCAGCTTTCCCGAGCGGCAAGAACAGCCTCATAGAGTTCCCGTTTCTTCACCCCATGCGCACTGGCTACTTCGGCTGCGGCATCTTTCATGCGCGTTCCCTCGGCCACCCGCTGCTGCACCAGCTCGATCAGATCTTCGGCCTTCTCCGGTTCCGGTTCCGGCGCGCCAGCGATCACCACCACGATTTCGCCGCGTACCCCTTCGGCGGCCCACTGGCTCAGTTCCCCTAGCTCACCGCGGCGTACCTCTTCGAATTTCTTGGTCAACTCGCGGGCCACCGCCCCGAGCCGTCCGGTTCCGAATTCTTCGGCGGCTGCACTGAGAAACTCGGCGACACGGTGTGGCGCTTCGAAGAACACCATGGTGCGTTGTTCGGTGGCCAGTGCCTGCAGACGCTTGCGTCGCTCACCGGCCTTGCGCGGTAAGAAGCCTTCAAAGGTAAACCGTCCGGTGGGCAGCCCCGATAGCGCCAGCGCGGTGAGTACTGCGCTGGGACCGGGAACGGCGGTGACCAGCACCCCGCGCTCCATCGCGGCGGCAACCAGTGGATAACCCGGGTCCGAAACGGCCGGCATCCCGGCGTCGGAAACCACCAGCACGGTGGCTCCGGACTCGGCCAGGTCAATTACTTCTTCGCGTTTGGCCACCTCGTTGTGTTCATGCAGGCTCATGACGCGCCCACTCACAGTGACCCCTAGTGCCGAGGCCAGGTGATGGAAGTTTCGCGTGTCTTCGGCCGCAATCACATCTGCGGTGGCCATGATCTCGCGCAGGCGCGGCGAGGCGTCGGCCAGATTGCCAATGGGTGTTGCGCCCAGCACGATGGCGCCGGCTGATTCGTCCTTATTCACAGGTATTAGCCTACTGTGCGTCGCAAACCCGGGTTTTGCTCGACCACGGCGGTAGCATGAACTTCGATGAGCACAACGGTTTCGCGTCCCACCGTCCACGCCACGGTCCAGTCCTCGCGTCAGGCCTTCAGCGCCGCGAGCCTTCGAGCGCGCCTGCTGTTAGCTACGGCCCCACGGGATGTGCGCACCTGGCTGATTCCATTGGTGATCACCGTGTTGGCCGGAGTGCTGCGCATGGTGAACCTCGAGCATCCGCATCTGCTGATCTTCGACGAAACCTATTACGTCAAGGACGCGTACTCACTGCTCCACCACGGCTATGAGATGGAATGGGTCAAGGACTCAAATGAGCAGTTCATTGCCGGCAATCCACAGCTGACCGGCGAGCCCTCATATGTGGTGCACCCACCGCTGGGTAAATGGTTGATCGCTCTGGGCATGGCGCTATTCGGTGAGTTCAACGGTTTTGGCTGGCGTTTTGCCACGGCGGTGGCTGGCACGCTGTCGGTGCTCCTCGTCGTTCTCTGTGCACGCAGACTCTTCGCCTCTCATCTGCTGGCCGGACTGGCCGGACTGTTCATGGCGGTGGATGGGCACAGCATTGTGCTTTCGCGTACCGGCTTGCTCGATATTTTCCTGATGTTCTTCCTGCTTGCCGGGTTCTATTTCCTCGTGCTGGACCGGGAGTTTGCGCGAAAGCGCCTAATCCGGACGTTGTCGGTGCCCGAGGGGCACAAACCCGATGATTTCTCGCTACTTCATGGACCGTTCTTGCCGTGGCGTCCGTGGCGACTGGCTGCAGCCCTAATGTTGGGCTGCGCCGTGTCCGTTAAATGGTCGGCTTTGGCCTTCATCGCAGTGTTCTGCGTGCTCAGCGTGCTCTGGGATTTCTCGGCACGGCGGACGATCGGCATTCGCCACTGGTTCCAGGCATCCTTCGTCAAAGACGGCATATATGCCTTCTTCACCATGATGCCGCTGGTACTGATTACCTATTTGAGCTCCTGGACCGGCTGGTTTGTCAGCACCGGCGCCAAATACCGTAACTGGGCTGCCGAACACCCCGGCGAGGGCCTCGCTTGGTTGCCCGAGAGCCTCCGCTCGCTGTGGCACTATCATCAGAGCGCCTATCAGTTCCATACCGGTTTAGGGTCGGAACATGGGTGGGCTTCTGCCCCGTGGACCTGGCCCTTCGCCGGCCGCCCGGTACTCATGTATTTCGAGGGTTACGACCAGGGCGTGAACGGTTGCACCGTCTCGCGGTGCACCGAGGTGATCACCGATCTGCCAAATCCGGTGATGTGGCTTGCCGCAACACTGAGCATGTTCCTGCTCATCCTGTGGTGGGCCGGGGCCCGCGACTGGCGGGCGGGAGCCATTCTGTCCTCGGTGGTCGCCGGATTCCTGCCGTGGTTGATGTACCCGGAGCGGACCATGTTCTTCTTCTACACGCTACCGCTGGTGCCATTCATGTGCTTGGCCCTGACCTACATGATCGGCAGGTTCCTGCCCGCACCGAATGAACCGCGGGGTACCGACCATACCCGGGTGCTCCTGGTGGGCATCTTCGTGGCGTTAGTGTTGCTCACTTCTGCCTTCTTCTGGCCCATCTGGTCGGGTGAAATGATTGACGATGCCTACTGGAAGGCTCACCTCTGGATTCCCAGCTGGGGCTAAATTCAACTATATTACTAGGCGGTAATCCCCTCATCCCCGCCGCCGCCGAAGGAATCCCATGCGTGAAGTCCATGTTGATCTACTCACCGAACTCGACCCGGGATACAACGCCACCAACCTGCTGTTAGATCGAGTGGCTTCCGCGGGCGACCGCGCCCTCTTCAGCGTGCAGCGCGGCCACCGGTGGCACGATGTAACCGCCAACGACTTTCTGCGCGATGCGCGCCGCTTAGCCACAACACTAATAGCCGACGGGCTGCGCCCCGGGGATACCGTCGCGATCATTTCGCGCACCCGCTATGAATGGGCTCTGGCCGAAGAGGCCATTTGGTTCGCCGGAGCGATTTCGGTTCCGATCTACGAAACCTCCAGCCCATACCAGATCGAGTGGATTCTGCGTGACTCCGGAGCACGCGTGGTATTCGCCGAAGATCACGAGATCCGCGCCAATGTGCGCAAAGCCGCCGCCACCCTCAGCGAAAGCGTGACGGTGCACCTGTTCGAAGGAGCCGCGAGCTCCGATGACGATCTCATCCCCAGCCCCGGCCTACATGCGCTGTTGACCGATGAACACCAGATCGACTCCGCCGCGCTGGAGACCGCCCGGGCGAGTGCCGGACTGCACGACCCGGCGACCATGGTTTACACCTCGGGCACCACCGGTCGCCCCAAGGGCTGCACCATGACCCACGCGAATTTCTGCCTCGTGGCGCACAACCTCGCCGCGTACATGCTCGAACTTCTCGGCGAAAAGCGCCGCACCCTCATGTTCCTGCCGCTGGCCCATGTGCTGGCCCGGGCCGTGCAGCAGACCTGCATCCACGGCGGCGCGGTAATCGCCCACTCCAATTCCACCGCGACGATCGCCGAAGATATGGCCGCCGTACGCCCCGGTTTCCTTCTGGCCGTGCCCCGAGTCTTCGAAAAGATCCGCACCACCGCGCTGGCCAGCGCCGAGCAGATCGGCAAGGCCCAGCTATTTCTCAGCGCTGAACAAACCGCCATCGCAGTTTCGCGCATTCGCGATGCCCGTGGGCGTGGCATGCCGGCTCGCTTCCCACTGAGTCTTCGACTGAAACATGCGTTCTTCGACCGGGTGCTCTATCCAAAGTTGCGCGCGGTTTTCGGCGGCGAATGCGGGTACGCGATCTCCGGGGCCAGCGCGCTGAACCCCGAAGTGGCACACTTCTTCCGTGGCGCCGGCATTCAGCTCGTCGAAGGCTATGGACTGACCGAAACAACCGCCCCGGCCACGGTTAATCAGGCCCATGCCACCCGCGTGGGCACCGTGGGACGTCCCATCCCGGGCACCAGCATCAAGATCGCCGACGACGGCGAAATACTCATCAAGGGCATCGGTGTGTTCGCCGGCTACCACCACAACCCCACGGCCACTGCCGCGGCATTCACCGACGAGGGCTATTTCCGCTCCGGCGATATGGGTGAACTCGACGATCAGGGTTATCTGCGTGTCACGGGTCGGAAAAAGGAGCTCATCGTCACCGCCGGAGGCAAGAACGTCTCCCCCGGGCCCATGGAGGAAATGGTCCGCGCCGGGCGGATCGCCGGTCAATGTGTGGTCGTCGGTGAAAACCGCCCCTTCGTGGCCGCCTTGATCACGCTCGATACCGAAGAGCTAGGCCTTTGGGCCAAGTCTCAGGGGCTCGGCGAACTCACCCTCAGCCAGGCCGCGGAGCACCCGCAGGTCCTCGCCGAGGTACAGAGCTACGTCGATGAGGCAAACCGCACCGTGTCTAAGGCCGAGTCAATTCGAAAGTTCCAGATTCTGCCCACCGAATTCACCGAAACCAACGGTTACCTCACCAGTTCGTTGAAGCTCAAGCGGGCCACCGTGCTGGAAAACCATACGGATCAAGTCGAGGCCCTCTACGCGCGCTAATAATGGGGCACAACTACAAGAAGTCCGCCGCCGCACCCATAAAGCTCGGGTGCGGCGGCGGACGTCTACGTCTGGTGGGAATTAACCCCCAAGGCCAAAGACGCGGGCGTCCTGACGCAGCCGCGAGGCTTCACGGCGTCGGGCCGTGGGCCAGCAGGCGCTCAGCGTGATCACCACACACAACACCACGAGGGCGGCCACGGTGATCGCCGAGTCAATCCAGAACTGCTCCGGATAGAGCCGGATGAGCGTATCGGTCACGTTGAAGGTCCAGGTCCCCTCGGTGAAGAACAAGGCGTGGAAGCTTGAGAAGAAACCGTTCCAGCCCAGCACGGCGGCCACGGCCAAGGCGGCAATTACCACCAGGAGCAGAATGGCTCCGGTAAAGCAGGAACGGCGTACGCCTCCGGCATAGCGACGCGCAAGATACACGATGCAGATAATGGCCAGTACCGCCAGGATCGCCCCGCCCAGATACACCGTGCCCATAAGGTTTTTCACATCGATCATGTGTTGCACCTCACCGTCGGTGAACATGGTGGACCCGGTCGAGAATTTGAGACCAGAAAGGAATTCTGGTCCGGCAAAGTTATTGAGGAAATCCACTCCGTAGCTGCCATAGGTCAAGCGCTGCTCATCGGTGAATCCGTAGGCGTCCGAGGGGAAACCCGGGCGGCCGTAGGCCAGGGCCAAGAACAGTGGGGTGGCCACCAGCCGTACCGCCGCAATCAAGGCCAGCAGCGGAAAGAGGATGGAGAGCACCACTTGCGCCGTACGCGCCAGCGGAGGCTTTGAGTTGAGGGCTCGTTCACGCGCCGCGCGGCGCTTGAGCGCCTCGGGCGAGGGTTTGGGTTCCGGAGAGTAGCTGCCGAAAACTCGGCTCCGCGCCTGGGCGACGGCCGCGGCCGATGCCGGGGAGGACTTCTCGCTCGAATCGGCCACGCTGACCGGAGGAACCTCCGCGGGACGCTCGACCGGCTTCTGCCCTGCCGCGGACGGCTTGCCCGGTGCTGGCTTCGGTGCGGTTTGTGCGGCGGTGCGTGCCGCCTCCTTCTCGGCCTGAACCTCATGGGGAAGCTTGATCGCCCGGATCACGTCCTCGACGTCACTGCCGGCTTTATCCCCATTCGTCGCTGCTTTGGCAGCGGGCTTGGCCGCGGCTGGCTTCGCAGCGGCCGGCTTGGCCGTGGGCTTCGCGGCCGGTTTGGCTGCAGCTGGCTTGTTCTGTGGGGCCTTGGCTGCGGCGGGCTTCGCCGCCGGTTTCGCGGTGGCCGAGGCGGCCGCCGGCTTAGCCGAGGCTTCCTTGGCGGCAGGCTTGCTCGTCTCCGGTGCGGCGCTGGTTGGCTTCGCTGGGGTCTGGGACTTGACCGTAGGCTGCTCGTTCGTTGCGGTTCGAGCCTGTTCCTGTGACTGCTTTTTGTGCGCTTCGAGCCGCGCGGCGAGTTTCTCGGCCTTTTGGCTCAGCGAGGCCTGCTGCTTCGCGTCAGGCGTGGCCGCGGTCGTGGACTGAGATGCCGGGGTAGATGACCCGTTGGTATCTTTCGCCGCCTCTGCCATGAGGAAACCTCCAGAATATGCGCACTGATCGATGATTAACGGCGCGGTGTGCCCAGCGTAGGCTCCTGCAGGTTCAGCTTATCCAGCGCGAGGAGCGCAACGGCGCATATCCACACCGAAAACCCAGCCGAGGTTGAGAGATTTCGGCGGCCGTTACGCTACCGGGGCACGATGCTGGCTAGGACTCTTCCGGATCGGTGCGTGGAAAGAGCATGGCGACGCGAGGCCCACTATCGAGGCGCGCCCCGCGGGCGGTACGCATCGTTTCCGGGGCCGGGTTCTCCTGGAGTTCGGGTCGAGCATCGCGTTCGCGCACGGCTTGGGCCAGCGCATAAAGTTCATCGACCGGCTCGGGTTCGGCGGGCAGTTCGGATAACGCCCCTCGGATCAGTTTCCACCCGCTGGGCACGGTCAAGCCATTGGCGTGCCGGGCACAGAGGTCGTAGCAGTGTGGCTCGGGGTATGTGGCCAATGGACCAAGCACGGCCGTGGAGTCCGCGTACACGTAGGTCAACGTGGCGCGAGCGGCCTCCTGGCAGGCGGGGCGGGAACACAGACGTAGAGCATGCACACCTTTAGTCTACTCGGCGAGTACCTGCTGTGCGCTGTAGCCGACGCGGCCGGAGCGCATGGCGTTCGCTTCAAGTGCCTAGCGACTTGTAGTGTTAGCTCCATGGACGATCAGTTCGCGGCGCCACGCCGGCGCCGTTGGCGGCATGGACGTGGCCGTCGCGGCCCGCTGATGCCCATGCATTTGCCTGGCTACCGCTCACGGCCAGAGCGTTTCGATGACGCGGTCATGGCCAGCGCCCAACGACTCGCCGAACGGTGGGGCACGGCGATCGAAGCGATCGACTTCAGTATCTTGCCGGTCCCCGGCGACAAACTTCTCGACAAAGCCGCAGCGCATGGCACCCGTGTGCCATTGAGCAGTTCTCGGCCGGCCAAGGAGCGGCGCCCGGCACGCATTACGATCTACCGGCTGCCCATCGAACGGCTGGCCGAGTCGCCGGTGGATATTGTGGACATTGTGCACCAGTGCATCGTGCAAGAGGTCGCGAATCTCTGGCTCCGCGACCCGCACGAAATCGATCCGGAGTTCTACCCCGACGACCGCGACTAGTCGCTACCCGGCAACGTTCACCACGATGCCATCGCGCCCAGTGGTGGCCTGTGGCATTGCTGCCCAGCCCAAAGAGCGATCCGCGCCCCAGACAAGCTGGGCAATGTAGGCGTTCGAATCACCCTCGAAGACCACTGCGCTGGCCTGCTCATCGGTATCCCGGGGTTTAAAGTTCACGCTGGTGCCCTGGGCGATTTTCAGACTCTGCGACTTGTGCAGTTTTCCGTCCTTGCCCACCACGGTGGCGCGTACTTCGGAGGCGGCGAAGGGCGCCGTCAGCGTAAATTCGCCGTTGCCTTCGGCCGCCACCGGCATGACTTGGGTGCCGTTGAGGGCCTGTGAGCTAGCCGCCCATGCCTGGTCGGAGGACTTCTTGGGATCCGACCCACGCACCATGCGTACCGACGCGGTCACCGGATCGTTGGATTCAACCACCACCGAATAGGTTCCCGGGGCCACCGAAGATAGGTCCACAATGCTGGTGGCGTTGGACGCGACCGCCAGATTATCTCCCAGCTCGGCCTTGACCTCGCCCTTGGCATCGAGCAGTTTCACTGTGAAACCAGCACCGGCGGCACCGGTGGCCGCCACGTGCAGCTGCGGCACAAGATTGTTCTGACCTCCAGAGCCGGTTAGCTTCTCGAGATCACCGGGCTGCGGAATCCACACACCGGGGATGACCTGCTTGGCGGCTGCCACCGCATTGGCTTGTACCCAGTCCACGCCGGAGGGCGTCAGACCACGCAGGGAGGCTTGCTGCACCATCGCGGTGATCTTACCGCCGGTGCTATCCACCGATACGGCCACGGACTCTTCATCCGGCGCATATGCTCCGAGCACGATGGCCCGGGTAGCCCCCGGCGCCAGCACAATATTCTGCAAGGTCGGGGCATCGATGAGCCCCTCACGGCCACGTAACTGCAGGTTCAACTGCGCGCTGGTCCGCGTGGGGTTCGCCAGGTGCAAAACACTGGTGGTACCTGTTTGCGTCTGCAATCCGGTAAAGCGCCAGTTGGCCGAGGGTACCTGACAGCTGGCAATCGCCAGGCCGGCTAGGTCGCCGTCCTTTGCGAAGAAACTACGCAAGCCGCTGCCGATGGAGGGAAGCTGCCCCAGCGGCTGAACACCGAACAAGGCAGCCGAGGAGCGTTTGGAATCCGTATCCACCCGAGCAACACGCCCGGTCAAACCCTCGGCATCGGCTCCCTTGGCTTCGGCGGCTTCCTGCTCGTCGATGCGCTTGGTGATGTCTTTGGCATCGCTGCCGTCAAGTGCCGACAGGCTCGCTCCCGGCATCCGCTTGGCAAGATCGGAGACCAACGCGGTGCGCAGGCTCGTCGAAATGTCCTTCGCGCCAGGCTCAAACTGCGGGTCAACCCCGTCCACGCCCTTCAGAAGCTGCGGCGCGGGCAGGCACACGCTCTGCGCGTCACCGGCAGGCAAGGAGGTCACCGCGGCCGGAAGGGTTTGTCGATCCGGTTCTGGTAGCAGTAGCGAGCCCGCGGCGACGAGTCCGCCGGTGACACCAACCGCTAGGCAAGAGAGCAGTGCGGCGCCAACTTTCCGGCGGCGCTGATGGTGCTGTGCGTCCTTCTTCGCGGCACGCGAAACCTTTGCCAACTTGCGCTGGCGCTTGGCCACGGACGGATCCAGCGGTTCGGATGCCTTCTGGGTTGCCTCTGTCCCGGCGCTTTGGTCCTTGACCGGCTCGGGTGCAGGCTTCGGCGCTGGCTCCTTGGACGAGGCTGGCTTCGGTTCAGGCTGGCGCTCTGGTTTGGCGGCACCGACCGGTTCGGGCAGGTCGGAGTCGCGGGCCGGTTCCCCTCGGGTGGAATCAGACACTACTTCTTCTCCTGCTCTGCGTCGCTGTCGGAAATCCGGTCGCTGAGCTTCGGGTTGAGATCTTCACGAACACGGTGGGCACGTTCACGCGCCTCACGTCGGCTCAGGGCCGGTCGCGGTGCCGCAGTGGCGGCCGGTACGGTCTCGGGAAGCACCTCTGGCTCTTCCGACGTAGTTTCCGTGGTCACTGAAGCGTCGTTCGATTTACCGCGGAATCGGTATTCTCCGGTGCGGTAACTCACCAGACGCCGGTTGCTCGGTACCGGGATGGCCAAGAGGACGGTGATCAACAAGACCACTGCACCAAGCACAATCGCAGGAATCGCCAACGGTTGCTCGTATCGGACGGAAAGTTGGCCCGCTTCGGCTGGAACCTTCCAGGCTTGCGCCCAACGGTTCTGTGAGTCATCCGGATAGCTCACCGACTGCAGAGGTTCACCATTGAAGCTGGCCCGCCACCGCGGGTCGGCGGCAGTGCCCAGCACCAGAGTCCGTTCAGCGGAGGCCTCTGAAAGCTGAAGGTTACGAATCTTATCGCGACTGGATTCCAGCACGGAGATCGTTCCGTTCTCGTGGATAATGCGGGCAAACCCGCTGCCGGCCTCACCGTCGCTGTCCTCGTAGCCCACACGCCAGAGCCAGCCGCTGTCGGTTTGACCCACGGCGGCCAAGCCGGTGGCCGAGTCCAAGACGCGAACCGTCGCCGACGCGGCCTCGCCACGTTCGTTGAGCACCACATAGCCAACGCCCAAATCGCCGAGCAATTCACGGGCGTCCAATGCTGATTCGGACAGCAGCATCGCCACGGCTTCGCGCTGCGCCTGCTCGGTGGCCGAATCATTGTTCCGCTCCGGGGCCCACAGTGGGCCGGTCAGCTGGCGAGCCTGGCTGACGATACTAAGCGAATCGAGGCTTTGGCCGTCTCCACTAACTAGTTGGCTGTCGATATCCCCGTTTGAGCGTCGGGTGAGCACGAGTGTGCGTTCGGCCGCGGCACTGCGCCCCGCATCGGCCGCGGTGGCCGGTACGGTACGGGCCACCGACGGTCCTACCTGGCGGGTCCCAGCCAGCGCCACGGAACGATCGTCCTGGGCGGTAAACAGTTGCCCGGCCATGGAGATGGTTCCGGCAGCCAACACGCTGATCACGGCCAGCGCCGTGATCGCTCCAAGCAGGCTACGCGGTGCCGGCCGACGTGCCGAACGAGCCAGTTGTTCCTGCCGCACGGCCGCCACCGAGGTCGCGGCGGCACCTATCAGTGCCAGTACCGCGAGCGAGATGAACGGCCCGGCATAGGCGGTCACCGCCTGATCGGAATCGAGCGCTGCCGGCAAACGCCCCAGCCCCCACCCGGCCAGTAGCGATAGGGCCGCGGCCCACATGAGCAATCGCGGGTTGCGCCGCGAGGCAAAGTTGGAGCTGAAACCGGCACCGATGGTGCCAGCGCAGGCCAGCAGCAGCACCGGGGCCCCGACGAGTAGCGCCGCGACGAGGGCCCACGGACCCTGCGGAAGCCAGCCGAAACCTACCGGCGCACCGGCGATGTCGAAGGCCTGTGGGAAGCCCAGGAGCATCTGCCATAGCGGGGCCGGATCGTAGGCCAATGGGGCGCCTGGTTCGCCGAGCAATACGCGTGGGGTTTCAATGGCATCCAACAGCACTGGCAGATTCCAGAGCACCGCAGGTAGCGGCACCCACCACAGGGTTTTGGCTCGGCGCGGTGCGAGCAGTGCCAGCAGGTACACGAGCACCACGAGCGTTAGGAAGAAAGGTAGGGATCCGGTCGAGATCGCAAAAAGAAGCAAGGCAGCGCAGGCCGACGCGGTCCACGCCGACTTACGTTGTTCGGTGGCCTCGCGTTCCACCGTGCCCTCAACCGGCACCTGTGCGTTCATGGCACGAAGCAGGGCCATAAGGAACAACGGCAACAGTACGTGAATGGCTGCCGCCCCTAGGCGCCCGGAGTTCAGCGCGGCGAAAAGCGAGGGCTGCAAGCCCCAGAGCAATGCCACGACGAATCGCAGCGCGCGCGAACGGCTGAGGGCACCAATCCCCCACCATGCGGTGAATCCGGCCAGCGGAATCAGCGCCAGATACAGGATCACCATGGCTTGATTTGCGTGGTTTACCGAGATCAGCCCGAGTAGCAAATACATCGAATCAGCATTGTCCGGAGCCGCGCCGAGACCCGTTCCCAACGGTTGCCACCAGGAAAAAGCGTTGGCCACAAGCTGCGAAAGCGAGGTCGACAGCGGGCGCATGGCACCACCGTCTAGCGCCGACGCGCCAAGAATTGAGCGCCAGCCGACCAAAGAAACACCTACGAGTAGCGCAAGGGCCAGCAACAGCGAAAGCACCGCCGAGGTCCGCGGCGGGCGGGCCAAACTGGCGTAGTCGCCGAAGTTATCGCCACTGGGTTCCATCGGTCCGGCGGCACCCGAACCGTCTCCGTAGACGTCTTGTTCCGTACGTCCGGTGGCGAGGTTGCGGCGATATTCGCGCACCTGCGCGCCGGTAGCCATGAGCTTGCGGACCTGTCGCCGCGGGATCTGCTTGCTCGAGCGCACCTGGCGGCGCGAGGCGGCAAGTTTCAGCGGAGAAAAGAGCCCGCGCAGCGTGGCGCCGAGATGGCTAAAGGCGTGCCCCGGGTCCTTGGCCAGTAGCGCACCCATGAAGTGCACGAGCGAACCGGCGAGAATGCCGATCCAGAGTAGCGGCAGGGCGGCCGGGGCCGCATATTTGAGCCGCATGAAAACTTCGGCACGTCGCGCTTCCCGCGGACCTGCCATGCTCTCGACCACATCGGCGTGGTGATACATCTTGGCCTCGGGGACCACAACCACGCGGTGCCCGGCTAGGCGGTTGCGCCACGACAGGTCGACGTCGTCTCCGCGTCCGGGCAACGCCGGGTCGAAACCACCGAGTTCCTCGAATACTTCACGCCGGATGAACATGCCTGCGGAAGAGACGGCAAAGTAGTCGCTGCGCGCGTCATACTGCCCCTGATCAACTTCGTCGGTGTCGACCATGGTCAGGCGTTGCGCAAGGCGGTCCACCACAAGTCCTACCTCGACCAGCCGCCGCGGATTATCAATGTCCAGCAGCTTACAACCCGCGATGGAGACCGATTCGGAGGCCTCCACGGTCCGGGTGAGGTGTTCCAGCGCGTCGGTGGCCGGGGTTGAATCGTCGTGGATGATCCAGAGCCACTCGTCACGATCTTCGCGGGCAGCAGGCAAGGCTTCAACGGCCTCGGCCACGGAGCGCCCCAGGGAATGCTTGGGCGCATGGAGCAGCGCGGCGTTGGAGGGAAGATTGACCTTCAGCGTCTCGAACGAGCTGTCTTGAGAGGCCGCGTCCACGCCAACGAATCGTTCAATGGGGCGAGTCTGGTTGCGCAGAGCGGCAAGAGTGCGTGGCAAATAGTCAGCGCCATCGTGCGCAGCGACGATGGCGGTGACATGGATTGGCGGGCGAATTAGATGGCTCGTTTCCGTAGGCGGCGGCGTTCGCGCTCCGAGAGCCCTCCCCAGATACCGAAACGCTCATCGTTGCTCAACGCATATTCAAGACACTCTGAACGTACCGCACAGGCACCGCAAACGCGCTTCGCATCGCGGGTGGATCCACCCTTTTCCGGGAAGAATGCCTCCGGATCGGTCTGTGCGCACAGGGCACGGGCCTGCCAGCCCAGCTCACCCTCGTCCAGATCGCCGCCGACACCCAGCCATACGGCCTTGATGCTGTCGCGGACCTGCTCATCTTCATCGAGTTCCGGTGCCCACGAGCCTGCGGTGGACACAGCCTCGGTCGCCTCTACTGGCTGCGCCTCTTCTTCGCGCTCGAGGAGCGCGTCTGCAGCCTTCTCTAGATCTTCAGCGAGCGAATCTCGCTCTTGATCCTCCGCCTGAGGATCGACAAACCAATCGGATGGAGCGCCTTCGAGCCCGTACTGGGACGACGCAACAGCTGATGTCGAAATATCGGAGTACGCCTGCTCCAAATTCGCCATGTGATGTTGACCTTTCGCTTGGTTTGAGTTAGTTAGGCAGGTTACACCGATGCCCATTCGCTTCTATTTATTCCATCGATCTAGCGTAAATGGCTATCGAAGCGAACTCACCATCTAATTACATCCGTGTAACTCGCCCATAGTCAAGCGGGGAGGTCATTCTATGGAGACTTCTCAGCAAACTCTCGGCACAACACGCCGAGAAGAATGGAAGGTTAACCGGGCGTGCCCCCGTGGGGGTCGTATCTTGACGCGGAATTGGTTAAGTTTCTTCTATGACCGATACAGCGCGCCCCGCTCCATACATTGACGATTTGCTCTCCACTCGCCGAGCCCAAGCCACGCCGTGGCTGATATGGCACTCTCACGAGGGCGAACGCATCGAGCTCTCCGGCAGGGTCTTCGACAACTGGGTGGCCAAGAGCGCCAACCTACTCATGGACCTCCCGGCGCTGAATCCCGGTGACACCGTCGTGCTGGACCTGCCGACACACTGGAAATCGCTGGTGCTGGCCTTCGCCGTTTGGCACCACGGTGCGGTACTCACCACTCCCGACGATGAGCTGGCCACCGAGGCGGTGCTTTGGGTAAGCACCGACCCCAATGATGCGCGTATTCCTCCGGCAGCCGAGATCCTGGCAGTGAATCTCGCCTCGCTGGCTTTGGCTTTCGACGGCGATCTAGGACCCGTAGCAGAGGACTATACCGCCCTCGTCCGGTCGTTCGCCGATAGCTTTTCCGCCTCGGCCCTACCCGGGCACCTCACCGCACTCGCCGCCGGCAGCACAAAACTCAATTTGGCCGAGATCTGCAACGGCGACCAAAAAGAGCAAGGCACCGTTGCACTCAACGGCGCACTCCCCCTGCCAGAAGTCCTGCCCTGGATCGTGGAACGCTTCGCCGCCGGTGACAGCATTGTGCTGCTCGGAGAGCAAGTCGAACTTAGCGACTCACTGCGCAGTAGTGAAGGTATCGGTTCCGAGTACGGGTTCGCGCAGAAAAACTAACACTTAGACCTTGGGCTGGGCGCCGGTATCGGTGCCCAGCGGCTCGGCGATCACCGGCTCTTCGTGGTGGTGCGAGCCGATCAGCTCACGGTCGTGAGCGAACTGTTCTTCCTGATCCAGTTCGGCGCCAAAGACCCAGAAGCGGTAGGCGAAGAAGCGGAAGATCGTACCCAGCACCAGACCAACCACCGAACCGGCAATGAAGACGCTCGTCGGGTCGGTCAGACCCAGAACATACTTGGTCACCCAAACACAGGCCGCAGCAATGCCCAGACCGATGGCGTTCATCACGATGAACATAACCAGCTCGCGCACCACATTCGCCTGACGGCGGTGGCGGAACGTCCAGTAGCGGTTAGCGACCCACGAAAAGAGGGTGGCCACGACACCAGCGACGATTTTGGCCTTCACCTGTGAATCGCTCATCGGACCATGCAACATCCACAGGTAAATCGACGAGTCAATGACGAAGGCGACACCGCCGACGACTCCGAACTTGGCGACCTCGCGCCACAGCATCGATACGAGTCCTGCGATCTTATGGCTGATGCGCTCGAACATTGCCCTCCACACACGGCCCAAGACCACCAACGCGTTCCTGTTCGGGTTGCGCGGGCGGTCGGGCACGAAATTCTATAGGTCCCCGGCGGTAGCCGGGATCTGTACGCTTTCCCAATTCCAAGTAAATCGGAGTTGTCCGACCCATTTTATAGGCGATTCCTGTTAATAGGCCGGAGATTACGCGGAACGAGAGCACTAGCACACTCCTCGAGCGCAGTATTTCGATAACCTAGGTGGGTGAGCTTTCCAAAAATTGGTGTGATTGGTGGCGGGCAGTTGGCCCGCATGATGGCCCCCGAGGCACTAAACCTCGGATTTGAACTGCATATTCTGGCGGAAGGAGCAGAGGTCTCGGCTGCGCGCTGCGTGCCCGATGCCCCGGTCGGCGACTACAAAGATCTGCAGACCCTGCGCGATTTCGCCCGGGGCAAGGATGTGGTGACCTTTGACCACGAGCATGTCCCGAATGAACACCTCAATACCCTGATCGACGAGGGCGTGAACATTCAGCCACGCCCGCAGGCGCTGATTCACGCCCAGGACAAACTCATTATGCGGGCGGCCATTGAGCGCCTCGGCCTGCCAAACCCGGCGTGGGCCAAGGTCGAAACCGTGGCGGAACTCGTGGAGTTTGGCGATCGCATCGGCTGGCCCGTGGTCTTGAAGACCCCGCGCGGCGGCTACGACGGCAAGGGTGTGCGCATCATCGATGACGCTGCGTCCGCCGCGGAGGCAGCCGACTGGTTCGCCAACGGTGCCCTATTAGCCGAAGATAAGGTCAACTTCAGCCGCGAGCTTTCCGCGCTGGTCGCACGCACCCCCTCGGGCGAATCCAAGGCTTGGCCGGTCGTGCACACCATTCAGGTCGATGGCGTGTGCGACGAGGTTATCGCCCCCGCACAGGATTTGGACCCGGCCGCCGCGTCGGCGGCCGCCGATGCGGCCCTACGCATCGCCGAGGAGTTCGGTGTCACCGGGGTGATGGCCGCCGAGCTCTTTGAGACCCCGGGGCAGGGCGTGGGCTTCGTCATTAATGAACTGGCCATGCGCCCGCACAACACCGGCCACTGGACGCAGAACGGCTCGATCACCAGCCAGTTCGAACAGCATTTGCGTGCCGTCCTCGACCTGCCGTTGGGTGCGACCGACGCGCTGGGAACCACGGTTATGAAGAATTACCTCGGCGGCGCCAATGAGGATCTATTCTCCGCTTTCCCTGCCGCACTGGCCCACGCGCCGGAGGTTAAGGTGCACGCCTATGGCAAGTCCGTCCGCACGGGCCGCAAGATCGGCCACGTTAACGTGGTGGCAAACAACGGGCAAAGTGTCGATGAACTTCGCCAGCGCGCCGGTGAAGTCGCCGCACTTATCCGTGACGGCGTCCCGGTCCACGGGTAATCTTCCAACCGGGGCCCGCCTTGTCGTTGCCCCGACCTAACGCAAGGACTCTTTTTCAAATGACTTCAACTGCACCATTGGTCGGCCTCGTCATGGGTTCGGATTCCGACTGGCCGGTTATGCGGCTAGCGGCCGAGGCCCTGACGGAATTTGGCATCCCCTTCGAGGCCGATGTGGTCTCCGCACACCGGATGCCCACCGAGATGATCGAGTATGGACAGCGTGCCCATGAGCGTGGACTACGGGTGATCATTGCTGGTGCCGGAGGTGCCGCGCATCTTCCCGGAATGCTCGCTTCGGTCACACCCTTGCCGGTGATCGGCGTGCCGGTGCCGCTGGCCAAGCTCGATGGCATGGACTCCTTGCTGTCGATCGTGCAGATGCCGGCCGGCGTTCCGGTGGCCACCGTGTCGATCGGTGGGGCCCGCAATGCGGGTCTGCTGGCTGCGCGCATGCTCGCCTCGGGAACCGATGAGCTGGCCGAGTCGTTGCAGAACAAGTTGTTGGAATTTGCCAACTCTCTGCGCGAATCGGCTTACGCCAAGGGTGCCTCCCTGCGCGCAGAAGTCGCCAACGAGAAGTTCACGTCCTAAAGAAAGCCGCTGCAAATATATGGGTTCCGCCTCGCATCGCGCACCAAGTCCATTGCGCCATCCGGAAGATTTGAATTCACCGGCGCGCAGTAAGCGCGCCCTGCTACTGGTCATCATGACCATCCTGATTCCCGGTAGCGCTCAGCTCATCGCCGGTAACCGCGCGCTCGGTCGTATTGCGCTGACCGTAACCCTCACATGCTGGGCTATCGCGTTGGCGGTGCTCGGGCTGTACTTCATCGATCGCGGCGTCATTCTTTCCACGATCGCGCACCCGAATTTCCAGCTTGTGCTGATCGTCGTGCTCGGCGCGCTGGCCGTGGGCTGGCTGATCATGTTCTTGAACACGCTGGCGATTATCAGGCCGAAACTGCTGGCGCCGGGCATGCGAGTCATCGTCGCGGCCTTCACGATTTTGGCCGTGGTGGCCACCAGTGGTGTGTTTATCTATGGTGCGTCGCTGGTGAACACCGGACGCGAGACCATCACCAAGGTCTTCGACGAGGGACCTGCCTTTGACCCGGTCGATGGGCGCTACAACATTGCCGTGCTCGGTGCCGACTCGGGCGATAACCGCACCGGTGTGCGTACCGACTCGATGGCACTACTCTCGGTAGACGCCAAAACCGGCAAGTCGTTGATGATTTCGATTCCGCGCAATATGCAGAATGCCCGCTTTGCCGATGACTCACCGATGAAGCAGTTCTACCCGAACGGCTACAACTGTGGTGATGAATGCCTGTTCAATGCCATTTACCGCGATGCCGAGGATAACCACGCCGACGCCTTCCCGGATTCCGTGAAGAATGTTGGCGCCCAGGCCGTGATGGACGCGATCTCCGGCAGCACCGGTCTGGCAGTTCAGGGTTACGTCATGGTGGACATGGCTGGATTCCAGCAGTTTATCGACGCGCTGGGTGGGGTGAAGATCAACTCCGGAGGTTGGGTTCCCTACAACGCGAAAAAGTGGGAGGGCACCAACATCCGCACCCACTGGTTCCCACCGGGCGAGCTGGAGTTGAACGGCAAGCAGGCCCTGTGGTTTGGCCGCTCGCGCGACTTTACCGATGATTACCACCGCATCAAGCGGCAGCAGTGCCTGCAGCAGGCAATCATCAAGCAGTTCAACCCGGAGACCATCCTGACCCGCTTCACCGCGATCATGCAGGCCGGCGAACAGCTGGTGGAAACCAACATTCCCGCCGGACAGCTGGGTTCCTTCGTTTCGCTCGCGGATAAGACCCGGGCCACCCCGTTCAAGCGGCTGACCTTGGGCGCGCCGGACTTCCCACGCAGTTTCTCGACCTACCCGGACTTCGACGAGATTCATTCGCGCATCGAAAAACTCATCGCCGCGCAGAATGAGGAAAAGAAGAAGGCGCCGAAGAAGAAGGACGAAAAGAGCAACTCGGCCTCGCCGAGCGAGTCCTCGGAGAAGAACGAGGAAAGCGAAGAACCAAATGACGGTACCGGGACGAACGACGCCCCGAAGCTCTCGAACGGTTCCGAGCAGACCTTCACCCAGCCAGATGGCAGCCCGATCACCGAGGAATACCTCGTAAACCTCGAGTACAACGGTGCGCGCACCCGTATCGCGCAGATCGCCGCCAACAACGACGAATGCTCGGTGCCCTAAACGGCAACGGGTTCAACCGCTATGAAAGGCTCTCCCTCGATGATTGAGTTGCAGAACCAGATCCGGGACTACCACTGGGGTACCGCATCACAGATCACCGACGAGTTGGGCCTGCCCCGGTCCATCACTCCGCAAGCGGAGTTGTGGATCGGGGCCCACCCCGGTTCGCCGAGTTGTTCGCTTGAAGGTGTCTCGTTGGCCGAACTCATTGCGGCCGACCCGCAGGGTCTTTTAGGCGCGGATGTCGCCGAACGCTATGGCCGGTTGCCGTTCTTGTTCAAGGTGCTGTCCGCCGCGCAGCCGCTGTCGATTCAGGTACACCCGACGCTGCAACAGGCCCGTGCCGGGTATGCCGCCGAGCAGGCTTCCGGCGTTCCGGCCGATGCCGCACACCGCAACTACAAGGACGATAACCACAAGCCGGAGATGCTTTATGCGTTGACCGAGTTCACCGCGCTCTCCGGGTTCCGGGAACCGGCGGCCATCGTCAGTGACCTGCGTTTACTGCAAGGAGACCTAGGTCAGGGAGGCGCCGCCACCTGTCAGCGCCTCATCGAGCTGCTCGAGGGCGAAAAGCCACTGGCTGAAGCGCTGGATTTCGTGCTCACCGCCGGGGAGCCGGTCACCGTCATGCTCGATGAGATGCTGACCGCCATCGAAGCCGACCCGACGCTCAATGACATTCCCCGCTTCGCCGAAATGTTGCGGATCAGCACGATCTACCCTTCCGATCCAGGCATCTTGGTGTCTTTGCTGTTGAATTTGGTGACCCTGCAACCGGGACAGGCCATTAGCCTTGGGGCCGGAAACGTTCACGCCTATCTGCGCGGGCTCGGCATCGAAGTGATGGCCAATTCGGATAATGTGTTGCGCGGCGGGCTGACCAGCAAGCATATCGACGTGCCCGAATTGCTCAAGGTCACCGTCGCGACCCCGGCCCCGGCTCCACTGCTGGAGGGCGAGTCGCTGGGAACCGGGAATCGACAGTTCATTCCGCAGTTCTCCGAGTTCAAACTGCAGGTGCTCGATGGCATCGCCGACGGTGAGGAGGTAGATCTGCAACTCCACGGTGGATCCATTTTGCTGTGCACTCAGGGGCGCTTCAGCATCCGTGGTGCCGCTGGAGAACGCGTGGTGGAACGCGGCCAGTCGGTGTTCGTGCCCGCGACGGAACTACCGTTGCAGGCCAGTATGCTCGGCGCAGAGCCCGGGCGTCTTTTTGCCGCCAGCGCGCAACCGGCCTAGCCCACCACCGCAATAGAGAGCCGCAGCGTGAGCCGGAACACTACCGGATCATCCATCGTCGAGATATGAAATAGACTGATGGTTGCCCTTCCACCCATCAGACTGTTGCGCGCCCGGCGCAGAGCCTGAGGTCTTGGGGCAGTCCACTTTCGAACTCAACTTGAGCCTTGCCGCCTGGCGGTGCCAGGCTCGATAGGCGACCTACGTGCAGTTGAAAACCACGGCCCCGACCTCACCACGCTCCGAGTTGCCCTTCGGGCTACGCGCCTCGGTATGGCTGGCACCCTACGGTCACTGGTTGCTGGTGCTTGCCGTACTGGCCGCCGCACTGATGCTCTTCGGTATGCCCTTTACGCCAGGTTCCCCGGTCTATCACCTAGATCTGGATGTGTACCGGCTCGGTGCCGTGGCGCTGCTCTCGGGTCAGGACCTCTACGGCGTCTTGCCGCCGACGTCATCGGGGATCGCGCTGCCGTTCACCTATCCACCCTTTGCCGCGCTGATGTTTACCCCGATGGCGCTGCTGCCGCTGTGGTTGACGAATCTGATCTTCACGTCCGTCTCGCTCGGCTGCCTGGCGTTGACCCTTTGGATTGCGGCACGTGAACTCGGTGCGAGCACTACGGTTAAACCAGTGCTGTTCCTACTGTTCGTGCTGGCCATCGCCCTCGAACCGGTGCGGCACACTTTGGGCTTGGGGCAGATTAATCTGTTGTTGATGGCCCTGGTGCTGGCGGATATCAGTCTGGGTCGTGGGCGATGGTGGCAGGGCTCGCTGATCGGCTTGACCATCGCTATCAAGCTCACCCCAGCCGTTTTTCTGGCGTTCTTTCTGCTCAATGGTCGCTGGCGCGCGTTGGGCATGGGAGTGCTTAGCGCACTGGCCGCCACCGGCTTTGGTTTTCTCGTGGCCTTCCAGGATTCGGTGACCTACTGGTTTGCCACCATCACCGATCCTTCGCGTATTGGCGATCTAGCCTATGCGGGCAACCAGTCGCTCAAGGGGCTATTGGCACGGTTCTCGGCCGCCGAGGTTCCCTTGCTGTGGTTCGCGCTCTGCGCCATCGTCGGGCTGAGCGTGCTGTATGTCGGTCGCCGCCTCATCGCGCGCGGCGACGAGTTTGGGGCCGTGTTGCTGTTGGCGATCTACGTCCTTTTCGCGTCCCCGGTGTCATGGACCCACCACTGGGTATGGATTGTGCCGGCACTGATGTATGTGGCCCACCGGCTGAGCAACGGGGCGCCGAAAACCTGGACGGCGCTATTACTCGGCGGCGCAGCAATCTTTGCCATCGGTACGCCCCGGCTCCTGCCGCGTGGCCATGACCTTGAGCTGCAGTGGTCGTGGTGGCAGTCGCTGCTGGGCAATGCCGACATTCTTTGGGGAATCGCCTTCTTGGTAGCGCTAGCCGCTAGTGCCTTACGCCGCGCGCCGGAGTCGTTAGCGGTGCGCGTAAGTTCTAATACGCTAGCCTAAGCGCGCAATATTCAGGAAGAACTTTCCCCGCCACGGCGTCGATGTTAGCGCTATCATTAAGTGGTTCGAGCATGCCTAGCGTCACGGAAGGACCCCATGAGCGAGCCAATCACCCCCGCAACGGGACAGCAATACTGGATACAAGCCGGGGCCTATCGGGCCTGTATTTCCAGCGTGGGCGCCTCCCTTCGCGTGCTGCGTCATGAACAGGGAGACTTGCTCCTCCCCTTCGACGCCAACCGGCTACGGCCGGGCTTTCACGGCGCGGTGCTCGCCCCCTGGCCCAATCGCATCGTCGACGGCCGCTACCACCACGCTGGGACTACCGAGCAGCTTCCGCTCACCGAGGTGGCACGCGGCCATGCCCTCCACGGATTGGTGTGCTGGCAGGAATGGACGGCGGTGGAGGAAGGTGAACACCATGTCACCCTGCACACCGAAATCGCCCCACAACCCGGCTACCCGCATCGACTGCGACTTCTTCAGCGCTACCTGCTCGACGAGCAGGGATTGCACGGTAGCCTCGAGGTCACCAATCTTGGCAACGAGCCGGCACCTTTCGGCAACAGCATCCATCCCTACTTCGTCGCCGGTAACGCTCCGGCCGATCAGTGGACGCTGCAGCTACCAGCAGATCTCGTCCTACTCGCCGATGAGAAACGACTGATCCCTGAAGAACTGGCCCCGGTCGACGAGCACCGAGAATTCGATTTCCGCACCGCTCGTCGCCTCGAGTCGCAAGCTATCGATCATGCCTTCGGCGGACTCCGGCACGACTCCGAGGGAACCGTGACCATCAGCCTGGTCAATGACCACGGACAAGGCGTCCAGCTGGCCTTCTCGGCCGAAGATTTCCGCTGGGTACAGGTTTACACCAGCGACGACGAGCCCCCGGCAGCACATCGCGCCGCGGTAGCCATCGAACCGATGACCTGCCCACCCGACGCGTTCAACTCGGGCACCGATCTCATCCATCTCGCACCGGGCCAGCCGGTAGAAAACCACTGGTCGGTCAGCGCGGTGAAGGCTCCGGCACTAGCAACCGGCGCCCCAAGTGTCGCACAACACCTGCCGTGAAATAACAGGGGCGTTGCCGACCGCAACGGTCGGCAACGCCCCTGTTCTCCTCGGCTGCGTGCGAGTTTAGCGAGTGTAAGCTTCCCACTTATCCTGCGCGTGCTCACCCTCGACGAAGCGAATGGTGCCGGACTTCGAGCGCATCACGATCGACTGGGTGTGAATGCGGTTGTTCTTGTAGCGCACACCGCGCAGCAGATCACCATCGGTGATGCCGGTCGCCGCGAAGTAGCAGTTATCGCTGGTCACCAGGTCGTTGGTGGTCAGCACGCGATCGAGCTCATGCCCGGCTTCCAGCGCCTTCTCACGTTCGGCGTCATCGATCGGTGCCAGGCGGCCCTGAATCACGCCACCGAGGGACTTGATCGCGCAGGCGGTCACAATACCTTCGGGGGTTCCACCAATACCCATCAGCGCGTCCACGCCGGTTCCCTCACGGGTGGCGGCGATGGCACCGGCAACGTCGCCGTCCATGATGAGCTTGGTGCGGGCACCGGCAGCGCGGATTTCCTCAATCAGCCCGGCGTGACGCGGGCGGTCCAGCACGGTCACCGCGATCTGGCTGATCTTCTTGCCCTTGGCCTTGGCGATCAAGTGCAGATTCTGCTTCACCGGCAGACGCAGGTCAACGAGTTCAGCCGCTTCCGGGCCGGTGACCAACTTCTCCATGTAGAACACGGCCGACGGATCAAACATCGCGCCACGATCAGCCACGGCCAGAACCGACAGGGCGTTATTCAGGCCCAGAGCGGTCAGTCGCGTGCCATCGATGGGGTCCACGGCCACATCGCACAACGCGCCCGAACCGTTGCCGACCTGCTCTCCGTTGAAGAGCATCGGGGCTTCATCCTTCTCGCCCTCGCCGATGACGACGACTCCGTTGAAGTTCACGGAGGACAGCAACGAACGCATCGCGTCCACGGCGGCCCCATCGGCAGCGTTCTTGTCGCCAAAGCCGACCCACGGGGAAGAAGCGATGGCCGCGGCCTCGGTGGCTCGGACCAACTCAAGTGCGAGGTTGCGGTCCGGCTCTGCGTCGGAAACCGACAGTCGATCGGACAGCTGGGCGTAATTATTGTCTTTGGTCACGAAGGGTCCCATCACTTCAGTCATTGTCTTTGCGCCTATGCAAACATCCCCATCATATCGCCAATCGCCGGAGAACCTCATGGGGTGTGTCGCCCAAGTCCCAATGTGTCGACGCCCATAGTGGTTCGATTTGCACAGGTTCATCGGGGAGAATAGAGCCGTGCAACAACCGGAGAATCAGCCACCCACCGAATCCGTCGACCCGCAGCGTCGTGACTTGAGCGACCCGAAGGCCACCTACGAAGACCTTCCATTCAAGCCGGTCCTCACGGAAAAGCAGGCCAAGCGGGCCAACCAGACGTTTAAAGGTATGGTGCTCTCCATTCTCTTCACGGTGGCCGTGGCCGTGCCGATCCTGTTGCTCAATCCCGGGCCGAAGGACGACAGCTTCAAAAATCCGGTGGATCTCCAGCAGGTTGCGACCGAAGCCGCGCAGGTCGCCAAATTCCAGGTATGGGCCCCGCAGCTCTCCGGCGACGAATACGCGAACTTCGCACGCTGGCGCACCAATGCGGTGCAGGACGTGTCCTATTGGGAATTCGGACTGGTCCTCAGCGACAGCAAATTTGCCTGGGTACGCCAGACCGCCGACGCGAACCCGACCTGGCTGGCGAATATCACCGAGAACGCCACCCCCACCGATAAGCTCGTGCTTGATGGCACCGAGTGGGAGGTCCGCACGAAGGACGACGAAACCTACCTCATCGCCGAGCTGAGCCAGAGCACCTTGGTTCTCTCCAGCGACACCGGCGAGGAAGAGCTCATCAATCTCGCGCGCCTGGCCCAGACCCAGCTTCAGCGCTGACTTATTTCTACTTAGTCGCCCTCCTGCCCTACCGGCGAGTATCGGACGAGTAAAATTCGAAATCATGAGCACAAAGTCATCTGATCAGGGCATGACCCCACAGGCCGCATGGGAACAACTGGTAGCCGGTAACCACCGCTTCACCGGCGACTCCACCCAACACCCCAACCAGGACGCCACACGCCGCGAATCACTGGTCGGCGGTCAGGAACCTTTCGCCGCGATCTTCGGTTGCTCCGATTCACGACTCGCCGCGGAGATCATCTTCGACGTGGGGCTCGGCGACGTCTTCGTGGTACGCACCGCCGGGCATGTGGTGGATGCCGCGGCCCTGGGTTCGCTGGAATACGCGGTAGATATCTTAAACATTCCGCTTATCGTCATCCTCGGCCATGACAGTTGCGGCGCCGTCACCGCCGCCGTGGAATCCAAGAAGACCGGGCAAATGCCCAAGGGCTTCGTGCGCGACCTGATCGAGCACATCTCCCCCTCGGTCTTCGCCGCCGAGCGCAAGGGCCTCACCACGGTCAACGAAACCGTGATCGAGCACGTCAAGGAAACCACCGATCTGCTCGTGGATCGTTCCCGTATCATTTCCGAGGCAGTGAAGGACGGACGCACCGCGGTGGCCGGTGTGGCCTATAACCTCGCCGAAGGCAAGGCGCGCCTCGTATCGCACCTCGGGTTGAGCGACGACGACCTAGCGTGAGACAACTCACCACGGCTCGTGATATGTAGGTCAACGCCCTGTTATTTAGCTGCCGTGGAAGAGTAACCTGTGGCTCATGACCACGAGTAACGAATTCCGCATCGAACATGACACTATGGGCGAAGTCCGGGTGCCGAAAAACGCGCTATACCGGGCGCAGACCCAGCGAGCCGTGGAGAACTTCCCGATCTCCGGCAAACGCTTGGAAGCAACCCACATTAGGGCCCTGGCTCAGGTCAAAAAGGCCGCGGCCAGGGCCAACCAAGCACTCGGGGTACTAGATTCCGAGCGTGCCGAGGCCATCATCGCCGCCGCCGACGAGGTCGCCAGCGGGGCCTACGACGACCAGTTCCCGATCGACGTCTTCCAAACCGGGTCCGGCACGAGTTCAAATATGAACACCAACGAGGTGATTGCAGAACTGGCCAGCCGCGCCCTGGCGGCAGCGGGTTCCGAAACCAGCGTGCACCCCAATGACCACGTCAACGCCTCTCAGTCCTCCAACGACGTCTTCCCCACCTCGGTTCACCTAGCGGCCACCGCGGCGTTGAGCGGGGAACTGATCCCCGCGCTCGAACAACTCGCCAGCTCGCTGGAGGCCAAGGCCAAAGAATTCTCCGGCGTCGTCAAGTCGGGGCGCACCCACCTCATGGATGCCACCCCGGTGACCCTGGGGCAGGAATTCGGCGGCTACGCCGCCCAAGTCCGCTACGGGATCGAACGCATCGAGGCCGCGCTACCACGCGTGGCCGAAGTACCTCTGGGTGGGACCGCGGTAGGTACCGGCATCAACACCCCGAAGGGTTTCCCACAACAGGTACTCGAGTTCCTGCGCGCGGATACCGGTCTGCCCATCACCGAGGCACGCAATCACTTTGAGGCACAGGCCAACCGCGATGGGCTGATCGAAGGCTCGGCCCAGTTGCGTTCCATCGCCATCTCACTGATGAAGATCGCCAACGACCTGCGCTGGATGGGTTCTGGCCCCAACACCGGACTCGGTGAGATCTCCATTCCGGATCTGCAGCCCGGCTCCTCGATTATGCCCGGCAAGGTCAACCCGGTGATCTGCGAGGCCGTTATTCAGGTGGCCGCTCAGGTGATCGGCAACGACACCACCATTGCCTGGTCCGGAACCAACGGCGCCTTTGAGCTGAACGTCGGCATTCCGGTGATGGCTTCGAACCTGCTTGAGTCCATCCGCTTGCTCTCGAATGTCTCGGGCGTGATGGCCACCAAGATGATTGACGGGATCACAGCTAATGAGCAGCGGGCCCGTTTCCTTGCCGAGGCCTCCCCGTCGATCGTTACCCCGCTGAATAAGCTCATTGGGTACGAAAACGCCGCGAAGATCGCTAAGAAGGCCGTGGCCGAGTCGCTCACCGTTCGTGAGGCCACGATCGCTCTAGGCTTCGTCGAACGCGGCGAGATCACCGAGGAGCAGCTTGATGAGTTGCTCGACGTCTCCACCATGACCGGCAACTTCTAGGCCGTCGCCGGCGGACTCGGTTCAAGCTCTCCCGGTTCCGAGTCCGCCTGTGGCACACTGGGCTTATGCCTGCTCAGCGCGTTCTTCATGCTGCCGACCTGACTTTGCGTCCTCCACAGACCTCCGATGCACCGTCCATCGCCGAGGCATGCCGAGACGAACTCACGCAACAAGGCATCGTGTTGCCGCGCCCCTATGGTGTGACGGAAGCGCAGCAGTTCATCACCCGCGCCGGCGAGCTTCGACAGGCCGGCGAAGAATACAGCTGGGCCATCCTTCGCGATGCGGAAGTGGTGGGGATGATGAGCCTGCATCCGCAGTCATCGCACGCGGCCGAACTCGGTTACTGGAGCCATCCGCGGTACCGCCGTCGCGGCTATCTACGCACCGCCGGCCTCGCGGTCCTCGCCCACGCCTTCGACGCCGAGGGCCTAGGCGTGCAACGCATTCTGTGGCGCGCCTTTACCGGCAATCTCGGCTCGGCGGCACTGGCGCGTGCCTTGGGTTTTCGGCTCATCGGCGAAACCCGCCGGAGCGCCGACTGGCACGGGCAATGGCGCGATGAATGGTGGGCCGAGCTGCTCCACGACCAGGCCCCGAGCCCGGACAGCTGGAAAGCTATCTTCCCGCAGGAGCACAGCGGCTAGGCCGCCCGGCGAGCGCGCTCAGCCTTACGCTGTTTCTTGGCGAACTTACGCAGCCCACCCTTCTCGGGCACCGTCACCGGACGCGGCCAACGCGCCGTGAGGTGATCCCCCATGGTCACGCCGCGCACCTTGCGCCCCATGAGCGGCAAGACCCAATCGTTAATCCACTGGCGTTGTTCCGCCGCCCGCTGGCGAAGGCTGCGGCGTTCGGGCGGCTCGAACAGGGTCAGCTTAATGCTGTCCTTGATTCCCAGTAGTTTGAGCACGCGGTGCGCCAGATACTTGTGCCCTGCCTTGGACATATGTAACCGATCATCACCCCACATGCGTCGATCCTCGTATTCGGTGAAGGTCTCGTAATCCAACAGCAGGGCCCCGGTTTCCTTGGCGATGGCACGTACCTGCTCATTGAAATATGCGTTGCGTTTCTTCAACGGCTCGAGCAGTAGCGAAACCTTGACGTTGTATCCGGTAAAGAGCACGAGCCGGGCTCCGGTGGCAGCAAGGCGTTTGGCCATCCACCGGTAGTCCGCCATGAGCTTCTCCATGCTGGTGCCTAAGTCCATGATGTCGTTGCCACCGGCATACAAGGTGATCAACGTAGGGTTCATGGCCACCGCTGGCTCAAGCTGGTCAGCGATGATATGCCGCATGCGTTTGCTGCGTACAGCCAGATTGGCATACTGCCACCCGGGAGAATTCTTCGCCAGTTGTTCGGCCACCCGGTCGGCCCAACCGCGCACACCATTGGGCAACTGTTTGTTCCAGTCGCCTACGCCCTCGGTAAAAGAATCCCCGATGGCCACATAGAGTTTTCGTTCGTGGTCCGGCACGCTCACCAGCCTGCCGTGTGGAGGTTGACCGGCGGTGACCAGCGGGTTACGCCGCAGTTAGAAGTAGCCCCCGGGTTTGGGGTTCAGCGCCCAGTGCACGGCCCGTTCATGCAATGGCGGCAGCTGCGGACGGTTGTCGAGCGGGAAGTAGCCGACCTCGAGGTTCTCGTCGTCGTTGACCTGGGCTTGTCCGGCGCGGTGTTCGGCGCGAAAAACGATGTCAACATACTGGGCTTGATCGCCGTTGGGGTAGGTGACCGGTGCGGTGACCCCAACGCCCAGAAGCGCGGTGAGTGTGCAGTGCACGCCGCATTCCTCGAGCACTTCACGCACCGCGGTGTGTGCAGGTTCTTCGCCCGGATCCACGATGCCAGCTGGCAAGGTCCAGCGGCCGTTATCGGCCCGCCGCACGAGCAGTAGTTTGTCGCCGTTGAACACCACGACCTTCACCCCAGACATCCACAACGGGTCGTGGCCGATCTTGGCCCGCAGGCGGGTGACAAATTCGGGCGTAGGCATGACCCTATCCTGTCATAGCTAGGGCAATCACCGCGCCGAGGATCATAAAGGGACCAAAAGCCACCCGTGAAGACATGCTCAGTTTGCGTACCGCCACCCCGATCAGCACCATGAAAGTTGCCGTGACGAAGGCCAGCACCGTCGCGAGGAACAGTGCGCTTAATGCGAAGAACCCGAGGTTGAAGCCCAGTACCCCGGCCAATTTAACATCCCCCATGCCCATCGCCCCGCGGGTAAGCACATGTAATAACAGGTACGCGCCGAGCAAAATCACCATCCCGGCCCCGGCATACAGCAACCGTTTCGGTTCCCCGGCAACCAGCGCCATCAGCAACAAGAGCAAGGCGCTAGCGCCCAGCCATGCGGCCACGACGGTATTGGGCAATCGGTGCCAACGCAGGTCGGTGATCGAGAGCCAGAGGCCAAAGCCCAAGCTCGTTGCCCAATACAAGCCCATCAGTAGCCACAGCGCCGGGGATCCGCTCGCAAAGGTCAACATACCGTCGAGCATATGCGGTGGGGTGCCGACCGCCTAGCCACACGGCAACAAGCTGTGGACACCGGGCATCGCACAATGCGCCCATCCGATAGCATGCTCCACGACATCACGAAATTCGTTCTGGCCCCCGAAGGAGCACCGTGCCACCAACCTCCCCCGCCGTCGCTCAGTTCGAGTTTCACCCGCTCGCCGCGTCGAATGCCCCACTTTTACTCGAAGCCACCACGGCGAACCTCAACTGGTGCGGCGAGCGGTTCACCGCAGAACAGGTACGAAGCACGCCGGAACTGGCACACTATTGCCAGCTCCAACCCGATCGGGGCGATTACGGCATTCTGGCCATAGACGCTCACCAACGCTGGGCTGGTGCGGCGTGGGTGGTATATCCACCGGCTACCGATCCCGGCTATGGGTTTATCGCCCCGGACATTGGTGAACTAAGCCTGTGTGTGCACGCCGCCTTTCGCGGGCAGGGCCTTGGCCGGGAACTACTCCGGCGGGCCGTTGCGTACGCCGAGCACCGTGGCGAACGGGCCATGAGTCTGAGTGTGGAGGCGGAAAACTTCGCCCGCGTACTCTACTTCTCCGAGGGGTTCGTCCCTGCTCCGGAAGCCACCAATGCCGGCACGATGATCAAATCAATTGGCGGGCGCCGCAATTCAAGGCGACCAAACCGAAGCCGAGGAGGCTCCGTCCTTGCGTGACAGCGGCAGGCTTCTAGACTGAATTCATGAAGGCAGATACCCACCCGCAGGTTTTCGCCCACGCCCCCGAACCGAATTCGGCCGCGCGGCGCCGTTTCCGTGCCTTGGCCCGCTCGGCGCCCTGGCTCAGCGACTCGTTGCACGTGGAACTCGAGGTGCCCGAGCAGCTGGGTCTGCCCGAACGCGGGCTAGTTGGTCATCTGCAGGTGCTGTTGCGTGAACGGGAGGCCATTACCGTACGTGCCGGCGACGAGATTGTCTTCCAGCATGAACTGTTCACCGTGGACCGGGGGCGCGACTATGTGGCCGCGACGGCCAGTTCGTGGGCGCTGCCGGCCTCGCTAACCTCGCCGGTATATACCGACGATCACATGGTGGCCCGCCGCCCGGCCATCGCTGACTACGGCGACCTACTACCACTGCCCTACTGGGCAACCGTGCTCGACCCGTGGGAGCTCGCCGGGTCGCAGGAAGCCGAACTTGACCTGCCGTTTAACCATCCCACGTTCATCCATGAGCTCACCCCGGTACGCACCGAAAGTGACCGCCCGGCGGTGGCCGCGGTTCTTTCGGCCGGCTATAGTTATCGCCCGGCGCTGGCCGAGTTCCCACTCGTCCCGCCCGGCACTCGTACGCTGATCGTGCTCGATCAAGCCACGGGAATCTGCCTCGAACGCAAGATACTCACCGGGCCGGCGGCACCCGAACTACGGGCGCGGGTGCTCGCCAGCAACGAGTACTACATTGACTCGCTGTTCACCGGCGAGGCACCCACGCTCACTGATGTGCGATCCTTCGAGCCCTATGAGCTACGCATGGATGTCAGCCCGCCGCAGGGCCGTCGAGCATCTGGGTCACCAGGGCAGCAATAGCCGAACGCTCCGAACGGGTCAGCGTCACATGCCCGAACAGCTCATGACCCTTGAGCTGTTCGACCACCGCCGCCACACCGTCATGCCGCCCCACGTGCAAGTTGTCGCGTTGGGCCACATCGTGGGTGAGCACCACCTTCGAATGCTGGCCGATACGGGAAAGCACCGTCAGAAGCACATTGCGTTCCAACGACTGCGCCTCGTCGACAATTACGAAGGTATCGTGCAGCGAACGACCACGAATATGGGTCAGCGGTAGGACTTCGAGCATGCCACGCTCGACGACTTCATCGATGGCGTTCTTTGAAACCACCGAGCCGAGGGTATCGAAAACCGCCTGCGCCCAGGGACCCATCTTGTCCCCCTCGGTGCCCGGCAGGTAACCCAGTTCTTGACCGCCGACCGCGTAGAGCGGACGGAATACGGTGATCTTCCGGTGCTCGCGGCGCTCAAGCACCGCTTCCAGCCCGGCGCACAGGGCCAGCGCGGACTTACCGGTACCCGCGCGTCCGCCGAGCGAGACGATCCCCACCGAAGGGTCCATGAGCAAATCTAGGGCCAACCGTTGCTCGGCACTGCGCCCGTGCAACCCAAAGGCCTGGGCGTCGCCGCGCACGAGCCGCACCCCACCGTCGGGTCGCACCCTAGCCAGTGCACTTCCGCGCGTGGAGGTGAGCACCAGACCGGTGTTGACCGGCACCTCGTCCAGCCCATCCAAACTGTCCAGTTGTTCGGACTCGTAGAGTTCGGCCATCTGCTCTTCGCCGATTCCCAGTTCCACCACGCCCGAGTAACCGGAGCTGGGGGTCAGCTCGCTGCGATACACCTCGGCGTGGATACCGATCGCCGAGGCCTTGATGCGCATCGGCAGGTCCTTGGTCACCAGGGCCACATCGTTGCCCTGGTCGAGCAGGTGCTTGGCCACCGCCAAGATCCGGGTGTCGTTTTCGCTGGTGCGCATGCCCACCGGCAGCACTTCCGCGGCAATGTGATTCAGCTCGATACGTAGCGTCCCACCGACCTCGGAAACCTGCACCGCGGTCGCTAGTCCCCCGTGTTCGGCGATCAGGTCGTCGAGCAAGCGCAGCGCCTGCCGGGCGAAATAGCCCAGCTCCGGGTCTTTGCGCTTATGTTCGAGCTCCGTAATGACCGTCAACGGGAGCACGACATGATGTTCTTCGAATCGAAACATCGCCCGCGGGTCGGAGAGCAACACCGAGGTATCGATAACGTAGGTTCGCACAGCCGTGTCGGTGGTTCGGGTCATATCAGCTCACCCATTCTCTGCTCCGGCGTGGGGTAGCTCCCCACGCGATGTGGGGAATCCCGCCACCGGATGAGGCCACCTAGACTCATCGAGTGTCAGAACCCTTCGGTCACCAGGGCCGGTTGGCCCTGCCTGTTATCTCAGGCTAGCCCCAAATGGCGGCCTACGGGTTAACTCCGGGTGGAAGAGAGGAAAAAAGTCCTGAGCTCAGGCACCGAAACGCCGTTGCCGGTCGGCGAAATCACGCAAGGCCCGCAGGAAATCGACGCGCCGGAAGTCCGGCCAGAGCGCTTCGCAAAAATAAAATTCGGAGTAAGCGCTTTGCCAGGTGAGAAAGCCGGAGAGACGCTGTTCGCCACTGGTGCGAATCACCAGATCGGGGTCTGGCTGACCCTTGGTGTATAGGTAGGCCTCGACATCGTCGACGTCCAGGTCGGCGGAGATCTCCTCCAGGGCGCGTCCCTGCTGCGCAGCATCGTGCAACAGGGCCTTGACCGCGTCGATGATTTCGCGCCGTCCGCCGTAGCCGATGGCGACGTTGACGTGGATCCCCGAGCGTTGCGCGGTGGCGGCTTCCAGATGAGCCAGCTTCGTGGCCAGCTCCGCCGGGAGCAGATCTCGTGCCCCGACCTGCTGGACCTTGACCCGGTTCGTTTCACCCAAGCGGTCCAGGGTGTTGCCGATGATGTCGAGCAGATCGCGTAGCTCGTCGGCCTCGCGGTTCAGGTTGTCGGTGGAGAGCATGTAGAGGGTCACGAGTTTGATGCCCAGCTCATCGCACCAGCCAAGAAATTCGAGGATCTTATCGGCCCCGGCCTGATGACCGGCCTTGGTGGGGCTACCGGCGAGTTTTGCCCAGCGGCGGTTGCCGTCGACCATCACACCGATGTGGTGCGGAAGCCGTTCGGTGGACAAAGACTTCGCGACGCGCCGTTCGTAGTAACGGTACACGAGGGACGGAAGTCGCACCTTGGCTCCTTGGGGGTCGAAAACTGCTAGATTCAAATCTACAGCTTTTCGTGGCGCAACATGGCCAGAAGCTCACTGGCCGAGCCCACGGCGGGCCGGCAGGAACCCAGCCGACAAGGCTCGATCCGCAATTCTTCGCCGTCCGTTGCCTTTTCGCCGCCCACGGCCAACCCGAGTGCCCGGGCCAGTACCCGTGCCTGTTCGCGTTGCTCGGCAGTGCCACCGCTGATGTTCAGGTAATGCGCCGGGCCGGCTATTTCATGCGCGACAATCAGCGAGTTGGCGACCTGGGCCGGCACCTGGGCGGCAAGGATCCCTGCGTGCGCCACCAGGTGGGTGATGCGCTCAATACGGTCGGCGGCCTGCTCTTCTGGGTCACCGCGGAGCAAATCTTGCTGGGCCGCCCGCCAACTGGCGCGTGCGTAAAGCCCAATGGCCGAGGGTTCGGCCTCATCCAATACCGACACGGCACCGGCTACCCCGCGCTGTGCCTGCAATTGGTGGTCGAGTCCCGCTGCGTCCACCGGCAGGCCGGTGTCATCGACGAATTCTCCGGCACGGTCAAGCAATTGCCGTGCGCCCTCGGCCCACTGCGGGTCCTCGCTCAGCTGCGCGAGGGTGGCAAAACCCAGCGCGAGCGCGGCGTAATCCCCCAGCGTGCCTTCATTATCTTCGGCGGCGCGGCCGGCAAAGCTCACCCGAGCCAGCCGCCCGGTCTGCGTATCAACATGCACCTCATAGACGCTGCGTGCGGTACGTTCGGCCAGTTCGATCCACCGAGGTTTGCCCAGTAGGGCTCCGGCGTGCGCGAGCGCCTCGATAAGCAGGCCGTTCCACCCGGCCACCACCTTCGCGTCGCGGCTCGGGCGGGCCCGTTGCGCACGCAGCTGCGCCAGTTCCTCGCACAGTTGCTCCCACCCGGCCAATTCCCCGGCCATCGGGTAGCGTCCGAGGGACAGGCAATAGTGACCCGGGTCTTCGGCTACCTGCGCCAAGCGTAGGAATCCGTTACCGAACTGCTCGGTGTAGCGGCTCAGGATCGGGTTTAGTTCCTCACGGTTGAATGTGTAGGCGGCTCCCTCGATGAGTTTCCCGGCACGTAGGGAATCGGCATCCAACGACGCCGCGAAGGCATGCAGCGATTGTTCGGGATCCGCTACCAACAGTTCGCGCTCGAGGAATGCCACAAGCTTCTCGACGGCCCGCAGCGAGGCGGCGCGCAATTGCTGCGCACGGACCGCCAGCGCCGGAGGTGCACTGCTGGCGTACTGTCCGGCCAGCACCGCCGTATCGGATAGTAGCTTGAGCAATCCCGCATTGTCGTAGAGCATCTTCTCGAAATGCGGCACGCTCCAGTGCTCGTCGACGCAGTATCGGGCGAATCCGCCGCCGACATGGTCATGTAGTGCCCCGAGCAGGATCGACTCGAGGGTTGTAAACAGCGCCTCGGCACTGTGCGTCGTGGAGCTAGGATCCAGCATCACCGTGCGCCAGAAGGCACCCAGCGCCCAGGTGGGCGGGAATTTCGGGGCCGTGCTAAAGCCGCCGGTTTCGGCGGTGTGGTCGGTGAAGTAGTCGCGTACGGCGCTGAGGTCGACCCCCTGCTCACCGGAAAGCCCCAGACGCAACAGCTGCCCATTCCGTGCGGTGAGTTCCGACAGGTGACTGGCCAGCAGGGCGGCCTGCTCTTCGACCTGGGCACGACGCTGCGCCCATGCCTCGTGCACCGCATCGAGGACCTGGGTGAAGGAGGGGGTGTTTTGCCGTGGGTGCGCCGGGTAGTAGGTCCCGGCTTGGAAGGTCCGCCCGTCGGGTAGCGCGAACACGGTCATCGGCCAACCACCGGCGCCGGTCATCGCCTGGGTGGCCATCATGTAGGTCTCGTCCACGAGCGGGTGCTCTTCACGGTCGACCTTGATCGGCACGAAGTGCTCATTGATCTTTCGGGCGATCACCGGATCGTCGAAGGATTCGTAGCTCATCACATGGCACCAATGGCAGGCCGCATAGCCGATCGATAGCATCACCGGCACGTCACGTTCGGCGGCTATGGCAAAGGCCTGCGCTGAGTAAGGCCACCAGTCCACGTCTTGGTGCGCGTGCTGGCGTAGGTATTGGCTGGCTGCGTGTTCTAGTCGATGGGCCACAGCCTTATGCTAGCCCCGTTACCTGTTATTTATCCTCACGAGTCATCGGATCTTCAGGCTCTTCTGGCTCCTGAAGACGTTGCGCCTCACCACGGGCCACCAGATCGGCCTGCTGCGTTTCGGCCGCCGAAGAGTAACGTACCCGGCGCACACGACGGATCATGTCGCGAATCAAGAAGATCGCGGCAATCACCATCAACGCGGTGGCGACGAATCCAATGAACCCTGGGCCGTAGCTGTTGTTCTGGAGGGTTTCATTCTGCACTGGCGTGCCGGTGGCCGACATCGTCAGGTATAGCGCGTTCACGGGTGGGAACAACTCTTCTCTATGACGTAGTTTTGCTTAACTTCTATCGTAAACCGGCGAAGAGGTCCTGCTCGGGCAGCTCGGTGGGAACCTTGGAATTGATAAGTGTGAAATCTTCCCACGGCCAGTGTTCGGCATAGATATGCTCGGGCACCGCAAAGAAGAATCCCTCCGGGTCGATCTGCGTGCGGTGGGCCAGCAAGGCCTGATCGCGCTGCGAAAAGAACTCGGCGCAGGGAACCTGCGTGGTGGTCGTGTGCGGTGAAACCCAGCCGAACATCTGTTGCTCTTCATCCTGTTCCCACACGGCCACACGTTCGGCATAGGGAGATTCGAAGCCTGCCTCGATCATTGCATAGTGCAGAGCACGAAAACGCTCCGGGGCAAAGGCACGGTCATAGTAGAGCTTGCGAACCTCCCATGGGGCGCCGAGCTCCGGATACATCTCGGGATTCCCAGCGTGCTCATAGGCGAAGGCTGCGACCTTGTGCGCGTGAATATGATCCGGGTGCGGATAACCGCCGTTTTCGTCATAGGAGGTGATGACATGCGGGCGGAACTCACGAATGAGTTTGATGACCCCGGCGGCGGCGACCTCCACCGGTTGCAGGGCAAAGGCACCGAAGGGAAGATCCGGGAGCGGGTCCCCCTCCGGCAGGCCGGAGTCAACGTAACCCAGCCAACGGTGCTGAATGCCTAGTACCGCAGCTGCTTCGGCCATCTCCATGCGGCGCACCCCGGGAAGATCGCGGTGCGCGTGCGCCAGCTCGCCGGCGGCCGCGTTGAGAATATCTCCACGTTCACCTCCGGTGCAGGAAACCACCATCACCTCGGCACCGGCGGCCACATAGGCCGCCATGGTGGCTGCACCCTTCGAGGACTCGTCGTCCGGGTGGGCGTGGATCGCCATAAGACGAAGGCCCTGCGAGGGGGCCAGCTTCTGAACTGCGTGGTTCTGCACCGATGTATTCCTTCTGCGCTACGCCGTGGGCCTTGGGACCGTCGTGGACTCATCTGTGGATGAGAACTCTCACCAGCGTTCGATTATTCCCACCCATGCCGACGCGCGTAAACTGGAAGTCGGTTCCAGCACACGCAACGGTACAGAACGGCACAAGGCACCCTATGTCTGATCCCAGCTTAACGGCTCGCTACAATGCACCCAAGAAACTCAACGTGCCTAAACGTGTGAAGATTATCGCCGGCGCGGTGGTACTGCTCGCGGCCATCGTGGCTGCCGCTATTTTCGCAACCAATAAATACGATGCATTACAGGCACAGGACGTGGGTTTCACTGTCCTATCTGAGGCCCAGGCGGTGGCCGAAATTGAAGTGCAGTACGACGCCAGCAAGCGGATCCAGTGCGATGTGCGCGCAATGAATGATTCCTACGCCGTGGTCGGGTTCAAAACCGTGCTCTTGCCCCATGACGCACAAGGCGGCCACACGGTGCAACATCTGAAGGTGCCGTTGCGCACCGAGAACCTCGCCAACACCGCCGGGGTGGAATCTTGCTACGAGGTCCCGTTGGAGCACATCGGGGAATAAAACGTTCACCGGTCAGAAACCGCTTAGTCAATTATTGGGCTTTACCCTCAAAGGGGTTTAGTATCGTTGAAAGTACGTTTCGCCCCGCACCGGTATGAACGGTAGCCCCTTCAGGCTCAGTTCCTGCCTCTGCGGGGTCTTTACTTGTGGTTCATCCGTCGAATGCCATGGAGGAATCATATGGAAACCGACTTCCGCGCCGCCGCACCCGGTGGACGTGGCCGAAGGGTACCAGGGTAAATCCCAGCACCACCGACCACGAGAAGTCCCGAATCACCAAAGGAAGTGCATTGTGAGCATCAACAGCAACGAACCTGCTGTCTGGCTGACCCAGGAAGCCTACGACCGTTTGCAGGATGAACTGACCTACCTCTCCGGTGAGGGTCGCGCTGAAATTGTTGCCCGCATCGAGCAGGCCCGCTCGGAGGGCGACCTGAAGGAGAACGGCGGCTACCACGCGGCCCGTGAAGAGCAGGGTAAGGCCGAGGCACGCATTGTTTACCTCACGGACTTGCTGCGCCGCGCCGAGGTCGGCGACGCTCCGGCAGACGACGGAATCGTCGAGCCGGGCATGATGGTCGTGGCCAAGGTCGCCGGCGACGAGACCAGCTTCTTGTTCGGCAGCCGTGAGGTCGCCGGTGACAGCGACCTCGAGGTCTACTCCGAGCAGTCCCCCATCGGTAAGGCCGTGCACGGCAAGAAGGTAGGCGACAAGCTGACCTACCAGGCACCCAATGGACGCGAAATTTCGGTGGAGATCGTTTCCGCCAAGCCATACAGCGCCTAACACCAAAAATTAAAGCACCGGCTCGGTCATCCCGCGTGGATGATCGAGCCGGTGCTTTTAAGCGCTAGGTCGCCGTTAGGCTACCGAGCCACCGACGGTGTTGGTGATCTGCGGGTCGAAGCCTTCGGCCCTCAGGTTATCGAGCACGAGGCGCGAATGCTCATGCCCCTTAGTTTCCAAATCAATGGTGATGGCCACGTCACCCATGGAAAGGGCGCCGCCGATTCGGGTGTGGTCCAAACGCGTCACGTTGGCATCCGACTCGGCGATGATCCGGGAGATCGCGGCCAACGCACCGGGGCGATCCGGAAGCATCATGCGGATCGTCAAGAAGCGCCCGGCCGCCGACAAACCGCGCTGAATGACCTTGAGCATAAGCAACGGGTCGATGTTGCCGCCCGAGAGGATCACCGCAGTGGTCTGCGGGTTGATGTTGTGTTGTGCCAGCGTGCCTTCGAGCAACGCGGCCACCCCGACGGCGCCGGCCGGTTCCACGACGAGCTTATTGCGCTCGAGCAACACGACCAGTGCGCGAGCCAGTGCATCTTCGGACACCGTAATCACATCATCGACCAGTTCCTTGATGATGGTGAAGGGCAGCTGGCCGGGCAAGCCCACGGCGATGCCATCGGCGATGGTGTGCACGGTGTCGAGCGGGACTAACGCATCGGCGGCCAGCGACGGCGGGTACGCCGCCGCATTCGCCGCCTGCACGCCGATGACCTTGATCTCGCGACCGAGCTGTCGGCCGCGTTCCTTCAAGGCGATGGCCACACCGGCGAGCAGTCCGCCGCCACCCACGCCCATCAGTACGGTGTCGACCTCGGGGAGCTGTTCGAGTAGTTCAAGACCGATGGTCCCCTGACCCGCGATGATATCCGGGTGATCAAAGGGATGCACGAATACGGCCCCGGTCTCATCCGCGTACCGTTTGGCCTCGGCGAGAGCCTCGTCCACGGTGGCCCCGTGTAGCACCACTTCGGCGCCGTGGTCTCGGGTAGCCTGCAGCTTGGGTAGCGCAACGCCCAGTGGCATATAGATACGTGCTTGGATGCCCAGATGAGATGCGGCTTGGGCAACGCCCTGCGCGTGATTACCGGCCGACGCGGCCACCACGCCACGCGCTTTCTCCTCGTCACTGAGCTTGCTCATGCGCACGAAGGCACCGCGTACCTTGAAGGAGCCGGCCTTCTGCAGGTTTTCGCATTTGAGGAACACCTCGGAACCGAGCTGTTGACTCAACACCCGGGAATGCTCGATCGGGGTCCGCGCAATAATGGGGGCGAGCACCTCGGCGGCTTCCTCGATGGCTTCTAAGCTAACCGGTAGTGTCGTTTCCTTGCTCAATTCATTCCCCATTCATCGTGTTATTCGTTGGTCGCGGTGCCGCAACGCCCACTGTGCCGTCGTTATCCGGGATCGGTACGGTAGCCGACGGGCTTGTTGCCGGTGGTGGATTGACCAGCGGACCATAGCGTTCGATCACCAATTGGTCGTTCTCCCAGGTGCGGTTGGCCAGGTACTTCACGACCGTGTTGAGCACCGCCATCGCGGGCACCGCGAACAATGCACCGGCAATGCCGGCGATCATGGTGCCACCGGCGACTGCAAGCACCACGGCCAAGGGGTGCAGGCTCACCGCCTTGCCCATAATGAGCGGCTGCAAAATATGCGACTCCGCCTGCTGCACCACCAGAACCACGGCCAGCATGATCAACGCATTGACCCAGCCATTGGCAACGAGGGCCAGCAGGACCGCCAGCGCGCCGGTGAGTAATGCACCGATCACCGGGATAAAGGAACCCATGAATACCAGCACGCTCAATGGCAGCGCCAGCGGCACGCCGAGAATAAACGCACCGAGCCCAATGCCCACCGCATCGATGAGCGCGACGAGTAGCTGCACTCGCACGTAACGCACCATGGAGGTCCAACCGCGGGTCACCGCTCCGTCCATGGCCGGACGGGCCCGTCGTGGCAGCAAGTTGATCAGGAAGCTGGCAATTTTCCGCCCGTCGAGCAGCATGAAAATCAGCGCAAAGATCGTCAGCAGGAAGCCGGTGACGATCTGCCCCAGCACCGAACCCCAGCTCAGTGCCTCGGACAGGATGTTGTTCGAGTTACTGCGCAGTTGCGCCAGCGTGTCCTCCAGGAAGGACTGCAGGTCATCGTTGCTCAATTGCAGTGGGCCGGTGAATAACCAGGTCTGCACCTGCTCAATACCGACCAGTGCTTGTTGCCAGAGCTGCGCGAAACCGACCCCGAGACGCTGTCCGGCCAGTGAAAGCCCGGCCGTGGTCGAGGCCAAGAACGCAATAAGCGTCAGGGCGACAGCCAATCCACGTGGCACCGACAGTTTTGCATGCATGAAGTTCACCAGTGGCCCGAGCAAGCCGGTGAGCAGTGCGGCGATCATCAGCGGCACGATCAGCACCGAGAATTTCGACATCAGCCACACCAGAACGCCAAGGGCCGCGGCTATCACTAGGAGCCGCCACGCCCAACTTGCGGCGATCTTGACTGCATATGGGAGGTCGTCTGCCTCATGGAATTCGGTGGTATCCAGGGGGCGCTGCGACGTTGGGGGATGTTCAACGCGCGGTCGGACCAGACGTACGCGACGTAGCCGTGCCAGTCTGTTGCTCTTCATGACTCAAAGTTACCGCGCCGCGTCGGGCTCACAGGGTTCTATGTCGGCTTTGTGACAGAAAAACGTGAACCGGCAAGCATTTAGCTTGCCGGTTCACGTTTTTGGATTCAATCTGCGCGTTACTCTTCTCGAAGAATAGCCAGAATGCGCAGAATCTCCGTGTACATCCACACGAGGGTTACGGTCAGCCCAAAGGCTCCGCGCCAAGCCATGATGGCAGGTGCACCCTGGCGCTCCAGATCCTGGATCATGGTGAAGTCCGAGACCAATGCGTAGGTGGCCAGCAGAACGGCGATCACACCGATAACCAGTCCGAGCACACCACTACGCAGGCCGAACATTCCTCCTACGGTGCCAGTCCACATCAGCACCACGTTAAGCAAGGAGAAAGCAATGAGACCAATCATGGCCACGAAGAACATCTTGTTCAGCTTCGGGCTCACCCGGTACTTACCCGAACGGTACAAGGCCAAGGTCGCACCTGCCACGCACAGCGTGGCAATGACAGCCTGAAGTGCGACTCCGTCATACATCGAATTCAGGAAGCTGGACAGGCCGCCGAGGAACAGGCCCTCGGCCGCGGAATACAGCAGAATCAGCGCCGGCGAGGGTGTGCGCTTGAAAGCATTGACTAGACCGAGCACAAGACCGGCGATCGCTCCAACGAACATCAACGGCGTGTAGAACCAGCCCACCGCGGCGCCAATGGCCACCAATCCCACGCAAAGGATGGTCTTGTTAATGACATCGCCAATGGTCATGCGTCCGGTGTCGTAGCCAGTAGCCGAAGGCTGCTGGTACATCGCCTGCAGGTCATGGGCACTCAAATTCTGCGATGGTTCGTGAAATCCGACCGTGCCTTGACCCTGGTTACCGGTGCCCCAGGCGGCCGACTGGTTCTTGGAACCGAAAATCGGGTTTCCGCTCAACGTTGTATTCCCCCGTAGGTAGTTGTTTGCAACGACGTATAGGCGACGTCGCCGATACCTCAATTCTAGGTGATCTCGGCCCAGCGCACCTCAGCCACAGGGATGACATCGGAATTTTGTCCGGCGGATCGTGACAGTGGCATAGTGACTCTCATGCAGAGCACCGAGCCGGTAGCGGTCCCCTTTGACGCGAGCCTTGGCATGGCCGAAGCCGCTGCCGCCCTATACCCAGACTCACGAACCGACTCCTTTTCCTGGGAGGGACCACGCTGGTGGTGGGCCGGAGCCTTGGATGTTGAGGCCCTCGTGCTGGACAGCTATCAGTTTCTCAGCTCGATGCTGGGTCCCAACGCGGCTTTCACTAGTAGCGACGCGGTGGCAACCTTCAACTCCCTGGCGCATTTACGCATCGATGGTCGCACGCCGCAAAGTTTCGCCCCGCTCTCAGGTTTTCGCCGAACCAACGATGGCTGGGTGCGGTTGCATGCCAACTACCCACACCACGAACGCGCGTTGATGCGCGGACTAAGGCTCCGGGACGCTCGCGGCCTGGATGCCACCCTAAGCAGCCTGAGTGCGCAGGAGGCCGAAACCACCATCACTCAGGCGGGTGGGATCGCCGCCGCAGTCCGCCGCAGGGAGGAGTTTTTAGCTACTCCGGCCGGAGGAGTCCTCGCGGCAGAACCATTGGTGAACCTGCAGTGGCACGATACTCCCGGCCCGCGCCGAGCCTCTCCGGTGGGCAGCGACCCCACGTCCCTCCCCCTAGCAGGACTGCGCATCGTGGATCTTACCCGCGTCATCGCCGGTCCCTGTGCCGGGCGGATCCTCGCCAGCCTCGGGGCCGATGTACTGCGCATCGACCCGCCCGATTTTCCGGAGTTACTCGATGCGCATATCGACACCTCGTTCGGCAAACGCAGCGTGGTCGCCGACCTGTCGGCCAGCGACGTCGCACAGCAACTGCATGCCGCGCTGGATCAGGCCGACGCGGTATTGCTCGGGTACCGCACCGGCAGCCTCGATCGCTTCGGCTTAGCCAGCGATGAGTTGCTCGAGCGGCACCCACACTTGGCCGTACTCGAGCTCAACGCTTGGGGACACAGCGGGCCGCGGCGCTCGATCCGCGGATTCGACAGCATCGTCCAGGCGGCCACCGGAATCTCCGTCGCTTATGGCACGGGCGACGACCCAGCGGCCCCTGACTTTACGCCCGGGGCACTGCCGGTCCAAGCGTTAGATCACGCCACCGGGGTCGTGGTGGCTGCCACGGCCATCGGCATCCTGCGGCATCGCGTCGACGGTCGCAGCGCCCGGGCACGCTTCTCGCTGGCTCGAACGGCGCACGAACTCCTGTCCTTACCCACGCCGCCGGCAAGCGCCACCCAGCGGCAAAGCGCAGTCGAGCTACGGGACACGGACAGCGCCTTCGGCGCGCTACGGTACGTGCCGCCGGCGCTACGCTGGGGAGGACGCCGACTGAATTACCTCACGCCCCCGCCTCCGGTCGGCTCTTCAGCACTCACCTGGCGCTAGCCGGTTCTCCAGCACCATCTCGCAATTTCAGGGCCCGATAAATGGTGTCGTGAATCGGTACCGCGATCCCATGGGGTCCGGCGAGACGTACTACGGCCCCCGATTGCTCCTCGATTTCCGAGTGGCGCCCAGCCGCTAGATCACGCTGCATCGATGCTGTGCTATCCGGTTCAAACCTGTCGAACTGTGCCATGGCCGAAGCCACGTCGGCCTCCCCGAGCCGAGCCCCATAAGCGCCCGCGAGGTTGGCCACCTCGCGCATCGCATCACTGACCAGCGACCGGCTCAGCTCGTTGGTACGGGTACGGCCCACGGGCTCACCCGACAAGGCACCGACTCCCCCATAGGAGGTGATGAGCATGAATTTTCGCCACATGTCGGTGACAATATCGTTAGAAATTTTGGCTTTGATTCCGGCGTCACCGAGCGCTTCCATGAGCTTTTGCACTCGCGGACTGGCTTCCCCATCCAGTTCTCCGGCAATCACCGCGGGACGTCCGCCCACATGATGCACCACGCCGGGCTCGGTCAAATAGGAAATGATCAGGCACACGCCACCCAAGGCGTGCCCTTTGCCCGCCGCAGCGGTGATCTGCTCGACCGCGGTGACTCCGTTCTGAAGGGGCAAAATCGCCGTCTCGGGCCCAACCATCGGTAGCGCATTCGAGACGACGTCGCACACTTGGTCGGCCTTGCAGGCAACGATCAGCGCATCGCATATGCCGATCTCATGCGGGTCCGTGCTAATGCCAGTCGGCTGGACCGTGTAGTTACCGTTCCCATCTCCGGTGGTGACCCGTAATCCCTTGTTTCGCACCGGCGCCACATGCCGCGCAGTACTCAGCAGATGAATCTCATGTCCGGCTCGGGTCAGCGCGGCTGCAAAGTAGGCTCCGACTCCCCCGGCACCCAACACACCAATCTTCATGAATTTCCCTCGTCTTCTGTCAGTGGCGTCTTGTTCCAGCAGACCACAGCGGAGCCAAATTGTGTTAATACGTTCTAGTCACCAGCCGCTAATCTGCCTGAAAAGATTAACAATCCGATGGCACTTTACTAGGGTGAATTAGACAACCTTTTCTACAATTGACGGGAACGCCGCAATGCTTCGGCTCATTTTTCGCACACTTACCGCCATGCTGCTTGCGGTCGCCTATATTTTTGCGGTCGGGTTCTTTGAAGGCGGCGGCCGGCTACTGACCAACGGGCTATTTGTTTCCTGGGATTTGGTATCGTCCGTTCCGGTTGACCCGCGCTGGCCGTTCGTTTATCAGTTATTGACAGCAGTGGCCGGACTATTTGTAATCTTCGGCTGTCATAAGCTGAGCTCTTTGCGCCAAAGTCCGCTGCCCGGTCTTGCCACCGCGGGTACACTCCTACTGTGCTGGGCGACGGTGAGCCGTAGCATCGAGTACCCGTTCAATCCCCTTCGCTGGGAACTATGGGGAACTTCTCAAGACGTCAACCCGCTACAGATCTGGTTCAAATTTGGGGCGCTGTCCACCACGACCATTTCGCTCGCCGCCGTTCTTCTGGGCCTCGCCATCTGGCAGATCCGCGCCCGGCGTGCTCAGCGACAAATTCCGGCCATGGAGTACTAAACGACAACGGCTTTAAGGGCAAAGCAAAGGCCGCTACATCGATAATGTAGCGGCCTTTGCCGGTTGTACCTCCAGTGGGACTCGAACCCACAAGCCTTTCGGCAGCTGATTTTAAGTCAGCCGTGTATGCCAATTCCACCATGGAGGCCTAACACCTCGATTTTACGCGAACCGGGCGGGTTCGGCGAAATCCCGAGGCAAACGCCGATGGAACCGGGAGCAAGATTCCCGGTTCCATCGGCTAGTCAACCATCGACGAGCGAAGCTCGTACGTTACTTCTTCGGAGCCGCCGAGGCTTCGAATGCGGCGCGCGGCACGTCAAGGTTGTTCAGCTGCAACGCATCGCGGCTGTAGAACCAGGCAACCATCCAGTCGCCAAGCACGCGGAACTTGCGTTCGAAGGTCGGCATGGCCATGCCGTGGTAGCCACGGTGTGCCATCCAGGCCGGCCAGCCCTTGAGCTTGATACCAAGCACCTTAGCGACACCCTTGTTGCGGCCGAAGCCCGCCACGGCGCCGAGGTTCTTGTGCTTGTATTCCTTGACGCTGCCCACGCCGTAGCGTGCTGCGTAAAGGTTCTTGGCCAGCAACTTGGCCTGGCGCACGGCGTGCTGGGCGTTGGGTACGCAGGTACCGTCCGGCAGACCACCGGTAACGTCCTTGACGGCCGAGATATCGCCGGCGGCCCATGCGCCGTCGAGCGCCTCGCCGTTTTCGTCCTTGATGCGCAGGTCGGTACGGGTGTCGATGCGGCCGCGACCCTCGATGATGAAGTCGGTGGAGCGCACCATCGGGTTGGCCATAACGCCGGCACACCAGATCAGGGTGTCGGTGCCGAATTCGCCGGCTGGGGACTTGTCGGCCATGTTGATCAGCTGCAGGTTACCGTCGGTGGCGTCGGCCAGCGAGGTGTTCAGCAGCACCTCGATGCCGCGGCTACGCAGGTGCTCAACGACCCACAGGGCCTGCTCTTCGGTCACCTCGGGCATGATGCGACCCATGGCCTCGACGAGGACGAAGCGCACCTCATCCTTGCTCACGCGATCGTTGAGCTGGACCAGGTGACGGGCCATGTCCTCGAGTTCGGCGATGGTTTCGATGCCGGCGAAACCGCCACCCACCACAACGAAGGTCAGGGCGCGCTTGCGAGCTTCGGGATCGGTCATGTTGCTGGCCGATTCGATGCGCTGGGCGACCTGGTTACGCAGGGCCACGGCTTCTTCGATGGTCTTCAGGCCGATGCCGGTTTCGGCAAGCCCCGGGATGGGGAAGGTGCGGGTGATAGCACCGGCGCTCATGACGACGTCGGTGTACTCCAGTTCGAACTCTTCGCCATCGACCGGCCGGATCACGGCGGTCTTGTTGGCGTGGTTCACGCTGGTGACGGTGCCGTTGATCAGCTCCGAGTGCTTCAGGTGCTGGCGGTGCGAAACCACGGCATGGCGCGGTTCAATATTGCCACCGGCCACCTCGGGCAGGAACGGCTGGTAAGTCATGTAAGGGTTCGGGTCGACGACGGTGACGATACCGCCGTGCGCCTTGACCTTCTTCTGCAGTTTCAGCGCGACGTACAGGCCAACATAGCCACCGCCGACGACAAGAATGCGCGGACGCTTCTGGGAGCTTTCGATGATCGACATACTCCCGATTCTACGCGGAAAATCTGCATTAGTGAAAACATTCACTAACTCGTTCTGTGCAATCGCCCACACCGGGGCGGCTAGTCGCGCTCCTCGGGCAGGTCATCGAAGAAATCGCGGCCGTTGCGGCCGGGCTCATCCACCGGCAAGGTTCCGATGCTGGCTCCCGAGGCAATGGCCGCCGCGCGCTCCCGACGTGCAGCGGAAGCGATCTGTAGCCCACCAATGACAAGCACCAGCAGCACCAGCGCACCGCCGCCCATGACGATCGTCGCCTGCAGCCCGGTCATCGCAGGTTCCGGGGCCACCGGCGTGGGGGCCGCGATGGGCTTGATCGTGGACTTCTCCACCGAGACGCCCGGGTCGGTGTTCACCGGCGGAGTCTGCTTGCCGCGCCGGTGCACCCGAATCCACTCGGTGATGGTGTCCATCGGATTCGCCTCGGCCACCGGAACCTGTGCGGTCAAGGCGGCCTGCGCATTGAGAATGCCGTAGCCGTAGAGGTTGTCCTGCCCCGGCTCCCCCACATCCCGTGCGGTCTGCAAAATCCGGTTGATGACCTGCGGGGCCTTCATCTCCGGGTACTTCGAACGAATCATGGCCACCACCCCGGAAACGATGGGGGCGGCACCCGAGGTACCCGACCAGCGGGCATAACCGCCCCCGGGCAAGCCACCAACCAGCTGCTCGGCATCGGCGGCGACACCAATGGAAATACCCTCGGTCGAGGAGTCCTGCGAGGCCTTATCCTGCGCATCCACGCCGGCGACCGTCAGCACACCGGGAATAGTGGCCGGCGCACCGACTTGGCTCATTCCGCCCGAGCGGTTACCCGCCGCGGCGACAATCACCACATCCTTGTCCTCGGCGTACTTAAATGCGTCGTCCCAGCTCTCGGGCCACGCCGGTGAGGTGGAGCCCAGAGACATGTTGATGACCTTCGCCCCGTTATCCACCGCCCAACGCACGGCTTTCGGGATCTGTTCCTCCACCGACACCCCGGCCGGGTTGTTTCCGCCCATCCAGAGCGACACCGAGAGCAAGTCAGCTTCCGGAGCGACGCCCAGCATGCCATCGGAGCCCGGCCCGAGCTCCGGAACCTCCTCATACTCGGGTTCCTTCGGTGGCTTGGTGTCCTCGTCGTCGTCCTCTTCGGCGCTCTTCTTGGCCCGCTCCCAGGCCTTTTTCAAGCGCTCGTTCTCCGAGGTGATGCGCTCGATCTCTGACTTATTGTTGCCACGTCCGGCCAGCATGGTCGCCACCAGAGTGCCGTGCTCGCTCATCGCACCGATCGGATTCTGTCCCTGAGCGGCCCCGGCGCCGGACATGTCGGCGCCACCGACCACGGCACCCTTCAGGTCGGGGTGCGTGGTGTCGATACCGGTGTCGATAATCGCGACCTTGACCCCGGCACCCTTACTGATCTTTTGTGCCTCGGTAATGCCCAGATCCTTCAGCCAGTGCTCGTCGCTACGCACATCGTCGGCCTGTGCCGGAACGGCGGTGCCAAGGCTCAGGCCGGTCGCCAGTAGCGCGCTACACAGCGCAGCAAGCAGACTGCGGCCGCGGCGCTGAAACGATGCCGGGGTTCTGGAACTCACGCGTTACTCCTTAGTCACTGTCGTAGCCTGCGCCGTTATCGGCGGTTGGCTACGCGCCACTGAAAGCTAGTCTCGGGTCAGCAACGCTGCCGAGCTGGCAATCCCGTCGAGAATGTCATGTTCCGAGGCGATCAGCTCGCGCGGACCCTGCGGGTTGGCGTCCTCGAGCAACGCGAGGATGCGCTCGACGATCAGCGCACCGGCGCTGATCACATCCACCCGGCCCGGGTGCATGTACCCCAGATCGGCACGCTGCTCGCGGGTGGAATCAAGCATCCATCCGGTAGCCCCACGCATCTGCTCGAAAGAAATCCGGGCACCATGGATGCGCTGGGAATCATAGCGGTCGAGCCCCAGCGCGCAGGCCGTGAGCGTGGTGAAGGTTCCAGCGACCACGAGCACCTGCTGCACGGAGCCCAGATCCAGCACCCCCTGCAGTTCCGCGAGCATCTGATCGACCATTTGCACGCACTCGACCGAGCGTAGCTGCGCCTCACCGAAGCGTTCGGTGACCCGCACGCACCCCACGTCGAGGCTCTTGGCCGCCTGCACGCCGGCGGAGGTGCCGATCACGAATTCGGTGGAGCCGCCACCAAGGTCGATCACCAGCGAGGTTCCGCTGCTTTCGGGCAGCACGCTGGTGGCGCCGGTGAAGGACAGGTTCGCCTCGACCTCGCCGCTAATGACCTCTGGGGCGATCCCCAGTATCTGGGTGATGCCCTCGATGAACTGCTCGCGGTTGCTGACATCGCGGGCGGCGCTGGTGGCCACGAACCGTAGCTGCTCGACCTCGTGCTCGTCGACCAGTTGCTTGTAATCACGCACCGCGGCAAAGGTTCGCTTCAGGGCCTCGTCGGAGAAGGCGCCGGTAGCGTCCACACCCTGCCCGAGGCGCACCACGCGCATGGTGCGCAGGCGTTCTTCGAGCCGCACGTTGCCGTTGCTCAGATCGGCGTCGGCGATCAGCAGGCGGATCGAGTTGGTGCCGCAGTCAATTCCCGCCACTCGCATCAGTTGCGCTCCTCGCCGTTGGACGCGGCCTCGGTTTCGGCGCGACGCCGCGCGCGCTCGGCGCGTTTGGCCTGGGGGTCCTGCTTCTCTTGGGTCTTCACATGGCGCGAACGGTCGCGTTGCGGCACCGGCGCCTCGGTATCCCATGCACCGGCGCAGTAGCACCGATCGACCGTCCACCACTCGGCGATTCCAGCCAGCGCCTCATCGCCCAGCGGGTTCACACCCGGCCCGGCGGCCAGTGAGTGCCCCACGAGCACATGCAGGCACTTGACGCGGGTGGGCATGCCGCCAGCCGAGACCCCGGCGATCTCCGGCACCTCACCGGTGCCCGAGCGGGCACCGATGGCGTCGCGGTTAGCCAGGTAAGACTCGTGGGCGGACGCGTAGGCGGACGCCAGTTGTGGGTCGGCCCCGAGCCGTTCGTTCATCTCATTCATCAGCCCGGCAGCTTCGAGCCGGGAGACCGCTGAGGTAATCACCGGGTGGGTCAGGTAGTAGGTCGTCGGGAACGGGATGCCCGAGGACAGCCGCGGTGCGGTGGTGGCTACCAGCGGGTTTCCGCATACGCAGCGGGCACCGATCTCCACGACATCGCGCACCGGGCGGTTCAACTGCCGACTGAGCGTCTCAAGGTCGGCTTCGCTGGGCACGCGGGCGTCGGCGTCCAACGCCTCGTGGACACTGTTAGGGGTTTCGTTCATCAGTTCTTCCGCTGTCGGGGGTGCTGCGTCATCTAGTCGGTGGCCGAGCGGCGCACGGAGTCGAGCAGGGCGTCGACCCAGGGCAGCTCCTGACGTACCTCGAAGGTACTGCCGTTGGCTTCCGATTCGGTCGTCTTCTCCTCGGGGACCGCCCCGACCACCTTGTAAACCTTTTCGCCGGGCTGCACCAAGTTTATCCGTTCCCGGGCCTGCTGTTTGATATACAGCGGATCGTCCCAGCGGGCGATCTCGTCCTTCAGCTCATCCTGCCGCGTCTGCAGCGAGGCAATGGTTTCACGCAGCTCGGTCAGTTCCTGGTTCTGCGTACGGTAATAGTTCACCGTCGGCACCAGCAGCACCGCGAAGAACACCAGCACCACTAACAAGCCGGCAAAGCGTCCGGAGAATTTGTGGGCGGCCACCGGGGCGGCGTCCACCTCATGGGTTTCGTCGATGGTCGCGGCCTCCGGGGTACGACGCACGGCCCCGGAGAACTTCATCCGGTCGGTGCGCCGCCGGGCGGACTGCTTTTCCTTGGCCCGCTGATGCATCGGCAGCTTGCTCTTCGCCGGCGTCGGCTCGTTGTAATCCGCGCGCTGCTCGGCGGCCCGGCGCCCCCGCTCGGTGACCGGTTCGCCGGCGACGGCGCTCGGCACTTCGGTTGCCGGATTCTCGGAATTAGTCGGGCGCGGACGGGCGCCCCCCGGACGTGGCAGGAGCGGAGCTACACGGCGCGGCTGAGCCTCGGAACGCGGCGCGTGCTGCTGGGCTTTCTCCCGGGCTTGAACCACATTGATCGCGTCGGTGGGTAGCTCGGTGGGTTCGGGAGCTGACGGCTGGGTGTGTTGACCCTCAGGTACGTTGGCGCGCGGCATGCGCGGCGGACGCTGAGCCATGATCCCCCATTCGACGTCGTTCGGCGTTCGGTAATTCCATTAAATAACGAAAAGCCCGCCGGTATCCACTACCGACGAGCTTATTCGTTCTAACTGAAGGTTAGCTGTTGAAACGCGGGAAGGCGCTGGCACCGGCGAAGACCGCGGCCTCGCCCAGGTCTTCTTCGATGCGCAGCAGCTGGTTGTACTTCGCTACGCGCTCCGAACGCGCCGGGGCACCGGTCTTGATCTGGCCGGCGTTGGTGGCCACGCAGATGTCGGCGATGGTCACGTCCTCGGTCTCACCCGAACGGTGCGAGGTGATGGTGGTGTAGCCCGAACGCTGGGCCAGCGCGATGGCTTCCAGGGTCTCGGTCAGCGAACCGATCTGGTTCACCTTCACCAGCAACGAGTTGGCGGTACCCTTCGCGATGCCGTCGGCCAGACGCTGCGGGTTGGTCACGAACAGGTCGTCGCCCACCAGCTGCACCTTGTCGCCAATGGCGTCGGTGAGGGTCTTCCAGCCATCCCAGTCGTTCTCGTCCAGCGGGTCCTCGATGGACACCAGCGGGAAGTCGGCGACGAGCTGTGCGTAGTAGTCGCTCATCTCCTGAGCGGACAGGGCCTTGCCCTCGAACTGGTAGGCGCCATTCTCGAAGAATTCCGAGGAGGCAACGTCCAGGGCCAGGGCGATGTCGCGGCCCGGCTCGTAGCCGGCGCGCTTGATCGCCTCAACGATCAGCTCCAGTGCGGCGCGGTTGCTCGGCAGGTTCGGGGCGAAGCCACCCTCGTCACCCAGGCCGGTGGATAGGCCCTTCTCGTTCAGCACGGCCTTGAGGTTGTGGTACACCTCGACGCCCCAACGCAGAGCCTCTGAGAAGGTCTCGGCACCCAGCGGGGCGATCATGAATTCCTGAATGTCGACGTCCGAGTCGGCGTGCGAACCACCGTTGAGGATGTTCATCAGCGGCACCGGCAGAACGTGAGCGTTCGGGCCGCCCAGGTACTTGAACAGCGGCAGGTTGGCGCTGGCGGCGGCGGCGTTGGCCACGGCCAGGGAGACACCGAGGATGGCGTTGGCGCCCAGCTTGGACTTGTTGGAGGTGCCATCCAGCTCGATCATGGCAGCGTCGATGGCGCGCTGATCGGTCGCGTCCAGCCCCTCGAGCTCATCGGCGATATCCTCGATAACCGCCTCAACGGCACCCAGAACGCCCTTGCCCTGGTAGCGCTTCTTGTCGCCGTCGCGACGCTCCGCTGCTTCGAACTGGCCGGTGGAAGCACCCGACGGCACGGCGGCACGGCCGTGCGAGCCGTCGGAGAGCAGGACCTCGACCTCGACGGTCGGGTTGCCACGGGAATCCAGAATTTCGCGCGCGTGAATGGCGTCAATGAATGCCATAAGTGTGTACTCCTTGTATAAAGGGGCGGTCAAGGTTCAATATATGCCGCGGAGGTAATCCGCTGGCGCCTTTGCCTACCCCTAGCCTATCGCTTTGCCCGTCGTGAGGGCGATCATATGAAGACATGTCATGGGCCATAGACTTCTGCCAACCGCGCCCGCAACACCGATTCGGCGTCCAAGCCCAGCTGCTGTGCCCGGGCCGTGAGCGCCAGAAGCGCATCGCCGAGACCCCGCTCATCGTCCACTTGGCTCACCTCGAGCGCCGCCCCGTGATGCGCCTCTGGCAACGGGGTTTCGGAACGCTCGCGCCGCTCACGCAGCTTCTGCGCCAGGGCGAGCGCCGGTAGTCCTGCCGGCAAACCGTGGGCTCCATCAACCGGTTTGGTCTTGCCCTGCTCGGCCTTTTCCTCGGCTTTGGCCGCATCCCACAGGCGAATAATTTCCTCGACGTCCTCGATGACGGTAGCCCGCTCGGTGCCATCGGATTCGAAGACGTGACGGTTGCGACGCACCAGCTTGTCGCGCAGGGTCTGCGCCACCTCCCCCAACGTGAAGTATCCGTGCTCGGCTCCGATCTGTGCATGGAGCAACACCTGATAGAGCAGGTCACCCAGCTCTTCGCGCAAGGCCTCGGGAGCGCCGGCATCGATCGCTTCGAGCACCTCGTAGCTTTCCTCGAGCAGGTAGCCACGCAGGGATTCATGGGTCAGTGCCTGCGTCCACGCGCACCGTACCCGCAGGGTGGCTACCGTGTCGATGAGCTGTCGCAACTGTTCGGTATCCGTGGGCTTTGGGTGCGGGTTCATCGGCTCACCGGCAATCCAGGTAGTCCATCGATACTCACCGCATTTTTCGTGGCCCGGTAGGCCTCCATGCCTTGTACGCCGCGTTTCTCGGCATGCTGACGTAGCAGGTCCCGCTCGCCGACGAATTCCATCACCGGCACTCCCCAGCCGCAGGAATCGCTGATGCGGTGGACCTCGACGTTGATCACCGCGCGCGTACTGGGATGTTCGGGATGCAGGGCGGTGACCTCGTCGAACACGACGTCACCAGGCAGATGCACGGTGCCCTGTCCATGCAGGCGCACGATCCGCGGGCGGGCGCCAAAGGAATTGAACATCAAGCAGACCCGGCCATTTTCGCGTAGGTGGGCGATGGTTTCGACGCCGCTGCCCGAGTAGTCCACCCACGCCACCCGGTGCGGTCCGAGCACCGAGAGCGTGTCATGCCCGCGTGGCGAGAGATTGATATTTCCCTGCGCGCTGAGCGGCGCCGTCGCCACGAACCACACGGGTTGCTGCTCAATCCAGGCTTGTAGTTTCTGATCGATTTCCGCGAATACTTTGCCCACACCCCGAGCATAGTGCACCGAGTTTCTTCCCGGCCGGAGCGGCGGTTAAACGGCACTGGGGCCACCGTTTCGGTGACCCCAGCGCGCAGAGAGTGACTAGATCTCTTCGAATTCTTCCTCATCGTCGACCGCCAGTTCGGCCTCCATAAGCTCTGCGTAGTAGTCGTTGATGTACTCCACCAACAACTCTCGTAGCTCCAGGGGCACGAAGGCGGCCTCGGCGGCGTTCAGCGTCAGGTCCAGCAGATCCTCGAGATCGTAGTCGAAGGTTTCGACCAGCAGCTCGAACTCGTCGGAGAGCGTGGTGCCGGACATCAAACGGTTGTCCGGGGAAATGGTGACGTTAAACCCGGTCTGCACCAGCAGGTCCACCGGGTGTGCCTCAATGCCCTCACCAAACCCGGCGGTCGCCCCGGTCTGCAGGTTTGAGGATGGGCAGATTTCCAACGGGATGCCACGTTCGCGCACCCAGTTGGCCACCGGCCCGAGCTCGACCAGCCCGGTATCCTCGCTGACGGCTTCGCCTTCGTCGTCGACGCCACCGAACTCGATCTGGATGTCCTCGGCAATGCGTACGCCGTGGCCCAGACGCTGAGCACGACCGGTGAGGATCGCGTCCTTAATGGATTCCAGTCCGGCAGCCTCTCCGGCGTGCAGGGTGGTTGGGAACAGGTGCTGGGCCAACAGGTCGAAGGCCTCGCTCAGACGCGAGGGAGGGTTGCCTTCCTCGGCGCCGGCAATGTCAAAGCCGACGACGCCGCGCCCGCGGTGACGCAGGGCCAACTGGGCGATCTCCAGTCCACGGTCGGCATGGCGCATGGCGCTAAGAATCTGTGCCACCTGAATCGGGTGCCCCTCTTCGTTCAGAGCGGCGCACCCCTGATCGAGTCCCTCCTGGACGGCGTCGACCACGTCATCCAGGCTCAGACCCTGTTGCTGGTGCTGCTCCGGCGCGTAGCGCACCTCGCCGTAAATCACCCCATCCGCGGCCAGATCCTCGACGAATTCGCGCGCCACACGGATCAGTGCTTCGCGGGTCTGCATCACGGCAATCGTGTGGCCGAAGGTTTCTAAGTAGCGCGGCAGCGAGCCGGAATCGGCGGATTCACGGAACCATTCGCCCAGGGCCTCGGCATCGGTGGCGGGAAGCTCATGGCCAATTTCGGCGGCCAGCTCAATGATGGTCTGCGGGCGCAGGCCACCGTCCAAGTGATCGTGCAACGAAACTTTGGGAAGATCCCGGAAATCGAACTCGGGATCGTAGGCAAGATGAATCAATTCTTCAGTCACATCTGAAGCCTAGTCGCTATTGCCCGGCACTGATAGCCGTCTGCGGTTAAGATCGCGACGCCGCGAGGTTAATCTTCGTCACCCGGTGAGGTGGCCGGACGTGCACCGCCGGCCGTGCCGCAGGCCCGTTTACGCTCCGCCTCACGCCGATGAAACCACCCCAACGCCCGATTGACGATTTTGTCGAGGATGAGGCCGAGCCCCAGCGCGATAGCCACCGACAACACAATTCCGAGCAACTTGTTATGCGCCAGCCAGTTGCCAGCCAACGCACCGATACCCACCGAGTACAGGCCCCAGGTGAGGCAGCCGAGGGTGTCAAAAAACAAGAAACGACGATAGGAGAATCCCGAGGCACCGGCGCTGAGGTTCACCGCGACGCGTCCGATGGGAATGTAGCGGGCCGTGAAAATCAACAGGGCGCCGGAGCTCTCGAGGCGGCGTGCCGCGAAGCTCAGCACCTTCTGCGCACGTGCCGAGCGCATCCACGCGAGTTGCCCATGACCGAGCCGGGTGCCCAGCCAGTAGGTGAATTGGTCACCGAGAATCGCCCCGGTCACGCCGAGAACCACCAACCACCAGAGGTTTGGCGCCCCCTGAGCCACACCGACGGCCGCCAAAGAGACCAAAAAGGTTTCGGAAGGGACCACGGGGAAAAATGCGTCGATGGCGCAAAAGGCAAACAGCAAAGGCAGAATCCACCACGCGCTGGCGGCCTGATTAATTGCCTCGTTGACCAAGTCGATCACGGTTACCGTCTTCTTCGTAGGTTCACACGCCACCGAACGGTGGCGTTAGTCTAGTTTCCCATTGGCACCGGCCGCCAAGCATCAGCCGTTCGACGGTCTTTGCGCTGAGCAAACCGACACCTAGGTCGTAGATCCACTTACCTCCAACGATGACGGCCACCGCGTGGTTCCAGTTACTGTGCGGATACGTCAACGCCGCCGCACTTAGCTTGGAGGCAGGTGCGGCGGCGGCGAGAGGTCAGCCATTTTGGAGAGTGTGAACCTAGTTGGCGGCCACCCGGTCGATAATCAAACGGGTATCGGGACGGTCATTCTCCGTGCCGATCAGCATGGAACCTTCCACCAAGGCCGCGGCCCGCTCGAACTTCTCAGGAGTGTCGGTCAGTAACGTGGCGATCGGCTGACCGCGTCGCACCTGGGCGCCGGGCTTGGCGTGCAACCGCACGCCGGCCCCGGCCTGCACGGCGTCCTCCTTGCGAGCACGTCCGGCCCCCAAGGTCCAGGCGGCCACGCCGATATCCATCGCATCGAGCTTGAGCAGGGTACCGTCGGCCGGTGCGTAAATGGTCTGCGATTCGGCAGCCACCGGCAGGCTCGCATCCGGATCTCCACCCTGGGCGGAGATCATGCGGCGCCAATAATCCATGGCTCGACCGTTGCGCAGGGCCTCGCGCACATCGACATCGTGCACCCCGGCACCGGCAAGCATTTCGGTGGCCAAGGCACAGGTCAGCTCCACCACATCCTCGGGGCCTCCACCGGCGAGCACCTCCACGGACTCTTCGACCTCGATCGCATTGCCGGCGGTCAGCCCCAGCGGGGTATCCATATTAGTCAGCAGGGCCACCGTGTTCACTCCGGCGTCGGTGCCCAGGTTCACCATGGTTTCGGCCAGCTCGCGGGCGTTGACTTCGTCCTTCATGAAGGCTCCGGAACCGACCTTGACATCCAAGACCAAGGTGCCGGTTCCTTCGGCAATCTTCTTACTCATAATGGAGGACGCGATCAGCGGAATCGACTCGACGGTGCCGGTCACATCACGCAGTGCGTAGAGCTTCTTATCGGCCGGGGCCAACCCGGCACCGGCAGCACAGATCACCGCCTGCAGCTCGGATAGCTGAGCGAACATTTCCTCGTTGCTCAACTCAGCACGCCACCCCGGAATAGCTTCGAGCTTGTCCAGCGTGCCACCGGTGTGCCCGAGTCCGCGGCCCGAAAGCTGCGGAACGGCCACCCCGAAGCTCGCCACAAGCGGCGCCAGCGGGAGGGTGATCTTATCCCCCACCCCGCCGGTGGAGTGCTTATCGGCGGTGGCCAGCGGGCGTCCCTGCCGGTCGGTGAGCGTCGAGAAATCCATCCGTTCACCGCTGGCGATCATAGCCGCGGTCCAACGGGCGATCTCCGCCCGGTTCATCCCTTGGAAGAAGATCGCCATATTCAGCGCAGCCATCTGTTCTTCGGCGATCACCCCACGGGTGTAGGCATCGATGGTCCAGTCGATCAGTTCCGGGGACAGTGACTCGCCGGCCCGCTTGGTCCGGATGACCTCGATGACGTCATAGGCTTCGGTTGCCATGGGAATTAACTCCTCAGGTTGTCCGGCCCGAAGGCATCGGGCAGAAGGTCGGTGATGTCGGTGAGCCCGCGGGCCGTCTGAATGGTGAGCGTCGCGGCGCGGTGCTCGAAGAGCAATTGTCGGCAGCGCCCGCAGGGGGTAATGAGCTGCACCTGACCGTGATCCTGTTGCCCGAGGCAGAGGAAGTATTCAAGTTGCCCTCCGCCGGTGGCGAAGAGTTCTCCGATCAGCGCGCATTCGGCGCAGAGGGTGACCCCGTAGGCGGCATTTTCCACATTGCACCCGGAAACGAGCCGGCCGTCGCTGCTGAGGGCCGCGGCGCCCACTCGAAAATTCGAGTAGGGCGCGTAGGCCTTCTCCAGTGCGATCTGTGCCGCCTGACGTAGCTCGTCCCACTTCACATTGGCTTCGCTCATGGGTGCCTCACTCCTTGAGATAGGGTTCACCAACGGCGGCCGGACCGCGCGAGCGACCGACCAGACCCGCCACGGCGAAGATGGTGACCAAGTACGGCATCATGGCCATGAACTGGCTCGGTACCGGGGTACCGATAATAGTCAGGATGACCTGCAAGTTATCGGCAAAGCCGAAGAGCAAGGCGGCCAGGAAGGCCCCAATGGGATTCCATCGTCCGAAGATCACCGCGGCCAAGGCGATGAAGCCGCGGCCACCGGAGATTTCCTTGGTGAAGCTTTCGACGGCCACCAGGGTGAAGAAGGAACCACCAATACCGGCGATGATGCCGCCAAGGGTCACGTTCCAGAACCGGGTGGCGTTGACCTTGATGCCTAGCGTGTCGGCGGCCTTCGGGTGTTCACCCACGGCGCGCACGCGCAGGCCCCAGCGCGTCTTGAACAGGGCGTACCAGACCACCGCGACGGCGATATACATCAGGTAACCGATCACCGACTGCTTGAACAGGATCGGCCCAAGAATCGGAATAGCGCTCAACCCGGGGATCTCGATGATCGGCAGTCGCGGTGGATTGTTATACAGCTCCGCGTCGGCCTGCATCACAGTGGTGAACAGGAATCCGGTCAGCCCGGAGACCAGCACGTTGAGCACCACACCGACAATGATCTGGTTGACGACATATTTGATGGAGAACAGTGCCAGCACCAGTGAGACTAGCGCTCCGGCCACACCGGCTGCGATCAGCCCAAGGTAGGCATTCTGCGTCATGCTGCCGACCAGCGCGGCGGTGAAGGCACCGCCGAGCAGCTGACCCTCGATGGCGATGTTGACGACGCCGGCACGTTCACACATGATCCCGGACAGCGAACCAAAGACCAAAGGGACCGCCAGCACCGCGGCGCCGGCCAGCAGGCCGGCCAACGAAATGCTCGGGGTTCGTGCGCCGGAAACCACCCAGATCAGGAAGGAAAGGACAAAAAGAGCGGCAAAGGCGATGATCCACCCACGGCCCAGTGGCCTTGCCTGATTGCGGCGCACCCAGGCCAGCGCGGCGATACCGGCCATGAACAGGCCGATGATCAGGTTGCTGATCCGGCCCGGCAAAACCAATTCCGGCAACGTGAAGGCGTCACCGGCCGAGGAGAGCCCAAAGTGCGCACTGGCAGTGGAGCCAAGGGCCCCGAAACACACCAGCACGATGGCGGCGAAAATGCTCAGCGTGAGCGGCACCTTCTTGCCCACGCTATGTGCCACAACCGTGGTGGGGAGAACTGCTGGTTGAGTCATTACTGTGCACCACCCTGGGTTGCGGCCGCGGCGGCCTGAATCTTCTTTTTCTTCGGGTTCAGCCCGAACATCGCCTTAATCAGTGGCGGGGCGGCAATGAACAGCACGATCAGCGACTGCACCACCAGCACAATATCGATCGGGGTTCCGGTCGAGATCTGCATATTCACCGCACCGGCACGGAAGGCTCCGAAGAGCAGACCAGCAAAGAAGGTGCCCCACGGGGTCGAGCGCCCGAGCAGCGCCACCGTGATGGCGTCGAACCCGAGCGATCCGGCGATGCCGGCGGTCAGCACCTTTTCGGTGCCCGCCACCTGAGCGACGCCGGCCGCACCGGCCAGGGCACCGGCCAAGGCCATGGCCACAATCATGGCCCGCTGCACATTCACACCGGCGGTCTGCGCCGCCAGTGGGTTGTGTCCCACGGCGCGCAGTTCAAAACCGAGTGTGGAGCGCTTCAGCAGCCAGCCCATGCCGAAGGTCAACAGCACCGCCAGCAAGAAGCCTACGTGTAGCCGCGAACCGGGCAGGGCCGGGAAGACCGCGGTGGTATCCAGAATCGGCGAAATTGGGTTGGTCTCGCCGGGGCGGCGGAAGGCCTGGGTGTTCATCAAGAAGTCAAGCAGGTAGAGGGCCACGTAGTTGAACATGATCGTCAAGATCACTTCGTGGGCACCGGTACGTGCCTTGAGCAGACCAACCAGACCGCCCCAAAGGGCGCCACCGATAAGGCCAAAGACGATGACCAGCAGCAGGTGCAGCACCACCGGCAGATGCCAGGCGAAGCCGACATAGCCGGCCATCGCGGCACCGATGATGATCTGTCCCTGGGCACCAATGTTAAACAGACCAGCCCGGAACGCCAGACCCACACCTAGACCGGCGCAGATTAGCGGGGTGGACACGGTCAACGTTTCGAGGAACGGGGCAAAGCCCTGCGCCGAGTTGTAGATGGAGCCTTCGAACAGCGCCACATAGGAGGACGTGCCAGCTTCCCACAACGCGGAGAAGAAGTCCGACGGACGGGCGAATAGGTAGCCAGCCGTGGTGGCTACGCGCTCATCGGTGACCGCAATAAGCAGTCCGCCGACAATCAGTGCGACGATCACACCGAGCACCGAGACGAGACCCGGGCCCTGGGTGATCTGTTTGAATAGGTCGTTTTTCGCCGGTGCCGGCGCGGTTTTCTCAGCGCTCACTGGCCTTCTCCTTGGTTCTTGTGCTGTGCGGCCGCCTCGTCGGCGCTGACCCCCGCCATCATCAGGCCGAGTACATCGCGCGGGGTATCGGCCGGGACGATGCCAATGATCGAGCCCTTGTAGAGGACCGCGATCCGGTCGGCCAGTTCGATCACCTCGTCGAGCTCGGTGGACACGATCATCACCGGGGTTCCGGTATCGCGCTCGGCCACGATGCGCCGGTGCAGGAATTCGATGGAGCCGACGTCCACGCCGCGCGTGGGCTGCGAGGCAATGAACAGCTTCAGCTCGCGGCCCAGTTCGCGGGCCATCACGACCTTCTGCTGGTTACCACCGGAAAGGCTCGAGGCCGGGTTCAACGCGTTATCCGTTCGCACGTCGAAGCGTTCGATCTGCTCGGCGGCGTTCTTGCGCACCTGCGCCAGATTCATCGACAGTCCCTTGGCAAAGGGCGCCCGATCGTACAGGTCCAGGATGAGGTTCTCTTCGATGCTGAACTGGCTGACCAGGCCGTGCACGCTACGGTCTTCGGGGACAAATCCGACGCCGGCGGCAAGAACCTGCTTGACCGAGCGGCCCAGCAGTTCTTTGCCTTCGAGTTGGACCGATCCGCCGCTCACCGGCTGCGTACCCAAGATGGCCTCGGTCAGTTCGGTCTGGCCGTTGCCCTGTACACCGGCGACGGCGAGGATCTCGCCGCGGTGAATATCGAAGCTCACCTCGTTCAGCACCCGGGTGCCGGCCTCGTCGATTACCGACAGGTCGCGCACCTGGAAGGTGGCCTCGCCGGGGGTGGCAGGCTCCTTGTTCAAGGACAGCGACACCGAACGGCCGACCATCATCGAGGCCAACTCGGTGGTATCGGCCTGCGGGGAAACCGTGCCGACGACTTCGCCTCGGCGAATCACGGTGATCTGATCGGAGACCGCCTTGACTTCGCGTAGCTTGTGGGAAATGAAGACGATGGAGGTGCCGTTGGCTTTGAGCTGACGCATGATGTCGAGCAGCTCGTCGGTCTCCTGCGGGGTGAGCACCGCGGTGGGCTCGTCGAGAATCAGCACACGGGCCCGGCGCACTAGGGCCTTGATGATTTCCACGCGCTGCTGCACGCCCACTGGGAGGTCTTCGACCAGCGCGTCGGGATCCACGTCGAAACCGTACTTCGCGGAGATCTCACGAATTTTGCGGCGGGTGGTTTCAAGATCGAGGCGGCCGCCGGCCTTGGTGCTTTCGGCACCGAGGGCCACGTTCTCGGCCACCGTGAACACCGGGATGAGCATGAAGTGCTGGTGCACCATGCCGATGCCGGCCGCCATGGCGTCGCCGGGACCGGAAAAGTCGACGACCTGATCGTCGACGAGAATTTGGCCCTCGGTGGGCTGGTACAGCCCGTAGAGCACATTCATCAAGGTGGACTTTCCCGCGCCATTTTCACCGAGTAGACAGTGAATTTCGGCATCGTCAACCACGAGGTCGATGCCCTTATTGGCGTAGAAAGTACCGAAAGCTTTCGAGATTCCCCGCAGTTCGAGTTTCACGATGGTACCGTTTCGTTTGTTCGGTGGGCTGTAGTTAAGATTCTGTGCTCACAGGCGCGCCCCCACCCACCGACAGGCGGTGTGCAGGGGCGCGGCATCTGAGCGGCGACTAGTGCTTCGGGCTTGCGTCCGATTCAACCTTCAGCTCGCCGGAAATGATCTGCTCCTTGAGCTTGGCGACCTCAGCCTTGGTCTCCTCGCTCACCTCGGACTCTAGGTCGTGGAACGGGGCGATGTCGACACCGCCGTTCTCCAGGGTTCCGACGTACGGGGTGGCATCGAAGTTGCCCTCAATATCGCTCTTGATGACCTCTTCCACCGCGGCGTCCATGGTCTTGATCACCGAGGTGAGCATGACCTTCTTGTAGTCCGGGGCGGTCAGGAAGCCGTCGGAGTCAACCCAGATCAGCTTGACGTCCTTGCCGGCCTTGACGGCGTCGGTGACGGCCACGGCCGCGCCCTTACCCACTGGGCCGGCCACCGGCATGACCACGTCGGCGCCCTGATCGATCAGGTTCTTGGTGGTCTGCTTACCCTTATCCTGCTTCTCGAAGTCACCGGTGAAGGTGCCGTCCTGGCTCTTCTTATCCCAGCCCAGAACCTTGACGTCCTTGCCCTTGTCTTCGTTGTACTTGGCCACACCGTCGGCGAAACCGTCCATGAAGATGGTCACGGTCGGCAGCTTGATGCCGCCGAAGGTGGCGACCTTGCCGGTCTTGCTGGTGGCGGCGGCGACATAGCCGGCGAGGTAAGCAGCCTGAGCCGTGTCGTAGATGATGGGCTTGACGTTGTCGGCCGGCTCCTTGGTGGTGGCATCCACCAGTGCGAAGTGCGCGTCCGGGTTGGCCTTGGCCGCGGCTTCGGTGCCGTCGGCCAGCAGGAAGCCAACAGTCACGGTCAGGTCGCAGCCGGCGTTCATCATGCCCTGCAGGTTGGTGGCGTAATCCGAGTTGGACTTGGATTCTGCCTCTTTGATCTGAATGCCCAGGTCCTTCTTGGCGTTCTGCAGACCACGGTAGGAGGACTCGTTGAAGGACTGGTCGTCGAATCCGCCGGAGTCGGAAACGATGCAGCCGGTGAAGTCGGAGTTGGCGCTCGCTGCGCCACCCTCCTCGGGAGCGGCGCCGCAGGCGCTCAGTGCCAATGCCGAAATACCCAACATGGCAGTTGCCACGCCGGCCTTGCGCGATAGCATGCGCATGAAATCCTCCAAGGTCCGTTGCGAGATTATCGGGGAGCGAAAGTGGCGCCTCCCGTCGACGGATCCCCTCGTCGGGCACGGCGAATGTGCGATCATTCCCACTGTGTCCATAGCCTATCGGAGATTACCCGCGCGTAAAGTGCCAAAACATGACAATCCGGTAACGCTTCGGCCACCAACGGCAAGCGCTTAACGTTTTGCGCCAAGTCACCGGCCAAGTAGCCGCTGACCTCAACGGCAAGAAAAATTTTTGCGGCTTTTTAGTTGCCGTTCATCTCCGCGATGGCCTGCAGGCAGGCAGCGGCCATCACTCGCACACCGGTGGGAATGGCACGCTCGTCGGGAATATAATCCCCACGATGCAGATCGTAGGTCTCCCCGCCCGGGGTCCGCGTCCCCAAACGGAACATGGCGCCGGGGATCATATTGGTCATCCAGGCAAAGTCTTCCCCGCCCATGGACTGCGGGGTCAGCACCACCGAGGCCGAGCCGATTTCGGCCCGTGCCGCGTTCTCAATCAGCTCGGTCTCCGAGGCGGCATTGACCACCGGCGGCACCCCGCGCGTGTGCTCGAGCTTGACCTCGACCCCATAAGGGGCGGCGACCTGGCGTACCGTGGCGTCTAATAGCTCGCCCGCCGCATGCCACGCGTCGCCATCTAGACAACGCATGGTCCCGGCCAGATAACCGGTGCCCGGAATCGCATTCGGGGCGCTACCTGCGTGGATCTGTCCCCACACCACCGAGACGGCCGAACGCACGTCCACCTTGCGGGTGAGAATCGCCGGAACCTGGGTGACAATCTGACTCATCGCGAAGACCACGTCCTCGGTCAGATGCGGGCGGGAGGTGTGTCCACCGCGACCGGTCAACTCGATCTTGATCGTGTCGCTGGCCGAAGTGATGGCACCGATACGCGTGCCCACGCTCCCGGCGTCGATCCGTGGTTCGCAGTGCAACGCCAAAATGCGCGGCACCTCGTCGAGCACACCGGCGGCGATCACCGCTTGGGCGCCGCCGGGCATCTTCTCCTCGGCGGGCTGGAAAATCACGCGCACGCGACCGTGTAGCTCGCCGGCCTCCTCGAGCCGACGCAACAAAAGCGCCACACCGAGCATCACGGTGGTGTGAATGTCATGGCCGCAGGAGTGCGCGACGCCCTCAACCTGTGAGGCGTACTCCAGCCCGGTTTCTTCGATAATCGGCAGCGCGTCGATGTCGGCGCGCAGCCCAATTGCGATCGGCCCGCTGCCTACGTCCACATAGGCGCCGGTGCCTTCCAGCGCCACCGGATTCAGGCCCGCGGCCCGCAGGGTGGTCAGAATCCGCTCGGTGGTCTGGTGTTCGGCAAAGGAAAGTTCCGGGTTGCGGTGCACCGTGCGCCGAAAGTCGATCAGTTCGGGCAACAGCACGTCAACGAGCTGCCCCACGGGGCTCCGGTCGGGTCTGCGGTCGTTCACATGATGCACAGTCTCGAGCTTACTTGTACGTAGCGACTCATCCCAGTTATGAGCGTCATCTTCGGCCCCACGGTGAAACACTACGACGCGCCAGCGCCGCCGGCGGCCGGTAGCTCATACCCGGCACAGGAGAAGAGCCCAGAACCGCCACAGACTAGCTCCTTACGCTAAAGTCCAGCGCCACACCGTGACGAAAGGACCACATAATGGATGGACAACCCACCCGCAAATGGGTTGGAGACCGGCCCCTAGCCCAGCCCGCCGAAGACCTCGAAGATCAGGGTCTGGGCTTCGATATCGGCACAGTGCTCGAACGCCGCAAGGTACTCTCGGCGATGGGCCTTGGGGCGCTGAGTCTCGGGCTGGCCGCCTGCACACCCCAATCATCACCGTCGAACGGCACGAGCTCCAACGCCGCGAGCGACGCCCTCACCGAGATCCCCGACGAGACCGCCGGCCCCTACCCCGGCGACGGCTCTAATGGACCCGACGTCTTAGAAGAGTCCGGGATTGTCCGTCGCGATATCACCTCGAGCTTCGGCGACGCCCACGGCACCGCCGCAGGGGTCCCGATGACTCTAGAACTGAACATTCTCGACTTGGCCAATTCTGGGGCGGGTTTCGCCTCGGTGGCCGTCTACGTGTGGCACTGCGATGCCCAGGGCCGCTACTCGATGTACACCCAAGGGGTGGAAGACGAGAACTTCTTGCGCGGGGTGCAGCTGGCCGACGCCGACGGGAAGGTCAGTTTCACCTCCATCGTCCCGGCCTGCTACACCGGTCGCTGGCCGCATATCCACTTTGAGGTCTACCCGGACCGCGTTTCCATCGACGATGCCAGCAACGCGATCGCCACCAGCCAGGTCGCGTTGCCCAAGAATATGTGCGACGCCGTCTATGCCACCGACGGCTACGAGTCCTCGGTGGCCAACTTGGCACGCCTCTCGCTGGATACCGATAACGTCTTTGGCGACGACTCCGGCGCTAGGCAGTTGGCCACCGTCACCGGCGATGTCACGAACGGCTTCACGGTGGCGCTCACCGTCCCGGTCGATACCCGCACCACGCCCAGCGGCGGGGCCGAACCCGCGGGCCACGGCCCGGGCACCGCACCACCGGCCGGCCCTCGGCCCTCGGAGGCACCGGCAGCACCCTAACCACCCACTAGGCACCAGGCGGAAATGCCCAAGGGGCGCCGCGTCCACCCACCGCCATGAGGTGGATGGACGCGACGCCCCTTCAGAGTTTCACCGGTGTACCCGGTGCGCGCCGAAACTACTGCTCCTCGGCCACCAGTTCAGCGCAACGTTCGCCGATCATCATGGTGGTGATGTTCGGGTTCACGGTCACCAACTCCGGCATCACCGAGGCATCGGCCACGCGGAGGCCGCTGACGCCCTTGACGCGCAGCTTCGGATCCAACGGGCTCATCTCGTCCTGCTCGGACCCCATACGCACCGTGCCAGCCGGGTGATACACGGTGTTGTGGGTGCGCTTGAGGTAATCGAAGATCTCCTCATCGCTCTGCGCCTGGGCACCCGGGAACTGTTCCTCGCCGGCCCACTCGGCCATCGGCGACTGCGCCACAATCTCACGGGCCTTGCGAATACCGTAGGTCATCACGCGGGCGTCATGTCCCTCGGGGTCGGTGAAGTAGCGTGGGTCGACCTTAGGCTTATCGCGGAAGTCACAGCTGCGCAGGCGCACGGTACCGCGCGACTTGGCGTGCGTGACATTCGGGGTCAGGCAGAAGGTGTTCTCCCCGGTCGGGTAGCCCTGACGCAAGGTGTGCATATCAAAGGGCACCGAGCCGTAGTGCATCATCAGATCCGGACGGTCCAGCCCCTCTTGGGTCGGGGTGAAAATGCCGATCTCCCACCACTGGGTCGAGGAGGTCACCATCGGCTTCTTAGCCTCCCACTGGATCACGCCTTCCGGGTGATCCTGCAGGTGCTCGCCCACGCCCGGGGAGTCGACCAGCACGTCGATGCCGACCTCGGACAGGTGCTCGGCCGGGCCGATCCCGGAGAGCATCAGCAGTTTCGGCGAGTCGATGGCACCGGCCGAGACAATCACCTCGCGGGCCGCGTTCAGCGTGGTGGTGCGCCCGAAGGCACCGTCGACCACGTCCACACCGGTGCACCGCTTCGCCTCATCAAAGTTCAGCTTGCGCGCCTGCAGGCCGGTGAGCAGGAAGAAGTTCTCCCGCTCCATAATCGGGTGAATGTAGGAGACCGACGAGGAGGCTCGGGTGCCATCGGCCTGGCGGTTGATCTGGAAGAAGTTCGCACCGTTAATGACGGTCTCGTTGTTGTTGAACTTCGCCCGTGGGATCCCGGCCTGCTCACAGGCATCAAGCAGGGCCACACCGCAGGGGTCGACCGCCGGCACGTTCATCAGGTGCACCGGACCGGAATCCCCGTGGTGCGGGGCGTCGGGCCCAGCATCCTCATTGGTTTCCAGCTTCTTGTAGAGCCGGTAGGCCATCTCGGCATTCCAGCCGGTGGCACCGAATTTGCTCTCCCACTCGTCGATGTCTTCACGCGGGGCCCAGAAGGCGATGCAGGAGTTGTGGCTCGAGCAGCCGCCCATCACCTTGGCACGCGCGTGACGCATGAAGGAGTTGCCGTTTTCCTGTTCTTCGATGGGGTAATCCCAGTCGTAGCCGGACTCCAGCAGCTCCATCCAGCGGTTCAACTGCAGGATTTCGTCGATCCCGCGGTCATCCGGGCCGGCCTCAACCAGCGCGACGGTCACCTCGGGGTTCTCGCTCAGCCGCGAGGCCACCGCGGCACCGGCCGAGCCGCCACCGATAACGATGTAGTCGAAGTCTTTCTTCTCAATGCTCAACGTATGCGCCCTTTCTCGTTACTTCTCGGCAAACCAGCCGGTGACCTGCGGGTCAAGGTTTTGGTAGATGTGCTTGGCTTCCTGGTACTCACCTAAACCGGTGGGACCCAGTTCGCGTCCGACGCCGGACTGGCCGAATCCACCCCACTCGGCCTGCGGCAGGTACGGGTGGTAGTCGTTGATCCAGATGGTGCCGTGGCGCAGACGCCTGGCCACCCGCTGAGCACGACCGGCGTCTTGGCTCCACACCGCACCGGCCAAACCGTAGACAGTGTCATTGGCAATAGCCACGGCCTCGTCCTCGGTGCGGAAGGTCTCCACGGTCACCGTCGGACCGAAGGCCTCATCCTGCGCCACCGACATGCCCGAGGTGACCTGATCGATGACCGTGGGCAGGTAGAAGTGCCCGGCACCCAAACCGGCACCGTCCTCCTTCCTGGCCGGCCGGCCGCCGCAGCGCACGCGGGCGCCCTCGGCGATACCGGCCTGCACATAGGCGTCGACCTTGGCCAGGTGCGCGGCGGAAATCAACGCGCCGGTCTCTGCGTTCTCATCGAAAGGACCGCCCAGGGTGATCTTCTCGGCGCGGCTAACCAAGGCGTCGACGAACTTCTCGGCGATGGATTCCTCCACCACCAAACGGGCACCGGCGGAGCACACCTGACCGGAATGCACGAACGCTGCGTTCAGCGCGTTGTCCACGGCGGCATCAAAGTCGGCGTCGGCAAAGATCACGTTTGGGTTCTTACCGCCCAGCTCCAAGGCCACCTTCTTCACGGTGCCCGCGGCGGCCGCGGCAATCTTCCGCCCGGTAATCAGGCCTCCGGTGAAGGACACCAAATCCACGTCCGGGTGCTCGGAAAGCACCGCACCGGCCTTGGCCCCGGCACCGGTGACCAGGTTGGCCACCCCATCGGGCAGACCCAGTTCGCGCAGCACGTCCATCATCAGAATCGCGGTGGACGGGGTCAGCTCGGCGGGCTTGAGCACGAAGGAGCAACCGGCGGCCAGCGCAGGGGCAATCTTCCATGCCGCCTGCAGCAGCGGGTAGTTCCACGGGGTGATCATCGCGGCCACACCCACCGGTTCGTAGGCGATCCGGCTGAGCACGTTGGCATCCCCGGCGTCGACCAGACGTCCGGCGTCCTGACCGGCCAGCTTCCCGAAGTACTCGAAGCAGGCAATGATGTCATCCATGTCGATACGCGACTCGATGATCCGCTTACCGGTATCCAGGGTTTCGGCCAGCGCGAATTCTTCCTTGCGCTCGGTCAGTTTGGCTGCCACCTGAAGCAGGAAGCTGCCGCGCTGCGGGGCCTGCACCGAGGACCACACCCCGGAGTCGAAGGCCTTGCGGGCCGCGGCGATGGCGCGCAGCGAGTCGGCCTCGCCGGCTTCGGAGACCAAGGCCACCTTCTCGCCTGTTGCCGGGCAGTGGATTTCACGGGTTTCGCCCGAGGCGGCCGGAGCGAAACGCCCATCGATGAAGATGGAGGTCCCAGCCAATAGCAGGTCCGGATTGGGGCTGCTGGGCAATGTCATGATTTCTCCTTGGTTGTTTCGGTCTCGTCATACGCATCGATGTCATCGTCAATGCTTCCGGCATCCGCTTGGGCACCGACAATCGGCATCATTCCGGTATCGAAGTCGCGCTCCCAGTCGGTCTTTGATCCCACTTCGTCGTTAATAAGGCTGCGTGAGTCGTGCTGCGACTGGTGGTGCATGAAGGCCATATAGGTTTCGTACTGGTCAAGCACGTCGGCGATCACTTGTTCTTTCCCCAATCCCATCAGGTCAAAGCCGTGGCTACCTTCCTGGTTGAATACCTCCAAGCGATAGTAGACATCCGAGCTCGACTGCACTCTCGCGTAGGTCGGCAGATCCACGCGCACGGGGTATACCTGGTACTTGAACGGACGTTCCGCGGGGTGGGTGAGCACTAACAGATCCACCGAATCCAGCTCCATCCCCGGTACCCGCTCCACCTGCAGCTCAACCTGAACGCCCTGCGCCATAAATTCATCATGGACTTCTTGCAGGGCTGGCTTGATGATCTCTTCAATACTGCGGCGCGTTTGTCGGCGGCCCGGGTAGCTCATGACCCGCGAGAGTCGTTGGCGCCAGTTGCGTCGGTCGCTTAGTGAACTACTGCGACTGGAGATCACCGAATGCAGCGATTCGTCATAGCTCTTGGCCAATGCGTTCTCCACACGCAGGGATTTCCATAGCCCCAACATCACGAAGACCAGCACCACCGAGAACGGCAGACCCATGATCACCGTAGCGCCCTGCAGGGTCGGCACTCCGCCGACGAGCAGCATGGCCAGGGTCAGAATACCGATGGCCAGCGACCAGAACAGACGCACCGGCTTCGACCCATCGGACTCGGCATCCTTCAAATGCGAGGTGAAGTTGGCCATCACCAGGGCGCCGGAGTCGGCGCTGGTGACGTAGAACAGCAGACCGGTAAAGGTGGCAATACCGGCGACCAGTGGGACCCCTGGATACTGTTCAAGCATTGTGTAGAAGGCTTGTTCCGGCGTGTTCATCGCGACCTCGCCGAAGGCGGAGTTACCGCCGATCACCAGCGACAGGGCACTGTTACCGAAGATCGAGATCCACAATAGAATGAAGGCCATCGGCACGAAGAGCACACCGAAAACGAACTGTCGGATGGTGCGGCCGCGTGAAATGCGCGCCAAGAAGAGCCCAACGAACGGTGCCCATGCGATCCACCAGGCCCAGAAAAACAGCGTCCAGGCGTTCAGCCAGTCGTCGGGACGGTCATAGGCGAAGGTGTCCATGGCCATGAAGGGGAACTGCGCGATCATATCGCCGACGTTGCCGATGATCGTGTCCATCAAGAAGGCGGTCTTGCCGGTCACCAGCACGTAGAGCATCAGCACCACGCACAAGATCACGTTCAGCTCGGAAAGCCGGCGAATACCCTTCTCCACACCGGTGAGCACCGAAATGGTTGCCATCACGACGGACAGCGCGATCAAAGCGATCTTCCACGTCGTGTTGACCGGGATGCCGAACATGAAGTGCAGGCCGTAGTTCAGCTGCGCGACGCCGATACCCAGCGAGGTGGCGATGCCGAAGATCGTTCCCATCACCGCGGCGATGTCCACGCCGTGTCCGATCGGACCGTTGATCTTCTTGCCGAAAATCGGGTACAGGGCCGATCGAATGCTCAATGGCAGGTTGTGGCGGTAGGCAAAGTAGCCCAGGGCCATGCCGACCAGCGCATAAAGCCCCCAGCCGATCAGGCCATAGTGGAACAGCGTCCACACCACGGCTTGGCGTGCGGCCTCCACGGTCGAACCGTCGCCACGTGGCGGAGCCAAGTACTGGGTGACCGGCTCCGACACCGAAAAGAACATCAGGTCGATGCCGATGCCGGCGGCGAAGAGCATCGCCGTCCAGGTGAAGAGGCTGAAGGTGGGGCGTGCGTGATCGGGACCCAGGCGGGTCCTACCCACCTTAGATGAGGCCACGAAGATTACGAAGAACAGAACGGCGACCACGATCAGGGTGTAATACCACCCCAGATTCTTGCCCACCCAGCCCACGGTGGCGTTGATGACGAGGTCGGCCGATTCCTGGTCCAGGATCGCCCAAAGGGCAATGGCCAGGACGCCGATGGCGGAGCCGTAGAAAACGACCTTGTTTACTCTTGTACGGCGCTCGGGATGATTAGTTGGATGATCCGCTGATGATCCGGGGCCTGCCCCGGATTTTGTCTCGGTACTCATGGCGCTCGAGCCTAGCAACGTCCTTCAACAGATATCAAGGTCTTGATATATTATTGATATACGGTATATGTGGTGGACATCACACGGACAACTTGCATTAAATCCCAAGTCAAGTGCTGTTAACGCAAAACGCCCGCGCTGTTAAAGCGCGGGCGCGTGTATCACAATACGTCGACTCTACCCTCTTCTTTAAGGGTTTCGACCGCTTGTTTCACACGTTGAGCATGCTCCTTTGTGGTCACGAGCAATGCGTCCGCGGTGTCCACCACGATGACATCGTCGATGCCGATCAGCGCCACCACGCGTGGTACATCTCCGTAGACCACCCCGGAGGCCTGGTCGGAGTAAACCCGCGCCTTATCCCCCAGGATCGTGATGCCACTTTCCTCGCTGGCCTTGTTCAGTCGTCCGATGGCGGCAAAGTCTCCGACGTCGTCCCAGTTAAAGACACCGGGCACCACAGCCACATCCCCGGCGGCGGCCGCCGGTTCGGCCACGGCGTAGTCAATGGCGATCTTCGGCAACTGCGGCCAGACCCGCGCCATCACCTCATCGCGTCGCGGGCCATCCCACGCTTCGGCGATCTCCATCAACCCGTCATGCAGTTGCGGCTGGTTGGCGCGCAGGTGCTCGAGCATCAGCGCCACCGGGGCGACGAACATCCCGGCGTTCCAGAGGAAGCCACCGCGGGCCAAGTAGCCACGGGCCGTATCCTCATCGGGCTTCTCCACGAATTGCACGACGCCACGGGCGCTCGGTGCACCCTCAACACCGAGCAGCTCGCCGGTCTGAATGTAGCCAAAACCGGTCGACGGGTGCGTCGGGTGAATACCAATGGTCACGATCTTGCCGGTAGCGGCGGTCAGAACCGCCTCGCGGACCGCCTCGAGGAACACATCCACCGGGCCGATGACCTGGTCGGCCGCAAAGGAGCCCATGATGGTCTGCGGGTCGCGCAGATACAAAATGGCCGCGGCCAGCCCAATGGCGGCGGCCGAGTCCTTCGGCTCGGGCTCCAGCACCAAGTTGGCGTCGGCCAACTCCGGCAGCTGGGAGAGGACCGCCTTACGGTGCGCCTGACCGGTCACCACCATGACCCGCTCGTCGGCCAGTGGGCACAGGCGGTCATAGGTGGCGCGAATCAGTGTCGATCCCGACCCGGTGAGGTCGTGCAGGAACTTCGGGGCCGAGGCGCGCGAGAGCGGCCACAGCCGCGACCCGACGCCGCCAGCGGGGATGACACCATAAAAACGCGAAAAAATGTCTGCATTCACGTTTGCAATCCTAATTGAGAATTCTTATTTTCTGCTGTTAGCCGGTGCTTCGCGCCCCGCTCGGCACCCTCAAATACGCAAGCGGTTCATGAGCTAATTTCCGCGGATTTTCGCCCTTTTATCGTAATGATGGTGCCGTTCGGTGAACATGCTCACAGGAAATGGATGCAGGATAGGAGTGAGCTCGCCAATTGGTTTAGACTCGCACAAGGAACGCTCGCACAAGTGCGTCAAATCTCATTGTGTGCAAGATACACATGCGCCGTTGCGAGTCTTGGAGGTTTAGTTCAGTGTCGAAGACTTCGTCAGGCACCCTATACCGCGGCCGTGAAGGCATGTGGTCATGGGTGGGACACCGAGTCACCGGTGTCGTTATTTTCCTTTTTCTCTTAGTGCACGTCCTTGATACTGCACTCGTGCGTGTCAACGCCGATGCTTACAACGCAGTGATCGCGACCTACCAGAACCCGCTGATGGCGCTGGGTGAAACCGCGCTGGTCGCGGCGATCCTCTTCCACGCCTTCAACGGCCTGCGCCTGATTCTGGTGGACTTCTGGAAGCAGGGCACCAAGTACCAGCGTCAGCTGCTGTGGGGTGTGCTGGGCGTCTGGATCGTCGTCTTCGCCGCCTTCGCCATCCGTCACCTCTCGCTTGCCTTCGGAGGACACTAAACCATGAGCGTCAATATTGCTGCCCCTCGTAGCCAGCGTCTGGACCCGAAGTACGTACGCGGTCCGAAGTCTCGCGGCAACTTCGAGATGCTCGCCTGGCTGTTCATGCGACTGTCCGGCGTGGTGCTCGTCGTGCTCATCTTCGGGCACCTGTTCGCCAACCTGATGACCGGTACCGGCATCAACGCCCTGTCCTTCGGTTTCGTCGCCGGCAAGTGGGCCAACCCGGTCTGGCAGTTCTGGGATCTGGCCCTGCTGTGGCTCTCGATGTTGCACGGCACCAACGGTGTGCGCACCATCATCAACGACTACGCCGAAAAGCACGCCACCCGCGCTTGGCTCAAGGGCATTCTGTACGTAGCCACCATCTTCATCGTGGTGCTGGGCTCGCTGGTGATCTTCACCTTCGACCCCTGCGTAGCCGGTAGCGACCTGGCACAGTGCCGCTAAATTCGAGCAGACTTCAAGAAAAGAGAGCATCAAGAATGCAGGTACATCAGTACGACGTCGTCATCGTCGGTGCCGGCGGTGCAGGTATGCGTGCCGCGATCGAATCCGGTCAGCGTGCACGCACCGCAGTGCTAACCAAGCTTTACCCCACTCGCTCGCACACCGGTGCGGCCCAGGGCGGCATGTGCGCCGCCTTGGCCAACGTCGAGGAAGACAACTGGGAGTGGCACACCTTCGACACCATTAAGGGTGGCGACTACATCGTCGACCAGGACGCCGCCGAAGTCATGGCCAAGGAAGCCATCAACGCGGTGCTGGACCTCGAAAAGATGGGTCTGCCCTTCAACCGCACCCCCGAGGGCAAGATCGACCAGCGTCGCTTCGGTGGACACACCCGCGATCACGGCAAGGCCGCCGTGCGCCGCGCCTGCTACGCCGCCGACCGCACCGGTCACATGATCCTGCAGACCCTCTACCAAAACTGCGTCAAGCACAACGTCGAGTTCTACAACGAGTACTACGTGCTGGACCTGCTGCTGGTCGAGGAAGACGCCTACCGTGAGGACGGCACCGCCTACAAGCAGAAGCGCGTAGCCGGCGTGGTCTCCTACGACCTGGCCACCGGCGAACTGCACGTCTTCCAGGCCAAGTCCGTGGTCTTCGCCTCCGGCGGCGCCGGCAAGGTCTTCAAGACCACCTCGAACGCACACACCCTGACCGGTGACGGCATGGGCATCGCCTTCCGCTCCGGTCTGCCGCTGGAGGACATGGAATTCTTCCAGTTCCACCCGACGGGTCTGGCCGGTCTGGGCATTCTGCTGACCGAAGGCGCCCGCGGTGAAGGCGCGATCCTGCGTAACTCCGACGGTGAGCGCTTCATGGAGCGCTACGCACCGACCATTAAGGACCTGGCGCCGCGCGATATCGTCGCCCGCGCCATGGCCAACGAGGTCCGTGAAGGCCGCGGTTGCGGCCCGAACAAGGACTACGTGCTGCTGGATTTGACGCACCTCGAGCCCGAGCATATCGAATCGAAGCTGCCGGACATCACCGAGTTCGCCCGCACCTACCTGGGTGTGGAACCGTTCACCGATCCGGTGCCGGTCTACCCGACCGCGCACTACGCCATGGGCGGTGTGCCGACCAACATCGAGACCGAGGTGCTGCAGGACAACGACACCACCATCCCGGGTCTTTTCGCCGCCGGTGAGGTCGCCTGCGTGTCGGTGCACGGCGCCAACCGTCTGGGCACCAACTCGCTGCTGGACATCAACGTCTTCGGTCGTCGCGCCGGTATCGCCGCTGCGAAGTACGCCGCGGACGCCGACTACGTCGAGCTACCGGAAGCACCAGAGGCCCTGGTGACCGAGCAGCTGAACAACCTGCTCTCCTCCACTGGTACCGAAAAGGTCGCCGAGCTGCGCAAGAGCCTGCAGGAGATCATGGACGCTAACGTTCAGGTGTTCCGCGATGAGAAGTCGCTGAAGGAAGCGCTGAACGTCATCGCCGATCTGCGCAAGCGCTACAAGAATGTGTCCGTTCAGGACAAGGGCAAGCGCTTCAACCTCGACCTGCTCGAAGCCGTTGAGCTCGGCTTCCTGCTGGATCTGGCCGAGGTTATGACCGCCGCCGCCCTGCACCGCAAGGAATCGCGTGGTGGACACTACCGCGAGGACTTCCCGGATCGTGACGACGAGAACTTCATGGTTCACTCGATGTCCTACCGCGACTACAACGCCACCACCGAGGGGATTGCCGGCATCCGCATGGAGACCAAGCCGGTGGTCTTCACCCGTTACCAGCCAATGGAGCGTAAGTACTAATGAGCACCGAAATGCCAGAACCAGCATCGAAGATTGAGCTGAAGCCAGGCGTCGGCGGCGGCGGAGAAATCCCAACGTTCAACATCACCCTGCGGGTGCGCCGCTACCTTCCGGAAGCCAGCTCCGATGCCTACTGGGAAGACTTCCAGCTAACCATGTACGGCACGGACCGTGTGCTGGACGCCCTGCACAAGGTCAAGTGGGAGCACGACGGTTCACTGTCCTTCCGCCGCTCCTGCGCCCACGGTATTTGCGGTTCCGATGCCATGCGCATCAACGGCCGCAACCGCCTGGCCTGCAAGACCCTGCTCAAGGACCTGGACACATCCAAGCCGATCACCGTGGAGGCCATCAAGGGCCTGCCGCTGGAGAAGGACTTGATCGTGGACATGGAGCCGTTCTTCCAGTCCTACCGCGAGATCATGCCGTTCTTGATCTCCAAGGGTCACGAGCCGACCAAGGAACGCTACCAGTCCGCCGAGGACCGTGAGCGTTTCGACGACACCACCAAGTGCATCCTCTGCGCCGCGTGCACCAGCTCTTGCCCGGTGTTCTGGACCGACGGCCAGTACTTCGGTCCGGCTGCCATCGTCAACGCGCACCGTTTCATTTTCGATTCGCGTGACGACGCCGGCGACATGCGCCTGGAGATCCTGAATGACAAGGAAGGTGTCTGGCGCTGCCGCACCACCTTCAACTGCTCCGAGGCATGCCCCCGTGGCATCCAGGTGACCAAGGCAATCGCCGAGGTCAAGCAGGCAATCCTGTCGCGCACCGTGTAATTACCACGCGCAGCAATGGGCCGCTTCCCACCGGGAAGCGGCCCATTGTCGTTTCTTGGCGAAGGATCGGTACCTTCCCACGCTCGGCTCGCTGCACCCTTGGCAGGAACTATGGATGACGCTAGCCTCGGGATCACCGGACACTAACCGAAAGGACCCACCCGTGAGCCTGATGCCCCCGCCCTTCGCCAGCGATGAAGACTTCCCAGAGTTGATCATTCACGAACTGACGCAGCTGCGTGCGGCGCTACAGGGGCTCTCCACCGCCCAAGCCGCTAGCCGCCCCACCGTCAGCGCGCTGTCTCTCTCCGGGCTCGCGCTGCACAGTGCCCAGGTGGTCCACGGGTGGCTCCTGGCCGCCGAACGCGCCCCGGAACCGGTGGCCGCGCAGGAGATTCCGCAGCTCAGCGCCCACATCGGCTTTAGCCAAATGTATGCGGGTAGCGAGGATCTAGGGCACATGCCGGTCGACGAGGTACTCGCACAGCTCGATAGGGTGATCGACTTTGTGCGCACCGAAGGCCCGGGGCTTTTCGAGCTGAGCGTCGAAATCCCGCTCGGCGATCATCAGTGGCCCGGCAGCGGCCCTTTTGTCACCGGACGTTGGGTCTGGCAACATTTGGCCACGGAGGTCGCCCGGCACGCTGGCCACGCCGATATCCTCCGTGAGTCCATCGACGGGGCCAGCGCGGCGGAACTGACCGCCGCCGAGGGCTAGCCCTACAGCCCGGCGCGCTCCAGCCCCTGTGCCAAGCGTTGCACCGTGCCGGCCACATCGGTGAGCTTATCCAAGCCGAACAGGCCAACGCGGAAGCTCGAGAAGTCCTCGCCCTCCCCCACCTGGAGCGGCACCCCGGCCGCGACCTGCAGGCCGGCCTGTTTGAAGGCCGCCCCGGTGCGTACCGCCGGGTCGTTGGTGTAGCTCACCACCACGCTGGGCGCGGCGAAACCATCGGCCGCCACCGAACGGAATCCATGGGCCGCAAGGAGCTTGCGCACTTCAGTACCCAGCTCCTGCTGTGCCTCGCGCAACCGCTCCAGCCCGATCGTCTTGGCTTCCTGCATCAGTTTCGCGTTATGCGCCAGCGAGTCGGTGGGCATGGTGGCGTGATAGGCGGCGCGCCCGTCCCGATACTCCTCGGCGATGGACAACCACTTCCCCAGATCGAGGGCGAAGCTCGTGGACTGCGCGGCTTTCACGGCCCGCTCCGCGGCTTCGGAGAGCATCACGTAGCCGGCACACGGGGTGCCGCTCCAGCCCTTCTGCGGGGCCGAAATAAGCACGTCCACACCGGTGTCTGCCATTGATACCCAGGAGGCCCCGGAGGCGATGCAATCCAGCACCAGAAGCCCGTCGACCTCATGTACGGCCGCGGCCAACTCACGCAGGTAGTCCGCAGGCAGCTGCAGCCCGGCCGCGGTCTCCACATGCGGGGCGAAGACCACCGCGGGACGCTGGGTGCGAATCTGCTCGGTTACCTCGGCAATCGGCACCGGTGCGTAGGCCGGCTGGGCCGCATCCTCGACCGGTCGTGCCGCGGCAACCTGCACTCGGTCGGTGATACCGCCACTTTGCAGGATCTGCGACCAGCGGAAGGAAAAGAGCCCGTTGCGTACCACCAGCACCTGCTTGTCGGTGGCCAATTGACGGGCGACGGACTCCATCGCATAGGTTCCGCCGCCGGGGACGATCGCCACCGAGTGAGCCTGATAGGTCTCACGGAAGTCGGCGAGCAGCTGCTGCATCACGCCAATAAACCGGGCCGACATGTGGTTCAGCGAGCGGTCGGTAAACACCACCGAAAACTCGAGCAGTCCCTCGGGGTCGATATTCTCATGGGGCAAGGTCATCTACGGGCCTCCAACGCTCGGTACGGATTCGAAGAATGTCACGGGTCGGGCCCGTACTCTTAGATTCTGCCAAATCTTTCGTCCGGGCGCGGCACGGCGCGAGAAATCCGGATTAGTGCCCCAACTGCAGACGCTGCACCAGGGACCAGTGCCCCACCCCGGTGTCGAACAGGTCGATATGTTCCACCGTGAAACTCATGCGCACCCCCCGCAAGGCCTGGAGCGCGGCATCGAGGCGCTCGTCGGGCACATTCTGGGCAATGGTCAGATGCGGGTGGTAGGCGAAGGCCGAGGTGTGTTGCAGATAGTCGCCCACCAGCCGACGATGCAAGGCGCGGCACTGCTCCGCCCCACCGGAGAGCGGCAAGTACACCACCTGGCTGGCCGGGCGGAAACTGGCGGCCCCGGGCCCCAGCTGCACCTCAAAGCCGGCGGTCTGCGCCGCGACCTGTTGCACATGCGCGGCCGCTGGCCCCCACCCGGCGGTGTGCACTCCGGAGATCAGGGTGATATGCGGGGCGATGGGTTCGGTGGCCGGTCCCCCGAATTCGCGGCGCCACGCGCGCAACTCGGCCAACTGTGGTTCGGGCACACCGATAACGACCCCCAGCGTAAACCGGGGGTCGTCGACGGTATGCTCCGGTGCGCTCACGCCTAGCCGAGGCTTCCCAACGGCGGCAGGAAGCCAACCTTCTGGTAGACCTCGCTGAGCGTGGCTGAGGCGACCTCGCGGGCCTTCGCGGCGCCGTGCAACAGCAAGCGATCCAGCTCGGCCGGGTCATCGAGCAGCTCAAGGGTGCGTTCACGCACCGGGGTGAGGCGTTCGACGACGGCCTCGGCCACCGCCACCTTCAGGTGCCCATACATTTTGCCCTCGAACTCGGCCACCAGCTGAGGCACCTGGCGGTCGGTGACCGCCGCCAGAATATCCAGCAGATTCGACACGCCGGGCTTATTTTCCTTGTCGTAGGCGATCACCGTGTCGGTATCGGTCACCGCCGACTTGATCCGCTTAGCGATCACCTTCGGCTCGTCGAGCACGTTGATCAGACCGTTCGGCGAGGCCGCGGACTTCGACATTTTGCTCGTCGGATTCTGCAGGTCGTAGATGCGCGCACCCTCGGTGGGGATCTGCGCCTTGGGCACCACGAAGGTCTCCCCGAAGCGGTGGTTGAAGCGCTGCGCCAGGGTGCGGGCCAGTTCCACATGCTGACGCTGGTCGTCGCCCACCGGTACCCCCTCGGGCTGGTACAGCAGAATATCTGCGGCCATCAGCACCGGGTAGGTGAACAGACCAACGGAGGAGTTCTCGGCCCCGCCCTTGGCGGACTTGTCCTTGAACTGGGTCATCCGGCTCGCCTCGCCGTAACCGGTCAGGCAGTTGAGCACCCACGCCAGCTGGGCGTGCTCGGGCACCTGGGACTGCACGAACAGCGTGGACTTATCCAGGTCGATCCCGCCGGCGATGAACTGCGCGGCGGTCTTCCGGGTGCGGGCGCGCAAGGCGGCCGGATCTTGCTCCACGGTGATCGCGTGCATATCGGGGATGAAGAAGAAGGCGTCGTAGGCATCCTGGGTTTTCACCCAGTTCACCAGGGCGCCGAGGTAGTTACCCAGGTGCAACGAGTCACCGGAGGGCTGCATGCCCGAAAGGACGCGGGGTTTGCTCATGAATCTTCCTTAGAACTGGTAGTCGACGACCAGCGGTGCGTGGTCGGAGAAGCGCAGGTCATAGGCCGACGCCCGGTCGACATGCGACTTAATGGCCTTGGCGGCAAGCTCGGGTGTGGCCATCTGATAGTCGATGCGCCAGCCAGCGTTGTTATCGAAGGCCTGCCCGCGGAAGGACCACCAGGTGTAGGGGCCCTGCACATCGCCGGCCAGCTCTCGGGCCACGTCCTTGTAACCGATCTCGTCGCCGAAGAAGCGATCGAAGTAGGCGATCTCTTCATCCATCACGCCGGCCCGCTTATTGTGGTTCGGCTTCCAGTTCTTAATGTCTTTCTCGGTGTGCACGACGTTCAAGTCGCCCACGACCACCACATGATCCTTCTCGGTCTTCAGCTCGGCCAATCGTACGATCATCCGGTCCAGGAAACGGTACTTATCCACCTGCTTGTCGGTGCCCAGCTCCCCGGAGTGCACATAGGCCGACACCACGCAAAGAGTCGAGCCGTCCGGCATGGCGAAGTCTGCTTCCACCCATCGCCCGGCGTCGGCGAAGTACTCATCACCGATGTCGCCGCGGGTAGCTACCGGCTCGTTGCGGGAGAGAATCGCAACCCCGGCGCGGCCCTTGGCGGCGGCTTCGGCGTGCAGAATATGCCAGCCCTCGCCGATCAGCTCGCGCACCACGGCGTCGGGGGCGCGCACCTCCTGCAAGCACAGCACGTCCACGTCACGCGCAGCCACCCAGTCGGCCATATTGCGCTTATAGGCGGCACGGATGCCGTTGACGTTCACCGAGGCCACGCGCACCGCGCCGTCGAGCTTGCCCAAAATTTCCACGCTGGTAGGTATCACGTCTCCACCTTACAAAACAGTCGACGCAACGTCCGTGCAGAACGTTGCGTCGAGGGGTAATAAACAGGATTAGTTAATAATTTCGCCGTCGATCGGGTTCGACTGCGGCTTGAGCATATCTCGGGCGTTCGACGCGGTCATCGCAATGGTGTCCAGCGCGCGGTCGATCATCTCCGCCGAACCGTCCTCGCCCTTGGCGCGCTCATCGGCAATGACCTTCGCCTGCACCTGGACGATCTTGAAGGAGTGATCCAACTTCATATCGCGCTGGCTGGTGGCCTCGTCAATGACGACGGTGCTGGCCGGCTGGGCCCGTCCGGCCGCGGCCGCGGTGGCTTCCCTCAGCGAGGAGTTGATCTTATCGGCGCCGCGCTTGAGTCCGAACACCAAAAAGAGCGAGAGCAAGAGCCAGCCGGCGGAGATCGCCACCACAAACCAACCAACCACCTGATTGGAGTTGGCCGCGAACACCACGGCCACCAATAGCACGATGACCATGACGGCCATAGCCAAGCTCGATGCATTCAGGGTGATTTTGCGGTCCTTCGACGCGCCGCTGCCAAGTGGTTCCATGCTCCCGATTATCTCACCGCCGCGCCACCACTGGCTAATTGCCGCGGTGCTGGTTCGCCCACAGCTCAGCGCCCGTCCTCGACCAGTGCGTAGGCGTCCTCTGGCTTGCTCAGAGGCCCACCCGATCGAGTAGCTCACCGATGTCTACCCCGTTCAACGCCCAACGCAGCAGGAAGAAGCCGGCGATCCCAACGATCCACGGCAACGACTCCCGCGCCATCCGGCTCAACTTCGCACCCCAGCGGCGCAACGGCGCCTCCAGTTTCGCCCCCAACATCTGGCGGGCCAGGGTGAGTACGACGGCCGGCATCACCATCACCACGCAGTAGCCGCCCAGGGCCAGAATCTGTGTGGCGTCTGCCCATCCACTGTGCGCAAGCGCCGACATGGCCCCCAGATAGGGCAACATCGTCGGCAGTTCCAGCACTCCGGCCACCACCGCGAGGATAAGCAGGCCGAGTTTACTATCCAGCGCCAGATCCACCCGGTGCCGCAACCTCCGGGGTAGCTCCACGTCCTGTTGCAGCACCCCCTCACGCTGCCCGCCGGCGAAGATCCCGCGCTGCTGCGCGTGGTCGGTGTCCAGCTTCAATGTGCCGTTCTCACCTGATCGTCGCTCGGCGTGCGCCGATGCCTCATCCTTCGCCGGATCCCGCACCGTCAGGGACCACGCCAACATGCTGGCGCCGAGGATGACGGCCAAAATTCGTAGCGCAGGCGAGTCGAGCACCGACTCCGGAAGGGCGTTTAGGCCCAAGCGCACCCCGGAGCGAAGAAGCAATCCGACGCACCAATAAAATACGGCAATCATCCCCAGGTAGAGCAGCACCCGCGGCACGGCCCGGCGGTAATCCCGACGTAACAGCAACCAGATCGGAATGATCAAGGTGCCGATGCTCGTGGCATCAATCAGCGCGAGTAACACCAAGGTGAGCGGGGTTGCCTGATTCAAAACGTCCATAGCCCCAGCTTCTGACAGCTTTAGACGCGGCACATCCGGCATTCGTCCACCAGCGCGTCCTACTTAAGGAGGACGCGCTCACCTGCACACTTACGGCATGCTGGGCACGTGTCCAGCTTCAGCTCCGCCACCAAACTCCGCACGCGGCTAGCCAGTAGCGGCCAGGAACCCCAGGCTGCGTTGCTTTATGTGCTCCTTACCGCGCTGCTGCAGCTCAGCGGGCTGGTGAATTCACCCCAGACCGGATACGAATGGTTGAGCCCGTGGTGGCCGGTGTTGATTCTTGGTGGTTCCGCGGCGATTCTGGTGCGCCGCCGTTACGTGCTACTCAGCGCCCTGCTGCAACTTCTCGCGGCCGCCCTGCTGCTGCTTGGCGGTAGCATCGGTGGCTATTTCCTCGTCTTCGAATCCATCTTCAGTGTTTTTCTGCTCGGTGGCCGTCGGCTACGTCGCTGGACACTGGTGTTGGGCATTATCGGCTCCACGTCGCTGGCGGCGTTGGCCTTCTCCGAAACCCAGCGCGCCGACGCCCCGGTGCTGGCGCTACTAACCTCAGGTTTTTTGGTGTTCACCCCGATGACCTGGGCCGAAAGCGTGCGGACGGCCACCGAGCTGGCGCGCGCCGAAGGTGAGCGGGCCGCAGCGCTTGAAACAGCCGCGCAGGCCCGCGAGCATATGCTGACCGCGGAGCATCGGGCCACCGTCACGGCCGAACGCACCGCGCTGGCCCGCGAAATGCACGACGTGCTCTCCGCCAGGTTTTCGGCCATCGCTTTGCTCTCGGCGGCGTTGCTACCGGCTGCACGCGACACGAAACTCGACGGGTCATCCGCCGCCGCAAAAGGTACCGAGCAGGAACACGCGCTGCAGACCATCCGTCAGGAGGCGGTGGCTGGGTTGGAGGAGATGACCGCGATGGTGCGGATGCTGCATTCCGGCTCCTCCTCGGCCCTGCGCAGTACTCTGGCCGACACGGCCGGGCTCGTCGAGTCGTATCGGGCGGCCGGGCAGCGCATCGACTTTGAACAATCCGGCGACCCCGGTGACGGTCTTGACCCGGCGGTGCAAAGCGCAGCTCAACGAACCCTGCGCGAGTTGCTCGTCAACCACGCCAAGCATGCCCCAGATACGCTGCTGCAGCTGCGCCTGCACGTCGAGGGTCCGCGCATCTACCTAAAGGCGAGCAACGAACTATCTACTGCGGATGGCTCGTCCGCAGCCGCCAGTGCCCTGCAAACGCCGTCCAGCACGAGCGTCGGAGCCGGCACCGGTCTGGCGAATATCCGCACCCGGGCACGGGCACTATCCGGATCCGTGCAGGTGCTCACCGGCGAGCGCTTTAGCGTTCGGGTGGAACTTGGCAGCCCCCACCTGGAGGAGGAACGATGAGCGCCGACGGGGTACTGATCGTTGATGATCACAGCACGGTCCGCATGGGGCTACGCCTGATCGTGCAGGGCGCCGCGGACCTGAGTGTGCTGGGCGAAGCCGCCGACGGACGTCAGGCCATTGCCATGGCCGCGGCCCTGCGTCCCGCGGTGGTACTGATGGACCTGCGCATGCCGGTGCTTGACGGTATCGCAGCCACCCGGGCCATCATCGCCGCCGAAACCGCTCGGGTGCTCGTGCTGACCACCTTCGATGACGACGAGTATCTCTTCGGCGCGTTACAGGCCGGCGCGCACGGCTTCGTGCTCAAAAGCGCCGCGCCGGAGCACATCCTCGACGCGCTACGTCGTGCGGCCCGTGGCCAATCGGTGCTGGCCCCCGAGGTCACCGCCCGAGTGGTGGCGCAGGCCATGGGCAATCTCCCGGCCACCGGTGAGCACTCTGCTCCCACCGAATCGCTTGAAACTTTGACCGAGCGGGAGCTCGAGGTACTGCGTGGATTGGGTGAGGGCTTGAGCAACCCACAGTTGGCCCAGCGGCTGGGCATCGGTGAAAGCACCGTCAAAACCCATGTGTCGCGCGTGATGGCCAAACTGCATGTCGACTCACGATTGCAAGCCGCACGTATCGCCTTCACGCAGCTTCGTTAGGTGCCCCGTTGCGTCGATCGTGGGCTGGGCTTACCCAGCCCACGATCCTGGCGTTACCAACTGACGAGACAGAACGGGTGGTTCTGCGGATCGAGGTACACCCGGAAGGTCTTATTCCCCTCGCCGGTGGCGCGGGCACCGAGCGCCAACACCTCGGTTTCGGCGATATCCAGGTCCTTGACCCGCACGTCGATATGGGCCTGCTGCGGGTGTAGGTGTCCGGGCCATTCGGGGGCCACATAGGGGCTGACGGCTTGGAACGCCAGCGCGGGCCGGTCCGGGGCATCGCCGATGCTCACCCATTCGGGCTCATTGTCCACCCTGATCATGCCCAGCAGGGACTCGTAGAACCTTGCCAGCCGATCCGGGTCTTCACAGTCGATTACCAGTGCATGCCATGTGCCGATCATGTTCTCCACCTTTGCCATCGAGCGCGGTGTTGCGGTGCTACCCATTATGCCCATCGTCACCGTTGGGCGATAGGCCCTCACAGGGAACGCACCGCCGACGGGTCGTCGCCCGCCGTCGGTGCGGATCTGGTGGGCTAGCGGCGCGGGGCGCGGAGCACTTCTAGGCGCTGCCGGTACTCGGTTTCGTCGACCTCGCCGCGGGCATAGCGTTCACGCAACACGCCTTCGGCCGAAGCGGCGGCCTGATGCAGGTCGCGGCGAAAGCCACTACGGCGAATCAGAAACACCACCGTGCCGATGATCAAGATCCACAGCAACGGCATGAACAGGAAGAACCAGCCCGGGCCCCCGGCTGGGCCGCCCACATAGGGGTGGGCCAGCGGCAGGGCTTGTGCAAAGGTGCTGATCATGATGGACATCGTCTCTCACTCCTTGAGTTATCGCTCGGCCGCCGTCCGGTCGAGCGTTAACTCCACTGTGCGCTTCAGAGCCGGCGACCCGCGTCGGCCGTGAGGAGACAATCTGATCGGCTCCGCTACTCCGCTGGCAGACCCTGCCGGTTCGCACGGACGTAGTCTCAGCTCTCGTCGCCCTGCCCCGGGGTGACCAGACCACTCTCGTAGGCCAGCACCACCAACCCGGTGCGGTCACGTATCCCGGTTTTCCCGAGGATCCGCGAGACATGGGTTTTCGCGGTCAGCGGGGTGATGAACAGTGCCGCGGCGATCTCCGCGTTGGTGCGCCCGGTACCCACCAGCGCCAACACCTCCCGCTCCCGCTCGGTGAGCGCATCCAACTGCTGCGCGGCCTGCGGTGCCTGCGGTTCGCGGGAGGCCGCCACCTGGGCCAACAGGGTGCGGGTCACCGACGGGGAGAGCAAGGAATCGCCGCCTGCGACCACCCGCACGGCCTGGATCAAGTCCTCCGGTTCGGTGTCTTTCACGAGGAAACCGCTGGCCCCGGCCCGGATCGCGGCGAGAATGTACTCTTCATGTTCGAAGGTGGTGAGCATGAGGATGCGGGTCTGCGACAGGGTCGGGTCGGCGCTGATCGTTGCGGCCGCGGTAATCCCGTCGGTGCCGGGCATCCGTATGTCCATGAGCACGATCTGCGGGTGCAATGCCCGGGCCATGCGCACCGCTTGGGCCCCATCGGCGGCCTGACCCAGGACGCGCATATCGTCTTCCGCGTCGAGCAGCGCGGCGAACCCGGCGCGGATGAGTGACTGATCGTCGACGACCAGCACCCCGAGCGGTGCGTGAGCCGTGGGCTGTTCACTCATCGGGCAGTTCCTTCCGGGTCAGGCGCACATGTAGTAGCGTACCGGGGTCCGTCGAGGTCAGCTCGACCTCCCCGCCGAGGGCGCGGACACGTTCGCCCAGCCCACGCAGGCCGTTGCCCGGGACACTGTCGCCGAGCCCGATGCCGTCATCGCGCACCTCAAGGAGCGCCCGATGCTCATCGACGCTCAACTGCACTCGGGCGTGGCCGGCCTTAGCATGACGCAGCACGTTGGTCAGCCCCTCCTGCACTGCCCGATACAGGGCGTGCTCGGCGCGCTCATCGAGCCAGTCGGCACGGGGTTCGGTCGGCATCTCAAGCTGTACCTCGAGCCATTCGCCACGTACCGACTCGACCAGCTCGGGCAACTGCCGTAGTCGTCCACCCGGGGCCAGCGGGGCATCCTGCCGCAACACCGCCAGCACCTGCCGTACCTCGGCGAGCGCCTGACTGGATCCGGCCTTGATCTCGCGTAAGGCCTGGGCCATGCGCTGCGGATCCGGGTCCTTGCCGGCTAAGTGCAGCGCCACCGAGGCTTGGACGTGAATCATCGACAGGCTGTGGGCGACGACGTCGTGAATATCGCGGGCCAGCATCAGTCGTTGCTCGTCACGCTGGTGTTCCACGCGGGCGATGGCAGCCGCCGCGGACTGCCGTCGCCGCATCCGTGCGCTGCGCGCCAACTCGGCCGCCAATAGGATCAGCAGAATCCAGATCACCGCGAACCAGGCGCCGACCGGTGCCCCATGCAGGCCGGCCATGATCCCCACCAGTAGGGCGCATCCGGCGCCGGTCCCCCAGGCCCACCAGCGTGCCCCGGCGTGGATGGCCAGTACCAGAGCGATGATCAGCGGCAAGGCGAAAGGACCGTAGACAAATCCACTATCGGGTCCGGCGCTACTGGCCGCCACCAGATATGCGCCGGTGAGTACCCCAATTGCGGCCACCATATATCCGGGGGCGCGACGTCGGGCGGCGAGTAGCCCAGCACTGGCCAGCAAGATAAGGACGGCCGGGAGCGAGAGCTCCGCGTCCTGTCGTCGGGCAGCGAAGAAACTTCCGGTCAGCACGATGCTGAGGATCAGCAGCGGTAGCCACCACACGGCGCGTTGACGGGTGCTCATGCCCCGAAGACTACCGTTCCCGCGGCGCAACGGGCAGTGCCCGGCGGGTGCAGATATACGAAGGCGGCGTACTCCCCGAGGAGTACGCCGCCATCAAATCATCACGTCCGCGCGAGAGCGCGGCGAAAGGCTCTTACTGGTGGACCACCAGGCCGGCGGTGCGTTCGGCGGCCTGCACCACGTTAGCCAGCAGCATCGCGCGGGTCATCGGTCCCACACCGCCGGGGTTCGGCGACAGCCAGGAGGCCACCTCGCGTGCGGTCGGCTCCACATCGCCGGTCACCTTCCCGTCCACGCGCGAAACACCTACGTCGAGCACGATGGCTCCGGGCTTCAGATCTGCGGCCTTAACCATGTGCGCGCTGCCGGCGGCGGCGATGACGACGTCGGCCTCGCCCAGTAGCTCGGGCAGGTTGGTGGTGCCAGTGTGGGCCAGGGTGACGGTGGCGTTGACCGCACGTCGGGTGAGCAGCAGACCCACCGGACGGCCGATGGTCACACCGCGACCGATCACCAGCACATGCTTGCCCTTGAGGTCGATATCGTGGCGCGCCAGCAGTTCGACGCAGCCGGCCGGGGTGCAGGGCGCGGGGCTGGTCAGCGGCTTATTCACGTTGGCCACGAGGCGGCCGAGGTTCATCGGGTGTAGCCCGTCGGCGTCCTTCTCCGGATCCATGGCCTCGAGGACTGCATCGGTGTCGATATGGGCCGGTAGCGGCAGCTGGACGATGTACCCGGTACAGGCCGGGTCCTCGTTCAATTCGCGCACCTTGGCCAGCAGTTCTTCCTGCGTGGTTTCTTCGGGCAGGTCGACGCGGATGGAGTTGATGCCCACCTCGGCGCAGTCCTTGTGTTTCCCGCCGACGTACCATGCCGACCCGGGATCGTTGCCGACCAGGATGGTGCCCAGTCCTGGGGTGGCGCCGGCCGCGGTCAGGGCCGCGACACGTTCGGTCAGTTCCTGCTTGATGGCGGCCGCGGTGGCCTTGCCGTCCAAAATCTGTGCTGTCATATCTCACCCGTGGTTTGTGGCCCGGACCCAGGCGGGCGGTCCGCGCGGCCATGTGATTCGCTCCCCGGTGGTGGCTCCACCTCACGCCAGTCACGCTGTCCAGATCATTCTATCGGGAATGCCCGGCCCCGTCCCGATGTTGTAATAGACGTGTCAACTTTTCCGGTGATTGTGATCGGCGCCGGCCAGGCCGGACTCTCCGCGGCCTGGCATTTGCGGCGCAAGGGACTACGTCCATATCTCGACTTTTTGGTGCTCGATGCCAACGCTCGCCCCGGCGGCGCCTGGCAACACCGCTGGGAGGAGCTACGCCTCGGCGATGCCCACGGCATCCACCCGCTGCCCGGCCTGCCGCTGAGCGACCCGGATCCAAGCCGTCCGGCCGCCGAAGTAGTCTCCGAATATTACGCCGACTATGAGCGCCGCTTTGAGCTGCCGGTATTACACGGGGTGCCCGTCCGCTCGGTCACCCGAAGCGTCGACGGCGGCTTCGAGCTACACACCGACACACGCAACTACACGGCGGTGTCGCTCATCAACGCCACCGGAACCTGGGACCGCCCCTTCTGGCCAAGCTACCCAGGGCACTTCGCGGGCCGCCAACTGCACACCCACGATTTCGTCTCCTCCACCGAATTCACCGGGCAGCGGGTGCTCGTCGTCGGAGGCGGAGCCAGCGCCACCCAATTCATCCTGTCCCTGCGCGACGCCGGGGCACAGACGATCCTCTCCACGCGACGCCCACTGGACTGGCGAGAATTCACCGGGCAATGGGGACTGCGCGTGGAGGCCGACGTACGGGCTCGGACCCGGCGCGGGCTACCGGCCGGCTCGGTCGTCTCACACACCGGACTGGCGCTGACCGGACCCATGCGCCAAGCGATCGACGCCGGGTGGATGGACAGCCGCGGCCGCATCGACCATTTCGATGCCGACGGGGTGTATTTTGCCGATGGCAGCTATGAGCCTCTCGACGCGGTACTCTGGGCCACCGGTTTCCGTCCGGCGCTCGAACATCTCAAGGAGTTGCATCTGCGCACCGAACACGGAGGCATCGCGGTAGATACCGTTCAGGCATTCGAAGCCCCGGGGCTCTACTTCGTCGGCTATGGGGCCTCGGCGTCGACACTGGGTGCGACGCGGGCTGGCCGGCAGGCCGCGCTTGCCGCCTTTGCGCAGTTGCGCGACGGCGGGTTGCTACCCGACGATCCGCACACCCCGTACGGCGAGCGACTGGCGGTACCCGCCGGCGTCGGCGACTAAAACCGCGGCGCCTGATGCGCACCAAGGGAGCGCCTGCATTGTGATCTTCGGCAACCAAGTGGCGCCCGCGCACCGGGATGCGTACCTTTAGAAACCATGAGCAATCAGTACATCGTGACCCTGTCCTGCCAAGATCGACCCGGCATTGTGCATGCCATCTCCGGCGGTCTACTCGGCGCAGGATGCAATATCACCGAGTCACAACAGTACGAATCGCCCGATTCAAACACCTTCTTCATGCGTATCGAGGTGGCCACCGAACAGTCGCTCGAGCAGGTGCGGGCCGCGCTGGCCCCCACGCGCGACGAGTTCGCCATGAGCCTGCAGGTCAACGACGCAAGCGCGCGCACCCGCACGATGATCATGTGCTCCAAGGCCGGGCATGCGCTCAACGATCTACTCTTCGCCCAGCGCGCCGGCACACTGGCCATCGACGTGCCGGTCATCGTTTCCAACCACCTGGACTTGCAGCCGATGGCCGAGTTCTATGGTGTGGACTTCGTGCACCTGCCGGTCACGCCGCAAAACAAGCAGCAGGCGGAGGCCGAACTGCTAAAGCTGGCCGACGACTACCAAATCGAACTGGTGGTGCTCGCCCGCTACATGCAGATTCTCTCCGACGGGCTCTGCGAACGCATGGCCGGTCGCGTGATCAACATTCACCATTCCTTCCTACCCTCCTTTAAGGGGGCAAAGCCCTACCATCAGGCCCACGCACGCGGTGTGAAGCTCATCGGAGCCACCGCCCACTATGTCACCGCCGACCTCGACGAGGGCCCAATTATCGACCAGGAAGTCACCTCTGTGACCCATCAGCGCACCCCGGCGCAGCTCGTCGCGTTGGGCCGCAGCGTCGAGGGCCGCACCCTGACCCGCGCCGTACAGTGGCATGCCGAACACCGGGTGATGCTCGACGGTCAGCGCACCATCGTGTTCTCCTGAACGAATTTCACCCGTCGTTATCTGATGCGTTGCGGCGTTGTAGGCTGCGCCACAGCCGCTGTTCGTCGTCGCGGTACCGCCGAAGCTCCTCAGCCAAATGGCTACGCAATTTTTCGTTCGACGCCGTCTGCGAGGTCCCAGCGAGTTCCGCTTCGGCCTGCTCCGCGGCCGAGAGCGCACCGTACCAACGCAAGAGTAGCTTCGGTTCTTCTTCCACCCAGTCGGCGGGAACTCGAACCGCCGGGCGGACGAATCCCTGCACCGCGACGGGCATGAAGTACTCGGCCTGCTCCACCGCGCCTAGCGCGGAACGCTGAGCCCTTCCGGATAACGCGATCCAACCTGCACCCAATACCATCACGCCGAACCCAATAAGCGCAGCCGTCATGATTTGCGGGTCGCCCCTGAAAGCGGGCAAGAGGAGCGAGACAATCAAGCCAGCCAGACCGCCGAGGATTAGCCGGATCGGCACTCCGATGCGGCTAATCCCTCCGGAGATTCGTCGAAGTCGGTCTATTTCGGGCCCGCTTTGTGGACCTACCAGCACGCAGGAGGCCGCTCCCCATGGCAAAACCCTAGTCCGGGTATCATCGTAGATTTTGTCGTTGCTCATGATCCTCCCAGCATCCATCGGCGGTATTTGTTACACCCTACCGAGCTTTGGGAGCTCATTTACAGGTCATTCACCTGCTAGTCACGTTGCTTACATAGGCTAAAAGTCAATGGAACGGAGAGAAAACGCCGTGAAGGGGCGGACACAGTGACTCCTGGCGCGCTCACGCTGATTCTCGGCGCACTTGCTGCGGTAGTGCTTATCGTCGGCGCCTTCGCGGTCATTAGCTATGAGCCGCCGAGTCACTATGCCTGCGGTTGCTGCTCACGTTGCTTGGCTCTGGGTTCCGAATTCGAACGTTACCAGCATTCGATGTGCGACGATCCCCGGCCCATTCACTATGACGACCTGCGCGCTGCTCGGCGCACCGGGCAACGGCGAATTGCTGTTATATACGCAGCACTGCTCGGCTCCCTCCTCGCGGTGGCTTGGTGCGTGCTGCGCGTCGTATCGTAGAGCACCAAGGCCCACCGGGCGGAATTCAAAATACCAACGGTTCGACACGCGCCGTGAACCCCAGCACCTTCACTCGCCTCATGATCTGATGGACTCACCGCATAAATACCATGTGACAAGGAGTTGTAATGCGCAGCAGCTGGAAAAGATGGGTCGCGCTAGTTGCCGTACCGATGGCGGGTCTGGCACTGGTCGCCGCCCCGGCAGGGGCGGTTCCCTGGCAGTCGGAACCGATGAAGCACGCGCCACTCGAGTCGCTCTTTATCCCCGAGACCGTATCGAACTCGCAGAGCACGGCGACGTTGAATCTCACCGCCGAAGAGCGAGAGCTACTGAATTCCGGCGCGCCGGCCACCCTCTACATGGAGGTCGGCACGGGTAAGCTCCTGTCAGTTGTGCCCGGCGCCGATTTCTAACCGGAGTTAGGCCGGTAGGTCGGCCCGCGGCGTCGGCGTCCCGGCCAGCTGCTCGGGGAAAACGAAACGGTGTAGTGCCCACCAGCGAAAGACCATCGCCAGCAGGGTGCCGATGATCGGCCCGGCAAGAAAGTCTGCGGTTTCCTGCACCCAGAGACTCACCCGTGGGGTATGAAAGCCGAACACCCATCGTGAGAGGTAGAGGGGCGCCGAATTGATCACCACGGCCAACGCCGAGACGATTACGAAAGCCGGGGCCTGGTAGCGCTTGGCGAGGGCGCTGTTGCGCCCCTGGAAGGTGTAGTGCCGCGAAAGAAGAAAAGACACCACGGTGGCTACGCAGTTGGCAATCAGAAAGGCGGTGGTGGGATGCGTCCCCAACACGGTCAGCTTCAGACCGTAGTTCACCGCGAGGGTGAGCACGAAGCAGAAACCTCCGACGCCGGCGAAACGTATCAGCCGCCTCAGTACGTCATTTTCTGCCGCCACAACACCCCTCATCTTTCGTCCAGCGGATAAATTCCCATGTCAGCCTAGCAGTCATCGGCTCGTCGGGTATCGGCGACATGCGTTGGCACGGATTGACCAGCGGGCCCCGGCGGCGCCTACAGTAGTGCTATGGCTCACCTCATTACCATCAATAACCACACCCCAACCGTCGGTCAGGACGTATTCCTCGCCGTCACCGCGGTTCTCAGCGGCGACGTGCAACTAGGCGACGAGGCCAGCGCCTTCTACGGCGTGTCCGTTCGCGGAGACTCCGCCCCCATCCGGGTCGGGGCCGGCGCCAATCTGCAAGACAACGTCGTACTCCACGCCGACGCCGGTTTCCCGTGCACCCTGGGCGACCGGGTGTCGGTGGGTCACTCGGCAGTGGTGCATGGGGCCACCATCGGCGACGGATGCCTGATCGGCATGAGCGCCACCGTGATGAACGGTGCTGTTGTGGGCGAACAGTCACTCATCGCCGCCGGCGCGCTCGTGCTGGAAGGCACGCAGATTCCGCCACGCTCTCTGGTCGCCGGGGTGCCGGCGAAGGTGCGCCGCGAGCTGACCGACGAGGAAGTGGCCGGCTTGGCGCAGAACTCGGCGACCTATCTGCACCTGCAGGCGAAGCACCGCGCCGCGCAGAGCTAGGCACTACCCACTCCATCTGCATTAGGCGGCGAACCAGTAACTGTTGCGCACCGGCGGGGAACCACGCCCCAAATAGTCCGGGAGTACCACCGCCGGCGGCGATCCGTCCTCATAGGTAACGATCTTAAACAGTCCGGCGTGCACCGCAATATGGTGCATCGGGCAGAGCAGACAACCATTATCCGTTGAGGTTTCTCCGCCGTCTTCCCAGTGCTTGATGTGATGCGCCTCGGTGCGCCCGGCGGGCATATGACAGCCCGGGTAGATGCAACCACGGTCGCGGGCCGCTAACGCCCGGCGCATATGCGGTGGGAAGAGACGTTGTGCGCGACCCACGTCGAGCGCTTGGCCCTGGCCGCCGAAGACCACCGGGTAGATTCCGGACCGGCACAGTTCAAGCCGTAGCTCCTCCGCGGTCAACGGCAACCCGTGTTCGGTCACCGCGGCCCCGGGGTGGCAGGCGCGCATCTTCTCGTAGTCCAGGTGCACGATCACGCTGGCGCCGGGCAGGCTGCCGGTTCCGCGGCGGCCGCCGCGGGTCCGCAGTGCGGTGACCAGCGCGGTCAGTCGGCGTAGTTCTACGGTCAGCTCGGGGAGTTCGGTCAGCGGCTCATTCTGTGCCGTCGGTGAGCTGGCCTCGGGTTTATCTATCTCGGTGCCCGTCGGCTCGGGGCCGGGATCGGTCGCGCCAGCGTCGAAAGCCGCGGGGTTCGCGTCGCGGGCCCAGTCCGGCATCGATTCCTCGTCGTCCCACGAGGGCGCGGCGAGGGCACCGGTAGCCTGGGCGACGCTATCGAGCGCCTGCGAGGCCAACTCGAGCCGGTTTCCGACCCCTGTGCGCGGGTTATCGCCCTCGTCGACGGTTCGCTCGAATACCTCGGCCTGGTCCGGCAGCATCTTCAGCGTGTAGTACATCAGCCCATTGCGCAGACCCCGTTTAAATAGACCGGCTTCGGCCAGTAGCGCGCGCATGCTGCGCTGTTGCGCCACCCGGGCGGCCCCCTCGTCGCGCAGCCGTTTGGATGCGGTGCTCGGGTCTTCGGCAATCAGCCGCAGGGCGGTGTGCTCAAGCTCGGTACGCTGCACAGCGGCGTCGGTCTCGGGAAGGTCGATGGATATCCGCTCCAGCGTGCTGGCCGCGGTGCGTAGCGTGCGCGGATCCGCCGAGGGTGCCGCGCCCGCGTTGGGGGTCGCGCCGGAACCGGGTGTGGCGGCGGCGGTCAGCGTTGCAAACCGTTCGGCTAGCAGTGGGAAGCGCGGGGCGCGGCGGGTGCCGTCCGCGGCGACGGAGCCAATCAGCGCGCGGGCCGAGGCCTGACGGCCCCGGGCCACACCGACGGAAACACCCAGCCAAGATGTGAGCATGTCGATGCTGTTCGCATAAGCGCCGCGGCCGTCGGCCCGGGTGCCGGCGATCGCGCGAAGTTCTTGGGGCGACGGGGCCGGTGGCAGCGCGGCCAGGCGATCCAGCGAGGCGGTGGTGAGCCGATGCGCGGCGCTGCGCTCCAGTGCGTCGAGCACCACCGGGTAAGTACGGGACAACGCCGCCTCGGCACGGTCGGTGAGCGCGGCGAGGTAAGCCGCATGCCCGGGGGCCATCGCGCGCCCCAGCAGCTCAAGACTCGCCTGCTCGAGGGTGCTGACCGCGGTGGCCAGCTGGGCCAGAACGGTCGCGTCGTCGGTACTCATAACCACAAGGCTGCGCCCCGACACCGTGACCGGTATCGGGGCGCGAGCGAGCTGTGGACAACGCCGGTGCGGCGTGTCTGGGTGGCGTGTTAGACGGTGAGCACGGCGCCTTGATCCGCGCGTTCGGCCAGTGCCAGCCCACGTTCGAGGTCGGCCAGCAGATCCTCGGTATCCTCGATTCCCACCGACAGGCGCACGAGTTCGCCGGAGATTTCCAGCGGGGTGCCAATCAGGCTGGCGTGGGTCATCTCGCGCGGGTAGCACACGAGCGATTCCACCCCGCCAAGCGAAACGGAGAGCTGGAACAGTTCCATCGACTCGGCCAGCGCCCGCGCGGCGGGTTCGCTGTGCAGCCGCAGCGAGACGATTCCGCCGAAACCGCGCTGCTGGCTGGCGGCCAGCTCGTGGCCCGGGTGGTCGGCCAGTCCCGGGTAATAGACCTCGGCCACCTGCGGTTGTTCGGTGAGCCAGTGCGCAATGCGGACGGCGGTGGCGCAGTGCCGTTCCATGCGCAACCCCAGGGTTTTCAGCCCGCGGGCGGCCAGATAGTTATCCTGCGGCCCGGAGACCGCGCCGCCGGCGAATTGCTGGTAGCCCACGGCCTCGGCCAGCGACTGTCCGCGGTGCAGATAGTCGGCGACGATGACCGCACCGCCGAGCACGTCGGAATGCCCGCCAATGTATTTGGTGGTGGAGTGCACCACCGCGTGCGCCCCAAAGTCCAGCGGGCGCTGCAGGTAGGGGGTGGCGAAGGTGTTATCGACGACGAGCAGTGCCCCGGCTTCGTGGGCCAACGCGGCCCACCCGGCGATGTCGGCGATGCCCAGCAGCGGGTTGGAGGGGGTTTCCAGCCAGAGCAGGGCGGTGTTTGGACGCAGCGCGCCGCGCACCTCGTCGAGGTTGGTGATATCCACCGTGCTGGCGCTGATCCCCCACTTGTGGTGCAGCCGGGTGATCAGCCGGTTGGTGCCGCCGTAGCCGTCGGCGCCGAGCACAATGTGATCGCCCGGGGCGAGCACGGCGCGCAGCAGGGCGTCTTCGGCGGCGATGCCGGAGGCGAAGGAGAAGCCCGCGGCCCCGCCTTCGAGGGCGGACAGCTGCTCTTCGAAGCCGCCACGGGTGGGGTTCGAGCCGCGCGAGTATTCATGTCCGGCGCGCAGCACGTTGATGCCGTCTTGGATGAAGGTGCTGGTTTGGTAGATGGGCGGGATGACCGCCCCGGTGTGCGGGTCTTTGCCTTGGCCGGCGTGGACGGCCAGGGTGTTGAATCCGTGGCGTGCTGAGGTGCTCATGCGAAGGCTCCTTCCGGGGCGAGGGTGATCTGTGCGGCGGCGTGATCCAGGGCCTGGAACAGGTCGGCGATGAGGTCGGCCGGCTCCTCGAGACCGATGGATAGGCGCAGCGTTGCCTTGGATAGTCCGGCGGCCGCCAGTTGTTCGTCGTTGAGTCGGCAGTGGGTCATGGTGGCCGGGTGGACCACCATCGAGCGCACGTCGCCGATGTTTGCGGCCAGAGTGAAGAGCTGCAAGGCGTCGAGCACCGGGGAGACCAGGGAGGCGTCGGCTAGTTCGATGGCCAGCACGCAGCCGGTGCCGCGCGGGGCCACGCGCGCGGCCAGCTCGTGGTCCTGATGTCCCGGCTGGCTCGGGTGGTGCACCCGGCGCACCAGCGCGTGCCCGGCGGCGGCCTCGGCAAGTTCCAGCACGGTACGCTGTACCCGTTCGGTGCGCACGTTGAGCGTTTCGATGCCGGTGAGAATGCCGGAGGCGGCGGCCGGCGACAGCGAGGGACCGAGGTCGTGCAGGAACTTGGAGCGCACCAGCATGGCGTAGGCGGCGCTGCCGTAGCGTTCGAGCAGGGAGTACTGCCCGTAGCGCGGACGCGGCGCGGCGATCTGCGGCCAGCGTGCGGCGTCGGAGAAATCGAAGGTGCCCGCGTCGACGACCAGCCCGCCGAGTACCTGACCGTGTCCGGCGAGCGCCTTGGTGGCCGAGTGCACGACGATATCGGCCCCGTGCTCGATTGGGCGGTAGTTCGCGGGGGTGGCCAGGGTGTTGTCGACGACCACCGGAATGTTGTGGCGGTGGGCCAGCTCGGAGAGTCCCTGTAGGTCAAGTAGCGTGCACAGCGGGTTGGAGACCGATTCGACGAAGAAGGCGCGGGTGTCCTCTTCGATGGCCTCCGCCCAGGCGCCCAGGTCTTCCGGGTCGACGAAGCTCACGCGGATTCCGAAGTCGTTGAAGGAGTCGGTGAACAGGTCCACGGTGCCGCCGTAGAGCTTATTCGAGGCCACGATGTGCTTCGCGCCCTGGGTCAGCGCCAGCAGCGAGAGGGCGACGGCGGCCTGCCCGGTGGCGGTGGCCACCGCTTGGGCCCCGCCTTCCAGGGTGGCGACGCGCGCCTCGAGGGCGGCGACCGTGGGATTGCCGGTGCGGGAGTAAGTGAATCCGGGTTCGCGCAACGCAAATTTTTCGATGGCCTCGGCATGCGAGCCGAATTCGTAGGCCGCGGCGGCGTAGACCGGGACGGTGAGTGGACGGTAGGGGCCCTCGGGCGAGTATCCGGCGTGGACTGCTGAGGTGGCCCCGTGCCAGGTGCTGTTCGGCTGTGACATATGTGCGTGTTCCTTGCCGGTTGGATGTCGGGTGGGGTGGGCGGAGATCAGGCGTGGGCGCTGATGCGCAGGCCGGTACGTTGCATACTGGTGGCGACGTGGCGCACCGGTGCGTGTTGGCCCGGTGGCGATGCCATTGCTTCGCTCATGTCTCCTCCTCGTTTCTCGTCACACGAGGGAGTGCACCGATCGGCGTCTATGCGAGGTACCTAGTGAGGAGGGTTGCTGCCCTCCCCTTCACGGTACGAGGCACAGCGCAACGTCCAAGGGCGTTGTCGGAACTGCTCCATCGTTCCTGGCGGTAGCACCTTTCGGTTTCCCGATGGTTGCTGCGACGTCGACGAGCCAGATCTCTCGGTCGCTCTTGATGGGGTGTTGTATTTCCATGGTTCGGCATGGGCGCCCGACGAGGCAAACGGCACCGAACCCCGTGCTTCACACAACGCCAATCCGCGTCATATGTCGCAGTGTCGTCACAATGACGGCCCGGTTAACGCCTCTTTATGACATGTTCGATGAGCCCAAATCCACGGAATTCCGGGGTTTAAGCGCCAAAAGATGTCGCGGCAGGTCGCCCGATGACAGTTCATGACGCGCAGGGAAGACGTCAGCCGAGCAGGCGAACTCCGAAGCTCGCGACCACCGAACGCACCTCGTCGAGGTAGCGCTGGGCCTGATCGGTGAGCGGGACCGCGGCGTGGTCGATCCAGCCGATCTCAATGCGTTCGTCCACATCCAGCGGGATGGCCACGATCGAGGGGTCGAGTTCGTCGCTGATGATGCCCGTCGAGATCGTGTATCCGCCGAGTCCGATCATCAGGTTGAAGATGGTTGCACGATCGGAGACCCGGATTTCGCGTTTGCTCGAGAGCGTGGAGAGGATTTCCTCAGCGAAGTAGAAGGAGTTGCTCGCCCCTTGGTCGAAGGTGAGCCGCGGTAGCTCCTCGAGATCTTCGAGGGTCGCCCGCTCCCGCGAGGCCAGCGGGTTGCTACGCGAGATGAAGATGTGCGGGTCGGCGAGGAATAGCGGGTGGAACACCAGCCGGGACTCGCGCAGCAGTTTGTCGATGACCTTCCGGTTGAAGTCGTTGCGGTAGAGAATGCCGATTTCACTGCGTAGTGTGCGGACATCTTCGATGATGTCCTCGGTGCGCGTTTCGCGCAGCGAGAACTCGTACTGCTCGGCCCCACTGGCCTGGACCATCTTCACGAAAGCATCGACGGCGAAGGAATAGTGCTGGGTGGAGATCCCGAGTAGGCGGGGGGCCGGCGGCCGGTCGAGATAGCGCTGTTCGAGCAGTTCGACCTGTTCGAGCACCTGCCGGGCGTAGCCGAGGAATTCACCGCCCTCGACGGTCAGTGCCACGCCCCGCGCGGAGCGGACCAGAAGCCTGCGCCCAACCCGGGTTTCGAGTTCCTTCATCGCCGCGGACATCGTTGGCTGTGCGACGTAGAGCAGGTCGGCGGCCGCGGAGATCGACCCCTCGGAGGCAACCGTGAGGAAATAGCGCAGCTGCTGCAGCGTGAGACCGTTCACTCCTTGAGCCATAGATTTAGTCTATACGAATCCATAGTCACGTCGAGTTACCTGATATCCGACAATTCCCTGCATGATTGACGAAACGACTTCCCCCGGCCTTACTTCAGGCCCCCTAGCACCAGATTGGCCGCCATGGCACACGCGTTTACCTTTAGCATCAGCACCACTGACTTCGACGAGCACTACACCCCGTCGGCGAGCTCGCGCATTACGACGAACTTCGCCAACCTGGCCCGCGGCGAGAACCGCCAAGAGAACCTGCGCAACGCGTTGACGATGATCAACCGCCGCTTCAACGCGCTGGCACACTGGGACAACCCGGACGGGGACCGCTACGCCCTCGAACTGAAGATCATCTCGGCCAATGTGCACTTCACCTCCAACGACGGGCCGCAGCAGTTCCCGCTGCTCGAGGTGCTCGATACCTGGATTCTCGATAAGCAGACCGGCACCCGGAGCCACGGCATCGTCGGAAATAACTTCTCCTCCTACGTACGTGACTATGACTTCAGTGTGGTCCTGCCCGCCGCGGTCGACGAGTCGGGCACTCCGGCGCTCCCGCAAGATTTCGGTGACCTGCACGGTCAGCTCTTCCAGCACTTCCTCGACTCCGAGGCCTACCAGGAGCGCTTCGCGCAGCTACCGGTGATTTGCATCAGCGTCTCCACCTCCAAGACCTACCGTCGCACGGGCAATAGCCATCCGGTATTGGGTCTTGAGTACCAGCAGGAGGACTACTCGCTCACCGACGCGTACTTCGCGAAGATGGGTCTGCGCGTGCGCTACTTCATGCCGACCGGCAGCGTCGCACCACTGGCCTTCTACTTCCGTGGCGACCTGCTGGGCGACTACACCAACCTGCAGCTGATCAGCACCATCAGCACCATGGAGACGTTCCAGAAGATCTACCGCCCCGAGATCTACAATGCGAACTCGGCCGCACCGGCGGTTTACCGCCCCAGCCTGAGCGCACATGATTTCTCGCGAACCCTGATCTCCTACGATCGCGAGGAGCGCACCCGTCTCGGAGCGACGCAGGGCCGATACACCGAGGAGCACTTCATCACCCCGAACCGCGAACTACTCGAGCAGTGGGCCGCCACCTACCCGACTCCCGTCGCCTAAAGACCCAAGGACGCACCATGACGAATAAGTTACTTCCGACCTCGATCGTCGGCAGCCTGCCCAAGCCCTCCTGGTTGGCTCAGCCCGAGACGCTCTGGTCCCCATGGAAACTCGAGGGTAGCGAACTGCGCGAAGGCAAGTACGATGCCATGCGCGCGGCCGTGCTGGAGCAGACCCACCGCGGCATCGACATCATCAGCGACGGCGAGCAAAGCCGCCAGCACTTCGTCACGACCTTCATCGAGCACCTCTCCGGGGTTGATTTCGACAAGCGCGAGACCGTGCGCATCCGCGACCGCTATGACGCGAGCGTGCCCAGCGTCGTCGGCGCCGTCGAGCGCGAGAAGCCGGTGTTCGTCCAGGACGCGGCCTTCCTGCGGTCCTGTACCGACCGCCAGATCAAGTGGACCCTTCCCGGCCCGATGACGATGGTCGACACACTCTACGACGCGCACTACCGCAGCCGCGAGAAATTGGCGTGGGAATTCGCAACGATCCTGAATCAGGAGGCGAAGGAGCTCGAGGCAGCCGGCGTCGACATCATCCAGTTCGACGAGCCAGCGTTCAATGTATTCTTCGACGAGGTCGCCGACTGGGGCGTCGCGGCGCTGGAACGTGCCTGCCAGGGACTGAAGGCCGAGACCGTGGTGCACATCTGCTTCGGTTACGGCATTAAGGCAAATAACGATTGGAAGGCGACCCTCGGCACCCAGTGGCGCCACTACGAGAAGTCCTTCCCGCTGCTGCAGCGCTCCTCAATCGACACCGTTTCCTTGGAGTCGCATCACTCGAACGTTCCGCTCGAGGTTGTCGAGCTCGTGCGCGGCAAGAAGGTCATGCTCGGCGCGATCGACGTGGCCAACGCGGAGATCGAAACCCCGGACGAGGTCGCCGGCACGCTGCGGGCGGCGCTTGAGTACGTCGACGCGGACAAGCTGATCCCAAGCACCAATTGCGGTATGGCACCGTTCCCCCGGGATGTTGCGCTGGCCAAGCTGAGCGCACTGAGCGCGGGCGCCTCCATCCTCCGCGAGGAGCTTGTCGGTGCCCACGTCTGAAATTACGACCACCGAGGCACCGACCGGTGACGCTATGCACGCTTCGGCGTCCTCCCTGGCCGCCGAGGACTTCAAGGCCGTCTTTCGCGGACACCCCAGCGGCGTCACGGTCATCACGGCCGATGCCGGCGACGGGCCGGTGGCCCTAACCGCCTCATCGGTCGCCTCGGTGAGCGCCGAGCCTCCACTGCTCGTATTCTCGATCTCGTCGCTCTCCTCGACCGCCGAAGCCCTTTTGCGGGCCGAGAGCGTTGTGGTGCATTTCCTCGACGGCAACGACGTGGAGGTAGCGAAGCTGGGTGCCACCAGCGGCATCGACCGCTTCGCGCAGGCCCAGACCTGGACGCGTCTGGAGACCGGCGAACCGGTGTTTGACGGGGTTCGCGCCTGGGTGCGCTGCGTGATCGTCGATCGGATGCAGGCCGGAACCTCGACGATTGTGGTCGCCCGTGCCGTGGAATCGCAGATTGCGCGCGACGCCCAGCCGGGCGGGTCCGGAGATGCACTGGTTTACCACAACCGCACCTGGCACCGCCTGGGCGATCACTCCCGGCTGGAGGGCTGAGACCACGCTACTGACGTGAGCAGAGTGATCAACTCCCGCAGCCGTGGTGGTCTGGAACGTCTACCTTTGATTACTCAGTTTCCGAATGCGGCTTAATGTTCACCTAATTTACTAGGCGCGAATGATGCGTCGCTCGATGGCCGCGGCCACTGCCCCGGCACGGGTGTCGGTGCCCAGCTTCGTATAGATGTGCGCCAGATGTGATTTCACGGTGCCTTCGGAGACGAACAGCGCCTTGGCAATCTCCTTATTGCCCATGCCCTTGGCCAACAGTTCCAGCACGTCTACCTCGCGGGCGGTGATGCTTGGGGCCGGGTTGGCGCTACGACGGACCAGGGTGGCGGCCACCGTCGGAGCCAGCACGGTATCGCCCTTGGCGACCTGCCGCACGGCGGCGAAGAGCTCGGCCGGTGGAGCGTCCTTGAGCAGGTAGCCCAGCGCGCCGGCGTCGAGCGCCTTGAGAATGTCCGACTCCGTGTCGTAGGTGGTCAGCACGAGCACCTGCGGGGCCTCGGGCAGGGCACGCACCCGTGTGGTGGTCTCGATGCCACCGGGACCAGTTCCTAGGTGCAGGTCCATGAGCACAACGTCCGGGGCCTGCTCGGCGACCACCTGCAGCGCGCTGTCGGCGTCCTGGGCCTCGCCGACGACCGTGAGGTCCTCTGCCCCCTCCAAAAGGGCTTTAATTCCGGCGCGGACCACCGGGTGATCGTCGACCAAAACTACGCGAATCATGAAGCCTCCAGCGGGAAAACGGCCGAGAGGGTGGTCCCCTCGCCCGGGGAACTATCTAGTTCGAGGGTACCGCCCAAGGCACTGACGCGTTGGCGCAGTCCGGCCAGCCCGTGTCCGCGCAAGCTTCCGCTGCGCGGGGCCCGGAGCATGGCGGGCTGAAAGCCGCAACCGTCGTCGCGCACGTCGAGGCGTAGCCGGTCATCATCGTAGGTCAGGGTGACCATGGCCCGTTCGGCCCGCGCGTGATCGCGCACATTGGCCAGCGCCCCGCGCACGGTGAAGATCACTGCCTCGGCTAAGGTGGCCGAGAGCGGGCGGCTGGCCCCGTCCACGCGCAGCTGCACCCGGGTACCGCCGCAGGGTTGCTCGGCGATCTGCTGGAGCCGGCGGGTGATTTCCGGTGCGGCGGCCCCTGCCAGTCGTTCATCGGCAAGGTCGTGCACGACGCGGCGCACCGCGTCCAAGGCACCACGGGCGGTGCGCGCGGCGGTGTGCACCCGCTCGCGGGATTGCGGCTCGCCCCAGGACTGCTCGGCAGCCTGCAGGAAGAGGTTGATGCTGGACAGGTCCTGCCCGATGGAGTCGTGGATATCGCGGGAGAGGCGGGCACGTTCGGCCAGAGCCCCGGCTCGACGTTCGGCCTCGGCTAGGCGTTCCTGGGCCCGTAACAGGTCATCGACCAGCCGTTGCCGGGCGGCGGCTTCGCGTTCCAGGGCCCGGTAGGCAATCAGGGTGAGTAGGCCAATGCCCACCGGCCCGGCCACCAGCGTCGGATCCACATCGTTGCTCACGCGTAGCCACCCCACGCTCACGGTGAGCATCATGGCCACCACGATGCCGGCGGCCACCCGAAAGCGGAGCACCTGCAGCACCGCGAAGGCGATGGGCACCGCGCACCAGGCGAAACTGGGGGCCTTGAGCGTCAGCGCGGCCCAGAGCAGCACCACCGACAGGCTCCACACCACCGTCAGGTGGTGCGCTGCCGCCACCGGGCGAAGCAGGTAGCCGATCACCAGGGCCAGCGCGCCGGCAAGAATCAACCAGCCGTCGGCCAACAGGTCGTGCCGGGCGTGATAGCGCAGCGCACTGGTGGTCACCAATATAAGGAAAATCAGGTGTAGCCAGCCGTCGAGCCGGGAGAACTGCCCGAGGATGCCGCGCCGCGCGGACCGGTGTTCGTTGTCCATAACTTCCTAGATTACGTCCCGGGACCGGCGGCACACTATCGTCCGATCGGCTAGTTACCGGTGGCCGCTTGCCCGATGCCGCCGCGGTGCCGCACGGGGAGGATAGAAAGTAGTTCACCAAGCGACAGGAGCGCACCATGCGTATTTCACCGAAGGCCCTTCTGGCCTCCAGCATCCTCAGCAGCACGCTACTGGCCGGCGGCATCGCCAGCTCGGCCCTCGCCGCACCGGCCGCGGCTAAGGAGCGGGTGGCCAACTACGAGCTGACCAGCACCGAGGGCAATTCGAAGTTTGAAGGCATCGGCGCCGATGAGCGCCGTGGCCGCTTCTACGTCTCCGAGGTCACCGGCGGGGAAATTCACCGCGGTTTCTCCGGGGTGGAGCAGACCGAGGAATGGTTGGCCGGGGACGGTACCGACGGTCGCTACACCGCCCGCGGCATCGCCGTGGATGCCCAGGGCAACGTCTATATCGCCGGTGGCCCCAACGGTTTGGGCAATGAGCGTCCGGACTTGTGGGTCTACAGCCCGGCCGGTGAGCTGTTGGCCGCGCTGAAGGCCCCCGGTGACGACGTGTTCCTCAACGATGTGACCATCGGGGCCGATGGGGCGGCCTACTTCACCAATTCCAACGACCCGCAGATCTTCCGGGTGGCGGCCAGCGACGGGGAGTACTCCGTCGAGCTTTGGGCCGACGCCGGCGAGCTGGTCGAACGCCGCGAGGGTTTTAATCTGGGCGGGATCGTGCTCAGCGCCGATCAGTCGGCTTTCATCGTCGCCCAGGGCAACACCGGCAAGCTCTTCCGGTTCGAGGCGCGCACCGGGAAGGTCAGCGAAATCGACACCACGGGCCTGAACCTGGTCAACGCCGATGGGCTACTGCGCGAGGGGAACCGGTTGAGCGTGGTGCAAAACTTCAGCCGTTTGCTCACCGAACTGCAGGTCAGCGCCGATGGCACCGAGGTACGGCAGATCAGTCAGCGGGCCACCGACCCGCAGCGCGTGTTGACCACCGTGGCGAAGCTCCGCGGGCAAAACTTGTATGTGGATTCGAAGTTCGACGAAACCGTAGCCACCGGGCCCTTCCAGGTCATCACCGAACCGCTGGCCGACTAAGGTCGCTGGCCGAAAGCTTGTTTCCCGCCGCGCCTTGGGGGCGCGGCGGGTTCGGCATGGTGGGCTGCGACAGTTCCGCGGCCACGACGATCTGGAACTCGTCCTCGTAGAGAATCGGCCCGGGGTCCGAGCTAACGAGTTTCTCGCAGGGCACCTCGTGGGCCGCTAGCAGCCGCAGATAGGGTTCGACCCGGCGAATCAAATGCTCCGCGCTGTCTTTAAACCAGGCCACCGCCCCGGGGTTATGCGCCGGGTCATAAATCGTCGGGTCGCACGAGCTTGGGTTCGGATAGGCCTGGTTGTACCAATCGTTCATGGCCCGCCACTGCTGGTACTCCTCCGCGCTGAGCTCACCATCGTGCGCCAGCTTGTTGGCTAGAGCGAACACTCCTAGGTGGACACCGCGATGACTAGGCTGCGGCGCCTGAAAACGAATATAGGCCAACGGTGCCAGCTCCCCTCACTGCGAATCTTGGCCTACTGGCATGTCGCGCAGGCCCGCCACGGAGCAGTCTAGCGCGATGCAATAGGCGACCCGTTGATTGGCGTGCCAGGCCCACCGATGGCTTTATCCACGCCGTCGGGTGACAATGTGCCCATGGTCGAGATTGCGGAAATGATCCTGCCCGACGTCGCCGCGTGGCGCGCGTGGCTGGACGAACACGAGGAATCCAACGACGGGGTGTGGCTCGTCGTCGCGAAAAAGGGCACCACCACCCCGACAACTCTGCGGGTGGATCAGGCGCTTCCCGAGGCCCTGTGCAGCGGCTGGATCGACGGGCGCCGTCGCAGCCGTGACGAAGCGACCTTCCTGCAGCATTACACGCCGCGTCGGGCCCGATCGGTGTGGTCCGAACGCAACACCCAGCTCGTCGAAGAACTCATCGCACAGGGGCGGATGCGTCCGCGCGGAATGGCCGAAGTTGCCAAGGCAAAAGCCGACGGCCGCTGGGAGCAGGCCTATCAGGGGCAGGCCACCGCCACGGTCCCGGAGGATCTGCGGGCCGCCTTGGATGCTTCCCCGACGGCGGCGGCCGCGTTCGCCGCGCTGAAGTCGCAGCCCCGGTATCACATCTTGCATCAGCTGATGATTGCCCGCACCGAACGCACCCGCAAGGCCAGACTGCAGAAGTTCCTCGCCGAATTGGAGCAGGGGCAGGATCCCGCGGGATAGACCGTCGAGCACAAATATGGCGTTGTTCCTGCTTGCACGGGCAGGCGTCGCATAGGCTGAAGGCACTATGAGCAGCAGTAGGCAGATGAACCACACCACCGGTGGCCGCGATCGGACGATCCCCGAGGCCGCGCAGCCCGGAGCGGATGAATTCCGTGTCGATGTTGAACGCATCCGTTTTTCCCCCTATTTTTCGCGGCTGTCCGCGGTTACCCAGGTGATCCCGCAGGCTGGCTCCGGGGCGTTGATTCATAACCGGTTGACTCATTCGCTGAAGGTTTCCGCGGTGGCGCGCACCATTGCCATCGCGTTGAACAACGCCGATGAGCGCACCGTGGCGCTGGTGCGCGAGCTCGGCGGTTGTGACCCGGTGGTGGTGCAGGCAGCGGCGGCCGCCCACGATCTGGGGCACCCGCCCTTCGGTCATCTGGGCGAGCAGGAGCTGGACCGGGTTGCCCGCGGAATGCTGGGGCTCCCGGACGGGTTCGAAGGCAATGCGCAGAGCTTCCGGATTCTCACCGCGTTGGATAGCTGTGATGCCACCGCGCGCGGTTTGAATCTGAGCCGCGCGGTGCGTGCCGCGGTACTGAAGTACCCATGGACCCGCCACGAGTTCGCCGGCTCCCGCGCCGAACCGCACGACCTGCCGCGTGGGGTGGGGATCACCCCGCAGATCGGGGCGGCGAAATTCTCGGCCTACGCCATTGAGGCGGCCGAAATGGCCGATGCGCGTTCGGTCTTCGGTGCCATCGCGCCGCACCAGCAAACGCTTGAGTGCTCGGTAATGGATTTGGCCGATGATATTGCCTACGCGGTGCACGATCTCGATGATTTTTATCGTGCAGGGATTCTGCAGTACACCCAAATTTCGCAGGAGTTCCGCGGTTGGCTCGAGCACGGTCGTGAACTGGCGGCGTTGGATACCACCGCGTTGGATCTGCGTCGCCCGGGCCATGCCTTGGAGCGTACCTGGCGTCACCTTCAGGCGAAGGATCCGTGGATCGCCGATGCTCAGGCCTTCCGCGAGTCGGTGCAGCGTGTGGGACACGACCTGGTCGACGGGTTGCTGGCGGTGCCATACGACGGTGGGCTGGATGCCGACCGCATGGTCAAGGCGTTCACCCGGCGTTGGATGGCCCGGCTCCAGGCCTCGGTGACCGTGGAACGCCACCCGAGTGTGCGCAGTGGGCATGCCCGGCTGGGCGATGCGGCCTGGCATGACGTGGTGGTGCTCAAGTTCGTCCACGAACGCTTCGTGCTCGACCGCCCGGATCTGGCGGTTTATCAGCGGGGGCAAACGAGGATCTTGCGGTCGCTGGCCGAGGGCTTCAACGCCTGGCTCAACGATCCACATGATGCGGCGCGCGCCCCGCGGCGCCTACTGGACTCCATCGAAGCGGCCACCGTCGAATACGAGCAGGTGCTCGCGGATGCCCCCGAACTCTTGCCGCAAACCGATGCCGGAGAGATTCGCCGGCTCGGTCAGGCGCGGGCCATCGTGGACTATATTGCGTCGCTAACCGATGCGCAGGCCATCTCGATTAATTCGATGCTGTCGGGCACCTCCGAGGCGCTGTGGGAAGCCGGGCGCGGGCTCTAGGCCACCGGGTAAAAGCGACGCGAATTGCGTTTCACCACGGTACGGTGCCCGTCGGCGAGCGTTTGGGGGTCCACGCAGCGCTGGCGTAGATTTGGCGAGTGTGCGGACCTAGTCCGGGGAGATTACCACTTCGCCGGCGCAGGTGCCCACTGCTGCAGCGCCGCTAACAGTTCGGCAGGTGTCTGCACGACAATCAGTGCCTGACGGTAGCGTTCGGCGAGGAATCCCTCCGCGACGAAGTGCTCGATCATGGACAGTAGCGGCTGCCAGAAGCCGTTGACGTCGTACAGTGCGACGGGCTTGCGGTGCAGGCCTAGTTGCTGCCACGTCCAGACCTCGAAGAACTCCTCGAGCGTTCCGGCGCCGCCGGGCAACGCGATGAAGGCCTCGGCACGCTCGGCCATCCGCTGTTTCCGCTCGTGCATATCGGCCACGATATCGAGTTCGCTCAGCCCGGGATGGGCAATCTCGCCGTCCACGAGCGACTGCGGCATCACGCCCCGCACGCGGCCTCCGGCCTCGAGCGCGGCATCCGCTAAGGTGCCCATCAGCCCCACATGGCCTCCGCCATAGACGATTTCGACCCCTTGCTCGGCCAAAGCTCGGGCAAGTTCGGTCGTGGCCTCGGCGTAGATCGCAGATGCCCCGGTCGCCGATCCGGTAAAGACGGTCACTGAACGCGGAAAATCAGGAGTTTGCACCAAAGAATCTTATCGAGCACGGCCTTCTGAGCGGTCATCTGGCACACCGAACCAATCGAAGCTCCCGGTGAGCTTCGAGACACCATCGCGCGTACTACACGACGGACCGCCCCCACGTGGAAACGTGAGAGCGGTCCGATATGCGGTGTCGAGTCGGAGTCTATTTGCGGGCGCGAACCACGGCGAGCACCTGTTCCTCTGCGTCCGGTCCGGCCTTAATGCCTCCGGGGACCTTGAAGAAGAACACCGCGCCCAGCAGCCACCAGACGCCGAAGATCAGCCAGGGCTCCCAGGTCAGGGCGGCCGGCATCCCGGGCATGTAGAGGGTGAACAAGGCCGCGGTGAGCAGCACCGAGGTCCAGCCGATCAGTTCGCCGCCGATCCCGGCTCCGCCCACACGCAAGGGACGGACCATCTGCGGGTCGCGCTTGCGCAATACCAAGAAAGTCACCGATACCAGCAGGTAGGCGATGATGATGCTTGGTGCGCCGGAGTCCACGAGCCAACCCAGCATCTGCACCCCGAAGAACGGGGCCAGCATTGAGATACCACCGATAAACATCAGGGCATTGTGCGGCGTCTTGTACTTCGGGTGCAGCGTAGCGAACCATGCCGGCAGCATGCCGCTGCGAGCCAGCGAGTAGACAAGGCGCGAGGCACCCAGCAGCAGCGAGTTCCACGAGGTCAAGATGCCGGCCACACCACCGGCGATCAGCACCTTGGCCATCAGGGCGGAGCCGAACAGTGAGCCGAAGGCGTCGGCGGTGGCAATGTCGGCCCCGGCCAGTTCGCCGGCCGGCATGGCCGAGGAGGTGGTCAGCACGACCATCACGTACCAGGCGGTGGCCAGCACCACTGAAAGCACCACGAGCTTACCGATCTGTCGGGCCGGGATGTTGACTTCCTCAGCCGACTGCGGGATCACGTCGAAACCGATGAACAAGAACGGCACGGCCACCAGCACGGCGAAGAAACCGTTGATTCCGTTGTTGAACAGCGGCTGCATATGCTGCACCTCGCCGCCAATGAAGGACCCGAAGATCAGCAGCAGGCCAATGACCAGCAGGAAGATCACCACGAAGGTCTGCACCACACCGGCCTGTTTAACACCACGGATATTGATCCAGGTGATCAGGATGGCGGCGAGCACGCCGACGAGGGCCCAGGTGAGGTTTACCTCGAAACCTGCCACGGTCCATAGCGGGATCTTGCTCATGCCCGGGAAAATGTACTCCACGGTGCGCGGGAGCGCGACCGCTTCGAAGGCCACAATGGTGACATAGCCACCGGTAATCGCCCATGAACCAATGAATGAGGGTCGCGGGCCCAAGGCACGCAAAATAAAGTTGTGCTCGCCGCCTGCCTTGGGCATGGCGGCGGTTAGTTCGGCATAGGTCAAGCCGACAACGGCCATAATGCCACCGCCGACCACCATGGCCAGTACGGCGCCGAGGGTGCCGGCGTTTTCCAGCCAGCCACCGGTCAACACCACCCAGCCGAAGCCGATCATGGCGCCAAAGCCCAGCGCCAATGCGTCGAAATTACCTAGCGTCTTTGCTAGGCCCGACGATTCTGCATGTGTCGTATTCACCGCAGTATCCTTTCCATCCCCTGATGCGAGTCCGGTCGGCAAGGCTCAACGTCACCGACTCGTGGGATAGACATTACTGCCATAAATTCGAGGAAAGGATATTGCGCCAGAAACATTGCGCCGAATGGTCCCGGGGCGGTTATCGACTGATGACAAACCTCAGGTCGGGTCGGGAAGCCTCGGGCGTTTGGTCGTAAAGATAGCCGATCCCGTCAAAACACAGGTTACCGATTTCGACGTAGTCTTCGGGATGTTCCATAGTGCAGATCCAGCTATTGAGTTGCCCCAGTACACGCATGTCCGACGCGATCTCCGCCGGTACGCCGTTGCCCGTCCAGTAGGGCGCCCCACCGAATTTCGTGGACTGGTTGGTGTCGAAGTCATGAGGTACGGCCAGTTCCTCAGGCAGGGCGAGGAAAGCCTCGGCATCATAGAAGTCCGCTTCGCGAGTCGCCGGGATTGGATCCTCGAATACCCTCCAACTCGCCACCGTATACTCTCCGAACTCGGGGTCGGGGTAGTCCACCGGAGGTTGTTGCGTATACCCCGTACTCAGGTCGTTGTGTTTAAGCAGGAATACTCGGTTACACCCCGACTGAGGGTCCCAGAAATCGCAGATCGTCTCGTTCTCGCATTTGAAGATGTATACCGATTCTTCTGCTCCGAGCCGTGGCAGGTGCTCGCCGCCGGGAAATTGCGCGAGGAAGCGTTGTGCCTGCCCGCACGTGGCGCAGCGCGGCCAGCGTTCGCGCGGGAATCCCCAGGGTGCTCCGCCAATTTTCGCCAAACTTGGCCCGGCGGCCGGTGACCGGGCCTCGGTCAATTCTGGAAAGTAGGTACGCACCATCGGCTCCTCGGGTCGCTACTGAGTGATGACTTTACCTGGCATCCGCTGCGGGGCCGAGGGTGGTGAAGTTCGACGGAGACCATGCCTCGGGTCGCGGCACCTGAAGTCGATACAACCACAACCGCGTGTCCGGATCGTCTGGGCGAAGCGCGAAAATCTGTGAGAGTACCGCGATGCGTTCAAAGCCGAGGCTCGCGTGCAGACGTTGCGAGGCGATGTTGCGCTCGTTGGTGAAGTAGTAGGCCTGCCGTGCGTGCTCCGCGATCCTTTGCAGACGAAACTCCGTCAGACAGCGCCCGATCCCCCGGTGCCGGTATTGCTCGGCAACGTAGATGCCGCCGAGGTAGTAGCCGGCCGGAGCATCGCCTTCGGGTAGCGGATGATGGTGGATCTTGGCGATCCCGATCACTTGCCCGGTCGGCGGAAGGTAGGCGACGCTGAGGCAACGTTCCTCCGCTTCGGGCAGCAACGGCGACCAGCTGTGGATGCCTAGGGTCTGACAGAGTGCGTCGATGGCCGCGGCGTCGCCCTGTTCGGCAATCCGCACCAGAGGTGAGTGCGGGGAGCTCATCGGTCTCCTTCGTTCGAGGGGAAGCCAACCGTCCTCATGAGAGGAGCAACTGACTCGTCCATTGAGTTAGGTAACCGACCACCACGCCAACCAGCACACCGCCGAAGACCTGTGAGGCGGTGTGTTCGGAGCAGCGCACCCGCGCCCAGGAGAGCAGGGACACGAAGAGCACGATCGCAGCGGTTGGTGCCACATCGGCAAAGGCGTGGAGCACCACATAGGTCCCCACGGCCAGGTGGACCGAGACTTTCCACCACAGGTTGATAAGGCTCACGAGCAGCAGGCCAACCGCGAAGGCCCCGATTTCGACGTATAGGGCCGTTGCGGTACCGATCACCGTGAGCAGGGCCAGCCCGCCGACCATGGACAGCGCCGTCACCGCGTAAATCCAGTGTCGTTGGTGACGTTGTGAAACGTGGATATTGCTGACCTTGCCCCGCAGCCGGGCCACCGCGAGAATCGACCAGGGCAAGAGCATGGTAAATACGGTCCCAAGAACCGCCGATAGCCATGAAACCTCGGGGTGTCGCACGGGGGTGCTCAGGAGCAGGGCGCTACCGAGCACCACGGGCGTCAGGATATGCGAGACAAGTTGAGCGGCGGTAACGGCCTTGGGTGGTGCGGCGACGGTAGTCATGAGTCCTCTAGAGCTAGTGCATCGGTCCTGCCTCAACACTACCGAACGGTAACTCTCCCCAGGTCCATCGCGGGACTGATCCTCGGCTAGCGGCTGGCTTATGCGGCGGCTAGGCTGGCCCCATGCGGACCTGGCATGTACCATCCCCAATGCGCGGGGACGCGGTGTTCGACCAGTTGGCCTCCTATGTGCACGGCGGTGACTACCTCTTACATGGTTCGCGCACCACGGGGTTGTGTGTCCTTGAGCCGCGCGCTCCCATTGACTTCAGTGTCGATGACTTCTCGAAGGCCACGGCGGTCTACGCGACCGAGGATCCCACATGGGCCATGGGATATGCGCTGCGCACGGCGGAGGCCAGCCCCTTTCTTAACGCCTGTTTCTACCCCGCTGCCCGTGCCGGCCAGTGGTCGGCACGCCGGATCTTTCTCTCCTACGCTCGCACCGCCTCGAACCAGTGGCCATTGAGTCCCGGGGTGGTCTACGTGCTTCCCGCCGCCGAGTTCCGCCGCATGCCCAGCTACACGGACCGGCAGCTGGGGCATATCACCGAATGCCAGTGGATCGCTACCGAACCGGTGCCCGTGGTCGCCGAGATCCCCGTGACGCCGGAGAACTTACCGCTGCGCCCGCGGCGGCATGACCCCGATCTGGTCCGTCGCCGGGCGGCCGACGAACCCGACGGTTTTCCGTGGCTGTAAATCGCGCTGCGCGTTAAGCGCCGTTGGGCGCCACCTCGTTGTGAGGTGACGCCCAACGGCGGTAATAACCGGTGACTACTTGGTCAGCAGTTCCAGCGTCTGGTTCAGCGTGGCGCTCGGACGCATCACGGCAGCGGTCTTGGCCTCATCCGGGCGGTAGTAGCCGGCGATATCCACCGGCTGCCCCTGAACCTCGGCAAGTTCGGCGACGATGGTCTGCTCGTTCTCGCCCAAGGCCTTGGCTACAGCAGCGAAAGCGGAAGCCAGTTCGGCATCCTGATCCTGTTTGGCCAGTTCCTCAGCCCAGAACTTCGCCAGGTAGAAGTGGCTGCCGCGGTTATCCAGCTCGCCCACCTTACGCTTAGGCGACTTGTCTTCCAGCAGGAAGGTGCCGGTGGCCGCATCCAGGGTGTCGGCCAGAACCTGCGCACGGGCGTTGTCGTTGTTCACCGCCAGGTGCTCAAAGGAGGCAGCCAGCGCGAGGAATTCACCGAGGGAATCCCAGCGCAGGTGGTTCTCCGAGACCAGCTGCTGCACGTGCTTCGGAGCCGAACCACCGGCACCGGTCTCGAACAGTCCGCCACCGGCTAACAGCGGCACGATGGAGAGCATCTTGGCGCTGGTGCCCAATTCGAGGATCGGGAACAGGTCGGTGAGGTAGTCGCGGAGCACGTTACCGGTCACCGAGATGGTGTCCTCACCGCGGCGGATGCGCTCGATGGAGTACTTGGTGGCTTCGACCGGCGAGAGGATCTCGATGGTCAAACCCTCGGTGTCGTGGTCCTTGAGGTACTCGTTGACCTTGGCGATCAGCACCGCGTCGTGGGCGCGGTTCTCGTCGAGCCAGAACACGGCCGGAGTGGCCGAGGCGCGGGCACGGTTCACGGCCAGCTTGACCCAGTCGCGGATGGCCACGTCCTTGGTCTGGCAGGCGCGCCAGATGTCACCGGCGAAGACCTGGTGCTCGATCAGCACGGTACCGAACTCGTCCAGGATCTGCACGTGGCCGTTGGCGGCCAGTTCAAAGGTCTTATCGTGCGATCCGTACTCTTCGGCCTTCTGTGCCATCAGGCCGACGTTCGGCACGGTGCCCATGGTGGTCGGGTCGTAGGCGCCGTTGGCGCGGCAGTCCTCGATCACGGCCTGGTAGACCCCTGCGTAGGAGGAGTCCGGCAGCACGGCCAGGGTGTCCGCGGTGGCACCCTCGGCGTTCCACATCTTCCCACCCAGACGAATCATGGCCGGCATGGAGGCGTCGACGATCACGTCGGAAGGCACATGCAGGTTGGTGATGCCCTTATCGGAGTCGACCATTGCCACGGCCGGGCCCTCTTCCAGGCCCTTAGCGATGAGCTTCTCGACGCCGGCGCGCACCTCGTCGGAGAGCTCGTCGAGCCCGCCGAGGATGGCTGCTAGGCCGTTGTTCGGGTTCAGCCCGGCGGCGGCCAGTTCGTCGCCGTAGGTCTCGAACAGTTCGGAGAAGTATGCCTTGACCACGTGACCGAAGATGATCGGGTCGGACACCTTCATCATGGTGGCCTTCAAGTGAGCGGAGAAGAGCACGCCTTCTTCCTTGGCGCGGGCCACGGCGGACTTCAGGAAGTCCTGCAGTGCGGCCACGTGCATGACGGTGCCGTCGACGACCTCGCCGGCGAGCACCTTGAACGGCTTCTTGAGCACCTTGACTTCGCCGTCTTCGCCGACGAAGCGGATGGAGATGCTCTTGTCCTTGTCGATGACTACCGACTTCTCGTTGGACGCGAAGTCGTCGACACCCATGGTGGCCACGTTGGTCTTGGAGTCGGCGGCCCAGTCACCCATGGAGTGCGGGTACTTGCGTGCATAGTTCTTCACGCTCAGCGGGGCACGGCGGTCGGAGTTACCTTCGCGCAGCACCGGGTTCACGGCCGAACCCTTGATCTTGTCGTAGCGGGCGCGGACGTCGGTGTCTTCATCCGAAGCCGGGTTGTCCGGGTAGTCCGGCAGTGCGTAGCCGGCGGCCTGCAGTTCGGCGATGGCGGCCTTCAGCTGCGGGATGGAAGCCGAGATATTCGGCAGCTTGATGATATTTGCTTCGGGGGTCTTGGCCAGGTCACCCAGTTCGGCGAGCGCGTCACCGATGCGCTGCTCTTCGCTCAAGTAATCGGGGAAGGTGGCGATGATGCGTCCGGCCAGCGAGATGTCGCGGGTTTCGAGTTCCACGCCTGCCGTGGAGGCGAAGGCCTCGACGATCGGAAGGAACGAGTGAGTCGCCAGCATGGGCGCTTCGTCGGTGTGGGTGTAAATAATCTTGGCCATAGGTGTGGCTTCTCCCTGAACGTCGTGTGGAAGCGGGGTTAATCGCCCTAAACTCAACGTTCCCAATTTACCCGATTTTGCGGCCTTTGACACGATTCCACCGAGCCCGAGAAACCGCGGGAGATGAGTTCTCGCCCGAAAACCCGGGCTGAATAGCCCACACCGCATTCGTCACATTTAAGTTAATGGACCATAACTCAGTCAGGTAGCTGCGCGCTAGCAAGGGCGGCGAGCCGACTCGAGACGCGGTCAAAGACCTGCCGCGGTTCAAAATCGCGGCCTGCGGCAACCTCGCGGGCCACGCTAATCCACGCCACACGCCACCCCGATGCCAACAGTTCGGCAACGAGCATGCCATCCACGGCATCGACGCCGTACTGCTGGGTCAACGCCGTTCCCAACCGAGCCATCAGCTCCATTTCGCGCTGTGCGATGGCACGCAACAGCCGCGGTTCCTCGAGAATAATCCGCGACACTCGCGTGAACTCATGAGGACGCACGGCAACGTCAAATTGCTCGCGACTGACCCGAAGTAGCGCGGCATAGATCTGTGCCGGAGTTCCGGCAGGGATAGGAAATTCTAGAAGCATGTCGAGCAAGGTGTCATGCCCGATCAAGGTTGCGCTTTCCTTGGAGTCAAAGTAGCGAAAGAAGGTCCGCTCGGAAATTCCGGCGCGTGCGGCGATCTGCGCCACCGTGACGCGCTCGAGCCCCTGCGCTTCCACAAGGTCCAGGGTCGCCAGATGCACCTGTCGGGCCGTTTCCGCTTTGCGTTGCGCCCGGACGCCGGGCCGAGGCTGATCACTCGCATTCACCCTTCCATTGTGACGCACGATTGTTTTCTGTCACACTCTGACAGAATATAGGCGATTTTCTGTCAGACTGTGACAGAACTTGTTTTGCACCGCGAGAAAGAGGCTCAGTGAGCACAACCCACGCCGCACCCCCGGCACCACCGGCGACAACGAAGCTGACCGGCATTATCGGTTCGCTCGCCCTAGCGGCCTTCCTGATGATTTTGAATGAAACCGTGCTGTCGGTCGCACTGCCGGCAATCATGGAAGATCTTCAGGTCTCCGCTGCGGCCGGACAGTGGCTGACCACCGGATTCCTACTGACCATGTCGGTACTGATACCACTCACCGGCTACCTGATTCAGCGTTTCCGCACCCGCACGCTCTTTGCTTTCGCACTGCTTAGCTTCATCATCGGCACGCTCATCGCCTTCCTGGCCCCAAGTTTCGCGGTGCTTCTGATCGCCCGAATCATTCAGGCCGTTGGCACCGCGATCATCATGCCGCTACTGATGACCACAACCTTGCAACTGGTTCCGCGCGAACGCCGCGGCACCGTGATGGGGCTGAACTCCATCGTGATTTCCGTGGGTCCGGCGGTCGGTCCGACCGTGTCGGGGGCCATCGTCAACACCTTTAGCTGGAACGCGATCTTCCTGATCATGCTGCCGTTGGCCACCGTGATCCTCGTGGCGGGCCTCATCTTCATCCGGGTGCCGGACGCCACCCGACGCACCCCGGTGGATGTCGCCTCGGTCATTCTCAGCGCACTGGCCTTTGGCCTGTTGGTTTATGGCATCTCGAGCCTGGAGCATGCGGTCGATAACCTCACCATGACCATCGCCAGCTTCCTCATCGGACTCGTGGCGCTCGGGTTGTTCATCCGCCGTCAGCTACGCCTGACGCGAGAGGGCCGCGAACTATTGAACCTGTCGCCCTTCACCAATCGCAGCTTCACGCTCTCGGTGCTGCTGATCATGATCGGCATGGGCACGCTGTTGGGCACCCTGGTGATGCTGCCGATCATTCTGGAGTCCGGTGCGGGACATAGCACCTTGGCCATTGGCCTCATGTTGCTGCCCGGCGGGTTAGCCCAGGCCATTAGCGCCCCCATCTTCGGTCGGGTCTTCGACCGCCACGGACCGCGCCCGGTGTTGATCCCCGGGGCCATCCTTCTGGCCGCGGGCCAATGGCTGTATCTGACCGTAAACGCGGAAACGCCCCTATGGACCTTCGGCGCGATTCACGTGGTGTTCTCCATCGGAATGGCGTTGTTGATGACCGGTTTGATGTCCTCGGCACTGTCGACCGTTCCGCCACAGCACTATGGCCACGGATCGGCGATTTTCACCACCGCCCAGCAGCTCGGCGGCGCCATCGGCACCACCATGTTCGTCACGATCTTCTCCATGCTCTCCGCACGCCAGCTCACCGCAGGAGAGCAGGCGACGGTAGCACTCTTCGACGGGGCGCATTATGCCTTCATCGTCGGTGCCATTATCACCACGGCGGCCATTGCGATCGCCCCGCTGATTACCCTCAAGCGGCAGAGCCGATAACCCTGTGGGCGGCGTTGCGCTAGGCGCGCGGCGCCGCCTTACTCTTGAATACCACCGGCGGGATTGGCGCGCATACGCCACCTGCCTCGACCTAGTTTTCAGGCACTGGCTGCCGAGGCGGGCAGCCACAGCGTCATCCGCAGCCCTTCGTCGGGCATCTGCAGGATCTCTAGCTGGCGTTCGACCTCACCGGCGTTGGTGCGCAGGCGTTTGGTTGATGACCTACGACGCCCTACGAGGTGCCCGGACCACCAGCCGGCAAAACGCGGGCTTTGGGCCGCCAACTGATCCACCAGTTCTTGCAGCCGTGCTTCGCGCAGATTTCCGGCATTGGCGGCCCGTAATTGCGCCACGGCCCCGCGGGCAATTTCTTCCCAGTCCACGAAAATCTCGCGGGCGCGCGCATGAGTCAGCAGGTAGGTGCACATATTGCGCGCATCGGCCGGTTCACTCTCCAGCCCGTCGAGCAGCGCCAATCCTTCGGCGTTGATCGCCAAGACATTGCTCAACCGATCCAGCACATAGGCCGGGTTGGGACGCACGGCCGCGACCAGAGCTTCGGCACGTCGGCGCAAGTCCGTGCCGTCATCCACCGAGGGCACCGCGGCATCAGTGGTGGAGCGCAGCAAAAAGAGGTACTCCAGCGAGTCCCCTTTCAGGCGCAAGACACGCGCCACGGCACGCAACACGGCATCGCTCGGATTGGTTTCGCGGCCCTGCTCGAGCCGCGTGTAGTAGTCGATGCTGATACCCGCGGCGGCGGCGACCTCTTCGCGACGTAGCCCACTGACGCGCCGCACTCCGAGGCTTTGCTGCTCCGGTCGTAGCCGTGGGTCGGTGCGTCTGGCGCGCAAAAAGGATCCCAATTCACTGGCCATGGCGGCAATCCTTTCGACCTCGAGGGTAGGTGTGCGACTCCTAGGAAAACTGCGGCCTTCCGCGTCTATGCTGCCGCGCCGAAGATGGAGTTACCGCAGTGGCAGAATGCCCGATGCGTTACACCCTAGGCAAGTTCATGCCCACGGATTGGACCGTAGGGCTGGGCACGACAGAAAGAATTCCCATGGCTTCTTATACGCATGGCCACCACGAATCGGTGCTTCGCTCGCACCGTTGGCGCACCGCCGAAAATTCGGCCGCATACCTGTTACCGCACCTGCGGGCCGGCGACTGTTTGCTTGACATTGGCGCGGGGCCGGGAACGATCACCGCGGACTTCGCCACCCGGGTCCAGCGTGTCACCGCCACCGAGGTGGGACCCGACGAGCTGGACTTGGCTCGGCGGACCGCCGAGGAACGCAAGTTGGACAACATCGACTTTGCGGTCGCCGACGTTCACGCCTTACCGTGGGCGGATCAGAGCTTTGAGGTGGTCCATGCCCATCAGGTGCTCCAGCATGTTGCCGACCCGGTGCAGGCCTTGCGGGAAATGGCCCGGGTGACGAACCCCGGTGGCTTGGTGGCCGCCCGTGACAGCGACTACTCCGCATTCGCGTGGTGGCCCATGGTGCCCGAGCTTGAGGAATGGATGGTGCTGTATCAGGCGGCGGCACGCGCGAATGGCGGGGAACCCGATGCGGGACGTCGCTTGAAGTCTTGGGCGCACCAGGCAGGCCTGCGCGAGGTCACGGCGACGGCGAGCACCTGGTGCTATAGCAGCGATGCAGACCGCGCGTGGTGGGGCGGGATGTGGCGGGACCGCATTCTGGAGTCTGCGATGGCGCGGCAAATTATTGATTCAAAGCTGGCCACGATGGAGCAGTTGCGTCGCATCAGCCACGGCTGGGAAAAGTGGGCGCGCGCCGACGACGGATGGTTCACCCTCGTGCACGGTGAAGTCCTCTGCCGCATCCCGTAACTCCGGTTCGCCGCGGCGGTTCCTGACTCTAATATCTCGTCACAACGCCTCGCGCACGAAAAGATTGTTGAACAATCTTGTGATTTGCGGCATGCTAGGAGAAAGACTTCCAAGGAGACGGGGATCACAATGCCATTTATCGACCTGAATTCAGACGTCGGAGAATCATTCGGCAACTGGAACTTGGGAGACGACGCCGCGATATTCCACTCCGTCTCCTCGGCCAATGTCGCCTGTGGCTTTCACGCCGGGGACCCCAGCGTGATCGCCGCAACCTGCCGCGAGGCCGTCGCAGCGGGAGTCACCATCGGTGCCCACGTGGGCTACCGCGACCTGGCCGGGTTCGGGCGCCGGTTCTTGGACTGCACGGCCGCCGAGCTGGCCGACGACGTGCTCTACCAGCTCGGGGCCCTGCAGGCGATGGCCCGGGCCGCCGGTTCCAAAATTTCCTATGTAAAGCCCCACGGCGCGCTCTACAACACCATCGTGCACCACAAGGTTCATGCCCGCGCGGTCATCGACGGGATTAAGGCCTTCGGCGAGGACCTCCCGGTGCTGTTGCTACCCGGGTCGCTCGCCTTAGACGAGGCGGCATCCGCAGGGCTACGCGGTGTGGCCGAGGCCTTCGCCGACCGCAACTACACTCCCGAAGGCACCCTGCTCTCGCGCCGTGAACCCGATGCCGTCATTCACGATGCACAGCAGGTCACCGACAATATGGTGCGCTTGGCCACCGAGGGCACGATCCGGGCCGTGGACGGCAGCCTCATCCAGATGCCCGCCGAAAGTATCTGCGTCCACTCGGACACCGCGGGAGCCGTGGCCATGGCCGCCGCGGTACGTGAGGGGCTCGAAGCAGCCGGCGTGCAGATCCGGAGCTTCGTATGAGCATCCTCGAGGTGCGGCCGGCCGGCGAACGCGCGCTTCTCATCGAGCTCTCCGACCTCGACTCGGTGCTGGCACTGAACGGCACCCTGCTCGATCACCCGCTACCCGGACAAGTCGAAGTACTCCCGGCGGCCCGCACGGTCCAACTCAGCTTTAATACCCCCGAACAGGCTCGTGCCGCGATGCACCTCGCCGCAGACATCGAACTCGGAGAGTCCGCTGCGAGCAGCGGTCGCCTGATCGAAATCCCGGTGCACTACGACGGTGCCGACCTCGCCGCGGTGGCCGAGCTGACCGGACTGAGCATTGAGGCGGTCATCGATGCCCACTGTGCACAGCAGTGGACGGCCGCATTCGGTGGCTTCGCTCCCGGTTTCGCCTATCTCGCCGCCGAGAACGACACCTTGCAGGTTCCCCGCCGCGACACCCCCCGCACCGCGGTCCCCGCCGGTTCGGTGGCGCTGGCCGGCAACTATTCGGCGGTCTACCCCCGCGAGTCCCCTGGCGGTTGGCAGCTACTGGGACACACCGAACTACGAATGTGGGATTCGCACCGGGAGAACCCGGCACTCATCGCCCCGCGAGATATTGTGCGTTTTCGTGCCGTCCCGGCCCGCGCAACCCTGTCCGAGCAGACTACGGCGCAACCGAGCACCCCACTTGGTAACGGCGCGTCTGCCGCCCATGGACCGGGCTTGCGCATACTCGACGCCGGAGTACAGTCGCTACTGCAGGACGAGGGCCGGGCACACTTGGGGCACCTCGGCGTCCCGCGCTCCGGGGCCGCGGACCTGACCGCATTGCATCAGGCCAACCGCCTGGTGGGCAACCATCCTGCGCGCGCGGCCATCGAGAATCTCACCGGCCGGCTGGCGGTGCAAGCACAAGGAGATATGGTGCTGGCGCTCGCCGGTGCCGACGTCTGCGCCGAAATCACCCCGGCCGAGCACGACGAGCTACGCCACCCCCGGCCGGCACCACTGAACGCACCCTTCGCCTTGCTCGATGGTGAGCGACTGCGCCTGTCGCCCGGTGCTGCCGGGCTCCGTAGCTACCTGAGTATCCGCGGCGGCTTCGCCGTCGAAGCCGAACTTGGCTCCTGCTCCAGCGATACGCTCTCTGGGCTCGGGCCGGCGCCGCTGCGCAGCGGCGACTTCTTGCCGGTCAACCCGGTACGTTCCGGGCATATCGTTGGCGCGCCCGAACCCAGCACCCTGCCGCTACCCGAGGCGGAGGGTCATTACCTGCTGCGAATCACCCCCGGACCACGGGCCGACTGGTTTGACACCTCGGGGATGACGCGCCTCACCGACCAAGACTGGGTGGTCAGCAGCGACTCCAACCGCGTGGGCGTGCGACTATCCACCACCGATGAGGGGCTACCGCTGGAGCGCACCCGCAGCGGCGAGCTGCAAAGCGAGGGGGTACCGCTCGGGGCCCTGCAGGTACCACCAAATGGGCTGCCAGTACTCTTCCTCGCCGATCACCCGGTCACCGGCGGATACCCGGTCATCGCCACCGTGCGCGAGGCCGACGTAGCACTCGCCGCACAACTGCCCCCGGGCACCCACGTGCGTTTCACCCTCGATTCCTCCGGGACACTCAACCCGGCCACACGCTAAGGACTGCCGAATGAAAAAAGTACTGATTGCCAACCGCGGCGAAATCGCCGTGCGCATTGCCCGTGCCGCGGCGGATAATTCGCTACGTTCCGTGGCCGTCTACGCGGACCCGGATGCCGATGCCCTCCATGTGCGCCGCGCCGATGAGGCCTATGCACTCGACGGTAGTGCCAGCGCGGATACCTACCTCAATATCGACAAGCTTCTCGCCATCGCCACCCGCAGCGGCGCCGACGCGGTGCATCCAGGCTACGGTTTCCTCTCCGAGAACGCCGAGTTCGCCCGCGCGGTCCAAGACGCCGGACTGACGTGGATCGGGCCCAGCCCCGAGGCCATCGAGGCCCTCGGGAATAAGGTCACGGCACGCCAGATCGCGGTGCGCGCCGGCGCCCCACTGGTGCCAGGTACCGAGCAACCAGCGGCCGACGCGGCCGAAGTACGAGCCTTTGCCGAGGAACACGGGGTTCCGGTGGCCATCAAGGCAGCCTTCGGTGGAGGCGGGCGCGGATTGAAAGTCGCCCGCAGCATGGAGCACATCGAGGAGGCCTTCGACTCTGCAGTCCGCGAGGCCACGGCCGCCTTTGGCCGCGGTGAGTGCTTCGTCGAACGTTTCCTGGATAAGCCGCGCCATGTCGAGGCGCAGGTGCTCGCCGATAGCCACGGCAACGTGGTGGTCGTGGGCACCCGAGATTGCTCCATGCAGCGCCGCCATCAGAAATTGATCGAAGAGGCCCCGGCCCCTTTCCTCAGCAAGGAGCAGCGGCAATTGATCCATGACTCGGCCAAAGCCATCTGCCGCGAGGCCGGTTATACCGGCGCGGGTACGGTGGAGTATCTGGTGGGTGCCGACGGGCTGATCTCCTTCCTCGAGGTCAACACGCGGCTTCAGGTCGAGCACCCGGTCAGCGAAGAGACCACTGGTCTGGATTTGGTGGACGAACAATTCCGCATCGCCGACGGCCATCCACTGAGCCTGACTAAGGACCCCGAGCCGCAGGGTCATGCCTTCGAATTCCGGATTAATGCCGAGGACCCAGCCCGCGGCTTCCTCCCGGCGCCGGGCACCATCACTCGCTTTGAAGTGCCTACCGGTTCCGGGATTCGCGTGGATTCCGGGGTGCGTTCCGCCAGCCTCATCCCGGGGCACTACGACTCCTTGATGGCCAAGCTCATCGTGCATGGAGCCGACCGCCCGCAGGCGCTGCGCCGTGCCGCGGTCGCGCTGGAGGAAATGGTCATCGAAGGGGTTCCCACCGTATTGCCCTTCCATCGAGCGGCCATCGCTCACCCGGACTTCGCGGCGCCCGACCACCTAGGGATCTACACCACTTGGATCGAGGATGAGTTCACCGAACAACTGGAAGCCAGCGATCAGTTGGCCAGCACGCCGGCGGACCGTCCGCGCGAGCAACTGACCGTGGGCATCGACGGAAAAGCAATGACGCTGTCCGTGCCGGCCGATCTCCTCGCCGCACTACGCACCGGCGGGTCGGATTCGGTTCCGAGCAGCGCCAAACAGAGTGCGGACAGCTCGGACGAGGAAGAGCTCACCGCTCCCATGGCCGGTAACCTCGTCTCCTTCAGCGTGGAGGACGGACAGCAGGTCACAGCCGGGCAGACGGTTGCGGTGTTGGAGGCCATGAAAATGGAGTCCGCGGTGCAGGCGCACCGATCAGGCACCTTCGGCCGGGCGGATCTCAACCCGGGACAGGCCGTAGCTCAAGGCGATGTTCTGGGACGCATCGACTGACACGCATAGGGCTCACCCTAGCCGAAACCGCTAAATTAGAGGGGTGAATGCGTCCTTGGATTTTTCAACCCTCGACCTCGGCCAAGAGGCCACCCACGCACACACCAGTGCCTGGGTGGCCTCCACCTTGCGTCGGCAAATTGCCGAAGGCCAACTGCTACCGGGCACCAAGCTCTCGGAACAGGTACTGGCTCAGGCGCTGGGAGTCTCGCGCAATACGTTGCGCGAAGGCTTCACGCTGCTCGACAGCGAACTGATCATCACCCGCATTCCCAACCGGGGCGTGTTCGTCGCCTCGCCCACCGCCGAGGACGTCCGAGAGATCTATGCGGTGCGCCGCACCGTCGAACCGGCCGCGGCCGCCTGGGGTAGCACACTGGATCTGAGCACCATGCGAGACATTATTGAGACCGCCCGGAGCGCCCAGAGAAATGGCGACGTGTCCGGGATGGCTGGAGCCAATCAACGCTTCCACGAACTTTTGGTCGCCTCAACGGGTAGTTCACTGCTCGGCGAACTTATGGGACGTGTTTTGGCGCGGATGCGCCTAGTCTTCCACGCCATGCGCGACGCGCCGGACTTTCACACACACTACGTGCAGGGCAATGCGCATGTGCTCGACCTGCTTGAGGCCGGAAAGCGCCTCGAGGCGGCCGAGGCGCTGCGTCGCTATCTGGATACCGCCGAGGCGGAGCTGCTCGAACATTTACGCGCGGCACAGGAGAACTAACACGCAAGCCGCAGCCTGAGTGGGCTGCGGCTTGTGTGGAGCGAGCGCTACGGCACCTGATAGCGCCGGTCGGGAGCATCGGTAATAAGCATGTACCCCGGGGCGTGTGCAATGGCAAAGGGCGGGCGCGAAGCCATCACCGCGGCCTGCGCCGTGACCCCGCAAGCCCAGAACACCGGGAGGTGCCCCTCCGGAATGTGCACCGGGTCTCCAAAGTCAGGATGCGCTAGGTCGGCAATGCCGAGGCACTGCGGCTCGCCCACATGCACCGGCGCGCCGTGGACGGCCGGGTAACGCGACGTGATGCGCACGGCGTCGGCGACCCGCTCCGCCGGGATCGGCCGCATAGAGACCACCAGTGGACCGTGCAGGGACCCGGCCGGGGTGGCGGAACGGTTCGTGCGATACATCGGGACGTTCACACCCTGGGCGACGTGAGCCACCTCGATCCCTTCGGCCAGTAGCGCGGATTCAAAGGTGAAGGAACAGCCGATTATGAAGGTCACGAGATCATCACGCCAGTAGTCGAGCAGGTCGGTGGGCTCGGCCACCAGCTGCCCGCCGTCGAATACTCGGTAGCGCGGCACATCGGTGCGGATATCTCCGTCACGCAGCAGCTCACCGGTAGTTTCTCCGGCCTCCAGTACTCCCAAGATCGGGCAAGCCTTGGGATTGCGCTGGGCAAAGAGCAAGAAATCGAAGGCCAGCTGGCGGGGAACGATGAGCAGATTCGCTTGCGCGTAGCCGTCGCTGAACCCGGCCGTGGGTAGCTCAAGCCCCGCACGGAACAACGTGCGGGCTTGTGCCGGAGACAAGGTTGAGCGTTCGGCCCGGGCCGGTGGATGTATCGCGTCCGTTCTCATATCCTGTCCTCTCCGTTCGTCTTAGCCGGCCCAGAGGGCGGAGAGCCCGGAGAGCGAATTGATGCCTAGGTAGACGGTCAGCAGCCACGTCAGGGCGCCGATGAGCAGAAGCCAGAGCGGGTACTTGTAGCCGTTGAGCAGATCGCGACGACGCCAGGCCACGTAGAGCAGCACAGCGAAGCCCACCGGCAGGATCAAGCCGTTGACGGCTCCGGCAAAGATCAAGAGCGTCTGCGGGGCCTTGCCCAGCAGCAGGAAGATGACCGCGCATACGGCAATGAAGCCGGTGGTAATCAGATTGCGCGTGCGTTCCGGGGTGCTCGAGCGCGTTACGAAGGACACCGAGGTATAGGCCGCACCGATCACCGAGGTCAACGCGGCAGCCCAGAGGATGACCCCGAAGGACCGCATGCCAATTTCACCGGCTGCGTGCCCGAAGGCCTCGGCCGCCTTGTTGTCACCGGTTAGCGCCACCCCGCCGGCCACAACACCGAGGATGGCGAGGAACAACAGCACCCGCATCACGCCGGTAACAATGATGCTGAGCACCGAGCCGCGGGAAATCTCCTTCACGTCCCCCACCCCCTTGACGCCCGAGTCGATCATGCGGTGCGCACCGGCATAGGTGATATATCCACCGACAGTGCCGCCGATCAAGGTGGTGATGATCAGGAAGTCCACCTTTTCGGGGAGCACGGTATTGCGCAGGGCCTCACCCACCGGCGGAGCCGCGACAATGGCCACGTAGATCATCAGCAGAATCATGATGGCCCCGAGGAGCACGACGATGCGGTCCAGCGCCATGCCGGCCTTCTTCGAGAGGAAGATGAGGATCGCGATGACCGCGGAGATGGCCCCGCCGATTTTGGGGTCCACGCCGAGCATGGCATTCAGCCCCAACCCGGTGCCGGCGATATTGCCAATGTTGAACACCGCGCCACCGAGGAAAACCAAGGCCGCTAGGAACCAGCCCACACCGGGTAGGACCTTATTGCCCAGCTCTTGGGCGCGCAGTCCGGAAACACCAATGACGCGCCAGACATTGAGCTGCACGGCAATGTCAACGAGGATCGAGACCAGGATGGCGAAGGCAAAGGAAGCACCGATTTGAACGGTGAATTCCGTGGTCTGTGTGATGAATCCCGGGCCAATGGCACTGGTGGCCATCAGGAACATCGCGCCCAGCAACGCCGTCCGGCGTGCTGAGACGTTTGGCCTAGCGGGTGACTGCGAGTGCGCCATGGTGTTCTCCATTGCAGGTGCGGTGACGGGTGCCACACATTCGTGTAACGCACAGAACATTACATGTTGTTGAACAATCTAGGCAAGGGGTTGTTCAACAATTTGGGGCGATATTGAGCGGGGCGCAGAACTACAGCGCGCTGCCCACCCAGAGGCCGAGCGCAGCCAGCACCCCGGTAGCGGCCATGACACCGAGACCGTTGAGCATCCCGGCCACCCACTTACGCGCCTGCAGAAGCCGAACGGTCTCAAAGCTCGCGGTGGAGAAGGTCGTAAATCCCCCGAGAAAACCGACACCAACGACGAGTCGAATGGCCTCGGGCAACATCTGGGCGGAGACCAGACCCGTGAGTAATCCGAGCAAAAATGAACCCGAAAGATTAATCAGCACGGTCCCCCAGGGGAAGGCACCCACCACACGCGAGCGCACCGCCCCGTCGAGCACGAGTCGACAGCACGCCCCCAGCCCTCCGGCCACGGCGATGCCCACGAAAAGCCAGAATGTCACGCCGTGTCCTCCCCGGACTTCGAATGTGTCCACGTGGCAATCGAAATTCCGGCCAAGGTGGCCAGGGCACCGAAGAGCACGGTGCCGAGCCCGTAGAACAGTGCCGCCGAGACGGATCCGGCTTCCAGAAGAGCGACAAGTCCCACGGCGAAGGTGCTGAAAGTGGTAAATCCGCCCATGAACCCGGTGCCCACCAGTAACCGCAGGGCCCTGCGGCGCCCTTGATCCGGTCCGCGCCGAGCCAGTGCATCCAAGAGCACCCCGAGAAGGAAGGCACCGCTGAGGTTTACGGCAAAAACCGCCCAGTCGATACCGTCTTGCGCGGGAAAGGCCAGCGAAATCCCCTCGCGGGCCGCGGCCCCAAGCGTTCCACCGACAAAGGTGAGGGCTAAGGACGAAGGTTGAAGGTAGGCCGGACGCCGTTGGTTCATTGCACATCACCCGTGCGTCGCGGAATGACCATCACCGGTCGATGCTGTTGGTGGGCTAGCTGGGCGGCGACCGAGCCATTAAACAATTCGCGGGCCGCCCCACGCCATCCACCCGCGCGGGAGCCCACCACGATCATGCGCGCCCCGAGCACATCGGCCAACCAAGCCAATTCCGCTGCGGCGCCACCGGCCAACGCACGCACCGACCAGCGCACGCCGCGATCCTGCAAAACTGTGGCCAGTTGCGCGTAGAGTTCTGCGTCGAATTCGCCGGCTTCGTCCTCGACGAGATCCGGATCGATGGGTAGCGAGCTGATCCTCCCGTCGACCTGCCGGTCGATGGTGTAGCGCGAGTCGTCCACCGCGGCGCAAATCAGCTGAGCATCGAGCGCAAGGGCTAGCTCCGCCGCCTGCTCAAGCACCTCGGCGGGTTGGCCAGGTACTACTCCCAGAACGATGGTTGAACCTCGTTCGCTCATGGGCATTTCCTCCTGCCGACCGCGGGCCCTGGGCGCGCGAAAGGCCGTGATTCGCGCGTTTTGAGTCTAGCAAAGCAGCAACACCACGGCAGGGTCACCGCGGATCAGACTCCGCCCGATGACCCCGCCGTTAGGCTGCGTTCGCCCTAGTAGTGCGTGCCTCCGTCAATGCGCACCTCGGTGCCGGTGATGAAGTACCCCTCCGCGCTGGCGAGCAGCGCCACCACATTGGCAACGGAGTCGGGGCCGGCAAACCCTTGCCCCAAGGCCGGGGCAAGTTTCGCAAAGAGTGACATATCCGCATCCTCGGGCAACCCCGGACCCTTGCTCTGTCCGCTGGCTCCGGACCCATCGGTCATTCCCGAAGCGATCGAACCGGGCTGCACCGCCGTAAAGCGGATATTGTCCTTGGCGTATTCCGCGGCGAGCGCATGGGTCATCGATTGAATCCCGCCCTTACTGGCGGCGTAGGCTGCCATATAGGGGTGGGCAAAGACGGCCGAGGTGGAGCTGAAGTTCACCACGGACGGCTGCTCCCCGCCCCGCAGGTGGACTAGGGACTCGCGGATCATTTGGAAGGTACCAACCAAGTTGACCCGCAGGATAGTCTCAAAGGCTTCGGTGCTCATTTGCTCGGTGTGCGCCGAGCGCAGAATGCCTGCCGCGTTGACCAGCGCGTCGAGACCGCCAAGCCACTGCACGGCCTGAGCCACCCCGGACTTTACCGACGCCTCCTCAGAGACGTCGATCTGCACGGTTTGCAGTCGTTCGGCCGCTGTCCCGGCGGCGCGCACGGTGTCTTCGAGGCCCGGAGCGGACACATCGGCGGCGACGACCCGACCGCCTTCCTGGAGCATCCGCAACACGGTGGCCTGCCCGATTCCGGATCCGGCTCCGGTGACGATCACGCGACGGTTTTCATAGCGATTCATGAGATTCCCTTCCTCGGTAGTAAGCTTCACGATACGCCTTTGTGGCACAACATGCCATAGGTGCAGGTTGTGACACTAGAGATAGCGCCTATGGTTAAGTTGTGTCCTCAGAACGGTTGAACCTCACCCAACGCCGCCGCGCGGCCACCGAGCTAGAGATTGCCCGGGCCGCCGCCAAGCTCTTTGCAGCACATGGCCTCGACCAGACCACCGTCGAACGCATTGCCCAGAGCGCCGGTATTTCCCTGCGCACCTTCTACCGCTACTTCCCCACCAAGGAAGAGGCACTGGCCCCATTACTGCAGGTGGGGGCCGAGTCCTGGCAGCAAAGCCTGCGCAGCGGTACGGCACTGAGCCTCTACGAGCGCATCGACCGCTCCATCGCCGAGGTTCTAGACGCCGGAGCGCTGCAACGAACCGGGGACGCCGACGCCACCCGCGTCCTATTGCGTCAACGACACGGCCACCAAGGCGTCATCGATATCTGGCACCGTGTCAACGCCCGCTCCGAACAGGTCCTCGGTCCGCTGCTGCGCGAGGTGGCACCAGACCTCGCGCCGCACCGTGCGCTACTGTGGGCCGCCGCCGCGACCTGTTCCATTCGGCTGGCCATTGAATCTTGGGCCGATGACTCTGCGCATAGCCAGGCTCCGGTCGCTACGTGGGCGCGCGAGAATTTCCGGCTACTCAGCGCCGGCCTGTCTCAGGAATAGAGGTTAAAAGGCTACGGCGGCCACAGCCCCTACTGGGCTGTGGCCGCCGTAGCTGTGCCTAGAGGCGAAACTTCTAGTGGAAGAAGTGGCGGGCACCGGTGAAGTACATGGTGATGCCCGCGGCGTTCGCAGCGGCGATCACTTCGTCATCACGCACCGAACCACCAGGCTGCACCACGGCCTTGACGCCGGCGTCGATCAAAATCTGCAGACCATCGGCGAAGGGGAAGAACGCGTCGGAGGCAGCCACCGAACCCAGCGCACGCTGTTCGGAGGCGCTCGTGTCGGCATTCTCGGCACCGCCGGCGGCGTCGGCCCCGGAATCAACGGTCACGCCGAGGGTATTGGCACGCTCCACGGCTAGCTTGCAGGAATCCAGGCGGTTCACCTGGCCCATGCCGATACCCACGGCCGCGCCATTCTTGGCGAGCAGGATCGCGTTGGACTTCGCAGCGCGCACCGCACGCCACGCGAAGGCCAGGTCGGCGAGGGTCTGCTCATCGGCGGCGTCACCGGCCGCCAGCGTCCAACCCTCGGTCGCATCGCCCGCGGCATCAATCTTGTCGCCAGCCTGCACGAGCATGCCGCCGGAAACCTGGCGGAACTCATTGCGGTTGCGGCCGTAACCATCGGGTAGCGCCAGTAGACGAATGTTCTTCTTCGCCGAGAGGATCTCTACGGCTTCGTCCTCGAAGTCCGGGGCGATGACAACCTCGGTGAAGATGCCCTTGACGGTCTCGGCCATGCCCTTGGTGACGGTGCGGTTTGCCGCGATCACCCCGCCGAAGGCAGATACCGGGTCGGTGGCGTGGGCCTTGGCGTGGGCGTCGGCGATCGGGTCGGCGGCATCCGGGGAAGCCACGGCCACACCGCAGGGGTTGGCGTGCTTAATCACGGCCACGGCGGGCTGCTCAAAGTCGAAGGCGGCGCGTAGCGCGGCGTCGGCGTCGACGTAGTTGTTGTAGCTCATTGGCTTACCGTGCAGCTGGTCGGCCTGAGCGATACCGGCCGGAGCGGCCTGATCCACATACAGGGCGGCCTGCTGATGCGGGTTTTCGCCGTAACGCAACACCTCGGCGCGTTCGAGCGCGACACCGGCGTACGCTGGCCACTCGATGACCCCGTCGCCGTCCTCGTCGAGGAACTGGCTAGCGGTCCAGGTGGCGACCGCGGTGTCGTAGGCGGCGGTGTGAGCATAGGCCTTGGCGGCCAGACGCTGACGGGTCTTCAAATCGAAGCCGCCATTGGCTGCTGCGTCGATAACCTGTGGGTAGAAGCTCGGGTCCACCACGATCGAAACCGCTGCGTGATTCTTTGCCGCCGAGCGCACCATGGCCGGGCCGCCGATGTCGATCTGCTCGACGACTTCGTCGCGGGCCGCACCCGAGGCAACGGTCTGTACGAAGGGGTAAAGGTTCACCACGACCAGGTCGATGGCGTCGATTTCCATCGCAGTGAGGGTGTCCATGTGCTCCGGCACGCGGCGGTCGGCGAGAATGCCGCCGTGGATCCGTGGGTGCAGGGTCTTCACGCGCCCATCGAGCATCTCGGGGGAACCGGTCACCTGCTCAACTTCGGTCACCGGAATACCGGCGGCGGCGATCTTCTTGGCGGTGGAACCGGTGGAGACTAGCTGCACTCCGGCGGCGTGCAGGCCCGCGGCAAGTTCCTCCAACCCGGTCTTGTCGTAAACGGAAATCAAGGCGCGGCGGATCGCCACGCGATCCAAATCGATCGTGCTCACGAAAAATGCTCTCCCGGCGTTGGCGATGGGGGTTCGATGCAGTGGACGGGCCACCGAAGACATTCTATCGGTTGCCCGCAGCATTACCCGCTGGCGTTAAGCCGCCCCTCGCGCACCGGGATCCGGCACGAAGTTCGTCGGGTGCCACGACGCGTGAGCACTACCCCTGCTGCCCGCTGAGCTCCTTGTCTCCGCGTTCGAGCTGCGGGAAATGTTCGGCCAATTGCGCCGGGGTCAGGCACAACTCCAACAGCCGCTGCGCGTGATCATCGTCGGCCACATAGGTCACCAGATCCGGTTTGACCTTGACGGTGAGCTCTTCACGAAGCGAAATCGCCACGTTAACCAAGGAACTGTAATAGCGTCGGATGGTGGTTTCCCAACCTTCGAGCTCGGCCAATTTCATGATGGCTTCGCTCCATACCTGTGCGGCCACATCCTCGCAGAGGTCGATCGAGGACCAGTGCCAATCGCTCGGCTCCCATTTATCCGAGTAGAAGCTCTCCTGATCATCGCCCTCGAGTTCGGCCTCGAGGGCGTTGAGCACCTCGTCGAGATCCTCGGCATCGGCCTCATAGTCCGGGTCCTCGGCATCGGCGGCGTCCACGTCGTCGATGGGCTCATCGAAGGCGTCGGGCCGTTCCTCGTAAGTGGGCTCATCATCCAGGTCTTCGCCGCGTTCAACCAGCTGTTCCCGAAGCTCCGTACGGCGGTCCCGTTCCAAAGCCTGCAGTGAATTAAGCGCCAGCAGGGGCATGGCGACCGGAGTATCCGGATCGGTGCTCACCCCGTAGAGCGCGATGGCGTAGAAATCCTGGTCCGGGTGTTCTCGTATCACTTCCGCCGCATGTCGAAGGGCGGACACCCGTAGCGCCTCTTCGAGAGCGGTCCAATCTACTCCCATGCCCCGAGATTACTCCCAAGCCGTGGCACATGACAGCCTTGACGCGACCGACTTTTAGGCGTATTGCGCGAGATTCCGGGTATGCTACCTGCGGGCCATCCCCGTTACCCACGAAAGGCGCCATAAACCGTGTCGACAACCGCCGTACCTTCTGGCACCCACGTGGTGCAGTCCCTGCCCTTTAAATGGTCGGTGCAGGGCAGCATCTTTATCATTGGCGGGCTGGGCTTTATGTTCGACGCCTGGGATGTCACCCTCAACGGGGCGCTCATCCCGTTGGTGGCCGCCGAATGGGGTTTGGATCGACCCACCGCCTCCCTATTAGGCACCGCGAACCTGGTGGGCATGGCCGTTGGGGCGTTCCTCTGGGGCGGGATCGCCGACCGCTATGGGCGGACCAAGGCCTTCTCGCTGACCTTGTTGATGTTCTCCATTTTCACGGTGCTCGGGGCGCTGTCCCCGAACTTTGGCTTCTTCATCGCATTCCGCTTCCTCGCTGGCATGGGGCTGGGCGGCTGCATTCCGGTGGACTATGCGCTGGTCGGCGAGTTCACCCCCGCCCGCTTGCGCGGCCGGGTACTGACGGCCATGGATGGTTGGTGGCCAATTGGTGCCGCGCTGTCCTTTGTGGTCTCCGGCTGGGTGATGGCCACCGCCGAGAACTGGCGACTGATTCTGGCCGTAATGATCCTGCCTGCGTTGCTGGTCTACGTGGTACGCCGCAAGGTGCCTGAGTCGCCCCTGTATCTGGCCTCGGTGGGACGCGAAGGCGAGGCCCGCGCGGTCATTGACCGGCTCGTGAAGCGCACCGGGGCTACCCCGGTAGAATACACATTCTCCGGGGCCCGGCTGCCGGAGCGGAACCGTTGGTGGCAACAATTGGCGGGGCTGTGGGCGTATTCGCCGCGCCTGACCGCCACCAGCTGGTTGCTCTTTGTTACCGTGCTGCTCATTTACTATTTGGCCTTGACCTGGTTGCCTTCGATTCTCACCGAGGCCGGTCTGGCGCAGTCGGTGTCCTTCTTTGCCACCAGCGTCATGGCGCTGGCGGGGCTCATCGGTGTGCTGCTCGCTGCCGCGCTCGTCGAACGGGTGGGACGTAAATGGGTGCTCGGGGTCAGCGCCCCACTCTCCGGATTGGTGTTGGTGATCGTCGGCCTGAGCCTCGACGTTCCGGCGGCCGCGGTGGCCTGGATGCTGGTATTTGGGGTCGTGGTGCAGATTGCGATTCCGGTGCTCTACACCTATGTTTCGGAACTTTATCCCACGCACCTGCGGGCCTCGGGTTTCGGTTGGGCCTCGACGATGTCCCGGCTCGGTGCCGGCTTCGGCCCATTGCTCTTCGCCGCACTCTGGCCCGTGCTCGGGCTCCCCACGCTCTTCGCCGCGGCTACCGTCCTGGTACTTCTCGCGGTGCTGTTGATGGCATTCCAAGCCCCCGAGACACGGGGTCGGGACCTCGGCTAGATCACCAGAGACCACCTTGTGACTTGAGAATTCATTACTGTCGACGGGTGCCTATCGTGCGATAGTCTAGCCACGAGGAGCTACATTCACGTAGCTCCCCGCGGTTTAGTCCCCTTCAGCGAAAGGCCGTCATGCACGAGGACATCACCCTGACTACCGGCAGAGTTCATCGGGTGTTGACCGAGCGCATACGGCCAGCCATTCACGGCACACATGTGGAACTGGACGCCAGTTGGCATGAGCTACCCGGCGAACCGGTGCCGATCGCCGACGGGTTGCGCCTTGATTTCGCTCCGGTGCATGTGGGCGAGGCATGGGGCCCGGCATGGGGCACCACGTGGTTCAAACTCACCGGCCAAGTCCCCGCCGAATGGGCCGGGCGTAAGGTCGAGGCGGTCATCGATCTCGGCTTTGACGTCAATCGCACGGGCTTTCAATGCGAAGCCCTCGTGCTTCGGGGCAACGGCGAAACCATCAAGGCGATCAACCCACGCAATCAGTGGGTGCCGATCACCGATGCGGCCACCGGAGGCGAGCACGTGGAGCTATATTTGGAGGCCGCCTCCAACCCGGTACTGCTGGAAGAGCACCCCTTCCTGCCCACCGAACAGGGAGATGTGCGCACCGCCAGCCGCGCACCGCTCTACCGGCTGGCCAGGTTGGATCTGGCGGTCTTCGAGTCCGAGGTGCACGAACTCTCGCTCGATCTGCAGGTGTTGCTCGAATTACAAGAGCAGCTGCCGGCCGGGTCCCGACGTGCCCAAATCCTTGCAGCGCTCGATCGCTCCATGGATACGCTAGATCTGCAGGATATCCCCGGCACCGCACGCGCCGCGCGTGAGCCACTTCGCACCGTACTGGAAACGCCGGCCGAACCGAGCGCCCATCGGCTGTCGGCCATTGGCCATTCTCATATTGATTCAGCCTGGCTCTGGCCGGTGCGAGAAACCATTCGCAAGGTCTCACGCACCTGCTCTTCGATGGTGGAGCTGCTCGAAACGGACCCGGATTTCCGTTACGGAATGTCCAGCGCCCAGCAGTTCGAATGGCTCAAGGAATATCGTCCGCAGGTTTTCGAACGTGTGAAACGCGCCGTGGCCGAAGGCCGTTTCATCCCCCTAGGCGGTATGTGGGTGGAGTCGGACACGGTCATGCCATCCGGTGAGGCGCTGGCCCGCCAATTCCTCTACGGCCAACGCTTCTTCCGCGAAGAATTCGGGATTAGTTGCCCCGGTGTCTGGCTACCGGACTCGTTCGGGTACTCCCCGGCCCTGCCTCAGTTGATGAAGCGCGCGGGGTTCGAGTGGTTTTTCACCCAGAAAATTTCGTGGAATCAACGCAATGTCTTTCCCCATCATTCCTTCCTCTGGGAAGGTATTGACGGGTCGCGGATCTTCACGCATTTCCCGCCCATGGACACGTATAACGCGCAGCTCTCCGGCGAGGAGGTGTCCAAGGCCACCCGGCAATTTCGCGATGCCCGGCAGTCCTCGGGCTCCATCGCTCCGGTGGGTTGGGGCGACGGCGGTGGTGGCACCACCCGCGAAATGACCGGCATCGCCCGGAGGCTGGCGGACCTGGAGGGTAGCGCCCGGGTGAGCTGGGAAGACCCGGATGACTTCTTCTCCCGCGCCCGCGCCGAAATGCCCGACCCGGCCGTATGGGTGGGCGAACTGTATTTGGAACTACACCGCGCCACGCTCACCAGCCAGCACCGCACGAAGCAGGGCAACCGCCGCACCGAACAGTTGCTGGTCGAGGCCGAGCTGTGGGCCAGCACCGCGAACCTTCGCGTGGGTCTACCCTACCCTTACGAGGAATTGGATCGGCTCTGGAAGGCGGTGCTGCTGCACCAGTTCCACGACATCCTTCCCGGCACCTCGATCGCCTGGGTGCACCGCGAGGCGGTAGCCGAATATGAGCGCATCACGGCCGAGGCCGAGCAGCTCATCGATACCGCCGTGCGCGCCCTGGTGGGTCAGGGAGACACCCGTCTCGAGGTCAACTCCGCATTTACCGCGCGCGGCGCGCTACCGGCGGCAAGTATCGCGGCATGCCCCGAAGCGCAGGCAGAGGCGGTAGAGCTGTACCGGGATGGTGCCGACTACATCCTGGAGAACTCCCTCGTGCGTCTGCGCATCGACGAGCGCGGCTTGCTGACCTCCGCCGTTGACCTTCGCACCGGTCGCGAGGCGATCGCCGCCGGGCGGGCCGGTAATCTGCTCCAACTGCACCAGGATTTTCCGAACATGTGGGATGCCTGGGATGTCGATAAGTTCTACCGGAATCACTGCACAGATCTCACCGAGCTTCACGCGATCCGGGCCGAGCAGGGCACACACGGCGAGGTGAGCATCCACATCGAGCGTCACTTCTCGAAGTCCACGGTGACCCAACGCCTTACCCTGGCCCCTGGTGAACGACTGGTCCGGATCGATCAGGTGACCGATTGGCAGGAGACCGAGAAGTTCCTCAAGGTCGCCTTCCCCTTCGATCTGCATGCCGAGCACACGGTGGCCGAGACGCAGTTCGGACACCAACGCCGGGTGACCCATGTGAACACCAGCTGGGAGGCAGCAAAGTTCGAGACCTCGATGCACCGCTTCGTCTTTGTGGAGGAGCCGGGCTTCGCCGCCGCACTGGTGAATGACTCGATCTATGGCTACGACGTCAGCCGCGATGCCGCGGACGGCGAAGTGAGCACCACGCTGCGCCTCTCGCTTTTGCGCGCTCCACGCTACCCCGATCCGCGCACGGATCGGGGTGTACAGGAACACAGCTTCGGACTGTTGATCGGTACCGACCTCGCCGAAACCGTAGCCTCAGGGCAACGGCTCAACAGCACACCGCGTACCGTCCACGGTGCAAGGCAGGTGGCACCGCTGGTACAGGTGATCGGCGCCGGGGTGCAGCTGAGCTCGGTGAAGTTGGCGGCGGACCGCTCCGGAGACCTGGTGGTGCGCGTCTACGAGGCGCTGGGCCGGCGGACCGAAGCACGTCTGGAGCTCTCGCAGCCGGTGCACCACATCCGGGTGGCAAGCCTCATCGAAGACGAACTCGAGCAAGTCGACGGGCTGGCCTTCACCCTTCGTCCCTTTGAAGTACGCACGCTGCGCTTGACGATGACCTAAACTGTCTCCAGCGCTGGCGGGATGGCCCGTAGCGAATTATTCCACCCACGGGATGAGGTAACTCTGCCCCGGAGCAACATAGGATGGTAGGACGCCCGAACGACGTAGAGCGAAAGTACCACCACACGCATATGCCCTTTGACGACCACCAGCCCGAACAGCTGCCCGCACGCAGCGACGGGTTCCCCACGCTATCCGTCGTAGTTCCGGCCTTCAACGAGGCGGGTATTCTCGAAGCCTGCCTCGAATCCCTCCTCGCCATGGACGACCCGGCAGAAGAAATCATCGTGGTGGATAACTCCAGCACCGATGACTCTGCGGCCATCGCCGCGTCCTTTCCCACCGTGCGGGTGCTCAGCGAGACCCGTCAGGGCATCACCTACGCCCGTACCACCGGATTCGACGCGGCCCGCGGCGAACTCATTGCCCGTATTGATGCCGATTCCCGGGTGACACGGAATTGGGCCACACTGATCCGCCAGCGACTGGCCCCGGGCAGCGGACTGGACGCCGTCGGTGGCGGCGCGGCCATTGCCGAGTTGTCGCCGGCCGCCTTTTTCTGGTTCTCCATGTGGTACCGCGGATTCCGCTGGTGGCACCAGCGCAGCATTGGCGTGCGGCCGATGATTTACGGATTCAATGGGGCGATGCGCACCAGCGCCTGGCGGCAGGCCCGCGAGCTGGTTGCCATGGATGACCAGCAGGTCAGCGAAGATTTGGATTTGACCATCGCCCTGCTGCGTAGCGGACATCGGCTGGCCTTTGAGCCTCGGCTGTTGGTCAAGGCCCACTTATTCCGCTCCATCGACCGGGAAAAGCTCGAACGATACTACCGGACCGACTCGTTGACACTTGCACGGCATTGCTATGGGAATCCCAAGCGCCGGGCCGCCCTCGAGGCGGAAGCCTCCGCACAGTGAGTTCGGCTGCCGAGCACCGTCCGTGGTACCGCTCGCTGCGATTCTGGATCAGTGTCCTGACCTTCGTGCTGGTCGGCCTGGTAATCGCCGGGGCGTGGGAGCACGTGCGGGCGGCCTTCGAATCTCTGACCACGGTCAACTTGGGCGTTCTGGCCCTGTTGATTCCGGTGCAATTAGCGAGTTTCTGGTTCACCGGCGAGGTGCTCTTCTCCTATCTACGTGGCCGCGGTGAGTTACATGGCATGCATCCGGCCGCGGCGATGCGCATGTCCTTGGAGTTTAACTTCGCCAACCACATGCTGCCCTCGGGCGGGGCAGCCGGTATCGCCTACACCAACTGGAAGCTGAGCACGCTAGGAGTGCCGGCCAGTCGCACCACCTTGGCCCAGCTGACCCGCTTCGCGCTGACCTTTGTCTCTTTCGTGTTGATGTTGGCTGCGGCCGCCCTCTGGTTACTGCTGACCCACCGCGGCACCCTGCTGGTTATGGTGACCATGGCCATCGTCGGCACCTTGGCGCTGGTGGTCACCGTGGGCGGAGCCATCATTTTCCGTCGACGTCGCTTGTTGCACCGCATCGCCGGGTTTATTTTTTCGGTGGCCTACCGGGTGCTGTCTTGGTTTGGTCGCCAAGACAAGCTCAACGTGGCGCATTTCGTACGCTTCGTGGATCACATGTATCGCGAGTTCGCCGAGGTCACCGCGAAACCGCGCGCCCTGCTGGTGCCCTTCCTCCTATCCTTTGCCGTCAACGCGCTAGATGCCAGCCTATTTCTGGTGGCGCTGGCTTCCTTTGGTTATCAGGCCGACTTTGCGTTGGTGTTCGTGGCCTACGGGGCCGCAACCGTAGCTTCGATGGTGATCGTTACCCCCAACGGGCTAGGCGCCTACGAAGTGGTGATGGTCTCGGTGCTCGCCGCCGGTGGAGTGCCCGGGGCAACCGCCATCGCGGCGATCGCCCTCTCGCGGGTGATCCTGCTCCTGGGCACCATCCTGTTCGGTTATGGCTTCTACCAGCACAGCGTCATCAAGTCCGGATCACCTAAACTGACCGAGCTTCCGGAACAGCAAGACACTTAACCAGTCACCAGACGGTGGGCATGATGCTGGTGCTCGGCAATCAGCGCGTCGCGGTCGATGCCCAACGCTCGGCCGTCGATCACCCGCCAGCGACCGGCCACCATAACCCGTTCGGCGCGTTCGGCCCCGCAGAGTACCAGGGCGGCGATCGGATCGTGCGCCCCGGAGAAGGCGTAACCCTCGGGTCGGAACATGGCCACGTCGGCTTGTCGCCCCACGGCAATTCTGCCAATATCGGCGCGCCCCAGGGCGGCGGCCGAACCCGCAGTGGCCCAATCCAGCACCCGGGCGCTGGTCACCGCCTCGGTGCCGTAGCGTAGTCGTTGAAGGTAGAGGGCTTGGCGTACCTCACGAATCATATTCGAGGCGTCATTCGAGGCCGAACCATCCACCCCGAGACCTACCGCCACTCCGGCGCGTTCAAGCTCGATCACCCGCGCGATGCCGGAAGCCAAACGCATATTGGAGGTGGGACAGTGCGCCACGGAGACTCCCGCCGCACCCAATCGGGCAATTTCCGCATCGTCGAAGTGAATGCCATGGGCCAGCCACGTCCGCTCGGAGAGCCAGCCTACGGAGTCGAGATACTCTACCGTACGCATCCCGAAGCGCTCCCGACAGAACTGCTCTTCATCGAGGGTTTCGGCCAGATGCGTGTGCAGGCGAACGTCGAGTTCCCGCGCTAGGGCTGCACTCTCGCGCATCAACCCGGTGGTGACCGAGAACGGGGAGCAGGGGGCCAGCCCGATTTGGATCATGGCTCCGGGGCCCCGCTGGTGGTATTGCTCCACCAGCCGTCGCGAGTCTTCCAAAATGATCTCGGGATCCTGGACGGTTTGTTGTGGCGGTAGCCCGCCGTCCTCGGTCCCCAAGGACATCGACCCGCGGGTGAGCATGGCGCGCATTCCCAGACGCTGCGCCACCTCGACTTGGATATCGATGGCCTGATCCATTCCGGAAGGGAACAGGTAGTGGTGATCCGCCGCGGTGGTGCATCCGGATTCGAGGAGCTCTGCCATGGCCACGGTGGTCGCCAGCTCGAGCGCCCGCGGGGTCAGCCGAGCCCACACCGGGTACAGATTCGTCAGCCAGCCGAAGAGCGGTAGGTCTGCCACCGGAGCCCACGCTCGGGTCAGCGTTTGATAAAAGTGATGGTGCGTGTTGATCAAACCCGGGGTGACCACCAGATCGGTGGCATCGAAGATCTCATCGACCTCCGGTGTCACGCCGGCAGGCACCAGTGCCTCGATAATTCCGCTGCCGGTGTTGATGACCAGTCCTCCGGCGGCTTGGCTCGAATCGAGCTCCGCTCCGAGGTGCACCGCGCGAGGGTTGCGAATCCATAGTGTTGACATGTGTCGCCTCTCTGCTGGCGACACGAGCCGGAGGCGTAGACCGCCAGCTCAGGTTTATCGGCGTCTGCTGTTCCGCCGGTCGATGGGTTCATCGACGATACCTAAGGACGGTAACACAACCTCTTGGGTGTTGCGCAAATCACAAATTGCCCTATGGTAGAACTCAAGCGGTTCGAAAAAGGAAAATCTTTTCCAATATACGAAATTCCATGAACCGCCCCGCGATGAGCGTAAGCTCAATCCTCGCGGCTCGCATTTGATGGAGACATAATGACTACACTCGCGCAACAACGCCGCCCGGAGGATGAAAAACTCCCCCTCGGCAAATTAGCTACGTACGGCTTGCAACACGTTTTGACGATGTATGGCGGCATCATCGCGGTACCGCTGATCATCGGCAACGCCGCGGGGCTCGACCCCAATGGGATCAGCGTGCTGATCGCCTCCTGCCTGTTCGTCGGGGGTCTGGCGACCATTTTGCAGTCGGTCGGCCTGCCCTTCTTCGGTTCCCAGCTGCCGTTGGTGCAGGGCGTTTCCTTCGCCGGTGTGGCCACCATGACCGCCATTCTCGCTGGCGGTGAAGGCATTCCCGGCATCCTCGGCTCGGTCATCGTCGCCTCGCTGATGGGCCTGCTGATCGCCCCGTTCTTCGCCATGATCGTGCGCTTCTTCCCGCCGGTAGTCACCGGCACCGTGATCACCACCATTGGGCTCTCGCTGATGCCCGTAGCCGTTGGCTGGGTGATGGGCGGAAACGCCAACGCGGAGGACTACGGAAGCCTGCGCAATATCGGGCTCGCGGCGTTGACCTTGGGTATCGTTCTGATCCTCAGCCGGGTTGGCCTCGCGGCCATTTCTCGACTGTCCATTCTGCTCGCCATCGTCATCGGCACCATCATCGCCGCCATCTTTGGCTGGGCAGATTTCTCCAACGTCGCCGCCCGCGGCTACCTGGCATTCCCGGAACCCTTCGCCTTTGGGTGGCCCACCGTATCGGTGGCGGCAGTTATTTCCATGTTCATCGTCATCATCGTGACCATGACCGAAACGACCGCCGACATTATCGCCGTAGGTGAGATCGTGGGCACCAAGGTCGACTCCAAGCGCATCGCCGCCGGCCTGCGCGCCGATATGATCTCCTCGGCCGTGGCCCCGGTGTTCAACAGCTTCACCCAGTCCGCCTTCGCGCAAAACGTTGGCCTGGTGGCCATCACCGGCGTGAAGTCACGTTTCGTGGTCACCGCCGGCGGCGTGATTCTGGTGATTCTCGGATTGTTGCCGATCGTCGGTGGACTTGTCGCCGCCGTTCCCTCTCCGGTACTTGGCGGCGCGGGCATCGTGCTCTTTGGCACCGTGGCCGCGTCGGGAATTCGCACTCTGGCCAAGGTGGAGTATGAGGGCAATCTGAACATGATCATCGTCGCGGTATCCATCGCCTTTGGTCTGATTCCGATCATCAACCCGGATTTCTACCACGCATTCCCCGACTGGGTCGGCATCATCCTGCACTCGGGGATCTCCTCGGCCGCCATTATGGCCGTGCTGCTGAACCTGGTCTTCAACCACATCGGGCAGAAGGATAAGGACCGCTCGGATCGTTCGGTCTTCGTGGCCGGCACCGGGCGAGCGATTCGCGAGGAAGACCTCAAGCGACTGCTGGAAACCGACTGCATCCTCGCCGAGGGCGACACCATCAAGAACGGCAAAATCATTGACGCAAGCGGCCACGAGGTGCCGGTGCTGACCGCGGACGAGAACGACTCCCCCAACGAGAAGTAATCACCGCCGCCAGCGCCGCTGGCTTAACCTAGGGTGCCCCCGAGCCAAGCTCGGGGGCACCCTAGGTTTTTAGCTTAGTGGGCGGCTTCTGCCTTGTTGGCCAGGTCCCGCAGGGTCGCAATCAGCAGGCGGCGCTCCACGACCTTAATGCGCTCGTGCAGCGACTCTTCGGTGTCGTCGGGCAAGATCTCCACCGCCTCCTGGCGCAAGATCGGCCCGGTATCCACCCCGGCGTCGGCAATATGCACGGTGCACCCGGTCACCTTCACCCCGTAGGCTAGGGCGTCGCGCACCCCGTGAGCCCCGGGGAAGGACGGCAGCAAAGCCGGATGCGTGTTGATGTAGGTGCCGTCGAAGGCGTTGATGAACTCTTCGCCGACAATGCGCATGAACCCCGAGGAGATCACGTAATCCGGCGCGTAGGACAGGCACTTTTGCGTCAGCGCATGGTTCCACTCGGCACGATCGGCGTAATCCTTGAAGTTCACGACGAAGGTTTCGATCCCGGCCTCGGCCGAGCGTTGCACCCCGTAGGTGCCTTTTTTATCGGCGCCAACGGCCGCAATGTCGACATTGCGTAGCTCTCCCGCTTGCACGGCGTCGATAACCGCTTGAAGATTCGAACCCGTGCCGGAAACCAGAACTACTATGCGCATAGCTACCATTCTACGGTTGACCACGGGCATAGACTGGCCCTGAACCCTCGGTCTCCATGAAGGAAGCACATATGAGCCAGATCGTTCCCGATACCAAGGACTGGACGGTTGTCCTGCGCGAGCCCTGCACCCAGTGCGGTCAGGATGTGCGCGCGACAACCCTCGAAGACGTCATCGAGCACTTGCCGCAGGCGGTTGATCGGCTCTTAGGGGTACTTGAACGGCCAGCTGCCGCCGAACGCACCGACCCTGCCCGATGGAGCGATCAAGAGTATGTCATGCACGTGGCACAGATGCTACCGGTGATGATCGAGCGGCTGTCCATGATGCGCACCATGGACGCCCCGACTTTTCCCGACTGGGATCAAGATCGAGCCGCGCAGGACGGCGACTATAACGCGTTGGGCCGCGACGCCGTGCGAGAGGAACTACAGGCCGCGAGCGAGCGCTACCGCGCCGCTTTGACCCAAGTACCGGAAGCCGACCTGACGCGGCGTGGCCTTCGCTCAAACGGCGCGGCCTTCACGGTCTTGAGCCTGACTCAATATGCCTGGCATGACGTGCTCCATCACCTCTGGGATGTGCAGGCGGCCTGAGCCAACTGCAGCACGAGCGAAGCGCTTGGCGGCAGCCAGCCGCCACTAACCCGGTGCCGGTCACGCACGGCGATTGGCGCGTAAGCATGACCTGCCTTAACTAACCTTCGAGCACCGGGTCGGTTTCAAAGAGCGGGGCGATCAGATAGCCGATAGCGGTGCCCACACCGATCTGCAAGGCCAGCGCCCCGGCCGTGATCCACAGGTGTGGTCCGATCTCGGTCAGCCGGCCAATGGCCAGCGATCCGGAGGCCAGCAGAGAACCAAGAAGGCTAAACAGGCCGGTCACAAGGCCGGTAAACACCGAGAGGCAAACGGTCGACACCCCCAACGAAAGTGCCGCGTAGGGAATCCTTCGCGCGAACCAATCTTCGAGGTGGTTCTCGCCCACGCGGAGGAAGTACCACCCGGCGACAATGCCGGCCACCACCGGCAGGAGCAGGAACAGCCAGTTGTAACTGCTGGATCCAGAAGGAAGCGCAGCCATTAACGGTAGGGAAGGCAGCGGCCCCACCGTGGTTTCAAGGGTGGAAAGAGTGCTACCCACGCCGAGGCTGAATCCGCCGCCGGAAATCCACGACAGCGCCCAAAAGACAGCGTTCGGGATAAAGCCCAACTGCAAGAGGGTCAGCGCAAAGGATCCCAGCGGGCCGGGGCGCAGATCCTGATAGACGTTCGCTACATCCGCCCAGTGCGTTCCCACGGATACCGATACCAGCACGCCGGCAATGCCCACGGCCGCCACATAACCGAGGAAACCAGCAACGATCACGTGCCATACATAGGATCCGGCCCACCGCCGGTGCGGCGAAATGCTCTGCAGGTAGCTGGCGGTATCCACACCGATTAGCCGCCCCCAGGAGCCGGCTTCGCGCCGGGCGCCGATAATCAGTCCCACGCAGGCAATCGCCATGGGGATCAGCGCCGCTGCCACCACATTCACTCGTGCGTACTGATTCGTGCAGAGATACCCGGCGGCCAACCCCAGCAGCGCGTAGGTCAGCAACGCCCCGGCCAGTCCTTGCCACAGTTGATCGGTGTAGGAGGCACGTGCGATGCGGCGCCCGGCACGCCAACAAAACATCAGCGGCAAGAGGCTCAGTCCGAGTGGAACCAACGTGATCCATCCGCTGCCCTGCCCCTCGCCCAGGCTGAGCACTTCAATGGGAACACCGTGCGCATGCAACCATAATTGACCGCCGAACTGCAGAATGACGTTGAAGGACTCCTCGAGGAAGCCGCCGGAGAAATACACGGCGATTAACGGGACGACGAAGATGGCCAGGCAGAATACGACCGACTGCAGGATCTCGAAGGCACCCTGCAGCGCTAGGGGCATCGGCCAACCATTGCGCAGGCGCAACATGACTGCTTTCATGGGTTTCTTTTCGCGGCTCATCCCTTCAATAATCCCACTGCGCATGACAAGTACGGCCCAGCGACGCGCAAGGGTCGCTGGGCCGTACTTGTCATCGGCTAGTAGCTGGAGGTAATGGGAGCGTCGGACTCTCCGCGATACCGCTCGGCGAGCTGTTCACTGGCCCGCGCGAGCAACGCAACGTCGGCGCCAACCCCCACGAACTGAGCTCCGGCCTCGATATAGCGCTGGGCGCTGCCAGGGTCGAAGGCATTGACGCCCACGTACTTACCGGCCGCGCGGGCCGCGGCGATCACCTTCAGGACAGCCTCCACCACCTGCGGGTGTCCTTGCTGTCCAATGAGGCCCATGGTGGCGGCCAGATCCGAAGGCCCAATGAACACCCCATCGAGGTCGTCGGTGGCGAGGATCGCCTCGACGTTATCCACGGCCTGCTGGGATTCGATTTGCACGATCACGGTGATGGTATCGCCGGCCCGTTGCAAGTAGCCGTCGATGCGGTTCCAGCGAGCAGAGCGGGCAAGGGCCGAGCCAACCCCGCGGACCCCGCGTGGTGGGTAATGGCAGGAAGCCACGGCCTGTTCGGCGTCTTCGGCGGTATGCACCATCGGGATGATCAGTGACTGGGCTCCCAGATCCAGGTACTGCTTGATAATCACTGGATCGTTGACCGGAGGACGTACCACCGGCACCGTGGGGTAACCGCCCACGGCCTGCAATTGAGTCAGCAGGCTTCCGAGATCATTGGGCGAGTGCTCGCCGTCCAGGAAAATCCAGTCAAACCCTGCCCCGGCACAGATCTCGGCGTTGACCGTCGAGGCGGAGCATACCCACACACCGGCCAGCGGGTGGTCGCTGGAGGCCAGCACATCTTTGAACGAGCGGTCGGCGGTTACACGAACTGACATGTCACCGTCCCCAATGCTCCATAGTCGGCCATGACGGTATCGCCCTTGTCCACCCACATTGGGCGGGTGAAGGAGCCCGCGAGGATCAGTTCGCCGGCCGATAGTTTATCTCCATGCGGAGCGATCTTGTTGGCCAGCCAGTACACACCCGAGGCCGGATGGTTCAGCACACCGGCGGCTACGCCGGTCTCTTCCACCGTCTGGTTCTTGTAGAGGATGCCGGCGACCCAGCGCAGGTCGACCGCTTCGGGGCGCACCGGGTTGCCACCGATCACCATCGCGCCCATGGCAGCGTTGTCGCTGATCGTGTCGACGATCGTGCGTCCCTGCATTTCAATGCGGGAATCGAGGATTTCAAGGGCCGGGATCACGTAGTCAGTCGCGTCCAGCACATCGAAAATTGTCGCGTTGGGTCCGCTGACATCTTTTTTGAGCTTGAACGCCAGCTCCATCTCAATGCGTGGGTGCGTGTATTGGTCCCAGGGCACCGTGCACCCGGTTTCAAGCACCATATCATCGAAGATGATTCCGTAATCGGGTTCGGTGATGCCCGTAGCCATCTGCATGGCGCGTGAGGTGAGCCCGATTTTTCGCCCGGCCAGTACACGGCCCTTGGCTTCACTGCGCTGACGCCACAGATTCTGGACACGGTAGGAATCTTCCACCGTCATCTCTGGGTATCGGGTGGTCAGCAACGGTACCGGGGTTCGAGTCTCCCCGGCCGCGACCAATTCGTCGGCGATCGCCGTGATTGTTTCCTCGGGCAGCATGGTTCACCTTTCGCACGCATGGCACTGTGGCGCGAGCCGATTCATGCCTTGGCTCACATCGCCCATGGTATCGAGCGGTGGCAGGGCTGGCACATCGTACTTAGATTTCGCCCGTCGGTTGCGAACAGGGCCGCTGCGCTGGGAAAATCATCCCTAGACGATAGGCGAGCATCGCAAAAATCATCCCAAAGTACGATGTGCATGTCTTTGGTTACTGACTAGCGTATTTAAAGACAAAAAGACAACCTTATTGGTCGCCTACCCGGCGATACAGTGCCGGCCCAACGGCCGAGGTACGGAAACGACCCGCTCCGCAATACACGCCATCATCACCCCAAAGGCCCCGACCTCATGACTCCCACGCTAGCTCTCGGAATCTTATGCATGCTTATTTTCAGCGGCCTCTGCCTTTTCGCTTCCCGTATCGCGAAGACTCAACCCAATAGCGATAGCGAGACCACCAGAAAGTTTCGGACCCTAATGCTCATTGGCCTATATTTCGGGGTCTCCGGGGTCGTAACGATGAGCGTGAATTTCATGAGCTAGCCCTGCGCGGCGGCCTACCGCCTACTCGTGCGCGCCACGCAAGCACCGCGCCCCCAAGTACCAGCGCGCCCGAGGCCAACAAGAGCACACCCCACCACCAGGGGGTGCTGGCTCCAGTGAACCAGACAATGCCCGCGGCAAGAGTGAGGGTGCCGGCGAGGATACGCACGACCAGCGCCGCAGCGGAGGTGCCATATCGCTTCGTTGGCTCAAGATCTGCTCCCACGTTGGCAGCTCCTTCGATTCATTCTGGCTCCGTCTCCTGCTTTCCACCCTAACGACATTGCTCGATGCTTCGCTTGGGGCCGAGTACTGGTTAGCGTCCGGCTTGGACACTGGCGAGCAATGCCTCGAAGGGTAGCGATGTCATCGTGTCGTTGGGATCGGCGAATTCGCTGACGCTTGGCGTGATCGAGCGAGTGTCACCCAGATCCTGTTTGGTGCCCAGCTGCGGCGCAGTGGCCCCCAGAGCCAACGCGGCCTCACGCGCGGCACGCTGCACTCGTTGCTCAAGGGTGCCGCTCAGGCCTTGTCCCGCGAAATCTTCGGAAGCGGCGAATACCGTGGTGGGCATGACTTGCGCACGCAAGTAGCCGAAGATGGGCCGCATGGCGTAGTCGATAACCAATTGGTGCCGCTGGGTCCCCGCGGTGGCTGCGAGTATCACGATCTTTGACTCCACCGTCTTGGGATCGAGAATGTCGAGGAAAGATTTAAACAGGCCCGAAACGGATGCGGTGAACACCGGTGATACCGCTACCAACACATCGGCAGCGGCCACCGCATCGATCACCTGCTGCAATGCGGGTGCCGCGAAACCGGTGAGCATGTTGTTAGTGATGTCCGCGGCAAACTCCCGCAGCTCAACGAGCTGAACATCAGCTTCTAGCCCGGAACTGGCCAGTTGCTCATTGACCGACCGCCCAAGCTGTCCGCCAAGTAGCGAGGAGCTTGATGGGGTGCCTAGGCCACCGGAAATGACGACGATCGAGGCGCTCATGGTATCCACCTTTCCACAGTTATATGTGTTTGCATGTAATAACGCAGGGACGCCACACGATATTCCCCTGTAGCAGTTTCACTATTGTGACGCTCGTTCTAATTTTGATACGATCGGCGCATGACCTCGCAATGCCCCATGAGTTCCAACCAGCGCGACATCGAAGAAGGAGTACGCACCGACTTCCACGACACGATGTCTTACGGCAGCTACTTGGATCTTGAGCGCGTACTCTCGGCCCAGCACCCGGTCAGCCAGCCGGAGCACCACGATGAAATGCTATTCATCATTCAGCATCAAACCAGTGAGCTGTGGCTGAAGCTGATGTTGCACGAACTCGTCGAAGCTCGACGCCTCATAACGGTCGATGAACTCGGCAAGGCACTCAAGTGCCTTGCCCGCGTGAAACATATTCAGAAGACCCTCACGGAGCAGTGGTCCGTTCTGGCCACGCTGACCCCGCGAGAGTACGCACAGTTCCGCGGCTTCCTAGGGTCCTCTTCGGGCTTTCAGTCATATCAGTATCGCGCAGTAGAATTCATTCTGGGCAATAAGCATGCCGGCATGCTCAAGGTTCACGAGTCCGACCCCAAGGCCCACGAAATGCTCGAGAAGCTCCTGCATGAGCCCTCGCTCTATGACGTTTTCCTTGCCGCGTTACATCGGGCCGGGTACGCCATCCCAGACTCCGTGCTGACTCGCGATGTCACCCAGCCGTGGAATTTCACCGAGGAGCTGGTCCCGGTCTTCAAGGACATCTACGAGTCCGAAGACACCGTCTGGAGCCTGTATCAGGCGTGCGAGGACCTAGTGGATGTGGAGGATAATTTCCAGGCCTGGCGCTTCCGCCACCTACGAGTCGTGCAGCGCACCATTGGCTTCAAGACCGGCACCGGGGGCTCATCCGGCGTCAACTTCCTCAAGCGTGCTCTGGATCTGACGTTCTTCCCCGAGCTTTTTGCGGTGCGGACGGAAATTGGAGTCTCGTAAACCGCTCGCGGCGTTCGCCCTCGACGACTTCGAGGTGCGTATCGGCAGCGCCACCTCGTTATTGCGCACGATCGGCGGGCTATACCTACGACATCATCCAGCTCCCGTCGCGCGAGCCACCGTTCTTGAGCTACTCTCCGCGACCAATGTTTCGGTGGGCACCGCACAGACTGCGATCACTCGCCTCAGCGAACGCGGTCTCCTAGCCGCTACCGGGACCGCGTCGAAGATCGAGGTTACGGAGGCGGCGCGAGCCATGTTCGCACGCGGGGACCGACGCATTTTCACGCCCCGTCAAATGACCGACGCAGACTCGTGGCTCCTGCTGAGTTTTTCGGTACCGGAATCACAGCGCGCCGCCCGGCACCAGTTACGCCGTCACCTACTGAACCTCGGCGGTGGACTGGTTAATGCCGGACTGTGGATTTTTCCCGAGTATCTGCACGGCGAAGTCAGTGAGGTACTCGAGGCACTCGAGCTACGCAATAACGCGACCCTATTTATCGGCCAGAACCCCCAGTATCCGATCTCGGCCCAGCAGTCGGCGGAGAGTTGGTGGAATCTGACGGATCTTGCCGCACGTCATCAGCAGTTCATCGCGAACGCCGAAGATCTACCGGTCAGTGGTGTACCCCGTGAGGACTACGCCTCCTTCGTCCGGCTCATCGATTCATGGCGGGCTATTCCTTACTTGGATCCAGGGTTGCCTCCACAGATGCTGCCCGCGGGATGGCCCGGAACCGAGAGCCGTCTGCTGTTTATGGAATGCATGCAGAAATTGCGCCCCGGGGCCGACGACTTTGCGCACAGTGTGTTGCCCGCGATGGATTAACGAGCAACCGCCCCGCGCCGCTTTAGGCGGCGCGGGGCGGTTGACGGAATCCCTACTTGGCAGGAATATCCAGGGTCTGACCCACGTAGATCAGATCGGCATTGGCCACAACGTCCTGGTTCAGGACGAACAGGGCCTGCCAGGAATCCAAGCCCAGCTTCTGCGAGATGGTGAACAGGGTGTCACCGCTCTTGACGGTGTAGTCCTTACCCGAGTCGCTCACCTTCACGTTGTACACCTTCTGCTGCGGCGCCTGGGCGACGCGCTTGCCGGTGCTCTTCTTCACGGTGGTGCGCTCCACGGACTTCGGTTGCACGGTCTGCTTCTTGGCGGTGCTCTTCGGAGCCACGCTCTTGGTCGTGGACTTAGCAGTGCTCTGCTTGGTCGGAGCGGCCTTCTTAACCGAGGTTTCCTGCGGGGTCACGCTACCGGTCGGCTTGCCGCTGAGTCCCAGCTTGGCGGAGCAGGCAGGCCATGCGCCCCAGCCCTGCGAAGCCTGAACCTTGGTGGCAATGCGGATCTGCTCGGCCTTGGAAGCCTGGTGCGGCATACCGGAACCGCCGAAGGCACGCCAGGTCGACAGTGAGAACTGCAGGCCACCGTAGTAGCCGTTTCCGGTGTTGATGCTCCAGTTACCGCTGGACTCGCACTGAGCCAGTGCGTCCCAGGTGCCGGCAGCGTTGGCTGGTGCGGTGGTGGCTACGAGGGCGCCACCTGCCACGGCGACGGCGGCCAGGGTAGCCGAACCGCGGCGAACAATCTTCTTGGTCTTCTGCTGGATCATAGCTCTCCAGTGGCCCTTCGACACTCAGGTCTTCCCAGACCTTCGTGGTGCATCGCCCGGCGTCGCATTTCGACTTCGATGAAGCGCCGTCTCGGCAGGCGATGTGAAGACCGTCCGACGCTTGTTTCCCCAATAACACTGCGAGTGTTATCGAAACGTTACAAACAACGATAACGGGACGTTGCGGGCACCTTGCAACTCAGGAAACCTCCAGAAACCCCTAAATTACAGGTCAATACGGCTTAAAAAATTTTTTCGAGAACCCCTCTAAAGCCCTTCTTTGGGCCCCGTAGCGCTATCGAAACGTTATCGAACTAAACTCGCTCCGCCGTCAATAGTTGTGGTAAGGATCGCACGCCATCAAGAATCCACCGAGTGGGGTAGCCCGCGAAATCTTCTTCCGCTAGAGCCCCGGTCAAGACTGCCACGGGATGCGCCCCGGCGCGATGCGCAGAGAGCACATCAACGATGGTATCGCCCACCGAAATGACCGAGCGAACATCTTGGACGCCCGTGCGCTCCATAGCACGGTGGATCATATACGGGGCAGGTCGACCAGCGGCAACTTCGTCGCTGGTGACCACCGCATCCAGCAGTTCTCCCTCCCCCACCCTCCAGCCGAGGCCGCGCAAAATTGGTTCCGCGACGTCTGCGGAGAAACCCGTCGTCAAGGCAATTTTCAAGCCGCGGGACGCCAGTTCCCTCAGGGCCTTCTCGACACCCTCGAGAGCAACGGGAGGATTCTGCGCATACAGTTCGGCCAAGAGCTCTCTGAAGCGATCAAATTGCTGACGAACGAGCGCATCGCTGGCTTCTATCCCGCCCAGACGCAATAGGGCGTCAATGGCTTCCACCTTATCTGCCCCCATCCATCGTTGCAGGTTATCCGCGGTGACCTCGGCACCGGTTTCCTCAACGGCTGTTCGTAGCGCGCGATACACGTCGCCGTGCTCGTCAATAGTGGTTCCGGCCATATCCATAACTACAAGTTCAAACATTTTTCCCCTTGATGTGATTGTCTCGATGTCTTAGCCGACCAAGGCCACACGGGCCATTCCAGTGTTGGCGCTGTAGTGGTTCTCAATAATGAAGTTGGCTTGTTCCGGAAGGTACCGGTCATCGGCGACTTCCAAGACCTTGCCTTGGGCATCTACGGCGGTACGTCTGGCCCGCAAGAGCGGCGAGCCAATGACGACGCCAAGGTGCTCAGCGTCCACCGCATCGGCTGCGACTGCGTCAATTACGTGACGACCGCTAGCCAAATCGACTCCGCGTTGACGTAGGTACGCATAAATCGATCCGGCGTCGAGATCCATTTCGAACAGCAGATCGCCCACTTCCCGTAGATAGCGGCTTCGTTCGAGCATTGTCACAACCCCGTCAAGAGACCGCACACGCAGTAATTGCACCACCGGATCACCTTCCGCTACGTGCAGGAGGTCCGCGGTCGCCGCGTCGGCCGAGCGCCGGGCGATTTCCACGGTTCGTTGCCCAGGCACTCGCCCTATAGCGCTGGCCCATTCGCTAAACGACATAAATACCGAGAAAGGTTGTGACGGAACCGCTTTGCAGACAATTGGACGTCGCCCCTGAACGCCGCGTATCAGCCCTTCCCGGCGCAAGCTCGCCAGTGCCTGGCGAATGGTGGAACGCGAGACCCCGTATTGTTCGGACAACTGAATCTCGCCGGGGATCATCGAGCCCTCAGACCAGCGCCCGGAAACGATCTCCTGACGTATATGGTCACTCACTTGTTGATGCATGGGAATGGCAATAGTGGACATGCCTGCCAGCATATCCCCTATATTTCGCGAGTTTCTAGGGTCGAGGTAAACCCAGGGTGAACTTTTCGTAGTTCGAGATTACTCAAATGAACCGTAAGTGAACATGTACGTACAACATCCGATTTGCCTTGTTCGAACAGACCTCAGTCGGATTAGATCGAATCATGAACTTCTACGCCACCGCCGTCACCTCGACCGCGCCATCACAAGCCGACGTGCTGGTCGTCGGGTCGGGCATCATTGGTCTCGCTCACGCAGCTCTGGCCGCCGAGGCCGGTCACCGAGTGATCCTGCTCGAGCGAGATCACCGACCGGTCGGTGCCTCGGTTCGAAACTTCGGTCACGCCTGCATCACAGCTCAACACGGCGAGATTTACGAACTAGCTCAGGCTTCCCGCCGACACTGGTTGCACTTCTCCGAACGGGCCGGGTTTTGGGCCTCTCCTACCGGCTCGGTCGTCATTGCCCGAAGTGAAGTGGAGATTCAGGTCCTCCGAGAATTCTCCGCCTCGCGCCCGCAGGGGCAGGTAAGTCTGCTCAACCGTTCCGAAGTACTCGAGCAACTCAGGTTGCCGGCAGAAACGCCCCTTATCGGTGGAGCTTTCCTGTGCGACGACCTACGTGTCGATCCGCGGACCGCCGCCGGATCACTCAACCTCTGGTTGGCCGAGCACCCTCACGTCGAAGTGCTCAACGGGACCGCCGCAACGAACTTTGCTCCCGGTACGCATCGTCGTCATGCGGTGCACACAACGCGAGGGACATTCGAAGCAGATCAGGTGTTTGTTTGTGTGGGGCACGACGTTGATTATCTATTCCCGCAGATTGCTAAGGAGCACAACCTCGTTCGGTGCGCACTGCAGATGGTTGCCGCTAAGCCTACCGAACAGGTTGACGTCACTCCGGCGGTACTGACCGGAACGTCCATGCTCCGTTACGACGCTTTTAGCCATATGCCTTCCTACCCCCAGTTGCAGCGGGAAATTTCCGCTAACCAGCCCGAGCTTATGCAAATTGGTGCCAACGTCATGTATACCCAGCGACCCGACGGGACATTCTTACTCGGCGATTCCCACTCATACGCCAGCACTCAGCCGCCTTTTCTGCAGGAGGACATATCAAACGTGCTCCTGGGCGAACTGGCTAAGGTCTTGCCGGCTACAGAGGCGCCGAGCGAACGCTGGCAGGGCGTCTACGCCTCATCGACGCGTGGCCCGCTGTTGATACGGGACCTTCGCGACGGACTCACGATTGTCTCCGTCACCAGCGGGATCGGCATGACCATTGGATTCGGACTGGCTGAAGCGAACCTCAAATCCCGCGTATTCACCCCAAGCCGCTCATAATCCTTCCCACAGCTCGCCATAAACCTCGCAAAGGAACATGTTCATGAAATCCCAAAAAATCCTCACCGGAATGCTTCTAGCCCTCTCGGCACTCAGCCTCGCCGCCTGCTCGCCTGCTTCTGAGGCAGCTCCGCAAGGGCAAGGAAACAACGATGGTCTCTGCCCGGCTGAAGGACTAAGCTTCGGCGTTGAACCATATGAGAACCCGAGCAAATTGGAGCCGGCTTACCGCACCCTAGCTGAGGCTCTGAGCCAAAAACTCAATTGTCCCATTGAAGTCCAAATCGTCGAGGACTACGCTGCGGAAGTTCTGGCAATGCGAAACGGCAAATTGGACCTCGGACAATTTGGACCTATGGGATACGTCTTTGCCGATGGCAAAGCGGGCGCCGAGCCGCTCGTGTCCTTCGGCACCGCGGACGGGGAACTCTCCACCTATACCGGCGGCATTTGGGTTCCCAAGGATTCATCCATCCGACGCGTGGAGGACCTGCGCGGTAAAGACCTTGCGCTCGGTTCGGTGGGTTCCACCTCGGGAGATGTGCTGCCCCGTTATGCGCTAGCTAAAGCCGGCGTCGCAGAAAACGAATTGAACGTCAATTACGCCGGCGGGCACCCCGAAGCATTGCTTGCCCTGACCAACGGCACAGTCGACGCCGCAGAAATCAATTCCCAGACCTTGGAAACCGCCACCTCCGAAGGAAACTTCACCGTCGAGGATTATCGTCAGATCTGGACCTCCGATCCGATTCCTAATGACCCGATTACGGTGGCTCCGGATATGGACCCGAAACTCAAGGACGCCATCTCGCAAGCCCTATTAAATCTCGAGCCCGAGACCATTCAGGAGGTTGCGAACTTCCTCGATGTAAAGCCCGCGGGAAACCTGCAAAAAGTAACTAAGGAGACGTACGCCCCGCTCTTCGACCTAGCGAAAACCATGAAGCTCACCGAGGACGATATCTAATGCGGGCACTCGATCAGGATTACCCAATCTTACGCGTTGGTTCGCTGGCCAAATCGTACGGCGATCGCAAAGTGCTCCATGACGTCGACTTTTCCTTACACCGTGGAGAAGTCGTGGCCTTCCTCGGGGCCAACGGCTCAGGAAAGTCCACCACGCTCAAATGCGTGATGGGACTGGAAACCCCCGATTCCGGTAGTGTCCGTTTACACGGTCGCGATCTGCAAACCCTTTCCGGGCGATCATTGCGTATCGCCCGTAGACCAATCGCCATGGTCTTCCAAAAAATCCACCTAGTTCCGCGACGTACTGCGTTAGAGAATGTATGCGCCGGGGCGCTCGGGCGGTTATCCGGTAGTGCGAGTGTTTCTCCGTTGTTCTTCGGACGTGAGTTACAAGAAGAAGCCATGGCTGCGCTACAACGCGTGGGAATGGCCGACCGCGCCCATGAATTAGCTGGGCGACTGTCTGGCGGTCAAGCTCAACGTGTTGCCGTGGCGAGAGCCCTGTGCCAACGTGCGGAAGTGCTCTTAGCGGATGAACCAGTTTCCGCGCTGGACCCGGCCGCCGCCGAGGAAGTTATGATTTTGCTGCACGATCTGGCACACGAGGAGAACTTAGCAGTCGCGGCCGTCTTGCATCAGCCTGACCTTGCCTTGCGCTATGCAGATCGAGCGATTGGACTCCTCAACGGTCGAATCGAGTATTCGGGGCCGGTCCAAGGCTTAACTAACGGCCTGCGCGAACGTCTCTACTCAGCGAAGGCGGTTGCGGCGTGAGTCAGCAAACATTCGAAATCCGCCGTTCCCACGTACCGCCGCGGCCCCGCGCGGTCAGCCGCTGGACCACGGCCGGCATTTCCATCGCTGTCCTCGTGACTCTGCATGTTGTGGCACTTCGCGACACTGGTTTTAGGATCAGTGAACTGATCGCAGGTGCTGAGGGCATGGGAGCATTCCTGTCTGACGCATTCCCCGCCGATTTTGATTGGGACACGGTTCTGGCCCCGGCACTAGCTGCCACGGCGACAACCCTTTGGATTGGCCTTCTCGGCACGACGCTGTCAATTCCGGCGGCCCTGTTACTCGCCGTCCTCGGTAGCAGAACAACGAGCGGAAACAAGGTGGTCTACCAGCTCGCCCGGGCGCTCCTCTCGTTCTTTCGTGCGGTTCCTGACGTGGTCTTCGCGCTTATCTTCGTCACCGCCGTTGGACTAGGCCCGTTCGCCGGAGTCTTGGCATTGATCTGCCACAATACGGGTGTTATGGGGAAACTCTGGGCTGAAGCACTGGAAGAGTCCGACCAAGGACCGCAACAGGCGCTCGGAACCGCTGGAGCAACTCGGTTGCAACAAGTCATGCATGCGTCCTTGCCCATGGTGACCGGATCCTTTGTAGGTCTGCTCCTTTACCGCTTTGACGTCAATGTACGCTCCTCGCTAGTGCTGGGCCTTGTCGGCGCAGGGGGCATCGGTCTTCTTATCAATCAGTCAATTAAGTCTTTCCAGTTCGATGCGATGGTCACCCAAATTCTCGTGGTACTGGTCCTGATCATTCTCGTTGATCAGCTCTCGGCCTTTATTCGCAAAAGGGTTGCTGTGTAGGACATAGCATTCATTTCGCATCGTTTCCGCCCGGCTCTTTCGCTAAGGTGTTGCACAGAGCACCAGGACAAGGGCCGGGCGGCACTGCGAGGAGGCACGTATGAACGGAACGCAGGCAAACAGTCAGCGACTGCGCGAAGCGCTAGGGTGTTTCCCCCGAGCCTTACGCGAATTCATGCGAGTCGGTGGGCTAGATGCGGCCGCGGCGCTGTCATACTTTCTGGTCTTAGCAATGTTTCCCGGCTTACTGGCGATGATTTCTTTGCTGTCGCTCGCGGGGGCCAGCGAAGGCGGCTCGCAGTGGATCATGGACCTGCTTGAGCGATCCATGTCACCGAACGGTGATCCGTTGCAGGGCGATGCGCAGCAATTGCTCGACACCGCCCGGCAACTACTGGACGGGCTCGCCTCCGAGGCCAGCGGCACCACGCTCGCTATCCTGATCGGTTCGCTCGGTGCCATCTGGAGTACCTCGGGGTACGTACAAGCATTCTCCCGGGCCATGAATCGCATGTACGGAGTACAGGAAGGTCGCCCCTCGTGGAAGCGCCGGCCTCAAATGTTCATGATCACCCTCATGATGATGCTCGTCGCGGTCATCTCGCTGGTGTTCCTGGTAACCTCGGGTTCGATCGCACGCGGGTTGGGGAGCCTTATTGGCTTGGGCGATAACTTCGTGACCCTGTGGAACTGGGCGAAGCCGCCAATCATGCTCGTGATGTTCCTGCTGATTCTGGCGTTGCTGTACTACCTGACACCGAATGTGAAGCGCGAGCGCTTCCGCTGGTTCTCCCCCGGTACGCTGACCGCACTAACCACCTTGGTCTTAGCGGTACTCGGCTTCGGTTTTTACCTCACCCGCTTTGCCAGTTATTCAGCCACCTATGGGGCCATCGGTGGCGTCATCGTCCTCGTCTTGGCCGGGTGGATCAGTAATATCGCACTACTTTACGGGGCCATGGTCGATATCGAATTTGCCCGGTTGCATCAGCTTCGTGCCGGCATTCCGGCCGCCGAGCACCTGCAGCTCCCGGTGCGTGATGACACGCAGATTCGCAAGCAGGAGTTCGGCGAGCACAAGGACAGAGCCAACGCGCAGAACATCATGGTCGAGCACGGCGGAGATCCGCTGATGCAACTGTCTTGGGAAGAGCCGCGTAACTCAGGTAAACGTAAAACACGCTGGCTACCGGTTGCCGTGGCCCTTGCCGCCGGTTGGGGACTGACTCGGTGGTCGCGGGCCAAACACACGTCTAGGGAGCGCTCACCCGGCGAGCGTGACTAGGTGCAGTACACCTAGCACCGCGCCCCATGCCCCACAGGCGCAGAGGATCATGATCAGCCATAACCAGATCCATGCGTACCCACCGGTCGAGCGCGCTATCAGCACCGCATCGGACTGTTCACGATGGTGCCGTCGCCAGAGGTGAACCGACAGAAGCTTCAGCATGTCGCGTAGCCCCGCCAGCAATAGAAAACCGCCCGTGAACAACACCGCAAAAGTGAAATACGGGATCGGAGCGAAAAGCAAAATCGCCAGTGCGGCGCCGGCGCTACTGCCACAGACGAGGACGGCTGGAAGATTACGCACGAATATTAAGGCACCGCAAAAGAGCAATGCGAAGGCCAACAGTGCCCACCCGGAGTAACCGGCCGCAGCCGCCGCAAGTAGCCCCGCAGCGCACCACAAGGGCGCCGGATATCCAGCAACACCAGAAATGGCCGAAGACCATCCGCGTCGGCCTCGGCTCACCACCTGACCAGAGTGGTCCCACCCCAATTGCAGGCTCGTTACGAAACGACCGGTAAAAAGCGCGAAAATAACGTGCCCCAGCTCGTGAATCAGCGTGCAGTACATGCCGGTAACCCGCCAGAGCGAACGCGGAAGTACCAGCAGTGTCACTAGGGCTGCGACGATCACGAGCTGTAGCACCGTCGGGGGCTGCGCGGGCATCTGCCCTAGTCGTTCAAGCAGGTGCGTGAAGAACTCCTCCATAATCCATTCATCTTTCCAGCTCTCGCTGAGCGCCAGAGGTGAGCACGCCGAAGCTTTCGGACAAGCGCCTAAGATGAAGGGCAAGAGTAATTCCCGCCCCGAGTTTAGGAGTCACCATGGCCCGTATTGCATCGACTGCGCTAGCCGTTACCGGATTGATCGGTGGCTTTGCCACGGCGCGAAGCACGAAGAATCGGCCGCTGGGCGGGGCCGTGCTTGCCGCGGCCGGAACCGGGGCGTTTGCGATATGGAAGAAGGACGCCGGCGCCGGGCGAGCTAGCTTGCTCACCGTCTGCTACCTCGCAGCCTTCGGCGGTTCGCACCCCTTGGCCAAGAAAATGGGTGCATGGCCGGCGGTCAATGCCGTGACTGGCGCGGTCGCTGTCTTGTCTCTGTTGCTTGGTGGCAAGCGTCGCCAGAAAGACTGAGCTTCACTGGTCAGTGACAAACAGTCGTTGCCCAATGTTAGGTTGATTCCTGACACTCCGGATCGATGAGAGGCACTGGTCACCGTGTTTTTTCAGGGACAAAACTTCATTTACTCCCCCAGTGATATCTCGGTAGCCGTAGGTTGCGAATACCAGTGCCTCTACCTGTTGGATGTGAAGCTCGGACGCCGCGCGAAACCAGACTTCGCAACTGACGAAATGCTCGAGCGCACTGCGGTCCTTGGCGACGCACATGAGCAGCGGGTGCTTGCTCGGCTGCGCGAACGCTTCGGCGCTTACGATCCGGTCACCGCCACCGGAGTCAAGGAATTTACCGACCGTCCTGAAATGAGCGAGTCCGCGCTTCGGGAAGCCCATGAAGCGACTATGGAGGTGTTGCGTTCCGGGGCCGACGTGGTCTTTCAGGCAACGTTTTTCGATGGGCTCATGGTGGGATTTGCCGACTTCCTCGTGCGCCAATCCGACGGCAGCTGGGCGGTGTGGGACACCAAGTTGGCCAGACATGCTCGGGTGTCTGCGCTACTACAACTCGCCGCCTACGCAGACCAGCTGCAGGCCGAGGGGATCGCTGTGCATCCGGTGGCCAGTCTCGTCCTGGGCGATGACAGCACGAGTGAACACCGAATCGCGGAAATTCTTCCGGTGTTCCACGCACAGCGTCGCCACTTCTTAGATCTCGTTCGGGCTCACCGGAAAGCTGATCGTCAGGTGCCCTGGGACAGCGACTCGCTGCGCGTGTGCGGGCGCTGCGATTTTTGTGCCGAACAGGTTGCGGAACACCGCGATCTGCTTCTCGTCGCAGGTATGTCGCTGGCGCAACGTGCGACTCTGCGCAAAGAGGGCATTTTCACGATTGAAGAGCTCGCCCAGGCCACTGCCACTGCTGGGAGTTCACGCGCCCGTTATGTTGAGCAGGCGCAAATGCAGTTGGGCACCATCGAATACGACGGGGCCGTTGACCAGGTGCGGTACAAGCTCAAATCCACCGAGAGTATTAAGCGGCTGCCGCACCCCGATGCCGGGGACATCTTCTTCGACTTCGAGGGCGACCCAATGTATCAGGACCCTCATGACCTCTCGTGGGGTCTGGAATATCTCTTTGGCGTGATCGAGTACGACACCGGGGAACCGGTGTTCCGGCCTTTCTGGGCGCACAACCGCGCCGAGGAACGCGTGGCTTTCCTAGATTTCGTCGAATACGTCAACGAACGACGACGTCGTTTCCCGCAGATGCACGTCTACCATTACGCACCCTATGAAAAAACGGCTCTGCGCAAACTTTCGCAAATCCATGTCAGCGCCGAAGACGATATCGATCGGTGGCTTCGCGACGGGCTACTGGTCGATCTCTATGAGACGGTACGCCAATCACTGCTGGTCTCGGCTCGTTCCTACTCCATCAAGAAACTTGAGCCGCTCTACATGGGCGAGCACCTGCGGTCAGGAGAGGTCACGGATGCCGGGGCCTCGGTCGTCGCCTACGCTCACTACAGCGATGCGCTGGCCAACGGCGATTCGCTCCGCGCTCAGCACATCCTGGATTCCATCGCCGATTACAACGAGTACGACTGCCTGTCGACACTGCGCCTGCGCGACTGGCTGTTGGACTTGATCGGTGGCCCGGAAAACTGCCGCGGGCCTCGAGCCATCGAAGAACCGCTACCTAATTCCGAGGCCGAACCAAGCCCAGAAGAACAGCGGCTACATGAGTATTTGAATGCCTTACCGGCAAGCCACCAGTTCAGCGACGATGAGCGCGCTATCGCCATGGTGGCGGCCGCCACCGGATATCACCGCCGCGAACGCAAGCAGTATTGGTGGGAGCATTTCGATAGGCTCTCCGCCCCGCTGGACGACTGGAGCGAGCAGCGCGGGGTCTTCACCGTGAGCAGTGCTCAAATCCTGGAGGATTGGCATAAGGAGACCGAACGCGCCCGCACGTTCACACGCATTACCCGGTTGCAGGGCACCCTGGCTGAGGGTTCATTGGTAGCGCCAGGGAGCGCATTTTTCGCCATGTTCGCCTCCCCACTGCCCGAAGGTATGGAAAACGAGACCACCGAACGCGGCGGCGCCTTCAACACCACCGTGCTCAGCATCGGCCAGGGGTATTTGGAGGTTAAGGAAAAAAGTAGCGCGAAGATTCCGACGTACGGAGCGTTTCCGCTGGCATTAACTCCGCCGAGTCCTATCGCCACCAAAAGCATCGAAGCGGCGCTCAGCGAAATAGCCCAGACGGTCGGCGCGACGGTCCCGGAACTGCCCCGCAATGCGGCTTTGGATCTCCTGCGCCGGCTTCCTCCGCGATTCAAATCCCTGAGTGAGCCTCCGACCCCTGCGGTGGTCGATGAACTACCGCAGGTGTATCCAGCGGTCCTGACGGCCGTACGCGACCTTGACCACTCGTATCTGGCGGTACAGGGCCCTCCCGGAACCGGAAAAACCTTCGTCGCCTCGCATGTGATCAAGGAATTAGTACTAGAGGGCTGGAAGGTCGGGGTGGTGGCCCAATCTCATGCGGTAGTCGAAAACGTACTGATCAAGACGATCGCCGCCGGATTGCCCCAAGATCTGGTCGCCAAGGAGGTGCCGGTAGAACGCAACGTTCCCTGGCAGACGCGCACGAAGAAGGACGTGGCGGCATTACTCGCCGCCGACGGAGGCGGATTGATAGGCGGTACCGCCTGGACGCTCACCGGCTCCTCGGTGCCCCGCGCCAGCTTGGACTTGCTAGTCATCGATGAGGCGGGGCAATTCTCCTTAGCCAATACGCTCGCCGTGGCCGTAGCAGCGCGCAACCTGCTGCTTTTGGGCGATCCACAGCAGCTGCCGCAGGTCACTCAGGGCTCTCACCCACAACCGGTGGACGAGTCGGCGTTGGGGTGGCTGTCTGCAGGCCATCCCACGTTGCCACCGCATCTGGGCTATTTCCTTGCGAATTCGTGGCGGATGCATCCCGAGCTCTGTTCCAAGGTCTCGGCGTTGAGCTATGACCGCCAGTTGGGGTCCACTCCGGCCGCTGCTGCCCGTACGTTGCGTGGCCCGAGCGCCGGAGTGCAGACCCGCCTGGTGCCGCACCGTGGAAATACCACCAGTAGCCCCGAAGAAGCCGCGGCCATCGTGGAGATAGTTCAGGAGCACCTGGGGCTGGCCTGGGCCGCTGATGAGTCGCAGGAGGCGCGACCTTTAGCGGAAAAGGACATTCTTGTCGTGGCGGCCTACAACGCGCAGGTCAATCTGCTGCGCGAAACTCTCCAGGCTCATGGCCTAGCCGGTGTAAAGGTCGGCACAGTAGATAAGTTCCAAGGGCAGGAAGCACCGGTCGTGCTGGTGAGCATGGCGTGCTCTTCGGCCGAGGATGCGGCCCGTGGTATCGACTTTCTGCTCAATCGCAACCGCATCAACGTTGCCATCTCACGTGGTCAATGGCGCGCGGTCATCGTACGGTCGCCCGATCTGACAAACTTCCTGCCCACCAGCATTCCAGCGTTGGAGCAGCTCGGCGCGTTCCTCAATCTCTCATAGAGTCCAACGACTATTTCCGTGCTGGGTCGATAACCTTGTCGACATCAAAGAAATCGTCCAGCACGGGCCGGTCGCCCTTGCGCTGCTTGGCAAACTGCAATCCGTCGATGTTGATCCGCATCTGCCGCTGATACTTCTCACCCTGCTGCATCCATGAGGTGGTGGTGCCGTCGACTCCATAGAAAAAGTCGAACCCATCTTTCGCCAGTGCACGATAGCGTGCCGAATGATAGGTGCCCACGCCGGCCAGTTCCGACCCGAAGGGGAAAATGAACTGATCGGTGTCTCCGATCAGGGGGCGAACTTCCTTGCGCCAAAGCTTGCGGTCCCGGTTAAAACGGTCCATGTTTACGGTTCCGGTGGCGATGTGGCCCCAGGAGTGCGACGCGAACACCCAACCGGTGTCCTTCATTGCTTCAGCGATCTTCTGCGCAGTCTGCTGATCTTTCTTCAGCGTCTTGCTGTCCTTGTACTGACTGGCCGAGGTGCGATAGCCGAAAATGCCGTTGTAGCCGGTCAGTGCCACGATGCCACGGGCTCCGCGGTAGGAAAAGTCTGGATGCTCGGCGACGAAGTCGTCAATCAACGTCGTGACGTCGTATGCGCCTACATGTTCCTCGCCTTTTCCGTCCACGTAGAGGTTACGGACCTTGCCGTTTTTATCGATGATGAGCTTACTGGCGAATCCGTCGTCCTCCATGTACTCGTAATAGCTCAGATCATCGACCGATATGACCAGTGGGGTTTTGCCTTTGGGAAGTTTGATCTTCCGGTAGGCCATCTTTCCCTTCTCGTTGAGTCCAGCGAAATCGTGCGGGTTCACGAGTACGTAGTCACGCTTGTAGAGCTCGGCTAATATCGCCTCGAACTCTTTCTGCGTCACCATGTAGTCCTTATATCCTTGCGCGTCTTCGTCGCCGTCGAAGGCACGCTTAGGATCAACCACGAGCGAGTGGAAGAACAGATGCGAAATTTTCTGCGGCGACTTCCAGGTCACGAGATCTTCTTTTTCCTCTTTCAGGCCCCTGACCATCGAGGTGATCTGCTCGTTCGAGTCGCTCTCGGCCAGCTTGATGGCGGCGTCTAGATCGTAACCATCGGCAAGACGGTTGATCTCGTCCTTCACCTGGCTAACCCGGGCAGCCTCTTTTTCTTGAGCGGTTGGCCCGGAGGATGAAGGAGAGGAAGATTCGGTCGGGTCGCTCGTCGGCTGTGCGCTACAGCCACTGAGCACTAGAGCGCCAATGAGTAATGCCGATACTAGTTGCGAGCTCCGCATCCCAGGCCCCTTCGCTGTTTCGTGCCTTCTTGCACCACATCGCTATCTTGCTGTCGACCCTACACATTTTCGGTGGTCACGTGAAGGAATAAAGACTGACAATCCACTTCATGAATTCACTTTGCGTGAGGTGTAGTGCCCGCGAACACCACGGAGCCAGTGGCGAATATCGTGGCGTGGGCAAACCGGTATTGTGCGTTAGCTCCCAGCCCGATGCCCGCAGATCGCTCGGAGACGGGTGCTCCGATGAACTAGAATTGACAAGTTAGGCCCTCGGAAGTCAAAGGAAAAGTATGCAGCCCTCGCAGCATGCGAAGCGCTTGTGGCAAGAAGCCGAATCGTTCAGGAATTCCGCGGCCTACCGGTTGTTGACTACGCAACCGTGGGCCCTGGGTTTTATGCAGGCCGAGTTCTCCGCGAACAAGCCGCAGGTGGCTTTGGAAATATTCCATGCCTCGCTGGATTCATTTCTGAAGGTCGTGCGTGAGAGTGGCGAACAGCTGGCCACTAGCTATACGGCGGCGGATTACGCCGAGCTCTGGGTACGCCAGGGCATCTTGGCGCGCCCGCTGCGGGACGGGCACTTCGTCTATGAACCCAGTGCACACACGTTGCGCGTGCTGCGCTTCTTGACCGACTTTTCCACCGAGGATTCCCATCTGAACTCCTCACGACTCAATACCTTGCTCTCGTCGCTGGAGTCTTTGGCGCACGACACCGACCCGGATCCCGAAGCGCGCATCCGAGCCTTAGAAGCCCAAATTGCGACCCGCCAAGCACAGATCGATGCCCTCCGCCGGGGCGATGGCACCGAAGTACTGTCCCGTTCCAGCGCGCTCTCGGCCACGCGTTCGGTGCTGGACCTCGCGTCGAGCTTGCCTGCCGACTTTAAACGAATGCGTGACGGCGTTCTGCAAATGTTGCATTCGTTGCGTGAGGATATTGTTGATGCCTCCACCGCTAAGGGTGTCGCCATTGGTCAGGTATTGGCCGCCGACAAGCAGCTACGCTCCACCGCAGAGGGCGAAACTTTCCAAGGGTTCACCGAATTCCTCAACTCTCCCGAAGCGCAGCGGCGCTTCCGCGAGGCCGTGGCCGAGGTTCTCGAACGCGATTTCGTCGACGACTTGCAGGCGCCCGAACGCCATATTCTGACCAACCTGCTACGTGAACTGCGCCGTCAGGCTGCCGAGGTGCATGAGTCTTACGGCAAGCTTTCCGAATCGCTGCACGCGTTCATCCAATCCGAGGACTACCATGAGGCGCAGTTACTACGCCACGCGGTACGCGAGGCCGAAACAGCCGTAGCTCGGTCCACCGCGCTCAAGCCACGTAGTGCCCTCACTCCCCTACGCTTATTCGCCCCTCAGTTCGTGACATTATCCGGGCTGGGAATCTACGATCCCTCCGAGCATGTGGCGCCACCACCGTTGGCTGCGGCTCCCGAGTTCAGTGCCGAAGATATCGTGCGCACCCCAAGCACCCCACAGGCCAATATGCCAGCGCTTCGCCAGCACATCACCGACCGGCTGACCGACCGGGGTAGTCAAGTCGGGCTCGATGAGGTGTTCCACTCTTTGCCGCCGAGTGATCGCCATGTGAACAGCATCAGAGCGCTGATCGAGATCGGCCGAGTCAACTCCGAGCCGCTCGATACACACCACATGTTGACCCTCCAGTTCACCCAGATCGATGGCAGCATCCGCACCGCCGAAGTCCCCGCCCTGAGTTTCACGAAGGAGCCGCTATGAACCAGCCGATCACCGAACCCCTCTTCGAAGGCGACCGCGGCCGGTTCGATCTGGCACTACGCCAGCTACTGGTGCGACTTCTGCGTGGCCCTTACCTCGACGGTGCCACCGATCCGACGGGCTGGCAGCTTCTGCTTGATCAACGCGAAAGCATTGAGGCCTATGTCAGCGAGATTTTTCTGCTCTTGACGATCGATGCCGAACGTAAGATCGCGATGCTCACTCCAGCTGAGATCGATCACGCCCATACCGCACCGATCGCCCCGCGGCGCGCCCTGCGCCGCGACGAAACTCTGCTGGCTTTACGTTTACGACTATTGCTCGAGCAGCATGCCGGTACCGGCAGCGACGCCGCCATATCGCGAAGTGCAATGCACGAGATCCTCGCCGAGCATCGACCGGCCGGGGACCGCGACGACAAGCGCTTCGCCGAGTCCTGCGATGCGGCAATTGGCCGCCTGCTGACCTTGCGCCTACTGACAGGCACGGAAATTCCGGACGAGTACCGGATTTCTCCGGCGCTCGCCATGGCATTGCCGTTAGCCAGCATTTCCGACATTCCCGCCTATATCGCGGCAATCGACGCCAATGAAGCCACGCTGGATGTGAGCTCAGACGGTGAGTCTGCCGCGCAAGAAACCATCGAATTGGTGCAGGAGTAACCCATGAGCATTGAGATGACCCTGCCCATCGGCGGCGGACTGAACCCGGGCCAGCATCGCCTCAGCCGTATCCAAATCGTCAACTGGGGAACCTTCCATGGTTTACATTCCCTGGAGATCGACCGGCGTGGAACACTGATCACGGGTCACCCCGGCGTAGGCAAGTCCACGCTCTTCGATGCCATGGGGCATGTGTTCTTCGCCAGCCCACGGTTGAATGAATCGGCGAATGAGGCTGTCTCGCGTGAGGACCGCCGTACCACGTTCTCCTACATGCGCGGACGAAAGTTCAAGACCGCTGCCGGGACCGTCTATCAGCGTCCGGGGGCGACATGGAGCGCCATTATCTTGAGTTATGAAGACGGCCTCGGCAACGTGGTGAGCGCCGGCGCCGTCTTTGACCTGCCCGATGCAGGTCTCGAGTCTCAGGTCTCGAAGCACTATTTGCTGTGTGAAGGTCCGCTGCAGATCTCCGACTTGGAAGATCACGGGCCGCGCCGTTTCACGATGTCCTCGTTGGCCAAGGCGCTGGCTCCAGCCGAGGCCTTTGATACGCATAAGGCGTTCATTGAGAAGGTACGCCGCCGGCTTGGTGTCGAGTCCGATAAGGCCTTCGCGCTGCTACGTACCCTGCAGAACGGCAAGGGCTTAGCCAAGGGCGTTAACCTGTTCTTCCGTCATGAGGTGCTCGCCGAACCGGCCACGTTGAAGGCCGCCGCCGCCGCGGTCGAAGACTTTGCCCACTTGCGTGGAATTTACCGGCAGCTGGACACCGCTCGGGCACAACGCGATGTGTTGGCCAAGGTCCCGGCCCAGGACGCCACGTACCGCGCCCTTGGTGCCAAGATCGAGGCCACCAGCACACTCCTTGAGTCAGACATCGCCCAGCTCGAAGCCCAGGTGCGCCGTCACGTATTGCGCAATGACCTACAGCGCCATACGCAGAGCTTGGAATCCTTGCGGGCCAACGAAGCAGAATTCGTGGCCCGTAAAGAGGAGCTCGACTCCCGGCTGCAAACCCTGCACGCGGCCAGTAATGACTCTGGTACCGCCTCACTGATGCTTCTGGAGCGCGAGGCCGACGCGGCGCGCAAAACCTTGGCGGAAAAGCAGCAGGTCATCCACGAACTTCAGGAGCAGGCTAGCGAGGCCGGGCTGAAGTTCGAGTTCAGCGGACCCGGCCTTGATGAGCTTCGTGCGAATGCGGCGCGCGGACTTCAGCAGTTGGAATCGATCGCCGCCGATGTGCAAACGGTGCAATACGAGGCCATGGCCGCATTGGTTAATCTGCGCAAGCGTGCCGATACGCTCAACGAACAGATCGTCTCGTACCAGCGCCGAGGTAGCAACATTGACGACCGATCGGTGGCCGCGCGACGCGCCATCGCCTCGGCCTGCTCCCTAGCTGAATCGGATCTGCCCTTTGCCGGTGAACTTATGGATGTGGCCGGCACGCAGAACGACTGGCGCCTAGCCGCCGAGAAGGCATTGGGAACGCTGGCGCGCACCATTCTGGTGCCCGGCGAATACCTGTCCAAGGTCACCCACGCCATTGACCAGCTCTCCGGTCTGGGACGCGTGCGCTGGGCGGATATGTCCACCACACCTCGTGAAGCCACCGAAGGACCTAACGATCTGGTGAGCAAGCTGGAATTCGCTTCCACGCCGGCGGGGCGGTGGCTTCGCGCCAAGATCGCGGCCGACTACCCACTGGTGTGCGTGGATTCTGATGCGCAGATGCACCTACACGCCAAGGCAATCACCCCAGCCGGCACGATCAAGTCGGGGAAGGGCAGCTACGAACGCGATACCCGAACTTTGCCAGCCAGCGAGTACCTGCTCGGTTTCACCAACGAATCCAAGATATCTGAGCTTCAGGCCAAGGCGCGCAAGCTCAAAGACGAAATTGCCCTGGCCGAACAGACCGCCACCGAGCGTACCGCGGCCAAGGACAAGATGGCGGCCAAGACGCGGCTGCTCACCGCCCTGATGCAGGATGACCGTAGCTTCGCGCAACTGGACTCTACGGCCGCTCTGACCGAACTCCGGGCCAAGGAGCAGCAGCTCGGCGACGCAATGACGTTAACCGGTGATACGCACCGGGTGCGCGCCGATATCGAAGAAGCCACCGCGCAAAGCGAGTCGGTAGTCGGAGAGCTGGCGCTGACTCGGGCCCGCATTGAAGATACCAGTGTCCAGATCGCCCGCGCCGAAAAGGTGCTTGCCAGCACCGAGGGCGAGGATGCCGAGGACTGGATCGGACAGGTACCGACCGAGTTGGCACAGCAGCCGACGATCCATCAGTTGCTGGCACAGCTGTCCGAAGGACAGTGCCCGAGCAATGATTCGATCACCGAAATTTTCGCCGATCTCAAGTTGAGTCTCGGCACCGAGCTGAATCAGCTGCGTAGCGAACGTCAGGAAGTCGCCGGTGAACTGAGCGAAACCTTCAAACGCTTCGCCCGGGAATTCGGTCCGGCTCAGGCACAAACGCACGGTACGTCTCCCCAAGCCGCAGAGCACTACGCCAAGCTACATGCGCAAATCGTTGCAGACGGACTGCCGCACCATGAGGAACAGTTCCGCGAATACTTTGCCAACCGTTCCTACGAGCGTTTCAGCGACCTGCTGCAATTGCTCGATGAGGAACGCCGGATGATTTCCGAGCGCATTAAGCCACTGAATCAGATTCTGGCCGATGTGCCCTTCGAACATGGATCGGTGCTGCGCCTCGAGGTCAGCAACGCGATTCCTGCCGAAGCCGGGACGTTCCGAAACGAACTGAAGCAGGCATTGGCTCAGGCCTATACGACCAAGGAAGAAAGCACCCTTGCTAGTTCATATCAGGCGCTCGAGGCGCTCGTGCAAGCCTTGAGCGACCCGCAGCGCAGCGCGTGGCGTTCTACCGTGCTCGACGTGCGCCAGCATGTGGTGATTAGCTGCAACGAACACAAAACCAACGGCGAGATCGAAACCGGGCTGGAGCCCGGAACGCTCTCCGGTGGCGAGGGGCAGCGCTTCACCTCATTTATCATGGGTGCGGCCCTGGCCTACCAGCTGGGCTTTGCGGCCGCAGGCTTTACCTCTTACGGCACGGTGATGATCGATGAAGCCTTCATTCAGGCCAATGCCGATTATGCGGCGGCGGGCATTCGCGCCTTGCAGGAGTTCGGTTTCCATCTGGTGTTGGCCGCGCCCGAAGACAAGATCGACTTGAGCCGGCACCTGGGATCGATTACCGACATCATCAAACATCCCGGGTCGAATATTTCGGGATTCGTGACTACGGGGCGTTCGCCGGCGGTGGCTACCACAATCAGGCTGGGTGACTGAAACTCTGGGTTCGCCTGCTACTGCGGGCCAGTTTCTCCCTGAGGTCCGGGCATAGCCCGGCCATATACGAACTGGCCCGGAGCCCCAAGGGTGCTTTCTCCCCAGAAAGCACGGGAACGTTCTACACAGTAGTAAAAAGAACGATCGTCATCAGCTTAGGAAACTAGCCTGTGAGATTCCTTGATACCGGCCGGTAACAGAACGAGGCCCGGTGCCCGTCAGCTCTCCCGCATGGGATCGTTGACGGGCACCGGGCCCTTTCAAACTCCGGGTTACGACGCTTACTCGGTGGCTAGACCCTCCACCGGTGAGAGTCGGGCGGCCTTGCGGCCCGGAGTGACCGAAGCCAGCAACGCGGCGACAACGCTCACAGCCAGCACCACCAGCAGCTGCAGCCAAGGGATGCTGAAGTGCACGGTACCCACGGCTGCCAAGGCACTATAGGCACCCATCAAGCCGTAAGCGACGCCCAGTACGATACCGAGCAGTGCCGCGACCCCGCCGATCAGCACGGCTTCGGTCGCCAACATGGAACGCAACTGGCCCTTCTTCAAGCCCAAGGCACGCAGGAGCGCATTCTCTCGAGTTCGTTCGAGAACCGACAGGCTCAACGTATTGGCCACACCGATCAGCGCGATGAGTACGGCCACCGCGAGCAGACCCGAAACGATCATCAGCAACACGTCGATGACCTGCCCGAACATCGACTTCTCAATGGCTCCACCGGAGACCTGGTAGCTTTCAACGCCAGCGATATCGGCGATATCCTGCGCGGCCTGTTGCACCTCTGACGGGCTCAGGTCGGCATCGAGCTTGAGCATCAAGGCGCCCATGGCCGACGGCGAATCCTTCAGCCCCAACTGCGTTGCGGTCTGCTTGCTGATATAGGGCGCATTAATCAACGCTCCAGAAGCCTTGGCTTCAAGCTTGGTGCCGTCGATGGTCGCCGTAAGCTCCTCATCGCTCCATGGCGTATAGACCAGCTGGCCCTCGGCCGGGACGATGTCCTGATTCAGCGCGACCTTACGCATGGCTTCCGGATCTACGACCTGTAGTTCCGTTTCCATAGTGGTGCCGTCCGAGTAACTGATTTCGGCCTGCTTCATCTGTAGCGTGGCCGAGGCCTGCACAGATTCAAGAGCCTCAAGTTGCTGCCGTGTGTCATCGCTGAAAGGCTTCTCCGAGTAGACGCTCAGATCGACTGGGTACTCGGCCATAACGCCTTCATTGAGCGTTGATTTGGCGCTTTGCCCGCCGACCATGATCATCGATACGAGAGTCACACCGATGAGTAGTGCGGTGGCCGTAGCGGTGGTGCGCCCAGGGTTACGCACGGAGTTCAGTGCCGCGAGGCGTCCGGCCACCGACCCCGAGGTAACCAGTTTGCCGACACCGAAGACGGCGCCGGGAACAAACAGTGAGGCCAGCATCAAAATGCCAGGGAAGGACAGGAGTCCTCCGGCGAAGGCAATCAGCAGGTTCTGTAGCACCATACCGGCGGCGAGCCCAACGGCTCCAGCAAGGGTGAGCAACGAGCCAAAGACGATCCGCAGCACACCGGCACGGTTGCGGACACTAGCCGCGTCGAAGGGACGCAGGGCCGCCAGCGGGGCAAGCTTCATGGCGCGGCGGGCCGGAACCCAGGCCGCTAGGACGGTCATCAGCACGCCAACCAGGAGCGGCACCCAAATCGCGGTCATGGAGTAGTCCAACGTCGCGTAGCTCATGGTCGGCACCAGCGACTTGAGGACCGCAATCAGCCCGGCGAGCAGACCGATCGCCAATAACACGCCGATCGCAGAAGCTAGGATACCGATCAGCAAAGCCTCTAGGAGCACCGAGGAACGGATTTGACCGCGCTTAGCCCCCAGCGTTCGCAATAGTGCAAGTTCGCGGGTGCGCTGAGCAATCACCACTGAGAAGGTGTTCATCACTACGAGGCCGGTGACAACCAATGCCACCATCGCGAATACCAGCAGGATGATCGTGAGTTGGTCGTTGCCGCCGGTCAGTTGGGCGACGTCTTGAACTACTTGCTCGTCGGCGCTCAGCACCTTGATGTAGGAGATGTTCTGGCCGGCGAAGTACTTCGAGACCTCCTCCCGCGCGGCGCTAGGGTTATCGCCCTTGGCGTCGATCACGATCTGCCCAAACTCAGCCGACGGTTCAGGCGTCACGGTCTGCCACCACGACTCGGCCAGACCCACCTGAGCATAACCCGAGCGCAACGGGTTCGTGGAGCTGGCTTGCAGGCCGACGACCTTCGCATCGGCCGTTATGGTCTCCTCACCCGGGAATTCCATGGCGACGGTATCGCCAATGTTTACCTCCATCGACTTAGCGTGTTCGATGTCGAGGATCACCTCTCGCTCGCCCTTGGGCGCGCGGCCTTCGAGTAGCGTCTGGGATGTCGCCGGCTTGGCGGCCACCGGCTGGGTGAACACGTCGAACCGGTCTTGGCTGGTGCGCATGGAGGCCATCGAGTTGGCCGTTCCGTTGGCGCTGGCTACCGAATTCAGTGCGCGTAGACCCTCAACATCTTTCAGGGTTAGGGCCGATGCCGTATCGGGAGCGGTTTTTCGATCTTGGCTCAGCACGAGGTCGGCGTTCTTGTACTGATCACCGAGGCTATTTTTCAGCGTCGCGGTGGTCGAGGAGTTCACCGCGAGCGTTGCGCCAAGAAACGCGGTGCCAATGGCCACCGCCAACAACACGGCAATATAGCGCCGTGCATAGGTTTTGATATTCGCTAAGGCTACTTGCAACATGACGTTTACTCCGCCAGCGAGGCCAGCGCCTCGCTCACCGAGGCAACGGTCGGGTCCGCAAGGGTGCCCACGAGCTCGCCGTCCTTCATCAGCAGCACGGTGTCCGCGTAGGAGGCGGCCACCGGATCGTGGGTCACCATGATGATGGTCTGCCCCATTTCGCGTGTGGAGGCACGTAGCAGGGAAAGCACCTCGGCGCCGGTGCGCGAGTCAAGGTTGCCGGTGGGCTCGTCGCCAAAGACCACCTCGGGGCGGGTGAGCAGGGCACGGGCCACGGCCACGCGCTGCTGCTGTCCGCCAGAGAGTTCATGTGGTTTGTGGGTGAGGCGTTCCCCGAGTCCCAGCGTGTCGATCACTGTGCGGAACCACGCACGATCGTATTTCTTGCCCGCGAGCGATAGCGGCAAGAGGATGTTGTCCTTTGCGTTGAGCGTGGGCACGAGGTTAAAAGCCTGGAAGACGAAGCCGATTTGTTCACGGCGCATCGTGGTCAGCTGGTCATCATTCAGCTGGCTGAGATTGACGCCACCGATAATGATGTCACCGGCATCCACCGTGTCGAGCCCGGCAAGGCAGTGCATCAAAGTGGACTTGCCCGAACCCGACGGGCCCATGATCGCGGTGAAGCGGGATCGTTCGATGGCAACGTCTACGCCGCGCAGGGCGTCGACCCGGGTGGAGTCATGGCCGTAGCTTTTGCAAAGACCTTGCGCCTGCACGGCGTAGCTGGTCGAGTTCAGGGTTTCTGTAGTCATATGAACAGCCTATAAATTAGCTGTATCAAATCTGATCGACCCAGCGACCGGTCTTAGCACGCCCGGGCTCATACCTAGGGTGGACATTTACCTGCCGCCCACTCCCCCGCAGGATCCCTGGCGCACTTTAGCACTGTGCGTGATGTTCGCTGCTGTGATGTGACTCAGGTTCGATTTGGAAGGTCGAGTGCTCAATGCTGACCTCGAAATGATCGGCCACGCAGCGTTGCAAGTCTCGGAGCAGGGCTCCTGCGCTTTGCGCGTCAAACATGGCGTCCTCGGCGACCACATGTGCCGAAAGGACGGGAAGGTTCGACGCGATCTGGCTCGCGTGCAGATCATGAACCGCCAGCACGCCGGGCTGTTCCTCGAGGTGGGCGCGCACCTGGATCAGGTCTAGCCCGCGCGGGGTGGATTCCAACAGGATATGGGTTGTCTCCCCCAGCAGTCGCACTGCTCGAGGAATAATTAAGGCGCTAATCAACAGGGCGGCCACGGAGTCGGCGCGTGTCCAACCGGTGAATTCGATAACCAACGCGGCGATGATGACGGCCACCGAGCCGAGCGCATCATTGAGCACTTCGAGGAAGGCTGCGCGCATATTGAGATTCTCGTGCTTTCCAGCCGAGATAATCCACATGGATATCAGGTTGCCAACGAGACCGATGACACCGAAAAGCAGTAGGCCGGCAGCTTGCACCTCCGGGGGTTCGAAAAGGCGCCGAATGGCGTCGATCCCGGCGTAGATGCCTACGGCCAGGAGGAGCGAAGACTGCAAGGTCGCCGAGAGCACTTCAGCGCGGCGAAAACCCCAGGTTCGCTTGGTGGTGGGTTTACGCAGAATCAAGTGGGCTGCGGTCAGCGCCAACAAGAGCCCCATGGCGTCGGTGAGCATATGCGCCGCGTCCACCAGCAAGGCGAGGGAGTTGGTCAGCAGGGCGCCGATAATTTCGGCCACGAGGATGCTGGCGGTGATGCCAAAAGCCCACGCAAGACGAGTGCGATTCGATCCTGCAGAGTCGTGCTGGTGATGCGAGTGGTTATGTCCCACAGCTAGCTCCCTTCGGCATGTTCGATGTGGTGTTCGTGCCATTGGTGCCCGCGCGGTTGTGCGGCCGCACCGGCCTCGGCCAGCAGCCGGGCGATGCGCTGTTCGTCCACGAGTGAGAAATAGCTCGCCCGCCCTTGGCTGCGCGCCGAGATCAATCCACCGTCACGCAGACAAGCTAGGTGTGCACTAACGGTGCTTTGCGCCAGACCCAAATGCTCGGTGAGATCCTTCACGCGGTGTTCCCCGGTGCGCAGGTGCTCCAATATCAGCAGGCGCGTGGGGTCGGCTAGCGCATGAAAAACGGCAGCCAGTTCGACGCGTTCCCTTGCATCGCTAAGTGACTCTATTATCGCCATATAGCGATGATAGCCCGTTTATCCCCAATAGGCCACCCCTCCCGCAGCGAAAGTGCCATGATTAACGGCGTGAGCAACGACCTAATCATGGGACCCGACGGCCTAGCCCGCCCCGCCTGGGCCACCAGCAGTGAAATCCTTCGCAACTACTACGACACCGAATGGGGCATGCCCATACGTGATGAGCAGGGACTCTTTGAACGCATGAGCCTAGAAGGCTTTCAGTCGGGTCTTTCGTGGGCCACTATCTTGAAGAAGCGCGATAATTTCCGCCTAGCCTTCGCGAACTTTGATCCTGAGGCGGTAGCCCAGTTCACCGATCACGATGTCACACGGCTAATGCAGGACTCTTCCATCGTGCGCAACCGGCTGAAGATCGAAGCGACGATCAACAACGCGCGAGCAACACTCGACCTCCGCGCCGACGGCGGCTTGGCCGAGTTCATCTGGTCCTTCAAACCCGAGCGCACCCCCTGCCCACGGACCATGGATGAAATCCCCACCCAAAGCGTCGAGTCAAAGGCACTGGCCGCGGCATTGAAGAAGCGTGGCTTCCGCTTCGTCGGACCCACCACGATGTTCGCTCTCATGGAAGCGGTGGGCCTTATCGACACACACCTACTCGGCTCCCACCGACGCGGATGTTCCGGAATCTGGCCTAGCTAATGCGCGCGGAAAACTAAGGCAATTAACCGCAGAATCCCGCCAGGGTGTGCAAACCTGGCGGGATTCTGCATGCGACCCGGTGACTGAGCAGGTCACCAAAGCCCCTTTCCCCTTACAGATGCCGGTTTCCCGACGACCGCCGGGGCTGAGCAATTCCCTGGCGGCAAACCCGCCGAGGTCATCGGCGAAGTTTTAGCCTTCTCCGACCACACACGGAGAAGGCGTTGACTAAAGCTTAGCCCAGGGACCCCCAATAAGGTCAATAGAAACTTTCGTATTTTTTCGAAAAGATTCTTAGGCTGAACTAAGTTAGTCTCAGCTGATGGGCGTCTCCTCGAAGATTTGCCCAACTGGGGTGCGCTTTTCGGCCTGGAAAGCATCCTCGGCCCGCCCGAAAGCCCAATAGGCCGAGAGGGACATGTCGCGCCGCTCGACCCCTCGTTCATTGTGGAAATACCGGCGAAGGTTCTTCATCACTTCACGCTCACCGTGGGCAAAAATTTGCACCCGCCCCTCCGACCACGGCAGGGCACGAACCTCGCGTTCAAGGATCGTCGACTCCGGGGAGAAGGCTTCGCCACGATGCACCCAGCGCACATCGACACCCTTTGCGTGCGGTAGCTCGATTTCATCTTCGGGGCCAGAAACCTCAAGCAGCACGGTGGCTACAAATGAGTCATCCATGGACTCTAGCGCCGCACTGATTGCCGGGATCGCTGTCTCGTCGCCGACCAAGAGGTGACGATCAAAGCTTGCATCGGGAGCATAGATTCCCGCTGGTCCCACGAAGCACAGCGTGTCACCGGGTTGCGCATTGCGCGCCCACGGTCCGGCGATCCCCTCGTCACCATGAACCACGAACTCAATATCTATGCTTTGCTCTTGCGGATTCACCCGGCGAACGGTGTATGTGCGGCGCACCGGCATATCTTCCGGGGCTAGCCGGTCGCGCAGCGCCTCCATGTCATAGGGAGGCTCGAGGCCTAGCTCTGGCTTGGCAAAGAGTAGCTTGACATAGCGGTCTGTTACCGGCTTATCGACAAAGTCGGCGAATCCAGGGCCTCCGAGGGTAAGTCTGACCAAATGCGCGGAGACTTCGCGGCGCGCTAAGACTTGCAGAACTACTTGCGGACGGGCCGGTCGGGATTCACGAGAGTTAGACACAAGACCACTTCCTGTCGAATACGTTAGATAGTTCTATCCTATTTCGATTCGACGGCCCTGGCTATTTAGGAAAAACCGGCGCCCCCATAAATGGCTCGAGACCGGCCCGCTCGGCTGGCGTGAGCCGCTGCACGCGCGAGGAGGAAGTGTCGAAAAATGCCAAGGTCGTACTGGCTCGCACGCACAGCGCACCATCCACCGGGTCCCGGAACTCGTAGCAAATATCAAAGCTTGCCGGCTTGACGGAGGCAATCCACAGGTCAACGTTGACCGGAACGTTGCGGTATTCCAGAGGGCGGGCGTAGCGCACCCGGTGTTCCACCACGAGAATCTGCACGCCGGCCGGAACGGCCGAAAAAATCTGCACCGCTGGTTCAACACCGGGCGCGCCGGTACCGCCGGGCACCCCAAAGCCCGCGATCCGCGCCTCTTCCATCAGTCGAATCAGATTCACGTTGTTGACGTGCCCATAGGCATCCATATCACCCCAGCGCATGGGCACCTGTACACGCAATTTCTGCGACGTCACTTGATCTCTTGTTGCCACTGAACATCCTCCCCGACCAAACCAAGCTCTTTGAGCCGCGCCAGCATGCGCGAGCCGTCCGGCTCGTACACCCATTCAATACCGGGCGTCGTACGCCGCAACTCGCTCGAACGTCCACCAGCCAGCACCGCCTCGGAAGGCGTCAGCTGACGAATGACGATGGCCTTCACGCGCTCGGGGTAGCGGCGGGCAAACTCCGCATAGATCGCCGGGTCATGCTGCCCGTCATCACCAATGAGTAGCCACGCGGTCTGCGGGAACTCTTCGGCTAAGCGGCGCAGCTGATCCACCTTATGCTGCATGCCGCTACGGAACCACGCCCGATCGGTGGGACCCCAATCCGTCAGAAGTATTGGTCCGCGCGGGAAGAGATTGCGCGACATAAAACGCGAAAGCGTTTGAGCGACATTCCAGGGGCCGGTCGAGAGATAGATCGTGGGGCTGTGCGGATGATGATCCAGTACGCGCTGCATCATCACGGCCATCCCCGGAGTTGCCACGCGCGCATGTTCGGAGAGCACGAATGAATTCCACGCAGCCAGCAGCGGACGTGGAAGCGCGGTGACCACGACCGTGTCATCGACGTCGCTGATCACTCCGAACTGCTGTTCCCCGTCGATCACCAACACCTCAGCGGTGGCAGATTCTCCTCCGACGGCCTGCAATTTCACCGAATTCCAGCCTGGGACCAGATTGGCGGCGAGTTTGACGTCGATCACGCCACCACGATCTGCCTGTATCTCAAAGCGGTCCCCGCCGATCGTGACCGTCACGTGCCCAAAAGGAAGCACCGGAGAGACGAAATTTCGGAATCCACGGATGCCGTCCTCGATCACCTGGGCCTGATGGCGGCCACCTTCGAAGGCCCCCGGGCGCGCCAGCACGAGGCGAGCGAAGACGCGCACCCATCCGCCAGACGCTCGGTGCAATCCATAGCCGGGATAGGGCATGATGACCGGTTGTAGGCCGCGGGCGCGAGCGCGCCGGGCGCGCCAAAGGTGGAAATTATCCTCCAGTCGGGAGGCGATATGCCGCGCGGCGCCATCCATGGGTGCGTGACTCATGAACACCAGTCTTTCACGAGTGGCCGCACGGAGATAACTTTCAAGAAGCAACGCCACCCCTTGCACTTTTCTACGAGTCGTAGAAAACTGGGATTATGCGATACACACATTCCAGCGACGAACCGGTCCTCGTTCTCTCCGAGGAACAGTCTTGGGAACTTCTAAGCCACACCTCCCATGGACGGTTGGCGACCAGTGCCGCGGGATTTATCGACATCGTCCCGGTCAACTACGGCGTCAAGGAGCGCGTCCTCTACCTGCGCACCGCCCCGGGAAACAAGCTTGCGGCGCTGAATATCAACGACTCAGTGGCTTTCGAGGCCGATGGCATCCTCTCCGACGAGGCTTGGTCCGTAGTAGTCCGTGGCCGCGCCGAAATTCTCGAGCACGAGGCCGACGTCAACGAAGCCCGCTCCAGCGGCGTAAGCCCCTGGATTCCTACCTTGAAGGAGGCATGGGTGCGTATCACCGTGGCCGAAATTCACGGCAGGCATTTCCAGCTTGGCGCCCAGCCAGAGATGGACGTCTAAGCGCCGCTACTCGCTAGGCCCGCAAATAGACGGTGGTGCTGTGCGTAAAAAATTCACGCGCCGCCCGCCCTTGCTCCTTCGGCCCGTAACCCGAGGACTTTGCGCCGCCAAAGGGCACGTGCACCTCGGCACCTGCCGATTCGGAATTCACATGCAAGATTCCAACATCGACCGAGCGTTGCGCACGCAATGCCGCCCCGAGGTCCTTGGTGAAGAGGGCAAGGCTCAAGCCATATTCACCGTCGTTGGCCGCCGCGAAGGCCTGCGCCTCACCATCCACGCGCACAATCGTGAGCACCGGGGCAAAGAACTCCTCATTCCATGCCGGATTCGCACGGCCCACGGCATCATTTGTCACTTCCAACAGCGTCGGAGGCAAAAAGTTCTTCCCCGCAGGAGCCGTCCCGTGGAACACTTCGGTGGCTCCGGAGTCCAACGCACGGGCGAGGCGGTCCCGCGCCGAACGTGCCGCACGCTCATCGATCAACGGGCCCATGTGCACGTCCGCGGCCAACGGATCACCGGTAACCCATGTCTCGAGGCGGTCACAGAGGTGTTCAATCAACTCGTCGGCTACTCGGTGGTCGACGATGAGGCGAGATGTTGCCGTACATTTCTGCCCGGCGGAACGAAAGGCGCCCAAGAGCACCTGCTCGCAGGCCATCTCTAGGTCGGCATCGGCGAGCACGACGGCCGCGTTTTTCCCACCCATTTCTGCTTGCACCGGAATTCCACGCGCCGCGCCCGCGGCACAGAGCTGGCGCCCCACCTCGGTGGATCCGGTAAAGCTGACGCCCCGTAGCCGTGGATGCGCCAGAAGCTCGTCGCCCAGGGAACCGGGACCCAACACCATATTCAGCACTCCGTGCGGCAAACCAGCGGCTTCAAGGGCCTGTACCAGTCGAGTAGCCAGCAGCGGCACGGCACTCGCCGGCTTGAACACGACGGTATTGCCGTAGATGAGCGCCGGAGCGATCTTCCAGGCGGGGATGGCGATGGGAAAGTTGAACGGCGTAATTACTGCGACTACTCCCAGCGGCCGATATCCGACGATAATTTGCTCGTCGGCTCGCGGAGAATGATAGATGCTTCCCGCCTCACGCTGTGCCTCGCCCGCCACATAGTTCAAGACCTGTGCCGCCCGATGCACTTCGGCAATGCCTTCGGCAAGGGTTTTCCCCTCTTCCACGGCGAGTTCCGCACCCAGCGTGTCCGCTTGTCCGGTGAGTTGATCCGCCGCTCGCAACAGATAGGTGGCCCGCTCCGCCATGGGCAGTGCCGCCCAGCCTCCCGCGGCCTTTCCGGCCGCGGCAAACGCCGCATCGATCTGCTGGGTATCGGCCGAGCGGCCCACGGCAAGGAGCCGGTCCGGGTCGACGGCTGAGCGGCACTCAATGGCGGGCCCCGTTCCGTGAACCCAACGTCCGTCAAGGTAATGACGCAGCTCTGTTGCGGACGGTGAGGTGCTCATGGTCGCATTCCTTTTCTCTAACGGCCTAGCGAAAGGCCGGGACACCGGTGAGTCGTTGCCCCAGGATTAGGGTGTGCACCTCATCGGTGCCTTCGTAGGTGCGAACCGACTCCAAGTTATTGGCATGACGCAACGGCGAGTAGTCCATGGTGATGCCGTTTCCACCTAATATGGTGCGGGCCTCCCGGCAGACCTCAATGGCTTCCCGGCAGTTATTGAGTTTGCCGACCGATATTTGGTGCAGGTCCAGAGTCCCAGCATCCTTTTGTCGCCCGATGTGCACGGCCAGCAAGAATCCTTTATTGATCTCCAGGGCCATATCCACGAGTTTCTGCTGGGTCATTTGGTATCCGGCCAACGGCTTATCGAACTGCAAACGTTGCTGCGCGTAGGCCAAAGCATCCTCAAATGCGTCGCGGGCAGCCCCCATGGATCCCCAAATGATGCCGTAGCGCGCCTCGTTGAGGCAGCTGAAGGGACCCTTGAGTCCGGTCACATCCGGCAGTACCGCGTCGGCCGGTAGCCGCACCTCGGTCATTTCGATGTCACATTGGATCGAGGCACGCATGGAGAGTTTCGGCTCAATGGGTGTGGCGCTAAATCCCTGAGTTTCGGTGGGTACCAAGAACCCCCGCACCCCTTGCTCGGTCTGCGCCCAGATGACCGCAACGTCGGCAAGTGTCGCCAAACCGATCCATCGTTTGGCTCCGTTGAGCACCCAATCCGAGCCGTCGCGGCGCGCAAAGGTCTTCATGCTCGAGGGATCTGATCCAGCGGTCGGCTCGGTCAGCCCGAAACAGCCGATCGCTTCACCGGCGGCCATGGCTGGCAACCAGCGTGACTTCTGCTCTTCTGATCCATGCTTATGGATCGCGCTCATGGCCAGTGAGCCCTGCACGGAGACGAAGGTCCTGAGACCCGAATCCCCCGCTTCGAGCTCCGCTGCAGCTAGCCCGTACTCAACCGCCGTTCGCCCGGCGCAACCATGTCCGTCCAGGTGCATGCCTAGGACTCCAAGAGAGCCCAGCTCGGGAACGATCTCGCGGGGAAAATAGGCCTTCTCGTACCAGGCGGCAATATTCGGCTTGATGTGCTCCGTAACGAATTCACGCACCGTGGCCCGCCAACTCAGCTCCTGTTCGGTGAGCAACGAATCGAAATTAATCAGGTCCGAGGGGTCCAGCAGTTGTTCGGTCACGGTTCTGGCTCCTTTGTCAGGGTCGGCGAGGCTACCTCTCTAACTTATGATCTCAAGCACATGAGAACATTAGACATATTGACCTAAAATCTTGAACGAATCGGACACTCTCACCATGATCACCTTGCGGCAACTGGGCGAGGCCCTCGGCGATTCCCTCGAACCGTTAAGCCCGGAGAGCTATTCAGCTAGCGAAATCGGCGGCGTGCATATTTCCGAACTTGCCGATCCCACCGACTACTTAGATGGTGGAGAGCTGCTGCTCACCACTGGATTACTCATGGCCAGTGGTCAGCTAAGCCCCGGGCCCTACGTTCAACGACTGAAGGACCACGGCGTGGCCGCCTTAGGGCTGGGGCTAGGCCCTAGCCTTCGTGAAGTACCCACGGCGTTGCTCGAGGCATGCCAGAAGTACGAACTCGATCTCGTGCTCATTCCGGAACAAGCCGCGTTCCAAGAAGTAACCCGCCGATTCTGGTCGTTATCAATGGCCGGCTCAAGCGAGGGAATTTCCGGACTGGTGGGCACCCAAACCGCCTTGGCCCGCGCCGCCATACGCCCCGATGCCGGACTAGCCGTACTGAAGGCGCTGGCCCAAGCATTGGGCGGCTGGGCCGCCTACCTTTCCGACGAGAACGGTCGTGACCTGGTCTGGCCCGAGACCGCACAGGGTTACCTGCCAACCTTGCGCGCCGAAGCACAGCGGCTCAGCCGCAACGCCGCGCCATCGGCGGCAACCTTCCAGTTGCAGAACCATCCGGCGGTGCTCTATCCAATTCACCTAGGCGCTAAGGTGCATGGCGTACTCGGCATCGGCCCCGGTCGGCGCCTGACTCCCGCGGATCGCCAGGTGCTCCTGACGGTAACGGTGCTGCTCACCCTGCGAGCGCGCAACCATGAACAGCAGGTTCAAACCCACGCCACGTTGGCGGCCGCCGTAGCAAAACTAGTGGTCAACGGCCACCTGGAGGCGGCTCGCTTGCTTGCGGAGGACGCCGGCCTGCGGGATATTCCCGCCCGCGTGGCAATCCTCGGGGTCCGCGGCGCACCCACGGAGCTATCCCCCGCCGAGCTTGGGTGCATACTCGAGACGCTGCCGGCCTGCGACCAACTGCACTTCACGCAGGCCTTGGCCGCCGGTGCGCCATACTTTGGCACCGACGATGCCGCCTATTACGTTCTGGACGAATCCCTACTCACCGCGTCCGCCACCACCGACGGAGCCGACACCAGCCCGAATACTTCGCCGCCCAGCGCCGGTTCCACTCCGCTGGGCGGTGCCGGCATTACGGCGATACTCGCCACTGGATGCGACGCAAGCAACGTGGCGGAGAAGTTCGCGACTCTCGCGGCCGACCTAGTTCACGTACCCGCCGGCCGCGTGCATCTGCTGGCCGCGTCCCCGCAGGCCCGGGCGGATGCGTGGGTGCTCACCTTATCCAGCTATCAGCGTGCAGATCTGCTCGGAGCGGTGACCGGGTATCTGCGTTGTCGAGGCGTGTGGGATCAAGCCGCTCGACATTTGGGTGTACACCGCAATACGCTGCGCTACCGCATTCAACTGGCCCAAAGCCTGCTGGAGGTTGATCTGGATGACCCCGATGCCGCCGCACATCTTTGGCTGGCGTTGGCCCGTCACCGCGATTCCGTTTAGCCTCGCCTCACGTCTTCGGGCTGCGCTGCGAGCCAGCTACGCACCGCCTGGTTGTGCTCTCCCAGCTTTGGTGGTGCCAAGCGCGGACTATCCAGTGGCGGTGACCAAGTGGCTGGATGGCGTACCTGACGACCGACGATCCCACCATGAGCGTCGAGGACATCTATGACAGGCTCCAGCCCGAGCGAGTCTGCGAAGGCCAGACCTTCGGCGATATTCGCCACCTTGCCAGCAGGAACACCGACGGCGGTCAACCGCTGCTGCCAATTTGCGGCGGTGTCGGATTGAAGCAGACCTTCCAAGTGGTCCACGAGTTCCCTGCGATGGGCAACGCGTTGCGCGTTGGTGGCAAATTTCGTGTCTAAGGCTAGCTCGGGGGCACCCAGTTCGGCGCAGAGCCGGGCAAATTGCCGGTCGTTGCCACATGCGACGGCCACCGGCCCATCGGCGGCGTCCAGAAGTTGATAGGGGACGATCGAGGGATGTTCGTTTCCCATCCGTTGCGCCACCGATTGGGCACCGAGGTACGCCTGCCCCTGGTTGACCAATGCCCCCTGCAGACTTGAGAGCAGGTTCACCTCGATGTGGGCACCGCTTCCCGTTTGTTCTCGGTGACGCACCGCAGCGAGAATCGCGATCGTGGCGTCCTTCGCGGTGAGTACATCGACCAATGCCACTCCAGCTTTCATCGGTTCCCCTTCCGGGGCACCGGTAATGGACATCAGCCCGCCCAGCGCTTGGACAATGAAGTCATAGCCGGGGAGCTGCGCCCCGGCCGCCGACCCAAACCCGCTCACCGACGCGTAGATCAGCCCCGGATTCTGCTCACTAAGTTGGGGATAACCAAGCCCCAGTTTCTCCATACCGCCGGTGAGAAAATTCTCGACCAGAATATCGGCTCGTAGCGCGAGATCACGGGCGATTGCAGCATCGGCGGGATCCTGAAGGTCAAGAGCGATGGACTGCTTGTTGCGATTGACCGATTCGAAGTAGGTCGCGCCCGTCGCGGAAAAGGGCGGCCCCCAGCTGCGCGTGTCGTCCCCGGTTTCCGGACGCTCCACCTTGATAACGGTAGCGCCCAGATCCGCAAGCGTCATCGTGCACAACGGTCCAGCCAGCACCCGCGAAAAATCCGCGACGACGAGCCCTTCAAGCGGCCGAATCCCGGTCATCTGCACAGCCTTCCCACGTCAATGTGTCAATGCCACCCTACGTGCTCTCAGCTCAGGACAGTTCGCGGCCCCGACCAACTTATTGTGCGAACTATACGAAAACAGGTGGCTTACACCGACTGACGCAGGGGCACTTCCTTGATGAGCAGCACGCAGAGGATCGCAACGGCCGCCACCGCGGCCGAAGCCATGAAAACGGTGCCGGTTGCTTGACCATAAGCGTTCTCCACAATCAGCCGCACCGGTTCGGGCATGGCCGAGAGGTTCAACGAATCACCACCACCGACAGGCATCCCGCCGACTCCTTGACGGTTCAGGCCCGCGGCCACCAAATCCGTCACCCGGTCCGAGAGCATCGCGCCAAGTACCGCCACACCAGCGGATCCTCCCACCGAACGGAAGAAGGCCACCGAAGAACTGGCCGCACCGATATCGGTGACCTTTACGGTGTTCTGCACCGCCAACACGAGGTTCTGCAACATGAACCCCATCCCTACTCCGTTGAGGAACATGCCAACGGCCAATAGCGGATACGCGGTGTCCGCGTCCATGCTGCCCAGCAGTCCGAGTCCCAGCACGTTGGTGACCGAGCCGATCACCAGAAATACTTTCCAGCGACCGAAGCGGGAAATCAGCTGTCCGGAGGTCACCGAACCGGTAAAGTTTCCAACGATCATCGGCAGGGTCATGAGCCCGGCCAGCGTAGGACTGGCTTCGCGGGCAATCTGGAAGTATTGACCGATAAAGGCACCGGAACCGAACATCCCCACGCCGATGGCGATTGAGGCCACAATGGCCAGCGCCGTGGTGCGAGTAACGATAATGTTCAACGGAATAATGGGTTCAATGGCTCGTCGCTCGACCAGCACAAAAAAGACCGCGAGGAACAACGCCCCAAACACCATGGTGTAGGTCTGCCACGAATTCCATCCGAATGCTGTGGGTTTGCCAACGTAAGAAACCCAGATCAGCAGCACGCTGACGGCGACGGTCAGCAAAAACGCACCTAACCAGTCAATATGCACTTTGCGTTTCAGGTGTTTGAGTTGCAACGTGCGATGAATAAGCCATATCGAGAACAAGCTAATAGGTACGCCAAAGAAGAAACACCACCGCCAGCCCAGCGGTGAATCGACCAAAAGCCCGCCGAGGAGCGGACCGGTTGCTGTGGACACTGCCATCACTGCGCCGAAGTACCCCGAATAACGGCCTCGTTCGCGCGGCGCGATCACGGTGCCGATAACCGCCATCCCCATCGCGGTCAGCCCACCCATTCCAATGCCTTGGATGACACGGGCGGATAGCAGCATGGGAATGTTCATCGCGAACCCGGCCAGAACCGATCCGAGCACGAAAAGAAGAATGCCGCCTTGCAGGAGCTTTTTCTTGTCGAAGAGGTCGGCCAGTTTCCCCCATATGGGAGTGGTCGCCGCGTTAGCCAACAGGGTGGTCGTCAGCACCCAGTTAAAGTCGGTCTGTGATCCGCCCAGCTCGTCCATGATCGTGGGAAGGGCAATAGAAACAATGGTCGTAGCCAGCATGGCCGCAAAGAACGAGGCCAGCACCCCGGCGATCGAACGCAAAACTTCGCGCTGATTCATTTGCGCCTTGTCCGCGGCGCGTTCGGTGCGGTCGACCGGTTTCTCTGATGGGTTCATCTACGCCTGCTTCTCCTGATCCGTCGTTCGTAGCCGATAGTCATCAATCGCCTCACGCAGTGCGTCGTTGAGCTCACCCAACGATTGCCCCAAAGCGTTCATCTGCTCCGCAGACCACTGAGGCAAAGCAGCCGTCAAACGCTGGGCGCGGTGGGCTTCGCGCGTGGCCAGTGCGGTGCGTCCGGCCTCCGTCGAAGCCAGGATGGCCCGTCGCGCGTCATCGGCGCAGGTGTGTCGAGCGATCAGCCCGGCTCCTTCGAGCTCCGTCAAGTGGCGACTCACGGCTGCCGTCCCAATGCCCATGACGGAAGCAACGTCGGCTGCGTGGGTGGGTTCCTTCTTCGAGATCACGTGCAACACGTGAAAGGCCCCGTTGGACACGGCTTGATCGGTGGTGTCGAGCTGCGCGAGCACGTGGAGTAAACGAGATCCACGGGATAATTCCTCGATCAGTCGTGCGGCCGAGCTGCGTGACTCCATTAGTTGAAACTCCCAACTGTTGACTAGGTCAACAGTATGGCGATTCGTTGACCTAGTCAACTAAATCGCCACCGGGCACCGGATACGCTTATTGTCGTGAGCATCCCACCGAACGTCACGCCCGAATTCGCCGAACATCGTCGCCTCGATGCGCTACAAGCGGCTCGGGCCGCGGCCCTCGTGGTCAAACAGAACTTCCGACTCGGCGTGCACGCCGATGAGAAAAGCAATCCGCACGACCTGGTGACCTCGGTCGATCGCCAGAGCCAAGAGATAATCACCGACCACTTGCTACGGAGCCTGCCCGGCTCGTGGGTCCTGGGCGAAGAAGGCGATGACAGCACGCAAAACCCTGCCGCCGGTGCGGTGCAGTGGATTGTCGATCCCATCGACGGCACCAGCAATTTCGTCCATGGCGTGGCGTTCTTCGCAATCTCGATCGCTGCCGCAGTCGACGGTCAGCTCATCGCGGCGGCTATTGTGGATCCCATCTCGCAGGACGAATTCAGCGCAAATCTAGACACCGCATTCCTCAACGACCAACCACTTCATCCGGGCCCTCGCCCGGAGCAAACCAGGGCGAATCTCATGACGGACTACCCGGGAGCCGAATCCATCGGAGTCGACGGGACGCTCGCCTTGGAACTACTAGGACAGTGGATCGTTGATTTCGCCACCGTTCGACGCAAGGTGTGCGCCGCACTCTCCTTGGCCCATGTGGCCGCCGGTTGGTGCGATGCAGTGATCGGCTTCGACACCAAAATTTGGGATGTGGCCGCCGGAGCGCACCTAGTGACGGTCACCGGCGGTAGCTACCGTGGGTTGCGCTATGACGATACGAAGGGACCGGCCCACGCCGCCCCCGGGTTCATCGCCCAAGGACCGGGTGCCGACTATCCCTCGCTGGCGCGCGCGGCCAATCGCATCATCGCCGCACGACGCGACGCTCAATGAGCAGGTCGCACCACCCCAGCATCCGCCTGCGGGCACATCGCCTGCAGCCACGTGCTGCGCAGGCGTAGTCCCGGTGCCAGCCGGTCAGTGTGACTAGCTCGTCGAGGATCCGGGTTTTCTCGGCCTTGTGGCCATGGTGATAGCCGTGGGCCCGCTTTCTCGTGACTTGTTGGCGTGCGCTCATCGCCAGTCCCATGCTGCTGAGCAGCTACCCGGTGAGTCCGAGAATCAAGAGCAGTGGTGCCGGAGGTTTTCTTGTGACGCAACGTAGTACCGGTGGCGGAGGTTTCTTATGAGTCAACGCGACCCCTTGCACTTCGCGCAAATCGGCGTATTATCCGCGGTATGGCACCACTATTTCATCGGACCGCACACTCCGCCGTGCGGCACCATGGAGGCGGAGGGGTGATCCTCGGCGGCATCGGAGCAATTTTGCTATTCGGTGTCTTCGCGGTGATGTTGGCTACCCGAGCCCTGGATTGGGAGCCAATGCTCATCGGAGTATCGATGGGTATTTCCGCCGTGCTCTTCGGCACGGTCTACCACTTCACGCACTAACGGCGAGAAGGTGAACGCAACGCGGCCCGCCGCCAATGAGAAACAGGTTCTCACGGCAGCGGGCCACATCTTAGTCCCGAGACATTAGCTCAGGTGGCGCTTAGTCCAAATGCGTCGGAGCAAACATCTTCAGTAGCGTTTCCACGACGATGACGTTCGGGCCGTCTGCGGCGAAGGATTCACGCAGCGCGGGACCGATGTCTTCTGGGGCCACCTTACGGGCAGGCACCCCGAACGACTGGGCCAAGGCGACGAAGTCGGGGCGGGACAGCTCGGTTGCCGTCGCCTTACCGAAGGCGCCTTCCATGTACTCACGCAAGATCCCGTAACCGCCGTCATCGACGATCAGCCAAGTCACCGGCGCGTTGTGCTGTTTGGCAGTGGCCAGTTCCGCGATCGAGTACATCGACGACCCGTCGCCCGAGACCGCCAAGACGCGCGCGTCGCTGTGCGACGCGCCGGCGACCTCGAGGCCAATGGCGCCGCCGATCGCCGAAGGGAATCCATAGCCGAGTCCACCGGCGCCCTGAGCGGAGTGGAATTCACCCTCGCGCGAGTCCCAGCAGCTCCAACCCCAGTAGGCCGCAATGGTCATATCCCAGTAGGTCTGCATGGTCGATGGAACGGCTTCGCGGATGTCGGCCATGAACTTACGTTCCTTGGCCAGATCCTGCGCATCGAGGCGGCCCTTGACCTTATCCAGCGTGTTCGCGACCAATTCGGCCGCCGATTCCCCATGCCAGTCCACGGCCGCCTGATGCTCGGCGTCCCGTAGCGCCTGAGCCAGGTACTCCAGTGCGGCGCGCGCATCGGCGCGGATACCCAAGGCCGGGGTATTCGACTCAAGCACCCGGGGTTCGGCGTCGATCTGGATCATCTTGCCGCGCGGCGTGAGGGTGAAGTAGTTACTGGTCACTTCGCCCAGCGAGGAGCCGATGACGATGAGCGCATCGGCGTCCTCGAGCACCTCGGTCACGTAGCGGTCCTCTACCCAGGACTGCAGGGATAGCTCGTGGTCCCAGGGGAACGCGCCGTTGCCGCCGGGTGAGCACAGCACCGGAGCCTGTAGCAGTTCGGCGACCTCGAGCAAGGCCTGCTTGGCCCCTGCCCGGCGCACGCCGCCACCGGCAACGATGGCCGGGCGTTTGGCGTCGGCGAGCCAGCGTACGGCCTCGGCCACGAGTTCCACCCGTGGCGGATGCTCATAGGCCTCGGCTAGCGCATCGCGCACCGGTGGCACCATAACCGGTGCCAACAGCACATCCTGTGGAACCTCGACCCACACTGGGCCCATGGGTACCGTAATGGCATCCGCCCACGCATCCTGGATGGCCGAGGGAATGCCCGAGGCGTGGTGCACGGTGCGCTGCGACTTGGTGACGTTCGCGGCCGAAGCCTTCTGGTCATCCAGCTGGTGCAGCATCCCCTTGCGGCGGGCGCCGAGTCCATCCAATGGGATCTGGCTGGCGACCACGACCATGGGCACACCGGTGGCGTAGGCTTCCTGCAAACCGGCCAAGGAGGTCAAGGCGCCGGGACCGGTGGAGAGGAAGAGTACGCCCACTTCCCCGGTCGCTCGTGAATAGCCGTCGGCGGCGAAGGCCGAGTTGTTTTCCACGCGCGAGGAAATGAACTGCAGCTCGGAACGCGAGAGCGCGTCAAAGAGCCCCAGGGCATGCTGCCCGGGAATACCAAAGACGGTCTTGGCGCCGAGTGCCGACAGTGTTTCGACGACGAGGTCGCCGCCGTTGCGCTGTGCCATAACCGCTACCGCTTGTTCTTGCCGTTGTTCTGACGGAACTCGCTGATCAGGGAGATCAGGTCGTAGGTGACGTGCGAGGCGGCCACACCGGTCAATTCGGCGTGGTCGTAGGCCGGGGCGACCTCGACAATGTCGGCGCCGACCACGTTCATGCCGCGCAGGCCGCGCAGGATTTCGAGCAGCTCGCGGCTGGTGATGCCGCCGGCTTCCGGGGTGCCGGTGCCCGGCGCGTGGGCCGGGTCCAAGACGTCGATATCGATGGAAATGTACAGCGGGCGGTTGCCGATGCGATCGCGCAGCTTGTCGACGATTTCGCGCACGCCCTGGTAGTAGACATCCGAGCTGGTCACGATACCGAAGCCGAAACGCTTGTCGTCTTCGAGGTCCTTCTTGCCGTAGAGCGGACCGCGGGTACCCACGTGGCTGATCGCCTCGGTATCCAGGATGCCTTCTTCGACGGCGCGGCGGAACGGGGTGCCGTGGGTGTACTCGGCACCGAAGTAGGTGTCCCAGGTGTCGAGGTGGGCGTCAAAGTGCAGCATGGCAACCGGCTGGCCGGCACGCTCGGTGGCCGCACGCAACAGCGGCAAGGCGATGGTGTGGTCGCCACCGATGGTGACCAGCGAGGAGCCATCGGCGGTCAGGTCCAGGGCGTTCTGCTGGATGGTTTCGATGGCTTCATTGATGTTGAAGGGGTTCACCGACATGTCGCCGGCATCCGCGACCTGACTCAAGGCGAACGGGGAAACGTCGGTGGCCGGGTTGTATGGGCGGATCAAACGCGAGGCTTCGCGCACGTGGTTGGCGCCGAAGCGGGCTCCGGGGCGGTAGGAGACGCCGGAGTCGAAGGGTACGCCGACGATCTTGACGTCGGCCTGCTTTACCTGGTCCAAACGTGGCAGGCGGGCGTAGGTTCCTAGGCCGGCGTAGCGCGGGGTGAGTGCGGCGTTGATTGGGCCAAGGTTGCCGTTGTCTTCGATGCGAATTTCTTCCATGGCGAAGATCCTTTCACTGTCGATCTGACACTCCACGGTGAGTTGTCAAATATGAAACGTAGGTTTTCTACCATGCTATTTAGAGGGCAGGGTCACGTCAAGGCTACGCCGCCAAGACATGAAAAAACCCGGGCGAACCCGGGTTAATTTTTAGCCGTCGACTCGGCCATCTGCGGCGCCAGCAGGGGGCCGAGCCCCGCGGACCAACGCCCTGTCGACCTCATGGATCCCTACGCCAAAGGCCAGGGACACCGCCAGAGATTTAATCATCAGCTGCTCCAGCGAATACGCCACCCAGACCAGTTGCACCGGTCCGGCCAGCACGAGAATGAACATGCTCCAGAGCAGATACATGGCGGAAGTATGTGCCCCAAAGAGCTGCGGGTAACGCGCCCTGCGGCGCACCGTAGCCACCCCGAGGGCGATAATCACGACGGCCAAAATAGCCGCCCCGATAATGAAGAAGTTTCGTTGCGTGCGCAGGAATGTGAAGGTCACGCCAACCAACAGGCCGGTGAATAACGCCAACCCCCAGCCAATACTCTTCGGGGTCGAGTTGGATTTATCCTTGCTCACGCATTCCTCCCTCCCGCGCCGCTACTTCTCCTCCGCCGTAGTCAACACAGAGGACACCGACTTTAAGAATACGCGGTCAGCGGAGGCTAGAGCACCATTGTCCAGGTGACCACGCAGGGCTCATCGATGGGATTGATCCAGCTATGCGGTTCGCGGCCCGGGAAGGTGACGGTGTCTCCGGCGCTGAGCTCAATGCGCCGCTCCGGAAGAATGAGTATGAACTTTCCCGAGTGCACATGCAGAATCTCGACCTGACAATCCATCGAGTACAGATCGTCCTCGCCGGCTCCGTGTGGAGCGATCTCCGCACGGATAACCTGGACCCGTTTTTCGGTTCCCGGCGTAATCAACTGCTCGGTAATGCCCTCGCCGCCCAAGGAAATTCGTGGAGCATCGGCCAGCCGAATGATCTGCGTCTCGGGCACGCTGAACAGCTCCCCGACCTCGATACCCAACACCTCGCACAGCGAAAGCAACGTAGCGACCGACGGGCTGGTGAGATCGCGTTCGACGCGCGAAAGAAAGCCCTTGGTCAGGCCCGTCATTTCGCCAACCTGCTCAATGGTCAGGCGACGAGCCTGACGTGCGACTCGCAATCGGGATCCAATATTGATGGCCGAACCACTCGGCTCAACCGGCAACGCCTTCATTCGGGCAGTTCCCCTTTCCTCGGGTGGGTGCCCCAGGTTCAATCCAACGTAATTTTCGCCGGAAGGGGTTACATGCCCACGCATCGTAAACTACCATTCGTTTACCAATAGAAATATTTTGTTTCCGCAATCATCCACGCGGAGACACACTCGCACTCGTAAGTTAGGGACCATGATGGAAATCGTCAATGGCGCCATCGTCATCATTTATCTCCTAGGGATGCTCGCTTTCGGCTGGTGGGGCAAGACCCGCACGCACTCCAACTCGGACTTCCTCGTCGCGGGCCGTCGACTCGGCCCCGTGCTCTACACCGGCACCATGTCAGCCCTCGTGCTCGGTGGCGCCTCCACCGTCGGCGGCGTCGGACTCGGTTACAAATTTGGCCTCTCCGGGGCCTGGCTCGTTGCGGCCATCGGTATCGGAGTGGCCGCCTTATCGCTATTCTTCGCGCCAAAAATCCAGCGCTTGAAGATCTTTACCGTTTCGCAGATGCTGAGCCTGCGTTATGGCTCGAAGACGGCCACGAACGGCTCTGGCGTGGTGATGCTCGGCTACACGCTTATGCTGGCCGCTACCTCCACCGGCGCCTACGCCACGGTCTTCACCGTCATTTTCGGTTGGGACCGCTGGCTGGCGATCCTCATCGGCGGCGCCATTGTGCTGATTTACTCCACCATTGGCGGCATGTGGTCGATTACCCTGGCTGATCAGGTCCAGTTCTTCATCACCACCGTTGGCGTCTTTGCGCTGATGTTGCCCTTCACGCTGTCGTCGGCAGGCGGACTTTCAGCTATTCGCGACCGCCTCGAAGCCGAGTTCTTCACCTGGGACGGCATTGGCACCCAGACCATCATCACTTACTTCGTCGTCTATGGCCTTGGCATGTTGATCGGTCAGGACATCTGGCAGCGCGTCTTCACCGCCCGTACCGACAAGGTCGCCCAATGGGGTGGGCTGACCTCCGGGGTCTATTGCATCATCTACGGTGTCGCCGGCGCGATGGTGGGTATGGGCGCTCGTGTGGCGCTACCGGGACTGGCCGAAACCGCGAAGGACAACCCGGACGTTGTCTTCGGTACCGTGGCCAGCGACCTGCTACCCATCGGTCTCGGCGGCATCGTGCTGGCCGCCGCCTTGGCCGCCATGATGTCCACCGCCTCCGGCGCCCTGATTGCCTCGGCCACCGTTGCTCGCAACGACGTGTTGCCCGTTGTGGCCAACCTATTCGGTCGCACGGTGCAGGTGGATCACGAGAGCAACCCGGAAGAAGACGTGAAGTCCAACCGCTACTGGGTGCTGGGGCTCGGCGTGCTGATCATGTTGCTGGCCATCGTCTTTACCGACGTGGTGGCCGCGTTGACCATCGCCTACGACATCCTCGTCGGCGGTCTGCTGGTCTCGATCCTCGGCGGACTGATCTGGCGCCGCGGCACCGGTATCGGTGCGGCCTCCTCCATGGCCGCCGGGGCGCTGGTGACCCTTGGCACCATGATCTACCTCGAGATTCAGGCCGAAGCACCCTTCGCCGGCGTGTACGCCAACGAACCGATCTACTACGGCCTGGCCATTTCCGCCATCGTTTACGTGGTCGTTTCCTTGGCCACCAAGCCGACCGATGACTCGGTTCTCGCACACTGGAGCGAACGCTTGTCCGGTCACTCGACCGAGGAAGGCGTGCGCCGCAGTTAGCCGGGGCACCCGCTGACCGGCAGGGGCCGCGGACCACTTGGTTCGCGGCCCCTGTTCTTTTGCTCGTGATCTTCCTAGGCTATGGACCATGAGTCTTAGTCAGGATCCAGGCGCGCAACGCGTTCGAGAGTACCTCAACGAAGCGCGAGAAGCAGTGTTATGGAAATGCGCCGACCTGTCGGAGGCCCAAGCCCGGCAGGAAATGACCGCCACCGGAAGTAGCATCATCGGCATCGTGCATCATTTGACGGCAACGGAGTACGCCTACTTCGGCGAATGCCTGGGCAGAACTCCGCAGGATGAGCACATGCGTCAGGTGCTGGCCAGCGACGACCCACAGGCAGAATTCACCGTCCCGAAAGAGCTGACCCTGCCCGAGGTCTGCGAAAACTACCGTCGCGCCATCGCCTTCGCCGAAGCCGCCTGCGACGAGCTCGAGCCCACCACCGCGGCCGAAGTAACCTGGTGGGTCAAGCACCGGCACACCAATCTGGCGCGCCTCGTCACCCACATGTTCGGCGAAACAGCCCGCCATGCCGGTCATATCGACATCTTGCGCGAACAGCTCGACGGCTTCGCCGGGCTGTACGCCCACGCCCCGAATCTGCCGTAACAGAATTCGGTAGGCCACTCCGTACGGTAACATCGGCTTTGTAGCTTCACGAGATGTGGCGCCAAGCTCCGACTGGCCACACACCAACCCCAAGTTCATGGGTGGTTCGGATGAAGAAGCGGTCCGTGTGCCATTGCCACGGGCAAGAGCTTTAGCGCGAAGGATCGCCCATGGCCGACGCCGTGTTTCCCTTGATCGATACCCATGCCAATGTTGTCCAATTCCGTCGACAGGGCCACTGGGAAGAATGGGGCATAGCCAATCCCCACGAACTGCTACGTACGCTCTCGCGCGCGGTCGATCGGCCACGCTTCGACGCCGAAACACAGCAATTGTTGATCCGCACCGCGGCGCGTGGAGCTCGCGGAGGCCGACTGCGCGTATTTAGTCTTGCCAAATTCCCCAGTCCCGCTTCGCTGGCTAGTGTGGGGAGCTGAGAAGTTCGCCTTCGCCGGGCCTAGCAGCCCGGCTTTGCCCCAGGAGCAACCACGCATGAGTAGCGACAGCTCGTCAGCACAGCCCACCCCGGCACAGATCCGCCGTTGGCGGCGCTATTTGGCCGACGAAATCGCCGAAGGCGCCATCTATCGAGAGCTGGCCGAACGCCGCACAGGGCAAGAACGGCAGATCCTGCTGGGGCTCGCGGAGGCCGAAGAACGACATGAGGCCTATTGGCGAACCAAGCTCGGCGAGCATGCACGCCATGTGCGCCCCTCGACCCGCCGCATGTTCCTGCGCTGGTTGGCACGTCACTTCGGGTCGGTCTTCGTGCTGGCCTTGGCCCAGCGCGCGGAAAGTAGCTCCCCCTACGAAAAGGATGCCGACGCCACCGCACAGATGGCGGCGGACGAACAGGTACACGAGGAAGTCATCAGGGCGTTAGCCACGGCGGGACGGGCACGCCTCTCGGGCAATTTCCGGGCCGCGGTTTTCGGGGCCAACGACGGTTTGGTCTCCAACTTGGCCCTCGTCATGGGCATCGGGGCCACCGGCGTGGCCTCTGGTTTCGTGTTGTTCTCGGGTATCGCGGGCCTGCTGGCCGGCGCGCTGTCCATGGCAGCCGGTGAGTATGTGTCGGTACGGTCGCAACGTGAGCTGCTGACCGCCTCGCGGCCCACACAGGTTACTCTCGCGGCGGCCCCGAATCTGGACCTCGATGCAAATGAGCTTGTGCTGATCTACAAGGCGCGCGGTATGAGCGACGAAGATGCCGAGCACCGGGTTGCCGAACGCATGGGCCTATTTACCTGTGACTGCAACCCGTCTTTCTCCTTGCATCCAGAGGCCCGCGCCGAAGAACTTGAGAAGGAGCACGAGGAGCTTGGCTCGGCCCCGGGCGCGGCAGCTTCCTCCTTCGCCTTTTTCGCCTCCGGCGCCGTCATCCCGATCCTGCCGTATATCTTCGGTCTGTCGGGCACCGGCGCGGTCGTGCTCTCGCTAGTCCTCGTCGGTTTGGCGCTGCTTGGTACCGGCGGCGTGGTGGGGCTGCTCTCCGGCGCTTCTCCGCTCAAGCGCGGCTTGCGTCAGCTCGGCATCGGATTGGGGGCGGCGGCGGTCACCTACTGCCTTGGTCTGCTCTTCGAGACCACCGCCGTCTAACCTCACCGGCCTTCGTTTGGCTCCACATCCCAGCTCTCGAGCGTGGCCTTGGACCAGCTGCCGTAGGTTGGGTTCGGTAAGACGAACCATTCCCGGCCAAACTTGTCAGCTTGCTGCTGCACCAGTTCACGCTGGGTTTCCAGGTCGCTTCCGGCATAGGCAGCGTCGAAGTCATGCATCGTGTCGCCCAGTTGCATGACCACGCGGTGCTCGCTCTCTACCGCCGCCCGTCGTTCCTCCTTGGGAGGCCCGAGCAACAGCACCTGGTCTTCGACGGCCTGCGGTAGGCCCAAGCGCTGTAGGTCCGCCAACGTATCGTCGAGGTTCGCTTCGGTCCGATCGGAAATGTAGTAGATGTGCACCCCGAGCTCGTCGGCTCGTTTAAAGAAGTCCAAGGCCCCGTGGATGAGCGTGGGGTCGCCTTCGCGTTCCCAATGGTCCCAGGTGTCCCAGGTGCTGTAGTCGTGGCAGTTTTCTAAGTCGCGCGCAAGCAGGGCGCTGTTATCGATGGCGGTCTCATCCAGGTCGGTGATGATGGCCAGGTCTTCGCGGAGTTTGCCGCTTCGTCCCTTGGAGGCCTGCTGGACCACTTTTTCGAGTTGCTGCGTGGCCAGCGCGTAGGTTTGCCCCTGCAAGGCCATGGCCTCGGCCGATTGTTGTTGCCAGCGCAACCCCATGGCATATTCCGCGACCTCACAGTGGCCCTCGGCCCCCGCGGCGGCCGGCTCACCGCTGACTAGCGCGTACCCGCCCACGCCACCAATGGCGAGGGTAGCTGCCACAGCAATCGTCTTCTTCATATCGTTTCCTCCATGCGGTACGAACCGGTACTCCGACCGGCCTAACCGCGCCAACGCTAGCAAAGATCGTTGCCTACGTCACAGGGTGTTCCGTGATGTGTACACTCGCTAGCTTTGCAGCGTCGCACGGGTACGACGGCGTAGCGGTTGGACCGACTGCAGGAACTCCACGGCCGCGGCCCCCGAGTCCACCAGGGCAATCCGGAAGCGCATTGCCTTACCGGCGGACAAGGCTTTGAGCAACGGGTACACCGGCAGGGTTTTCGTCCAATGTTCGACGCCGACCAACACGATCGGGGTCACACGCGCCGAGGGGGCATAGTAGTTTTCGCATGCGTCTTGGAAAATCTCCTGCACCGTACCGGCGGATCCGGGCAGCACGATGATCCCGCCGTTGGACTGCTCGAGAAGGATCGATTCACGCATCGAGTTGGCGAAGAACTTTGCAATGTGGCTGGCAAACAGGTTCGGTGGCTCGTGCCCATAAAACCAGGTCGGTATGCCCAGCGAACAGCCCGTGCGGGCAAAACGTTGTTGCACCGCCAGCGCGCTCCGCGCCCATGCGGTGCGACTATCCTGAGCCAGGGGTGCCTCGGCCAACATGTCGATGGCCTCATCAATTTGCGGGTTCTCGTAACCCGCCAGCCAGGCTCCGGCATTCGCCGCTTCCATCGCACCCGGGCCTCCCCCGGTGGCCACGCTATACCCGCTGCGTGTTAGCAACGCGCCGAGGTGTACCGCTTGGGCGTAGCTCTCGCTTCCGCGAACACAATCATGTCCGCCCATCACCCCAACGATCGGCGAGCGCGAGAACTTGCCCTCATACACCTCGTGCTCCAATGCTCGAGCGACGTGGTGATCATGCAGCGTTGTGGCCAGCGCGAATTCCTCGGTCGGCCGGCCGGGCACCGCCTGTTGTTGGGCAAAGGCGTAGATCCGCGCGTCGGGCACCTGCCGGTACCGGAGTTGCTCAATTCCGGCATACAGCTCCTCGGCGGTATACAGCGCACGGCGTTGGGCGTTGAAGGGTGCGACCTCGGTCGACTGCCCCAGACAGAGTGCCCCGTGCAGTTGCACCTGTTCTTGCACCCCGTCGGCGAAGGTGCACCCGATGAAAAGGCACCCCGTGTAGTCCAAGCGACGTAACATCCCGGTACGCTCACGCAAGTCGAGTTGATGAACCCGCCAATTGCGGGCCAAGGCTGCATCGGTTTCCACCGCGGTAGTGGCCAACCGATCGAACTCGGCCAGGCTCGTGATGTTCACGGCCCGTGAGGGCAACAGTGAGTAGGACTGCGACATGGCACTACGCTACGCGCACCGGAGGCCGAACGCATCAAGGCGACACCGAAATTTCGGCCCCGGCGCGGATCGTGAAACGATATACGGATGAACGATGCCGCACCGATCCTCGATTCCAGAGTGCTTCTGGCTTATTTGGGCAATGCGCCCTATTTCTATGGCCAGCAGTTAGCGGCGCAGGAGGCCGTGACGATCTCCTGCGAGTTCGACAATGAGAAGCACACCATCACGGGGCGGATTCTGGAGACGGCCGAGGAGCAAGAAGAGCCTCAGGTACTGGCCGAGCCGGGCCTGAAATTGGTGCGTTCTGGTAGCGGCTGGCAGATCGACGAAGCCTGGTGTGACTGCGAACAAGCCCCGAAATGCAAGCATATCGCCGCTTTGGCCATCACCAGTGGCAAGCAAGCCAGCTCCACCCCCGCGACCGGCACCCCGGCAACCGTCGAACGTTCCCACGCGGCTTGGGAAGAAACCATTAACTCCTGGTATGAGCCACTGGAAAACGATCCGGAAGCGGGGTTGACCGGTTCGGCCAATGACCCGGTCACACCGATGGCATTGCAGGTCATGCTTTTCGACGCGCATGACGCCTCCGCTACCCAGTGGGCACCGACCGGGCATCAGCTGCCGGCCGCGGTGCGCCATCAGCGCTTCCGCCTCGGCGTGCGCCCCATGGTGCGCAACGCCGAAGGTCGCTGGGTGCGCGGCCAACTGCGCTGGACCACGCTGGTGTACAAAACCTTTGGCTGGAACCTGTTGCGCACCCAGCATCACTGGTTCGCCCGTTTTGCGGCGCTGGCCCATGCCAACACGCAGCTGCAGTTCAAGGTGGATGAGGACTGGCTGTACCTCGACGAGTATTCCTCGCCGTTACTGTGGTCGATGCTCGAGGAAACCTCGGCGCTGGGCATCGAGCTCTTGCCGATGCGCGCAGAGACCAGCATCGTATTGCTCGAGCCAGCCACCCATGAACTTCAGGGACACTGCGATGAGACCGGTGACATACATTTGACCGGTGCCTTGCGGCTGGGCGAGGAGATCATCCCGCTCTCCGCCGACACCCCCGCAGGGACCATCGGTAACCACGGCTACTACCTACAACGTCAGCAGCCGTCGCAGATCTTGTTGGCCCCGAGCCGGGAACCCCTGCCGACCGAGACCCGGCGCTGGTTCACCCACCGCGAGCCACTTCAGATTCCGCAGGATGACCGCGAGCATTTCCTCGCCGACAGCTACCCCTTACTCGCTCGCCGTTTCGCGGTGCGCAGCATCGATGAGCAGCTGCAACTGCCCGAGCTGCAACCCCCGGTGGTGCGTGCCCGGGTGGACTATAAGCGCAGTACTGCCAGCGGTAGCACCGAAGATACGGCCGAGCTGTCCTTCACCATCAAGTACCCGGGGATCGATGAACGCCACGATGTTCATGATGCCGCCGCCGAACGCGAACTGATTGCGCTGGTCGACGACCTGTTCACCGAGCAGACCGGTCTGCACAACGCGGATCTCTCGCCACGCTTCTTTACCGGTGAACAGCTCATTGACTTCGTCTCCTCGCTTCTGCCGGCGCTACAGGGCACCGAACGTATCGAGGTTGTCGAACGCGGAACCCGACCGGTTTTTCGTCAGCTCTCCGAACTGCCACAGTTGAAAATTAACGCGGTCCCCTCCGAACAAAACGACTGGCTGGATCTGGGGCTGTTGATCACGATTGGCTCCTATGAGGTGCCCTTCGCCACCATTGTGAAGGCGCTGAGCACCGGAGCGATGAAGGTCAAACTGCCCGATGACACCTGGTTTTCCTTGGACCAGCCGCTCTTTGCCAAGCTTAAGGCCCTTGTCGACGAGGCACAGCGGCTCAACGATGTGCCTCCGGAGGGAGACCTCCGTGTCACCTTGATGCAGGTCTCGCTCTTCGGCGAACTCGACGAGCTGGCCGAAGGGGTGGACGGGGCGGACTTGTTCATTGCGCGCATGCGTGCGCTATTGAACATCGCCGAAGCGCCTGACCCGGAGGTCCCAGCGGCGCTAGATGCCACGCTGCGCCCCTACCAGCGCGAGGGATACGCCTGGCTGACCAGGCTCTACCACGGTGGTTTCGGCGGAATTCTGGCCGACGACATGGGGCTGGGTAAAACACTGCAGACCATCGCCCTGATTCTGCACGTCCACGAGGTCTGGGCCGACGCGACGGCCAAGGAACAGCTGCCTGCCGCCCAGCGGCAGCGTGCCCCGTTCCTGGTGGTGGCCCCTAGCTCGGTGGTCTCCAACTGGGAAACCGAAATTCGACGTTTTGCCCCGGGGCTCAATGTGGCCAGCGTGGATGGCACCCTCGCCGCGGCCGAAGACCTCGCACAACTCTGTGCGAGCAATGACATCGTCTTGACCACCTATACGCTACTTCGGCTCAACGACGAACTCTACGAAGGTCAGCGCTTCGCCGGTCTGGTGCTGGATGAGGCACAGTTCGTGAAGAACCGCTCCACCAAGGCCTACCGGGTCGCTGGCAATCTAGACGCCCCGTTCAAGCTCGCGGTCACCGGTACCCCGATGGAGAACAACCTCACCGAGTTGGGCTCGTTACTGCACCTGATCGCCCCGGCACTGTTTATTAGTACCGCGAAGTTTAACCGGCAGTTCGCCCGGCCCATCGAGGTGCTCGGCGACATCGATACTCTGAACTTGTTGCAGCGGCGAATCAAACCCTTCATGTTGCGCCGCACGAAGGAATCGGTGGTGCTCGACCTCCCAGCCAAGCAGGAGCAGCAAGTGCTGGTCACGCTGACCGAAGAGCATCAGCATGTTTACGACACCCATCTGAACCGTGAACGGCAGAAAATCCTGCGTCTCATTGACGATCTGGATAAGAACCGGTTCACCATTTTCCAGTCGCTCACCCATCTGCGTATGTTGGCCTTGGAACCGTCGCTGGTCGACCCCGAGCTGGCCAATGTTCCCGGGTCGAAGCTCGCCGCACTGTTCGAGCAGTTAGAGGACGTACTCAGCGAGGGGCATCGCGCGTTGGTGTTCTCGCAATTCACCTCGTACCTAAAGGTCTTTGCCCGGCAGCTCGAAGAGCGCGGCATCGACTTTGTCTATCTCGATGGCAATACGCGCAATCGTTCCGAGGTCATCAACCAGTTCAAGGAGGGGCGGGCGCCGCTGTTCCTGATTTCGTTGAAGGCCGGTGGGTTCGGTCTAAACCTCACCGAAGCGGACTACTGTTTCCTGCTGGACCCGTGGTGGAACCCTGCCGTCGAGGCCCAGGCAGTCGATCGTACGCACCGCATTGGTCAAAAACGTCATGTAATGGTCTACCGGATGATTTCCAAGGGCACCATTGAAGAGAAGGTCGTGGCCCTGCAACAGGCCAAGCGTGAGCTGATTTCCACGGTTATGGACGACGGCGATGGCTTTGCCAAGGCACTTTCGGCGCAAGATATTCGAGAGCTGCTCGAGTAACAGCTTGATTAATCCGGGGCCAAAGGGAGCGTATTTCCCTCCCCGGGGGTTATATTCGATATGGCTGACATACTGGCTTTCCGCAACGGATCGCTGGTATTCCAGCCCGTTTGTCGCGGGACTTCTGCGACGGACGCAACGCACAACTAAGGTGGATAACCGTGTCACTGATCAAATCGGAGGCCGTGGGTACCGACAGCGATGACTGGTTGGATGCTCAGATCAGCACCGACGTGGATCGGGTAGTGATTGAAACTGAGCAGGGACGCATCACCCTGCAGAACGAGCCGCTGCTCCAGAAAATCAGGCGTATCATCGCTTCGCCGCTGGAGGAGATCTTCTACAATCCCAAGCACCGCATGCTCCTCATCCCTGGAGCGTTCGCGGTAATCGGCTCATCCTTCCTGCGCGTCGACTCGGACGCTGCGGGCGGGTTACGGGACTAATAAGGTCCTACCGCCATCCTGCGGCCCTCTATCGGCCCCAGAGAATGTTTCCTTAGCCCTAGCGGACTTTCGCTCCTGCGAAGGTCCGTGGGGCCTCCCCTAGCCGGACACACACCGAGGTTCGGCCTTGGCGTCACTTAGAAACTAACGAGAAAGGCTCCCCTCGCCACAGCCCGGATGCCAATGATGGCACCGGCCCACGGCGAGGAGAGCCTTTCTTTGCGTTTCGCGATTAAGCGGAAACCGAAGCGAATACCTCGCGCAGCAAGCGAGCGGTCTCCGACGGGGTCTTGCCCACCTTCACGCCAGCGGCTTCGAGAGCTTCCTTCTTAGCCTGCGCAGTACCGGCCGAACCCGAAACGATGGCACCCGCGTGGCCCATGGTCTTACCCTCGGGAGCGGTGAAGCCGGCAACGTAGCCGACGACCGGCTTGGTGACATTGGCCTTGATGTACTCGGCCGCACGCTCTTCGGCGTCGCCACCGATTTCACCGATCATCACGATGGCCTTGGTCTCCGGGTCAGCTTCGAAGGCTTCCAGGGCGTCGATGTGGGTGGTACCGATGACGGGGTCACCGCCGATACCGATGGCAGTGGAGAAGCCGAGGTCACGCAGCTCGTACATCATCTGGTAGGTCAGGGTGCCGGACTTGGAAACCAAGCCGATGGGGCCCTTACCGGTGATGTTGGCCGGGGTGATACCCACCAGAGCCTCACCCGGGGTGATGATGCCTGGGCAGTTCGGCCCGATGATGCGGGTGATCTGCTTGCCGTTGGCGTCAACCTTGGACTGGGCCAGTGCCCAGAACTCGGCCGAATCCTGGACCGGCACACCTTCGGTGATGACAACGACCAGGCCGATCTCGGCCTCGATGGCCTCGATGACGGCGTCCTTGGTGAACTTCGGCGGAACGAAGACGATGGATACGTCGGCGCCGGTCTCAGCCTTAGCCTCGGCTACAGTGCCGAACACCTTGATGTCCTTGTCACCGTGGGTCACGGTGGTGCCGGCCTTGCGGGCGTTGACACCGCCGACGATGTTAGTGCCAGCCTTGAGCATCAGGGCGGTGTGCTTGGTGCCTTCACCGCCGGTGATGCCCTGGACGATGACCTTGGAGTCCTTGTTCAGGTAAATGCTCATTTTCGCGTATCCTCTTACTTCGCTGCGTAGGCCAGCTCGGCGGCCTTGTCGGCGCCCTCATCCATGGTTGCGGCCAGGGTCACCAGCGGGTGATTGGCCTCGGAGAGGATGCGGCGACCCTCTTCGACATTGTTGCCGTCTAGGCGGACCACGAGTGGCTTGTTGGCCGAGTCGCCTAGGGTGTTCAGCGCGCCGACGATGCCGTTGGCTACTGCGTCACATGCGGTGATACCGCCGAAGACGTTAACGAATACGCTCTTGACCTGTGGGTCGTTGAGGATGACGTCCAGACCGTTGGCCATGACCTCGGCCGAGGCGCCGCCGCCGATGTCCAGGAAGTTTGCTGGCTTAACTGCGCCGTGGTTCTCGCCTGCGTAGGCCACTACGTCCAAGGTGGACATAACCAGACCGGCGCCGTTACCGATGATGCCGACTTCGCCGTCGAGCTTGACGTAGTTCAGGCCGGTTTCCTTGGCCTTGGCTTCCAGCGGATCGGCTGCGCCCTTGTCCTCAAGTTCCTCGTGAGCCGGGTGGCGCACCTCGGAGGCGTTGTCATCCAGAGAGACCTTGCCGTCCAGCGCCACGATGTCGCCGGCACCAGTCTTCACCAGCGGGTTGACCTCGACGAGGGTGGCATCTTCTTCCTTGAATACCGTCCACAGGGTCTGCAGGGTCTCGGCGACCTTGCCACGCAGCTCTTCGGCGAAGCCTGCGGCCTCAACGATTTCGGCTGCCTTCGCGGCGTCGATGCCCACCAGCGGGTCAACGGCAACGCGGGCCAGCGCCTCCGGGCGCTCCTCTGCCAGCTGCTCGATTTCCATGCCGCCCTCAACGGAGCACATGGCCAGGTAGTTGCGGTTTGCGCGGTCCAGCAGCACCGAGAAGTAGAACTCCTCGGCAATGTCGGCACCCTGAGCGATCATCACCTTGTTGACGGTGTGGCCCTTGATATCCATGCCGAGGATGTTGCTGGCATGCTCGAAGGCTTCGTCGGCAGTCTTAGCGACCTTCACGCCGCCAGCCTTGCCACGTCCACCCACCTTGACCTGAGCCTTGACGACAACTACGCCGCCGATCTTCTCGGCTGCTGCTTTGGCTTCTTCAGGGGTGTAGGCGACGATTCCGGCGAGCACGGGAACGCCGTGTGCCTCGAATAGATCGCGCGCCTGGTACTCATACAGGTCCACGGGTTTGTGTCCTTCGTTCGAAGTTCATGCTGACTCGTGGCGCGAACATGCCAAAACATGCCACGCCATAGAGAGCGCACGCAACTGAACGGCCATGTTCAAGCGCCGTAGCCCGTGCGCACCTCTCAGACTAGCCCTTCATCCCGCAAGTTCCCAGTTTTACAACGTGTAGAGAAAGCTCAAGCGCGCTAAAGATGCGCCCGGCGGACACCGAGACCGAAGCTAAAGGTGCGGATCAGTCTACGATTTCCAGCGGTGCATAGCGTAGTAGCAGGCGCTTCTCCGCCTCGGGAAATTGGACTTTCGCCACAGTCTTGTCGCCTGCCCCCTCCAGCGCAATGACCACGCCTTGGCCAAAACTTGCGTGTTTGACCTGTTGCCCAACCTTGGGAACGACGATTTCCTTTTGCTGTTGGACTCGTTGTTTGGACACGGTCAGTCCAGGGCGAGTGACGGATCGGGTGTTCCCGCCGGCACTTGCACCCCAATGCGACCCGCCGTCGAAACGGCTGGAAGTGAAATTCGACGCACCCGTACTCAACCAACTAGTGGCCGACCCTTCTCGCTTCCAATCGATCAATGCCTCGGGCACTTCCCCGAGAAATTGGCTCGCGGGGTTGTACTGCGACTGTCCCCAGAGACTGCGTTGCTCAGCCCTGGAGAGATAGAGCCGCTGGCGCGCCCGGGTCAGCCCCACGTAGGCCAGTCGCCGTTCCTCCGCGAGCTCCTTCTCATCGGTCATCGAACGCTGGTGCGGGAACACCCCGTGCTCCATGCCCGTCAGGAATACCACCGGGAATTCCAGGCCCTTGGCGGTATGCAAGGTCATCAGCGTGACCATGCCCTCCTGTGCCGCCATATCGGCACCTTCGGCGTCGGTAGGCTGTTCCGGAATCTGGTCTGCGTCAGCGACCAGCGCAACACGCTCGAGGAATCCTTCAAGCCCGCCTTCCGGTTCATCCTTGACATAGTCACGCACAACGGCCACCAGTTCTGCCAGGTTCTCCACGCGCGACTCGTCTTGTGGGTCCGTGGAACTGCGCAATGTAGCCAGATACCCGGTCTGCTCCAGTACAGCCTCGAGTGCCTCGGCCGGACCCGATCCTTCGGCCACGGTGTGCAGGTCGTCGATGAGTTCAACGAAGGCCCCAACCATTTTGATGCCACGGGTCCCTAAGCCCGGCGCCTGGTCGGCTTGGCGCAATGCCTGCATGAATGTCAGTCGTTCGCGTTCGGCGAGCGCTGCCACTGCACCTTCCGCACGATCACCGATGCCACGTTTGGGTTCGTTGAGGATTCGACGGACGTTGATGTCGTCATCGGGGTTGACCAGGACGCGCAGGTAGGCCAGCGCGTCTTTGATTTCCTTACGGTCGTAGAACTTAGTTCCACCGACAACCCGATACTTCAGGTCCACACGCATCAGCTGTTCTTCCAATGCGCGCGACTGCGCATTGGTGCGGTAGAACACCGCTACATCGCCGGGGCGAATCTGCTCTTCGTCGTTGAGCCGCAGAATCTCTTCGGCGATCCAACGCGCCTCGTCGCTTTCGTTCTCGGCGACGTAACCGACAATCTTCTCGCCCTCACCGCTTGCGGTCCAAAGCCGCTTGTCATTGCGGTCCGGGTTGCGTTTGATGACCTCATTCGCCGCGGTCAGAATGGTTTGCGTAGAACGGTAGTTTTGCTCAAGTTTGATGGTGGCCGCGTCGGGGTAGTCTTTCTCGAACTCCACAATGTTGCGAATATCGGCCCCGCGGAATGCATAGATCGACTGATCCGAGTCACCCACCACGGTGAGCTCACCGGGTGGAGTCAGGCCATCCGGGCCGGTAAGTTCACGCACCAGAGCGTATTGCGCATGGTTTGTATCTTGATATTCGTCAATCAGCACATGCCGGAAACGCCGCCGGTAGTTGTCGGCCACGGCCGGGAAGGCTCGGAACATGTACACGACTTGGCCAATCAAGTCATCGAAGTCCAGCGCGTTGGCCGAACGCATACGTTGAGCGTATCCCCGGTAGACCTGGGCGACGGCCCGGGCAAATGGATCGTTCTCATTGATCGTCGCCGCATAGTCTTCCTCGTCAATGAGCTCGTTCTTGAGCGAGGAAATCTTGTGTGCCATGGATTTGGCCGTAAACCGCTTCGGGTCAATATCGAGGCCCTTGGCCACCATCGTGATCAGGCGCAATGAATCGGCCGAATCGTAGATGGAGAAATTGGATTTCAGACCGATGGCGGAGGCTTCACGACGCAGAATTCGCACGCAGGAGGAGTGAAAGGTGGAGATCCACATCTTATTCGCGTTCGTTTCACCGATCAGTTCGGAAGCGCGTTCGCGCATTTCCGCTGCCGCCTTGTTGGTAAAGGTAATGGCAAGAATCTCATGTGGCCGTGCTCGCCCCGTCGCTAAGAGATAGGCGATACGGTGGGTAAGCACACGAGTCTTGCCCGATCCCGCTCCTGCAACAATCAAAAGGGGGCCGCCCTGGTAGCGCACGGCTTCTTCCTGCTGCGGATTCATGCCTACGAGCAACTCGTCGGCGGTGGGCATCACTGGTGCCTTAGGAGCCTGGGAAAAGTCATCGAAAAGGAAATCCATGGTCCTGACAGTCTACGTGGGGCGTCGGACAGTTGGCCTCCCGAGCCACCATAATGGGGGTATGGCTAAAAAGATCAAGAAGAGTAAAGTGTACCGTCGCCCGGACAACACCGCGCCGACGCAGCCAGCGGCGGCTCCGACTCCCTCCCCCAGCAGCGACGCTAAGTCCAACCCGATGTTGCTGATCTCAGCCGGTCTTTTTACCGCCGTGTTTCTCTTCGTCTACTATCACGTGCTGACGTTGAACCAAATGACAGACCTCAGCAACGGGTTAGCCATGCCCGATCAGCGCATCTTCGGGTACACTCTCTCCGACATCCAGGCGTTGAAGTCGGTCATGGATGACGATGCTGTTGGGCAGTTGAATTACCTGCACAAGACGGCCGGCTTGCTCTTCCCGTTGATCGCGGCCTCGTTTTCGATGCTTGCGCTAGCTCGGTGGATACCAGTGCGGAAGCAACGCTGGCTGGCTTTTAGCGCCCCGCTACTTTTTGCCGTCAGCGATATCGTCGAAAACTTTGTGATCGATGCATTGTTTACCGGCGATCCCACGTCAGGGGCGGTATTTGTCGCTTCATTGCTAACGACGGTTCGCTGGGTAACCCTGCTGATTACCGCGGCCCTAGTGGTTGGATTCGCTATTCGGCGTATTCTTGCGACGATGAGAGCCAAAATCGCCGAGGCCCAAGGCTAGGTTCGGCTCTAATTCACGGCCTAGGAGCGCAATAGGATACTGTTAAAACGGCTCTTCGGGGCCGTTGCCTCTGTAGCTCAGTAGGATAGAGCGACCCTCTCCTAAAGGGTAGGCCGTCGGTTCGATTCCGGCCAGGGGCACACTCACTACGGGCGTCGCTTGCGCTGGATTCTCCAGTCAAGCGGCGCCTTTTGTTGTAGGTAACGACCACTCAGGACATATGGCAACGGTCCCGCCCAGGAATTCCCGGGCGGGACCTCACGCCTTACTTTCCGGCTATTAACGCAGCAACAACGCGGTTGCCTTTGGCGACAACGACGCGTCCATCACCACGCAGGCACCTCCAACGGCGCCGACCTGCGACCCGAGGGTAGAGGTGCGAGTGGTGACATCATGCACACCGCGCAGCGCGAAACGACGCTGCACTGCCTCGTTTACGTCGTCCTCAACAAGCTCTCGTACGACATCCCACTGGGGCCCACCAAAGACGACTTCACGCACGTCGAAAGTGTTTGCCAGCTGACCGGCGACTTCGCCGACCTTGACCAAGCAGTCCACAAGAACTTCCTTGGCTACAGCGTTGCCGTCCCTAGCCAGTTCCACGAGCTGCTTCATGCCTTCGGCGCGCTGCTCGGGGCCCATGACCTCAGGGGTGGGCAGGTTAAGTCCACGTTCGTTGCCCACCTTGGCGAGGTATTCGTAGGAGGTACCTGCCGCGAGGCAGTCATCCGCGCCACACTCTTCGCAGCGTACGGACTTGTACCCGGTGGACAGGTGCCCGATCTCACCGGCGTTGTTGCTCGAGCCGCGGTGCACGTCCGAGCCGAGCACGAGGCCAGCACCGAAGCCATGGCCGCAGTATACGAAGACGAAATCTTGTTCCTGTTCTTCACGTGCGTGCCAGAGTTCCCCAACAGCCGAGGCGATGGTGTCTTTCTCGATGATTACCTGCAGGCGCAGCAGCTTACGCAACGGTGCGACAAGTTCAACGTCGGCCCAGCCGTCCAGTAGCGGTGGGTTCAGGACGATGCCGTCTTCAACGTTCACCGGGCCAGGTACGGCAATTCCGACGCCAACCACGTGCTTCTTCGGCACTCGGATCTCTGCGATGAGCTCCTTGACGTTGGTCGCCATGGTCTGGATGGTCTCGGAAATGACCTCAAGGTTCGGGGTTTCAATCTTGCGCTGGCGAATCACTTCGCCGCGCAGGTTCATCACCACGAAGGTGATAACACTTGGGTCCAGGTGGATGCCGATGGAGATCAGGCGGTTGCCTTCAAGCTCCAGTACGGTACGTGGTTTACCCGGACCGGAAACGATGGTGCGATCCTCGCGGACGATTCCATCGTCCAGAAGTCGACGCACAACATTCGAAATGGTCTGTGGTGAGAGCCCGGTGGATCCAGCGAGTTCAACTCGGCTGATCCCGTCCGGTGCTCGGCGGATGGATTCCAAAATTACGGCCTGGTTAAAGTCCCCAAGACGGCCTAGGTTGGTACCCCGTTGCATATGACTGCTCCATTGGTCTCTAAATTAGATGGATCGATCTTTCGTTCCAATGCTCTTGGTTGCTGGCGAGCTCTATGCGGCCCCTGAGTGCGAGTCGTGGGCCAGAATTCGTCTCAACTAAAAACGTTGGAGATCCTCCTCAGCACGTTACCACCTCTGACGCATAATCACACGCGATATGCTGATTATGTGGAAAACATTTTGACTATCGCGGCCGCATGTTTAGTGAATGATGATGGGGAAATTCTTCTCGTCCGCAAACGTGGAACGTCGTATTTCATGCAGCCTGGCGGCAAGTTGGAACGAGGCGAATCGGCTCGATCGGCCGTGCGACGCGAAATCCAAGAGGAATTGGGCCTCTGTTTCGAGGAGGCTGATCTCGAAAACTGGGGCCTATGGGAAGGGCCTGCCGCCAATGAATTGGACACCTCAATCGTGGCTCATCTATTCAAGTCAGCATTCCACGGTCAGGTAAAACCGCAAGCTGAGCTGGAAGAAGTTCTCTGGATTAGCCCAGAGTTGGCGCTCGCTCGCGACGATATTGCGCCGTTGCTCCGCGACCGAGTTCTTCCCAACCTCATGGCCGAGCAACGGCAGCAGGCAACGAGCCGCTAACCCCTCAATAAGTTTTTTCTCCGTGTAAATACTTTCTGATGCCTCGTCGCGGCGAACCAGGGCACCGCCTAGGACGTGCCAGATTCCTGAAACTGGGTGCGATAGAACTGAGCGTAGTGCTGTCCTACGGCAAGCAACTGCTCATGGGTACCGCGTTCGACGATGCGGCCATCGTGCACCACGAGAATTTCATCCGCATCACGGATGGTTGAAAGGCGATGCGCAATCACCAACGCGGTGCGCCGCTCGAGGGCACGGGTGAGTGCCTGCTGCACAAGTCGCTCATTCCGTGAATCGAGCGCAGCGGTCGCTTCGTCCAGAATCACGAAGCGTGGGTTCGACAGAATCATACGGGCGATGGTCAGTCGTTGCCGTTCCCCGCCCGACAGTCGGTAACCGCGTTCCCCCACGACGGTATCGAGACCGTCAGGCAGGCTCTGCACATGCGCCCGAAGCTGGGCATCGCTCAACGCCTCCCACAACTCTTGCTCACTTGCTTCGGGGTTTGCTAGCAGGAGATTTGCTCGGATCGTCTCATGAAGCAGGTGGCCATCCTGCGTGACGACGCCCAAGGCAGCGTGCAGGGACTGCAAGGTCACCTCTCGAACGTCATGGCCTCCAATCTCCACGCTTCCGGAGCTCACGTCGTAGAGCCGTGACGCTAACTGAGCAATCGTGGACTTTCCGGCTCCCGAGGAACCGACCAATGCCACAGTGTGCCCCGCAGGCACCTCAAAGTCGATGTCGTGAAGCACCTGCTCGCCCCCGCGAGTGTCGAGCACCGCAGTATCCTCCAACGACGCAAGCGACACCTCCTCGGGACTGGGGTACGCGAAATTCACGTGGTTGAACCGCACGTCGAGGTCCCCGGCAGGAAGCTCGCGCGCATCATTGCGATCTTTGATCAGCGGCTCGAGATCAAGCACCTCGAAGACTCGATCGAAACTCACCAACGCGCTCGTGATCTCGACTCGAGCATTGGCCAGTCCCGTCAGCGGTGTGTAAAGGCGCACGATGAGCATGCCTAGTGTCACGACGTCGCCTGCGGCCATCTGCCCGCGTAGCGCATAGAACCCGCCAAGTCCGTACACCATGGCCAAAGACAGGGCGGCCACGAGACTCAACGCGGTAACGAAGGCGAACTGTCGGATGGTCATCTTCACGCCGATATCGCGCACCTTATCTGCGCGCAAGGCAAACTGTGCGGACTCCTCGGCGGGACGACCGTACAGCTTGATCAAGGTGGCACCTGGCGCGGAGAAACGCTCGGTCATCTGCGTGCTCATGGACGCATTCAGATCTGCAGATTGCTTCCGTAACCCCGCGAGTGACCTGCCGAAGCGGCGAGCTGGAAGCACAAAAATCGGAAACAACACCAAGGCCAGCAGGGTAACCTGCCATGAGGTGGTAAACATGACAACCGCCGTTAGCACCAGTGAAACCGCGTTGGAGACGATGCCCGACAGTGTTCCTGCAAATGCCGCTTGCGCGCCAATCACATCGGAATTAAGACGAGAGATCAGGGCCCCGGTCCGCGTCCTAGCAAAGAACGCCACCGGCATGCGTTGCACGTGATCGAACACCTGAGTGCGTAAGTCAAAGATAATGCGTTCGCCAAGGTTGGAGGACTGCCAGCGCACCAACATCGAGACAACGGCGTCGAGCACCGCAACACCCGCGATGATCATCGCCAGATTGCGTATGGTCTCCCAACTGTCTTGTCCAACTATCGCATCAACTACGCGGCCGGCCAACACCGGGGTGATCACCGCGAGCCCAGCTGAAATAATCGAAAATAGGACGAAGATGACCAAGCGAGACTTGTAGGCGGCGGCAAAACGTAGCACACGTCGCGGAGTCCGCTCGTCGTACGCCCGTTCGGAACCTTCGTTCTGAAGTTTCCACAAAGAACTCCACGCCGCATGTTCCATGCTCATAATCGCCGCACCCGCTTCCTACCTAGGCCAAGATCCCTAGGCATAACTCTCAAGGCAGCGATTCTATTTCTCAACTAGCCTGCAAGTACTCGTTCCACGTCTCATCTATGCGATCCAGGCCGCTGATCAGATGCCCACCGTAGCTGGGCTCACGCGGGGTAAATTTGAGTTTCCACCCCAGCTGGGCCAGCGTCTTGTCCGCCTTACGGCTGTTGCAAGGCAGACAAGCTGCTACCAGGTTCTCCCACGTATTGAGCCCGCCGCGCGACCGCGGTATCACGTGGTCGATGGTATTTGCCGCACGTCCACAATAGGCGCAACGAAAGTGGTCCCGACGAAGAACGCCCCTACGGGAGACATGATTCATGCTCCTGTAGGGGCGTCTAACATAACGCTTGAGAACTATAACTGTGGGCCGCGGCAGCTGGCCATGCGTGCTCCGCACGGGTGCTGCAACGTCCTCGACCACGATGCTAGCTTTCTCGGCTAGCACAAGAAGGAGCGCTCGACGAAAGGTAACCACGGCTAGTGGCTCGTACCCTGCGTTCAAAACCAGTGTTCTCATGCGCGTGCTTCTTTCCGGCGTCTGCTGTGCACCTCTTTCAGTGCAGTGCCTGTTTCGCTTCGTCTACTCATTCCACTTGTAGCCTAGGCGAAGACTAGTACTAATGTCAGCGATACGGTCTCTGACAAAGAACATTTCACCTACGTTAGGACCAAAGTTCACCGTAGAAAACACGCGGCCCCCGAAACCGTGAAGTTTCGGGGGCCGCGTCAAAGCTATGATTCTAGCGTGCCAGGGTGTAGTAACCGTAGAGCGGGTTACGGGTCACCGAGTGGATCATGGTGTCCACGGTCGGGTTCTGCGCGCCAATCATCTTGCCGCCACCTAGGTAGATGCCAACGTGACCGCCACCGTTCTGGAAGACAAGGTCACCCGGCTTCGGGCTGCTGGTGCGCTTGAACTGGCCGGAGCCCAGAATTGCCGAGGTACCACGGGCGATGTTGATGCCGTGCTGAGCGTAAACGTACTTCACGAAGCCCGAGCAATCCCAACCGGAAGGCGAGGAACCGCCCCACACGTAAGGAACGCCGACGTACTTGGCTGCGGTCGCAGCAATACCCGACAGGCTGGAAGTCTGGACGCTGGATTCTTCCTTCGTCACAGTGCTCTGCGTGGTTCCGGAAGATTCCTGGCCACCGTTGCGGTTCTGGCGGGTGGTCGGAGCCAAGCTTCCGCCACCGTTGGAGTTGCTGCTGGTGGTAGTGGTGGTGGACCCACCGCTACGGTTCTGACGAGTCGTCGGAGTGATGTCGTTGGCGACGGCCACGACTACAGGCTCCGGCTTCGCTTCAGCGGTGAAGCCGGCACGTTCAATCTGAACCTTCTCAGACTTGTCGCTGGCAACCTTCACTGCCTTGACGGAAACTCGTTCCGGGTTAATGGTGTCAACCGGGGATGCGGAAACATCGCGCGGTGCGGTGGCCTGGCCTGGCACACCCAATGCGACGATCAAACCGGATGCGGCAGCTACTACTGCTGCCTGGCGTCCAACCGATCCTGCATTCGAGGACACTGCCTGAGAGATAACCTCAAGCGGGTTGGTGCTTGCCGATGGGGCGCGGTGGCGTCCCTGCGACTGGCGCTTGGTCACGATAAAGCCTCTCCTTGATACCTACGAGGTAAGCTGTCGGGTTCGAAGTGGAGTTACCTCGGTGGATTCGAAGTTTCCTTCTCTTCCACTTCACCCCTAGGGTTATTGGCCTAGCCAATCACCCGATGTTGGTTCCCCCGCCACTGCCGTACGAGTTGTGTATAACTACCACCGCGTGTTGACAGTGCTCGGTTCTCACGCGATGTTGCCCAGCGATTCCCTGGGCACGAGTTCAAGTCTATAGGAGCGAACTCCAATTGTCACATTTTGGTCACGAATTGGTGACCAAGATCGTTATAACCAGCCGCGCGGGTCCTTGAAGTCACCATCGACGATGACCTCGAAGTGCACATGGCACCCCGTCGAATTGCCGGTAGTACCGCTTAATGCAATGAGATCGCCTCGCTCGACTTTATCTCCCACATTGACCAAAAGCTGCGAATTGTGGCTGTACCCGGTCTCAAGACCGTTGCCATGTTCGATTGTCACGCGCTTGCCGGAGTGACCAGCCCAGCCCGCAACGGTAACAGTTCCGGCAGCAGAAGCCCGCACCTCGGTGCCGCACGCTACGCCGTAATCCATGCCGCTGTGAATCATATAACCGGGTCCGGTCGGGTTCTTGCGGTGCCCAAAGGGAGAAGTGATGCGGTTTGAGTTCACGGGCGCATTTAGCAGACCAGCCGACTCAATAGCCGTTACATCGCCACCTGAAGCGGACATGACCTCTGAGAACTTCTCCTCAGCGGCAACTTCCGGATTGCGCTCAGACTTAAAGGAAGCTCTCTGAACGTCAAGCCCACCAGCATTTGGAGCCTTGACATCAACAACGGCCGAGTTCGCAGCGCGCTCAGCCTGGACAGTATGTTCTTGCTTGTCTACAGAACTTGCCAATTGCGGACTCACCGCGGCTAGGGCAAGACCAGACACGGCGGCTACTGCAGCAACCTTGTGCGTAAATCCTAGGTTGAGGCTCTTCTTCGGAGCTCGCTTGAGCTCCTGAACTAGAGCACCATTAGCTTCGTTAACACTCTGCTTCGGCGCCGGGAAGGCAATGACATTGCCTTCGACCGATTCTGCGGCATGCAGATCGGCCTGACGAGGAGCAACACCATATCGACGCACCGTTTCGAAACGGCGGCCAACATAATTGGCATGGGTGGGCGCAGGGGCCCCCATGGAGACCTCGGCTACGCGTCGCGCACGACGTCCGCCAACCTGCTCGGTTGCGGCCGCGGCAATTTCTTGCACCTCGTCTACCTTGGTCGCCGCGGCACGGCGCCCCGAAACGTTGGTTTCTGCCAAAACTTTCCCTCTCACGTTCGCGCCTGCGAAGTTAGCTGTCGGGTTCGGCCCCTGAGAAAAGGCCTGCCATGATCCCCCAAGAACATGGCTTCACCCCAAGACGCAGTCGCGCCAAAAGATGTGGGTCCCCCGCTATTGCCCTACTTTTGTCCCTAACGCATCCGGACACAGGGCAATACTCGGCGGTAGTGTCCGGAATTAGCAGTCCACACAGACGTGCGGAGCCATATCCAGCCTACCGGTCGAACGGTAAAGTTACAATTTCGTTATCTTTTGAGGGAGCGCACAAAGACGTGACTACTGACCTCTACCGGCAGCTCCAGCGCCCCTTCGATGCCATCCACACGGACCACGACATAGTCATCCGCACGCTCTAGAGTGACGACCGCACCCGGAGTAATTCCACCTTCATTCAGTTGTCCGAGCAGGATTGGGTCGGTCTGAATGGGCTCGGCCAGACGCTCAATGGTGACCGGCCCGTGATTGCCCTCGAGCAACGCGGTGTCTAGATTCTGCACGTCAACTGAGATTTTGCTCACATTGGGGCCACCGAGAACCTCGAGACCCGGAATCGGGTTCCCATACGGCGAAACCGTCGGGTTGCCCAACAACTCATAAAGGCGACGCTCGACACGCTCGCTCATCACGTGCTCCCAACGGCACGCTTCCTCATGGATGTATTCCCAATCCAAGCCGATCATGTCGGCTAGGAGGCGCTCAGCAAGTCGGTGCTTGCGCATCACGCTCGTTGCCAATTCGTGACCTTTTTCGGTCAAGGCAAGGTGACGATCCGATGACACGACTAATAAACCGTCACGTTCCATACGCGCCACGGTCTGAGAAACGGTTGGCCCCGAATGGCCAAGACGCTCCGCGATACGTGCACGCAGCGCGACGATCTCCTCTTCCTGCAATTCGAGGATGGTACGCAGGTACATCTCTGTGGTATCGATGAGGTCAGACACGGTAGTCGCTCCTGGGAATTAACATCAGTTCAAGGTCGCTTAGGAAAACGAGACGTCATAGTCCACTCTACTTGCTTAGACCGTCAGCTCGCCTTTCAACGCTCGATGTTGCACCGGCGTAACCCAAGCTCCCGTTTTCCCCAACGGCCACCGCTATTTGCGAAGATGGTAGTTGCAACGCAAAACCTTGTTTGGTTTATTCCTCTGCCTGCCGTAACTCGTCGAGCGCTAGGGGGCAAGGTTTTGACCCAGTCGCTAAAACGCTTAGGAGCGCGATGAGCACAGCAATCATCATTCCGGAAAACCTACTGCCCGCAGACGGTCGATTTGGTGCAGGTCCTTCTAAAGTCCGCCCGGAGCAGGTACAGGCGATTGTCGATGCTGGATCGACCCTCCTCGGCACTTCGCACCGTCAGGCCCCAGTGAAAAACCTTGTGGCATCGGTACAAAACGGCCTGAAAGAGTTTTTCGATGCTCCTGAAGGCTACGAAGTGTTGCTTGGCGTAGGTGGTTCCACCGCGTTTTGGGACGCTGCTGCCTTCGGTTTAGTGCGCAACAAGGCTCAGCACCTCTCCTTCGGCGAGTTCGGTTCGAAGTTCGCCAAGGCTACGGACAAGGCGCCTTTCCTCGCTCCTTCCAGCATCATCACCTCGGAGAACGGCTCGCTACCCGCGCCCGTCGCCGAAGCCGACGTAGATGTCTACGCTTGGCCGCACAACGAAACTTCCACCGGTGTGGCCGCTCCGGTAAAGCGCGTTGCTGGCGCTAACGAGGACGCCCTCGTTGTCGTTGACGCTACCAGCGGCGCCGGCGGCCTGGATGTCGACCTCAGCGAAACCGACGTCTACTACTTTGCGCCTCAGAAGAACTTCGCCTCCGACGGGGGTTTGTGGATCGCCATGGTGTCCCCCGCGGCGATTGCACGCATCGAGGAAATTGCGGCCTCGGACCGTTGGATTCCTGACTTCCTGAATCTGAAGACCGCACTAGATAACTCGCTGAAGAATCAGACCTACAACACGCCCTCGCTCACAACGCTCGTGTCGCTCGATGCGCAGATTCAGTGGCTGAACTCCAATGGCGGGCTGAAGTGGGCCGCGGAACGTACCGCTCAGAGCGCCGGTCAGATTTATGCTTGGGCCGAGGCCAACGAAGCAACGACGCCCTACGTGAGCAATCCGGAGCACCGTTCAAATGTGATTGCCACGATCGACTTTGATGACTCAATTGATGCCAACGCCATCGCGCAAACGCTTCGCGCCAACGGTGTCGTTGATGTCGAGCCCTACCGCAAGCTTGGCCGGAACCAGTTGCGCATCGCGACTTTTGTAGCCATCGAACCGTCCGATGTTGCGGCCTTGTTGAATTGCATTGACTACGTGATCGAGCAGCTCTAATCACGGCTGGCCTTAACGCACTGATGGCATCGGACCAATTGGTTCGATGCCATCAGTGCGTTAAGGCCTCTAGCAGCTATGAATCGTTGCCCCGCTGACGCTGTGCCGCGCGGCGGCGTGCTGCCGTGCGTTGCGCCGTGCGGCGGCGGCGCACGGGACGACGCGTGCTCTTACGAGCCGTTACCGTCTGCGCTTGACCGATATCCGGCTCCTGAGTGCTCGGCGTATCGGTATCTGACGTTTTGGTCGCGCCTTCAGCTGCCGAATGTGCATCTGCTTCGGGCTCAGCGAACTCCTGTGCGCTTTCCTCGGTTGCGTCGGGCGTGACATCGGCCGTAGCGCCTGGCTCGACGGCTTCTGCGGCGTTAGCTTCGTCCTCTTGCTCCCGCTGGGCCTTTTCTAGTTCTTCCTTTTCCAGACGTTCGGCCCACGGAACCCAAGCCGGTGCAAGCAGGGCGTCTTCCCCGGGGATGATCCCTACCTCGCAGACGGTCAGATCCTTAGACTTAGCCCGTGGCACACGTGCCAGAGTTGCGAACCACGTCCAGCCCCGGTACCCACGCTTATGGGAGACAAATCGATGGGTGACTAATCGCTCACCAGTCGCTTCGGCTGCCACATGCTCACCGAGTTCGCCTTCTTCGGTCACCTCGACAAGGGCCGCTCGAGCCTCGTCCACGGCATCTGCCAGGATTTGATCCAGCTTGGGTTTACGGGGCATGTTTTATACGTCCAGATCGTCGGCCACTGCGCGCAGCACGGTGGCAACCTTTTTTCCGTGTGCCTGATCAGGATAACGCCCCTTGCGCAACGTGTTCGACACCGAGTCCAGTAATTTGATCAGGTCCTCGATCAGCGCCGCTTCCTGTTCTGGCTTCTTGCGCTTGGCCCGGGCCACGGAAGGGGCAGCCTCAAGAATGCGCACACCCAGTGCCTGCGGACCGCGGCGACCATCTGCAACGCCGAACTCCAGGCGCGTTCCCGCGCGCAAATCTTGCACACCGGCAGGCAATGCTGCGGCGTTCAAGTACACTTCTTTACCGTCCTCGGCGGTGATGAAGCCAAAACCCTTGGCTTTCTCATACCACTTAACCTTGCCGGTAGGCATGATCGGTCTCCTCGTTCATTTCTCGTATCTATCGCGCTCCGCGTTCGCGGTGACCGGCGCGTGCTCAGGCGTTCGAGCCGCAGGGAGCATCCAACCGGGAATCTACATTTCATTCATCCGGGTGCTCTACCACTGGGCACGAATCAAGTCGAATACCTTAGATTATGTCATCCAGCGCTAGATTGTTCACAGTTGGATGTTCACCGCTCCGACAGACAACGCGCCAAAGCCGGGTAAAGTTGGACACCGTGAGCACTTCTTCGACCGTCATTTCAGTGATTTCCCGCACCGCCATTGTCATCGCGGCTCTTTCCACCGTCTCACTTATCGCGATTCTCGTCCTCTACTTCGCCGAAATGTCGATCCCTGCTGCCGTGATGGCCATTGGCATCTTCGGGCTCCCCATCGCTTTCATTCTGGGAGGCGTCGTGGTGGTCAACAATATTCTTCAACGCCGCAACAGCTGAGGTTTCTGCAACCACACTGCTTCTTCCGACGCCACCCTGTACAGGACGCGCTCAGCAGACTCCCAGATAAGCTCAGCAGACTCCCAGATAACGCGTGCAGACTGAAACGCATGAATGCAAAAAGCCCTGAAGCAAAATTGCTGGTTGTCGACGACGAGCCGAATATCCGCGAGTTGCTTTCAACTTCTCTGCGTTTCGCCGGCTTCGAGGTAACGGCCGCGGCCAATGGTCGTGAAGCCTTAGCCGCCGTAGAAAACGAAGAACCAGACCTCGCCGTTCTGGATGTCATGTTGCCGGATATGGATGGTTTTACCATCACCCGTAAGTTGCGCGCCGCGGGCCGACACTTCCCGGTGCTCTTCCTTACCGCACGTGATGACACTAGCGACAAGGTCACGGGGCTAACCGTTGGTGGCGACGACTACGTCACCAAGCCCTTCAGCCTCGACGAGGTCGTCGCGCGCATTCGTGCCGTACTTCGGCGCACGGCCTCTGGCGAGGAAGAAAACGCCTCGATCGTCGTTGCCGATCTGGAACTCGACGATGATGCACATGAGGTCCGTCGTGCCGGTGAGATCATCGATCTCTCCCCGACCGAGTTCAAGCTCCTTCGCTACCTGATGATGAACCCAAATCGAGTACTGTCCAAGTCGCAGATCCTGGATCACGTCTGGGAGTACGACTTCAACGGCGATGCTTCGATCGTCGAGTCCTACATCTCCTACCTGCGACGCAAGGTCGATCGACCGGAGTGGACGCCTCTGATCCAAACCAAGCGAGGCGTCGGGTATCTGATGCGCACCCCAGACCGTCGCTAATCGCGATCGCACCATCCGAGGGAAGGAACAGAGAATCATCAGATGCAGGCATTGAGAAGATCGTGGCGGCGTACCTCGTTGCGCACCAAGCTGGTCATGCTCATGTGTGCGCTGATGACAGTTGGAGTGCTGGCCACCGCTGTCGGTTCGGCACATACCTTGCGTATTTCACTGACGAAGCAGCTCGATGAGCAACTAATTAGTGCGGCCCCTTCCCTCGGCTATGGCCTGAACAAGGCCTACCTATATTCGCTGGACGCCGATAACGGCAATACCGGCGGCGTCGATCCGAGCCTGCTAGGGCTCAACCGCGCCTACGCCGATATTCGTGATGCCGAGGGCACCATCGAATACATCATGCCCACCAACCGTGTGGCCAGCGAGCATTCGATGCTTCCGTTGCTGGGCCCTAAACAGATCGCCGAACTCAACGCGAATCCCCGCACACCGATCACGGTGCCCGGTAGCTACACCGGGTCAGCAGGCTGGCGTGCGATCTCCTTAGATCTCAAAACCAGCGGTCTACATTTTTATCTTGCCCTGCCCTTGGACACGGTCAGTGACACCGTGCAAAAGACGGCCGCGCTCGTGCTCTCCACCGGCCTATTGGCGACTCTGCTGATGTCCATGATCGCTTACGGTGTTACCACGCGCGCGTTAGCTCCCCTCTTGCGGGTAGAGCGCACGGCTTCGCTCATCGCCGACGGAGACCTGACACAGCGCGTGCAGGATTACCCGCCTGAGACCGAGGTTGGACGACTTTCCCGTTCACTGAATGCCATGCTGGCGCAGATCGAGCGCGCGTTCAAGGATCGCGAAGCCTCCGAGCGCAAAATGCGACGCTTTATCCAAGACGCTTCGCACGAGCTGCGCACACCGCTGGTCACCATTCAGGGGTACTCCGAGTTCTATCGTCATGGTGGCCTTGCCAGTGAGGAAGCCGTGGGCTCCGCGATGGGCCGTATCGAGGCAGAGTCGAAGCGAATGGCGCAGTTGGTCGAAGACCTGCTCATGTTGGCGCGGCTTGATGAGCAGCGCCCACTAGAGATGAACCCGGTGGACCTGTTGGTCATCGGCCAGGACGCCGTGGAAGATACTCGAGTACGTGCCCCGGAACGCACGGTAACGCTCGTCGGTCTCGATGGCCCCATGCCGGCGCCGGCTTCTACCACTGGTGATGATGCGCGAATCCGCCAGATCATTGCCAACCTGCTGACAAACGCGCTGCGCTATACCCCGGAGGGAAGCCCAATCGAAATTGCGGTAGGGGTACGCTCGCTCGTGGCTGGTGCCAGCGACGCCGTACTCGAAGTCCGCGACCATGGGCCCGGTATACCGGAAGAAGACGCCCAACGTGTTTTCGAACGTTTCTACCGCGCCGACTCCTCACGTCAGCGCGAGACGGGCGGCTCGGGACTCGGGTTGGCGATTGTCTCGGCGATCGCCGGACAACATGGCGGTTCCGTCTCGGTCAGCGAAACGCCTGGCGGAGGGACGACGATGAGCATCTCGTTGCCCTTCGTTCCCCCAGAAAACTGACACCAGTCGGCAGCTATCCACAATCCGCCACCCACGACCTACGAGTACCTCCATGCCCCCTAGGGTGAGTTGACCATCGACATCACCACGGCCTAGGAGGGCACTGTGAGTACATTTTCCACTGACACCGGCGACATGCAGGTTAAATCGCAAGCCGTATTGAGCACCATCGATCGGCTTCGCAGCGAGGTCGCCGCCATGCAAATGAACCTCGACCAATTGCAGGGCACATGGCAGGGCTCGGCGGCCGCTTCCTTCCATGCCATTGTGGCCGAATGGCGGGGAACCCATATTAAGATCGAAGAAGCGCTCAGCAACATCGCAGGCGCTTTGACCCATGCCTCGCAACAGTATGAGGAAGTCGAGCAAGTCAACGCCTCGCTCTTCCGATACTGATATCCCACCGGGCGGGTCAATTAGGTACGCTGAGGCGATGATCCTGATTGACCCGCCACGCTGGCCGGCCCACGGCACCGAGTTCTCCCATCTGATCTCCGATCACTCGCTCGCAGAGCTCCACGCCTTCGCCGCCGCCAATGGCATCGATGTCCGTGCCTTCGACAGAGATCATTACGATGTTCCTGCCCGACGATACCAGCAGCTAGTTGAGGCCGGTGCCCACGAGGTGAGCGGCACGGTACTGGTCCGCTCCTTGATGGCATCCGGGCTACGGGTTCCGGCTCGCTATCGACCGGAGAAGTTGGATCGGGTGTTGCTCGACCGATGGCAACGTGAGGTCGGTTTAGAGCTGGCCCTGGGACGGGCTCTGTTGACCCGGTGGAGTGAGCCTCATCGGCGGTACCACGATCGCGTGCATCTGCTGGCAATTCTCGAGGGACTCGATCTGTTGCTTCCGCAGGGCATATCGCACAGCGAACGCCGGGCGGCATACTTGGCCGCTTGGTTTCATGACGCCGTCTATAACGGAAGCCCGAGCGACGAGCAGGACTCGGCTGAACTGGCCGAAACATTGTTGGCGGGGATCCTGCCTGTGGAAGATCACCAAAGAGTCAGTGCCCTGGTGTTAGTGACCGCCACACATCGCGCCAGACCATCGGACAGTGTGGCCATGTCGCTCTGCGACGCGGATCTTGAGGTTCTTGCCCGTCCCCAACCTGCCTACGATCGCTACGTAACTGCCATAGCCGAAGAATACGCCCACGTGGACCCCGTGCTCTTCGCTCAGGGGCGGTTAGGTATCCTCGACGATTTTCTGCAACGTCCGGCAATCTACGCCACGCCAGAAGCCCAAAGACGCTGGGAGTCCGCGGCTCGAGCCAATATTGAGCGTGAGGTTCGACGACTGAATAGCGAGCTGAGCTCCACAACAGAGCGTTAAATGAAACGGCACGGGGCCGTATCCATCAAAGGATACGACCCCGCGCCTTGAGGCCAATTGAGCCAAACGGGTCGGGCTTAGAAGCCGCCCATTCCGCCCATGCCACCCATCTCATCGCCGCCCGGAGCGGCAGCGCCAGCCGGAGCCGGCTTGTCTGCCACAACGGCCTCGGTGGTCAGGAACAGACCAGCGATCGAGGCGGCGTTCTGCAGTGCCGAACGGGTAACCTTCACCGGGTCGTTGACGCCAGCGTCCAGCAGGTCAACGTACTCACCGGTGGCGGCGTTCAGACCGTGGCCAGCGGGCAGACCCTTGACCTTGTCAGCAACGACGCCCGGCTCGAGACCAGCGTTCAGGGCGATCTGCTTCAGCGGAGCTTCGATACCCACGCGTACGATGTTCGCACCGGTGGCTTCGTCTCCCTCGAGAGAGAGCTTGCCGAAGGCGGCTTCGCCAGCCTGGATCAGGGCCACGCCACCACCGGCGACGATGCCCTCTTCCACGGCTGCCTTAGCGTTACGCACGGCGTCCTCGATGCGGTGCTTGCGCTCCTTGAGCTCCACCTCAGTAGCGGCGCCGGCCTTCAGCACGGCCACACCACCGGAGAGCTTTGCGTGGCGCTCCTGCAGCTTCTCGCGGTCGTAGTCCGAGTCGGTGTTCTTGATTTCGGCAGCGATCTGGCTCTTGCGACCCTCGATGGCGTCGGCGTCGCCGCCGCCCTCCACGATGGTGGTCTCGTCCTTGGTGATAACCACCTTACGGGCGGTACCCAAGACCTCGAGGCCGACGTTGTCCAGCGACAGGCCGATCTCCTCGGAAACAACCTGGCCACCGGTCAGAATAGCGATGTCGGTCAGCATAGCCTTGCGACGATCGCCGAAGCCCGGAGCCTTGACGGCGACGGACTTGAACAGACCACGGATCTTGTTCAGGATCAGGGTTGCCAGAGCCTCGCCCTCGACGTCCTCGGCAATGATCAGCAGCGACTTGTTCGACTGCATGACCTTCTCCAGCAGCGAAACCATGTCCTTGACGCTGGAGATCTTCGAGTTGACGATCAGGATGTAAGGGTCTTCCAGGACAGTCTCCTGGCGCTCCGCGTCGGTGACGAAGTAGGCCGAGATGTAGCCCTTGTCGAAACGCATACCCTCAGCGAGCTCAAGCTCGAGGCCGAAGGTGTTGGATTCCTCGACGGTGATAACACCCTGCTCGCCGACCTTATCCAAAGCCTCAGCGATCAGACCACCAATTTCGGTGTCGCCAGCGGAGATCGACGCGGTAGCAGCGATCTGCTCCTTGGACTCGATCTTCTTGGCAGCGGCGAACAGCTCGGCGGTGACGGCCTCAACGGCCTTGTCGATGCCGCGGCGCAGTGCGATCGGGTCGGCACCTGCGGCAACGTTACGCAGGCCTTCCTTAACCAGTGCCTGAGCCAGCACGGTTGCGGTAGTGGTACCGTCACCTGCGACGTCGTCGGTCTTCTTAGCTACTTCCTTGACCAGCTCGGCGCCGATCTTCTCGTAGGCATCCTCGAGCTCGATCTCCTTGGCGATGGAGACACCGTCGTTGGTGATGGTCGGTGCGCCCCACTTCTTTTCAAGTACGACGTTGCGCCCACGCGGGCCCAGGGTAACCTTCACGGCGTCGGCCAGGGTGTTCAGGCCGCGCTCGAGGCCGCGGCGTGCTTCCTCGTCAAATGCAATCATCTTGGCCATAGTGGCTTACGGTCCTTTCGGGACAATCATGCGAAAGTTCAACCGACAGACAGCGCCCGCGACGGACGAGTGTTCCGTTTCCGGCATCGGACCGGAGACGAACCAGCTCTCGCTATCTGAGGTAATTCGCCTCGGCGCAACGTGACCGTGCTTCCGGAAGGAAACGGTTAAACCGGAAACCGACCGGAATTAGCAGTCTCGACGCGCGAGTGCTAATACAAATATTGGCACTCTCGCGGTGCGAGTGCAAGCCGGTCGGCTCTGGGCGAAGTCTTATTCGAGGCTACTGTTCCTCGGTCACATCGCTGCCTATAACGATGGAGATTCGGTCGGGAATATTGCTGGTTTGCAGTACCGCCTCAATACCGAGGGCAGCCGCCGTCTTCTGAGCTGTCATCTCGTACGCGTTAGACGCGTAGTAAACGGCGGATTCGGTTTCCAGCCGCGACCAGTCGCCGGTGCGAAGGTTCGTAAACCCCTCCTCGACCAACTGCTCTTGCGCGGTTCCGGCCGATCCGCGTATCCCCGACGCATTGTAGATACCCACGCGCTGGCCGTAGAGCACTTCGGACTCATCGATGCTAAAGCTGGGCGAGGGCTCCTCGGTTTCGCTCGGGGTTGGCGAGGAACTCGTCTCCTCGCTTGCCGTTGTCGTCGCGGTCGGCTCCGTAGCAGTAGGCGAGGCGGGCTGCTGGTTAAAGACGAAGAACGATATGGCTCCGATGATCAGCACGGACACCGCGGCGATAATCACCCAGCGTAGCGACCCGCCCGCGGACTTTGCCGCAGCAGATTGCGCCCATCCATGGGCATGGTGCGATCCCACTCGGGTGTTGAACTCCGGAACGCGATCAAACTCATCACGCGGGTAGTTGGTCATTCTCGTCCTTGTTCGATGGATAACTGGCGGCGGTCGGTGTGCGGGACTGACTCAACGTCCCTGTCCGACGGCGCCGCCCACGCGTCGCCTCGTAGTTCGTAGTCTACGCAATCGCTTGACCAGCATCGGGTCATAGGCCAACGCAGCGTCCGTGTCGATCAGCTGGTTGAGCAGCTGATAATAGTGGGTCGCGGACATCGAAAATTGCTGCGTAATGGCCTGTTCCTTGGCACCGGCGTACTTCCACCACAGGCGCTCCATGTAAAGAATCTGTTGCGAGCGCTCGTCTAATTCGCTGTCCGGATTCATCACGAAATCAGCTAAGAACTCTTGCTCTGACACCACGCTCACCTCGATTTCTCTGCTCTCGCCTGTGGACTTCTACTCATTCATGGTGACCCAGCGTGCAGCCGGGACGCCACAGATATTCTACCCATTGGCGTCCCAAAACGCCGTGTGAGCTACACCCTGTCGGCGCGCAAAGGCACAATTGAATGTATGGACAACCCGCAGCAGACGCTCTTCGACCAGGCAGATTTCTCGCCGAACAACCCGTTGCAGGCCACCGACTTCCCGTTCTATTACGGTGTTGCGCACCTCGCTGAGCTGCAGCTCATCGCGGCCGATTGGGTTCCTGCGCTGCGTGCGGTCGATGCGCAATTACGGCAACTAGCCACGGCGTTAGCGGAGCGCTCCGCCGCCGGCGAGCGCATCCTTCCGACACCTGAGAACATCCTGCGGGCCCTGCAACTGCCACTCCACGAGGTAAAGGTGCTTATTCTGGGACAGGACCCGTACCCCACTCCGGGGCACGGCAACGGCTTGGCTTTCGCCGCCGAACGCCATGTCCGCCCACTTCCACGTAGCCTGTCGAATATTTATAAGGAACTCGAGTCAGATCTAGGCATTCCACCGGCAGCACACCCCGATCTCAGTGTGTGGCACCAGCGTGGCGTCTTACTCCTGAACCAGGTATTGACCGTCACGGCCGGACAGGCAGGCTCACATCAAAAGCTCGGTTGGCAACCCATCGTGGAGGCGATCCTGCGGGCGCTCAACGAACGCGCGGAGCCGGTGGTATCCATCCTCTGGGGTGCGAAGGCACAAGCCCTTGCTCCGATGCTCTCGCGGTCTATTCAGATTCATAGCGCGCATCCTTCACCGCTCTCGGCCTCACGCGGGTTCTTCGGCTCGCGCCCTTTCTCCGCCACGAATCAGGCACTGGCCCGACTCGGACGCGAACCGATTGACTGGAAGATTCCGGCCTAGCGGCGGCGAATCCGGCGACGTTCGCGCCGCGCGCTGGAGGTCAACGGGCGACACAGCGTATCCCCTAAGACCACGCCACCGGCAATCGCAAGCATGATGCCCAAAGCGTTGAACATCTCAACCAGACCGCCCGACATGTTCGTTGTCTCAAAAACGATCACATACATGGCACGGAAGATCATCAGACCCGGCAACATGAACATGACCGCAGGGGCTGCCAGAACCAGTTGGGGGCTGTTGAGCCGGTCGGTCAAATAGCGTGCCGCGAAGCCAATGACGGTTGAAACAACCGCGGGGGTACCACGCTCACCCATGCCCACCGCCTCCATCACGACGAACACCAAATAGCCAAGCAACGCGATCCCAGCCGTGGGCAGCAACAATCGCCGCGCCGTTTGTTCGGTGACGGCGCCGGCGATAATGGCAATGACCACCAGCAGAGCCATGAACCAGATGGGGTAGTCGATGGTCTTGATCTCGTGAACGTCAACGGCCGAAGCATCAAATAATGAAAACACCACCAGAGCCGCGGAAATACCCACAACTATGGCCATGTAGGTCAAACCCGCCGAGAACAAACGCCCGATCGCTGTCACCGGGAACCCGTTGATCGCATCTTGCAGAGCCGAAACGAACTTGCCCGAGGGTAAAAGCAGCAAGATACCGCCCGAGACGACCAGGGCCGGATCCAGCGGCGCGTTGGCCTGAAAGCCAAGTAGCGCAATGGCCGTCACCGCAAAGGACGAAGCGGATATGGTGAAGAATTCGGGCACACGCCACCGACTACCGTATTTGCCGATTTCCGAGACCAAGACGGACGAGGCCATCGCGATCAGGGCACCAAGCCAAGTACCTCCGATGAACAACACGAAGGCGGCCGCGAAGACGCTGCGTCCGGTGGCGACCAACCAACGCGGAAACGGCTTAGGCTGACGTTGAATTTTCTTCAGCCGGGACACCGCAGTCTGTCGCGAGACGCCACCGGCGATAATGTCCGAAACTAGTTCGTGGAGCAACACCAGACCGGCGTAGTTGGCCGTAGACGAGCGAACGACGCGCAGTACGGAGAAACTCTCTGCATCAGGTGGGCTGTAGTTCAGGTGCAAGGACTGATTGGTCGTGTCCATATCCAAGTGGCTGACCCCAAGGGCGGCAGTCACCGCAATGACGCTGGTTTCTACCTCCAGAGCCCCTGCCCCGTAGCGGATAAGCGTCTCGCCCAGATCCAACGCAAACTCGATGGTACGACGAGTCGACGCGTCATGCTCCTCGTTGACCTTGGGATTGGCATAGGGCGTGCCCTGGAGCCGATCAACCAAATTGAGGGCTTGAGTCGGGGGCGCATCGGACACCCAAATCTTGGCCAGCAAACGACGAGCCACCGGGTTGGCACGTTGCGGGTAAACCGTCACGCCCTCGTCGGTGATCGACATTTGTCCGAGCCACGAACCGGCATCATCGGCGTCGGCCGTGGTCAGCGTGGCGCTAAGTGCGGTAGTTGGCGGTAAGGCCGAAGCACGCACTGGTTCAGGAGCCGGTTCTGGGTCGGGCTCTTGACTACCCACATTCACGTTGATTTGGTTCGTCGTCACTAGTGGTAGCGCGCTAACGGCGGGCGCCGGGTCCTGACCGGCGGACTGCTCCACCTGGCCCTCCGGTTCGTCCGACTGCTGTTGCGCCACGGCGATTTCCCCCCTCTCACACCCGATAACTACTCCTCTTGCTTCACGATACAACGGAGTCTTCGCCGAAGGAGGCAAAATATCGGCAGAGAAGACGTCACGCCGCACACACTTGTTAGCACTACTCCCCGCTACGTACCGGAAGAACCAAAAGGTGCCCCGCTTATGAATTGCAGAAGGCCGCGAAACGTCAAGGGACTCTTGGCGCATTTGCGTTTAGTGGGTGCAAGGGATGGCCATAGCGCCGGTCCTCACGGTTCACCGAGGTCGGATGCAGCGAAGACGCGAGCATGCTGTAGCCAGAAGCCTGCGGGACTACTGTTGATACATGAGGAAGCTACGTGCTCCCCAGGTCGGGATGGACCCGGCGGTCATCGATTTCTCGCCGTGGCCCGGGCAAGATGCCGACCACCATCGTGCGCGGATCAACGACACGGCCGCTCTGCTGCAAGCCAGCGGTTTCGATGTGAAGCTCTGCCTGCTCTCCAACGGCCCCGATGATGTGGAGCCAACCTTGAAGAATTTCTTGGCCGGGACCAGATTTGACGTGGTCGAGGTCGGAGCCGGAGTGCGGACCTCCACAGAGTTCACAGCCACCTTCGAACGGGTCATCAACATGGTGAACGCCTTGCAGCCGGGCACGCTGTTCTGCTTCAACGATTCGCCCGAAACGACGCTCGAAGCCATACGGCGCGTTCTTGAGAAATAGGGCTCGGATTCCGAGTTCTGGCCAACCGGAGGGGATCGTTTCGAGTGGTGCCCTGCCCAGACGATGCGCAGAGCCCTCGTACGCGTTCGCCGGCAGATTACCGAATCTACTTCTGCCGCCAGCTGGGCTTCGACCAGCGCTGGTGAGGACCCCGGAGACGACAAACGGGAACCCGCAACATTTTGTTATGTCGCGTGTTCCCGAAAGACGCAATGGGTGGATCTTACTGGACTCGAACCAGCGACCTTTCGCGTGTGAGGCGAACGCTCTAACCAACTGAGCTAAAGATCCATTTTCGATGCCGACCTCACGGTTCAGCACCTAAATGATCTTAGCGGCAATCCTCGTCCAGCGCCAAATCGAGGACTCGGCACCGCTTGTTAGCCGCGTCACTATATGTCCATTCAAGGGCGGCAAAAATATTCTCCGAATGTTCACAAAAAAGCCGAATTTCCCTCTTGTGCCGCACCCTTCGGAACCTCATAATTTTCTTAGCTCACAGAGCCAAAAACTGGGCCCTACAAGGAAGCTGTCGGAATCCACTGACAACGGTCCCCTCAAGGCCAACGAAACCGCCCGGCGTCCCGGGCATCACGACCCTTTCGTTCGTTCTGATTTTTAGGACCGTCCCCAGTGCGCACTTCCCTCAGCTTTGCCGTGGCTTCTTCCTCCCCTGCGGGACTAGCTCGTGAAGAGCTGGCCTCACTCTACCCACACACCGGCGAGCGCTGGCATCAGAAGATGGACCGCTGCCTCTGCCTTGTCACCGTCCGCCATGAGAGAAGACTCATCGCGGCCGGCATCGTTCACGATTCAGTTCTGGCTCCCACGGAATCGATGGATGCCCTCGAGTTGGGATGCATGGCGGTGCACCCGGCCTTTCGTAAGTTGGGAATCCGTGAACGCGTAACAGCACTGCGCCTCGAACGCGCGCGGGCGCTGGGTGGCATTCCGATCACGGTCATCGACGCGGCTAACCCTGCCTCGTGGGCGTTCTATGAACGAAGTGATGCCTGGGAACGCGAGCGAGCCTTTGAGCAGGATGAGACCACCAAGTTCATCTACCGAGCCCTACGTGAGCCACGGAGAGCTCCTGCGCCGATTCTCGTACCGGCCTCGACCATCGCTCCGCAACCGGACTCACAAGCCCTTGCCGTGCCAGCGCTCTGACCTAGTGCTTGGTAGCGCCGCCCTTGGCCCGGGCCTTCTTCACGGCCGTAATGGCGAACGCCAGCACGGTGCCTACAAGGATTCCCGCGATACATGAGAACGCCGTGTTGACGCACCAGCCAAGAAACGCACCGAATGCGCCGGTCGCATGATGGACGAGGTCCTCCAGATGATGCACGAACCCATAAGGAGCGTGCCAACCTAATTCATCGAGCCCGGTGAGCAGTATGTGGCCACCTACCCACAACATTGCGATAACCCCAACCTTGCTCAGCACCGACATGATAATTGGCATCGCCTTGACCAATCCTCGACCAAAGCTTTGCGAAACCTTCGAGTCGCGCTGAGCCAACCGCAGACCCAGATCATCCATTTTGACGATCAGCCCCACGGCTCCATACACCGCCACGGTCATTAACAGTGCGATGACAACAAGGATCGCGGTGCGCATCCAAAAATGCTGGTCAGCGACTTCGTTCAGTGAGATCACCATGATTTCAGCCGAGAGCACGAGGTCTGTGCGCACGGCGGCCCCAATTATGGACTTCTCATCGCGCACGGCCTCGCCATGTTCGGCGTGGTGGCGTAAAATTCCGGCGGCTTCCAGTAGCTTCTCGGCGCCCTCAAAGACGAGGTAACAACCGCCGAGCATCAGAATCGGGGTCAACGCCCATGGTGCGAACTGCGACAGCAGCAACGCTAAGGGAAGGATGAAAACCAGCTTGTTGCGGATCGACCCAACGGCAATCTTCCAGATAATCGGAAGTTCTCGTTTGGGCGATATTCCTTCGACGTACTGCGGCGTCACTGCTGCATCGTCGATAACCACACCCATCGCCTTCGTGCTGGCCCGTCCCGCGCCAGCGGCAATATCGTCGATGGAAGCGGCAGTGATTTTCACTAGCGCCGCAATATCGTCAAGCAGTGCTACTAGACCACCGGCCATGTGCGTTCCTTTTCATAAAGTCGACTCGTTGGTCCAATGGTACGTGGCCGTCTGCGGGTCAAGGTGTCACTAACGTGAAACAACACGCGCCAAAGCTCTCTGCCCAGGGCTCATCCAATGACATTCACAGCGTTTACAGCCAAAGAAGACAAAAAGAGGTCCTACATCCATATCTCGGATGTAGGACCTCTCACTCCGAGCCCCCTACCGGATTCGAACCGGTGACCTGCTGTTTACAAGACAGCTGCTCTGGCCAGCTGAGCTAAGGAGGCAAGCCCTCTAAGAATATCGGACGCCCCGCGACTCCGCGAATCGGTGAGCTTAAATAGCGATGGGGAAGGACACCTTCACCGGTGGCCTCCCCCATCGCTAGGGTGCGAGATCATGAGCGATATTTTACCCGACGCCCACCCGCTTGCTACAGATATTTCAACTGAAACTTAGGCATTCGCCTTGATCGCGGCCTCAACCTCGGTGACGAAGTCATCAGTTCCCAGCTGGAATTCCTTGCCCTGAATGTAGATGGTCGGCGTAGCGCGTACACCATCTGCCTGGGCGGCAGCGGTTGTGTATGCGACGAACGGACGGAAGTCGCCCTTATCGATGCAAGATTCCACCGCGTCACTGGCTCCGCTGTCGCGAGCCATCTTGATCAACTCGGAGTTCTTCATTTCACCCTGGCTGTAATGTCCCCAGAGCGCCGCCACAAACTTCGTGTAGGCCTCAGGAGACTTATCGGCCACGCAGGCCAGTGCGTTAGCTCCACGCGAGGAGTAGTTGGTAGGTGAACCGCCATCTAGGAAGCCGACGTTACGGTACTCGACAGTTACCTTGCCATCTGCCAGCCAGTTGTTGATCTGCTCACCGTATGTCGCTTCGAATTCTGCACAGTGAATGCAATTCACGTCCACGTACATGGTGATGTTAACCGGTTCACCCTTTTTGCCAACGACAAGGTCACGAGGATCTGCCGGATCCTTTGGCGACTCAGGATCTTCGTCCGATGCCTTGACCATGCCGCTACCGGTTCCGCCTAAGGTGGTGGCAGAGGTAACGAGAATACCGCCTCCGTTGGTTCCACCGCTGGGAATGGCACCCTCTTCGGCAATCTTGCCATTGTTGTTTTGCACGATCAGCGCCACCACCAGAGCGATAACCACAACCACTGCGGCTAGGACGCCGAGTTTTACCATCAGCGATTTGCGCTTCTGTGAAGCCTCGAGTTGCGCCTGCCGCGCCGCGGCCTGAGCCCGTGCGTTCGCATTGCGCTCGGCCTTGGACGGGCGCTCGTTGTTCGATGCCATAGGTATATACGGTCCTTTGGAATATAACGATAATCAGAAAGCTTTCTTCAAGCTTAGCCAAAGACCTGGTGTCATTGCCCCGGAATCTTGTGAAAAACGCACCTTCACAGCAGCTACATAAGAATCGCCAACTGCTAGCAAAGTCCGCGGTACGGTAGCGGCACCGCGTAAATACAACCCGAAACAATAATTACGGTTTATTCTGCCTGTGAGCCCGTGTCAACTAGTGTCATGAGTAACAGAGGTTACCGAGCAACCACCGAAATATTCGCCAGCAGCCGCTGGAGGGCCTAATAAAACGGCCAAAAGCGGCAGACTAAAGGAGGTTCATCGTGAATACCGACAGATCCGGTTCCGCGACCATCGAAACCGGACAGTACGACTTTGTTGTAGTAGCCAACCGACTACCGGTCGACCGCGTCACTAACGAAGACGGGTCCAGCGGATTCCGGCGGGCTCCCGGCGGGCTCGTTACCGCCCTTCACCCCATCATGTCGGCCTCGAGTGGCGCTTGGGTAGGCTGGCATGGCGCAGTCGACGAGACTCTCGAAGATTTCGACAATGACGGTATCCACTTGGTTCCCGTCGCCCTAAGCGAGGCGGACGTCGAGCTCTACTACGAAGGTTTTTCGAACTCGACTCTCTGGCCGCTCTACCACGATGTCATCGTTCCACCTGAGTACCATCGAACGTGGTGGGACGCCTATAAAGCCATCAACCAGCGGTTTGCCGATGCCACCCTCCGCGTTGCTGCCCCCGGGGCCACGGTCTGGGTGCACGATTATCAGCTCCAGCTAGTACCGCGCATCTTGCGGATGGCACGCCCAGACCTGAAGATCGGCTTCTTCAATCACATCCCCTTCCCCTCCATGAGCTTGTTTGCCCAACTTCCTTGGCGCACGCAAATCCTCGAGGGCCTGGCCGGCGCCGATCTCGTGGGCTTCCAGCGTAAGGACGATGCCGATAACTTCATGAACTGCCTGCAGAACTTCACGGATTACTCAATCCAAGGGTTCGAAGCGACTCCACCTTTCGAACATGACACCCAGAACATCTGCACCGCAGCCCCGCACCCGATCTCCATTGACACCAGTGAAGTAGCCCGTCTGGCCCGTGACCCACAGATTATCGCGCGTGCGGCACAAATTCGTCATGAGCTAGGCAATCCCAAAACTGTGATGCTTGGCGTTGATCGGCTGGACTACACCAAGGGTATTCGCCACCGCCTCAAGGCCTACGGAGAACTGCTCTCCGATCAGGCGCTTCAAGCCGGCGAGGTGTGCCTGATCCAGGTCGCCAGCCCGAGCCGCGAGAACGTCGGACGATATATGCAATTGCGCAATCAGGTCGAGCTCATGGTTGGGCAAATCACCGGGCAACACGACACGATTAGCCACACAACGCTGCGCTACCTGCACCATTCGTATCCGTTGCGCGAAATGATCGCGCTGTACTTAGCCGCGGATGTTCTGCTCGTCACCGCCTTGCGCGATGGCATGAACCTAGTGGCTAAGGAGTACGTTGCCAGTCATCAAGACGGACGTGGCGTACTCGTGCTCTCCGAATTCACCGGTGCCGCCGACCAGCTCAATGATGCCGTCTTGGTCAATCCCCATGACATTGCCGGCATGAAGCGGAAGATCATTGCCGCCGTGACGATGGACGAGGCGGAACAGTCAGAACGAATGCAGCGAATGATCCAGCATCTGGAACACAACGATGTTCAGCATTGGTCACGGCATTTCCTCGATGACCTGAATAAGCTTGCCGAAACCCACCGCCCGACCTCTCCCACGAAGGTTTCCGAAGTATGAGTGAACTCAACGCGGAGTTGCATAAGGCGTTAGCTACCTTTACCGCGCATGCGCAAATTCTGGTAGCTCTCGACTTTGATGGCACCGTTTCACCCCTGGTCGACCGGCCGGAGAACGCGCGGCCGTTGCCGGCAACGGCCAGCGCGCTGACTCGACTTGGACGGCTACCCGGCGTACATACGGCCCTCGTGTCGGGCCGAAACCTTGACTCCCTTGCCGAGGTCTACCCGCAAGGACGTCCGGATAATCTCATTGGCTCTCACGGAGCCGAGCGCGTGGTACCGCATTTGGCTGAGGATTCCGAACTGCATATAGCCCTCGACGAGCACGCGGCGAGCCTTTTAGCTTCCATCACCGAAGCCCTCGGTGAAGTCAGTGATCGCTTTGAGGGCGTCACGTTGGAGTTCAAGCCGGCATCCACGGTGTTGCATACACGCCAAGCCAATGCCGATGACGCGCAGCGGGCGACCGAGCAGGCCCTCAGCGCCCTCGCATCCTTCGATGGCGTGAAACTATTACGAGGAAAGTCCGTCATTGAAGCTTCGGTGCACGAAGCGGATAAAGGTCTTGCCCTGCGCTGGCTCAAGGAGGCCCTGGACGTTCCGGCAATGTTGTTCGTGGGTGACGACGTTACAGATGAGGACGGCTTTAAGGTGCTTACCCGGGATGATCTCGGCGTGAAGGTCGGAGCGGGAGAAACAGCCGCGCAATTCCGCATCGACGAGGCTGCCGACCTACCTGCACTTTTGGAATCGCTGATTTTCATGCGAGGATAGTTGTGTTCCACTTCACTTTCACTATGGATCGTCGGGCACGTACCTGCCCGTGAAAGGAATGTCATCATGGCATCAGTGACCTTCGAAAAGGCCACCCGCGTCTATCCTGGCGCACTCGTTCCTTCCGTCGATGCAATCGACCTGGAGATCAAGGATGGCGAGTTTCTCGTTCTTGTTGGCCCATCGGGCTGCGGCAAGTCGACCACCCTGCGCATGCTCGCAGGTCTCGAAGAGATTAACTCGGGTCGCATTCTCATTGGCGACCGCGACGTCACCAACGTTCCTCCCAAGGACCGCGACATCGCAATGGTTTTCCAGAACTACGCGCTGTACCCGCACATGACAGTCGCCGAAAACATGGGCTTCGCACTGAAAATCGCCGGTGTCAGCAAGGAAGAGCGCAACGAACGCGTGCGTGAAGCCGCGAAGCTTCTGGATCTGGAAAAGTACCTCGACCGCAAGCCCAAGGCACTCTCTGGCGGTCAGCGTCAGCGTGTAGCCATGGGACGAGCCATCGTCCGCTCCCCTCAGGTCTTCCTGATGGATGAGCCCCTGTCGAACTTGGACGCTAAGTTGCGCGTGCAGACCCGCACCCAGATCGCGTCATTGACCCGCCGCTTGGGCGTGACGACCGTGTATGTGACGCACGACCAGGTCGAAGCGCTAACCATGGGTGATCGCGTAGCGGTACTCAAGGACGGTCTTCTGCAGCAGGTCGGCACTCCGCGTGAACTGTACGACCGCCCGAACAACGTCTTCGTCGCAGGCTTCATCGGATCGCCGGCCATGAACTTGGTTGAGTTGGATTCCGCAAACGGCCAGGTGCAGCTAGGCGAACTGATCATCGCAGCCCCTGGCGCATCAGGTAAGGTCACCCTGGGCATTCGTCCGGAGGATATCCAGATGGCAGAGCCTGGCGATCAAGGCGTGACTCTCACCGTCGACGTGGTTGAGGAATTGGGCGCCGACGCATACATCTACGCAACCGCTGAGCTGGCCGGCAAAGCTCAGACGATTGTCGTTCGTGTGGACGGGCGTACTCCCCCGCAGCGCGGCGACTTGTTGAAGATTGTGCCGGAACTCCGCCACATCCACCTGTTCGATACCGAGTCTGGACTGCGTTTGGCCGACTAATAGGCTGTAAAGCTCCTGCCCGGTTGGTCTCAATTCGAGACCAGCCGGGCATTACCTTTTGCGTGCTTAGCTGGTGCGTAAGAGCCAAATCTTAAACATCAGAGGCCCCGAGAAAATCTCGGGGCCTCTGGCAAATATGCTCGGCGACGTCCTACTCTCCCACACCCTCCCGAGTGCAGTACCATCGGCGCTGTGGGTCTTAGCTTCCGGGTTCGGTATGGGACCGGGCGTTTCCCCCACGCTATGATCGCCGTAACTCTAACCCACACGGTAGACCGTGGGAAAACTACGGTGTCGATCGCTTTCGCGGCAACTACTTAAATATAGCATCGTCCCGCGCGAGAAGACGAATCGATGAGCCTGCTCTAGACGTGCCGTCCGCCACACTTGGATACGTTAGCGACTTCGATGCACCACGTGAAACAGGGCACGTACGGCCAGTACCGAACCGAGTAGTCCCGTCAGCGACGCGATGAGCCAATTCAAGGGGACTCCACCAGCTACGGCTACCCCCGGAGTTGCTAGCAAGAACACTGCTGCGATGAGAAACAGGCTACCGAAGAGCGCTGTCACCACCAGACGGGCCACCGGCCCCACCGTTCGGCTCGTAACTTCATCTGGTCCCATTTGCACAGCTACCTTGAGCTGTCCTGTTTCAAGGTCGGCCAGTAGCGAGGCGAGCCGCCCGGGCATCCGCTGGGCTTCGGGTAGCAGCGACAGTGCTTGGCTCGTAACGTCATCTGTGAGACGACGGACATTTGTCAGTTGGGCGATGAGGCTGGGAGCATGGGAAGTCACGCTGGCAACGAGGTCATGGCCGGGATCCAGAACCTCAAGCGAAGATTGCAGGGCAATAAAAGTTCGGAAGAGAGCCCCCAGTTGATCCGGCACACGGTAACCGGCAACGCTGGCGATCTCAAAAATGTCTGCGAAAATCTCAGCTGAAAACGATGCTGACGGTTGGTACTTGGTCAACATGCGACCTACCAGTCGTTCCAACTCGATCTGCGTAAGTTGCTCGCTCCTTCCGAATAGTTCGTTCATGGCCTGAACTGCAGCAACCTCATTGCCGGTTTTGGTCGACATCATCAGCGCTAGGATTCCATGCCTCTCGGCGCGTGACAGCCTCCCAACGGAACCGAAGTCCAAGAGAGCTAGGCCTCCCTCATCGAGCAACATGATATTTCCAGGATGCAGGTCAGCGTGGAATACCCCGCGCAGCACCACTTGATCCATCACTGCGGCCACCAAACCAGCCGCCAAATCCCGCCGGTGCTCGGGAGTATGGTTGCGTAGCCTCGAGGAAGCCGCGTCAAGCGCTGCCCCTTGTAGGCATTCCATTACCAGCACATACGAGTTGCTGAGCTCCGGATAGACCTTAGGAACACGCAGGAGATCCGAATCCTGTTTCTCAGAGCGAAGCAGCATCGTGTTTGCCGCTTCGTGCGTGAAGTCCAATTCTTCCATCAACGCGTCACTGAAACCGCGACCAAGTTTCTCAACTCCCATCTCGCGTCCCCATACGGTGTCTCGTTCCATTCGACGAGCGAGCGAGCGAATGATGGACGTGTCGCGTACGAGCTGGGCACGAGCCTGCCTCCTTTGCACCTTGACCACGACCTGGGTGCCGTCGTGTAATCGTGCTCGATGTACCTGCCCGATGGAAGCGGCGGCCAGTGGTGTGCTCTCAAAGGATGCGAAAACTTCCGATACGGGGCGTTTGTATGAGTGTTCCAGTACTGACTGCACGTCCGTCTCCCCCATGGGCTGTACGCCGCTGTGTAGTTTTGCGAGCTCTTCACGGAAAGCAGGAGGAAAGAGCTCTATGCGCGTGGCCAACATCTGTCCGAGTTTGACGTAAATGACGCCGGCCTCGGTCAGTGCCGACCGCAAACTCACCGCTAAAGAGCGAAACAACTCCGCGTTCCGGAACGACCGGGTCCGGCGCCGCCCCGAACCTCGTCCAAGAAAACCCAGCAGCCCATGCTTCGCAAGAATCCATATGATGTGCAAATAGCGTCTCAGGTTCCGCATTCCCTCGCGAAGAGAACGTACAGCCATCCACGGAGGCGCAATACTTCCTGTGGGGAATAGAACTTCAAGAAGGAGCAGTACCGCCAGCGTCACCACGAAAATCCACGGCCACACTGAACTCAACATGAGAATCTGACCCCAGCCAAGGTCTACAAAATCCTCGGAATTCTTCAGTCCCATACTTGAGGCAATGGACGTGACTGCGCTTCCGCCTAGCGAAACCAAAAGAAGCGACAAGAGATAGGTTCGCGGCCGTCCTACCGGCTGCCCAAGGATCCTTCGCATACCGATGCCTACGGCCCACGCCGTAAGCAAGGTGGTCACTAATACGAAAATTGCTGTAGACAAGGACGCCATGACTCTATTCTGGGGGCGCTCCAGGCCAATGGTGACCGTCAAAAGGATGATATCGACAGGATGAGCCGTGCCGGAACGGCCGAAGGCTGGCCAGCGACGACCGGACCCCCAGTAGCGCCTAGCGAAAACTGCGAGCAATCGCCCTTAAGCTTCAATTACGGGCACGTCTGCCGAATCCGCAACGTTTGTTCCGCAGGAACGCCCAGAGTCTAGGTCGGTCAGTTCCTACTTCCGCGTAAAGATTGCGGTGATCCCGCCGAGATGCGTAACTCGGCCACTCATGCGGATTCTGACGGCTGTGTGGGTTGTGTGGTTAAACGGGTGAGGCCCTCACACCATAGTGTGAGGGCCTCAAACCACATACTTTATTTAGGTTTAGTCCGGCGGCGTCCTACTCTCCCACACCCTCACGAGTGCAGTACCATCGGCGCAGTGGGCCTTAGCTTCCGGGTTCGGTATGGGACCGGGCGTTTCCCCCACGCTATGACCGCCGTAACAGTCTCGAAGCAAAAAGTGTTACCGATACAACCTGCCCCACACACGCACGCGTGTGTTTGGGGGGTTGTTGTCTCGTAACCGTATAGTGAACGCGAACAAACCTTGTCTAACGATTGTTAGTATTGTGTGTTGTAAGTCATCGGCCTA
>JANCMB010000001.1:2173609-3044224 GCA_031317595.1 Glutamicibacter sp. PS
TTCCAAGCAAAATGTTATGTATTCACCAAATAAATAAACATTCGGTATCAACAAACTTGGCACACTATTGAGTTCTCAAACAACAAACACTTACCGGTTCCGCAACCACCGTTATCTTCGGCGGCGTTTCGTCCAGCGTTCTTCATTTATCTTATCCCGATTATTTCGTCGATGTCAAATCGTTTCTTTGTGATCTGAACCGTATTTTCGGGTCCCATTCTTTCAATTCTTTTCCACAGTGACCTGTGTAAAAGCGTTGTTTTTCTGGGGGTTTGTTGCCGCTTTTTGTACCGGTTTTTCGTCCGGCCTGTTTGTGGCAACGAAGAAAAACTATACAGGGGTTTGGGGGGTCGTGCAAATCGGTGGGGTACTTTATGACCGTGATCGTCGTTACATGTCATTCAGTGATGGCCGAGGTAGGTATCGACCGTCTTCTGGCTCCCTATACAGGACGGGGTGAGCTAACCAAGCGTTACCCGAGACCAACCGAACGCGCACCATGTCCGCTGGAATTCGAGTTTGAACGTTACAGTCTGATCGCAGTTGAAGATCCGATGCCCTAACGGGAGGCCGAGCTCGCTGTCCAATGGAAGGCGAATGAACTAAATGCTGCCATTGCCCATTCAGTACTTGGTATGTCCCCGGTGCCGCGGTGACACGTCTCCATATATAGAACCTGCCTCATGATGTCTGGCAACAGAGAAGGGGCGGGCAGAGGTCGCGAGACAGGCGGCGGGGGCGAAAGAGAATATTGGAGTGCCCAACAGCAGATACAAAAAGATCCTCCCTGAATCAGGGAGGATCTTGTAAATGTGACCCCAGCGGGATTCGAACCCGCGTTGCCGCCGTGAGAGGGCGGAGTACTAGGCCGCTATACGATGGGGCCGTATGCTGACTTACTCAGCTCGCTAACTTTCATCAGCGAAGCGCTGGGATACCAGGACTCGAACCTAGAATGACGGAACCAGAAACCGTTGTGTTGCCAATTACACCATATCCCAAAGTGTCTAGATGCCACCCGTTGAACTAACGTTCACCGGCTGAACACCTCAGCACAGGAATTAACTATACAGAAATTTCGCCGAACTGCCACATCGAAAGACGCCCGTGGATGCGTGATCTACGCCTCTCTTAGAAGAGCAGCCCGTAACTAGTTAAAGCAAAAGAGGGAACCTCTCGGTTCCCTCTTTGTGTTGAGTCGGGATAACAGGATTTGAACCTGCGACCTCGTCGTCCCGAACGACGCGCGCTACCAAACTGCGCCATATCCCGTGATCGGCCAACGTGAATACTCTACACCGAGTGCCTTCAGATCGCATAATCGAGAAGCCATCGTCGCGACTTTTCCGTACGTCTTGCATGCACGGATCAGCCCTTGCCTGCACGATTATCGAGCTGAAAGATCTGGAATTGCCTTGCCTGGGTTGAGAATCCCCAGTGGGTCCAGGACTTCTTTAAGAGCGTGCTGTAGCGAGATAACATCCGGCTCTTGCTCCCACTCAAGCCATGCTAATTTCACCGATCCAACACCGTGCTCGCCGGTGATCGTTCCACCAAGTCTCAGCGCTTCCCGTACCGATTCTTCTAGTGCAGCATTCAACCTGGATAACCCTGCCTGCCCGGTGCTGGGATCAACGAAGAATGTCGGATGGAAGTTGCCATCGCCGGCATGAGCGATAAGCCGAAGGTTCACTTCATGTCGGAGCGCAATGCTGTTGAGCTGGCGCACGAACCTCAGCATCTCTCCCTTAGGAACAGCCACGTCCTCGCCCATCCGATAAGCATCGTCTTGGGTGTCACCACGACTGGTTCGACGCATCTCAATCAAAGTTGTGGCGAACTCATCCTCGGCCACGGACAGACGCAACGCAACCGCCCCAAGCACCTGACGAATCGCTCTTTCTTCGGCGTCTGCACCGTAGCCATCGAGACGAATCAAGAGGAGCGCACCGCCCTCACGCGAGACACTTGTTCCATAAAACTGATCCAGAACTCTCATCGTCGCTTCGTCTACAAGTTCAAGAATTGCTGGTTGAACGCGTGCTTGGGCAATATGTTGGAGACCACGTACTGCAGCCTCGACTGAGTCGAACACACAGAAAAGGTCTCGCTGTTGGACCGGCAGGTATCGGAGCCTGACGGTAGCTCCGACCACGACGCCTAATGTACCTTCTGACCCCGTAAACAAACCCACGAGATCATATCCGGCAACGCCCTTGAAGCTTTGGCGCCCCACATGAATAAGCCGACCATCGCTGAGTACTACATCCAGGGCAAGCACTGATTCGCGAGTGACGCCGTACTTAGCGCATCTCAGTCCACCAGCATTGGTGGCGATATTCCCGCCTATCGTCGAGATCCGGTAGCTTGCAGGATCGGGTGCATACATGAGCCCGAATTCTTCAACCGCTGCATTTAGGTCATGGTTGATAACACCTGGCTCGACGGTTGCCGTTTCGTTCTCCGGGCTGACATTCAGGATTCGATTCATTCTGCTCAGGTTAAGAACCACGGCCGACCCGAGCACATGTACCCCACCAGAAACGCCCGATCCCGCGCCACGCGAAATAATTGGGACGCGATACCGAGTAGCGGTCCGCATAATTTCTCGTACTTCCTCAACCGACTCCGGATATAAGACGGCACGTGGCGGTATCGCTTCTCCGATTAACTGGCCGAGATCACGCGAATTCTCACGCAGCGTCTGGAGACTGCTCTCGATGCGGTTTGCTGGAAGTGCACCTCGCAGGGTTTCTAAAAATTCAACAAAACTGCCAGAGGCCATAGCTCTCATTACTCGCCTTCCGTCTTGTCCTAGCCTACTGACAGGTTATCTACGTCAATGCACTTCTCCACGACGATTACTCTTCAACAGCTCAAATGCGTATCGGTAGCGCCCGGCAACCAGATGGGGATGCCGTTTATGCGAGTACACCGGTAGTGCATTTGGGGTCAAAGCATGGCATGGTCTGTGCGCAGATTCCTCTGTCATCTGCTTCTAGGTGCAGCCATTGAGCCTAGGCGATTCGCGGCCGAAAGTTTTGTCGCGTCGGCCATCCTGACTAAGTCAGCAACAAGTCCACGGGTGAAAGAGACTGGCTGCCAAAACACCGAGCCAAAATCGACGTCGTACTGACAGCATCCAAGAAGAGCGTGACGGCATCGATCGCCACGGTGGCAGGTCTTGCAAATAGCTTGTGGTGTTTCCTGATGCTGCACATACGAGAATGCCGCACTATGAGGTCGTTGTCACTACATCGCGCTAGTCCAGCCCGTGCAATTCCAAGCGCGTTATAGGTCACGACCATGCGTGGCCGGTTCTTAGGCCTCCAGCATCCCGTTGGATTAGAGTTTTAGGATTTAGAGCGCCGAGGGCTCGTGATCATCGGCCACTTCCAACTCTCTTAGACTCGTTGTTGCGGCTTTCACCGTGATTTCAACCGCGCTACCAAGCGCTTCTAACCCACAATGACTCTGTTATGTCGTCTAAGAGACTGGACCTCGCGTTCCGGTTGCCGGCGAACCTCAAGGTGATGCTCGCCAGGCATACGGTATGGCTATCTTGGCAAAGCTGTCGTGCGATGCGCCCGAGCAACTTCCGAAACCGCCGAACCTACTCGTCTGCGCTGTAATTGCCATCGTGAGGTCCCTATCCGAGACTGCGCCTGTATAGACACAGCGACGACTGCTTAATTTCTGGCTTGAACGCTGCCCGTCATAACAATGTACATGGGCCAGTTCTCCGGCCAATAGTTTCTGACGGTGGCCGGCTAACGCCAGACCCTGCGTCATGGGCAGACGGATGATCCGACGATGCCGCATACTATTAGCCGTCTTCTGCGGTGCTACCAGCTATGACGTTCGGAAACTGGCACTCGATAGATGCTAATTCCCTACACGTTCGATTCACGAAGGCTACGTTATTTTCAAGGCATGTAACCGGATTGAAGTCTCTTGAGACCTCGGTCCCGCCGCATGAGCGTCATGCTAACTTTGCAGTGATAGGTTCTCCGCAGAAGCGATCTAGGTCGAAGCAATCGTGGTTCGCTGGTGTCTGAACTCGCGGCTGCCCCACCCCAGACTCCGAAGGTGCCGCCCCCCGGTGATGGCCGTGGGTTCCTGTGTGGGTTGTGTGGTTAAACGGGTGAGGCCCTCACACCATAGTGTGAGGGCCTCAAACCACATACTTTATTTAGGTTTAGTCCGGCGGGTTATGTATTCACCAAATAAATAAACATTCGGTATCAACAAACTTGGCACACTATTGAGTTCTCAAACAACAAACACTCTCGACACCACACCCACCCACATCACGGGCGACTGCTTCGCTTCGGAGCAACTTTCCCAGCCTACCACCACCCCGACCCGGACGCAAATCCGAACCGGCGAGCAGTTCCTGACTGGAAGCTCATCAACCGGTGAACACCACGTGAGATCCGCGGTGGCCGTTCCGGCGACAGAGAAAAACTATACACGGATTCCAGAGCAACGCAAAATCGGGCAGGCTCGCCGAGCGACCCCCAGAAATCCCCGAAAACATCAGGGTTTTCCCAACCTGCCACGTATCAGCGGAACCGTGGCCCCCAAAAACAACTGATGTGAAGCGGAGCACAAAGAACAAGCTCCCCGCCCGATGGATCGGACGAGGAGCTTGTGCGGTTATCAGCTGGACGTGCCGGACTCGGCTCGCAGCCGCGATACCTCATAGAGAGTGATGCCCACGGCCATCGATGCATTCAGTGATTCCATCGCGGAATCGATTGGGATCGACACGATCGCATCGCAGTTCTCGCGAACCAAACGGGAAAGTCCCTTGCCTTCCGAACCAACCACAATGCACAGCGGACCGGTAGCCAATTCGAAATTCGGCAATTGCATATCCCCGCCGGCATCCAATCCAACGACGAATACGCCTGCAGCCTTAATTTCCTTCAAGGCGCTCGTAAGGTTGCCGGCCTTGGCAACTGGAACGCGAACGGCAGCACCGGCGCTAGTCTTCCACGCCGAAGCCGTCATACCGACGCTTCGACGTTCCGGAATGATCACGGCATCTGCGCCAAAGGCGGAAGCCGAGCGGACGATCGCGCCGAGGTTACGCGGATCGGTAATTCCATCCAGGGCTAGAAGCAGTGGCTGCGTGCGCCGGTAGCCCTTGTCGTAGTCCTTAACCGTTTTCAGTGCCAGTCGCACTGCGTCTTGGTACTCATAGGGAGGGATCTGTAGCGCCAAACCTTGGTGGATCGCGTCATCGGTCATGCGGTCCAGCTCTGGTCGGCTAGCTTCCATCAATGGAATGCCCTGCTCGGCGGCAAGCTTGAGGGCTTCGCGCACGCGGTCGTCCACGTCGATTCGAATTGCCACATGCAGGGCCTTTGCAGGCACCCCGGCCCGTAGTGCCTCGAGGACCGAGTTGCGCCCGGTAACCATTTCGGCATTGACCTTCGGTCGATCGTTACGACGATTGCCGGAGTGCTTCGCGGCCGAACGTTCGGCCAGCTGCTTGGCGCGGTAGGCCTTGTGGTACGGGCGGTCTTCAGCCTTAGGCGTAGGTCCGCGGCCTTCCAGCGAGGCACGGCCCTTGCCGCCACTACCCTTGGTCGGGCCCTTCTTAGTTTTCCTTACGGCTCCGGGCCGTCCCTTGGAAGTGCTCATGAGTTCATTGTCCTTTGGTCTGAGTTTAGGTTCGCCGTGAGGCTACTTGTTGAGAGTCCAGCGCGCGCCCTCGGCCGAATCGAGGACCGTAATACCGACGGCGGCCAACGCGTCACGGATTGCGTCCGAACGGGCCCAGTCTTTTGCGGCGCGCGCCTCGGCCCTTTCGGCTAGCTGGGCCTGTACGAGGGCATCAAGCACATTGGTAAGTTCATCGTCTTGGCTGTGGGTGTCCGCACCGGCGTCGTCGAGCCCGAGGACCCGGGTCATCGCACTAACTTGAGCATAGGCAGATGCGACCGTGTCAAGATCCTTTGCATCCAGGGCGGTATTCCCTTGGCGCACCGTATCGTGCAGTACCGCCAAGGCCATTGGCACGTTGAGGTCATCGTCCATGGCCTCACCGAAACCTGCAGGTACGTCGGAGGCCGAGGGCAACTCACGCGCCGCAGCGCCCAAGGCAAAACGGGCGTTCGTCAGGAAGGTGTCGATCCGTTCCACGGCGGCGCCCGCCTCGGCCAACGAATCTGGGCGGTAGTCCAGTTGCGATCGATACTGCGCTTGCCCGAGGAAGTAGCGCACTACGCGAGGTGTGGCTAGTTCCAGCATTTCGGCTGGCGAGATCGTATTGCCGATCGACTTGCTCATTTTCTCGCCAGCATAGGTCACCATGCCGTTGTGCATCCAGTAGTTGGCAAAGCCATGTCCCGCGGCCGCGGACTGCGCCAATTCATTTTCATGGTGCGGGAACCGAAGATCGAGGCCACCACCATGAATATCGAATGTCGTGCCCAGGTACTTGGTGACCATGGCCGAGCATTCCAAATGCCACCCCGGGCGCCCGCGTCCCCAAGGGCTAGGCCAGGACGCGGTCTGCGGATCTTGCTCCTTATGCCCCTTCCACAGCGCAAAGTCGCGCGGATCGCGCTTCGCCCGCGGGTCGGCATCGGTCGCCGCCTGCATGTCATCGATTTTCTGGCGCGTCAGTTCCCCGTAGCCGGCAAAGGAGCGCACGTCGAAATATACGTCTCCCGAGCCATCGGTGGCCGGATAGGCATGGCTCCGCTCGATCAACCGCTCGATGAGCTCCAGCATTTCCGGGACGTGGCCGGTAGCTCGCGGCTCATAGGTCGGGCGGCGTACGCCAAGTACTTCGTAGGCCTTCGCGAATTCTTGTTCAAAGCGGTAGGCCAGTGCGAACCACGGTTCCTCGCTCGGGTAATCCTCGGTCGGAACAAAGTCCTCTGCGAAGGAGGCCGCAGACTTTTGCAGGATCTTGTCGTCGATGTCGGTTACGTTGCGAACCGTGGTGACCTTGAAGCCGCGGTATTCGAGCCAGCGCGTCAGGATATCGAAGGCGATTGCACTGCGTACGTGTCCTACGTGCGGCATGCCCTGAACTGTGGCACCACAGTAGTACACCGACGCTTCGCCCTCGCTCAGGGGCTTGAAGTCTCGGATGGTAGCTGTCTTGGTGTCATAAAATCGCAGGCTCACGTCTTTAAGGTTAGCGGAAGATCGCTGCCCTACACCCGCCTAGTTGCGTGGAACTGGATACACCAAGGCTGTGGCGTAGGCCGTGATTCCTGTGCCCTCTCCTTCATAGCCCAGGCCATCGCTCGTCGTGGCACTTACGTCCACCGAGGCGCCGAGCGCGGCGCTCAATACCTGGTTCGCTTCGAGACGACGCGCGGCAAAGCGCGGCCGTCGACCCACGAACTGCACGCTCACGTTGCCAATCTCGAATCCCGCTTGGCGCACCAAGCGTCCGGCCTCGGATAGCAGGCTCACCCCGCTGGCACCATCGAATTCGGGCCGATCGACCCCAAAATGCGTGCCGAGGTCGCCAATTCCGGCGGCGGCGAAAAGGGCGTCACAGGCCGCATGGGCCACGGCATCGCCGTCGGAGTGCCCGGCCAGTCCAATATCGTCGGGAAAGTGCAAACCAGCTAACCACATTGGGCGGTTCGGGTCGGTGGACACCTGGTGGATGTCGACACCGTTGCCCACCCGCGGGATTGGGGGGTGCTGATCCATGGTGCGCTCCTGCGATAGGCCAAGTAGTTGTTCGATGCCCCGCAGGTCCTCGGGGCGGGTGATTTTCAAGCTTTGTGGCGCACCGGACACGACATGCACCGGGTGCCCCTGATTTGCCACCACGGAAGCGTCATCAGTCAAGGCTTCGAGCTCCGGCTCGGACAGTTCCCCCAACGCCGCATGGGCCTCGGAAAGTAGGTGCGCGTTGAACCCCTGCGGAGTTTGCACGGCACGCAGGTTCGCGCGAGCCGGAGTCCGGACAATCCGCCGTACCTGGTTGGCACCGAGTTCGGTTTCGCTGATGGTGTCAGTAACTTCGAGCGCCGGGATGACCGCAGCGGCACCCTGTTCCAGTTCGTCAAGCACGCGGTTAAAGACCTCGGGCGGGGTGAAAGCGCGTGCGGCGTCGTGCACGAGTACGTTCGGGAATCGTTCCGGTACCGCCGCAAGACCGGCCCGTACCGAGGCGGCGCGGCTCGTACCTCCGTCAACGAAGCTCACCGAGACGCCGCAGGTGTCTAATTCCCGAGCCAAACGGTTATCCCCTGCAGGGCACACCACCACCACGTGCTCCACGCGCGAAACCTGCGAGATGCGAGCCATTGCGTGATCCGCCAACGAGGTGCCGTGAATTTTCACTAGGGCTTTGGGCATGCCCGCGCCCAGCCGAGTTCCTTGGCCGGCGGCCACCAATATGACGGCCGCGCTATTCTGCTCTGTACTCACGCCCTACAGCTTATCGTGTGATTTAACAGCAAAAACCGTGGGCCGCTAAGCGTCCCACGGTCCCAGTTAATGCCGCTGCGTCGTTATGCCGAAGCCAGAACTTCGTCGAGCAAGCCTTCGGCCTTGACCTCATCGAGATCCTTGGCCAGAGCCAATTCACTGATGAGTACCTGACGCGCCTTGGAAAGCATCCGCTTTTCTCCGGCAGACAGGCCTCGGTCATTTTCGCGACGCCACAGATCGCGCACAACCTCAGCGACCTTGATAACATCGCCCGAAGCAAGCTTTTCCAAGTTTGCCTTGTAACGGCGCGACCAGTTGGTCGGCTCTTCGGTGAACTCCGCACGCAGAACATCGAAGACGTGATCTAGGCCTTCCTGGCCCACCACGTCACGAACGCCGACTAGATCGACATTCTCGGCCGGGACCTCAATGGTCAGGTCACCCTGCGCCACCTTGAGCTTGAGATACATTTTCTCTTCGCCCTTAATCTTGCGCATCTTGATTTCCTCAATCATCGCTGCGCCGTGGTGCGGGTAGACAACAGTCTCGCCAACCTCAAAAACCATGTGAATTAACCCCTTTCCCAGCATTAAGTCTACCACGGGAGTTTTTGCCCACGACCTTCATGTGCCCCAAATAACCGCGAAATCACGGGGAACTACCTCTTCCAAATGGGAGAGAAACATGGTAAGAAAGGAGGGCGAGTGCGGCGGAGCCTGCACCCCATTCCACTCCCAAATCCTCTACGGCCTGTCGAAAAGTTTGTGGCGCTGGTCGCGAAATCATGTTTTTCGGGCCAGAACAGTTAGGCTAGGTACTAGTCGTGGTCCTCGTGTGCCCCGTGCCCCGCGCTGAGTGCAGCCCGCAGGCCGCCACGAAACCATGCAACTTTCCTAGTCTCACCGAGGAGTTAGTGTCGTGATCACCGCACGCATGACCGCTGGACGCCGGATCGCCGCGTCTATTGCTCTGACTGCTTTGGCTTTCGGCGCCACTGGCTGTGGTGCCATCAACCAGCAGGCAACCACTACCAACTACGCCGCCAGCGATGGCTCGAACATCACCGTTGCCGAGGCGAAGGCCCGCAACATCCTGCTCGTCGTCAACGACGAGAGCCACGAAGCACGCCTCATTGGTTCGGTCGTCAACCGAAGCGATTCTGCATTGTCCTTGAGCATCGCTCCGGAGGGCTTGGCTCCCATTCGCCTGAACGTTCCGGCCGATACCGCGCTGAAGCTCGAAGACGATGCGAACGAGCAGCTGGTTAGCAACCTGACCAAGTCGGCCGGTGAGCACATCGACGTCACCTTGAGCGTAGGTGGCGAAAGCGTTGAATCCAGCATTCCGGTGGTTGACGGCACCCTTCCCGAGTACCGCGACTTCGTGCCGGGCGGTTCCGATCCGCACGTAGGTGACCACCTGACTCCGTCGCCGAAGAGCGAAGAGGCACACCACTAAACTCAGCGCTCATCTCGCGCAGCATCACGACGCCCGTCGCCCCAGCTGGGGTGCGACGGGCGTCGTTTTGCATGTTCAGGAATCGAAAACCCCGCCACCATTCCGGCAAAGCGAAGCGGTGGCGGGGTCGGCCTCGGCCCAGGCGGCCCTAGGCGACGAACTTGTAGCCCAGTCCGCGCACGGTGACCAGGTGCTCGGGTACCGCCGGATCGGCTTCGATCTTCGAACGTAGCCGCTTGACGTGCACGTCGAGCGTCTTCGTATCACCGACGTAGTCGCTGCCCCACACCCGGTCGATGAGTTGTCCGCGGGTCAGCACACGGCCAGCATTGCGCAGAAGCATTTCAAGCAGTTCAAACTCCTTCAGCGGCATGGCGATTTCGGTGTTATGCACCGAGACCACGTGACGCTCGACGTCCATCCGCACCGGACCGGCGGTGACAACGTTGCTGATCAACTCGTCGCTCTCGCCTTGACGGCGGAGTACCGCGCGAATGCGCGCCAGCAGTTCCCGCGAGGAGTAGGGCTTGGTGACGTAGTCGTCGGCACCAAGCTCCAAACCCACAACCTTATCGATCTCCGAGTCTTTCGCGGTCAGCATGATGACCGGCACCTGGCTGGTAGCTCGAATCTGGCGAATGACCTCGGTACCGGGTTGCCCCGGCAACATCAGATCCAACAGCACAAGATCGGCGCCATGGCGTTCAAATTCGGTGACCGCTACGATGCCATCGTCGGCGATATTCACATCGAAACCCTCGCGCTCCAGAAGGTATGAGAGCGGGTCAGAGAGCGATTCCTCGTCCTCGACGATCAGAATCCGGGTCATCGGCGTCCTCCTTCACGGTCCGCCGCGGAGGCGGATTCCGTCTTGTCCTTTGTCGTCTGCGAGTCCGCGCGAGACAGCGCGGTCTCTTCCTCATCCACTAGGGGAAGTCTTAGGGTGAAGGTCGAGCCCTGTCCGGGCTGCGACCACAGGGTCACCTCACCGCCGTGGTTGGCCACCACGTGTTTCACGATGCTCAAGCCCAGGCCTGTGCCGCCGGTAGAGCGGGAGCGAGCGGCATCCACCCGGTAGAAACGTTCGAAGACGCGTTCTTGCTCTTCAAGGGAAATACCCGGGCCCTGGTCGGTCACGGAGATTTGCGCGTACCCATCGCGCTGACGTAAGCCGACGCCGACCGCGGTGTTCGGCGGCGAATAGCGGATGGCGTTGTCGATGAGGTTGCGTACCGCGGTCATCAATAGGTCGGCGTCACCGTGGATCGGGGCCTCAAGCGAGCCACCGACCGAGATGCGGATTGCCTTCTCTTCGGCCAGTAGCTGGTTGCGGTCCACGGCCTCGGCAATCACCGAATCCATATTCACCTCATGTCCGTGCACGATGGCGTCGCTGGACTGCAAGCGCGAAAGTTCGATGATGTCCTGCACCAGCGCGGCCAGCCGTCGCGATTCCTTGTCCATGCGGGTGGAAAACCGGCGTACGGCCACCGGGTCATCGGCGGCATCGGTAATGGCCTCGGCCAGCAGCGAGATGGCGCCGACCGGGGTCTTCAGTTCATGTGACACGTTGGCCACGAAGTCGTTGCGCATGGCCTCGGTGCGGGTAATTTCCGTCCGGTCGTCGGCCAACAACAGGATGTACTCGTCACCCAGCGGTGCGACGCGCACGTGCACAATCAGTTGCCCGGCACCCAGAGTGGCACGCTGCAGCTCAAACTGCGCTTCGGCGATCACCCCGTCGGCCCTGACCCGGCGCACCAGATCCAGCAGCTGGTCGTGCACCAGGGTATGCCCGCGCACCAACCCGTAGGCGTAAGAGGACGGGTTGGCCCGCACCACGCCGTCGACGTCATCGAGGATCACGAAAGCGCGACCGATCACGGAGAGCACTGCGGCTGCTCCTTCGGGCAACACGGGCTCGTCGACCGCGGGGAGCTTCGCGGCGCGCGACTGGGAGTATCGGTAGGCGGCTACACCCACCACACCCAGCAGGAGGCCGATCAGCCCGGCGATGATGATCGAGAAGACGTCGTTCACCCTTTTAGCGTATCGGTGTTTGCGCCCCGACGATGGACGAAATGACCGCAAAGCGCCCAATTCAACACGCTGTTCACCGAACGTTCACTTTTCCCCTCCCCCTCGTTTACGCTAGGCTGACAAGCTTGAGATCGACCCTCCGCCCTGCCCGAAACCAGGTGGGGACGATCCGTAAACATTCGAAAGGACTGCCGAGTGCGCAAGGTATTTCAGGCCGATCTGCAGCAGATTGGCGAAGAACTGATCGAGATGTCCAATCTCGTAGCAGTCGCCATGGACCGGGCCTGGGAGTCGCTGGCCAACGCCGACGTGGAGATTGCCCAAGAGGTTATCGCCGCCGACGCCAAAATCGATTTCCTGCAGAACCAGCTCGACGAACGAGCTATTGACACCCTAGCCTTGCAGGGCCCCGTGGCCAGCGATCTGCGCATGATCGTCGGCTCCTTGCGGATGTCCGCCTCACTCGAGCGCATGGGTGACTTGGCCCGCCACCTGGCACAGCTAACGCGCCTGCGCTTCCCAAAGCGGGCACTGCCCTCGGAAATCAGCGGCGTCTTCAACGAAATGGCCCAGCTTGATATCCAGATCGCCCAGGCGGTCGGCGAGCTGCTGGACACCCGCGATCTGTCCATTGCTTCGCGGATTATCGGCCTGAACCATGAGGTCGATAAGTTGCATGCCTCGGTCTTCACCGCCGTGGCCGATCCGTCGTGGAACGCCGATGCGCCGACCACCGTGGATGTTTCGCTCACCAGCCGGTACCTGGAGCGCTTCGGTGACCACGGGGTCTCCGTGGCCCGCAAGGTGACCTACTTGGTCACCGGCGAATGGGAGCCGACCAGCCTGTAGGGCTGCACCGAACAGAGCAGAAACCCTGTCGATGCCACTACGCATCGGCGGGGTTTTCTTTGTGCCCGGAAACTTTCAGTCAGGAAATGATCGTATAGCTCGACTAACCTGTAGTGGTAAGGCACCGACACGTGCGGGTGTGATGTGGCGATTTGTGTGCCACAACCATTCAGGAGAGGACCTATGGGCTCCGACCAGCAACCCGAATCCGAGAAGACTCCGCCAACCAGCGCTCCGGCGGGCAAAGCCCATGAGCCGCCGATGCCCGTCTCAACTGAGCACCGCGCCCTCGGGGCTCAAATCAGTACGGTCTTCCAAGGCTATTTTCGCTTCCTGCTCTCCGGATCCGGCCTACGGCTTTTCGCGCTACATGCCGCACTCGTTGCCCTGGCGACCGCTCTGCTCGCGCTGTGCTACCAGCAATTTTTCGGGCGCACGATTGATAACCTCGTCAGCGAGCAGCTGTTCGGATCCGAGACGACTCCCTTCGCGAATAGCTTCGAAAGTTTTCTACTGCTGTGCTCTTTTGTGCTCGGTGGTCGACTCGACGTTGCACTTAGAGCCGAAGTCTTCTTTACCGGACCGTTCTCCTTTGACCTCGGTCTGGGGCTGAGCCAATTCACCTTCTTGGCCCTCGTGGGCGTGGGAGTCTTCGGGCTCTACCGCTGGCATGCCCGCCGGCGTCTGGCCGGTATCGCTCCTCGCTGGTTTGCCCTGGCAAACTCCGTGATACTTGCCTTGGTCTTTGCGGCGCTCTCATTGATTGGCCAGATACGCCTGGGTGATGACCGAAACCAGGTGATGATCTCCGGAAACATCGGCACCGTCTTTCTCGCCGTCTTAATCAGCAGTGCCATCGGCAGCTTTCTAGCTCTTCCAGCCCGCTCAGCGAGTCGATGGACAGCCCTCACCGCGCTCATTCGAGAAACTACCGTGTTCACCAGTATTGCGTTGTGCCTATTCTCGGTTGTAGCGTTCGTCTTCTTCGTGGTGCTCTCAGTCAAGGGCTCACTTTCGGTCAGTGAAAGTCTCGAGTATCTACTACTGCTTCTCGCCCTGCTCATCAATGCGGCGGTGATCCTTTGTGGCCTAGGTTTCTTCGGACAGCTCGCAATTTACGTTCCTCCCGAACTAGCCCGCCTCTATCGACCGCTTGATGTTCAAATAACGGATGCGGAAGCCGCGCAGAAGATCGACATGTTCGACATCGGTAGCGGGCTGGGAGCCTGGCTCCTGGTTGCGACCGCGCTATCGGTGGTTATCACTTCCATTGCCCTGGGGGTGCGCCGAGGACGTACGCGGCAGCGCTTCAATCCGCGACGCATCTGGCAACTTCCGGCAGGGGTGCTGATCCTGTGGCTCGTCCTAATCAACGTTTCGGCGCTCAGCGTCTGGGGCGGCGATCCATCTCCCGCTGGCTCTATTTTGCCGGAGCTGGGTTTCCGGATGAGCTTACTGTGGTTCACGCCGTTCTTCCTGACCTTAGCTGCAGCGCTAATCTCGGTGCTCGCAGAATTCGCACCGTACTGGTGTTACCGCTTTGCACCCTGGGCGCTGACCCTGTGTGGTGGGCGGAAAGCCACCGCCAGCTGGGCCGCCGGCACACCCACCGCCTGGATGATCCAACCTGCTGCGCGACCTGCTAGATTCGCCACCCCCGATCCGGTGACCGGCGAGCACCCTGCCGACAACCAGCCGAAGGACGCTAGCTCAGCTGACTCGTCTTCGCCAATGCCTCACGATGGAGTGCCGGACCAGCCCCTCTCGGCGACGACCAAAAAGAAACTCCGGTTCGCCGGTATCGGTCTGTTGGTCGTGATTATCTTGCTAGCTCTGAGCTTCGGGGCGGTCGCTTTCTTGAATTCGCAACGTAAGCCCGAGGCCGAGGTGCAACGCTACCTACAGTTGCTCTCCGAGGGGCACGCCTCCCAGGCCAGCGATATGGTCGATCCCGGGGTCGATTACGGCCAGCGCGTGCTACTCAGCGATGAGGTACTTCAGGCCAGTGAAGCTCGCCTCGAGCCGCAATCGGTACGTCTGGTATCCGAAACGGCTCGCACGGCGAACGTCGAGGCGGTCTATTCGGTCAACGGCCAGCAAGCAACTCACCACTTTCAAGTGGCGCGCGGGCCGAAAGAGTACGCCCTGCTAACGACGTGGCAAATTCAAGATCCGCTGATCGCCGAAGTTCAGCTACGCTCCGGGCAACAAACCGTTAATGTCTCGGGTACCCAAATTCCGTTGCGGGAAGACAGCGGTGGCCTCCTACATCGTGGGCAGGGCTACGGCGGTACGTTCTACGCGTACCCGGGTTTGTACGAGGTCACAGGCGAGTCAACAAAGTATGAGCAAGCTTCAAATGCTCAGTTGCGCGTGCTGGATCCCACCACCGGAGAGCTCAGGGCCGACGTCAAAACCCAACCGACGGATGCCCTAGAAAAGGTGGTCTTAGATGCCGTCAACCAAGCAGCCGAGGCCTGTGTTGAAGTACCTAGCAACACCGAAGCCTATTGCCCATACCAGTTGCGGCAGTCCGACCTCGAATCCTTCTCCGTAGTGGAGCGTGCGACCGAGGTGATCGATCTCGATAAGGACTCCTTCACCGCCGGGCAGGTGACCTTTCGATATAAGAAGAGCGATCTGGGCACTCTCGAGTTTGACCCACATGAAATCAGCGTGACTTTCCGTGGAGAAATTCAGTGGGAAGAAGGCGAGCCCCGAGTTCAGAATATTAGGACCGGCTGGTTCTAGAACCGGCTCATAAAAAGCGGGGGTCTTGACCAAACACACTGTGTTTGGTCAAGACCCCCGCTTTGTGGCGCCACTTGGGCGCCGCAGATCTTCGGTGGCGAAGGTCCGTGGGTCTTAGCCCTCGCACTCCACACAGTAACCAATTCCGCCGTCTTCGTGCACCAGCTGCGAACGGTGGCGGATCAAGAAGCAAGAACCACAGATAAACTCATCGTCCTTCTGCGGGACGACGGTCACGGTCAGTTCCTCGTTGGACAGGTCCGCACCCGGCAGATCCATGCCGTCGGTGTGGTCGGCCTCGTCCATTTCTCGCACAACGCTCTTGGCGTCCGGTGCATTAGCGGACTTTACCGCGTCTAGTGAAGCCTTACGCGCCTCGGCAACATCCGGGCGGACTTCATCGTAATCAGTTGCCACGAATTGCATTCCTAACGTGAGCCATTGAGCCTATTCGAGATAGGAGATTACAGCATACGAGGGCAGAAAATACAATCCGTTTCCATAATTTCGCTCACAGCGGTTATTTCCCGGCAACTTCCTGTTAAAGTAGCGGCGGCGTGGGCCGGAGAACTTGCCGTTCCCAGCCCACGCCGCAAAGAGCTACAGACTACTTGCGCCCCTGGTTGGCCACTGCCTTGATGGCGTCGGCGGCGGCTTCCGGATCGAGGTAGGTGCCTCCCGGGGTGATCGGGGCAAAGTTCTCGTCCAGTTCGTAGACCAGCGGGATGCCGGTAGGAATGTTCAGCGCGGCGATATCGTCATCGCTGATTCCGTCAAGGTGCTTAACCAGCGCACGCAAGGAGTTACCGTGAGCGGTGACCAGGACGGTCTTGCCCTCCGACAGGTCTGCCTTGATGTCCGATTCCCAGTAAGGAAGCATGCGCTCAAGCACGTCCTTCAAGCATTCGGTACGCGGGGCGGAATCTCCCAAGTCGGCGTAGCGCTCCTCACCGATCTGGCTAAACTCCGAGTTGTCGTCCAACGCTGGTGGCGGGGTGTCGTAGCTGCGGCGCCACAGCATGAACTGATCTTCACCAAACTCGGCCAAGGTTTCTGCCTTGTCCTTGCCCTGCAGGGCTCCGTAGTGTCGCTCGTTCAGACGCCAGTCGCGCTTCACCGGGATCCACGAACGGCCTGCGGCCTCGAGTGCAAGATTTGCGGTGGTGATCGCGCGGGTTAGCAGTGAGGTGTGCAAAACCTGCGGCTTGTAGCCGGCCTCTGCCATCAGCTCACCGCCGCGCGTAGCTTCCGCGCGTCCCTTCTCGGTGAGAGAAACGTCGTACCAACCAGTGAATAGGTTCTTTTCGTTCCATTCGCTCTGCCCGTGGCGGAGCAAAATCAAAGTATGGCTCATACAGTCCATCCTAGCGAACTGGGTCCTCAGCCTTCGGGTCGCGTCAAAGTATGTCGCCAGTAAGAGCTAGTAGTACCAGTTTCCGCTCTTGCCGCTGACCGCCGGGCGGACATCGGCGAGGTAGACACAGGCGATACATGCGGCAATGAGCTGGAGGAACAGCGGACCACCGATCATCGACGGTAGTGCCGAAAGCAGCGCGACAAAGGTACTCGCGCCAGTTAAGCCTAGCCACCAGCCCTTCGTGCGTTTGCCTTCCTCGAGGTAGCGTTGCGCACCGTGCCGCAGAGCGTCCAGAAGCGCCCACACTGCCAATCCAAGGATCACCAACGACAGCCCGTAGTAGAGAAAGTGCTCAATCGTTATCGCCCACTGCATAGTTCTATCCTACGTCGCTACCGCTTGAGCGTGTCCAAGGCACGGGCCAGATCGGCCCACAAGTCAGTGGCGGCTTCGATGCCGACGGAAAGACGAATGAGATTCTCCGGCACCGACTGTGGTTCAGAGGCGTGGCGTGCCCGGCGTTCGGCCAACGATTCGACACCACCAAGCGAGGTGGCCGCAGTGATCAGCCCGAATGCGGCGACGACTTGATCTGCGTCGGCGGCGCTGTCCCCTACGGTGAAGGAAATGACCGAGCCAAAGCCCTGCATCTGGGCGGCAGCGCGCTGATGGCCCGGGTCTTCTACGAGTCCCGGGTAGCGGACCTCACCCACTGCTGGGTGCTTCGCTAACTCCTCGGCCAAGAACTGACTGTTGGCCTGCGAGCGCTCCAACCGAACCGAAAGCGTGCGCAGCCCGCGCAGAGCCAAGAACGCATCCATGGGCGAAGCGATTGCCCCGTGCAGGGTGCGGTAACCGTGCAGTTTCGCGTGTAGCTCCTCATTGCTCGTCAGCACCGCGCCCAGAATGACGTCCGAATGTCCGGAAAGGTATTTGGTCACCGAATGCAGCACCACATCGGCTCCCAGTGTCAACGGGCGCTGAAGCAGCGGGGTGGCGAAGGTGTTGTCAACGACGCTGAGCACACCCTTCCCACGGGCTTCCGAGAGCAAGCGGGGCACATCTGCTACCTCAAGCATTGGGTTCGTAGGCGACTCAATCCACAACACATCTGCTTGCTCAAGTGCCTGCACTACCTGGTCGGTATCGGCGACATTAACCAACTGCACCCGAAGCCGGCCAGCAGCTTCAAGCTCCTGCACTAGCGCTAGTGAGCCGTTGTAGGAGTGACGTGGCATCACCATAAGACCACCGGCAGGCACGAGATTCAGTGCCGCAGCAATCGCCGCCATCCCCGAACCGAACAGCAGACCCGGAAGCTCGGCTTCTTCGAGCGTGGCCAGTACCTCTTCGAACGGATCCCACGTGGGGTTGGAGAATCGCGCGTACGTGCGCGCCGGGTCGTTACGCTCCGGCGCATAGGCATAGGTCGAAGTGAAAGTCACCGGGTGGTTTACGGCACCATCGTGCCCATGGGCTGGGCGGCCGCCCGCCACGACAAGAGTCTTCGGGTCTAGGCGGTCAGGGCCACCCACGGGTGATGCGGTGCTAGTCATAGCCAAAACCTTACGCCTCGGTAGGCAAAGCTCCGCTGTCGATTTCCAAAGATTTCATGGCGGTACACCGCGGGCACGGTGCCGGTTTCGGGCCAACTCTTCGCTAGGCTAGAGCATGTGAATAGCGATGCATCAACGCCTGCGCGCGGTCTGTTTATTGTCTTCGAAGGCGGCGATGGAGCCGGCAAATCTACCCAGGTACGTCTGACGCGCCAACTGTTGGAGCGCAACGGCGGTGAAGTGCTCAGTACTCGCGAACCAGGTGGGACCGAAATCAGTGAGAAGCTACGTTCGCTTGTGCTGGAGCACGGGCATGGCACCATCGATGAGCGAACCGAGGCGCTGATGTACGCCGCTGCTCGAGCAGCGCATGTTCAGCAAGTCATCGCACCTAACCTGCAGGCCGGCCGGCATGTGCTCTGCGACCGCTTCGTTGACTCCTCATTGGCTTATCAGGGAGTTGGGCGCAACTTGGGCGTGGAGAAAGTGGCCGCAATCAACGAATTCGCCACGGACGGCCTGCGCCCAGATCTGACGATCCTGTTAGATATTTCGGCGTCAGAAGGCCGGCTGCGCCGACTGACGCACACCGGTGGCGTGGATGATTCGGATCGTCTCGAAGCCGAACCTGACGATTTCCATGAACGCATCCGTCACGCCTTCCTCGAGCTGGCCAAGGCAGCCCCGCAACGCTATCTCGTGCTGGACGCCACCGCTTCGGCCGAACAGCTACAAGATCTAATTCGCGAGCGTCTGGAAGAGCTGCTCTAATGCGCCCCGTATTTGCTTCGCTCGCAGGGCAACAGCGCGTCATCGACGCACTTACCCGCGAAGTCGACGCCGGAAACCCGACGCATGCCTGGCTGTTTACCGGCCCTCCTGGTTCGGGACGCAGTACGGCCGCCCGCGCCTTCGCGGCAGCACTCGAATGCACGAGTTCGCCGGCCGGTTGTGGAAGTTGCCAAGGATGCGTCTCGGTACTCGAGGGGCGCCACCCAGATGTCACTTTCGTCAGCACCCAGAAGGTCGCTTACCAGATTGATGACGTTCGCGAACTCATTGGTCGCGCCCAAGAACGGGCCGGCCAAGGGCGGTGGCGCATCATCATCATTGAAGACGCCGACCGAATGACCGAGCGCACCACGAACGTGCTGCTGAAGGCGATCGAGGAACCGCCCGAACGCATGATTTGGTTGTTGTGCGCGCCTTCCCCTGCAGATGTGCTGGTCACTATCCGCTCTCGTTGCCGTTCGGTGGGCCTTGCCATTCCTTCGACCGCCGAAGTCGCGAGTCTGCTAATCGAACGCGACGGTGTCGCCCCGGAGTTGGCGGAGTTTGCTGCACGCGCGGCACAGTCACATATCGGCGTAGCCCGGTTGCTTGCGCGCGATCCTGCCGCCCGCGACCGACGCGAAAAGGTGGTCTTCCTCCCATTGCGGATGAGCACCCTCCCCCAAGCGATGAGTGCCGCCGCCGACATAGTTGCACTAGCCAATGAAAACGCCGAGGCCATCACCGGTGAGCAACTTGCGCAACAGACCGCCGCGCTGCGGCACACCACGGGCCTGAGCGAAGACGAGCCAATTCCGCCAAATCTGCGTAGTCAATTTAAAGCGCTCGAAGAAACGGCCAAACGCCAGGCACGGCGCGCCACCTTCGATGCGCTAGATCGCACCTTGATCGATTTGACCACGTTCTTTCGTGATGTGCTCAGCATCCAGTTGGGAAGCCAGGTGGAGTTGGTCAATGAGCATCGCCGCGAGGACATCGAGCACTATGCTCGAGCACAGCGAAGTGAAAAGACCCTGTCACAGATCGATGCCATCAATGAGACACGGCGCCGTTTGAGCGCCAACGTCGCCCCCTTGCTCGCTTTAGAGGCCCTCATGACGCGTCTGCTGGCTAACCCAGCACGTCGCTGAAGCAATCGACGCACCTACCTTAGGAGTACCCTTTCGTGCCATTCACCGTGAGTCGTTCGCTGAGCAAAACAACGGCCCTTGCCATGGCGGCTACGCTGCTACTGACTTCCTGCACTGCTGTCACGAACGATGAGAGCTCGCCGTCGGCCACGGAACCAACCACGGTCCTCGACGCGAACCTTCCCGCCGAGCTAGCAGACTATTACACACAGAGCGTGAAGTGGGAGGCCTGCGGTAGCACCTTGGAGTGCGCCACGGTTGAGGTACCGCTGAATTACGCGAAACCAGATGGCGAACGCATCGAGCTAGCGTTGAACCGGCGCAAGGCGCAGAACGCTCAGGGAAATCTATTAGTTAATCCGGGCGGCCCCGGTGGTTCTGGGCTAACGCTGGTCTCCCAGTCCGCCACGTCAATGTTTACCCCCGAGCTACAAAGGTCCTACAACCTGATTGGTTTTGACCCCCGGGGTGTGGGCGAAAGCAGCCCCATTACTTGTCAAAGCGATGCGGAAAAGGATGACTCCCGCCAGTCGAACCTCCATGCTTGGGATCCAGCCGACCGTGAGCAAATCGTCGCCGAAGGCAAAAAATACGCTCAAGACTGTGCGCAGCACACCGGCGAATTGCTTGGTCACGTCGACACCATCTCGGCCGCCCGCGACATGGATATTATTCGGGCGCTACTCGGTGACCGGCAGTTAGATTATCTCGGTTTCTCCTATGGAACTTTCCTTGGGGCAACCTATGCCGATCTTTTCCCGCAGCGCGCCGGACGATTGGTTCTCGATGGTGCTATGGACCCTGCACTGTCCGAAGAAGAGGTCACACTGGGACAGGCCAAGGGTTTTGAAGATTCGATCGATGCTTGGTTGACCGACTGCCTGGAATACGAGGACTGCCCGTTCTCCGGAACCCTTGACGAAGCCAAGACCGAATTGCAGGACTTTTTCTCCCGCCTCGAAGGCACACCTATGACTTCCTCTGACGGACGTCAGGTGCCCGTGGTTGACTTCGTTACTGGCTTTATCGTCCCGCTTTACGACAATAGTTCGTGGCCGTTGTTGCGTACCGCCATGCAACGAGCCATGAACGGTGATGTGGATGGCATCCTGTTCTTCGCGGATCTATCGAACGAACGCACCGAAGAGGGCAAGTACCTTTCAAACTCGATGGATGCGTTCACCGCGATCAATTGCCTTGACCGCCCGATGGATGCATCCGAGGCGGCCATGGAGAAACAAGCACAGCGATTGTCCGAAGCGTCGCCTACCATCGGCAAGTACCTTGCCTACGGTGCCATCGGATGCGATACGTGGTCATATGAACCGACCGGAAAACCTGCGAACCTATCGGCGACGGGCGCGGGCCCGATTTTGGTTGTTGGGACCACCGGCGATCCAGCCACGCCCTATGCGTGGGCACAGTCGCTGGCCAAGCAGCTAGATAACGCCCGGTTGTTGACCTTCGAGGGCGAGGGCCATACCGCGTACGGACGAGGCAGTGACTGCATTAATGAGGCTGTCGATAACTACCTGCTCGAGGGCACCCTGCCAGCAGAAGGTACTCACTGCTAGCTTTCGCGCACACCGTTTCGTGCTCGTTTTGACGTTCATCTGCCACCTCGGATAGATTAACGTGGTGCCCGGTAACGGGCGCAGGCCTCCGTAGCTCAGGGGTAGAGCAGCTCCCTCGTAAAGAGCAGGTCGCCGGTTCAAATCCGGCCGGGGGCTCCGATGTGAAGAAAATCCCCCGGTATCGCACTGCGCGATACCGGGGGATTTTCGCATTTAGTAAACCACCGAAATGGTTACTGGAAATCAGCGGTGGCGGGATCGGCTGCAATGCGACCTTCGGCACCTCGGTCCAGAGCGTCAATCTTTTCCAGATCTTCGGCATCCAATGTGACGCCTAGGGCATTGAAGTTCTCTTCGATACGCTCCGGCGTGACCGACTTCGGGATCACGACATTGCCCTTGGCTAAGTGCCAAGCGATGATGACCTGTGCCGGGCTCGCGTTATGCTTACGGGCCACAGCGACTACGGCCTCATCCTCCAACACCTCACCACCCTGTCCCAGCGGCGACCACGACTCGTGCAGGATCCCGTGCGCGGCTTCGTATTCACGCAATTCGTTCTGCGGGAAGTAGGGGTGCGTTTCAACTTGGTTGATTACTGGCCGCACCCCGGTTTCGGCGTACAGTTCGTCGAGCGCTTCGATGGTGAAGTTGCAGACACCAATGGACTTGGCTTTTCCACCTTTCTGCAGCTCGATGAGTGCCTTCCACGTGTCAACGTACTTGCCCTGTTTCGGCTGAAGCCAGTGAATCAGGTAGAGATCCACGTAATCGAGGCCGAGGCGCTCAAGGGAGGCGTCCATCGCGGCAAGTGTTTGCTCGTAGCCTTGATCCGCGTTCCACACCTTGGTGGTCACAAAGATTTCTTCACGCGGCACGCTGCTGGCAGCTACAGCGCGTCCCACACCGGCCTCATTGCCATAGATCATGGCGGTATCGATGTGGCGATAGCCCGTTTCGAGGGCTAGCCCAACCACCTTTTCTGCTTCGTCATCGGCGACCTGCCACACGCCGTAGCCGAGCTGGTCGATGGAGTTTCCATCACGGAACACTTTTTCGGGTACGAAATAAGTCATAAGACATACTCTATTGCCCGAAGGTGACAGATGGGGTGACTTCAGCCACCTTGCGCCCAACGCGTAATGAACCCTAGTCGAATAATTCGCGCAGGAGCCGCTGAGCTTGGCCTACTTCCTCGGTGACGATGCGCGCACGATTATCTACAGCAAAGAGCATGTCCGCCCCACCTGCTTCGGCCTGAATCCGAAGCATCGCCATAGCTTGAGCGGTGGTTGCCAGGTCATTGGCCGACTTAGTCAGGGCTCGATGTATCCGAGCTGTTCGCTGCGGAATCTGTTCGTCTTCGCTAGGAGTCAGCGCCTGAGCTTCGCGGCATATTTCGCGCACGACAGGCAGTAGTTCGGCAAGGTCATTGGCTCGGGCCACGAACTCGTTATGTAGCCGATCATCCTCGATACCCTCAATGACCTGAAAGACGCGATCAAGCGAGCGATTGAACCGGTCATGGGCGCGACGCCACACGCCATTGCCGAGGTCGCGGTTGGCCGCGCGTTCGGCACGGAGCCTAGAGAAAAAGACCATTGCGCTCTTTACGGGTCGATGGTGCCTGCCACTTATTACCTTACGGCCTGCGAGTAGCACTTCGCGCCACCGCCGTAAAAGCCGAATTACGGTGCACTCAGCGAGGAGCTCGTACCAAGATTTTCCCGCGATGCTCACCGGAATCGAAATAATCCTGAGCTTCCCGAAGCTCGTCGAATTCAAAGGTCGCACCGACGCTCAAATCGAGAGTGCCTGCTTCAAGCAGTGGGCGGATCCGGTCAATGGTGTGTCGGACGATCTCAGACTTTTCCGCCACGGTCCTCGAACGCAAGGTAGTTCCGATAATCCGGGCACGCTTACTCATCAGCTGGCCAATATTCAACTCGGCCTTGGCCCCACCTTGTAGTCCAATGATGACTAACTGGCCACCTTCGGCGAGCGCGCTAACGTTCTGTGTTAGATATTTGGCCCCCACGACATCGAGAATGAGGTTGACTCCCCTCCCCTCGGTCAGTCGATCAATCTCGGTTGAGAAGTCCTGGGCGCGGTAGTTGATGCCATGATCCGCACCTAATGCGTGGCAATGTTGCAGCTTCCCTGCATCGGATGCTGTCGTGTAGACCGTCGCCCCGGCGTCCTTGGCCAGCTGGATGGCCATCGAGCCAATCCCTCCGGCCCCGCCATGAATCAGCACGCTCTGACCGTTTCTCAGATCGCCCTCGAGAAACAGATTAGACATCACAGTGCACGTCACTTCAGGTATCGCGGCGGCAGCAACCAGATCCATTCCTTCGGGAACCGGAAGTAGTTGCCCCTCGGGCACTGCAATATATTGTGCATACCCGCCTCCGCTAAGCAGTGCCGCCACACGATCGCCGATCTGCCATCGAGTGACGCCCGGACCTACTCCTACGATGGTTCCTGAGGCTTCCAGTCCCGGGATGTCGCTGGCTCCAGGAGGCGGCGGATAGTATCCACGGCGCTGCTGTACATCCGCCCGATTAAGACCAAAGGCGGCGGTACGAACCAGCACCTCTCCGACGGCTGGTTCGGGAACTTCGCGACGCGTCTGCTCAATAACTTCGGTCCCACCGGCACCGCGATAAATATAGGCGTCCATCTGTTCTCCGGTCATTGCTGATTCTCCTGTGCAGGTATCGATGCCGTATACTCGTTCGGGTTGGATGGTTGTCCGAGCGGCCGAAGGAGCTGGTCTTGAAAACCAGTAGGCGGTAACCCCGTCTCATGGGTTCAAATCCCATACCATCCGCGTTGACTAGGCGGCCTTCTCGAATTTTCGGGGAGGCCGCCTAGCTTTATTTTCAGCTTAGACCCGCCCGCCGATGCGATCCACCCGGTCGAATTCGGTCGGTGTTTCCGGAATTTCAATGCCCGCCAGTCGGGCAATTCCCTTCACAATGTCCTGTGCATCGCGTAGGGTCCGCGCGCCCGGCCGTGCGAGATCGCCAGCCTGACCGGCAATTGCCGTACCCCACTGTGCCGAGGACAATTGCAGACCAAGGACAAAGAGACCGCGGTGCGCCAGACCTTGGCCGTCGACGAGTCGATAGGGTGTTCCACGAACCTCAAAGCCGGAACCGGGTACCGTTTCTCCATCATCATTGGTCCATGTATGCACTCGAGCCACAGACTCCCCGAGCAGCTGCCGCATCAGTGGTGTCTTGTTCTGTAGCACCCGGTTGGCTGGCATCATCGCTTCGCAAAGCACCTTGGCGGTGAACTCGTCGGCGTCGACCCACGGGGAGGAGGCGGTGAACAGTCCAGTAATTTCGTCGAAGCCAAACTGTGGGTCCGGACCAATAAATTCGACCAATCCTGCCCGTGAAAGCGCCAAGAGCTGCTCGATACGTTCAAGGGGTGGCCCGGAAGACAGACCTTCGACCAGGGGCTCAAATTTCCCTTGTATTTCGGTAATACGGGACTGTTCGTCTACCAGATTCCGGGCAATGAGTTCCTTGATCAGCATGCGCCCAGCATTCATTGTCATGATGGCGCGTGATAGCGGATCTTCGATCCCTGGCTCACTGCGTTGGGCATTGTGCACCAGATAGTCACGAACCGCCTGTTGGTAGTGCGCGTGGGACTCAAAGCCAACTTGGTCGAATGGGTGGGCCAACAAGGGAACGTCCAGCCACCCAATGCGCGGGAACCGGTCAATGTATTCATGCAATTGACTCAACCAAACCTGGACACCTTCATGGTGCTCGGCATCAAGGATCTCTCGAACCTTCGCGATGAATGCTTCGCTTCCCTGCGGTAGCTGATCCTCATATACTCGCGCGCTTTGGCTGTAGTAGGCCAGCAGGATATCGCGGTGCAAACGCGGCCATATATGTCGTGAAAAGCTCAAGGACGCGTTTGGGTTGCCCGAGGTCCGTGCCTCCACGACCAAATCCATCAGTTCCTCGGCGTCCATGTACTCGAGCTGTATCTGCTCGGGGATAAACGCGTCGGCCACCGGCTTCCCCCAGTACGGGGTGCCGCGGCGTGAGGCCACCATCAGGCGTGGCTCTTCGCCCGAGGGCTCATAGCGAAGTCGGTGTCCGGGCACATCGAGATCGGTCACGAACCGACCACCCCGGCCCAGACTGAGCTCTGCCATGGCGTCGAAAAAGTTCAGGCCTAGTCCGCGAATCAAAGCCGGCTCTCCAGGCGGAAATTGAGCGTAGTCGACGTTCGCTGGAATGTTCGGAGGCAGATACGTCAGTCCGTTGCGTTCGGCCGCCTCCGCGAGCTGTCGTTGCCACGGGTTCACGGCCGAATCTTGGTGGCCTAGAGCCAGTACAACGCAATCCACCGATAACCGTGCCGTGGCAGAAGCCTCCGGGTCCGAATGGCGATATTCCACTTGATAGCCGGTGAGTTCCGGACGAACCGCAAGCACCTCGGACTGAATCTGCGCGACGTTGACTTGCGGATGCGCTGCTAGCTGCGCCACACTGCGCTGAAAGACATGCTGCAAATATCTGCCATACAACGCTCGGGTGGGGTAGCTACCGGGTCCAAGCGAGGAAATTTCCTCGGCCTCCCGTGCGGTAAGAGGTGCCCCGTCGCCTCCTGAAGTCACGAACTGTTCGAAGCTCAGCCCAGGACCATCACCCATCCGTTCGGGGGCCACTGTGGGGTAGGACATTGGCGTGTTCATCCAGAAGTTTGGCGATTGCCCAGGGTCCCACACCATGCCCGAGCCACCGGGGTAAGGGTCAAAGATGGTCACCTGCAATTGAACCGGCACTCGCGTGCTACGTCGCAGCAGGTCTGCCATCCGCTCCACGATGCTAGTCCCGCGTGGGCCTGCACCCACGACGGCGACGCTGAACTGGGGATCCGAGGTATCTGTTGCGCTGCTCACCATCCAAGATTAATGCCTCGGGCCCTAGACTGTGGCTTATGAGCGAAACATCGGTACAGACCAGCGACCCAACCGAAGAATATGACTGGCTCGACGAGGTTCAATCGGACACTGCCCTAGCTTGGGTACGCGAGCACACCGAGCGCACGGAGCGCGAACTCCACGACGCGCAGTTCCACACCACAGTCGACCGGATCCGCGAGGTACTGGATTCACCTGATCGCATACCGATGGTGACCAAGCGCGGCGAGCACTACTACAACTTCTGGAAAGACGCCGCGCACCGTTTGGGCCAATGGCGACGGACCACATGGGAGTCCTACCGCACGGATAATCCCGACTGGGAAATTTTGCTAGATCTCGACGAACTCGCAGTCAAAGAAGGCCAGGACTGGCACTTCGCCGGCGCCCAGCTCCTGCGACCGGCACCCGGAGAGCCTTATCGCCAAGCGCTAGTGCGGCTCAGCCCCGATGGTGGTGACCAAGTCGCAATCCGCGAGTTCGACCTAGAGAACCAGGTCTTTGTGCCCGAAGGATTCCAACTTCCGGTGGCCAAGACCTCGGCAAGTTGGTTAGATGCCGACACCCTATTGGTAGCTAGCGCGACAAATCCGTCGGACACCACGCGTTCAACCTATGCCCGCACCGTCCGCTCGCTCACCCGAGGGGCCGAGCTAGGCGACGCTCCGGTGGTCTTCGAGGTGGACGCTGAGCACGTGTTGGCCGGGGTTCAAGTCGATTCCACTCCGGGTTTTGAACGCACGATTTTCACCGACGTGCTCGATTTTTACAACAGCCGCACCTATCTACAGATCGCCGGAAAGAACATCGCGGTGGACGTTCCTACTGACGTCAATGTCTTTCTGCATCGTCAATGGTTCCTGTTTGCCCCTCGCACCGATTGGCAACACGCGGGAAATACCTACCCGGCCGGAAGTCTGATTATGACGACGGTGGACAGGTTTTTGGAATCGGGCACTATAGACCGTGTGGTGTTCACGCCGCAGTCGAACTCCTCGTTGCAGGGGATGGACTTCACGGCCAACTACCTACTACTCACGCTACTGACCGATGTGCGTAGCGAAGTTCACGTATTAGATCTGCACTCTAACTCCGAGCCGCAGCGCCTCACGTTGGATGACCCCTTGTGTAGCGTTTCGGTATCCGCTGTGGATGATGAAGATGAAAGTTGCGCCGACGAGATCTGGATGACCTCCACCGGCTTCACCACGCCGACCATTTTGTCGCGTGGGCCAGTAGGAGCTCAGCTCACTCCCGTAAAGTCATCCCCGGCTCGTTTTTCGGCGGACGATCTCGAAGTGAGCCAGCACTTCGCGATCTCGGCCGATGGGACCCGAATACCGTATTTCCAAGTCTCGCCCCGCGACCTAGTGTTAGATGGACAAAATCCGGTGCTCATGGACGGATACGGCGGCTTCCAACACAGTATGACCCCGGGGTATTCTCCGGCCCTTGGGCGGGGCTGGCTTGAACGTCGTACCGCCGACGGGCGTGGTGCCAGCTATGTACTGGCTAATATTCGTGGCGGCGGAGAATACGGACCACGATGGCATCAGGCCGCGCTGCAGGCCAACCGGCACCGTGCCTATGAGGATTTCGCAGCGATCGCGGAGGACCTCGTCAGACGGCAGGTCACCAGTCGCGAACACTTGGCGGCCACCGGACGATCCAATGGTGGATTGCTGATGGGCAATATGATCACTGGCTACCCGCAGCTTTTTGGTGCTATCTCCTGCGGGGTACCACTACTGGACATGCGCCGCTACACCCGACTGGCGGCCGGGCACTCCTGGATCGCCGAGTATGGCGATCCCGAAATTCCAGAACAGTGGAAGTACGTACGCACCTTCTCACCGCTTCACCGCATTTTCGACGAGCCACAGCATCCTGATAGCTACCCTGCGAGCCTCATCTGGACCACTACCACCGATGACCGGGTGGGACCTTCACAGGCTCGCAAGCTGGCCGCAGCCATGATGGATCGCGGTATCACCAATGTTCGTTACCACGAGCCGCAGGACGGGGGCCACGCTGGTTCAACTGACAACGAATCCACCGCACGCATGCTGGCCACAAGCTACGAATTTCTTTGGCGCCAAATTCGCTAGCGTGCCCCGTTTTGGAACACGGAGGGAAGTTCGGGTAGGCTTATTAACGCTGGAAACAGCGGATGGACACGTGCCAGAGCGGCCGAATGGACTTCACTGCTAATGAAGGGTCGGGGTTAAACTCGACCGGGGGTTCAAATCCCCCCGTGTCCGCCAATTGTAATGTCTCGGGACATCGTTCAGAACGATGTCCCGAGACATTGGTCTTTAACCGGTGGCCTACTCAACGTCGTAGATGTGTTTTTGAGGCCAACTTTTCTTTCCCCAAGGGTGGCTCGCCGGCTTTTTCGTGTTTTTCTCTAGCGCGCCCTCCGGGGTTGATCTAGGCGATCGTTGGCCTATGGGCCGTGCTCTGCACTGTCTCCTCTCGACACCCATTGCCCGCGGGAGACTGACGCGTTGTCTTTTCTTATTGAGCGCCCCACCGTGGCAGCCAGAAGGCTTTGAGAAGATTCTGCCCGCTAGTCCTAGGGAAGCAGCCTGCAGACGATTGAGGCTCACGTGATGGGTAGATAGTGAATTTTTGAGGTCAAGTGGGGCACTCTGCTTGCAGCCTGTTAGGGGATATTGTCCGGTGCCGTTCGTTTATGAACGATGTCCCAAGACATAGGTGCTTGGTGGGGTGGGTGAAGGATGTCCCAGGTCTTTAGGTGAAGCGTCTTTAGGGGTGGTGGTGTGTTTGCGGCTGGGGTTTTTCCATGGTGAAGGATGTCCCTGGACATGGGTGAACGATGTCCTGAGACCACACACCCCGTGTCCGCCAGAAACCCCTACTCAGGTAGGGGTTTTTTATTTGCATTGTCATGAAATCCCCCCATCGTGGTCATGCACGGTCGACTCGATGCTCCGCCACGGTTCCGAGCGGTTGTCATGGTGACCGAACCTGTCTCAGAAGTTGCCGAGAGCTACGTGCAATAACCTCTATTGCGAGCGCTTAGATACGGTAAGTCACGGATTCACGTGGGAAAAGCGGGCGACTCGTATCCCCCCATACTCCAAAAAACCCTACTCAAATAGGGGTTTTGCACTCCGAGGATAAGACATGACGGCCGCACTTTAGTACACCTTAGTAATAGAGGATTGCGCTGGCAAAGCACGCGCCAGCGCAATGACCCGATCCTGGCGACTAACTCCCCTTGGTCTTTAGCACTTCCATATGCGCCGGCATCGTGGTCTGCCGGTAGTGCCCCGCGACTCTACTTGTCGCGCTCGACGAAGTTCCGCAACATGTTGCGCACCATATCTTCGGGAAGGCTAGTATGCCGGACCACGATGGCCGCCACGCGGTCTAAATCGGTGTCGGCAATGGCGGCAAAGAGTTCGGCACGTTCGGCCTCCGGCAATTCCGCCGCATCAAAACTCACCGGTCCGTCGGGCCCCTGCCCCTCGAAGCGAAAGTCCGCCACATTTGCATTACCGCCGTGGGCAGCCATCGGGGAGGTGGAAATCGTGCGCTCTAGGTCCTCAACCGGCAACCCGGTATGGGTGTTGAGGATCTGCGCTGCCTCCGTATAGTTTTCGTCGCGAAGCATCGAGAACAGTTGATCGTACTCGTTGGGTGGCAATTGTTCGCTCGAGAACTCATGCTGTACACCTTCAACCTCGTAAGCAAGTTTGAAGTGTGTCGAGCTTGGCTCGTTCTGCGACCCGAACTGTTCGCTCCATTCTTCGGGCACGACCCACGCATCATCCTTCGGTAGCATGGCTCGAATTTCACCGCTAGCTGGCGCTGGCGACGGCTCGGGGTCTTTGGAGGCTGGCTCCGAATCCTTCTCAGACTGTGGCGGCTCTTCTTCACCCTCATTACCGTGTGATTCCAGTTTTGCGCGTAGCGCCTGAATATCCTCTTCACTGACCGGTTGCGGCTTCTGCTGCTCAGCCACCTGCGGGTACGCGTCTAAGGAACGAATTGCGATAACGCAATCCTTGACAGAATCTCCGGTCACCGCACGATAATTCTGCACGGCCGCCATGACGTCTCCCTTGGCGAGATTACGATAAATGGCCTTACGGGAAGCCTCATCAAGCTTAGCGCTGGCCGCCTGCGCAGCCTCACGACTCACTGCTTTAGAGATTTCGGCGCTGTTCCGCTTACGCAGTGACTGCAGCCACCAGTAGCCCGCGCCAAGGACGAGCACAACAACGCCGATAATGATGAGAAACTCCATACCACCAGCCTACTTCTTTTAACTGAATGATCACCCAGCTAAGCCCAAGGTGAAAGGCAACACACCCGGTGCCCCCGCGATCCTCAAGGCTCGTCCAGCCATGGCCAAAGACCACCGGGAATCAGCTAGGTCATCCACGAGCAGCACGGGCCCAGGAGCATTAGCTAAGAGTTCCTCCATTTGCGCCGGAATCTCAAAAGCATCAGCCACCGCCGCGAGGCGAAAAGCCGAGTTTCCACCTGGTCCGCCCTCCGGCGGGCCCATCCGATACTGCAGCGCTCCGAGGTAACGCAGCCTGCCAACGCTGGCCAGGGACTGCGCTAGCGATTCTATGAGTTGCGGACGGTGAGCTGAGGCCATAGCCACCACCGCCACGGGTCGATGCGGCCACTGCCATTCGGCGAGTACTTTGACGCATGCGTCGAGCATGGCTTGCTGCACGGGAGCATCGGTCGGGTCCGCAAAGAGCTGGCGTAGTCTGTTTCCCCAGCCCAGATCCGTTAAGCGCGCCAGTGCACGCCCTTCAAGAACCTGCTCGTCCTCGGGGATCTTGCCCTTGAGGGAATATCCGAGTTTGTTGAGACCCGAAGGATAGAGCTTACGAGCTTCAATCCGGACACCGGCCTTGACCAGCGCCGCCTGTGCGCTGTCCTTAGACTCCTGCGGAATGTGATCGTCGTACCACGCCCCGACACAGTTGTCGCACTTTCCGCACGGACCCGCCTGCGGGTCGTCGAGTGTCTGGGTCAGGAATTCCATCCGGCAACGGGCGGTATTCTCGTAATCGATCATGAGATTCTGCTCATGAATTCGGCTCTGCGCGACCCGGCGATAACGGTCCGCGTCATAAACCCACGGCATATCGGTGCGGATCCAACCTCCCGCGACACGCTGCACCGCCCCATCCACGGCAAGCACCTTCAATAACAGTTCCAAGGGGGAACGTCGGAGGTTGACCGCGCTCTCTAGTGCGGGCACGCTGACCGGTCCATCCACCGCGGCAAGAGCGTCGAGCACCTGCTGTGCACGCTGTTCGTCGGGCATCGAGCTGGTGGCGAAATACTGCCAGATTTCCGAGTCATCGGGCCCGGGCAGTAGCAACACGTCCGCATTGATACTTCCACGGCCGGCACGACCGACCTGCTGGTAGTAGGCCACCGGGGAACTTGGCGCACCGAGATGGACAACGAACCCCAGATCCGGCTTATCGAATCCCATCCCCAGCGCACTAGTGGCGATCAGAGCTTTGACTTCATTGTTCTTCAGAGCGGATTCGAGTTGCTCGCGTTCAGAGATATCGGTCCGTCCGGTATACGCGGCTACTCGGTGACCGGCCTCGGAAAGCAGTCGTGCCACATCTTCAGCCGCCGAGACGGTGAGCGTGTAGATGATCCCGGAACCGGCAAAGCTCTCGATATGGCTAAGTAGCCAAGCTAACTGCATGCGAGGTGAAGCGAGCTTCAACACACCCAACCGCAAGGAGTCCCGGGCCAACGATCCGCGTAGGGTGAAGACCTCGGCGCCATCGGCGGCCAACTGTTCCGCCACATCCTCAACGACCCGCGAATTGGCTGTGGCCGTGGTGGCTAATACCGGTAGGCTGACCGGCAATCGGTTAATCAGCTCGCGGATTCGGCGGTAATCGGGACGGAAGTCGTGGCCCCAGTCAGATATGCAATGAGCCTCGTCAATCACCAGCAGCCCGAGACGGTCCAGCAGCAGTGGCAGTTGCTCTTCGCGAAAGGACGGATTGTTCAGACGTTCGGGCGAGACCAGTAACACGTCAATCTCATCGCGTTGCAGCTTCGCAAGTACTTCACGCCATTCCAGAACATTCGCTGAGTTAATGGCCGCCGCGCGCACTCCTGCCCGCTCGGCCGCAGCCACCTGATCGCGCATAAGCGCCAGCAGTGGGGAGACGATTAATGTCGGCCCACGTCCCTGGGCTCGAAGCAACAGGGAGGAAATGAAGTACACGGCGGACTTTCCCCAACCGGTGCGCTGCACCACCAGCGCACGCCGGCGATGTGCTACGAGCGCCTCAATGGCTTCGAACTGACCGTCGTGAAAATGCGCATCGTCGCGTTGTACGAGAGCCCGGAGCTTAGCTAGGGCCTCCTGATACAACTGCTGGTTCCCAGTGGCGTTCATGTACCCAAGTATTGCAGTCGCTTCGGACAGTTCGACACCGCGCTCTCGGGCTGTGGGAGCTGTCCGTGGGAAGAAAATGTTAGCCAGCTCCTACCGTCTTTACGCCCCCTGCAACGGCGCTCAGGCAGATGAACCCGGTAGGCTGATGGACGTGACTGTTGATATTGATCTACACGAGAGCTTCAAGGCCTACGACGTACGTGGCATCGTTGGGCAGGAATTGAACGCCGAAGCCGTCGAGGCTATTGGAGCTTCCTTTGTCGATGTGCTGGCGCTTTCCGGCAAGGATGTGCTCATTGGCGGAGATATGCGCCCTTCGAGCGCCGACTTCGCTCAGGCTTTCGCCCGTGGCGTGACCTATCGCGGGGCGAACGCGGTGTTGTTGGGCCAGATCTCCACCGACGAACTGTACTTCGCGGCTGGCCGCTACGACGCTGCCGGTGTAGTTTTTACCGCTAGCCACAATCCGGCGGAATACAACGGGTTGAAGATGGCCAAGGCCGGGGCCGTGCCGATTTCGTCGGATACTGGCCTGTTCGATATCCGTGATCTCGCGCAGAGCTATCTGACCGAGGGGCTGCCGGTTTCGACCGAGGCCCCCACCGGTACGGTGCGTGAGTTGGATGTTTTGGCTGATTACGCGGCCTATCTGCGTTCTTTGGTTGATCTTTCGGGGATTCGGCCGTTGAAGGTGGTCGTGGACGCCGGTAACGGTATGGCCGGGCTGACGACTCCGGCCGTGCTGGGTAACAGTGTGTTGGCCGGGTTGCCGTTGGAGATTGTCGATCTGTATTTCGATCTCGATGGGACTTTCCCGAATCATCCGGCGAACCCGTTGGAGCCGGAGAATCTTAAGGATCTGCAGGCCGCCGTGCGTGAGCACGGGGCGGATATTGGATTGGCGTTCGATGGGGATGCTGATCGTTGCTTTGTGATCAATGAGCGGGGTAACCCGGTGTCTCCCTCGGCGGTGACCGCGCTGGTTGCGGTGCGTGAAATTGCGCGGGCTCAGGCTGCTGGGGAGTCGAGCCCGGTGGTGATTCATAATTTGATTACCTCGCGGGCGGTGCCGGAGTTCGTCACGCAGGTCGGCGGGGTGCCGGTGCAGACACGTGTGGGTCATTCCTTCATTAAGGCCAAGATGGCCGAGCATGGGGCGATTTTCGGTGGTGAGCACTCTGCGCACTACTATTTCCGTGATTTTTACAACGCTGATACCGGGATGTTGGCGGCGATGCATGTGCTGGCCGCGTTGGGTGAGAGCACGTTGCCGCTGTCGGAGCTGGGGGCGCGTTTTGAGCCGTACACCGCCACTGGGGAGATCAACTCTCGGGTCGCGAATAAGGATGCGGCGATCGCCCGTGTGGCGGCGCATTTCGCGGGTCAGCCGGTGAGCGTGAGCACCATGGACGGCACGACGTTTAGTGCACAGGATGGTAGCTGGTGGTTTAACCTCCGTCCGTCGAATACCGAGCCGTTCTTGCGTTTCAATGGTGAGGGTCTCACTGCGGCGATCATTGAGCCGGTCCGTGATAGCGTGCTGGGGATCGTTCGCGACACCGACCCCAACTCCTAAGGAGCCATGATGAACGTTGAGGACATGACCGACGAGGTCAAGGATGATCTGAATAAGGTCCTGGGTACCGCACTGGGTGTGGCCCGCGAACAGCTCGAGGAGCAGGGAGTATTCCTGCCCTTCGCCATCGGTTTGGAGCCCGGCGCCGAGGGCGAGGACGGCGAATTGCGTCTCATCGCGGTGCCACCGACGGATGATCCGGAGGATCCGGAGGCCGACATCGACACTGAGAGCATGGCCGCCGATCTGGTGCAAGTACTTAACCAGCAAGGTACCGATTTCAGCGCCGTAGCCATCGCCTCCGATGTGTTGTTGCAGGAAGATGAGCGCGACGCAATCCATGTGGTTGCCGAGCATCGTCAGGGGCTAGCGCTGGCAATCGTTCAGCCTTACGCCATGCCCGAAGAGCCAGGTGGCCCGTGGCAGTTCGAGGATCCGTCCGCAGAGTCTGCCACCGCCTCGATCTGGTCGCAGGACGCTAACTAGCTCATGCGTCTGTCAGCCTTCGCGGACGTGTGCCTGCGCACCATCATGGTGCTCGGGGCACCGTCCGCGGGTCAGCTGACCAGTCGGCAAATTGCCGAGCTGATAAATACCCCGTACAACCACGTCACTAAGGCCGTCCTCGAACTTCGAACGCTCGGCCTGATCGAGGTGACGCGCGGGCGCTCCGGGGGCGCCAGCATCACCGAGGCCGGCCTGAACGGCTCCGTGGGCACCCTGCTACGCCACCTCGACCGGCGTGAAGATGTTGTCGACTGCTCCCCCAGTACAAACGCGGGCGCGTGCCCCTTAGCCGCCGGTTGCCGTCTACGCCAGGCGTTGCGCGCGGCCCGTGAAGCCTTTTACGCCAGTCTGGACGGACTGACCGTCCGCGAAGTCTGCACCTCACCAGCCTTGCAGACGCTCCCCTTCCCCTCGCCGCGCCTTCCCAACTAGCGCCGCCGCCGAGGCGTGGCACCCGAGCGGCATTCGAGGCAGTTGCACATCTCTTCTACAAGGCGTAGAACTATAGTGTAAAACTTGCATATCAAATGCAAGTAAATCCCTGCATTCCGGAGGTTCCCATGCTGTCCACCCAATCCCGCCCGCTCATCGAAGCCACTTTGCCGCTGATCGGCGAGCGCATTGGGCAGATCACCCCGGTGTTCTACCGCCGGCTTTTCGCCGCCCACCCCGAATTGCTCGACGGAACCTTCTCCCGCTCGAATCAGCGCAATGGACGACAGCAGCAGGCCCTCGCCGGTTCCATCGCCACCTTCGCCAGTTACCTGCTGGCCAACCCGCAGGCACTTGCCGAAACCCTGCTTTCGCGCATCGCCCATAAGCATGCCTCGCTCGGCGTCCGCGAGGAGCAATATCCGGTGGTTTACGAGCACCTGTTCGCCGCCATTGCCGAAGACTTAGGCGATACCCTGACCCCAGAAATCGCGGCGGCCTGGACCGAGGTCTATTGGCTCATGGCACACGCCCTGATCAAGTTGGAGCGTGAGCTCTACGCGGCGCAACCCAATAGCGTCGATTACAGTGCTTGGCGACTCGTGCAGCGACAGACCGAAAGCACCGACTGCGTAAGCTTTAGCTTCGAACCGCTCGACGAAACCCCCGTGGCCGCGGCCCGTCCAGGACAGTTCGTCTCCCTACGCCTGCCGGTCGCCGATGGCACCCGTCAGGTACGTCAATACACACTCAGTCAGCAACCGGAAGCAACGAGCCGTCGCCATATCACGGTCAAGCTGGATGTCGACGGAGAGGTGAGCACGACCCTGCATAGCTTGCAGCCAGGGGCCGTGGTGGAGCTGTCGAACCCTTACGGAGATTTGGTCATTGATGCCGAGGGCACACCACTGGTAATTGCCACCGCTGGCATTGGGTGCACTCCGGCGGCCGCGGCACTTTCCAGCCTCGCTGCCGCAGGTTCAGTACGACGCCTGAGCATCCTGCACGCGGAAGCTAGCGTCGAGGCGTGGGCGCTACAACACCAGATGCTCGATTCGCTGCGGCAACTTCCGCAGGCGACGCTCAGCACGTGGTTCGAGCACGGACCATTGCCCGAGGCCTATGAGTCGCGTCGGGGACTCATGGATCTGACCGGACACGTTGATGAACACAGCGAACTGTACCTCTGCGGACCCTTGCCCTTCATGCATGCGCTGCGCTCGCAGGCACTGAGCCTTGGGGTACCGGCCCAGAAGATTCACTATGAAGTCTTCGGCCCAGATGTCTGGTTGGCCGCCTAGTCCTCTGGCTTTTGCGTTTCAGTTCCCGGGGCCGGGTCGGTGGCAGAGCGTTTGCCGAACTTGGCCCCCAGGGACGAACTCTTGCCCGCCCGTGCGGGCGCTTCGGTAAGCTTCGAATGAATCCTGCCTTCAAATGCCCATTGGCGCAGAACCGCATTGAACAGCAACGGAGTTTCAATATTCCATTGATGGTGCACACCGGGAACGAGTCGGGTCGCTACTTGCGGAAGCTTGGCCTGTAGAGCGGGGAAAGAGGAGGCCACGAGCTTTGGTTCGAGCGCCCCGGCCAGCGCCAAGGCGGGACCCGTGTAGTTGTTCAGATCTTCGGGGAGTCCGCCCGCGGCCAGTTCTTCGGTAATTGCTCGCAGGTTATGCTCTTGCAGCGTTACCCCATGCCGCGCGAAAAGCTCCTTTTCGTCATCGACCATCCCATAGGCCCCGGCCTGAAACCGCCAATACCAGGGGCTGCCGGCTAGCTTCAGCTGCCAGCGGTTCAGGTTGCGAGCCAACGCCGGGACACCCGAGGCGGGGGTGCCGCTGAGCAGAAGGCTCTGCACGAGCTCGGGGTGCCGCGCGGCCACGTGGGCGGCGATAAGCCCTCCCACGGACATCCCGACGAGGTGAACGCCGCCACTGGGAACTTCTTCTGCGATCAGCGCGGCAACGTCGTCGGCCGCAGATTGCAGCCCGGCCCAGTCCTCGTCGCTTCGCGCGCCAAAGGAAGGCAGATGCGGGGTGAGCACGGTGGCTCGTGCGAAGGCACGTACCTGCGGTTCCCATACCCAGTTGCCCACCGAGCCACCGTGCAACAGAACCAGGGTCTGTTCGGAACCGCTAGCGGCCGAGCCGGAGGAGGCCGGGTGCACCTGGGCATAGCCGTTAGGGTCTAGCGCTTCGTTCCGCTTATCGCCGCTCATGGGAGATACTCCATGACCGCGTCAAGCCAGTCCAACTCGGCGGCTTGCTGCCGAATGGCATGATCAAGGGTGGCAGCCATCAGAAAGCTGCGCCGGTCGGCTGCGGCACGCATATCGATCCCTTCCCGTTGCGACAGGTAGTCGTCGAGCACACGTTGGGTCGCGTTCCTCCGCTCGGTGAGTAACTGTTGAATTTGTTCCTTGCCAAGCTCGGCGGCAAAAAATACCTGTCCCATAAAGGGATCACGCTCGGTACCGCTCGCCGGGCCTTGAGAAAGCCAAGCGACCAGTGCCTGACGGCCCGCAGAGGTGATGTGATGCTCTTGACGATCCGGGTAGTTGCTCTGTTCTACCGTACGCACAGTCGCGTAGCCCTGGTCAACCAGTTGGGCCAGGGTTCGGTAAATCTGCGCCTTGTCCGCATTCCAAAAGTGGTTAATCGACGAGTCAAAATGCTTCTTCAATTCATAGCCCGTCATCGGCGATAAACAGAGCAGACCCAAGATTAATCGTGCCAAAACCATAAACACATCTTGTCACAGATAGTGGATAACACACCCACCCGACCTGCGTTTACGGGCAGCAATTCCGGCTCGAGCGATCGGCCGCAGGAGCTCGCCTGTTATGGAATCTAGAATGGGAGCATGTCCGCCCGCGCTGAACATTCGAAACTGACCCCCATATTGTTCATGTTACTGGTGGTGTTGGGCACCACGGGCCCACTGGCAGTAGACATGTATCTGCCCTCGTTTCCAGCGATGGCAACCCAATTCGGCGCCTCGGCCACGCAGATTCAGCTAACGCTCACAGCTTTTCTGCTGGGAATGGCAGCGGGCCAGCTCCTCTGGGGTCCGCTGTCCGACCGCTTGGGACGCGCCCTGCCGCTGCGTCTAGGCACCGGCCTGTTCGTTTTAACAAGTGTCGGCGCGGCGCTGGCCCCGACCCTGGAATCGCTGATTGCCGCCCGTGCCCTGCAGGGGCTAGGAGCCGCCGCCGGTCTCGTGATCTCCAAGGCCATCGTCGCCGACACCACCACCGGTGTACGCACCGCACGGATGTTTAGCATCCTGATGACTATCGGTGGTGTTGCACCGGCCGTCGCGCCAATTCTCGGCTCATTCATTGCCCAGATCGGCGGATTCCGTGCCGTGCTATGGACCCTGGCCGCAGTTGCCGCGATCATGTGCACCGGCTGTCTGGCGTTCTATAAGGAAACACTTCCACTCACGGCTCGTAGCTCGGGAAGGTATCTCGCTCCTTTGCGTCAGGCCATCTCACGTCCTCGTTTTGTGGGCTACATGATCCAGTTCGCCTTCGGGTTCGCTTGCATGATGGCCTATGTTTCGGCCTCCCCCTTCGTTTACCAGAATGTGATGGGGCTCAGCCCTCGGCTCTATGCCCTCGCCTTCGGCCTCAATGCTCTGGGCTTGATTGCAGCTGGATTCACCTCGGCGCGCTTGGCCACGCGCGTTCCATTGCGCCGTACCATCAGCGTGGCGCTGAGCGTCATGCTTGGCGCGAGCCTACTGTTGCTGATCCTCGTCTTGCTGGGCGTACGCTCGCTGGCCTTGGCGGCGGTGATTTTTATTTTGGTGGCGAGCATTGGCTTCACCACCGGTAACACCACCGGACTCGCGCTGGCCGAGGTCCGCGAAGTCTCCGGATCCGGCTCGGCCTTACTCGGCGCGGCGCAGTTCGCGGTGGGTGCGATGGCGACGCCGCTGGTCGGCATGAGCGGGGAGAACTCTGCGCTGGGTCTGGCCGTGGTGCTACTCTGCTGCGCCGCAGTGTCATTTGCTGCCTTGATCTACACGGCCGATCGCTTCCACCCAGACTCGGCCGGGCTCACGCTCCCGGCGCGTTCCTAAAACTCGCTTAAAGCAAGCTCCCCGCACCACGAGGTGGTGCGGGGAGCTTGGGTGCCTTCGCGATCCAGTGCGACTAGGCGCTCAGGCGCTGCTTCAGGCCATCGAGCTCAGCGCGTAGGGCGGCGGGCAGGGCCTCGCCGAAGTTCGCGTACCATTCCTCGATGCTGGCAACTTCGGCCAACCATTCATCCTTATCGACATTCACGGCCACCTCGACATCGGCGGGGGTGAAGTTCTCCAGGCCGGTCAGGTCCAACGACTCACCGGTGGGCACATTGCCGATCGGGGTCTCGGCAGCCTCGGCGGTACCCTCGATGCGCTCAATAACCCACTTGAGCACGCGCGAGTTGTCACCGAAGCCTGGCCACGCAAATCCACCGGTCGGTGTGCGACGGAACCAGTTGACCAAGAAGACCTTCGGAGCCTGCTCGGGATTGAGCTTCGCCGAAATCTTGTCCCAGTGGTTGAGGTAGTCACCGGCGTTGTAGCCGATGAATGGCAGCATCGCCATCGGGTCACGACGGACCACACCGGTGGCGCCGGCAGCGGCCGCGGTGGTCTCCGAGGAAAGCGTCGAACCCATGAATACACCGTTGGTCCAACTACGCGCCTCGGTGACCAGCGGGATGGTGGTCTTGCGTCGTCCGCCGAAGAGGATCGCGTCGATCTTCACACCGTTAGGCGAGTAGTACTCGTCGGCCAGCATGTCGATCTGGTCGATTGGTGTGCAGAAGCGCGAGTTCGGGTGAGCGGCCGGGGTGCCGGACTCCGGGGTCCAGTCCTGACCAAGCCAGTCGGTCAGGTGCGCCGGCGCTTCGTCGGTCATGCCTTCCCACCAGACGCCACCCTCATCGGTCAACGCGACGTTGGTGAAGATGGAGTTACCCTTGGCGATGGCACGCATTGCGTTGGGGTTGGTGGACCAGCCGGTGCCGGGAGCAACACCAAACAGGCCGTATTCCGGGTTCAGGCCACGCAGTTCCCCATCGGCGCCGATGCGCATCCAGTTGATGTCGTCGCCCAAGGTTTCGGCCTTCCAACCCTCAATGGTCGGATCCAGCAGGGCCAAGTTGGTCTTGCCGCAGGCCGACGGGAAGGCCGCAGCGATGTTGTATGCCTTACCCTGTGGGCTGGTGAGCTTCAGAATAAGCATGTGCTCAGCCAACCAGCCTTCGTCGCGAGCCATCGCCGAAGCAATACGCAGCGAGTAGCACTTCTTGCCCAGCAAAGCGTTGCCGCCGTATCCCGAACCGTAGGAAACAATGGCGCGCTCTTCGGGGAAGTGAACAATCCACTTATCCTCGTTGCACGGCCACGGAACATCCTCTTCGCCCGGCTGAAGCGGGGCACCGACAGAGTGCAGCGCTGGGACGAAGAAGGCGTCTTCGGCTTCCATCTTGCGCAGCACCTCGGTGCCGATCTTGGCCATGATGCGCATCGAGGCGACTACATAGGCCGAGTCGGTAATCTCGACTCCGTAAGCGGGGTTCTCGGCGTCTAGGGGTCCCATCACGAACGGAATAACGTACATGGTGCGACCACGCATGGCCCCGTCGAAAAGACCATCGAGCTTGGCCTTCATCTTTTCTGGGTCTTCCCAGTTGTTGGTGAAGCCGGCGTCCTTCTCCTCCTTGGAGCAAATGAAGGTGCGCTCTTCGACGCGGGCCACGTCCTTGGGGTCAGAAAAACCCGCGTAGGAGTTCGGGAAGTTCGGATCGGTCAGCTTGATCAGCGTTCCGGCCTCGACGAGTTCCGCGCACAGGCGGTCGTTCTCTTCGGCGGAACCATCAACCCAATAAACCCGGTCCGGCTTCGTCAGTGCGGCGACTTCCTCGACCCACGACACCAGCTTGGCGTGCGTGGTTGGCGCTGCGTCGATAACGTTCTGATCCGAGCTCGGGCTCATTATCCATTCCCTCCATTGGGCTGAACTAGCAATAAATCAAGGCTAGGTGGTGGGCTCCGACGGATTCTGTGACACAAACCTCAGCGGACCGGCCTTGGACCGCTCGAGAATCTGAGTTCCGCTAAATCTCGGGGATTTCGAACTAATCAACATCGACTTTCTGTGATTAAGGTCACGTAGACCGGTATACTTTTTCTTGCGTCGCACGGCTCCCTCTCATGGGCCGCAGGGTGGATTTTGACGGGCGCGAAAATCTCTGTATAGTTATTCGAGGTTCGTCACGGCGAGCCGAAAACTGAAGATGCGCCCATAGCTCAGCTGGATAGAGCGTCTGTCTACGGAACAGAAGGTCAGGGGTTCGAATCCCTTTGGGCGCACCAAATAAAATTCCCCCGGTCACAGGCCGGGGGAATTTTTGTTATTCGCAAAGTATTCAGCTCATCGGTTCCGCGGGCGGGATCAGCTGGCAACCTCTTGCGCCCCGCTTCGCAAACCTCCGACAGCAAACCCAGCCGCACAAAGGGTAGCCACGACCCACCCGCCAAGAGCAACGGGGATCCCGAAGTGCAATCCCATCCAGCCCCCGAGCAAGCTTCCCAGCGGAACCACCCCAAAAGTCAGCGTGCGGCGGGCACTCACCACGCGGCCAAGCAGTCGTTCGGGCGTCAACAGGCTCGACCACGTCGTCACCGCAACATTCATGGCAATAACCGCCACTCCCCAAAACAAGCTATGTACCGCCAAGAGGCTCAACGCCGCCCACTGCGGTAGAAATGCGGCGAGGAGTACTAGTCCGGCAAGCGCTGCCTGAAGCACCGTAGTTCTACGAACGAGGCCAACGGCGTGGTAGCGCTGGGCGATCCGTGGGGCCAGCCACGCGCCGCCGACGCCGCCGACTCCGCCAACGGCCCCGAGTACACCAAACCAGGCCGGACCTAAGTCCAGATAGTTCAACACGAAAATCGCTTCCACCGATGACCCGATGGCCAATCCCAGATTCGAGCAGGCTGCGATCAGCGTGATCATCAGAAGCGGCCGCTGCGCCCCCAGGTAGGAGAAGCCGGCCAGAGCTCGGCGCATAAAGGAACCAGCTTCATGGTGTTCTTCCGGCACCTCGTGGCCTTCGCCTCGGGACGGCACACTGAGCAATAAGGCGAAGTACAGCGCCAATGCCAGCAGTGCGATCGCCACGGTCAAGAGTGCGGGTGCTCCAAGTATGGTGAATCCGATTCCGGCGGCTGCCGGAATAATGATGGCCAATGACTGGTCCGCCGCGGCCAATCTGGCCAGCAGTGGCGCCAGTTCTCGTTCGCGGTCGGTTCCTTCCGCCGCGCTCAATGCGGGGGCGAGACTAACCTGCGAAGTCTCACTAAGGGCGTTACAGACTCCAAGCAAGGTGGCCAGCAGTAACGCTATGGGTATCTGTAAGGCCCCAAAGATAAGCAGCAGTACCATCGCCAGCAACAGAAAGAACTTCGCGGCAAGTCCGACCCGCAAGGTCCGCAAGGGCGTAAAACGGTCCACCGCGTGGCCCAATGGAATTCCCACGACCACGAAAGCCACCGAGCCCAAGGCATTGAGCAAGCCCATTTGGAAGGCGTTCGCTCCAAGTAACAGTACGAAGATCAAGTCGGCGGCGAAGTCTGCCACCGAGCGGCCCGCCGCATCGAAAGCATTTGAGAACAGTAGGCGGCGCTGAGCCTTCAGACTTTCGATTACTGGCACTGCGCCTCCTTCACCGGACGAACCTCCTACTGAGCCCACCATAATGTGAATCGAGCCACTTTTGGCAATTTCGGTTCGACGGCCCCCAACGCGCTGTGTATAGTTATACGAGTCGTCACGACGATGAAAACTAAATATGCGCCCATAGCTCAGCTGGATAGAGCGTCTGTCTACGGAACAGAAGGTCAGGGGTTCGAATCCCTTTGGGCGCACAAATCACGAAGATCCCGGAACACTTACCCAAGTGTTCCGGGATCTTTGCTTTGCACTCGATTCGCGCCTAGCGCTTACTCAACTGCAACCCCACCACGGCCGGGTTATGGTCCGAGGCACGGAACATATCGGCCACGTACAGGTCGGTGGCGTTGTAGTTAAAGCGGCTGTATTCCAGCGCTACTGGTTCATTGGCGTTTATCTGCCAAACGTCGCTGCCAGTGACGACTTCGGCGGCGCCCGGAGAGGCGAAGACGTGGTCGAGCGAACCCACCCGGCCGCCATAGAGGTAGCTGTGCTTGCCACTAGCGGCGGTGATATCGGAGTAGCCGGCTTGAGCCAAGACACGTAGCGGATCCTCGGCACCATAGGAGTTGAAGTCGCCACCGAGCAGCACCTTGTCGGTGTTGCGCTCCTTGCTTACACGCTGGGCAAAGGAGACAAGTTCGGAGGCCTGCTCAACTCGCGCTTGGTTCCAGGCCCCTGCCCCATCGCCGCGATCTGCATTCGGATCATTGGGGTCACTGGGCGCCGAGCCTTTGGACTTGAAGTGGTTCGCGATGACAGCAAATCGCGTCTTGGCGTTTCCACCCACTTGCTGGAATGCTTGCGCTAGCGGCTGGCGTGCATTAGAAAAAGCCTCGTGATCATCGATGATGGACTCATCAATGGGCTTGACGCTCGAAGGGCGATAGATCACGGCGCTCCGGATCACGTCTTCAGAGGCAGGCAGTTCCTCGGGGCTTGGCACATAGGCCCAACGGGCCGCCCCGGCCTTTTCATTCAGCGCATCGACGAGCGTTGCTAAGGCGGTGTCCCGTGGCTGACCGAAGTGTGCAGAATTCTCGACTTCCTGAAGCGTGACAACGTCAGCATCCATGGCGTTCAGCGCAGAGACAATCTTGGCTTCCTGTCGCTCGAGGTTTTCAGCATTGGCCGCACCACGGGCGTCACAACCACGTCGCACGGTCACCGGGTTCCCCTCGCGATCGGTGTAGTAGTTGCAACCCTGAAGCTTGTCGCCGGTGGTGGTGAAGTAATTCAGCACATTGAAGGTGCCGACAGTGACATTCCCGCCCACATCCTCGGGCTGTTCGCTACGGGTATCCCCGACGCTGATCGGGTTATTGCGTTGGGTCCCGCTAACCTGCCCGAGGGGCTGCAAGCGCCACTGATCGTAGCGGTAGTCCAGAATGACGCCGGTCTGAAAGTTCACCGGCGCCCCGACCCGCAATGCGGTCCCAGCCTCAAGGTACGGTAGCGGATTGTTCTTCGACGAAGTTGCCCCCATGAAATTAAGGGTCGCACCGTCATCCAGAGTGATGGAGCGGCGACTATTTTCAGCTTCCAGGGCTAGGGCGTCACTGCTTCCCGGAGCAAAAACATCGCTGGGCTGACGTAGAGCTTTTTCACCGGGCAAGATTTCGCTGGTGCCGGAAGCCAGTGTGAGCTCACCGTATTGGTTTACCGAGTAATTATCGGCCAAGGTCCAATTGCCGGAGGGGGCCAGCAGCATTGATTCAAGTGCCTCGCGCTCAGCAGCGCCCGCTGGAAGTTCAATATCCAATGGCTTGACCGCTTCGGCAGGTTCGTCGAGCACCGCAACGGTAGAGCGTGCTGCACGAATTTGGGTCAGCCCGTGATATTCGGTGGCTTCGCCGGTGACTTGAACATAGTCACCGGTGCTGACCTTTTCTGTTTGCCCCGGGGCATAGATGAAGATGCCTTCGCTGGCCTCCGGAAGCTCGTCACCGCCCGTTCCGGGAGTTTGCAAGTAGAAACCGTTGATCCCACCGGTGGGATAAGCGGCAGTTACGATACCGCGCACGGTAACTTCGGCGCCGTCCATGGGAGTGCTCTCCCCGGTGCCTTGCACGGCGGAAATTTCGGTCAAGGTGGGCTCGGTTCCGGTAGCGGTAGCCGCCGGAGCGAGGCCGAGTCCCAGTGCCACGGCGGTGATGCCAGCCGTAGCCAAGGTGCGTGTGGGGTGCTTACCCATAAGGTTCCTTGTGATCGTAGTCATGGATGAATGATTTACCGATCTTAGGTGGCTTTCCCCACACTTTGGTAAACGACACGTGAATTCGGCTCGGTCTACCAAAGCTAGAGGTGATCAGAAGAACAGACACACTAATTGAACTGACCGGTCAGTTCAATTAGTGTGGAAGTGTGCTAGTTGCAGACCAGATCACCGTCGCCGGACGCCACGGACAGCTTGTCGACCCCACCTCTTTGCAGGTGAAGCTCGGCGAATTACTTGTGGTGCAGGCCGGAACCCAAATTTCCCGGACCGCGCTGAGCCTAGTACTCTCCGGTCGAATGGCCCCATCCACCGGCAGCGTGGCATGGAATCACTCGAATAAGCTCGCCTCCCTGCGCAAACACAGCGCACTGGTCGATTCACCCGAGATCAATGCCCCGGAACAGCACTTGAAGGTTCGCGATCTGGTGGCCGAAGACCTCTCGCTCGTCCCCGTACCGCTCTGGCGCAAACGCAGCATCGATGACTGGCTCGACCGCAATGGCTTTCGCGAGGTCGCCAACGAGTGGCTCGACAGCCTCGACCCGCTGATCCGGCTCCAGATCATGGCGCGACTAGCCGCGGAATATCACGAAGTTCGCCTAGCCGTCTTCGACTCCCCGGAACGACACGGATTAGATGACGCGGACTGGCTCGAACTCCTCGAGGGGATCGCTCAGGACGACGAAACCTTCGCCGTGGTCGCGGTGGTCTCCCGCATCCCGGACTGCTGGCAAGGACCGGCGGTCATCATGGGCCAGCCTGAGCCAGTACTCGAAATGGCTCTGCCTTCCGAGGAGCCGGCGGCCGCTACCGAAGCCATCGTATTGCCACCCACCCCAACGCCCGAGGCACCTCCGGCCGCCACCCCAGCACCGGTTGACGCCACGGACGACAACGTTGAACCACCCCAAAACCTTGAGGTCGAGCAGGAGCAGGTCGCGGACGGCGAGTCCGCGGAGCAAGTCACCACACCGCTTCCGGCGGCGCCCGACCAACCCAGCGAGACGACCCGCGCAAAGGACAATTCATGACCACGCTTCGGTTAGCGCTCTCCGAACTTCAGCGCATGACCCGCGGCACCCTGCCCAAATTGGCGATTATCGCCCTGAGCTGTGTTCCGCTGATTTACGGTGCCCTCTATCTCTACGCCAACTGGGACCCACAATCGCACCTTTCCGGAGTGCAGGCAGCGCTGGTCAACCTGGACGAGGGTGCCGAAAAGTCCGGTAAGAAACTGCAGGTCGGCGACGACGTCACCGAGTCGCTACTCGAGGACGGTACCTTCGGCTGGGTTGTGGTAGACACCGAGGAAGAGGCCGAAGCCGGGGTTGCCAGCGGCGACTATTCCTTTGCCATGACCATCCCTAATGACTTCTCGAAGAATCTCGCTTCACCGGCCGACTTTGAGAATGCCAAACAAGGCATTTTGAAGATCACCACCAACGATGCCAACAACTACATGGTCGGTACTTTCGCCGATAAGCTCGCGAAAACTGTGCACGACTCGGTGGCCACCGAAGTCGGTACTCAGACCGCCGATGCACTGCTGACCGGGTTTGTCGACATACACAAGAACATGAAAAAGGCGGCCGACGGAGCCGGTGACCTCTACACCGGATCGGTCAAACTTGTGGACGGCGTCGGCTCGCTGTCGGACGGCGTGAATAAGCTCGTGGACGGTGGCGACCAACTCGCCAAGGGCACCAGCGATCTGCATTCTGGTACCGGAGAATTACACTCGGGTACTTCAACGTTGCACTCCGGCACGGGCGACCTACTCGCCGGGCAGAAGAAGCTGCGCGACGGCTCTAAGCAGCTGGCAGCCGGCACCGGTGAGCTGTCCACGGGCGCCAACAAGCTGTCCAATGGGCTGTCCGAAATGAAGCAGAAGACCGCGAAGCTGCCAGCTGCCGCCAAAGCTTTGAACGACGGGGCCGCTAAGGCTTCCGACGCCTCTAAGCAACTCGCCTCCGGCGCCCGCCAGGTGGCCGACGGAAACGCGGCACTCAATGCGAAGGTTCAAGACGCTGCCGGGGTGATCACCGCTCTCGAACAGGACGCCGCCGACCGACTCGATACGGCCGAATCACAGGCCACTGAGCGCCTCGACAAGCTCGTGGCCGACGGGGTCATCACCCAGGAGCAGGCCGATTCGATTACCTCGGAGGTCTCCGCCGCCATCGATAGCGCGGCAGCCGATTCCAAGGTGGTCGCCGAAGCTAAAAACGTCAAGTCCCAGCTGAAGACGGCGCAGGGGCAGATCCAACAGCTGGCCGACGGCTCCGAGGCCGTAGCCAAGGGAGCCAAGCAACTCTCCGGCGGCCTGGGCACACTGGCCGATGGCACCGCCCAGCTCAACGCTTCGGTTCCGACCCTCGTCAATGGCATCGCTACGGCCGCCGATGGCGGTAAGCAACTGGCGACGGGAGCGGCCAAACTCAACAGTGGTGCCAATACCCTCTACAAGGGTGAGAAGAGCGCCGTGGAGGGCACTGCCAAGCTCAACGACGGTGCCGCCAAGCTCGACAAGGGTGCCGCCAAGCTCGACGACGGTGCCGCGAAGCTCGAGAAGGGTGCTGGCACCCTCTCCACCGGACTACACACCCTGCGCGACGGTGTAGGCGACCTGGCCGATGGCGCAGGCCAGCTCTCCGACGGTTCCAACACGCTTGCCGATGGGCTGAGCGACGGCACCAAACAGGTGCCGAACCCGGATGACCCGACCAAGCAAAAGCTCTCCGAGGTCATCGGTGACCCAGTCGAAGTCACCCGCACGGATCAGACCAAGGCCATGGCTTACGGTGAGGGTCTAGCACCGTTCTTCATGACCCTAGCCACCTGGATTGGTGCGTTCATTCTCACCCAGGTGATGCGTCCGATCACCAAACGTGCACTGGCTTCGAATGCCCCGAATTGGAAGATCGCCATCGGCGGCTGGCTACCCTTCTTCCTAATTTCGGTGATCCAATCCTCGATTCTGTATGGCGTGGTCATCTTCTGGCTCGGCCTGAACACCGCCCACCCTTGGATGACCTGGGGGCTCTTCTTCCTCGCCTCGATGGCCTTTACCGCGCTCATTCAAGGAATCTGCGCGCTGCTGGGCACAGCAGGCAAGTTCGTGGTGCTCGTTCTGATGGTGCTGCAGCTGGTGACCGCCGGCGGCACCTTCCCGTGGGAGACCCTGCCCGAACCGTTGCATGTGCTGCACCGCATTCTGCCCATGGGGCATGTGGTCGTGGGTATGCGGCACTTGATGTACGGCGCCGACCTGAGCGTGCTCAGCGAGGTTATTCTGGGTCTGATCGGATACACCATCCTTGGTCTTGTGCTCTCCACCCTGGCGGTACGTAAGCACAAGACGTGGACGTTGAAGGCGCTGCAGCCGGAGCTAGGGGAATGAGCATGGTCGCCGAAGCCCCTACCCCACGTGAGCGAGTTCGCGCCACCGCTTCCAAGCAGCGGCTCTTCGCCGCCGGCATGCAGCTGATGGGCGTGCAGGGCCCGCAGTCGGTAACCGTGGATGAGATCGCCGCCAGCGCCGGAGTCTCCAAAGGCACCGTGTACTACAACTTCGGGTCGAAGGACCAGATGTTGGAGGCAATGCTGGACTTTGGTACCGAGACGCTGCTTTCGGCGCTACACGAGGCTGCCTCGCATGAGGACCCGTATCAGGCCCTGCGTCTGATGATCGAGGTAGCGGTCGACTTCATCGAACGCTACCCGGCCTACGCTCAGCTGTTGCTCAACGAGCGACGTACCGAACGGTGGGCGATGCAATTACAGGTTTTGCACACCCAGGTCGTCGAGGTGATCGAGCGGGTGCTGGTGCGTTTGGTCGAGCTGCCCAGCGAACTGCGCAGCACGGTTTCCGCGGCCCTATTTGGTGCGGCGCTCTTCGCCGTGCGGCAAAGCGCCAGCCCGCAACGCCCCGGCGACAAGGACTCTGCGGTGCGGGCCACGATGCTGATCATCGACGGGCTGATGGCCGGCGGCACGACCCGTTGATCAGATCCGCCATTGGCGCCGTGTTGTGGCAGACCCGAGGGGCGGAATCTGCAAGGGTGTAAACCGAGTGCCCGGCTAGTCGCGTGGCACGGCGAAGAATGTTACCCGGGCATCCCGCGCGTCCAGATGCGAGTAAGGATGCTCGGTTTCCAGCACGGTGGTCCCCAGCGTCGGGTAGCTCATAGCCAGCTCATACACCGTCTCCTGGTCCGAGTCGACCGAGGCCAAGCGCAACGCGAGATCTTGCAGGATCGGCTGGTGGCCAATCACCAACAAGGTGGAAACGGACGCGGGAGTTTCGTTGATGATCGAGCACAGCTCGCTGACCCCCGCGCGGTAGATACGCGTGTCGATATAGGGCGTTGGCCCCTGCTCTCCGAGTTCCGACAGCACCCAGGCGCAGGTGGAACGCGCCCGTAGCGCGTCCGAGCAAATGATGTAGTCGGGGATTAGATCGTGCTCGACGAGCCAGCGGCCGGCAGCCGGGGCCTCCCGGTCCCCGCGGGCGGCCAGCGGCCGGTCGTGATCGTCAACTCCCAAGGGGTAGTCGCTTTTAGCGTGACGCATGAGGATGAGGCGGCGAGTATGCACTGTCATATCTCAAGGATGCCATCGCCAACCAACAAAAAGGGGACGCCCGCCTCGCGTACTGCGATTCGAGCGTCCCCTTCGGGTGCCGCTTCCGCGGCAGATGCTTTAGATGGAGTATTCCGGGGCGGCCCAGACGACAACCTCGGGGTGCTCGTAGAATCGGTAGCCCTGACCTCGCACGGTGCGCACGGTGTTGGCCAGACGGCCCAGCTTCGAACGCAGGCGGCGGATGTGCACGTCAATGGTGCGCTCGTTGGGAACCTCTTCGGCATTGCGCCACAGGTTTTCCAGCAACTCATCACGGCCCACGGTGCGCGTACCGTTCTCAACGAGGAAGTTCAGCAGTTCGAACTCCTTGAAGGTCAGATTCAGCGTTTCACCATCGAGGTATACCTCGCGGCGAGACAGGTCGATCAGCACACCGGAGGGACGCGGAGCGCTCGGGCGGTTCTCGACGCGGTTACGGCGGGTCAGCGTCGGATCACCCAAGGCCTGACGCACTACGTCGATAGGCTCACCCTGCGCACTAGCCGGGGCCAGCGCCACGGCGGCGTGGGTCTGCGCCTGCGGAGAAAGCGTTGCGAGGAATGAACGTACCTGGGTGGCCAGCTTACCCAGCGAGGTGCCTTGCTCTTGGGCTACGGTCTCATCCAGACCGACGTAGAGCACGAAGCCACGAGCCGATGTATCGGCAGCGGGTGCCGGGGCGCTCTGTACCGGTGCCGGAGTAGTTGCGCCGGCGGCCTCACGGGTTTCATGAATATTCGATACAGCACGCAGCGGACGATAACCGGCCGGTGCATAGTTACCGGCGGCTGCGCGCTGCGCTGCCGCGGCACGATTCTGTGCGTTGCGAATTGAAACGTGGACGTATCCGGATCCTGCCGACATATTTTTTCCTCTTTTGCTGCGAAGGCCAAGTGACTTGGCGCCGATGCTTCGGGTTTTACTTGCGTTGCCCGCGGCCTTCTTCCACGAACAACAGTTGGGTGTCCCGCCAACGAATCATCTACGAATGATGAGATCCGTTGGCGCCGAGCATTCGACAACACCGCATTGCGGTGTGCACGCCGGTGCCATTTCCGCCGATTTCGGTGTTTTGCGCTGTACTCACCCTTCTAGTTTCCCCGTAACATTCACAACTTGCAAGTAACATAAACCACAAGTGTCCACAATGTGAGACAGATGTGTCCATTTGTGACGAGTGACACTTTAGTCAAAACTGCAAACATCAAGCGCTTAACTATGCGCAATGAGCAGTGATTCCAAAACAATCGATCAATCTGACCACACCATTCATGCCTATGAATATTCATTCACAGTTAACCTGAGTCCACCCCTCAAACATTCGCATAAGTCCTACCTTGACCAAATAATTCACTGGTTGTAGGCGCGGAAGCCGCATAAAATCATCGCTAACGCACATAGGGTCTGCACAGGTAAAACACAAAGACACCTCAAAGCAATAGCGGAAGCTGGTAAACATGAGCGATTCCCGATTCTCCCCCTCGCAGCTGCCACGTCTTACCCACCCGGATGGCACTCCCATCAAGGTGCTGGTGGTCGACGACGAACCCTCGCTGGCCGAACTGGTCTCCATGGGTACCCGCATGCTCGGCTGGGAGGCCACAATCGCCCACGATGGGCCGCAGGCGGTTGCCACCGCGCGTAGCCTCTCCCCCGACGTGTTGGTACTGGACTGGATGCTTCCGGGCTTCGACGGCCCCGAGGTCCTCCGTAAGGTCCGCACCTACCTGCCGGAAGTTCCGGTGCTCTTCTTGACCGCCAAGGATGCCGTGGAGGACCGCATCGAAGGCCTCGGAGCCGGAGCCGACGATTATGTGCCCAAGCCCTTCAGCCTCGAAGAGGTTCTCATTCGGCTCCATCGACTTGTGGAGCGCTCGGGTGCTACCAGCGCCGATACCTCCGAACTGGTCGTCGGCGATCTCGTGCTGAATATGGACTCGCACGATGTTTCACGCGCCGGACGTCAGATCTCCCTGACCGCCACCGAGTTCGACCTGCTGAGCTACCTGATGAGCAACGCTCGCCGCGTCGTGTCCAAGTCGCAGATCCTCGACAACGTTTGGCACTACGACTTCGATGGCCAGGCCAACATCGTGGAACTGTACATTTCCTACCTACGCAAGAAGATCGACGTCGATGCAGAACCGATGATTCACACCGTCCGTGGCGTGGGATACGTGCTGAAGCCGGCAGCATGAGTCTGTTCAACAGCACCCTGCGAGGAAATCCACACGCGTTGCAACGGCGCCTGCTGGTCATCCTGCTCGGCTCGCTGACCACCGTGGCGGTGCTCCTCGGGTTGCTCTACAACGCTGGCGTGCGGCAAACTCTGATGGCCCAGCTCAACGAGCAGCTTTACCAAACAGCTGCCCGAGCCGCTGCGTACTCGGATAACTTGAATAAGCCCGGGGACAAGCTCTTTGCCCCGGGTCAGGGCCCGGGCACCCTTACGGCCCGCTACATCTACCCGTACATCTTCTCCGGCGCGATTCTGGATGATTCCTCCGGTGAACGCGTGGAGATTACGCAGGCCGACACCACCCCGCTGGTCACCCTCAAGGTGGGCGACGAACCGGTGCGCAAACACCTTTCCATCGGCGACTACCTGCTGCTGGCCACCAAGGACCCCGGCTCGGGTGGAACCCTAATCGTCGGATTGCCCTTGCACACCACCGATGCGGCATTGCTCCGCATGTCGTGGCTGACCTTATTTATCGCCTTGTTCTGTGTGCTTGGGGCCGGGCTGGCGGGCTCCTGGTGGATCACCCGTTCCTTCGCGCCGCTCAAGCGTGTCGCCTCGGTCGCAGCCTCGGTGGCCAGCGAAGATTTGAAGACCGGCACCGTGGCACCGATGGACAAGGTATCCAGCGAGGACGCCATTCCGGGTACCGAGGTGGGCAACGTGGGCTGGGCGTTGAACGCCATGATCGATAACGTCTCCACCGCGTTGACCGCACGCGAAAAGTCTCAGGCGCAGATGCGCCAATTCGTCGCCGACGCCTCACATGAACTCCGAACCCCGCTGGCGGCGATCCGCGGCTACACCGAACTGCTCTCGGCCACCGAGCACTTCTCCGAAGACGGTCGCCGCTCCGTGGACCGCGTGCTCCAGCAGAGCAACCGGATGAGCACGCTCGTGGAAAATCTCTTGCTGTTGGCTCGTCTGGATGAACGCGAAGGCTTCACCCTCGAACGGGTGGATCTAGGCCTGATGACAGCGGATATCACCGAGGATTTCAAGATCACCGCGACCGAGCACATCTGGGAGTTCGAATGCCAGGCCGAAGAACTGTATGTGGACGCGGATGCCGCGTCGCTTCGCCGGGTGATCACCAATCTGTTGGCCAACGCGCGCAAACATACGTCGGCGGGCAATACGGTGACCGTCACCGTGGCACGGGATGCGGCCACCGATCAGGCCATCGTGCGCGTGCATGACACCGGGGAAGGCATCGACGAGGACTTCCTCCCACGCGTGTTCGAGCGCTTTACCCGCGCCGACACCGCTCGCTCGGGATCTGATGGCACCACCGGTCTAGGTCTGCCCATCGCGAAAAGTATTGTCGAGGCGCACTCGGGCACCATCACGGTGTCTTCCCGCCCTGGGGATACCACCTTCGAGGTGCGCCTGCCGGTGGCCTCTGGGCCGACCGAGCGTTCCACCGGGCCAGCCTCGACCGGCCCAGCGCGGAACTAACTCGGGATTTAGACCAGTGGCGGGGTCACGCCGTACAGGCGGTCACCGGCATCACCCAGGCCGGGGATGATGTACGACTTCTCGTTCAGCCTCTCATCGAGAGAAGCGAGCACCAGGTGCACACGGTCATCGTCTCCGTGGCTCTTGCGAAGGCGTTCGATGCCTTCGGGAGCACCGATCAGGCAGATGCAGGTCACAGAGTCGGCGCCACGGTCGAAAATGAACTTGATGGCTTCGGCCAAGGTTCCGCCGGTAGCCAGCATCGGGTCCAGAATGAAGACCTGACGGCCGGTCAAGTCGTCGGGCAGGCGGTCAACATAGGTGATGATGTCGAGCGTTTCTTCATTACGCGCCATCCCGAGGAAACCCACCTCGGCGGTCGGCACCAGCCGCGTCATCCCTTCGAGCATGCCCAGACCGGCTCGAAGGATCGGCACAACAAGAGGGGTCGGCTTGGCAAAAGCGGTACCAATGGTCGTCGCGACCGGCGTGATGACCTCAACCTGCTCGGTTTTAACTTCACGAGTTGCTTCGTAGGCCAGCAGGGTGACCAGCTCATCGGTCAACTGGCGGAAAATCGGGGACGGGGTGTTCTTATCTCGAAGAACCGAAACCTTGTGTGCCACCAGTGGGTGGTCAACTACCTGTACGCGCATGCCTAAAATCTACCAGCCGGTTACCAGCTGCACAGCGCTCCTAGCGCGAAAATTCGCGGCTCACCGCCAAGAATTGTGCCCAGCGAAACAGCCGCCGAGCCGCCCGCAGCGCAGTTCGTCCTAAAGTAGTGAACTATGGCCGATGTGATGGATCAGTGGATGCAACTTGCGCTCGACGAGGCACGCGCCGCGTTGGCGACCGACGATGTCCCCATTGGCGCGGTGATTCTCTCCCCCGACGGCACCGTCTTGGCCACCGGACGGAACGAACGAGAAGCAGGCTTCGATCCCACGGCGCATGCCGAAGTGGTGGCTATCCGTAACGCCGTGCAGGAATTACAGCGCCGTGGGCAAGAAGATGGGTGGCGGCTAGCGGACTGCACCCTCGTGGTGACTCTCGAACCCTGCGCCATGTGCGCCGGAGCCATCGTCCTGGCTCGCATTCCGAAGCTGGTGTTCGGGGCTTGGGATGAGAAAGCTGGTGCCTGCGGTTCGGTTTTCGACATCGTGCGTGAACCACGGCTAAATCACCTCGTCGAGGTGTACCCGCGGGTACGCGAAGCCGAATGTGCCGAGCTCCTAAAAAGCTTCTTCCAGAGCAAGCGCCACTAACCCGAATGTGTTACCGGCCACTCGTTTTGGTGTTCGCACCATGACCGGTATAGAGTAATCAGGTCTGGTGACGTGTCCGAGCGGCCGAAGGTGCAACACTCGAAATGTTGTGTACGGTAACCCCGTACCGTGGGTTCAAATCCCACCGTCACCGCCAACAGGATCCCCGAGAATCTTTAGATTCTCGGGGATTTCCTTTATCCCAAATGTCCCACACCGCTACGAGACGGATCTCTACGGCGAATATTCGGACCGCAATTGCACGTAGCCGCACACGTCCACCTCAATTCGAGCTCATAGGCCCGACGCGGTGTGCTCTCTTGCAGGGCATTTTGACCTCCCGTTAGCGCTGCCTACAGCCTTTTGGTCTGCGGGCCTGCGCCGTCTCGTCTTACGAGAGTCCGACGACGTTTCCATCCTCGTCGACGTCCATATGCATGGCAGCCGGTACTTTGGGAAGCCCCGGCATGGTTGTGAGTGAACCACTGATGGCCACGATAAACCCGGCACCAGTTTTGGGGATCAGTTCTCGAATCTGCAACGTGAAACCTTCGGCCGCACCTAACAGCTTTGGGTCATCGGAAAAGGAGTATTGGGTTTTGGCCATGCAGATTGGCAGATGATCCCAACCGTTGGCGTGAATCTGCTCGAGCATTCGTCTTGCCTTGACCGAATACTCGACATTCGCTCCTCCGTAAATCTCACGCACGAGGGTCGAAATCTTTTCTTCGATGGGTTGCTGAAGTTCGTAGATCGGAGCGAAGCTACTTGGCGCCTCGATCGCCCGCAGAACCGTCTTGGCAAGCTCGCCGGCCCCTGCACCGCCTTGCCCCCACACATCGGTGATGGCGCATGCAATACCGTTGGCTTCCGCCCACCCGGTAACCACGTCCAGTTCAGCTTCGGTATCAGTTGCAAATCTGTTGAGACAGATCACCGGTTGGATGCCGAATTTCGTGATGATCGAAGCGTGGCGCATGAGGTTTGGCATGCCGGCCTGCACCGCCGCGACGTCTTCATGCTTCAGGGCTTCCTTGGAGACCCCTCCGTTCATCTTCAGAGCACGGATGGTCGCGACAATCACCACCGTATCGGGGGCGCACCCGGCATATCGTGCCTTAATGTCCATGAATTTCTCTGCGCCCAAGTCGGTGCCGAAACCTGCCTCCGTGACGACAACGTCGGCGAGCGCCCGGGCGGTGTTGGTCGCGATGGCCGAGTTACAGCCATGGGCAATGTTGGCAAAGGGTCCACCGTGGATAAATGCCGGTGTGCCGCCAATGCTTTGGACGAGGTTGGGTTTGACGGCATCTTTAAGCAACATCGTCATGGCGCCTGCCCCACCCAGATCATCGACCGTGACCGGCGCCTTGTCGTAGGTATAGCCAACAGTCATGCGGCCGAGTCGAGCGCGCAGGTCTTCAAGTCCGGTCGCCAGACAGAAAACCGCCATAACCTCGGATGCTGCGGTAATTTCAAAACCGGTTTCTCGCGGGACCCCATTGGACGGACCGCCCAATCCGATAACCACGTTGCGTAGCGCTCGATCGTTCACGTCGATAACACGCTTGAAGGTGATGGATCGCGGGTCGATACCGAGCGGATTTCCTTGCTGCAGGTGGTTGTCGATCAGTGCCATCAATAGGTTGTTGGCGCTGGTGATGGCGTGGAAATCCCCGGTGAAATGCAGGTTGATCTCGTCCATGGGCAGGACTTGAGATTGGCCTCCACCGGTGGCACCACCCTTCATGCCGAACGTTGGGCCCACGGATGGTTCGCGTAGAGCGATGATGGTTTTCGTCCCCGTGGCCGCTAGCGCATCGCCGAGCCCCACGACCGTGGTGGTTTTCCCTTCGCCTGCCGGTGTCGGGGATATCCCGCTAACGAGGACCACTTTGCCGAGGCGGGTGCCGGGATCGGGTAACAATGTGGGGTCGATCTTAGCTTTGTATTTGCCGTAGGGCTCAACCGCGTCTTGCGGGATACCTGCAGACTCGGCAATCTCCGCTATTGGTTTGAGCACCGCCCGTGCAGCGAATGCGAGATCACTCATGTCGGATTCTGGCATCATTGCCATCCCGTCTCCCCTATCTGGTTGACCGTTGTCCGGCGACGAGGAAAACCAAGGCTCCTGATTTTCCTTGATTAGCATTCAAGCTACCACTGGGTTCTTAGCGGATGTAGCAATGCCCCGCCCTGACTTGAATACCAAGCTTCCGACTTGGGCACCGAAAGCGCCAAGACCCGTTTCGAGGATGGCTATGGGGCTACTACAGGGAGTTAGATCGGGAGGCGCACCCGACTGGCGCGGAGAGGTAGCGCGTGGCGCCTTTTGCGTCTACGCGGCGGACCTGCCCATTGGGTTGCACGAAACCTAGGCAGGCACGCCGCTGACACCCTTGAGTTAGCCTGAACCACCAACGCCAAACAACCGACATCTAACCTAGCGCAGCCCCGAAATAGGAATCGCGAGACGTAGACTCAACTGCGAACGATTCGATATTAGAAGCGCAAGGAGCCTACCGCCATGAGCGTTGAACCCGGTATTTACGAGCACTTTAAGGGCCAGCGCTACGAGGTCATAGCCGTTGGCAAACACAGTGAGACCGAGGAGCAGTTAGTCTTCTACCGTACATTATATGGGGATTACAGCTTTTGGGCTCGTCCACTGTCAATGTTCGAGGAATACGTCGAGCGAGACGAATACCGCGGTCCGCGCTTTCGTCGCATCGCCTAGGCGGGTCACCGCCAACGATCAATCGATCTGGTGCTCGTGAATCTCGGTTTCCAACGAGGACCCGTTGATTTCTAGATACAGCTGCCCCTCGGTGACCGAAACCGACATGGAGTTCCGGCGGGACACTTCGGAGACCACGGAATCAATAAACTTCGGTTCAAAGGAGCGCATGACAATGTCCGCTGCCCGGTGAATTGTCTTGCCGGACCATGAGGCCAGAAGCTTTTGAGGATCCCGGTGCGTATACACGGCGGTGTGCTGGGCGTGCTTACTTCCGAAATGCAGGCGCTGGGCATCCGGTGCACCGACTTCAATCCAGCCCGTTAGCCTCCCGGTCAGATCCTTAATCACCACGGCCGGCTCTTCGCTCGACGAGACCCCTCCGGCGGCAAAGGCAATTCCCTCGGCAAATTCCAAGCAGTACGCCAAGATGCGCGTAACCATATAAGCGTCGGTCTCCGAAGGATGCTGAGCCACGCGCAGCGACAGTTCCTCATACACGCCTCGATCCACGTCAGCGAGTTGGATGTCAAAGGTGTGCATAGTTGCGCCGATAGCCATACTGCAAACTTTACCGCCGACCTGTCATCTCCTAAGCATGGACAGAGATGGTCATCGAATTACGCTCCACTACGCTCGGTCGGCGCACCTTCAGGAGTGACACGACATCTCACTCGAAGTTAATCAAACTGTAATCTATTTTCTGACTGGCTCGAAGTTTTGCAAGCGAAGTGATGATAGCGTTCTAGGCATTGTTGCTTAGATTCTTTGTGAGGGAAAATCGTGAAGTTTGCGGGTCGAATTCGGAATATTGCCACTGGAATGGCGCTCTGCGCTGCGCTCGCCGGATGCTCCGCCCCCAACCTCGAATCGCCACAATCGGTCTCTGACTCTGCGGACTTGCCGGCAAGCCCGGCAGCGGTGGAGTCGAGCCAAGAATCGTCCCCGGCGGCCACTCCGGCGCCAGATATCTCCCAACCCGAAAATGCCACCACCCAGGAGTGGGCGGATAGCAAGGTGAAGATGTGGACCGACAATTCTGGCATCAAGTCTGTCAAGGGTTTCTTGGGAAGCTTCGCCTTGATCAATTCCTGGGAAGCAACCGGGCCCGGTGAAATTACCCTCTACCTAGACAATTCCTACAAGTACGTGAATCAAGGCGGCAATGCCTGGGATACCTCGTTGGATGAACTCAACGGCATGGCCCGAGTGATGTACGAAAGCATTGGTGCTGAGTCTCCCGAGCTTGAGACCATCAAGTTCCAGACAGAGAACGGGAAGCATCACGGCGCCTTCGAACGCGCGCGCACCGGAGCAGACCCTTCGGACCTTGATGCCTGGGCCGACGAGAAATATGAGCAATGGATTAACGCAATGAACTTCACCTACGAATCGCTCTGCGGCAAAATCACCGAACTGCCCGACTACCGTAAATGCATTCCCACCGACCCACATGCGTACATCAACTCGGTGACGGCACCGGCCGAAGGCGAACTTCTGGTGACTCTATCCGATGGCCCTTGGCAAAACGGCACCTATGATACGCAACAAATACCTGGTGTCTCGTTCGTCTCGAGCAACATGATCATTAAAATCAACCCGCGGTCGCAGGGGGATATCGAGAAACTAACTGTCGTCACTCAGGACGGCAAGGAAAGCAACACTGCTCTCAAAGAGAATTGGAGCTACTAGCAGGAAGCAGGGCCTGACCATATGACCACCGTCTACGAAACCTAGATGCTCAAGGTAAGGGGTTACTGCAATGATCACGTTTCCGGGTTCCACGGGCCGGATTAATCGCAGTGCTCTGGGTCCTCCACCGCTTTATGGCCTGCTAGCTGCTTGCTTGTCAGTGCTGAATCCCGCGACGAATTGGTGGAGCTCGGTTTTCCTGGGGCTTGGCGCCGGCTGCGCCGTAGTTTGCCTATTTCGAAGTGCAAGCAAGAAAGCGCATCCGGCCGGACCAATACCGTATGCAACCGCATTTATTGGCGTCAGCGCCTTGACGCTGCTGTGCTTTATCGCCAGATATGCGGTGCTCATGGCCGGCAACATCCCGCGCCGCTACGCGGAATACATCCCCAGTGAAGACAGTTTCATAGCACCATCGTGGCTTGCCCAGCAGACGACCCAATCGGCGTCGCTGACGGTGCTCTTGCTCGCTAACGTGCTGCTGGTTGCCATGAACTACTGGTTACCTCGCCGCAGCTCCTAAGCCATCGATAGGATGAGGCCATGCGAATTGCGATCCTCGACGATTACCAGAATGTTTCCTCCAGCATTGTGGACTGGCATGAACTGGCCCATGAGCTCAACGCCGAGGTCACCGTTTTCACCGACTACCTAGGGGAGGAAGACGAGGCCGTATGCGCCGCGCTGCAGCCCTTCGAGGTGATTGTCGCGATGCGCGAACGTACACCGTTCACCCGCGCCCGCATCGAGCGCCTCGACCGGCTAAAACTTCTGGTCAGCACCGGCAGACGCAATTCCTCCATTGACCTCGGGGCGGCAGCCCTACGCGGTATCACGGTCTGCAGCACCGGCTACCTACCCTCCGATGCCGCCGAACATACCTGGGCGCTGATACTCGCCGCGGTGCGAAGGCTGGACGTCGAACTGTTCTCCGCGGCTCGGCCGCGCCCCGAAGGCGCACCGTGGCAGTCCACTCTCGGCCTTGGATTGTCGGGGAAAACCCTCGGCATACTGGGGCTGGGAACGCTCGGCGCACGGGTTGCGGCGGTTGGTAAAGCCTTCGGCATGCGGGTGATCGCCTACAGTCAAAATTTGACCAAGGAGAGGGCAAACGAGGTCGGTGTGGAGCTGGTCTCCGAAACCGAGCTCTACGCCACCAGCGACGTACTGAGCATTCATCTCAAGCTCTCCGAGAGGAGCCGCGGTGTCGTCGGGGCCAAACAGCTTTCGTGGATGAAGCCCGACGCGATTTTGGTTAACACTTCTCGAGCTGCCATCGTTGACACCGCCGCGTTGCTTGAGGCGCTGGATAACGGGTTGCTGCAGGCTGCCGCCGTAGACGTATTCGATAGCGAACCGCTACCCGCCGCGGACCGGCTTTCTTCCACCCGCGGTCTCATCGCCACCCCGCACATCGGTTACGTCACGGCGGAGCAGTACGAGATCTTCTACACCGACGCCGCCGAGGATATTCGCGCCTGGGCTCAGGGCGCACCTATCCGCGTTATGCAATAGATGGCGGCCGCGATCGAGTGACGCCGCGGTCACCCATTTAGGCGCTAAGACGCGCCGAGCGCATACCATCGATGATCCGGGTCCAGTTATCGCCCCCGTGCCCGTGAGCGATCGCGTGTCGGTAGTGTGCCTGTACGGCGCGTGGTAGCGCCGATTCGATGCCAGCGGCCTCACTGGCGGCCACCAGATGATCAGCGGTCGCACCCATCATAGTCACGGTGCTCAGGTGTCCGGGATGCTCCCCTGCGTCGATCTGCGCGCCGATATTTCCCCCACCGGCAAGCATCGCGGGGATATCGCGCAGGGTAGTCATCAGCTCGTCAATCGCCGCGCTGGCGCTGATCCCAGCGGTGTCTAGGAGCGCCGTGGCATGCATCAACGCTGACAAACTCGTCAAAAACAGGTCGAGATGAGCTTGGTACATCAATTGCGCGAGCCCAGCGTCGGCCCCCAGATACCGCGGCTGCCCCAGGGAGGCAAGTGCCGGACGGTGCCTCGTGAAGTGCTCGAATGCGCCACTGTAGTACACATAGGAGGCCTCCGTGCCCACCATCGGGGCGGGCACCATGATGCCGCCGGTAACGAAATGGGCCCCCTGCGCCGCTGCCCACGTCTCGGCCCGGCGGGCCTGTTCGGGAGTATCGGAACTGAGGTTCACGATCGTAGAGCCTGCTAATTCGGCTGTGGCGTCCTGCAATACGTCATACATTGCTCGGTAGTCGGTCAGGCTAAGGATCACGAGGTCGCTGGCTGCTACCGCTGCTGCGGTGGAATCGGCCAGTGTTGCCCCTTCGGCGACTACGCCTCGCGCTCGGTGCGCACTACGGTTCCAGACCGTCACCCGATGTCCGGCGGCCAGAAGCGTTCGGACCATGGCCTGACCCATGGGCCCTAGGCCGATGACGCTCACATCGATCGGGTGTGCGCTGTTGGCATTGAGAGGCTTTTGCTGTTCGGTTGATTGCTCCATACCTCTATGGTGTGAAAGACGGTAGCATTCCGGAAGTACACACTATTTACTGCGGTACTTACCTTTTGGTTAGCCATGGAGGAAATCAGCATGAGCTCGGAACGGGTCGGCCCTTACATCTGCGGTATCGACGCCGCCCTCGACGTGGTCAGCGGCAAATGGAAGGGCTTAGTGCTCTGGGAGCTACAGGCTCATGGAATCCGACGGTTTGCAGAACTTCGGCGCGCGCTACCTGGAGTCAGCGAGAAAATGCTGACCCAACACCTGCGTCAGATGGAAGAGGATGGGCTCATCAACCGCAATGTCTACGCCGAGGTTCCTCCGCGCGTGGAATATTCGCTGACCGAAGCCGGATCTTCGCTCAACGACGCGTTGGGCCCATTGGGTGAATGGGGTCGGACCCGAATTCAGCGAGAAGAATTGCACGTGGTTCCAGTACCGGACGCTGCAACATCACGGTCTTAACCCAACTATGGGCGACGGCTTGTTAGCGGGTACGCCTCTGCTCTGGCCCGGTCAAGCTGGCTGGACGCGGCACGTAATTGAAGTGCAGAATGGCCACCACTGCGGCCCACCCCACACCGATCGTCAGGCCCACCACCACGTCTGAAACCCAGTGGTGGCCTAGGTAGATCCGCGAAAGTCCCATACAGACGACGAAAATCCCGGCTCCAATGCCGATCCACCTGGCGTAGCGACGCCAGCCTAGGACAATCGCCAAGTAGGCAGAGATACCGATCAGTGCCGCAGCGTTGAGGGTGTGTCCACTGGGGAAGGAGAAGGTCTCTGGCGGAGCAACTCCACCGGGTACGCCGCCGGGGCGAACCACAAGCAATTGGGCCTTGAGCACGATGGTGCAAAGCACCGACCCCAGCGACGTCACCACGGTGGTGGCCAATGGCCACAGGTTCCGTTGCCACCAGCACAGTGCCACGGTGATAAGGGCCATGGTTAGGGTCATGCCGGGTGTTGAGCCCCAGTAATGGAATAACGTGGCGAGCCAATGTGCCCACGGAACCTGATGTACCAGTACCCACTGATAGACCGGTTCGTCGATGGCCTGGTTCCAACCACCGGCCCGCAGGGATACCAGCACCCGCCGGGTGAAGAACACCATCACCACCACGATGCCGAAGACTATCCAGAGTAGCTTTGCAGCTACAGATCGCGAGCCAGAAGGGTACTGTCGAGGCAAACGCATGCCTTCAATCCTAATTCAGGCCTTATGCGAGAGATCGATGATCCACTGTGGGGTTTGCCTCCCCATCCTCTGATCCGCTTTAACCCGCAGTCGGGCGGCCATCGCCTGCTGTTCGGTCGTTATCGGGTCGGCTTCGCCCGCATCGATACGTTTTTTCAGGTCGCTGCTGGGTTGGTAGTTCGGCGGTTGGACGTGCTCGCCGGCATCCTCATTCGGTTTGGAACTCATTGCGCTCACCTCCTGCCGTTGTTCCGGCATACAGCGCGCTGGTGACCCCGGCAATGATGTCCGCCTCGGTATCGGTGGCGGTGTCCACCAACGCCATGAGGGCTCTTAAGCCAGCGTCGCGTTCGTGACTGTGGATTGAAATAGCGCGGTTTAGCGCCCATTCGGCGCGTTCCCACCACTCGGCACGCTGGGCGGCTCTGCGTTGTTCCCGCGCTACATGGCGCGAAGCGAAAAACGCGACGATGGCGGCGAGAACGGCGGCCAGTCCACCCACCGCGGGGCTGACCCAGAACTCCCGCCAGAATTCCCGGTCGCTGGCGACGGGAAGAAAGTACCCGCCAGCTAGCACTCCCACGAGCAAGACAACCGCAAGGAGCAATAGCATGAGCCAGCCACGGATCCATCGAGCCATCGGTCCAATCCCCTCCCCTCGCCCATTGACTAAGTACTGTCACCGTGCCAGCGCGGAACCGAGTTAGCAAGAGCTTGGTTCCGGATTCATGGAAAATGGGAGCATGACTATCAAGGTGCTGGCCGTTGGCAAAAAGCATGAATCCTGGGTTGATGAGGGAATCTCGCGGTACGAGAAGAGGCTGAAGAAGCCCTTCGATCTGTCGTGGCAGTTGCTTCCGCACTCATCCCGTGAACACGACGCGGCACGCAGCGAAGAGTCCGCCCGGATCCTGTCGAAGGTCGCCGACCGCGACTTCGTAATTCTTCTCGACGAGCGCGGCAAGAATATTGATTCCCCCGCCTTGGCCGAGACCCTGCGTACCCCCATCGACTCCTCGCGCAACGTTGTGGTGATCATTGGCGGGGCTTACGGTGTGGATCCCTCGGTCCATGCGCGGGCCAATTTCACTTGGTCCCTGTCGAAACTGGTCTTTCCGCATCAGCTTGTGCGTCTGATCCTCACCGAGCAGCTGTACCGCGCGCAGGATATTCTCGCCGGCGGGAAGTACCACCACGTCTAAACGCCGACGCCGGTTGACTTTCCAGAGTGGAAAGACAAGACATTCCATAACGGAAAGAAAGGGACGCATGGATACTCAGCCACCGCATGAGAACCAAGACGCGGCACGTCTCTTGGCAGAGGCCGAATCTGCTTCCGAAAATATGCTGGCAGCTTCGTCCATGCCTCGAGGGTTCGCGCCCCTTCTCGCTTTTTTTGGCGCAGTCATGTTGACTTTCACAAATAACACACCGTGGCAGTGGATTCTCGCATGCGCAGCCTCGGTGGTTGTCCTCGTTGGATGGGGTATCTGGCACCAGCGCCGCAATGGGAAACCCCGAGCACCCCTTGCGCATTCGAGTCTGTACTCGCGGTACGTCCTGGGATTGATCGCGATAGCCTTCGGCGCCCGCCTCTGGGATCCCACGACCCCGGCCACGGTCGTGCTGAAAGCTCTAGTCATCTTCGGGCTACTGTGGCTCTTGTACCGCACGATGCAAAGAGCCGATCTGCGCGACCGCATCAAGGACGCCCATGAACGAGCCCACTAGCCCCACGCAGTTCGACGAGCTAATCCATTCGCCACTGCGGCTACGTGCTTGTGCGGCCTTGGCCACCATGGAATGGGTTGAATTCGCCCGGCTGCGCGAAACTCTACAGGTGGCAGACTCCGTGCTCAGTAAGCACCTCAAGACCTTGGAAACCGCCGGTTATGTGCGGATCGAAAGGTTTACCAAGTTGGGTCGAAGCCGCCTGCGTATCTCGTTGACCGCCGCGGGACGAGTCGCCTACACCGGCCATGTTGCCGCGTTGCGTAGCATCACCGGCGACGCGTAACCCCGGTTGCCGTCTATCGGTCGGGTGTGGACCGTAGGATCGGAGATATGAGCAGCGAGGTTCTCGAGCGATTTAGCGAAGCCACCCGGAAGTGGTTCACCGAGGTTTTCGCCGCGCCCACCGAGGCTCAGATCGGCGCCTGGGATTCCATTTCCCAGGGGCAGCACACGCTCGTCATCGCACCGACGGGGTCAGGTAAAACCCTCGCCGCCTTCCTGTGGGCCCTGGATTCCTTGCACCGCCATGAATCACCCACCCCGGCACTGCCCGGGTTCGAGAGCGCCCCGGAAGGCAACGGAACCAAGGTGCTCTACATTTCTCCGCTGAAAGCCTTGGGCGTGGATGTTGAGCGCAACCTGCGCTCCCCCTTGGCCGGGATCGCGGCCACCGCTCATGAGCTTGGACTTGTGCCTCCGAATGTTTCGGTGGGCGTGCGCTCCGGGGACACCCCCGCCGCGGAGCGTCGGCGGTTATCAAAGACCCCGCCGGACATTCTGATCACCACGCCCGAGTCGCTGTATCTGATGCTGACCAGTCAGGCCCGTAACGCGCTGCGCGAAGTCCACACGGTGATCGTCGACGAGGTGCATGCGGTGGCCAACACCAAACGCGGCACGCATCTTGCGCTCTCCCTGGAACGGCTTGACGCCCTGTTAGCAACTCCGGCGCAACGCATCGGTCTCTCCGCGACGGTTGAACCGCCAGAAGAGGTCGCGCGTTTCCTCGCCGGCGGCGCACCGGCCAACATCGTCCGCCCGCGCTCCACCAAGAGCTGGGAACTGTCGGTGCATGTGCCCGTTGAGGACATGACCGATCTGCCCTCCGCCGCGGCGGCGCACGACTTGGGGCCCGGCTCCTCCCCCACCGCCAGTGCCAGCATTTGGCCGCATGTGGAAAATCAGCTCGTGGATTTGGTGTTGGCCAACCACTCGACGATTATCTTCGCGAATTCGCGCCGGCTGGCCGAACGGCTTACCGGGCGCCTGAACGAAATCTATGCCGAACGCGAGGGCTTCGCCGCCCCCGAGTCCGGCGCGAACACACCCGCGACCATCATGGCGCAGGCCGGTTCCACGGCCGGTTTGGTCCGCGAGGCACCCGTGCTCGCACGCGCCCACCATGGCTCGGTCTCCAAGGACACCCGCGCGCAAATCGAAGAGGATCTCAAACTCGGCCGACTGCGCGCCGTGGTGGCGACCAGCTCGTTGGAACTCGGCATTGACATGGGCCTGGTCGACCTCGTCATTCAGGTCGAATCGCCCACCTCGGTCTCCTCGGGCCTGCAGCGCGTGGGTCGTGCCGGGCACCAGGTCGGCTCGGTCTCCAAGGGTGTGTTCTACCCCAAACATCGCGCGGACTTGCTCTCCACCGCGCTGGTGGTCACTCGCATGCGTGCCGGAGCCATCGAGAAGATGAGCATCCCGGCCAACCCTCTGGACGTACTCGCCCAGCAAACACTGGCCGCGGTGGCCATGGACGATCTCGAGGTGGAGGCCTGGTTTGATTTGGTGCGCCGCGCCGCGCCCTACCAACAGTTGCCGCGTAGCGCCTACCTGGCCACGCTGGACATGCTCTCGGGCAAGTACCCCTCCGACGAATTCGCTACCCTCAAACCACGGTTGCTCTGGGACCGCGATAGCGGCATGCTCTCTGCCCGGCCCGGGGCCCAACGGCTGGCGGTGATCTCCGGGGGCACCATTCCGGACCGCGGGCTCTTCGGCGTCTTCCTCGCCGGTGCCGAAGATGACAAGGCACCCAAGCGCGTGGGCGAGCTGGACGAGGAGATGGTCTACGAATCACGGGTGGGAGACGTTTTTGCCCTCGGCGCCACCAGCTGGCGGATCGAAGACATCACCCACGACCGGGTGCTGGTCTCTCCCGCCTTCGGGCAACCGGGCAAGCTACCCTTCTGGCATGGGGACGGGCTGGGGCGCCCCGTGGAACTCGGCGCGCACCTTGGCCAGTTCACCACCAGCCTGCTGGCGGCCGAACCCGCCGCCGCGCTGGCTCGCCTGCGCTCCGAGGGGCTCGACGATTTCGCGGCCAGAAACCTGCTCGGCTACCTCGACGACCAGCGCAAGGCCACCGGCCAGGTCCCGAACCACCAGCGCTTCGTGGTCGAGCGCTTCCCCGATGAATTGGGCGACTGGCGGGTCATTTTGCACTCCCCCTTCGGCCTGGCCGTGCACGCCCCCTGGGCCCTGGCCATTGGGGCGAGGGTTCGCGAACGTTGGGGCCTGGACGCTTCGGCCATGGCCGCCGACGACGGAATTGTGTTGCGCATTCCGGCGATGGAGGACGAACCTCCGGGCGCGGAGCTATTCATTTTCGAGCCCGACGAGATCGTCGAGCTGGTGACCACGCAGGTGGCGAATTCCGCGCTTTTCGCGGCACGCTTCCGCGAATGCGCCGCACGCGCCCTCCTGTTGCCACGCATCAACCCGACCAAGCGCACCCCGTTGTGGCAGCAACGCCAACGCGCCAGCCAACTACTGGATGTGGCACGCAACTACCCGGATTTTCCGATCATTTTGGAAACCGTGCGCGAATGCCTCAACGACGTTTACGACCTGCCGGCCCTGGTCGACTTGCTCGGTGCCATCGCCGCCCGCTCGATTCAGGTCGTCGAAGTGCAGACCGAACTACCCTCACCCTTCGCCCAGTCGCTGCTCTTTGGCTATGTGGCCCAATTTCTCTATGAGTCCGACGCCCCGCTGGCCGAACGGCGCGCCGCGGCACTGAGCCTGGACCCGGTGCTGCTCGGCGAGCTACTGGGGCGCAACGATGTGCGCGAAGTGCTCGATGCCGCGGTGATCGAACAGCTCGGTGCACAGCTTCAACACACCGACCCGGCCCGCCGCCTCAGCGGGGTGGAAGGCGCGGCAGACCTCTTGCGGCTCCTTGGCCCACTGTCCGCTGCGCAATTGGCCCGGCGACTCAACGACCCCAGTCTCGACGGGGCGGCGCTGGATGAGGCGACGGCGCGCTCCCACGCGGAAACGCTGGTGGCCACCCGCCGGGCGTTCACGCTCCGGGTCGCGGGCACCATCGCCTACGCCGCGGTCGAGGACGCCGGCAAGCTCCGCGACGCCCTGGGCACCCCACTGCCCACGGGTATCCCGGCCACCTTCCTCGAACCGGTCGCCGCACCCATCACCGATCTCGTGTCGCGTTACGCGCGCACGCACCCACCCTTCACCGTCACCGAATTGGCGACCACGCTGGGGCTGGGCGTGGCGGCTCTACGCCCGACCCTGGAATCCATGGTGTCCGCCGGGCGTCTGGCGCTCGGAGCCTTCCGGCCACTCGAGCTCGTCCCCGTGGGAATCACCGGCGACGAATACTGCGACGTCTCGGTCCTTCGAACCATCCGCACTCGCTCGCTGGCGGCGCTGCGCGCCGAGGTGGAGCCGGTCGACCAGCCAACCTTCGCGCGCTTTCTGCCCACCTGGCAGCAGGTCGGCACGGCACGCTCCAGCGCCGATGGGCTCTACGAGGTCATCACTCAGCTAGCCGGCTCCCAGGTGCCGGCCTCCGCGTTGGAATCCTTGGTGCTGCCGGCCCGCCTCGCGGACTACGCACCGGGCTGGCTCGACGAGCTCACCAGTTCCGGCGACGTGCTGATCTGTGGGGCCGGCGCCGCCGGTGGCAAGGATGGCTGGCTTTCGCTACATGCCGCCGAATACGCGGAACTCACCCTGCGTGCCGGGGACCGCTCCGCTCTTTCGGCACTGGCGGTGCGGCTATTGGATTCCTTCGAACCTACCGGCGCCTACTTCTTCGAGGAGCTAGCCGCCGGTCTGGAGCCAAGGGATGAGGCCGTGCAGCTGAGCGAGGTCACCGAAGCCTGCTGGGAACTCTTCTGGGCGGGATTCATTTCGCCAGATACCCTGGCCCCCGTGCGCGGTTATCTGGCCGGCGGCAGCACGGCGCATAAGATCGCCAAACCCACACCTCGGGCCCGCGCCGCGCGACTGAACCGACTCTCCGGTCTCACCCGCATGGCACGAACTCAGGGCACGGGCCGCACGGTTCGCGGAGGAGCCCGCTGGGCCTTGCTCCCACAACCGGTGGATGACCCGACCATAGCCGCACACGCTGCGGCCGAGGTACTCCTTGAACGCTACGGGGTACTCACGCGTGGTTCGGTGGCCGCCGAGGCCGTGCCCGGTGGCTTCGGGATGCTGTATCGGGTGCTGGCCAAACTCGAGGAAGCCGGTCATGCTCGGCGCGGATACTTCGTGGAGAAGCTGGGTGCCGCCCAGTTCTCCAGATCCGCAACCATCGACCGCTTGCGCAATCATCAACTCCCCGAAGACCCGCAGCGCACCGCCCAAGCGCTTGTGTTGGCCGCAACCGACCCGGCGAACCCCTACGGTGCCGCGCTGCCGTGGCCGGCGTCGAATACCGGCCACCGCCCCGGGCGGAAGGCCGGAGCCCTAGTGGGCATGCTCGATGGCAGGCTCTATCTTTATCTGGAACGCGGCGGTCGAACCGTGCTGACCTTTGCTGAACCGGGCGCGGCCGAGGTTGCGGCGGTGGCCAAGGAACTGGTGCGTGTGTTGCGTGTGGCCAAGGTGGATAAGATCGCCGTGGCTACGGTCAACGGGCTGCCGGTAGCCGAGCACCCTCTGGGTGCCGCCCTACTCGAGGCCGGTTTCTACAGCACCGTGCAAGGAATTCGCTTCCGCGGCTAGTGTGCGGGTCGAGAGTGGGGAGGACACATGCCAGAAGGCGATTCGGTGTATCGAGCGACCGCGCGCTTACACGAGGCACTGGCCGGGAACCGCTTACGCGCCACGAGCTTCCGAGTGCCGCAACTGGCCACCACAGATCTGGCCGGATACACGGTGCATGAAGTGGTTCCGCGCGGTAAACACCTGCTGATCAGGATGCTCCCGGACGGTGGTGGGCCCGGGCTTAGCCTGCATTCGCATCTGCTCATGGAGGGGCGCTGGGACCTGTATCGGCCCGGGGAGCACTGGCGTAAACCGGCCCATACCGCCCGCGTGGTGCTAGAGACGCAGCGCACCCAGGCCGTCGGTTTCGATATCGTTCAAGTGCGCCTGCTACCGACCGCCGACGAATCCGAGGTCGTCGGTCATCTGGGGCCCGACCTGCTTGACCCGGCCTTCGACGCACAGCGAGCGCTGGAGAATCTGCTCGGTACCGGTCAGCGGCCGATCGGCACGGCCCTACTGGATCAACGACTACTTGCCGGCATCGGCAATATCTACCGCTGCGAAACCCTCTTTCTGGCTCGGACCCACCCGCTGTGCCCGGCGGCGCACGTCGGCAACCTGCCGGGCATGGTGGAGATTGCTCGCAAACTGCTTCAAGTCAACAAGGACCGTGGACGCCGGGTGACCACCGGTCTGGCGCGTACCCGCGAACCGTACTGGGTTTATGGTCGCGCGGGGCGCCCTTGCCTGCGCTGTGGCACCCCTATCGAAGCGCTGACCGTGGGCGATGAACAGAGCGCGCAGGAACGGACCTGCTACTTGTGCCCGCGGTGCCAGCCGTTGCCCTAGCGGCTACTGATGCAAGATGTGGAACATCAGGTGGTCGCGCCACGTCCCGTTAATCTTCAAGTATTGCGGGGTGACACCATAAAGTGTGAATCCGGCGCGTTTGAGCACCGCCTGTGAGGCCAGATTTTCCGGAAGTGTTTCGGCCTGCACCCGATGCAACCCGAGCACGTCGAAGGCGAAGCTCACGGCCTGATGAACCGCCTGCGAGGCATAACCCCGACGCAACCGGTCGGCGCGCACCCAATAACTGATCGCACAGGACTGCAACGCCCCACGAATCACCGAATTGAGGCTCAGTCTGCCCAACAGCTCACCATTCTCACCCACAATCACGAAGGGGTACTGCGCACCTAGCTCGTGGGCCCGTAACGACTGGCGGATCAGTTCGCGCTGCACCCGCTCGCTAAAGAAGGCCGGCTCGCGTAGCGGCTCCCACGGTTGCAAATGCTCCTTATTCGCTTGCAGCAGTTCACACAGCGCCTCGGCATCCGATTCGGCAATAACTCGCAGGCTCAGACTCATCCAGCGCCTTTCTCCGGGTAGCTCAAGCATTCTCTCTCGGCCCCAGCCTACGTGCCAGCGCCGCCGGATTTAAAGGCGGTTGCGGATGCTGGGAGAATGAAACCATGGCAATGGCTTCCCCTCTCCCGGTGCGCAATGGCGTTAATGCCACCCGACTGCGGCTTCCCAGCAGCGGCCCGTGGCACACCGTGGCCGATTACTTACTCGAGCGTTTCGGTCACGTGGACCCCGAGGGGATTTTGCGCCGTTTCACCGACGGGGAGATCGTCGGCCTTGGCGGTAGCCCACTGACCGTGGATACGCCGCTGGGCGCTCACGAGTTTATTTGGTACTACCGCTCGCTTCCGGTCGAGACCCCGATTCCCTTCGAGGCGGCAATCCTGCACCACGACGAGCATCTGCTCGCCGTGGATAAGCCACATTTTTTGCCAACAACTCCCGGGGGCCGCTTCATTCAGGAATCGGCACTCGTCAAATTGCGCAATCAGACAGGGATCGATGACCTGGTTCCGATGCATCGGCTCGACCGTGCCACTGCCGGCGTCATCCTCTTCGCGGTCAATCCTGAAACGCGCGGGGCGTATCAAACCCTGTTCGAACGCCGCGAAATCACCAAGCGCTATCAGGCGGTGGTGGCGCTTGAACCGCGTTCAGGGCTGGAAACAGGGGTGCGGTTACCGCACGAACTTCCCTCCCTCGAGCCGCACGAGCTGGACGAGGTGCTCCAGCAGATGCCGTTGCGCTACGAAAACCGTATGTCGAAAGTCAAGGGCCACTTGCGTTCGGTGGTCGAACAAGGCGCGCCCAATGCCAGCACCTTGATCTCCGTGGCCGCCCGCGGCAGTAGCGCCGGGCACTTCGCCGGAACCGAAGTGGCGCTACTCGATCTGGACCCGCTAACCGGCAAAACCCACCAGCTACGTGTGCACCTTGCCAGTTTGGGACTGGGCATTATCAATGATGCCTTCTATCCGAGGCTGTGGGACTGGGCCGAGGATGACTACCGCCGTCCGCTGCAGCTTCTGGCCCACAGCATTGCCTTCACCGATCCGCTGAGCGGAGAACGCCGCGAATTCACCTCACACCGCACGCTCTGCGAGGCTCCCTCGAACTAAGCGGGACTGTTCAGGGAGCGTTGGCGCGTCTAGGCTGTGGAACAAGTAACCCGTGGCCGAGGCGCAAGGTGGTACCGATGAGCGGTGAACGCGAGCAGAACCCGGAGCAAAGCAACCTGGCCGAACTGGTGGAGCAGGCACGCGACGCGATTCTCACTGGGCGTCCCCGCGCGGTGCCCCTGCCCTATGCCGCCCCGGATCGGAGGGCCAATCCAGCCCCCGAACCGGTCGACACGTACCGTCAGGCGACGGCGGTGGGCGCGGCGCTACTACTGCTGATCACGGTCCTGGCATTCGGCCCGCAAGCCCAGCAACGCACCGGAAGCGACTTGCTCAACGACGCGACGATCCAACCGTGGCTCCTATTGCTCCTGGCGGTCGCGTCCCTTGCCCATGCCGGATTCGGCTGGCTCGGCGCCCAGCGTAGTGCTCGACGACAGCGCGCGGCCACCCCTTATGCCATCGCCACATGGGCGCTCTTTGCCGTGGCCCTGACCTTTGCCGCCGCGTTCTTGCCGCTGCCAGCTACTGGGTTTGCACTGTGCGCGACCATTAGCGCGTTACTGGCCATTCGACAACTCAACCGCCATACCGCCCGCAGCTGGAACGAGCGGGTTCTCTGCGATGCTCCACTCGGACTGGCGGCCGGCTACCTGCTCTTTCTCACGGCGCAATGGATGCTACCCATCTTGCCCGAACCGCTGTCCGAGAACGCATGGGCGGCGCTAGGTCTGATTTTCCTGGCCACCCTGATAGCCACCTCGATGGCACATTCCGAACGGGGCCGTCACTCGGTGGCGTTGGGCTTCACGCTACCGCTACTGCTCGCTGCGGTGATGGTGTTTCTGGATCATAGTGCCGGCTGGTGGCTTGGACTCGGCTACGGACTACTAGCCATCGTGGTGGCGCTCAGCGCAGAAAATCGGCGCTACCAGATCAACCACGCCGAGCATCGTGCCCTACGTGGTGAAGAGCTAGATTTCTGACTACCGCGGAGCCATCCGAATGGCTCCGTCGAGTCGAATCACCTCACCGTTGAGCATGCTGTTCTCCACAATGTGCCGCACCAGCTGGGCGTACTCCGCCGGTTGCCCCAGTCGTGAGGGATGTGGCACCTGGGCGCCTAGGGAGTCCTGCGCCTCCTGCGGCAGTCCGGCCATCATGGGCGTGGAGAAGATGCCCGGAGCGATGGTCATCACGCGAATCTCATGTCGTGCTAGTTCACGAGCCAACGGCAAGGTCATCGACGCCACCGCGCCCTTAGAAGCCGCGTAGGCGGGTTGGCCAATTTGCCCATCGAAGGCCGCCACGCTGGCGGTATTGACGATTACCCCGCGCTCGGATCGGCCGTAGCCATCGGAGAGCGCATCGAGTTCGCTCATTTTCTGGGCGGCGCATCGAATCACGTTGAAGGTGCCGGTGACGTTCACGCGTAGCACTCGTTCGAATCTCTCCAGGGGCAACACTCCATCTCGTCCCAGAACCTTCCCGGGGGTTGCCACACCAGCGCAGTTGACCACCACACGTAGCGGTCCTAGCGCGGCCACCTGGTCGACGGCCGCCTCGACCTGCTCGGCATCGGCCACATCGACCGGGAAATAGCGCACCGACTCGCCAATCTCGGCGGCCAACTGCTCGCCGTCCTCCCGTGGCAGGTCAAAGACGGCGACGGTATTGCCGGCGTCGGCCAGCTCCGTGGCGGTTGCCCGCCCCAGGCCAGAAAGACCTCCGGTGACGATGGCGGTAAATCCGGACAGGTTCATGGAAAAGCTCCTTTGCTCGTGTGCACCCGCCCCACCACAGGGTCTGCCGCGGTGGGATGGCTCACAGCCAGCCTAGGTGCGCTCCTTGAGATTTTGAAGCAACGGTCCCCGCGACGCGCGGTAGGCTTCTGCTCATGAGCCTGATATTGGTCACCGGGGCAGCCCGCGGGATTGGAGCGGCGATCGCCCGAACGTTGGCCCAGTCGGGCTTTGATCTGATTGTTCACGCCCGACACCCCAGTAGCGAGGCCGAACAGGTCTGCACCGACATAGCGGCGATGGGCCGCGCGGCCTATCTACGCTATGCCGACCTGAGCGACGGTCTCCAGCTACAAGAGTTCTTTACCAATATCCAAGAGCTTGGTCCCCTGCATGGCTTGGTCAATAACGCCGGGGCGATTTCCTACAGCGGGCCGCTGAGGCAGGCCCCCGATGAGTCGATCAGCCGGGATCTTGCACTCAATCTGACCGCACCCATCCAAATCACGAAATATGCGCTACAACGCATGGAACGTGGCGCGGTGATTGTTAATATCTCTTCGGTTGCGGCCGCCAGCGGGGCTCCCGGGGAATATGTGCACTACGCCGCGGCCAAGGCAGGCCTTGAAAGTTTCACTCTCGGTCTGGCCAAAGAACTCGGCCCAGAGGGCATTCGAGTCAACGCCGTGAGCCCGGGAACAATTCGCACCGGCTTCCACTTGGATCCGCAGCGGCCGGATCGTGTGGCTGAACGGATCCCGCTGGGGCGACCCGGAGAAGTCGAGGAAATCGCCGCTGCGGTGGACTGGTTCTTCAGCCCTGGAGCCGCTTACGCCACCGGCAGCATTCTGCGCGTCGCGGGCGGGCTCTGAACATGCGTATGAGAAGGGCCGCCAGGAGGTGGCACGTGTTCGGTGCGCCGCCCGGCGGCCCTCGCCGTTGCCGAATGGGTTAGTGGTCGGCCGGCACGGCCCCCGGTTCGGAGGCCGGCTCAGTTACGACCTTCTTTCCGCCCAGCATGGCCCCAAGGATCAAAACCGCAAGGCCGCAGGCCGCGGCGACAAAGAATCCGGCCGAGAACCCTTCGATACTTGCCTGTGGCTGCGGTATCCCGGCGGCCTGCTTGGCCGTCGTGCTAGCCGCCACCACGCCAACGACCAGTGCGGTGCCCAGTGCTCCGCCGAGCTGCTGGAGCGTCGATAGGACGGCAGAACCATGCGAATGCAGTTCATGCGGCAGCGGGTTCAATGCGGTGGTGAAGGCGGGGGTGAAAATCAACGCCATGCCCAGAGACATCACCAAGTGCATCACGATCAGAAGCCAGACGGCGGTCTCGGGCCCCAAGACCACCGCGTAGCCCAGCAACACTAGGACCAGCAATGCGGCGCCAGGCACCACCAAAGGTGCGGGTCCGAACTTGTCGAATAGGCGACCGACCGTCGGGGCGAGCAGACCCATGAGCAGACCGCCGGGCAACAGAATCAATCCGGTGGTCAGCGTCTCGAAGCCCAGGATATTGCTGAAGTACATCGGGAGCAGGATGATGACACCGAACAGCGCCACCATCGCGAAGATCATCAAAAGCAGACCCAGCGTGAAGGGGCGGTAGGTAAAGGGCCGCAGATCGAGTAAGGCTCGATCGTTTCGTTGCAGGCGCGACTGCAGTAGCGCGAAGGCCACAAGGCAGATCAGCGCACCGGCCAGAATCATGGCGTTCGACGCGTCGAAACCGGCCGCCGAGAGTCGACTCAAGCCGTAGACCAGACCGCCGAAGCCGGGCACGGCCAACAGAAGCGAGACGAAGGACAGCGGTGCCCGCGATTCGCCGGGCTCGTTCCCAAGTCGCGGGGCACCAATCAGAAGGGCCAGGATCGCTATCGGCGCCACCGCGATGAACATGAAGCGCCACGAGAGAAATTGCAGGATGAGTCCCGAGATCGTCGGCCCTACCGCCGGAGCCACCGAGATCACGATGGAGACATTTCCCATCAGCACGCCGCGACGTTCGGGCGGCACCAGATCAAGGATGGTGGTCATCAGCAACGGCATCATGATTGCCGTGCCCGAGGCCTGAATAACGCGAGCAATGAGTAGCACCGAGAAGCCCGGTGCCGCGGCAGCCAGAATCGTGCCGACGGTGAACAAACCCATGGCCAGCATGAATGCCTTGCGGGTGCTGAGCTTCTGCAGCAGGAAGCCGGTGGTGGGGATCACTACCGCCATGGTGAGCATGAAGATGGTGGCCAACCACTGAATCGTGTCGGGGCTGACCGAAAATTCATGCATGAGCACCGGCAGTGCCACGTTCATGATCGTTTCATTCAAGATGACCACGAAGGTGGAAACGATCAATACGGTGATCGTCATCAGGCTTTGCGGACTTAACCGCTCGGTCGAGGTCGACATGTCCAGCTCCGCTTCAGGAAGGGATGAGCAAAATGGTGTGGCCGCAGACGCTCCACGAGTGATTGATAAATCTCTATCAATACTAGCGAGCCGCCGAAGTGAGCACCAGCAAACGACGGGCGTCAAAAAAGTGAATTACGCGACACAATTAGCCGATTCGCGGATCTACGCTGGCCATGTACCAAGATGGAGTTATGAACGTGCGCACACCCGATCCCTATCCCGGCTGGCTCAGCGAGGAGGACCTCTACGAGGCCCGTCAGCGCCTGCCGATGCTTTACGTTGAGGCCATCCCGGTGCGCTTGGACCCGCTAGGCTATGTCAACGAGGTCGGCCTCCTGCTGACCGCCGATCACTCGGGGCAGATGCGCCGTACCTTCGTCTCGGGTCGTGTGATGTACCGCGAAACCATTCGTGCTGCCCTCACCCGGCATATCGAAAAGGACCTGGGCACGATGGTGTTGCCCCAGCTACCGGCGAGCCCGGTGCCTTTCACCATCGCGGAATACTTCCCGGCCCCGAGCGAAACCGGGCTGACCGACGATCGGCAACATGCGGTCTCGATGTGCTACATCGTGCCGGTACGTGGCGAGTCCTCACCACGCCAAGATGCCTTAGAACTCACGTGGTTAACCCCGGCCGAGGCGCTGAGCGAAGACATTCAATCGGAGTTTGCCGGCGGCCGCGAGAACATTCTGCGCCAAGCCATGGCGCACGTGGGAATCAATATTTAGGCCTTGCGGGCGCCGCGCTAAGCAATCCCGTATTTCTTGCGTAGCGCCCGCCCGAGCAGGCTTCCCGCCACCACGCCAAGCACGCCGATGCACGAACCGATCACGGTTTCGATGATGCGATCGTAAATGACCGCCCCGCCTAAGCCGGTGCCCAAGGAAACACCCACGAGGGCCATCGGGGTGACGAAAATTTGTGCCAAGAAATAGTTGCGAAGCACGAACATCTCGGTCAGGAATTGGAAGCACCCTAAGGTGAGCACCAAGGCCCACAAGGGCGGGTTCAGCGGAATCAAGGCCAACATGAAGATCATGCCAGCCAATGTTCCCAAGACACGATGCAACCCGCGACGCACCCGGTGGCGAGTGGTGTGCCCGGCCAAAGGCACCACGGCGGCGACCATTGCCCAGTAGGTATGACCCGCTGAGAGGTGTGGTGCGATGAGCGTGGCAGCTACCCCCGCGGCCCCTGCGGTGAGTACGTGGAAGAGGCCCTCCCACCAGATGGCTTGGCGAATGCGCGACGACAGTTTGGGAAGTTCGGTGCGTGCCCACGCTCCCGGACCGGCTCCCAGCGACCCCACCGCACCGAGCCCCAACGCCAACAGTATCGTTCCTCCAGCGGCCAGGAGCGCATCGAACATTGGAGCCTGCCGTGGGAGTGAGGCAATGGCCGCGAAGGCGAAGATGTGGAACAGCGAACCGGTCGGGCGCAATTGCCACAGACCCGAGACTACCGATCCAGCGCCCGCCACCACCGTGGTCAAGCCGATGATTTGCCAGGCCGCGCCGCTCGGATCTGCCGCGTCAATCCAGTACTTGCTGGCCAACATGGCCCCGAGAATCAGAATGAAAAACATGAGGCCAGAACGCGCTTGCATGCGCAGTCGATTCCAGTACCCGGGCACACGGCCGTAGACGCCCGTGAAGGCACCAAACACCACGTAGACCATGAGGTCCAGGCGGCCGAGCAACAACAGCAACGTCAATGGGGCAAAAATACCCACCGCGGTACGTAGCGCGATCCAGTGGTCTTTCGTTGCTGGCCCCAGGGTGATCAGCGAACGCGCGAAGGGCTTTAGCGCATATTCAACCACTGGCAACCTCCACCTCAACACCGCCGACTCTTCAACCATTTTCCCGACGACCTGCACAAATCGCTAGGACGCCGCTCACCGCTAACTATCGTTTTCCTCACCCAGCCGCGCATACGGCACACTAGTAAGGTGTCCGAACAGACTTTTACCCCCAGCGAAACCCACCCGCGCCAGGCCGAATTCTCCTACGAAGTAGGTACACGACTGGTCGATTCCGAAGGCAACCCGACTCTTGGCCGAACCGGCACGATCACCACGCCGCACGGCACCATCAAGACCCCTGCCTTCATTGCCGTAGGTACCAAGGCCACGGTTAAGGCCGTGACTCCCGAGCAGGTCGCACAGCTCGGTGCCCAAGCGGTTCTCGCAAACGCCTATCACCTGTACCTCCAGCCGGGGGCTGACTTGCTGGACGAGGCCGGGGGTCTTGGCAAGTTCATGAACTGGGAGCACCCCACCTTCACCGACTCCGGCGGATTTCAGGTCATGTCGCTAGGCTCAGGGTTCAAAAAGGTCATCGATATGAAGTCGGTGGACAACTCCGGCCCGGATGACGCCGTGGCACCGGGCAAGGAACGCATGGCCAACGTCGACGAGGATGGTGTCTGGTTTAAGTCCCATCTCGACGGCACACGCCACCGTTTCACTCCGGAGGTTTCGATGCAGGTGCAGCACCAGATCGGTGCCGATATCATGTTCGCCTTCGACGAGTTGACTACCTTGCAGAATTCTCGTGGCTACCAGGTTGAGTCCTTGGAGCGTACGCGGCGCTGGGCGCAGCGTTGCATCGACGAACACTTCCGGCTGACCGATACTCGCGTCGGCAAGGACTATCAGGCGCTCTTTGGCGTGATTCAGGGGGCCCAGTATGAAGACCTGCGGCGCAAGGCCTGCCGCGACCTCTCGCAAATGCCCTTCGACGGGTTCGGCATCGGTGGCGCCCTGGAAAAGGAGAATCTGGGAACCATTGTCGGCTGGTGCGCCGAGGAGCTTCCGGAAAACAAGCCACGGCACCTGCTGGGTATTTCGGAGCCGGATGATATCTTTACCGCAATTGAGAACGGCGCCGACACCTTCGATTGTGTTTCCCCGACCCGCGTGGCCCGTAACTCGGCGTTCTACACCCCGCACGGCCGTTTCAATCTCTCCGGGCAACGCTACAAGCGCGACTTCACGCCGCTGGCCGAAGGCTGCGGTTGCTACACCTGCGCACACTACACTCGGGCCTATATTCACCATCTCTACAAGGCCAAGGAACTGCTCAGCCACACGCTGATCTCAATCCACAACGAGTACTTCACCGTCAATCTGGTTGAGCGTGCCCGCCTTGCCATCGAGGACGGCACCTTCTATCAGCTCAAGGAGCAGGTACTTGCCGAGTACTACGCCGGTGGGCCGGATCCGCAGAACCCTCCGGCCCGCTAAGTACGCAACGCTCTCATAAGCGGCGGTAGCGATCTGAGCATGCTTACCACCAGCGCGACCAGTAGCGCTGGTGGCGCGAGGCCCAGAAGCACCGCCGCGAGGGGAAGCACCGCCACCAGTGCGCTGAGCAGTGGTGTCAGCTGCCGCATCGCCCACAGCCCCATCGCCTCATCGTTGCCCGCCACTGTGAGCATTTCTTCCCAGTCGCGCATCGGTCGCCCGGCGTAGCCCAACGCGCCAGCGGCGATGCCGGGGAGCAACGCGGCACAGGCCACCAACCACCACGGCAGCGTGCCGGCGGGCAGGATTCCCAGCAATGGGGCAATGAGAGCCCACACCACGACTACCGGCGCGCCAACGGCCAGGAGACCGTACGCCACCTCTCGGCGAATTTGTTGCTGTGGCAGGCCCAGTAGCCGGCTGAGACCGGGCACCGCAATGAGCGGCCGCGCGCACGATCCCAACAGAAAACTCACGCATGCCACCAGCACTATGCTCATGAGCAACAGCATCAGCGGATTCGCTGCCCCACGAACCACCAGGAACAACAGCACGCTCGTGGCGAGAAGAACCGCGGCCGGTCGCCAGCGCGCCGAGCGCCAGAGGCTCAATATCAGGATCTGCGGTACCGGTGCCAGCCGTGCCACGGACCCGCGACGCCTCTTGCACCCCGTAGGCCGCTCTTCTCCCAGCCCTGCCGCGAAATTTCGGATATCGAGTTGGCTGAGCGCGGCTACTAGTGACCCCTGAAGGGCTCCGGACCGCGATAGCTCGAAACGACTGATCCGTTCCAGCCCGTTGCGTGTAGGGCCGACGGCCAGCAATATCCCGAGCAGGACGAAGATTCCAATCAGCAGCCAGCTACCCGGAGCCGCCCATAGGTCAACGAGTCGGCTCGACATTAGTGCGAGCAGGTGTCCGGCTCCTGCCATGGATCCTAACCACAGAAGTCCGAGGGCAACGAGATAGCCGAGCGACACCCAGCGTAGGGTCCGACGCAGTGTAGTTCGATGCCCGACGATCTGGGCCCACATCGCAAGGCCAGCGAGCAGAGCGCCCAGCAGCAGGCCAGCCACCGACCCACCGAGCAGGGTCAGCGGATCGAAACTCGCCCCGCTCGCGATCAGCGCCACGTACCATAAGGCCCAAGTCAGAAACATGGCTCCGGCGCCAAGGCCGAGAGCCCGGCGGCGGCACGCACGCAACAAGGCCCGCGACCGTTGCGGCAAGGTCATCACCCAGGTGGACTCGGCGGCGCTGATCGAACAGGGTCCAAGCAGCCGCAGGAGGTCCAGCACGCCGCACACCAGTAATGGGAAGAGCAGTGCAAGAGCCTGTACAACCTCCAGTACCGCCGTCGGCAGGACGACGGTATTTGCTGCGGCCGATTGCAGAACGTACAGCACCGCATTACTGGCCGATACGACATAGGCGAAGAGAATCAGGACGGCTAAGACCCAGATATATCCGTCGGAAAAGCGATCGAAACGCTCTTGGTTGCTGCGCCGCGCACGCGCCCGCTTGAAGATTTCCTGTGGCTCGAAGTCTGCGCTGGCGACGGTCATGAAACTCGACCTTCGAGCCAGCGGGAGCCGCATTCAGCATCGAGCGCTCGGATGCTTCGCCCCTCGAGCAGCAACACCTGCTGTAGTGATTGGCGGATCAGTTGTGGGTCATGGCTCACCACTAGCAGACCCACCCCGTGTGCATCGCGGAGCTCAGCCAGTCGGTTGTAGAGCCGTTGCAGAATTTGGTAGTCGAGACGCTGCTCGGGCTCGTCGAATATGAGCAAACTTGCCGGACGTACCAAGGCCGAGGCCAAGAGAAGCCTGCGGCGTTGCCCCGAAGATAACTCGGCCGGCAAATGCTCGGCGACATCGGTAAGCGCGAAAAACTCCAGTTCGTGCTCGACCGCCCGTTCCCAGCGGGCTACCCGATGTCCGCGAGCCACTAGTTCCAGATGCTCGGCCACGGTCAGCTCTTCGAGGAAGGCGCCATCGTCGATTTGAACGGCAACCTGCCCACGCACCATGCGGTCGGCTTCCCGTAACGGCTCCCCGCGGTAATATACGCCGCCTGCCACCATTGGCTGAGCCCCGACCATCGTGCGTAGCAGGGTGGATTTACCGGATCCGTTGCTCCCGATAATGCCGTACCCGGTTCCGGGTTCCAGCACCGCTGTGACCGGTTCGCACAAGGCGCGTCCTGCGTAGCCAAATTCCAAAGAATCGAGCCGCAGGGCTACGTCGGCACTCTCCATAGCGCTCACGCTACCAACGAAAGCGGGCGTGACACGTCGCTCGGTGTGCTGAACCGGTCCTACGACTTAAGGCTGAGTGGGCTCAACGCTGTAGCCGGGCTCGACTTTCTTGAACCAGCGGATAACCAGCGCCGTGACAGGCACGAAGAGGACTTCAACGGCTGTCTTATAGACGAACCCGACGACAACGTAGTTCAAGAAAGTACCCGCGTCTGCAATCCCCAGAACCGGTGCGGCCACCGAGCAGAAAATGACCGTATCCAGCAATTCACCGACGCCGCTGGATCCCACCAGGCGACCAATCAGACCCCGCTCACCAAAGCGTTCCTTAAGCCGAACCAGCACCCAAGAATTGGTGAGCTGTCCGACGAGGAAACCTAATCCGGAGGCTAGAACGATCTGCCATACGGGTCCGAGCGTGCGCTCAAGGGCTTCTTGGCCGTCGTAAAACTCCGCCGCGGGTAGCTGGATCATGATCCAGAAGCACACCACGGCAAAAATCGCGAGAGCGAATGTGGTGATGATGGAGCGCCGCGCCGCCTTGAGTCCGTACACCTCGGAGATCACATCGCCCAAGATGTAGGCCAGCGGAAACAGGAAGAACCCGCCGTCGGTGACCAGCGGCCCGATGATCACGCCCTTAGAAGCGCCGATGTTGGAGAGAATCACCACCGCCCCCATGAGGGTTAGCAAGGTGGAGAAGTACGCCGAACCCGGCGTAGCAAAACGTGCCCGCGAAAACCGCGCGGACGGCATGGCGGTTTCAACGCCCATAAGAAAAGTCCTTATCAAAGTGGTTCGCCAGGAATTGAGCCGAGTCGAAGCTCGCGTCAGGCACTTCCCGCTGTATTAGCACTTACCTGCCAAGTATCCCATGGTGTACGAGACACGGTTCCGTGAGGTGCTTCACGCCCAAATGGTATTTGAAAGGTCAAAGACAGAAAATTCTGCATCTCACTACGTATTCTTCGCACCAGCTAGTTGAACAATCAGTTTGGTCGGTGATGCGGTTCGCATGGACTCCAGTGGCCCACGCTCAATTTTTGAACGTGTTCAAAAATGGCTAGACTGGAAAGACGAAAAGTCACGGGAAAGGGAGTTTGGATGCAGCCGTGCACCACCAAAGGGAAAGCGACTCAAGCGCACCTGTTGGATACCGCCCTAACCTGCTTCGCAGAGTCCGGCTATCGCGAATCCAGCATGCGCACTATTGCCCAGCGCGCCGGAGTCTCGTTGTCTCACGCGTACTACTACTTCGACTCGAAAGAGGCGATGGTGGGGCACCTATTGCTGAATTTGCGCACGGAGCAATATCGCCGATGCAAGGAGTTGCTCGGCGAAGGCAATACGCTTGAGGCCAATATTCGCATCGTGTTCAAGGAAGCGATCGAGGTGATGCGCCCCTATCACGACTTCGGGCCGGCCTTTATGCAGGTGCTGCGTTCCGCGACTCAGGACGCCACCGACGCGCAGCGAGAGGGCATAGAGCTTGCGTTATGGCGTCAAGTGGTTGACGAAGCCAGGCCCCTGCCGCCGTTGGGCATTCGAAAGGATCTACCGCGTTTCCTCTGGCTCGTTTCGCGCCAATTGATGTCGGTGTGGGCCTACGACTCCTCCGAGACGCAACGCCGCTCCCGGGCGTTGGCCATAGCCTTGGCGCCGGTCATCGCAAAGTTTGCCGTGCTTTGCCGCCTGCCGGTGGTCCGTTCGCTGTTCACGGATGTCATGGAACTCATGGATTCCACCACCGGGGCTGCAGAGCGCGATCCTTCCGAACGACTGCAGGCCAAGGCTTCGTAACCTACGGTTCACCACATTTCTTGTGCTCGGTCATGGTGGGCGTAGAGTCTGAATGAAGGATCCCTTTTCTCACCACGGCAAGGAGTTGGATACACCATGGGCACAGCAGTGCGGCAACTTCCCGAATGGACCGCCGCCTATGCGCTTCTGCGCGATCGCATCGCATCTTTTCCCGGCGAAGATCAGGTCCGCTCCGTAGATCAAGACGGTAACGACGTCGAAATTCTGCGTTACTGGCCGGCCGCGGACTGGACACCGCCTGCCGACGTACGCAGACTCATTCTCCTAGGGCCCGGCAACGACGGCAGTGCGCAATCCTTGCGTAGTGCGGGCTTCACCCCGCTGAGCACGATGACCTTGCTGGCGGCACAGCCAACCGACGTGGAACAGGCCGTGAAATTGGCTGAAACCTCTGTGCTCTTCGAAGCACCCATGGATCACTACGACGTTGTTGAGGTTGCCGATTTCGATCGCCCCGTGGCCCGCGGCCGGATGCATTATGGATCAACATTCGGATTGATCTCGGACCCCGATCTTTTCGCGCCCAGTGACCCCGACACCGCACGGCGAGCAGTTATCGCTAGTTTTGCGGGGTCCGCCTTTGCCCATGGCCTACCTTGGATATTCTTAATTGCGTCCGAAGACCACGCCGAACACCTTGCGGAGGGTTGGTCTAAGGCCACGACGATCAGCATCTGGCAGCAGAGCTGACATCTACCCTTCTCAAAAACGATTTTTGGAACAATGACTGAAAATATCACCGCCCCACGCCCAGCGTTCACCCTGACTATTGCCGGCTCGGAAGCTACCGGTGGAGCCGGAGCACAGGCAGACCTGAAAACCTTTCAGGAACTCAACACCTACGGCATGGTCGCACTGACCTGCATCGTGTCCTTTGACCCGAAGGATAACTGGAATCACCGTTTCGTCCCGGTGGAACCACAGGTCATCGCCGACCAGCTGGAAGCCATTCAGACCTGCTACTCCGGCAGCCTCGACACCGTGAAACTGGGCATGATGGGCTCTCCGGCCACGATCGATACGGTGGCAACCGCGCTGAAGTCTCAGTCATGGAAGAACATCGTGTTGGACCCGGTACTCATCTGCAAGGGTCAGGAGCCGGGGCACGCGTTGGACACTGACCAGGCCTTGAAGTCCCAGTTGCTACCCCAGGCCACCTTTGTCACTCCCAATCACTTCGAAGCCGAGCAGCTCTCCGGCCTGAGCATCACGAACGAAGCCGAACTGATCGCCGCCGCCAAGAAGATCCACGAGGTCTCCGGCGCGGCCGTGCTCGCCAAGGGTGGAGTCCGCATCGAGGGAGAAGACGCCATCGATGTCTTCTTCGATGGCGAAACCCTGGAGGTTCTACGCGAAAAGAAGATTGGTGACCTGGCTGTCTCGGGAGCCGGCTGTTCTCTGGCAGCCGCAATCACCGCCGAACTGGCTAAGGGCGCGGCTCCCCTAGAGGCCGCCCGCACCGCCAAGGCCTTCGTGACCGAGGGCATCCGTAACCGTGTCGCCGGGCAGACGCCGTTCGACGCGCTGTGGCAGGGTGGACGCCGCAACTAGCACGACCGCACGCCGCCAGCACTCGGCCCTCACCCAAATGGACGTCGAGTGCTGGCGACGGGCCCGGACCACGAGCGAGGTGCGGTGCGCTCTCAGTTACCAGATAGGCCACTGACAACTCAGTCGAGTTTATTGCTGGGCGTGCCGTCTGCGCTGTATTTTCATTGCGCGGAAATGAATCATCGCGATACTCACCGCGGCAAAGGCTCCAAGCATCCAAGGGTTTATCGAGGTCACACACGCCAGCGTTCCGAAAATAGCGGTCGGCAATAGCCACCCATATGCTCGTGCGACGTTCATCGGCATCATTCCTCGTTCGTTTATGATCTGTCGCCACAGGCTTACCCCAACCGCCTGGTATTGCGCACTAGCTGAGTTCACACCAAAACATGCTCAGAAGCGGAGAATCTGCACACCCGTCCGTGATCAGAAAATCGTCGTATTGCTCAATGAAGCCCGATCGGTGCCGCACATGACTATGGTACATTATCTATGAAGCTTTGAATAAGAGTCGACGCATCGCAGCGCCTCAATATCCTCCTCCATCCCCGCTAAGGCCTATTGAGTCCCACACAGCCGCAACTCACGCTAAGTACATGGCTACTGTATTTTTCCTCACCATACGTCCGATAGCCGCGACTCATTTGCTACGATCAATTCCGTAGGCACCACCGGTGCCGCCACGTACGACAGAAGCTATGAGCGCATGTATGAGCGCGGGAAAGTGAGGTGGCCGCAATGGCCTGCTTGAACCTCTGCCCGTTCGTCTCCGTGGCGGACGGAGTTACACGCTAGAAATCAGACTCCGCATATCGCGGCGTCTGCGGCGTTGTGCTCCGCAAAGCATAGATTGGCTCGCGCCCGGGGACATCTCTCGATGAATTTTCCTTCCCTTTTCGCGCCCTACATTAGGAGCCAGCTCATGCGGCCACTGTCCGAAAAAACCATCCGTTCGTCATTCATCAACGCCAGCCGCCAAGAGGCAAAGAAGCTCAATCTCCCCGAAAACTTCAATGAGATCGACTGGGAGAATATCGAGTACCTCGGTTGGCGTGATCCCAAGATGCCGCAACGCGGGTATCTGCTATTCACCGACGCTCAGGGCACCACTCGCGGATTGCTGATGCGCACGAGCAACGCCACGCGCCGCCCCGGCAGTGCGGCAATGTGCGAGATGTGCCGCGACGTAACCCTGCCCTGCCCTGTCGTCCTCTTTTCTACCCGCCGCGCTGGTCAGGCCGGGCGCGAGGGTGACACGCTGGGCACGATGATCTGCAGTGAATTTCAGTGCTCCGCCAATGTGCGCGTGGCACCACCCAAGGACCCCATCAACCCCGATCCCATGCTCGTTGTCGCCCAGCGGATAGCCGAGCTCCCAGTACGGGTGGATGCCTTCATCCGACGGGTCCTCGGTGAATCTACTGTGAAGTAATAAAGACTCTTTCGAATCTGAAAGTTCACTGCACATTTCATTGCCCCGGTGGGCAGGGTTCCCCCTCAGCTCCGGGGGAAGAAATATGAAAAAAATCCGGCAGGCTTCCAGCCTGCCGGATTTTTTATTCAACAACCCCTTGATATGTGGCCCGGCTCACCTAAGATTTCATAACTAGGGAGCGGGCGCCAGCGGACGCCCACCCCGGATCATCGTCGTCAGCTCGCGCCGCGCCGTGATTCGCCGTGCCCCTGCAGGCTCGGTCGTCCTCCGCCATCCAGCTTGAGCTAGGAGCATCATGGTCACTGAGCGCAATCAAAGATTGCCGCGCCGCATCCTGGGGGCCACCAGCGCGTTGGCGTTGGCCGTCACCATGGCCGCGCCCGCCATTGCTGCGGACGTCCCGCGGCCCTCGGAGGGACAGAACGCAGCATCACTGCCGATTTCCACGCCCCAGTCACTATCCGAACGCAAGGTCTCTGCCCCGTTGGCTAAGGCCAGCGGAGAAGTCTCGGTCTTCGTACAGCTCGAAGGAGACGGTGCCTTCGAGAGCGTGAAGAAGAGCGGGAAGTCCAAGGACACCGCCAAGGTCAAGAACATTCGTGCCAAGGTCAAGGGCAAGAGTGAGGAACTCGCCGCGAAGGCAAAGTCCAAGGTCCTCTACACCACGCATAACACGGTGCAGGGTGTTGCGCTGACCGGTGACGCGGATGATCTGCGCGCCTTGGCCAGCCGCTCCGATGTGAACAAGATCAGCGCGATCGTGCCGAAGAAACCGTCCAACCGCGGCGGCGTGATCGACACCGAAGCCTTGAAGAGCTGGACCGAACTCGACAAGACCGGTGAAGGCGTCAAGATCGCTGTGCTCGATACGGGCATCGACTACACCCATGCAGACTTCGGTGGCCCCGGCACCCTCGAGGCCTACAAGGAAGCCCAAGCATCCGAGGAACTGCCCAGTGCAGATTCCGGACTACGTGATGCGAATAAGTTCATCGGTGGTTGGGACCTCGTTGGCGACGACTACAACGCCGACCCCGATGCCGACGATTACCAGCCGGTGCCGCACCCAGACCCGAATCCCCTGGATTGCCAAGCGGCCGGTCACGGTTCACATGTTGCAGGCACCGCCGCCGGTTACGGCGTGAACGCTGACGGTAGCACCTTCACCGGCGATTACTCCGGGCTCGATGCAGAATCCGTTGCTGATATGAAGATCGGCCCGGGTACGGCTCCGCAGGCCCAGCTGATCGGCATCCGTGTCTTCGGTTGCGGCGGCTCCTCCTCCGTGGTGGGCCAGGCACTGGACTACGTACTTGACCCGAACGGTGACGGTGACTTCTCCGACCGTGCCGATGTCGTGAACATGTCCCTCGGTTCGGATCACTCCCCCACCGAAGATCCCGAAAATGACATCGTTGACGAGCTGACCAAGGCCGGAATCCTCTCGGTGGTCGCCTCGGGTAACGCCAGCGACGTTACGGATGTGGGCGGCTCCCCCGGTAACTCCCGTAGTTCGCTGACCGTGGCAAACTCGGTGGGTTCACAGGTCACCTTGGATGGTATCGAGGTCAACGCACCAGCTGACCTGGCAGGTAAGGTCGCCGGTCAGTACACCGCGAACTTCAACGTCACCAACGCCGACCCCGCCCAGCTTTCGGGAGCCGTGGTCATGGCTCCAAGCGACAACGCTTTTGGCTGTGAACCATTCGAGCCCGGCTCCCTTGACGGCAAGTGGGTCTGGCTGACCTGGAGCGAAAACGGCGAATTCCCCTGTGGCTCGATGGGTCGCTTCAACAACGCTGAGGCCGCCGGCGCAACCGGTGTGATTCTGGATTCCGAGACCAACCTGTTCAGCTCCGGTATTGCTGGTAACGCCACGATCCCTGGTGCACAGCTGACCTTGGATAACTCCAACAAGCTCCGCCCAACTGCCGAGGCCGGCACCTTGCAGGTCACTCTCGATCCGGAACTTGTCGGCGCCGTCTCGGGCGCTTCAGGCGCCAAGGACGCGCTGAACTCGTCGTCCTCCCGTGGTGTCCACGGCAGCAATGGTGTCGTAAAGCCCGACGTGGCCGCACCGGGTACGCAGATCGGCTCGGCCGGCGTGGGTACCGGTAACGGGCCCGCCGTCATGTCCGGTACCTCGATGGCAACCCCCATGGTCGCGGGTGTAGCCGCCCTGGTTCTGCAGGGTAGCGACTACACTCCTGAGCAGGCCAAGAGCCTGATCATGAACACCGCGGCTGCCGATGTTATTGCCGATAACGGTGAGGTCTTCGGGCCGAACCGGGTCGGCTCGGGTCGCGTTATGGCCGCCGCCGCCATTAACTCGCCGGTGTACGCTTTCGATTCGGAAGCTCCGGATCTGACCTCCGTCGTGTTCGGTGTGACCGAGCTCAGTGGCAAGAAGGCGTTCACCGCTACTCGTGAGATCACCGTGGTGAACACCTCCGACGAAGAGCAGAGCTACGACGCCGAGTACCTTTCGGCCACGCAGATTCCTGGCGCTTCGATCACTCTGGATCGCCAGAGCGTCACGGTTCCGGCCGGCGGCGAGGCGAAGCTCCAGGTCACCTTGACGGTCGACCCGAGCAAGTGGGAGAAGACCATGGATCCGACCATGGAGGCTGCACAGTCGGGTATCGCCCGTGCGTGGCTGGCCGATGTAACCGGCCGTGTACAGCTGACCAGCGACTCGGCCCCAACCCTTCGCGTTCCGGTGCAGGCTGCCCCGAAGCTAGCCGCCGACATGTCCGGCAAGCTCAAGAAGCTAAAGAAGGGTTCGAACAGCACCACCCTGTCGCTGAAGGGTAAGGACATTCAGGTTGGCACCGAGGCCACGAGCGTCACCTCGCTGCTCGGTGCATTCGAATTGGGCGCCTCCAGCCCACGCGGTGATGACATGCTCGATAGCATCCCGGTGGCTCGCGCCATGGATCTGAAGTACGTAGGTGCTTCTTCGACCCAGCCACGCACCGGCGTGGACGAAGGAACTCTGAACATCGGCGTGGCCACCTGGGAAAATTGGGCCCACCTCGCCGGTGCCACCGAACTGGATGTCGAAATCGATGTGGATAAGGATGGCAAGGCCGACTTCGTCTCCTTCACCACCACCCTCTCGGACATCGACCTCGACCTGGTGGCCACCTACGATCTGGCCACCGGTGAACAGGTCGACCTGCAGCCGGTCAACGGTGTAATGGGCGATGTTGATACCAACACCTTCGACACCAACACCGCGATCCTTCCGGTATCGCTGGCAGCGCTGGGTCTGGACGGTCACTCCGGTGACATCTCCTACCGCGTGATGTCCTACACCTGGTATCACACGGACCCTGAGGGCGGGCTCGTCCCGGTCGACACCACCGACTGGATCGATTTCAACACCGCAGAGCCGCAGGTGGACTTCGGAGGCTCCGGCGCCGTGTTTACCGACCTGAAGGGCACCAACATTCCGGTGACCGTCGCGGACACCTCGGTGGCTTCCAACGCGCTGTTGCTGCACCTGCACAATGGCACGGATGAAAAGGCTCAGGTACTCCGGGTGACCAAGGGTAAGTAACCTACGGATCCCCTTGGGGTAACTGAAAAAACGACCCGCTCGGGTCAGTGCGTTGCGAGTACGTGCTGGCCTGGGCGGGTTATTCTTTGCCCGTTTCCAGCTTTGCGGTTAACGCGACCGTAACCGCATCTTCCAGCCGCTGCGCGAACTGTTCATCGGCATCGGCCTGCTTGGTCAGTGCGTTGATCATGGTCCGGGATTTATCCGCATCGACACACAACGGCAGGGTGCCACCGGCATCAATAAACCGTACAGCCCGTTCCCCGACCGGCACCGAGGCAACCTGTTTCGCTTCACACAGGTCATCGGAGATCACCACCCCGTCGTATCCGAGCTTCTCCCGCAGTAGGCCCTGAATGAGCGCCCGGGAGAACGGCGCATCATTTTTCTTGTCGATCCGCGTATAGCGAGCATTGGCGACCATAACCCATGCCTGCCCTTGCTCAATGGCCTGTACGAAGGGCCGCAACGACTCACTGTCACCGCTGGTGGCCGTGTCGGTCACCGACGCGGTGGTGTCGGTGTTCTCCCGAACATTTCCAAGACCCGGGAAGTGTTTGACGACCGGCTGTACGCCCTGTGCGGATAGCGCCTGATTAACCGTCCGAATCGATTCGGTCACGCTCTTAAGGCTGGATCCGTAGTTCCGCGCGAAATACCCAATGGGTGCGTTGGCGCTACCCAACGCGGGGTCAACAACATCGGCAACCGGGGCGAGATTGACGTTCACACCGGCTTTCTGCAGTTCCTTGGCAACGCTGCGCCACGTGCTATCTAGCCGCTGTGTAGACCATTTCGCCTGGGTCACCGCGGTCGGCAAGTCGCTAAACCCGCTACCTTGAAGCACCCGGACGTAGCCTCCCTCTTGGTCCGTGGCCACCCAGGCGTCCAAGCCCTCAGGGGAATTGGCAGATAATGCACTACGTAGCTGCCCGGTCACCGCCGAGGTCTGTTTCACCGAGAGTTTGCTCCGGCCACGCAGGAACACATTCGCGACCCCTGCCTTCGTCAGTGACTTCAACGTCGCCTTCGTGGCACCGGTGGCTTCGACACCAGCCATGACCAGCTGGCCGGCTTGTTCCCGGGAAGACATCTGCGCGGCCAGCCGTGCCGCACGTTGCGCTTCGGTGCTGGGCTCGGTCGACGGAACCGGTGCCGTCGGCACTGGGGACGTCGCCGACATCGACGGTTCAGCGGAGGTGGGATCCGTCGACGACGGAGTTGCCGGGCTCTGTGGCGCTCCGCTGCTCCCGGTTGGCGTCGTTGCTTGCGGCTCTTCACGAGGCCCGCACCCGGTGGCCACTAGCAACAATGACCCAACTAGTAGCGGGGATACCAGCTTGAGCAGAGGCGACTTCATGCTCTCATTGTTGCACCGTGCCCTGTGAGTCGTCGCTCGCCCGTTGGGCAAGCACAACTCCGGTTTATTCAGGCGCGGACGGTTAGCAATTCATCCCATTCTGTGGTGTAGCGCGGAGACATATGTTCACGCTTCATGGACCACTGCCGGTCGGCAGCTAGGCCAGCCACGCCAAGACCGATGGCTTTAGCCCCAAAGCGCGCCGATACTTGTTGCACCACCGAGCCAACGGACTCTCCCTGGACTTCTTGGTCACCCGCGGTGTCTTCGAGCCCCAGTTCCAGTTCCTCGGGTCCGGGCTGGTCGGTGAGGCCGGAGAGGATCACCCCGCCGCGTACATAGTCACGGCCCGACTCCACCAGTTCATTCATCGCAGAAACGGCGGTACGGGTGAGGAAAATCGGGTCGCGGGTCGGGCGCCCTAGTCGGATTTGAGCACTCGGGAATGAGCCTTGTCCACCAGCGAAACGGCTGGTTCCCGCGGTCACCGTCAAAAGTGTTGCGTAACGGCCCTCGGCTGCCAGCCGTGCGGCAGCCTTCTGCGCATAGATGCTCATGACCTCGCCCATTTCGGCGCGGCTCCGTACAGGTGACGAGAATGATCGAGTAAACATCACCTGCCCGCGGTCGGCGTGCTCTTCGATGGGACCAATGCAACGCTGCCCGCGCAATTCCAGCACCGTACGTTTGAGCACCACGGAGAATTTCTTGCCGATCAGTTGCGGATCTGCCTGCCGCAACTGCGCGATGCTCTCGATGCCCAGACCGGCGAGTTTCTGGCCGGTTTTACGCCCGACACCCCAGACTTCGGTGGCGGGAACATGTCGCTGAATTCGTTCGACCACCGCTGGGTCCATTAAGTCGAGTACGCAGACCCCACCCAGCTCATCGTTGTGCTTGGCAATATGGTTACTGAACTTGGCCAGCGTCTTGGTTGAGGCAACGCCAACGCACACCGGCACACCAATGCCTTTCCAAATGGCCGAGCGAATGTCCGACGCGGCGGAGTGCGCTTGCTCAAGCGTTCCTCCTAAACCGACGAATGACTCATCAATTGAGTACACCTCTTGCCACGTTCCATAGCGGGCGAGCAGTTCCATCACCCGCGCGGACATGTCCCCGTACAGTTCGTAATTGCTTGAGCGGACCGCTAAACCATGGCTGTCGATCAACTGCCTGACCTTGAAGAAGGGCTCACCGGTCGTAATTCCCAACGCCTTGGCCTCCTGCGACCGCGCAACCACGCAACCATCGTTATTCGAGAGCACCACAACCGGGCGACGCCGCAACGTGGGGTCGAAAGCACGTTCGCAGGAGACATAGAAGTTATTCACGTCCACCAGCGCCACATGACCGGCGCCCGACATGCTCTGTATACTCACGAGACTCCTCCTGCCCCACTACCTCGGCCAGTGTAGCTCCCAGACCCGACAAGTTCCCGACCTAGGTATTGCACCAAGCCGGGCCGGCCACCGGACCCTGCGTTCTTCAGGGAAGCACGCTTTGGTGACTAAATTGTCCGCCCCGGCCACACAGGATTCGAGCATCCAAATGTGAAGCCACAGCATCTGGCAACCGGCCTTAGCGCTGGTTTTTGCCGTTGCGTTCCTACCCTGCGGGCGAATAACGACGAGTGGTTAGGGAGTAAAACGGTAACCCATGCCGAGTTCGGTTCGGATGTATTCCGGATTCGCGGGATCTGCCTCGAGCTTGGTGCGCAGTTGCGAGATATACACCCGCAGGTAGTTCGATTCTTCTCCATATTCGGGACCCCACACGGTTCGCAGTAGCTCGCTGCGCCCGATCAGCCGGTGCGGCGCGCGGGCTAAGGCCTCCAGCAGGCGCCATTCCAGCCTAGTCAGGCGCACCAATTCCCCATCCACGCTCACCGAACGCGCCGAAAGGTCGATCCGCACGCGTTGATCGCCGGTGACCACCACGGCATGGCCGGTTTCCGGGGCGTTGCGCCGCAACGCGGCACGCAGTCGTGCCAGCAGTTCGTCCATGGCGAAGGGTTTGGTAACAAAATCATCGGCACCGCGGTCTAGGGCGTCGACCTTGCTATGCGATTCATGGCGAGCGGACACGACGATGATCGGGACGGTGGACCAGCCTCTGATCCCCTCGATAACCTCTGAGCCATCGAGATCGGGCAGGCCTAGATCCAGCAGAACGAGATCTGGATGCTCATCCGCGGCCAGCTGCAGAGCGTGCCTTCCGTCGGCTGCGTGATGCGTCCGGTAACCGCGGGCCCGCAGGTTCACCAATAGGGCACGGGCGATCTGTACGTCGTCTTCGACTACGAGCACGCTGGGATTCACGAGATCTCCTCAGTCAGGGGAAGGCTAAAAATCATGGTGGCACCGCCACCGCTGGTGTCCTGGACCTCGACACGTCCGCCCATCCCTTCGGCAAGTCCCCGGGCCACGGCCAGTCCTAAACCAAGACCCGCGGTGGCGTTGCGGTCGCCGCGGCGTTGGAAGGGTTGAAAAATGTTCTCCTTCTCGTGCTCGGGCACGCCAGGTCCGTGATCAATAACATGCAGGTGTACCTGCCGCTCGTCCCATGTGGCACGCAGGTCCACGCGCTGGCCACCACCATGGCGGGCACCGTTCTCCACGAGGTTGGCGATGACGCGCACGGCAAGTCCGTAGTCCCCGCTTACGGCGGGACAATCGGCAGGAATATCTATATCTAGGTATGTATCACCCAATTGTCCGCTGAGGTCGCGACGGGCCGATGCCACGAGATCTTCCATCTGAAGTGCGCCGCGATGCACCACGAGGTGTCCTGCCTGAATTCGGCTCATACTCAGCAGATCCTCGATACGTTCGCTGAGTTTATCGGCCGATTCCTCGACGGTGGCCAGCAGTTCGGCCTTGTCCTGTTCGGTGAGCACCACGTCGCTCAGTCTCAGGCTGGAGGCGGAAGCCTTGATACCGGCCAAAGGTGTTCGCAAATCGTGGGATACGGCAGCGAGCAGGGCCGTGCGCATGGCGTTGCCAGCTTCGAGCTCTTGTGCCTGCACCCGGGCATCGGCGAGCGCTTGATGCTGGAGCACGGTGGCGACACGACCAGCAAAGGCCTCCATGACTCCTTGATCGGAAGCATCTTGGGTGAGTCCGTCGATCAGGAGCATATGTTCGGCATCCACAATCACGGTGCTGTCACAGTCAAATGGGTTGGGTTTCGGTTGCCCGGCGCTGGCCAACACCCGACGTGCGGCCGGGTCGTCCGCGCGGGTTGCCAGGCTGACGGCATTCAACTCAAACGAGCGGCGCAACCATTCGAGCAGGGCAGGAACGCTAATGCCCTCCCGGATAACTCCGCCGGAGAGTTCGAAGAGTGTGTCGGCCTGCCGGCGGGCCCGTCCGGCTTCGGCCGTACGCCGCCCCTCGATGGCAACCACGCGGGCTACTCCGGCCGCGACCAGCAAAAACAGGCACAGCGCAGCGACATTGAGCGGTTCGTGGATATGCCACTGCCCGGTAGGCGCGGTGAAGAACCAGTTCAACAGCAAAGTGCTAGTCAGCGCGGCGGCCAGCGCGGGCCACCAGCCACCGAGCAGGGCGACGAAGACGACCACGGTGAGCTGGCATAGAAAGTTCAGGGTCAGCTCCTGCCCGGAGCCTTCGGTGTTCAAGAAGATGGCGGTCAGCAAGGCCGGCCCGAGGGCCGCTAGACCCCATCCGTAGGCCAACCGCGCCCCGTGCGGCCCGTACGGCCGCGGAACCCTGCGTCGAGCAGCCGTACTGGTTTCGTGCGGCAGAATGATCACATCCATTTCGGCACCGGCCTGTGCGAGGCTCGCGGCCAGATCCCGGCGACGTATGCCGCGGGTCGAACGCGAGCGCCCCACCACGATGCGGTCGGCTCGCGTGCTGCGGGCGAAGCCGAGCAATGCACTGACTACGTCCTGCCCGATTACCGTATGCCAGGTACCACCGGCGGCTTCGATGCGCTCGCGTAGTTGCATGAGGTTCTCCCGTTCCTGCTCCGCGGCACCGGGTTCAGGCACGTGCACGGCCATGAGCTCGCCGGACGCTGGTAGGCCGCGCAGGGCCCGCTCTATCAGGCCGCTGGATTCCGCCCGCCCCGAGACGGCAAGTACCGTCCGGGGTGGTTCGCTCGTATCGCTCATCGCTAGTTCCACCGCGGCCTTCTCCTCCTGCTGGCAGTTGTCTCCCCAGTGCATCATATGGTGCGGCAGGTTCCGGGCCGTTGCGACGCTAACCAATGATCGGTCGTTCCTCGGGTAGCCGGTACATCAGCATCTTTGAGCGCAGCGCCAGAGCGGTTGCCACAGTGACCATTCCTACGCGGCCACCGAACATCAACAGAATGATCACCCATTGTCCGGCCGGCGGCAGATCTCCGGTGATCCCCATGGATAGCCCGACGGTGGCGAAGGCCGAGACACATTCGAAGAGCACTTCTTCGACGGTGTGGGAGGTTACCCGCAGGAGCACGATCATGCCGGCCAATACCGCGCCGATGCCGAGCAAGACCACGCTCAGTGCCTGACGTTGGACCGATTCGCCAATGGCGCGATTACCCAGCGTGACCTGCTCGTGTCCGCGAATCTGGCTCCACAAAGCGAAGGCCAGAACCAGGAAGGTGGTGACCTTGATGCCGCCGGCAGTACCGGCGCTTCCGCCACCGATGAACATCAACATGTCGGTGACAAGTAGTGATTCGGACGAGGCATCGGCGTAGTCAATGCTGTTAAAGCCCGCGGTACGCGGAAAGACCGTCAGTCCCAGCGCACCAAGTATTTTGCCGCCGGGCGAGAGATGTCCCAGCGTTTCGCTGCGGTTCCATTCAAAGCTGGCCAGCGCGAGGAAGCCTAGCGCCAACATGATGGCAGTACCCCATACGGTCAGACGCGTATGTAACGCCCAGCCTCGATGATCCTCGTTACGGCGCAGGAACTCGATCATCACGGGGAAGCCTAGTCCGCCGCAGACGATGGCCACACAGATCGGAATGATGATCCATGGGTCGTCCACAAAGCCCATCAGGCTATCGCTGTATGTAGAAAAGCCCGCGTTGTTAAAGGCCGAGATGGCGTGGAAGACACCGGTATAGATGGCATGCGGGATGTCGTGTCCCGTCGCCCAGAACCGCACAGACAGGACCACCGCGACGGCCAGCTCAATACAGATGGTAATTTTGGCAACCAGTAACAGCACATGACGCACATCTCCGAGGTTCAGTGAACGGGTTTCCGTCGCTGCCATCAGTTGCCCACGCAATCCCAACTTACGCCGCACCAGCAGGGCCAGCAGCGTACCCAGGGTCATGATTCCAAACCCACCGATCTGAATCAGCCCGAGGATGACCAACTGCCCGAAGGGCGTCCAATAGGTAGCGGTATCCACCGTGATAAGCCCGGTGACGCATACGGCGGACACGGCGGTGAAAACCGCGGTCAGCGGGTCGGCACCGGAGGGGCCGATCCGTGCCACCGGTAACATCAACAGCCCGGCGCCCAGCAACACGGCCACGAGAAAGCCCACCGGGACCAGCCGCACCGGATTGTCGATTTGCCAGCGATTTTGCTTGCGAGGAGCCGAGGGCAGACGCTGTATCGTCGGGGGCTTTGGCCGCTGGTAGGAAGGCACGAAGACGACCTTTCGGGATGCTGCTGGCGTTGGCGACCGGCGCGGCCGCTCTCTTCCAGTTCAGCGCCACCTCGCGTTGAGCGCCCCGGTTTTTAATGCCCGCTTAATGCCTTGCACCGGAATCTTGACACCCTATTGATGCACCGTGCCACGGGCATCAAGCTGGCCATCCCAGCATCCACCCTCGCGCCCGTGCGCCTCCGTTTCGGTGCCGGGTGCATCAACGTGAAAGCTACCGCACATGGTGCAGGCAGCGGGTCACCACCCCGAAGACCTCTAGGTCATCCTGCTCGGCCAACCACACCGGCAGCGGCGATTCATCGCACAGTAGACCGGTGCGACCGGCGCGTGTGACCCAGCGCCGAACCAGCATCTGGCCGTTGAGGCTGAGCACCACAACGCTGCCATCCTTCACCGGCAGTGAGCGATCCACGATGATCTCGTCCCCGTCGAAGATTCCGGCCGAGACCATAGCCTGGCCCTCGACGCGCAATATGAAGGTAGAAACTCGGTCGCGTACCAGTAAGCGGTTCAGGTCCAATCCGCCGTCAAAGTAGTCGCGTGCCGGTGAGGGAAAGCCCATGGCTGCCACCGCCGCCACCGGGCGATGCCCGGCCTCCTCCGGTTCCGGAATCATCCCCTGTTGCATCACCCCACCCCCTAACTAGAACACATATTCGACCTCAAGGTGATTCTAGCAAGTTCTCACCGCTCGAAGGAGGCTAGGGTCGGCTCCTATTCGCGGTAGGTTGGTGCCATGAAGATTCTGCTTGTAGGCTGCGGAGATGTAGCCACCGCAGCCGGCCTGCGGTGGCTCGCCAACGGCCATCAGGTCACCGCCTGGCGGCGTACCCCGGAGAAGCTCCCAGCCGGTTTCCACGGGGAACGCGTTGATCTCACCGCGGCCACCGAGTACCCGCGCATCGATGAGGCCACCGACATCGTGGTGTTGACGCCGGTTCCGGCCGCTCGAAATGCGGAAGGGTATCGGCGTAGCTACCTGCAGGTGGCGCAGCGCCTGGTCGCGCAACTGAACTCCCAGGCCCCGCGCCTGCGACGCTTACTGTATGTCTCCTCCTCGGCGGTGCTCGGCGGCACGGACGGAGCGTGGGTCAACGAATCCACTGAGCTGACCCCCAGCCGTGAGACCTCGCAGGTGCTCGCGGATACCGAAGAGCTCTTGCGCACTAGCGGGCTTCCCGTATCGATCCTGCGTGCCTCGGGGATCTACGGTCCCGGGCGTACCCGGCTATTGGACCTGGTGCAAGGCGGCACCGCAGTGCTGCCCACCGGCTCGCATTGGACCAACCGTATTCACCGCGATGATCTGGCCAGCGCGCTAACCCATGTCGCCGCCCTGGATGCAGCTCAGGACCTGTACATGGTCAATGACGACGAGCCGGCTCAGTTGGCGCAGGTCTATACCTTCCTCGCCGCAAAACTGGGGGTACCTCTCCCGCCGGAGCAGCACGCCGAGCCGACCGACCGGCGCGGCGGTGACCGCCGCATTTCCAACGCCCGGCTACGCGCGAGCGGTTGGCAACCGGAGTTCCCCAGCTACCGCGAGGGCTACGACGCCATGCTGACCGGACAGGGAGTGCGCCACCCCTAGCCACGGCCGCAGCCAGTCGCTTAGAACCCGCGGCGCAACGGATTGAACTGCGCGGCTAACTCCGGCACCGGTTCATCGCCGACGATCTGTGCCGCGAGCATCTTGCCGGTGAGCGGGCCGAGGGCCACTCCCCACATGCCATGCCCGCCGGCCACAAACACGCGCTCGGAGTTCGTCTGCCCCACCAGCGGCAACCCATCGGCGGTGCAGGGACGCGCGCCGACCCACTCCTCGGCCCGTTCCTCCCATTCAATACCGGTATATAACGGTGCAACCGCGGCGACGATGGCCTCGATGCGTGCCGGTTCGAGTCGATGGTTCGCGTCACGGAACTCCATCGTCCCAGCGATGCGCAAACGGTCTCCCAACGGCGTGCAGGCCACCCGTTGCGCTGGGAAGTAGATGGGACGACTCGGGAGCTGTTCGGGTTGCACGCTGAACGAGTAACCTCGCCCGGCCTGCACCCTGACCCGCACGCCGAAGTCGCGAGCCAGATCACCCAGCCAGGCCCCGGTAGCTAATACCACCCGGTCCGCGGTCAGCGCCCGGCCGGAGCTACCGATGATTTTCACCTGTCGTGCACCGGCACGCACGTCGGTGACCTGAAGGGCCTCCATGATCTGCCCGCCACGGGCGCGCACGCTGTCGGCGAGCGCCGCCAGAAACCTTGGCGGGTTGATGAAGCGCTGATGTTCAATAGCCACACCGCAGCGCACCTGCGGAGATAAGCTCGGTTCCATGGCGCGCAATTGCGCCGCATCGAGCAACCGGAAGTCCACCGATCCACCACTACGCGAGATCATCTCAAACTCCCGTGCAAGGACTGCCCGGTCGGTCTCGGTGCGGAAGGCTGCAAGAAACGGAGTCGCGGCGCGAGTAGGTTCACTCACCCCGGGTCCTGCCGTGTCTGCCTCGCTGAGCTCGGCGTAGGCCTCCATCCCGGAGCCACCAAGATGGGAGAAGACCGCCATGGCTCGCGCCCACTGCCGGGGCGTGCAATGCCAGCCAAAACCAAGCAAAAAGCGCAGGACCCCAAGGTCAAGTCGCGGCGGAATATACAACGCAGAAGCCGGGTCGAGGATCATCTTCAAACCGCTGCGCAGAATTGCTGGCTCGGCTAACGGCAGGGTGAGCGCCGGGGTCAGCCAACCAGCATTACCCCATGAGGAACCGGCAGCCACCACACCTCGGTCCACCACGGTGACGCGGACCCCATAACGCTGTAAATACCAGGCAGTACTTAACCCAACGATCCCGGCACCGACGATCACCACATGTTCCGGCCCAGCGTCCCTCACCACGCTCCACGCTCCTTGTATGCCCGACGCGCCCCACACGGGCGCCTGAGTTCACTCTCGCGCGCCACACGAACTTTGGCAATGGGGTGCGCATGCCACCGAATGGCCAGCCACACCATGGCCCTGCGTAGACTTGAAGTAAACCCCGCACTCGTTCGAAGGACTTTTCGCCGATTATGGCCACACGTAAGACCCCGAAAAAGAAGAACACCTCCACCGGACACCCGGCACGTAGCGCCTCCACTGGCACGGCTCCCTTCGAAGCCGAAGTACGTCAGGCCCTGCAGCCTTTTAAGCAGCAGCTTTTCGCACATTTCCAGCGCGAAGGACAGCCCACCAGCGAAACTCGTGCGGCCTTCGAGGGGCTGACGACCTTGCTGACCGTCCATGCTCAGCTGCGCAAGAGCGTCGACGTGACCACCTTTGATGACAAGGCGCTCGGGGAGCAGCTCGGACACTTGGCTACTCTGGGCTCCGAAGCCTCGCAGGCCGGCGCCGCGTTGCTCAAGCATTATTTAGTCTTCCTCGGTAACAGCGCGAACTTCGGTGGCTCGGTGGACGATTTCAAGGAGACCTTCGAGTTTCTCTCGCGCATGTCGGGCGACTCCCCAATCGTGGTGCCTTTCATGGAGGATGAGGAGGCCAACGCGGCACTCGAGCAGATGCCCTTTGTCTTTGCCGCACGCGAACTGATCCGCTGGGTGGGCGAAGGGCAGCGAACCGATCCGCAGGGCGTATTGCACGACGAGGAGCTCAGCGAGGCCGCCGGAGCCTTGGGCTTGACGGTGACCGTTGAGTCCAATGCCGAGCAGGAACTCACCCAGCCATGGGAGCCAGCCGACGGCACCGTTGTGGCTCAACTACGTCAGATCCCCCGTCTTGCGGCTCTGTGGGATGCGTTGATCGGCACGGCCATGCTGCGCTACGAGGCACCCAACGCGGTTCCCACCGAATCCCTGCGCGAAGCTCTGCTCGGCAGTACGGGACCGGGCAGCCGCCTGATTAAGGAACTGATCGCCGAGGTTATCTTCTCGCATGTGCTGCTCAACGCGCTGGAGACCGAGGGACAGCGTCAGGTCGCGGAAATGGTCGCCGGGGTGCTCACCAACGCCGCCTCCACCCGACCGCCACGGACGGAGTTCGCCCTGCAGGTTCCGGTCGCAGAAGACCTTCCCGAAGAACAGCGCCACCTGATTCCGTTGCTGCAGGAGTCGGTTCCTCAGGTCGAGGCTCTGTTGCGTATTTTTGAGCGCGAGGGCATGGTGCACATTGAAGAGAGCATTGTCGTGCCAGAAGTTCTGCGTGCGGCGCTCGAACGCGCCTTGGAGAAGGTTTCGGATCAGCTCCTAGCCTCGGCCGAAACCGTCGAGCCATCCGGCGAGGCGTAGAACTCGCTCTCAAAAGGCTAAAGGCAGGGACTCACCCGAAGGTGTGTGTCCCTGCCTTGATCTTTCGCCACGATTACTGTGGCGAATTATCGTATTGCCGCGTAAAAGGTGCATCGCACCCCCTACGAACGTGGATCAGTGATGGGGGCACTGATCCGTGAAAGATCGGTTCGTAGGGCGGCGCAATACACCTTTAATCACTCCCGGAGCACCTATGACGCCACTCGCAAAACATCATCGGCTTCCCGGTTGTGATCGGCTTTCCACCGATACATAACTAACCTATCGCGTCCGGCAAAAATGCGAAATCATACTTTAGTAGGAGGGTAGCGGTTAGAAAGGGATGGAGGCGCGCAGAATCCAGCGGTTTTCCGCGGTACAGGTGGTAAAACTGCCACCGAAGGTGTTCATCCTGTCTTTCATTCCCAGTAACCCGCTACCGCCGTAGGGAAGCGAATTCGACTGCTTTCCATCGGCATTGGGCACGTTGATCATCTCGAGGACGGCAACGGCCCCATTCTTGGACAGATTCAAGGTCACCGGGGAGTTCGGCAGCGCATGTTTGATGATGTTCGTCGTCGCTTCCTGCATCACTCGATACAGCGCGGTTTGCGCCGACCGCGGCAGATGCGCAATTTCCTCATCCACGCTGGAGGTTACCGTAAAACCTGCTTCGCGCAGGCGGGTGCTAAAGACTTCGGCCCCGTGTACAACCTGCACGGTGGTGGCAGCCGGCGCACTGTTCTTCTCGCCCTGTCCGCTGCTCATCGTCCCGTCCGTGCGCAGCACATTGAGCATGAGTCGCAAGTCGTGCAGTGTCTCGGAACTCAGCTTGGATATCGTGTCCAAGGCATCGCGGGCGGTCTGCTCATTGCGTGCGAATTTAGCGGCCTTCGACTGCATGGCCACAATGGTGATGTCGTGAGCGACAATATCGTGCAAATCCCGCGCAATGTTTTTGCGCTCCTCACGTAGCGCCCGCTCCGCCTGCTCCTGGGCCTCGTTGAGGCGTCGCTGGTGCTCCGAATTTCGCTGGCTCAAGCGGAAAACACTGCGCGCGGCGACATAGGCGCCAAGGGCCAGTGGAACTAGGACCACCAGAATGAAGGCGGCATCGCCGGCGCGGATAACGCTATATGGTACCCAAAGAGCACTGAAGATCAGATACAGGGTGCGCACTCGAGGCTTGGTCGAACTAGCGGCCAACGCCATAAATACCAGCAGGGTGATGATCACCATCAGCGGATTATCGAACTCGCTGAGGCCTATATAGAGCGTGGCCAAATAAAGGCCCAGCGACAGCGTCAGCCAGCGCAAGGCCAAAAGTAGCTCAGCACAAATAATCAGCCCGACCACGGCACCGGTGATCGTGGCCTCCGACGACCCATCAATGCCGAACTCCAACAGAGTCATTAGTTCGGAGACCGTGGTCGTCGCGATAAGGACAAGGCCGGACCAGATCACTGCCTGACGGCCTGTGATGGTCAGTGACCTGATCCAACGGGCTACCGCGAAAAGACGCGTTCTTTTTTCCGTGTCCAGTGTGGTTAACCTGCCTTGTCTACTTCATGGGCGATTTAGTCACAGTATTTGCCGTAGGTGCGGCACATCCAATCCCTGAAATCATCGCCCCATCCGGCTGGCTGTGAAGCCTGACTGCCAGAACCACCATAAGCCGCGGAGGCAGGTGCTGCCAGCACCGCCACCGGAGCTACGGCCAACGCCAGCGCCGCGAGCATACTCCGAACTTTCATCATGATCCCCCAACCTGATTACTTATATACTTCAAGACACCGCGGTCTAGACCGGAATATACGAGCCATCAGAGGACACCGATGAACCAAATTAAAGTACTAATCGTGGACGATGAGCCGCTGATCCGCCATGCCTTGGGCACGATTCTATCAACGGATGAGCGTATTTTACTCGTAAATTCTCTAAATAACGGGAAAGACGCGCTGGAGTTTTGTGAGAAGAATGAGATCGATGTGGTCATCATGGATTTACAGATGCCCGTCATGGACGGTGTTACAGCGACCGAGCACATCAAGAAGTTGCCGCACAGCCCCGCGGTGCTGGCAATAACCGCCTTTTCGGCCGACGACTACCTCGTGCCGGTGCTTCTGGCCGGCGCCAGCGGCTATCTGGTCAAGGACAGTGAACCCGATGAGATTGTCGACGCGGTTATCTCGGTGCATCAGGGTACGGCGGCCATCTCCCCTTCGGTGTCCAACGACCTCATCGGCGCGGTCAAACAGGCCTACAATCCGGTAAGCCAAAGAGAGCACTTGGCCAAGGAGTTAGCGCTCACTGCCCGCGAGCTCGAAATTCTAGACCTGCTGGCCAAGGGGCTGAACAATCCGGAGATCTCCCGGAAACTAGGGGTCGCCGAAACAACAATCAAGACGCACATGGCCAAAATCTTCGTGAAGCTCGATGTACGTGACCGGGTCCAGGTACTGGTAGAAGCGGCCCGGATCGGCCTGATTAATCTCAATCGTTAATCTTTCAGAACCCGGCGGGAATAGATTTGCGCCTCATGCGTTAAACATGAGCAAAGACCACTCATGTTTTAGGAGGCTCACTTGCCAGCATTCTTCGGTTCCTCATCCGACGGCTCGTTTGAGGATTTCCTGTCGCGGTTCCTCTCCTCGCGAGCACAGGCCGCCCGTCCCATCGACATCACTCGCCTGCTATCGCAGCGTACCCACGAGGTGGTCTCCAAGGCGGCATCCGGCGCTCACGAAAACGGGCACGAGGAAATTGACGCCCTACACCTCCTCCTAGCCTTGCTACATACCGAACCGGTGGGGCAGCACCTGAAGCTCATGGGTATTGATTTCGAGGCCTTGGAACAGGCCGCGGCCGAACGTATGCCGCAGCGTGTCGAAGGCGCCGAAAAGCCCAGCCGGCTGTCGGCTGCGGCCCAGCGCACCCTCTTCGATGCGTACCAGGTGGCCCGCAACTACGGGTCGACCTACATCGACCCGGAGCACCTGTTCCTCGCTTTCGTGTTCTCCCCCGAGTCGCCGGTCGGCAACTTGCTGGCGCAACACGGAATCACCGCTCAGGCGCTACAGCAAGCGGCCATGGCGCAGCACGAGCGCGCCACTGCCGAAAACCAGCAGGAAGAAGAACCCGAGCAGTCCATGCTCGAGCGCTTCGGCACCGACCTGACCGCGCTGGCCGCCGACGGGCAAATTGACCCGGTGATCGGCCGCGAAACGCAGATCGAACAGGTCATTGAGATTCTTGCGCGACGCACCAAGAACAACCCGGTGCTTCTCGGTGAGGCCGGTGTCGGCAAAACCGCTATCGTCGACGGGCTGGCACGCGCCATCGTTGCCGACGAGGTACCCGAACAACTCAAGGGCGTATCTCTTGTCTCGGTGGACCTGCCCGGGATGCTGGCCGGCACCCGCTACCGCGGTGATTTCGAGCAGCGCCTGACCGGTCTATTGGATGAGGTCGCCCACTTCGAGGGACAGGTCATCTTGTTCATCGACGAAATGCACCTGCTGGTCGGCGCCGGGTCCGGCGATTCCGGGACCATGGATGCCGCTAATATCCTCAAGCCACGGCTCGCCCGTGGTGAGTTGCACTTGATCGGTGCCACCACGCTCAACGAGTTCCGCAAGGTCGAGAAGGACTCCGCACTGACTCGGCGCTTCGGTAAGGTCACCGTCCCCGAACCGGATCAAGCGACCGCGCTGAAGATTCTCGAAGGCCTGCGCGAATCCTATGAGGACCACCACCAGGTGCAGTACACCCCCGCGGCGCTCGAGGCGGCCGTCTCCCTCTCGGCTCGGTACCTCACCGAGGCAAAGCTGCCGGATAAGGCCATTGACCTGCTCGACATTGCTGGTGCCCGGCGCTCCATCGCGGCCGGGGACGCCCAGGATGTTCAAGCCTTGCGTCAGGAACTCATCGAATGCGAACGCGAGAAGGCCCGGGCCATCGCCGAGGAGCGTTTCGAGGATGCCGGTGCTTGGCGCGATCACGCCAACGAACTCTCCGAGCGCGTCTCGGCGGCCGAAGCCAACGGGGACGCCAGTGTCACCCGGGTGGTGGACGAGGCCCAAATTGCCGAGGTGATCGCACGCTCCACCGGTATTCCGGTCGCCAAGATCACCGCCGATGACAAGGGAAAACTCGCCAACTTGGAGCAGGAGCTACACGAACGCGTGATCGGCCAGTCCGATGCGGTCGCCGCGGTGGCCCGCGCGGTACGCCGTGCCCGCACCGGGCTGAACCCGGCGCACCGTCCGCTGGCGTCCTTCCTCTTCCTCGGCCCCACTGGCGTGGGTAAGACGGAACTGGCCAAGGCGTTGGCGAGCAATCTCTTCGGTTCATCGGATGCACTACTGCGCGTGGACATGAGCGAATACGGAGAGAAGCACACCGTGGCACGCCTGATCGGTGCCCCTCCGGGATATGTGGGTCACGACGAGCCGGGGCAGCTGACCGAAAAGGTACGCCGCAACCCCTACTCGGTGATCCTGCTCGACGAGATCGAAAAGGCGCATCCGGACATCTTCAACGTGCTGTTGCAGGTACTGGACGACGGCCGACTCACCGACGCCGCCGGGCGGACCGTGGACTTCTCCAACACGCTGATCCTGATGACCAGCAACCTCGGTAGCGAGTACCTGGCCAGCCGTTCCGGCGCGCTGGGCTTCACCTCGAGCCAGGGGGTGGCCGGTGACGATCAGGTGCGCGCCAAGGTGATGGGCAAGGTGCGTGAATTCATGCGCCCCGAGTTCCTGAACCGGCTCGACGAGGTGCTGCTGTTCACCAAGCTCAGCGAAAGTGAGATCGCCCAGATCGTCTCGCTCGTGCTCGACGAGACGCGGCAGCGACTGGCCGAACAGGACCTGAAGCTCAGCGCCACCGATCAGGCCATTGCCTGGCTCGGTACCAAGGGCTACGATCCGGAGTTCGGTGCCCGGCCGCTACGTCGACTGGTGCAACGCGAGGTGCAGGACGGCATCGCCGATCTGCTCATCGGCAACGAATTGCAGCCCGGGGATACCGTGCAGGTCAGCGTGGCCAATGATCGCCTGCAGGTCACCAAGGCCGTGCCAAGCAGCGGAGTCCGCCCCACCGAGGCGTACTTCGACGCATAGCCGACACGATAATCGACGGCCCGAGCCCACTACCCGGTGGGCTCGGGCCGTCGTAGGCTAATGCCATGACGCGTATCGGCATGATCACCTTGAACTCGACCGACTACTCCCGCGCTGCGCACTGGTGGAAGGAACGCCTGAACGCCACCGTTGCCGGCGACTACCCGGGATTCATGATGCTGCAGGTTCCCGGGCTACCGGCACTGCTTGGCTTCCAACAGGTCACCGAGGTGGCCGACGAAACCCGGGTTCACCTCGATCTGGAAGCCGACCCGAATCTCGGCCGCGAGGCGAGCGTGCAGGCCTTCGTCGACGCCGGGGCCAGCCGCGTGGATTCGCACCAACCCAGCGAGGACTTTGGTTGGGATGTACTGCGCGACCCCTTCGGCATGATCTTCTGCCTCAGCGACGCACATTAGGCGACCATGAAACCACCTCCGGCCTATTGGTCCCGTCAGACCCAAGAGTTTGTCGACCGCCAAGGCAAGCACTGGTGGTTGACGATGTGGGGCTGGTCGCAGACCTCGCTCGAGCAGGCACAACGCCATGCCCGCACCCGGCTTCAGGAATTGATCGCCCGTGGCGGCCCCACCGGTGCCGAGCGCAACTGGTACTACCCGGCCGCACCGCTTCGCGAACCATGCCTCGAGAGCCTGGGCGATGGCCCGGAACCACTGGCGGTGATCACTCGCAACCGTTACGGGGCCACGGTGCTCAATACCGACGCGGTGTTGATCGCCGATGTCGACCTGCCCAATGCACCGAAGTCTGGCTGGTTCTCCCGGCTTTTCGGCCGCGGCACGGCCACCGCCGAAGACCCGGCCGATAACATCCGCGAACGTATTGCCACCTTCGCCGCCGCACGCCCGACGCTCGGTGTGCACAGTTACCGCACCAGCGCCGGGTTCCGCGTCTTCATCACCGGCACCTCGGCCGCGCCGGATAGCGCCGAAGCCGAACACCTCCTACGTGAGCTCGGGTCCGATGAGCTCTACACCAAACTCTGCCGCTCACAGCACAGCTACCGAGCCCGCCTGAGCCCTAAACCGTGGCGCATCGGGCTATCCGCGCCCACGGTGACCTGGCCGGCGCCCGACAGCGAGGCGCAACGGCGACTCGAGCTGTGGGTCGAGAGCTACCGTAGGGGCGCCACCGGCTTCTCCGTCACCACCCGCGAAGCCCGCTTTGGTCCGGCTCCGAGCCTCGACGAGGCAAAGATCCTGCGCTGGCATGATGAGCAAACCGGCGCGGACTCCAACCGTCCACTGGCTTAACTACCGGACCCGTCGAGCGCTCGACCACAGGAATAATTGCATTGGATCCAAAAATTCTCATTCGCGGCGGACAACAACGGAAACACGTGTTGTTTGGATCCAATTTTCCCATTATTGTTAGTTAGTGCTCCCTCGACTACTGGGGCGATTCCTTAACGGCAAGGACGGAACAATGAGCGGACTACCGGGATTACGCGGCAATGATCATATTGGCTTCACGGTGCCGGATATCGACGAAGCACACACATTTTTCGTCGATGTCCTCGGATGCGTCCAAATTTACCGGCTGGGACCATTCCCGTCGCAGGGAACGTGGATGAGCGAGCATCTGAACGTCGCCGACTCGACCACCATGCGCGAAATCCGGTTTTACCGCTGTGGCAATGGATCAAACTTCGAGGTTTTCCAGTATGAGGCCGAGGATGCCCGTCTCCTTCCACCCCGCAACAGCGATGTCGGCGGCCATCACATCGCTCTGTACGTCGACGACCTAGACGAAGCCGTGGCCTACCTGCACGCGAAGGGAATTCGAGTGCTTGGTGAGCCCACGGAAAGCGGCGGGCCTAGCCAAGGGCAGCGATGGGTGTATTTCCTCTCGCCGTGGGGCATGCAGTTCGAACTTGTCAGCTTCCCACGGGGCAAGGCCTACGAAACCAAGGCCGCCGTGCGGCTTTGGGACACCAGACAGTAGCACCGGTCGAGGCCGCCTATGACGCTCAGTACCAGTTCCCGTCAATGCCCAACCCACCATCCACCGCAAGAACCTGTCCATTGACGAAGGACGACGCCGACGTGGCCAGAAAATACGCGGCCGATGCGATCTCCGCGGGATCAGCGAAGCGCCCCAATGAAGTTCGTGCTCGGATCTTGTCATCGGCAAGCTTCCCCTCGGCGATCAACGCGTCCGTCAAGGCCGTTCGAACGTAGCCCGGGGCAATGGCATTCACACGAACACCCGACGCTCCCCACTCCACGGCCAAGGTTCGGGTCAATCCACCGATCGCCGCCTTGGCCGCCGTGTAGCTGGCCCTGTGCGGCATGCCCGCCGAAGCCGCGACGCTGGCCACGTTCACAATCGAACCGCCGCTGCGGCACAGAAGCGGGTACGCCGCCCGGCACACTCGCATCGAACCGGTGACATGGATATCCAACATCAGTGAGAACATGTCGTCCGTGATCTCCGCGCTGGGCTGAGGCCGCGCAATACCGGCGGAATTGAAGACGGCATCCAGGCGCCCCTCGATCTGCTCGACAGAAGCGACGGTAGCGTCCACGGCGGGCCTGCACGTCACATCGCATATCACGGCGCGGGATCCGGGACCGAGGTCCTGCGTGGTCCGTGCCAGAGCATCCTCTCCAAGATCGGCCAAGACGACGTTGCCTCCGGACTCCATCCAATGCCGGGCGAAGGCCAAGCCAATCCCCGAAGCCCCACCGGTGATTAGCGCGACTGGTTGAGCGACTTTCATAAACACTCCCTATTGCAATGCGACGGTGGTGGTGCGGGGATCAATACCCCGCACCACCACCTCGTCGGTTAAATTATTTCTTCAGGCCAAGTTCTGCGGTGGGCACCTTCGACGTCTCCGGTGTGAACAGTGCACACAGCGCGGAAATCGCGATACCACCGGCTGCGAACAAAGAAACACCGAGCCAGTTGTCGTTCTCCCCATTGATGATTTGGGCGATGGCCGGCGCGAATCCGGCGATGACCAGACCCAGCATCAAACTGATGGCCATGCCGCTGTAGCGGACCTGGGCCGGGAACTGCTCCGGGAAGAATGCCGGGTAGATTCCGTTCGAAGCCGAATAGGCGAAGGAGACGAGCAAGATCCCCAGAACCCACACGAGCAGAGTATTTCCTGGCCCGGCGTGCGATAGCGCCGCAAAATATGCGACCACCAGCACCATCATGCCCACGCACCCGCCGATGAAAACCGGGCGTCGTCCGATCTTGTCGGATAGGTGGCCGAGTACCGGGACCATAACAAGAGTGCCCAGGTTGGACACCGTAATCAGGGCCAGCATTTCGCTGCTTTCAATGCCGGCGACCTTCGTTCCGTAGGCCAACGAAAAGGTGCTGAAAAGCCCCACCATCAATAGGAACAGTGCCATTCCGGCCACCCGCAACATCTGTAGCGGGTAACTCCTGAGCAAGTAGAACAACGGAAACTTCACCGTCTCATGCTGTTCCTTCTTTTCTTCGAATACCTCCGGTTCGTGCAAGCGTGCGCGCATGAACACCGTGACGACGGTGACCAGAATGCTCAGTAGGAACGGAATGCGCCACCCGAAGTCGATCATGAACGTGCCGGGAATCAGGTTCAAGGGAATGAAGATCGCAGAGGACAACACCAGGCCCGCCGTGGCGCCCGCGATCGTCCAGCTGGCGTAAAACCCGCGCCGATGCTCCGGCGCGGACTCCATGGACAGGGACGCCGAACCCGGGGATTCCCCGCCAGCCGACAAGCCCTGCAGCAAGCGCAGGACGACGACGATGATCGGAGCGGCAATGCCGATCGTGTCATAGGTCGGGATGACTCCGATGACGAAAGTCGCCACGCCCATCAGGACGATGCATGCCATGAGGGCGGTCTTGCGTCCGACGACATCCCCAAGCCACCCCCAGAGGATCGCGCCGAAAGGCCGGCTGACATAGGAGACGCCGACCGTGGCCAGCGCAAAGATCGCTCCGGCGCCACCGGCTGCCGGGAAGAACAAGGGCTGCAGGTACAGCGCCGCGGCGGTGGCGAAGATATAGAAATCGTAGTATTCGAGCATTGTGCCGACGAATCCCGATACCGCGGCGTTCTTTGCATTCTTGAGGTTCGGCGGCTTGCCGTTCTTCGTCTCGGTTCCGGTGGGCGTGTGCTGTGCTGACATGAAGGTCATTGCCTCTCGTGATGAGCGTCGTTGATGATCACTTGGTTGATATGTGGATGCGGTTGCGTCCGTGCGGTCAGGCTATCCGGCCATGAACAGGCCGCCATTTGCGTGGATGACCTCCCCGTGGACGAAGCTGGCCGCGTCGCTGAGCAGGAAGGCGATGACATCCGCCACTTCCTGGGCACTTCCATCCCGTCCCAGCGGGGTGGCAGCAACCCATTGCTCGCCGTGCGAGGCCCTCGCCTCGGTGGTCATCGCCGTGTCGATAATTCCGGGCGAGACGGCATTGACCCGGATCCGCTGGGGACCGAGCTCGAGGGCAAGTGTCCGTGTCAAGGCAATCAACCCGCCCTTGCTGGCCGCGTAGTGGGCATGGTTCCGGCTACCTCGATGCCCCGCGACGGAGGTGAGGTTGACGATCGCCGATCCCTCCACCAGCAGCGGGATCGCGCGCTTGATCAGCAGGAAGACGCCTTCAAGGTTGATGCTCTGCACCCTTCGCCACTGGTCATCGGGCATTTCGGCCACCGAGGACTCCGGGTAGATGCCCGCCGACGGTACGAGAAAGTCGATCCGGCCGTAGCGTTCACGCACCTGCGCGATCAGCGCATCGATACTCTGCGCATCCGCCGCGTTGACCTGCATCGCAAGGACATCGTGCCCTTGGGCTTCAAGCCTCTTGGCCGAGTCGTCAAGGGCGTCTCGGTCGAGGTCGGCGAGCACCACGCTCGCCCCGGCTTGTGCCAGAAGTTCGGCCAGAACACCGCCAATTCCGCCGGCGGCACCGGTAATTACCGCGATCTTCCCCTCAAAGTTCCACGTGCAATTGCTCATTTGATCGCTCCCCGGCGCTCGTATAGGTAGTTCATACTCAGATCAGCATCCCAAGCGGGTGCTCGATATTCTCGACGAAGGCGCGCAGCCACTGGGCGCCGACGGCACCATCTACGGCTCGGTGATCCCAGGACACCGTCACGCTCATCATCGGCCGTACCTGGGCTTGGCCGTCAACCGCGACCACGCGATCCTCAATCGTGCCGACGGCAAGGATGCCGCTCTGCGGAGGGTTGAGGATCGCGCTGAACTGATCAACGCCATACATCCCCAGATTCGACACCGTGAAGCTGCCGCCCTCGAGTTCCTCCTGGCGCAAGCGCCCCGTGCGGGCACGGCTGGCGAGGTCACCGATCCGAGCGCTGAGTCCGCCGACACCGAGCCCTTCAGCGCCGCGAACGACCGGGGTCAGCAGCCCACCGTCAGTAGCTACGGCCACCGCCACATTCGCGGAATCAAAGGCGACCAGGTGCTCGCCGCCCCAGATCACATTCGCTTCCGGTACGGCGATCAGGGCCCGTGCGGCGGCCAGCACAACGAAGTCGTTTACGGACACGCGCGACGTGCGAGTCTCGTTCACCTCACGACGCAACTCCAACAGGCGGCCAACATCGCAATTCGAAGACAGATAGAAGTGCGGCACCGTCGTCTTGCTCTCGGTCAGGCGACGAGCGATGGCCCGCCGCATGCCGGTCAACGGCACGATGCGGCTGCCTTCGCTCGTCACGACCTGCGTCTCGGTTTTTGCGACAGTGGGCTCCTCCACGACGGGCAGGTCCACTGCCCGGGCGGCCAAGTAGGCTTCCAAATCTCGACGGACGATGCGTCCGCCATCCCCTGTCCCGCGCAAATTGCGTAGGTCCGTTCCGCTGCGCCGAGCAAGTCGGCGCACGATCGGCGACGCGAAGATCCGCTGGTTGTCAGGTTGGGCACCTGCCTCGTTTCGGGCTACGGAACCGGCCGGAATTGCCTCGGGCAGATTCTGCCCAGCACCCGCCTTCGCAGTCCACTGCAGAATAGGTTCGCCGACCTTCGCGGTGTCCCCCTCGGCAACCAACAACATCTCGACGACGCCATCGATCTCGGCAGAAATCTCCACCATCGCCTTTTCGGTCTCCACCTCGGCGATAGCCGTCCCTGCCGCTACTGTGTCACCGGTGGCCACCAACCATGTCTGCAGCGCGGCTTCGGTCATGCCAGTAAGTACCTCCGGCATCCTCATAACCTGTGGCATTACATTTCACCCAATCCGCGACGTACACCCTCGAAAGCTCCGACGACCTCTTCGTATCCGGCCACCGCGGCCCGCTCAAGTACCTTCGAGATGCTGGGGGAAGCCTCTTGCCCGGTCACGCGGGTCACTGGCTGATCCAACCAGTCGAAGTAGCGACGCTGGATCTCGTCTGCCAGCCATGCACCATAGGAGGTACCCTCGGCGCCCTGTTCCACGATGACGACCGCGTTGGTCTTTCGGACGCTCTCCCCGATGGTGTCCCAGTCGATGGAAGCCCGGTCAAGCCACCGCAGGTCGATGAGATCGGCCTCCAGCCCGGTTTCATCCAACGCCCGGTCACAATGGTGAACCATCGACAGGTAACTGATGACAGTGGCCTGGGTTCCTTCACACCGCAGTACTGCTTGGCCTGGCGGAAGAATATAGTCCAACTCGCCGGCTGGCACCTGGTCGCGGCGCGGATAGAGATCCACATGCTCGATGACCAGTACCGGATCTTTCAACGCTAGGGCCGCATTCATGAGGCCGATATAGTCGGCGGCGCAGGACGGAGCAACAATACGCCACCCCGGATTAGTCGCCATAATGCCCGCGGGGTCCATCAGATGCTGTGACCCGTAACCGGAGCCGATAGCTACCTTGGTACGCATCACTAGAGGCACGGGATTCTGCCCACCAAACATGTGTCGGGCCTTACCGATCTGGTTGAACAACTGGTCAGCAGCCACCCAAAGGAAATCTGGGTACATGAACTCAATCACTGGAATGAATCTCGTATCCAAGGCAATCCCGCCACCCAAACCGGCAAATGCGTTCTCGCTAATCGGAGTACCTAGAACGCGATCGGGGAATCGCTCCACGAGCCCACGCGTGGCACCGTTGGTTCCACCCTTGAGATGATGGATATCCTCGCCAAGCACGACGATGCGGTGATCGTTCTCCATGCGACGCTCCATGACGCCAGCCACCACGTCGATGAAGCGTCGTTCCTCAAACTCACCTGTGTAATTGGCTGGTTCCAGCGCTGGATACTGTTCGAGCTCGCTTCCGTCACCGCGCACCCCGACGTTGACAAACGCGGTGTCCGGCCACAGGTCAGGTCGAATTCTTCGTTTGCCGGGGGTCTCCGGATCCGCTTCCACCAGCCGGTTGACTATGCGTTCCATCGCCGCCTTCGCCTGCTCCTTGACGGAAGCGAGGCCCGCTTCATCGATCAGCCCCCGCTCGAGCATCTCGGTCGCGACTCGATCCAACGGGTCACGAGCACGCCATTGGGTTTCCTCTTCCTTGGTGCGGTAGCCGAAGGCGCTACCCGAGAACGGCCCGTTCTGGTGGAAGTAGCGATATGTCTCGGCCTCGATCACCGCCGGTCCCCCGCCATTCCTAGCCAGTTCCAGCGCCTCCTCCATGGCTAGGTGTACCGCGAGCGGATCCATGCCGTCGACCCGCCAGGCGGGGATGCCGAATCCCGCGCCGCGCCCCGAGAGCCGTTCCTCAGCGGTCACTTCGTCGACTCTGGTTGAGACTGCGTAAAGGTTGTTCTCGATGAAGAACACCAACGGCAGGTTCCATGCAGCGGCTAGGTTCATCGTCTCTAGAACCGACCCAATATTCGTGGCGCCGTCGCCGAAGTACGAAACCGTCACATCGGACGTCCCCGCGTGTCGTTGCGACCAGGCATTACCGGCGGCCAAGGGCACCCCGCCGCCGACGATGGCGTTAGTGCCCAGCGCGCCGGCCTCAAACCACTGCAGATGCATCGAGCCGCCGCGCCCGTGGCAGAAACCTGGAGCGAGGCCAAGAATTTCCGCCAACGTCCGGTACAGCACATCCTCGGTGGCCGTGTCCACGAGCTCGCTTAGGTCTCCAAGGTCCGGACGCACGAATCCGATCGCTTTCGCCAGGAACTGATGGTGTCCGCGATGGGATCCATTAATTGCATCGCTCGCACGCAGTCCGACGATCGACCCGACGGCGCCACCCTCCTGGCCGATGCTCGAGTGAGCGGGTCCATGTACCAAGCCGGCACCGGCAAGATCCAGAACCACCTGTTCAAAGGTGCGGATGAGCTGCAATTGGCCGAGGAAGGTGCGCAGTAGCGCTGGATCCGCGGATTTCCAATCATCGTCGGTGGTGCAAAGCTCCACCCAAGGTGTTTTCGGCGCGAGGCCCGTGTGCTGTGGCATAGTCCCAATCTTGGATCGCAGGTATGTGAGCTACACAACCTAGTTTGTGAATTGGATCCAATGTAACGAGAATAGAGCGCTTTTTCAACATGTATCCCAAATTTAGGATCCAATACTGGATTTTCCCATCACCTCCACCGTTCGATTTGCGGCGCGGATAGTACGCCTCCGCCCGCTCCCCCTGCCGAGGGCTTCCATCAGCAACTAGGCACTCCCGCTAACCCACTAGGCCGAGCGGTAAGCTGGCACGGTGACGGAGATTTTGCGTAATGGAACTGGGCTGGCGCAATCCAGCATCATTGCCGCCGGTGTGCGCGACGAGATCCTCTCGGGCACCCGGCGCCCCGGCGAGCGCATCGGACAACAAGCCTTGGCGGAACAATATGGCACCAGCCGATTACCCGTCCGTGAAGCCTTGCGCATGCTGGAATCCGAGGGGCTGGTTACCGTGGTCTCTAATGCGGGCGCGCGCGTCTCAAAACTTGAGCTCGACGAATGTGTAGAAATCTACCGCATTCGAGAACAGCTGGACCCGCTACTTGTCAGCCTTGCAGTGCCGAACTATACGGACGAAGACATTGCGCGCCTGACGGAGCTGGAGCGAGCCGTTGCCATGGCAAGCAATGTCGAAGAGTTTCTCTCTGCGGATCGGACATTCCACGTGGAAAGCTACCGAGCCGCCCGCTCGCCGATCTTATTCGAGACCGTTGAACGTATGTGGAACACGACTCAACACTATCGCCGCGCGTATTCACATCTTGTCGGCGATGACGGGCTTGGTCTCAATCACCTCGAGCACCAGCTCATGCTCGCGGCCTTCCGAGACCGTGACGCGAGCGAAGCGCGTCGACTGTTGTATAGCCACATTCGTCGCACGAGACGAGCCTTTACACGTCACCCCGAAATTTTTCAGGAGGCCTAGTTTCGAATGAGTGCAAAGCCAAGTCGCGGCCGGTTGTATGAGACGGCGCGCACTCCAACCGCCCACCGGCCTAGCTCCCGGAACCCCGCGAACTGCGCGCCGCGGTGTTGATGAAATCGATCTCCGCCGAGCGCAACTTCAACCCGCGCCGCCACACGGCATGGAAGGCTCGCGGGCGCAACCCCAGGCGCAACGGCACCGACACCAGCATGCCGGCCTCCAGTTCGCTACGCACCGCCTGCTCGGAGATGAAGGTCGGTGCTACCCCGGAGAGCGTGTGCACCTTTACCGCGGCATTACTCGACGCTTCGATCCACTCACCCTCAACCTGCCAGCCAGCCAGCAACAGCTCCAACTCATGGCGGGTACCGCTACCGGGCTCGCGCACCACCAGCGGCGTACTGGCCAGCTCTTGCTGGGTGACCAACGTTTCGCGCCGAGCCCAGGGGTGATCGGCGGAAACTACCAACACAAAGCGATCGGAACCAACGTGCCGGTGTTCTAAACCCTCGGGAATCTGCCGGTACTCAACGAAAGCAAGACGCATGGAACCGGCCAGCACCGTGTCGAAAAGCTCGCTGGAGTTAGCGATTCGCACATCGAACCGCACCTCGGGTTTCACCGACCGGTAGGCCGCAAGCCAGCGCGGCATGAGGTACTCGGCGATGGTCTGGCTTGCCCCAATACCCAGCAGCTGACGCCCGGAACCAGAAATATCGTCGAGTTCGGCGGCCACGTTATCGAGGGCGAGCACCGCGGCCCGGGCGCGGGGCAGAAGCATCTGCCCCTCGGCGCTCAGTCGAGTGCCGTGCGTAGATCGTTCCAAGAGCCGGACTCGATGCTCCTTCTCCCAACGGCCCAGCACACGACTGGCGTTGGGCTGGGCCATGCCTACGTGATCCGCGGCGGCACCAATCGACCCGAGGTCGGCAATGGCCACGAAGATACGCAAGGCCATAACATCTACGCGAGAACTCATATCATTGAGGATAAGTGACGAGAGGACGGGCATGGCTACCGAAACCACCATCGAGTTCGACGAAGGGGCGCTCAGTGCGCTGATCGATCATCCGGAGCAGACCGCGTGGGCCACAATGGTGCTCGCCCATGGTTCGGGCGCAGGTAAGGACCACCCCTTCATGCGCGGCTACGCTCAGGCGATGGCCAATCTGGGAGTAAGGGTTCTGAGCTTCAACTTTCCGTACCTGGATGCGGGCAAGAAATTCCCCGATCGCGCGCCAAAGGCCATTGCCACCTGGCATTCGGTGATGAGTTGGGCCCGCGAGCAGTTCGCCGGACCACTCATCGCGGCCGGTAAGTCGTACGGTGGGCGCATGGCGTCCTTGGCGGTGGCCGAAGGCTTATCCTCCGACGCCCTAGTATTTCTGGGCTACCCCTGGCATGCACCGAAAACGCCCGAGAAAATCCGTGCAGAGCATCTGCCCGGGATATCGGTCCCGATGCTGTTCCTGCAGGGCACCAAGGACCCCTTCGCGCAGTCGTCACTATTGCCACAATCCTTGGCGCAACTCCCCAGAAACTCCGTGGTCCACTGGATTGAGGGCGGGGACCACTCCTTCAAGGTGGCTCGTTCCGGCCGCAGTGTCGCCGAGGACGGCGCGCACCTAGCCACCCCTTCGGTCGACTTCCTACGTCGGTGATCAAGCTCCTACTCATATCGCTTTGATATGAGCCGCTACGCCTTTGGCAATGGTGCGAGCGATGCAGGCGCGACATCATGGAGAACATGAGCACCACCCCCGTTCTTCAAACCCCGCGCCCACGGCAGACCCGGCGCGAACTACTGGCACCGATCGGTGCCGGTTTCGCCCTGGCGGCGCTGGGCTGGTTGGCCGCACGCTGGCAACCGCTATTCTCCCCCGCACTATTAGCCATGCTCGGCGGCGTACTGGCCCGCAATCTCTTCACCTTGCCCGGCTACTGGGAGCCGGGATTGGAATGGCTCTCGCGCACCGCCTTACGCGCAGGCATCGTGCTGTTGGGGTTCAAAGTGGTGCTCGGCGATATTCTTGCCTTGGGCGGCGGAGCCATCCTCTTGGCGGTCGCAATCGTGGTGTTGGGCCTAGTTGGCAGCTACGGGATATGCCGCTGGCTAGGCATGGGACATGCTCAAAGCCTGCTCATCGCTTCGGGTTTTTCCATCTGCGGAGCCGCCGCAGTGGCCGGGGCCGGCAGTGTTGTCCACGCCAAAGACGAAGACGTCTCCCTCGCGGTGGGACTGGTCGTGCTCTTTGGCACGCTGATGATCGCCGTAGTTCCCGCCGTGGGTGCGCTGCTCGGCTTCGACGCACACGCGGTGGCTTTGTTGGCCGGCGCATCCACCCACGAGGTCGCCCAGGTCGTGGTGATCGGCGGATTCTTCGGCGGCACGGCACTGGCGACGGCGGTAATCATGAAATTGGCCCGCGTGGTCCTCATGGCCCCGCTGATGCTCACCCTCAACCTGTTGCAGCGGCGCCACCAGCGTCAACCCGTCGGCGGTAAGCGCCCGCCACTGGTACCACTGTTCGTACTCGGGTTCCTGGCGGCCATGTTGCTCGCATCGCTCCTGCCCATCCCTGCGGCCGTGGGCGGCGCGCTTGGCATGGCGCAGACCTTGTTGCTGGCGGCGGCCATGTTCGGCCTCGGCTGCAAGGTTCGGCTGGCCACATGGCGTGCGTTGGGGGCCAAGCCCTTTCTTGCCGGCACCCTGGCCACCGCACTGGTTACGCTCATCTCCGTCATTGGCGTGATGCTCATCGGCCGCTGAAATGCCCAGCCGGATCGGCCAGAAAGCTACGCCACCCGGTGACCAGTTCCAATCGGTCGTAATCCACCAGTTCATAACCGGTATCGCTCAATTGGTAAATCTGAGCCCCTGGAAAGGCCGCAAGCACCGGCGAATGAGTCGATATCACCACCTGCGATCCGTTTTGGATCGCTCGCTGCATGAGGTGCACGAGCTCGATGCAACTGCGCATAGATAACGCCGATTCTGGCTCGTCAAATAGCCATAAGCCCCGAACCGTGGGCAGGCGCTCCTGAATCAGTTCGAGAATGGACTCGCCATGACTGCGCTCATGCAGGCTGGTTCTGAATCGGCTTTCCTCGAGGTAGCTATAAAAAGAGTGCATGGTCTCGGCGCGCAGAAAGAAGCCCTTGCGGGAGGCTGCGGCCCCACGGATAAGTTTGAGTTGCTCATGGAGCGAAGATTCGGAGGGTCTGGTCACGTGCATCGCCCCGGTGGAACCGCCCTCGGGATTCATCCCGTAGGCCATCGCCAACGCTTCGAGCACCGTGGATTTCCCGGTTCCGTTCTGCCCGGTCAGGACGGTTACCGGCCCCAAGTCCAGCCCTTCGCGTAACAGTTGACGCACCGGAGGGAGCGTACCCGGCCACTGATCTGCCTCATACTCAGCAACGGTCATCGGGTCGGCTTCGATCCGGCGCACCGGTAAAAACAGGGTGGAGAGATCCATAGGTTCAGCCGGACTGGTCCTGCAAGAAGCGGTACACCTCGGTTTCATCCACCCCGGGGAAGGCACCGGTGGGCATGGCCGCGAGCAGGTGCGTGTTGGCTCGGGTCGCCGGCCACGCGTTACCGGACCAGAGCTCGGACAGCTGTGCTGGTGGCCGCCGACAGCAGCTCTCGTCGGGGCATTTCGACTGGCAGCGTTCCTTGGTGTCGCGCCCGCGGAAGTACTTCACATGCTCGAAAGGCACCCCGATCGACAGCGAGTACAGGCCCGAGGAATGCCGTTCGGTGCGCGCGGTGCACCAGTAGGTGCCCTTGATGGTGTCGGTGTACTGCTCGAAGGAGCGGAACTTGTCTTGCACGTCGAACACCACACGACTGGTCCAGTAGCGGCAAATGGACTGCCCCTCGATGGCCCCGGTGTGATCGGCCGGGAAATTCACCCCGTCGTTTTCGTAGGCCTTATGCAAAATGCCCGACTCGTGGACCTTTTGGAAGTGGCAGGTGATGCCCAGATGCTCGGTGGCGAGGTTGGTGAAGCGGTGCGCGGCGGACTCGTAGGACACGGCAAAGGCATCGCGCAGATCCTCAACGGCTAGTTCACGCTCATCCTTGGCGCGATGCAAGAAGGCGGCGGTTTCCTTCTCCGGCATCATCAAGGCGGCGGCGAAATAGTTGGTGGCGACGCGCTGCGAGAGGAACTCGGCGTAGCTTTGCGGGGTCTGATGTCCCAGTACGTAGTGCCCAAGGGCCTGAAGCAGCACCGAGCGCGGGTCGTGGTCGGCTCGCGAGACCTGGGTGAGATAGATCCGGTGGTTCTTCAGGTCAGTCACCGAACGGGTGGAATGCGGCAGATTCCCCACATAGTGCAGACTAAAGCCCAAATGTTCGGCGATATCCGCGGCCTTGTGATGCGAAAGCGGGCCGCCGGAATGTCCGACGGCGGCCAACACCCGCGCGGCTTCCTGCTCGATTTCGCGGTAGTAGTTATTGCGCTGACGCATCTCATGGCGAAGGCTGGTATTCGCTCGGCGCGCTTCTTCCGGGGTCGCCGCCTGTTCATTGAGCCGGCGCTCCAACTCGTTTTGGAGCCCGACGAGGGACTCGAGAACGTCCATCGGCAGTCGGGAACCGACGCGAACCGTGGGCAGGCCCAGCGCCTGATACAACGGCCCACGCTGGGCCCGCTCCAATTGAATTTCCAGAGCCGCACGCCGCGAGGGTGGCTCGGTGCCCAACAGTTCGTCGACGGGGACCTCGAAACAGGCAGCGAGCGCCTTGAGTTGGGCGAGCTTCGGCTCTCGCTTCCCGTTTTCGAGCATCGATAGGGCGCTGGGTGCCAAGGACACCGCCGCCGACACGTCGTCGAGGGTTAGCGACCGGCTTTTGCGCAGGTGGCGGATACGCCGGCCCAGCGCGATGGCATCCAGCTCGTCGGTCCCGTCGGATCCGACCGGAGCCAAGGCGAGCCCGCGGTCCCATGTGGCAGAGGTCATAACTCAAGGCTAGGGGAAGAACTGGCAAATTTTCCAGAGCCATCCGCTAACTGCGCCGAAATTCGGCCCTTTGCACCCGCATTTGCGCGAAAAAACAACGTTCTTGCCGCCTGTTCTGAGGCAATCAGATGAACTTACAGCAAACGCACAGTCGGTATGGGGCACCTTGAGGCCCTCCTCCTCGTTTGACACTAAGAACAGGATTCGTCATCAGCAGCACGGGAAGGAGCGACTCATGACTCAACACAACCAGTCGGCGCTCACCGCACCCACCGCCTCGACATCTACCCACGGCTGTCTCGTGCTCTTGGGCATGGACGGCGCGGGCAAGTCCACCGCGGCCACCGCACTGACCGAGCAACTTCGCGCCGCCGGGTACGCGGCGGTGCCGCGCGCGAATCCGGCCGGCCGACGCTGGCTCGAGCGTTACTTGGAAGGGCGTCGGTCTTTATTGCCGGTGCGCTGGCAGGATGCCATCGAGACCTCGATCCGCGCGCTAAATGCCGTGTTCACCTGGCTCTTGGCCGGGTTCTTTCCCGGCTGGGTGGTCTCCGACCGGCACCTGTTCTGCCAGTTGGCGTTGCGCCGCGTGCGCGGGCTAGCCGACGGTCCTTGGCTTGAAGCCGCGGCGCGCGGGGTGCTGGGTAGTGCGCGGGTGGTGGTGCTGGACGTCGATCCCTTCGTGGCCCTGGCACGGGTCCGCGCCCGCGGCGAGGACGAGGAAACCCTGAGCTATCTGATGGCTAGTCGACTCGAGTATCTGCGCCTGGCCAAGGCCTATGGCTGGCCGGTCATCGACGCGGGGGCGGAGCCCACCCTGGTGCTCGAGCGACTGCGCGAGCTCATGGGCACGTAAGCTTGCAGCTATGAGCCAGACACCGCGCCTACCAGCACCCGGCAACATCATCGAGTTGCGCCACTGCCCCAAGAACCCTTGGCCACTCGGTGACCAACGGTTGATCGCCCAAGGGTCGTTGACGGCCCAGGGCGAACTTCAGGATGCGACCGGCGAGCCGGACTGGATGCTTGCGGTGGCTTCGGTCGAACATACCGGGCAGCTACCTCTGAACGAGGGTTTCGAACGCACCACGACGGTGATTCTCGGCGAGGTCTTGCAGGTCGTCACGGATTCGCCTCATGCGGTGGAGCGCTACCGCCCGCTGCGTCTGGACGCCGGGGTGCCGGCCAGCGCCGAGTTGCCCACCGGCGATGTTTTAACCCTCCAGTTGCTGACCCGGCGCGGCAAGGTTCGCGGCAGCGTGCGGGTCCTGGAATTATCCAAGCAACGTGAACAGTACCTATTCGATGGACAGCTGGCCCTGCTGACCGAAGGCAAGGCCAGCTTTAGCGCCGGCGACGGTACGGTGCAGGAATTGGCGGTGCGCGATGTGCTGCTCGGAGGTGACGCCGCCGAGGTGCGCATCAAGGGCCGCGGGATGTTGTTACTGGTCTCCCTCGACCCTGACGCACGCGAGAGTTAGTTAAGATTCTCATTTCTTCACGCACGATTTTCTGAATACTGTGCATTCTCGCGTGATCCGACACATATCTGGGCAGTAAATTGTATTTCTTCTCCTAACGTGAAGTCTGGCGAATCTTAATCCCTAAAACCTCTGTGCACTGCCTTGCCCCTGCGGAAAAGTTGTTCTCACGAAGAACTTCACCGGAAACGGTGACCAATGCAGGTGTTGCAAAGGAGCACAGCCATGACCGAGCAGAACTCGATCGACAACCGCATCGCAGCCATCGAAAACGATTGGGAGAGCAACCCGCGCTGGAAGGGCATCACCCGCGATTACTCGGCCGCCGACGTGGTCAAGCTGCAGGGTACGGTCAGCGAGGAACACACCCTGGCCCGTCGCGGCTCCGAGAAGCTGTGGAAGCAGCTCACTGAGGAAGCCCCGACCGGCGGCTACACCAACGCACTCGGCGCGTTGACCGGCAACCAGGCCGTGCAGCAGGTCAAGGCCGGCCTGCGGGCCATCTACCTCTCCGGCTGGCAGGTCGCCGCCGACGCCAACCTTTCCGGCCACACCTACCCGGACCAGTCGCTCTACCCGGCGAACTCCGTGCCGCAGGTGGTGCGCCGCATCAACAACGCGCTACTGCGCGCCGATCAAATCGAATTCTCCGAGGGCATCAAGAGCGTCGAGGATTGGCTGGTTCCGATCGTCGCCGACGCCGAAGCCGGCTTCGGTGGCCCGCTGAACGCCTACGAACTGATGAAGTCGATGATCGCAGCCGGAGCCTCGGGCGTGCACTGGGAAGACCAGCTGGCCAGCGAGAAGAAGTGCGGCCACCTCGGCGGTAAGGTGCTGATCCCCACCCAGCAGCACATCCGCACCCTGAACGCCGCCCGCCTGGCCGCCGACGTCGCCGGCACCCCGAGCGTGATTATCGCCCGAACCGACGCCGAGGCCGCGACCCTCATCACCTCGGATGTCGACGAGCGTGACCGCGAATTCATCACCGGCGAGCGCACCGCGGAAGGCTTCTACAAGGTCCGCAACGGCATCGAACCATGTATTGCCCGCGCCAAGGCCTACGCCCCGTATTCGGATCTGATCTGGATGGAAACCGGAACCCCGGACCTCGAGCTGGCTCGCAAATTCGCCGAGTCGGTCAAGGCCGAGTTCCCGGACCAGATGCTCTCCTACAACTGCTCGCCTTCGTTCAACTGGAAGAAACACCTGGACGACGCCACCATCGCTAAGTTCCAGCGCGAACTGGGCGCCATGGGCTTCACCTTCCAATTCATCACGCTGGCCGGCTTCCACGCACTGAACCACGAAATGTTCGATCTGGCCCACGGCTACGCTCGCAACGGTATGAGCGCCTACGTGGATCTGCAGGAACGGGAGTTCGCTTCCGAGGCCCGCGGCTACACCGCCACCAAGCATCAGCGCGAAGTCGGCACCGGCTACTTCGACACCATCTCCACCGCGTTGAACCCGAACGCTTCGACTCTGGCCTTGGTGGGATCCACCGAGGAAGGCCAATTCCACTAATCCGCTCTCCTAGAGCCTTGGCGTCAGCCGGTCGACCCTGCGTCGTACCCCTTGTCAGTCGTCGATTCGACGCACCGACCGGCTGATGCCAAATCACTAGTTTTTAAGGACACGCTGCCATGAACACCGCAACCTCCCACTGCCCCATCACCATCACCGCCACCCCCGTGCGTTACCAGGATGAAATTCTCACCGAAGGTGCCTTGAACTTCCTGGCCGCGCTGCACCGTGGCTTCGAGCACCGCCGCCAGGAGCTCATGCAGCGTCGCCAGGTTAACCGCGCCCGAATCGCCAACGGCCGTAACCCGCAGTTCCTCGAGGAAACCCGTCGGATCCGCGAGGACTCCTCGTGGTCGGTGGCCCCGCTGGCACCGGGCCTGCGTGATCGTCGCGTGGAAATCATCAGCCCCATCGAACGCAAGGCGATGATCGCCGCACTGAACTCCGGGGCCAATGTCTGGCTCGGCGACATGGAAGACACCTGCTCGCCGACCTGGCAGAACGTCATTAAGAATCAGGTCAATATCCGCCGCTTGCTGGACGGCGGGCTCTCCTTCACCGACCCCGAGGGTGTGGAGCACCGCTTGGTGCACGAAGAGCTTTCGGCGCTGCCCACCGTGGTGGTTCGCCCGCGTGGTTTGCACCTGCCGGAGAAGAACCTGCTGATCGATGGGGCCCCGCTCTCCGGTGCCTTCGTCGACTTCGGGCTGCATTTCTACCACAATGCGCAGAAGCTGATCGACGCTGGCTTCGGACCGTACTACTACCTGCCGAAACTGGAGAACCACCTCGAAGCACGGCTGTGGAACGAGGTCTTCACCGCGGCCCAGGACCTGCTGGGTATCCCGCAGGGCACCGTGCGCGCCACGATCTTCATCGAGACCATTACCGCCGCCTTCGAAATGGAGGAGATCCTCTACGAGCTGCGCGATCATGCCGCTGGGCTGAACTCCGGCCGCTGGGACTACGTCTTCTCCATCATTAAGAACTTCCGTTCCCGCGGCGCCCGCTTCGTCTTGCCGGATCGCTCCACGCTGACCAACCAGGCCCCCTTCATGCAGGCCTTCAGCGAACAACTGGTGCGGGCCTGCCACCGCCGTGGGGCCAGTGCCATCGGCTCGATGAGCGCCTTCGTTCCCAGCAAGAAGTCGCCGCAACGCACCGCCTCGGGGCTCGAGCAGGTACGAGTGGAAAAGCGCCGCGAGGCCGCCGAGGGCTTCGACGGTTCCTGGGTGGCCCACCCGGATCTGGTGCCGGTGACCGCCCGCGAGTTCGAGGAAGCACTGGGCGGGGAGCCGAACCAGATCGCCCGGCAGCGCGAAGATGTGCAGGTCTCGGCCGCGGCCCTGTTGGATATCGCCAGCCTGCCCGGCACGATCACCGAGCAGGGGATCCGCGACAATATCGAGATCGGGCTGCGCTACCTGGAGTCCTGGCTGCGCGGTAACGGTGCGGTGGTGTTGCGCCAGCAATTGGAGGACGCCTCCACCGCGGAGATTTCCCGCTCGCAGCTGTGGCAGTGGATCCACCAGTCGGCCATCACCGACACCGGAGAGATCATCTCTCGGGCCTGGGTGAGCGAACTGGCCGACGAGATCATGGAGCGCATCGAACGTTTCGAGGGCGACCGTTTTGAGGACGCGATGGAACTCTTCGAAGCCTGCGCCCTGCGCGATGATTTCCCGACGTTCATGACCGCCGGAGCCTACCTGCGCTATCTGGACGTCCCGAGCCCAGCGCTGGAACTGGTGGGCTAGCCTCGCACCCCGGCACCGGCTACGGCCGGCCAACCCCACCCGGGGGTGGCCGGCCGTAGCCGCGCTTAGGGCACACGTCGGCCAGCGCTGGACTACGCTGGAGCCATGAACCAGGCAGCACAGAACTGGCAGCCCGATGTGCTCGGCGAGCACTTCATGTCCCGGGTGTTGCCGCTCTCGGACGGGCAGCGGGCAACGCTGGTACGTTACCGGCCGCCTCAGCCGCCGGGTGGTCCACGGCGGTTCTCGCTCTTTCATCCGGTCCCCCGCGCACCGCTGGAGTCGGTTGCGGTACTGGCGGTGCACGGCTGGTCCGACTATTTTTTCCAACGTGAGCTGGCCGAGTTCTTTGGGGCCACCGGGGCAGCGTTCTACGCGGTGGACCTGCGCAACTATGGGCGCAACCTGGTACCGACTCCCGGCGAACCGGCGCTGGAACCGGGGTACATCGATAATCTTTCGCACTACGCCGAGGAGTTCGATGCGGCCTTGGCCATTATCAAGGCCGAGCACCCCGACGCGCAGCGGGTGCTGCTCGGGCACTCCACCGGTGGGCTTTCCGCGGCCCTGTATGCCGCGGAGCATCCCCGGGCGGTAGATGCACTGGTGCTCAATTCTCCATGGCTCGAATTTCAGGCCACCAGCTACGGCCGCGAGGCCTTGAAGCCGCTGATCGACGCGGGCAGCTTCGTGAACCCGCACCGGATCCTGCCGGGTATGGACCCGGGCATCTACACGCGCACCGTCAACGCCGCCCAAGATGGCGAATGGGACTATAACCTCGCCTGGCGTCCGGCGCAGGGCTTCCCGCTGACCACCGGGTTCATTTCGGCGGTACTGGCCGGTCAGGAGCAGCTCGCCCACGGTCTGGACCTGCCCATCCCGGTCCACGTATTGCTCTCCGCACGCGACTATTTGGCCCCACGCTGGGATGCACGGGCGTTGAGCGCGGACACCGCGTTGAATGTGCGGGCCGTGGCGCAACGCGCGCTGGATCTGGGCCCTCGGCTAACCATTTCGCGCTTCGACGGAGCCCTGCACGATATTTTCCTCTCGCGCCGCCCGGTGCGCACTCAGGCCTATACGGTCACCGCCGGCTGGTTGGCCGACGTGCTGGCCTCCGGCCGCGCGGAAAGATTCGCCGGTCTGGCGCGGGACGTGACGAATAACAACTAGCGCAGCGCGTTGCCCCCGCCACATCCGGGCGCCAGGTCTGCCGCGGCGCCGTTAAACTGTACGCTGGGCCGCGCCCGGCGGCTCCCCCGCCAGCACACCGTGAAGCGAGTATGAAGCAGTTACAGCAGGCCCCCGCAGTGAGCACCGAGACAAATACCCTCTCCCGCGGACTTTCGGCACGACATATCCGCTTCATGGCCCTGGGATCGGCCATCGGCACCGGGCTGTTCTACGGTTCCTCCGCTGCGATTCAGGCCGCCGGCCCGGCCGTGCTGTTGGCCTACATGATTGGCGGCGCCGCAGTTTTCGTCGTCATGCGGGCCATGGGTGAAATGGCGGTGCGGCACCCGGTCTCCGGCTCCTTTGCGCAGTACGCGAGCGAATATTTGGGGCCCTTCGCCGGCTTCTTGACCGGATGGACCTTCACCTTCGAAATGGCCATTGTGGCCATCGCCGACGTCACCGCCTTCGGCATTTACATGGGCTTCTGGTTCCCCGAGGTGCCCCGCTGGATCTGGGTGGCCGCCGTGGTGCTGTTCATCGCGGCGGTGAACCTCATGAAGGTGCGGGTTTTCGGCGAAACCGAATTCTGGCTGGCCGTGGTGAAGGTTGCGGCGATTATGGCGATGATCGGTGGCGGCGCGGCGTTGATCATCTTCGGTTTTCAGGCTCCCGGCAGCGACCACGCCACCGGTCTCGACACGCTACTGGCCGCCGGCACGCTCTTCCCCCATGGTTTCACCGGGTTGCTGCTGTCCTTCGCCGTGGTGATGTTCGCCTTCGGCGGCATCGAAACCATCGGCATCACCGCCGGCGAGGCCAAGGACCCGGCACGCGCGGTGCCGGCCGCCATCAACACCGTGCCCTGGCGCATTTTGCTGTTCTACGTGGCCTCGCTCGCGGTGGTCATGATGCTCTTCGACTGGCGGGCCATCGACGGTTCCTCGAGTCCCTTCGTGCAGATCTTTGAGGCGTTGGGGCTCCCCGCGGCGGCGCATGTGCTCAACGCCGTGGTCATTACCGCGGCCGTGTCGGCGATCAACGCCGATACCTTCGGCGCTGGCCGGATGCTCTACGCGATGGCCGGCCAGGGCCACGCCCCGCGCTCCTTCGCCCAGGTCTCCGCCAATGGGGTGCCGTACCTAAGCGTGCTGGTGATGGCGCTCGTCCTTGTGCTCGGAGTGATCCTGAACGCGGTACTGCCCCAGTCGCTGTTCCTGCTGATCGCCTCCGTGGCCACCTTCGCCACCGTCTGGGTGTGGATCATGATCCTCGCCTCCTATCTGGCCATGCGCCGCCGACACCCCGCCACCGGAGAGCGCGGCGCCTACGAACTGCCCGGCGGCTCGCTCTCCGCGTGGGTGGCGCTCGGCTTCATGGGCCTGGTGGTGGCCTTGCTGGCGCTCAGCGCGGACACCCGGGTGGCGCTGTACACCGGTGGCTGCTGGCTGGCGCTGCTCGGCCTGGGCTACCTGTGGCTAGGTCGTCGGCGAGCCAGCTCGGTGCCGCGGGCCTAACGCCGCGACCGGTGCTGGTTGCCAAGCTCACGCAGCGGCGCTGCGGTGCGCCGGGAATGTGCGCGGTGGCGGCGTGGTTACACCGGGCATGAGCGAAACGACCCTGCGCGTAGACATCTTTTCCGACATCGCCTGCCCCTGGTGTTACATCGGCAAACGCCGTTTTGAAAGGGCGGTGGCCTCGTTGGAGTTCGCCGACCAGATTCAGGTGCACTGGCACGCCTATCAACTGGACCCGAGCCTGCCGGAGCACTACCCGGGCAGCGAACATGAGTACCTGTGCCAGGCCAAGGGCATGGACCCGTCCGACGTCACCCGCATGATGGAACATGTCACCGAGCAGGCCGCCGGTGAGGGGCTGAACTACGATTTCGCCGCGCTACGCCCGGGCAACTCCTTCACCGCCTTGCGGCTCCTGGCCTACGCCAAAACTCTGGGCAAGGGGGATCAGCTCAAGGAGGCGTTGCTGTCCGCACACTTCGAACGCGGACTGGATACCGCCGACGTCTCCACGCTCGCCTCGCTGGCCGCCGAGAACGGTTTGGAGGCCGCCACGGTCACCGAGCTGTTGGGGTCCACCGCCTACAGCGATGAGGTCAACGCCGATATCGACCAGGCCCGGCAGTTGGGCATCAATTCGGTGCCCTTCTTCGTGCTCGAGGGCAAGTACGGGATCTCCGGGGCGCAACCGAGCGAGAACTTCGCCTCCGCCCTGCGTCAGGTGCATGCGGAACTTTCCGGGCCTGCGGCTTAACTACTGAGCACAGCGCAGCGTGCCTGGCCCGGTGGCCACCTTGCGCTCGCGGGCCAGGGATTCGAACTCCGCCCCCAGTTCCAGGTCGACGATCGCGTCCGTGCGGTTTTCGTCGAACACGAACACCGCATCGGGCACCTGACGCTGAATGGCCAGCGCCGCGGCATATCCCTTCGGGCCGGCGATCACCGCGCCGGTCTGCTCCGCGTAGTCGCTGGACCCGGAGGTTGTGGCGTGAATGTCGAAGCCGCGCTCCACCAGATCCTGCGACGTGCGCGAGGCCAATCCGCCGCGCGTGGTCGCATTGATCACGCGCACCGACACCTCCGCGGCCGGCGGCGGCGTGAATTCAAGGTCCGGGCAGCTCGGGTTCTCAATCTGTGGTTGTTCGCTGCGCGGGGCGGGGGCCGCCTGCCCGGGCAGTGTCACCACCCCGGTGAACACCGCATAGGCCAGGGCAAAGACCGCGAGCACCAGCACCGCCAGCACCCCAAAGACCCAGTTCTGCCGCAGCCGACGACGGCGTTTGGCCGCCGCATCCGAGCTGAAGCTCAGTTCTGCCTCGGAGACAATATGCTGGCCATGCCATTCATTGGGGTCTTCCTTGCGCCGTTGTCCCACGAATCCTTGCCCCTTTCACCCGGCGTGCCACGCTGTGCGCCCAGCCTATACAGCTCAGGTCGGCCCTGACGAGTCTAGGTCGAGAACTCGTGCGTGCATGACGGTGCGGTGGTGCAACGCCGAACGCACCGCCCGGTGCAATCCGTCCTCCAGATAGAGCGCCCCGTCGTAGCGCACCACGTGCGGGAACAGATCGCCATAGAAGGTCGAGTCTTCGGCGAGCAGGGCCTCGAGGTCTAGGGTGCGTTTCGTGGTGATCAAATCGGCCAGCCGCACCTGTTGTGGCGGCAGGCTCGCCCAATCGGCCGGTGTGCGAAGCTCATGCTCGGGGTAGGGGCGGTCGTCGCCCACGGAACGAAAAATCACCTTTCCAGCATACGTTTGCCCCGCGCTCTGACATATCTCGTCATCCACGGGTCCGCCTAGTGGCCCGGCACGCAGCGAGCGCATATTATGCGCCGAATATCGGCGCGATGCAAAGTTTTTGACGCGTGGGTTAACTCGGGCAAATCCTACGTAACGAAGGCTAGTCACAAAGGTGCGCACAGGTGCACCCTTGAGCTATGAACAACGCAATCACGCAGATCCCCGTGCTCGACATCTCCACCGCACGCACCGCGGATGGCTCCTTCAACGCCGAATTCGTCGACGCCCTGCGCGAAGCCGCGCACCGCGTGGGCTTCTTCCAGATCGTGGGATATGCCGCCTACACCGGGCAGGATCGCGAACTGCTGGACACCGTTGCGCAGTTCTTCGCCAAGCCCACCGAAGAGAAGCTGAAGCTCGATAACCGCAGCAGCGCCCAGTTCCGCGGTTACACCCGCCTCGGCGCCGAGATCACCCGCGGACGCGCCGATTCCCGCGAGCAGATCGACTACGGACCGCAGCGCCCGGCCCTCGATACCGTGCCGGCCGACGCCCCCTACCTGAACCTGCAGGGCCCGAACCAGTGGCCCACGGATTTCCCGCAGCTCGAGCAGCGCGCCATGGCGTGGGCCGAGCTCATGCACCACACGGGCCACGAACTACTCTCCGCGCTGTCCGTCGGACTGGGTCTCCCCGAAGACTACTTCGACGAGCCTTTCGCCGATAGCCCGGCGTGGATGGGCAAGCTCGTGCACTATGTTGGCGGCGGGGCGGTTCCTGGCGCCGGAAACCAGGGCGTGGGGCTGCATGCCGACTACGGCTTCATCACCCTGTTACTTCAAGACGCGGTCGGCGGTCTGCAGGTGCAGCCGCACGGGCAGGACAACTGGATCGACGTACCACCCACGCCGGGTGCCCTAGTGGTGAACCTGGGCGAAATGCTCGAGGTGGCGACCGACGGCTACCTCATGGCAACTATCCACCGCGTGATTGCCCCGCCGAAGGATGTTGACCGCTACTCGGTGCCTTTCTTCTACTCTCCGCGGCTCGACGCGGTGATCGAGAAGGTGCAGCTACCCGCCGAACTGGCCGCCGCAGCCCGCGGTGTCTCGGATGATCCGCACAATCCGATGCTCGCTTCCTACGGCGCCAACGTGCTCAAGGGCTGGCTCCGCGCACACCCGGAAACCGCCGCGCGGCATTACCCCCAGCTGGTAAAGACCCGTAAGAGCGCCTAGCTACGAGCTTTACCCCTCCGCAGATCGCGACCCGCGTCCCCGCCGTTCATCGGGGATGCGGGTCGCGACATGTTCGGCGTTGCACCTCACCACTTGCCGTTCCAGATCGACCAGAGTATCGTTTTTCGATAGATAACAATCGCTTAACGATGGGAATCTGTCATGGGACGCGCCACCATACTCCTTCTAAAAATCGTGCTGGCCGCCGCCATACTCGGTGGGCTATTCGTGCAGTGCTTCATGATTCCGCTAGCCATCGCCGACGGCCCCACGCCCGCACCACCGAACGAATACCAGCGCATCTCGGTACTGATCTACCTTGGTCTGCTCCTCTTGGCACTACAGATCTGCGCCCTCTGCGTCTGGCGACTGGCGAGCATGGTGCATAAGCGCACCGTCTTCTCCCCCGCCGCCTTCAAGTTCGTCAACACCATCATCGGCTGCGTCGGCTTCGCCGCACTGCTAACCCTGGCCCTCGGCGTCATCCTGGCCCCGGGCGAAGCCGTCCCGCCGGGAATCGTGCTCCTCGTTGGCGGGTTAGCGCTAGCCATGGGAGGCGTGGCATTGATCGTGATCATCCTGCGGTTACTACTCAAACAGGCCACAGACACCGAACTCGAGGCCACCCACCTGCGCGACGAACTCGGTGAGGTGATCTAGGTGGCGATCATCATCGATATCGACGTGATGCTCGCCCGGCACAAAATGGGTGTAGGCGAGCTCGCCCAACGCATCGGCATTACCCCAGCCAACCTCGCGGTCCTAAAAAATGGCCGCGCCAAGGCGGTGCGTTTTACCACCCTCGAAGCACTTTGCCAGGCTCTCGACTGCCAACCCGGGGACCTCATGCGATGGGTGCCCGACGAAGAAGCCGAGGCACTGGACTAACGTCCCGGCGACGCCAACACGCAGAACTCATTACCCTCCGGGTCGCCCAAGACGACCCAGGGAACCTGCCCTTGCCCCACGTCCACGCGACGCGCGCCAAGGGCCTGCAGCCGCCGCACCTCCTCGTCCTGAGTGCAACCAACAGGATTGACATCAAGATGTAGGCGGTTCTTCACTACCTTGGACTCTGCAACTCGCGCAAAGGTCAACAAGCACGCCGCTGGGCCCTCCAGCTCGCGCGGCTCCCGACCTTCGGACGGGCCAATCGAAATCACATCATCGCTCGCGTCGACCACCACATAGCCCAAAACTTGGCACCAAAAATCCGCCAGCTTTTGCGGCTCCATACAGTCGATCGCTACTTCGGTGAGCTTGCTGGCCATCGGTGCATCCTTTCGATCCCTCGCAAGCTCAGCATGCCACGACACCAGCGACCCCGCCACGTCCACAGTGGATTAAACGACAACACCCCGGAAGATCGCTTTCGCGATCATCCGGGGTGTTGACTTCGGCGGAGGATAGGGGATTTGAACCCCTGAGGGCGTTAACCCAACACGCGTTCCAGGCGTGCGCCATAGGCCGCTAGGCGAATCCTCCTCAGTGCTCCGTAGAGCAGGTTCCAGCATACCGAAGATTTTCCCCAATCACGAATCGGACGGTCGCGCTTACCTCTCCGCGCGAATCCCTCACCAAAATCCGCGGTATTCCGCGGCCAATCCCCCTGCGTCCACCAGTTCAGGACTCGAAACCAAACTGTCGGTAGTGATCTGGATCATAGAAGTATGAGTAAACGAGAGGTATTTCACAGCGATGATGATCCGCATCGCCTGCATATCACTCCACCGGGTAGCCGCGAATACACCGCGCGCGACGGTACTTGGTCTGCAGAGATTGAAAGCGATCGCGTGTTTGGCACTCTGCTGGACACGGCAACCAAACTGCGTGACATGGGTGCGCCAACCACGGCGGCCGAAGGCTTGTCTCGCCTCGAAACCATCGGGCGACTCAGGAGCATGATCGACGCCGCCGAGGCGATGCTCCTTTCCGATAGCTTCGAACTATCAATCCGCGAAGCCGAAGTTCAACGGACGGACCCATTGATCCCCGATGAGTTACTTCGCGAAAAATCAGCCGAATGCTACGGCGTTAATCCCAGCGAGGAACCAACAATACGCTCGTCGTTCGTCGCCGAAGCCGCCGGCGCCGTGCGGGTCAGCGAACGATCCATGCAAACAAAGCTGATGACCGCCGAAGGTCTACGCTCGCTTTGCCCGGATACTTTCAACGCGCTGGCCAGAGCAGCCATAACCGGCAAGAGCGCCCAAGAAATTGTGCGGCATGCCCAAGATTTGCTCCCTGAAGATGTGGAGCAGATGGAAAAGGTTCTGTTGCCAATTGCGCACACAGCTTCGGACCAAACGGTTTCCAACCGGGCCCGCAAGATGCGAGATCGGCTCCATCCGCAGCCGGTCGAGGAACGTCATGAACAGGTACGCGAGGCACGTTCGGTTGTCTGGTGGCCCGAGGATGACGGGATGGCGGTACTTCGGGCCTATATGCCAGCCGAGGACGTTCTAGCCATCGTCAACACCATCAATTGGCACGCTGGAGCACATCGTGATCCCGACGATCAGCGAAGTGACCAGCAGCTACGGGTAGACATCCTCCGTGATGCGCTCCTCGACGGCTGGCCGGAACGTGCCGGCACGCCACTTAAGCCGAGGGTAGCCATCACCATTCCAGCGGTGGAGATGCTGGCTGATCCAAAGCGGACCCTTGCGGATCTCGAGGGTTATGGACCCATTCCATTGGGTGCCGCACTCAAGCTCACCGAGCAGGCGCCGTCCTTTCTGAAGGTTCTCACAGATCCATGGACCGGTGCGGTTATAGATGTCGGCCGAACTCGTTACCGTCCACCACAGGCACTGCGCGATTTGGTGCGTTACCGTGATCAAACTTGCCAGTTCCCCGGATGTAATCGGCTTCCGGAACGAAGCGAGATCGACCATATCGACGACTGGGCCAAAGGCGGCGGTACTACACGGAAGAACTGTCGATTGCTTTGCAAGCAGCATCAGATGTTCAAGCACGCCTTGGGCTGGCAGGTGGTCTACCTGCCCGACGGCTCTGCCGAATGGCGTTCACCCCATGAGGTGGTCATGTTCGAAGTTCCTGGAAGCATCACGACACCTCAGGTTTTCGGTCAACGAGATGAGCCACCAGCAATGTTGCCGGTGGTAAAACTCGACGGTCGGACCCGTCAAGCACTGGGGTGGCATGACGGCGAGGCTCAGGAGGCAGGATAGTCATTTCCTCGGAAACGTCGCTGAGAGCAACCGCGCCTCACTCGATTTCCGTTCACCGCGAGTGGTCGGGTAAACTTCTTAATCGACCCCTCGTGTGGTGTCATCCTGTTGAACTCCCCCAGGACCGGAAGGTAGCAAGGGTAGATGGGCTCTGGCAGGTGCATGAGGGGTCTTTGACTTTTCTAGCAATCCGAATGGAGTCGTTGTGGGCGCTGGACGTTTCGCCCCCAGCCCGTCTGGGCCGCTCCACATTGGAAATTTGCGCACCGCAATTCTTGCGTGGCTTTTCGCCCGCTCCACTGGCCGCGAATTTCTGCTCCGCATCGAAGACCTAGATCGTGCACGTGCCGGAGCGCAGGAGCAACAACTTCACGAGCTTGAAGCCGTAGGCCTGGAATTCGACGGCCCGCTCGTCGTGCAGAATGACCGCCGCGCGGTCTATCACGCGGCGGTAGACAACCTGCGCGCCCGTCATCTTGTTTACGAATGCTACTGCACGCGCAAAGACATCGCGCAGGCAGCCAGCGCGCCTCATGCTGCCCCCGGTGCTTACCCCGGGACTTGCCGCAACTTATCTGACGCCCAACGCGCCGAAAAATCACGATCCCGTCCCGCAGCTATTCGCCTTCGTTCCGAGGTTTCCGAGTTCACCATTCAGGATGAGTTATCGGGCGAAGTGACGGCTCCCGTCGATGACTTCGTGCTTCTTCGAAATGACGGTACCCCTGCCTACAATCTTGCAGTAGTAGTAGACGACGGAGAGTACGGAATCGATCAAGTCGTCCGTGGTGACGACTTGCTCTCATCGGCACCGCGACAGGCATACTTGGCCCAGCTTTTGGGGTATGAAATTCCGCATTACGCTCATGTCCCCATGGCTCTCAACGCTCAAGGGCAGCGGCTGGCCAAAAGAGACGGCGCGGTAACGCTCGAAGACCTTTCCGAGAAAGGTATAGATCCCCGATTCGTGAGGTTCGGCTTGCTAGAGTCATTGAGCCTACCGGGCGCCTCGTTAGAGGCGGCCTTGGCCGCTTTCGACCCAGCGCGGCTGCCACGTGAACCGTGGATAGTCGAGCCAGATGAATTTGTTCACCAGTTGATGCCGCGGGCATCGCACAACGGATAGGGTACCGGTGTGAGTACAGCGCTTTACCGCAGATATCGTCCCGACACCTTTGCCGACGTTATCGGGCAAGAGCATGTGACCGCTCCCCTGATGACCGCGCTGGAAAAGAACCGCGTCAATCACGCCTACCTATTTTCCGGCCCCCGTGGTTGCGGTAAAACCACCAGCGCGCGCATCTTGGCGCGATGCTTGAACTGCGCCGAGGGCCCCACCGCAACTCCTTGCGGAACCTGCCCCAGCTGCCGTGACCTGGCCAGCGGCGGCCCCGGTTCGCTCGATGTCATCGAAATCGATGCTGCAAGCCATGGCGGTGTCGAAGACGCACGCGATCTACGCGAACGCGCAACCTTTGCGCCCTCGCGCGACCGCTTCAAAATATTCATCATTGACGAAGCCCACATGGTCACCCCTGCCGGCTTCAACGCATTGTTGAAGATCGTTGAAGAGCCGCCGGCGCACATTAAGTTCATCTTCGCGACCACCGAGCCGGACAAGGTCATCGGCACCATCCGGTCACGCACCCACCATTACCCTTTCCGTTTGGTGCCACCCGAGGCGCTCTTGGCCTACCTGCAGTTGCTCTGTGAGCGCGAGAACGTGCCCGTCTCTGACGGGGTACTCCCCTTGGTTATCCGTGCCGGTGGTGGTTCGGTACGCGATACGCTTTCGGTGCTCGATCAGCTCATGGCCGGCGCGGGAGCAAACGGCGTCGATTACGAGATGGCCACCTCGTTGCTGGGCTTTACGCATGCGACCTTGCTCGATGATGTCACCGAGGCACTACGCTCGGCAGACGGGGCCGCACTCTTTGGTGCCATTGATCGGATTGTGCAAAGCGGTCAAGACCCGCAACGATTTGTCGAAGATCTTCTGGAACGCCTGCGCGACATGATTATTGCCAAGGCCGTGCCCGAGGGACTCGAAAAGATTCTGCGTGCTACTCCGGCTGATCAGCTCGATATTCTACGTGAACAGTCCGCGCAGGTTGGCTCGGCCGAAATCAGCCGCTGGGCCGACGTCACCAACCAGGCGCTGAGCGATATGACCGGAGCAACCAGTCCGCGCCTGCACCTCGAACTGTTGGCAGCGCGGTTGCTCCTACCCGCCGCTGATCAGTCCGAACGCTCGCTTGCAGCACGCCTTGATCGCTTAGAACGCCATGCCATGACCGGTGGCGGGTTGCCGGAGCTGGGTGATGATCTGGCTGCGGACGCCGCGGCTTCTTCACCGACCGCCCCGGCTCCCGGCGTTGTGCGCAAGGGTGCCGCCGCGGTGCGTGAAGCGCTGGCGGCCGCCAAGGCTGGTGCCCCCGAAGCACAACCGGCAGCTGCCGCGCCCCAACAGAACGAAGCACCCTCGGCTCCCGCAGCTCCACAACCGGCGGCGCCGCAACCTGTTGCGTCGCAACCTGCGGCACCTGCTCAGGAACCCACTGCATCCGCCAACGCGAGCCCAGATCCGGCTCACCGAGAGCCACAGCCGCAGCAGCCCAGCGAAAATTCAGCGCAGCCCGACGCCGACGGACCGCTAGACCCGGAAGCTAATCGTTCGTTGAATCAGGGAACGGACGCGGATTGGGGTGCCACCTGGGGGCCAAAGGACGAAGGTACGCCGGTGACAACACCTGTGCAGCCTGGGCCCAGCGTCCCGGCCGAACGCCCAGACGGGGTTTCGCCCTTCAGCCTAGTTCCCGACCCCGACGAAGATCTGTCCTTCGGCACAGGCGTCTCAATCGACGATGTTAAGCAGAACCCTGCCATGGCAGAGTTCGCGCGACGAGCCGCGGCGAATCGCCCACAGTCCGCACCGAAGCAGAACCAAACCTCGCAAGCACCACAGCAAGGTCAGTCTGCCGCTGGCATGAACCAACCACAGCACGATCACGCCGCCGAAGCGCAGCGTCAACAGCAGGTTGAACAACAGCGTCAGGCCGAGGAAGCCGCCCGACGCGAGGCCGCCGAACGCGAAGTAGCCCAACGCGCCGAGGCCCAGCGACAAGCGGAAGAAGCGGCACGACGCGAAGCCGAACAGCGCGCCGAAGTCGAGCGCCAACAGCAGGCCGAAGCCCAGCGACAGGCCGAGGAAGCCGCCCGACGCGAGGCCGCCGAACGCGAAGCAGCCCAACGCGCCGAGGCCCAGCGGCAAGCGGAAGAATCCGCACGTCAAGAAGCGGCACGACGTGAAGCTGAAGCGCGCGCGGAGGCCCAGCGTCAGCAGCACGTTGAACCACAGCGGCAGGTCGCGGCCCCGCAGGCTCCTAATATGGCGCAGCCGCAACAGCAGGGCCAGCCGCAGCAGCAAGGCCAGGCTCCATCGGGCTCTGGCGTGCAGGCGTTCCAGCAGGCGTGGCCTAGCATTCTGCAACAACTGCAATCCAGCTCGCGGGTTCTGCACTCGATGGTGGCTAACTACGCCACGATCGCCGGATTCGACGGACGCACGTTGACCCTCGCGTTCAATAACAAGGGGCCGCTCAACAACCTCAACAACCGTCCCGACATGATGCAGTTGTTGACCAACGTTGTGTCGCAAACGGCCCAGCGGCAAGTGAATATTGTGCTCACGGAGGGCGGCTCGGCTCCGGGCGGTGGTGGCAACCCAAAAGGTGATCGCCGGCCCGAGCCGGCGCGTTCAGTAGCCACCGCACCGGCTGCTCCGGCGCCTCAGGGCGCCAGCGATTCAACTCCGGCACCTAGTAGAGCCCCAGAAGCGTCACGCCCAGCGCCTTCCCGGCCAACGGCACCGACGACAAGCGGTCCCTACGGCGAGGCCCCCTACCCGGACGAGCCTCCGTTCGACGAGTACTACGACGCGCCACCTGCGGGAGGCGATCCTTACGGGTACCCGGATCCGGTGGCACCTGCCGAACAGACGCAACGTCCCACCGATTCAGTGTCCGCACTGCGTCTGGTAGCGAAAACCGAACCGGCCGCTGCCCCGGCGCCGAGCCGTGCTCCGCGTAGTTTCGATGGACCCCCGGTGGCGCCGAAGCCGGTGATGACGGCTGGCATGGCCGCGCGCACTGCCGAACAGGCAGGACGCCCCACCATCGAGCGCCCTGTCTCCGCAACACCACTGCATCCAGGCAGCACCACCGATACGTTCGCGGCCATGGCGGTTCCGGCGCCCGAGGAGCCGACTCCGACCAGAGCTCCGGAATCCGGCACTCCCGCCCGGACCCCGGAGCCAGAGACGCAGGATTCGCACAACGCGGCTCCCCACACGGTAGAGCAACCGGCAGCACCTCCGGCACCGGAGAACACCTCGCCTGAACCGCAACGCGATTCCGCGCGCCCTGTGGCACCGCCTAAGCCTGCGGCTAGTGGTTGGGGCGACCCCGCGCGGTCCGGTCTCGACGTCCAAGCACCATCCGAGTCTGCCCCACGGGCACCGGAGGCGGGCAAAAAACTCAGCCGCTATCAACAGCTCATGAGCCAGGCGCAGAGTCCGAGCAACGGTGGCAACGTACCCGCGCCGGCCGCCGGCGACTGGGGAGCTCCGGCCCCCACGGCCCCTGTCCCCGAACCGGCTCCCGAGCCGGAGGACTTCGTACCCAGCGATGACGACATCGCCGTAGAGGACTCAGCCCTTATCGGCGTTCCGGCCATCGAGCGGTTGCTCGAGGGTGTAGTCATCGAACAACGCGATGTTAACGGCAACGTGGTGGAGATTAACCGCGGCCTTTAACCCAAACCGTCGTGGTGAGACAATACAGTCAAGACCGCGATACTTTACAGCGGTGGGAACTCCCACCGCGCGGTAACCGAAAGGAATGTGGCACAGGTGTACGAAGGCGCAGTGCAGGAATTGATCGACGAGCTCGGTCGCTTGCCTGGCATCGGCCCAAAGTCGGCCCAACGCATCGCCTTCCATATTCTGGATTCCGACGCGCAGGAAATGACGAAGCTGGCCGCGGCGATCCAGACGGTTAAGGAGAAGGTGAAGTTCTGCACCATCTGCTTCAACATCTCCGAGCAGGAGACCTGTGCCATCTGCCGCGACGAACGCCGCGACGGTAGCAAGATCTGCATCGTCGAGGAGTCAAAGGACGTGTTGGCCATTGAGCGAACGAGGGCCTTTAACGGTCTTTACCACGTCCTCGGCGGCTCGATTAATCCGATGCAGGGCATCGGCCCGGAACAATTGCGCATCCGCGAACTTCTCTCCCGCTTGGGTGATGAGTCGATCACCGAATTGATCCTGGCCACCGACCCCAACCTCGAGGGCGAGGCAACCGCCACCTATTTGGTGCGCACCCTGCGTCCACTGGGTATCGAAATTTCCCGGCTGGCCTCGGGCCTTCCGGTCGGCGGAGACCTGGAGTATGCCGACGAGGTCACCTTGGCACGTGCCTTTGAGGGGCGCCGGCTGGCCGGTAGCGGCGCAGCTCCCGCCGCCTCAAAAGACACCGACTTTGAGGTGTCTACCGCATCCTCCGACGGATAGTCTGCCCGCTATTTGCGCAGCGTTGAGCCTCTTGCGCGAAATTTTGCGCGGCAACGACGCGGCCCGCTACTTACCTGCCCGGAGATCTGTTCGAGCAACAAGTCCAACGCGTCGGCACAGACTACGTCCGGATTTAGTTGTACGGCGCTGATGGCCGGGCGGCTGAAGCGTGCCGATTCCGCGTCCGACCCGGTGGCCACCAGAAGGTCGTGGGGCACTCGAAGCCCGAGATCGGTGGCCGCGTGCAACACCCCGCAGGCATGGCGGGCGGTCATGGCGTAGATGGCGTCGACGCTTCCCTCGCCTAAAATTCGGGGCAGGAGCTCTGCCGCGCCGCCTACTCCACTGGCTTCGGCTAGACGATACACTCGCGGCGATAGGTCGTATTTGTGGCACCAGCTCAGATAAGCACGCTCGCTGTCGATATTCCACGCGTTTTCATCGGCTCCGCGGAGCAGGACCGGGTGGCGTGCACCCTGTCGGCGTAGGTGTTCGAGCACGTGGGTACAGCTTTCTGCGTCGTCCTCGGAAGCCCAGGCGGTAAATTCCGGTCGGTCGGGGTCGGCCCCGACGGTGACATAAGGAATGCCGCGGTTTCGAAGTAGCTCAACCACCGGATCGGCACGATGTGGGGATATCACCACGTAGCCGTCTAGGGCGAAAGAAATGGTCGGAATATTCGTTCCGGTCAAATCCGGGAGGATCATCGGGGCGTAGCCTCGCTGTAGTGCGAGAGCGCTCATCGTACTGAGTGTGTGGCTAAAGGCGTCGACTCCCGGATGGAAGTACTCTCCCAAGACGTCCAGCGATCGATAAACCACCCCAATGGATCCGAGGGGCGCGTTGCGCAGTCCACGAGCTAGCGCGTCGGCTTGGTATCCAATGCGGGCTGCGGTGTGGATGATTCGCTCTCGAGTCTGTTCACTGAGCGTCCCCTTGCCGTTCAGGGCATGCGAAACGGCCGTTATCGAGACGTTTGCGGCGCGCGCCACATCGTGAATCGTCGTCTTTTTAGCCCGCGCCATCTAGGAACCTCTCTTTTCTCCCTGATCAACGGCTAGTTAAATTTACCCTTTCGAACTCGTTGTATAAAACGTTTTATATCCTTAACGTGTAATTCAGTTCACTGGCACCGGGCATCACAGGCAAGATGCACACCCTAGAAAAGAGCACTGAATGCGCCTTCACAGCTTCCGCACCACCACCGTTGACCCCGCCGCGCGCGGTCAAGAACTCGCAGCTCGCTTCGGCACCCTAATCACGCGAAACGTCCAAGACTACCTATTGCACTTCTCCGCAAAGTCAATCCCAGAGACTCAGGTACGAAGCACCGCGGAAAATTGCTTCGAGGCACTACATGAATGGGACGCCGGGCTGGCCCTAGAACTGCGCGCGCAAGCCGAGGCACTAGAGATCGAGCTCTGGCAACTGTCCGCCTTGAATGCACGCACCGAGGTGCTCGCGGCGGCCGAGCCCAGCCGTGAAGGAGAGTGCTCCACGAGCGCGTTTCTGTCCGGGCGCGGTGCACCGGTGACCTTACAGACGTGGGACTGGCATCCGCACCTCGCGGCCGACGGGTTGCTCCACGAACTCGAATGCGCTGGCTCGCGTCGCGTCAAGCAATTCACGGAATTTGGCATCAACGGGAAGATCGGAGTGAACTCCGACGGACTAGGCCTACACTTCAATATCCTTGCCCACGCCACGGACCATCCGGGCGGCGGCGTGCCCGTTCACTCCATTGCACGCTCGGTTCTCGAGCGCGCAACCACTCTCGATGAGGCAATTGACCTTACCGCCGACGCGTCGGTCTGCGCCTCAACGGTACTCACCGTGGTCACTGGGGGCGACCGCCCGGAAGTTGCGAGCCTCGAATTCAGCCCGCTTGGCCAGCGCGTAGTCAACCGCACCGACAACGGCTGGGCGCTTCATACCAACCATTTCCTCGATGCCGGACTCTTCAGCCAAGATGTCATGCCCGCCGATTCCACCACTGCAGAACGCTATGACTACCTGAGCGAGCGCACTTCAGGCGCGGCGGCCAATTCCACCGCGGAGCTGCTCGACTTGCTGGCCAGCGGACCCGATGAACAACCGCTGCTCTGCATGGCTCCGGAGCCCGGGAAACCCGCCACCGAACAGTGGGAAACCCTACTGAGCATCGGCCTAGACACCGATAACTTCACACTGCAGTACTCGAACACAAACCCCGACCTCGCCAGCCGAGACGGCCTGCTCACCTTCTAGATCCCAGGACCGAGATGAACCGCACCGATACATCCACTCGACCCAAAATTTCCACCGGCAAGATCTTCATGGTCGCCGGCTTCGGCACGGCGATGGAGTTCTATGACTTCACCATTTACGGCCTTGCCGCCGCACTAATCTTTCCCAAATTATTCTTCCCAGACTTTGACCCACTGGTCGGGACAATTATTGCCTTCGCCGCCTTCGGCTCGGGGTTCCTGGCCCGCCCCCTCGGTGGCATTGTCTTTGGCCACTTCGGCGACAAGTATTCACGCCGAACCGTTCTGATCACCACGCTGATCATCATGGGCACCAGCACCTTCCTCATTGGCTGCCTGCCTGGCTATGCCACGCTGGGAGTCGTCGCCCCAATCTTGCTCGTCCTGCTCCGACTGCTTCAGGGTTTCTCAGCCGGCGGCGAATGGGGCGGAGCATCGCTGACCGGCGTAGAGAACGCACCGGAGCATAAGCGCGGCCTCTTCGGTAGCTTTACCTCCATGGGCATCGGGCTCGGTAGCCTCGTAGGCTCTGGAGTGTTCGCCCTGCTGACCCTGATGCCCGAGGAGCAACTGCTCGCCTACGGCTGGCGGATTGCATTCTGGATCGGTGGCGCACTGGTGCTCGTCGGAGTCATCGCACGAACTCGTATGCCGCAGGAGGAACCCTCCGAGCACAAGGCCACCGGCGCCCCACTGATTCAGGCCCTGCGCAAGCACCCGAAACAGATTCTGCTCGCCATTGGCGTGGCCTTTGGCTACAACACCCTGGCGTACATCGGCTCCATTTTCACCGTCACCTACGCCGAACAGCGCGACTACTCCCCCACGGTTTCCATGGTCCTGCAGGTTCTTGGTGCCGCCGTGTTTGTCATCGCCGCCCCGCTCATGGCCTCGCTGTCGGATAAATACGGGCGTAAGCGAGTCGTGGGTTGGGGCACCGCCCTGTATGCCGGGTTCTTCTTCCTCTTCTTCCCCATGGTTGATGGGCATGTCGTCTGGATGGTGGTGCTGGCCTACGCTCTGATCAACATCTTCATGGCTGCCCCGCAGGGCTGCATCCCGGCCTTCCTTTCGGAGCAGTTTCCCCGCGAGACCCGCATGTCAGCGATCAGTGCGACCTATCAAACCGGTGCTGCACTCGGCGGCGGTACCGCGGCCACCGTGGCAGCAGCACTCTTCGCGGCCTTTGGAGGCAACCCCATCGGTGTAGCGCTGTACACCGCACTTGCCTCGTTGGTGCTCATCGGCTGTGCTGCCGGATTGCGCGAGACCCATAAGGTTGCCACCCGCAATCTGGGTACCACCGCAACACCGCAAGAAGCTTTCGCCAACTAACCTCCAACAACCGTTGCGCTGGCGGGCAGGGATTCGATCCCGGCCCGCCAGTGTGCGTTAACTGGTGGCTACCCATGTGGGCGCCGAGCATGCCCGACGGGTGTCATTCACGACTGCTCTCGACGTGCCGGAGCTCACGGTCTCGTGAGGCGATTTTTAGTTGCGGTTCGTCAACCAAAGTTCTATAGTTGACAACAATCAACCAATCGTTAAGGAGCCTCAGATGACCACTGCATCGCAGGTCCAGCCTCCGAAAATGAACCACCGGGAAGTACTACAGTCACTGACCGGTCTGCTCATGGGCATGTTCGTTTCCATCCTGGCCGGCACCGTCGTATCCAGCTCGCTACCGGTGATCGTTTCCGATCTCAACGGCAGCCAAACCGCCTATACCTGGGTAGTGACCGCTACCCTGTTGGCCACCACCATTTCCACCCCGATTTGGGGCAAGTTCGCCGACCTCGGCAACCGCAAATTGCTGTTGCAGATTGCACTGGGCTTGTTCGTGGCAGCCTCGGCGGCCGCCGGTTTCGCACAGGACACGAACTTCCTGATCACCATGCGTGTAATTCAGGGTCTGGCCGGTGGCGGTATGGGCGCGCTGAGCCAGATCGTCATGGCCGACATCCTGTCTCCGCGTGAACGCGGCAAGTACATGGGACTCTTTGGTGCCGTGATGGCCCTTGGCACCGTGGGTGGCCCGCTGATCGGTGGCTTCATCACCGACACCATCAACTGGCGTTGGAACTTCTTCGTTGCCCTGCCGGTTGCCGTAGTGGCGATCATTCTGATCCAGCGCACCCTGCACCTGCCAGCACATACCAAGCGTGCCGTGAAGATCGATTATCTTGGCATCGTTCTCTTGTCGGCGGGTGTCGCCGCCCTGCTGATCTGGATGTCGCTGGGTGGCAGCGAATTCGAGTGGAACTCGATCACCAGTTGGACCATGGTCGGTGGTTCGGTTCTCGCCCTGCTGCTATTCGTGGTTGTGGAGCTCAGGGCCGAAGAACCACTGATCAACCTCTCGCTGTTCAAGAACCGCACCTTTACCTTCGCGGTCATCGCCTCGCTGGCCGTGGGTGTCTCGATGTTTGGCACCTCGGTCTTCCTGAGCCAGTACATGATCATGGCTCGCGGTGCGAGCGCCACGCAGGCGGGTTTGATGACCTTCCCAATGATGGCCGGCCTGCTGGTCATCTCCACCGTGGCCGGCGCAATGATCTCGCGCTTCGGTAAGTGGAAGGCCTTCGTGGTCACCGGCTCGTTCCTGCAGCTCGCTGGCCTGTTCCTACTGGGCACGATCCACTACGACACCGAGTTCTGGATTGTGGGTCTGTACATGTTCATTCTGGGTGCCGGCGTCGGTCTGGTCATGCAGAATATGGTGCTGGTCGTGCAGAATGCGGTGAACCCGCAAGAGTTGGGCGTGGCCTCCTCGGCCGTGAACTTCTTCCGCACCCTCGGCGGTACCGCCGGAACCGCCGGGCTCGGCGCCATCCTCGCCGCGAACATCCCGAACATGATCGCCGACCGTCAGTCCGATTTGGTTGCCGCGCTGGCAACCCTCGGCGGTAAGGCCAAGGAAGTCACCGCAGCCCTCGGTTCGGGAACCATGCCAAGCATCTCCAGCCTGCCCGAACCGGTACGTGTAATCCTCGAGTCGGTCTACGGCGACGGCGTAGCCCACCTCTTTGCGGTCGCCGCCCCGATCTCGCTGATCACCATCGTGGCCGTGTTGCTGATCCCGAACCAGTCGCTGAGCACCAAGACCAACACCCAGCGTCTGGCCGAGGAGAACGACGGATCCGAGCTCGGTTCTACCGAAGCCTAGGGGAAAGTCATGGACTCAACGGCTTCACTCCCTGCCCGCAGCGATCTGCTCGATGCCACCGAACAGGAGCTTTTCGCACTGATCTCCATCACCGCGAAGTCGCGCAAGCACCTGGCGGCGGCATTGGACGAACGGCTCCCGCCCTCTGCCCTGCCGGTGCTTGGGATGGTGATGCATGCGTCGAAGATCAGTCAGTCGGAAATCTGCGAGCATCTAATGACGGACAAGGCCAGCCTGTCGCGGCTCGTCGCTCGGCTGGAAGAGACCGAAATGATCGCTCGCGAGATCGACGAAAACGATCGTCGAGTGGTGCATCTGATTCCGACGGACTTCGCTCGCGAACGCTGGCAGGACCTGAGCAACCAGTGGCGCGCAAAACTGCGTGAACGCATCTCCCACTGGAGCGACGAAGACCTCGATCGGCTGGTTCACCTGATGGTTCGGCTGAACACGGATCTGCGCTTGCTCTAGTTCGCCTAGTCCCTAGCCACGTCGCTTCGGAGAAGATTCTCCAAGGCGACGTGGCTACACTTCTGTCCATGGGTATCCGAAGTAGCAATCTCCCGGCCATCGAGCAAGCCACCAGACGGAATTGGGAAAGCTGGTGTGAGCTGCTGGAGCACCACGGCGCGGCGGATTTACCCCACGCGCAGATCGCCGATCACGCCGTGGAACATATGCCCGATGATCTGGCGAACCCCGGCTGGTGGGCCCAATCGGTGGCGGTGGCCTATGAACAACACATTGGTCGGCGCCTGCCCGGGCAAGCAGCCGACGGAAGCTTCCAAGGATCGGTAAGCAAAACCCTCGAGGCCGATCTCGATTATGCGCTGGATCTGTGGCGGGCGCAGGTTGCCACGCTCAGTACCTTCAACGGCGCTTCGTTGCTGGGAAAGCCCACCGAGTCGGGCAGCGAAAACTGGCGCTACTGGCGAGCAGCCTTTTCCGACGGGTCGCGGGTTTCGGTCGACATCGGCCAGAAGGGAAATAAGACCTCGCTCAGCGTCAATCAGCGCAAAATTCGTGAACCGGAGAATTTGGCGTCATGGAAGGACTTCTGGAAGCAAGTCTTGGGCTCACTGGATAGCTGAGTAGGCGATCCTTAGGCTTACCGGCAAGGGCATTGGACAATATGACCAATGTTTACCCGGCCAACTAGGCGAATGGTTGACTCTGCTGTCACAATGAGTGATTGGTAGATATGCTGCAAGTGCGCCGCGATCCGCGTACCTCGCGGTCATCGTCTTCGCACCGGCGGCAATACACAACTCACAAGCTGGAGCGTGCTTGCCCATGAGCCTCATTGTTCAAAAGTTCGGTGGTTCTTCCGTCTCGGATGCCGAAGGCATCAAACGTGTCGCGCGCCGAATTATTGACACCAAGGCCAAGGGCAACGAGGTCGTCGTCGTTGTCTCCGCGATGGGCGACACCACCGATGATCTGCTCGACTTGGCCGGTCAGCTCACCAACGATGCCCCGGCCCGCGAGATGGATATGTTGCTCTCCGCCGGTGAACGCATCTCCATGTCGCTGCTGGCCATGGCCATCAACGAACTCGGCGAGCAGGCGGCGTCCTTCACCGGTTCTCAAGCCGGCTTGATCACCGACGCCACCCACGGCAAGGCCCGCATTATGGAGGTCTCCCCGCAGCGCGTGCGCCGGGCTATCGACCGCGGCTACGTGGCGATCGTCGCCGGATTCCAGGGCATGAGCAAGGAAACCAACAACATCACCACCATGGGCCGTGGCGGTTCCGACACCACCGCCGTCGCCCTGGCCGCCGCATTGGATGCGGACGTCTGCGAAATCTACACCGACGTGGACGGCGTCTACACCGCCGATCCGCGCGTGGTGTCCTCGGCCAAGAAGATCGAAACGATCTCCAGCGAGGAAATGCTTGAGATGGCCGCCAGCGGCTCGAAGATCCTGCACCTACGTTGCGTGGAGTACGCCCGCCGTTTTGGTGTGCCGCTGCACGTACGCTCCTCCTTCAGCACCCACGAAGGCACCTGGGTGCTGCCCGACCCCGACGACAAGATCACCATTCAAGAGGGAGAACCCTTGGAACAGCCCATCATCTCCGGCGTTGCCCACGACCACTCCGAGGCTAAGGTCACCGTCATTGGCGTGCCCGATATCCCCGGCAAGGCAGCGCAGATCTTCGGCGTCATTGCCGCCGCGCAGGCCAATATCGATATGATCGTGCAGAACATTTCGACGCACGGCTCGGGCCACACCGACATCTCCTTCACCCTGCCGATGACCGAGGGCAAGCGCGTTATCGACGCGCTGAATACCGCCAAGGCCGAGATCGGGTTCGAGGACATCGAGTACAACGAAGAGGTGGGCAAGCTTTCCCTCGTCGGTGCCGGTATGCGTTCAAACCCGGGCGTATCCTTCACATTCTTCGAGGCCCTGCACCAGGCCGGTGTGAACGTGGACATGATCTCGACCTCCGAGATCCGCATCTCCGTAGTCACCGACGCCGATAAGCTCAACGACGCGGTCCGCGCGATCCACTCGGCTTTCGACCTCGACACCGATATCGAAGCCACCGTCTACGGCGGAACCGGTCGCTAGGCCACCAGCACGCGTGTAGCGCGAGGCGATCACCGATGCGGTGATCGCCTCGCGCTCTTTTTGGAGGACAAATGAGCAGAGCTCCCTTAGCCACGGTGCCCACCGGTGCGGTGCCCGTCCCCTCCGTGGTGCAGGCCGCCGCGGGTGGACGCGAGGTCACCCCGGTGTGGCGCAATCAGGTCGGCGGTCTCACCTTCCGCTTCGAACCAAGTGGCGAGCGGCAGGAGGTGCACTTCGCCAAGTGGTCAGCGACCGAGGCCGGGATCGATCTCCGCGACGAAGCCGAGCGACTGGATTGGGCCCGCTCCTATGCCAGCGTGCCTGAGGTGGTGGAGTTGCGCGAAGCGGAAGAGGGACAGCTGCTGATCACTAGGGGGTTGCCGGGCACCAGTGCCGTGGACCCGAGATGGATCCGACGTCCGCGACGCGCCGCACGTGCCCTCGGTGCCGCGCTGCGGCACCTGCACGAGAACCTGCCGTTGGATGCGTGCCCGTACCGCTGGGATGTCGAGACGCGGCTTGCCGAACTGCCCACCACCGAGCGCGCCGATTTCCGCGCCCAGGCACCGACCGAAGATCTGGTGGTATGCCACGGCGATGCCTGCGCCCCGAACACGCTCCTCGATGACCGCGGGGAACTATCCGGGCACGTGGACCTTGGCACGTTGGGGGTCGGCGACCGTTGGGCCGACCTGGCCGTGTTGGCGTGGAGCGCCGAATGGAACTATGGCCCCGGTCTGACCGATCTGGTCTATGCCGGCTACGGGGTGAGTGCGGATGCGCGTCGAGCCGACTACTACCGACGACTTTGGGATGCCACCTAACGCAAGCTGTCGCTAGCGTTGCGGTTGCAGGCTTGTGCTGTAGACAACCTCGCCCAGTGCGTTGCGAAGCGAGACGTTGAACTGATCGTCCTCATCCAATTCGACGTGACCGAAGTACTGGCTCTTTCCGTCGCGTGGGGACTGGTTCGGGGCGTGGCCGGCCTGAGCAAAGACCACCTCTGGTCCAAAGGTGCCATCCATCGGATTCGGACCGAAGGACCCGGCGTTGACCGGCCCGGCCACGAATTCCCAGAATGGCTCGAAATCGGTGAAGGCCGCACGCTGCGGGGCATAGTGGTGAGCGGCGCAGTAGTGCACGTCGGCGGTGAGGAAAACGACGTTGCGTACCTTGCGGCGTTTCAGCTCGGCCAGCAGCCGGGCCAGTTCGAGTTCGCGACCCAAGGGTGCCCCGTGCTCGGCATTGGCGATGGATTCCTGCGCCGCACCGTCGGGCACCACAATCCCCAGCGGCAGATCATTGAGGATCACCTTCCAGGTGGCGGTGGAGGCCGCTAGTTCCCGACTGAGCCACTGCAATTGTTCTTCGCCGAAGATCGAGGTGCCATCCACCTCCTTGCCGTCGCTGTTCGGGTTCTTGAAACTGCGCATGTCTAGGGCGAACAGATCTAGCTGCGGGCCGCGGGAAATTTTGCGATAGATACGCGTCGGTTCGAACCCGCTGCCGGGGCGCAGCGACCGGGCGTCGGCGATCGGCTGGTATTCCTGCCAGGCCCGCCGACCGCGGGCGGCGAGCACGTCGATCTCGCGCACCGTGTAGCGCTCATCGTCGATACGTTCGCCGGGGTACCAGTTATTGTGCGTCTCGTGATCATCCCATTGCGCGATGATTGGTACCTCGCTGTAGAGGGACCGCACGTTGTGGTCGAGTAGGTTGTAGCGGTGCCGCCCGCGGAATTCGGCCAGCGTTTCCGCCACCTTGGTGACTTCTTCGGTGATCACATTGCGCCAGATTTGCCCGTCGGGTTCGCGCACCGTCTCGGCCAGCGGCCCGTCGGCGTAGATGGTGTCGCCCGAGTGGATGAAGAAGTCCGGTTTCAGCGCATGCATGGCCGCGTAGGTGCGCATGCCGCCGATATCGGGGTTGATCCCCCAGCCCTGCCCGGCCGTATCCCCGGTCCAGACGAAGCTCTGCCGGCGCGTGGCTCCGTGGTTGCGTTTCCCGGTTGGCGACAGTGCGGTGCGGAAGCTGCCCGATTCGAGTTGGCCGATAGTCCCGCGTTCGTCTTCGAACCCGATGTCCAGTGCAAAGCGGGTGCCGGCGGGCAACTGGGTGGCGGCGATCTTCGCGGTGTAGTCGCTCTCCGGGCCGGCTAGCGACCCGCGCAGGGTGCGGCTGAACTGTCCGCGACCGCGAATCACCGCGCCCGATTCGTCGATGGCGCGAAGCTTGGCGATCAGCCGTCCGCGCCCGGAGGATCGGGCCCACAATACCGCCGAGTTGGTGCCGGGATCTCCCATGCTGAAACCGTGCGTCAGCGCCAGGCGTTCACGCATCAGGCGTGGGGCGCTGGCGCCCGCGGAGGTGCCCAGTAGCGTTAAAGCGCCGGCCGAGAGGGCGCCGGTCATTAGCGTGCGTCGCGAAAGAGTGCTCACCCAATAAAGCCTGGCGCAGCGAAATTACGCCCAGATGGCGTGGTGGTAAACGCTGCGAGTCGCTTGAGCATCAGTCGCGCGGTACCCGGTAACGATGTTCGGGGCGCCCGCGGTTGCCGTAGCTCAATTGCAACTCCAGCGCTTCGGCGGAGACCAGTGCGGCGAGATAACGTTGAGCGGTGGCGCGGGCGACACCCACGGCTTCGGCGACCTCGGCCACGCTCAGCGGTTGGGTTGCAGCACTGACGCAGGCGAATACCGCCTGCTCGGTAGGTGCCGGTGTGCCGGTGTTGGTTGCGCCGGCCTCCTCCGCCCCCATCAGGGAGCGATAGAGCCGGTCTACCGCCGCTTGGTTCAAATCACTGGCTTGTTCTAACTGTCGTCGATAGCGAGCCCAGCCCTTGAGTTTCTCGGCAAGGGTCTTCGGTTCGAAGGGCTTGATGATGAAGGCCAGCGCGCCACCGCGGATGGCGGCGGCAATGCGCGCCGGTTCGGTGGTCGCGGAAATCATCATGGTGTCCGCATCGATGGCCCGCAGAAGTTCGAGCCCGCTGACGTGCGGCAGGTAAAGGTCCAATAGAACCAGGTCGGGTTCTAGCCTGGCGACCTCGGCGGGCACGAGGCGCGGATCCAATATTGGTTCGAGCGCTTCGAATCCGGGCACCGCGTCCACCATGCTCGCGTGCAATTGGGCCACCCGAAAGTCGTCGTCGACGATGAGCACCCGGTAGTTTCCATTGCTCGGCATGCCTTGGCACCCTTCCTAGTTCTCGTTGCTGGTGGTCGTCGCTAATGATTGTCGTCGGTGAGCACGGCAGGTAACCGGGCCGCAACCACGGCACCCTCACCGCCGCCGCCCGAGTCGGCGATCCACACGTCGCCGCCGCGGGCCCGCGCCAGGCGACGGATCAGCGGCAGACCCACACCCTGCCCATGACCCGGCCCGACGTGGCTACCGGTGCTGACTTGGGGGTCGAAAACTTCCAGCCCAGGAGCAATCCCCAGACCAGAATCTGCCACCGCCAGATGTAGGGTGTCACCTTCCGAGAGCAGGTCGATCTCCACCCAGGATTCCGCGTCATTGGCCAGCGCCGCGGTATATGCGTTATCCAGCATATTCCCGAGTACCGCGGTGACATCTTGGGCATCGCGTGCCGAGGCAATCTGCGCGAACAGCTGACTATCCTCGGAAATCCGCAGGTCGATCCCCAATTCCTGGGCCGTAATGGCCTTGGCGGAGATAAACGCACTGAGGAATGGGTCGGCCACCCGTTGCAAACCGGGTACGGGCGAGACCAGTGGCCCGGAGGCCAGTACCTCACGCAGGTAGTCCCTTGCTTGCTCCTGTTGGCCGAGGTTGAGCAGCCCCAAGATCGCATGCATGCGGTTGGCGAATTCGTGGCGTTGTGCGCGTAACGCATCGGCCATGTCCTGCACGGCATCCAATTTGGTGCCTAATGCTTCGACCGTGGTGACGTCGGTGAGCAGCACGACGCGTCCTAGATCAACCCCGTCGCGAACCACCGGATTGATGGTGGCGACCAGCGAGTTGGCGCCGACCTCGAGTCGTATGGGGGTTCGTGTTCCCTCGCGGAGCGCCTGCACCAGACGCTCGGGAAGCGCGGCCGAGGCGTAATGACGCCCCACCACATCTGCCTTGTCGGTCCGGTGCGGTAGCCCGAGCATTTGCCGGGCCGCGCGGTTGCGCACCGTTATCACCCCGTCGGCCCCCAAACCGATCATGCCCTCGGTGACGCCGTAGAGAACCGCCTGTTGGTCACGCACCAGCTGCACGATTTCCCCGGGTTCCAGTCCCAGTGTTTGCTGTTTCAGTCGGCGCACCGTGGCCAGTCCGGCCCAGGCGCTGAGCAGCACCGCGGCCAGCGCGAAGGCTGCCACCCAAAGTACCGAACGCCAGAGCTCATCGGAGAGGGATTGGACTCCCACGCCCACCGAGACTTCGCCGACGACTCGTTCTGGACCCTCCGGCGCATAGACGGGGACCTTCGCGCGCACCGACTCGCCCAAGGTGCCATGGGCCCGCGTCACCTCTTCGACTCCCCGCAGAGCCACCGGCTCGGTGGATACCCGTTGACCGATCTGCGCCGGATGTGGGTGGGTCAGCCGTAGCCCGCGGTCCTCGGTGATCACCACGAAGGCCGCCCCATTGACCGCGGCGGTTTCGGTGGCAAGGTGTTGCAAGTAGCCGTCGCGTAGCGCCGGAAGATCGAGAGTTTCCTTCTGCGCCTCGGAGGCTACCGCACTACGCACCTCGGGATCGGAGGCGATGGTGCGGGCGATGGTCAGCGATGACTCCTGAGCCTTAGTGAAGACATTCTCGTAGCTCGTGTAGAGGATGGTCGCGGTGATCAGCACTCCGAGCACGGCCAACACGGCAAACTGCAGGCGCATAATTCGCGCGGCGAAGTGCCCCGTGGCGCGGCGGTGGACCATCATGGTTCCAGCATACGCCGGGCATGATTTTAATGAGCAAAAAGCACGCAAAAACCAAAAGCTAGCAGAAGCCAGCTTAAATCCGGCACGTGATATGGCGCACGTAGCGTGGAGGGAGAGAAATTTTCCGCACTACCCAAGGAGCAGACATGCTGGTAGCTCTGGGCTTCCTCATGGTCGCCACCTTCATGGCCTTGATTATGACCAAGCGCATGACACCGTTGTTGGCGCTGATCATCGTCCCCACCGCTTTCGGACTCTTCGCTGGCGCCGGTTTCGGTGTGGGCGATATGGTGATGGACGCCGTTAAAGACATGTCCGGCACCGCCGCCCTGTTGATGTTCGCGATCATGTACTTCGGCATCATGATTGACGTCGGGCTGTTCGACAAGTTGGTCGCGGGAATCTTGAAGATTGTCGGCCACGACCCGGCAAAGGTCGTGATCGGTACCGCGCTATTGACCGCGCTGATCTCGCTGGACGGCGACGGGTCGACTACCTTTATCGTGGTCACCGCGGCGCTGCTGCCGATCTACCAGCGTTTGGGGATGTCTCCAGTGGTGCTGACCTGCGTCGCCGGTCTGACCAATGGCACGCTGAACATCGTCCCCTGGGGCGGTCCAACGGCGCGTGCCGCCGCCGCGCTGGGCGTAGATGCCTCGGCCATCTTCGTACCCATGCTCCCCTCGCTGGGCATCGGGCTTGTGGTAATCGCAATCTTTGCGTGGCAGCTTGGCCTGTCCGAACGACGTCGTTTGCACCGCGAGAGCCCTGAGCTGTGGGGTACCGAGCTGGGCGGCGGCACCTTGAGCGGCGGCTCCAAGTCTCCCGCCTTCGACGGCGGCACTTCGCTTGCACTCCTTGAATCCGTGGCCACCAAGGGCGACGGTAGCGAGGCGGCCACCATGCACGGCACCGTTCTGGATCCTACCCGTGAAACCCTGCGCCCCAAGCTGTTCCCCTTTAACTTGGCACTTACCGTGGCCATTATGGTGTTGCTCATCGTTGACGTGATGCCACTGTCGTACCTCTTCATGATCGGCGCCGCGCTAGCCCTCGTCGTGAACTTCCCCCGCGTCTCGGATCAGGTGAAGATGATCGCGGCCCATTCGCAGGAAATCATCGCGGTGGTCTCCATGGTGCTCGGTGCCGCAGTGCTCACCGGTGTCCTGTCCGGCACGGGCATGGTCGACGCCATGAGCCAGTGGCTTGTGGAGGTCATTCCGGACTCCATGGGGCCGTTCATGGCGGTGCTCACCGGCCTGATCTCCATCCCGGCCACCTTCCTGATGAGCAACGACGCGTTCTACTTCGGGATCTTGCCGGTGCTCTCCGAGGCCGGGGCGCACTACGGAATCGACGCGGTCGACATGGCACGAGCCTCGATTACCGGCCAGCCGGTGCACATGCAGTCACCACTGGTTCCGGCAATCCTATTGCTCGTTTCGCTGGCCCGCGTGGACCTGGGCGATCACCACAAGAAGGTGCTGTGGCGCGCGGTGGTGGTCAGTCTCGTGATGCTGGCCTCGGGCGTTCTGTTCGGCGCCATCCACATGGGGTAACTCAAGCAAGGCACGGCACAACATATTCACCAACAGGTGTACTTTCTGTCGCCTCAACAGGATATGATCCGACTCATCCGAGAGTCCTGCACCAGGACTCTCGGATGAGTCGCTCAGTTAAGCGCGTACCGGCACTCGGCCGGACCGAGGAAAGGAATGCCATGTCGCAGAATCCGTACGAGAACGCCGCCGACCCCAACGGGCAGCCGCCGCAGGGTTACCCCGGCTACCCGCAGGCCGCGGGAAACAGCGTGGAAGAACTGGGACGTATTCAGCTCAACGCATGGCTCTCGGTGTTCTTTGGTTGGATCCCGGCCTTGATCTTCTACGTGGTGGATAAGCAGCAGGGTCCGTTGGTCACCGAGTTTCACCGGCAAACCCTGAATTTCAGCCTGTTGCGTCTGGGCGTTGGTCTCTTGACCCTCATACCAGTCCTCGGCTGGTTCCTTGCCATTGGCTCACTCGTGCTCTTTGTCTTCGCCATCATTGCGGCCGTGAAGGCCCCCGAAGAATACCGAGCCGGACGCGCCTATCACTACCCGTTCAATCTCCCGCTGGTCCAGTAATGCCGCTGCGTGCAACGCGCAACCTAGCAGAACTCGGCGCCGAGGTTGCGGTGCCGTGCATTGCCGATGTGGCCGAGGTCCGACGAATCCACGAGGACCCGCACACCCAGCAGTACAACCCGGCCGGACCTCCGACACCGAAGGCCAGCGAAGAGATGCTACGCACCTGGGTCTCCGATTGGTCCGCGCACCGGCTGGGCTACTATCTGGTGCGCGACGGCCGGTCACAAGAGTTGCTCGGCGTGGCAGGTCTTCGATTCAACGGTGAGTATGACGGCGAGCGCCGCATCGCCAACCTTTACTATCGCTTCGCTCCCGAAGCTTGGGGGCGTTCGCTGGCGACAACCGTAGCGCGCGAATGTATTGAAGAACTACGGCTACGCGGTAACCCGGTGCTTGTGGTTGCACTGATCCACGAGGACAACAACGCCTCGGCCCGTGTGGCACAGCGCAGTGGACTGCGGTTGCGTGGCACCGTGCCGTATCGCGAATCCCGGCGACAGCGGTGGCTGCTGGCCTTGAACTAAGATCCTGCGCTGGGTCCTGACTTGCTCGTTCCAGAGACCTGAGTGTCCGGCTTCTCGGAGAGAGCTTCGATGGCAGTAAGCTCTCCTCTAGAAAGACCAACGTCCTGCATGGAGCCACCGCCCAACGAAGATATGAGCTTGCGTAGACGCTAACCACCTGCCATGCGAAATTGGCCATCCGGACAAGTGGCGATTCGGGCCAAAGGGAGCGTCCTGTGAAAAAATCCGGAGAAAAGGCTCCACGGGCACCCTACGGGGAAGGGTCATCGCAACCCGATAATCCGCGGTCCAGTCGGCGGCCCTGCCCCGATGTCGACGATCTCTCATATCGGGATAGCTGATAATTCTCTACAGAGATAAAGGAAGCGCTTCGCCCATGCACAGAGAGCCACTCGACGGTAATATCTCACTCGCCCAGCTCGAGGCTGTCATCGCCATCGTGGACTTTGGCTCGTTTACCGCGGCCGCAGACGTTCTGGGCATTTCCCAGCCTTCGCTATCCCGCAGGATCAGCGCCTTAGAACGAACTTTAGGCCTGCCCGTCTTCCGCCCTGTCGGCCGAGAAATGGTGCTCACCGAGATTGGGCGAAGTATTCTTCCGGCCGGTCGTCGAGCGCTGCGGGAGGTGGCTTCGATTGGGAGCATCGCCTCATCCACGCTCGCTTTGACAACCGGCTGCCTGCGCATCGCGGGGCTGCCTTCGCTGGTTGGTGGGATCATGCCCGACTATCTCGGGCCCTTCCACCGCAACCATCCTGGCATTCGGATTGAAATTCTCAGCGTGGAAGACAACGAACAACTCGTTGAGGCGTTGCGCCTGAATCGGGCCGACGTGGCCTTTGGCGTGAATCGGCATATCCCCGCTGATCTCATCGGGGTGCCTCTGCGTGATCAGCAGTTCGCGGCGGTCGTTTCGCAAGAGTGCCCGGTGGACAACGATACGGTGATCGATGCCTCGGCGCTTGAGTCGCTGAGCTTGGTGACGCTCCCACAGGGGACCTCGATCCGCCAAGTCACCGACGATGTTTACCGGCACTTCAAGGTCGTGGCACCGCGAGTTATCACGACAACTCAACGTGATGCGCTGGTACCCTTGAGCATCGCTACCGGTGGCATCACCATGGTTCCGGATGTCCTTGGCGCGACGGCCGAAATCTTCGGCGGCCGGCAACTTCCCTTGCATTTCTCGGCCGGCAGACCCCTGGGTGCCATTTACCGGCGCGACGAACAGCGCAATCCCGCGCTCACGGAGTTCCTCGAGCACCTCTGAGACCGATGTCTCGTAGCGCCGCTGCACCCCCGGTTTTATGCCGAGTCCTACTTAGCCATACAGCAGACGTATGGTTCGTGGCGCTCGGACTATTGGTATCTGCGACGCGACTCGTGATCAGCTAATTTTCTATTGCTCTCACGATTTACGCAGGGGAACACATCGTTATGAACATGCAGCACCAAGCTCCGATCGCCCGTCGTCGTGCCCGGCGAACACGCCGTCGCGTCATCGCGATCGTTGCGGCAGTGCTGGTACTGGCCGTGCTTGTGACTACCGGTATCGCCGTGCTGCGGTTGCAGAACAATATCTCGGTTTCGGCCCTCAGGTCCTCGGATATTGACGTTCCGGATTCCAGCGAAGGTGTGAATGTGCTGGTTCTGGGTTCGGACAGTCGAGACTTCAACACGAAAGGTTTCGGCGCGGACAACGGAACCCGGCGTAGCGACTCTATGCTTTTGGTCCATCTATCGCCGAACAATGAACGTATCGAGGCGGTCCAGATCCCCAGGGACACCGTCCTGCAGCGCCCGGCATGCGCCGATACCGGCTCCGGCGCCTACCCGGGCGGCTATGGGATGATCAACTCGGCACTGAATTACGGGCCGGCCTGTTCCGTCGCCGCCGTCGAAGCCCTCACCGACGTCCAGCTGAACCACTTCATTGAAGTGAACTTCGAAGGATTCATCTCCATTGTTGACGCTCTCGATGGCATCAACGTGTGCCTGGAGAAGCCGATGACCGACCCGAAGGCAAATCTGGACCTTCCCGCAGGACGACATACCGTGGACGGAACCGATGCACTCGCCCTGGCCCGCACCCGCCACGCGGTCGGGGACGGAAGCGATATCGCCAGATTGGGCAACCAGCAGAAGGTCATGTCCGCCATTGTCCAGCGGGCGACAAGTCGAGAGGTTCTCGCACGTCCGGAACGACTCTATGCGTTCCTTGACGCGATCACTTCTTCCATGACCGTCGATCAGGACCTCAGCTCATTGCCTTCGCTGGCCTCGCTGGCCGCCCGGATTCAGGCGGTTCCCACGGACAAGATCACCTTTATGGCGATGCCAACGCAGCCTGCACCGACAAACCGCAACCGGGTTGTCCCCGCACCCGACGCAGCGCTGATTTTCGAGCGCATCAAAAAAGACATCCCGATCAATTCTGAAGCGCAGAGCTCCACAGACGAGGAACCAGCGCGCGAGGCTGCCCAGAAACTCCAGGTGAGCATCCTCAATGGCACGAAGGTCTACGGTCTGGCGGGCAAGTTTGCCGACGCCGCCGCGGAGGAAGGCTTTACCGTTTCATCGATCGGCACCGCTACCTCACTCCATGAGCGGACTCGGTTACTGATTCCAGATACGGCGGGCGCTAAGAAGGCGGCCACCGGCTTCGCCAAGGCCATCAAACTCGATGTTGCCCCCTCGGTCGCCGATGTCGAGGAAATCCAGTTGGTGCTCGGGCAGGACCATCAGGCATTGCGGATACCCGATAACAAGCCCGTGAAGGTTACCAGCCGGACCGCAAGCGAAAAGCTGTGCGGCTAAACGAGCGCAACATGCGGCTTGGCTCGGGCCGGACGGTGAACAGAGCATTGGCCTGTCCGTGCATTGACCGTGCGGGATCAGCCAGAAGTGTGAATTGACCTACCAAACTGGTTTCATCACGCCATGAATTGAATAATTGAATCTATGCCTTTGACCGACGCGATTCTGGAAGCCTCGCAGTGGATACCGCAGGCCCAGACGCATGAACGTCGGGCGCGGGCCTTTGGCGAGCCCTTTGTGGGACGACGCATGAAGGGCCGGAAGCATCCGATCGAAGACTTCCTATTCACCTACTACACCCAGAAGCCGGGCCAACTTTACCGTTGGCACCCGGGCGCGGGAGTTGTCTTACTCGGCGAACCGGCGCTCGAACGGCGCGACTGGAAGTTCTATCGCGCGGTGCATACCGAGGCCGGCCCCGGCGTGGAGATCGACCTACACGCCTTTGCGCAGGCCCGCTCCGCCGCCATTGGTTTTGCACGGACCATCCTGTCCGGCACCAGCTCCCGCCCGGGCAACTTCGCCTGTTTCGGTCTCCACGAGTGGGCCATGGCCTACAAGTCTGAGGTCAACGGCATCCGTCACGAGTACCTTCCCTTGCGCCTTGGCGCGCAGGGCACCGACGCGGTGGTCGAGGAGCACCGCATCCGCTGCACCCACTTCGACGCGTTTCGCTTCTACACCCCGCAGGCCGTACCGCTGAACGAGCTACAGCCCAGCCGTGAAACGCAACGTGATCTCGAACAGCCGGCTTGTCTGCACGCCAATATGGATCTTTATAAGTGGGCCTACAAGCTTTCGCCGGCGGTTCCCAGCGAGCTCATGATGGATTGCTTTGAGCTGGCCTGGGAGATCCGCACCATGGATATGCGGGCCTCTCCATATGACCTCTCCGACTGGGGGTACCGCGCGATCGCCATCGAAACACCGGAAGGCAAGGCCGAATATGTGGCCTTACAACGAGATTTCGCCGACCGCGCAGAGGTACTACGAGCGCGCCTGTTGGCGGTGGCCGAGTCGCTTCCCTTAGATCAGTCCTAGCCGATCTTCAGCTACCCGGCGCACAATGGGGCTATGAATCGGGCTCGGATTGTTGCCATCGCGACCGCGCTAAGTGCGGCCGTAATGCTATCTGCGTGCCAGCCACCCGCTGCGGCCCCCGGTCCCTCGGAAAGCAACACGTCCACGAGTAGTCCGCCGCAAACCGATCTGCGCATCGAAGTTTTTGCCGATGGCAAAGAGCTCAGCGCCGAACACCGCCTGTTCTGTGCGGGACGCGATCCATTAGCGCAGAGCACGCTTCCCGCGGCGGCGAGCGCCTGCCAGCTGTTGCATGACTCGCCCGCGTTACTCACCGAACCCACGCCCACCAAGCAAAGCTGCACCATGATCTATGGTGGCCCGGATCGTGCAACGATTCGCGGCACGCTCAACGGGGTCTCGGTGGACGCGACCTTCGATCGTTCCAACGGTTGTGCCATTGACCGCTGGGACACGTTGCAATCGCTACTGGGATCGGGCGGAATGTAGCCTCGGACGGCACCTACGCACCATAAACTGAGCGCATGGACTTTTTCCTCGTGCTGATCATGCTGCTCTTCGCCACCGTCCTGATCGTCGGGGTCAGCGAGCGCATCGGGCTACCCTACCCGATCTTGATGCTGGTGTTCGCGGTCCTGGCCGGCTTCCTGCCCTTTGTGCCGGTTGTGCATGTGCCGCCGGAGCTCATCCTCCCAATTTTCCTGCCGCCCTTGCTATTCGCCACCGCCCAACGCAGCTCGTGGTCCGTTTTCCGTTTCCGTTGGAAGTCGCTGATTCGTCTTGCGGTGGTACTCATCGTAGTCACCGCCGGTGCCGTCGCGGCTACCGCGTGGGCTTTTAGCCCGTTGGCCTCGATTCCGCTGGCCATCGCGCTTGGCGCGATCGTGGCGCCGCCGGATCCGGTGGCCGTGGACGCCATCGCCACCAAGGTGAAGATTCCACGCCGACTCACCTCGATTCTGGAGACCGAAGGTCTCTTCAACGACGCCATGGCGATCGTGATCTTCCAGCTCGCGGTCACTGCCACGGTGAACGGCACCGAGGTCGGTTGGGAGATCATCCCGCAGTTCCTGATCGGGGCCGCCATCGCCGTCGTGTTGGGCTTCGCCATGGCCTGGCTGATTGGTGCGCTGAACCGCTTCGTACCGAATATGGTGGCCCGCTGCGCGGCCACCCTCGTCGCCCCCTATGCGGTGTATCTACTCGCCGAAGAGTTGCATGCCTCGGGAGTGGTCGCCGTGGTCGTCACCGCCCTGGAATTGGGGCGCCGCGCCCGGCCGCAGGATGCGAGCGAACGATTGACCCGAAACTCCTTCTGGGAGGTGCTCGAGATGCTGGCCACGGGTCTGGCTTTCGGGCTGATGGGCTTCGAAATGAACAGCGTAATCACCGAGGAGGGTGCCGATCTCATCGCCTTTATCCCCGGCGTATTGGCGGTCAGCGTGGTGGTGATCGCGGTGCGTGCGATCTGGATGTTCGCCACCTACTACCTGCCTCAGTCGATGATCGCCGGACGCCGTATGACGGCCAAGGATTCGCTGGTACTCACCTGGTGCGGCATGCGCGGACTGGCCACCTTGGCATTGGCCCTCGCACTGCCCACCACGCACGCAGATGGCGCCCCGATCGAGGGTCGAAACTTTGTCGTGGCCTGTGCCTGTGGCGTGCTCGTGGCAACGCTGGTGGTTCCGGGATTGACCCTGCCAGCGTTGATGCGCGTGCTCAAGCTACCGGGCGATGGCAAGCTCTTCGCCGCGGCCCAACGCAAACTGGCGAAGCGGGCCGAGCAGCGAGCTCTGGAGGTCATGCGTGAATCACCAGAACTCGAACGGCTCCCGCAGGATTTCCGGGACTCGATGACCCGCCGCCTGAAGACGTTACACACCTTGCTCGAGCAGGGTGAAGCAGACGTTGATGAGACGCGACGCGAAGAACTAGGCCGATTGCGCGCCTTCGTGGCAGCGGCCGATACCGTGCAGTCGCGGGCACTGAACGCTGCACGCAACGAGCTCATGCAGGCCCGCAATGAGCGTGGGGTCGACCCGCATATGGTGGACGAGATCGTCGAGCGCCTCGATCAGCGCACGGTGGTGCTGGATCGGTAGATTGCCTCGCGCAAGTAGTGGCAACGGCCCTTGTCGTCAGCACTTGAGCACGAAAAACGGCCAGTCCCGGGATCTTTTCGGGGCTGGCCGCTCGCGTCATCTTGGCGTGTGCGGGGCTTAGTTCTTCACTTCCCAACGTCCACCGTTCTCCCAGAACTCGCGGATGTCTTCCAGGTTGCGCCCCTTGGTCTCCGGGGCCATTCGCAACACGAAGATAAAGGCCAGTACCGCCAAGGTGCCGAAGACCATGAAGGTTCCGGCTCCCCCGAGCTGCTGGAGCATGCTGAGGAAGAACATTGACACCACCACGTTGGCCAGCAAATCGCTGGTGAGCATCGCCGAGGATCCAAGAGCGCGCAGGTGCGCGGGGAAGCTCTCGCCCGCATATACCCAGACGAGCGCGCCGAAGCCAAAGGTGAAACCGACGGTGAACAGCAGCACGCCGGTGAAGCCAAGTGCGGTCAATATGCCACCGAAGTCATCTGAAATCAGGAAGATCGCAATGAGTAGGATGTTCGCCGCGATCATGGTGCCAATGCCACCGAGCAGGATGGGCCGGCGTCCGATGCGGTCGACGAGCGAGAGCGAGAAGAAGACGGCAATCAGCGACACACCTTGCACGAGCGCCGGCAGCAATAGCTGGGAGGCATGTCCCTCGAAGCCCATGAGCGCAAAGAGCTTCGGGCTGTAGTACACGATGGCGTTGATGCCGGTGATCTGGATGAAGAAGCCCAGACCCACGACGAAGATGCTGGCACGCAGGAATGGCTTGCGCAGCATTTCGCGGATCGCCCCACCGCTTTCTTCACGCAAGGATCGGCTCATCTGTGCCAGCTCGGTAGCCACATTGAGGCTGCCTTCGCCCTCGATGCGATTCAGTACATTACGCGCTTCTTCTTCGCGGCCCTTCATCATGTACCAGCGCGGTGTGTCGGGTAGACGTACCACGATAAGTAAGACCACAACGGCTGGTACTGCGGCCAGCCCAAGCATCATGCGCCAGTTACCGGCACCCGAGAGGAAGTAGGCGATCACGTATCCCAGGATCACGCCGATCACGGTGGTGACCTGATAGGCCACGAGCAGGGCTCCACGAATCTTCGCCGGCGAGGATTCTGCGACGAAGACCGGCACCACAACGACCGATACACCAATGGTCAGACCCAACAGGAGGCGAGCAACGTAAAGCACCGGCACGGTGGGTGCCAACGCCGAGAGGATCGCGAACAGCGCGTAACCGGTGGCCACACCAATCATCGCGGTACGCCGCCCGACCTTGTTGGCCAACCAGCCGCCAATCAGAGCACCAAGCACCTCACCGATGACCACCGCCGTAGTGATTTGCTCAAGCGCCTGGGTGCTGAGGTCGAATTCGATCTCGAGGAATCCGAGGGCGCCGGCGATATTGGACATGTCGTAGCCGTAGATGATGCCAACGGCCGCGGCGGTAATGCCGGTCAGTATGCCGAGACGTGGTGTCGTCTTAAGGTCCTGTAGCAAGGACATCCTGTAGCTCCTTCGATACCAGGAATTGCTGAAGCGGCCGTGGGTCAACGCCGCGTTTAGATTATTGTAAGGTTTCCTACCATATTAAGAAAGCCCCCTAGCAACCGGCGTTAACGACGAATGCCCCCGGCGCAGGCGGGGGCATTCGATAAGCTCATGTCAGCGACGTTCGAGCAGGGTGATGACCTCATAGTGATCGGTTTGCGGAAACATATCCATGACACGGCCCAGAACGGGCCGGAAATTATCCATACGCTGCAAATCACGCGCCAAGGTCTTGGCATTACAGCTCGAATAGACCACATGGGACACCGCAGAGTCATTGAGCCAGTCGGCGAGCTCCGCGGAGATGCCGCGTCGCGGCGGATTAACGATCACGGCTTCCGGAGCGGTCTGGCTTTGTACCGCAAACTCCGTGGCGTCGCCGGAGAAAAACTCAATGTCATCCAATCCCAGCTCGGCCGCCGAGACCCGTGCGGCCTGCACCGCCTGGTCACTGGTTTCGATCCCAACCACCTGCCGCCCGGGCCGCGCACAGTGCAACGCAAAGCCTCCCACGCCGCTATAGAGATCCCACAGGCTAGCCGGGGCAATATCGTCGATCCATAACCGCGCCTGCCGATAAAGTGCGGCCGCGATCTGCGTATTGGTTTGGAAGAAACCCTGCGGACGCAAATGCATCTGTACCCCGTTGAGGGTAAAGGGCAGAGTCTGCGCGGCGGTCAGCACGATCTCTTCGGGACCCTCCAGCACCGCCTTGTGCTCGGGTAAGAAATTCACCGACACCACCGTGGCCTGCGGGAGTGCCCGGAGAAACTCGGGCAACGAATCGCGCAGCGCCACAAAATGCTTCTTGGTACGCAGAACCCAACGCACCATCAGTGCGCCAGCCTCATTTACCGTGATGATCACATGCTTCAGCTCGCCCTTGCGGCGCGGCACATCGTAAGGGATGAGCCCCAGCCGAATAATGAATCGCTCAATGATGCCAAAGGCCGCCCGGAGCGCCGGGTCGCAAATGCCGCAATTGCGCAGATCAACTCCGTGGCCGTCGGCATCGAGAATGCCAATGGTCGGATTCTGGCTGGTTCCCGCCACCACCATCTTCGCCTTATTCCGGAACCCGGATTCGGCGCTGGCCTGCGGTGGAAGCATGCGCAAACTATCGAAGTCGGCCAGCAAGCCCGCGCAATGCTCGGCCTTGGTCCGCAACTGTTGCTCGTAGGCCGTGGCCAGTTGGGTACAGGAGCGGCACCGCTCGGCGGCGAAATACAGACATTCCATGGTGTCTACAATCTTAGCGACCACTAACCACCGGCGAATGAAGCATACTCAACGGTTATTGACCGTAAATTTCCAGACTCCACCGGTAGGCTCGCATATGATCGACCCGGCAAGGGTCGACGACGAGACCTTGTGCACTCGATCTAGAATGGGGCCGATGATAGTACGCATGAACCGCTCGGCACGCCGCCGAACGTCTGGCATCTCCGTGGTGGCCGTTGCGACGCTAATTGGCGTCGTAAGCACCGGGTGTAGTTCGCCAAGTTCATCTCCCACCGCCGAGGCCAGTCTCTCTCAGGCCCCGTCGAACAGCTCCATGCCCAGCTCAACGCCCTCGGCTGGTCGCGCCAACGGTTCGGCCAGCGGTCAGGGTGCCGCGCGCGCCACCTCATCTCGGATGCCCACTGCGACCCCTTCGGGCACGAGCGATCCAGCCCAGAGTATCGGCCCACTCGCCAGCGGAGGCAGCGTGGCCGAATCGGATGCACTGATGGTCGAACCCACCAGCCCTTCGGTCAAGCTAAGCCCCGCCACCGAAGAGTTGTTCACCGCCATTAAGAACGGCGACACCACTAAGGCCCGCGCAGCATTGAACAACAAGGCCGATATCGGAGCGCTCGATGCCTCTGGTCGCAGCGCCCTCATGCGCGCGGTAATCCACAAGCGCGAGGACATTGCCTTGGCGCTACTCGGCGCTGGAGCCGATCCGAACACCAGTGATCCGATGGGCGACACCCCGTACCTGCGCTCTAGCGCCAATGGGATGACCACTGTGCTCTCCTCCTGCCTTGAACATGGCGCGGATATCAAGGCCACTAATCGGCTCGGTTCCGACGCTCTGATGGTGGCCAGCGAAAATGGGCATCCGGCCGCGGTCAAACTACTGTTGCAACACGGATTATCGGTCTCCCGGGTCAACGACCTGGGCTGGACGGCGCTTCATGAGGCGGCGGTATTGGGCGGCAATTCCAGCCGCTACCTCTCGGTGGTGAAGCTGTTGCTCGAAGGCGGAGCCGACCCGCAACTCCTGGATCCCACCGGCAAGAGCGCGGTTGATATTGCCGCCGAACGCGGTCATTCACGTATGCTCGCCATCCTGCGTCAGTACACCGCGCACTAAAGCGCGTCGAGGTAGAACCACAGCCCGTCCTCGCGGATGAAGGTGCTGCGTTCTTCTTGGCTGTCCTCCCGTCCCGCACTGCGATAGTGGGCCACAAAATGAACCACCCCGCGTGTGGCCTGCGCTCCACCGGCCCGGGTGGCGAGAATTTCCAATCCGGTCCAGTTCACCGTCTTATCGAACTCCACGTCGGCAGGGCGAGTATCCGGGTGCCAGGTGTCCAGCAGATACTCCCCCAGCTCGAGCACGAAGGCACAGTAGCGTGAGCGCATCAATTGCTCGGCGGTGGGCGGAAGCGCGGAGCAATCGGCACGCCCGAGATGCCACGGTTGGCAACATTCGCCATAGCTGCGTGTCTGGTCTTCAAGTGCGCGGCAAGGACAAGGGGCAGTGCTCTTCATGCGGCCAGCTTACGCGCCAGCGGTTCAAACGTGCGCTACGCGACACCGCGAGCACCCTGCGTTCCCGGTAGACTTAGGTACGCAAGCTCGCGGAGCGCCATTACCCTTTGGTGTGAGACGGCAATCCGTGTGGCATTAAACCCCCTCGCGCACAGGAGATATGCCGGATGCCCCGGATCGTTGTTGATGTCATGCTCAAGCCCGAAATCCTTGACCCTCAGGGCAAGGCAATTGCTGGGGCACTGCCCCGGCTCGGCTTTAACGCCTTTGAAGCCGTCCGTCAGGGCAAGCGCTTCGAACTGTCCGTCGACGGTGAGGTGACCGAAGAAATCCTCGCTCAGGCTCGCGAAGCGGCCGAGACCATGCTCTCGAACCCGGTCATCGAAGATGTCGTCAACGTCGAGGTTATCGACGACTAATGAGCAACGACCTACCCCTGATTGGCGATTATTCGACGCCAACCGCTGAACTTTCCGGCGCCCGCATTGGCGTTGTGACCTTCCCCGGCACGCTGGATGACCGCGACGCCGCACGCGCCGTACGCACCGCCGGCGCTCAGTCCGTATCCCTGTGGCACGCGGACTCCGATCTGGGCGACGTAGATGCCGTCATCATCCCCGGTGGCTTCTCCTACGGCGATTACCTGCGTGCCGGCGCGATTTCGCGTTTTGCCCCGATGATGTCCAAGATCGTCGACGCAGCAAACTCGGAGGCCAAGCTTCCGGTGCTCGGGATCTGCAATGGCTTCCAGATCCTCACCGAGTCGCACCTGCTGCCCGGGTCGATGATCAAAAATGATCACCTGCGCTTCATCTGCCGCGACCAGGTGCTACGCGTGGAGAACAACACCACGGCGTGGACCAACGGTTATGAGGCGAGTCAAGAGATCACCATCCCGCTGAAGAACCAGGACGGCCAGTACGTCGCCGACGAGAAGACCCTGGACGAGCTTGAGGCCGAGAACCGTGTGGCCTTCTCCTACGTGGGATGGAACCCGAACGGTTCGCGCCGCTCGATTGCCGGTATCAGCAACGCCGCGGGCAACGTGGTGGGCCTCATGCCGCACCCGGAGCATGCCATCGAGGTCGGCTTCGGCCCGGATGCCACCGGCACCGACGGGCTGACCTTCTTCACCAGCGTTTTGACCCACCTTGTTGGAGGCAAGAAGTGACCCAGGAATTCAACATCGACACGGTCGAAAACGCCGAAGGCACCCCGGATGTGGAGTTGCCCTGGGCCGAGCTGGGCCTGAAGCAGAACGAATTCGATGAGATCGTCAAGATCCTCGGTCGCCGTCCCACCGCCGCAGAGTTGGCGATGTACTCGGTGATGTGGAGCGAACACTGCTCCTACAAGTCCACGAAGAACCACCTGCGCCAGTTCGGCCAGAAGGTCACCGAGGAGATGAAGAAGGACCTGATGGTCGGCATCGGCGAGAACGCCGGCGTGACCGACCTGGGCGACGGCTGGGCCGTGACCTTCAAGATTGAATCGCATAACTCGCCTTCCTTTGTCGAGCCCTACCAGGGTGCGGCCACCGGTATCGGCGGCATCGTGCGTGACATCATCTCCATGGGTGCCCGCCCCATCGCCGTCATGGACCCGTTGCGTTTCGGTGCCATCGACCACGAGGATTCCCAGCGTGTGGTGCACGGTGTGGTTTCCGGTATCGGCGGCTACGGCAACTCGCTGGGACTGCCGAATATCGGCGGCGAAACCGTGTTCGATCCGATCTATCAGGGCAACCCGCTGGTGAACGCCCTGGCCGTGGGCGCGCTGCGCCACGAGGATCTGCGCCTGGCCAATGCCTCGGGCGTGGGCAACAAGGTTGTGCTCTTCGGTGCTCGCACCGGCGGTGACGGCATCGGTGGCGCCTCGGTGCTCGCCTCGGAGTCCTTCGACGACACCAAGCCCTCGAAGCGTCCGGCCGTGCAGGTCGGTGACCCCTTCAGCGAAAAGGTCCTCATCGAGTGCTGCCTTGAATTGTTCAAGTCCTCGCTCGTCGAAGGCATCCAGGATCTGGGTGCGGCCGGCATCTCCTGCGCCACCAGCGAGCTGGCCTCCAACGGTGAGGGCGGCATGCAGGTCGAGCTGACCGACGTACTGTTGCGCGACCCCACCCTGACCCCGGGCGAAATCCTGATGTCGGAGTCGCAGGAGCGCATGATGGCCGTGGTTACCCCCGCCAATGTCGCGGCCTTCGAGGCCGTGATGGACAAGTACGGCGTGGAATACTCCTGGCTCGGCGAGGTCACCGACACCAACCGACTGATCATCACCTGGAAGGGTGAGGTCATCGTGGATGTGGACCCGAAGACCGTGGCGCACGACGGACCGGTTTACGACCGCCCCTACGCCCGCCCCGAGTGGCAGGACGCCCTGCAGGCCGATACCTTCCGGTCCTCGGCGGCCGGCGCCAACTTGCCGTCCACCGGCGAGGAACTGAAGTCCGCCGTGCTCGAGCTGATCGCCAGCCCGAATATGTGCGACAAGTCCTGGATCACCCGCCAGTACGACCGCTACGTCGGCGGTAATACCGCACTGGCTGCCCCGGATGATGCCGGCGTGGTGCGCGTGGATGAAGAGACCGGGCTGGGCGTGGCCATCGCCACCGACGCCAACGGTCGTTATACCTACCTCGACCCGTACGTCGGCGCCCAGCTGGCACTGGCCGAGTCCTACCGCAACGTCGCCACCTCCGGCGCTATCCCGGCCGCCGTCTCAGACTGCCTGAACTACGGCTCCCCGGAAGACTCGGACGTGATGTGGCAGCTGGCCGAGGGTATCCGCGGCCTGTCCGACGCCTGCATGGAACTGGGTGTGCCGGTGACCGGTGGTAACGTCTCGCTGTACAACCAGACCGGCGACAAGGCCATTCATCCGACCCCGGTGGTTGCCACCCTGGGCAAGCTGGATGACGTGGCGCGCCGCACCCCTTCGGGGTGGCGCCCAGAGGCCGACGGCCAGGCCATCTACCTCATCGGTACCACCAAGGATGAGCTGGACGGTTCGGAGTTCGCGAACCTGCGCGGGCACCTCGGCGGTCTGCCGCCGCAGGTCGATCTGGCAGCCGAAAAGGCGCTGGGCGCGATCCTGATCAACGCCAGCCGCGACGGCATGGTCGATGCCGCGCACGATCTCTCCGAAGGTGGCCTCGCCGCCGCCCTCTCCGAGATGGTGTTGCGCTACGGCGTGGGTGCCCGAGTGGCCCTCGATGAGATCTGCCAGCGCGACGGCATTGACGCATTCACCGCCTTGTTCTCCGAGTCGCAGGCCCGCGCCCTGGTGGCCGTGCCGCGTAGCGAAGAGGTTCGCTTCAACGATATGACCAGCGCCCGCGGCATCACCGTGGCCCGTCTCGGCGTCGTTGACGCGCAGTCCGGCGCCCTCGAGGTGCAGGGTCTGTTCACCGCCTCAGTAGACGAGCTGCGTGAGGCCAACGAAGGAACCATGGAGAAGTACTTCGGGTAGAAGTCTTCCCTATCCTCAACGCTAGTCGGCGGCGCCGTCACCCTTTGCAGGGTGACGGCGCCGCTTTTTATATGCGGGCTGTTCAAGAGGTTCGCTTTTATTGATTCGGCGACGTACGCGGAATTCTCAATAATTCAAGTTACCGCCTCTGCTCGTGGGCTTCTCCAAACTCAGATAAACACCGACATCGATCCTCCGAGCCCAAAAAGTCGGAGTGGCACTTTAGACTCACAAATAAATTGATCTTGAAATATTTGGTGTTTCTCTTGCTATGCGAGACGCGAATTCCTAGGCTGTCCCTACTGAGTAATAGCACTAGTTTCTGCCAGTTATTTCTGATTGAACTGGGGGCATTTAATACATGCGCGGCACTTCAGGTTGGCCCGAGCAGACGTGGGCTATTTGGGCTAAATCGTTAGACGAAACCGGCTGGCTATCGCTGCCTCAACATCTGCTCGATAGTGCTCATATCGCCGAGCTACTTTGGGACGAATGGGTTGCGCCGGGCACCCGAGCAGGATTGGCCAAAGATCTCGGATGCGAGACCAACCAGTTGCGCAGTCTCGTTGCTTGGCTCGCCGGCACGCACGATATTGGCAAAATTGATCCCGGGTTCTCCGCCCAACTCAGCAGCCGCCCTGACCAGCAAGACCTCATTGAGCGTGCAAAGGCCGCCAGGTTAACCTACCCTCCCCTAGTTTCAGCCAAGCGATCGGTACCTCATTCCCACGTCAGTTACGTAGCCATCCGCCGTTTCCTCTGCGTCTCGTACGGTTATAGCTTCCACGCAGCGTCCAGCATCGCAGCCATCGCCGGTGCACACCATGGATTGCCCGTCACACGCAGCGAGATCACGTTCACCGAAGACTATTTCTCACAATTAGTCGACGAGGCCCCCGAATGGTTGGACCTGCACGAACCGACGTTGAAAGCTGCCACCAACTCCTTCAATGCCGCGCCGGCACTGAAGGCGCTTCGTTCGACCGTTCTGCCTGCGAGTGCACAGATGCTCCTCACTGGGCTGGTCATCATGGCCGACTGGATCGCATCGAACAACAATGTCTGCCCACTTACCTCCAGCGGACGTGACGGTTCACCGAACCGTGCGATGGACGCCTTGGAACGCATTGACCCGACGTTGCCGTGGATTCCACAGCCACCCCAAACGGAAGACTCCAACGCCGCTTTCGTTGACCGCTTCGGCTGGCCCGAGGGGTTCTCTGCCCGGCCCATGCAGCTCGCAGCGCTGAAGCTGGCCAGAGGTTGCCCGCCAGGGCAAGGTGGGTTGCTCATCATCGAATCGGCCATGGGCGACGGAAAAACGGAAGCCGCTCTTCTGGCCGCGGAGGAGCTTGGTGCCTCCAACGAATCAGGTGGCATCATGGTGGCCGCCCCGACCATGGCCACCGCCAATGGGCTCTTCCAGCGCGTCACGGACTGGGCCAAAAGCGCGATGCGCGATGCCCCGGCTTCACTCTATCTAGCGCACTCGAAAGCGGCCCTCAACTCGAAGTACCAAGCCTTTCAGAAGCGCGAACTCCTTGACGACGAAAACGGGCCTCTTATTGCTCACAGTTGGCTCAGTGGCCGCAAGAAAGGAATGCTGGCCAACACGGTCGTCGGGACCATCGACCAAGTCCTGCTCGCCGCGCTGCAAAGCAAGCATCTCATGCTTCGGCACCTCGGCCTCGCACAAAAGGTCGTCATCGTCGACGAAGTGCACGCGGCAGACACCTACATGTCCCAGTACCTCCACCGCGCGCTGGCCTGGCTCGGCCGCTACCGCGTACCGGTCATCCTGCTCTCAGCAACGCTCCCGCAAACCTCCAAGCAAACTCTCGTCGACGCCTACCGTGGGGAGAATCCGAAACGCCGCCGTATGCCTGTTCTCGAGCCCTCGGGCGATTCCTATCCTGTGCTGACCTTGGCAACGCGCGAAGAAACTGCCATTGAAGCCCCTGCGTCCACCGCGCGTCGCGTCACTGTAGGCATTTCCGTACTCAAGGACGACCCGCAGTCTTTACGAGAGGCTCTGCGCGATACCGCGACCGACGGCGGTTGTACGGCGATCGTCTGCTCCACAGTCGACAGAGCACAAGAGGCGTATCAAATCGCGCGAGACGAGGTCGGTGACGATGCGATTTTGCTCCACTCACGGTTTACCTCCAACCAACGCGTTCAGTTAGAGACTCAATTACTGAACGAACTTGGCCCCCAGGCCACAAAGGATAACAAACGGCGCCCCTCACGACGCGTTGTCGTGGCGACGCAGGTGATTGAGCAATCTCTCGATATCGATTTCGATTACATGATCACCGATATCGCCCCCAGCGACTTGGTCCTTCAGCGTATGGGTCGCCTGCATCGGCACGCACGACCGCTAAGCGACCGTCCGGCCTGGGCCCGCACACCCAAGGTATCCATCCGCGGCTTCGATTCCTTACCGCGAGAAACCGAACCTCCGGTTCCGAATGAGTTGGTGGAACTTATTTACCCGCGGGCACTTCTTACGCGGTCCGCCGCGGCCCTCGGTCTGACGAACGAGACACCCGAAGTGGAATTGCCGCGAGACATCCCAAAGATCGTCCACTCCACCTACGAGCAACCCATAGTCCCGACCGCGTGGGAAGCTACGCATCTCGAACAGAGCGCAGAGATGGAGGCATCTCTCGCCGATGCAAAGAAACGTGCCGAAACCTTTCTCTTGGCTGAGGGCCGCGCCGGAAATTTAAACGGGCTATTCGGTCGATCCACGGACGATGTGGGGCGCGACAGCATGGGTGAACAACGTGGGCTCGCACGGGTACGCGATACGGACAGCGCCCCCGAAGTGCTCCTCGTCGTCGGTGATGAGACCAGTTACCGACCACTGCCGTGGCTCTCCGACATAGCCGACGAACCAACGAACTTCGGCATGGAGCCTTCGCCCAAAGCCGCAGCAGTTATCGCCACGAGCAGCATCACGCTGCCCCATGTTTTCTCTCGCCCCGGATTGGTTGATCAAGCCATCGACAGCCTAGAAGAAATGTCGTTCCGGGCACAGTGGCAGCAGAACAGCTTGCTGTCCGGGCAGCTCATGCTCAAGCTCGATTGTTCCTTCCAGACAACCCTGTGTGGGTACGAACTCGAATATTCCCGAGAGCTAGGACTCATCCACCACCCTCGTAAACGCCCCTCGGCGCCGATCACGAAGGCCAGCAACGGAGACAACGATGACAACTGAGAACAAAACTTTCAACCTCCTCGACGAGCGCTGGATACCCTGCGCAATGCTCGACGGAACCACCCGTACCCTCACGCTCACCGAAATATTCAAAGAAGCACGATCCGTTGCCCGTGTGGTTGGCGACGACCCCTTACAATCGGCATCAATCTTGCGAACCTTGTTGGTGATCTTCTGGCGGGCTCAACTGACCCGCGGAGAACTGCAGGATGCTGACCCAGATACTTGGTGGGAAGATCGACTGCTCAAGCATGACGACGGAAAGGACCTCGACCTCGTCATGGACTATCTCGATGATTGTCGCCCTCGTTTCGACCTGCTGGACTCTGCTGTCCCATTTATGCAAGTGGCCGAGCTTCGTAAACCGGATGAGTCCATACCCGACGTAGACCGACTGATGCCTGATTCCGAGTCAGACTATTTCGCGCTGAGGGCGGGCCCAGGAAAGCAGTCATTGACCTTTGCTGAGGCCGCTCGCGCGCTCATCACTATTCATGCCTACGATTACGCCGGCATTAAGCCGGGAACGGTCGGTGACCCGCGGCTGAAAGGAGGCAAGAGCTACCCCATCGGGCCCGGCTGGGCAGGATGGACAGGAGTGGCTATTGTTCACGGCCGTGACTTAGCCGAAACCCTGCTTTACAACACGCCGGCGGAGTTTATCCTCGAACATTCCGATACGGAACAGGATTTACCCGCATGGGAACGGGAAGCGCATACGTCGGTGCCACGCCACAAAACCGAAATGATGCCTGACGGTCCGTGCGATCTACTCACGTGGCAAGCGCGCCGAGTAAGGCTGCACTGGAGCGCAGGTGAAGTTACCGGCGCCTTGGTGACCAATGGAGACAAAGTAATCTTCAAGAACCAGTTCGAAGATCCAATGACCGCATACCGGTACAGCAAGAATCAGTCGTCTAAGACAACCCCGGTCCATATGCCACGAGACCTCGACCCTTCACTAACGGTGTGGAAGGGCCTCGAGGCGCTCTTGATCCGTGAAGACGTCAGGCGAAGCACCGCAAAGGATCAACCTGCAGACATCCCTCCTGAAACCGTCAGTTGGATCCGTGCTTTCCAAGGTGACCGCAATCTCGTGGGCAAGCAGGTTGTCGTCGAGCTCATTGGAATCCAATATGGAGCCCAGATGTCGTCGATAACCAATACGATTTCGAGCAAGATTCCAATGCAACTAGGTACGTTGATGGATGACTCGGCGCTCCGCCATAAGGACTTGGTTGATGTTATCGAACAAACTGAAAAAGCAGCCACCGCCCTCGGTCAGTTCGGTGGCAACTTGAAAGACGCTACCGGGGATCGTTACGAGTTCGACGCCAATCTCAAGGAAAGCCTACTTCAAGATCTTTCGGCGGAGTTCACCAGTTGGATCGCGAGCATCAATCAAGAATCCTCGGTAGAAGGCAAACGCCGAGAGTGGGAGAGCCTCGTACGCGAAGCAACGTTGTCTAGTGCCCGACGACTGGTCAGAAGTTCCTCACCACAGACTCTGATCGGCAAAATACGCGACACCCGGGTCGTTTCGGCCGCCACTGCCTACGATTTGCTGAGTTCGGTTCTCAACAAGGTTCTGCCACTGGCCCATCCACCCAAGCAATCTCTGCAAACCCCCGACCCCGAAGGAGTCACAGCATGAGCACTCAAGAAGCACTCGAATCACCCCCACGGCTGGCATCGATTGTCGGCGCCTCGGTCATGGCCATGCAGAGTCGCCTCCTCAACGACGTGCCCTCTGCCCGTGGCCTCACCGCGACACTGAGACGCGGTGCCGGCCGCCTTCCGCAGGAAGCGCCCGAGGTATGGTCCACGGTCACCGAAGAAATCCTACGTGACTTCCCAGAGAAATGGCTCCGTACTGATGCCCCCTCACCGCAGGAACTCGCCGCCTACACCGCCCTCGTCCATTGGGCAAGCCACCAGCAATCGATCCGCAAGCCGATGCACATTCATTCTGATGACTATCGCCGCGATTTCGGCAGAGCCGCCGGCGAACTCGCGGCCAGGCGCAGCCTGGAAACTGTCAAACGACGTTTCGACGCGCTCATGCTCAGCCGCACCGCCGGATCTCGGTTACAGCACATACGTTCTCTAACTCAACTGCTCCGCTCCGAGGAGATCCCTCTGGACTACGGAGTGTTGGCGCAAGACCTGACGGACTTGTCCTACCCCGCCTCACGAGGAAACGTTCTGTTGCGCTGGGGACGGAGCTTCAATTCCGGCTACTTCTACTCCACCCGTTCAAATGCCTAGCCACCACGCAAAGGAGACTCCCATGAGCCTTTTTATCGATGTCCACGCCCTGCAGACACTTCCACCGAGCAATATTAATCGCGATGATACCGGTGCCCCGAAAACGGCGACGTTCGGGGGCGTGCTTCGCCACCGCGTATCCTCCCAGGCTTGGAAGAAAGCAATCCGGAATGACTTCAAGAACCAGCTGGACCCTTCGGAACTCGGAGTGCGGACCCGTCGTGTCGTCGGCAAGATCGTCGACGCCGTCAAGGCCAAGGACTCCAGCTGGGATTCCGAGCGAGCCGCCACGGCCGCCGAGCAATTGCTATTGGCCGCAGGCATCAAGACAACCCCCTAAAAGGCCAAGAGAAGGAAGCAGCGGCAGCTGACGGAAAGGAACGTTTCGGTGAAGCAGGCTACCTGCTGTTCCTCAGCGCCCACCAGATTGAACGTGTAGCACAGTTCATCATCGACAAGGATGGTGCCAAGCCGACGAAGAAGGAGGTCGTGCCGCTCCTCGATGAAGCACACTCCGTGGACATCAGCCTGTTCGGTCGTATGGTGGCCGAAGAAGCATCCTTCAACGTCGATGCCGCAGTTCAGGTGGCCCACGCCCTAGGAGTCAGCGCCGCAGAGCCTGAGTTCGACTACTTCACCGCCGTAGACGATGCGCTGGAAGCAACCGAAGAAACAGGCGCGGGCATGATCGGCACCGTCCAAATGGCATCTTCCACGCTCTACCGCTATGCCACTGTGAATCTCGAGCAATTGGCCAGCAACTTAGCCTCCCAGGAAGCCGCACGAAGCGCCGCGGTGGCATTCATCCGCAGTTTCGTAACCTCCATGCCCACTGGCAAGCAGAACACCTTCGCGGCACGGACTCTCCCGGATGCCGTTGTGGTCAGCCTACGCGATGACCGCCCAGTGTCTTTGGTGAATGCATTTGAACATCCGGTGATCGAGGAAGGCGGCGCAAGCCGCCGGGTGGTCTCGGCCCGACGCATGGCTGCCGAGTTCCAGAATCTCGGGAAGATGTTCGACGCACCGGCGGTCCGTACCTGGGTGATCGGAGTCGACGAGATTGGTGAAGCGCTCGCACCACTGGGCGACAGCACGACGCTGGCTTCGTTGCTGTCCGAACTTGAGGCATCGCTGGACAACTTTGGAGACGCATCCGAATGAACACGCTCTTGTTACGGCTCAAGGGGCCAATGCAGGCGTGGGGCGTAGATAGCCGGTACACGACGCGTTCCACGCAAGAGTATCCCAGCAAATCAGGGGTCTTAGGCTTGCTCGCGGCCGCTCAAGGAAGGCGCCGCACTGATCCACTCGAAGATCTCGCCGGACTCTCGTTCGGCGTACGCACCGACCAACCGGGCGTGCTGATGAGGGATTTCCGAACCGCGCAGAACTGGGAAACCGGGAAATCGCAGCCGTTGTCGTCTCGCTACTACTTGGCTGATGCAATCTTCGTAGCGGGTATCAGCGGACCGGAAAGATCATTGGCACCATTTCGTGAGGCATTGGCTCGGCCGCGTTTTCCGCTGTACCTTGGACGCCGCTCCTGTCCGGTCAATCCTGACCTGTTCATCGATATCGTCGACCAGGAGCTTGAAATCGCCTTGCGCAGTGTTCCTTGGCAAGCTTCGCTGCACCACCGGCAATCCAGGTCGCAGAAGGTCCACCTGCCAATCTACCGAGACGCCAACCAGGACGAGACAGGCGACCAAGTACAAGACGTCCCGCTGAGCTTCGACTCAGCACACCGGCAATACGGTTGGAGAACGGTGTACACCGTACTGCAAGAAGTTGACAATCCGGACAGCACTGCGCGGTCCGACCCATTTTTCGAGGCGGTGATTTCATCGTGACATGGTTCTCGACCATCGATCTCAACCCCCAACGACGCCAAGCGCGACGTATGCTCTCCAGCGGGCAGGTTATGCACGCTTCTGTTCTCAACGCTTTTGCCCCCGGCACGGAGCTAGAAGGTCCGAACGGACGCGTACTCTGGCGATTGGATGCGGACAGTGTTGAACGCCGACTGTACATCGTATCCCCGGAGCGTCCGGATTTAAGCGCGCTGGCGGAGCAAGCCGGTTGGGAAACTAGCCCAGGACGTAGCGCTGACTATGGTGCGTTACTTGACACCTTGAAGATCGGTCAGCAGTGGAATTTCCGGTTCCGCGGCAATCCCGTCAAATCAATCCGGCAAGAAGGTCGCGGCAAGGTCGTTCCTCATGTAACCCCAAGCCAACAATTAAATTGGCTCAATAGCCGGGGCGCGGACAATGGGTTTCGCGTGCCTCAGACCGAGGACGATGACTGGCTCGCTACGGTTACATCAAGGCAAGACGCTGCCTTCCAGCGGGCGGATCCCAACGCTGGACGGCCGGGACGCGTCACCTTACGGCAAGCGCAGTTCGACGGCGTCCTCGAGGTAACTGACGTAGCGCGTCTGCGCAAAGCCCTGACACACGGCATCGGACGCGGCAAGGCATACGGCTGCGGCCTGATGACCCTGCGCCGGAAGTAGTCATGAGCATCCCCGGCATACCTCCGCCCGTGCCAACCGAGTTGGTGCGGGTGGGGGATCGTTTAAGTTTCATCTATCTCGAGCGATGCGTCGTCAACCGCGATGAAAACGCCATCACCGCGACGGATGACCAGGGAACTGTGCACCTGCCGGCGGCCAGTATTGCGTGCTTGATTCTGGGACCCGGAACACGCGTCACCCATGCGGCCATGGCCTTGCTGGGCGACTGCGGGGTCAGCGTCGTATGGGCCGGAGAGCACGGGGTTCGATATTACGCCCATGGGTCCGGCATCGCGAAGAACGCACGGTTACTCGAACAACAGGCGGCTCTGGTGTCGAATAGACGCTCTCGGCTCCGTATCGCGCGGCGCATGTATCAGATGCGTTTTCCCGGCGAAGACGTTTCCTCGTTGACCATGGAGCAGCTACGCGGCCGGGAAGGTGCGCGCGTTCGCTCCATCTACGCACGTGAAGCACGACGTACTTCGGTCAGTTGGACGGGACGCGCATACAAAGCCGGCGACATCGGATCCAGCAATCCAGTTAACCAATCCTTAACAGCAGCGAATTCGGCTCTCTACGGGGTGGTGCACTCGGTCATTGCTGCACTTGGTTGCTCGCCAGGACTGGGTTTTGTTCATACGGGAACCACGCGGTCTTTCGTTTACGACATAGCGGATCTCTACAAAGCGGAAACCACCATCCCGGCAGCATTTGACGTCGTGGCTTCCGGCGACCCTTCACCGACGGTCGCGGTGCGCCGCCTCCTGCGCGACTACGTTGCGTCGACCAAAATGCTCGAACGTTGCACTCAAGATATCCAACGATTACTTACATTTGACACGGGCGATGCTGATTGGTCCCCCGATTCGGACAACCTACAGCTGTGGGACGAAAAGGGCAACGTAGACAGTGGACGTCTGCATCAGGAGGAAGCAGATTCATGATGGTCCTAGTATTGACCGCCGCCCCGAGTGGGTTACGCGGCGACCTCACCAAGTGGCTCCTGGAAATCAGCCCCGGCATCTTCGTGGGTAAGGTCAATCGGCGTATCCGGGAAAAGTTATGGGAACGGACAACCGTGCTCTGCACCACTGGACGAGCACTCATGGTTTACTCGACAACCGGCGAGCAAGGACTTGGGTTTCAAGTCCACGGGCACGATTGGGTTCCAACCGACCTTGACGGCGTTACGGTGCTACGACGACCAACCGCTCACAAGCCCAGCACCAGACGTCAGCCATGGAGCAACGCGCGAGCTCAGCAGGCATCGCGGCGCCCCGCTTGGAAACGCCGGTTCGACGAAGATGAACAAAATGAAACTACCGATCCAGACGGTACAGAGCTGCTATAGTTCCTAGTCAGAAAGAGTGCTCCCCGCGCCTGCGGGGATGAGCCCCCCTCACCTTCGAGGCCACCCGCGACGGCGTCAGTGCTCCCCGCGCCTGCGGGGATGAGCCCGAGGCTGACCGGACGCTCACGATTACGTTCCCGTGCTCCCCGCGCCTGCGGGGATGAGCCCTGCCCTCAGTGGGTTCGTAGGCTTGCTGGACGGTGCTCCCCGCGCCTGCGGGGATGAGCCCGTCTGGATGGATAGGAGAATGGAACACATGAGGTGCTCCCCGCGCCTGCGGGGATGAGCCCCGGCGGCCTTGCAGGTCGGCGAGCCCGGTTTCGTGCTCCCCGCGCCTGCGGGGATGAGCCCCCCCGTCGAAGAACCCACCATCGAGGAACCGGGTGCTCCCCGCGCCTGCGGGGATGAGCCCCCACACGCTACCCGCCGCGCTCCGGGCAAATGGTGCTCCCCGCGCCTGCGGGGATGAGCCCTTCGGGGTCGGCGGGATTGGACGCCCGCCCGAGTGCTCCCCGCGCCTGCGGGGATGAGCCCACCGACTCGTTCAGTGTCGGTAGTGAATGCTTGTGCTCCCCGCGCCTGCGGGGATGAGCCCAGGTCACGATCAAGGGTAGCGGCTTCTCTGGCGTGCTCCCCGCGCCTGCGGGGATGAGCGGGGCAGCACCGCGCCGAGCGACGTCCATGCAGGGTGCTCCCCGCGCCTGCGGGGATGAGCCCGCTCAGGGTCGGCCTGTGTGGGCGTGTGCGGGGTGATCCCCGCGCCTGCGGGGATGAGCCCCGGCCCTTATCCGCTGCAGGGTTGACGGTATTGTGCTCCCCGCGCCTGCGGGGATGAGCCCGGCCTGATCGCTTGGTTCAGCGCTCGCAACTTGTGCTCCCCGCGCCTGCGGGGATGAGCCCCAGCGCACACACCCAAAACAGCCAGCCATTTGGTGCTCCCCGCCCCTGCGGGGATGGGCCCTGGTAATCATGCGTGGGGCACTGAACCGTACGGTGCTCCCCGCGCCTGTGGGGCTGAGCCAGGCTGATGGACTCGTACGCGAAGCTGCTGACCGTGATCCCCTGCGTCTGCAGGGATAAGCCCGAAATTGCCTATACCGCACAGGATAAACTCGGGCATTCGACGTTCCCACGCACCTACGCGTGATGGTAAATCAGATTAGGCCTGTACCTTCGGGTGCTCCCTCACCAACCAGAACGATCCAGACATTTGTGATGCGACTCTCAGCCAGGGATGGCACCAGAGCAACCAGGGGTCATCGCATCGGCCGGACTACACCGCCGCAGAGGCGCGCGGAAGCACCACGCTGTTGATAACCTCCGGGGTGAACCCAGCGGCTAAACCACTATGTTCGAGCAGTTCACCCAGCCATGGGATGTCGGCGGCGGCGCAACTCTGCATCAGCGTGCTGCGGTTGGATAGGTGCAGGGCCTCGGGGAGCCGCGGCCAACTGCCAATGAGCACCCCGGCCAAGCGCAGTGCGAGGGAGCGCGCGGCCATCAATGTCAGCGCGGTATGGTTCAGCGTCCCCAGATCCGGACGGGTCACCACCACGAGTTCGGCTTCGAAGGCGCGACACAGATCGGCCAGGGTCTCTCCCGCCTCGGTCAACTCAACCAGCAGCCCACCGGCCCCCTCCACGATGACCACATCGACGGCTGCCTTGAGTTCGGCAAGCCGCTCAAGATGGTCTGCCAACCTCGGTAGCACCGCGTTGTCTGCGGCCGCGGCCGCCCGAGGTGCCATGGGTTCACGCAGGCGACAGCCTTCGCTCACCGAGAGGGTACTCGCGTTGGTGCCCAACACCTGTGCGCTGAGCCGCCGCACCTCGTCGATGTCTCCTGCCTGATCGCCGAGCACTCCGGTTTGCACGGGTTTATACACCGCGACCGATAAGCCTGCCAGCGCGTAGCCGGTGGCTAATGCGGCGCTGCTGACGGTTTTTCCGACGCCGGTATCCGTGCCGGTCACACACAATTTCACGACTGCACCTCAACTTTCAGTGGGGCTTGGAAGGACAGCAACCTTAACCATCGGGATTCTGGGCATTCGGTGACGGCGAGCGCGGCGGGATCCGGTAGCGCGCGGGCCGTTTCCTCAAGTGCGATGACGGCCTCCATTTCGGCCAGCCGCGCACCAAGGCAACGGTGCAGGCCGTGCCCAAAGGCGAGCTTATGGCCGTATGGGTCTGTGGCCAGATGTTCTCCGGAGAGTTCCAACAGGATTTCCGCGCCGGCCGGGAGCGTATGGGGGCCGAGCTCGGTGTCTTCGGTGACCGCGCGACGCCAGGTATGCACCGAAGACTCCGTGGCAAGCACCCGCCTGACGAAGTTGTGGGCAGCGTCCTGGCTACCTCGTGCACAAGCTTCCCAGATCGCGGGGTCGCGTAGCGCCCGGTAGAGCACGGTTTGAATCAGCAGACAGGTGGTTTCCTGACCGGCAATGAGCAGGAAGTAACCGAGCGAGCAGATTTCACGCTCGGGTACACCGGCGGCCCCGAGGACGCCCCACAGATTCTGCTGGCCCTGCGCGTGGCGTACGCTGTCCCGCAGCCAGGCGTAGAACTGCGCCGCGCTTTGTGCCAGTTGCTGTTGTCGCTCCTGATCCGGCCAACCCCAGAACAACTCGAGCGAATCCCGGCTCCAGATTTTCAGTAGCCGCTGATCCGGTAGCACGACGCCAAGTAGCGTGCCCATAATTCGTGGCGGGACGTCCGCGGCTACCGTACCGGCAAGATCACTCTGGCCCTGCGTGGCTAATTGGTCGGCCGATAACCGGGCCGAGCTTCGCGCGATATCTCGGATGCTTTGCGCCACCGCACCGACCTTGGCGGGGCTGAAGAATTTAGCCACGATGCGGCGCACCCGCAAATGTTCCGGGCCGCTGGCCGAGGCGAGTACCGGCGGTAGCGCGAATCCTTCGCGCGCGAGAATACGCAGGGCCTGCGGGCTCAGCTCGGTGACGGCCGTAAGGGCGTTACTGGGCACGAAGTGCGCAGTGCGTTCGAAGACCTCCCGCACCAGAGCAGGTTCGGCGATGCTTAGAAGTGCTGTGTCGTTCATGCAAAGGTTCCCTGTCGAGTGAGGGTGTCGCGAATCAATACCAGCGCCTGCGCTAATTCTGTGTGGGCCAGGTCTGCACGGGCGGTGAGTCGGAGCCGAGAGAACCCATCGGGCACGCTCGGCGGCCGGAAGCACCCCACCGCGATACCGGCTTCGTCCAGAACATGCATGGCGTGAGCGGCGGTTTCGGCGTCGGGCATGCGTAGCGAATGAATGGCACCGGCGCCCGGCTCGAAGCAGCCAAGGTCACCGAAGGCCTCAAGAATCTGCCGATTGCGCTGGGCCAAATGCGCCACTGGACTTGGGTCGGTGTAAAGCATGGTGGCGACGGTGCGCGCGGCCGCGGCGGCCGCCGGAGCCAGTGCGGAGTCGAAAATGAAACTGCGTGCCGCGTTGACCAGTTGCTCCCGAAAGCTACGAGCATTGGGACCACCGAAAAGTACGGCGCCGCCCTGTGCCCCAAAGGCTTTGGATAGCGAGGTCGTCACCAGCACATGTGCGGCCTGGTGGAGCCCGGCGGCTCGCACTTCCCCTCCGGGGTGGCTGACCCCCAGCGCGTGGGCTTCGTCGACAATGAGCAGGGCGTCGTGGCTGGCGCAGATCGCGGCGAGCTCGGTCAGTGGAGCCCTGTCGCCAAGGACCGAGTAGATTGACTCAATCGCCACGAGTGCGCGCAGTTGCCTGCGGGTGGCGAGGATGCGTTCGAGCTCGGCGGGGTCGTTGTGGGCGAAGAGCGTCGGCGTGCTGTGCGCCGCGAGTCGCGCCCCGTCGTGCAGACTGGCGTGGGCATGCGCATCGAGTACGAGTAGCGTGCCGGGCCCGGCGAGGGCGTTGAGCACGCCGAGGTTGGCGGCGTAGCCGGTGGCGAAGCTCAGTGCCGCGCTGCGTCCGGTCAGCTCGCATAAGGCCTGCTCCAGCTCATGATGTAGTTCGGACGTCCCGGTGACCACGCGGCTTGCCCCGGCCCCACACCCGTGACGCCGCACGGCCTCGACCGCCGCCGCGGTCACCTGCGGGTTGTGGGCCATGCCAAGGTAGTCGTTCGAGGCGAGATCGAGTCCCATCCGGCGTACCGGATCGTGGCGCTGCACTCCCCTGGCCTGCCGGACCCGGGCCCGGTCGGCCAGCCAGGAATCCCACTTGCCGATCATCCGTGGACCTCCGCGACCGCTTGCACCATGGCGTTGGTGAGCGTGCCCAGCTCCGCGTCGCTGGTGACGTAGGGCGGCATGACGTAGACCAGATTGCGAAAGGGCCTCACCCAGGCGCCGTGGTTTACCGCGTGCTGTGACACGCGGCGCGCATCGACGCCCGTGCTCAGTTCCAACACGCCGATTCCTCCAAGTACCCGCACGTCGCTCACCGAATTCAGGCTTCGGGCCGGGGCCAATCCGGTGCGCAGGGTTCCTTCGAGGCGCCGGATGTGCCGCGCCCAGTGCGCCTCGGGTGCGGCGTCGACGCCGAGTTCATCGAGCGAGGCACAGGCGATGGCACAGGCCAGCGGGTTTCCCATAAAGGTCGGGCCGTGCAATATCGCGCCGTGCTCCGAGGACTTTAGAATGGCACCAACCCGCTCGCTGAAGAGCGCCGCCGCGAGGGTGAGATAGCCACCGGTCAAGGCCTTCCCCACGCACAGTATGTCGGGCACGACACCGGCCTGTTCGCAGGCAAAAAGGCTCCCGGTGCGACCGAATCCGGTGGCGATTTCGTCCGCGATGAGTAACAGGTCCCAGCGGTCGGCCAAGTCGCGCAAGATCCGTAGCACCGCCGGTGAATACCAGCGCATGCCTCCGGCTCCCTGGACCACCGGTTCAACGATAATTCCGGCTAGTTCGCCCTCGTGACGTTGCAGGATCTCGGTGGCTTGGACACGCCACTCTTCCAGTTGCTGCGCGTCGTAATTCCATTCGCCCTCGGCATCCCGCGAGCCTGCGGGCGGCGCGGGGAGAAATTCGTGGCGTGCCAATAGCCCGTCGAACGAGGCGTGCATCCCATCAATCGGGTCGCAAAGCCCCATGGCCCCGGTAGTGTCCCCGTGATATCCACCGCGCAGGCTGAGGAACCGTTGCCGTTGTGGACGGTTGAGTGCGCTTTGCACCTGAACCGCGAGTTTCAACGCCACCTCAACCGACACCGAGCCGGAATCGGCGAGAAACACATGCGGCAATCCGCCCGGTGCCAGGGCGGTCAACCGTTCGGCGAGCTCTACCGCCGGGGCGTGGGTCAGCCCACCGAACATGACGTGGCTGAAGTGCTCGATCTGCCCGCGCGCGGCCGCGTCGAGCCGGGGGTGGCGGTACCCGTGGATCGCTGACCACCATGAGGCCATGCCGTCGATGACCTCGTGGCTGGCGCCGTCGGCGTCACGCAGGGTCAGCCGGGCCCCGGAGGCCGCTTCGACGGCGAAAAGTGGTGGTTCGTCGACCGGTGCGTAGGGGTGGGCCAGCAACCCGGCGTCGCGTTCGAACAATCCCCGGCTCGCGGGTCTCTGGTTCGAAGATACTATGGGCGCTGCACTGGAAAGTGGCACGGTCTTACCTCGATTCCTGAACAGTGTTCAATGGATGGCTGAAAGCCTAGGCGACCACGGGTACCCACGGCAAATCTTGTGCGCAACAGACACAAGTGCACGGCATGGATACACTGATCAGAGATCAGTCCCGCCACCCAAGGAGAGCGAGCAACCATGCCGCGTAACAGGCAGATCGTGGGGGTCTGTTGTGGTTGAAGGTGACCGCAACTTCACTCGCATCGAAGCAGATGTGCTGGTGGCCTGGAAAAGCAATCTGAGCTACTCCATCGTGGTGTGGGTATACCAAGGCAGCGCACGGGTGCACTTCGAGAATGAGGTTATTAAATTACTCCCCGGACAAGCACTATGGATACCCAGACGCATGGCGCATATGGTCGAGCACGCCGCCGACAGCTTGGCGCTGGCGATATTGATCCCAGCCCGCCACAGCAGGCATGCTGCCGACGAGCTGAGGCGTATCGAGGTTCCGGCCAGTCAGACCGGATGGATGTTCTACCTCATGCTGCTCACGCTTTCCCCCCTACACCGCGGTCAACTTCCGATGACCCAAGTCGTGAAACACCTCGAGCACTTCATCACCGCGCAGCACAGCACTCCTACCCCGACACTACCGACGCCCCGACACCCCACACTGGCCAGCGCCTTGCGCAATCTGCGCGCCGACATGGATGGCATACAGCGCATTAGCGAGTTAGCGCGCAGAACCAACATCTCCGAGCGCACCCTACGTCGCTATATTTCTACCGAGTACGGCCTGGGATTTCGCGAGTTCCGGAGACGGGCCCTTGCATCCGACCGGCCGCACGACTCTGAGCAACAGTGGCAACCGGTCCCCGCGCTGTCCACCCGCTGGATGAGTTTTCCAAATCGCCGCATCGCCATCTGGGCATACCAGGGGCGAGGATCTGTACTTCTCTCCCCGCCTGGAGCGAACGAACAAGATATCCTTACCCAGCGCCTAGAGGTCGGCGAGCTGCTGACCATCCCTGACGGCTACGCGATACGGCTCGAGATCGACTCGGGCGCACTTTTCTTCCCCCTAGCCATGCCCCTGAAAGAGCCGCGTCAGAAACCCGAGCTTCGGCTTCCGGTTCGGTTGCCACGCGAACTCGAGCCACGGCTCCTGCGCCAGGCCATCGCTCACATCACAGCCCTGCGCCCGTCCCCGTTTAACCACCAAGACGTTTTTGAACTACTGGCGGCGGCCAGTCAATACCCGGGACTGCGCTGGCCCGACGAGCCGCGGCTGGCCAAGATCGGGCGCCAACTACTGGCCGACGCCACCGGCCGCACATGCCTGGCAGATTTAGCCGCGAATCATGGGTTGAGCCTGCGGTCCCTGCAACGAGAATGGCGCAGTGCAACCGGGGAATCAATAACCATGTGGTGGCGGACCTACCGAATGCAACGAGCCGAAGGCATGCTTGTCGCCGGGCTCCCACTAGAAGCGGTTGCCTCGCGAGTGGGCTTCAGTCACGTTCCAAATTTCTCACGCGCATTCTTCAAGGCACGGGGTCGACGCCCCGGAGCCGTAAGTCTACGCGGCACTTTCGGCCATAGAAATATCTTCTAACGACAACTTGCCGGCACCATAATCTCACCGACAACTCCGCATTGGCTAGTACTTATTGACGATTTCCGGGCAATTAAGTTGGTCCGCATGTATGGGTGACCTAACAAGCTAAGGTTAGGCTTCCGTCTCGTTATTACTCGTCGAACTTGTCGCCCGGCGTCACTCAAACTGAACCGGGGCAAGTCACCGCCAAGGAGAGATTCCAGGTGCGTTTCAATCTTCGTACGATCACGTCCGCCGCCGCAGCAGCGGCCCTCACGCTGAGCCTCGGCGCCTGCGCCGCCGACGGAGCCGCAACATCCCAGCCTAGCGGCAGCGAATTATCCGTCACAGAGCAGGGCCAGTGGCCGCGAACCGTTACCGACGAAAAAGGATCGGTCACCATTGAAAAACAGCCCCAACGGATCGTGAACACCGCAATGTCGACCACGGGTTCGCTATTGGCCATCGATGCGCCCGTCGTTGCCACTACCATCACCACACCCGGTCCCGAAGCGGACTCCAACGGATTCTTCACTCAATGGGCCAAAGCCGCCATCGAAACCAAGGTGCAGCCGTTGTACAAGGTCGGCAACTTCGATCTGGAAGCGGTCATCGCACAAAAACCGGACCTGATCGTAGTGTCCACCTCGGGCGGCGATTCGGTGATGGACCACTACGAGCAGCTCAAGACCATCGCCCCAACCATCGTCGTGGACTACTCGAACAAGGATTGGCCGGAGTTGACCCGCCAATTGGGCGAAGCTACCGGGCATGAGGCCGAAGCGGAGAAGGTGATTGCCGAGTTCGACGCACGTGCCGCCAGCGTTAAGGAGAAGCTGGCCATTCCGGCAGGTACCACGGCCTCCATCGTGTCCTACAACAAGGGCTCGGCCTCGCCCGTGGGCAAAACCACCGGGCCGCACTCGCGGTTGATCTCGGCTCTCGGATTCGATGTGGTCGAACCGCCGGAAGAGTACAACACCAATCCGCAGAAGCGCGACGACTTCGTGTTCACCTCTTACGAAGGCTTGGCAAAATCCGCCACCGGGCAGGTTACCTTCCTCATCGCCGCCAATGATGACACCGCCAAGAGCTACTTGGCCGATGGCACCTTAGCGAACCTACCTTCGGTGAAAAGCAAGAACGTCTTCCCGTTGGCTAATTCCTTCCGTCTGGACTACTACTCTTCCAGTCAGATCCTGGATTATTTCGAGCACGAGTTCCCTGGCCTGGCCAAGTAAATCCACATGTTCCAAAGGTCCGCCACCACAGGACGCCGCGCACCACTGATCTGGTGGGCGGCGGCGCTGGTCATGCTCGGCGCACTCATGGCCCTCTCCTGCGCGGTCGGTTCAGCCTCCATTGGACTCACCGAGTCTCTTCGCGCGATCACCAACTTTGACGCCTCGGATACCAACCACCTGCTAGTGCATGAGCTACGCATTCCACGCACATTTCTGGCTCTGATGGTCGGTGCGGGCCTCGGCCTGGCCGGTGCCCTGATGCAGTCCATCACCCGCAATCCACTGGCTGAACCGGGCTTGCTTGGGGTGAACTCCGGGGCCGCCTTTGCCGTAGCGATCGCACTAACGGTCGGCGTTGTGCAGCCCGCGGTACTGATGCTTTTCGCCTTCTGCGGCGCAGGCATCAGTAGCGTCGCGGTCTTCGTTTTGGGTCGGCGCAGCACCCGAGGCAACGATCTCTCCCGGCTCGTGCTGGCCGGCGCCGGACTATCCGTCCTACTCTCGGCTGCGACCTCGATCCTGATCATCGGCGGCACCGCGCAGAACCAGACCAAATACGCCGCGTGGTCCACTGGCTCGCTGCAGGGACGCGGCTACGATGTCCTGCCCACCACCTTGCTGGTTATCTTGTTAGGTTCGGCGCTGGCCTTGGGAATGTCACGGATGCTCGACGGTCTGGCCCTGGGCGAAGACTCCGCTCTCGCCTTGGGGATCAACACGCAACGGGCATGGGGCCTTGGATTACTGGCCATTGTGCTGCTGTCCGGAGCGGCCACCGCCGCGGCCGGCCCGATTAGCTTCATCGGTCTCGCGGCCCCGCATGCCGCGCGACTGCTCGTGGGTGCCGAACACCAGCGGTTGCTGCCGCTGTCTATGGCGCTGGGCGCCCTAGCCCTGCTCGTGGCCGACATCCTCGGCCGCATCGTGGCGATCCCCGATGAGGTCGGAGCCGGGGCGATGAGCGCCCTGATCGGCGCGCCGCTATTCATTTTGCTGGCGCGCCGGATGCTAAAGGCAGGTAGATAATGCCGCAGACTCGCTACACGGCCGCCCGACGGCTCAGGGTACTGGCCACGCTTTGCCTGTTGCTCATCGTACTGGCGGTGCTCGCTCTGGGCACCGGCACCATCCGGCTCTCCCCCGGCGACGTACTCACCGCGCTCACCGGCGGCGGTAGCGAACGCGACCGCCTAGTAATCGGTTCCATCCGCGCACCGCGCGTGCTCACCGCTCTCGGAGTCGGCGCGGCGCTCGGCGCTGCGGGCGCGAGTTTCCAGTCTATTGCCCGTAATCCGCTGGGCAGCCCGGACATCATCGGCTTCACCACCGGGGCCGCCACCGGGGCGGTCGCGCAAATCATTCTGTTCAACGCCGGTGCCCTGGCTACCGCCACGGCCGCGATGCTCTGCGGGCTGTTGACCGCGGCTGTGGTCTACGGCCTGGCCTACTCCGGGACACGCACCGGCGGGCAACGTCTGGTGATCATCGGTATTGGTGTCGGCGCCATGCTTGCCGCCGCAAACACCCTGCTGCTCTCCAAGGGCGATGCGGAATTGGCCGCCCAGGCGAATCTCTGGCTCTCCGGCTCGCTCGGCGGCAGGAGCTGGCCCGACGCCCTTATGGTGCTCGGTGCGCTGGCGCTCCTGATGCCCATACTGCTCTGGCAGTCCGCCGACATGACGTTGCTGGAGATGGGCGACGATTCGGCACGCGCGCTGGGCGTCCGGGCTGAAGTGGTGCGTCGCCTAGTTATTTTCACCGCCGTCTGCCTCACCGCCGCCGCCACCGCAGCGGCCGGGCCGGTAGCCTTTGTGGCGCTGGCCTCGGGTGCGATCATTCGCCAGTTGATCGGCACGCGAAGCGTACCAATCCTGCCGGCCGCCCTAACCGGCGCGGTACTGCTGATCGCCTCCGACGTCCTACTACAGCAGCTTCCCATGAAATGGCAGATGCCGATCGGCCTGGCCACCTCGTTGGCCGGCGGGTTGTACCTGCTTTTCCTACTAACCCGCACCCCGGCGCGACGCTAGTCGCCTCGGGTCCCACAACAAACTCTGGAGTTGAGCCATGAGAGCACATACCTTGATCGTCGATCAGGTCCTCGATTACACCCCGCGGATGCGCCGGGTCATCTTCCGCGGCGAAGGGGTCTGCAACTACGCTACCGACGGCCCGGCGGTGCCGAATATCAAGCTCTACTTCCCGCGCCCGGGGCAGGAGCTCGATTTCCCGCAGCGTGATGCCAGCGGTCGACGCTGGGCCTTCGCCGGCGACCAACGTTCACGCGTGCGGACCTACACGGTACGTTGGCTCGATGCAGAAGCCGGACAAATGGCCATCGACTTCGTACGCCACGGCGACGAGGGACTAGCCAGCGCCTGGGTTGAACGGGCCGCCGAAGGCACCAAGCTCGGTGCCTTCGGTGGCGGCGGACGAGTGCTCAAGCCCGGCGGCTACGCCTTGCTCCTCGGCGACGAAACCGCGCTACCGGCCATCAGCGACACCCTAGAGCAGATGCCCGAAGAACAGTACGGCGAGGTATTCATCGAGGTGGCCGACGCCGCCGAGATCCACGAGCTACGCGCCCCGGAGGGAGTGCGGATTAACTGGTTGCCGCGTGGCGGTGCCCCCGCGGGAAGCACCCGCACGCTAATTGATGCGATGGAGAGGTACCAGTTACAGGACCCGTCGCGGACGCACCTGTGGGTCTCGGCCGAATCGCAGGTCGTCCGCTTTGCCCGAGGTTGGGCCTCCGAGGCTGGCATCCCGAAAGAAAACCGGCTGATCATCGGCTACTGGCACCGCACCATGGACGAAGTGACCTACGCCCACGCTTCGGACCACGACCGCGTAGGTGACGAGATGAGCTACGAGCGCCCCGGTCATGAAGAGCATGCGCACTAGACCCGGCACCGTTCCGCAATCGCCACGTGTTCCGGGCTACCTGCGCGAGAATCGCTCGGCACGGGAGCTAATGCAGCTGAGCACCTCGTTGCGCGAGGGCGCCATGCACACCCCGTTATTCGAAGTCAGCGAAGATCCTTCGCAGGTTTATGCACATTTCCTACTAGTCGAGGACGAGCAGGCTAACCCCATAACCTCTGCAATCCTGTCGGCCAATGCCCTAGTGGATCACCGAGACCTCGCCGCCAGTGAGTTCGAGCCCTTGCCCCAGGGGCTCTGGGGGCTCACTGTGTGCGTACCTGCGGATTGGCGCGCCAGCTACCGCATTACCACGCATCGCGGTACCGACCTCTCGCCCTGGCGCGCGGCCAGCGAGCGCCGACCGATTCGGTTAGCCGCGGACTCCGGCGGGATCGATCATTTCAATCCACGGGTGGGTGCCAGCATGAATGGTGCACCGGTGTCCCTAGCCTATGGGCCAGCCGCCAGCGTTCCCGAAATTCTGGCCACCGCCATGCCCGATCGACAGCGGCCGGGGCCGGCAGTGGGCGGCTGGGGCACTCCGGAGCACCGGACGCGATCCTTGCACCCGCGGCTACACCATCACGAACTCTACGATGAGAACTGCAGACGCCCGCGCGACGTATGGGTGTATGAACCGTATCGTTATTCTGAACCGACCCCGTTGGTGATCGTTCACGACGGTGCCACCTACACCCGTTTCCTCGCGATTGCCGATTCGCTGGATGCCGCCATCTCGGTGGGAGACCTTGCCCCGATCCACGTGCTGTTCATCGATAGCACGAACGTCGAGCTTCGTGGTCGGGAACTGCCCTTCCTTGAAGGCACCACCACCTCAATCACCACACAGTTCCTGCCTTGGGTACGCAGCCTCTACAGGGTGTCACGGCGCCCAGAGGAGACGCTGATCAATGGTGCCTCTTTCGGTGGACTAGCGGCGTTGATGCTAGTGAGCAAGCACCCTGATTTAGTGGGGTGTGCTCTAGCCCAATCACCATCGCTTTGGCATACCCCGATGACCGACGCGTTGAGATCCCTGCCCTGCACGTCCCGTGTGCTGATGCAGGCCGGGTGTTACGAAACTGATATCCATCAGGGATGTCTCGAGCTAATGACCGAACTCGCCAACACGTCGTCGCCCGGTGACATACGCTTTGAATCGATGGCGGGTGGACATGACTGGGCCTGGTGGCATCCGGAATTACTGCGTATCCTCGCCCACATCTTCCCGGGCACCGCGCCCCACCAAAGCTAAGGAACCCAGACGCGCCCGTGGCGGGCCCGCCCTTCATAGGGACGACCCGCCACGGGTGTGTTTTCACGAAATATCGGCGCTACCGCCTATCCCATACGCCGCCGGGTGCGCAGGAGCAGCAATGCCCCGCCCACCAGGGTTGCCGCCCCGAGACCCATCAGGGTCCAGATAGCGGAGGACACACCGGTTTCCACCAGCACCGGCGGCTTCGGCGCCGCCCGGCCGCACAGCTGCACGGTGCTCTGCGCGTCCTGCCCGGTCTCGGCGATCTGCGCGGTATTGGTGAACCGCGTGCATTCACCGGTGACCGCCCGATGCTGCAATAGGTAGCTGAACTCGGTGGCGTTACCCTCCGCGTTCCACGTGGCAACACCCAGCTGGATCGGCTCACTGTCGGGGTTCGCCTTGTCATCGAGAACGGTGACCGACTTATTGGTCTCCTTCGCAATGTCGTAGTGAACCGCGGCGCTCGCCGTGGCCTTACGGCCCTCACCCCAGTCGACGGATACGGTATTCGTCCCATCGAGCTGCTCGGGTGTGCCCAGGCATTCGTAGTCGAGCTCCACCATGGCCGGCCCCTGCGCGGAGCCAGCGGGAATCAGCACCTGCAGGCCATCGGCCTCTGGATCCTCATCCTTGGTCATCACGCTGCAGCTGACGCCGTGAATATCTAGCGTGTCGCTAACCGTCGCAATGGTTTCGGCCTCTGCGAAGGCGTTAGGGTTGCTCACCGCGATGGTGCCGGTAACCCGATGCCCCGAATCCTGCACACCATCCGGTGTGGCCGCCACGGTGTACCGGAAGTTCGCCGTGTCGTCTTGGTCCACGGTGAGCTTGGTGCGATCCACGAGCTTCTTCAGATCCCACAGGTAGAGTCGGTCGAAACTGGCCGCCGCATCCTTGGTGACGCTCAGGGGCAGCTGCTCGCACACCTGCACCTGTGCCTCGGAACGGGGATCGTTTTCGCCACTCAGATCAAGCCAGGCGGTATTGGTGTGCGTGGTGCATACTCCGCCCTCGCCCTGCAGCTCGACACTGTAGTCGAAGCTCTTGGGCGATTCCTCGACGGTTGCGGTACCCAGTAGCTGTGGCTGCTCGGTAGTCCCCGCGAAATCGTCGTACGCCGAAACTTCGTGGTCGCTCTGCACATCGAGGTCGAAGGAGAAGGTCTGTTCGACGCTCGCCGAACGGTCCTCGCCCCAGCTAACCGTGGCGGTGTTCAGACTCTGCGCGTAGTCCTCTTCGGAGACACCGGCGCTGAGGTCACAGTCGTAGTCCACCGTCACTTCGCCGCCGGCCGGAAGCGAGATTTCGCTCTGGCTGGGGGTACACGTTACTCCCTCAAGTTGGACGTGGTCCTCAAGTGTCGCCTCAAGCGAGGTGTACTCATTGGGGTTTCGCACGGTGATGGTGCCACCCATTGCCCAGTCGGAGTCCTGGTAGCCGGTGTTGCTGGCCACAGCGGTGTACTCGACACGGGCCGTACCCTCCTCATCGATCACCACTCGCGGCTGCTGCCCCTCGGCAAGGTCCTTTTTCACGTCCCACAGGTAATTGCGGTCATAGCTGGCCTGAACCGTCTTGGAGATCTCGAGGGCCGCCTCGCGGCAGGCCTGCACGATCTCGTTGTCGGTTTTGACTAGCCCATCGGCTCCGGTGAGGGTCGCGATGTTTTCGAACTCTTGGCATTTACCGGCCTGCTCAACCGTCCAGGTCACCGAGTAGTCGCGGCTCTGCGGCCCCTCGGATACCTCAACGGTCCACTCCGGGTCGAAGTCGTACCGTGAATCGGTGATAGTCACCGTTTCATTCAGCGGCGTCTGCGACCATTCGTCGGCGACAACGGGCGCCTCGGCGCTCGCCGTCGACTGTGCGGTGTGCGCCTGCGCGGCGTCCCATGTTGCCGTCGCGACATTCCGGCCCTCGTAATTGGGTTGCTCCGGAACCTGACACAGGTAGTTCAGCACCCAGGTGGTGTCTGCCGGGATCACGGTTTGGAAGCCGGGGTCCGGTGACATGTCGGCCACGGTGCCATCCTGCGTACCGGTGATCTGGCAGCTCGCACCGCCACCGATATCCGTCTCATCCATCAAGGTCACCGCGATGTCCTGCCAGGAATTCGGGTTCTGCAGTTCGATGGTTCCAGACATCGCCCAGTTCGAGTCCTCGTGCCCCATCGGGGTTACCGTGACTCGGTAATCCACGGTTATTTCACCGGTGTCGGGGTCGGCCGCGAAAGGCGACTGGCCGAGTACCTCCTTTTGGATATCCCAGTCGTAACTGCGGTCGAAACTGGTGACGACGTTCTTATCGAGCACCAGCTCCGCCCCGGCACAGACTTCCGTGAGAGCCGAACCGGTGTTGTCCGCATCCGCCCCGCGGACCTCGTCGATCACGGCCGTATTGGTGTAGCTGGTACATTCACCGGCCACCCCATCTAGCTGAAGGTCGTAGCTGAAGACCTGCGACTGTGGGTCATTGACCGTAGCGGTGCCCAACTGCACCGGGTTTTCCGGGTTAGTTTGGTCGTCGGTCACCTGAACGCTGTCGTCCGTAAGCTCGTTGAGTTCAAAGTCGAACTCGACCGTGGCCGTTGCCGAGCGATCCACGCCCCAATTGATCGATGCCGTGTTCTCGTAGCTTTGCGATACATCGGTAGCGGCGGGAATCTGGCATTCGTAATCGAGGGTGATCTGCTCACCATCGCCAAGCATCACCTGGAACCCGTCGGCCTCCGCGTCGGCATCCGTTCCAAGTATTACGCAACTGGACTCGGGGATACCGAGCGTGTCGCTGACGGTCACCAGCTGGTCACCGGCGCCGGTATTCGGATTGTTGACGGTGATGGTACCGGCAACGCTCTTATCCGAATCCATGGGTTCGGATGGGGTGGCGGTGACGGTATAGCGCGCGGTGACTTGCCCATCTCCATCGGTGAAGTAACGGCTTTGTTCCACCTGCTTCTCGATCGACCAGTTGTAATCACGGTCGTAGCCGGCCGTGACTTCCTTGGTGACGGTCAGTTGCTTCTGGTCGCAGACATTCACCGTGAGGGAATCCCGTGGATTTTCTCCTCCACCGAGATCGACCCAGGCCACGTTGGTGAATTCATGGCACTGTTCATCGCGTGGAATGTCGGTGAACTCGATCTGATAGTCGAAACTTCCGCTTCCATCCTTGACGTTGACGCTGCCCAACCACTGCGGATTCTCGCTCGTGCCAGCCAGATCGTCGTAAACATCCACCGTCTCATCCGTGGTGTCCCCGAGCAGGAATTCCACCGGGATCGGAGCGCTGTTGGCCTCGTTGCCCTCGCCCCAGCTGACCGTGGCGGTGTTGCTGTGGCCCGAGTAGTCCTGCTCGGTAACGGCGGAGACATCGCAGGCATAGTTCGCCTGAGCTTGCCCGTCGCCTTCGGCGGTGGCCGCCGGGACGAGGATCTGCACTCCGTCAACACCGGGATTCACGTCCTGCTCCGGGTCGATCACGCAGGCAACGCCCTCGAGCGTGGTCTGGTCCGCGACCGTGACTTCGACGTCTTTGTAGTCGTTCGGGTTGCTTACCGTGATGACACCCGACATGTGTTGGTTGCTGTCGGTGTACCCGGTGTTGCTGGCCGTCACACGGTAGTTAACGGTGGCATTACCGTCGTTATCGACAATGACCTCGGGCTCCTGACCTTCTGCGAACTCCTTGTCAATATCCCAAAGGTAGGTGCGATCGTAGCCAGCGTCCACGCTCTTATCGACCGTCAGGCTCGCTTCCCGACATCCGGTGACGGCCTGCTCATCGCCGAGCACCAACCCTTCTGAGCCGGTGAGCGTGGCGACGTTGGTAAAGGTCTGGCAGGTTCCTTGCTCCGTTACCGTCCAGCTCAGCGTGTAGTTACGTGTGAGCTCTTCGTCGGTGGCCGAGTCATAGTCCAGCACCCAGTCAGGTTCGAAGTCGAAGTGGTCGTCGGTGATTTCCACCTGTTTGTTGACCGGGGTCTGGCTCCATCCTTCGGTGGTCACCTCCGCGGTGCCACTGGCCTGCGACTCGGTGGTGTGGGACTGTTCGCGGTCCCAGCTCACCGTTGCGGTGTTGGTCCCTTCGTATTCTGGCTGGCTGTCGAAAATGCAGTTGTAGCTGAACACCAGTTCGCGGGTTTCTTGTGAGATCGTTACCTGGAATCCCGGCGTTGCGGGGTCTGCATCCATCCACTCCGGCTCACCCACAACACCGGTCACGGTGCACTGCGCGCCGCCGCCGATATCCACGTTGTCGGTTACGGTTGCGTCGATGTCCTGCCACTCATTCGGGTTCTGAACGGTAATTTCACCGCTCATCGCCCAGTTCGAGTCGGAGGTGCCCTCACGGGTCACCGTCACCCGGTACTCGGCCGTGAACTCACCGTTCTCGTCTGCGGTGATCGGCTCGTCAGAGACTAGCTCCTTATCGAGGCCCCAGAGGTAGGAGCGGTCGAAGCTGGTGACCACGTTCTTACTCACCGAAAGATTTGCGCCCACACAGAGCTCAACGGTCTGCGAATCGGTGAGGTTCTGACCATCATCGCTGCTCAGCGTCGCGGTATTCGTGCCCTCGACACATTGGCCAGGCGTTCCGTCCCAGTCCAGGGTGTAGTTGAAGCTCTTCGGGGCCTCACTGACATGCACCACGTTGCCGCCGGGCAAGGTGGACAGATCATAGTGGTCGTCGGTGACCGTCACTTCGTCGTCCGTAATGTTCGGGTTCACCGCCGAAAAGTCGTAGTCGGCGCTGCCCTCTGCGGTACCCGTGGTGCCGTAATAGGCGTCGGCATCCCAGGTGGCGTTGACCGTATTGGTTCCGGAACTCTCGGCTGTGGTGGAATCCGGTAGGTCGCACTCGTAGCTGAACTGGTTTTCGCCTGGAGCCACACTCACCATATCCCCGATGGGCTCGCCGGCCCGGCTGATGGTGCACTGAGCACCGTCCAGCTCATCGCTGAGCGAAACGCCGTCGATGGCAACATCATTGGGATTGGTGACGGTGATGGTGCCGGAAAGTTCGAAGTTATCGTCTTTCGCCTCGGAGGCCGTCACGTCAAGCTGGTATTCGAACCCTTCGGTACTGTTCTCCGAACTCACCGCCTGCTCTTGGCCTTCGGCCAGATGCTTGTCGATCGTCCAGTCATAGTCACGATCGAAGGAAGGCTCAACGGTCTTGGTCAGCGACAGGTCGGCGTACTGCACTTTCTCATTGGTGAAGGTGCAGGTGACCTGCTGGTTGTCGGCCAACGCGAAGGTGATGGACGATCCGCCACCCCAGGTCGCGTTGGTGCCCTCACATACGAGATTGTTCAGGCTCCACCCTTCGGGGATGTCCTGTTCGCTAATCGTCACATTCGAGGGGGCAACCGTATAGGTCACACTATCGGGCAGTTCGCTGCCCGTATCGGATTCGGCACTGTCATCGAGCTGGAAGCCCACGGAATCACCGAAACGGTCTTCGAACAGGGCGAAGTCGAAGTCGGTGCCGTCGGCTGGCACGGCCTCCTTAATCACGGTGACGAAACCGGCCTGCACTGCTGCTGCCTGGATCTGGTTGTCCTGTTGCCCGCTGGGGGCACAATTCAGGCTCAACAGGTTCACGTGATAGGGCGAACCGTTAATCGATGAGGCACCGGTGCCCGGACCATGATCGAGTTCCGAGGCAATATGCGCGTCGAAGAACAGGACCACGTTGTTCTCGGGTTCCTCCCCACCCACGAAGATGGTGATTTCTACGGTGTCGGTGCGTTCGGCTGCGTCGTCGCTGCCGCCCGGGATGACGTTGATATTGCTGATCGAGGTACCGTCTGGCCCGGTAATCTCGTAGTTCAGCAAGAAGTCGTAGGCCCATTTGCTGGCTTCTTTGACCTTGTATTGAATGACCAGTTCATTTTCACCGGCCGGCAGGTTCATGGTGACTCGCTCATGCACCACACCGCCCTCATACAGGCCATCGTGCACATTGCCAGGAGTCCAATCGGTCTGATCAGAGCGCTGTGCAAACTGGGTAATGCTCCCGTCGCCGCTATTGGTGTCGCAGACCCCGGCAACTGCCGGCTTCGCGGGAGCCTGTTGCGGAGCCGCCAGTTTGGCGGCCGGCTTCTGCGCCGAGCCCTCGTCCTCGGCGGAAACCTCCGCGCTTTCTATCGCTTCTGGTGCGGCTACCGGTTCTTTAGCAGGTGCTTTGCTCGGCTCGTCTGCCGCAGTCTCCTCAGCGAGCTTTGGCTCATTGTCCACGGGTGTTGCCGATGGATCCGCTGCAATCTTTGTGTCCTCTGCCTGCTCGGTTTCCGCGCTGGGTTCGGTTGATTCGACCGCCGGACTTGAGCTTCGCTGTTCGTCCGTTGTCTCTTGTGAACTGATACTTTGCGCTGGCTCTTCGGTTTCTCCCGCGGCTACCGCGGCACCTGGAACAAGCACCGAAAGAAATATCGACATCGTGGCAAAAATTGCCAGCGCAGGCTTTCCGCCTCTGCGCGCTATCCTATGGCGGATGACGCTGAAGCCACTCCGCCTTAAATGCCTAGACATTTAGACCCCTTGATTGTACGAGTGTGGGCGTAGCGCATAAATTCTTTGTTCTCGCTACGCAAAATGGCACGACAATTAGCGCTATGAACTTAATGCGCATAGCAACGTCGGCAGTATTGTTCTGCTTATCGACCGGAGGTCATCCGGCCGCAGAATAAGTCAGATATTAGGCAGAGCGCCTAGAAGTTACTTTATAGTCATAATTACTTTCGCCCCCAAGACATTACAGCTCCCCGATGCCAGTTAAACTACACCCAATTTTTACTGAACCCCAAGGTGTTTCGGTGGGAATTAATGTTTTAATCGTTACTACTGAGCGGTAGCGATTTAGCTACTAGGTGGTAATGAATGTAAACACGACCCCTCGCATTTCTAATGTTTTCGGGCAAAGAAATTAACCCACTACTCAGATCGGTTTGCGAACCCTTTAATAACTTCCGCAAAGGCCAAGCAGGCAGGAGCTCAACGCAGCACGCCGCATGGCGACCAAATCCCGTCATTACGCGTTGGGCGCGTGGATCCGCTTCAGCATGACGCCACGAGAGACTTAGGTGCATTGCCTAAAGCGTTTCGAGGTAGAAAGACTCGACATGGAGACACGCCGCCCTCCCATTCGATGAACCTCACAGGGTCGAGGCCGGGCACGTTCCGCTAAATTGTCCCCGCTGGACACTAGAGTCAATCGGGTGCTCAATTCCATGAAGTCTAAAGTTGCCACCCTGCTCCTAGTTGGCAGCGCCCTGTTAACCACTGGCTGCGGGGCAGCCATTCAAATCGAGGCAGCACCACCAGCTCCGAACACTACCGAGCATCAGGACGATTACCGCCAAGCCCTCAAGACTCTTGAGACAATTGACCAAAAAGGCAGGGCACCAAAGACCGGGTATTCACGAGATCAATTTGGCAAGGGATGGAAGGATCCGGATCGCAATGGATGCGACTCCCGCAATGACATCCTTGCCCGAGACCTAAGAGATCTGACCTATAAAGGCACGAGCGATTGCGTCGTAGCCAGCGGCAAGCTCGACGATCCCTACACGGGCAAGCAGATCGATTTTCTGCGCGGCCAGCGCACAAGCACCGCGGTGCAAATCGACCACGTGGTGGCGCTGTCGGATGCCTGGCAGAAGGGTGCTCAACAATGGAGCGCCGAGCAACGACTACTCTTCGCTAACGACCCGCTAAACCTCTTGGCAGTCGACGGCCCAGCCAACGCAGCAAAATCCGATAAGGACGCAGCAACGTGGCTCCCAAGCAACAAGTCGTTCCGTTGCGACTATGTTGCGCGACAAACTGAGGTGAAGGCAAAGTATGGCGCCTGGATGACCAAAGCGGAACATGCGGCCATCAAGGATCTGCTTACGCGCTGCCTCACGTAGCCCCTCCCCTCCTCCAAAAGTACGAAGCTGGGAGTTATCAATGACTCCAGAAGTATGATGGCGCCGCTTCGCGCACCATGAGATGATGTATTAATCAACTCATTTGCTTATTGGGGGTCATGGATAATGAAGTCCAGAATCTTGGGGGTATGTCTGCTAGTACTCAGCGTGACTCTGCTGGGCATAGCAGTGCAACTACAGGCACGCGAAGCAGCTGCCGGGCTCTGGGTCGCGTTCTGCGCCTCCTTCGCTGGCGCGGCGATGCTTTTGATGAATTCCCTGCTCGGAACCAACCGCAGCTCAGGTGCGAAATCTGAGCAGAAGTGAACGCTGACGACTAAAAATTCACGCCACGGCATCGACAGGTTCATCTCCATAGGATAGGAATGACTTAGATCACTTGTTTCCTAGGGAGGACCTATGTCTGCGTTCAGACGCATCGGCAAACTAACTCTGGCCACTGCTGCCACGGTTTCCATGGTTGGGTTGGCGGCTTTACCCGCTCACTCGACCGTCACCGACGAAGCCGAGCCGGCGGCAACCGTAAGTATCGATCTGCTCGGCATCAACGATTTCCACGGGCGGATAGACGCAAGCCGTGATTCCGCCGGTGCGGCAGTGCTCGCAGGAGCGGTCACCGAGCTCAAGATTGCCAACCCAAACACAGTATTCGTGTCGGCTGGCGACAATATTGGAGCATCGACCTTCGCCTCGGCATCCCAGCAAGATGCCCCGACCATTGACGCGCTGGCAGCAGCAGGTCTCGAGGTCTCCACCGTGGGCAACCACGAGTTTGATCGTGGATTCGAGGACTTGAAGACGCGAGTTATCGACCGCTATTCCTCGGCCTCGGGTGCCGATGGTGCTGACTTCGCTCTGGGAGCCAATGTCTATGAAAAGGGTACGCAGAACCCGGCGCTGCGCGAATACGCCATCCGCACCGTCGATAACGTGCGTGTCGGGTTTATCGGCACGGTAACCGAAGACACCTCGACTCTGGTCACGCCTTCGGGTATCGCAGACATCGACTTCGGTGACGAACTCGAAGCAGCCAATCGCGTGGCAGCTCAGCTCTCGGATGGCAATGACGAGAACGGCGAAGCCGATGTATTGGTACTGCTTACCCACAACGGTTCAGAGGCCACCGATTGCGCTTCCGTTGCTTCCGAGCAAAGTAGCTACGGGCAACTAATCCGTGAAGCCGATGCGAACATCGACGCCATCTTCTCCGGCCACACCCATATGCCTTATGAGTGCGCAATTCCGGCGTCCGATGGCACCGAGCGTCCAGTGGTTTCCGCCCACCAGTATGGAACCACGTTGGGCAAGATTTCCCTGGATGTTGACGCAGCCTCCGGTGAGGTTCTGTCCGCAGATACCGAGCTACTGCCATTGACCGAGAAGGATGCCAACGGCGACGACGTCGGCGCGTACCCAGCCGTCCCCGAGGTACAGAGCATCGTAGATGAGGCACTGGCCGAGGCCGAGGTCGTCGGCAGTCAGGAAATCGGTGCCATCTCCGCCGATATTCTGCGTGGTGGCGAGGTTCCGGGGGAAGATCGCGGCGTGGAGTCTTCGCTAGGTAACACCGTGGCGGACATTCACCTGTGGGCCACTTCCAACGAGGACTTCGCCGGCGAGCCGGCACAAATTGCCTTCATGAACCCCGGCGGTTTGCGTGCTGATCTGCTCTATGGACAGGACGGGACCGTCACCTATAAGGCTGCGGCCGACGTACAGCCCTTTGCCAATACCTTGGTGACGATGAATATGACCGGCGCGCAGATCCGCGAGGTCCTCGAACAGCAATGGCAGCCAGCCGAGGCTTCGCGTGCGAAGCTGCACCTTGGCATTTCCAAGGGGCTGTCCTACACCTATCTGGAAGACGCGGCCACGGGCGAACACATTCAGGAGATCACCTTCAACGGTGAGCCGCTGGAGGAGTCAGCCAGCTACAAGGTTGCGGTCAATGCCTTCTTGGCAAGTGGCGGCGACTTCTTTACCGCTTTCGCCGAGGCCGCCAACCATCAGGACAGCGGTCAAGTCGACCTGGATGCCACCGTGAACTATTTCAAGGCTCACGATGTGGTCGATCCGGCGGAGCTGGGCCGAGCCGTGCTGGCCGGTACCGACTGGGCTAACGTCAAGCTTTCAACGGAGACTATCGAGGCAGGTCAGTCCCTCAGCGTTGAGGTCAGCGGTCTCGAGCCCGGTTCCCAGATCACGGCTTCGGCCTTCGAAGGCGCCTTGGTTCTGGACGAGCTACCCGCGGCAGACGAGCAGGGCATCGTAACCTTCGTCCTGCCGGTCGACCCGCAGACCACCGCTGATAGCCACGAACTGGTGATCTCGCAGGTGCAACGCGAGGATATTCGCGTGGCTTTCGACGTCACCAGCCCGAGCGCGACCCCAAGCGAAGAGCCAAGCGAATCTCCGAAACCTAGCGAGTCCCCGGAGCCAAGCCAGTCGCCCGAGCCGAGCCAAACTCCGAGCGAAACTCAGGAGCCAACCAAGGACAGTTCGAGCCCGAAGGCTACCGACCAGCCGCAGGACTCGGATCATGATCTAGCAGACACCGGGTTCACTGCGGCTACCGTCGGAATCATTGCCGGTGTGTTGCTGCTTATCGGTATTGCGATCGTCTTGATTCGCCGCCGTCAGCACTAACTACCCACACTAAGAAGTGCCTGCCTTCGCCAATATGGGCGGAGGCAGGCACTTCTGTCTATCCGGGATCTGGGGAATGACTAGACCTTCTTGACGATGGAGGACTTCAGCTCGAGTTGTCCGAAACCGTCGACCTTTGCCGCAATATCGTGATCGCCGTTCTCTGGCATCAAACGGATATTCCGCGCCTTCATCCCCGCCTTCAGGGTACCCTGCGCCCCTTTGACCTTCATCGTCTTGGTAATGCTAACGGTGTCGCCATCCTGCAATACGTTGCCTACCGCGTCCTTCACCACCGTAGACTTCGATTCTTGAGTCTCGTCCTGCTCCGCGTTCCACTCATGCGCGCATTCGGGGCACACCAGTAGCGCGTCGAGTTCGTAGGTATAGCCGCTGGCGCAGCGCGGGCATGGAGGCAAGGTATCGCTCATGCGTTAAAGTCTAGTGCCGCCCAGTCAACGGTAATCGCTGACGAGACGGCACCAGGTAAATCGCGAACGTTAGTCGATCTTCAGCTCGCCCATTTCATCCCAGTCGGAACCTTCGACCTTACGGGACACGATTTTCGGAGTGCTGACCAGCGCCGGACGCATAGCCTCGAGACCTGCAGCGAAGTGCGGGCCATTGACGTGGGCAGCGGCGGCCTCGTCGTCACGGAATGCCTCAACCAGGACGAACTGTGAGGGGTCCTCGACGCTCACCGACCAGTCGAACCAGAGGTTACCTTCCTCGGCGCGGGTAGACTGCGTAAACTCCGAGACCCGGTCCATGAATCCATCGACGTACTCCGGCTTGACCTGAAATTTGACCACAATGAAATACATGATTTTTAGTCTAGTGATGAGTCCTGCACAATGCCTTGAATTTTGATGAACTCTTGATCACGTCGGCTCAGGCCCGCCACCACCAGGTCGTAGGAGTCCTCGATGAGCTCCCGCATGAACTGCTCGGGTAGTCCGACGCGCACGGTGTTCCAGTGCTTCTTGTTCATGTGATAGCCCGGGGTAATTTGCGGGTACTGTGTCCGTAGCCGATCGGCAATGGGCGGCTCACATTTCAGGTTCAGGATCAGTTCACCGCGATGCCATGAGAGGAAGGCGAACATTTTCGAACGCTCGGGGGTCGCACCGACTTTAAACACCGCAGCTTCCGGACCGAAGGGAAAATCTTCGAAGGCGCGCGGCTGCTCCAGACAGATGCGCCGCCAAATCTCGTGTTGTGCTTCATCGTCGTTCGTGGACATCACATGCCTTTCCTGAGCTTGCACCCATGCTATCGGTCAGTTTGCAACGTGGCTTGTGGGGTGGCTCCCGCGATCTTGGCGTAGCGCCCTAGACTGGCCAGATGAAAACTACTCGACAAACCATCGTCTTCGACGCAGCCGATATCGAGACCGAAAGTCGATTCTGGGCCGAGGTCCTTGAAGGGCAGGTAGTGGGCGACGCGGAATGGAAGTCGGTGCGCACCGCCGAAGGGGTGGTCTCGGTAGGGGTACAGCTGGCTCCCCAGCACCGTCCTTCGCGCTGGCCCGAGGAACCGGCCCGTAGTCATCTGGATCTGTGGGTGACCGATCGCGCCCTTGCCCATCAGGAAGTGCTCGCTCATGGCGCCCGACTGGTGCGTGAGGCGGAAGCCGAAGACAACTTCAACGTCTATGCGTCCCCTGCTGGCAATATCTTCTGCTTGGTGTGGCCGGTCGACTAACTTAGTCCCGCAATAATTCGGCGGCTATGTTTCAATTAGAGCCACAGCATCACGTCACTCAACGAAGAGGACCGATTTGGCAACCAGAGACGACGTTGCGCGTCGTGCCGGGGTTTCGGCCAGCACGGTTTCTTACGTCATTAGCGGACGGCGCCGCATCTCCGAAGAGACTAAGGCGCGCGTTCTGCAGGCCATGCAGGAGCTGAACTACACGCCCAATGCCTTCGCCCAAGGACTGGCCGGGGCACGCCGCGGAATCATTGCTCTGCACTTCCCCACTTCCGGCGGCGGGTACTCATCGACCGAATTCGAGTACGTCACCGCAGCGGTTGAACAGGCACGCCGCCGCGGGCTGCACCTGCTGTTGTGGACGAATCCGACCGACGATGTGGCGGGGCTCCGGAGCCTCGTGAGCCAGAAGCTCGTCGACGGCGTGGTGCTCATGGAGGCTTCGATCATCGACCCCCGCTTCGAATTGTTGCGCGAGTCATCCACTCCCTTCGTCTCCATCGGACGTCCGAGTCACACCGAGGATCTGTCCTACGCGGACAATGACTTTGAGGCGCTCGGTGAGAAATCCATTGGCTATTTGGCGGAGCTGGGGCATCGTTGCGTTTGCTACTTGGGGTTGCAGATCGAGGACCAGCACCATGGTTACGGACCAGCCGTGCGCACGCGACAGGCATTGCAGCGGGCCGCGCAGGCCCACGACGTGCGGCTTCATATGGTATCTACCGAACACAGCGCCGCCGGTGGTCGAGAGGCTTTGGAGGCCGTACTGGAGCTTGACCCGCCGGCCACCGCCGTACTGGGTTTTAGCGAGTTTGCGACCGCCGGGTTCATCAATGAGGCGGCGGTGCGTGGGCTGCGCATCCCAGAAGATCTATCGGTGGTAGGGTTGGGCGTCTCGCAGCGGGCCGCGCAGATGATCTCCCCGGAATTGACCAGCGTCTCGCCTCCGATTGCGCTGATTTCCCATGCCGCAATCAACGCTTTGGTGGATCTCATCGACGATTACCCGGGCCCCATCGTGCAGGAGTTGGTCACTCCGGTACTGACCTGCCGCCAAAGCTCCGGACCCGCGCCCACACTAAGCTCATAAGCCTTGCCAGAGGGCGCCCTACTCTGACATGATAACGACCATTGACGCGCGTCGATGACGTGCGTCACATTTGATCGGATCGCAGGGAACCGGGCCGTGCCGGCCCGCATGACTTCACCTTGGAGGAACCCATGAATTCTCGAATGCAACGTTGGCGCCTGGCGCCAGCTGCGATGGTGGCCGCGGGCAGCTTGCTCCTCGCTGGTTGTGGCGGGCCCGACCCGAACGATCCCAACGCCTCGGGCGGTGCCAACCAGAGCCAGCCGTCGGATGGGGTCGTCGATATCTACGGACCCATCACGGGAACCGAAGCAACCCTGCTCGAAGAATCCTGGGCTGAGTGGTCCGAGAAGAATGACATCAAGATCCGGTACACCGGCGACAAGAACTTCGAATCGCAGCTCGGTATTCGAGTCCAGGGCGGCGACACCCCGGACCTCGCGATCTACCCGCAGCCTGGCCTACTTCAGGCCACGGTCTCCAGCGGCAAGGTGCAAAAACTACCCGAGGGAGCTCAGCAAGAAGTCTCGGCCAACTGGTCCGAGGACTGGCAGGCCTACGGTCAGGTTGATGGCGTGCAGTACGGTGCTCCACTGATGGCCAGCGTCAAGGGGTACATCTGGTACTCGCCGTCCAATTTCGAAAAGTGGGGCGTTGAAGTTCCCAAGACCTGGGACGAAATGGAGCAGCTGGGCAAGACCATCGCCGAAAAGACCGGAAAGCCTTCCTGGTGCGCTGGTTTTGCCTCGGGTGAGGCTTCCGGCTGGCCAGGCACCGACTGGATCGAAGACGCCGTGCTCCGTCAGGCTGGACCGGAAGTCTACGACAAGTGGGTTAACGGCGAGGTGAAGTTCACCGACGCAGAGATTGCCGCGGCATTCGACTCGGTGGGCAACATTCTGCTCGATGACAAGCTGGTCAACGCAGGCTACGGTGGCGTGAAGTCGATTAACGCCACCGCCTTCGGCGACATCGGCGCCAAGGTCGCCGATGGCAGTTGCCCACTAACCCACCAGGCATCCTTCCTCGAGGGATTCATTCTGGACTCGACCAACGCGGACGGTAAGAAGCCCACGGTCGCCCCTGACGGTGATGTCTGGGCTTTCGTCACCCCGCCAGCTTCGACCGATGATGCCGCCGCGGTGACCGGTGGCGGCGAATTCGTGGCAGCCTTCAGCACCGATGAAGATACCGCGAAGGTTCAGCAGTTCCTAGCCAGCGCCGAGTGGGCCAACAACCGAGTAAAGCTCGGCGGTGTCATCTCCGCGAACTCGGGTCTTGACCCGGCCAACGCCAGTAGCGACCTGCTACGTTCGGCCGTTGAGCTCCTGCAGAATCCGGAGACTACTTTCCGCTTTGACGGCTCGGATCTGATGCCGAAGAGCGTCGGCTCCGATTCGTTCTGGAAGGGCATCGTGGACTGGGTTGACGGAGATTCTACCGAGAGTGTCCTGAAGACCATTCAGGCCGGATACGACTCCTAATTCAAGGCAGTTGCGACGCCGGATGCCGAATATTTCGGCATCCGGCGTTGCCGGTGAAAGGCCCGAATCATGTCTGACTTCTTTCAATGGCTTGCGGGGCTACCGCCCCTAGCCCAAGTACCCATCGTGCTTGTCGTTTTCATCGCGCTGATCGGCGCGGTGCTGTTCTTTATTGAGTACGCCACGCGCCCCGGGCGCGGCTACACCCTCCTACGCCTGCTGGTGACCGTGCTGGTGCCGGCGGCGGTCTTGTTGCTCTTCGGGCTGTATAACTCCGTACTCTGGGTCGCCGTGTTGGCCGCGGCGCTCGGCGGCGTGCTGTTCATCATCGACTACCGCTCGCGGCAAGGCTCCGGCTATTTCCTCCAGCTGATCGCCTTCATGGCCCCCGCGATGCTGCTCTTGGCGCTGGGCCTTATCTACCCGGCGTTGCGCACGCTGATGAACGCGTTCATCACGAACGACGGCACAAAGTTTGCGGGCCTCGATAACTTCGCCTGGGTGCTCACCAGCCCGGACGGACTGACGGCTTTGATCAACACGCTGGTGTGGGTGCTGGTCGCTCCCGTCGTGTCCACGGCCATTGGTTTGGCCTACGCGGTGTTCATTGACCGTAGTCGTGGTGAGAAATTCTTCAAGCTGCTCGTTTTCATGCCGATGGCGATTTCCTTTGTCGGCGCATCAATCATCTTTAAGTTCTTCTACGATGCACGCGTCGGCGAACAGATCGGTGTCCTGAACGCGGTGGTCACCGCCTTCGGTGGGCAACCGGTCGACTGGCTGGGCCTCGAACCGTGGAACACGCTCTTTTTGGTGGTGATCCTGATCTGGACGCAGGCCGGTTTTGCCATGGTGATTCTTTCTGCAGCCATTAAGGGGCTGCCGGCGGAGCAACTTGAGGCGGCCGAGCTCGACGGGGCCACCCCCTGGCAACGCTTCTGGCATGTCACCGTTCCCGGAATTCGTTCCTCGATCATCGTGGTACTCACCACGATCTCCATTGCGTCTTTGAAGGTCTTCGATATCGTTTCGGCGATGACCGGTGGGCGTTCGGATACCACGGTGCTGGCGTTCGAAATGGTGCGCCAGTTCCAGCTCGGCGGGCGTAGCGGCTTCAGTTCCGCGCTTGCCGTAGTGCTGTTCTTGCTGGTGCTTCCGATCATCATCTACAACGTTCGTTCGCTCAAAAAGCAAAGGGAAATCCGATGAGTTTGGTGCCAGAAACCACACGGCGTGCCCTGCGCAAAGCCGAGGCGACCAGTGGGAAGCTCAAGCGTGCGGCCACCTCACGGGGCGCCACGCTCGCGGCCTTCATCATTGCGGCCATTTGGACGCTACCGACCTTAGGGTTGTTCATTTCCTCCTTTCGCGAGGCCAATGACATCAAAACCTCCGGTTGGTGGACGGCCTTTGCCAATCCATCGTTCACCTTGGAGAACTACGCGAAGGCACTGAACTCCGGTGATAGCCTCACGCTTTCCAAGGCCTTCGTGAATTCGCTGGCCATTACGATTCCGGCGGCCGTTGTGCCGATTATTCTGGCCAGCCTGGCGGCCTACGCCTTCGCGTGGATTAACTTCAAGGGTCGTAACACGCTCTTCGTAGCGGTTTTCGCCCTGCAGATCGTGCCGATTCAGATGGCACTGGTGCCGCTGCTACAACTGTTCTCCGATGGCGTGCAGATCGGTGGGCTATATATCCTTCCGGGTTTGGGGGTCAACGGTTTGGAGGGCGCCTACGCAAAGGTGTGGATTGCACACACCATCTTCGCGCTACCGCTGGCGATATTCATGCTGCACAATTTCATCTCGGAGATCCCGGGTGAAGTAATTGAGGCGGCACGGGTGGACGGCGCCGGGCACGGGCAGATCTTCTACCGCATCATTTTGCCGTTGGCCATGCCAGCCATCGCCTCCTTCGGTATTTTCCAGTTCCTATGGGTGTGGAATGACCTGCTTGTCGCCACGGTCTTTACCTCCGGCACGGAGCTGCCAATTACCAAGGCACTGCAGGACCTGTCCGGAACCTACGGCCAGTCCTGGGAGCTACTTACCGCTGGCGCCTTTATCTCGATGATTATCCCGCTACTGGTGTTCTTCGCACTGCAACGTTTCTTCGTTCGCGGGCTACTCGCGGGAGCGACCAAGGGTTAAGCAACCAGCCGGCCGGTCATTGACCGGCCGGCTGTGCTTTAACTACGCGCGGCCGTAGACACGATGGACAGGATCAGTTCCACCAGATCCTAGAACTGCAATAAGAGATCGTTGGTAACGCGCTACGCGGAGACGCTCCGTTGCGCCGCTTCAGAATGGCTACGGCAGGCCACGAAAGGCAACAGCACCACACGGATTAAGCGAGCTACTCCTCCTGCTGGGACTCGCCAGACCACCACATCGCCTCAAGCAAGCTCTCTGAGGTCATTGCCTGCTCGCGGATATCCACCGCCGGGTCAGAGCCACCACCGGCACCACTCCACGGCCTAGTGGTCGCGATTTTTCCGGTTCTGGCGGTAACGCCCTTAGGAAGCACACGGGGCGATGAACGCCATCCCGAAAAGAATTGCGAGTAAAACCTCGGTGCCCATTGCCCGATCGATCGTTGGACACAAAGTCTAGGAGAACAACACGGAAACTCCATTACAGGCTCCCTGCAGTATCGGTGATACTCCGCGGTGCCACCGCCGCAAAAGCTAATAAGAATCCGGTGAATATAGAACGCTCTCACCGCAGTCTTAATGGCGAGGTAACTGGAGCGTTGAACGAGCACGAACGCGAAGGACTCAAACGCCTGCGTAAAGAGGTCGTCGAATGGCGGAAGGACAGCCTGTTGCGGAAAAGCATCCTCCCTTTTCGTATTGAAGGAAGAGTTCTCGCCATCAATGATGGCGTCTTTGCTCTAGACCCCAGCACCCGGCTCCGGCCCCTGGCGTCGACGCCAAATCGTAGGCCATCTACCCAGTCCTATCGCACCTCTTGAACGGGCCGCGAAAATACTACGCAGAACACCGATCGGGTGGAAGCGGCGCTGCGTACGGCCAGAACCCCGCGAGGACAGACTCCAGCTCAGGTCGTCATCCACGCAGACCCAAGCGGCAACGTCGCCCCGACGCAGTTGCATAACCTAGCGGTCGGCCGGATCCCCTACGGTTCGTAGCGTGCATGGACGCCCGCTGGTCTCAACGCCTTTAGCGAGCCATTCGGGTCAACAGCGAGTGCCGGGTTCCATGGCCGGTGCCCGTGGGCTACCCGGGCCGAAGTGAAGCAGTAAGCGGCTCAGTAGGCTGAAGATTTCTATAACCATCACCGGTTGTATTCGAGTTTGGAGATGGGCCCTCCGGTGGAGTTTGAGCAACACTTGAAAGGTCGGAGTCCCTTGGGCAATCAACGCGAAACCCTGCTGGGGGTGAGCCTCGCGAACCCTAGATCACGTGTCCACTCATTGCGGGGAACGCCAACCGTTGACAGGGGTAAGTAGCGGGTGTTGAGTGTCGACATGCGGGCGGGAAAAGTCAGCAGTGCTCGAGCAAAAACGGCACAGACCCGAAAAGGACCGGATGATGAGTGATATCCCAGCAGTGAACCTGGAACAGGTGACGAAATCATTCGGTCGCAAACAAGCGCTTGCGGGCCTGTCATTGCGGGTGCAACCCGGTGAGGTGCACGGGTTCCTCGGTCCAAACGGCGCCGGCAAATCCACGACCCTACGCATTCTTCTGGGATTGCTACGTCACGATGCGGGCACCGCACAGGTCTTGGGGAAAGATCCCTGGGCCGATGCGGTCGAACTTCACAGCCGATTAGCCTACGTGCCCGGCGATGTGGCACTGTGGCCTAATCTCACCGGCGGAGAAGCCATCGACCTCTTCATGCGCCTACGCGGCTCGGCGAATCCCGCCCGGCGTGACGAACTCATTGAACGCTTCGACCTAGACCCACGGGCAAAGGCCCGTACTTACTCGAAAGGCAACCGGCAGAAGGTCGCACTCATTGCCGCGTTAGCTTCCGAGGTCGAACTGCTGCTTCTAGACGAGCCCACCTCTGGTCTAGATCCCCTGATGGAGGCCCAGTTTCAAGAATGCATCAGCGGGGTCCGCCAACAGGGACGTTCGATCCTGCTGTCGAGCCATATTCTGGCCCAAGTGGAGGCACTGGCCGATACGGTTTCGATTATCCGTCGCGGCGTCGTCGTGGAAAGCGGTAGCTTGGAGCAGTTGCGCCACTTGGCCAGCACCAGCATCTCGCTCCGACTCCGCGAGCCACGCGAAGTGATCGAGGTGCTGAGAGGTACGCCGGGCGTGCATGACGTGCACTCGCGTGAGGGTATGGTGCGCTTTAGCGCTGATCAGGAACACCTACCGCAAATTATGCAGCTGATCTCCGACTGGGGCGTCGCATCGCTGACGGCAACGCCGCCGACCCTTGAACAGCTGCTACTACGACATTATGGCGAGCCCGGCACGACCTCGGCGGAACGGAAATGAGTAGCTCAGCCCGGCACAAGGCCGAGACAACATCTCTGGGGATGATTCCCTACCTTCGATTCATCGCCCGACGCGACCGGTGGCGTGCGCCGGCGTGGGTCATCTCGCTGGGCCTGTTGGCCCTGTACTTCATCACTGCCATCACCCTGTTGATGGATCCGGCGACGCTGCAATCGATGACCGGCTTCGTGCGCAACCCCATGCTCGCCTTGATCTCCGGCCCCGGATTCGGTTTCGAGGCGATCACGGTCGAACGCTACGTGGTGGGAGTTTATGCAACTTTCTTGATGATCGGCACCTCGCTGATGAGCCACACAACCGTCATACGCCACACCCGCGCCGAGGAAGAAAGCGGGCACGCAGAGTTATTGCGTTCCCATGTCATAGGTCGCCAGATCCCCTTGCTTGCCGCACTGGGCGCCGCGGCCGCACTGAACCTGGCGGTGAGCCTGTGCATCGCGCTGGCGTTCATTGGCTCGGTCGCTCATCCAGCCGCCGTCCCCTCGCTGCTTTTTGGTCTGAGCGCCGGCAGCGTGGGACTCTTCTTCGCGGCCGTCGGAGCCCTCACCGCTCAGCTGACGACCTCGGCGCGAACCGCCTCGGGGATGGCAGGGACCGTGCTGGCACTCGCGTTCATCCTGCGCGGTTTGGGCGATATGTCGACCGCTGCCGGCGGCCCCGTCGGGTGGCTTGCGTGGCTCTCCCCTCTGGGCTGGGCACAGCGGACCGCTCCGTTTACCGATGATCATTGGTGGCCGCTCCTGCTGAACCTTGGCGGCGCACTCGTCCTGGCCGCCTTCGCCTTGCGAATCCAGTCGCGGCGTGACTTGGGTGCCGGGCTATTGGCCGACCGGCCCGGTCGTGCCCGGGCTGCAAGGTGGCTGGCGACGCCCTGGGCCTTGGTGGTTCGTCTGCAGGGCCCCGGGCTGTCATGGTGGTTGTGCGGGGTATTGCTCGGCGGCACCATCTTAGGGTCGTTAACCGGTTTGATGAGTCAGAGCATTACGGCGATGCCTGCACAGATCGCACTTCTCATGGGTGGGCCCGGAGCCATTATCAAAGGGTACGTGGGCTATTTGGCGATGTTTTTCGCCATTCTGGTCTCCGTATATTCGCTACGCTGCGTGGGCGCCTTACGCGGCGAGGAATCCGAAGGTCGTCTCGAAATATTGTTGGCCGACCGAATGGGCCGCGGCACCTGGGTGTCGGCGTGGACGCTCTACGCCCTCGTGGCCTCGGGGGCACTGTTGGGAATGGCGGGGTTGGGCACCGGGCTCGGTGCATCCTTCAGTACCGGGGATCCCACCTTGCTCTCCGGCGCGGCGCTCGGTCATCTAGTACAACTACCGGCGCTATGGCTGCTGCTCACCGTCGGGGTGGCCCTGTACGGCTGGGTTCCACGAGCAACCGGCGTGAGCTGGATACTCTATGCCGCGAGTGTTTTCCTGGCACTGTTCGGCAGCCTGCTTGGCCTCGAACAACAGCTCGTCGACAACTCGCTTTTCCAAGCCATCGGGCAGTACCCGCGGCACAGCCCAGCGTCGGGAGCCATCTTAATGTTCAGCATGCTCGGCCTGTTGCTGTGGGCAGCTGGATACCTCGGTTTCCGCCGCCGAGACCTCAAAGCGGCATGATCTGCCCGGGTCGCAAGCCACGCAACATAACTCTGTGACGCGTGTCACCCAAATACTTCGCCGCCATCGTGGCATAGGTTGGCCAGTGCTGATCGCACCCAACCTTCAAGGAGTGACATCTAATGACACGACGAAGTGTCCGTGCCGCCGCGTGGGCCGCCGCCCTCGCACTTGGCTGTGGCGCGCTGGCCTCTGCACCGGCGAGCGCCGAACCGCGACAAACCGACAAGCAAGCCACCGCCACCGGCTCCGGAGGGGCCGTGGCCACGGTTGATCCCGAGGCCTCGGCGGCCGCCCTGAGCGTATTGCGCAAGGGCGGTAACGCCGTGGATGCCGCGGTAGCCGCGGCCGCGGCACTCGGGGTGAGCGAACCCTATAGCGCCGGCATCGGCGGCGGAGGCTACTTCCTCTACTACGACGCCAAGTCCGGGAAGGTCAGTACCCTCGATGGGCGCGAAACCGCGCCGGCTGGCATAACTCACGATGCCTTCATCGATCCGGAAACGCACGAGCCCTACCGATTCACCCCCGAGCTCGTCACCAGCGGGGTGTCCGTCGGCGTTCCGGGCACGGCCGCCACCTGGCAGCAGGCTCTCGAGAACTGGGGCACGATGCCGCTGCGTCAGGTGCTGCAGCCGGCGATCAAGACCGCTACCCGCGGCTTCGTGGTGGATGAAACCTTCCGCGAGCAAACCCTGGACAATAAGGAACGCTTCGAGGCCTTTGACTCGACCCGCGAGCTCTTCCTGCCCGACGGAGATGCGCCGCAGGTCGGTTCGATTTTCACCAACCATGAGCTGGCCGATACCTATCGGCTGTTGGCCAAGGAGGGCGTCTCCGCTCTCTACGAGGGCGAACTGGCGAAAGAAATTGCCTCCACCGTTCAGGCACCTCCAGTTTCGGCAGATACCGAACTACCGGTACCCGTCGGGAGCATGACCGTCGAGGATCTGGCGAACTACAAGGTCCTCGAGCAGGAACCCACCGAAGTTAGCTACCGTGGCTTGGATGTTTTCGGGATGGCGCCTTCTTCCAGCGGTGGCACCACCGTGGGTGAATCACTGAATATTCTCAACACCTTCGAGTTGTCCTCGATGAACCAATCCGATGCCTTGCACCATTACCTGGAAGCTAGCGCGCTGGCCTACGCCGATCGCGGTAAGTATCTCGGAGATGCGGCCTTCGTGGACGTGCCCACCGCAGAGCTAACCGATGCGCAATTTGGCGCCGAACGCGCCTGCGAACTGGATCCGGAGCAGGCCGCGGTCAAGCCGGTGGCTCCGGGCGATGTCTCCGACTACGACGGAGAATGCCCGACCTCGCCGGTCGCACCGGCCGCCGAGGAAGATACCGAGAACATTTCCACCACGCACCTATCGGTAGCCGACCGGTGGGGTAACGTCGTGTCTTACACGTTGACCATCGAGCAGACCGGCGGTTCGGGAATTGTCGTTCCGGGCCGTGGCTTCTTGCTGAACAACGAGCTGACGGATTTCTCGACGATTTACGACCCCGAGGATCCGAACCGGATTGAACCCGGGAAACGTCCGCGTTCCTCGATGTCCCCAACGATCGTGCTGCGCGACGGGGCACCGATGCTGGCGGTCGGGTCCCCGGGTGGTTCAACGATCATCACCACGGTGCTCCAGACGCTCATCAACCGGGTGGATCTGGGCATGGATATTTCCGAAGCCATTGCTGCCCCGCGCGCCTCGCAGCGCAACACCAGCAAGGTGACCGCCGAACCAGAGTTCATTGACGCGCACGCCCAGCAGCTCGAGTCCTACGGACATCAATTCGTGCCGGCCGGTGACTCCTTCACGCCACAGGCAGAAATCGGCGCGGTGGCCGCGGTGGAGATCGCCGAAGATGGAACATTGACGGCGGCCGCCGAACCGCGGCGACGCGGCGGTGGATCGGCCATGGTGCTCTCGCCAACACGCTGACGGACACAAAATACGCGTGTTTTGGGCGTCGGGCCCGTTGCGATGGCAACGAGCCCGACGCCCTTTTGCCTGACGGGCCCAGTCCCGCCGGTGCTGACAGCGACAGGTGTGTGCACTACCCTAAATAACCACGCAGCATCACAACCGTTACCTCCCGGAGCGACCATGCCTTTTGCCAGCGACACACCATTTTCGACGACACTGCGCAAGGCCACCGAGGCCGAGCACGGCGCGGCAGAATCCAGCGAGTTCATCACCACGCTCATGGCCGGGGACCGAAGCGCCCGAGACTACACCCTGCTCATCGCCCAGTACGCCCACCTTTACCGGGCCCTTGAAGAAGAGGTCGCCAATCTCCGCGACCTGCCCGAAGTCGCGGATTTTTTCGATCCGGCCCTTGAACGTTCGGAACAGTTGAGCCGCGACCTCAGGGTCCTCTTACCCATGCACGGGATGAGCCGCTGCCCCGAACCGCTACCGGCCACCGCAAGGTATGTCGCGGCGATCCGTGCCGCCGCGGCGGAGCCGACGCGGCTGGTGGCCCATCATTATCTCAGGTACCTCGGAGACCTATCCGGCGGCCTAGCCATTGGTCGACTTGTGGCTCGACATTACGAGATTCCGCCCGAGGCCCTGAACATGTGGCGTTTCGATTCCATCACGAAGCCCAAGGTCTATAAGGACGCCTATCGCGGTAAACTCGATGCCTTCGGGGCGCAACCACAGCGCGCCGCGGCCCTCTTGGACGAGGCGCGCCGTGGTTTTACGTGGAACAAAGCAATCTTTGAAGATTTACTTTTCGATTCGAAGACTCGCAATGCAGGGGCCGCCTAGCCCTGGTGGCTCATTCCCGAATCGGTTCACCGGCCGGGTCGAGTACCCACCAGACGTCCTTGACTCCTTGCCCCTTGGTCTCTCCGGCTTCGGCATCGGCCGCGAAGTAATACAGCGGCCAACCGTTGAGGGTCAACTGCCGGCTTCCATCGGTTCCGGTAATGGTTCCCACCTCACCGGTCACCCCCTGCAACTCGGGCAGTTCTTCGCCAGCGGACACCGGTGGCCAAGCCTTGAGACACTCGTCGGCACAGGCGGAACTATCGGCCCCCTGGGTATCCTTGTCAAACTGGTAGAGCACCATGCCTTTGTCGTCGGTGACGATCTGCCCTAGATCCGATTCCACGACATGCAGGGCGCGCACCCCGAGCATCGCGGCGGGACTCGACGACGGGCTTTCACTCTTGGGAGCGCCATAACCGCCGCCCCCACCGGGCGACTCGGATGAGTCACCACAGGCCGTTAGCGCCAGCAATCCAGCGCTGAGCACGGCCGTCGTAAGCATAATTCGTGTTCTCATTGGATTCCCCTCCATCAACGAACTACTTGCTGTAGGAAGTGAAACGAGACCGCCGCCACTTTGGTTCACCGCACACTAATTGGGGCGGAGAGCAGGACTCCACCGTCTTGCGCCGTGATCTGGATCCGAGAAATCTGCCCCGGGCGAAGTACGGTGGCCGCCTGCAGCTCGATCTCTTTACCCGGTACCGCACCCCATGTCGCAACCTGACTCTCACGCCCCTGAAGATCCGTGAGCACGAGCGCATATCCCGCCGCGGATTCGGCGTACCTATCGCCCGTGGGGCCCTGCAGGTTCTGATCTCCTGCCGGGTAGCTACAGTTGATCCGAATTTTGGTGCCCCAGCCAACCTCGGTCAATTCAACATTTGAGCTGAGCTTCACCGCGGCCGCCGGTACCAACGACACCGCGGCAGTGGGTTCGGGCGCGCGATTCACCCAAGCCAGCGTGCCCATTACGGCGACAATCACAAGTACCGCGGCCGCCGCGACGGCTAAGGCCGGAGCCACCCAGCGTGCCCGGTGCCGCCGCAGACTCGTTGCCCATAGTTCGGTGGGTAGCCCGGGTTCGAAGGCGAGAGCGGACTGCGAATCGAGCGTCTCAAGATACGCGGCGGTATCCCGCAGCTGTTCCACATGTGCCCGGCACTGAGCGCACTGGTCCAGATGGCCCTCGTATTCGGCGTGCTCGGCGGCATCCAGCGCGTGTAAAACGTAGGCGGCATCCCATTGTGCGTAGCGGCATTCGGCGCCAGTCATGAGCCCGCTCCCCTTTCTTCCAGAGCGAGGCGTAGCGCCCGCATCCCATAATGTAGGCGCGACTTCACGGTGCCCGCGGCGATACCTAATTCTTGGGCCATCTCCGAGGTACTGCGACCACCCATATAGGCGCGGACAATCACCTGGCGGTGTTCTTCGCTCAGCGTGGCCAGGGCATCAATCACGACCATTGATTCAAAGAGTTGTTCGGTTTGGTCTTCACACACCGGCTCGAGTTGCTCTAACCCCGGCACTTCGCGCCGGCGCCGTGCCGAGCGGGAGTCATCGATCACCAAGTGCCTGGCAACGGTAAACAGCCACGCACGGGTCGTCTGCGGATCCTGCTCCAAGAGTTTGCGCGACTTCCAGGCGCGGCAGAGCGTTTCCTGCACGATGTCTTCGGCCAATTGTCGATCGCCGGTCAGCCGCCACGCGTAGCGCCAGAGTGCCGCCGCATGTAACTCGTACATGCGGGCCATGGTCTCCTGTCGCGCGCGTGCCATCGGCACTCCTTCACACACTTCCACGGGTAGGACACGATGTACCGGCCCCGACGGTTCACCATGCCCGCGGACTCTGGCGATCAACCTACACGATTAGCTCTGGCACTTATAGGGCGCGCGGTCGACGGGTTCGGCACCTTTCTCCGAAGAATCTGTTCCAACGGGCTGAGAAGCACACGGATAGCTTTCATCGTTTGAGCACAAGCCAAGAATCGCGCAATTCGCGCGCTCGCGCATGGATGATCGTCCCAAGTGCCGAACAGTACGGATTTATGGGTTTTGCGATGCTATAGAAGCGGTCAGAGGCACCCCCAAATACCCAAGCGTGCCGAAGTCGTTGACTTCAATAATTAAATGCAAAAACAAGTTTCTAACTATTTTCCATTCACCCATTGACGGCACTAGTGATCTGGTTCACACTTATTCTCATGCCAGAATCCACGCAGCTCGGGAAACCGGGTTCACAGAGCGCCCTGCGTCACCGCAATGCACGTCGAGTGCTCCTTGCGTTGGCCTCTGGTCCACGGACTCAGGCCATGTTGACGCGTGATACCGGCCTTTCGGCCGGCACGGTCAGCAACATCGTCAAGAATCTCATCACTCAGGGACGGGCCCACACCGAACCGACCATCAGTTCCGGACGCAAGGCACTGAACATCGTGCTCAATGACCCCGGCGCCCTGGGTCTGGGCATCGACTTTGGGCGTCGTGGTTTGCGGATGATCGTCGTTGCCCCCGGCAATACCATCGTCGCCGAACGCACCAGCGATCTGCCGGCCAGTAGCGGCGCCGAGGCCTGTATCGCCCGTGCTGCCGAACTATTCACGCAGATGGTCGACAGCGGAGAGATCAGCCGTGGATCGGTTCTGGAGGCGGCGGTGTCGCTACCCTCGCCGATCGACCACCGCACCGGCACCTTGGCCAGCTCCTCCATCTTGCCGCAGTGGTCCGGGGTGGATATTGCAGCCGCGGTGGGGCAGGCACTCCAGGTGCCCACGGTGATCGACAATGACGCCAACCTGGCGGCTTTGGCCGAGGCCACATGGTCCGAGCACGCCACCAGCGAGCAGCTGTTCTACCTCAAAATCGATCGCGGTATCGGTGCCGGACTGCTGCTCAACGGCCAGATCCACTACGGACATATTGGTATCACCGGCGAGATTGGCCACGCGGCAATGCAGGATGACGGCCTGCCTTGCCGCTGCGGTAACCGTGGATGCCTCGAAACGCAGGCCTCGACCGACCGGATGCTCGATCGACTGCAGCACACCATCGACCCGCCCCGGTCGGTTGCGGAGCTGGTGGAGTACGCCCTCGAAGGGCACCCGCCGACGCTACGCGTGCTCGAGGACGCCGGATTGGCTGCTGGACGCACCCTCGGGTTCATCTCGAGCCTGCTCAACCCGGAAGTCATCGTCGTTGGAGGCCCATTAGGCGAGCTGTTGCTGGATCCGGTTCGCCGCGGACACCAGCGTTATACGAGCGAAACGCTCTTTGAAACCACCCGTATCGTCACCGCTTCGCTCGGCGAACGAGCCGAAGCCCTCGGCGCGGCCACCCTCGCGGTGCGTCGTGCGGTAGACCTGCACACCAATTTCAACGAGGTAGAGATCCCATGACCGAAACGATGACCGCGGACGCCATCTTGCAGATGCGTTCCATTACCAAGAAATTCCCCGGGGTCTTGGCCCTCGATGCGGTGAACCTGGCGGTGGCCCGCGGCGAAATACATGCGATCTGCGGGGAAAACGGTGCCGGTAAGTCCACCCTGATGAAGGTGCTCTCCGGGGTGTACCCGCACGGCAGCTACGAGGGAGACATCTTCTACGACGGCCAGGTCCGCCAGTTCCGTGATATCCGTTCCAGCGAGAAGGCTGGCATCGTGATCATCCACCAAGAACTGGCCCTGATTCCCGAGCTGTCGATCACCGAGAACATCTTCTTGGGTAATGAACCTGCCCGCATGGGCGTCATCGACTGGGCCGAAGCCCGGCGACGCAGCGTGGACCTCCTCGATTCGGTGGGTCTGCATGATGACCCGGACACCCCAATCAAGGACATTGGCGTGGGTAAACAACAGCTGGTAGAAATTGCCAAGGCCTTGAACAAGGACGTGAAGCTCCTGATTCTGGATGAGCCCACCGCGGCGCTGAACGAGGAAGATTCGCAGCACCTCCTGCGCATCATGGGGCAGCTACGTGAGAAGGGGATCACCTCGATCATCATCTCGCACAAGCTCAACGAAATTGAGCAGGTGGCCGACTCGATCACCATCATTCGCGATGGTAAGTCAATCGAAACCCTCGATGTCTCGGCGGGTGGGGTCGACGAAGACCGCATTATCAAGGGCATGGTGGGCCGCTCCCTCGAGTCCCGCTTCCCCGATCACACCCCTCATTTCGGCGACGTTTTGCTCGAGGTGGAGAACTGGACCGTCGCCCACCCAAACGTTGAAGACCGACTCGTGTGCAAGGGCTCGAACTTCTTCGTACGGGCCGGTGAGATTGTCGGCTTCGCCGGTCTCATGGGCGCCGGTCGCACCGAACTGGCCCGCTCGGTCTTCGGACGTTCCTATGGACGTTTTCTCTCCGGGCAGGTGCGCATCCACGGCAAGGAGGTCCAGCTCCGCAATGTACGCCAGGCCATCGACGCCGGTCTCGGATACGTCACCGAAGACCGCAAGAGTCTAGGGCTGAACTTGCTCGACGACATCAAGACCACCACCGTCGCGGCCAATCTGCGCAAGATCAGCCGCTATGACGTGGTTGATCGCCGGGCCGAATATGCGGTCGCCGAGGACTATCGCACCTCGCTGCGCACGAAGACTCCCTCGGTGGATGAATCCGTGGCGAAGCTTTCGGGCGGTAACCAGCAGAAAGTCGTGCTTGCCAAGTGGATGTTCACGGATCCCGAGGTGCTCATTCTGGACGAACCTACGCGTGGTATCGACGTGGGTGCGAAGTATGAAATCTACGGAATCATTCAGGAACTGGCCCGGCAGGGCAAGGCGGTCATCGTGATCTCCTCGGAACTGCCCGAACTGCTCGGCCTCTCGGACCGTATCTACACAATTTTCGAAGGCACCATCACCGGTGTGCTGAACAAAGATGAGGCGACCCAGGAAAACCTGATGCGCCTCATGACCGCCGACCGTGCGGACTCCGGCCTACAGGCCGGCTAGCGACACCCATCAACCCATCGATCACAGCAGGAATTCAGCATGAATGCGCTCAAGCAGCTCTTCGGCGGGGACACCCGCCAATTCGGCATGATCTTCGCCTTGGTGGCGCTGATCCTTTTCTTCCAGTTCCGCACCGGCGGCCGCACCCTGACCTCCGGCAACGTCATTAACCTGATCAACGGCAACGCCTACATTCTGGTGCTGGCTATCGGCATGGTGCTGGTCATCATCGCCGGGCACATCGACCTGTCGGTCGGCTCCATTGCGGCCTTCGTCGGTATCGCCGTGGCCATCGCCATGCGGGACTGGCATTTGCCCTGGTGGCTGGCGATCGTCTTCGGTCTGGTGCTCGGTGCCGTTATCGGTGCCTGGCAGGGGTTCTGGGTCGCCTACGTGGGGATCCCGGCCTTCATCGTCACGTTGGCAGGCATGATGCTCTTCCGTGGGTTGAACCAGTTCGTCGGCAAGTCCAACACGGTCCCGGTCCCCGAAGACTTCCAGGTCATTGGCGCCGGTTACCTTCCAGAAGTCGGGCCGGTGACCGGTTACAACAACCTGACCCTGCTCCTGGGCTTGGGCGCGGTGCTTTTCTTCATCCTCAGCAGCCGCCGGGCCCGCATTAAGAACCGCACCCTCGGTGCTGTGGTTGCCCCACTGTGGGTCGACGTCACCAAGGTGACGCTGATTTCGGCCGCCGTGCTCTACGCGACCTACCTGTTTGCCACCGGCCGACCGGGCACCTCGATCCCGATTTCCGGTCTGATCTTGCTGGTTCTCGTGCTGATTTACGGCTTCATCTCCACGCGCACCATTTTGGGCCGCCACGTCTACGCGGTCGGAGGCAATAAGCACGCCGCCGAGCTCTCCGGTGTGCGCTCGAAGAAGGTCAACTTCCTGGTCATGATGAACATGTCGATTCTGGCCGCGCTGGCCGGCATGATGTTCGTCGCCCGCTCCACCGCATCCGGGCCCTTCGACGGTGTGATGTGGGAACTCGACGCAATCGCCGCAGTGTTCATCGGCGGTGCGGCCGTCTCCGGCGGTGTCGGTACGGTCATGGGTTCGATCATCGGTGGTCTGGTGATGGCCGTCTTGAACAACGGTCTACAGCTACTCGGTGTTGGCGCGGATGCCACCCAGATCATCAAGGGTCTGGTGTTGTTGGCCGCGGTGGCCTTCGATGTTTACAACAAGACACAGGGCAAACCCTCGATCACCGGCCTGCTGATGCGTTCATTCAATAAGCCCTCCACCCCAGCACCCCCAACCCCGGAAAAAATTTCCGTCTAGTTCAGTTCGTCACCCACCTGAGAGAAAGTGAAAACAATGAAGTTCACCATGCGAAAGCTTGCTGCCACCGCGGCCATCGCGGCTCTGGCCCTGACCGGCTGTGGCCGTCAGACCGACACCGGGTCCGAAGCCAGCGGCTTTGAAGAGGGTTCGGCCATCGGCGTGGCCCTGCCGCAGAAGACCAGTGAAAACTGGGTGCTGGCCGAGAAGCTGTTCAACGACGGACTCAAGGATGCCGGCTTCGAGCCGATCGTGCAGTTCGCCAACGGCGGCGTCGCCGAACAGCAGAACCAGATCAGCGCCATGGTCACCAACGGCGCCAAGGTCATCATCGTCGGCGCCATCGACGGCTCGCAGCTGGGCACTCAGTTGGCCGCCGCCAAGGAAGCCGGGGCGACCGTGATCGCCTACGACCGTCTGGTGACCAACACGGAGAACGTGGACTACTACGTGGCTTACGATAACTTCCAGGTCGGCGAGCTGCAGGGCAAGGCACTGCTCGAGGGTCTCGAGAAGAACGGCAAGGCTCCCTACAACATCGAGCTCTTCGCCGGTTCCCCGGATGATGCCAACGCCGATGACTTCTTCAACGGCGCCATGAGCGTGCTGAAGCCGAAGATCGATGACGGAACCCTGAAGGTACTCTCCGGGCAGAAGTCCTTCGAGCAGGCCGTCACCCAGGGCTGGAAGTCCGAAAATGCGCAGAAGCGCATGGACACCATCTTGACCGGTAACTACGGCAAGGAAGATCTCGATGGTGTGCTCTCCCCGAATGACACCCTGGCCCGCGCCGTGCTGACCTCGGTCAAGGCTGCCGGTAAGGATCTTCCGGTGGTCACCGGTCAAGACTCCGAGGTCGAATCGGTGAAGTCGATCATGGCCGGGGAGCAGTACTCCACGATCAATAAGGACACCCGCAACCTGGTGGCCGAGGCGATCGATATGGTCAAGGCACTACAGGCCGGTGAAGAGCCAAAGGTCACCGATGCAGAGTCCTTCGATAACGGCTCGAAGACCGTTCCGGCGAATCTGCTGGATCCGCAGATCGTAACCAAGGAGAACGTCACCGAGGCCTATGCCGACGATCCGGTGCTTGGTCCGATTACCGAAGGCAAGTAACGACAGCACGTAGCTTCAAAAAGTCGCTGGCCCCAGACTTCTGTCTGAGGCCAGCACTCTTTGTGCCGACGGGGTGATCGAGCGTGTCACCAATCGCTGTCCCGGGCCGAGGCACGGGGCACTTCGTCTCGACGAGGTTGATCAGAATTCCGCATCAGCTCCGGCACATGGGACGCAAGCTGTCTCTAGAATCCGCCAGTGGTGTTCGTATGAGACGTTGAGGTCAACTCGCCGGTTACCGACAGGCGCTTGGGTTGCACACCGTTGATTTCGTAATCGCCAACGATACGTGACTTGTAGACCGCGGGATTGTGGGTGGCAATGGTGCGCGCATTGCGCCAGTGCCGGTCGAAGTTAAAGGACGCTCGAGTGGCCGAGGCCCCCAGCCCGTCGAAAAGCTTATTGGTGGCAGCGATAACCATGGGCTGCACTACGCTCTGCGCGCGGTTAGCGGCCAGCTCACACACGGCGAAACGCTCGTGGTCATTGAGGTTGCTGTCGGCCAGCGCTGCTTCAACCTCCAAAACGGCCCCCATCACCACCGCATCGCTGGCGAACACCGCACCGGAGACCTCCCCGACCAATTGCAATACCTGTGGTTCCTGGTGCACCGGCACGCCGGTGCCGGTGGAGAAGCTGCGCGTACGCGACTGAACCGCTAGGCGCATATCATTCAGCGCCGACCGACCGATACCCGCCTGGACCGCAAGCAGCACGAGCTGGAAGATCGCGGCTTCCGGATCGATGGGGTCTTCGGGCATAAAGCTATCTACCGGGACATTGCTGAATTCGGTGGTTCCGGTGCCGGTCAGTTGCTGGCCAAACCCGTCCCAGTCATCGATGATTTTAACGCCGCTATGCTGGGTGGAAACCACGGCAATGTGGCGCCCCGGGCGCTGCGGGTGGCTCACCGCGACGGTGGTCCAATCCGCGAAAATAGTGCCGGTGCAGTAGTACTTTTCGCCGTTAACGACCCAGCGGCCATTGACCTCACTGACGGCCGTATTCAGTGTCCCGAGCGGATTGCCGCCCTTTTCGGTATAGGCGTTACCGACGATGTGTCCGGACGCGATGCGCGCAATCCACTTTTTACGCAGTGCCTCGTCCTCAAGCCGGAGCACATGCTCGGTGAAGGCAATATGCGCCCGCCACAGTTGAGCAATGTGGGAATCCGCCTCAGCCAACTCGATCAGCAAGCGAAATACATCCGAAAGCCGCGCCCCGTGGCCACCGGCATCGACCGGTAACCGCAACGCCCCAAAACGCTCACGATTTAGCCAGCCGACCTGTTCAAAGGGAAGCTGACGAAGCTGCTCGCGTTCGTTGGTTCCGTCAGCGATTTGCGCGAACACTGGACGAAAAATCGCAGCCAAGCGTTCGTACTGCTCATCTGCGCACGGCCCGGGAGTGACCTTTAACAGTTGGCGCACGGCTACCGGCTCTACGTGGTCATCTAGGTTACGGGCCGAAGCCCCGGCGGGGTCACTCAATGCATTGAAGTCCATGTTGGCGTTGTCGAAAGACACTGGAAAAATCCTCATTTCTTTCCATCGGATCTGGCGGTAGCACCGGCCCGTCACGCGGGTGGTTGCTGCGGCGTCATCGAGCCAGATCTCTCGGCCGCTCTGGATGGGTTCGTAATCATTTGTAGCGTTACGTCCTTTCACGTCCCAAGCCGGGCGTCACAAAGTAACGAGCCGCAGTAGTGACGCCAGTCATACTTCAGGGGATGCAGGCCGGTAGCTACGAAAGGCGCTTCGTCGAACCTTCAAGTTCATCAACGAATCCACACTTATCAAAAGAAGAATCAGAATTTCTCGCGTCCGACCCCCATCTTTCGAAGATTCGTCATGTTACGAAAGGTTTGCCCTCAGTTCATTCGACGCGGTTCGATTGTTGCGGAACCATCCCGAGCGGCCGAGAGATCTGGCTCGATGACGCCGCAGCAACCACGCCCATGAACTGGTCGCGGACGGTGCTACCGCCAGAACCGATGGAGATGATCATGGCACTTGCCTACGCGCCCGCGCACACCTCAACCAATACTGCCCTGCCACTGAGCTTCCGCCGGCTTGCACGCACCTTTAGCACACGTACCGAAACCCGCCGAGTGCTGCAGGACGTTAACCTCGAGATCGCCGCCGGTGAACTTGTGGCCATTCTGGGCCCAAGCGGATGCGGAAAATCCACCTTGTTGCGCGCAGCTAGCGGGCTGGATACGCCAAGCTTCGGGCAGGTACTCATCGGCGACTTGCCGGTGGCCGGGATTGACGAGCGCTGCTCGGTCGTCTTCCAAGAACCTCGGCTGCTGCCATGGCGTTCGATTCGCGAAAATATCGAGCTCGGCCTGCCACTGGGTTTGGACCAGAGCGAGGGCAACGCCCTGATCGATGAACTGCTCGAGATTACCGGCCTGGAACAGGTAGCCGACGTGCACCCGAGGGAAATCTCCGACGGCCTTGCGCAACGCGTCTCGCTGGCTCGCGCTCTAGCCCGCCGCCCCGGTGTGCTGCTCCTTGATGAACCCTTCGGGACACTGGATGCACTGACTCGACTCGAATTGCAGGAGCTGTTGCGCGCGGTTCGCGCGGCCATTCCCACCACGGTGTTACTAGTGACCCACGATGTCGACGAGACCCTGCAGTTAGCGGACCGAGTGATTGTGCTGGGCCGCGAGGCACCGGGCATCCCGGCCAGCGTTATCCGGGATCTGCGCCTAGACACCGCGGCCGCGCACCAGCGCCGCGACGGCGACTTCGGCGCGCACCGCAGCATGCTGCAGGATTTGCTCAGCGTCGATAACCACACCGACTAGTACTGCGCGCATTGCCCTTGCGGCAGGCCACACCGGAGCGTGAGCCTTGCTCCGATCAAATCGGCGACCCCCTAATTTCGCGCCCCTCCTTGGGCCTGCGCCGTCCCGAGACTGGCGCCTTTTGGTTGACGCCCACGGTGAACTGGTGACCTCGGGGACACAGGGGAATATTACGTTCACCGCTACCGGATCCAGCATGAAGGATCGCCCGGCAATACCAAGGCACGGCAGGTTACGTTCGCGCTAGGTGCGCCAAAGCCACCTCCGCGAAAAATTGCGCGACACGAGGCTCCAATCGATGCGGCAACACGAGCTCCCGTTGGGAACCACGAAACCGTACCGGGCGCGTTAAGTTTACGTAACCTGCAACACATCTTTCGTTATCTTGACTCATTCAAAAAAAGCCGTCATGCTGGAGACTGTGACTGAGATGGTCGGAATCGAAGAGGTACTGCGGGCGGCATCCCTGCGCGTGACGCGTCCGCGCGTCGCGGTGCTCTCTGCCGTCACCTCGCATCCGCACGCGGACACCGAAACGGTGATCGCAGCGGTGCGTGAACAGTACCCGACGGTGTCTCATCAGGCTGTCTATGACTCCCTTAAGCTCCTCACCGAGCTGGGAGTGGTACGCAAAATTCAGCCTCATGGGCACAGCGCACGTTATGAGGCGCGGGTAGGCGACAACCATCACCATGTGGTGTGCCGCAATTGCGGCATGGTTGCCGATGTGGATTGCTCCGTGGGAGATTCACCCTGCCTTTGCGCCTCGGATGACCATGGCTTCCTGATCGACGAGGCCGAGGTTATCTACTGGGGGCTGTGCCCCGAGTGCCAGTTTTCCTCGCAGACACCGTAACGAATTCACCGCATCCAACGGTCCATAGCTGTCTGGATGCGCGATTATCCCCCAACCCAATTCCCTGGAAGGAACCAAATGTCTGAGAACGCAGGCAAGTGCCCCGTGGTCGGCGCAGGCCGAGTCCACCCAACTCAGGGCAACGCCAACAGTGAGTGGTGGCCCAACAAGCTAAACCTGAAGATTCTGGCCAAGAACACCTCGGTGACCAACCCGGCCGATGAGGACTTCGACTACGCCACCGCCTTCCAGAGCCTGGACCTGGCTGCCGTCAAGGCCGATATCGCCAACCTGCAGAAGGATTCCAAGGACTGGTGGCCAGCAGACTTCGGTCACTACGGCCCGTTCATGATCCGCATGGCTTGGCACTCGGCCGGTACCTACCGTTCGCACGATGGCCGCGGTGGTGGCGGAACCGGTCAGCAGCGCTTCGCCCCGCTGAACGCTTGGCCAGATAACGTCAGCCTGGACAAGGCTCGCCGCCTGCTCTGGCCAATCAAGAAGAAGTACGGCCAGGCACTGTCCTGGGCCGACCTGTTCATCCTCGCCGGTAACGTGGCCCTGGAAGACATGGGCTTCAAGACCTTCGGCTTCGCCGGTGGCCGCCCGGACGTCTGGGAAGCCGACGATGACGTGTACTGGGGTCCAGAAAAGGTCTGGCTGGACGACGAGCGTTACAGCGGCGACCGCGAGCTGGAAGCTCCGCTGGCCGCCGTCCAGATGGGTCTGATCTACGTGAACCCGGAAGGTCCGAACGGTAACCCGGATCCGCTGGCCTCGGCCCGCGACATCCGCGAAACCTTCCGCCGCATGGGCATGGACGACCGCGAGACCGTGGCACTGATCGCCGGTGGCCACACCTTCGGTAAGACTCACGGCGCCCACAAGGACGATAAGCTCGGCCCGGACACCGAAGCCGCTCCGCTTGAAGCCCAGGGCCTGGGTTGGGCCAACGGCTACGGCACCGGCCACGGTGACGACACCGTCACCTCGGGCCTGGAGGTCACTTGGACCTACCACCCGACCCGTTGGGACAACGAGTTCTTCCACATCCTCTTCGCCTACGAGTGGGAGCTGTTCGAGTCCCCGGCCGGCGCCAAGCAGTGGCGTCCGAAGGCCGGCGCCGGCGCCGACATGGTGCCGATGGCTCACAACCCATCCCAGCGTCGTGAGCCTCGCATGCTCACCAGCGACCTGGCCCTGCGTTTCGACCCGATCTACTCCGAGATCTCGAAGCACTTCAAGGATCACCCGGAGGACTTCGCCGACGCCTTCGCTCGCGCCTGGTTCAAGCTGACCCACCGTGATATGGGCCCGAAGTCGCGCTACCTCGGCCCCGAGGTTCCGGCTGAGGACCTGCCGTGGCAGGATCCGCTGCCGGCCGCTCCGGAGCGCGTGATCGGCGACGCCGAGATCGCTGTGCTGAAGGAGAAGATCGCCGCTTCCGGTCTGACCATCCAGCAGCTGGTCTCCACTGCTTGGAAGGCTGCGGCCTCGTACCGCAGCTCGGACAAGCGTGGTGGCGCCAACGGTGGTCGCATCCGCCTAGAGCCACAGGTTTCCTGGAAGGTCAACCAGCCGGAGCAGCTCAAGCCGGTTATCGCCGTGCTCGAGCAGATCGTTGACGAGTTCAACGCCGAGTCGGACGTGAAGGTTTCCTTCGCTGACGTCGTGGTGCTTGCCGGTAACGTCGGCGTGGAGCAGGCTGCTCTCGCCGCCGGCCACAACATCGTTGTGCCTTTCACCCCGGGTCGTGTGGACGCCACTCAGGAGCAGACCGACGTCGACCAGTTCGCTTGGTTGGAGCCGGTTTCCGATGGCCTGCGCAACTACAACTCCGGCTTCATCAACCTGCCGGCCGAGTACCTGCTGATCGATCGCGCCAACCTGCTGGGTCTGTCCGCTCCGGAGCTGACCGTCCTGACCGGTGGCTTGCGCGTGCTGGGCAACAACTGGGATGGCTCGAACCTGGGCGTCTTCACCGACACCCCGGGCGTTCTGACCAACGACTTCTTCGTCAACCTGCTGGATCTGGGACAGACCTGGATCCCGTCGGCCGACGAGCAGACCTACACCACCGCCGACGGTCGCTGGACCGGTAGCCGCGTGGATCTGGTCTTCGGTGCCAACTCGGAGCTGCGCGCTCTGGCCGAGTTCTACGCTTCGGACGATGTCAAGGAGAAGTTCGTCAAGGACTTCGCTCAGGCATGGGCCAAGGTCATGGACAATGACCGCTTCGAACTGCGCGTGAACAAGCTGGACGCTGTGGCCGCACAGTAAGACTCGGAACATTCCGCGTCGCGAATCCGTCCCGCCAACTATGGCGGGGCGGATTCCGTCGTTTAAACGCGGGCGCCTGCCCCGCCAAGTATCGGACTGCGCAGGCTGAGCAAGAGTTAATCGGCGCCATACACAGACATCCCCGCAGCGCCCACTTGTCCCAGACGAACTGGCAGATCCGAGCCAGCACAGACTCTCCCGAGTGGTTCCTCGAAGCGCCCTTCCATTTCCAATATTTATGAGCACGGGCAGGCGCCCTCGAAATCCAGCGCACGTTGCTGAATAGTGAGACTTAACGGTCAGCCACTTGAAGAGCGTGGAGTCGAGGGCGTAGAACGGAGTTCTAACTGACAGGAGAAACACGTGAGCATTTCGCCCTCCCCAGAGACCCTTGACGTCATCAAGCGGCTCATTGCCCTTGACACCACCAGCCGCGATAGCAACCTTGAGCTCATAGGCCAAGTCAGCGACGCATTGGCCGCGCACGGCATCGAACCGGTCCTGATCCACAACGAAGACGGGCGCAAAGCCAACCTCTTAGCGACTTTCCCCGCCGCCGATGGTAGCACTACCGGCGGGATCGTGCTCTCGGCACACACGGATGTGGTCCCGGTCGATGGCCAGCAATGGCAGAGCGACCCGTTTACCGCCACCGTGCGTGATGATCGACTCTACGGCCGGGGCACCTGCGATATGAAGTCCTTCCTCGGTGCCGTGGTCGCATACTTCCCAGCCTTTGCCGCGGCGCAACTGCGCGAGCCCATCCACATCGCGTTCTCCTACGACGAAGAAGTTGGTTGCGTCGGGGCGGTCTCTCTCGTCGAAAGAATCACCGAACTCGGGTTGGAGCCGCGCGGTTGCATCGTGGGCGAACCGAGTAGCATGCGCGCGATCCGCGGGCATAAATCGGTCAACGTTTTCAGTGTGGATTTCCGTGGGGTGGCCGCGCATTCGTCCCTGACAACAGAAGGGGTCAACGCCATCGCCTACGCGGCCCGCTTCACGAGCTTCGTCCATGAGCTCGCCGCCGAATTCGCCGAGAATGGTCCCTTTGATCCGGCTTATCTGGTGCCCTACACCAGCACTACGGTGAATCAGATCGCCGGTGGCATCGCGGTGAACACCATTCCGGCCGACTGCCAACTGCACTTCGAGTTCCGTTCCATCGCCGCGACCGACCAGCAGGCGCTGATCGAGCGCTTCCGTGCTAAGGCCGAAGAGCTGAATCAGCAGATGCGCGAGGCCAATGAACAGGCCGGGGTCGAGTTCACCGTTGTCGCCTCCTCCCCCGGGCTGGAGACCGACGCCGACTCACGCATCGTCAGCGACACCGCGGCGTGGGGCGCGCTGCCCTGCGAGGACAAGGTGACCTACGGTACCGAAGCCGGCCTTTTCGCCAACGCCGGCATAGCAACCGTGGTTTGCGGTCCGGGCGATATCGCCCAGGCCCACGCCCCGGATGAATTCATCGAGCTGGAACAGATCGCTCACTGCGAGCAGATGCTCGACGCCATGCTCGCCGACCTCTCGCTGTAATCCCAGTCAGGAGCACCTTCATGACAATCTCGACCCCCGCGGCCACCCCGGCGCAGTTGGCCGCCGCCAAGAAGGCGGTGATCTCGAGCTCCATCGGTGCCGCCTTGGAGTGGTTCGACATCATCGTTTACGCATCCTTTGCGGTGGTGATTTCGGCAATTTTCTTCCCCGACACCGAGGGTGCACTGGGCCTCATCCTCACCTTCGCTACCTTCGCCCTGTCCTACGTAGTGCGACCCCTGGGCGGCATGGTGCTTGGCAGCATGGCCGACCGAAGCGGACGCAAAAAAGCACTCACCCTGACGCTGATGCTCATGATGCTTGGAACGCTGATCATGGCGTTGGCCCCCACCGCGGCAATGGTGGGAGCCTGGGCTGGCATCATCATCCTGATTTCGCGGCTCATTCAAGGCTTTTCGGCCGGCGGTGAGTTTGGTACTGCAACCACATTCCTCATCGAAACGGCACCGCACCGCAAGGCGTTCTACGCTTCATGGCAAATTGCCGCTCAAGGCGCAGCCATGTTTTTGGCCTCGGCCTTTGGCTTTGCGCTCAATTCTTGGCTCAGCGAGGAACAGCTGTATTCCTGGGGCTGGCGTGTACCCTTCTTCGTCGGTTTGCTCGTGGGGCCCGTCGGACTCTATATCCGTGCGCGGCTTGAGGAGACCGAGGAATTCGTGACGGCGCCGAAGGAACGTGCTCCGCTCAAGAGCTTGCTGGTGCACAACTACGGACGCGTACTCACCGGTTCGGCGATTATCGGTGTGGCCACCATTTCGGTCTACATGATCCTCTACATGCCGACCTTTGCGGTGACCAATCTGAAAATCCCGGCAAGTGCCGCTTACCTGGGCGGTGTAGTCGCCGGCTTGGTCTCTATCGTCCTGATTCCCATTGTTGGAAGTCTTGCCGACCGTAAGGGACCAGCCCGCGTGATGACCTGGGCTGCTGTGGGCGCCCTACTTCTGGCTTGGCCGCTATTCCAGGTAATGATCAGCAACCCAACCGTGCCGGTACTCGTTGTGGTGATCGCGTTGCTCGGAGTCATAATGTCCTTCTATTTCGCACCGCTGCCAGCGTTACTATCGGCTCTCTTCCCGGCCGCGATCCGCGGCACGGGCCTGTCGGTCACCTACAACGTCGGGGTGACCCTGCTTGGTGGTATTGCCCCGCTGGTCTTGACCTGGCTATTGGATATCACCGGTTCGCTGAACGCGCCGAGTATTTACTACATGGCGATCGCAGTCATTTCGCTGATCGGTCTGTTCGTCGTCCGTACGCGCTACCTGCAACGCTGAATAGCTAGAAGTCTCTCGGGCGGGATGTATTTCCCGCCCGAGAGGCGTTTAACCCACGGTCCACACCAAACCATAAATCCCACGTTGATAAGTGGAGATATCCGATCGGGTAGTTCTGCCCATCGACTGGAATGTCCGGCGGCGCCTACCTTCGAAGAGTCAGCAGACATCATTACCGCACGGAGGGATTCATCATGCATAAGTTTCTGAAGGCCGGTTTGGTCGGTGCCATGAGCGCCGGACTGCTGCTCGGTGCAACGGTTCCAGCGCAGGCTTCCCAGTCCTATAGCTTCAACACCGCCACCGACTACACCTACTCGAACAATGACGGCAAGGCTCACACCAAGGGCACCATTACCTACCACGGGAAATACGCCTTCACCTACAACGTCGGCGTCCGCGACCTGTGCGCCCCCAGTGGCAAGGGTGACGGATATGGAGCCTACGTACAGATCATGATCCGCCACATGGACGGCTCGACGAAGGCCGGCACCATCGCTAAGGACACCAACGGCTGCGGCACCACCTTCCGTTGGTCCAAGGACTACAACAAGTTCGGCAAGAAGATCCGCTGGGTCCAGTTGCGCGTCTACGAATACGATGTCGACACCAACCACATCAAGGACAGCTCCACAACCCGCCGCATCGACAACCCGTACACCGGCTAGGTTTGGAGCAACCCGATGAAAAAGCTACTCAAGGCCGCGCTCGTCGGCACCATGAGCACCGGACTCTTGTTGGGCGTCGGGGTCCCGGCCCAGGCCTCACAGTCCTACGGTTTTAACACCGCCACCACCTACGGCCAGTACAACAACGACGGTCAGGCACATACCAAGGGCACCATCACCTACCACGGGAAATACGCTTTCACCTACAACGTTGGGGTTCGCGACCTGTGCGGGCCAGATGGCAGGGGCGATGGCTACGGTGCCTACGTACAGATCATGATCCGGCACATGGACGGTACGTCGAAGGCCGGTAATGTCGCCCATGACAATAATGGTTGTGGCACAACGTTCCGTTGGTTCAAGGAGTACAACAAGTTCGGCAAGAAGATCCGTTGGGTCCAGATACGGGTCTACGAATACGATGCCGATACTGGCCACGTCAAGGACAGCTCCACAACCCGCCGCATCGACAACCCGTACACCGGCTAGGTTTGGAGGAACCCGATGAAAAAGCTACTCATGGCCGCGCTCGTCGGCACCATGAGCGCCGGGCTCCTGGTCGGCGTCGGGGCACCAGCCCAAGCCAGCGCAACCTATTACTACAACGTATCCACTGGTTACTCCGATTACCTTGCCAACGATGGTAAGGCTCAAGCCAAGGGATCGATCACCTATCACGGCAGGTACGCCTTCACGGTGAACGCCGGGGTACGTGACCTCTGCGCCCGCAATGGCCGTGGTGATGGCTTCGGCGCCTACGCGGATGTCATCATCCGTTATATGAACGGAAGCCAGGAAGGCTACCGAATTGGCAAAGATACCAACGGTTGCGGCACTCATTTCGAATGGAGAAAGAGCTACCACAACCACGGCAAGCGGATTCGCTGGGTACAGATCAAGGTCCACGAGATCGACGCCGACACTCACTACAGCAAGGACACCGGAACCTCCCGTCGCATAGACAACCCATATACCGGATGATCCCCCGGGCCGCGTCCTCCCCACCTTGGTGGGGAGGTCGCTGTGTGTTGAAGATTGCGTCATCTCGCTACCTAAAGTTGCTGCACGGCTGTTCGCGATGCGGTACTGGATCCAGACCCACGCTCCGCGTTAAAACACTGCCCCGGAAGAAAGATCTCAGCCATGGAATCCACCGAATACCTCGTTGTCGGTGCCGGTCTGGCCGGCGCGGCCACGGCCTGGCACTTAGCCCGGCAAGGCTACGAGGTCCAGGTGGTAGAACGGGATCGTCCGGCCAGCGCCGAAGGTAGTTCCCATGGTTCGGCACGCATATTCCGCTTTGCCTACACAGACGAACTCTATGTGCGGCTGGCACAACGCGCGAAAACGGGTTGGGATGAACTCAGCGAGCTAGCCGGTCAGGAGCTCGTCAGTAGCTGCGGGGCCGTGGACTACGGCGAAGTACGCGACCCGGTACAACTGGCCGATGTGTTGCAGCGTTGCGGGGTAGAGCATGAGTTGTTCTCCGCGGAAGAAGCGTGCCAGCGTTGGCCCCAGTTCGCCTTCGACACCCCGGTATTGTGGCAGCCGGGCGCCGGGGTGATCGACGCCGAGTCTGCGGTTCTAGCCATGCTCGCCCAGGCTCAACTGCACGGAGCCCAACTACACACCGGCTGGACTCTGGAGCGCCTGGAGCGCAGCACAGATGGTTTCGTTGCGACCTCGGTAGCCGGACAGCAAATTACTGCGCGGCGAGTGATCATCGCGGCCGGTGGTTGGTTGCCATACCTGTTGCCCGGATTGCCCTTGCCTGAGCACTTCCGAGCAGCGCTACCGGAATTCCAGGTGCGTCAGGAGCAGGCCTACCATTTCCGCTTTCGCGATCCCCAGCAGCAGTGGCCCACCTTCATCCATCTGCGTTCCGGGTGGGAGTGTTACGGTTTGCCCGGCGGCCGCGATTCCGGCTTTGCTGGCCTCAAGGTTGCCGAGTTCAACGGAGGAAAGATCATCCCGTCTGCTGCTGCGCAGGATGGAATTGTCGACCCGGGCAACCGCGCGGCCGTCATCGACTACGTCGCGCAAAACATCCCCGGAGTGGAGCCGGTCCCCTACGCGGAAACGACCTGCCTGTTTACCAACACCCCCACGGAAGACTTCGTTATCGACGAGGTCGATGGTCTTACCATTCTGTCGGCTTGTTCCGGGCACGGCGCCAAATTCGCTCCGGTACTTGGAGAATTGGCCGCCGCGGTTGCCTCGGGTACCGGTAACACTCATAAGCAGTTCCGCCCCTCACGCTCAGCGGGGTCATAGACCACGATCGGGAAATTACCGTCGGAAACCAAGCGACCGGCTAGTGAAGCCACAGCGCGTCGCTATCTTAGGTTCCTAGCGTTGAGAAGGAAGGCACCGCAGTGGGTCTTCCGCATTGACGAAGGGATAGCGCCTTGAATACTTCCGCGACCAACACACGCCCTAGACTCGCTCTGGGCCGACGCGCCCGTGTAGGATTCTCCGCCGCTACATTGGCCATCGCCAGCCTGTTGGGGTTTGGTTCCATGCCAGCCACCGCTGCCCCCGAACCAGCCGAACAGGCTAGCGGCACGGCAACACCAGATCACCTGCAATATTCCGAGCCCGGCCCCGGTGATCACGAGGTGAGCACAGCTGACACCGGGCACGTCGACCGCGGCAGCCGAGGCGAGCGCCCGAAGCCCTCGGCAGATACATCCACCCGTTAAGCGCGCCGCGTTCTGCGAACCGACGCCTAAACCCAAGGCTCCCTCCCATCCAAAGAATTCGGATGAGAGGGAGCCTTGCTACCTAGGTATTAGGTTGAGCGTGCGAGGTGCCGGTGCAGGGACTAACGCAACACAACCGTACGCGAACCATTCAAAAACACACGATCCTCACAATGCCACCGCACCGCATCAGACAACGCCTTACACTCCGTATCACGCCCAGCAGCCACCAAATCCTCCGGACCATACGAATGATCCACATCCTTGACCTGCTGCGCAATAATCGGACCCTCATCCAACTCACTATTCACATAATGAGCCGTCGCACCCACCGTCTTCACACCACGCTCAAACGCCTGATGATACGGCTTAGCACCCTTGAACGAAGGCAAGAACGAATGGTGAATATTAATCGCCCGACCAGTCAACTGACGAGTCAACTCATCAGACAACACCTGCATATAACGAGCCAACACCACCAAATCAATCTCAAAACGATCAATCAGATCCACCAACCGAGCCTCAGCCTCAGGCTTCGTCTGAGCCGTCACTGGAACATGGAAAAACGGAATCCCATGCCACTCAACCTGCTGCCGATGATCCGGATGATTCGACACCACCGCCGCAATCTCAACCGGCAACTCACCCATCCGCGCCCGAAAGAGCAAATCATTCAAGCAATGCCCAAACTTCGAAACCATCACCAACACCCGCTTCTTCGCCCCCGCAGGACGCAAACCCCAGGTGGCCTGGTAGGTCTTGGCTAGCGATGCGAAGCACTTCTCCAATTCGGCCGCCTCGCCGGTAGCTTCTTTGGAAGTGCCCAGCGCGAATTCAATACGCATGAAGAAGTGGCCGGCACGCTCGTCATCGAACTGTTTGAGTTCTCGGATGTCGCACAGGTGCTCGGAGAGCACCCCCGTGACCGCATGCACGATACCGGGACCGTCAGCGCAGGAAAAGGTCAACACATAGCGATCGGTGCGAGTGTCCATGAGATTCCTCCTTGAATCTTTAGTGCTTGCCCGGTTGAGATTCGGGCCCAGAGATACAGCCTATGTGCTTAGACCGGTGCGTTCTCACGCTGGGCGTCGGGATCGTCATCACCGGCGTGCTCGAGATGGCCACCCTGGTTGAGGTATTCCTGCGAGATCTCGAATTCCGGCGTATCGAACACCTGCCCGGCCAACGGATCGGTCACTTCTTCGTTCAGGTGTGCATCACCCGTATCCGGGTCGATGGTCACCTCGCTGGGTTCTACCGGACGGAAGGTGATGATATGTGCCTCGCCGTTGGAGTCCTCGCTGTGCACCGGTGGGGCCGGGAAGGGCTGAAGTTTGGTCGACGCATGACGCAGGCCCTTCAACGGACCGGTCTGAAGGCTCAAGGCCGGGAGGCTTCCGGTGGCATCCGACGCTGGAATCACCTGCATGTAGCTCGGCATCTGTGCCACTTCATGGCGGAAGGCCCGGAACAGCGAGACACAGGCCAAAACCAAGATGATTGAGAACGGTGCCGCCGTGAGAATGGACAGGGTTTGTAGCGCCGTCAAGGCCACTGAACCACCGACAATCAGCAGTACCGCGGCTGCAACACCTTCGAGCACCGCCCAGTACACGCGGGTCGCCACCGGGGTATTGGTGCTGCCGCCCGAAGCCAGCATGTCAATAACCAGCGAGCCCGAGTCGGACGAGGTCACGAAGAAGAAGACGACCACGAACATGGCCACGACGCTGAGAATTGCTGCCACGGCCTCGGGGAATGATCCGAAGTACTGGAAGAGCGCGGTGGTGCTGTTGACGACCAGCTCGCCGCTCGTGGGATCTTCACTGAGCATATTTCCGGTCTGCATCTGATAGAGGATGCCGGAGTTGCCGAAGATCGTGAACCACAGCAGGCTGGCCAACGTAGGTGCCAGAAGAACGCCCACAATGAATTCGCGAACGGTGCGGCCACGCGAAATACGAGCAATGAACATGCCCACGAACGGTGCCCAGCTGACCCACCAGCCCCAGTAGAAGATAGTCCATGCCTTCTCCCAGCCGTCGGAAGAGAACGGGCCGGTGTGCAGCATGGTGTCCGGTAGCAGGCTCAGGTAGGTACCCAAGTTTTCCGGAATGGCCTTCAAGAGGAAGATCGTCGGCCCAAAGATGAAAATGGTTAGTGCTAGGAGCGCTGCCAAGGACATGTTGATGTTCGATAGCCACTTCAGGCCCTTGTGCACACCGGTGACCACCGACCAGGTAGCAATCAGCGTGATGACCGCGATCAACCCGATGATCAGGCCGTTAGAGGTTTTGATCCATCCGAGATACTCGAGGCCCGAGGTAATTTGGGTGACACCGAAACCGAAGGAGGTTGCCACACCGAAGAGGGTTCCCACGATGGCGATGGTGTCGATGACGTGCCCGGCCCAGCCTTCGACGCGTTCGCGGCCCAGAAGTGGCTCGAGTAGCCAACGCACCGCGAGCGGACGACCACGACGGAAGGTCATGTAGGCCATGCCCAGCCCGACGATCGCGTAAATACCCCAGGGGTGAAGTCCCCAGTGCAGCATGACGATACCCATCGAGTCGCGCGCCGCGTCGGCCGAGGCCGGGGCGTCACCAAGGGCGGCTGGTGGGTTCATGTAGTGGCTCAGCGGCTCAGCAACGCCGAAGAACACCAGCCCGATGCCCATGCCGGCGCTGAAGAGCATCATGAACCAGGAAACCATCCCAAACTCTGGCTTTTCATCGTCGCGTCCAAGCCGGATTTTTCCGGCGCGCGAGAAGGCGAAGTACAGGGCGAAGATGATGAAAATGTTGACCGCTAGGACGTACCACCAGCCAACGGTGTCGGTCACGGCGCCGTTGATAGCCGCAGTAACCTCGGCAAGTTCATCTCCCGCTACGTGGGCAACGATGACAGTGGCCACGATCAGCCCAATGATCGCAATTGATGCGGGAATGAATACGGGTTTGAGAATCGACGAACTACGCGTCGAGCGAGGTCTCACCGTATTGGCGGGGCCCCCGGTTTGTTCTTTGGACGACATCTATCCTCGGATCCTTTCGGGATGATAAGGGAATGCCCGCTGGTCCGATGCTGTGGACTTCCTGGCGGGACCTTGTCCACGGTCGTACCCGTGGGACGCTACGTCTGCCCCATAGCTGACGTTGTGCGGGACACACGCAATACTCGTGAAGCATGTCGACCTGAGCAGCCTTTGCGGCTCAGCGCCTGCTCGTGTGACGCGGGTCTCAACGCTTGTGATTCGATCTTAGTCGCGCACCGAAACTCTGGGAAGAGGGAAATATATCTTTTGACGATCAGTTGACGACGCGGCGTTAAAGGGCAGCACGAAAACGCCCATCGCGTACGTAGATCGCCGCAAACGTGGGCTTATCACAAGAAGTCGGAGTTTGTCGGTCGCCCGCTCTTGGGGGCGCCAATTTTAGTGGGCCGTGGCGCTAGAAATGCGGTCACGGGAGTAGAAAAAGACGAGCGTTATCGACCGACGGTCGGCGGCACCTGCGCGCGACACGGGTGCCACCGGCCGTCGATTGAGCTAGTTCACCGGGGTCGGAGGAGTCTCTCCGGCCAGCACCGCAAGGGTATTCTTCGCCGCCAATACCGCCATGGCGGTACGGGTTTCCACGGTCGCCGAACCAAGGTGCGGCACCAAGACCGCATTTTGCTGTTCCAGCAGCTCCGGGTGCACCTGCGGTTCCTTTTCGAACACGTCGAGCCCGGCGCCTGCGATTACCCCATCACGCAACGCGCGTGCCAAAGCGGCCTCGTCGACGATCGGACCACGCGCGGTGTTGACCAGATACGCGCTGGACTTCATGCGATCCAGCTCCGCGGCGCCGATCAGATGATGAGTGTTCGGCCCGTAGGGGCAGTGCAGGGAAACCACATCGGAAATCTCGAGCAGCTCGTCGAGCTCAACGCGCCGAGCGCCCAGTTCGGCGGCCACTGCCGGATCCAGTTCGCTACGCGACTGGTAGACAATCTCCATGCCGAAGGCCTTGGCTCGGCGGGCGGTCGCCTGCCCAATGCCACCCATACCCACGACGCCTAGGGTCTTGCCCTGAAGCCCACTACCAAGCAGGAAGAACATTCCCCACTTCCAGGGCTCCTCGGCGCGAATCAACCGTTCCCCCTCGCCCAGTCGGCGAGTGGCCATGAGAATAAGGCCCAGAGCAATGTCCGCGGTTGCCTCGGTCAGCACGCCGGGGGTGTTGGTCGCACGCACCCCGCGGGTCGTGCAGGCCGGTACGTCAATATTGTCGTACCCGACGGCGACGTTGGATACCACTTGGAGCTGCTGGCCAGCGGCGTCCAGCAGCTCGCCATCGACTCGTTCGGTCAACAGGCTGACAATCGCGTCTGCACCCGCCACTCGGCGCAAAAGCTCGGCACGGTCGATGGACTCGGCGCCTTCCCAGGCGTCCACCTCGTGCTCGGCGCGCAACAGCTCTAGGGCAGCTTCGGGCACGCGCCCAGTTACTACTACCTTGCTCATGATGCTTCGATCCATTCTCGTAGTCGGCCCAGCCCCTCGCGAATGGCGTCGGTTTCAATCCCCGAGTAGGCCAGACGGATGTATTGGCGGTCTTCGCCGGGCAGGCGGCGGCCAAAGTGTTCGCGGGTGCAGAAGGACACGCCGGTGTTCTCCAGCGCCGCGGTCGCGAAGTCGCCGACGTTGGTGAAACCCTTGCGCTCCATGGCCTCGGTGACATCCGGGAATAGGTAGAAGGTCGACTGCGGCACGGCGACAGATACACCGGGGATGGAGTTGACGATCTCGCAGGCGACGTCGCGACGTTCTTTGAGGATCTCCAGCATCTCGCGAACAGGCTCTTGGGTCCCCTGCAACGCGGCAACGCCGGCCCACTGCACGTAGTGGGTGGTGCAGGATTCATCATTGGTGTTCAGCTTGCTCATGACCTCTGCGATCTCCAACGGCGCGACGGCACATCCCAGACGCGAGCCGGTCATCGCAAACTTCTTGCTGAAGGTGTAGAGGATGACGGTGCGCTCGGCCATGCCAGGCAGTGCAGCGATCGAGCTCGAGGTGCCCTCGTAGCGAGTCTCAAAGTAGGCCTCATCGGAGAGCACCCAGAGGTCATGCTCAATGGCCAATTGCGCGACGGCCTCGCGCTCTTCGGCGGTGGACTCGGCAGAAATTGGGTTCTGCAGGTCGTTGTAGATGATCGCCGTGGTGTTCTCGGTGATCGAGGCGCGGATCTTCTCGATATCGATCGCAAAACCGGACTCCGTCGGGAGGTAGCCATAAGGCACGGCCGTACCGCCGAGGTATTCGATCTGGGATTCGTAGATCGGGAAGCCAGGGTTCGGGTAGAGAACCTCCTGCCCCGGATCCATCACGGCCTGCAAGAACTTGGTAATCACCGGCTTGCCGCCAGTCATCACCACGACATTGTCAGCGCTGAATTCCATACCGCGGCGGGAGCCAATGTCATCGGCCAAAGCCTGACGCAGCTGCGGGATACCCGGACCAGGGCAGTAACCGGTGTAACCGTCGGCGATCGCCTTATTCATTGCCTCAACGATATGAGGCGCGGTAGGGATGTTGATGTCCCCGAGGTGGAATGGGTAGACGGCGTTACCCTTGGCCTTCCAGGCTGCGGCAGCTTGAGCCACGCTAAAGGCGGTTTCGGTGCCGAGCCGCTCGAGGCGAGTTGCTAGTTGTTGCATGACACAATCTTTCGTCGTCGAATGTGATTGAGGGATTCAGGTGAAATCTGCTGACTAGTACGATACTGATATATCAATCGCGTGACAATGGTTACGAAGGAATCTAAGACAGATTAATCGCGGTTCTCTCCCCTAATGTCCCCGCCCCGGCGCACAAAACTCCCCAAAAGTCGGGGGTTTACCACCGGTAGAACGGCATAAACCACGCACGAACTCAAACACCTCACGTGACATCGGGGGGTACGCGCCATCTCCTGCGGGCACGTTAAAAAGAGTGCCGGGCATCCGCACAACGGATGCCCGGCAGGCAGGCAGAGAGCACTCCGCCCACCTATGGCTCTTCCCATTCCGGGTTGAATGAGTCGAACCGTGTGACCCGCGCTGGATCCATGACCAAATTCCAACGCAGGGGCACGAGCCTGGGTCGCGGCACGAACTCTGCCGCGTAAATCTTTAGATGCTTGAGGCGCTAATCTTCGGTTCCTCGCCCAAGAGCATGGTGCTGGTATCGATGCGGTCATTCTCATCCTGCCCGCCGGCCAAACGCTCGGCTTCGGCGCGGCTACTGACCACGGGAACCGAACCAAGAAGCGGACGTTGGGCCGTCTCGCGCATCATCGCGACCGCAATGAGCGCCAGGACGGAGAAGAACATGATGTAGTACGCCGGTGCATAAGGGTTGCCGGTCAACTGAACCAGTAATTGTCCGACCAGCGGCGTCGTCCCACCGAAAATCGAGATGGCCAGGTTGTGCGTCACCCCAACTCCGCCGTAGCGCGAGGCCGTGGGAAATAGTTCGGACATCACCGCACCGGTCATGGCCAAGAAGAATGCACTCGGCAGGGCCACGAGGAACAGGGCCAAATAGAGGGAAGCAAGCGTTCCCTGTTGCATGAGCCAGAAGGCCGGGAGCAGGAGCACCAAGTTGCCGATGGTAGCGATTCGATACATTGGGCGGCGTCCGATCTTGTCGGACCAGGTAGCCACCAGTGGAATCAAGACCACCTGTAGCAACAGCACCGTCACCGCAGCGACCGCAGTATGTGCCGCGGGAGCGCCAAGTTGGGTTTCGAGGTAGGTAGGCATGTAGCTGGTGAGCATATACTGCGAGGTTCCATCGGCGGCGATTAGCGCGCAACCAATGAGAATCTGCGGCCAGTAGTGGCGGAAAATGTTCTTCAGGTCATGCCGCACGAAAATTGGATCGAGCTCGCTGTCGGACCCCTCATGCTCCTGCGCGGCCTCAAAGCTTGGCGACTCCGGGATTCGGCTTCGCATGACGATCGCCACGATGCCCAGCGGAAGTGCGAGCAGGAAGGGGATCCGCCAACCGCCGGCGAGCATGGCTCCCTCGCCCCAGGCCGAGGTCACGGCCGCGGAGGTCAAGGCCACGACCGCGGCGCCGAAGGCGAACCCAAGCATCGAGCCAGCATTCAGCAGTGCGGTCCAGAAGCCACGTCGACTGTCCGGAGAGAATTCAGCAACATAGGTAGAGGCGCCAGAAAATTCGCCACCGGTCGAAAACCCTTGAAGCATTTTCAGCAGGTACAGCGGGATAATGATCCACAATCCGACCTGGCCAGCCGAGGGCAGCAGACCGATGAGAGTGGTGGCTCCGGCCATCAGGGCCATCGTGAAGAACAGAACCTTTTGGCGGCCGATCTTATCGCCAAGGGGCCCGAGGATCATCCCGCCTAGCGGCCGAACGATGAAGGAGACCGCAAAGCCCAGAAGCGTCACGAGCAGCCCTAGACTCTCGTCCATCCCCTCGGTGAAAACACTCGTCATGGTCACGGCCAGGTAGCCGTAGATGCCAATGTCGTACCATTCGATGAAGTTGCCGACACCGGCGCCGAGCTGCGCCTTGCGTAGCTCCTTCCGGTCGACGACGATGCAATCCTCGGCTCGCAAGCGACGGCTCGTCCGCGGCAGAGATGGGCGCTGAGATCTGGAGGCTTCCGACAATGTTGTCTACTTTCCTAGGGAGCAAGAACGCGGCCCTTCCGGCCTATGCACACCGGAGCATTCGAGTCATTCCGCGATGTGCAAGCTTATTAAAGAGTTAACCTGACACGAGAGTGATATACAACATATATATGTATACTCTCAGCTTTCCCTAGGGCTCGCGGATCCCTGCGATCATCCCCTAAACCGCCTCCGACCTGCATGTTTCCGCCACTCGGTAAATCTTGCCTGATTCGCGAATCGTCCGAGATGTGAGATGAGTGGTCGCTCTATGGCAGCGAACTTCCATGAAAAAGTCGCGCAAAACGTGAGAGAGCCTCCCGAGCCGACAGCAACGACTCGGGAGGCTCTTTACCTAGTGGCGCCGGGCGCCGGTGCAGGGACTAACGCAACACAACCGTACGCGAACCATTCAAAAACACACGATCCTCACAATGCCACCGCACCGCATCAGACAACGCCTTACACTCCGTATCACGCCCAGCGGCCACCAAATCCTCCGGACCATACGAATGATCCACGTCCTTGACCTGCTGCGCAATAATCGGACCCTCATCCAACTCACTATTCACATAATGAGCCGTCGCACCAACCGTCTTCACACCACGCTCAAACGCCTGATGATACGGCTTAGCACCCTTGAACGAAGGCAAGAACGAATGGTGAATATTAATCGCCCGACCAGTCAACTGACGAGTCAACTCATCAGACAACACCTGCATATAACGAGCCAACACCACCAAATCAATCTCAAAACGATCAATCAGATCCACCAACCGAGCCTCAGCCTCAGGTTTCGTCTGAGCCGTCACTGGAACATGGAAAAACGGAATCCCATGCCACTCAACCTGCTGCCGATGATCCGGATGATTCGACACCACCGCCGCAATCTCAACCGGCAACTCACCCATCCGCGCCCGAAAGAGCAAATCATTCAAGCAATGCCCAAACTTCGAAACCATCACCAACACCCGCTTCTTCGCCCCCGCAGGACGCAAACCCCAGGTGGCGTCGAAGTTCTCGACGACCGGCTTCAGCGCAGCTTCCAGGGAATCGATGTTGTTGGAGGCGTCCGAGGCACTGCCGAGGTTGAATTCGATCCGCAAGAAGTACTGACCGGCGCGGACATCGTTAAACTGCTTGAGCTCGGTGATATTGCTGTGGTGCTGGGCGAGCACACCGGTGACGGCATGCACGATGCCCACCTTGTCCGTGCAGGACAAGGTCAGCACGTAGCTATCGGCACGAGAGTCCATATTTATTGCTCCTGATGGTTAGCCGCCGGACGCTACCGGTCGGGCTGAAATATGTGTGGTTTGACTGCTCTAAGGGGTTCGTGGGCCCGGCCTATCACAACGCCGGGCCCACGAAGTATGCCACCTCGGTTAGGGAACTTCCGGGGAGGCGAACTCGACGCTCGCGTCTAGGATCCAACGCACCACGAAATCGGCGAACGAGGCGCGTGGGTAGATGCGGTATTCCTGCTCCCCGCTCCGGTGCAACAGCACGGGAACCGGTCCAAGTTCCGTGGCGATGGCGGTTCCCACCGCGAAGACGCGCGGATGCAGGTCGGCTGGGCATCCCTTTTCAAGGACCGCCCGGGCGCTATTGCCCGTGAGCGTCAAGAGCGTCCGGTTGGCGGAAAGGTCCAGCACCTGACCGGGCAGTCCGTCCAGGGCCACCTGCAACGTGGTGGCCTCGCCCTGCACCTGCTGGCGCGAGGGATCGACGATGAGGAATTCATCCGGACCGATCCACAGGGCGTGAACCCCGTCGGGGTTACCGGTGCTCTGCCCGTGTTCGGTGGGCAGTGCAAACCCCAGGATGCCCTCGATGGCTTCGGCCGATGCGGTGCCAAGCACCGCACGGACGCCGAGCTGCACGGCGAAGGGAGTCTCGCGCAGTGCCACGGAACGCTCACCGTCGACCTGAGCATCGGCCATTGCCTGAGCTAGGTGGGCCGCCGGCGCGACCCGAAGCTTATTCAAGGCCTGAGCCTCTGCGTTCGGTTCGGTGGTGATCAAGGTGTGCTCAGCCATCGCGGCGTGCCCCTTCCGGATCGTAAAGAACGGGTGAAGTGATTTCGACGTCGACCAATACTCCGTTGACCGGAGACTGGATGATCTCGCCGATGCGGTTGCGCCCGTTGGAAATCAGCGCCAGGCCGAACGGACGCTCTAGGGCAGCGGACAAGTAGGAGGAAGTGACGTAGCCTTCCATCGGTACCGGTGCCACCTCCGGAGTGATCGGCGTTCCGGCGTTGACCAGCTGTGCACCTTCGGGCAGACGGGTCGTCTTGTCCACGGGTAGCACGCCCACCAGGTGGCGGCGATCTTCTCGAGCAGTATCGGCGCGTGCGTAGGAACGCTTGCCGACGAACTCCTTGTTCTTGGAGACCACCCAGTCCATGCCGGCATCCTGCGGAGTGACCGTACCGTCGGTGTCTTGACCGACGATGATGAAGCCCTTCTCCGCACGCAGCACGTGCATGGTTTCGGTGCCATAAGGGGTGATGTTGAACTCCGCCCCAGCCTCGGCAACGGCCTCCCAGACATGCAGCCCGTAGAAGGTATCGACGTTGATTTCGAAAGCGAGCTCACCGGAGAAGGAGATACGCGCGACCCGTGCCGGGATACCTCCAGGCAGGGTGGTCTCACGGAATGCCATGAACGGGAAGGACTCCTGCGAGACATCCAGATCCGGGGCAACCTTCTCAAGCACCGCACGGGACTTCGGGCCAACCACGGCGATGGTTGAAACCTGCTCGGTGAGCGAGGTGAAGACCACGTCGAGTTCGGGCCACTCGGTCTGGTGCCACTCTTCGAGCCATTCGAGCACCTTGGCCGCTCCACCGGTGGTGGTGGTCATGTAGAACTCGTCCTCGGCCACGCGCAGCGTCACACCGTCGTCGAACACCATGCCGTCGGGGGTGCACATCACGCCGTAGCGTCCCATGCCCTCCTTCAGCTTCAGGAACGGGTTGGTGTAGATGCGGTTGAGGAACTCGGCGGAATCCTTACCGCGGATGGCGATCTTGCCCAGCGTGCTGGCATCCATGAAGCCCACGGATTCACGGACTGCGGCGCATTCACGCAACACCGCGGTGTCCATGTCCTCACCCGGCTGCGGGTAGTACCACGGACGCTTCCACTGTCCCACGTCCTCGAAGAGGGCACCTGCGGCAACATGCCACGGGTGAATCGAGGTGACGCGGGCCGGGTCGAAGAGCTCGCCGCGCTGACGACCGGCCAGTGCCACGAAGGCCACCGGGGTATAGGGAGCGCGGAAGGTGGTGGTGCCCACCTCCCCCAGGGACGCGGCGTTCAGCTCATGTGCGATCACACCGATGGCGTTTACACCGCTGGTCTTACCCTGGTCGTTGGCGGTGGAAATAGAGGTGTACCGCTTGACGTGCTCCACCGAACGCATGCCGGCGCCGGTGGCGCGTAGGACGTCGGCCACGGACTGGTCGCGCTGCAGGTCAACGAAGTGGTTCTTCCACTCGCTGGCCACGCCCGTGCGGCCGGGGATCAGCCACAGCGGAGCAATCGGACCCTCGGGGCGCGGCTGGGCCTGCGGCACGCTCAGTTCGCTGGCGAACCCAACCTGCTCGGCGGCCTTGTGGCCGGCCTCTGCACCCTGCTCGAGTGCTGCCACCAGCGAGTAGCTGCCGGTGACGGCGCCCGCGGTCTGCTGGTTGCGCACCGGTGCCGAAGGCACGAATGCTGCCACCTGATCGTCCCAGGCCAGTTTGCCCTGGCGCTGGCTGTGCAGGTGAACCACCGGCGAGAAGCCGCCGGAGACGGCCAGCAAGTCACCGGGGATGCGCTCGATCTCCGAGGCAATGGCTCCGTTGCTATCAAGGCTGGCGGCGAATACCGCGCTTACGCGCCCGGCGGGGCCCTCGCCCTCGGTGTCCACAACGCTGCTGGAGTAGCGCACCTGCACCCCGGTAGCTTCGGCTACCGCGCGGGAGACGTCGGTAGCTTCGGACCGCGAGTCCAATACGGCTTCGACCTTGACTCCGGCGAGGAAGAGATCCTCGACCAGAGCGTAGGCGGAGTCGTTGGTGGTGGCCACGATGACCTGCGATCCGGCGGCGACGGCGTAACGGTTCAGGTAGCTGCGCACGGCCCCGGCGAGCATGACGCCGGGTCGGTCGTTGTTTTCGAAGACCAGCGGACGCTCGTGCGCACCGGTGGCCAAGATGACCTGGCTGGCGCGCACGTGCCAGATGCGCTGACGGGATACACCCGGGCGCTCTGCCTGCGGCAGGTGATCGGTGCGGTGCTGCACGGCGATGACGTAGTTCTGGTCGTAGCTGCCGAACGCGGTGGTGCGGGCCAGGTAGGTGAAGTCCTCGGCCTGCTCCAGCTCTTCGAGGCTCGAGGCGACCCAGTCCAGTGCCGGACGTCCGTCGATGCTCTCCTCGCGAGTGGACAGTAGCGAACCACCGGCCTGCGGCTGGTCATCCATCAGGATGGTGCGTGCCCCGCCCTTGGCGGCTTCCCGGGCCGCGGCGATTCCTGCCGGGCCGGCACCGATGACCAAGACATCGGTGTGCACGTACTTGCGGTCGTAGACCGCGGTGTCTTCACGCGGGTCGAGGACGCCCAGACCGCTCAGAAGCTTGGCCTGCAAGCCGTCGCGCAGCGTCACCGTGGTGGCAGGCAACATCGATTCGTTGACGCCGCCCTGGCCGTTGTCGAACACGGAAACCAAGGCGTTGGCCTCTTCGACACCGGCGGACATGATGCCGCGGGGACGCCCCAAGTACAGGGAGTTGCCGCAGTCAACGCGTCCGGAGGCGAGCAGTGCACTGGCGATGGTATCGCCGGCTAGTCCGCGGTATTCCTGACCATCAACGGTGAAGGTCAGCTCGGTGCCGTGGTCGATCGAATGGCCGGGGGCACGGCTGGCATCGAGTCGCTGTGAGCTCATGATGCGTTGTCCTCCTTCAGCGTTGGGCGGGGCTGGCCCATGGGGTAAATGGCTTTGAATTCGTAGGTCACGGTGTCACGGATGGCGTTGAACCATTTGCGGCACCCGGCCGAATGGCTCCAACGTTCTGCGAATAGACCCTTGGTGTTATCGCGGTAGAACAGGAACTCGGCCCATTCTTTGTCGCTGAGCTCGCTAGGGTTTTCTGGGTAGGCCACGTGGGCCTGTCCACCGTAGTGGAACTCGGTTTCGTCGCGCGGCCCGCAATTCGGGCACTCAATTAGCAGCATTGCCTCTCCCTCGCTTAGTGGGCCACGGCCGCAGCGCCGTGCTCATCGATCAAACGTCCGGTTTCGAAACGATCAAGCGCGAAAGGCTTATTCAGCGCGTGTGGCTCGTCGTTTGCGATGGTGTGGGCGTAGGTGAATCCTGCGCCCGGGGTTCCCTTGAAGCCACCGGTACCCCAACCGCAGTTGACGTACAGTCCATCGACCTCGGTCTTCGAAACGATCGGTGAGGCGTCGAAGGTGGTATCCACGATGCCGCCCCAGGTGCGTAGCAGGTGGGCACGAGCGAAGATCGGGAAGAGCTCCACGGCAGCTGCCATCTGCTCCTCGATCACGTGGAAGGCTCCACGCTGTCCGTAACCGTTGTAGGCGTCAATGCCGGCGCCCATGACCAGTTCGCCCTTGTGTGCCTGGGAGACGTACACATGTACGTGGTTCGACATGACGACGGTGGGGTGTACCGGTTCGAAGAGCTCGGAGACCAGCGCCTGCAGCGGGTGCGACTGGATGGGCAGGCGTACCCCGGCCATCCCGGCGACCACCGAGGAGTGCCCGGCGGCGGCCAACGCGACCTTTGGCGTGTGGATGGTGCCGCGGCTGGTCTGTACGCCAACGATGCGGTTACCTTCCTTGAGGATGCCGGTAACCTCGCAGTTTTGGATGATATCCACACCCATTTCGTCGGCCTTGCGGGCAAAGGCCCAGGCCACGTGGTCGTGCTTGGCGATACCTGCGCGAGGCTGGTAGGTCGCACCCATGACTGGGTAGCGGATGTTGTCGCCGATGTTGATGATCGGGCAAACTTCCTTGACCTGCTGCGGGTCGAGCCATTCGGCGTCGACGCCGTTGAGCTTGTTGGCCTCAACGCGGCGTACCGATTCACGGACGTCGCCAAGAGTATGGGCCAGGTTCAACACACCACGCTGCGAGAACAGGAAGTCGTAGTCCAGTTCCTCGGGCAGCTGCTCCCATAGCTTCAGGGAGTGCTCGTAGATACCGGCCGACTCGTCCCACAGGTAGTTAGAACGAATAATGGTGGTGTTACGGGCCATGTTGCCGCCGGCCAACCAGCCGCGCTCCAGCACGGCGATGTTGGTCATGCCGTGGTTCTTGGCGAGGTAGTAGGCCGTGGCTAGGCCGTGGCCACCGCCACCGACGATCACTGCATCATAGGACGACTTCGGCTCCGGGTTCCGCCAGAGGAAGTCCGGGTGCTCTGGAAGCAGATCCGCCATGATTACTCTCCTACCTTCTTCAGTTCTGGGTACAGCGGATGCGCAGCAGCCAAAGCCTCCACACGCTCACGCAACCCCACCAACACCGACTCATCACCCTCAGCACCAGCAAACAGTTGGTTCCGGCGAACCCGTTGGCTCAGGCGACTCCGAAGGCTCAGGCGAATCGGTCGGCTCAGGCGAATCGGTCGGCTCAGGCGAGTCGGTCGGCTCTGGGGAAACAGTTGGTTCCGGCGAACCCGTTGGCTCAGGCGACTCCGAAGGCTCAGGCGACTCCGAAGGCTCCGGCGAATCGGTCGGCTCAGGCGAACCCGTTGGCTCAGGCGAGTCGGTCGGCTCCGGCGACTCCGAAGGCTCCGGCGAATCGGTCGGCTCAGGCGACTCCGAAGGCTCCGGCGAATCGGTCGGCTCCGGCGACTCCGAAGGCTCCGGCGAATCGGTCGGCTCAGGCGAATCGGTCGGCTCTGGGGAAACAGTTGGTTCCGGCGAACCCGTTGGCTCAGGCGACTCCGAAGGCTCCGGCGAATCGGTCGGCTCAGGTTTTTCAGTCGTTTCTGGCGTTGGCGGCTCAGTGCAGGTAGATGACGGATCGCCAATAAATGGGAAGTTGTGGAACTCAGAACCTGCACGGTCCTGCAAGAGATTTCCTGCAACCCAGATACGCCCGTTTAGTCCAGCGGCAGCCATAGTGGTCGTAGCGGACGAATTAGGAACGATGACGCTACCGGGCACCTGTGCCCCTTCGAGTCGCACATCCTTCGCGTCGGGGAAAACCCAAAGAACCTGCGCGGCGAGTTGGCCGAATCGCTGAGAGTTCTCCAGGATCATGCCATTGGCTCTGTCGAACAGCCCCTGGATATTAATGCGCGGGGATGATCCCCGGACGTTGATAATGATCGGATCGGCCGGCTCGATGTTGTCACCGATCTGCAACGAGAACTGTGACAAGTCCTCAGCATCGATGTCGAACAAGTGGCGTGCAGCGCCCGCGGCACCATTTAGGCGTAGCGTTCCCCACGCGTTCGTGTAAGTACCCTCGGCGTTCTGCGCATGGTTGACATTGTTCTCCGCGAATTGGCGCAGCACCGAGAAGTTGTTTTGTGGCCATCCAGCGAAATTCGGCGAGTCCAGCGCACCTTCTCGACCCAGATCTGATTCGACTGTACTGCCGGGGCCTGTCGCAGTGATTTTGCCTGCACCTTGCTGCGCACCGCCAATCGCAACATGTGCCTCAAGGAAGTCACCGCGTGAGTCAATTAGCGATGCTTCGAGCTCACCTGGTCCACCAAATACGGCCGACCCGCCTACGCGAATGACATCTGAACCAGCGATCGGCATCATCCCCGACCCAGCTCCAACTCGGCCTACCGAGTATGCGCCACTTCCAAAGTTCGCGTCGCCGTTAACAACAAGCTGCCCTTCCAACTCGGCACCTTTGACACGCGAAAAATTGCCGCCAGCATAGACGTTTACGTTCTTGTCAATTGGTTTCGGTTGAACCGTGCCGTTGCCTGCGACAATCCCTAGGCCTCCGCTGGGCATGCACTGCCCGGTCCCTCCACTAACAGGTTCCATAACGGGGACTGCATAGCTCGGGGCTGCTGCTGTGGCTAGTGTGCTGGCCGCTACCAGCGCAGCCAAAGCACCCCCTAGCAGTTTCTTCGGGCTCACTAATTTAACTCCTTGAGAACGCTTACTTGGTAAAACCTACTGATCGGTAGGAAAGAATGTTAGAAACACTAACAGATCGGTTCTAGGGGATCCTGAGAGATCGCTAGTCGACCGGAATTCACTCGGGCCATTGATTAGCGTCGTTCTTTACATGCCACGAAGTCCAGCACAAAAATTTGCGGTCATCCCAAAGGGGAAACAAACGCTTGACTACTTATTTTTATTAGGAAGACGCCACTGATCTGCAACGACCGAATCGCGCTTGGAAGCGAAGAATCCAAGCAATGACTTTTGGTGCGGCCCCCACAACGTGGCCAATTACACTCAAATCGTTCGTAGAACGATAAAGAAATCAAACACGATTAAGTCACACCTGAAGAGGACTTTCTCGCATCTTTTAAGTCTAACCGTGACCGTATTGTTACATTCGAACAATTCGGTATGCCGAATCATTGAGATGGAGTGATGGCCGTCGCGATTCAGCTGGCCGGGTAGGCTCACTTCGTGCCAGGTTTACTCTCCGGTCGAGTTGCATCGGAAGAGATAGGTACGACCTTCGAGGAGTCTTTTGGCTCGATTCGTGTGATTTTTGCACCTCGGTCTGGTTGCTCTCGCGGAACGATGGCCACGGACAGAGGCATGCCGTGTCGGACCGGCGGAAACTCTCCAAAGTGGTCTGGATCCGCCTCGTCCCAATCTTCCTGCCAATGAACTGGTGGATCCGTAAGCAATTGCCCCGGCGTAAGCCAGTGGAAAAGGCTCGCATACGAACGCGTGTTTTGCATGTTCACGCGCCTACGCAACATACGGCTCGTCAACTGATGCGGGCTCGTCAGACCCATCGAAGCAATGATTTGCTGGGCCTCGGTGACCGTCAAGCGATGATAGTTATAGACCCGATGTCCCTTGTCGGTCACGTCCAACGCACGCATGCGACGCTTGGACTGGGTGGCCACACCCACGGGACAATGGTTCGTATGGCAGCGCTGGGCTTGAATACATCCCGTCGCCATCATCATTGAACGCGCAGCAAAGGTGAAATCCGCTCCCTGAATGAGTCGCTTGACGATGTCCGATCCGGTAGCGACTTTCCCGGCTGCGGCCAGGCGCAGCTCGTCACGTAAGCCAGCTCCCACTAGCGCGTTGTGCACGATCATCAGCCCTTCGGTAAGTGGCGTACCGACGTGATCTTCGTATTCGAGCGGTGCAGCTCCCGTACCTCCCTCGGCACCGTCTACCGTGATGAAGTCTAAGAGGATCCCTGTTTCGATCATTGCCTTACAGATGGCCAGAACATCGGTACGTGAGCCAACGCAGAATTTCACCCCCACGGGCTTACCGCCTGACAATTCTCGAAGTCGCGCAACGAATTCCAAAAGCTCTCGAGGAGTCGAGAACTCACTATGGCTTGCGGGCGAGATACAGTCCTCGCCCATGGGCACGAGCCGGGTCTCTGCAATTTCAGCAGTCACTTTTGCGGCTGGTAGCACGCCGCCAAGACCGGGCTTGGCGCCTTGCGACATTTTGATGGTGATGCCCTTGATCTGTTCCAGCGAAGCCTTCTTGGCGAATGTCTCGGGGTCAAAACGGCCCTCTTCGGTCCGGCATCCAAAGTAGCCTGACCCGATTTCCCAGAAGAGGTCGGCATCGCTGGCAAGATGATATTTGCTCAGACCCCCTTCACCAGTTTCTTGGACGAAGTCGCCCATCCGAGCTCCGCGGTTCATTGCGAGTACCGCGTTGGCCGAGAGTGATCCGAAACTCATAGATGAGATGTTGAGTAGCGAAATATCGTAGGGCTCCGTGCATTGGCTAGATCCCACGCGCACCTTGAACTGACTGGAGACTGGCGCAACGGGCGCCGAAGAATGTAGTAAGTATTCGTGTCCTTCCACGTTGACCAGACGCTCGGTACCGAAAGCTTTGTGGCTGTCGACACCTTTTGCTCGCGCATAAATAAGTGAGCGTGTGTCGCGATCGAAAGGGCGACCGTCAGTGTTGCGTTCGATGAAGTACTGCTGAATTTCGGGTCGGATGAACTCCAGAAAGTAGCGCGCGTGGCCCAAAATCGGGTAATTGCGCAGGATTGAGTGGCGCTTCTGGACCATGTCATAGATTCCTACGCTGGCCAGACCCACGGTCAGCACCAGCAGTACCCACCATGCGGCGCTTCCATATTGCGAGGCAAGCACTGCGGTTAGTATCAGGCCGGTGGCGAGGGCTGTTAGAAATAGAACTACAACTAAACGCACCATGGTGCGAGCCTAACGCGAGCACTGCGGTGAACGTAAGGGCTCACAGGTTTCCAGCTTCACGCTGAATCATGGCTCGCAACATCGAGTCGGAACGCGCGATAAGAGTCTGTGGTGTTGCAGTTTCGACGACGCGTCCGTCGTGTAGCACGAGCGCCGTGTCGGCATACGGCAACACCGAAAGTCGATGGCTAACCATGATGGCCGCCATCCCGCTGTGTAGCCGGCGCTGCAGGGCTTGGAACACTAGGCTCTCGCTGTCCGCGTCGAGTGCGCTCGTGGATTCGTCGAGGATCAGCACCTGCGGTTGGCGTAGTAGCGCCCGGGCTATGCCCAACCGTTGTCGTTGCCCGCCGGAGAGCCGGCTCCCACGCTCGCCCAAGCGCGTATCGAGTCCGGACTTTTGCGCGGCGAGCCAGGAGGCCAGTCCCAGTTCCTGGAGCACCTCTCGAAGTTGCTCATCAGTTATGTCGTCTCTGCCCAGGAGCAAGTTCTCACGCACGCTGCCGCGAATAAGCACGGGTGTCTGAGCCACAAGAAGAATTCGCTCACGTAGCTGGTCCAATGGGAGAGTCCGCAGGTCGACTCCCCCAAGCTGCATCTGTCCGTCGGATTCGATGCTGCGGACCAGGGCCGCGGCAACGGTCGACTTGCCACTACCGGATCCGCCGAGAACCGCAAGCAGGCCGCCGCCTGCTACGTGAAAATCGATATCCTGCACGACCGCGCCTTGTGCGTATCCAGCGCTGAGCTGTCGCACGATAAGGCTTGTACCCTCGACGGCAGGGGCTTCAGTACCCTCGCTGGTAGTCACCGGCGCCTTGTCAACATCGTAGAGGCGGCGCGCACTGGCCAGTGAATCTTGAAGACTCAGCACGAATCCTTCGACGGCTCGCACCGCTTCAAACGAGGGAACGCACAACACCAGTACAAGAACCAATTCCCCGGGCTGCACGCTACCAGGACCAACCGCCAAGACAACGATCGCGCTGAGCCACGGCACGATGGCCACCAGCGCAGATCGCACACCGCTCATCCAGGCGGCTTTGGACGCGATCAGGCTATCCGGGCCGCGTTGCATGACCCGGCGTAGCATCGCTCGCTCGGCCCCATAATCAGCGATCGTCTCGGCTCCGCGCAGTGTCTCCGCCAGCGCTTGGCTCTGCGCCGTGCGCGCACGTGCGGTATCTGCTACCGCTCGTTGCACGGTGCGCAGGCCGAGTCCGGGTACGACCAAGCCCAACATGATGTACCCGGCGGCAAGGGCCGCCGCGGGTGTGGGGCCGGCAATCGACCAAACGAATAGGCTCGCACCCACACTGACCACAAGGGCCGCAACGGCCGGTGGAAGCGTGTGGGCAAAGAACACCTCGACCCGGTCGATATCGCTGGTGGCTTTCGACAGCATCGCCCCCGAGCGCCGGTTACCGCCAAAGGGTGCCTGCCGCTCATAGGCCCGGTACATCACCGAACGCAGCCGAGAGAGCGCAAGGAAGGCAACCCGGTGCCCCACGTACTGTTCTGCATAGCGCACAAGACCTTTGAGCAGGCCCAGCCCAATCAATAGCGCCGCGGACAGCACCAAAGTCGGTTGAGGAAGCCACGGGGCCACGGACAGGCCCAGGACTCGAAGTAACCCGAGGCCCGCTATGAGATACATCGCAAGCGACACGAATCGGGTGATACACGCTAACAGGCAGGCCAGCACCATCGCTGAGCGAAGCCCCGAAGCGACGCCGAGCAACCACCGAGTGACGCCCGGAGGGGAAGAGTGCAGTTCGCTCACTGTTCTCCTCCTTGGGTGCCGAGGGCGCGGTAGAGCTCGTTCGTCCTTCGCCGGTAGGCGCCCATTGCGGACTTCAAATGCCCCGGTGTCGCCAGGAGCTCTTCGCGCCTGCCGGCTTGAATAACATGCCCGTTCTCAAGCACCACCACGTAGTCATAGTCTTGCAGAAGGCCCAGCCGGTGCGTCACGGTGACGGTGGTCAGCCCGGCCGTGACCCGACGGATCGTGTCAAGAACCTCGGCCTCGGTGCGCACGTCGAGTGCGCTGGTAGGTTCGTCGAGGAGCAGCACCGACCGGCGAGCCAACAATGCTCGGGCCAGTGCCATGCGCTGTGCCTGACCTCCGGATAGCCGGGCACCGGCCTCCCCGAGCTTGGTATCTAGTTTCTGAGGTTGGGCCGCGAGCCAAGGACCCATTCCCACTGCGGAGAGGACCTCGATCATCTCTTCGTCGCTCGCCTGTGGTCGGCCCAGCCCGAGGTTGTGCCGCACGCTGCTTCCAAAGAGCTCGGCGCCCTGGTCGAGTACCGCGGTGTTGGCCCGCAAGGTGGCCGGGCCTAGGGTGCGGTGTCCGTCGTGGATCGTGCCCGAGGATATTTCAAGCTGCCCCTGAAGTACTCTCAACAGCGTGGTTTTTCCACTACCGGAGGGGCCGATAATCGCCGTGCGCGACCCAGCGGGGAAGTTGAGCGTGACCCCGCTGAGCGCCGGTAGCGCGTCCTCGTCCTGGGCGTAGTGCGCGCTGACCTCTTGAAGCTGTAGAGCGTGATCTCCCAACGACGCCCGTGCGGGATGCAGCGAGGCACGGTGGATGGGCTCACGCAGAACTTGGGTAATCTTTTCCTCCGCGGCACGCCCGGTCATCCCCACGTAGAAGAAACTGCCAACGTAGTTCACCGGTGCCAAGGTCAAGAAGCTCAGCGCGATCAATGCCACGGCCGAGCCCGGGCTGATGGCCCCGGTGGAGGCGCGCCACCAAGCCAGCAACGCCGCGCTGGAGAGCAGCAGGACGGCAAAGCTGGAATCAATGACCAGAAGCACCAGCTGGTTCCGCGACAACAGCTTCATTACCTGTTGCCGCACCCGCTCCGAGGCTCTGGCGATCCGTTGCCCCATCCACTGCGAGGCTCCATTGAGTTTGAGCATATCCAGCGAGCGCAGGGCCTCGAGGAAGGTTGCGGCCAAGATCCCCTGAGACCGTCGGTATTCACCGGAGGAGGCTCGGAAGCGGCGCTGGAAACCGATCACGATCAACGGCACCAAGGGTGTCAGAATCAGCAGGAGCAGGGCGCTGAGCGGGTCGATAAACACGGCGATGAACCCGAGGACGAGTAGTGGCGTGGCTACCGCGGAGAGCGCCGGACCAATAAATTCGGTCCGGTAGCGTGCCGCGCGTTCCACGGAGTCCATGGCGATGGACACCAGTTCGCCTTCGCCTAAACGGCGCAGCCGCAGCGGACCGATGGCCAGATAGTGTTGCAGGAGGTTTTCGCGTTGTTCGCGGGTGGAGATGTCCTTATCGCGAGCGATCACCACCGGCGTGAGCACGGTACTGAGCACGATCACAAGGGTTTCGGCGGCCACCGGCCAGTACCAGTGGCCGGGCAGGCTGCCGCCGGACAGGAGCAGGTCGAGACCTCGGCCAAGCATGATCGCTAATCCCGCGGTGGCCGAGGCGGCCGCAAGGCTCAGTACGATCACTAGCGTCGTCGCTACCGAGAACAAGCCGAAGAGTTTACCCACGGTATACATCGTAGTCATCAGGGTGCCCCTTGCCAGCCGGGTGTACGTCGCAAAGTTTGTTTGGCCTCGCCCGCTGGCGGAGACTAACACCATGAGCACTAGTACCCGACGCGATTCGATCACCCTGCGATTTCTTGCCGCCCCCACCGATGTAGGAGTTTCCGGCACGGTTGAGGCCGGCACCGTCTTGGAGTGGGTGGATAAGGCGGCCTATGCCGCAGCGGTGGGCTGGGCCGGGAGCTACTGCGTCACCGCTTACGTTGGCAACATCCATTTTGCCGACCCGGTGCACTCCGGTGATCTCGTGGAAGTCACCGCTTCGGTCGTATACACCGGCACTTCCTCGATGCACATCCGAACCGAGGTGACCTTCAGCGATCCGCGCGAGCGTCGCTCGGTCACCTCGACAACCTGTTTGGTGATTTTCGTGGCCGTCGACGAGCAGGGTAAACCCACGAAAGTGCCGTCCTTCGAGCCGCGCACGGCATGGCAGCTGGAAATGCGCGAACGGGCCATTGCACGCATTGGCATCCGCGAGAAGATCGTGGCGGCGATGAAGGATCAGGAATATACCGATGCGGGAACCGCCGAGCGCGTGGTGTTGCGCTTCCTCGCCGCGCCAACGGACGTGAACTGGGGCGGCAAGGTGCACGGCGGCATCGTGATGAAGTGGATTGACGAGGCCGCCGCGCTCTGCGCCGCACGCTATTGCCAGCGTGAGACGGTCGCAGTGTTCTCCGGTGGAGTGCGCTTCTACCGGCCCTTGTTTATCGGGGATCTGGTCGAGGTGGAGGCCCGCCTGGTTTACACCGGCACCAAGGGCATGCATGTGGCCGTGCACGTGCGCTCGGGTGACCCCAAGGGAACCGAAATGAACCTGACCACCTACTGTCTGACGGTGATGGTGGCACGCGATGAGACGGGCACCGCGGTACCGGTACCGCCATGGGTACCGGTAAGCGCCGAGGATCGGCGGCTTAGCGAGCACGCTCGTGAACTGCTGGCCATCCGGGCCGATGCCCCGGGTGGCTACCAGCCGAAACACCTGCGTAGCCCGTTTGCGAAGATTTGCGGTTTGAGCACCGAGTCCGAGGTGCAGGTGGCCGTCGAGCACGGTGCCCGAGCCGTGGGATTTGTGCTCACCGAAAGCCCCCGCCAGGTGAGTGTCGAACGTGCCCGGCAGCTAGCCCAGGGCCTGCCGGAGCATGTCCCCGGGGTTGCGGTCTTTCGGCATGAGGAGGTTCAGCAAGCCATTGGGCAGACCAAGGCCGCGGGGCTGACGTGGATTCAGTTACACGGCGAGCGCACCTCCACCGAGGTAGCGCAGGCACAACGAGCCGGGTTGACGGTGGTGCGTGCGGTGCGGATCTCCGATGCCGCCCAGGCCTTTGAAGATCGTGGCGAGGATTGGCTTCTGGTCGATGCCTCGGTGCCCGGCAGTGGTGAGGCGTGGGACTACGCTGCGGCGCGCCAATTGACCGCGGGGCGTTCGAATATTCTGCTGGCCGGCGGTTTGGATCCCGAGAATGTGGTGCGGGCTTTGCAGCTATCGGGTGCTGCGGGAGCCGATGTGTCTTCGGGGGTGGAACGCAGCCGTGGGGTCAAGGATCCGCAGAAGATCACGGCCTTCCTCAATGCGGTACACGCCTCGATGGTCTAGCGCCCGAGCCAGGTGTGCGGGGCGGGTTTGCGAGCTCCGGGGAGGGCACTGGCTTCGCGCCATTGACTCACCCATTCAGGTACCACCCGATCTTCGGGGACCGCTAGGCCCACGGCCTGCATAATCTCCTCATTGGATACGGCGCCCTTGCGTCCGCGCATCCGCGTGGCGATATAGCCCTGTGCATAGATTTCCCCGTCGCAGACGATCCGCTGTTCAAAGTAGATGCACTTTTCATCCAGGCCAAGTACGCGGGTCTCTTGGGTGAATTTGGCGCCTAGTTTGACCGACTTGCGGCAGGTGATGGTCTCGGCCTGTACCACCGGAGTCCACTTGTTCTTGCGAATCACGTCCCAGACTCCGGAACGGAACATCAGGTCGAAGCGCCCGAGATCAAAGATGGAAAAATACATGCCATTGTTGATGTGACCGGCGAAGTCGATATCCGTCAGCGTGGCGCGCATGGGTAGCGAGCCGGTGTCGAACATGGAGAGTTTCGAGGCTTTCTTGCTCCGCAGGTAGGTGAGCAGAATTCGGAAAATCATGTGCATGCCATCACATTACCGGCTAGTAACTTGTGCTGCCAAGCACGGCGCTGCGCACCCACAGCGATCGCGCAGCCACCGGTCACCGTCGAGCGGGTACAGTCGAAGACACCGAGCGTGCACCGCCGAGAAAGGACCTGCCCATGAGCCGCATCGTGGACCTCGCGCACCGGCATATGCCCTCGTTGCCGCCCAAGGACTGGGAACGACCGGTCCCTAGCCGCGTCGGACTGCGCCGCGATATCGTCGCGGCCTTGGGGTTCTTGGTGCTGGCCCTGGCCCTGCAGGAGCTCGTGCTCTCGATGGTCGAGCGCGACGAGATGGCCGATCGGCCGGTAGCCTTTGCGCTCATCGTCGCCCTGATCGTGCCGCTGATGTTTCGCCGTCGCTGGCCGGTGAGCATGATGCTGATCGGTTCGGCGGTCTTCATGCTCGGTGGGAGTCAGCCCACCGCATCGGTGCTGATGCAGTTCTGCCCGCAGGTGGCCTATTTCCTAGGCCTCTATACGGCGGTGGCTTGGGCCCGGGACCGCCGGGCGTTGTGGACCGCCATGACCCTGGTACTGCTTGCCATGGCCGTATGGCTGATCGTCTCCTTCTTCACCAGCGACCTGCTTGAAAGCATGGACGTACCCATGGTGGAGAACTCGCTGGGTTCGGTGGAGCCGCGGGTAGCCTTTCCGCTCTATACCTTCGCCATTAATATCCTCTATTTTGGCGGGGCGATCTTCCTCGGGCTAACCAGCTGGTCCAACGCCTATGCCGGCGAGCTGGTGCGAAGCCAGGCACGGCGCATCGCCGACCAAGCCGACCAATTGGCCTCCCAAGCGGTCAGCGAGGAGCGTCTGCGAATTGCCCGCGAACTACATGATGTGATCGCCCACCATATCGCCTCGGTGGGCGTGCAAGCCTCAGCTGCCCGGATGGTTCAGGGCAGAGATCCCGATAAGGCCAGCGAGTTGATGCGTGGCATCGAGTCTTCGGCACGCAGCGCCGTTTCCGAAACCCGTGCCCTACTCGGGGTGCTACGCTCCACGGAGCATGGCCAGGACGCCAATCCGACGGACGGTGATCGGCATCCCGAACCCTCGCTCCAACAGCTCGATCGCCTGATAGAGCAGAATGCAGATCTTGGGTTGCGCGTTGAGCTGTCCACCGCAGAACACCGTGCGCAGTATTTCTCTGGGCTACCTTCTGGACTGTCGCTGGCGCTCTACCGTATTTGTTCGGAGGCTCTGGCCAATGTGCGCCGGCACTCCACGGCACGTAGCGCACGTCTATCTCTGCGCTCTGGCACCGATGAGCGTGGCACCTGGGTGGAGGTCGAAATCACCGACGAAGGAACGGCACGTCCCGACCGCGCTGGTGGCGGCTATGGGTTACGCGGCATCCGCGAGCGTGCGGCATTGCACCACGGTCTGGTCGAGATTGGGCCACGCACTCCGCGCGGTTGGCGCACCCGAGCGCGACTTCGCGACGTTTCTGATAGCACACCAGATAAAGTTCAGACATGACCCCAATAACCGTGGTGATCTGCGATGACCAACCATTGATTCGTTCGTCGTTGCAATTGATTCTGGAAACCGACCCGCAAATTCGGGTGCTGGGGACCGCCGCCGATGGGGCCGAAGCGCTGGAGCTGGTCGAACGGCTCGATCCCTCCGTCGTACTCATGGACATCCAAATGCCGCGCCTCGATGGCATCGCGGCCACCGCCCGGCTGACCGCGCAGAGCCCACGTAAGATCATCGTGCTCACCACCTTCGATCGCGAAGACTACCTCTTCGAGGCGCTCGACGCCGGGGCCAGCGGATTCCTGCTGAAAAACACGGACCCCGAAACACTGATCGCCGCCGTCCACCAGGTGGCCGCTGGGTACGGGTTGCTCTCTCCGGAAGTCACGCTGCCGCTGATTCGTCGTCATGTCGCCGAGCAGAGTAACCGCCCACGCGCCGAACAGCAGCGGCTCCTCGAAGGCCTCTCCGAGCGAGAACTGCAAGTGCTGCAGGAGCTCGCCACGGGGAAGAATAACCAGGAAATCGCCGTTGCGCTCGGCCTGAGCGAACCGACGGTGAAGACGCACCTATCGAACCTGATGGCCAAGGCCGGACTTCGCGACCGGGTGCAGGCGGTGTTGTATGCTCACCGCGCCGGGCTCATCCAATAGTTTCACTCTTAAGAGCGAGCCCACCGAGGAAAATGCTCCCTAAGCTGGTGCACAGGACATGCGACCGTCACCAGAAAGGACCTCGAGATGCTTGAACTTGAGAACATCACGCGTGCCTTCGGTGACCGCACGGTGCTCGACGAGGTCAGTTTTTCGGTGCCCGCTGGAACCCTGACCGGATTCGTCGGAGCCAACGGTGCAGGAAAAACCACGACCATGCGCATCATCATGGGCCTGTTGGCAGCACATGGTGGCTCGGTGCGCCTGAATGGGCGCACCTTGCCGGTATCGACCCGGCCTGAGTTCGGCTACATGCCCGAAGAACGCGGGCTGTACCCAAAACAACCGGTGTTGCGTCAGTTAATGTATCTGGGCCAACTCCATGGCCTTTCGCGCGCCGACTGCCGCGCGCGAGCCTTGGAGCTACTGGACCGGTTTGGGCTGGCCGAACGTGCCACCGCGAAACTCGAATCGCTGTCATTAGGGAATCAGCAACGCGTGCAGGTGGTCGCCGCCTTGCTACACCGCCCTAAGGTATTGGTCCTCGACGAACCGTTTAGCGGACTCGACCCCTTGGCGGTGGACGCCATGAGCTCGATCCTGCGCGACTACGCAGCGCAGGGCGTTCCGGTGCTTTTCTCCTCGCACCAACTGGATCTGCTCGACGCGCTGGTCGACCACCTGGTGATTATCCAGGAGGGTCGCATCCTAGCCGATGCCCCGGCCGAGCAACTGCGCGCCGAGCAAGCACATCGCCACCGGCTACATTTGGGAGCCGACGCCGGGTGGCTACGCGAAGAGCCCGGAGTCGAGGTTATCGACCTCTCCGGCCCCGAGGCCCTGGTAAGTTTTGCCAGCCCCCAAGAAGCTCAACGAGTACTCGGCTGCGCGGTGCGGCGCGGGGCCGTGCACGAATTCGCCGTGTACCGGCCGTCGCTGGCCGATATCTACCGAGAGGTTATCCAGTGAACCCACGCACCGGGTGGCGCATCGTGGCGCTTCGCGAAATCGAAACCAAGGTACGAGATAGGGCCTTCGTGCTCACCACGCTGGGCACCCTCGCGCTGATTATCGGCTCGATCGTAGTCGCCGGAATGCTATCGGCCCGGACCGCAAGCTATTTGGTGATCGCCACCGACGAAACCAGTTTCCAGGTGCTCGCCGAAGCCCGAGATACCCCGCCGGAGGGGATTGACCTCTCCATTCTTCGCATGGCGCAGTCAGCTGCCGAGCAGCGACTCGAGCAGGAGCAGGTCACGGCGTTTCTCGGCACTGATGACCAAGGGCGCTTTACGCTCACGGGCAAGGACACGGTACCCGGCGAGCTACGCAAACTCATTGGCGATTCGCTGAGCACCGTACTGACCGAGCAACTACTCCAACAGCAGGGCGTTGCGGATGCCGAGTTGCCGCGCGCCTCGGACCTACGGGTTGCACAACTTGATGGTGATGCCGACCGTAGCTCGATGGTGCGCGCCATGGCGCTCATATTCTCCTTCCTGTTCTATATGGCCTCGCTGATGTTTGGTATGCCCATCGCCAATTCGGTGATCGAAGAGAAACAGAACCGTGTGGTGGAAATCCTCGCCAGCGCGATCCCATTACGCCAGCTATTGGCCGGGAAAATCCTCGGGAACGTGGTCTTGGCGTTGCTGCAACTATTGTTGTTCCTCGCCATCGGACTCGCGGCGGCCTACCTCTCCCCCATCGAGCTACCGTTCCTTGGCGTGGTCTCGCAGGTAGCCGGCTGGTTCGTGGTGTTTTTCCTTGGTGGGTTCCTGTTGCTGGCCGGTGTGTGGGCCGCACTGGGATCCTTGGCCACGCGCACCGAAGATCTTCAGCAGTCCTCCGGTCCGATCATTGCGGTGCTGATGGCGGTGCTGTTCCTTGGACTGTACGCCTCGGGGCAGTTGTTAGTGGTTGCCTCCTATATCCCCATCGCCTCGTCGGTGGCCATGCCAATTCGCTTGCTCTCCGGGGAGGTTCCGTGGTGGGAACCGGCCCTCTCGTTGGGGATCATGGCGCTAAGCTGCTGGGTCGTTTTGCGTTTCGCCGAGCGCATCTACCGTCGCGCGGTGATGCATACCGAAGGCACCCTGTCGATTAAGAAGGCCCTGCAAATACAGCTCTAAGGAATACTGGCTAAACTTCTGTGGTGACCGAAAGCCGTAATCGCATTAACCTGCCCGCAGCGACCGTCATCGTCTGGCTCGCGACATTGGTTGGGTTAGCTGGCTCAACCATGCTCGCCATGGCCCACATCGTCTTTGGCCCGAGCCCACTGATCATCGCTTCCCTCTGGACGGTGCGCTGCCTAACCTTGGCCGCCATGTGGCTCTTACCTGCCAGCCGTACCCAGAAAATCGCCGGCACCGGTCTGATCCTGCTGTCGTTGCTGCTCGATATCGCGCTGAAGGCACCAGTGCTTGGCACTGTGGAATATGGTGACTGGTTTGTGGCCGCGGCCTTGGATCTTTCGGGACTCTACGGCGGCTACTTCACCACCTGGGGCCTGTTGCTTCCACTGCTGAGCTTAACCGGATGGTTCATTGTGCGTGGACGATCGCTGGCCGGGTGGCTCACGGGCTTAGCCAGTGGACTGGGTATGGGGTTCGTTGCGCTGGCGCTGACCGCTTCGGCCGGAATGTCCTTGAGCACCTTCACGCTGATCACGATGGCTCGTTACATCCTGCCGGCGCTACTGGCCGGGTTGGCTGACGCGCTGGTACGTCGCCGGAGCGCCGTGCAAGAGTAGCCCGCCGGTTACCGTCCGACCCGGTTCTCCGGTCCTAGGTTGGGTTCATTGGCGCTGTAGGCAACCTTTTTCCATCCGCAGGTCGGGCAGCTCCACAGCATCTCACGCATCGTTACACGCAGATCTTGACGCTGTTCGGCGTCGTGCTGAGCATGTTGATCCCAGCGCTGGTCTTGGTTCTCGTCGTCAATATAGCGTCGGGTTTCGGTTTCAACGATTGGCTGTCGGTAACAGCGCGGGCACTGGGTGGGCTTGTCCATGGTTCCTTCTTCATCGCGGCGGCGTTCACCGTGGCCACGCGAGTGACGGACTCATCGGTGCCCGGCGTGCGCCGCTGGCCCAACAGATCATCCAGTCGCCAGCCGTCGAATACGGTTCACGGAACGAAAATAGTGGTCGGTGTGGTCGGTCCAGCACGACCATCCCTTCTTCAAGGCCGGTGGAACCACCTAGTCGAAGTGTACGCCCGTTACCCGCTAAAAGATGTAGGGCGTGGGCAGAAGTCAAAAGCCGATCTCCGGCCGGTTCGTAACCGGCCGGAGATCGGCTTTCTGAGTTTGCGCGCGATGCGCAGTAAGGGAACCTAGATCAGCTCATCGCTAAGGTGGTTCGGGGTACCGAAGCGGTGCGCGGTGATGGATACGGCCTGCTCATGCAGGAACGGAAGCATTTCCACGCGGCCCGACCCGGTGACCGGCGAAGCGTAGACGGCCACATCTGGCTTGCCGTCGGTCGCCTCGGCCACCGCCGCGGCGGAGCCACCGATGAGACGGATCCGGGCGGCGGAGTCCGGTCCGGTCTTCGCGGCAAGGCCGGCGGCGCGGGCGGCGAATGCCTCGGCATCCTCGATCACCACGGTCACCGAATGCTCACTCAACAGGTTACGTACCGTGCCCGGTAGCTCGGTGGAGCTGGAGAGCACGACCTGGGAACCTGCCTGCACACCGGCGGCGGTAACACGCAGAGCCTCGGCGATACCGTGCTCGCTGCTGGGCTGTTCGTAACGCACGGTGACGTCCATCGGGCGGTAGCGGAAGACGTTGCGTTCGGCCAATAGTCCGGAACGGTCCTTCGCGGTATTGAACTCTTCGGCCCACCACTTGGCATCGCTGCCCATAGCGGCACGCAGCCAGGCTTCGTCCTCGGCCGGCAGTGCGGCGACCTCGAGCAGACGCTGGGCGAAGCCGGAGAGGGCGGCGGTTTCGGTCACCTCGGCATCGCGCCAGCTACCCATACCGATCAGGTAGTTCGGGCCACCGGCCTTGGTACCGGCGCCAATGGCCGACTTCTTCCAGCCACCGAAGGGCTGACGCTGCACGATGGCCCCGGTGATTCCGCGGTTCACGTAGAGGTTACCGGCGTGGATGTGCTCCAGCCAGTAGCCGATCTCATCGGCGTCCAGCGAGTGCAGGCCACTGGTCAGGCCGAAGTCGACCTCGTTGACCATCTCCACGGCTTCTTCCAGGGTCTCGGCGGTCATCACACCAAGGATCGGTCCGAAGTACTCGGTCAGGTGGTATTCGCTACCGCGCTTGACTCCATAGCGCACGCCCGGGGAGTACAACTTGCCCGAATCATCCAGGGCGCGAGGCTTCAGTTCCCAGCGCTCCCCCTCACCGAGGGTAGTCAGCCCGCGCATCAGCTTCTCGCCCGGCTTGTCGATAACCGGGCCCATCTGGGTTTCCGGATTCCACGGGTAACCGACCTTCAGCGACTTGACCGCGTCGATGAGCTGGCTGTTGAAACGGCGCGAGTCGGCCACGGAGCCAACGAGGATTACCAGCGAGGCGGCCGAGCACTTCTGTCCGGCGTGGCCGAAGGCAGATTGCACCACGTCCTTGGCGGCGAGATCCAGGTCGGCGTTCGGGGTCACGATCAGCGCGTTCTTGCCCGAGGTTTCCGCCAACAGCGGCAGATCCTTGCGGAAGGAGCGGAAGAGTTCCGCGGTCTCGTAGCCACCGGTGAGGATCAGGCGATCCACGCGCTCATCGGCTACGAGCTGCTTGCCCAGGTCGCGGTTGGCCACGAAGACCAGCTGCAGCACGTCCTTAGGGACACCGGCATCCCACAGTGCCTGCACCATCATGGCGCCGATACGGGCCGCCTGGCTGGCCGGCTTGATGATCACGGCGGATCCGGCGGCCAGCGCGGAGAGCGTGGAACCGGCCGGGATCGCCATCGGGAAGTTCCACGGCGGAGTCACCAGGGTCAGCTTCGAGGGCACAAAGGTAGCACCGTCGACCTGCTCAAGTTCGCGGCCACGCTCGGCGTAGTAGTGCGCGAAGTCGATGGCCTCGGAAACTTCCGGGTCACCCTGGTCGATGGTCTTGCCGCACTCGGATCCCATGACCTCGAGCATCAACGCACGACGCTGCTCGAAGATGCGTCCGGCGTTGTGCAGGATTTCGGCGCGGCGATGCGCACCGAGCTCCTGCCAGGCTGCCGAAGCGTCCACACCCATGGCGATGGCTTCATCCAGTTCGCCGGCGCTGTCCAAGGTGTTGGCCTTGACCAGGTCGGCACCGAGGGTGGAGTTTTCCATCTTGGCGAGGATTTCGCGGCCCCAGGCACGGTTCGCGGCCAAATCCGGGTCGGTGTCCGGGGTGTTGAAGAAGGCACCTTCGCCGGCGGCCAAGGCGTCGACCTTAGCCTCGATGATCTCGTCGCGGGCGCTGCGGTTCTGCACGCGGTTGGAGCTCGGCACCCGAGTGGTCAGCGCGGCCAGCGAGGAGCGGAAGCGGTTCTTCTCGCGCTCGAACAGGGCCTCGTTCTTTTCCAGTTCGAACACGGCCGACATGAAGTTCTCCTGGCTGGCGCCTTCCTCGAGGCGGCGAATCAGGTAGGCGATAGCCACGTCGAACTCGTTCGGGTGCACAACCGGGGTGTAGAGCAGGAGCTCACCGACGTCGCGGCGCACGGCTTCGGCCTGGCCGGTAGCCATACCGAGGAGCATTTCGAATTCGATGCCGTGTTGCACCCCGCGAGCCTTGGCCAGCAGCCAAGCCAACGCAATGTCGAACAGGTTGTGACCGGCAACGCCGATGCGAACGTTCTCCACGTGGCCCGGACGCAGCGAGTATTCAAGCACGGCCTTGTAGCTGGTGTCGGAATCCTGTTTGGTGCCCCAGGTGGCCAACGGCCAACCGTGGACGTCGGCTTCCATGGTTTCCATCGGCAGGTTGGCGCCCTTGACCACGCGGACCTTGATCGGGGCTCCTCCATCGGCCACGCGGGCGGCGGAGAATTCCTGCAGCTGGATCATCGCGCCCAGCGCGTCGGGCAGGTAGGCCTGCAGCACGATGCCGGCGGAGAGGTTCTTGAACTCCGGCAGCGAAAGGATCTTGGTGAATACGGCGATGGTGAGTTCAAGGTCCTTGAACTCTTCCATGTCCAGGTTGATGAACTTCTTCTTCGGGTGGTTGTTGGCCAGCTCGTAGAGCGGGCGCAACTTCTGAACGATGTGCTCCACGGCTTCGTCGAAGGCCCAGTGATTATGCGGGGCCACGGTGGAGGAAACCTTGATGGAGACGTAATCCACGTCGTCACGCGCGAGCAGCTTCTTGGTGCCCTCTAGGCGGCGGGAAGCTTCGCCCTGGCCCAGAATGGCTTCGCCGAGCAGGTTCACGTTCAGGTTCACGCCCTCGCGCTTGATCTTGGCGATGGACTTGCCAAGCTTTGCGTCCGAGGCGTCAATGATCAGGTGCCCGACCATTTCGCGCAGCACCTTGCGGGCGATCGGTACGACCACGCCGGGCATGATCGGCGCCATGGCGCCTCCCAACGCCACGGCCTTACGCATGTACCACGGCAGGAAGCCCGGTACCTTCGGAGCCAGAGCCTTCAGGTTGGCCGCGGCCACCTGTAGGTCCTCCGGGCGAATGACCCCATCGACGAAGCCGACGGTGAAGTCCAGTCCATTCGGGTCCTTCAGCACGCCAGCCAACCGGGCGCCCGAGGCGTCGGCGGGGATCTTGGCGGCTTCGGTGAGCCAATGGCGAACCAGTGCGATGGCCTCATCGGCCAACTCGGCGGGAGCGGTCAATGGGTTACCCTCGGCGTCGAGGGCCGGGGGAACGCTCTGGTTCTCAGCGGAGGTCGCGGACAATTATGCGCCTACCTTTCTTTGCGTATTCGGGATCTGTGGCACCGGGGGCGTCTTGCGTGACTGGCGGGTTTCGATTGCCGTGCATGTGCCGTGCTGATGACCGGTATCCATCGTGGGCATCCCGGTTTTTCCTTGGCCATCAACTGCAAAGAAGCTGTGTGCTGATAAGAGTATGAACCCCATGCTAGGTTTAGGAAAAGTGAACAAACCTGAACGATTTCGTTCGGGATTGCTAAAGTGTTTGACCTAGGCGTGTTGCCCCGCGAAACTACGCCAAATTCGCGCTGTCGAAGCGCTAATTTTTGCCGGTCCGACTAGTAAAAAGAGGTATAGATCACATGCTGGAGTTAAGACGCCTCCGCCTCCTGCAGGAGCTGAGTGTCCGCGGAACTATTTCCGAGGTGGCGGACGTGCTGAGCTACTCACCCTCCTCGGTCTCGCAACAACTGAGTCTGCTCGAGGCCGAAGCCGGTGTTCCGCTTCTGCGTCGCGCCGGACGCACTCTGCAGTTAACCCCGCAAGCGCAGGTACTCGTGGCGCACACCGAACAGCTGCTGGATTCCATGGAACGCGCCGAGTCGGATCTGGCTGCCACCCTCTCTTCGGTGGCCGGAACGGTACGCCTCGCGGCCTTCCAGACCGCCATGCTGGCCATCATGCCTCCGGTCCTGACCCAACTGGCGATCGACCACCCCAATCTGCGAATAGAAATGACTCACCACGAGCCAGCCAAGGCAATGCGCGAAACCAGCGCGCGAAATTTCGACCTGGTGATCGCCGAGCAGTACCCCGCCCATGCCGCACCGCATTTCGAGAATCTGGATCGACGCACCCTGACTCACGACCCCTTGCGCCTGGCCCTGCCACCACAGGCCTCGGCGGCCAAGATCACCTCGCTCGCCCAGGCCTCCGGCATGCACTGGGTCATGGAGCCACGTGGCACCTCGAGCCGACACTTCGCCGAAGAGGCGTGCCGCACCGCAGGTTTCGAACCCGAGGTGCGGTATGAAACGGCCGATCTACAGGCACACGTACAGCTTGTCGAGTCGGGGCTGGCTGCCGCCTTCCTGCCCGACCTACTGACCGCGCACCGGCCCGAAGCAGTGGGTCGACGCCCGGCGCGGCTCGTGGATTTGCCCGGGGCACCGGTGCGTACGATCTTCACCGCAATGCGCCATTCCTCGGAGCGCTCCCCCGCCATCCAGGCGGTACGCGAAGAGATCCACAATCAGGTCACGAAATGGTAACGAAGTATCTCCCTCGGCGAGACATTCGCTGTGATTGGTGCCATAGTAGGTTCTCGCACACTTTTGCGGCGTGCCTCACGCTATCCGCCAACAGAGGGAATCATGTCCGACTCCACATTCCAGATGATTGCGATTGTCATCTACATGGCCGCAATGCTCGGCATCGGCTACATCGCGTATAAGCGCACCAACGACATCGACGACTACATGCTCGCCGGCCGTGGGCTCAAACCGTCGGTCGCGGCGCTGTCCGCCGGCGCCTCCGATATGTCCGGCTGGTTGCTCATGGGGCTACCCGGCGCCGTTTACCTCGGCGGCATGCACGCCGCCTGGATCGCCATCGGCCTGATCATCGGTGCCTGGCTGAACTGGAAGTTCGTCGCCCCACGGCTACGGTCCTACACAGCGATCGCTCAAGAAGCCATTACGATTCCGAGCTACTTCGAAAAGCGTTTGAAGGACCGCTCGCACCTTTTGCGCATCACGTCCTCGCTGGTCATCTTGGCTTTCTTCACCTTCTATGTCTCTTCCGGCATGGTTGCGGCGGGCAAGTTCTTCGAATCCACCTTCGCGTGGCCGTATCTGTCGGGTCTGTTCTTCGTCGCCGGCATCACCTTGCTCTACACGCTCTTCGGAGGCTTCCTCGGTGCTTCGCTCACCGACATGGTCCAGGGCATTTTGATGTTCGCCGCATTGATTGCCGTGCCCGTTGTTGCGGCCTTCCGTGTTGGAGATATCTCCACATTGGGTCAACGCATCACCGATGCAAACCCGATCGCCTTCGATCTGTTTTCTTCCTTCCACGATGCCAACGCATTCCTGGCCATCGTGGCCATCTTCTCCACCGCGGCCTGGGGATTCGGCTACTTTGGCCAGCCGCATATTCTGGTGCGCTTCATGGCGCTACGTACCCCAGGCGAAGCTAAAACCGCGCGCCGCATCGGTATCGGCTGGATGTTCCTGACCACGGTCGGCGCCGTGGTGACCGCCCTGGTGGGCATTGCGTACTTCGCGGACAAGCCGTTGGATAAGAGCAGCAGTGAAACCGTCTTCCTGTTGCTCTCGCAGGTCTTCTTCCACCCGTTCGTGGCCGGCCTGGTGTTGGCCGCGGTGCTCGCGGCCATTATGTCCACCATGTCCTCGCAGCTCGTGGTCTGTTCTTCGGCACTGGTCGAGGATCTGTACAACATTGCCGGTCGCAAGGCGAGCCAGAAGACTCTGGTGCTCATGGGCCGCGCGTGCGTGCTGATCATTGCGATTATCGCCGCGCTGCTCGCCTTGGACTCGAGTTCCTCCATCCTGAAGCTCGTGTCCTTTGCCTGGGCCGGATTCGGCGCCGCCTTCGGACCGATCGTGTTGCTGAGCCTCTACTGGCGTAAGCTCAGCGCCGTGGGCGCCTTCGCCGGCATGCTCACCGGCGCCGTAGTGGTCTTTGTGTGGGGCAATATTCCCGCACTGTCCGGGGCCATGTACGAAATTGTTCCGGGCTTCGCGCTGAACCTGCTGGTCACCTGGCTGGTCTCCAAGGCCACCTGGCGTGAAAACGCGACCATCGACGAGGAGTTCTCGGCTATGGAACGCGAAGTCAACGGGTCCGTGCGTGTCTAGTTCGTAACGCACACCGCAACGATTCGGCCTCGGGGAGCAATCCCCGGGGCCGTTTCGGTTCGTGCACAGTAGGCTAGGCAGTGGACCTACGATGAGGGATGGTGACATGCGATACCAGCTACCCGAGGCGCTGAATTCCTTCACGCGCACCGCTACACAATTTGTCGCGCTCGAACCCGATGCGGTTTTCGCCGTTGTCGGGGACCTGGCGCGCACCGGTGATTGGATGAAGAGCTTCAATGGCTTCGTGGTCCATGACGCCGGACATCTGGCCGGCAACAAGGTCGACCTCCTTCCCCCGGGACGCCTTTTTGGTCCACTCCACACCGCGACCGCCCCGTCCGGGTCGATTACCCGGCGCAACGAGCGCGAACGATTAGTGGAATTTACCCAGCCGCAGCCCGGCGGTCGAATGATCTTACGCTGGCAGGTGGCCGAGGAGTCCGGTGGAGCACGGTTATCCTTCACCGTGACGCTGTCCGGTCCAGGAACCAGCGTCTTCAAACTCACCGTGGCCAACGCCCTGTGCCGCGACTTCTCCGTGGCGGCCGCACGACTCTATCGGCTGTTGCCCTCCGCGGCTCGAACCTCAACCGGTGGCGAACACGTGGTCATTGCCGGGGGTCGTGGTTTCCTCGGGCGCAATCTTGCGGCCGATCTCCTCTGCCGCGGACACCAGGTTCGAGTACTCACCCGAAGCCTTGAGGAACACTTCCCAGCCGAGCAACTTCCCTGGGACGGTGCCCACTTAGGTCCGTGGGCTCATGCGCTCCACGGTGGAGTACACCTCATAAATCTCGCCGGTGCCCGCGTGGATGTGGCCAATACGGCGGAGAATCTCGAACTTTTGCGCAACTCGCGGGTGCGCGCCACACACATTCTGGCCGAGGCAGCCGCTGCCGCGGAGCAGCCCTTGCGCACCTGGGTGCAGGCCAGCACCACCGCGATCTTCGGCGACGGGAAACAAAACCGCTACACCGAGCGGTCGACCCCACCGCGCACGGCGGCCGAAGGTGCCCTCGACGAGATGACCGAAGTGGCCCGCGATTGGGAAGCGGCCTTCAACGATGCACGGATCAACGCCGAATCAAAGCATATTGTGCGTACCTCGCTGGTGATGCACCCCGATGCCCCGCTACTGACCCCGTTGCAGACCCTAGTGCACACCGGAATGGGAGGTGCGCTCGGTAGCGGAGAACAGTGGATGAGTTGGATCAGCCTGCCAGACTGGCTGCGTCTTGTTCGCGCCCTGCTTGGGTTGGAGACTACGCACATCGAGGCCGAGCTGATTCATGCCGCCGCACCGCAACCGGTACGCAACGAGCAACTCATGCGGGTACTGCGCGAAGCCGCCGGATTGCCAGGACTTCCGGTCCCCGCCGCTCTCGCCACGCTAGGGGCCAAGGTTTTGGGCACCAACCCGCGTATCGCCCTCACCGGGCGTTACGTCACCAGTGAAGTGCTTACCCCCTCCGATTTCGCCGATACCACCTTGGCACAGGCGCTCGGGCTTGCGGCGAATTAGGCCAGTTTCCGACCACCGCGTTTGCGAGCCTGAACCACCATCGAGGTCTTCACCTGAGCGAGTTGATCGCCCCAGGTGGCGTGCGAAATGAAGCGATAGAGATCCGCCTGCGAACGCACCGTGACGTCGACGATGAGCTGGCAGTCGCCGGCCACGGCCGCGGCATAGCGCACCTCAGGGAGCGTGGCCAAGCGTTGCCCGAGTTCCTCGAGGTGGCGTGGTGAGGTCTGCACCCACAACAACGCCTCAACGGGGCGTTCCAGTAAGGCTGGTTCAACCAGCGCGCGGATACTCAGGTATTCGCTACGCAATAGCCACTCGAGGCGCCGTGAAACGGTGGATTCGCCGAGTTTGACCTGACGGGCAATGGATTCAATGCTCGCCCGTCCATCCTGTGCGAGTGCCGCGATAATTTGTTCGTCCGTGCTGGAGAGCTCGTCGAAATCGTGCAAGGTGCGCGGGTCTCCGGTAAGTTCCGGAGCTAAGGCTTGGCGTTGAGCCTCGGTGAGATTCCCGGCCGTCCAGCCACGAATAGTTTTGAAGAACTTGAGGACCGGATAGGCCACATACTGCCTCACCCCGGGGGTGGCCGGTAGCTGCAGGGTCAGCGTTTCGGTGATATCCCCGTCGTAACGCAGCTCGGCCACCACATCATTTTGACCGGTGACCATGTAGCTGTAGCTTGTGTCGGCGCGTTGGGCTAGCGCCTCACAGGCTAACTGGGCTGTGCCTGGGGCGCATTTAAAGGCCACGATCATCGCAGAGGAGTGGTGCTGCAAGGCCGCGACGATCACCTTGCGATCGGCAAGCAGACTCGAGCCGTAGCGGGCCACGGTACGTTCGGGTTCACCGAGTACCGTGGCAATCTTGCGCCAGGTGGCCCGGCCATCGACCTGTAGCGCCGCAATAATATTGCGTTGCAGGTCATTCAGTTCCGGCTCCCGGGACATGCGTTTCACCTTTCACCACCACAGCGTGCTATCGCACCGAAGCATACTTCAGTGCACGCGCCGGGGCCCGCATTGCCGCAGGGGTCGCTGCGGCATCGGCCAACGCTCCGGCCAGCGCGGCCCCGATGCGCTGCGCGAAGTGGCGTGGGTAGCGGGTGGCCGGTTCCGGCTCGGCAATAATGCGTTCGACGATGCCGGCCCGGCGCAGGGCGAAGGCATCCACTTTCTGTGCATGCGCCAGTTCGGCGGCATGCTCGGTGTCGCGGTAAAGGATCGCGCTGGCCCCTTCCGGCGGTAACGGGCAGAGCCAAGCGTGTTCGGCCGCGAGGGTGATATCGGCCGGAAGCACCGCCAAGGCGCCGCCGCCGGTTCCCTGCCCGAGGAGCAGGGACACGCTGGGTGTCTCGAGTCCGATCAGTGCGCTGATCGAACGGGCAATCTGCCCGGCAAGCCCTTCTTCCTCGGCTTGCTTGGATAGCGCCGCACCCTCGGTGTCAATCACGGTCAGCAGCGGTAGTCCTAACCCGCTGGCTAGTTCGGCCCCGCGGCGAGCCTCACGCAGGAAGGCGGCACCCAAGGGTGCGGCGGTGCACGGGTCACGATCCTGCGCCACCAACACACAAGGTTGCCCATCGAAGCGGGCGAGCCCCAAATACATCCGGGCATCGTGCTTTCCCTGCCCGGTGCCCGAGAGTTGCAAGGCGTCGCTGGCGGCGTACTTGATGACATGGCGCACGCCCGGTCGTCGCGGATGGCGGGTGTGTCCGACGCTGCGCCACACGGCGTCCTGGTCCAGCTCCCGGTCCACGGAGTCGTCAATCAGCAGGTCCGCCGGGTCCTGCCCGCTGCGGGCCGTGGCCGGGGCGAGAATGCGTAGGATTCCGCGCACGATCTCGGCCAACTGCTCGACCGGGAGCACCGCGTCGATGAGCCCCTGTGCGTAGAGATTCTCGGCCTGCTGCACACCGCTCGGGAATGGCTCATGGTAGATGGTTTCGTACACGCGCGGGCCGAGGAAGCCCAGCAACGCCCCGGGCTGGGCCACGGTGATATGCCCCAGGGTGCCCCAGGAGGCCATCGCCCCGCCGGTGGTCGGATCCCGCAGATACACGAGGTAGGGCAACGAGGCCTGCTTATGGGCACGCACGGCCGCGCAGATACGCACCATCGCGACAAAGGCCGGGGTGCCCTCCTGCATCCGGGTGCCACCCGAGGCCGGCGAGGCCAGCACCGGCAGACCCAGCGCAGTGGCCTTGTGCAATGCCGCGACGATCCGATCCGCGGCGGCGTTGCCGATCGAACCTGCTAAGAAGTCAAAGACGCTGAGCACGACGGCTACCTGCTGCCCGGCGATACGCCCGGTGCCGGTGATGACCGATTCGTCGTGCCCGCTTTTGGCGGCGGCCGCAGCCAGCTGGCTGGCGTACTGACTATCCGCGTAGGAATAATCCGCGGGAGTATCCCAGCTTTCAAAGGACCCGGGGTCGAGCACCGCGTCGATCATGTCCCGGGCGCTAATCCGCTGGATACGCTGGCTGGTTGCGTTCATGCTTGCTCCCCCGGCCGGTCCCCGACCGCCGCGGTGTCAGCGAGCCACTGTTGGATCTGGGCGGCATGTTCGTTCAGCCCGGGAGGTGGCGTGTGCTCACGACGAGTTTGCTCTTCGCCGTCGCGGAAGAAACGCAGTGGTGGGCCCGGCAGCTGCACCTGTCCGAGAACCGGGTGGGCCACATCCAGCAGCAATCCCTGGCTGCGGACCTGATCCCAGGCGTAGACCTCATCGAGGCTACGCACGATTCCGGCGGGAATGCCCGCGGCGCCCAGCCGTTCGAGCAGCGTCGCGGTATCGAGGGTCATGAAGACCGCTTCCACCGCCTGAATCAGCTCAGCACGCCGTGCTACGCGGTCGGCGTTGGTTTCGAACCCGGCGGTAGGGATCTGGAATTCGGTGGCGAAGGCCGCCCACAGTTTTTCGCTACCCACCGAGATCTGCACGAACCCATCGGCGCTGCGGAATAGTCCGTAGGGTGCGATGGAGGGGTGATGATTACCCTGCGCGGCCGGGACTTCACCGGCCACCGTGGCCCGCGTGCCTTGGAAGGCGTGGACACCGACAACGGCGGCCAGCAGCGAGGTGCGCACCACCTGCCCGCGCCCGCTGCGTTCGCGCTCGAGTAGCGCGGCGAGCACACCGAAGGCACCATACATGCCGGCCAGCAGGTCGGCGATGGGTACGCCCACGCGTTGCGGGTCCTCGGGTGCGGAACCGGTCAGTGACATCAAACCGGCCTCACCTTGCAAGATCTGGTCGTAACCACTTCGCCAGGCCTCGGGCCCGTCGTGGCCAAAGCCGCTGATGGAGAGCACCACGAGGCTCGGGTTCAGCTCGGTGAGGCGTTGCTCGGTGAAGCCGAGCCGGTCCAACACCCCGGGACGGAAGTTCTCCAACAGTACGTCGGCGCGGCGCACCAACTCGGCCAACTGCTCGCTGCCCTCGGGTGACTTCAGGTCGAGGGTGATCGAACGCTTATTGCGGTTACAGGACATGAAGTAGGTTGAGATGCGCTCATCCTCGGGCCCGACGAAGGGCGGACCCCAACCTCGGGTGTCATCGCCGGTGGCCGATTCGACCTTGATGACATCGGCGCCGAGGTCTCCGAGCATCATCCCGGCATGCGGTCCGGCCAGCGCCCGGGTCAGATCGATGACGGTGTACCCGCTCAGTGGCCCGCTGTTGTTGGTCTTCTCCGGGTTCATTGGGCGGCCTCCGTATCGAGCTGGGCCAGCGCCGGGGCACGATCGGCAAAGTGAGTGGCTTCTTCATAACCGGCGGCGGCATTGAGCAGTTCGACATCGCGGTAGTGGTTTGCGGCCAACTGCCAGCCCACCGGCAAACCGGAGGCCGTGAAACCACCGGGCATGGCGATCACCGGCAGGCTCGTGGCCGAGAGCAGGCAGGCCGAGCGCATCCAATCCAGATAAGTCTCGGACGGAACTCCGGCAACCTGCTCGGGATAACGCCATGTCGCATCGAAGGGCAACACCTGGGCGGCCGGTGAGAGGAAGAAATCGAAGCGTTCGAAGTAGCTGTCCACCGCCTCACCCAACCGGGTGCGAGCCGCGGCGGCGCTGATCATGGCATCGGCATCCAATGCCAGCCCCTTGTTGACGTTCCAAATCACCTCGGGCTTGACCAGCTCCGGATGCTCGCGCACCAAGCCGCCCAACCCGGTGGCAAAGTCGAAGGCGCGGGTGACCGAGAAAACCTCGTCGGCATCGCTGAAATCGATGGTGGCTTCCTCAAGGATGGCCCCGGCTTGCTCGAAGACGGCCAGTTGGCCACGCAGCACCTCGATGACTTCCGGCTCCACCGGGACGTTGAGCCCGAAGTCGAAGCAGTACCCGATCCGCGCACCCTTGAGTTCGGGGTGAAGTGACGCAAAATCTTGACCACTGAGGGTATTGCCAGTGTGGATCTTGTCGTTACCGGCGCTAGCTTGCATGAACAGTGCCACGTCGGCGACCGTGCGGGCCATAGGGCCGGAGCGAGCCAACCAGGCATGTGCATTGCCCGCCGAGCCTAACGGGATCACGCCATAGGAGGGGCGGAAGCCGAAGACGTTACAGAAACTACCGGGGATGCGCAGCGAACCGCCCATGTCCGAGCCATCGCCTAGCGGCTGAATACGTGCGGCAATGGCGGCCGCCACACCTCCGGAGGAACCGCCGGCCGACTTGTCGGTGGCGTAAGGGTTGGTGGTCGTGCCGAATACCTCGTTGAAGGTGTGCGATCCGGCGCCGAACTCCGGAACGTTGGTTTTACCCGTGCGGATAGCGCCCGCCGCCTTGAGTCGGGCGATCTGCAGGTCATCGTGTTCCGGCACGTTCTCGGCAAAGGCGGGAGAGCCCTGAGTACTGCGCAGACCCGCGGTGTTGAAGGTGTCCTTGTGGGTCATGGGTAGCCCGTGGAGGAGACCGAGTTCTGCGCCCTGCGCCTGAGCCTCATCGGCTGCGGTAGCGGCCTCGGCGGCACGCTCGAAGTCCGTGATGACCACAGCGTTGATCGATTCGTTGACCTTCTGGATCTGGTCAATATGGCTGGCCAATGCTTCTCGGGCCGAAAGCTGGCCGGAGCGAATCAGCGAGGTTATTTCCACTGCGCTTAGCGCCTGAAGCTGGGACACGATGCCTCCTGTGGTCTGTGGGTTGTCCCACCATCGTGAACCCGAGTGACCACAAATGGAATAAGAAGCGAGGAAAACGCTCTTTTTGGTGGATCTAGCCAATTTTTTGTCCAGAACCACCATTCCTTGCCGTTTTCCCGCGGATGAATCATCGTAGATACACGTAGTGATCCATCTCACACCGCAACCATCGATCCTCACGTTCAGGAGCATCCGACATGCAGACGCCATCGATACTGGCGCAGGCCAACCCGTCTTCCACAGACATCTGGGCCATCGCCAACTCCCCCTTCCTCTGGATCTGCGCGCTGGGCGTTTTCGCCACCATCTTCGTTCAGACCGTCCTCTACGTGCGGGCCGCCAAGGCGGCAGCACCGCATGTCGATATGCCGCTTCGTGAGGTCAAGGAATCCTTCCGCGCCGGCGCAGTGGCATCCATCGGCCCGTCGCTCGCCGTGGTGCTGGTAGCCATCGCACTGCTAGCCCTGTTCGGTACCCCAGCAGTCCTGGTACGCATCGGCTTGATTGGTTCGGCCTCCACGGAGACCGCTTCGGCGAGTATCGCCGCCCAATCCATGGGTTCAACCCTGGGCGGCGACGACTACACACAGCAGGTTTTCGCGGTCGCCTTCATGGCCATGACACTCTCGGGCGGCATGTGGATGCTGGCCACGCTGATTCTGACCCCAATCCTCAAGCGCGGCGGCAAGTCGCTGGCCAAGCGCAACCCGGCCGCCATGGCATTGATTCCCACTGCGGCCCTGCTCGGCGCCTTCAGCATGCTCACCGTGGCCGAGATGCCTAAGTCCCAGATCCACCTGATCCTGGTGCTGACCTCGGCCGGTGTGATGGCCCTGTGCCTACTACTGGCCAAGATCCTGCACGCTCACTGGCTCAAGGAATGGGCCCTGGGTTTTGCCATCGTCATTTCCATCACCGTCGGCTACCTGCTGCACACGGCCTAAGCACCACGGGAGATCACCATGAACACCCACACACCAGTCACCAGCAATTCCGACGCCTCAATGGCACGCTTCGAAAAGCAGACCACGCGCTACGGTTCGGCCACCATGGCCGCCGGACTTCTCTTCTCATTACTGGGCCCGCTCTACCTCTTCTTCTTCACCGACCTAGAACTCACCGGGGATATGATCTGGGTGGCCTTCTTGGCCGTGGCCGCGACCTTCGGCGTCTTCTGGGTCGTTGAACCGCTAACCTACTTCCCGATTCTCGGCTCGGCGGCCATGTATCAGGCCTTCATGATCGGCAATATCTCCAATAAGCTGCTGCCAGCCGCGATCGTCGCCCAGTCCTCCATCAACGCCAAGCCGGGCACCAAGCGCGGAGATATCGCCGCGGTGATGGCCATCTGTGGTGCCGCGACCGTTCACCTAAGTAGCCTGTTGATCTTCGTCGGCCTCTTTGGGTCCTGGCTTGTGGCCCGAATCCCAATGGAGGTCATCGAGGTAGCCCGCCTGTATATCCTGCCCTCCCTGATGGGGGCGGTGCTCGTTCAAGCCATCGTGGCCATGAAGCAGCTGCGTACCACGATCGTGGCCATCGCTCTGGCACTGGTCATGTACTTCTTGATCATTCCCGTTGCCCCGTCCCTGGCCCTGTACAGCACCGCCCTGGTCGTGGTGGGATCGATCATCATCTCCTGGTTGGTCCGGGACCGTAAAGCGCACGTCGCCGAGGAGCCGGCCACCGAGAACAACATCGAGTCCAACTAGTTCCGCCCAGTAGCCCCAAAGGAGCCGAGCATGGTCACCACCACCTTGAACGACCACCAGACAGAACGCCTACACGCCACCTACAAGCACCTGCACACACACCCGGAACTATCCATGCAGGAGCACCAGACGGCCGCCTTTATTGAGGCGAGACTGGATGAGTTGGGGCTCGAGCACTTCCGGTGCGGCGGAACCGGTGTCGTCGCGCTACAGCGTAACGGTGAGGGACCAGTGATCGCCTTCCGGGCCGACACCGACGGTTTGCCGATCGCCGAAGACACCGGGGCCGACTACTCTTCCACGGCTACCGGGAAGCTTCCCGATGGCACCGAGGTTCCGGTCATGCACGGCTGTGGGCATGATACCCATGTGGCGGCGGCGCTGGCCGCCATCGAGGCTCTCGCCGGACAGCCCAGCGCATGGGCCGGTACCATCGTGTGGATTTTCCAGCCTGGCGAAGAGACCAGTCAGGGCGCGGCGGCCATGGTCGAGGACGGTCTATGGGACCGAGCCCCACGCCCTGAGGTCGTCTTCGGGCAGCATGTTTTCCCCTTCCTCTCCGGGGCGTTGGCCTTCACCTCCGGCAATGCCATGGCCATGGCGGACTCGTTGAAACTGACTCTCTACGGCAAGCAATCCCATGGATCGCAACCGCAAGATTCGGTGGATCCGATCGTGCTGGGTTCGCACATCGTGACCCGCCTACAGAGCATCGTCTCGCGCGAGGTCTCCCCGCTGAGTAGTGCGGTGGTCACCTGCGGTAGCTTCCATGCGGGCCTGAAGGAAAACATCATTCCTGACCGAGCCGAGCTGACATTGAATGTACGCACGTTGACCCCCGAGGTGCGCCAACAGGTATTGGCCGCGATCACCCGCATCGTCAATGCGGAGGCCGCTGCTTCTGGTGCTCCGCAGCCGCTGATAGAGGAGCTCTACACGTTCCCCCAGCTGTATAACGACCCAGAGCACACCGAGGTTGTCGCCAGGGTGCTTCGCGAAGAGCTTGGCGAAGCGCAGATCCACGAGGTGCCCCCGGCCATGGGTTCGGAGGATTTCGGTGCGCTCGCTTCGGCCATTTCGGTGCCCAGCGTGTATTGGTTCTTCGGAGGCACCGCCGCCGACGATCCAGCTCCGGCGGTCAATCACTCCCCGCATTTCCTTCCCACCCTTGAGCCCACGCTAAGCACCGGCGTGCGAGCCATCCTCGGTGTCCTGGGGCACTATGTCGGGAAATAACTAAACCTGCGAACCGGAGCTTACGCACGAGTATCGCGTACCAGGTGCCTACTCATTACGACCGGCGGGAACCACGCTCAGCGTGGCCCCGCCGGTCGCTCTTTGTCAGACGCAACAACGCTCGGATGACGAAACTTCGACTCGACAAGTATTCCCACACAAAAACAGATCAAATACGATTTGATAATCTCATTATTTGTCGAAAAATTTCACAAGGAGGAGCAATCTCGATGACACCTCAATTACCGTCGAGTATCTATGTGCTTTTACACGAAATCCTCCTAGAATTCACATCCCTCGAGCTACTTCTCGTCATGTGCAATTAACTGTCGCAACATTCGTCCATGGATGTGGATTTATTGTCCGCGGCTCATATGATCGATGCGTGAGCTAGATCACTCGGTCGCGGACTGCTCGTGCTTGTCGTGCAGCACCGGTCGTTTGAAAAATGTTCACAGCGCGTTCAAGTCGCCTTGATGGCTACCTCACCGGCAAGAGCGACGATGGTTCGGGGCGAAAATCGCACCGACTCGTCAGCACGCGACAGACCGAATATTTTGAGTATTTTCCGTGAGGGTTGAACAATGGCCAAGACTGTGGAATCCATAAAGAAACCAACAAACCGCATACCGAAACCCAGTGACCTAAATCCTCGCCGCGCGGCGAAGGCCGAACTGGAGGATATGACGGCCAACGGGGCCATTGACGCCGCCTACAATGACGAAGACGACGTCGATACCAACAACACGCGACGCGTCGACTTTACCGGTCAGGGTCCGCTGAAGAATATGAGCGAGGTGCGCCATTTCTTCCGCACCAATTCGACCCCCATCTACTTCTTTGGCGCCACCCCTGTGAACCTGCTGGGCTTGGACCGCTGGGTTCGTAAATTCAGTTACATCAGTTACTACGACGGCTGGGACGGGCACCACCCGCGTGTCTTCACCCCTAGCGAGAAGCCATACATCGAGTTCCAGTCGGCCGAAGAGATCAACAACTGGTTGCTAGAAAACCCCGAGGTACGCGAGTACATCGATGCGCGACGCATTCCCGGTGGACCGCGCCCCAAGGTCGCCATGGTGTTTTTCGACGAGGAAACCGAGGCGATCTGCGAGGAGCTTGGCTACGACCTCATCCTGCCGCCAGCATCCTTGCGCACCCACCTAGACTCGAAGATCGTCACCACGGAGCTTGGCAACGCAGCCGGCGCCCCATCCGTTCCCAATGTGCTGGGCACCGCCGATAGCTATGCGGAACTGCAGAAGCTCGCCGACGGGGCCGGACTTGGCGACGACCTTGTGGTACAGACTCCCTATGGTGATTCGGGTAAAACGACCTTCTTTATCACCAACGAGTCCGACTGGAATCAATACGCCAAGAACATCATTGGCGAACAGCTCAAGGTGATGAAGCGGATCAACAACCTGCCGGTGGCCGTCGAAGCCGTGCTCACGCGTTGCGGCACGGTGGTGGGTCCGATCCTGACCGAGTTGGCCGGCTACAAGCAGCTCACGCCATACAAGGGTGGCTGGTGCGGCAATGAAATGCATCCCGAGGTAGTCACAGAGACGCAGCGGCACCGCGCCATCGAGCTCGTCAAGGCCGTCGGCGACGGTCTGAACCAGGCCGGGTACCGAGGCTTCTTCGAAGTAGACGTACTCATCGACACCGACACCGACGAGGTGTATCTCGGCGAACTGAATCCGCGCATCTCGGGTGCCAGCGCGATCACCAATGTGACCGCCGGAGCCTATGCCGACGTGCCGCTGTTCCTCTTCCACCTGCTCGAATACCTCGATGTTGACTTCAAACTCGATGTCGACGAGATCAACGAGCGTTGGGAGCGACTGAGCGGGGTCGACATCTGGAGCCACATGATCATCAAGGAAACCGATGACATCGTGCAGTACATCACCCACGCCCCGCGCACCGGTAACTACTATCTCGATGCTCGTGGCAAGCTGCAGTTCTCCCGTAACGCCCTAGACTGGCACCAACTGCAGAACCACAAGGAAGTGTTCTTCCTGCGAATCTATGGTGCCGAGGACTACCGGTGGAAGGGTGCCGACTTGGGCGTACTCGTCACGAAGGCGAAGCTACAGTACGAGTCCAAGGGCAAGAAGCGCCTGTCCATCGATGCTCGGCACTTCATCTCTTCCATTCGCGCACTCTACAAGGGCATTGACGTGCCCCCTGCGAGCTCGGGCGAATAGCACGAGATCAGGGATGCTCAATTGAATGGTATTCTCCATACTTTGAGCATCCCTGACTTCATCTCTCGAGGAGACCCCGTCCATGAACAGTGAGCAACCGGTAGCCGCCATTACGGCAGCGAACTGGCAGTTACCCGAAAACATTCGGTACAGCTTCCAGAACCTCGCCGAAGTTCTGCCCACTGTGAAGGTCTCCCGCGGCGACGACCACATCGCGAAGCTACCGCGCACCGAGATGGACCTAGGCTCGATTCAGCTACCGCGCAGCATGGGCGAGCCATCAATGACGGTGCGTGGTGTCATGAATTCCACGGATACGGATGCCTGGCTCGTAATGCAAGACGGACGGATCCTGACCGAGAAATATCTCGAGCCGATGACCGCGCTGACCGATCATCTGCTGATGAGCGTAAGCAAAACTCTTGTCGGCACCGTCGCCGGCACCTTGGTTGATGCCGGGAAGCTCGACGTCAATGCGCCGGTCACCGACTACGTCCCGGCCCTCTCGCGCAGCGGCTACAACGGGGCCACGGTGCGTCACCTGTTAGATATGCGTTCCGGCATCAGGTACTCCGAGGAGTACTTGGATCCCACCGCCGAGGTGCGCCTGCTCGAGCAGGCCATCGGATGGGCCGAGCTCGAGGGCGATATGAAGCCCATCGGTCTCTACGACTTCCTGCTCACGCTCAAGGCCGAAGGTCCCCATGGCGGGCCCTTTGACTACCGCTCCTGTGAAACCGATGTCCTCGGCTGGGTCTGCGAGGCCGCCGGCGGAGCTCGGATGCAGCAACTGCTATCGGAGAACGTCTGGGCAAAGATCGGCGCCCAACAGGACCTGGTCATGGGTGTCGACCAATTCGACACCGGCATGTTCGACGGTGGCTTCAACTCGACGTTGCGCGACTTGGCCCGCTTTGGTCACCTGTTCATCAACAACGGTATTTCGCTCACCGGCGAGCGCGTGGTCTCGGAGGCCTGGCTGGCCGATGTCTTCACCGAGGATGAGGAACTTGTCGAGGCCTTTGCGGCCTCACCGGGAGACAACATGATGCCCGGTGGCCACTACCGCAATCAGATCTGGTTCCCCTACCCGGGCACTGGCGTCGCCCTAGCCCTGGGTATTCACGGTCAGATGATCTACATGAACCGTGCGACCGGCATGGTCGGAGTGAAGCTCTCCTCATGGCCACTGCCGCAGGACGCGGGGAAATTATTCCCTACCATCCGGGCCTTCGACGCCATTGCCAATCATTTAGCAGATGTGGACTAGAGGCACCCCGGCGGGGCTAATGCATTGCGGCGTAACCGACCTGGATTTAATGCGCGACTAATATAGTTGACGCATACATGAACCCACCAAAGCACATCTGTTTCCTATCCTTTGGACACTGGACCCCGCACCCCACCTCAGCGACCCGCTCGGCCTCCAACGTCCTGCTACAAAGTATCGATCTGGCGGTGGCGGCCGAAGAACTAGGCGCCGATGGAGCCTACTTCCGAGTCCACCATTTTGGCCGCCAGCTACTCCAGAAAGTCGAAACTGAGGCGATCTTGCCGCTCCAAATTGGGCGGAGCATCATGTGTGACGCATAAGCGCCCAGAGAGGTGACCTCGAGCGAACCAGTGGTACAGCGTATAGACACGTATTCGAAGTGTCGGTGACCGTAAGTAATGTTCCAAACATGAGGACACCCACAGCACAGCACCATCGGACGACAAGAAACACCTTCGGAGGCGAAAACCATCATGGGCGTTGAATTTGTGGAGCGCTTCTTTAGGCTCACATTGGACAACGTGTATCGTTTTGCGTGCAGCCTAATGTTTGCGGTAGCGCTAGTGGCGATCACCAATCAGACTCTCCCTCTAACGCAGCTCGCTGGACTACTCGACTGGTTGGCGGTACCGTCTTCTTGGCTCGTTCCGGTGAGCGATTGGCTGGCGGAACGACAGGTGGTTGTTGACTGGGTTGCATTCCTGACATTGATAGTGGCCGTCACGTTCTCCCTCGCCAATGACTGGCGCAGTCGATCTGGGTCGACGGCTCTCCTGGCGACGGCGATTCTGTTTCAGGGCGAGTTTGGCTGGCGGACATTCGCTGCGGCGATCATTTGTCTTGTAGCCCTCATGCTGGTCACTGGCCTCGCGCACGCCTTGACAAGCCGTCTGGGAATAGCAACGCCAGGGTGGACGCGCTCTGCTTGGAGTAAGGTCGGGAATGCGGTGATGACGCTGGCCTTCGCGGTACTTTATCTCCTTTCTCCACTTGGTTGGCTCATTTCTCAAGAGCCTCATAATTCACGGGGAACTCGATGGAACCCGCTCTACATTGAACAGGTAGAGCGGTCTGTTCCTAGTGGCGCTATTTCCCCGCGATAGTCGATAGTGCGATTGGGCACACCGGCTCTTCTGCCCATACTCACTTTCAGACTGGCACCACAGCAGGGCAAGACCACACTAGTATTCGGCGCTTTGAGAGCATAGGCGCGGTCCTCTACATGGCATCTGACAACCCGCTCCTTCGGGGACAAGCACCGCTTGACACACTCCGCCATCCATCACTCCTGTATAGAGAAAATCAGCCCGTGGCTCGCGACAACAGACCGATTACGACCACATTACTGCCACCGATTCGCGGCCATGGGCTCTTTAATCTTTACGACGCCCCTGAACACCCAGACGAGTCCGCTGGCACTGCATATCGTGTCGCGATTACGACCATCAACACGATCTCGAATCACATCGAGGCATCCGCCAGCTACCTGACTGACTCGGGAATAAGTCCCTGACCGATATAGTTGACGCGTACATGAACTCACCCAAGCGCATCGGTTTCCTGTCCTTTGGACACTGGACCCCGCACCCCACCTCAGCGACCCGCTCGGCCTCCGACGTCCTGCTGCAAAGTATCGATCTGGCGGTGGCGGCCGAAGAACTAGGCGCCGATGGGGCCTACTTCCGAGTCCACCATTTTGCCCGCCAGCTCGGTTCTCCATTCCCGCTGCTCTCCGCGGTTGGTGCGAAAACCGACCGCATTGAAATTGGCACCGGCGTCATTGACATGCGCTACGTCAATCCCATGACCTTCGCCGAAGACGCCGGAGCCTCGGACCTGATCTCCGCAGGTCGCCTGCAGCTCGGTGTTTCGCGAGGTTCGCCCGAACAGGTCATAGACGGCTGGAAGCACTTCGGGCAGGCCCCCTCCGCCGGACAGAGCGACGCCGATATGGCACGTCAGATCACCACGCAGGCTTTGGAGCTGATCTCCGGGAAAAAGTTTGCTCAGCCCAACCCGCGGCCGATGTTCCCAAATCCCCCGGGGCTTCTGGGGCTCGAACCTCAGTCGCCGGGTCTGCGCGAGCGCATCTGGTGGGGAGCCGGTTCGGATGCCACCGCGATCTGGGCGGCCCAGCATGGCATGAACCTCATGTCTTCGACCCTGAAGAACGACGAGTCCGGTGAACCGCTGCATATCCAGCAGCGTAAGCAGATCGAGGCATTCCGTGCCGAGTGGGCCAAACACGATCATGGCTTCACCCCGCGCGTTTCCGTCTCACGTTCCATCATGCCGATCGTCAACGATCTGGACCGCCGGTACTTCCTAGGCAGTGGGGAACGACGCGATCAATTCGGAAATATCGACGAAACCACCCGTGCCGTTTTCGGACGTAGTTACGCCGATGAACCCGACGCCCTGATCGAACAGCTTGCCGCCGACGAAGCCATCGCCGCGGCCGACACGATCCTGCTCACCGTGCCGAACCAACTAGGCGTCGATTACAACGCGCATTTGTTGCATTCGATCCTCACCCACGTGGCCCCGGGTCTCGGCTGGCGCTAGAGACTCGACGGCAGGAAGCACCTAGTGTCAGTACCCTGCGACCTAACGACGCCTTAGGGGTCACGACTCCAGACGAGGTCCTCGGGGCTAAGCCGTTCGCGGCTCGTCCCGGCCGATGCTATTTGGCCGGGGCGGTGGGCCGCGATGCCGAAGGCCGTCATTGAGGTGACCTGCCAGTGTGCCGGAACGTCGAATTCCTCGGCCACTGCTTGGCGGTCAAAGGCTCGAATCTGGTGCGCATCCAAACCAAGCGCTAGGCCCTGGATGGTCATATGCGCGACGGCCTGGCCCAAATCATAGTGCGCGAATTCCGAGTACTCCCATCCAGGCGCGTCGGCGACCTCGATTTGGGCAAGATTGACCACAAGTAGCGAAGCGTCTGGGACCCACTGAGCGGCGCTTCGTCCTAAATGGGGCAGAATCCGTGCGTGCACGCTCCCTCCGCGCTTCCCCACAATGAATCTCCACGGTTGCGAGTTACCAGCGGAAGGGGCCCGGCGGGCCGCCTCGATCAAGGTTTCCACCTGTTGCTTCGTGAGCACCGCATCGGGTTGGAACCGTACGGGGCTAAATCTTCGGCGTAGGGCAGGATGCAACAACTGGTCAGTAGGGGCCTCGCAACTTGTCATAAACCCATTATGGGCTGGTGCACGGTAGGGACGCGGTTCGCTCCGATCTTGGGGCTGGCCTGTGCTCGCACTACCCTATGAGAGGATTCACCCATGAAAACCGTGCAACTGGGCCCCACCGAAATCAAAGTCCCCAACGTCATTTCCGGCATGATGCGCATTGCCGATGCCAGTGACGCCAAGATTCGCGAGCTCTATGACACCGCCCGCTCCTCCGGAATAGACTACTTTGACCATGCCGACCTCTACGGCTTCAATCATCCCGGCGGCGGGACCCACTGGTGCGAACACCGCTTCGCCCAGGCCTTGGGGCTCTCGACTTCGGAGCGCGAGCAGATCATGCTGCAGTCCAAAACCGGAATCACCACCGACCCGCTCAGCTACGACCAGTCCTACGAGCACATCGTGTCTTCCGTTGAGGGCTCGCTGCGCGCGTTGAACACCGACTACCTCGATGTCTTGCTCCTGCACCGACCCGATGCCCTCGTGGAGCCCGAAGAAGTCGCGCGGGCCTTCGATGATCTGGAATCTCGCGGCATGGTCCGTGCTTTTGGCGTGTCAAACCATACGCCTCGACAGATCGACCTGCTCAAAACCGCGGTTCGCCAACCGCTGGTGGTGAATCAGGTACAACTCTCGCTCACCCACGCCTCACTGATCACCCAGGGCATCTCCTCGAATACGGCCGGAGCCGATAATGCGATAACTCGTGATGGCGGAGGGTTGGTGGATCATGCCCGGCTGAATAAGATCACCTTGCAGGCGTGGAGCCCCTTTCAGAGCGGCGGAACTGCCGGTGTCTTCTTGGATTCATCAGACTTCCCCGAGCTCAACGCCGAACTATCGCGCTTGGCCGACCGCTACGGGGTCACCCCGCTGGCGATTGCGGTCGGCTGGATCACCCGGCACCCGGCAGGTATGCAAGTGATTTTAGGTAGCACCACTACGCAGCGAATCGTCGACGCGAGCGCTGGCTCCGAGGTGCCATTGACCCGTGGCGAATGGTACGGGCTGCTCCGCGCCGCCGGTCATCACATACCGTAGGCGGGAACGTAAGCTCCTAGCCCTTAGATCGCTGGGTGAATTAGGCTCAAAGGCGTGAAACATCAGCATATTCTGGACAAGCTCGCCCTCGGTGCGATTCCCTCGTTGGTTCAAGACGAGACGCATATGCTCGCCCGACAGAGTTTCTACGAGGCCAAACACGATGGTCACCGTGGCGCCAGATATGCGGAGGTCGTTCCCCCGCTCCTTCGTCGCTGGGGTCCGCTCATGACGCATCATAGCGACCAAAGCGAGCTGATGACCGGGCACCGGGTCGCGATTGCCTTAGCAACCTGCCTACACAAGGTAGGTCTCATCGAGCCCAGTCTCACCGAGCGGGCCCTGCGTGGGATCGACGAGCTGAACGACGCAGTGTGGCTCAGTGATGAATTTGCTCGTCAGTCACCGGCCTACGCGGACCTGTTGCGTTCCACGCCGCCTGCTCTGAGCAAAGCTCCTGCGGTGCGGGAGCCGCTGACCTTCACGCGGCCCGGAGATTTGCTGGCCATCAATACCACCCGTGGTTATGTGCTGGCCCATGTACACGGCGACACTGGCACCAACGAAGCGCCCATACTTGAGTTGTATCGACAGATCTACCCGGTTTTGCCCGCGGCCGATCAGGTAGTTGGCACTCAGGCTGCCGGCGAACAACTCGGCAACGGGCCGGTGACGAACAGTCACATCGCAGTCGTCGGTCTACGGCATATCCCCGACCCGGCGGAACAGATTTGGCTCCTTGCCAGTGGCCAGAACCGCACGCCAGATACCTCGCACCTCACCACGAAGGACTATCTGCACACTCGCATGAGCCTTTACGAGTTTCTTGACTACCTCGAATCGCCGACCTCCCGATTGACGCCCACCCCTACCGCATAGGACAGGGCGTGTCGAGTACACGATCTGCCGAGCTTATCGCCGCACAACAGCGCAAGTTTCGCGAGCTATGGCGGTCAGGACCGCTGCCCGAACTAATGGGTCGGCCGTGCCAAGCACATCCCCTACCATCCGCTACGTTCGCACCGGCCAACTCGCCGTGAGCGTCGAGGTCAGCTTCGTGAATAATCAGCGACTTATGGAGTACAGAGCTCTCTGGGCTCTTGAACTGATCGGAGAATGTCACCACAGCACCTTCGACTCGTGCCTAGCGTCGTTGAATCGCGAGCTTGGCCCGGCCTGCACGGCAGAGGAGCAACCGGTGCTTTTCCGTGAGGCCTCGCGCCACGATCTGCAGTTCATACCGCCCTTGCGCCGCGATGGAACCCTGAGCTTCGTCGCGGACAGTGACATCGCCGCAGCGCATGCTCAAGTTCTCACCTGCCTGACTCAGCAGGTGCTTCCACTTCTCACCCGGCCGCGCTGGGCTGAGTCGGATGCCATCGAGGACATCTTGGGCCGCGGCGGGCAGGGATATCAGACCCCGGCGCGACTCCTTGCAGCACTGTGTGCACAGGCTGGCACCCGGACCGCTTCGGCGAATTAGCCGCAAGTGGATGTCTGAAGAAACTGGCGCGGCGTGAAGACACCTCGGTAGCGAGGCTACGCGACTGGGTACATGCGTACTGCGCCTAGCCGCCGACTAGCAGGCCCTAATGCGCCAGTAGCGCGCGGTGGGCAGCGCCCAGCACACCGGCAGCGTTGTTGTTCTCGGCCGGGATAATCTTCGCTCGCAGCTCTAGGCCGGGCAGGAATTTCTCATGCTCCACCGAGATCGCCCCGCCAATGATGATCAGATCCGGGCTGCATAGGAACTCGACATGGGACAGGTAGCGCTGTAAACGCTCGGTGTACTGTTCCCAAGTCAGATTTTCTTCGCGGATCACGCGGGCTGCGGCAGCCAGTTCGGCAGACTGCCCATCCATGATGAGGTGGCCGAACTCCACGTTGGGGAAAAGCACCCCGTCACGGAACATCGCCGAACCGATTCCGGTACCCAACGTCAACACCAGGGTGCTCCCCGGCGCCGGTAGCCCGTCTGTGCCTCGCCCTGCCCCGGCATAGACTTCGGCGATACCGGCGGCGTCGGCGTCGTTGAGCACATGCACCGGGCGTCCGAGGATTTCGGTGAGCAAAGCTTCGGCGTTGAGCCCACGCCACTGCGGATCAATATTTGCCGCGGAGTGCACCACACCGTTGGTTACGATGCCGGGCACTGTGACGCCTACTGCCGCGCCGTCCAGTGCCGACCCAAATTGCTCGGTCAGGGTGGCGAGAATGCCCGCCATGGCCTTGGCGACCGCCTGGGGCTGAGCGCCCTCTGGGGTGGGCACCTGTCCAAAGGACGACTCGATCAGGGCCCCGGATGCGTCGATAACACCGAATTTAATGGCAGATCCGCCCAGATCCATGCCAATGGCTTGCGGATTGGTGGCACCGGGCGTGTCAGTGATGTTAGCGAGCATGATTCCCCTGAAGCTCAGCGTTCTTGGCACCATCGCGTGGACAGCGCGACAGAACGCACATTAATTTAGGATTCTTTACGATAACTTTTGCGGGTGCACCCCGTCAATGCTGTGACGCTCCGGTGCGATACCTCTGGAAGATCACCTCGGCCGCCGCAGAGCGGGCGGCGGCCACTGCTCCAAAGAGCTGTGCCTCATCGCCCAGTTGCGCGGCAAGGATTTCATCGGTCCCCACGCTGCGGTGAGCCGACAGCCCTGTGCGCACCTGCTCAACGAATCCAGGCACCTGCGCCACTGGCCCGCCGATAAGTATTCGTTGCGGGTCGAGGAATCCGGCGGCGTTGCCCAACACCTCGATCACCGGCGAGAGGAACTCAGCGCGCCGTGCGGCCTGCTCTTGGTTGGCTGGCTCCCCTTCGAAGAGCTCTATCACCTCGGGCACCGCCACACGCCCCTGTCCGGGAACCGTGAATCCAACCTCCATCAAATGCTCGATGAGGTTGCTTTTGCCATAGGCCTGATAGCTCAACTCCGCCGCGGTGCCACGATATCCGCGGTACACGGCGCCATCGAGCACTAGACCGGCGCCAATGCCCGGCCCGAAATAAACCAGCAAGAGGCTCGAGGCCTGTTGGCCCGCACCGGCCATATACTCACCCAACGCCATCCAGTTCACGTCGTTGTCGACCAGTAGCGGGGCGCCGGTAACCCGTTTGCAGACCGTGGCCAGGTCTGCCTGAGCCGCAGGTAAGACCGGGTTAGGTACCGTCAGCGTGCGATCACTGTCGCGCAATACCGGGGCGCTGACGCTGAGCGTCGCGTAAATGCAGCGACTACCGACCCGCCTGATCATCTGTTGCAACTCGGTCTCGAGCAGGGCTTCGAGTTCATCGGCGGATATATCGGCGGGCAAGGGCGCGGCCGCACGCTCGAGCTTCGCTCCGGCCACATCGCTGGCTTGCAGCACCAGCGAGCCGGCATGCACGAATACCGAGAGCAGGTGCCCATACCCCGGGTTGAGCGCGTAGTACTCGGGACTGGGCCCACGCTGGGTGGGCACATCGGCCGGTGCCGGCACCACATGAACCAGCTGCGCGTCGAGCAAACGCCCCATTGCTTGCGAAGCGGTGGGTTTGGAGAGCTTCAGTTCGCGCGATAGTTCGCTACGGCTACAGGTGCCCTGCTCGAGCAAATGTTGAAAAATCAGCCGGTCGGTCATCACGGCCACGGTTTGCGGCCCCAGCGGTGCTGCGGGATTCATCGGCTCACCAGCCTCTGCTCGAGGGATCGTAGATCCGCGGCGGATAGACCGTAGTAGCGAAGGTAGCCAACGACGCTTCCATGTTGTCTTTCAATGCTTTCAATCGCGGTGTTCAGCCCGGCAATGGTGGTGCCCACCAGCAACTCACGCGACCGTTGCCCAAGGGTGATGCCCTGCGCCTTGGCGTTCTTGGTGACCAGACTGAACCATGCGCCGGAGAGTTCATCGGTGGACCGGGCGTAGTCGGCAAAGACGGCGTGACGGTTCGCTCCCACGGCGAGCAACAGCAAGGCAACGGCCACTCCGGTGCGGTCCTTGCCGGCGGTACAGTGCACGAGGGTCGGTCGCTCGGCGTGAGCGACATGTTCCGCGATCCGCACCCACACCGGTCCGTGCTCGTGCACCAGGGTGAGATAAATTTCCTCGAGGCCCGGCATATCTGCCGGATTGCCGATCGCGGCCTCCAACAGCGGGATGCGCGTACGGGTGCTGTGATTCAAGGTTTGCGGAAACCCGGGAAAATGGGAGGCTTCGGATTCGCTGCGAAGATCAAAGATCTCCCCGACCCCTGCGGCGCTCATCCAGTCGGTTAATGACTGGTCGATGTGAAAGGGCGCGGCGCTGCGGAACAATACATTGTCGCGGATGACTCCCCCTTGCACGGGTATGCCACCGGCTTGGCGCAGATTGGCGATAACCGGCATCGTGGGCAGGGGTCCCATCGCACTCCTTCGCTCTAAGAATGGTCCCTTCCACATTAGTGCACCGTCGAGGTCGGCGAATATAGCCCAGCCACGGACACGCCTCGATGTCAGTGGCCCGATGTTAGAGTCACAGCAAGCCAATTTCAGGGAGTGAGCATGAAAGCAACGTTTCTGCACGGTCAGGGTGATATCCGCGTCGAAGAGGTCAAGGACGCACGGATTGTCGAACCCAGCGACGCACTGGTACGGGTGGTGCGCAGCTGCATCTGCGGCTCTGATCTGCACCCCTACCGCAGCGACCGGGCGCTAGAAAAGCCAGCGGGCATTGGGCATGAATTCATCGGTGAGGTTCTCGAAACCGGTTCCGAGGTTTCTTCCCTGCGCGCCGGGGATCTCGTTATCGGTCCCTTCATGGTCTCGTGCGGCAACTGCGAAATGTGCGCGGCCGGCCTGTTTACCTCCTGCCTGCACGGCGGAGGCTACTCGGCAATGACCGGTAACGGCTGTCAGGCCGAACTCATCCGGGTACCACTGGCCGAAGGCACATTGGTCCCGGTGGAACCCGGAATTTCGCCCGAACACTATGCCAGCTTGCTCACCCTGTCCGATGTCTACGGCACCGGTTTCCATGCCGCCCACACCGCTAAGGTGTCCGCCGGTGACACTGTGGCTGTTATCGGTGACGGTGCCGTGGGACTCTTGGCCGTGCTGAGCGCCCAGCAGCTCGGGGCCGAACGCATCATCTTGATGGGACGTCATCAGGCGCGCACCGACTTAGGGCGCCAGTTTGGCGCCACCGATGTGGTGGCCGAGCGCGGTGCGAAGGGCATCGCCCGCGTGCGTGAGCTCGCCGGTGGTCTCGGAGTGCATAAGGTGCTCGAGGCGGTGGGTCATATGCCGGCCTTTGAACAGGCGCTCGGGATCGTGCGACCGGGCGGAACCATCAGCCGGGTCGGCGTGCCGCAGTATTCGCAGGGCCATGTGGGACGCAAATTCTTTGGCAATAACATCACGCTGACCGGTGGAGTCGCGCCGGTGCGCGGCTATGTCAAGCGCCTGCTGCCGGGCATTCTCGATGGCTCGGTCAACCCCGGACTGGTCTTTGATGCCGAACTACCGCTGGAGCGTGCCGCGGAAGGGTATGCGGCCATGGATCAGCGTCGCGCCCTGAAAGTCATGCTGGTGCCCTAAGCGTGCGCTCAGGGCGCGGGGGTTACTTCCTGGGGCACGACCATTACCGGGATCGGCTGGTGGTGTGCCAGATAGACGGCCACCGAGCCGTCGAGTAGTTCGGCGAACCGGCTGCGCAGCCCCGCGTGCCGGGTACCAACCACGATCACGCGCGCGCCAACCTCTTGGGCCACGGCCGCCAGGGCTTTCCCTGCATCGCCCGAGACCATCCGAAGTTCGGTGGGTACCGAGGTCTGCTCGGTGACCGCGGTGATCCGCTGTGCCAGTTCGGCATCAAATTCCGGGGGCTCATCAAGCGGGTGCGCCGCCGGTGGGTTGACTAAACTATCGGCCACGAGCCGGCCGGTCTGCACTTGAACGCACAGCAACCGGGCGGATAGGCCCTGTGCAAGACTCAGCGCCTGCTCCAGTACAACCGGTGCTTGATCCGAGTCGATGCCCAGCAGGATGACGTCGGCGGTGTCCATCTTCGGCCCTCACTTTCGCAGGCTTGGTACCTCACAGTATGGCAGACAGACACCGCCGCGCCCAGAGCCTAAAGGGACTCGAGATCGATCTGCGGATCGCGGAGTCGTTCGGGCTCGATGGAGCGTCCGATCAAGCCCCGCAACGTGTCGTTGACATCCCACAGGTTCACGTTCATGGCCGCACGAATCACGCCCTCACGCAGGTAGAACACGATGAATTCGTCCTCCCCACCGCGGAATTCCGCCTCATCGCCGGCCTCGGCCTGCCCGACGAACTCCATGCCCACATCAAACTGGTCGGTGAAGAAGTACGGGTACCAGTCATACTCATCATCGCCGCCGGTCAATGTGCTGGCCGCCAGAGCGCCCTGGCGGGCCGCGTTATCCCAGTGTTCCACGCGCAGCTGGCGCCGCAGGGTGGTGTTGAAGGCCTGAGCCACATCGCCGATAGCCAGAACGTTCGAGTCGCTACTGCGCAACGATGCATCGACAACGATGCCGGAGTCGGTTTGGATCCCGGCCGCGGCGGCCAACTCGGTGTTGGGTACGGCACCGATGGCCAACAGAACGTGGTCGGCACGGATCGGCTCGGCGTCCGTATCGACCAGTAGTTCCCCATGATCGGCATGGATCGAGCGAACCTTGGTCTGTAGCTTGAAGTCGACTCCCTGCGCACGGTGTATCTTCAACAAGTGCTCGCCGAAGCGCTCGCCGAGCACGGCAGCTAGGGGTATGGCATCCGGGGTGATGACGGTGACCTTCGCACCCAGCTGGGTGGCGGAAGCGGCGACCTCCATCCCGATCCATCCCGAACCGACAATGGCCAGGGTGCTCCCCTCGCCAAGGTTCTCACGTAGGGCCTGGGAATCTTCGATGCTCCGCAGCAGGTGCACCCCGGGGAGCTGGGCGCCTTCAATCGGAGCGGATCCCCCGGTATTCGGCCGGGCACCGGTGGCCAGCACCAACTGGTCGTAGCCGAGGCTGGTTCCGTCCGAGAGACGCACCACCCGTTCGGCCCGGTCCAAGCCGGTGACGGTGACCCCGCGCTGCAGGGTGATGTCGTGCTCGGTGTAATACTCTTCCTCGCGCACGGTGAAATCCTTGACCGCGCTCTTTCCCTGCAGAAAGTCCTTCGATAGCGGCGGACGCTCATAGGGAAGATGCTCTTCGGAGGATATGAGGGTGATTTGGCCAGCGTGGCCGCGCTTGCGTAGTTCGATGGCGGTGGTCGCGCCGGCTAGACCGCCACCGACAATCACAATATGTTCACTGTGGCTCATGTTGCTCTACCTCCTAGTTATTGGTTCGAGGCGTCACAATCCCGATCCAAACATCCATTGGGCCCTACTGGCAATGCCTTGGCGGCACATGACGTAGCACGAGGGCAACCTGCCTTGCCCCGAAACGAACAAACGGGCCACTTGCAGCACCTCGTGGTGTTGCAAGTGGCCCGCTGACGTATCCGCAGAACTACTTCGTGGGTTTCTTTCCCGAACCGGTATCGCGGCGCAGACCGCCGCGGGTGCGTGAAATGCGGTAGTCGATACGGTCATCGACGTAGCGCCGCAGTTCGGGCATGTCTTCCACGTTGTTCATCAGCTCGCCGGAGACGTGCTCGGTCAGCGCATCGAGGTGACGCCGCTGGTCGTGGTAGTCCAAGACCCGCGACTCGTAGCTCAGTCCGCGAATCGTGGCGATCGCCATCAGGATCATGATCACGCTGAAGGGCAACGCTGTGGCCAGCGAACCGGCCTGCAGAGTACTCAGACCGCCGGCCAGCAGCAGCCCGATAGCGAGCAGACCCTCAAGGACAGCCCACAGCACACGCGACCAGGTCGGTGGGTTCGGGTGACCACCCGAGGCGAGCATGTCCACCACCAAGGAACCGGAGTCGGAGGAGGTGATGAAGAAGATTGCAACCAGAATGATGGCCACCACGGAGAAGATCTGCCCCAGTGGCAGGCCGTGGAGCACGGTGAACAGCGAACCCTCGGCCGACACCTCTCCGTCCTGAACCAGGTCGCCCTCGCCGAAGAACTGACGGAAGATGCCCGAACCACCCATGATGGAGAACCACAGGAAGCCTACCAGGGTCGGCACCAGAAGGACGCCGAAAACGAACTGGCGCACGGTGCGACCACGCGAAATACGGGCGATGAAGATGCCGACGAACGGTGCCCAAGCGATCCACCAGCCCCAGTAGAACACGGTCCAGGAGGAGAACCAGCTTTCGGCCGCTTCGCTGTGCTGAAAGGCGCCAACATCGAAGGTCATGTTGAAAATGTTGGCCAGATATACGCCTAGGGACTGCACGAAGTTCTGCAGCAGGAACAGCGTCGGCCCGAGAACGAGCACCGAAATCATCAACAGACCGGCCACGGACAGGTTGATGTTCGACAGCCACTTAATGCCGGCGCCCAGACCACTGATCACCGAAAGCGTGGCGAGGAAGGTAATCACAACGATCAGAATGACCAGCAGGGTGTTATCCGCGGTCTCAACGATGCCGATGGCCTTCATACCGGAGCTGATCTGCTGAACGCCCAGGCCCAGCGAGGTCGCCACGCCGAAGACGGTGCCGAAAATGGCTAGCACGTCGATAACGTCACCGAGCCAACCCTTGACGCGATCGCCCAGGATTGGTTCCAACGCCCAGCGAATGGACACCGGACGACCGCGACGGTGGATGGCGTAGGCCAGGGCCAGACCGATGACGGCGTATACGGCCCACGGGTGCAGGCCCCAGTGGATGAAGGTCTGCGCCATGGCCAGACCAGTCAGTTCGGCCTGCGATCCGTCCCATCCCGGCTTCGGGTCGACGGTGGCGTAGATCAGTGGCTCACCGACGCCGTAGAAGACCAGGCCGATGCCCATACCGGCGGCAAAGAGCATGGCAAACCAAGAGATCAGGCCAAATTCGGGTTTCTCGTGATCGTGACCGAGGGTGATCCGCCCCAGCTTGGAGAAGCCGATGACCAGCACGAGGGCCACGAACAAGCCGATAATCAGCATGTAGTACCAGCCCAGATTCTTCACGATCCAGCTCTGGGTCGTGGAGAAGACGGTGCTGGCCCCGGTTGGGGAAAGGATGGCAAAAATTGCCACGCCCAAGATCACGAGCAAGGCAGGCCAGAAGACGGCCGGGGCGATACCGCCCTTGCCAATGCGCACACCTTGACGACGCAGCTTTGCGGTGATCTGCGCATCGCTGTCATCCTCGGCGATATGCATATGCACCGGAATTGGTGCCGTGTGTGGATGGGCAGGCTCTAGCAGTAAGCCCTGCTCATCTGCGCGGGGTTCTTCCCCGTTCGTCTCTATATTCGTCATTGTTCACAATCTTTTCGTTATGACCACTCTCGTTCTTTCTTTAATAGCCTTGTCGCTCGTCGTTGATCTTTCAACCTGAGAATGCGAAAATATGGATTTTTCTAGGGTTAGAGCCGCCGGTCCGCACGAGACCAGCGCGAGCAGTTTTTTGCGCACGGCACCTCCAGTCCAAGATCGCAGAATCGACATAACCTCAGTTCATCTGCGGTATATGAGCCGATTCGCGGCGGCTCAAGCGCTCGAGGAGTCAGCCTGCCTAGCCAACGGCAAGTCCTCCAGGTCACAAATTGTCCCTTGAGACCTATTTCACGAAAATCGGTTGCGCCCCGCAACCATGCGAAATCCTGATACAGGGCCCCTGGCGGTTAACCCATCGGTCGCTTTAGCTTCACCAACCTGAAATCATTACAGGTCAACCTCGGGATCAAGCGACGCTTTAGAACCTGTGAAGCGAGACTTCGACCCTCGATAGGACTGATGATGACTGTACGGATCCAAAAAATTCTGCCGACTACCGCGGCGCTCGCCTTGGGCCTCGGCGCACTGAGCGGATGCGCAACTACCGCGGGAAACACGGCCGCAGAGCCAGCACGATTACTCGACCGCCCGGCAGCTGGTGAACTGTCCGAACATGGAGGCGCCCGCCGCTTAGATGGCGACACCACAGATGCGGTGCGCCAGGCGGTGCAAGATTCGGGTGCCAAAAACGTCATCCTGCTCATCGGCGACGGCATGGGCGACTCGGAAATTACCGCCGCACGCAATGTGGCCAAGGGAGCCGGCGGATTCTTTGCCGGCCTCGACGCATTGCCACTGACCGGTCAGTACACCCACTATTCGCTACACAAGGACGGCAAGCCTGACTATGTCACGGACTCGGCGGCCAGTGGCAGCGCATGGGCTACGGGCACCAAAACCTACAACGGCGCCATTTCGGTGGATATCAACGGCGCAAAACAACCCACGCTCCTAGAACTAGCCAAAGAAAAGCAGCTGGCCACCGGGGTGGTCACTACCGCCGAGATTCAGGACGCGACCCCGGCCGTGCAACTGGCGCATGTCACCGAGCGCAAGTGCTACGGCCCCGAGGTCACAAGTGCAAAGTGCGCATCCAATGCCCTCGAAAACGGAGGTGAGGGTTCAATCACCGAACAGTTGCTGAACACGCGTGCCGATCTGGTCCTCGGCGGCGGTGCCGAAACCTTCGCCGAAAAGGCCAAGGCAGGGCCCTACAAGGGCCAAACGCTACGGGCACAAGCCGAGTCTCGTGGTTACACCATCGTGGATGACACCCAAACGCTGCAGCGGACGACAGTTGCGAACCAAGAGTCCCCGGTACTGGGGCTGTTCGCGCCCGGGAACATGGAGGTGCGTTGGACCGGTGAACACGCAACGAAGAATGGGATCGAAAAACCAGCGCAGAAGTGCACACAGAACCCGGCACGCGATGAAATCAAATCGCCGGATCTCAAGACGATGACGGCCAAAGCCATCGACTTGCTCAAGGGTAATGAGCAGGGATTCTTCTTGCAGGTCGAGGGAGCTTCCATCGATAAACAAGACCACGCGGCAAATCCCTGCGGCCAGATTGGCGAAACCGTTGATCTAGATGAGGCAGTGCAACAGGCTCTGGACTTCGCCAAGCAGGACGGTCAGACGCTCGTCGTGGTCACCGCCGACCATGCGCACACCAGTCAGATTGTCGCACCAGATACCGAATCCCCGGCCCTGACCTCCAAGTTGGTCACCGCTGACGGTGGGGAAATGGCGATCCTTTACGGCACGGGCGAGGAAGATGCCGCACAGGGACACACCGGCACGCAGCTTCGGATCGCCGCCTACGGGCCAGGGGCAGCCAATGTCGTTGGGCTCAGTGACCAGACCGACCTGTTCTTCACCATCCGCGACGCACTCTCCCTCAGTCAGCGCTAGTCGGCAGGTGTGCTCCGCCGTCATCAGTAAACAGAAGGCGGAGTCCACCGCACCCAGCCCTCATAATGGACGGTAGCGGCGAACTGAATCTCATTCGACCGCTCAACCGACCTCCGAGGAGTACCTTCGTGCCCGAGACCGCCCGCGGCACCTCAATTGGTGTGGCCCTGTCATTGGGTGCTTCGGCGCTATTCGGTCTGATCTTCCTTTTCTCCGGCTGGGTGCACGCCCCGGCGGAAGTCGTCCTAGCCTGGCGCGTGGTAATCACTTTCGGTTGTTATGCGCTCCTGTTGCTCGGCCAACCGGGCCGAAGGGCCCTGACCGAGTACTCGAGTGTTGTGCGCTCGATACGCGGCGGACCACTACTGGTAATTGCCCTGGCGCTGATGGTCTCCAGCCAGTTGTGGGTATTCGTCTGGGCCCCTGCCCATGGCATGGCGCTGGATGCTTCGCTTGGCTTTCTGCTATTGCCGATCACCCTGGCGCTCGGTGGACGGTTCATCTTCCACGAACCGATCTCTCGGGTGCAGTGGGTGGCCATCGTCGTGGCTTGTCTTGCGGTGACCCTCAAGGTACTGCTCGTGGCCGAGTTTTCATGGGTCACCGCGCTGATCTGCTTCGGGTATCCGGTCTACTTCATGACCCGTCGCCACACTGGCCTCGGTCACCGGGCAGGCTTCGGTGTAGAAATGGCGCTGCTCACGCCGGTAATGGTGTTGTTGCTTCTCACGACCCCGGCAGGGAGCCCTGCACTGGCAACCATTGCCGGTGTTGGCATCATTGCTTTCTCTGGGGCGGCCGCGATGGCAGCCTACCTCGGAGCTTCGACCCGACTGTCGCTCCCGGTCTTCGGTTTGCTTTCCTATGTCGAGCCATTGTTGCTCGTGGCAGTTTCGCTGTTGCTGGGCGAGTCACTGACCGCAAGCGACTACTGGATCTACGGCCTCTTGGCAGTTTCGCTGGGCATTCTTGGGATGGATGCGATGCGCGCCGTGTGGCACTCGCGTGGTTTACGAAATACGTAGACGCGCCTGCGGCCCGGCGATAGTGTCGGTACTACTTCATACACTGGCACCACAAAGTGAAGCCGTTCGAAGGAGCAAGCGATGTACCAGCCAAATACTCTGCACACGACCGAAGCCAGTAGCAATCGCTTTGTGGTGCTGTTCGATACAACCGACGACGAGCAACGCAATGTTTACGCCCCGCGCCTGCTCAGCGCGCAGGGTTTCACCACGGACACCTATTTTCCGCGGTTGGGAATCGGCGTTGTCGACGGTGAGCCCACGCAACTGCAGGCGCTTCAAGTACGCGCCAGCGACGAACGCGCCGCGCTACGTTTCGTTCCCGAACTGACCTACCATGTGCTTTCGGAAGCGCCCTCGACCTCCTTCGCGGATACCGACGAGGCAACATGGGGCCTACAGGCCGTGCGGGCCCTCGATTCCGACCTGAGCGGCAAGGGCATCAGGGTCGCGGTGCTAGACACCGGTTTTGATGCCGCGCATCCAGATTTCGCCGACCGTTCGGTGACGACCAAATCCTTCGTTTCCGGTGAGGACGCCAGCGACGGACACGGCCATGGAACGCATTGCATCGGTAGCGCTTGTGGACCGCGAACTCCACAGACCGGTCCGGGCTACGGCGTGGCCTATGAGGCAGATATTTTCGCTGGAAAGGTGCTGGGGACGAATGGATCGGGTACCGATACCTCGATCCTCGCCGGAATCGACTGGGCAATTGAAAACGACTGCCACGTTATTTCGATGTCCTTAGGCGCCGACGTCCGCGACGTCCATCCCCCTTATGTACAGGCCGGTAGGCGCGCCCTGGATCAGGGTTCACTCATTGTCGCCGCGGCAGGCAACAACGCGCGTAGGGCCCAAGGGGATCCAGGTTTCGTCGGCACCCCGGCCAATAGCCCCTACGTTATGGCTGTCGCCGCGCTGGACAGCGACCTACAGATCGCGGATTTCTCGGCCCAGTCACTGGCTGCCCGGGGCGGGCAGATCGATATGGCAGCCCCGGGGGTCAACGTATATTCCTCTTGGCCCGGCCAGAAACGCTACAACACCATTAGCGGCACCTCGATGGCGACACCGCATGTGGCCGGCCTCGCCGCGCTACTGGCCCAAGGCACCGGTTCGCGCGGTCGGGCGCTGTGGGCCGAGCTAGTTCAGGAGGCCCAACGAGTCCAACTATCCTCGCTCGATGCCGGTACCGGGCTAGGTATCGTCGCGGCCAAGCTCTAGGTCGAACCATGGCGGTGATCGCAGACATCTCAGTGTCACTGGACGGCTTCGTCACCGGACCAAACCCCGGTCTCGAGAACGGTCTTGGTGATGGAGGCAGCGCATTGCACCGCTGGGCCTTCTCCGATAACCCACAGGAACAACAGCTTGTGGCCCGGGCGACCGAACGCTCAGGGGCCGTGGTGCTGGGCCGCAAGCTCTTCGATATCGTCGATGGTCCAGGCGGCTGGAACGAGGAGGTTGGCTATGGAGCCTCGCTGGCGGCCACCCCACCATTTGTGGTGGTGACCTCCCAGCCCCCTCGGTCGGTACGTTTATCCCAACTTGATTGGACCTTTTCCACCGGCGGTCTCGCCGAGGCGATATCCATGGCCGCCTCCCGCGTTAAGGATCCGGCACAGGATGTGGTGTTAATGGGCGGCGGACTGCTCATCGGCACGGCACTTCAGGCGGGGCTCATCGATCAGTTACACCTGCACGTAGCGCCCGTACTACTCGGGGCGGGCACCCCGTTGTTCCGCGACGGCGGACTGCAGCACTTTGCCCAACGTGAAGTACTGGCGACCGAGAATGCGACCCATTTGGTCTACGAGCCGGCCTAGACAAGCGGCGTATGCTGGGCATATGGAACACGAAGCTGGACTAGTGACGTGGATCGTAACCGTTGAGGAACAAAAAATCGAAGTCATCGACGCGGTGGCAGCCGAACTAGGATCGCAAGGATTGCATGTGCAATCGATCTTGCGATCTCTCGGGCAGGTCTGCGGTCAAGGCTCGTCAGACTGCCGGGCCCGGCTGGCCGCGGTCGATGGCGTGCAGTCAGTGGACGCCGAACGCGAGTTCCGAGTTCCACCCCCGCACAGCGATATTCAGTAAAGCTGTTACTCTTTGGTTTCGATCAACTGAATAAGATTTCCACAGGTGTCATCGAGCACGGCGATAAGCGCCGTGCCGATGTCGGTTGGCGGTTGCGTGAAACTCACTCCAAGACCAGTCAGGCGCTCATGCTCGGCAGCCAAGTCGGTCACCTCAAACTGAGCCAGCGGAATTCCGTCGGCCATAAGCGCGTCACGATACGGTTTGACTGCTGGATGATTCGACGGCTCCAACAACAGTTCCGGCCCGTCGGGCACTTCCGGTGAAGTAACTGTCATCCAGAAAAATTCGCCAAGTGGGATGTTGTGTTTGGGCTGGAACCCCAAGACCTCTGTATAGAAGCGCAGTGCCGTCTGCTGGTCGTCGACAAATAGCGAAAGCATGTTAATTTTCATGCCTGATCTCCTTCAATTGCTAGCGGCCAACGCCGCGTAATTTCAGCCAACGGCCCGGGAGTGAAGTAATGTAATTTCACCCGACCTGCACGTTCGACCCGTATCAGACCCGCTTCTTCAAGTAGCGACAGGTGTTGCGAAATTGATTGTCTCGATTGGCTGACGCCATGGTGCATGGTCAACATTCCGCACAGCTCAAAGAGCGACTGGCCGTCTCGTTCGGACAGCACATCAAGAATTTTCCGTCGCGTTGCATCATCCAACGCCCGGTAAATATCGGTCACAGGACCATAATAGGCAAGTGAGCACTTGCATATCTAGAGGTATTGACGGAAAGTTCTGAAAATTTTGCAGTCTGTTCCGAAATCAGTAGGCTGAGGTGTATTCGGGGCTATAGCTCAGTTGGTAGAGCGTTTCGTTCGCAATGAAAAGGTCAGGAGTTCGATTCTCCTTAGCTCCACAAAATCTACCGAGCGGATCAACCGTCTCGCCTTGCCGCCTCAAACGCGCTTGGACCCACGGATTGGCTTCCGCCTGCGGATTGCCCCAGCCACTCAACCTTTATCCCGTATTGCAGTCTGAGCCTTGTCAGGTTGTCCCGCAGGATTCGTACACCATAGATCCTCGAACGGCTTACCCCGTAGCCGGAGAGTCTCGGCAGCGCTCGGAGAAAATGCGACGCCATCCGGCCCACCGAGCAGAACCCAACGAAGGTACACTCAGAACATCCCGGGGAAAGGCCGCTGACATGATCTCGCGTAGCTTACTCGGCGTCAGTAGCGCACTTTTGCTGACCGCGTTGGCCGGTTGTGCTCCAGTCAGCGTCGAAGAACCGCAAGAGACTGCCCCCGCGAGTGAGCCTAGCGTCTCGAGCGCCGAAGACTGGCAACCATGGGCCGATAGCGTCATGGAACCTTACCTACGCCAGAATCCCGATCTTTCTCGCATGACGACGCCCAACGCCCCACACCGGCAAATCCTTGGATGGGGCGCCCTCGCGCACGGCGAGCTGCAGGTCATCGTCTCCGGCGAGCGCTGGCAAGACGGAGCGGATCTCGACGCGGTTGCCATGGGGATCCTGGCAGATCTCGAGGGAAATCGCTCGGTCGTTTCGGTCGAGGTGTGGACCATTGCCCGGGACGCCAAGGGGAAGGCCTCGGGAGCGGACGCCCAAAGCACGGCCTAGCCGACAACTGCCGCAGATTCTCCCTTCGAGAACGACATCCGGAGTCGTTGCGAAGCGGATCTGCGCGCCCTACAGATACTGCACCTCTACCGTTTATGTGGGCGTACTGAACTAATCGTGCCTCCATAAGGTCGAGGCCTCGAATCGGAGAGCTGTCGCTTTGGGCCTAGCTGTGCGTACATCGGTCGTGTTAAGGTCTCGGCATGACCTCCGATTTACAGCGCGTCATAGACCGCCACGTTGCACAGGGCACGGCTCCAGGAATTGTGGTTGCGACGGGCAGCACGGAGGAGCCTACACGCTTTCTGCAGGCCGGCGACTTGTCGATTGATGCCATCGCCCGAATCCAGTCGATGACTAAACCCGTCTTGGCCGTAGCCACCCTGCGGTTGATCCAGAGCGGAATGCTGACCCTCGATGATCCGGTTGAACACTGGGTCCCCGAGTTGGCCAACCGGCGCGTCTTGCGTAGCCCCGACGGGCCTCTTGAAGATACGATTCCAGCGGAACGACCCATCACGGTACGTCACCTCCTGACCAATACCTCGGGCTACGGCATGATGACCAGCGATTGCCCACTGCAACGTGCGATGATCGCAAACCAGACTCAAGCCGGCCAGGAGCCGGTCGCCTTGGGCGCGCAAGACTGGGTAGCGGCACTGTCCGACTTACCTCTGGCATTCCAGCCGGGCACTGGGTGGCGTTACCACCATTCCTTTGGCCTGCTCGGGATACTACTTTCTCGCTTGGTAGGCGGAGATCTCGAGAGACACCTACGTGAAATCATTTTCGCGCCCTTGGGGATGCACGACACCGGCTACACCGTGCCTACTGCTCAGGCTCACCGTTTGCCGGCGGCCTATCGCCACCTGCCCGATGGGCCACTAGTCGAAGTCGAACCGGCGGCGTCGGGCTTCTACGTTGCGCCGGCAGACTTCGATCTGAGCCACGCGGAGTTGGTCTCCACGGTTAGCGACTATGCCGCCTTTGCCCGAATGCTAGCCGCATCCGGATGGCATGATGGGCAGCGTCTGCTCGAACCAGAGTTGCTAGAGCTAATGCGTAGTGACCAGATTCCGGAGGAGCTCAAAACCGCGGACAGTTTCTTCCCGGGCTTCTGGAACGAGACCGGATGGGGTTTCGGCGTGGCGGTACAAACCTCCGGTGCGCAAGCTGGCCGATACGGTTGGTCTGGAGGCCTCGGAACCAATGTGCACATCGATCTCGATGGTTCGTTTCAGGTGTTGTTTACCCAAGTAGAGATGGGGCCTCAGCTCATGGGCCTGTTGGCCGAGGTGCAATAGAACCGCCAGTAAGCCAAGCCCAAGAGTGACTAACCACCACTCTTTCTTGTCCGGTCCGTTCAGTTTTTGAGTCCTGGTATTTAGAGACTGCGAGAACTCACCTATAAGCAAGCCGCTCCTAGTGGGCGCTTCGACGTTATGAGAGACCAGCGTTCCCCAGACCCGAACCGCATGACTGCGTTGCGGGCAGTACATGTTGGTCATACGCAAAAATCCCGAAGCATCAATAATCGATGCTTCGGGATTTTAATCTGTGGAGGTAAGGGGATTCGAACCCCTGACCTTCTGCATGCCATGCAGACGCGCTACCAACTGCGCCATACCCCCAGATGAAGGTTTGGTTTAGGGCTTCTTTCGTTCCCCTGAACCGAGATAAAACTCTACACGAGGGTTGTCGGAAAAAGCTAATCGACAAGGGGGTGACTCTGTTCACACAGGCTCTTCCATTGTGTCGGTTCATGCTGGAACAATGCGACGTGGGCCCACTTCAAGCCCGCGAACCCTAGAAAGGTGATCGACAATGGCTATTGGTTTGACCCCATACTTACGCTTTGCCGGTGTAGCCCGCGAAGCAATGGAGTACTACCACTCCCTGCTGGGCGGCGAGTACAGCGCCATGACATTCCGTGAGGGCGCCGGAGAGGAAAATCCTCAGTTCGCCGACAACATCATGCATGCTTCGCTCTTCGTGGAACGTGGCGTGCATTTCATGGCCTCCGACGTACCACCTACGATGAACGCGACGCCCAACGGCGTCATTGCGTTGAGCAACGATGGCAATGGTGACGGCGCGGCCGATGCAGACACCCTGCGGGGATGGTGGGATAAGTTCGCCGACGACTCGACGATCGACATTCCGCTGGAAACCGCCCCATGGGGCGATTCGTTCGGCCAGCTCACCGACCGCTACGGCGTCACCTGGATGTTCAACATCGGCGCACAGTAGTTCGTACAAAGAGATCTTGCGGTCCCGGCAGCGGTGACGATTTCCGTTCGCCGGGCATCGCTCTGCGTAGCCAGCCAGAGACAGTCATTCCCAGCGCCGCATCGCCGGCAGGGAGCGGCCTGCCCGCAAAAACTGCCAAGCCATAGTCCTCGAGCTGCTAGTAGCCTAAGTTCCATGACAACCATTGAGCAGATTCAGATTCGCACCGACGATGCCGAACAGGCCATGACCTTCTACAGCTCGGTATTCGGTGAAGAGTTCCCCGTCGTCGCCATCTCTGGAGGAGTACATCCCCAAGGGTTCGACGGATTTGCGCTGTCTGCTCTCACTGCCCAACCAGGGGATGTCGATCTAGTGATCGCCCATGCCGCAAACAGTGGGGCCACAGTTCTAAAGCCAGCCAAGAAATCCTTGTGGGGATATGGTGGAACGCTCAGCGCGCCAGATGGCACCATCATCCATGTTGCCTCCGAAGCGAAGAAAGACAGCTCGCCCGCGCGCCGGAATATCACCGCGCTAGTTTTACAGCTTGGTGTCGCGGATGTGCCTGCCAGCAAGAACTTCTATATTGAGCAGGGACTGGATCTGAGTAAGAGCTACGGAAAACGATATGCGGAGTTCGCGACACAGAACGTGAGCGTCATCCTCAATCGACGAAGCGACGCCGCCAAACAGGCCGGAGTGCCCGACGTTGCACCACAAACGCATCGCCTCGTCGTTTGCTCCGATGCAGGTAGCTTCACCGACCCCGACGGTAATGAGTGGCGTTAGCCGATTTGCAACCCGGTCCGTTTCGCGTTCCATTGTGCGAGCAAGGCCAGAATCAGCCCCAAAGCGGCCAGCAAGGCACCGACGAAGGCCGGCGCCTGATAGCCAAAGCCCATGGTGATGACGGCCGCGCCTAGGGCGGCACCCAACGCGTTGGCCACGTTAAGCGCCGAATGATTAAGCGACGCCGCCAATGATTGTGCGTGAGGCGCGGAATCCATGAGGAGTGTTTGTAGCCCCGGAATGAGCAACGATCCGGTCGCACCCATCACGAACACCATAATCAACGTCGGGATGAACCATTCGGAGATCAACCCGAAGGTGAGCATCACAACGATCATGATGGAGGTGGCCAGCTTGATCGCGCCAAATACGGACCAGTCGGCCAGTCGACCACCAATCAATGAGCCGACCACCATACCAATGCCATAAAGTGCCAAGACCAGCGGAACGAGGTTGATATCAACACCAGTCACATCGGTTAACGTCGGGCTGATGTAGGAATACACGGCGAAAAACCCGCCAAAGCCAACAATGCCGGTCAGCATGGCAAGCCACACTGAGCCGCTACGCAGGGCCGATAGTTCGCGCCGCATGGACGCTCCCTCGGCGGCCTTATGCCATGGCACGAAGAACGTAATCATCGCCAAGGTCAGTAACCCGATAACACCCACTACGATAAACATCGAGCGCCAGCCGAGAGATTGGCCCAGTCGGGTCACCAACGGCACACCGGCGACGTTTGCCACCGACAGCCCCAGCATCACCCACGCGATGGCTCGTCCACGCATGGTTGCGGGCACTAGCGAACCGGCCAATACGCCGGCCAACCCAAAGTAGGCACCGTGCGGCAGCCCGGAGAGGAAGCGGGTGAGGATCATGGATCCGTAGTCAGGGGCGAAGGCCGAAGATAGGTTCGCAATGGCGAAGAACACCATCAGATACTGCACAGCGCGCTTGCGCGGAATCTTCGCGGCCAGTGCGGTCAGCAAAGGTGCACCGACAACGACACCAATGGCATAAGCACTAATCATCAGACCCATCGCCGAGTTTTCTACGCCAAGGTCGGCGGCGCCTTCCTGCAACAAGCCCATGATCGAAAACTCGGTAACGCCGATACCAACACCGCCCATGGCAAGGGCGATGACGGCCCAAAATAGCGCACGGCCTTCTAAGTACTTGGAGGTGCTCATGAAATCCTTTGAGGTGATGAGTGCGGAGTTAGGACGATGCGGCGTCGCTGGCACCTTCTAAGCCTACGGTTCGAGAGTTTCCAGATAAAGGCCGTGGCACTGCCACCTTGCTCACAGGACACTGTGGCAATCTTAGAGCCTGATGTCTCTAAATCCCGTTGCCCGGGTGGGCCTCGGGCGACGTATCGCCCGAGTCGTTTTCTCGCTTGCTCTGCTCGCACTCGCAGGCTTACTCATTTTTCATCATTGGGTACCTGATGTTTTCGGGTTGGGACTGATTGCCGATAATCTCGCACCGTGGCTTGGCGTCCTCGTGTTGTTAGCCATCGTGCCGCTAGCGCTAATTCGTGGAAAACTAGCACTGCTCAGTTGGTGTGTTCCCGCCATAGCGTGGACCCTGATGTTCGGGACCGCGGTGCTCCCGGCTACTACCCCACCGGCTGATGCCTCCCTCATCATGGCGACACAGAACGCCTATGTGACCACCAACGGGTTGCTGGAGTCCGAACTCACCCGTGGGTCGGTGGATGTGCTCTCGGTACAAGAAATCTCCCCCGACCAAGTCGACGATCTGCAGCGTGAGCTATCCGATGTTTTTCCACACTACGTCCATGTCGGCACCGTGGCGGTGTTCAGCAAGTACCCGCTGCGTAATACCCAAGCCTTGGATTTGGGCCTGGGTTGGAAGCGCGCCTTGCGCACGGATGTCATCACCAACCAAGGCCCGCTTCGTCTTTACGCGGTACACGCGGCCTCGGCCCGGCCGGCGGACCATGCCTCACGTGACCGGATGCTGGATCAACTGGAATCAACCATTGCGACGGACTCCGCTGCCCGGATTGTCGCGATGGGCGATTTCAACGCCACCTCCACGGACCGAAATATGTCAGGGCTCCTCAAATATCTGCGTGACACCCCAAGTAGTCACTGGGGGCTGGGCATGACGTGGCCGGACCGCCCCTTCCCCGTGATGCGCTTGGATCATGTACTTATTTCGGACTCGCTGACCGGCTCCTCGCGGACCATTAGCGTCAAGGGCAGCGACCATCGAGGCGTGATCGCCACCCTTGCACCTGTGGAATAGGCAATACTGGTGAGATGGCCGTCCAATTTCAATGCGTTACGAGAACCGCACTTCCCGTCCAGGAACTCTTTGACCGGTCGCTGAGCATTGACGCGCACACCGCCTCAATGCGGCATTCGGCGGAGCGGGCCGTCGCCGGCGTCCGAAGCGGCCAAATTGGTTTGGGCGAGCAGGTCACCTGGCAGGCACGACACTTTGGCCTCCCAGTCCGAATGACGTCGCGTATCACCGCACTGACGTCCCCACGATTCTTCATAGATGAACAAGTGACCGGGCCCTTTGCTTCCTTCCACCACTTGCATGAGTTTCATGTTGAGCAAGGGCAAACCGTCATGGTGGATACGGTTAGTTTCCGCGCCCCCTTCGGAGCCTTGGGCTGGCTGGTCGAAAGACTTATTCTGGGCAAGTATCTTCGAAAACTGATCGAAATACGCAACGAACATCTGGTGTCCAATGAAGCCGTAGGCGGGAAGGAGCCCCGATGAACGTCAAGGTGCCAGCAGCCCAACATACGCTCCGCATCCTGACCCTGCTGGCCAGCAGGAAATCGCCGACCCCAGCGGCCATGATCGCCAAACTCCTCGATATTCCACGCTCGAGCGTCTATCAGATTCTCGCCATCATGGTGGAGCAGGGCTACGTAGCGCACTACCCCGAAGAACAGTCCTATGGACTAGGCATTTCCGCCTTCGAGCTCTCGAGCGCTTTCACTAGGCAGGAACCACTGGCACGTCACGGTGCGCCACTTCTTGCCACCTTGGTGGACCGCATTGGCGAAAGCGCACACCTGGCGGTGCTCCACGGAAATGACGTGCTCTACATTGTCGAGGAGCGCGCGAAAGGCCGTCCTTCGCTGGTTACCGACGTCGGGGTGCGTCTACCGTCTCACCTAACAGCCTCGGGCCGCGCCATTCTGGCGGCCCTGCCCAAGTCTCAGGTGCGAGCACTCTACCCGCGTGCCTCAAGTTTCACGGTACGCGACGGGGCAACGACGTCAATGCGTAACTATGCAACGCTACGCACCGAGCTGGAGCACACCGCAACGCGCGGATACGCGCAGGAAACCGGGGATGTCACCCCCGATTTCCACTCGATTGCCGTGGTTGTGAAAGACACCCGAGATTGGCCCGTTGCCGCAATCGCCGTGACGTTTCTGGCTGGACGATTCACCGAGGAAAATATTCGCGAGCGTGTGATTGAGCCACTGCAAGAGACCGCCGGTGCTCTGGCGGATCGCTTTTCAGGACGTCGCCGCTAGCCCGGTCGGGCCAATAGTCCGATTTATCATGCTTGAAACATTCAAGAAACTCGGGGGCAAAGACCCTTGCATAGGGTTTTTTTATTCCCAGATTTCACGAATGAAAGCCGAGTTGGTTCCCATGAGCACCGAACCCTCTAAACAAAGCCGCGGAGGTCTCCCTTCTGGGCGCGTCTCCCTCGTCGGGGGTGGCCCCGGTGCATTGGATCTACTCACCCTGCGGGCCGCGCGGGTACTGTCCGAGGCCGATGTGGTGTTCTATGACCGGCTGGGACCGGGCAAGCACCTCTCCGAATTGGCACCTCAGGCGCGACTGGTGGATGTCGGGAAGACCCCCGGCCACCACAAGGTCTCGCAACGCGAAATCGAACAGCGAATGATTGAGGCGGCCAGCGCTGGGGCTCATGTGGTCCGTCTGAAGGGCGGTGACCCCTACGTTTTCGGCCGAGGCTACGAAGAAGTTCATGCCGCACGCGCTGCTGGGCTGGAAGTCGACGTCATACCCGGGCTGAGCAGTTCCATCGCCGTTCCTGCCGCCGCCGGAATCCCGGTGACTTCGCGCTCCGTAACAACCTCATTCACCGTCATATCTGGGCACGACCCGTTGTCCGATGAGCAACTAACTCACCTCGCCGCGCTGGGCAGCACGATCGTGGTGCTCATGGGCATGGGTACTTTGGAGCACACCTGCGCCGGGTTGCTTCGCCGCGGTCTTGTAGCGAGCACTCCCTGCGCCATCATTGAACAAGGGTGCACCGAATCGCAACGGTCGCTCCACAGCACCCTCGGCTCGTTGGCAGCAGATGCTCGCGCACATCGCTGCGCTAATCCCGCCGTCATCGTCATCGGTGAAGTAGCAGCGCTTCCCTTAGCATTGCCAGAGATCCAGCCGGTCCCAGCCATGGAGGTGGCATGAACGCCCCGAGTTCGCAGTCCACGCTTCAGGCGCCCCTTGCCGGCTTCCGTATCGCGGTGACCAGCGACCGACGTTCTCAGGAACTTGTCGAGGCGCTGGAACGACGCGGCGCACTGGTTGAACATACACCTCTGCTCAAGCTCGCCCCGCTCGATAACGAAGAACAGCTGCTATCCCAGACGCGACAGGTAATTGCCCAGCGACCTCACCTGCTTCTGGTAACCACCGGTTACGGCTTTCGCCGTTGGTTCGACTCAGCAGAAGCCGCCGGTCTCGGCGAATCCTTGACTCGAGTGTTGAGCGACGCGCAGATTCATGTACGCGGTGCAAAGGCGCTCGGGGCGGTGCGTGCACTGGGATTCACGGCCGCATCGGTGGGATCGGACGGCCTTACCTCCACACTCTTGCGCGACCTTGCCAGCGACATCCGAGGCAAGAAGGTGGCGATCCAGTGGCACGCCGATAGCGACCCGGACCTTATTGGTTCGCTACACCGGCTAGGCGCCCGTGATTTGGTTGAGGTCGAACCCTACCGCTGGGTGGACTCGGCGCGCGAAGAATCGATGATCGAACTGGTACATTCGCTGATTGCTGGTCGTCTTGACGCTGTCACTTTCACCAGTGCTCCGGCGGTGCATGCGCTATTCGCCGTGGCTCGCTCCCGAGGTTCCTTCGACGCCCTCACCCGCTCGCTGCGCGAACGGGTCACCGTCGCTACCGTCGGCCCGGTGACCGCTGCCCCCTTGCAGTCCGCTGGCGTAGAACCGCTAATTCCCGAGCGTCACCGTATGGGTGCCATGATTTTGCAATTGATTGAGCACTTGGGCACGCACGGCACCTTGAGTTGTCAGACCGCGTTGGGGGCCTGCCAGCTTCGCGGACACACGCTGTATGTTGAAGATCAGTCCATCGAGCTCGGGCAGGCCCAAGCCGAGGTCTTGCGTCGCCTGCTCGATGCGGGTGGTGCCGTAGTTTCCCGCGCCGAACTAGTGTCATTGCTTCCATCGGTCAGCTCCAACCACGCCTTGGACATGGCCGTAAGCCGACTACGCAAATCGCTCCCCGATCCGACGTTGGTCTCGACCGTCATCAAGCGCGGTTACCGGCTGAACGTCTAGGGAAGGCTTGGGATCCCGCGTGGCCAGAACCTAGGCCACGCGGGGTTGTCAACAACTTTTAGGCGCTCTCTCCAGCGGTCATGCGACTGCCGTGCCCTTGTGGAATATTGCTTCGGTCTCAACGGGGAGAAATCCCAGCGCACTATTGATCCGACGCATCCATTCGTTCTTCTCATCGCTACTGGTTCGCACAGTGGCTACCGGGGTCGTACATGCTGCCTGAGCAAGATTCTCCTGTTTCACGGCCTTCCCGAGCCCTTTTCCACGGTGCTCTGCAAGCACGATGGTCCCTTCGATCTGTGCGGGACGATCGGGCTCCGCAGGAACGACGAGACAGGTCCAAGCCACCACCGTGCCGTCTTGGGTTACCGCAATAGATTCAACGACCGTGGCACCTCGCGCGGTCCAGTTTTCAATTTCGCGGACGTACTGAGCGGGAGTTACCGGGGCGTCTTGCCAATCCAGTGCACCGCTTGGCGCTTCCGAGTCGACTAGACCTTTCAGATAGCCAATCTGCTCCTGAAATTCCTGTGGGACCCCGTTAATGAAACTTGCGATGGTGTACCCGGCAATCTCTCCCGGCGTGAAGGGCCCCTCGCTACGAAGATCCAATTCAACGACCGTCTCCGTGGTTGCCACGGCATACCCTAGCGGTAGCGCGAACCGCTGTGTCAGCACGTCTATTTCGTGGGTTGTCGCACTATACGCGCTAGCAATCAGGCGGCGTGTGACGGCGGGGCTGGCGGCTTCTACTGCGCGCACGAGCGAGCTGCCAATCCCCCTCCGCTGGTACTCGGGTGCGACCCAAACCAACACCCACCGCTCCGTGGCGGAGGCTTCCTCATGCAATCCAGCGGCGAAGCCGCAGAGCCGCGCCCCGTCCCACATCCCGATGAGATCTTTAGACCAGCCATCATTAGCGCGCCACATTGCGATGCGGTTTTCCGCAGACGGTGCGATCCAGCCGGCTCGTACTGCCGAGGTTGCTGCCGTCTCGACGGCATATGCCGAAATCATGTGCCGTTCGTCAGCGAGATCGAGGGGACCCATATCCATAACGTCATACTAGTCGCCGAGGGACGTCGAAATTCCCTCGCTGACCGGCGGTTTCCCAGATTCTGCCCGGCGCGAAGGCCGCGAGATCAGCACGAGTGAACCCTCGAATCTGAAATACCAGACACATCGAGCAAAATTGCGCTACCGCCCGAGCCTGGAGTGACGAATCATTAAATCAATCGCAAAACACTGCTTGATTCCACCCAAGGAGCCACACATGTCGACCTCGACCTCTCGTGTAGTCCGCGCCCCACGCGGCACCGAACTAACCGCAAAGTCCTGGGCCACCGAGGCCCCGCTGCGCATGCTGATGAACAACCTCGACCCCGAGGTTGCCGAACACCCTGAATCGCTGGTCGTCTACGGTGGCACCGGCAAGGCCGCCCGTAACTGGGAAGCATTCGATGCAATCGTCGAGACCCTGAAGGACCTCGAAGAAGACGAGACCCTGTTGGTTCAGTCCGGCAAGCCGGTCGGCGTCTTCAAGACCAACAAGTGGGCACCGCGCGTACTGATCGCCAACTCGAACCTCGTGGGCGACTGGGCGAACTGGGAGTACTTCCGCAAGCTCGAGGCCGAGGGCCTGATGATGTATGGCCAGATGACCGCAGGTTCCTGGATCTACATCGGCACCCAGGGCATCCTGCAGGGCACCTACGAGACCTTCGCCGCCGTCGCCAAGAAGCGCTTCAACGGCACCCTGGCCGGCACCCTGACCCTCACCGGTGGTTGCGGTGGCATGGGTGGCGCTCAGCCGCTGTCCGTCACTCTGAACGACGGTGCTTGCCTGATCGTGGACGTCAATGAGTCGCGCCTCCGCCGCCGCGCCGAGAAGCGCTACCTCGATGAGGTGGAGCTGGATCTGGACAAGGCTCTGGAGAAGGTACTAGCCGCCAAGGCCGAAGGCCGCGGCCTGTCCGTTGGATATGTCGGCAACGCCGCCGAGGTCTTCCCGGCACTGCTCGAGCGTCACAAGGCCGGCGAGTTCACCATTGATATCGTCACCGACCAGACCAGCGCCCATGACCCGCTGTCCTACCTGCCGGTGGAATACACCATGGAACAGTGGGATGCCGAGGCGAAGGCGGATCCGGTGGGCTTCACGAAGAAGGCCCAGGCTGCCATGGCCGCCCAGGTTCAGGCCATGGTCGAGTTCCAGGATGCCGGCGCCGAAGTTTTCGACTACGGTAACTCGATCCGCGACGAAGCTCGCAAGGGCGGCTACGAGCGTGCCTTCGAATTCCCGGGCTTCGTTCCTGCCTACATCCGCCCGCTGTTCTGCGAGGGTCTTGGCCCATTCCGCTGGGTTGCCCTTTCGGGTGATCCCGAGGACATCCGCGTCACCGACGAGGCGCTGAAGGAACTGTTCCCGGAGAACGAGCACCTGCACCGCTGGCTGGACGCCGCTGCCGAGCGCGTAGAGTTTGAGGGCCTGCCGGCACGTATCTGCTGGTTGGGCTACGGCGAGCGCCACAAGGCCGGCCTGCTGTTCAACAAGTTGGTCGCCGAGGGCAAGGTCTCGGCTCCGATCGTTATCGGCCGCGACCACTTGGACTCGGGTTCGGTCGCTTCGCCGTACCGCGAGACCGAAGCCATGAAGGATGGCTCGGACGCCATCGCTGACTGGCCGCTGCTCAACGCATTGACCGCAACCAGCTCGGGTGCGTCGTGGGTTTCGTTGCACCACGGTGGCGGCGTTGGCATCGGCCGTTCCATCCACGCCGGACAGGTTTCCCTGGCCGACGGTACCGAGTTGGCCGCGGCCAAGCTTGAGGCGCTGCTGACCAACGACCCGGGCATGGGCGTTATCCGTCACGTGGATGCCGGCTACGACCGCGCGGTCGAGGTAGCCAAGGAGCGCGGTGTGCGCGTTCCGATGATGGATCAGTAAGCACTGACACCACCCGAGGGTGGGTACCGGCAATGGCGCCGGTACCCACCCTCAACTGGTTAAGCCTTGCCAGTGCCGCTATCGATGTGCCGGCGTTTAGCCATTGCCACGGATGCGGCCTAGGGTGGGTAATTGGCAAAGAAACCGAAAGGATTCTGATGACGAACTCCATGCGATCCCTGACCGCTTCCTTGGCGCTAAGCCTGCCTCTCCTAGGGCTATCTGCCTGCGCTGGGCCGGAGGTGGCATCCGAGCCGCCGCAGGGCGAAGGCTCAACACCCAGTGCTTCGGCCCATAATGCGTCGCCTTCCATGGACGGTGATGGACTAAAGGCGGCCTTTACACAGATCACCACTCACGGTCGCAAGGTGACCTGCTCCGAGGGTGCTACCGTCATTCCTCGCGAAACCAGCGGAGAAATCGTCGAACTCACCGGCGACTGCACCGAGGTCGTGATCGAGGCCAATGGACTGAAGTTGGCAGCCGAGCAAATCGGCACACTTCGCGTGCGTGGCAATGGAAACATCATTGCCCTCGGAACTGTAGAGACCCTTGAACTATCCCGCGATGGGAATATGGTTGGCTTTTCGCAACCACCGCAGACATTTAGCGACACCGCGCACGGCAACCAATACGGCACCGACGTCCTGGCTAATATTCATTTGAATTTCTGACTTCAAATACCGTGAATACGTACGCAAAACAAATGCTCGGCACATCAATTTAGGATCGTGCCGAGCATTTGACTTTACGAACTATTTCTCGAGAATCTTGGCAATCGCGGCAGGGGTAAATACCTGATATCCACGACGGCGGTCGTAGCCGTGAATCTCACGGGTATCGAGCACGTCCATGTAGTCCAAGATCTCCGCGGTAATAACTTGGCCCGGCACGAGCACTGGGAATCCCGGCGGGTAAGGTGTCACGAAGGCCGCCGATACCACTTCTTCGCCTGCCGCAATGCGTTCACGGATCTGCCTGGAGAACAGGAAGTGGCTCGAGCCCTCTTGGTAGGTCAAGTAATAGGCCGTGCGCATGTCACCACTGCCACCGCCCCCGCTAAAAGCTTCGGAGAAGTAGCTGAAGTCCGGCATGGGAATGCCCGCCGCCGGGTCAACCACCGGCGCCATTGCTCCGTTTAGTCGGCGTTTGTGGTCAAGCTCTTCAGCGATCTTCACGAGCACCTCAATGAGGTGTGCCACGGCGGAACGATTAGTACCGATATTGGTCATCAGCAGCACGGAAGTGCGGCTGGTCTTGTTGACCTGGATTGCGTGTCCGTCCATCAGGTAGGTGTGTTTGAACGTATCTCCGTCCACACCGGTGGCACTGATGTCGAGGGTCAGACGGCTGGGGTCAACCACGAACTCGTCTTCGGCCCAGACCGTATCCCACGTCCCCAATCCATCTCGAACCGGATCTGGAACCCGCGCACTACGAAATTCTTGGGGAATCAGATCGAAGGTGTTCAAGACACGGAAGTACTTCCTGAGCAGCTGATGACGGTTGACTGCGCGAGCTACTGATTGCGCCAAGTCCACCTGGCGTTGGATCAAGGAATAACCCTCGAGCTCGACCTGTCGACGCCCGATGTCCAGCGACGCCAAAATTTGGTAGTTCGGCGAGGTTGAGGTGTGCGTCATGTAGGCCTCGCGGAACGCGGCAACGTTACGCGTGGCGAAGTCTTGATCGTAGACGTGAATCATCGAGCCCTGACGTAACGAGGTCAGGGTTTTGTGCGTGGACTGCGTGGAGTAGACGCGCAGGCGCGCCTTGTCCGGATCCGGAATCAATCGGGTGTCGAGCCATACCTGATCATTATCGGGACTCTGCGCCGATCCGGGAGCCGGAAGCCGATGCGTCTGATCACGGTAGGCGGCACGGTACTGTGCGGTCTCGAAGTCGGCCTCCATGCGCGCCGCCGAGGCCATTCCGGTGCGTTGCCGGTAGATCGGGTGGAATCCGGCGAAGGCAAACCACGCTTCATCCCACAAGAAGACCAGGTCGGGCTTGATGGCCAGGCACTCTTCCATCACGCGGCGAGCGTCATAGACGATGCCGTCAAAGGTGCAGTTGGTCAACGCAATCATCTTGACCTTATGCAACAAACCTTCGCGACGCAGCGCCAGCAGACGGCCCTTGATTTCGCGGAGCGACACGGCTCCATACATGGAATGCTCATCGAGCGGGTAGGCCTCTAGGTACGAGACGTTTGCCCCGGCCAGCACCAACGAATAGTGATGCGATTTGTGGCAGTTCCGGTCCACCAAAACGATGTCGCCGGGCGCGATGATCGACTGGTGCACGATCTTATTCGCCGTGGAGGTGCCGTTAGTGACGAAATAGGTGCGATGGCTCCCGAAGGCTCGAGCAGCCAGCTCATGCGCCTTCTTGATTGACCCGTGCGGATCGAGCAAGGAGTCAAGACCGCCGGAGGTAGCCGACGTCTCGGCCAACAGGAGATTCATGCCGTAGAAGTCGACGAGGTCGCGGGCCCAAGGCGAGTTTTGCACGGATCCGGCCCGCGAGATGGGCATGGCGTGGAAGACACCGCCGGGTCGTTTGGCATAGCGTTGTAGCGCCTTGAAGAACGGCGTGTCATAGCGCCCCATGATCTCGGCAATCAGCGATAGGTGAAGATCTAGCCCATCGTTGCGGGAGAAGATGCGCTTGAACCGCCCGGTGATTTCATGTGCGAGCGATTCGAGTGCCACCCCGGCGATCAAGTACACCGGAATCTCAGGTCGAATTTCGTCCAGTGCCTCTTCGAGGTCGAGGATCTGCTGGATCTGACGCGCCGAGGAGAAAAGCCTCTTGGTACGACGGTCAATGTACTGCCGCAACTTGGAGCTGAGCTTACGGCGCGTGGAAAGTTCGAATCGCGCGGTGATCACCACGGCTTGGATACCGGGGTTAATCACCACGGCGGCCAGTGCATCTTCGACGCTGGGCACAACAACGAAGTTGTAGTTGAACGGATCGGTCCGCACACGCATTGACAGCATCTCTTCTTTGAAACGCGCAATTTCATCTGCCGGTCCGTTGTCGACCAGGAGAATTTCGACATTTGGCGTGTGCGAGCCGTGCTGATGCTCCTCGTCGTGCTCACTGCCATTATGGTGACCCTCTAGGTCAACGTACTGCGTTTGCGTACGAAATGATTGGTTGGCCTGGTAGATCTTCTCTAGGGCCTCGGGGAATCGCTCCTCACGTATGAGGTCAAGCACTCCGTGGAAGTATTCGATACCCGGGTTGGCCCAGTAAGGCTCCATGCTCTCGAGCAAGCCCAGAAGCCGACGCACCTCACTGCGGTGCAGTTTGCACACTTCGGCTTCCTCCGACTCACGGATAATTTCCCCTAGTACATAGCCCAGGTGTTCCCATGCGTCTTTGCGCTTTCTCCATGCGCTTTCTGGTGTCGCAGTCTGCGGCACATCTTTCGTTACTATTCCCGTGGACACCTTGGGTGGTCTTCCTCTGTGTGGTGGCGCTACGCCGTTAACCTTGCGGACAACGGTCATCGGGGCACATCGTCGTGACCCATTTCTCGAGGGTATTCCACTTCGACAGAGAATTGATCAATAGTGAGAGATGTTACAGAAATCCGCGAAATGTTCGCCCACAATGCGCCAGGTTCGCGACCTTTGCATTAAATCTTTTCAAACTATTCACTCGCCAAGCAGGCAAAATGAATGCCATTCAATAGCAATAGCCGAGCTGTCTGAAATCCCGGATACCAGCTCGTAGAGACCCTAGGTTAACCCGCCCGCGTACCCAACAATGGATGGTAGGAACCGAACTGACCCAACCAAAAGGATTGCCATGACTACTACCACCACCGGCGTGACCTTGAATGTCACCGGCGTCACCGCCGAAGACGTCATCAACGTGGCCCGCCACGACGCGCAAATCACCATCGCCCCGGCTGTTATCGAACAGCTCGCAGAGGTCCGCGCCCACATCGATGCCCTCGCCGCTCAGGAAACCCCGGTCTACGGCGTGTCCACCGGATTCGGCGCACTGGCCACCCGCCACATCCCGCACGAGGATCGGGCCAAACTGCAGCGCTCGTTGATCCGCTCTCACGCCGCGGGTATGGGCACTCCGGTGGAGCGCGAAGTTGTTCGCGCCCTGATGTTCCTGCGCGCCAAGACTCTGGCCTCGGGCCGCGCCGGTGTGCGCCCCGTCGTATTGCAGACCATGGTCGACCTGCTCAATGCCGGGATCACCCCGCTGGTCCGCGAGTACGGTTCGCTGGGCTGCTCCGGTGACTTAGCCCCGCTCTCCCACTGCGCCCTCGTGCTCATGGGCGAAGGCGAAGCCGTAGACAAGGACGGCGTACAGCGCCCGGTTCCCGAACTGCTCGCCGAAGCCGGCATCACCCCGGTGGAGCTGCGCGAAAAGGAAGGCCTCGCACTGGTCAACGGCACCGACGGCATGCTGGGCATGCTGGTCATGGCCCTTGCGGACCTGAACGAGCTGGCAGATCTGGCCGATGTTACCGGCGCCATGAGCGTCGAATCGCAGTTCGGCACCGATCAGGTGTTCCGCGCCGAGCTCCACGAACCGCTGCGCCCGCACCCGGGCCAGAAGACCAGCGCCGCGAACATGTTCAAGGCCCTGGCCGGATCCGAAATCGTCGCCTCGCACCGTGAGGGCGACGGCCGCGTACAGGACGCCTACTCGCTGCGCTGCTCCCCACAGGTCACCGGCGCGGTCCGCGACACCATCGCCCACGCCACCACCGTGGCTACGCGCGAACTGGCTGCCGCTATCGATAACCCCGTGGTGTTGCCAAGCGGCGAAGTTACCTCCAACGGCAACTTCCACGGCGCCCCAGTGGCCTACGTGCTGGACTTCTTGGCCATCGCCGTTGCCGACCTCGGCTCGTTGGCCGAGCGCCGCACCGACCGTGCGCTAGACCCTGCCCGCAACCGCGATCTGAATGCCTTCTTGGCCGATGATCCGGGCGTGGACTCGGGCATGATGATTGCTCAGTACACCCAGGCCGGCCTGGTGGCCGAAAACAAGCGTCTGGCCGTCCCGGCCAGCGCCGATTCGATCCCGTCTTCGGCCATGCAGGAAGACCACGTGTCGTTGGGCTGGCATGCCGCCCGCAAGCTGCGCACCGCCGTGGCGAACCTGCGTCGCATTCTGGCCATTGAGCTGGTGGTATCGGGCCGCGCCCTGGATCTGCGCGCTCCGTTGAAGCCAAGCCCGGTCACCGGCGCCGCCCTCGAGGTGCTGCGCGGCAAGGTTGCCGGCCCGGGCCCGGACCGCTTCCTCTCGGCCGACCTGGAAGCTGCCTACGAGCTGATCGCTTCCGGCGAGGTTAGCCGCGCCATCAAGGACGCCGCCGCTAAGTAGTTCTGCGTTTCTGGCATAACCGCCGTAGCCCGGTAAACTCGGGCTGCGGCGGTTTTGCTTGTCCGCTGTCACTGCGGGCGCTTTGTTATCGTCGTCTCTACACGCCCACCGCGCCTAGCGACCGGCGTACACTGGATGAGCGTAAGACCCCGTAGACACCCTCAGGACGGTCACCCCATGCAGCGGACCATGTTCAAGTCCAAGATCCACCGTGCCACGGTCACCCAAGCCGATCTGCACTACGTTGGCTCTGTCACCGTTGACTCCACCCTGCTCGAAGCAGCTGACATCCTGCCCGGCGAGTTGGTCTCGATTGTTGACGTCACCAATGGCGCCCGCCTTGAAACCTACACAATTGCCGGCGAGCCCGGCAGCGGCGTAATTGGCATTAATGGAGCCGCCGCCCATCTGGTGCATCCCGGCGACATCGTGATTCTCATGAGCTACGCCCAGATGGAGGACGCCGAGGCCCGGACCTTCACCCCCTCCGTCGTCCACGTCAATGAAGACAATGCCATCATCCACTTAGGCGATGACCCTGCGGTGGCCGTCTCCGATTCGGTAATGACCCCACCTTTTGCTCAGGTCACTGGACACTAATTCAATAGACTCGGCGCGGCCGCGTACTTCCCTTCGGAGGTACGCGGCCGTTTCGTTAAGCCGACCCGTGATCCAGACTTGCTAATGCGAATGATTCTCATTTAGAGTTCTTTCGATGGAACTTCTAGTGATTTCAGCTCTCGAACAACAGGCGCGTTCTGCAGCGCTGACCCATGCGCAAGCCATCTATCCCGATGCGACCGTCGCGACCTACGATGCGCTCGAGGGGCCTCGTTTGCTGCGCCAGATTCAACGCCCGGGCGGAGCAGGCGAACGTGCCGAAAGTACCTTCGAGCACTGGTGTCAGGGCTGCGCCTTTCGCTATGACATCCTGCCCACGCTCTTACGCCTACGCACCGAGGGGACACGCTTTATTCTTGTGCTCCCCACCGGATGGTCCCTAGCGACCGTGGAGCACTATGTCGGCTCCGAATTGCGAGCCAAGGATATTCGCGTGCGGTCGGCCATTCTCGGCCTCGATCCCGCCTCTTTTGAGGATCGTCTCTGGGACACCCGACTGCTATCCGAGGCGGGCTTTGGGGTCGACGACAGCGACCCGTCACGCCCCGGAGAATTCCTCGTAGAGGATGCCGCTTGGGCCGATACGCTCGTACTCGCCCACGGCTTGGACAGCGCCTTGCTCGAACACGACCCTGCTGAGCACCACGAGTGGATGACCGGGCGCCATCTCGTGGACTTGCTCGCGCCCCATGCCGTCCGCGTGCAGGTAGGCCACGATCTCACGTTGGGAAACTTTGACCTGCCCTCCGCCCTGAAACGCACTCGGCCCGGCCACCTACCGGCACTTAACGCGCACGCCACGATTCCGGGAGCCGGCGGACATCGTTGCCTGCGGCTCCAGGCCGAGCGCCCGTTACACCCTGAGCGCTTCCGCGAGGCCTTGCCGCAGCTGGCTTCCTCGTGCGCTTGGATTCGTGGAACACTCTGGATGGGAAATTCGCCCGGTTCACGCATCGCCCTTGGTGGAGTTGGCCCGCGCGTCTGGATGCAATCCACGGGTAGCTGGGGTGCCGAGACGGCATGCACGCAGCTCGTGTTAACCAGTGACGAACATGAGGCCGAGGAAGTCAGTGCACTCTTGCGGCGCTGCGAACTCAACGATGCCGAACTAGCCGATTTATCAACCGGTTTAACGCCACACACAATGGAGGAAAACTCATGAAAGTTCGCAAGTCGATCCGCTCACTGAAGAATCAGCCCGGCGCTCAGGTGGTGCGCCGCCGCGGCAAGATCTATGTCATCAACAAACAGAATCCGCGGATGAAGGGCCGACAAGGGTAGTCCTCTCGGTCTTCCGCCGACATACTCGAGCACATTCTGTGAGCCGCGCTGAGCTTCTTCGAAGCTTAGCGCGGCACTGTATTACAGCCCCTGCGCACTGAGTTGTTGGCCGATCGCCTGTGCACCGCGAATGAATCCCGCGGGGTCGGTTCCAGAGTAATTCATCCACAGGTAACACCCAGCCAGCTCCGCAGGGAACCACTCGTCGCCTCCAGCAACGGCCACTTGTTGAGTCAGGCGATCGACACCTAGGTCAGCAGGGGTTGCGAGACATATGCAAACACGGCCGCGATCAATTGGTCTCGCCGGTGCTACACGTCGGCCCGCAACCCTTTAAAGCGCGTTGTTCACCCGGGCCGGGTCACCAAACTCTACCTTCTGCGCGATCAGTGCCGCGTGGGCTCGCACCCCCGGATCTTGACGTGTCTCGCTGCGCACCACGCGAAATCCGGCGCGCTCCAATCTCACGGTAAGATCTGTGACCCGGTGGTAGTAGGCCAAGGTGACGGCATGGTCGAAAGGCTCGCCTTCCGGCCCATCGAAAAACCCCATCAAAAGTGAGCCGCCAGGGCTCAAACAACGATTAAGCTCCCTGAGCATTTGATCCAGAGTGGCCGAGTCTGCGTGGATGAGGGAGTACCAGGCCAATGCGGCCCCAAACGACGCGTCAGGGAACGATAGCTGGCGCAGATCTGCCAGTTCGAGGACTAGCTCAGGGTGTCGCTGCCGCGCGGAAGTAATAAAGCGTTCACTGACATCCACTCCCAGAGTGTGGTGCCCCTGCGCGGCAAGCCATGCCGACCAGTGCCCTGGGCCGCAACCGGCATCGAGGATCCGCCCGTGGCATTCCGCCGCCCAGGAACTAATCAGCCGGCGATCCTCGACGGCTAGTCGTGCGACATCCCCGAAGAGTTCGGTGTAGCGTTCCGCGATGGCGCAGTAGGCCGTGGGGTGTTGTTCACTGCTCACCATTGTCCTTCCTATATGTTCGGTGCAAGTACCGCAATGACAGAAAGAGTGGGATCCGCCGGATCCTGCGCGGTAGCCATCTGGTGGCCCAGCGTGCGCCTGCAAGGCAGGCGCTCGCCCGTCGCTGGGTCGCCCGCGTACTGCGCAACCCGAAGCCAAGGGTTAACGCCGGCGGAAGAGTTTCGATGGTCACGGCCCGCACCGTGGGCATTACGACGCGGATCCACCACGGAGCCTGCTGGGCGGCGAAGAGCTGTTGCGCAAGGTTCCGTGCTTGCTGAGATACCTGCAAGGAGTGTGTGGTGGCGCGCAGGTACTCTTCAAAGGCGCTACGGGATTCGGGCCAGTTTTGTTCGGGCATTTGCAGCGCCGAGCCCAGCCGATGGTAGAAACGATAGATGCTTTCTTCGGCGGCGGGACTCAATGGCGGCAGCACCCGCTGGGCCAGCGTGTGGGCCGAGTCGTACAGCGTGGCGGCCACCCACAATTGCAGGCGGGGGTCACGCGCCGAGTAGGCCGCCTGCCTACCATTCCGTGAGCCGCGAACCGGCCGATGCTCGGCATTTACCCGCTCAATTACCCAAGCGCGCTGTTCGGCGGTACCGGCCAAGACCGCGTAAACATAGCACAGGGTGTGAATCAGCCGCCGCTCGGGGTGCTCGTTAAAGGCCGAGTGCCGGGCGATAGCTCGCGCGATGTCGGGATGGGCCAGTTGCATCAAAATGGCCCGGCCACCACCGAGTAAAATCGCCCCTTCGGCCACAAAATCCTGAATGACCTTGTCCTCATCGTTCACGGTCATTACGCTACCTAGGTTTGTTTCAGTAGCAGGTGCCCGGCCCGGGCTGGCACAACGCATTTCGCGACATAGCGAGGCACCGAGGCGAAGGCAACACTCTGGGTGAGTACCAGAATTGGATCTTCGACCTCCAGCTCTAAAAGCGGTGCGCGCGTTTCACGGGCCTGCGAGACCGAAATCTCGCATTCGCCAGGGCCAAAGTCGGAGCCCAAACGCTCCTGCAAGCGCGTCAATAAGGTGCCAGTGGGATCCGTGGCAGGCTCGTCGCTTAGTTCCCGCGCCAGCTGGCCGATCTGTTCATCGCTCACCGCCACATGCTCCTGAAGGAGAGCCACCGGCTCGCCGTCACGGAGAAACACAGTTTCAAACAGATGGGTCGGTGCGTCGATTTCCAGGCCGAGGCGCGGGGCAATAAATTCGGAGGCCGGCTGTTCGGAGACACCGGTGCGGCGCAGTTCTAGCCGTTGATTCGGCGCGGCCAGCAAGCGTTCATAGGGCTGGATTTTCTCGATACCGATGCGCGGGAGTTCATGGGACACGAACCGCCCGACCCCTCGCCGAGCCCGTACCAGACCATCCTCTTCGAGCAGCATCAGCGCTTCGCGTACCACGGTGCGTGAAACATGAAGTAGCGTCCCCAGCTGACTTTCCGTGGGCAGTAGCGCACCGGGTGAAAGCTGACCGGCGCGGATCGCTTCGGCAATGCGTGAGTAGGCGGCCACTCTTAAGGGCACGCCAGGGCGCGATTCGACTTGGGTAGCCCACGGCCACTGCGTGATCTCCTGCATGAACATCCACCTTTGGATTAGAAACGCTCCTGCCGCGATTCTACAGGTTCGTCACATTTACCTATTGTATTCAGTTGTCATTCATGGTTGTATAACAACTCGTAACCAAGGGCTGCCCATCACCTGCAAAACAAAGGAGTTTCTGTCGTGACTGCTCTGTCTTCTGACGCGCCACAAAGCGTCTCTGCCGCGCCCACCGGGGCACGCCGCCCCGGCCCGATCCTGCTGGTCACGGTGCTTTTGCTCGGCGTGATCTCTTTCCAGCTCAACGCCTCGATGCTGACCCCCGCCCTGCCCGCCATCGGCGCGCATTTCGGGGTGGACGCCGGCCAGGTGGCTCAGGTGCAATCCTTATTCTTTCTCGCCGGCGCCATCTCCGGACCACTGATGGGACGCTGGAGCGACTTCATTGGTCGACGCACCGCACTGCTCATCGTCATCGGCATTATGGCCACCGGCACGGTGCTTTGCCTGCTGGCGCCAAGCCTGCCAATCCTGCTCACCGGGCGCTTTATGCAGGGCACCTCCAGCGCGATTTTTGCGCTGAGCTATATCGTGCTCCAAGAAAATCTCTCGCGGGCCGCCTTCGGCACCGCAGTGGGTGTGCTCGCCTCGATCAATGGCGGCGTCGCTGGATTCGACGGCTACCTCGGTGGCCTGATGACCGAGAAACTCGGTTTCCACTCCATCTTCTGGGTCGTACTCGCCCTAGCCCTCGGTGCCGCCCTGGCAATTCTGCGTGTGGTTCCTGCCCGGCACGCGGCCGTAGCCACCGGGCGCATGGACTGGTGGGGCGCCGCACTGCTCTCGACCTTCTTGATTCTGCTGACCTACTTCGTGCAATCGGGCTCCGAGGCAGGCTGGGCAGCCGTGCCAACCCTGCTCCTGGGTGCGGGCACGTTGCTGAACTTCGCGGTATTCTGCCTCGTGGAAAAGCGCCGAGCCACACCTCTGGTTGCCGTGCACCACCTGCGCTCGCGTCCGGTGCTGACCGTGATTCTCTCCACCGTACTCACCTTGGCTGGCGTCTTTGCCGTCATGAACTTCACCGTGATCGTACTGAGCCAGGACAGCGAACATGGTTTCGGCCTAGACCCCTCGCTTTCCGCGCTGCTCTACCTGACCCCCGCGGCACTACTGGGCGTGCTATGCGCACCACTGGCCGGCTGGCTTACCGGAAAGATCGGCTGGCGTCTGGCGCTACGTATCGGTTCCGCCTGCTCGTTGCTTGCTCTGATCGGCGCGGCGTTCTTCGTTGAGAACCGCTGGCTGGTGCTCGCGATGATCGCATGCCTCGGGATCTTCTACAATGGATTCTTCCTGACGTCCATCAATGGACTGTCGGTGCTGCTCTCCCCCAAGGAAGCACCCGGCACGCTACCGGGAATCAACGGAGCCTCCTTTGGCCTCGGCGCCAGCCTCGGCGTGGTGCTCGTCGCCCCGTTGGTGGCCCGTGCCTCCGAGATTGGTTACGCAACCGGACTGTGGCTCTCGGCAGGAATCGCCGCCGCCGCGCTACTGGTCAGCCTCATGGTCCCAGCGCCCACCGACGACAGCACTACCACTACTCCCGAAGGGAACTAACACTCGATGTCTGCACGACCCATCTACTTCGACTGCGATACCGGCGTCGATGATGCGCTGGCGCTGGCCTACCTCATCGCCAGCGACAAGGCCCAGTTGCGCGGCATCGGCACGGTCAGTGGCAACACGGACTCGGCCACCGCGGCACGGAACACCCTGGACCTACTGCAGTTGGCTGGAGCGACGAACGTGCCGGTCGCCATTGGCGAACGCGATTTCATGACACGCAGTTATGACGGCGGCGCCCCGCACGTGCACGGTGCAAACGGCATCGGCAACATCGTGCTGCCCAAGTCAACCACCGAGCCCAGCGCAGAATCCGCTGTCGACCTGCTGCTTCGGCTGGCTCACGAGGCAGAGGGAAAGCTCCATCTCATCGCGGTGGGTCCGCTGACCAATATTGCCCGGGCGTTGGAGCGTGAGCCCCGACTTCCGGAGCTGGTCGACGGGATCACCATCATGGGTGGCGCCGCGGAGGTGCCGGGGAATATCACGCCGGTAGCCGAAGCAAACATCGCCAATGATCCCGAGGCAGCGGCCGCCGTATTTGCCGCAGGCTGGACGGTCACCATGGTGCCGTTGGACGTCACGATGACTCAGGTGCTCGAGGCCGAAGACCGCGAGCGTTTGGCCGCCTCCGGGACCGAGTTCGAGCAGGCACTTGCCCAAATGCTCGGCCACTACTTCGAGTTCTACCGGGAAATCTATGGTCGTGCCTGCTGCGCCATGCACGACCCATTGGCCGTCGCCGTGGCCCTAGGAGATGTCGAGATCACTTCCGCCCCGTTGGTGCGTGCCCAAGTCGACACCACCAATGGTCCGGGCCGCGGACAGACGATCTGCGACCTGCGGGCCAAATACCGCGGTTACCCCGATCAGTCGCGCGCCAACTGCCGGCCGGTACTGGGCATTACCGGGGACTTCCCCAGCCAGTTAACGCAATTGCTACTGGAGCCAACGGCTCAGGTCCTTTCCTGAGTCGACGAATCCAGCATGGGGGCGTGGCCGACTAAGATGGATACCGTGTCGATCTCAGAGCTTTCGGATAGCGCACAGAACTACCTCAAGATCATCTATGGTCTGCAGGAATGGTCCAGCGACCCGGTCACCCCCAGCAGCATCGCGCAACGCGCCGGCATGAAATTGTCGACCGTCTCCGGTGCGTTGGCCAAATTACGTCAACAGGATTTGTTGGATCACTCCCCCTACGGCGAAGTTGCCCTGACCGAACGCGGCCGCGACTTTGCCGTGCAGATGGTGCGCCGCCATCGGTTAATCGAAACCTTCCTCGTGAAGATGCTCGGCTACCGATGGGATCAGGTTCATGAAGAGGCAGACAGTCTCGAACATTCCGTCTCCGACTTCATGATTGAGCGTATGGATCAAACCCTCGGGTACCCCACCCGCGATCCGCACGGGGACCCGATCCCGGCGGCCGACGGAACGATCAGCTTCCCCGAGGCCTACCCGTTGGCCGATGCCGCGGTGGGAAGCACCGTAATAATTGAGCGCATCTCCGACGCGGATTCTGAGCTGTTACAGCACCTGCAAGAAAATGGTGTGGTGATCGGCGCGGAAGTCGAAATTTCGGGGATGGATAAGTTTGCCGAAACCGTCGAGGTACGCGCGCATTGCGGCAATACCGTGGCTCTGGGAGTGGCTGCCGCCCAGGCAATTTGGGTCTCTAACCCCTAGCGCTACGGTACCGAAAACCGGATATCCCACGACAGTTCCGTTTCACTATTGAGTTTTACCGGACGCGCAAAGTCCGCGCCACCCCGGTCGAATGCCTGAGCCGTCATTGCTGGGTGCGGTTACCTAAAGTTGACACCTGCCATGTCAGCGAATTTCCGCGGCTGAGGCTATCTGCATCTATTTCTCCGGCAGATAGCCCTCCCGGCCATGAATTGAAAAAAATTTCGAAACGAATCGTGTCCCGCGAAACCGCCGATGACCTGTAACTATGAAGAAACCCTTAGACATCCTTCACATCGGTTTCACATTCATCTACCAAGATGAATTCTGTGAGGAAGAAACTAACGACCGCGCTAGTTATCGGGCTATTGCTGATTCCGGTGACGTTCCTTGTCGGAAGCCAACTATTACTGGCCAGCGATCAAAACCCCGTTGTGCCACAATCCCCAGTAATCGTCGAGAACACCCCGCACCCCTCGGTGCACCCCAGCCAGTCGAGCACGAGGCAACGCGATAACTCTGATGGGCGCACGTCCGATCCGGTGACGGCGCGCGAATCGGCGAAACCATCGGAGCCAGCCAAGGAACAGTCAAAGACGCCAGCCGGAGGCATGTCCCCCATCCGTCAGCCGAGCAAGACGCCACCCCACAAACCGGCGCCGAAGCCAGTCGAGTCTGCCGACGAGGACGACGAGGACGAGGACCACGACGATGACTAGGCGCCACTTCCGCTTCCCCACCCTCTCCGCCCGTCTTCGCATCACAGGCTGGATCCTACTCACCACAACTGTCGCCCTGGTGGCTGTCTCCACGACCGCGCGTAGCATCTCTCAGCTCGAAATCGCCCAGAGCGCGAACGAGGCGGTGACCCAAGAAACCCAAGAGTTTGTGCGCTTCGCCGAAACCGGAAGCAACCCACGCACCGGCGGTCCCTTCGATACCGTGGCTGACCTTCTCTGTCAATATATCCATCGCCAATCACTGACCACCGGCGAAAGCCTTGTGGCCATCGTGGATGACACCGTAGTGTCGGCCGAAGGTGCATCCACCGCATCGGTAGAGGCTGGCACCCCGGTCTCAGCACTCTCTCTGCCGCTCCGAGAGGTGGCGACAGCGTCCGCCACTTCTGGGATCACCGAAACTTCCGGTGGTGCTCTACACTGGGCCCGCATCGAGGTAACCTTTGGGACGCAGAACGCCACCCTAGTGATCACCCAGGCCACCGACCAGGCGGTGGCCTCGCTACAACGCTCTACCTTGGCCATGGCCTGGGTGGGCCTAGCCGGACTCGTGCTGACCTGTGGAATCGCATGGCTAGTCGCGGGGCAGATCCTCAAGCCCATCCGTCAGGTCCAACGCGTCGCCCAGGACATCTCGACCAAGGACCTCTCCGGTCGAGTGCCGGTGAATGGCAATGACGATATTGCAGCCGTGGCGACCACATTCAATCTCATGCTCGATCGACTGCAAGCGATCCACGATACCCAGCAACGCTTCGTGGATGATGCCGGGCACGAACTACGCACCCCCATCACGATTGTGCGCGGTCATCTGGAATTGCTGAGCGAGGACCCCGCCGAACGGGCCGCAACGTTACGCCTCGTCGACTCCGAACTGGCACGCATGGGACGCATCGTCTCGGACCTGCTGGTTCTGGCGCGCTCCGAACAGCCGAACTTCGTGAACCCCGCCGAGGTGGAATTGACCGAACTCATGCTCGATATCGAGGCCAAGGTGCAGGTGTTGGGCGACCGTCGTTGGCAACTGGTGCAGATCGCTGAGGGTGAGCAGGTGCTCGATGCTCAACGTATTACCCAGGCATTCCTGCAGCTGGCCACCAATGCCGTGCAGTACACGCAGCCCGGAGACAAGATCCGTATGGGCTCAAGCCTCGAAGTTGACGGCCATGGTCAGATCCTACGTTTCTGGATCCACGACTCGGGCCCCGGTGTTTCGCAAGCCGACGCCTCCCATATTTTCGAACGCTTCGAACGCGGCGACGGCCACCGCTCGGGAACCTCGCCACATGAACGGGCCGGCGCGGGCTTGGGACTGGCCATCGTTCGAGCAATCGCCCACGCCCACGGCGGCAGTGCATGGGTCTCGAGCGCCAAGGGAGACGGGGCGCGCTTCGGCATTGATCTACCGGCGGAATTCCCGGATCCCAGCGAGCCTTCCGGCGAAGAACCGGTCACCACCCCGCTCCATGTCCTTCCCTCAGCATAAATCCGAGAGGAACACCCATGCATATTTTGATTTGCGAAGACGATGCCCACATCGCCTCGTTCGTCAGCCGCGGCCTGCAGTCGGCCGGCTACCAGACCAGCGTCGTGGGCGATGGCGCCTCCTGCCTGCTGATAGCCCGCCAAGGCGAAATAGACATGATCATCTTAGATATCGGATTGCCCGCCATGAACGGCTTCACCGTGCTCGAAACCCTGCGCGGAGAAGGGGTGCGTACCCCTGTGATCGTGCTGACCGCCCGCGATTCGGTATTCGACACCGTGGCCGGGCTGGAAGGCGGAGCCAACGACTACATGACCAAGCCCTTCCAGTTCGCCGAGCTGCTGGCTCGCGTAAAATTGCGCATCGGCGACTCCCCGGTAGAAACCGCCGGCACGTCCCTGTTGACCCACCGCGACCTGAGCGTCGATATACGCTCGCGCCGCGTCACCACCGCGATCTCTGAGGTGGACTTGACCACCCGGGAGTTCACACTGCTCGAGGTCTTCATTGAACACCAGGGCCAGGTGCTCTCACGGGACCAACTCATTGCCCATATTTGGGGGCTGGATTTTGATCCGGCGTCCAACGTTGTTGACGTGTACGTGCGCAGCCTGCGCAGCAAGATCGGTGCCGATCGCATCGAAACCATACGCGGGGCGGGATACCGGTTGAAATGACACAGGTTTTCTACTCAACACGCCCGGCACCGAACGGTCCGCAACCTCCACAGCGCAAGGCCTCGCTTCGCTGGCTGTGGCCGGTGTCCATTGCCTGCGGCACGGTGCTCCTGGCGCTGGCCCCAGATGGCCCCGGGACCTCCGGTGCGGCGACCCTGGGAATCTTCGCGCTCGCTGTATGGGCGTGGGTGGCCACCAAGCTCTCCGACACCTATGTGGCCCTCTGCGCCTGCCTGTTCCTGCTAGGGGCCGGCTCCATGCAGACCGGCGAGTTGTTCTTGGCGCTCGCCGACCCGACCATCTGGTTGCTCATCGGTGCTTTCCTGGTGGCCGCCGGGGTCGGTGCGAGCGGCCTGGCCAATTACGTGGGTTTGCGGATGGTGGCCCGGGCCCGTAGCGTGCGGCAGCTGTTCTACCTGCTCACACTGGCCCTATGCCTCACGGCCTTCGCCATTCCGGCCACGAGCGGGCGGGCGGCCTTGGCCCTGCCGATCTTTACCGTGTTGGCCGGGGTCTTCGCCGCACAGCGACGCATCGTGGTGGGCTTGAGCCTGCTGGTCCCCTCGGTGGTGCTGCTGTCCGCAGTCGCCTCACTGATCGGCGCCGGTGCCCACCTGGTGACCAACCAACTACTAGCCACCGCCGGCTACGCACCCATCGATTTCCTCTTCTGGCTGCTGCTGGGAACCCCGTTGGCGCTGCTGAGTTCCTTGGCGGCCTGCGAGCTGATCCTGCGCCAACAGGTGCCGGCCGACCAACGTGGACGCTTGGAAACGGAGGTGCGGGCCCAGCTGCTGCAACATGCCGCGGGGCGGATGAGCCCAACTATGTACCGCGCCGGCGGCATCCTGCTGGCGGTCGTGCTGGCCTGGGCCACTGGCCCGCTCACCGGGATGGACCCGGCGGTCGCCGCGCTGGGCGGAGCCGCCCTCATGAACTTCCCCGGGCTGACGGGGGCCAAGCTGTCCACTAGCCTGAAGGGCACTCCCCTAAACATCCTGATGTTCTTGGCCTTCACCTTGGCCCTAGGCACGGCGTTGAGCAATACCGGGGCGGCCGGCTGGCTGATCGCATTGCTCTTCGCCCCCGTGGGTTTGCTCGGGGCCGGCGCCCCGGCTGTCACCTTGGCCCTCATCACGGCGATCTCGCTGGCCGCGCATCTGCTCATCCAGTCCCGGTCGGCGCGATCGACCGTGCTCATCCCGTTAGTCATTCCGCTCGCGATTGAGCAAGGAGTGAATCCGGTCGCCGCCGCTTTCCTCTCGACCGCAGCAGCCGGCTTCTGTCACACGCTGACCAGCAGTGCCAAACCCGTTGCACTTTTCAGCGACTTGCCCGATACGCCCACATTTACCCCTGCCGACCTGCGTCGCTTCGCGGCCTGGTTCGCCCCGATGATGTTCGGCCTACTGATGATCTTCACCTGGATCGTCTGGCCAGCATTCGGCCTTCACCCATTGATGACCCACCAAAACTAGGAGCACCACCATGAGCATGATCGTTCCGCAACGCATTTTGATTGCCCCCAGCGGGTTCAAGGAATCGCTGGACGCGGGCACCGTCGCCTCAGCCATTGCCGCCGGCGTGCGCCGCATTCTTCCCGGCGCCGACCTGTTGCAGCTACCCATCCCAGACGGCGGGGAAGGCACTGTCGCTGCCATCGCCGCCTCCGTCGGCGGCACCGTGCACACCACCATGGTCACTGGACCGGTTGGCCAACAGGTCGCCGCCGGTTGGATCATGATCGAGTGCGACCAACAGCGCACCGCCATATTGGAGATGGCCTCGGCCGCAGGGCTATCGCTGGTTCCCACCGATCAGCGTAACCCTACCGCCACCACCACCTACGGGGTGGGAGAACTGATTATCGCAGCGCTCGAAGCCGGGGCAGAGCGCATCATTCTCGGCTGTGGCGACTCGGGGACCAGCGATGGCGGCGCCGGCGCGTTAATGGCTCTGGGAGCAACGATCCTCGACGAAAACGGCAAATCAATCGGACTGGGTGGCCGCTCGCTACGTCGCGCGGCCCATCTCGACACCACGGGCCTGCATCCCTTGTTGTCCGGCGTGCCGATCACTCTGGCCTGCAATATCCACAACGTACTGTGCGGCGGGAAGGGTGTGGCCCGCGTCTTCGGCCCTCAAAAAGGAGCGACTAGCAAACAGGTCGCCAAGCTCGAAGCTGGGCTGGAAAACTGGGCAAAGCTACTGAACGAGCAGGCACCCCACGCGGCAGGCAAAGACCTTCGTTTGGGCCCGGGGACCGGGGCTTCAGGAGGACTAGGTGCAGGGCTGGCCGCGGTACTCGACGCCCGCTTAGGCAGCCGATTTGAGGTGCTACTGGATTCGGGAATGGCCGGCATCGATTTAGACGCCGCAATGCGTACTGCGGACCTGGTGATCACCGCCGAGGGTGCGATTGACTTCCAGACACCACACGGGAAGGTACCTGCAGAAGTTGCGGCCCGCGCCCAACGTGCCGGCGTGCCGGTGCTAGCCATCGCAGGTTCACTAGGGCAAGGCGCACCCAGTGTGCACGAGATTGGGATCTCGGGGCTAGCGTCAATTTTGACTGTTCCGATGCCGCTGTCGCTGGCCGTGGAACGCGGTGAACAACTACTGATCGATGCTGCCGAACGCACCATGCGACTAGTTCTCCTCGGTTCCGCAGTGGCGGCGCGCAGCGCGCGCGTTGCATGAGCTGTTAGGGTGTGGCCCAGAGCAACCTAGAGGAGCGACTGTGGAGCATTTCGATCTGATTATCGTCGGTACCGGTTCGGGGAATTCGATCCTCGACGACCGCTTCAAAGATCTCAAGGTGGCGCTGGTCGAGCGCGGAACATTCGGCGGCACGTGCCTGAATGTCGGGTGCATTCCCACCAAGATGCTGGTTCATACCGCCGATCTGGCACGCACCCCGTCGCGGGCTGCGGACTTCGGGTTGAGCGCACGGCTAGAGCAGGTACGTTGGGCGGAGATTCGTGATCGGATCTTTGGCAAGCGCATTGACCCGATCTCCTCGGCAGGACGCGAGTACAGGGCTGCGCACGCCGACAATGATCACGTTCGTTTGTTCGAGACCACGGCGCGTTTTGTTGGGCCGCGCGAGCTGGCGTTAAGCCCCAGCGATGGTGGGGCGGAACAGGTCATCAGCGGCGATCAGATCATTCTCGCCGCAGGTTCGCGCCCCAGCCTGCCACCGATCGACGGGCTCGATGACGTCGCAATGCACACCAGCGACACGATCATGCGCCTGGATTCGCTCCCCGAGTCCATGACCATACTGGGCAGCGGCTTCATCGCCGCAGAGTTCGCCCACGTTTTCTCAGCACTCGGGGTGTCCGTTACGCAGATCGCCCGTTCGGGAGCGCTGCTGCGCTCGGAAGATCAGGACATCTCGCAACGCTTCACCGATGTAGCTTCCAATCGGTGGGATGTGCTGCTCGATACTCAGGTCCATCGCGCCGAGACACTCTCGGACCAGTCCATTCGGCTGCATGCCAGGACGCCGCTGGGCCCGCAGACCATTGATGCACAGGTCTTGCTCGTCGCCACCGGACGCACCCCGAATACCGATATCCTTCGGGTGGCGGCCGCTGGGCTGTCCACTGATGAGGAGGGGCTGCTCCACGTCGATCAATACCAGCGGGCCTTGCGCGGCGGCCAAGTGGCCGAGGGTATTTGGGCCCTGGGTGACCTGTGCTCGCCCTACCAGCTGAAGCATGTGGCAAACCACGAGCAACGGATTGTGCAGTACAACGTACTGCACCCGGCGGACCCAAAGCCTGCCGATCACCGGTTTGTACCCCACGCGGTATTCTCCTCCCCGCAGATCGCCTCGGTGGGCCTGACCGAGGCCCAAGCCCGGGAGCAAGGCGTGAATTTTTCCGTAGCCCACCAAGACTATGCGGACATCGCGTACGGATGGGCCATGGAGGATTCCAGCGGCTTCGCCAAACTTCTGGCCGACAAAGACAGTGGACTACTCATCGGCGCCCACATTATTGGACCGCAGGCGTCCACACTGATCCAGCCGCTCATTCAAGCTATGAGCTTCTCCCAGCCCGTCTCCGAATTGGCACGCGGACAGTACTGGATCCATCCGGCCCTACCGGAACTGATTGAAAATGCGCTGCTGAAGCTCGAGGTACCCGGTCCACGTCCGCTGTAGGTTAGGTGGCCATGGAGGCCGGCTTGCCTCCGAGAAGTTTCGCCACGGCCGGGAAGACCAGCACCGTTAGCGCCCCGCCCGTAACCATCACGGAGACGGCGACCTCCGAGAGTATGCCACTGGATCCGGCGATCTGCGTGACCGCGACGATGATTGGCAGACCCGTCGCGGCGTAGAACCCTAGGGCCAGACGTTCACGTACGCTACCGAGCTCGGATGTCTGTGAAGCAAACTGCTCACGAAGAAAGACCGGTAGGCCACGCACGAGGATGATCAGCCCGACAAAGGCCAACAGCAGTGGCCATTGGGCAATGACCTGCGACAGATTGATGTTCATGCCGCTGGTCACGAAAAACACGGGGATCAGGAAACTGAAGCCCAGCACCTCGACCTTATGCATGACCTCGCTTGCGTGCTCTGCTTTGATGGCTTTCAGAACCGCGTTGGCCAGAATACCGGCGGCGAAGGCCCCCAGGGCCACATCCAGATCGAACACGGCGGTGACCAGCATGAGCGTCACCAACAACAGCACGGTCATGCGCATCATGGTTTGCATCGTGGAATTTGATGCCTGGGATAGGGCGCGGGCCAACAACGGCACCCGTCGGAAGAAGCGCGCTGGGACGGCAATGGCCAGTACTGCCAACACCGCGAAAAGCACCAGGAGTGCCGCCGAAACACCGGTACCACGGGTCGAGAGCAACAGCGACATCGCCACAATGGGAAGCAGCTCGCCGTAGGCGCCATGAACCAATACCGCCTTGCCCAACGGTGTGTTCATCGTCCCTGAATCTTTCAGGATCGGCAGTAGCGTGCCCAAAGCCGTCGAGGTGGATGCAATGCCGAAGGCCACGGCGGCCTGCCACTGCCCGTGCACCAAGAAGAACGACGCACCGATGCCCAGGGCCGCACAGATCAGCCACGTCCACGCCGCACGCCGACCGGCCTTCGCCCGCATGTCGGAGGTATTCACCTCAAAACCAGCGAGCAAGAACAGGAAACCCATGCCCAGTTCACGCAGGAACTCCACGGCTTGGGTTTGCTCGGCGAGACCCAGAAGATTTGGTCCGATCAGGGCACCGAAGGCCAACAGCCACACCACATCTGGTACGTAGCGCCGGGTGATCAGCGCCAGGATCGGCGCAAGAGCCGCCACTGCGGCAATCCACCAAACGGATACGAGGTTTTCAACGAGCTGATGATGCATATCGCCAGCTTAAACGATTCTCCTTCGTTCCATGCAGACTCCATTTGTCCAATTACCTCCTCGCAGCCTCTTGGGAAGTAAATATCCAATAAATTTCAATTAATTGTGAGTGTTCGCGGAAAATAAGCTTGGTATTAGCTGAGTGGTTTGATAATCATGGAAGGATGAAAAGAGTCACCACATGAGCCAACGCCGCGTATTCCGCCGCATCGTCCTTCCCACCGCTTGGCTGGTGATTGGCGCGCTGATCGCCATCAGCCTCGTCAAGCTGGCCTTTACCGGGAGTAATTCCGTAGCCGACGATCAGCTACACCCGACCGGAGAGATCCCGGCCGAAACCATTGTGGCGGAAACCGCCACCGTGGAAAATACCCTCTCGCTATCCGGCACCATCAAACTCGAGGATGCGCAGAGCGTCAATGCTCCGCTGGACGGCGTGGTGAACTGGTCCTTCGTCAAGCCGGGAGACCACGTTAGTAAGGGTGACCGGATCTTCCAGATTCGCGCCGAAAGCCAGCCCGAGGCCGATCCGGTGACTCGCTCAACCGAGGACAGCACCGCCGACAGCGAGCCGATGCCAGCGGCCCAGCCGGTGGTGACGTACCACGACGTCCGCTCCCCGGTCACCGGAAAGGTGGGAACTTTCGCCATTGAACTCAATGATGAGGTCACCAAGGGCGCCGACCTGGTCAAGGTCCAGCCACAGGAATTCAAGGCGGTTGGCACCATCAGCCCGTTGGATCGCTACCGCCTGACGGATGAAACGCTCGAGGCCACCATCAACATCGAAGGTGGCCCCGAACCCTTTACCTGCAAGGGACTGAGCGTCGGAGACGTCGCATCGGAAACCGTGGATTCGGCCACGGACGAACATGAAATGAATATGGGTATGGGACCCATGCCGGGCGAAGAGCAACCTACCTCCGGCTCCGGTAGCGAAATTTCCTGCACGGTCCCCGAGGACATCACCGTCTTTGATGGACTTTCTATGAGCATGGACATCGACGCCGGCACCGCCGAGAACGTGCTGACCGTGCCGGTCACCGCAGTCCGCGGCCTGGTGGGTCAAGGTACGGTTTGGACGCTCAACGAAAACGGCGAGCAAATCAAGACCGAGGTCAAGCTCGGAATCACCGACGGCAAAGCGGTTCAGATACGCTCCGGCCTGAAGGAAGGGACCGAGGTCCTGCGCTATGTACCTGGCTCCGATCCTCAGCCAATGCAGGAACCGGGCATGGAGATGTACCCCTGATGAGTGGGGCCCAGCTACTACAGCTTGAAAACGTCACCCGTAGCGTCCTACTACCCGACGACAGTGAGCTTCATATTCTCAACGGGATCGACCTGACGGTCTCCGAAGGCGATCACATTGCCATTGTCGGACGCTCGGGGACCGGAAAGTCCACCTTGCTCAACATCCTCGGGCTCTTAGATCGCCCCACCTCGGGCACCCTGAGCTGGCGGGGAAAGGATGCCAGCCGGCTCAGTGCACGACGGGCGGCGCTGGCGCGCGGACGTGACTTGGGCTTCGTCTTTCAGCAGTTCAACCTGTTGCCCGGACGTACCGCGTTGGAAAATGTAATGGCGCCGCTGATGTATGCCTCGGGCCGCGACTTTTGGCAGCGGCGTCGCCTAGCCGCCGAGTCCCTCGAACGCGTCGGACTCGGTGCGCGCCTAGACTCCATGCCGCAGACCCTTTCCGGTGGCGAACAACAGCGCGTTGCCATTGCCCGTGCCCTAGTACGACGTCCCCGCGTGGTGCTCGCGGACGAGCCCACCGGCGCGTTGGATGTGACCACTGGACGCGCCGTCATGGAGCTCTTAGACGCGGCGACCGTCGAATCCGGTGCTGCGCTGATCACCATTACCCACGACGCGAATGTGGCTGCGCTTGCCCGCGAGCAGTTCCGCCTCGAAGGAGGACGGCTACAGCCACTCATGCAGGAGGTTGCGCGATGAACGGCCTCGGAGGATTGGCCACCGGCTTCGTCGCCGCACTACTCGAAGCGTGGCAGGAACTGCGGATCCACAAACTGCGCGTCCTGCTTTCGCTGATCGGCGTCACCATTGCAGTGACCTCGCTGACCACCGCAGTGGCAGGCGCCGGAATGGCAGAGCAACTCATGAAAGAACAGCTAGAACGCCAAGGGCGACCGGCGATGATCTACGCGTACGCCAACGATCCCACGAACATGGGCATGCCAACGGCCACGAATGAGACCTCCGCCGCGTTCAAAAAGACCGCCGAGCGGTTCAAAGTCGAGCACACCTCAATAGTCGGACGTTCGCCCGGGGTTCAGGCCACGCATCAGGGCCTGAGCGTAGACGCCGATGTACAAGTGGTCGATCCCGATTACGCCCCGATGCACCGCATCTTCGCCCAACGCGGTCGCTGGTTGGAGGAAGCCGACGCCAACAACCTCTCCCCCGCCGTGGTTGTCGACAAAACCGTGGTGCGCTCGCTAGGACTGCAAAACGCAAAACTGCCGGCAACCGTCGAAGTAGGCACCGGCGGCGAAAAGGTGTCCGTGACCGTCATCGGCGCCACCTCGACCCAAGACTACGGCACTATGGGTCAGATGTGGATGCTGCCAGAAACCTATGAGCACTGGTTCGCCGCCGCCGTGCCGCTGGGGGACGTCAGCTATGCCATGTGGGTACCCACGGAAAATGCCGACGAACTGGCCTCCAATTTCGCGCTACAGATGCGCGCCGAGCTGCCAGGCTACCAAGTCAATGCTCAACGCGTGGACTATCAGGCCTGGGGTGCCGACGAGAGCCTGGACCAGATGGCCATGGTGGTTGCCGCCATTGCCGGGGTGATCCTGTTGCTCGGGTCGCTGAGCCTGCTCAACGTCGCCATGGTGACCATGAAACAGCGCATCCGCGAGGTCGGCATCCGGCGTAGCTTTGGTGCCACCACCGGCCGGGTGTTCTTCTCGGTCATGATGGAAAGCGTGGTGGCCACCGCAGTGGCCGGCGGAGTGGGCGTGCTCCTTTCGGTGGCGCTGGTCTCCAACCCGACGCTTATCAACATGGTGCTCTACGGCGGAATTGATGAAATGCCCGGCTTCCCCGTGGGCGCCGCACTCCTGGGCATGGGAGTCTCCGTCGCGGTCGGCGCACTGACCGGCGTGCTGCCGGCGCTGGTGGCCGCGCGGGTGCGCATCGTGGACGCAATCCGCGTCTGAGCCTAGACAGTGGAAGGGGCCGACACCGATGGATGGTGGTGGCCCCTTCGAGGTTCCTGCGCTGGCCGACCCCCAATACCCGGCCAGCGCAGCCTCAGCGTGCTGCGAGTGCTACACGCCGCCGACGGGCCGCCCAGCGAGTGGCCAGCTGTCCATGTTTCGGGCTGAACAGGTACACCAGTACGAAGAGGATGCCCTGAGCGAGCACCACCATGCCGCCGGTCGCAGCATCGAAAAAGTAACTGGCGTAAACCCCGGCAACAGCGGCGACTGCGGCCAGGATCGGTGCGATCAGCAACATCTTGGAGAATCGATCGGTCAATAGATAGGCGCTCGCCCCTGGGATGATGAGCATGGCCACCACAAGGATGACTCCGACCGCCTGCAGCGCCACGACACTGGTCATGGCCAGCAGGCCCAACAGGACCGCCCCGATTAACCGGGGGTTCATCCCCAACGCGTGGGCATGGGTTGGGTCAAATGCGTACAGCGTGAAGTCTTTGCGTTTGGCGATGAGAATCCCCAAGGTCAGGGCCCCGAGGATCAGTACCTGCCATAGATCGGCAGTGGAGACGCCTAAGAGATTGCCGAAGATGATGTGGTTCAGATCTAGGTGGCTCGGCGTCACGGAGATTAGTACCAGCCCCAACGAGAACAGGGTGGTGAACACGATTCCGATCGCGGCATCTTCCTTGAGCTTTGAGGTGTCACGTACCCCTCCGATCAGCGCCACCGCGAGCAAACCAAAGGCCACTGCACCGACGGCGAACGGCACGCCGAGAATATAGGCGAGCACCACGCCCGGAAGTACCGCGTGCGAGACGGCATCGCCCATCAGCGACCAGCCGATAAGAACCAGCCAACAGGACAGCACCGCGCAGAGCACAGCGGCCAGTACCGTCACCGCCAGCGCCCGAAGCATGAATTCGTAGCTCAACGGCTCGAACATCAGATCGATCAGGTTCACGCTGCATCTCCTCGGTTCATCGGGTCCAACCCGAAGGCTAGGGCTAGGTGTTCGGGGCGAAGCACCTGGTGTGGGTCGCCGTGCATTAGCACCCGGCGCATGAGCAACACCGCTTCGTCGGCGAGTTCGGGTAATCCATGCAAGTCATGAGTGGAGACCAGCACGCTACCGCCCTCCGCGCTTAACTCGCGTAGCAGGCGGGTGATAGTTGCTTCGCTACGCTTGTCGACCCCGGCGAAGGGCTCATCGAGCAGGAGGATGCGTGCCCCCTGAGCCAGCCCGCGCGCCACGAAGGCGCGCTTTTTCTGGCCGCCGGACAGCGCCCCGATCTGCCGGTGGGCGTAGTCGGTCAGTTCCACGCGCTCCAGCGCCTCGGCTACGGCCTTCCGGTCGGCGCTGCGCGCCCGGCGCGTGAAACCCATATGCCCGTAACGACCGGTCATGACGACTTCTCCGACGGAAATCGGAAAGTCCCAGTCCACCGCCTCGTTCTGCGGCACATACCCAACCAGTCCACGCTTGCGTGCCTGCTGCGGGTCCATGCCACCGACCCGTACGGACCCGGTGTCGGGTTTAAGCAGCCCCATGATCGTCTTGAACAGGGTCGACTTGCCCGAGCCATTCATGCCCACCAGGCCGCAGACCCGCCCCGCCTCAAGTTTGAGGCTCGCCCCGTCAAGGGCGCGCACCGGGCCATAGTGTACGGTGACGTTCTGCACGTCGACGCTGAGGTTCATGGTGTGGCTCCGTTCAGGGCGTTGGCGATGGTTTCGGTGTCGTGGGTGATCAGCGTGAGGTAGTCGGGCACCGGGCCGTCGGGCTCGGACAGGGAGTCGACATAGAGGGTGCCGCCGTAGCTCGAGTTAGCCGATTCAACGACCCGTTGCATGGGCGCGTTAGAGACGGTGGACTCGCAGAACACGGCGGGAACGCGCTGTTCACGGACCTCGTCGATGACCCGGGCAACGGCGCGCGGAGCGGCCTGACCGTCGGTGTTGACCGCCCACAGGTAGCGCTCGGTGAGTCCGGCATCGCGCGCGAGGTAGGAAAAGGCTCCCTCGCAGGTGACCAAGTAGCGTTGCGCGGCAGGCACCTCGTTGATTTGCTCGCGCAGTCGCTCGTGAACCCGTTGCAGCTTGCGCTGATACTCCTGCCCATTTCGTCGGTACTCGGCGGCATGTTCCGGGTCCAACTCGCTGAAGGCCTTCACCATATTTTGGACGTAGACCTTGACGTTGAGCGGTGACATCCAAGCGTGAGGGTTTGGGTGTCCCCCCGCTTCACCTTCGGCGATGGCGATGGGTTCTATACCTTCGCTGACGGTGACGTGGGGAGCGCGGATATCGCGCACGAATTTTGCGAACCAGGCTTCGAGGTTCAGCCCGTTGTCGAGGATGAGGTCGGCGCCTGCGGCACGCCGCAAGTCGTCCGGGGTTGGTTCATAACCGTGAATCTCCGCCCCGTACTTGGTGATGGATTCGATGCGCAGGTGATCGCCGGCAACGTTCTGGGCAATGTCGGCGAGCACTGTGAAGGTGGTGAGCACCATTGGGCGCTTATCGGCCACCGGTTGCGGATCCGTTGCCGAACAACCAGTAGTTAGCACCAGCAGTATTGCCGCCAGCGACGCGGTAACCGCGCGAAGTTTCATTGACCCGCTCCATTGCATGATGAGGTGACGCCGAAGAATTCTTCGACGTCACCTCATCATAATGTTTGTGGGGTCAAACATTCAATTCGGAACTACCCAACACTTGCCAGAGTGTGAATCAAACGAGCCGCGCTCCGTGCGGTGCGCGCATCCACATCGAAGTGCGGGTTCAGCTCAACCACATCCACGAGGCCCAACTTGCCGCTGGCAGCCACCTGTCGGCAAATACCGTGGATGACCTCATAGGGCACCCCATAACCAGCCGGCGCACTGACTCCTGGTGCCACGCTAGCCGGCAACACATCTAGGTCGATGGTCAGGTAGAGCACGTCGATCTCCGCTAGGAAGTCGGCGACGAATCCGCTGACCTCGGACAAACTCTGGCTCTCTTCGTCCAGCAGGTAGCGCACCGAAAGCTGCTCGGCCTTATCGAAGAGGATGCCTGTGTTATTCGGGCGGCTGATGCCCACAATCGCGTAGTTGAACGCCTCACCGGTTCCCTGCAGGTGCTGGGCAATGTCCAAAAATGGGGTGCCACTACTGCGCCGCGGGGCGCTGCGCAGATCAAAGTGGGCATCAAGGTTCAGAATACCGATCCGCGCTCCATCAACCGCGGCATGTAGTCCCATGAAGGACCCGTATGCGGTTTCGTGTCCGCCGCCGAGCACAATCGGCAGCGTGCCACGACGGTGCAACGCCGTGACCGCCTCGGCCAACCGGTGCTGCCCGGATTCCAATTCATCGCCCCGCACCACGACATCACCGGCGTCGACGATTCCTCGTGGGACGTGAATAGCCATCGAACCCAGTGCGGCGCGCAATGCGGCCGGCCCCTCGGCGGCGCCGGGGCGTCCTGCGTTGCGCTTCACCCCGGCATCCGAGGCGAATCCCAGGAGCGCAACGGCACCCTGGGCGGTGTTTTCGTCCAGCGCGGCCACCTGCTGATGCCAGCGCAGGTGCTCGGGGGTATCGCCATCGATACGCCCACTCCACTGGTTAGGGGCACGATCAACTTTCACGGGTGCGGCAAAGTTCTCCATAGTTCAAGAACACCAGCAACCGCGCGGAAATAGGGGCCCGCGACACACCCAGCGTCCGAAATCCCGGATCAGGCCTCGGTCTGCAATACGTAGGCGGTGGAAGAGCCAGGCTCAATCTCGGTGCGCCCGGCATCTTGGATTACCGGCCCCACGGCTCGTGAGGCCACGGCGGCAAACTCCCGGCGCTCTAGCCACACAACCCCCACCGGCGCGTGTTCTTTCAGCCACGCTTCTACTTGGGGCGCTGGTGCCTCGGTGAGCCATGCGAACAGGGCGTGGGCAGCTTGAGCCGCCGCTTTGCCGGTCGACATCCCCAAGCTGAGATTCAGCGCAATCGTCACCGGTGCTCGAAGTCCTTGTTCATCAGGCTCTAGTTGCGTACCGGAAACCTGTAGCTTGGCAATCAGCTTGGGCAAACCCGCCGAGGGTAATGGCAACAGCCCAACGGCTTGGGCCTTACCGACCTCGCTGATCATTCCATGCTCGGTTTCCTCAAGCACTCTCGCGAAAAACTTCGGGTTGGCGCGGCGTACCGACTTCGCGAAGGCCTGCTGCGCCCAGAGCTTCCAGCGTTCGTCCTGCGGCGCCGAGAGGTACGCCAAGACCGCGGCCCGCGCCACGGCGCTAATTGCCTCCTCGGCAGAAGGCGGATCCTGCTTATCGATACGCAGAATAATGGGCTGCACTAGTTCCCGCGGGTCACGCTCGTTCTCGGAGATCACCCCAACAGTGTAGTGCCCACGCCAGAAGCTAGGATTGAGCCAACGGGTTATCTCGCGAAAGGCAGCAAATATGGCTGATCGGCAAGACTCCATATGGTTCTCCCCGGAGGCGGCCGGGCGCCTGGCCACCATCAGCGGTGGACTGGGCGAACAGTTGGGCATCGAAATCACCGAACTAAAAGCCCAATCGATTCACGGACGCATGCCGGTCGATGAACGCACCATCCAGCCGGCCGGCGTACTACACGGAGGCGCCTCCGTGGCCTTCGCCGAAACATTGGCCTCCCTCGGCGGCCACTTAGTGGTGGACAGCTCGATCTACCAGGTCATGGGTCAAGAGATCAACGCGAACCATTTACGTCCCGGCATTCGTGGCGAATGGGTTTATGGTGCGGCCAGCCCGGTCATGATCGGACGCCGTTCACAGGTATGGTCCATTGAAATCAGCAATGAACAAGGCAAACTTATCTGCCTCTCGCGCTGCACACTGGCCGTAATCGAGATCCCGTCCCGCCCGCTCACCGAGTCGGATACGCACGCGCAGTAACTGCCCCACGGCGCAGGCCCTCCGGCTCGTGCCCTAACGCCGCGCCTTAACCTTTCCAACGATCAATAGCATCACGCTCAAAAGCATGGCCACCGCCGAGGTGGTCACCGTAGGCCACAAGGGTTCTTGGTCGCGGACGAGCTGCGCGCCGGTCTTCCACAGCTGAGCAATGCCCACGTCTTGATGTTCGGTGGCACCACGTAGCACCCAGAGGGTGGCACCAAGCACGCCGGGCATCAGCCACTGAATAAGTAGTGCGACCGCCCAGATGGCGAGGTTGGCTACGTGAAGGAATCCCAGCACGCCCAGCGCAATCCCCAGACATAGCGGACCGGCCAGCTCCAAGTAACCCTGTACTTTCACCGGCGCGTGCAGCACGGTACCCATTGCCGCAGCCCAATAGCTTGGGGCGAAGCCCAACACCGCGACGGCCAACACGAGAGAGATCATGGTGCCACGAGCGATAGACCACAGGGCAAGTTGACCCAAGAGCAGACACACCCCGACGGTCCATAATTGCACGACGCTCAACACCGGCAAGGGCGAGGCCAGCGCCTTGGACGAGGCGCCCAGTAGCGCACCAAATGTCAACGCCAGCACGCCAAGGCAGAACACCACGTTCACCACCACTGTGAAACGCAGAATCCCATCGCCCACGGTCCGGGCGAGTACGGCCACCAGCAGAAGGGCCATACCCATGGTGCCAAGTAGAGCCAGCGGCGCGGTGACGGCATGCGGCCAACTCTGAAATTGTTCGGCTGCGCCTTGAGCCAGCCACCACGGGCCAAGGGCCACAACTAAGGACATGAGCGCTGCCACAACTTGGACCCACCAAGAGTGCCACGCGCCGTGCGCTGAGTACGAAAGCGAAGCTGTTCCCACGCGCCTTATTCTGTCAGAAGGTCTCGATGAGCTCACGCATCGCGGCGGACACTGGCTTGTCCCCGTCCACCAGCTCGATGACGCGGCGACGCAGGGACGGGGTATAAATAGCCTCATGGATGAACTCGGCGACGTTATCCCGGGACACGGTCCCGTATTGAAGCGCCGGACCGGCGGCCACTAGGCCGCTACCCTCACCATCGGTCAGTCGACCGGGCCGCACGATCACCCATTCCAGATCTGTGGCGGCCAAATACACGTCGGCTTCGCGTTTGACCCGTATATAGTTCTCGAATCCGTCCGTGGATTGCGAGCCCCGATGCGCGTCCATAAACACCGAGACCAGAATGAAGCGACGCACCCCGGCACGCAGGGCAGCGTCCACCGCTTTTTCTAGACCTTTTCCGTCGATCAAATTGGTTTGCTCCACGCCGGTTCCATGAGCACCCGCCGAGAAGACCACGACGTCGTGCCCTGCGATCAGTTCCGCCAAGCGTTGCACCGAGTCTTCAATCAGGTCACCGCCCACGGCAGCCGCCCCGGTGCCCTCAATAACGGCGGCTTGCTCTGCCCTGCGGTGCATCCCCGTAACACGAGCCCCGGACCTGACGAGCATTTCACTGAGTCGGCGACCAATCCCGCCAGCGGCACCGATCTGAAAAATTTTGGCCATGCGCGTTTCTTTCTCTACGTTTGATTTTTCTCGATACTACGCACAGAGGCGGCCCGCGCTCATTCTTTGACCAAAGAATGACCGCGGGCCGCCCCAAAAGTATGTCTAAGTCATCCGGCATGCTTGACCGGCGCTGTCCTCGGTGGCAGGTGGTGTACTGTCAGCCTCGGTGACGATGACCTCTCGGCGGTGGCCTCAAAGTCATTTTCTGGTACCAGATAACAGCACACCCAGCAGACTGCGCAACCGACTCACTTTGCACCGGTCATATTGATCAATTTGGTGCGATTTTCTTCGACATGGACGGGCATTTTGATCGTTCCGGTCCATGAGTTGCGAATGAGCCCCTTGACCTTGACGTAACGTCAACCAATATCGTGGAGTCCATGAACGCTCAAGACCAGAGTCACGTGGCCGTACATTCGATCAATGAAGTCGCTCGGGCAGCCGGAGTCACCAGCCGCACCCTGCGTCACTACGATCACATCGGTCTACTGGAGCCGGCGTTCACCGCGCCGAACGGATACCGCTACTACGAACAACCCCAAATCCTGCGCCTGCAACGGATCATCTTGCTCCGGCAACTCGGGCTCAAACTCGAGGTCATCGGCGAAATCCTCGACAACCAACGTGACCAGGTGCAGGCCTTGCAAACGCATATCGAGGATCTGCGGCAGCAACGCGAGCTCCTCGACCGGCAAATATCCGCGCTGCGCACCACCATCGAGACCATCGACACGAAAGGAACGCTGGACATGAATAAGACATTCGACGGTTTCAACGAGCAATACAAGGACGAAGTCATTGCCCGCTGGGGAAAGGAGAGCTACGAGAGCTCCAACACCTGGTGGAAGGCCCAAGGACCGGAAGGACAACAACAGATGATGCAGCGCGTCGCCGAGTTGAACACACGGTGGGCAGAACTTGGTGCCGCAGGAGCCGATCCGCAAGGAGCCGAAGCCCAAGAATTGGCTGCCGAACATGTCGACTGGTTGCGCAGCATCCCTGGCACGCCGGCCCACGATTCACCGCAACACACCGCACAGTATGTGCGTGGCCTAGCGGACATGTATGTGGATGATCCCCGCTTTGCCGCGAACTATCAGGGGCAGGCTGCCTTCGTGCGTCAGGCGCTGATCCACTACGTAGACGCCGAGGGCTAGGCCGCGTGCGCCATTACTTCTGTGGGCCCGTCGCGAGCATAGCGCTCCCGGCGGGCCCGCATGGTGCTCAGTCTTCGCCGAGGCCCTTGGCGATTTCCTCTCTGGCTTCGCTGTACCGGCGCTGGATGTAGTTTTCCAGTTCCACGCGTTCAACCCGCCACATCCCGCGACCACCAATCTGAATCGCGGGTAGCTCCCCGCTTTTCACCAGGGACCTGACCTGCGGGAGCTTCACGTTAAGCTCCTCGGCCACATCTTCCAATCGCAGAAACCTCATATACGAAAGCGTACTGCCCACCGGGCCGCAGAGGGGCACATCCGCGCAACTGTGGACATTTCGCGGTCGAATGACACCCAGCATTCCGCAACAAAACCGGTCATAGCGTGCAATAAGGTTGGGGTTCGCTGGTCATATTGCCTAAAATTTTCTACGGGCCTTCACCCTCGGGTCACACGGATCTCAATACAGGAGACAGTAGCGATGAATCAGGATACGTACCAGCTCGATGAAACCGATCGGCGTATCCTGCTGGCTCTGGATAACGACCCGCGTGTTCCAATTATGATGCTGGCTCAGCAGCTCGGTTTAGCCCGCGGCACCGTGCAGTCGCGCCTCGAACGGCTCGCGAATTCCGGTGCCTTGCGCCCGAACACCGCACGGGTGCGCCCCGCGGCCCTTGGGCGTGGCGTCTCGGCAGTGGTGAGCGCCGAATTGGATCAGGCCCGCCTCGACGATTCCATTGAAGCACTGCGGCAGATCCCCGAAGTGCTCGAATGCGTCGCCCCGGCCGGCGACACGGACCTGCTCCTGCGCGTAGCGGCCAAGGACCCCGACGACCTTTACCGGGTTAGCGAGGTCATTCGGCTCTGCCCCGGCATTACCCGAACCTCGACATCGATGATCCTGCGCGATGTCATCCCGTACCGCACCACCGCATTGTTGCAGCACGACACACCGTAACTCCGCGAACGGCTCAGTGCTTGACCACCTGCAGGCCGCCGCGCCCGGGCAGGAAGCGGCGACCGGCAAGTACCAGCAGAAGACACAGCCCACAGGCCAGCGCCAAAAGCAGCACGAAATACAGCGGATCACCAAGATTTCTGAATAGGGCCATCAACGTCGGGAACAAGAACCCGACGTAGCACATGGCGTAAAAACGCCCGGTCAGCTTGCCGGCCTCCGCCTCGGCGGCCAGATCCAGCACCTGGGTGAGGCCACCCTTGAGTAAAATCCCGTTCGCGCACCCGGCCGTAAACGAGCCCAAAAGTCCAACGAAGACCTGACCGGTCAGAGCGGCAAGGACAATGAAGGCGTAGGCCACTAGCCCCACGACGAGACCCAGCACGATCATGCGCACCGAATCCGGTCGATTAAACCGTTCCACTAAAGGCTGCACCAACACACCCATCCCCATGGTGAAGGCAACGGTAGCGGTGCTCACCAGCAGCGAAGGACCCTGAGCGTTATTCACGAGCGCCGGAACAATGGCGAACCCGCTGGTCGCAAGCCCGAAGACCCACGGTGCCATCGGTAGCACGATCCAGGTGAAGCGGCGCATATTTTGCGTACTAGTGCCGGGACCCGCGGCGACGACCGCCTGGCGGGTGTCCATCTCGGCGGCCAGTAGCCACAGCGGGATAAACCACAGCAGGGTGCTGGCGGCATGCGCCGCGTAGGCAACTTCGGGGCTGCCGCTCATCCCGACAATCGCTGCGGAGAGCACCGGGCCTAGGGCGAAGCCTAACGAGGTACTCAACCCCGCGCGGCTCGCTCCCTTCGCTCCGGCACTCTGCTTGACCCAGGTAGTGGCCGCCACCATGGCCAACCCCATCCCCAGCCCGGTCAGCACGCGCCCGGCATAGAGGCCCAGCGGATTGAACTGGCCCAGCATCATCACCAGCGATGCGGTCAGCGAGCAACCCAACGCCACCAGGGTGAAGGGTTTTCGACCGTAGCGATCGGCCCAGTTCCCGCCAAAGAGCAGGGCCGGCAACAGACCGAGCACGTAGCTGGCCAACACCAGGGTGCTGGCTAGTTCGCTCAGCCCGCGCTCTTGCTGATACCAGCCCATCAGGGGCACATACTGATTGGCGCACCAGCCGGTCAGCACCAGTGCCACGGCCGGGAACCACCAGCCCGAACGCGATCGGTGCGAAACCATCGTGCCGATATCAGGCCTCGTTGAGTTCGTGGAACAGCTCGGTAACGCGCGTGGCGATTTCGTCGCGAATCATATTCATGCGTTCGGCCCCGGTCACCCCATCTTCGCTCGGTTCGTAGGTCACCCAGCGTTCGACGTTCACCTCCGGATCCAGGACCGGGCGTGCTTCGGAGCCGAGGATTACCACGCGGTCGGCCTCGGCGACCACAGCCGGATCAATTGCCTTGGGTACCCCGCCGGACATATCCGCGCCGGTTTCGGCTAACGAGGCCACCGCCTCCTGATTGATCCCCGAGCCGGGGTTGGTTCCGGCGGAGTAACTGGTAACCGTCCCCTTGGATATCTGGTCCATGAGGGCCGCAGCCATTTGCGATTTTCCGGCGTTACTGGAGCATATAAAAAGTACTTTCGGTGCCATGCTCACATTCAACCACCGATTGCGCGCACCACCACCGGCCGATACCAGATTGTTGCGTTCAACCTCGGGCCGGGTCATCGGCCGCAGGCAAGGTGGCGGCCACGGCGCGGACGAAACGCGTCTGGGGCTGTGCCAGCACGTGGCGCACCTGACCGCGCTGCACCACGCTACCGTGTTCAATCACGATCAGCTCGTCGGCCAATTCGACGGCATCCACGGCCGAATGCGAGATGACGATGGTGCGGGTTTTGGTGCGGTCCAGTTCATGGCGCAACAGCGTGCGCATATCCGCGGCCGCTTCGACATCCAGGGACACGAAGGGCTCGTCGACCATCAGCATGCGCGGTCCGGCGGCCAAGGCTCGGGCCAGGGCCACGCGCTGACGCTGTCCCCCGGACAGTTCGGCCGGCTTTCGAGGGGCCATGCCCGGAAGGCCAATGCGTTCGAGCCATTGCTCGGCCAATGCCAATGCCGCGGCCTTAGCCATACCCGCGGCCCGTGCGCCAAAGGCGATATTCGCCCGCGCGTCCAGGTGCGGGAAGAGGTTCGGTTCCTGCCCGAGCAGGCCAATGGACCGGCGGTGCGGGGGCAGGTGCACGCCATCACCGGCCAGCACCGTGCCATCGAGGCTGATCCGCCCGGCGTCGATACGTTCGAGCCCGGCGATGGCCGAGACGATGGTGGACTTACCGGCACCGCTTGGCCCCATGAGGGCCAGTACCTGCCCCTGATGGAGCTCAAGTTCAATCCGCACCTCGAAAGCTGCCCGTTGCACGGTGAAATCTGCGAGAAATCCGGGGCTCATTTCAACGCTCCCGGCCGCCAAGCGCGCACCGAAAGCAACACCAAAATGGCGGTGGCTAGGAGCAGCAAGGACAGTGCCACGGCCGATTCGCGGCCGGTGCCGGCCCCGTTGAACGCGGTGTAGATGGCCAGGGGCATGGTTTGGGTGACCCCAGGGGCGTTGCCGGCGAACAGCGCGGTGGCCCCAAATTCACCAATGGCTCTGGCAAAGCACAGAATGACACCGGCCACCAATCCGGGCGCCGCCAGCGGCAGGGTGACGCGGGTGAGCACCATCCACCGTCCCGCCCCGAGGGTTGCGGCGCTCTGCTCGTAGCCGGCGCCTGCCGAGCGCAGGGAACCTTCCACGGACAGTACCAAGAAGGGCAGGGCCACGAAGGCCTGCGCCAAGACCACCGCGGTGGTAGAGAAGGTCAGGCTGACTCCCCAGAGCGCTTCGATCCAGGCACCCACCTGGCTGGAGCGTCCGAAGAGGAAAAGTAATGCCACACCCCCAACCATGGGCGGCAAAACGAGCGGCACGGCCACCAAGGCGCGCAGCAGGTGCGCGACGCGCGCCGGGCTACGGGCGATCACCAGTGCGAGGGGCACTCCGAGCAGCACGCATAGAGTCGTGGAGGCCAGGCCGGTGCGCAATGAGAGCGAGAGGGCATCTAGCGCTTGCTTGCTGGTGACGTCCGAGAGCAAGGTGCTCCATGAGGCACGCGAAACCAAGGCGATCAGCGGCAGTACCAGCAGTGCCAGCCCGAGCAATGCCGGGAGCACGGCAATCACCGGGGCACGGGTGCCCACATCAACCGGGACTCGGGCCACGGTTAGTTCTCGCTCGATTCGGCCCGAGCACCAAAACCGTAGCGCGCCAAGATCTGCTGCCCCGGACCACCGGCGACAAAGTCGACGAACCGCTGGGCGGCTTCTTGGGTGCTTTGCTCCCCCACCGTCAGCGCGGCGGCCGGATAGTAGTTCACGACCTCATCGGCACCATCGGGACGGATGGATTCCACCGCATCATCGCCGGCCACATCGGTGGCGTAGACCAGCCCCGCTTCGGCTTCACCGGCGGCGACCTTTGCCAATACGGCGGTGACATTCTGTTCCATGCTGGCCGGGGTCACCTTGACCGAGGCGTTGCGCAAGAGTTCCTGCGCGGCGTGCCCGCAGGGTACCTGCGGGGCACAGAGCACGGTGGTGGCATTGGCCAAGTCCGCCAGCGAGGTGACATGTCCCGGGTTTCCCTTCGGAACGGCGATCGCCAGCGTGTTGGTGGCGAAGATGCGTGGTTCGGCGGTCAAACCGGCCTCCTGCACCGAGCGCATATTGCGCGTATCGGCCGAGGCGAAGACGTTAATCGGAGCGCCTTCGAGAATCTGTGTGGCCAAGGTCGAGGATCCATCGTAGAGGATCGGCTCAATGCGAATATCGGGGTTGGCCTTCTCGAACGACTGTTGTATGTCCCCAAAGGCCCGTTGCAAGGAGGCGGCCGCGGCCACGGTAATCACGGTGGGCTCTTCGCTCGGCGGTGCCGATTCTTGCGGTGCGCACGCGGACAATGCCAGCAGCCCCGCCAGTAGCAGAACGGTGGCTCGAAGTACACGCATGCGATGTTCCTTTGTTCGGTTCTCCCTCGACGATGCCATGCTATCGCCCCACCCGGATCTCAACGACTAGGTGTATCGCGTGGCTCACATGCAATCTTGGTCCGGCCCTAACGTCAGCAACCATCGTCGACTACCGCTCGCCGTACGGAGCGCCAAACAGAATGTCTCGGGCACACCCGCACGCGCAACCAAGTGATAGATGTGACCCTTGACACGTGTTACTGAAGCGCGTTACCTTTGTGTGCAGTCAAGTAACGCGAGTTACCTCAGCGGATGAACAGGGGGAATATGCATGGAAAGCTCACCGGCGCGGGCTGCCACCATGGCCGACGTGGCTCGGACTGCAGGTGTCAGCCGAACCGCCGTCTCTTTCGTCCTCAACGGCCGGTCGGACGCCAGCATCCCCGAGGCAACCCGTGCCCGCATTCTCGCCGCGGCCGAGCAAATGGGCTACCGGCGCAACGCTGCGGCCCGTGCCCTGGCCAGCCAGCGCTCAGGTCTCTTCGGACTCGTTACGGAAATCGTCACCTCCCCTTTCGCCGCTGACATCATCAAGGGCGCGCAGTGGAGCGCTTGGCAGGACGAGCGATTCCTACTGATCGCTCCCAGCGAGACGAATCAGGTGATGGAGGAGGCCGCCATCGAAAAGCTGCTCGAGCAGCGCATCGAGGGCCTGATTATCGCGGCTTCTTGGCACCAACAGATCCGGGTGCCCGCGAACGCGTACCAGATGCCCTGCGTCCTGGTGCACTGCTTCGACGAGGAGGGGCGACTGCCGAGCATCGTCCCCGACGAGGAGGCCGGCGGCAGGGTCGCCGCACGCACATTGCTGGCCGCGGGCCACCGGAACATCGGGCACATCACGCTCCCGACCGGCACTCCGGCACAGGTGGGGCGGCTGAGAGGCTTCGGTGCCGAGCTCAGCACGGCCGGCGCTCCGCTGGCCGACCGCCTCATCGTTGCCGGCGACGGCACTGCGGAGAGCGGCTACCGGGGCGCCTCCGAACTTCTGGACGGCCCCAATCCGCCCACGGCGATCTTCTGCGGCAACGACCGCATGGCCATGGGCGCCTATGACGCCATCAAGGAACGGGGACTGCGCATCCCCCAGGAAATTTCGATCGTCGGCTTCGACGATCAGCAGGCCCTGGCCGATTGCCTTCGGCCCGGTTTGACGACGGTCGCCCTTCCCTACGAGGAAATGGGCGCCGCCGGAGTCAGGAAACTGACCGAACTGACAACGGGCAGCCGGGAGACGAGTTCGCACCTCGCCCTCGACTGCCCGTTGCGACAGCGTTCTTCAGTTGGAATCGCACTCCGCTGAAGGACTCACCCTCCCGCACCACCATTTGATCCGGAAGAGGTCACTTCATGATAACCACATCGATCCGCCGTGCCCTGCTCAAGGTCGGCGCTGTCACCGCGATCGGGGCGCTGGCCCTGACCGGCTGCACGGCGACACCCGGCGAAGGCGCCGCCGAGGCCGGCCCCATGCTCACCATCCCGCGTGAAGACATGGGCACGTTCTCCCAGAACTTCAACCCGTTCTCCCCGAACGCCGCACCCATGACCACGCAGTCGGTCTACGAATCGTTGCTGATCTACAACCCGGCCGGAGGCGACACGGTTCCCTGGCTCGCCGAATCGTGGGAGACCTCAGATGATGGCCTGTCACAGACCTTCCACCTGCGCGAGGGCGTCAAGTGGTCCGACGGCGCGGACTTCGTCGCCGCCGACATCGTCACGACCTTCGAGCTGCAGCGTGAACTGCTCGGCGGCTTCGACTACCTCGACTCCGTCAAGGCCGTCGACGAAAAGACCGTGAAGTTTACCTTCAACCGGAAATTCTCCCCGGCCCTCTTCGAGGTCGGCCAGCAGGTCATCGTGCCCGATCACATCTGGTCAGAGTTCGAAGACCCGAGCAATGAGGAGAACCCAACGCCGGTCGGCACGGGTCCCTATACCGAGGTCTCGAACTTCCAAGCCCAATCATTTGACCTGCTCCCCAACCCGAACTACTGGCAGCCGGAGAAGCAGAAGATCCCGGGCATCCGGATGCTCGCGTTCGCCGGCAACGACGGCGCCAACCTCGCCGCGGTCAACGGCGACGTCGACTGGGCACCGCAGTACATGCCCGATATTCAGACCACATTCGTGGACAAGGACCCGGAGAACCGCGCGTTCTGGTTCCCGCCGACCGGCGCCGAGATCAACTGGCAGCTAAACACGACGCTCGACATGTTCTCCGACCCGGAGGTCCGCAAGGCGCTGAGCATGGCGATCGACCGCGAGCAGATCGTCAAGGTCGGGATGTCCGGTTATACGATCCCCGCAGACTGCACCGGCCTGTCGGGCAACTATGACGAGTGGCGCGACGCCGACGTCGTCGCCGACTGCGATTGGACCGGCTACGACGCCGAGGCCGCCGCCGAAATGCTCGACGAGGCCGGCTTCACGGCCGGTGCCGACGGGCAGCGCACGACACCGGACGGCAAACCGTTCGCGTTTGACATCTCCGTCGGTTCGACCTCCTCCGACTGGCTCTCGGTCGCGAACATCATCGCACAGAACCTGCAGGACATCGGTGTCCAGGCGACCGTCGACTCCCCGGACTGGGCCGCCGTCGTCGCCGGCTACGAGACCGGCGAGTTCGAATCGGGGATCGTCTGGAGCGCCAATGCGCCCACCCCGTACCAGTACTACCGGAACATCATGTCCACCGAGTCGGTCAAGCCGGTCGGCGAGCAGACGTTCGACAACTACCACCGGTTCGGCAACGAGCGCGCCGACGAATTGCTCGCCGACTTCGCCGCGACCACCGACGCGGCCGAGCAAGCCGAGATCATGAGCGAGCTGCAGGGGATTTACGCAGAGCTCGCGCCCGTCGTTCCGCTCTTCCCCGGCCCGGAGTGGGGCGCCTTCACCACCGATAACTTCGTCGGCTGGCCCACCGAGGAGAACCCGTACGCCACGCTGGCCACTCGAGCGCCGACGACGGTCCTCGTGCTGACCTCGCTCGAACCGGCCGAGTAGGCCCAGGCGCCACCCGGCGCATCCACCTCCGCCCGCATCCAACGGGCACTGCATCCGCGCACCCGGCGCGGCGGCGAGACCGCCGCGCCGGCGCCGCCACCCCCTTCGGAAGGACAGCCATGGGCTTCATCCTGCGCAGGCTCGGTTTCTACCTCGTCGCGTTCTGGGCCTCCATCACCCTCAATTTCATGCTCCCTCGGCTCATGCCGGGCGACCCGGTCACTCGTATGCTCTCCCGCTCGCAGCAGCGGCTCGACCCGCAACAGGTCGAATCCCTGCAGCGCCTCCTCGGCGTCGAAGGCGGCCCCTGGTGGCAGGAGTACTTCGCCTATATCGGCCGCGTCTTCACCGGCGACTTCGGCGTCTCCATCTCTCGTTTCCCGACCCCGGTGAGCGAAGTCATCGCCGCCCAGCTGCCGTGGACGCTGCTGCTCGGAGCGGTATCCCTGTTCCTGGCCGTCGTCATTGGCAACCTGCTCGGCATCCTCGCGGCCTGGCGCCGCGGCGGGGCGCTGGACTCGGTCGTGCCGCCACTGCTCGTGTTCATTGGATCGTTCCCGTACTTCTGGCTCGCGATGGGCTCGCTCTACGTCTTCGGCGTTACCTTAGGGATCTCGCCGCTGCGCCACGCGTTTTCGGTTGGGCTCACCCCGTCGTGGGACCTGACGTTCATCTTCGACGTCGCCGCGCACCTCATTCTTCCCGCCCTCTCGATCGTTCTCGTGTCGATCGGCGGGTGGATGCTCGGCATGCGCAACACCATGATTTCGACCAACGCCGAGGACTACATCCTCATGGCGGAGGCGAAGGGCCTGCGTCCGCGACGCATCATGTTCAACTACGCTGCCCGCAACGCGCTACTACCGTCCGTGACCAACATCGGCATGAGCCTGGGCTTCATCGTCGGCGGTGCGCTGCTCACCGAGGTCGTGTTCGCCTATCCCGGCGTCGGCTACCAGCTCCTGGCCGCCGTCCAGGGGCTCGACTACCCCCTCATGCAGGGCCTGTTCCTGACGATCACCGCGGCCGTGCTGCTCGCGAATTTCCTCGTCGATCTCGTCTACGTCCGCCTCGACCCGCGCGTGCGGGTCGGCTAGCCACGGAGGAAACCATGGCACTTGCGCCACCAGCCCCAACATCCACCGGGACCTCCGGCCCGCAGCCCGGCCGCGCTTCGCTGCGCTTCCTGCGGGCCCTTGGCCGCAACGGCAAAGCCGTCGCTGGCCTCGCGATCCTAGCGACCTTCATCGCCCTGGCCCTGCTCGCCCCCGTGCTCTTCCCCGAGGACCCCTCCCGCATCGGGTCCGGCGGTGCGAGTGCGCCCGGCGCCGAGCACTGGCTGGGCACCACCGCCAAGGGGCAGGATGTGCTCGCGCTGACCGTGTGGGGCTCGCGCTCATCGCTGTTCGTCGGTGTGATCGCGGGCATCCTCGCCACCATCGTCGGCATCATCGTCGGACTCGCCTGCGCCTACTTCGGCAAGGCCGTCGACGACGTCCTCTCGCTACTGACGAACGTGTTCCTGCTGCTGCCCGGACTCCCGCTACTCGTAATCCTCGCCGCGTTCATGCCGCCGGGTCTCGGGACGGTCATCATCGTCCTGGTCATCACCGGCTGGGCGGGCAACGCCCGCGTCCTGCGCTCGCAGGCCCTGTCGATCCGGGGCAAAGACTACGTCGCGGCAGCCCTCGTCACCGGCGAGCGCCCGCTGCGGATCATGTTGCGCGAGATCCTGCCGAATATGGCCTCGATCGTGATGACGACCCTGCTCGGCAGCGTCATCGGCGCGATCGGCGCGCAGGCCGGCCTCGAATTCCTCGGGCTTGGCGATGCCAACACCATCTCGTGGGGCACCAACCTGTTCTGGGCCTCCACCGACGGCTCGCTCATGCTCGGCCAGTGGTGGATCTTCGCCCCCTCTGGCCTCGCCATCGCGCTGGTCGCCTTCGCCCTGGCGATGTGCAACTATGCGGTCGACGAAATCACCAACCCGCGGCTGCGTAAGCCCCGGCGCGCGGCCAGCGCCAACGCCCCGACCGCCGTCACGCAAGGAGCCCAAGCATGAGACCCGTTCTCGACATTGAGTCACTGACCGTTGAATACGTCAGCGACGAGCGCTCCGTGCGCGGCGCCGATCGCGTCAGCCTGCAGATCGCCCCCGGTGAAATCCTGGGGCTCGCCGGTGAATCAGGATGCGGCAAGTCGACGATCGCCCATTCGATCATGCGCCTGCTCAAGGATCCGGCGCGGATCACACATGGGTCCATCCGGTTCGACGGCGCCGACGTGCTGGCCATGGCGCCCGACGAGTTGCGCTCGTGGCGCTGGCGCCAGGTGGCGATGGTATTCCAGTCGGCGATGAACTCGCTGAGCCCAGTCATGCGCATCGGCGACCAGCTAGCCGACGTCTTCACGACCCACGAGCGCATGTCCAAGCGCGCGGCGTCATCGCGCGCCGCAGAACTGCTCGAGCTCGTCGGTATCCCCGCCGCACGGATCCACGCCTACCCGCACCAGCTCTCAGGCGGCCAGCGCCAGCGCGTCGTCATCGCGATGGCCTGCGCCCTACGGCCGCGGCTGCTCATCCTCGACGAGCCGACGACTGCGCTCGACGTCGTTGTGCAGCAGGAGATTCTGGCCCAGATCCGCCAGTTACAGGCCGAGCTCGGCTTCGCGGTCCTGTTCATCACGCACGACATGTCCCTCATGCTCGAGCTCTCCGACCGAATCGGGGTCATGTATGCGGGACGGATTGTCGAGCTCGCGCCGGCGGCGGCGCTGCGCCGCGAACCGCGCCACGACTACACGCAGGCCCTGATGGGTGCGTTCCCGCCCATCACCGGCCCGCGGGTGAAGCTCACCGGGCTCGGCGAGGGCGTGCGCTTCACATCCATCGGCGACCTCGCGGAGGTAGCGCCGGGCCACTTCGTCGCCCCCGCCGATACCACGGAAATACTCTTTGCGAAGGAGACGCAGCGATGAGCACGACGACGGCCCCTCCCACCGCCGGAACCCCGGCGGTGCGGATCCGCGGCCTCAATAAGACGTTCACCTCCGGGAGCTTCCTGTCCCGCACCCGACTGCGGGCCCTGAGGGACATCGAGTTCGACATCGGCGCCGGCGAGATCGTCGCCCTCGTCGGCGAGTCCGGCTCCGGCAAATCGACCCTCGCTCGCTGCATCGCCCGGCTCGAGCAGCCGGAGACCGGCTCGCTCGAGGTCTTCGGCGAGGACGTGCTGGCCACCCAGCGCCGCGGCGCGTCGCGCGGCTACCGCCGACTGGTGCAGATGGTCTTCCAGGACCCGTTCGGTTCATTGAACCCCACGCACCGGGTCGAACACGTGCTCGAGCGCTCGCTGCGCGTGCACGGCAAGGCAGGATCAAACCTGCGTTCCCGGCTCGTAGAACTCGTCGAGTCCGTGGACCTAGACCCGGCGGTCCTCAGCGCGTTCCCGCACGAACTCTCGGGCGGGCAGCGCCAGCGCATCGCCATCGCGCGCGTCCTCGCCGTAGAACCCAAGGTCATCCTGGCCGACGAACCGACGTCGATGCTCGACGTCTCCGTGCGCATCGGCGTGCTGAACCTGCTGGCGAAGCTGCGCGACGAGCACGGCATCGCGATCCTCTACGTCACGCACGACCTGGCCTCGGCCCGCTACCTGGCCGACCGGACCATCGTCATGCATGCCGGGGCCATGGTCGAGGGCGGAGAATCGATGCGGCTGCTCGACGACCCGAAGCACCCCTACACCCGCCTTCTGGTGGGTGCGGTGCCCGACCCGGAACGTACCGAGCCCTTCAATCCCGACGCCCGGGCGGACCTGCGCCGCGAGATCACCGACTGGACGGCAGCACCGGGCCAGCGCCGCGAGGTCGTCGACGCGGCCACCGGCCACTGGGTCCTGACGCCGCACGAACACACCTCACAACAGGAGAACGCATGAATCCCGCCGCCGCCCAGGCCGCCAACATGATCGAGGCGGCGCATGAGGACCCGCTGCGCCCGGCCTACCACTTCACGGCCCCGGCCGGCTGGCTCAACGACCCCAACGGCGTCGGCCAGGTCGACGGGACGTACCACCTCTTCTACCAGTACAACCCGGACGGCCCCTTCCATGACCGGATCCACTGGGGCCATGCCGTGAGCGAGGACCTGTTGCACTGGCGCGACCGCCCGATCGCTCTGGCCCCGAGCACGGGAGCCGACCGCGAGGGCTGCTGGTCGGGCGTCCTGGTCGACGACGACGGCACGCCGACGATCATCTACTCGGGACGTGCCGACGGCCGCGAACTACCCTGCCTGGCCACCGGATCAGCGGATCTGGACGAGTGGACGCCACGCGCCGAACCGATCATCGACGCCCCACCCGCCAATCACGAGATCACCGCCTTCCGCGACCACTGCGTCTGGCGCGAGGCCGGACGCTGGCGCCAGCTGGTCGGCAGCGGCATCGCCGGGGCCGGCGGCACGGCGTTCCTCTACGAGTCCCAGGACCTGCGCTCGTGGACCGAGCTTGGCACGCTCGTCGTCGGCGAGGCCGGCGACGAAAGGCTCGACGATCCCGACTGGACCGGCACCATGTGGGAGTGCGTGGACTTCTTCCGCATGAGCCGCGGCGCGGACGGCGCCACTGCCTCCCCAGACGGCACGAGCGACGACGAGCACCTGCTGATTTTCTCCGCCTGGCACGAAGGCCACACGCTACATCCGCTTGTCGCGATCGGCTCCTACGACGGGCGTCGCTTCGCCATCGATCGGGTCCAGCGCCTGGACCTGGGCGGCCGCCACGCCTACGCGCCGCAAAGCTTCCGCGACGAATCAGGCCGCCGCATCATGTGGTCCTGGATGCAGGAAGGCCGTGACGACGCGGCAACGGACCGGGCCGGATGGTCCGGGGCGATGGCCATGCCACGCCGGCTGTGGCTGGACGAGAACGGATACCTGTGCAATACACCGGTGCAGGAGCTGACAGGCCTGCGCACGGCCCGGCTCAGGCCCACGGAACGGAACACCACGGGCGGCGAGCCGGGCGGCTTGGAGTTCGCCGGGACCTGTGTGGATATGGAGTTCACGGCCGTTCTCGGAGCGGGCGGGGCGGTCGAGGTCGAGCTCTTCGCGACCCCCGACGGCGCGGAGCGAACGGTGTTGCAGCTGCGCCGCGACGCGGTAGGGCTGGGCGTGCGTCTGGACCGTTCTGACTCCACCCTCGCCGCGGGCTGCGACACCTCCTCGCACACCGGACGCATCCCCGGCCCCGGGCAGAGGTCCAACGTGCGGTTGCTGCTGGACCGCTCGAGCCTCGAGGTCTTCATCAACGGGGTCGCCTTGACCACGCGGGTCTACCCCACCCGCCCCGATGCTGACCGGATTCGCGTCACGGTACACGGTGAGGCCCGCATCGAGTCCGCCAGTGCCTGGGAGCTGTCCGGGACCGAGGAAACGGGCCGCGCACTGCGCCCCTGAACGAAACCCACCGAATCATCGGCACCACCGACAGAGAGGTCACCCATGCCACAGAACACCAGCAAACCGTCCCTGGTCCGCCGCACTTTCCTGATCGGAGCCGGAGGTCTGGCCGCCACCTTTAGCGGCCTGCTCCCCGCCGCCGCGGCCCCCGGCCGCAGTGGAGAACGCCCCAGACCCGAGCGACCGGGACACCCCACGGCCCAGCCCGCTCCCGAGGACTCATACCGACCGGCATACCACTTCAGTGTGCCAGACAACTGGAAGAACGATCCGCAGCGCCCGGTCTACATCGACGGGGAGTACCTGTACTACTACCTCTACAACGACGACTACCTGGCCGGCGGCCACGGGACGTCTTGGCGTCTGGCCACAACCAAGGACCACGTGTCCTTCATCGACCGCGGGGTGGCCATCGAGAAGTTCAGTAACCCCAACGGCGACTGCTGGTCCGGTTGTGTGGTCCTCGACCGCGAGGGCACGGCCGGGTATGGGACCGGAGCCCTAATCGCCCTGGTGACTCAGGCTCCCCAGGGCACGCAGGGGCAATATCTCTGGTACTCCACCGACAAGGGCCGCAGTTACTCCCCTGGGCCCGACTACCCGGTGCTGCCCAACCCCGGGGTGCACGACTTCCGCGATCCCAAGGTCATCTGGGACGAGGAGCGCGGGCGCTGGTTCATGGCCAATGCCGAGGGCAAGCGGCTGGCCTTCTACACCTCGCCGAACCTGCGCGACTGGAGTTACGTGGCCGACTTCCCGCGCGAGGAGCTGGGCGTGCTGGAATGCCCGGATCTGTTCAAGATGCGCGCCGAGGACGGCACCGAGCACTGGGTGCTCGGGGTCAGCGCCAACGGCAAGAGCCAGGGCCTGCCGGCAACCTATGCCTACTGGACCGGGCGCTTCGACGGTATCTCCTTCACCGCCGACAACGCCGATCCGGAATGGCTGGACCGGGGCTTCGATTTCTATGGAGCGGTCACCTTTGAGGGGCACGATGCGGCCGGCCAACCGGATCCGGCGTTGCGCCATGCGATCGGCTGGGCCAATTTCTGGGACTACCCGCACAATGCGCCGAGCCTGGTCACCGACCACTATAACGGGGACGACATGATCGTGCGCGACCTGCACCTGCTCAAGGAGGGCGGCCGCTATGTGCTGACCTCGCAGCCGGCCGCGGCCCTACGGCAGTACACGATCCAGGAGCATGTGCTGGGCGACGTGGTGCTGTCGGGGACCCAGAACCTGGCGGTCCATTCCCGAGCCTACGAACTGAGCTGCACGCTGACCTGGGACACGGCCGCGCCGCCGGGCAATATCGGGTTCGAGCTCTGCCGGGCGCCCGGCGGTGGCCGGCATGTGGCTGCCGGGGCCTATTTCGACGGCGGATTCAGCTACGTCAATCGCCGACCCACCTTCAATCCGGGCGCCGGCGGCGAATCGCAAGTCGCCTTCGATACGGCCGCCGGAGAACTGGAAGTGCGCATCCTAGTCGATCACTCGAGCGTGGAGTTCTTTGTCGGCAATGGGCGTGTGGTGCATTCCCACCGGGCATTTCCGCTCGCGGGTGATGACGGGATCCGGCTGTTCGTCAGCGATGGCCAAGCCGTGTACCGGAACCTGACGATCCGGGAATTGGCCGTACCGTAACACCACCGTGCGCCGAAGGGGCGGTTGCCGCGGCAACCGCCCCTTCGGGTTGGGATTTTCTTCGCCTACGTACGAAGGTGTTGAGGGTGGTTACTGCACAACCAGCGAGGCGATCGACTTTTCGCCGTCGTAGGACTCGTCGTACGCGGTGCCGTCCAATTCGGCGACAATGCGTGCGGCGGTGCGGCGGCCCATCCGGACCGCGCCGTCGACGTGCTGGTAGCCGGCACCGGCCAAATCCGAGGAGGAGAAGTAAATCGGTCCCACGTTCTCGTTCTGGCTCGGTCCAAAGCGGTACAGACCGCCGAGGTCGTAGCTGGTGGCGTAGGCGCCGCGGGTCCATTCCTCGGAACCGAAGTCGGATAGGTAGAAGACCTTCGGATCGAGTGCCTTGTCGCCAAGGAATTCGGCGATGGCCTTCAGAATCGTTTCCTTGCGCTCTTCTTCGCTATCCATGGCCCAGATTTTGTCGGCTTCCACATCGGAAATGAAGCCCACAAGGGTACCTGTGGATTCGCCGTCGAAGGTGTTGTCGTAGATTTCCTGCACCAGGTGATTCGGTCCGAAGCAGGTACCCGACAGGCCCTCTTCGCGCCAGAATGGGGTGTCGTAGACGGCGTGCACCTTGATGACCAGACCCATCGACTGGTGCTGGTGGGTCACGTGCTGCCAGCGTGGCAACGGTGGGAAGTAGCTAATGCGGTTGTAGAGGTTTGGCGGAACGGCCAAGATGACCTTCTTGGCGCTCACGGTCACGTCCGCACCGTGGGCCACCACGCCGTCTTCGGACCATTCAAGCTTCAGCACCGGGTTATTCAGGAAGAGCGTCTGCTCGTGGAGGCGCTCGGCCACGGCCTTGGACACACCCTGCATGGTGGACTTCATGCGACGATCCAAGATGAAGTCTTCGTCGACGAGGTTGTCGAACGAGCCGGCAGAGGCTGCCATCAACACGGCCTGCAACGCCGAGAAGGTATGGGCCGGCTTGGTGAGCATGCCACCGGCGATGAACAGGCCGACATTCAGGCAAGCCAGCTCGTCATCGGACTGTTCACGTAGCCAGTGGTGGAAGGAGATCTTGTCCAGCTCGGCGGCCTGTGGGTGATCCCATGGCTTATCCGGGTTGGTCGCGGTGGCCAACTCGTTCATCAGGCCAATGAGCTTGTTCATTTCAGCAACCGTGTGCTCGGAGACCGGGAAGTCCGCACCGTCATATACGGTCACGGTGCCATCGGTGGCACGGTAGACGCTCTTGCCCTGCTTGTAGCGTTCGAAGGTCTCGATCCCCAGCTCTTCGATCAGGTCGTAGAGAGCGGTCTGGTCCGGGCTGATCCACTGTCCACCGATCTCGATGGTGGCCCCGTCCATGACGTCGGTCCAAGTGCGCCCGCCAACGCGATCGCGGGCTTCCAAGACGGCCACGGTCTTGCCGACCTTTTGCAGCTCATAGGCTGCGTTCAAGCCGGAGGGGCCGGCGCCAACGACCACAACGTCGCGTTCCAGATGCTTCATGAAGGGATTCTCCTCGTTCAAAATGAATTGAGTTCATTTATCTTTGAATCCAGCATAGGGTATCGTGACGGTTTTGTGAAGTAGTCGACGTCAGGGAGATGATCGTGGTCGAAAATAGCCACCGCAAGGCGGGTCGTCCGCGTACCAGCGTGCTCGATCGTGAACGCATTACGCAGCACGCGCTCGAATTAGTCACCGCCAGTGGCTATGAGGGGTTGACCATGCAACGCCTCGCGAAGTCCTTGGGTGTCTCTCCGTCGGCGCTCTACAACCACGTTGATTCAAAGCAGGATCTGCTGCAGTGGATTCAGGAAAGCGTGATGACCCAGGTCGATAGCTCCAGCTTCGATACGCTGCCGTTGCGCGAGGCACTGGGACATTGGGCCACGAGCTACCGGGACACCTTCTCCAATCACATTCCGCTGATCCCGGTCATCGCGGTGCTGCCCGTTGCCGATTCGCCACGAACCCTGCGCATGTATGAGCGGGTCGCGCGCGCACTGACCGAGGCCGGCTTGGCTCAGGAACAGGTCGTGCCCACGATCGTGGCCCTGGAATCCTTCATTTTCGGCTCGGCGATGGATACCTCGGCGCCGCATGACATCTTTGATGCCGGCGCACACCATGAGGAAACACAGAATTTCACCGAGGCCATTGAGGCGCAGCGGCGTACCGAAGTGCCAACCTCCGACGCGTCCTTTCAGCGTGGACTACGGGCGCTGATCGAAGGTATGGTGCCGTAGCTTCGGTAGTTAGTCGTCGAGCAGGGCCCACTCCCCGACGCCCTCATGGCGAGTATCGAATACTTCACCCTCTACGCCGTGTTCCATGGGATACAACTCAATATGGTTGGCCAGCGACCTGAGCACATGCTGTAACTGCTCCAGCGGTTGCTCCTGCATGGTTTCGGTGTCGAAATTAACCTCTAGTACGAAACGCATTGCATACTCCCCTCGGTGGAATTGTGCTCATCCTATGCGTTGCCTCGCCGAAAAACGAGGCTGCAATGTACAAAATCCCATGCACCTTTCGGTACATGGGATTAGCGAGGGTCGGCGCGTTAGAAGCTGTAGCTCGTCAGGTACTGCAGGCTGTCGGCACCGCCGACGTGATAGAGCGCTAGGAGTAGGCCGCCGAACACGACACCGGCCACAATGCTGTAGCCCAGCGAAATCTTCGCCAGAGTGCGTGCCTCACGGCGTGAGACGGTCGCCTCGTCGTTCAGGAAACGTTCGGCAGCGCCTCGCATGGAATCTGCTGGAGTGAGCGCTCCGACGCGGGCGACCAGATTGGCTGCCGTGTCGGTCTGACCGTTGCGCAGGTACGCCACCGTGCGACCATTCTTGCGGTCTTGACGGAACTTGATGATGTTCGCGCCATGGCGCGCCAACAAAATATCTTCCCCCAATGGAATGGTGCTCATAGGTCTTCTCCCGATTCACTAAGTCTGTGCACCATCTAGTAAATCCTGTGCCGTACGAGCGGCTGACCAAAACCCGCCTCTGGGCCAACAAGCTCACAGCCCCATGTGACTAACCGGGCATCCGCACCGCCCCAACGGTTGGCCTATTAATGCACAACGGGCAACCCTTCGCTACGAAGGATTGCCCGCTCACGCTATGCGGTTTTCAGATGCTTTTCTTGCTTTTGCTGTTTCTTGGCCTCACGCACCCGACGCTGGAGCACCTTTGTCTCTAGGTCCTCGGGGGCGGCCAGGCCCAGCTTCTTCGCCTGCTTCACTAGGTTCTTGCGAATTTCCTCCGCCTGGGTGCGGCGATAGGCCAGCACCAAGAACACACTGATCACGGCCAGCACCAATAATGTTGCCAACGCGGTAGCCACGGTGAACTCGATATTCATGGTTCGACCTCCTGATTCTCTCGTCCATAGGTCTTCGTCGGCGACCTGCCGCGAAGACAGTGGTCCATGAAAGGATCATCAAGTCTAGCATTTTTCTTCGAATAAATCGATTTCCGCTCTGGTATCCTCGCTGTTACGTCCCCGGCTTCGAATACCGGCGACGTGGTACGGGCAGAACAAACGGGACGTGGTTACACGTCCCGTTGGCTCTTGAACTCTTTACTTGTGTTCGTAGGTCAGACAGTCGGCGACGTCGGCACCCGGTCCGACCTTTACCTGCGGCGCATTGCACATCAGGTGATCGTTGTGAGCGCACTCGGTTCGCTGGCAGGCGCCGACGCTGGCCAGCACCTTTGGCAGTCCACCGCTGACTCCAATGTCGATAAAGGTGGCGCACTGAGCATGTTCGGAGGCACCGGCGATCGTAATACCGGAAGCGTTGCAGTGCGTGTGATCGTTGAACGAACAATTCTCGACGCTACATTCGGTGACTTTCGTGTCCATTTTCCCTCCACGGGTCGGGCTCTAGGAACTTGGTGCCCCCAGCGTAACCCCAAATGACCCGAGCAAATTAGTGCTGATTTTATGGCCCATTTAGCCTTCCACGCGTGGTGCGGACCGCAGGGCCGGCTCAGTACTCGTCGGTGCCGATGCTGTGTTCGAAGACGATGGAGGTCTGCGTAGTGGCCACGGCGGGGTTGGCAGAGAGGTTGTCCAACACGAATTGACGCACATCGGCCGAGTTGCGCACGGCCACGTGCAACACGAAGTCATCGGCCCCACCGAGGAAGAAGAGCTGTCGCACCCCGGCCTTGCGCCGCATTTCGGTAGCAAAGCTAGACATCAAATGCCGCGCCCCGGGCCGAATGCGCACAAAGATCAGTGCTTCGAGTTCACGGCCGAGGACCTGCGGATCGACTTCCACGGTAAAGCGTGAAATCACGCCGCTTTCGCGGAGGGCATTGAGCCGTGCCAGGCATGTCGAAGCCGCAATACCCAGCTCCTCGGCCAGCGAGTTATTGGTTCGGCGCGCATTCTCGGAGAGCAGTCGCAGAAGTTTACGATCGAGATCGTCGAGTTGCGCGCGACGCGGTTCTCGCGCTGGCTGGCTGGTCGGCATCGGCTAGGCCTTCCGTCTCAAGGGTGCAGTGCTGATGAATGGAGAGTTTATTCTGGCACACCCGCGCGTCGGCGACGGCCACGCAGAATAACGAAGACCGTGATCGCAATAACGACCGCGCCGAGAGCCAACCACTGCCATTCGAGGGCCAGCCACGCATATACCACGGCCATTCCCACCGTGGTGTACACCAGCGCCCAGAGCAGGCATCCAACGACCACCGCCGGGAGGTAGCGGCGTAGCGGCATCCGGCTGATGCCGGCCGAGGCGTTGACGGCGCTTTGCACCCCCACGGTCAAAAAACTCAGTGGCACCGCCAGCACACCCCAGCGAACGATAAATCGTTGGGCCCGCTGGTAGACCGGGCCCTCGAGATGACGCTGAAAACGGGTATGTTCAACGCCCTTGGCTACCCCGCGGCCGATCCAATAGGTGGTGTTGGCCCGGATCATGGCACCGCAGAAGAAGAAAACGAAGGTTACACCCCACGGGGCATCGTTCAGCAGCCACTGCAAGGACTCGCCCATTAGGGCACGCTCCTGACCTTCGTAACCAGCCAGGCCCCGGCGAGCGACACCACGGCGGCGGAGAGGAACAGCGCCGGGTAGCCACCCAGCCAGGTCACCGAAATCCAAGCCACCACGGGGGCCACCACCTGCGGTAGCGAATTCGCAATGTTGATCACGCCTAGGTCCTTACCGCGCGAATCGGCATGTGGCAGCACCTGCGTCAGCAGTGCGAAGTCCACCGCCAGATAGGAGCCAAAGCCCACACCCAATAGCATGGCGCCGATCACGGCCACCCAGAAAACGCTACAGAACGCCATCAGTACCGCGGCCGCGGCGACAATGAGCGAAGAGAGCACCACATAGCGTTTACGCTTCCCGTCGCGGTCGGAGAAGCGCCCAAAGAGCACCGCGGAAAAAATCACGCACACCGCATAGACGGCGGTGAGTACCAGCACGCCCTGGGCCGGTTCCGGGTGGTGCAACTTATCCTGCAGGAAGTACAGCAGGTACACCAGTATCAGTTGCGACCCAAGATAAAGCAGGAAGCGAGCCAACCAGGCCCATCCGAAGTCCGGGTAACGTGCCGGGTTGATCCAGAAACTCCGCAGAAACTGTCCGAGGCGCAGCGGCTCAAGGGCACCGGCCGGCAGCACCACGTCTCGGCGCATCAGCACGAAAGGTACCGCACACAGCCCCACGCAGACGGCCACCAACGCATATCCAAAAACTAGATCCGCGGCGGCCACCATGCCAATGGCGGCACCGATTAGGGCACCACCGGTTTGCCCCAGCGCGACCAGGCCACCGACCAGTCCGCGCTGTTCGACCGGCACCTTATCGGGCACTACCGCAAATATCGCAGCCAGTGCCGCGTTACCGGCGGCCTGCACGAGCGCCCAGCCGAGCACAAGCCCGGAAACCGAATTGGTGGTGGACATGAACAGCAGCGCGGCCGCCACGGACAAGGTTCCCACGAAAATCCAAGGCACGCGCCGGCCAAAGCGCGAGGTGGTGCGATCGCTCAGGGCACCGAAAAGCGGATTAGCCACCATCGAGACCGCGGCACCCACGGCCGTGACGAGGGAGAGAATCGCGGCCTTAGCGGAGGCGTCAATCTGCTGGGCATGCAAGCCGAGTAGTACCTGAATCGGGGCGAAGAATCCCACGTTGATGCCGACATGCACCACCACGATGGCGGCAATAAACCCGGCCCCGACGCGGGCGGTGGGCACACGTAGTGCCTCGGGTACTTGCGGCGGTGGCAAGGTGCTCATGAGCGGCCCGCCTTCGCTAATTCACGCGGTCCCACGCTCGGGTCGGCCAGTTGCTCGGCCGTGGGGGTCACTCCGGCGTCCATCAGTCGGCGCAGCGCCTTGGAGAGCAAACCACCATCGACCATCGAGGCGGCTACCAGGTTCCCGGCGCTGTCCAGTCCGAAGACGGCCTCCAGATTTCCGCGTCGTCCCAGCCGGGAGATGTGGGAGCTGGCCCGTGTGAAATCACCGACGACCTCGACATGCGCATCGTGACGATCGGACCAAAACCAGTCGACCTTGCGGGAGGGCGCCGGTTGCCCGGTGATCACCGCGGCGGCAATGGCCGCATCGTCCATGGCCGCTTCCCAGTGCACCGCGCGCGGATGATCGACGCGACGGGCCGCATCACCGATGGCGAGCACCTGTTGCTGGCCAATCACCCGCTGCGCGTCGTCAACCAGAATTCCATCGTCCACCACAAGGCCGAGTCCTTCGGCCACGGTGGTGTCGGCTTCGGCCCCCACCGCTGCGACGATCAGCGCGGCCTCATGCCGTTGCCCGGCGGCCACCACGTAATCCGGCCCGACCTCGGTCACGGCGGCATCCACGCAGGTGACTCCGTTGCGCCGGTGGGCGGCGTGTAGCTCGCGCGCCATCTCTTCGCCGAGTACTCGGGCCAAGGGGGCACTGGAGGCGGAATACAGCGTCACCTGCGCGCCGGCCTGTCGGGCCGCGGAGGCGAACTCCGCGCCCACAAGACCGGCCCCGATAATGGCCACGGGCATCGCGAACATGCCCTGGTCCAGACGCCGGGCAATGAGTTCGGCCTCGTCGGCGGTATGCAGGCTCAGCGCATGCTCGGCGCCGGGCACGGTCAGCTTCTTGGCCCTGCTCCCGGTGGCCAGCACCAGCCACTCGTCGGCGGCTTCGGGCAGCGCCGGATCGTTGATCGCCTCGGTCCGCAATTGCACGCCATGCTCCGCGTACCAACTGGCGGGCATGAAGTACTCGCGACGCAGCGCCTTACTCAGCGGCGGCCGATCATAGGGCAAACCCTGCGGGTCACAGAGCACGATCTCGCCACGGTAGCCACGCTGGATGAGCTCGCGGGTCAGCGTAAATCCGGCGACACCGGCGCCGACGATCTGTACGCGGGCCATGCTAGATATCGAGTTCGAGTTGTCCATCGACGACCTCGACCTTATAGGTGCGGGCGTCGACGGTGGCTGGCATGCATAGGGCCTTACCGGTCTTCAGGCAAAAGCTGGCCGAATGCAGCGGGCATTCAACCTCTGTTCCGTCGATCCAGCCATCCGCCAAGGAGGCGGTTTCGTGGGTGCATTCGTCTTGCAGGGCATAGAAATTGCCGTCTTCAGCGTGGAAGATCGCAATATCCTCGGCCGCCCCACTGTCGCTGGAATCGACGAGTAACGCCTCTCCCTCGGGGATTTGCTCGGCGGGGCCCACCTGGTAACTCACGCTCTCTCCTTCGAATATGCAACGCTTCTGGTGCCATTTTGTCACTATCCACCAGGACGGATGTAGCGGCTGGGTCACGTTTCAGGTTTCGAGAACCGTATTTCTGCTACGGGAACCTAGAATGGAGCAATGCACGAGGAGAAGCTGTACCAGCAGGTGGAGGAAGAATTCACCGCCACATTGATTCGCGCCCGCCGCACCTTGCGCCGTCGCGCCCGGCAAATCCACCCCGAGTTGCAGCCGGCCGGTTACAAGGTTTTGGCGTTACTGATGAAGCGCGACGGGCAGCAACAGAATGAATTGGCCGAGCACCTCGAACTAGATAAGGCCACCGTTTCGCGCATCATCAAACAGCTAGAAACCCAAGGGCTGATCACGCGCATCAGCGATCCGGCCGATCGCCGGGCTCAGCTGGTCTCCATCACCGATGAAGCGCGTACCTCGTGGATCGCCACGGGCACCGAGGCGCGGCAAAACCTGCGTCGCAAACTCGATGAATGGTCCGACGAGGACGTGCAACGTTTCGCCGAGTTACTTCACCGGCTCAACGTGGCCGAGGACTGAGCACCGCGGCGACCGAGCGCGCCCCCGATCACTGGGCAGGCTTTCGCCTCTTGGGAGAACGCGGCCTCATCCCGGGCCCCGGGTCAAAAATCTGGCAGCGGCTTGGGCCTCATAGCGGCAAGCTCCCGCCCTCCGAGTAGGCCGAGCGATGCTCGGTCCGACTGCACCATAGCGATTCACAAACGTGTCACTAAATCATTCACAAACGTGTCGACAGATCGTTCACAAATGTGTCGCTAGATCATTCACAAACATGTCGATAGAGACGTAGCATAGGCTCATGGAATACCTTCCGAGAGTTGTTGACCAGGAAATTTCCGAACTCCAGGCGATGGCTGGCGCCATTCTCATCGAAGGCGCCAGGGCTTGCGGAAAGTCCGCAACCGGCCGACACCATTCCCGCAGCCACATCCAACTCGATATCGATCAGAATGCTCGAAGGCTCGCCGAAATCGACGAGTCACTGCTTCTCGACGGCGACAAGCCCCGGTTCATCGACGAATGGCAAGTCATTCCGGGCGTGTGGAATCAGGTGCGCGCATCGGTCGATAGCGCACAGACTCCGGGTCAGTACGTACTCGCCGGCTCTGCCGTACCCGCAGATGATCACACTCGCCACTCAGGCGCAGGCAGGATCCTGCGGATGCGAATGCGGCCCATGTCTCTTTTCGAGAGCGGCCAGTCCAGCGGTCAAGCGTCGTTGAAGGAAATCCTGGCTGGCGGGCTCTTGAAGCCCCAGCGAAGCCCGCTGACCGTTCGAGCGCTTGCGGAGAGGACAGTCATAGGCGGCTGGCCTGGTTTACAGCGCCTTGGCGCCGACCAGGCCCAGCGATTCCTGCGCTCCTACTTGGCGGATGTCGCACGTGTCGACCTGCCCGCGCTTGAGGACGAGCCACGTCGCGATGCAGCGAGAACTGGCTTGCTCATACGCTCGCTGGCTCGATCGGTAGGCACCGAAGCCAGCTTCAGCACCATCTCCGCCGATATGGGACCGGTCGGAGGACTGAGCGCGAGATCGGTTTCGGCGTACCATCAGGCCCTGGAACGCATTTTCGTGGTCGAAGACCAGCCCGCTTGGTCCCCGAAGCTGCGCTCGAAAGACCGCATTCGGGCCGCCGTCAAGCGGCACTTCGTCGACCCGTCCTTGGGTGCCGCCGCCCTGGGCGCAGGACCCGATCGCCTCCTCGGTAACCTGGAGTACTTCGGCCAGCTCTTCGAGTCACTTGTCGTTCGGGACCTGCGCATATACACCCAAGCGAGCGGCGGGCACGTCATGCACGTAAGGGATTCGCGCAACCGGGAAATCGACGCCATCATCGAGTTCCCCAATGGACAGTGGGCCGCGCTCGAGATCAAGCTCGGCGCGAATGCCGAGGACAGGGCGGCGCAATCCCTCACCGCATTCATCGACAACGTGGATCAGGCTGCATCTGGACCGCCTCTCGCCAAGATCATCGTGACCGGCGGAGAATTCGCGTATACCCGCCCGGACGGAATCCACGTGGTCCCCATCGGGTTGCTTGGCCCATAGCTCCGGCGCAACCGCACCAACCACAGGGCCCGGCTCGCATTCGATCGGGACCAGCCATCCGCCCCCTAGAGAGGCCACGGCTCAACGCCCCGAATTAATCACCACGATCCTCACGAACCGCACGTCTTCGGCAGCTTCATTCAGGTAGCTGTAGTGCCGATCACTCGGGATGCGTAGCACCGTACCGGCCGGCACCTGCACCCGCTCGGCGTCTAAGAACACGGTCAGCGTGCCGTGCTGCACACCCAGCAGTTCCTCGGATCCCGGTGCGTCGGGCTGGGCATCGTAGCGCTGTCCTGGCGCCAGCGACCAGTCCCAATACTCGGCCCGCCCGACGCCGCGCGTGGACAAGAACATCCGTCCCAGACCGCCCTCCCCAGCGGCACGCCACAAAACCGAGGCCTGCACGGCGGACACGGACTGCACCGGGGTGCCGCTGCGCGCACCGACCAGATCGGCGAATTCGACGCCCAACGCCGCCGCCAGCTTGTCGATGGTCACCAGCGACGCGTTGGCCTTGCCGCCCTCGATGGACGCCAGCATGCTGCGCGAGATCCCGGCCGCCTCGCACAGGGCCACCATGGACAGCCCGCGCTGCCCCCGCAACTCACGAACCGCGGCACCGACCTGTTGCAGGAGCCCCGCGCTCCCGCCTTCGGATTCGCCCACGCCTTTTCCTCCTCGCCGCCAACGTGTTTGCCACACAGGACACTATGTGCATTATATTAGACACAACCAACCGCTGGCAACGACTCAAGGAGCCCCATGGAGATCGAAGACTTCGGCGTCGAAATCTGGATGAACGCGTACGAGAACAACTGCACCTACAACCTCGCCGAAACCTGCGTGGACTCGCTGACCGTCGGCGAGCTGCTGGACCTCGCCGGCGAGCGCGAGAGCATCCTCGATGAGCTTTCGGCCATGCGGCTGGGCTACGGAGCGATCGCCGGGCGCGAGGACCTGCGGGAACTGATCGCCAAGCTCTACACCGGGCAGAAGGCCGGCAACATCCTGACCACCCACGGGGCGATCGGCGCCAACGCCTTGGTGCACCAGACCTTGGTCGAACCCGGAGACCACGTCGTGGCGATCGTACCCACCTACCAGCAGCACTACTCGATCCCACGCAGTCTCGGGGCCGAAGTCAGCTTACTGCCGCTACGTGAAGAAAACGGCTTCCTGCCGGATCTCGAGGAGCTGGCCGCACTGCTCACCCCGCAGACCAAGCTCATCGCGCTAAATAACCCAAATAACCCCACCGGAGCACTGATCGACGCGACCACGCTACAGAAGATTGCGGACTTGGCCGCCCTCAGCGGCGCCTGGGTGCTCTGCGACGAGGTCTACCGGGGCATCGACCAGCAGGCACCGCATGTCACCGCCTCGATCGCAGATCTCTATGCCAAGGGCATCAGCACCGCCAGCATGTCCAAATCCTTCTCGATGGCCGGGCTGCGCATGGGCTGGATCGCCGCGCCGGAGGCACTCATCGAGCGCATCATGATCCACCGCGATTACAACACCATCAGCGTCGGCATGATCGACGAGGCCTTCGCGGCCATGGCCCTGCGCCACGCCGAGAAGATCCTGGCGCGCTCGCGCGAACTCACCGCCACGAACCTGTCCATCCTCGACGCGTGGGTGCAGGAGCAGGAGCACATCAGCTTCGTCAAGCCCGGCGGCGGCACCACCGCCTTGCTGAAGTACAGCGCGGCCACTGCCTCCCACGACTACGCGGTGGAAATCCTCGAAGGCTGCGGAGTGCTGTTCACCCCAGGTTCGGCCCTGGGCATGGAAGGCTACCTGCGGATCGGGTACGCGAATGAAACAGAGGTGCTGCGCGCCGGACTCGCCGCCTTTGCCGAGTTCCTGAATCGCGGCTAAGCAACCGGAGCGTCGAGGACGACCAAACGCCACGCCAACGACCTCGCCGGCAGGTGCCGATCGGGCCAGTAGACTCACACCAACAGCGCAGGCAATCGAAGCAATGGAGCCGGAGTATGCACAGCGACCCACTCGAAGATATCGGCACCTTGGCCGATCACCCGCGCTATGACACAGACCCAGCGGCGCGCGCTGCAGCCTGCACCGACCGCTCAGGTTATATGCCCGATTCACCGCCCGATGCGGTACTACGCTGCCACACCGTCGACGAGGTGCGCGCCGCCCTGCGCTTGGCGCACGCCGAGGGGATTAGCGTGGTCCCACGCGGCGCAGGCACCGGCTTGGCGGCTGGGTCCAGTGCCACCGCCGGCCAGGTCGTCGTCGATGTGTCCGCGATGAACCAGATCCTGCACATCGACGACGTCGAGATGCTGGCCGTGGTCCAGCCGGGCGTGCTCAATGCCGAGGTGAATGCGGCCGTCGCCGACGCCGGCCTGTTCTACGCCCCGGATCCGGCCAGCACCGCCATCTGCTCGATCGGCGGGAACATCGCGACCAACGCGGGCGGCATGTGGTGTGCGAAGTACGGGGTCACCAGGGAATCGGTGTTGTCCCTGTTGGTGGCCTTGCCGGATGGAGGGCTGGTGCGGACCGGGCGGAACACCATCAAGGGCGTCACCGGCTACGACCTGAACGCGCTGTTCATCGGCTCGGAAGGGACCTTGGGGATCGTGGTGGAGGCAACCCTGCGGTTGCGCCCGAAACCGGCGCGCACCGAGACCGCGGCAGCCTACTTTGCCGACGTCGAAGCGGCAGGGCGGGCCGCCTCGGCGATCACCGCCGCGCGAATCCAACCATCGATCCTCGAACTTATAGATGGCCCTACCCTTGAAGCCATTGATCTCGCTACGGGTACGGCGCACCGGGCTCAGGGTGGGGCGTTCTTGCTCGCCCAAACCGACGGGTACGGTGCGCACCTTGAACTCGAAGAAATCATCCGTGCCATCGCACCCTACGCCACCGAGGTGCACCAAGCCACCGACGAGCTCGAAGCGCAGGCCCTAGTCCAGGCCCGCCGCGACGCCATCCCGTCGCTCGAGCAGCTAGGCCGTGTGTCCATCGGCGATATCGCCGTGCCGCGCAACCGGCTGGCCGAGGCCTTCACTGGCCTGGAGCGCATAGCCGAGCGCACCGGCGTACGGATCTTTTCCGTGGCTCATGCCGCCGACGGCAACCTACACCCCATGATCGTGGTCGAGCCGGACGAGTCCATCACGACCGGTCCGGCCAAGGTTGCACTGGGGGAAATGTTCCATTTGGCACGAGATCTAGGTGGCACCCTGACCGGCGAGCACGGAGTTGGGTTACTCAAGCGAGAGTGGGTGCGCGAAGAGCTCGGCGACACGTCGCTCGAACTCCAGCAACGCATCAAACAGGCCTTCGATCCAAGGGGGATCCTCAATCCGGGTAAGGCGCTGTAGCTGTAGTTGCCGCGGTGCCTGCCGGGATCGCACGCCAATGGCTCACTGGAAGAACGTGATCTCGTGGCCGGTCACGTGGTTCCGGAACGCCATGGGGCCGACGGCCCGGCTGAGGTCGCCAGCGTAGAGATTGTCTAGGATCTTCTCCAAACCCCTCGGCACTTCGTCCAGAACGTATCCCTCCGGTGCGAGGATATAACCCTCGTGGCGCTGGACATTCCCTATTTCGCTGGCGGAACTACCGTGGCTGCCGTGCTCGGCGAATAATTCTGGCGGCATGCAGACCGAGCCTCCTCCGCCGTCGTCGTCCACGAGGTCGTAATACACGCACAGGTGGTTTTGCGCGTCGACACCGGCCCACACGGCCGCCGTATCGTTTTCGCCAAGGAAACGCACGCGCGTCGGCTGGTTGAGGTCATCCGCGTCGAGCCGTGAGGAAAACTCGGGAGGGATGCTCTCCATTCCGGCGTCCTCGGTGGCAAGGATCGGCAGCAGGTCCTCGGGCGCGGGCTGCGCAGCGGAACACGCCGAAGCTCCGGCCGCGAGAATCATCAGCACCGAAACCGTCGGCATCCACTTGCCGTTGTGCCATGGCTTTGGCATAACTTCTCCCAGTCCTCGAGGATCGCAGGGTGGGTTGATCCTACGTCGGGGCCACGCTCCTCCACAATGGTCAACCCTTGCAGGGTCTGCAATACGCATAAGCCCGGCGTCTTCCATGGCGTGGGGAGGCGCCGGGCTTACGCGTCGCGGTACGTTACTCGCGCACCGATCGGACCGCTAGGCCAAAGTGGAGATGTCGACCACGAAGCGGTAACGCACATCCGAGGCAAGCACGCGCTCGTAAGCCTCGTTGATCCGAGCAGCCTCGATGACCTCAATCTCCGCCCCGATGCCATGCTCGGCGCAGAAGTCCAGCATCTGCTGGGTTTGCGCGATGCCACCGATCATGGAGCCGGCAAAGGAGCGGCGTCCGCCGATCAATGCCATGGCCTGAACCGGCAGCGGCTCGGCCGGAGCGCCAACGTTGACCATGGTCCCGCCGACGGTTAGCAACCCCAGGAAGGCACTCACATCGATCGGTGCACTGACCGTGTTGATGATCAGATCCAGCGAGCCGGCGAGCTCGGCGAAGGTACTCTCCTCGCTGGTCGCGTAGTAGTGGTCTGCGCCAAGGCGCAGGCCGTCCTCGCGCTTTTTCAGCGACTGGGAGAGCACGGTGACCTCCGCGCCCATGGCGCGCGCGAGCTTCACAGCCATGTGCCCAAGCCCTCCCAGGCCGATCACGGCGACCTTTGTGCCCGGTCCGGCGCCCCAGTGTCGCAGCGGGGAGAAGGTGGTGATCCCGGCACAGAGCAGCGGCGCGGCCACGTCTAGGTCGATGCCCTCCGGGATCGACAGCACGAAGTCCTCGGTGACCACCACATAGGTGCTATAGCCGCCCTGGGTGATGGTGCCGTCGCGGTCGGTGGCGCCATAGGTGCCGACCATGCCTTCGAGGCAGTACTGCTCGTCGCCGTTCTTGCAGTTCACGCAGCTGCCGCAGGAGTTGACCATGCACCCGACGCCGACCCGGTCGCCAACCGCGTGCTTGGTTACCTCCGAGCCGACGGCGGCAACGATCCCGGCGATTTCGTGCCCGGGCGCCAGCGGGTAGGACTGCGGGCCCCAGTCACCCCGCACGGTGTGGATATCGGAGTGGCAGATGCCGGCGAACTTGATCTCGATCAGCACATCTTTCGGGCCGACCTCGCGGCGCTCGATAGTGGTCTCGATTAAGTCTGCGCCAGCGGCAGGTGCCGCATAGGCTTTTGCAATGGTGCTCAAAGTGGTATTCCTTCGTTGAATGCAGTCGGCATGCTCGGCCGAGTGCGCGTATTCTTTTTCAGTCACGTGCTCTGCTCAAGACACGATCCGGCCGTGCTCAGCGGCCTCCTGGATCGCGGCTCGAACCTCGAACCGCCCGTCCAACCGTTGCGTGGATATCAGCGTTTCGCGCTCTTGGCCAGTTCTATGGCCAACGCACCAGCGTCCTGGGAAATCTGCGCGGCACGGTCCTTGCTTCCCTCGCTGACAGCCATCCAATAATCGATCTTGAGCGCAACATACTGCTGGCGCAGTGCGATTTGGCGGGCTTCGGCCGCCAGGTGCTCCTGCTGGACTTTCAGTAGCTCGATCTGCTGATTCGCCGCATCCGCACCTAGGCGGTTATTGGCGATGTAGTGCCGCATATCGGCAACGGACATCCCGGTGGCCGACAGGCAGGCCACTGCGGTGAGCACGTCGAGATCGCTCGGCGTATAGACCCGGTGCCCACTACTCTCGTCGCGGCCAATTGGCATGATGATGCCAATCGATTCGTAATAGCGCAACGTGCTGGCCGGAAGTCCGGTCAGCGCGGCCGCCTGTCTGATCGAATAGCGTTGTCTGGTGGTCGAAAAGCTCACGAATTCAACGTTAGAAACTTCGAGCACTTGAAGACAAGCGATTCCGTATGCGCTACCCGCCTGTGCGAAATAGGATCATCTCGCATATCAAGTCCGTTGCTCTACGCAACAGCAGCTGGTGCCAACCATCCTATTGACAGCGATTCTCTTAGCTGCCTGAATTCCACCGGCTGCTGCGGGATCAGCGGGGAATCTTGATCTGCCGCCCGGTGCCCTCGGACCTAAAGCTCACCCAATGATCACCGCCAGTTCCCTCGCCGGCCAGCACATTGGGTTGAATGAGCTCGAGGCCCTCGGGTATTTCGACGGGGGCATATCCGTCGGGAACGACGAATAGCTCGGTGTGATCGGTCCGATAGTTGCCCTCTTCATCCTTGTAAGAACCGCTACCGCCCGCCGAAGCGCCATCCAGCCTGAACCGTTGGAGTGACTGGCAGTTGATGCTCACATGTTGAGATAATTTCTGTTCGGCGAAAACACAAATTTCGCCTCGTTCATCGACTCCAACCCAGTAGCGGCCAGAGGCGGTTTCGCCCAGAAAACGAGTCACCCGGAGCTCGGCTCCATCCCGCTCCCGTGCATCGTCAACAATCTTGGGAAGAGCATCCTTTTCGGCATCTCCCGCGCCGGACAGAATAGAGAGCAGGTCGGCCGGTTCGGTTTGCTGCATAGAACAACCCGGGATGGCCACTAGCGCAATCGTTGCCATCACAGCAGCCAGCGCCCAACAGCTCCGCTTCTTATGACTTACGGTTCTCACAATCTACCGCCCTCGACCGTTCACTGTTCATTTGCTCCGTGAGAATCCACCGCGTACAGCGGCATAGAAGGGCGGGACGCTAGCCTCCGTTATCCAGGGAACTCGATCTCCCGGCCGGTCTCCTCCGATCGAAAGGTGATCGGTCGTTCCTCTCCGGTTCGATCACCGGCTAGCACATTCGGCTGGATTTGCTCGAGCCCCTCGGGAATCTCAACCGGCGTGTAGCCATCCGGGGCCACAAAGATTTCGGTACGCTGCGTGCGTTGCACGCCTTGCTCGTCGTCATAGGATCCCATCCCGGAGATCCAGAGCCCGGACATCTCAAAGCGGTGCATCGGAGAACAGGTGCTGGCCAGTCCCTTGGCGTCCTTCTGGTAGGCGAAGGCGCAGAGACGTTGCTCCGAATCCGAAGCTACCCAGTAGCGGCCCGCCTCCGTTTCGCCGACGAACCTCGACACCTCAATTTCCCCTCCATCCGGGAGGGAAACAGAACCCGTCCCGAAATCTGGCATTGGATCGTTCTCGGGATCCTCCGGAGAGTCGAGGATCGATAGTAGCTCGACCGGTTCGTCGGGCCGCGCCGAGCATCCGGCGAGCGCTCCCACCGCGCTCAACCCCGCCAATACCAACCCAAGAGTACGTAACGTGCGTGCTTTGGCTCGAGTGTCTTTCATCGGATGCCTCCGCAATCGGTTCGCCATTTTCCGAGCTAATCAACACCCAACCACACCTGATTGCAAAAATCTACCATTGGTTATTTCAAAGGAGCGCGCACGGCAGTCTTTATCCCGGTTGCCGCACTTGCCCTAACGGTTGCCCTACCGAGCCGCGAGTCACGACGTGCGGGGTGAGCCAGATTTCGCGACCGCCCTCGGCCCCGTCGATGCGCTCGAAGAGTGCCGTTGCCGCCTGCTCGCCCAGATCGTAGGCCGGTTGCCGCACCGCGGTGACCGGTGGCTCGACCAACTCGGCCCAGGGCTGGTCATCGAGCATCACCACCGACACATCGTGTGGGATCCGCAACCCGCGTCCCTTGAGTGAAAGCAACAGGTCCAACGCCACTAGTGAATCCGAGGCCACGAGAGCCGTCGGCGGCTCCGCAAGCTCCAGCATTTCTCCGAGGATCCCATCCACGCTCTGGCGATCCGAGGCGCCGAACTGGAACAACACCGGATCCACCTCGATCTGAGAGTCTTCCAAGGCCCGGCAGATGCCATCCACGCGCTGCGAAACCGTGGAGAGATCCAAATCTTGCCCCGGGGCGAAGCCGTCGGTGGCGAGTTTGAGCGTGGATATATAGGCGATGCGGCGATGTCCCGCGTCGATCAGCCCCTGAACCGCCTCGCGCGTCGCCTCGGCGATGCGCATTTGCACCATATCCAAGCCACTGACGGAAATATCGCGGTCGAAGAGGACCACGGGCCGACCCGAACGTTCTACATCTAAAATATGTCCGTGCGAAGTCCGAGAGGTCGGGCAAATCAAAAGTCCATCGACTCTTTTGTCCAGCAGCATCTTCACGGCTTTTTCCTCATCGGCGAGGGATTCACCGGTATTGGCTAGCACCACGTCATAGCCGTGCCTGCGCGCCACATCGCTGATTCCGCGCGTGACCAGACCGAAGTAGGGGTTTTCGACATCCCCCACTACTACGCCCAGCGACTGGGACTTGCCGGTGTTGATGCTACGCGCGAGGGCATTGGGGCGGTAGCCGAGTTCCTGTGCGGCCTGCATGACACGTTGCTTGACCTCGTTGCTGACCGATCCGTAGCCTCCCATGGCGCGTGCCGCTTGGGCCTTGGAGACTCCGGCGAGCCGCGCCACATCGGAGATGGTGACCTCGCCGGTCCCCTGTCGTCGAGCCATTTAACTTTTCCTCAACCTCTTGACGTCGCTTCAAATTGAAGTGTAGCTTATTTCACAACGAGATTGAGACCGGTCTCAGAAAGCATTTTGAGACCGGTCTCTGATCATCGGCCACAATCTTCGGGCGGCCCTCACTCGCCCAGCACCGAACGGAGAATCCCCATGAAGAATCGACTCGGCTTCCGCGCACTGGCGGCCACGGCGGCAGTGGCGCTCAGCGCCCTAACCATGACCGCTTGCGGCTCCGGCAACGCCTCCGCAGAGCAAGACAATCCCTACAACCTCATCGAACCCGGCACCATCCGTGTGGCCAGCATCGGTGACAGCAAGCCCTACACTTTCACCGACGCCGAAGGCCAGTTCACCGGCTTCGACGTAGAACTATTCACCGACGTCGCGCACCGCATCGGCGTCGAAAACGTGGTCTTCACCGGCCAGGATTTCTCGGCCCTACTCTCGGCGGTCGCCAATGGCCAGTTCGATGTGGGGGTGGCCGCCATCGGCATCACCGAAGAGCGTCAACAGACCGTGGACTTCTCCGATGGCTATCTCGCCGGATACCTGACGGTGCTGGCTTCCCCGGAGAAAAACATCGACGACAAAGACGACCTCGCCGGCAAGCGGCTGGGCGTCGTGCAGGGCAGCCTGCAAGAGGCCTATGCGGTCAAGAATTTCACCGACACCGACATTGTGCGTTTCCCAGATAACAACACCGCCGTCTCGGGGCTCAACGCCGGTTCCGTTGACGCGCACTTCTTGGACTACGAGGCCGCCAAGGACTACTCGGATCGATATGACCTGGAAAACGCGCTCGACGTGCCTTCCTTCGACGCACCGGCAGGATTTGCCATTGCCCCCGAGAACGATGCGCTACGCGACGCCTTGAACAAGGCGCTGGCCGAGGCCATGGAGGACGGCACCTGGAAGGAGCTTTACCAGAAGTGGTTCCCCGGCTCGCCGATGCCCGAACAGTACCTGCCCAAGGCCGAGCAGACCGGTGCCGAATCCACCGGCGACGACTCCTAATTACCACTCGCGGTGGGGTCCGGCGAAACACCGGACCCCACTAGAGGGCAAGGAACACCTATGGAATTCTTTGACACTATCTCCAAGACATTTCTGGACTTCGACTCCATGCTCGAGGTCCTCCCCCAGCTACTGAAGACCGGGCTGACCAACACGCTAATCATCTCCATCAGCGCCACCATCATCGGCATCGTGCTCGGCATGCTGGTCGCCGTGATGGGTATCGCCAAAACCCGCTGGATCCGCATCCCGGCACGTATTTACACGGACCTGTTCCGCGGACTGCCGGCCATCTTGACCATCCTGCTAATCGGGCGTGGTTTTACCGGAATCTCTCAAGATATCTTCGGTCCCTCCCCCTACCCGCTGGGTATTATCGCGCTCAGTCTCATCGCCAGTGCCTACATCGGCGAAATCTTCCGTTCCGGCATCCAGTCTGTGGAAAAGGGACAGCTCGAGGCCTGCCGCGCGCTGGGCATGTCCTATGGCCGGGCCATGGTGTTGGTCGTGATCCCGCAGGGCATCCGCCGCGTGTTGCCGGCCTTGGTCAACCAGTTCATCGCCATCGTCAAAGATTCCTCCCTGGTGTACTTCCTCGGGTTGCTCCCGATGGAACGCGAACTATTCCGCGTGGGTCAGGATGCCGCGGTGCTGACCGGCAATCTTTCGCCGCTGGTGGCCGCCGGTATCTTCTACCTGATCATCACCGTCCCGCTGACCCACCTGGTCAACTACATCGATCAAAAATTCCGCACCGGACGCCGCAAGGCAACTCCCCCGACCAGCGGGCTGAAGGAAGTTTCGGAACTGCAGTCCTCGACGCAAGGAGAGCGAGCATGAGCGCGACCAAGGAATTTCACGGTTCCTCGCTAGAACTGACCGATATGGCCATGGCCTATGGCGATGTCGAGATCCTGCACAATATCAATCTGAAGGTCGCCCCGGGCACCACCACCTGCATTATTGGACCCTCCGGCTCGGGTAAGTCCACGTTGCTCCGTGGCATCAACCGGCTACATGAGCCCAAACGCGGCGACGTCATCGTCAATGGCTCCTCCATTCTGGGAGATCGTCCGGACGATGTGCGCAAGCGCATCGGCATGGTGTTCCAGCACTTCAACCTCTTCCCGGATCACACAGCCCTGCAAAACGTGGCGCTGGCTCCGTGGAAGGTCAAAGGGCTAAACCGCAAGAAGGCCGAAGAGCTCGCCGCCGCCCGCCTGGCCGAGGTGGGTTTGGCCGAGCGTAGTGATCATCGCCCACGCGATCTCTCCGGTGGTCAGCAGCAGCGCGTAGCAATCGCCCGCGCGCTGGCCATGGAGCCGGAGATCATGCTCTTCGATGAGGCCACCAGCGCGCTGGATCCGGAGTTGGTCAAGGGCGTGCTGAACCTGATGGCGGATCTCTGCCAGCGCGGCATGACCATGGTGGTGGTCACCCACGAGATGGGCTTTGCCCGCAAGGTCGCAGATCAGGTGGTGTTCATGGATGAAGGCGAAGTAATCGAATCCGGCACGCCGGAGGAGCTGTTTAATCACCCCAAATCCGACCGACTACGCCGCTTTTTGGACGAGGTGCTCTAGATGTCCGCAACTATCCGTACCGCCATCATCGGCTTCGGCGTCTCCGGCAAGGTGTTCCATGCACCCCTGCTGGCCGCCAACCCGGACTTCGAGATCTCGTTTATCGCCACCGCGAATTCCGAACGGCAGCAGCAAGCGGCCGATGCGTACCCGCACGCCAGCATTGTTCCCAGCTACCGGGAGGTTCTCGCCTCAGCGGAAGAGTTGGATCTGCTCGTGATCGGCACCCCGCCACCGACCCACTTTGAGATTGCCCGTGCGGCACTCGAGCGCGGGTTGAACGTGGTCATTGACAAGCCCTTTGTGGTGCATAGCGCCCAGGGTGAAGAGCTCATCGCTTTGGCCGCCGAGCTGGGGTTGACCCTCACCGTCTACCAAAACCGGCGCTGGGACGGTGACTTCCTCACCATTAAGAAGTTGCTGGCCGAAGAGGCGCTGGGCGCCGTGCATACCTTCGAGTCGCGTTTCGAATGGTTCAAACCCCAGGGCATGCGTAGCTGGAAAGCCGAGCTCACCGCGCAGCAGGGCGGCGGCATCCTCTTCGACCTGGGAACTCACCTAATCGATCAGGCCATCGAACTCTTCGGACCGGTGAATAGCGTGCAAGCCAGCCTACGACCACTGACCAATCAGGCCACTGCCGAGGAAGATGCGCACGTGCTGCTCCGACACAGTTCGGGCACCGAATCCCGGTTGACCATGAGCAGCTTGAACGCGGCGGCCGGGGCGCGCTTCCTAGTGGCCGGTCAGCGCGGAGCTTACACCAGCTTAGGGCTCGATCCACAAGAACCTCAGTTGGCTTCGGGCATGAGCCCCACGCAAACCGAGTACGGTCAGAAACCCGAAGCCCACTGGGGCCAACTGGCCAACGGGCAGGATACCCGCGAAGTGCCAACCCTGCCAGGAGACTACCCGCAGTTCTACCGTGCGCTGGCCGCCTGCCTGCGCCGCACGGGGCCGGTCCCGGTCGACCCCAACGACAGCCTGGCGGTGTTGCGTCTGATCGAATCGATTCATCGGGACGCGGCCACCGCCTAACCCCGCACTGTCGGGCCCATAGATTCACCTCAATTCTGAAGAAAGTACACCCTCATGTCCTCATCTTCCGCTGTTAAGCACGTCGCCGTGATCGGCGGCGGTATCCTCGGCGTCTCCACCGCCATGCACCTAGCACGCGCCGGCGCCAAGGTCACGCTGGTCACCTCCGGCACCCTAGCCGACGGGGCCTCCAGCCGTTCCATTGCCTGGCTCAACTCCTCCGGCGCCCGCTCCGCCGACTACCATTACCTGCGCATGCTGGCCATGGACCGCTACCGCACTTGGAGCAACCGGCACCCGGAAAGCCACGAATATCTGCGCTTCAATGGGGCACTAAAATGGGCCGCCCCGGGGGAAAGCTTCCGAGATACCTTTGCCTTCGAGCGTTCCGGTGGCTATGACTCCCGCTGGATCACCCGCGAGCAGATCACCGACTTCGCCCCCGATGTCGACCCTGCGGCCGTTGCCGAGGAAGGCGCGATTTACAACCCCGGCGAAGGCTGGGTCAACTTGCCCGACTTCGTGCCGGCGCTGGCCGCCGAGGCGGTGGCCGAGGGAGCACAGATCATCGAGAATGCCGGGCACGCGCGAGTCGCGGTCCGCGAGGGGCGTGCCGTGGGCGTCACTCTCGCCGATGGCAACACCATCGATGCCGATGAGGTGGTGCTTGCCACCGGTGGTGAGGTCCCGGCCCAGCTCGCGGAGCTCGGTATCAGCGTGCCGGATGCTACCCCGGCCGCCTTCGTGCTCTTCACCGACCCGGTGGATCTCCAGGTGCGCACCGTGCTGAACACCCCGCGTGTGGCGGTACGTCCCACCCCCGATGGCCGCCTGGTCTTGGACGCCGACTGGTCCGAGCAGATGGTGGTCGTCGAGGAAGATGGCAACTTCACGGTGCCGCAGCAGGCGGTGCAAGGCCTCCTCGAGGAGGCTTCGAAGGTTCTGGCCGGAAACCCGGTGCTGACCGCCCAGCGCATCGGGGCCGGGCTCAAGCCGATTCCGGGCGATGGCGAACCGGTAGTTGGTCCGGTCCCCTCGGTGAATGGGCTGCACACGCTCTTCACCCACTCCGGGGCGACCCTTGGCTTGATTCTCGGTGAACTGCTGGCCGAGGAGATCGTCACCGGCGAAAACAGCCCGGTGCTACGTTCCTTCCGCCTGGACCGTTTCCACGAGGGTGCCCTGGAGGGCCGCGTTGGAACCGGTGCGTGGGAACCGGTGCAGCAGTAACGAAAGCGCTGCGCCAAAAGGAACCCTATCCCGGCACCGGGAGCGGTTGACCGGCAGGTGGTTGGTCCGACGTGGCTCAATCACCCGCCGCACTAAATTCGATGCCTAGCTGACCGCTCGCAAGGCGGACCGGCTAGCATCGTCGCCAGAGCGTGCCGGCCACGTGCGAGTCGTGGCCCGGCACGCTCCGTTTGTTTGGGGCAGATGACGAAGCATGAACTGCGCCCTACCCACGGCTCCTGTTACCTGCGAGCATGGAGCCACAGAATCACGAGCGTCGATCATTTGCAGCCCTGGCTGGTCGACCGGCAACCCTTCTCGCGCCGTGCGCGGGGTGCCCCAGGTGACGATTCGACGGTGCCGAACGTCGGCACCGTAAGCGATGGCGCTTTTTCTGCGCCGGAAAGGGGATCGTCCCCATGAGTAGTAACCTCTCCACCGTCGAGGACCGTGCCGTACGACTGGTAGCCGCCGGCGAGGCTTGGGGCGAACGCATCGCCGAAAACACCGAGCATGCGAAGCTGACCTTCGCCGTCTCGGGGGCCGGGTTCGGTGCCGTGGCCAGCAAGATCAGCGCCGGTAAGCACAGCTTCATCGTGGATGAACCGGCTGCGCTCGGCGGCGATGATGCGGCGGCCAGCCCCGTGGAGTACGCGCTGGGTGCCCTGATTTCCTGCCAAGTGGTGGTGTACCGGCTCTACGCCCAGCAGTTGGGCCTGCAGGTCGACGATGTACAGATCACCGCCACCGGGCGCTTGGATGTCCGCGGCCTGTTCGCCATCGATGAAGCGGTGCGCCCGGGCTTTAGCGATATCGAGATCGAAGTGACCGTTTCGGGTCCGGAAAGCGACGAGCGTTATGCCGAGCTGCAGCGCACCGTGGATCGGTACTGCCCGGTGCTGGACCTGCTGTCGAACCCGACCCCGGTGAACACCGCGCTAAAGGTCGCTCGGTAGAACCGATTAGTTAGACCTAGGCCGCCGTGGACGAACCCCGCTGGGTGTGTCGTCCACGGTGGTTGTCATTGGACCAATTCGAGGAAGTCCTGTGCCGATAGCGTGCTCGAACCGGCCGTGTCCTGTTGCTCGCCGAGCACGTCGTTGAACAGTTCGGTCTTCTTGGCCTGGAGCGATAACACCTTGGATTCAATGGTGTTCTGCGAGACCAACCGGTATACATACACCGGCCGGTCCTGCCCAATGCGGTGGGCCCGGTCGATGGCCTGCGCTTCGGCGGCAGGATTCCACCAGGGGTCCAGCAATATGCAATAGTCCGCCTCGGTAAGGTTGATGCCGAACCCACCGGACTTGAGCGAAATGAAGAACACCGGGAATTCTCCGGCGGAAAACCCCTCCATCAGGGTTTTTCGATTGCTGCCGGACACCGAACCGTCAAGGTACCCGTGCGCAATACCCAACTCTTCGGCTACCGTCCGCGCCTTGGATAAGAAGCCGGTGAATTGGCTGAACACCAGGATCTTGTGCCCCTCGGACACCCCATCCTCCAGTAGGTCGCGCAGCAGATCTAGTTTGGCGCTCGGCGCATCCCCTTCGTCGACGAGCGAAGGATCCAGAGCTAGCTGACGGAGCAGGGTAAGCGATTGCAGAATCTTAAAGCGGTTAGAATCCACATCATCCTGCACCAGTCCCAAGACTTCTTGCCGAACCCGTTGGAATCGGCGATCGTAGGCGCGCCGATGTGCCGGATCGAGCTCAACCTCGAGTACCTGTTCCGTTTTTGGCGGTAGCTCGGGCACCACCTGTTCCTTGGTGCGGCGCATGATGAATGGCCGTATTCGGCGTTTAAGCCGCTGCAGTTTCCCCGCATCCCCTTCGGTAATGGGCTTGAGGTAATTCTCCTTGAAGGCCTTCAACCCACCGAGCAGTCCCGGCGCGGCCAGTGAGGCCAGCGCCCATAGTTCGGTGAGGTTATTCTCCATCGGGGTGCCGGTGACCACGAGCTTGGTCGGCACCGCCATCTGTCGGGCCTGTTTATAGCCCTTGGACACGTGGTTCTTCAGCTGCTGGGCCTCGTCCAAGATGAGCACGTCAAAACCCAGCGCATCGAACTGCTCGAAATCCAATCGGAAAATCGCGTAGCTGGTCAGTACGAGTTGCGCCGTACCGACGGTTTCGGCCAGTGGACGTTGTTGCTTCTTCGCGGTGGCCAGGACCGTCGCCGTGCGTAGCTGAGGGGTGAAGCGAGCTGCTTCGCTGGCCCAGTTGCCCACCACGGAGGTCGGAGCGACGACTAGGTAACGCTGCTCGGGATGCTGGATCCGTGCCCGTTCGAGGGCGGCGAGGAGCTGCACGGTTTTACCCAGCCCCATGTCATCGGCCAGGACCCCGCCGAGCTGGTGTCGTCGAAGGAAATCGAGCCACGCGACCCCTTGGCGCTGATAGCCACGCAGTGTTGCGGTGAAACTCTCCGGTAGCTCGACCTCGGCCAAAGTTTCGGTGTCGGAGAGTTGACGCATGGCGTGTAGCCACTCGTTCTCTTGGGCCTCGATAATCCCGAGGGCCACCAGTTCCTGCCACCAATCCACACTGAGTTTGTGCATGCGCACGCCCTCGGGCGTGACCTTGGACAGTTCTCCGGCCTCGGCGATCAGCGCCCGCAGCCGCTCCATTTCCTCGCCATCGATCTTTAGCACCCGGTGTCCATCGAGCTCCAGGTAGCTATCACCGCGTGTGAGGGCCTCGAAGAGCTGAACGAAGGGAACCTTCTGCCCATCGATCTGCACCTCAATGCCCAGGTCAAACCAGTCGTTGCTACTCCGTGGCCGCTGGATGTGCACCTGGGCGGAACCGGCGGCCATCTTGTAGTCCGGAAGTTGCTCGTCCTCGAGCACCCGCACATCGCGGTGCGCCCGAAATACGGGTAACGCATGAAGTACGAAGTCGATCTTCTGGCTGGGGTTCAAGGTCGCGGACGGGAAACGGCGGTGACGTACCGGGCCCAGCTCGACCTCTGCCAGGTCGACGGTGAGCTCGTCGATAATCTCTTGCTCGAGTTCGGGGTTGGGGTCAACGTGCTGCGGGTAGACCCAGCGGTAATCAACGCCCAGGAACTCCTCGCGGGTTGCCAACGCCACCTCAAGAACCGGCCGTGGCGGGGCGGGAATCGCATAGCTGTGATCCGGGCTGGTCAGCGGGCCGGTTTGCTGCACCCTCGGCAGAAAGCTGCGTTCGAACTCCGGGAGCGCATCTTCGGGGATGGTGATCGCTCCTTGGCGGGCGAGGGAGCGCAGGGAGGAGTGTAGTGGCGCATCGAACTCGGCCAGTTCGAGGGTTTCGGATTGATCCAGTGGGGCGCTACCGACCAGGGTGAGCAAGGCCGGACGTCCCAGCGGCGCTAAGTCCTGCGATTCAGCGCCGGGGGCCTCGATCCGTGCCGCGAGGCGTGCGTGCCCGTCGTGGCGGGTCAATTCGTAGCCGGCGTGGGCCTGCTCGGCACGGTAGCCGATGACCTGACGGGATGCGGCACCAGGCTTAATGAGCGGCACCTCAGTTGCGCGGATGCGCTCGAAGATGCTCCGAAGTTTTTCCCCGGGCAGCCCGTTGAGCACCACCCAGTCATCTCCGTAGTAGTTGCCGTAGCTGTGGTTGCTGCCGTGGTGGTGGTTCTGCAGGGTGACCAGAGAGAAGACGGCCTCGCGTTGTGCTTCCTCGAACCGTTCATCAAAGGCCAGCCCGCGCCACGAGACCCCGCTTTGCACCCAATTCGTGCCACGGGCTCCGGGGTGTACCGGACGGGCCTTGACCTCGTAGCCGCTGTCGTCGATGTAGTTGTTTGGGGTGACCTTAAGGAGCAGGCCTAGCGGCTCGAGTTCCGGAATGTCGACCGGGGCACTGTGCGGGAGCAGGTCGCTTAGTTGGATCCGCCAATGTGGTTCGCGTGTTCGTGTGCTCCCCGGGCGGGTGAAGAGGTCAGAGCGTTGCTTGGTGGCGTCGAGGAGCAGCGCGGCCACATGCTCGCAGCTAAAGCCGTGGGCGTCGACCGCGCAGTAGGCTGAGGCCGACACGGAGCGCCCTTCGAACGCGAAACGGGCCATGGCGCGCACCCCGAGCACCGACCCGTCGAAGGTCATATAGGCATCTTCAACCTGTGCCCGGAGGTTTTTAACCTGCCGTTGGAGCACCAATAGTTGCCCCTTGGCGACATCGGTGGTGCTGAGCAGGGAGGAGATCTGCGCGAAATTCAATTCTCGTGCCACGAGCACCCGGCCTTCATTGTCATCTGCTTATCCCGTCGGTGCTCTAGCCTATCCAGTTCCCAGTGTCGACCGGTGATGCCATGTCGCGTCACCTGTTAATTCTCAGCTTGGAGCGCACACAGGCTAGTGGGTCTGCCCGTAGAACCAGGTGATGTGCTCTTCGAGAAGTTGTGCGGCGCGTTCTCGGTGCCCGTTGGCGTAGGCGTGATGGATGGCCTTATGTTGTCGCCGCAGGATCTTGACGACCGACTGCCAGGTCTCGTCGTCGGTGATCGCGGCCGACACATAGTCACTGATGGCGTTGCGCAGCGACTCCATCATGGTGGCTACCACCGCGTTTCCGGACATCGAGGCCAAGAGCACGTGGAATTCGGCATCGATGCGGTGGAACTCTTCGCGGCTGAGTTCCGGATCATCCATGCGCATGATCAGCACGGCGGTTCGGGCAATCACCTGCTGGGCATAGCGCGGATCGCGCGGCTGCATCTGCGCCGCCCAAGTTTCGAGCAGAATGCGTGATTCCACGATCTCGGCGACCTCGATCCCCTTAGCCGCCACATGAAGGCGGAGCGCCTGCGAGATACCGGCAGCGGGATTCGAGATCACCACGGCCCCGGAGTTCGGCCCGGACCCTGTGGAGGTGCGCACCACTCCCATGACGTCAAGAATGCGAATGGCATCTCGGACCGAGGCGCGCGAGATCCCGTATTGCTCGGCCAATGCCCGTTCCCCCGGCAGCTGCGATCCGAGTTCAAGTTTGCCCGAGCGCAGGTCATTTTCGATGGCATCGAGGACGACCTGATAAGCGCGCGGAGCAGAATTTGAAGGCATAGTGCTACCAGTTTAGCGATCAGCCCCACACGGGGCATCCGCATTCGGCAGTCACGCCAGATGGTCTGACCATAGCGGCATTGCGTACCCAGCGCTCCTTGACTTTCATTTTCACGCCGATCTAGCATGGTCTGACCACACACCGAAAGAACCAACACCATGCGAATTGCGCTCTTTGCGACCTGCATCGTGGACGCCATGTACCCAGATACGGCCCATGCCACGGTCAAAATCCTTCGTCGCCTCGGACATGAGGTCATCTTCCCGGAGAACCAGGCCTGTTGCGGCCAGATGCATATCAACTCCGGCTATATGCCCGAAGCCCTGCCGGTCGTCGAAAACCACATCAGCGCCTTCGACACCGAGGGCTACGACGTGGCCGTGGCACCCTCCGGCTCCTGCGTCGCCTCGGTCCGCCACCAGCACGGTTTCCTCGCCGACCGGCTGGGACGCCCAGACCTCAAGGAACGCGCAGCTCGAGTCGGCGCGCGCACCTATGAACTCTCCCAGTTGCTCACCGATGTACTGGGCATTACCGACGCCGCCGCCGAACTGGGTAGCTACTTTCCACAGAGCATCACCTACCATCCCTCCTGCCACGGCATGCGGTCGCTGAAGCTTGAGGACCGGCAATTGAATCTGCTCAAGAGCGTTGCTGGGATCACCGTGAATGAGTTACCGGAAGCCGATCAGTGTTGCGGCTTTGGCGGAACCTTCTCTATCAAGAACTCCGAAGTTTCCAGCGCCATGCTCGAGGACAAGGTGAAGAACATCTGTTCCACCAACGCTTCTTTGTGTGCCGGCGGCGATGCTTCCTGTTTGATGCATATTGGCGGCGGCCTCTCGCGCTCCGGGGCCAAGCCCACCACGCTACACCTGGCCAACATTCTGGCCAGCACGAAAGACGAGGTGTTCCTGCCGTGACTCACGTATTCCTCGGCATGCCGGCCGCCGGGCAGGGCAACCTGCACGCGAGCGAACCTTTCCCGCAAGCCGCCCATCACGAACTCGGCAACACACAGCTACGGGCCAACCTGCGCCACGCCACCCACACGATTCGCGACAAGCGCCTGAAGGTCGTGGGCGAGCTTCCCGACTGGGAAGAGCTACGTGATGCCGGTGAGGCGATCAAGAATTTCTCCATGGCCACGCTCGAGCAGCGCTTGGAGGAGTTCGAAAGGAACTTCACGGCCGCCGGTGGAACCATCCACTGGGCCCGCGATGCGGCCGAAGCGAATGAGATCGTCACCGCACTTATCCGCGAACAGCAGGTCGCCGAGGTGGTCAAGGTTAAGTCGATGGCCACGCAGGAAATTGGGCTCAATGAGCATCTCGAGGCGCAGGGCATCGACGCCTACGAAACAGATCTCGCCGAACTCATTGTGCAACTGGGCCACGATAAACCCAGCCATATCCTCGTCCCGGCGATCCACCGCAACCGCACCGAGGTGCGTGACATCTTCCTGCGCGAAATGCCCGAGGTCGACCCCGAGCTCACCGATGATCCGCCGCGGTTGGCCGAGGCGGCGCGCCGCCACCTGCGTAAGAAGTTTCTCACCGCCAAGGTGGCCATCTCCGGGGCAAATTTCGCGTTGGCAGATACCGGAACGCTCGGCGTGGTCGAATCGGAGGGCAATGGCCGCATGTGTTTGACCCTGCCCGAAACGCTGATCACCGTGATGGGCATTGAGAAGGTGTTGCCCTCGTGGCGCGACCTTGAGGTCTTCATGCAACTCCTTCCGCGTTCCTCGACCGGTGAGCGGATGAATCCTTACAGCTCACTGTGGACCGGTGTCACGCCCGGGGACGGACCGCAAAATGTGCACCTGATCCTGCTGGATAACGGGCGGACCCGCGCGCTGTCCGATCGCGTCGCACGCAGCGCACTGAACTGCATCCGCTGCTCGGCCTGCATGAATGTCTGCCCGGTTTATGAGCGCACGGGTGGCCACGCCTACGGCTCAACCTACCCCGGACCGATCGGGGCGATCCTCTCGCCGCTACTGACCGGCATCGAAGCCGAAGAGAATAACTCCCTCCCCTACGCTTCCTCGCTTTGCGGTGCCTGCTACGAGGCCTGCCCGGTGAAGATCAACATCCCGGAAATCTTGGTGCATTTGCGGGCCGAGGACGTCGATTCCCGACGCGGTCAGGCCCGGCTCCCCTCGCAGATGGATCTGCTCATGAAGGGCGGATCCTGGGCGCTGGGTTCGGGCAAACACTTGGGCCTTCTGGAAAAGGCGCTACCGCTGGGCCAGCTTGCCGCCGGCCGACGCAAGAAGATCAAGAAACTTCCCGGAATCGCTGCGGGCTGGACCGCTAGCCGCGACATTCCCGCACCACCGTCCAAGTCTTTCCGCGACCAGTGGAACGCCGAAAAGAGGAGCCAATGAGAGCCAAAGAGGAAATCCTCGGCCGCATCCGATGCGCGCTGGGTGACGGCCCCATCCCCGCCGAGATACCCCGTGCCTATCGCACCGGCTCTCTGCTGCCCGACGATGAAGTGATCGAATTACTGGTAGACCGACTAGTCGACTACAAGGCCGGTGTTCTGGTGCTCGACGCGGCGCAGGCTCCGCAGGCAGTGGCCGAAATCCTGCACGCTGCCCGCACGGTGGTGTATCCGCAGGGCTTGGACACTCAGTTACTTGGCGCCCTGCCCGAGACGGTCGAACTCATCGCCGATGGACGGCAACGACAACTAAGCGTGGCCGAACTGGACCAAGCCGATGCGGTGATCACCAGTTCAGCGGTGAGCATCGCCGAGTCCGGGACCATCATCCTCGACGGCAGCGCCGATCAAGGACGCCGCGCGATTTCGTTGGTACCGGATCATCACCTATGCGTGGTGCCCGCGTCGACGATCGTGCAGTTGCTACCCGAGGCTATGGAGCGATTGACCATCACCCGCCCGCTGACCTGGATCTCCGGCCCGAGCGCCACCAGCGATATTGAGCTCGAGCGCGTCGAAGGAGTCCATGGGCCACGCACCCTCGATGTTCTGATTTTGCGCGACGCGTGAAGCCAGGCGGTGCAACGGGCCGTAGCAAAACTGCTGCCCTACGCACTATGAACTTGGCTCGCTGGGAGCCTGTGAACAAATTATGCTGGATAGGTGACTACCCCTGGTGCCTTTCCGAGTGGCGTTCCCGATCCCGAGCCGGGAGCTTCGAATCTATCGGAGCATATTCTGACGCGACTAAGCACGTATGTGCGGCTGGCCGCGCAGAATCTGACGACGCAACGCGCCGAGGCACTCCGGCCCTTCGGGCTGACACCTATGCAACACTTCGTGCTGATGCTGCTACACGACTCGCCCGGGCTGTCCTCCGTGGATTTGGCGCGTCAGGCGGGGGTCACCCCGCAAGCGATGAGCCTGATTCTCGACCGGCTTACCGCAACGGGCCTGGTGAAGCGTGAACCGTCGAAAACCAACCGGCGGCGGTACTCGGTCAAGCTCACGCATGAAGGCGAATTGCTGGTGTTGCGCGCGGACCGCGAGATGGCCCATATGGAGCACTTGCTCAGTTCCACGTTGACAGCCCCGGAGCGGGCCCAGCTAGCCGAGCTCTTGCGGCGGCTGGCCGACGGGCAGGACAACTAGGCCGCAAGCACTACCGGCGGCGGCACTCAACGTCGTGCGGCGAGGGCCTGTTCCACACGCTGCGCGGCCTGCTGCAGCGCGGGTAGTACGGTCGCCAACGCCTGTTCTGGGGTACGCGAATCGGCGACGCTCAGCGAGACATTCACTGCGCAGACGATCGTGCCATCGGGGCCGTGTACCGGCACGGCCACGGATCGCAGTCCCAAGGAGAGCTCCTGGTCCACGAAACAGTAGCCTTGCTCGGCTACCTCACGCAGAATCTCACGCAGACGCTCCGGGTCGGTGACGGTCAGCGGGGTAAGCGCCGGCAGCGGCCCGTCAAGTAGCTCCGTCACAACCTGAGCTGGGGCCCCGGCCAGGAGGACCCGCCCCATCGAGGTGGCCAGCGCCGGGAAACGCGTGCCCACCGAGATTCCTACCTGCATAATGGCGCGCGTGTGCACCCGGGCAATGTAAACGATCGAGTCGCCTTCCAAAACCGACGCCGAGGCCGATTCGCCCATGGCCGCCGAGAGATCCTCGAGTACCGGAGAGACCAGTTGCGGCAAGGGAGCGCTCGAGAGATAGGAATAGCCCAGCTGCAATACTTCACTGGTTAGCTCGAAGTTCTTGCCGTCCGAACGCACGTAACCCAAGTCCCTGAGGGTCAGCAGGAACCGTCGGGCGGTGGCTCGCGAGAGCCCCGTGCGGGTGGCGACTTCTGAAAGGGTCATCCGCGGGTTGTCGGCGTCAAAACTTCGAATCACGGCTAGCCCACGGGCTAGGGATTGCACGGATCCCGCGCTTCGTGCCTCACTGCTCTCGCTCACGCACGCTCCTGTCGATTGGTCAATAGCACCAATCTACCCGCTGGCTTACGCGTGTAGCGGGACCGGCACCAGCTCACGCAGGTCAGCTAGCTCAATGCCATGAACGGAACGAACGCGCACCTGCCCGGCGGAAAGCTCAAAGATCGCCCGTTCGGTGTACACCCGCGAGACACAACGCAGCCCGGTGACCGGATAGCTCAGCGTACGCACCAACTTGGAGGCGCCCTCCTTGGTGCAGAGGCTCATCATCACCCACGTTTCCTTGGCGCCGATGGCTAGGTCCATCGCACCGCCGACCGCCGGAATAGCCTCCGGCGCTCCGGTATGCCAGTTGGCCAGATCGCCCTCGGCGGAGACCTGGAAGGCCCCCAACACGCACACGTCAAGGTGCCCGCCGCGCATCATGGCGAAGGAGTCAGCATGGTGGAAATAGCTGGCCCCGGGTAGCTCGGTGACCGGGATTTTCCCGGCGTTGATCAGATCGGGATCGATCTGCTCGCCATGCGCCTCGGGCCCCATCCCGAGCATCCCATTCTCGGTATGCAGGGTGACACGCTGTTCGGCGGCCAGATAGTTCGAGACATTCGTCGGCTGACCGATGCCGAGGTTTACATAGGCTCCGGTGGGGATATCGGCGGCAACCATGGCCGCCATCTCATTACGGCTCAGCGGCTGTGCGGTGCTTATCGGTTGGCTCATGCCTCGGCTCCTTCCAGGGCCACCAGGGTGTTCACGTAGATTCCGGGGGTCACCACGTGCTCGGGATTCAGCGCACCGATGGGCAGGATCTGTTCCACCTGCACGATGGCGTTGCGGGCCGCGGTGGCCATAATGGGCCCAAAATTTCGCGCAGTTTTGCGATATACGAGATTGCCGTACTCGTCGGCGTGCAGCGCCTTGATCAGTGCCACATCGGCGTGGATGGGGGTCTCGAGCACATAACCGCGCCCATCGATCATCCGCGTTTCCTTCCCTTCGGCCAGCATGGTGCCGTACCCGGTGGGGGTAAAGAAGCCGCCGATGCCGGCGCCTGCGGCGCGGATACGCTCGGCGAGGTTGCCCTGCGGGACCAATTCGAGTTCGATCTCACCCGCACGGTAGGCGGCGTCAAAATGCCAAGAATCGGACTGCCGAGGGAAGGAGCAAATCACCTTGGCCACCCGGCGCTCCTTAATCAGCAGGGCCAGTCCAGCATCGCCCTGCCCGGCGTTGTTGTTCACCACGGTGAGCGAGCTGGCTCCGGAGTCCAGCAACGCGTCGATAAGTTCCATGGGTTGCCCAGCGTTACCAAAACCACCGATCAGCACGGTGGAGCCGTCGCTAATTTCGGCCACCGCTTCGGCGGCGGTGCGCACAATCTGAGGTGCCACGTTATCTTCCCTTACTTGAGTTCGTTGATCGGCTAGGCGGCGTTGGGGTTCTCTACAACCACGGCCAGACCTTGGCCTACGCCGATGCAAATCGCGGCCACACCATACCGTTCGCCACAAGCCTGCAACCGGCGCGCCAGCGTGCCGAGAATCCGTAGCCCGGAGGCCCCGAGCGGGTGACCAATGGCGATGGCCCCACCCCAGGCGTTGACGATCGCCGGGTCGATATTCCATGCTCGAACGCAGGCCAGCGACTGCGCGGCAAAGGCCTCATTGAGCTCCACGGCGGAGATATTCCCCCACGACAGCCCGGCCTTGGCTAGGGCCATATTGACCGCTTCGACTGGTGCGAAGCCAAAGTATTGCGGATCCAGGGCGAAGGCTCCGTTTGAGACGATGCGGGCGATGGGGTCGGCCCCCAATACTTCGCCGCCACGCTCGGAGCCGATAAAGGCGGCCGAAGCCCCATCGGACATGGGCGAAGCGTTACCGGCGGTCACGGTGCCGGTTTCGGCCGGACGGAAAACGGTGCGCAATGCCGCGAGGCCGGCTGCCGAGGATTCCGGGCGAACGGTTTCGTCACGCACCACCGCGGTGCCTCGCGCGCTAGCTGGCGGTACCTCGATGACGAGATTCTCATAGTCGCCCCGTTCCCAGGCTGCCGCGGCGAGTTGGTGCGAGGTGGCGGCAAAGTCGTCTTGATCTTCACGAGTCACCGCGTACTTCTCGCGCAGTTGTTCGGTGGCCTCGCCCAGCGACACCGACCATTCACCGGGCATCTTGGGGTTGACCAGCCGCCAGCCAAGGGTGGTGTTGGCTAGCTCGAGGTTGGCCATCGGGTAGGGGCGCTCGGTTTTCGGCAATACCCAAGGGGCCCGCGACATAGACTCCACACCGCCGACCAGCACGAGCTCGGCGTCATCGGTGGCTATCTGGCGGCTGGCTGCTATGGCCGCGTCCAGCGATGAGCCGCAGAGTCGATTCATCGTGGTGCCGGGAATCGATGTGGGCAGGCCTGCCAGCAAGGTCGCCATGCGTGCCACATTGCGATTCTCCTCGCCGGCCCCGTTGGCGTTCCCGAATATCACTTCGTCGATCGCTCCGGGCTCCAGCTTGGGCGCTCGAGCGACTAGCTCGCGCACCACGTGGGCGGAGAGATCGTCGGGACGATGCCCAGCGAGGGTGCCGCCAATCTTCCCGAACGGGGTCCGGATCGCATCATACAGATAGGCCTGCCGCATTAGTCACCACTCCATCAACAGATCGTTCGCATTGTGAACTATAGTTCACTCAACGAACAATACAGTTACCCGAGCACGGTTTCAAGGCTCTTGACGCGACCAACGCGAAGGGAAGGGGTTTTCAATTGTGCGCTATACGCACAGTTGTGCGATAAGTGACTATCGCGCTAGTATCTCGGATCACATGACATACATCACTAGATGGCATGCACCGGCACCCGGAAGGACTAACGGCTTTGAGCACATCGCCCGAGAACACTAATACGCTGAGAATCAGCGGTTGGATCGCCACCCTATGCTTCCTGATTGTCGTATTTGAGGGCTACGACATCGTGGCCCTCGGAGCCACAATTCCGGTACTCACGGACCCGCAGGTCGGCGGCTATTCGGTCAGTTCCATGAACTGGGTCAACACCTTCTCCCTGATCGGTGTCGGAATCGGCGCGGCCATTATGGGGCGTCTGGCGGACCGTTTCGGACGACGACGCCCGCTACTGATCGCGGTGTTGGTATTCTCCGTTTTCACCCTGGCCTTTCCCTTCATGCCCTCGGCGGTGGCAATGGGAGCCGTACGCCTTATCGCCGGCCTAGGCCTCGGCGGTTGCATGCCGGTTGCTCTGGCACTCATGCAGGAAAATGCACCCGTGGGCCGTCGTGCATTAGCCAATAACCTGCCCATGGTCGGTTATCACCTCGGCGCCGTGCTCGCCTCGCTAGCCGGAAAGTACGCCGGCATCCATTGGTCGCTGCTCTACTACCTCGGTGGCGGGCTCGGCCTGCTATTGCTGGCTCTGCTCTGGTTCAAGCTACCCGATAGCCCGGTCACGCCCTCGGCCGAACGGACCGGCATCGCCCAAGTGCTCGCCCCGCGCTACCTGCGCAGCTCGATCGGCCTGTGGATTGCGGCCTTTATGGGCTTGGTGCTGGTCTATGGGCTCAATGCGTGGCTACCAAAGATCATGTCTGGTGCCGGCTATCCCGTGGCCGACTCGCTGACCATGCTGTTCGTGCTGAACCTCGGGGCGATCACCGGCCTGTTCATCAGCGCCTTCGCGGCCGATGCCAAAGGCATCAAGCTGGTTTCGGTCCTCTGGTTCGCCGCATCGGCCGTGCTATTGGTACTACTGGCCATTCCATTCGGTAGCCAGATCGTGCTCACCACCGTGATCTTCGTGACCGGCATTTTCGTTTTCAGCGCCCAGTGCCTGATGTATGTGTATGCCGGGCATATCTATCCGCGCGATATGGTGGCCACCGGCATCGGCCTAGCCTCCGGCATCGGGCGCTTTGGCGCCATTATCGGCCCCTACCTCACGGGCCTTATGGTTGCCGCGGGCACCGCCTACCCCGGAGCCTTCTTCCTCTACGGCGGTGCAGCCCTCGTCGCGGTCGTGGTCATCGCCCAGATCCCCAAGCCCTCACGCGACGTGGCGGGTCCAGCGTCTTAGGGTTAGAGCCATGGCCAATTCTCGTAGCGGGGACTCGATGCTGGATCGCTTCGTGCGGATCTTGGACGCCTTCGACCGTGATAACTCATCGCTGAGCGTCGCTACTTTGGCACGCCGCGCCGAAATTCCCCTAGCCACCACCTATCGACTGGTTGAGGACCTCTGCGGTCACGGACTCCTAGCCCGTGACCGCCAGGGACAAATTCGGCACGGGTTGCGCCTCTGGGAACTTGCCAACCGCGGGGCGGTCACCCAAGATCTGCGCACGGCGGCGCTACCGTTCATGGAAGACATCAATCAGCTTTTGCGCCAGCACACCCAGCTATCGGTGCTGCACCAAGACGAAGTACTCATCATCGAGCGTCTTTCGCGACCCGGCGCGGCGGTCAATCAGGCCAATGTAGCCGGACGCATGCCGGTGCACCGCACGTCCATGGGCATGACCCTGCTGGCTTTTTCGCGCCCAGAGGAGATCGCGGGCTTTCTCGAGCGGCACGGGGAAATCATGCGTTCCACCCACCCGCACCTGCGCGCTGAAATGGCCGAGATTCGGCGCCGCGGCTACGCGTCAATGGATGGCTACATCGACGAGGACACCACCGGTGCCGCCGTGCCCGTTACCAATGATGCCGGCTACCAGGTCGCAGCGCTCTCGGTGGTGGTTCCACGCTCTACCGCCAGCCTGCAACCGACGATTATGGCGTTACGGACCGCCGCCCGCGGCGTCTCACGCACGCTGGGTTACCGACGCGAATCCTAGTTAACGGACGGGATTTCTCATTCATTGAGAAGGTTGCTGATCTGTGCCACAGGCCACCGGCAAGCTAGAGGAAATCCACTCGTCCCGACGCCATGATGAGCCTCGATGGGTCCTCGACCATCCCGGCTCACCTGGCCCCACTCGAAGGAACCCTCAATGGCGCAGGAACCTCGCATACTTCGCACCAAGGTCGGTATTATCGGCGGCGGTCCGGCCGGCCTGATGCTCTCACACCTGCTCTCCGGGGCAGGCATCGAGAATATCGTGGTCGAGAAAAACGACCACGAAACCATCCGCAACACCCACCGCGCCGGGATCCTAGAAGCCCAGGCCGTGCGCATGCTCGCCGACTCCGGGATCGAGGGGCGCGTACTGAGTCACGGTGACGAGCACTCCGGAATCGACCTACGCTTCAACGGAGAATCGCATCCATTGGATTTCCGTGAGCTCGTAGATGCCACGGTGACCCTCTATGCGCAGAATGAAATCTTCGTGGATCTGGCGGCGGCGCGCGCCCGGGACGGCGGGGACGTCCGCTACTCCTGCGAAGTCACCGAGATCCTGGATGTTGAAAGCAATAACCCGAAATTCCGTTTCACCGATGCCAACGGAGCGGTCTACGAAGTCCACGCGGACATCCTCGTCGGGGCCGATGGCTCGCGGTCCTTCGCGCGTCGCCAGATGCCGCAATCAACCCGGCAAGATTTCAAGGTCAGCTACCCTTTCGCCTGGTTCGGCATCCTCACCGAGGCCCCCAAATCGGCACCCGAGCTGATCTACGCCAATTCGCCGCATGGCTTCGCGCTGATCTCCCAGCGCAGCGACAGCGTTCAGCGCATGTACTTTCAATGCGACCCGAACGAAAACGTCGAGGACTGGAGCGATGATCGAATCTTCGACGAGCTACAACGCCGCGTGGCCGGACCGGATGGCTTCGAACTAAAAACCGGCCCAATCTTCGACAAGACAGTGCTCGGTTTCCGATCCTTCGTCCGCGAACCGCTCTCCCACGGCCGGCTTTTTCTCATCGGCGACGCCGGACATACCGTGCCTCCCACCGGCGCGAAGGGCTTGAACCTGGCTTTTGCCGACGTCAAGGTGCTCTTCGAGGCTCTCGATTCCTACTATTCCACCGGCGATGACACATTGCTCGGTGGCTACTCGCAACAGGCACTGAAGCGCATATGGAAGGCGCAGAACTTCTCCTACTGGATGACGTCGATGCTGCACACCCCCGTCGGCACCGACCCCTTCATGATGCGACGGGCCCTTGGCGAGCTCGACTCGGTGACCTCCTCTACCTACGGCCAGCAGTATTTGGCCGAAGCCTACACCGGCTGGCCAAACTCCTAGACACCCCTCGCCTCCACCCCCGAAAGGAGCACCTCGTGCGCACCGAGCCTACAAGCAGCGATCGCAGTACCGCCGAAACCTTCCAGAACGCCCACACGCTCGACCCGGCGGCCTCCACAGCATCACAGGAGCAAGTCAGCGACGAGATCGCGCAGATTCATGACGATTACCGCCAGCGCCTCGTGGCCGGCCAAGATACCGAAACCCAGCCACGCCTGGATTTCACCCCGTACCGTTCCTCTTTGCTTCGCCACCCCACCAAAGATTTGCACCATGCGGATCCGGAAACCATTGAACTGTTCGCTCCAGCCTTCGGGCAGCGCGATGTCCACGCTCTCGAATCCGACCTGACCATCCAGCACAACGGCGAACCAATCGGCGAGCGCATCGTGGTCGCTGGACGAGTGCTCGACGGTGATGGCCGTCCGGTCGCCGGACAGCTCATTGAAATTTGGCAGGCCAATGCGGCTGGCCGTTACGTGCATAAGCGCGACCAGCACCCGGCGCCCATCGACCCGAATTTCACCGGCGTGGGACGTGCGATCACCGGCCCGAATGGCGAATACTCCTTCACCACCATTAAGCCGGCCCCCTACCCGTGGAAGAACCACCACAACGCTTGGCGCCCGGCGCATATTCATTTCTCGCTATTTGGCACGGACTTCACCCAGCGTATGATCACCCAAATGTACTTCCCGGGCGATCCGTTATTCGCACTGGACCCGATTTTCCAGTCGATCACCGACCCACAGGCCCGCGAGCGGTTGATCGCCACCTACGATCATTCGCTGACCTCGCACGAGTGGGCCACCGGGTACAACTGGGATATCGTGCTCACCGGTAGCAACCGCACCTGGATGGAAGACGAAGAGGCAGAGCATTAAATGGCACAACACCCAGCATTGAAGCTAGCCCCCACTCCGGGGCAGACCGTTGGTCCCTTCTATGGCTACGCCCTACCCTTCGAACGGGGCGGGGAACTGGTGAATCAGGCGCACCCGGCCGCGGTGCGTTTGCACGGCACGGTGTACGACGGGCAGGGCGAAGTCATCCCCGACGCCCTGCTGGAGATCTGGCAGGCCGACGAACACGGTCAAGTGATTGCCCGCGAAGGCTCGCTCGTGCGCGATGGTTACACCTTCACCGGTTGGGGCCGCGTACCGGTAGATAACGCGGGGCAATACAACTTCACCACGGTGAATCCCGGTCCGACCGAACCGGGCAAGGCCCCGTTCATCATGCTCACGATCTTCGCCCGCGGTCTGCTCAATCGCTTGTTCACGCGAATCTACCTGCCCGAAGATACCGCCGCGTTGGCCAACGATCCATTGCTCGCCTCGCTGCCGGAGGAGCGTCGGCAGACGCTGATCGCCACCCGCGAGGATGATGGCGCGTTGCGCTTTGATGTGCACCTACAGGGTGCTCTGGAAACCGTGTTCCTCTCCTACCCGCGCGCCAGCTGATGTCCGCCCGCGACTATGGCCTGTTGGCTCCGGCGTGGGCTGGTACCGAAGCGGCCGAACTGACCGACGATACCGCCTTTGTCCAGGGCATGCTCGACGTGGAGGCCGCCTGGGTCCGTGTCCAAGGCGCGGCAGGGCTCTGCCCCGCGGAACAGGTGCAGCGGGTTCAGCGTGCCGCCCAGGTTCGGAACTACGATCTGCATGAATTGGCGCAGGCTACGCCGGACGGCGCCAACGCGTTGATTCCCCTGCTGGGTATGGTGCGCACCCGGCTAAGCGGTGAGGGCGCTCCGGTCCCGGCGGCCTTGCACCGTGGTTGCACGAGCCAAGACATTATCGATAGCGCACTGATGTTGTTGGCCGCGCGAACGGTACCGAAGATACGCGCAGCGGTACGACGTACCGCCACGGCGCTCGCCGCGCTGGCCGAGGAACATCGCCACACCCTGTGCATTGCCCGTTCGCTGACCCAGCACGCACTACCCACAACCTTTGGATTACGGGCCGCCAAGTGGCTCGCCGCGTTACGCGCGGCCGCCCAGCGACTCGATACGCTGAGCTTTCCCCTGCAATTTGGCGGTGCCGCAGGGACGCTGGCCTCGCTGGATCAGTTCCTGAGCGAGGACCACGATGCCACCAGTGCCGAGCTAGGTGCGGCGTTGGCCCAGGAGTTGGGCCTGGAATATCCACTTACGCCGTGGCACACCAACCGCCAGCCCATCCTCGATCTGAGTTCCGCGCTCGGCAGCGTCCTAGCAGCGCTGGGCACCTTGGGTGCCGATGTGCTCACCGCGGCGCGCCCGGAAGTCGGTGAACTTTCCGAACCCCACGCCGCGGGCACCGGTGGCTCATCGGCCATGCCACAAAAACGTAACCCGGTGCATTCGATCCTGTTGCGCGAGGCCGCCCTGAGCTCCCCGGGCCTGATCTCCACCCTGTTCACGGCCGCAGGCACCGCGGTGGATGAACGACCCGACGGTAGTTGGCATGCAGAGTGGTCGGCCCTGCGCGAACTGTTGCGGTTGACCGGCGGGGCCGCCGAGCACGCGGCCACCCTGGCCGAGGGGCTCATGGTCCACCCGGATAAGTTAGAGCGGAATCTCCAACTTGGCGGCGACGCAGTGCTATCCGAACGCATGGTGACCGTTCTGGCTGACCGCTATCCCGGAGGTGCCGCCGCTATTCGCGCGGAGGTGGTCGACGCGCTCGACGGTGGACCGACGCTACGCCAAAGACTCCGGCGCCACCTTCCGGTGGAGCAGTTCAGTAACGCCGCTTTGGACGCGCTGTTTGACCCCGCCGGTTACCTCGGCTCCGCCGACCGTTTCATCTCCAACACCCTGTCCGACTTCACGACGTGGAAAGAATCATGGCAGTCCCTTTCCTAACTCCCTCGCTACTTCACGCGGCTCCCGGTAACCCCACGCTGCTCCTCGGCCCCTCGCTGGGCACCGGAGCATTGCAGCTGTGGGCTCCGAGCGTGGATTACCTGAAACAGCATTTCCAGCTGGTGGCCTGGGACCTGCCCGGCCATGGCCACAGCGCCCCCAGCACCGAGCCTTTCAGCATGTCCGAACTCGCCACGGCAGTGCTCAATCTGATGCACACGTTACAAGCCGATGGGGTGATCGACTCCGGCTCTGGGTTGCTCTACGCCGGAGTTTCCGTCGGCGGTGCCGTGGGGTTGCAACTAGCCCACGATGCGCCGGGCACCTTTCAGGCCCTGTCGGTGATCTGTACGGCCGCCAAGATCGGTGAAACCGAAGGCTGGCAGCAGCGTGCCGAACTCGTCTCTCGCGCAGGGACACCCACCATGGTTACCGGGTCCGCACAGCGCTGGTTCGCCCCGGGCTTTATGGAACGCAATCCGGTGATCGCCACCAATTTATTGCATTCCTTGCAGGTGGCCGACCGTTTCTCCTACGCCCATGTCTGCGGCGCGCTAGCAGACTTCGATTTGCGTAAGGCACTGCCCACGCTCACCGATCCGCTGCTGGCCATTGCCGGGGCCCACGATGCAGTGTGCCCACCGGCCGACGCCGAACGAATCGGCACCCAGGCGCCGCATGGGCGTTGGGCGGTCGTGGAATCCGCGGCCCATCTGGCCCCCGCCGAAGCCCCCGAAGCCACCGCCAAGCTACTGCTGGATTTCTTCACCCCTAAGGAACAACGATGAGTACCACACCGCAAGCCAACGACCCCTACCAGGATGGGATGACCGTGCGCCGCGAAGTCTTAGGCGATGCACATGTCGACCGGGCCACCGAGGCTTCAAACGAGTTCACCGACGATTTTCAGAAGCTGATCACCCGTTACGCGTGGGGCAGCATTTGGACCCGCGAGGGGTTGCCGCGCACCACGCGTAGCGCCATCACGCTGACCGCCATGATCGCCGGTGGTTATTGGGAAGAGCTGGAGATGCACGTGCACGCCGCGCTTCGCAACGGCATGACGCCGAATGAAATCAAGGAAGTCTTCTTGCAGTCGGCCATTTATTGTTCGGTGCCGGCCGCCAATGTGGCATTCAAGATCGGCAAGCAGGTACTGGCCGAATACCAGCAGGATCACTAGTCCTCCGCCGTCGGGGTCCGGGGAGCTGTCCAGCAACTAGAGCGGAAAGGGCGAGCGCAAATCCGATCAGCTGAAGTGGATTGAGCGACTCACCGGCCAGTAAGGCACCTAGCACGGCAGCCATCAACGGCGAGAGCAGACCCAACAGTGCAGTAGCCGTTACCGGTAGGCGGCGCAGGCCAGCGAACCACAGGGTGTAACTCACCAGTGCCCCTGCGAGCCCCAGCCACAGGTAACCAGCGATCGCTTTGCCGTCAATCCCCGCCGGCACCCCGTCAATGAGCAACGCTGGCACGAGCAGGAGGATGCCCGCTGCGCTCAATTGCCATCCGGCGTACCCCAACGCACCGACCGATTCGGGACGTCCCCACTTTTTACTCAGGACTACCCCTAATCCCATGGACAGCGCGCCGGCCGAACCCGCCAGGATGCCGGTCACGTCGAAGCCGGCTCCGGGACCCAGCACAACGAATCCAACGCCGATCACCCCGATCACTCCCCAACCGATGCGCCAAGTCGAGAAACGCTCACCGAGGACAAGGACGGCGAGGAAGGCGACCACCAGAGGTTGCGAGGCCCCCAGCGTTGCGGCCACTCCTCCGGGCAAGCGTTGCGCGGCGACGAAGAGCAGCGGGAAGAATACTGCGAGGTTCAGCGCGCCGAGCACAAAGCTCCTCCACCACCAGTGACCGTGGGGCAGGTTGCGTGAGAAGAGCACGGCCAACAGTCCGGCCGGTAGCGAGCGCATCAGCGCCGCGAACAGCGGGTGTCCGGCCGGCAGCAGTTCGGTAGTCACGAGGTATGTGGTCCCCCAGATCAGTGGGGACATGGCCGTTAGCGCGATCCATCCGATACGGGCGGGCGCTGGACCGGCAGTGACCGGAGCGGGGCTGGTGGTAGTCATGTAGTTATCTTCGACGCGACCGATTCAATGAGTCCAACACATTGTTGTCATGAAAACAATGAATGTAGATCATAGTTATATGGAACTTCAGCAAATGCGCTACGTGGTTGCGGTCGCCGAGGAACGAAATTTCACGCGCGCAGCGCAACGATGTCATGTCGTGCAATCCGCGCTGAGTCACCAGATCAAAGCGTTGGAACGCGAACTAGGCGTGCCGCTCTTCGTGCGCAACAGCCGCCGGGTCGAGCTCACCTCCGCGGGTGAACAGTTTGTTGCCAGCGCCCGAGCGAGCCTTAGCGCCGCTGAACGCGCCGTGGCGGATGCCACGGGTGTCAGCGGTGAGCTGCGCGGAGAACTTCGCCTGGGCCTAATCCCCACGGTCAACGCACTTAACGTCCCCGCCACCCTTGGCGACTTTCATCGGAAGCACCCCGCTGTCAGTATCAAGCTCGTTAGCGGTAGTAGCGATAACTTCATGGCCGCCATCGCCGAAGGACATCTGGATCTGGCGGTGCTCGGCCTTCCGGAAAGCGTGACGCCACGAGGAGTGCAAACCACGGCTTTGGCCCGTGAAGCTCTGGTGGCAGTTCTTTCCGCCGAGCACCGGTTGGCGCCTCAACCACGGGTGAGCTTAGAGGAGCTGGCTCGTGAGAGTCTGGTCGATTTTCCAGGCGGCACCACCGGGCGCTCCCAAACCGATATCGCATTCGAGCGTGCCGGCCTAACGCGCACGGTGGTCTTTGAGGCCATGACCACTCCCCTAATCCTCGACCTAGTTCGTCACGGCCTAGCCGTGGCCATTTTGCCCGGCTCCGTGGTACCCGATGATCCGCAGTTGGTGTGCCTTCCCATTGGCAAAGGCGGTCCGGTACGTGTCGAATATCTGGCATGGAGGAGTTTCAATCCGTCGCCAGCCGCGCGGGTCTTCCTGGAAATGCTTGTACCGCATAAGGACATTTAGTAGTAGGTTTGTATTTAACGAGAGAGGCCAGACGCCTACTATAAGCAAATTTCTTCCACGGAAGGCCCGCACATGCCACAGACTTTGCGCAAAACATCTCGCCGAACGCTGTGGCTTGCAGCCCTAGCCCTAGTGATAGGCACTTATTTGGTTTTAGGCGCGACGCTGGGAACGAGCGAGAACTCGCCCCTAGCAGGCTCGGTCTGGCGATTCGGAGCACTTACCGTCGGCGTTCTCCTGGCCTTAGGCGGCCTTGGGATGATTGTGGGAGCCGTAATCCGCCGCCGCCATTAGGTAACAACCCGCTCCCATTGTTCGCCCACGCCCTCCACATCGCGCACGGACCAGCAGTGGATCGGTTCGCGAATCATCACTCGGGGATCAAACCAATAGGTCACGTCCGGGGCCCAGCCGGCCACCATGCTGGCGGTCTCAGCACCGACGTCGATCACCTCACCGGCACAGCCAAGGTACCCAGCAACGCTCAGGTGCACACCCATGTAGTCGCGGGCGACCTGCTGCCAGTTTGGGATGACCCAGCGCCCGTCACGTCTGGTGCATTCCCACCAGACCCGGCGCATATTGGCACTAACCTCCAGTGGGTAGCGTCGACATAACTCGACCCAGTCTGCTGGTTGGTGCACCTCATATACGGCGCCGCCGTCGGGGATGTGCAGTGCTGCGCTGTGCGCTTCGGTCCATCCAAGGTCGTCTTCCTGACACCACAAGGCCAAGGGGGCGACATCGGCAAATGTGGCGCTGGATTCGTAGAGGCCGGGCCCCGGCGTGACCCACCATTTGCCGTTGGGGCAGTGCTGGATCGGACGCACCAGATTCTTTCGATTCCGATACTCGTCCGCCGTGACCTGCTCGTGCCACCGCCCGAGCACTTCCGCCGGGGGCCTCGTTCCATAGGCATAGAGATCGATGTCGCTATCGTCGACGAACGCGACTTGGAACTGGGCCTCCCGCTGTACCGGCGCGGTAAAGCTCGCGGGCCAATGCTGTGCAAGGTAACGCGCCACTCGGCGAAGCGCGGGACGCACCTCTTCGTAGCCCAGCAAAGTATCCACGGAGTCAGCTGGCTGCCAATACGCCGCACATTCCACCGAGGCATAGAGCGCTCGGCGCCAGCTCGCCGCACTGGGCTCAGGTAACGCGCACTGGCCCAGAGCCTCGCCCAGTCCCTCGGCGCAAGTATTCCTGATCTGTCCTGCTCCGGGACCAAGGCAGTCGACCTCGGGGTGCCGGAGCATCCACGCAAGCAATGGGCCGGTGCCTCCGGTGGCATTCAGCGTTCGATCCTCATGCTCGCGCACCATCTCGAACGATAGGCGACGTCCTCGTTGACTAGACGAAAGAATCTCCACAATGTCCATGGAATGAGCTTATCGGGTCAGTGGCAACGCCCCTAGTGGCTCGGCAATACCGCGGAGAGCAACACCACTGCGCCCATGATCATCAGGGCAGCACAGGACACCCATTCGAGGCGTTGTGCGATCTGCGGTTTCTTGAACCAGCCCACGGCTCTGGCGGCCGCCACGTTGAGCCCAGTGAGGTAGAGGCAACCCACCAGACCAAAGGTGGCTCCTAGCACCATCCCCCAGAACAGGGTGTTGGACCCATGCGGGATGAAGGCGGGCATCATGGCCAGAAAAAGTAGCCCAATCTTGGGGTTCAGCGCCGACGACAACACCCCGGCGATAAAGGCCTGTCGAGCACTGGTGGTCGCCGCCGGCAGTGCTCCGCGTTCGGCGCTGCGGGCTATGGCACTGTCGGTCGTGGCCACACGGCGCGACTTGATGAGCCCGCTCAACCCGAGATAACCCAGATAGAGTCCGCCAAGCACCGCAATCACCGTTTCAATCACTGGATAGCGTTGGAGCAAAGTGGCCGCTCCCGCTCCAGCCACGAGGGCCCAACCGAGAATGGCGACGAACATTCCTCCAATGGCCATCAATCCCAAGCGTTGGCGAACCAGTGAAAAGCGTAGCGCCAGAAAGGTATCGGGGCCTGGCGATAAGGAAACCATCAGGCACACGCCAAGGTAACCGATGAACGAAGCGAGGGTCATAATTCCCATGATAAAAACGGGGTTTCATAACGAATAATGCGTGACCCCAGCGCGTCATCATCGTGCGTCGAGATCCATTCTGAAATACGGCTAGAATTTGGTTGAACTACCCCGGTGGAAGGAACTGGAATGTCGAGCCAGCACAACGAGCCCAATAACCCCTACGCAAACCAGGGGCAGGGCGGTTACCAGCAGCAGCCCAATGGCTATTACCAGTCGAGTGCACAGCAGCCCAATGGCTACTATCAGCCCGGTGCGCAGCAGCCCTACCCCGGATACATCAACACTCCGCAGCAGCTTGAGGGTGCGCAGCTGGCGCAGACCTCGATGATCCTAGGCATCATCTCGTTGTTCGTGGTCGGCATCATTCTCGGACCAATTGCCATCGTTAAAGCTAACCGCGCCGAACGTGAATTTAATACGGCCGCTACCGTAGGCAAGGTCACCGGATGGATTGGCACCATTTTCGGCATTCTGGGCGCACTATATATCGTCTTTTTGATCATCGTGCTCTTTACGGCCGCCAGCGCTGGCTACTCGGAGTTTTACGATTACATGTAGCACTGCGCGCAAAGGCGCCCGAGAAACTTCGGTTTCTCGGGCGCCTTTTGCGTTGCGGTGAGGATTACTCGGTCGGCAGCACGAAGGAAGCCTCAACTTCGATAACGACCTTGTCGGAGACCAGCACACCGCCGGCTTCCAGCGCAGCGTTCCAGGTCATGCCGAATTCCTTGCGCGAGATCTTGGTGTTGGCCGAGAAGCCTGCACGGGTTGCCCCGAATGCGTCCACTGCCTGGCCACCCAGCTCGACATCGAGCTCGACCTGCTTGGTCACGCCATGGATGGTCAGATCGCCAACGAGCACGAAGTTCTCTTCATCGCCCTTGACGCCGGTGGAGCGGAACTCCATGGTGGGGAACTGCTCGACGTCGAAGAAGTCTGCGCCCTTCAGGTGTCCATCGCGGTTCGCATCCTTGGTCGTGATGGAACCAACCTGCACCGTCGCTTCTACCGACGAGGCCTCGAGGGTATCGGCGACGACCAGCGTGGCGTCGAACTCGGTGAAGTTGCCACGGACCTTGGAGATGCCGGCGTGACGTACGGTGAAGCTAATTTCGCTGTGCGCGGCGTCCAGGGTCCAGGTGCCGGCGGTCAGTGCGGTGGTTGCAGCCATGGTAAAGATCCTTTCAGGAACGCCAACGTTCATTGACGCTTCAACTTGTTTGATAGAACCACTATGGCACAGGCTAAGTTGAAGCGTCAACTAATTTTGGAAGATTCTTTGGTGAACACCACTTCCCCGGCCACCACGGTCATCCGCGTCCGCACCGATAACAGCTCTCGATCCCGAGCTTGATAAGGGTCTATATCGATAACGCTAAAGTCCGCAGCCATCCCGACCGCCAGCGTACCAACCTCGTCCTCCCAACGGCAGGAATATGCGGCACCGGCGCTAAAGGACGCTAAGGCTTCGGAAAGCTCAAGTTTGAGCTCTTCCACATTGGCCGGTAGCTCCGGATCCAGCGCGGAACGGCGCGTGGTGGCGACATACAAGTTGTCCCATGGCTCGTAGGGCGCCGTCGGCGCATCCGTACCAAGAGCCATACGCACGCCGGCATCGCGAATTTCACGCCAGGGGTAACCTCGCTCCACCCGTTCATCGCCCAAGTTCTCTCGCCAATGAGCCTGAATTGCCGGGTCGGCATGCACCGGCTGCACGGAGGCTACGAGCTTGAGCTCGGCCAATCGCTGGATATTGCGCGGGCTAACCACCTCTAAATGCTCTAGTCGATGGCGCCGGGGCAACGAACCGTTGGTTTCGAAGGCCGCCTGAAGTGCATCCAAAGCGATATCGGATGCGCGATCGCCAATTGCGTGAATCGCGATTTGTAGCCCGGCCGCATCGGCGGCGGTGACCACCGGGGTCAGTGCCGCGACATCCCAGATGGGTTCCGCCTGCGTGCCATCGGCATATGGTTCGCACATGGCCGCAGTGCAACCATCGATCACCCCATCCGCGATGATCTTGATCCCCACCACCTTCAGCCACGATTCATGCTGTTCCTGCGCCAGGACAACCGCACGCTCTACTTGGGCGAGGTTCAGCTCGTCGCTGGCCTCGCGGTGCACCAGCCAATGTGCCGCGATGCGGAACGGAGGAATCCCGTAGCCGGACATCACCCGGCGCATGCTGGCCAACTCGGCCTCGCCCAGAGCCATATCGATCGCCCCGGTCACTCCATGAGCCAGGTAGGTTTCAATGGCGGTGCGCAGGTAGGCATCGCGTTGCTCATCGCTGGTCAACCGCTCAAGGGTGCCCCACACGTACTGTTGCGCCGCCGTTTCCTCCAGCAGGCCGGTCGCCTCGCCGGTCTGCTCGTCGCGCACAATGCGTCCGCCGAGAGGATCTGGACTTTGCGCGGTGATTCCCATTTCACGAAGCGCGGCCGCATTCACCCATACGGAGTGCAGATCGTTGGCGTCAAGATACACCGGAATATCGGCAATGATCTCATCTAACATCGCCGCCGTGGGGCGTCCCGCACCAACTGCAGCGTTCAACCATCCGGCACCTAGGAGTCGTTCGGCTTGCGGATTCTGGGCGCGGGCGGCCAGCAAGGTCTCACGCAATTGCTGTGGCGAGGTGACCTGGCGCAGCTGCACCTTGGCAAGGTTCTCCCCCATCATCACCAAGTGGCTATGGGCATCGATCAGCCCGGGAACGACCACATCTCCCGAGAGGTCAACCGTCGGGGCATCTGGGGCCAACGCAGCCGCCGAGGCTGCGTCCCCGATATGAGCGATCCTGCCGTCTGCGACCACGAGATGGCTGGCCGCTTCGGCTTTTCCGTCGGCCAGGATGCGGCCGTTGGCGTAGATCAACGTGTCGGTCATGGATGTTCCTCCTATTTGGATGGGTGAAGGTCAGCCTGCTCGGCCGCGTAATGCTGCCGCTGAATGGATTCGGCCTGAGCGGAGAGCCGCGCCGCGTAAAGCAGTGGAATAAAGAGCGCCATGGTGATGCCAGCCAGAATCCAACCCAACGCCGTGTAGCCCAAGGTGCTGGCGATACCGGTGCCAACCACCGGGGCGAAAGATGACCCGACCAGATACACCCCGAGCAACGGGCCGGACCAGCGTCCGGTGACATCTAGGGCCGCGGCGATGGCCACGATGTACATGAAGGCCGCGGCATAGATGGTGTTCCAGGCAATCACCACAACGAGGTAGCTACTTTCGGTGTGCACCTGAGCGGAGAGCACTTTCAACACGGCCCCAAGGATCAACAAAATAGCCAGGGGCAACGTGCGACCAAGTCGATCACCCAGGGCCGCCATCACGATGGCAACCACAAGCCCGCCAGCGGAAGATGCGCTGAGCACCAGCGACATTCCGCCATCACCTAGCTGCGCCTGGGCCGCCCCCATGGTTGCCGCGACAGCCCAGAGCGAATCTTCGCCCACAGCCCAGAGCGCGAAGCACACCAGAAGCATCCACCCGACCACGGTAAATTTACGGTCCACAAGCGGGCGGACAGGCACGGCACCGGCGGCGGCGAGCTTCTCCGGATCGGGTTGCGGGGCGTTCGGGAGCCAGCTGCTGGTGAATAGGGCGGCTAGGCCAAGGCCCGCCAGCAAACCAAAGGCACCGAGCATGAGTGTAGCCACCAGCGGCGCCACCGCCAGCACCACGGTCACGATGGCGCGGTTCACCAGCCCGGAGAGCGCCGCCACACGGTTCGGATTACTCAGCGCGGCCAGCGCCGCACCGCCCGCGGAAACCGCGCCACCGGCACCAACGCCGCCAAGAACAATGCCGGCCACAGCCAACGGGGCACTGGCGGTCAAGGCGGTGGTGCCGAAACCGAGTACGACGAAAAGTAGGCCTATTCGCGCAACTAGCCGCCGCTGTGAGCCCTCGGTAAGTTTCGTCGTGGCCAAGGCAACCAGAGCGGTGCTGAGCAGGCCGAGGGTGACCACGAGGCCGGCAGCCGCCTCGGGCATGCCAGTTTCGGTCACGAGCGCCAGGATCATCAGTGGCGCAAGGTTGGCCCCCATGAAGCCGACGACACTGATGCCAAAGGTCGAGGTGCCGCGCGGAATATTCAGCGGCAGGCGCCCGGTGGCGTCGGTATGTGGTGCGTTAGACATAAGATCTCCGCGAGTATCGATGGTGCATCTGCTTCTCGGTGCGAGTACCGAGCCGTAAAACGAATGCCTTTCGTTTTATAGTGTGGAGCAGATCACCCTTTCACGCAAGGAGAATTTTTAGTGGGTGCGCTCCGATGGCGCAGGCAGGTGCCGCGCCAGCCCATCCAGGATCAGGTCAAGGCCAAAACCAAAGGCATCGCTGGCGCGCGCCTCGCGATTTGGCATTAGTTGTAGTGCTCGCGCGAACCGCGGATAGCGCTCAGCGTTGATCGACCACGCCACTTCGGGCGACCCGACGTCGAGCGCAGCCCCCAGTACGAAGTCGTCTATCACGGAAAGCATGTGGACGGCCCGCTCCTCCCCCAGACCCGCGCGGAGCAAGACCTCGATGATTCGGGCGTAGTAGTCGATCACCACTTCACTGCTAACCGTCTGGCGGATCAGCAGCGGCACAAGATTTGGATGCGCGGCAAGCGAGCGCCAATAGGCCTGGATCAGAGCACGCAACGCCTCACGCCATGGCAACTCCCGATAATTCGGGACCACCAGGTCCTCGATACATCGCGTACGCACCAACTCAATGACGCCCTCACGCCCATTGACATGGTTATACAAGGAGGACTGCCGCACCCCTAAGGCACCAGCCAGCTTGGGCATGGAAAAGTCTCCGGCGCGGTCGATGAGTCCGATCGCCGCCTCGGCAATTGCCTCGCGGGTAATTAACGGGCTACTCGGCCGGGCCATGGACACTCCTTTGAAATTATCTAGCTGACTACCAGTTTGGCGAACATCCAACAACGAACCAAACGCACGCCACGACAACGCCCCCACGGGAGCGGTTGTGCAACCGATGGACCACCCGAAGAATCCGCATCGCGAAAATTTGGTTTCATAATGTGGACTCATGGTGACGTGCGGCACATCAATGTAGTGAGATGGAGTCATGAAGTTAGCTACCCTCCGCCTGAGCAGTGAACCAGGACAAACCACGGCAGCAGTCATCGACAATGGACGCGCCTACTACCTGGAGAACGTCAAGAACCTCAACAAGTTCCTCGAGCTCGACGAAGCCACCCGCCAGCAAGTGATCGAGCGCGCCCTACTCGGCGAGTCCATCGCCGAGGGTGAGGCCGACTACGCCCCGCTGGTTCCCACCGCGGCCCACGTCTTGTGCATTGGGCTGAACTACCCCAAGCACGTTGCCGAGGTCGGCGCCGAATTACCCAAATACCCCACCGTGTTCGCCAAGTACGCCTCGACACTGGCGGGGGCCAACGACCCCATCAGCATTCCGGTCGAAGATCACCGCGTGGACTATGAAGCCGAGCTGGCCGTGATCATTGGCAAGTCCGGGCGACGCATTGCCGTGGAGAATGCCCTGGAACATGTCGCCGGTTACTCGATGGCCCAAGATATCTCCATGCGTGGCTATCAAGGACGCACTGCGCAATGGCTCCAAGGCAAGGTGTGGGACCGCAGCACACCACTGGGTCCGTGGCTAGTCACCCCGGACGAGTATGTGGTCGGCGGTTCGATCAGTAGCGCCGTCAACGGTGAAATCATGCAGCAGGACACCACCGCTGGGCTGGTCTTTTCCATCGCGGAACTGATCAGCTATCTCTCCACCTTCTGCGAACTGCAGCCCGGCGATGTTATTCTGACCGGCACGCCCTCGGGTGTTGCCATGGGTCGCCGCAATGAGCATGGCCGCCATCCCTGGCTGAAGAACGGGGATGTGCTCGAGACGCGCATCGACTCACTGGGTGTGGCCACCAACCACATCCTCGGACCCGACACCGAAGGATAATTCATGAGCTTCTCCACCTGCGACCTCTTCGACGAGGACCCCACGCTGCAGTCCGATAACTCGCAGATGCGCAATTTCGGAGCCCAACACAAGTTCTCTGGATCCATTCGAACCGTGCTGTGCTATCAGGACAATTCCCTGGTTAAACGAGAATTAGCCACCCCGGGCAACGGCGCGGTGCTCGTGGTCGACGGCGGTGGCTCATTGGACTGCGCGCTCCTAGGCGATATGGTCGCGCAGCTCGCGGTGGATAACGGCTGGGCCGGGCTGGTAGTCAATGGCGCTGTTCGAGATAGCGCGGCGTTGGCGCAGATGCCTCTAGGTATCAAGGCGCTAGGCACTAATCCGCGCAAGTCCGCCAAGACCAATTCCGGGTCCGTGGGTGTGGAGCTACGTTTCGGTTCGGTGATTTACCGTCCGGGACTCATGCTGCATTCCGATGAGGACGGCATTGTCGTAGAAGCTATCTAGGTTGCGCGGACGTACCGGTGCTCACCTACCGGTCACGTCCGTGCATCGGGCATCTACCTTGGTGTTGCGCTGGTGCCATTCCTCGGCCAACATCGCGTAGTGCAAGCCATCAATCCAGCCTAGTTCTGCGTGCCATTCCTCGGCGAGACGGCGCGCCTCCAGCCGCATACCGGCACCCGCCAACAAACGTGCCGAGGCTACATTTGGCGCGCTACAGGTAGCCGTCACGCGACGCAGCCCCAGCACGCTAAAAGCAACCTCCAACAGGGCCGGTACCAAGTCCGAGCCGATACGCTGGCCCCAGTACGCTGGGTGCACCAGGTATCCAATCACCGCCTCGGTACCAAGCGGTTTTCCCGGTTGCCCCACCGCATCGTGCAGCTCTAAAAACCCAATGGCCACGACGGTATCGCCGCGCACCGCCACGCAGGAATAGTCGCGCTCCGACGCGGCCACGTCCTGCAGTTCACGGCGCAGCTGTTCGGGCTCCACCGAGGTTCTAATCATGAAGCGGTTCACCTCGGGAAGGTTCCGAAAGGCCAGCACCTGCTCTATGTCTCCGGCGGTGGGATAGCGCAGGGTCACTGAGTCTAGCTCTACGGGCCATGGTGAAATCACGTGGGAAAGTCTGCCGTCTGACTCCCTATCCGTCAACGCTGAGTGTGGGATGAGCCCACCGCCGAGCGCCAATGCCCCGCTTAAAAACCTACGCCGCCGATTCGCGCATTGTGCGAATCGGCGGCGTCGAGAGTTGTTGTGAAAGCTTCTAGGCGTTCCACAGTCCATAGGAGTCGGCCAGATCGGCGATCTTCTGGGCACGAGCAAGACGTGGCAGGTAGGAACCATCGCCCACCGAGGCCCCGGCGGCGTGTGCGTCCAGCAATTCCTTGGCCCACGAAAGTTCGTCCTCGCTGGGGGCCAGCGCCGCATTGATGTGATCGACGTGGTCGCGCGACAGCGAAAGTTTGCCGGTCATGCCCATGGAGGCGGTGAGCAGGGCTTCCTTGGTGACCTGCTCCGCGGGGGCGCCTGCCGCCGGCGGACCATCAATGGCGCCGGGCAACTGACCAACACGCGAGGCCACTACGAGCTTGCCACGGGCATAGGCCAACGCCATCGGGTCGTCCGATACACCGGTGTCCTTGCGGAAGTCGTTCAGCCCGAAGGCCAGGCGGAAGGTGCCGGGAGCCGAGGCGATCGCGGTGGCGTTTTCAATACCCACGGCGGATTCGATCAGGGCCAGCACGGGGGTGCCTGCACGCAGCCGCATCGCCGTGTAAGTCACCTGTTCGGGCTTTTCGGTCATGGCCAGCATGACACCACGCAGACCCGAGACCTTCGAGAGAGCGGCCAAGTCATCGGCCCAAAAATCGGTGTCAATGCCGTTCACGCGAACCCAAGCGGTCATCCCCGAGGAGAGCGCGTCGCTGACGTAGCCTAGCGCTTCGGCCTTTTTGTCATCGGGCACCGATGCCTCAAGGTCGAAAATTACCGAGTCCGCTTCGCTCGCCAGTGCCGGCGCAAAATCCTCGGGTTTAGCCGCGTTAACCAGCAGCCAGGAACGAGACAATTTTGCAGGTAGAGCCGCAGCACGGCGATTTCGGAATGCCATACTCTCACATTACCTAGCTTTGCCACCGTGCTTCCACTTAAGACACTGCTTCGGGGCATGTGACCGTTGACTAGTTCTGTGTTGGATGGAACCCTCCGCACGCGGCGGGAAAGCCCTCGGGCATTAAATGTATTTCCAGCACCCGGGCGCGGGAGCCGTAGCGGCTGTAAACGCCAAGGGCATAGTTTCTCGCACCACGCATTCGTGCGAAATACAGAATGCGATTTTCCTTCCATGCGGCGGTATGTCCGGCGGCATAGAAGTCTCCGCGGTGCAGAATATCGGTGGCTACACCGTTGAGAATGATGCCCGAATCCTCCATGGTCATCCCCCGCACACAAAATTCGGGCTGCCCAAAATCGGTTAGCCCAATGGTGTAGGCGAAGCATTCGCTTGTCTCTTCAGCCTCCACATACTGGATCGTGAACCCGTACTTTTTGATCCGTTCATTCATGTCATGTCTGACCTGTTCGAAAGACATTCCGTCGCAAATCTGGCACATTCAGACCATCTCCCGTTTCGATACCGAGCTGCGCTTACGCGCTCAGTGTCAGATCCGGAAGGTTCGAGAAGCGGTGTGCGCCCACAGAGTGTGGAGAACCTGCCAGATGGCATGCCACGAGGCGGCACCCCCGAGCCTCGGGGATGCCGCCTCGTGCGGTGTACTCGTGCCTACTTAGCGGCGACCGCTGCTACGGCGGCCGAGACCGCTGGCATCACGCGCTCATCCAACGCCGAAGGGATGATGTAGTCGGCGCTGAGATCCTCACCGACCAGATCGGCGATGGCGTGGGCCGCGGCGACCTTCATCTCCTCGGTGATTGCGGTGGCCCCGGCATCCAGCGCACCGCGGAAGATCCCCGGGAAGGCCAACACGTTGTTGATCTGGTTCGGGAAGTCGCTACGTCCGGTGGCGACGACGGCCGCGTGGCGGGCGGCCACATCCGGCATAACCTCCGGGGTGGGGTTCGACAGTGCGAAAATGATCGCGTCCTTGTTCATCTTCGCCAGCGCCTCTTCCGGAAACTGCGAGGAGGACAGACCGATGACGGCGTCAGCGCCGTCGAGGGCCTCGGCCAGGCCGCCGATGACATCATCGCGGTTGGTCCGGCTAGCCAGTTCGGCCTTGGTGGCGTTCAGGTCGTCGCGCTCACGGTGAATGGTGCCGCGCGAGTCCAGCACGATCACATCGGCCACACCGGCCGAGAGCAGCAGGTTCGTCACGGCCACACCGGCGGCACCGGCTCCGGAAACGACCACGCGCAACGAGCTCAGTTCGCGACCGGTCTGTCGCGTGGCGCCAATCATGGCGGCCAGGGCCACGACGGCGGTGCCGTGCTGGTCGTCGTGCATCACCGGCATATCCAGCGCCTCGATGAGCTTGCGCTCAATCTCGAAGCAGCGCGGGGCGGAGATGTCCTCGAGGTTCACCGCACCGAAGCTCGGGCTCAGGCGAACGATGGTTTCGACGATTTCATCAACGTCGGTGGTGTTTAGCACCAGCGGAATGGAGTCCAGCCCAGCGAATTCCTTGAACAGAGCGCACTTGCCTTCCATCACGGGCAACGATGCGCCGGCGCCGATATTACCCAGTCCGAGCACGGCGGTTCCGTCGGAAACCACGGCCACCAGACGCGAAGCCCAGGTGTGGGTGTCGTGCTTGGCCGGATCGTCGGCGATGGCCTGGGAAACCTTTGCAACACCGGGAGTGTAGGCGATGGATAGATCGCGCTTGCTCCGCAGTGGGGACTTGGAGACCACGCTGAGCTTGCCACCCTCGTGGGCTTCGAAGATTTCGGCGTCGGTGATGGTGGAAAGATCTTGGGTTGACTCGACGGTCATGTGAGTTGTCCTTCGGGGAAAGTCTGATGACGGTACACGTATCGCCCGCTGAACGGGTTTTCTCACGCGGCAACACGCAACACCAACTACACGGCCACGGGGCATGGGCACGGTCCCCTCGTTGGGGCGGCCCTCGTCGCTTCCGCACAAAGACGGCTCCGCCGTTACCAGGTAAGGCACAGGCCACGTTGCCGCACGCCGAGACGTTGGGTGGTCAGTACTTTCTTTAGACCGTGATTTCCACCATACGGGAATGGTTGACCGAAAAACAAGCCGTAATGTCCAGCATTCGGAAACTTGGCCTTCCGCCCTCCAGGAAGGACGGCCACCGGCACCCACGGCGAGGTCTTCTGGGGCAGAATGGCAGTATGTCCGCCGGAACTTCCTCTTATAGCCATGCGCGCACCTTTGAGGCATTGCCTGAGAAGGACACCGCACGCCTGAATCGCGCGCTCGCCGAATCCGATGACACCACGGTGTTCGTCAACGGCACGGCCCTACGCCTCCCCGAGGGAGCGCAGGCCGCATTACTTGAGGTGCTCACGCGTTTTGCGCGCGGGGAGGCGGTCACCATCGGAACGAGCGAAACCCTGCTGAACACCTCCCAAGCCGCGCAGATGGCCGGGATATCCAACTCGTACCTGCGCAAACTCGCCGATAGCGGCCAGATCGAGGTCGAGTATCGCGGCACGCATCGGCGTATTCGCCCCGCCGCGATCCAGGCCTGGCTCAATTCGCGCGAAGCGCAGGACTAACTGGCGGTTGCCGCCCTGCGGGACCCAATGCCCCAGCGGCGCTGAAGATTGGTGCACCTCGGCCCTTTTTGCCCAGCGCGGAAAGGGAGGAAAATACTAATCAAATGCACCGCGAACATCGGAGAACCATGACGGCTACACCCCTGACCGATATCCACGCCAACCTTTTCTCGGCTCGTGCCGCTGGCATTAAGCAGTCTGCGGTGCGCGATGTCTTCGAGCTTTCGCTCGATGAATCGCTGGTCTCCCTGGCCGGTGGCAATCCCTACTTACAGCTCCTGCCGCTGGAGAAGCTTGGAGCCATCGCCCAGCGCATCATCGTCGGGCAGGGCCCGGTGGCCCTCCAGTACGGCTCGGGCCTGGGCACCGAGGAACTGCGTGAACAGATTCTTGAGGTGATGGCCGCCGAGGGCATCACCAATGTGACGCTCGAAGACGTAGTGGTCACCAACGGTTCGCAGTCGGCTCAGGATATGGCCTGCAAGGTCTTCTGCGACCCGGGTGACACGGTTCTCTGCGAGGACCCCACCTATGTCGGGGCCCTGAACACCTTCGAGGCCTACCAGGTCAAGGCCGCGCCGGTAGCTACCGATGAGCACGGGCTAATCCCGGAAGCCTTGCGTGAGCGGATCCACGAGCTGCGCGCCGCCGGCGAGCGCGTCAAGTTCCTCTACACCATCCCGAACTTCAACAACCCCTCCGGCATCACCTTGGCCGCCGAACGCCGCCAGGCCGTCGTGGACATCTGCCGCGAAGAGGGCGTGCTGATCCTCGAGGACAACCCCTACGGCATGCTGCGCTATGAGGGCGAAGCGGCACCGACGCTGCGCAGTCTAGACGCCGATAACGTGATTTACATGGGCTCGTTCTCCAAGATCCTCTCCCCCGGCCTGCGCATCGGCTGGGCGGCACTGCCCACCCACCTGTTCCGTCGCTTCTACCTAGCCGGCGAAGCCGTCGCGCTCTGCCCGCCGACGCTGAACCAGATGATCATCAGCGCCTACCTGAACGAACATGACTGGCGCGGACAGATCGCCAGCTACAACGAGGTCTACCGTTCGCGTCGCGACGCGATGCTGAAGGCCTTGGCCGAGTACCTTCCCGAGGGTATTCACTACACCCGCCCCGAGGGTGGCTTCTTCATCTGGCTCACCCTGCCGGAGGGAATCGACACCTACGAGCTGCTGCAGGAAGGCGTGCAGGCCGGGGTCATCTTCATCCCGGGTGCCGCCTTTAGCCCCAATGGCCAGGGCGCAAACACCCTGCGCCTAGCGTTCTGCGCGGTGGATGAGGACACCATCACCGAAGGCGTGCGCCGCCTCGGCGCGCTGCTCGAGGCCAAGCTCGCCTAGGCTCCGTAGCGACGATCCGACGCCCGGTTTCATAACCCCGTCGCCTGTTACAGGCAGCGTGGGAATGAAGCCGGGCGTCTGCGCGTTCAGTACAGTGCAACCGGAATCATTGGACCGCTTTGCTCGCATCGCGGCACGTCCCACCCGTTGATGTTGTCGAAAGGACACACCTTATGAAGATCGCCATTTACGGTGCCACCGGCATGGTCGGTAGCCAGCTTGTCGCCGAAGCTCTCGAACGCGGTGACGAAGTGACCGCCATTTCGCGCAACGGCACCGAGGTGCCCGGCACCACCGCCGTCGCCGCCGAGCTGAACGACATTTCGACCTACCTCAAGGTGGGCAAGGAGCACGATGCAGTGGTTATTTCCGTGCCGCCTTCGCGCACCGGAGGCGACCATCAGGAGTACCTGGACGCTTTCGAAGAGATCACCGAAACCCTCATTCCGGCCCGTCTGGTCGTAGTCGGCGGCGCAGGCGCCACCGAGGTCAACGGCACCCGTCTGCTGGATATGCCGGACTTCCCCGAGATGTACAAGGCCGAAGCCACCACCGCCGCGGCCGTCTACGACATGTTCACCTCCGTCTCCGGCATCAGCTGGACCGTGGTGGCCCCGGCCCCGGAGATTGCCCCGGGTCGCCGCACTGGTACCTACACCCTTGGGACCGATTCACCGGCCGGCGACTTCGTCTCGAGCCAGGACTTCGCGGTCGCTATTCTCGATGAGCTCCACGAACCGAAGCACGAGAATCGCCGCATGACGGTCGCCAGCGAAAAGTAAATCTTTCGCCCACCAGCCGAGGCCCGGACGACCTGTGATTTGGGCGACGTCCGGGCCTCGGTCTGCGCCGACCTCGCTATGGTTAGATGCATCAACTCCCACAGTTCAAGGTAAAAGTTCGCATGCCCTCAGTTTCTCGCGCCCGTCGCGTGCTCTCCCTATCCATCGGCTTGCCGGTAGCCCTGACCCTGCTCGCCGCCTGCGCCCCGAGCAACCCGGAGTCCAGTACCAGCCAGGCATCCGTCGACCCGGTTGCCGGCGGCACGCTGGTGTACGCCTCGGGAGACGCCGAACCGACCTGTCTGGACCCGCATGTGGGCGGCAACTACCCGCAGGCGCTGGTGGCTAGCCAATACCTCGAAACGCTGTTCACCAAGGACGCCGAGGGCAAGATCGTGCCGTGGCTGGCCGAATCCACCGAGTTGAGCGACGACGGGCTGCACCGCACCATTACGCTGCGCGAGGGCATCACCTTCCATGACGGAACCAAGCTGACCGCCGAGGCCATCAAGGCCAATATTGAGCACCTGCAGGACCCCAATACCGCCTCCTCCACCGGATACCTGGCCGTCGGCAAGATCGAAAAGGTCACCGTGACCGACGAGCTAACCGCCGAACTGACCTTGGCCTCGAAGGACAACGCACTGCTCGAATCGCTATCCATGCCGTGGACCGCGATCGAATCCCCCGAGGCTCTCAAGCGTCCCAAGGCCGTGAACTGCACCTCGCCGGTCGGCACCGGCCCCTTCAAGGTGGAATCATGGCAGACCCAGCAGGCGGTCAACCTGGTACGCAACGAGAACTACCAGCCACCGGTGGCCCAGCCCGAGCGCAGCCAGCCCACCGCCTACCTGGAGGGCATCAGCTGGCGTTTCATCCCGGAGGCCGCCACCCGTTACGCGGCCCTGCAGTCCGGTGAGGTCGACATCATCGACAACGCCCAGCCCGATACCATCGCGACGGCCGCCACCTCCGGTGCATTCGGACACCTCGACGCCCCGCGCCCGGGTGCCGCCAACCGCTTGGAACTGAACAGCTCCAAGGCACCCTTCGACGACCAGCTGGTGCGTGAGGCCTTCATCCGTTCCCTGGATGTGAATTCGGGCATTAATGCGCTGCTGTTCAACACCGCGCAGCGTAGCTACTCCCTGCTGTCCAGCGTCGAACCCCTGGGCATTTCCGAACCGGACCTGTTCACCCCTGACGTGCAGAAAGCCAATGCGCTACTCGACGAGGCGGGCTGGACCGAGCGCGACGCCGAGGGCTACCGGGTCAAGGACGGGAAGCGGCTCTCGCTGACCTTCCCCGTCTCCACCAACCAATCGGTACCGGCCGAACAATCCCTGTTCGAGCAGATGCAAGCCTCCGCCAAGGAGGTCGGCGTCGAGGTCAAGATTCAGCTGTTGGATCTCTCCAGCTGGTATGGCGCCCTGGCCGAACACGAGTACAACCTGGTCTCCGCCCCCTACACCAAGGTGGGCCCCAGCGTGCTGCGCATCCTCTACCACTCCGATTCGACGGTACCGGCCCCGAGCGGCTACTTCGCGAATAACGCACAGCTGAAGAACCCGAAACTGGATGAGCTGCTGACCCGCGCGGAGGAAACGAACGACGAGGCCGAACGCGCCGAGCTGTACGCGCAGGCCCAACGTTTGGTGCTCGAAGGCTACTACGTGCTACCGCTGTACGACCAGCAGAACCACTTCCTCTACGGCAAGCACGTGCATCAGGTCGGCGACACCACCGCGGTCTCCTCCCCGGTCTACTACAACACCTTCCTGGCCAAGTAACTGAGCTCCGGCACGGCCCATGAAGTTTCTGGCTCTCGTCGCACGGCGCCTCGGCGCGACCCTCGTGGTGCTCTGGCTGGTGGCCAGCGCCATTTTCCTGGCCATCCGCGCGGTGCCCGGCGACCCCGCCGAAGCGATTATGGGAGGTCCGGGGTCCCAGGCCTCGGAGCAGGCCCTCGCCGAGGCACGGGCCGCCTACGGACTGGACCGGCCGGTGCTCGTTCAGTACGCGATGTTCCTCGGGCGTCTCGCGGTCGGTGACTTTGGCACCAGTTACTCACTCAAACGCCCGGTCGCAGAGGTCATGGGCGAGGTGCTGCCGCCCACCTTGCTCCTGGCCAGCTGCGCCCTGCTGACGGCCTGGCTGCTAGCCACCATTGGCGGACTGCTCGCGGTGCGGGCCACCGCGCTGGGTAGTGCCCTCGGATCGCTGGCCGAAATCGTGGCCGCAGCGCTGCCCCATTTTTGGTTGGGGAGCGTGCTGATTATGCTCTTCTCCACCGCGCTGGGCTGGCTACCTGCGGTCGATACCGGTACCCCGGCCGGCATGCTGCTACCGGTGCTTACGCTCGCGCTGCCCTTGGCCGGGTTCCTCACCCAACTATTGCGTGATTCGCTGGCCACTGCACTGGGTAGCGACTTCGTGCTGGCCGCCCGGGCCCGTGGCGAAAGCAAAACCTCGGTGTTCTTCCGCCACGCGCTACGCCACAGCATGTTACCGGTGCTCTCGCTCAGCGGCTGGGCCTTTGCCTCGCTGCTCTCCGGGGCGGTAGTGGTCGAGGCCGTGTTCGCCCGCCCCGGGCTGGGCCGCGCCCTGCTCTCGGCCGTGCTGGCCCGCGACATCCCCATGGTCACCGGCATCGCGTTATTCTCCGCTGCGGTCTACATGCTGTTCATGACGCTGGCCGATGCGATCGCCTCAATGCTCGGCGGGCGGGTGCATGCGGCATGAAAACTCGTCGTCTTTTTGCCCACCTCGCGGCCTGGCTGTTCCTCGCCGTACTGGCGCTGTGCGCGCTGGCTCCGGGACTGCTCGCCCCCGGCGACCCCTTGGCCATCGACCCGGCCGCCGCCTTCACCCCGCCGAATTTGACGCATCTAGCCGGTACCGACGAATCGGGACGCGATGTGCTCACCCGGATCGTGCACGGGGCCCGCCCCTCGCTGGTGATCGGCCTGGCGGCCACCGGATTGGGCATGGGCTTGGCCCTGATCTTGGGCACCGCCGCCGCCTTGGCCCCGCGCTGGCTCGACGGGATGCTATTGCGTCTGCTCGATGCGCTCTACGCGATCCCCTCGCTGCTGATGGCGTTGCTGATCATCGCCCTGACCGGCCCCGGGGTGGGCCCAGCCATTATTGCCGTCGGGTTGTCCACCGCACCGGGCTATGCCCGCATTGTGCGCACCCAAATCCGCACCCTTAAAGACTCGGCAATGATCGAAGCGGCCACCGTGCTGGGCCGTACCGGCGCCCAACGCACCGTGCACCACCTGTTGCCGAATGCGCTTCGTCCGTTGTTGGCCTTGGTGACCTTGGGAATTGGCCAGGCCGTCATCTGGGCCTCGGCGTTGAGCTTCCTCGGTTTGGGCACCGCCCCGCCGGCTCCGGAATGGGGCGCGATGCTGGCGGCCGGACGCACCTACCTGCACCTGGCCTGGTGGATGAGCCTCTTCCCGGGATTGGCCATCGTGTTGGTTGCCGCCGGAGCCACCGCCATCGGCCGCGCCTTAGGCGGAAAGGTACGTGCCCTATGAGCCGCTTACTGACGGTGGAAAACCTCAGCGTGGATTTTGCCGGCGCCGAAGCGGTGCGCGGGGTGAAGCTACAGCTGGACTCCGGTGAATGCTTAGGGCTGGTGGGCGAATCGGGCTCCGGCAAATCGGTCACCGCACGCAGCCTGCTCGGGCTTTCCGGCGGCACCGTTCGGGCTGATGCGCTGCGCATCGCCGGCACCGACGCCCTCGCGCTGAATGAACGCGGCTGGCGCGCCCTGCGCGGAGCCACCGTCTCCATGGTGTTACAAGATGCCCTGCTGGCGTTGGATCCGCTCCGTCCGATCGGCAAGGAAATCGCCGACGCGCTGCGCGTCCACGGACGCCATCCTCGGGCCGAGCGGCGCCGGCTGACCCTGAACCTGCTCGAGGCGCTGGGCATGGACGACCCGGCCCGGCGCATCACCGCTCGCAGCGGTGAGCTCTCTGGCGGGCAACGCCAACGCGCACTGATCGCCCAGGCACTCATTGCCGAACCGCAATTAGTTATCGCCGATGAGGCCACCACCGCGCTGGATACGCGGCTGGCGGCCCTGGTGCTCGAGCAACTGCGTGCCGTTAAGCAGTCGGGGCGCGGTGTCTTGATGATCAGCCACGATCTGGCGCAAGTGGCTCAGGTCGCGGACCGGATCGCGGTTATGCGGCAGGGACGCATCGTGGAAACCGGTCCCACCGCCGAGTTGTTGCATAACCCCACGCACGAATACACCCGGATGTTGCTGCGGGCCATCCCTGCCGGGGTGCCGCGCCACACCCCGCTCTCGCAACTCGGCGAGCGCATCACGCTGACCCCACGAAACGATAAGCTACCGGCGGCCGCCAGCGATCCCACGCCGGCGCTCCGCGTCGAGAACCTGAGCAAGTCCTTCGATGGCATCCCGGCGGTACGTCAGGTGAGCTTCGAGCTACCCAGAGGCCAGAGTCTGGGACTGGTTGGGGAATCCGGCTCGGGGAAGACCACCACCGCACGCATGGTGCTGGGCCTGACCACCCCCGACGGCGGCCAGGTCCGGGTGAACGGGAAACTCTTCACCCCCTTGCCGGAGCGCGAGCGGCGCACCGCGCGACCACAGCTGGGGGCCGTCTACCAAAACCCGATGGCATCCTTTGACCCGCGGTTCACCGTCGGCATGCTACTCGCCGATGCCCTCTCGAAGGGCAGGAACCTGCGCGTTGCCGGACAACGCACGGCCATCACCGAGCTGCTGGACACGGTCCGGCTGCCGGCTAAGCTGGCCGAGCGTTACCCCTTCGAGCTCTCCGGCGGGCAGCGCCAGCGGGTTGCCATCGCGCGCGCCCTGGCCCCGGCGCCGAAGGTATTGGTGCTCGACGAACCGGTGTCGGCCCTAGATGTTTCGGTACAGGCCCAGGTGTTGGACCTACTCGACGAGATCCAGCGGACGACCGGCACCAGCTACCTCTTCATCAGCCACGATCTAGCGGTCATCGAACATGTCAGCGACCGGGTCGCGGTGATGCGTGGCGGGCAGCTGGTCGAGCAGGGCACCGCCACCCAGATCTTCACCCAGCCGCAGCACGAGTACACCCGTTCCCTGCTTCAGGCGCTGCCGCGGCTTGGTTAGCCGCGGAATTACTCGCGTTCGATCGGAATCCACAGTTCGCCGCTTCCGGAACGTCCGCCGGTATCGCTGGTGACCTTCAGCAACTGCGGGCCCGGTATCCAGCGGTAGGGGTTGGCCGGGAAGAACTCGGTGGCCGCGCTCGCCCACAGGTTCTGCAGTACCTCGGGGAATGCTCCGTGCCCCTCGAAGACGACCCAGAGCCCCTGGGGAATCAGGCGGGAGTCGAAACCCTCGGGTATCGGGCCTTGCCCTGCCACCGCATGCCAGTACTCCACCGGCGAGCCTTCGACCGCATCCGGGCCCTGCGTTTCGGTGGCGGTCAGGCGCCCCTGCGGTGTCGTATTCGACAGCGGCAGAAGCCGATCATCCAGATCCTTGGGTAGCGACCGTTCAAACTCTTCGATGGCCGGATTGGCCCCCGAATAGACCAGCGGCACGGTGGTCTTCGCCCCAATCAGGAAGAAGTCCGGTTTGTTTTCAATGCGGTGTGTCATTTCATGTGTCCCTTCTACCGTAAGGTGAAATCGCAGTTGCGGTTGACTATGTAGCGTGGCGCCGGGTTCTCGGGCCTGAGAGGGCGTCATCCCGTGCATGGCTTTGAAGGCCCGGCCGAAGGCCTCGGCCGAGTTGTACCCATAACGGATGGCGACCTCGAGCACCGGATCTCCGGCCACGATCTGCGCGGCCGACACGGTCAGTCGGCGGCGCCTGATGTATTCGGAGAGTGGCATCCCAGCCAGCGAGGAAAACATCCGACGGAAGTGGTACTCGCTGGTGGCCGCATAACGAGCCAGCACCGCCACGTCGATCTCCGTCGCCAGCCGCAGCTCCAGTTCTTCGAGCGCCTTGTTCCACTGCTTCATTTCTCATCCCTTCCACACCCAAGCCTAGAAAGCGCAGCGCGCCGCCCGCCCGATAATCCGTGCCCGATATTCTCGGGTCTCAGCCAACGGCGGCTTAGACTGACGCTCATAGGGAGATCCCCCACCAATCGCCGAGGAGACCACGAGATGAGCCAATCGCCGAAACGCTGGACACAAGCCACGGTATACCCAGACATGTGGGTCAACCCGGACCAAGATCCGCGGGAGACCGAGCAGCCAATCGAGGGCGAGCGGGCCACCTTAGAAGATTTCCTGCGCAACTACCGCCTGACCCTGCTGATGAAATGCGAAGAGCTGAGCCCCGAGCAACTGGCCCAACGTTCGGTTCCGCCCTCCACCCTCTCCCTGTTGGGGCTACTGCGTCATTTAGCCGAAGTGGAACGCGACTGGCGCGGCTGGGTGACCCCGGACGGCCCGGAAACGAAAATCTACGGACCCAAGGATGCGGACTTCAACGACGTCCGGCCCGACCCGCAGCTGGTCCAAGACGCCTACACAGATCTGGAACGCGAGCAAGAAGCCACTGACGCCCTTCTGGCACAATTCACCGACCTCGGAGCGCGGCTAGATCCTTCCCAGGTTTCGCTACGCGAACTGATGGTGCACCGCGTCGAGGAGTACGCCCGCCACTGTGGGCATGCAGACCTGCTCCGCGAGTGCGTAGACGGCCGCGTGGGGCAGTAACTCCGATACTCACTGCCGAGTCTCCAGCATCTGGTCAGAACGTGCGCTTCGTCATGTGCGACGCACGCACGGCGCAAAGCAACTAACCTTGATGCTAAGAACTATCCTGATCCTTTCAAGGAGCAACAGCATGTCCGCAAGCAAAGTCGTCTCGTTTGGCCATTTCCAGCCCGAGCGCATCGTTCCGAATTCCGAGCTGGAAAAGCTGGTTGAGACGAGCGACGAGTGGATCACCCGTCGTGTGGGAATCGAGCAGCGTCGTTGGGCGTCGGCGGAGGATTCGGTACAGTCGATGGCCACCGCCGCGGGCACCATGGCCCTCGATAACGCCGCCGAGGTCGATGCCTCGATGATTGACCTGGTCATCGTCGCCACCTGCACCGCGCTGGACCGCTCGCCGAATATGGCCGCCCGCGTGGCTCAGGCCCTGAATATGGATCAGGGCCCGGCCACCATCGACGTCAACACCGCATGCTCGGGCTTCGCCCACGCCGTGGCCCTCGCCCAGCACAGCATCGCCGCTGGTAGCTCCACGCACGCCCTGGTGATCGGTTCCGAGAAGCTCACCGACATGACCGACTTCACCGACCGCACCACCTGTGTGCTCACCGCCGATGGCGCCGGCGCCATGGTGATCTCGGCCTCCGAGGAGTCCGGCATTTCCCCGGTGGTCTGGGGCTCGGTTCCTTCGCTGTCCGACGCGGTGCGCATCGAGCGCGAGAACGATGACAAGTTCGCGCAGAACGGGCAGAGCGTGTACCGCTGGACCGTAACTCAGTTGCCGAAGATCGCTTCCAAGATCATCGATCGGGCCGGGCTCGATCCGGAAGAAATCGGCGCCATCGTCTTGCACCAGGCCAACCTGCGCATTATCGAGCCGCTGGCCAAGCAGGTCGGCGCTCCCAACGCCCGTGTCGCCACCGATGTCGTAGAGTCCGGCAACACCTCGGCGGCCTCGGTGCCGCTGGCACTGTCGAAGATGATGGCTTCGGACGAACCGCTGGCCTCGGGTACCAAGGCGTTGCTCTTCGCCTTCGGCGGTGGCCTGTCCTACGCCGGTCAGGTCATCACCATCCCGTAATTCGAACCGCAACGACGTTAGCCGAAGCCTGCCGCCATCTGGTGGCAGGCTTCGGCTAGTTTAACGCTGGGGATGCCCCTATGCCGCCGCGCTGGCTAGGAAGCGCTGGAACCGGTTGGGGAAAAGTCCAGCGTGATCGCGCCTCCGCTGGCGTAGTTCGGCACATCCTGGGCCACTTCTTGCCCTTCGGGTGAGGCCATGGCGGCCGCAAAGCTCTGTGCATCGGCGAATTCGGCTTCAAACACCGCAAAATAGGGTGCGCTACCTTCCGGGCCGCCAGCAACATCCAGCGCATAGCTCCAGGACTGGAGCCCGGGCAGTTTGGCGACCTTTGGCAGGTGCGTCGAGGTGTAATAGTCGATAAAGGCCGCGCGATCTGCGGGTTCTGGGTAGAGGACCATGAGTTTGTGCATTATCTGTCTTCCTCGCTATGCGCTGTGCCGCGCGGCACGGCTCTTCCGCGCCGCCGAATATCCGAGTGAGCCTATGACCGGATGTACGCGTCACACTACCCGCGGAAAAGGACTCGCAACAGTTTCACTGTGCCGGCTCTTGCCAAAATGCGTTAGTGATAGCTAACGTATTGATTATGCAGGACTTATTGGAAGTCGCCGCTGAACCTCACCGCCGGCGGTTACTTCAGTTACTGGGATCCGGCGAACAAACGGTGTCGCAGTTGGCCACGCACTTCACCGTCTCGCGGTCGGCCATTTCGCAACATCTCCTTCTGCTCTGCGAGGTTGGCCTGCTGCAGGCACGCAAGCAGGGGCGTAGCCGCTTCTATGCACTGAACCCCGCCGGGGTCACCCAACTCAAAGCCCAACTCGATTCCTTTTGGAACAGCGAGTTGGATCTGCTCGTTGCCGAAGCTCGGCAACTGAACCCCGGGGCACTGCCACATGCGGCACCCCCGGACAATGGAGCATCATCATGAGTTTCGAACGAACCGTTATTCTTCCTGTTGCCGCCGAGGTCGCCTTTGACCTAGTCACCGACCCGGCGCGCATACGTCGCTGGCAGAGCGTCGCGTGCCGCGTAGACCTAAGACTCGGCGGCGAATTCCGCTACACCATGGGCCCCGGGCACCAAGCCACTGGTACCTTCACCGAAATTGAGCCGGGGCGTCGCCTAGTCTTCGATTGGGGCTGGGAAGGGTCCGATGAAGTCCCGCCCGGGGCAACGACCGTTTTCCTCACCCTCGAACCCGTCGACGGAGGCACCGCATTGACTCTTAGGCATGAGGGTCTGGGGCCACAGCAAGCTGCGAGCCATGCCGAGGGGTGGAATCACTTCTTGGACCGGCTGAGTCGATACGCCACCACCGGTCACCCTGTGTTCGACGAATGGAACGCCTGCCCGGAGCCCGAAAATCCCCTCGTCTCCGCCGAGGCGTCACTGGCCGCGCTACAGTTCGCTCTGGATCGGCTAACGGAGGCAGATAGCACGCACCAAACACCCTGCACCGAGTTCACCGTCGCGGACCTCGTGGACCACCTAGCCAAGAACCTCACACTCATTGGCGTAGCGCTTGGCCTAGATCTAACCGACCGCCCAGCACTACAGCCCGAGCCGCGCATTGCCAGCTTGGCCCAGCCGGTGCTGGAAGCCTTTTATGGGCACGGACTTACCGGCGAGCTCACGCTGGGAAGTACCAGCCTACCTGCCAGCGTGGTCGCTGGCATTCTCAATCTAGAACTGCTCGTACATGGATGGGACTTTGCACAGGCCACTGCGCAGGATTTTCCGGTGGATCCAGGCTTAGCGGCATATGTCTTAGGGTTGGCTCACGAGGTAATCGGGGCACCGCAACGCGCCTCAGGCTCCTTCGGCCCGCCGACCACCATTGCCGAATCCGCGGATAGCATGGACCGACTACTCGCGTTCACCGGACGCTTCCCAGCCCCCGCCGGACAGCTTTCACACGCCTAACCTTCCGCAAACGCGCGTCACTAGCCCTCGATCCCTGAAGCTCATCAGGGGCTCGGGGTTAGCGCATTTAGCTAGATGACGATGAGCTCCTACGGCGCAATCCGACGAACATTTCGCGCCGCAACGCATCCACGTGCTCACGCGTCACCTCTATGGCCGCCAGCGGATCATGACGCCGAAGGGCCGCAACGAGAGCACTGTGATGCCCGCGCCCCTCTTCGAGTTGTTCCTGAGGATAAGGTACAAAATACTTGGTCAGCGCCTCATAACTGGCGAGATACGCCGGCACTTCAGGAAGGGTACTGATCTCTGCCACGAGACGATGAAACCGCGTATCGGGGATATGGTGCTCATGCCACGTGGCAGCCTGCCGTGACTGCACGATCAGCTCATCGAGCTCATCGCATTGCGCCGAAGTCGCATGCGCCGCGGCGGAAGCGGCGATCGCCGACTCCATCAGACTGCGTTGATCAATGAGCCGCAAGATTGCCTGCTCATCGGCGCGAAAGGCCTGTACCGAGGAATCGTTGAGCTGTGGCGGGTCCTGCGCCACGAAGGTACCGCCGCCGCGACCGCGGCGGCGGTCGAGCACCCCGTCCTCAACTAGGCTCTCCAATGCTCGCCGAGCGGTAATCACACTGACCTCAAGGCCCGCGGCAATCAGCTCCGTACTAGGCAATTTACTGCCCGGCGCCAACAGCGCATGCTCGATGGACAGCAGAATTCTGGCGCGCACGGTTTCCACGGCGGTAAGTCGGGTGACTGCGGCGGAACCGGGAGCCGCGAACAGCAACCTGTCGACCTCGCGCTCCTGCGCCGCGCTCGGCGCCGAGATTTTTTTCGCAGCCATGTATTGAGTCTATCGGCCAGATCACTTACATTTGAAATCTGATCATAATGATCAGTTATAGATTCAAAGGAGCATCCCGGTGGCCGAAGAACTCATCGTGGGCCTCGCGCAACGCACCCCACTGCCACTCACCGACCCCCTGCCGGCATTCACCGACGACGTGGCAGCCACCCTGCGCCGCTACGGCTCGATCGATATGCTCATCTACCCCGAAATGCACCTGCATGGCAGCGAACATCTGCCCGAGGCGGAGCGCACCGCGGCCATGGAACGCGCCGCGGTGGCCCTAACCGATCCCTTCGTGACCCGATTGGGAGAGATCGCCGCCGCACATAGGATCTGGCTATGCCCCGGAAGCATCGGAGAATTCGATGCCGCGGGAAACTACTTCAACACTCAGCTACTCTTCGCCCCCGACGGGAAGCTGGTCGCCCACTACCGCAAGATGTTCCCCTGGCGCCCCTTCGAACCTCATCAGCCCGGCACCGATTTCGTCGTCGCCGAACTGGAGGGAGCCGGTCGGGCGGGCTTATCCATTTGCTACGACGCGTGGTTCCCAGAACATTCGCGGCATCTGGCCTGGCTAGGAGCGGACGCGATCCTCAATGTCGTCAAGACAACCAGCGAGGACCGCGAACAGGAATTGGTGCTGGCTCGAGCCAACGCCATCGTCAATCAGGTGTACGTGCTCAGCGTGAACTGCGCTCACCCGGTCGGCCGGGGTCGGTCCATCGCCGTTGACCCCGAAGGACACGTACTGGGTGAGGCTGGCCTAGGCGAAGACACCATCATCGCTAGGGTCGATCCGGAGAAGGTCCAGCGTGTACGTGCCATGGGAACGGCCGGCACCAACCGCGTGTGGTCCCAATTCCGCCACGGCGATTCCCCCATTCCACTTCCGATGTATAACGGCGCACTGGAGCCGACCCGATGGTCGCCAGGGCCCGCCAACTCATAGAAAACAATGGAGTTTTCCATGTCCAAAACAGTCACTCTCAGCAGAACACTGAAACTACCGTCGCTGGTTATCTTCGGACTGGCCTATTTAACGCCCCTCATCGTTCTGGGCATCTTCGGGGTTATCGCCTCGCAAACCGGCGGTGCCAGCGCCAGCGCCTACCTCATCGCACTGCTTGCCATGCTTTTCACGGCGAACAGTTATGGACGCATGGCAGCGGCCTACCCAACGGCCGGTTCGGCCTATACCTATGTGCGGCGAACCATTGACGGTCGCGTAGGCTTCCTCGTCGGTTGGGCCACGATGCTTGACTACCTCTTCCTCCCCATGGTTATCTGGCTCATCGGCGGATCCTACCTGCAGGCGCAGTTCCCCGCAGTGCCGATGCCCCTGTGGATCCTCGGATTCATCGTGTTGACCACGGTCCTGAACATCATTGGAATCAAGGTGGCCGATCGGGTGAATCTGGTCCTCATGGCCTTCCAAATCTTGGTGATCGCCTTCTTCGTGGCCCTTTCGGTGGCTCAGGTAATGAGCCACGGGGGTGCCGGTGGATTGGTTAGCACCTCACCCTTTGTCGGGATCGACGCCACGGCGGCGGGCATTGCCGGTGGTGCGGCCATCGCGGCTTATTCCTTCCTCGGGTTTGACGCCGTGACAACGTTGACAGAAGAAACCATCAATCCGCGACGCACGGTCCCCAAGGCAATCATGCTCGTTGCACTCATTGGTGGCGGCATCTTCGTGGTGGTCGCCTACGCCGTGCAGTTGGTTCATCCCGGCGGAAACTTTACGAACTCCGATGCGGCCGGGTTCGAGATCGCGCAACAGATCGGCGGCAACCTCTTCGGGGCGGTGTTCCTCGCGGCCCTGGTTATTGCCCAGTTCACCTCCGGCATCGCCGCCCAAGCCGCCGGTAGCCGTCTGCTTTACGCCATGGGGCGCGATGGCGTGCTGCCGCGCAGCATCTTCGGTAGACTCAACGCCCGCTGGCACACACCGGTACTGTCGATCGCAGCCATCGCCGCCATCGGGCTGATCGCCATGGTGATGGATGTGGCCACTTCGACCAGCTTCATTAATTTCGGTGCCTTCGTCGCTTTCATCATGGTCAACGCATCGGTCATCGTCTACTGGGTCAAGGAACGCAAGCAGGGGCGCCCCCTTAATCCGTTGCTCTACGTACTGTGTCCGGCCATCGGCATGCTCGTCATCGGATTTCTCCTATACCAGCTTGATACCAACGCAATCGTACTCGGCACCTCATGGCTGCTGGTGGGGCTGATTATCCTCGCCGTTAGCACTCGCGGTTTTAGGTCACAGCCGCCTCAAATGGATGTCGAGGAAATGCAGAAGTTGGAGACCACGCACTAAACCCCCTCCAAACCAGCCACTGTCACCATCTCGTATCCCACTTCACGCATCTAGCCTCGGCGGGAATACGGGGTGGTGACATATCGGCATTTAAACCGTAGGGTGGACAAAGGAGGTCTAGTGAAAGCTTCAACGCACGGATTTTGTCATCGGGCAGCGGCCGTCTTGCTCCTCACAACGCTGGCCCTTGGCGGGTGTAGCGCCCCACAAGATCTTGATAGTGGCCCCAGCCCTAGCGACCCGACAGCGGAGGGACCTTGCCAAGAGCTCGTTGCCGAACTGCTGAACACCTCATCCCTTGAACCAGAACTTATTCGCGCCGATCGAACGGCCACCGAGGACGACACTCCCAGCACGAAGTTCTATGGTGGCTTCGAAAATACCTGGTCGTGGACCGGAGATACACCCTACCTCGATCACTTCAAGGTACCCGCCGCGCTCGAGGCCAGCGCCCGAGACGGCGGTTATGAATTGGAAGTAGGCTCGATGGCCGGCGAGGAGCTCTCCCCCACCGCGGAGAACGATCAGCCAAGCTTCGTATTTCAGGTCGCGGAGCCCACCGAGCTAACCTTCGATGTCTCCTGCATGGGTCGAGAGCCACGCGGTGAGGCCAAGGCGATCCATTACAACACCGCGGTCAGCGAAGTGCTCCCCTGCCGGGCCCCTGAGCCCACCTCGCGCTACCCGGAGCTCGAGCACGAGGCTCGTGCGGATCTCTGCTCCGACACCTAAGCTACCCCCTCTCACTAGGGAAGTTGACCTACGTCACCTTGGCTTGCGACACTTACTCTCGTGAACCTGTCAGACAGCTGGACACCCGGACAGCAGCCCATTCAACGACGCTCCGCCGCCGAGGCCGTTTTTTATGCACTCCGTGGCGCCATTGAAGCCGGCGAAATTCCGCTAGGTACCAAACTTGGCTCCGAAGCATCCCTCGCCGCCGACTACGGGGTAAGCCGCTCGGTGATCCGCGAAGCGCTGCGTTCCTGCGCCGCACTGGGCCTCACCCGGACCGAAACCGGACGCGGCACCTTCGTCATCTCTCATCAGCCGCCACGCGAATTGAAGCTCGGCACGCTTTCCTCCGAGGATCTGCACGAAGCCCGCCCGCACATTGAAATTCCGGCCACCACTCTGGCGGCAACACGCCGGACCGCAGAGGACCTCGAACGACTCAGTGGGCTCATTGAGCAAATGGAGCAGGAGGATGACCCGGCCGCATGGGTAGATCTCGATACCGCCTTTCACGCCGCCATTGCTCAAGCCAGCGGCAACTCCGTGTTCGTCAAGGTCGTCTCCGACATCCGTGAGGCTATGGCCCGGCAGTCGGAAACCGTCAACCTCGTGGCCGGACGCCGCGGACCGTCCAACGCCGAACACCGGGCCATCTATCAGGCCGTGGCCGCCCAAGATGCGGCGGCAGCCACCCAAGCCATGACCGGACACCTATCCGCCGTCCAGGACGCCGTCTCAACCATCGTCAGGAGCAAGAAGTGACCCACGCAGATTCTCAGCCTTCCCTCGCCACGCTGGCCGCCGCCGGCCTGCCGCATCACGTCCCGTTGGTCGCCGCGACACGCGGTGAAGCCATCGAGTCCATTCACTATGGTTCGGCGGTGGTTCTCGCCCCCAACGGGCAGATCCAATCCGTACGCGGGGACGGGCAGGCGGTGTTCTATCCGCGTTCGGCCCTGAAGCCGCTCTTCGCCGTGGGAATGCTGCGCGCCGGCCTCGAGCTGACCGACGAGCAGATAGCATTGGCCGCCGCCAGCCACTCGGGCTCGGTCCGCCACCAAGAGATCGCCCGCTCCACGCTGACCGCGGTCGGCCTCACCGAAGCAGCCCTAGGCAATTCCACCGACCTGCCCTACGGGGTTGCCGAGCGCGCCGCGCATCTGGCCGCCGGTGGCACGGCCACCCAGCTGGCACAGAATTGCTCGGGCAAGCACGCCGCGCTAGTGGCACTAAGTGAGCTCAAGGGCTGGGATACCGCCAACTACTTGGCAGACGCTCGCCTGCTGGACCTGCTACGGGAGACCGTTGAGGAACTGACCGGCGAAAAGGTCAGCGGTCAGAGCGTGGATGGGTGCGGCACCCCGGTCTACCAATTGACGCTGGCCGGGCTGGCCCGCGGATTCGCACGCCTGTCCACCGCCGCAGCGGGTACCGAGGAGGGCCGCGTGGCCGCGGCCATGCGCCGCTACCCCGAGCTGGTGGCCGGTGAGGGGCGCGATGTCACGACGCTCATGCGCGAAGTACCCGGCGCCGTCGCCAAGGACGGGTTCGAAGGCATTCAGGCGGTGGCGCTGGCCGACGGTACCGCACTGGCGGTCAAGATTGCCGATGGCACCGACCGAGCCCGCATGCCCATCACTGCGGCGCTGCTGGCCGAGCATGTAGAGGTGCCCGCCGCGCTGTTCAGCTCTCCGGCCCTCGGCGGTGGCAAGCCCGTTGGGCTGCTAGCCGCACTCTGAATTTCACACATATCTACTAAGGAGAATCATCCCCATGGGAGAGCTCACCGCGACCCGCGTAGAGCACGACTTAATCGGCGACCTCGAGGTACCGGTTGAGGCCTACTGGGGCGTGCACACCCTGCGCGCCAAACAGAACTTCGATATCACCGGAACGCAATTGTCGGGCAACCCCCACCTGATCCGTGCATTGGCGCACGTGAAGCAGGCGGCGGCGCGCGCCAACCATGAGCTCGGATTGCTCGATGCACAGCGGGCCGCTGCCATCGACGCCGCCTGCGAGCGCATTGCGGCCGGTGAACTTCACGACCAGTTCATCATCGACCCGATTCAGGGCGGAGCGGGCACCAGCACCAATATGAATGCCAATGAGGTGATCGCCAACCTCGCGCTGGAGATCCTCGGGCATGCAAAGGGTGAGTACCAGTTCCTGCATCCGAACGATCATGTGAACCTGTCGCAGTCCACCAACGATGCCTACCCCACCGCAGTGAACGTGGCCACCTACTTCGCAACTCAGCCGTTGCTGGAGGCCATGAAGGTGCTCGAGGATTCCTGCCTCGCGAAGGCCGCCGAGTTCCGCACCGTGGTGAAGATGGGCCGCACTCAGTTGCAGGACGCCGTGCCCATGACGGTGGGTCAGGAGTTTCGCGGTTGGGCCGTGACGCTGGGTGAGGACCGGGCCCGGTTGACCGAATCCTTGAGTCTGGTCACCGAGATCAACCTGGGAGCTACCGCCATCGGCACCGGGCTCAACGCCCCGGCCGGTTACGCCGAAGCCGCCTGCCGCCATCTGGCCGAACTTACCGGCCTGCCGCTGACCACCAGCCCAGATTTGATCGAGGCCACCAGCGATGTGGGCGCATTCGTGCACCTTTCGGGCGTGCTCAAGCGCGTTGCGTTGAAGATTTCCAAGATCTGTAACGATCTGCGCTTGCTGTCCTCCGGGCCGCGCGCCGGGCTCAACGATTTGAACCTACCGGCCGTGCAGTCCGGTTCCTCGATCATGCCGGGCAAGGTAAACCCGGTCATTCCCGAGGTCGTCAACCAGATCGCGTACCAAGTGGTCGGCCACGACCTGACCGTGACCATGGCCGCCGAAGGTGGTCAGCTGCAGCTGAACGCCTTCGAACCGGTCATTGCGCACAGTATCGGACTGTCGTTGAAGCATTTGACCAATGGCTGCCTTACCTTGGCCACCCGCTGCATCGACGGGATCACCGTGGATGAGGATGCGCTGCGTCGCGAGGTGGAGAACTCCATTGGTTTGGTCACCGCGCTCAACCCTCGTCTGGGATACGCGCAGTCGACCTCGATCGCGCTCGAGGCACTACACACCGGCCGCGGCGTGGCCGAGCTAGTTCTCGAACGAGGCCTGCTCTCCGCAGCGGACCTCAATGAACTGCTCTCCCCCGAACGCCTCGCAAACCTCACCGACTAGTTTTCCCGCAAAGGATTTTGATGGATCGCACCTCCTCCACGGCTACGGGCCCGGCACCGGCCGCCGCGCTCACCGCCGGTGATAACGACTACCACAAGGGCCTATCCTCCCGACAGATGCAGATGATCGCCATTGGCGGCGCCATCGGCACTGGGCTGTTCATGGGTGCCGGCGGCCGTTTGGCCGAGGCTGGCCCCGGCATTGTAATTAGCTATGCCATCTGTGGTTTCTTCGCCTTTCTGATTCTGCGCGCGCTGGGCGAGCTCGTGATGTATCGCCCGTCCTCGGGTTCGTTTGTTTCCTATGCACGCGAGTTCTACGGCGAGAAGGCGGCCTTCGCCACCGGCTGGCTCTACTGGCTGAACTGGGTGATGACCGCCATCGTGGACATCACTGCGGTCGCGCTGTATATGAATTTCTTCGGCAAGTACGTTCCGTTCATTGCCGCCGTTCCGCAGTGGCTCTGGGCCTTGGTGGCCCTAGCCTTGGTGCTGGGCATGAACCTGATCTCGGTCAAGGCTTTCGGCGAGGCCGAATTCTGGTTCGCCTTGGTCAAGGTCGTAGCCCTGGTGGCGTTCTTGATCGTCGGTTGCTACTTCGTCATTTTCGGCACACCGGTCGACGGTCACGAGGTCGGGCTTTCGCTCATCACCGAGGGTGGCGGACTGCTGCCCAACGGCGTGTTGCCGGTGCTGGTTCTTATGCAGGGAGTGGTGTTCGCCTATGCATCGATCGAGCTGATCGGTACCGCGGCAGGCGAGGCGAAGAACCCGGAGAAGGTTATGCCTAAGGCCGTGAACACCGTGATCATCCGCATCGCAGTGTTCTACCTCGGCTCCCTCGTGCTGCTCTCGCTGCTTCTGCCCTACACCGCCTACAAGGCCGGTGAGTCGCCCTTCGTGACCTTCTTTGGTTCCATCGGTGTACAGGGCATGGATGTGGTGATGAACCTCGTGGTGCTCACCGCGGCGCTGTCCTCGTTGAACGCTGGCCTCTACTCCACCGGGCGCATCATGCGTTCGATGTCGCTCTCGGGTTCGGCACCACGCTTCGCCGGGCGGATGAACCGTAGCGGCGTACCCTACGGCGGCATCGTGATCACCGCGGCCGTTGCCGTGTTCGGTGTCATTCTCAACGCCATCGTCCCGGCGAAGGCTTTTGAGATCGTGCTGAACCTCGCGGCCATTGGCATTATGGCTTCTTGGGGCATGATCGTGTTGTGCCAGATGGCGCTCGTGAAAAAGGCGCGCCGCGGCGAGTTGCAGCGGCCTTCCTTCCGGATGCCGCTCGCTCCTATCTCCGGCTGGGTCACGCTGGCATTCTTGGCGGCCGTATTGGTGCTCATGGCCTTCGATAACCCGGTAGGTACCTGGACCGTCGCCTCACTGGTGATCATCGTGCCGCTACTCATTGTCGGCTGGTACCTGTGCCGCGGGCGCATCACCCAAATTGCGCAGGCGCGTCAGGCCGCGGAGCGCGCGGCCGATCAGGAAATCGCCGAACTCTTTGCCCGCGAAACCACCGGGCAGGACACGGTCTAGCATCGCAAGGACTGCAACGCTATCGGCCTCGTACCCACGCTAGGGTGCGGGGCCTTTAGCATTTGGGCGGGCTCGATGCGTGTTTGGCCTAGACGGAATTGGTGTAGGCGGCACCTAACACGGTGGCCATCCCAAACACGGCGAGCGCACAGACGATCACGCTGAGCACCACCACCGACAGCGGTGCGGGGTGAGAACGTTCATCGCGAATCGAGGCGCTGCCTTGGCGATAGCGCACGGTCTGTAGGGCGATGACCAGTAGCGCGCCTCCGAGGCACAGCAGGAGCAACCCCACGGCTAGGTCATTGAGCAGATGCACCCAGCGCAGACTGAGCAGGCCGACGATGGCCATCGAAAACCCGGTGCGTAGCCATGCCTGTGCCGTGCGCTCCGGTTGCAACCCAGCATCCGCGTGTGGCGGCTGTACGCGCCTCATAGCACTCGGGTAATCACAAGCATCAGACCCGCCGCTCCCAACGCCGAGGCGAGCGAGACCAGCGGAACAATCAGCGGTACCGGCAACGAGCGACGATGGCGCATCGCCGACTCGACCCTGAACCACCGGACACACGCACCGGCGGCCAGCAAGAAACCGATCATCAGCAAGATGAGCGACAATACGGTCCGTGTGGCGGCCGGGAAGATCTCGGCGGTAAAGGCCTCAACGGCAATGCCGCCACCGATAAACGCGAGTGAGGTGCGGATCCAGGACAGGAAGGTGCGTTCATTGGCCAGGGTGAATCGTGGGTCAGGATCCTGCCCATGTGGGAAGACACGACGGGTTAGTCGGCTACGAGGCTCTTCACTACTCACGGTTCTATCCTAGAACCTCGTCCGTGCGCTACTGGTCGGCCTGCCGTAGGCTCAGCAGGATCGCCTCCAAGGTCGCGTAGTCCGAACTAGACAGGAATTTCTGAGCCTGTTCTTCGCTAAGCTCCTCTCCGTCCGCGGCTATTTCTTCAACGTAGTCGTGCAGCACCCCGAACATCGGAGCCTGCCGATCGTTAAGTTGGAAGTAGCTAATATCCGGGGCTTCACCCCGTTTGGCGAGTACTTCATCGTCCACCAGTGCGATGTCCAGCCCAGCGCTACGTTCCCCATCTTCCTGGTCTTCCGATACCCAGTACTCGGCGATTTGGCTCGTCGGCTTGTACTTCAGGTTCGGTGCCGGTTGCTGAGTCAAGATGGTTCGTTGGTAGAGATTGGTGTCTCCATCGGGTGAGGTCGCACTGTTGGCCGCAAAATACATGGCATGCTTACCGTTGGCATCGCGGATATCCCACTGACCATATTCATTGCACTCACCTTCGCAGTACTCCCCCGGCTCTATGCTCCAGCCTTCAGGTAGCATCAGCACGATGCCAAACTTCTCCACGCGCTGGGTGAGCTCTTCGGGGGTCGCCGAGGCGGGAGCAGAGGACACGGTTGGTGAGGTGCTCGTGGGACTTTCGGATGTTGGGGTTGAGGGCGGGTTCGTGGGACTGGGTGCGGTGCAGGCGGATAGTGATAATACGGCCACCGCGCCGATCGCAGTCAACATTCGATTCTTAGCCATGGGGTTGCTCCTTCGCTCGGAAAATTTGCACACACCCCGATTTAGAGACTGCCATGCTAGTCACATGGTTAGTCCATTTCAAGACCTAAAGGCACACGTTCTGCGCGGCAATCCGGCGCACGCTGACAACGCGCCGCGAGCTACGCCGTAGGTAAGAACCCCTCGCGCTCGAGCAAGCTGCGCTTGATCGCCAGTCCGTAGCGAAACCCTCCTAAGGAACCGTCTGAGCGACGCACCCGATGACAGGGCACAAACAGTGCCGCCGCGTTCATGGCACAGGCCGAGGCCGCGGCACGCACGGCGGCCGGACGGTTCGCCCGTTGCGCATACTCCGTGTAGCTGATGCAGTGCCCGGCCGGCACCGTGCGCAGCACGTCCCAGGCCAGCATGCGAAACTCACCGGACTGCTGGCGCACCGCCACACGCTGAGGCGCGGATAAATCACCATCGTAGTAGTCGCTCAGCGCACTGAGCACGGGAGCGAGCCGACTGTCGTCGGATCCGGCCGCCACCTGCTGCAACTGGTCGATCGGCTGCCGCAAGCTTGGGTGAATCAGTGTATTGAGCGCCGCTAGGTCGTCACTAAAGCCCGAGGCCAATAGGTTCCCCTCGCTCACAATGAGGCTAAAGGGGCCATCGGGGGTGCTGACCGTGGTGGCAAGGTGTTGTTCGGTCATGAGTCTGTTCTCCTACGTCGAGGGGTCGGATTGGTTAGCGCGGCGGACCACAGATGCAAACTGGCATAAGACCGCCAGGGGGCAAAGTGTTCGGCCGCAAAGTCGCCGAGCGCGCGATGCGCCGCGGCGGGCTTGAGCGAAGGATCGATCAACCCCAAGCTCCGGGCCCCGGCCAGGAGTGCCACGTCGCCGGGCATCCAGGCATCCGGGTCGGCCAGCACCCGCAAGGCGATATAGCCTGCGGTCCACGGACCGATGCGCGGCAGGGCCACAAGTTGCGCAGTCAGCTCCCGAGGGTCCACGGCGCAGTCCACGGCTAGCGCTCCGCTGATCATGGCCTGGGCGCTGGTGCGAATCGCGTTGCTGGCTTGGCCGGGAAGGCGTAGCACTCGTTCCGGGTCGAGCGGCTCGCCGGGGTTTATCTCGGGGATCGCCTGCAAGATCTGCTCATTGGTGGGGAAGAGCCTGTCTAGGCCCGGGAAGCGAGAGGAGTAGGGCTCACCGGCGCGGGCCACCAGCCGGTTGAGGTGTCCGCGCGCCGCGGCGACGCTGATCTGCTGCCCAACCTGGGCACGCACCACCATCTCTTGGGGATCCGCTGCCCCCGGCACCCGGGCGCCGGGTCGTGCCGCGACAAGTGGTTTGAGCACCGGTACGGCCGACAACGCCTGATCGACGGCGGACGGGTCCGCGTCGAGATCGAAGACTCGACGCAAGCGCGCCAGAGCCGGGGCCACGTCGGTGACCTTGCTTAGTTCCAGTCGGCCACGCAACTGCCACTGCCCGCCGCGCGCCCGCTCGGCCAGTACTTCAAAGGCCCCTGGTCCGCCCGGCAGCCGCAGGGTGCGGGCGTACCGCAAGCGCTCGGCACTCAACTCCACCCTTTCGATGCCAGCCAGCGCGCGTTGCGCCAAGAATTCAAAGAGGCCCGGCGCATCATAGGGTTGACGCACCGGCAGGTCGATATCCAGCAACACGGCATCGGCCGCTCCAGTGCCATCCGCCGACTCCTCGTTGGACGGACGACGGTGAGCCCGCGCACGTAGTTGCGAGGGCGTGGCGTCGAAGACCTCACGGACACAGTCATTGAACTGGCGTACCGAACCGAAACCTGCGGCAAATGCCACTTGCCCCAGTGGCAGGTCCGTCCCCGTCAACAGCGCCCGTGCGGATTGCGCGCGCCGGGCCCGGGCCAGCGCGAGCGCACCAGCCCCCAGCTCGGAGACCAAGAGCCGATTCAAGTGGCGCGGGGTGTAGCCCAGTCGCATGGCCAGCCCCTCTACCCCTTGCCGGTCGATGACACCATCGTTGATTAACCGCATGGCGCGCGCCGCGGTGTCCGAACGAACATCCCACTGCGGTGTGCCCGGCACCGCCTCGGGTAAGCATCGTTTACAGGCGCGGTATCCGGCCTCATGGGCGGCGGCCGAGGTCAGGTAGAAACGCACATGTTCACGCTTAGGGGTACGTGCCGGGCAGGAAGGTCGGCAGTAGATGCCGGTGGACGAGACGGCAGTGTAAAACTGTCCATCAAACCGCGCATCGCGCGCGTCGATGGCCCGATAACGCTCCTCAAAGCCGCGCTCGCCCGGAGTGCAAACGGGGTTTTCGCCCATAATGCTCCCCTCTCCCTTATTGCTGGTCATACTCCATAGAAACACGATCCCGGGTAATGTTCTGGCGGTTTTCGGACATGAGGGTGAACTCGCTCCCGAGTGGCGCGCAACGTTGGGCAAAGCTCTGGAAATACCGAGTCAGCCGTGACAGGATGTGAACCATGGCACATGCTAAGCAACTATTTCACGATTTGGATGACTACGTCGCCGCACCTCGGCACGAAACACTACGCTTATCCCCCGACGGCACTCGCCTGGTCACCTCGATCAGCTCGCTGGATGACGATGGCACCGGCTACCAAAGCGCGCTGTGGCAACTCGACCCGCAGGGCGTGTTGCCGGCTCGACGGCTGACGCACGGCAAAACCGGCGAAACCCAGCCGCAATTCGCGGCAAACGGCGATCTACTGTTCACCGCCAAGCGCTCCACCGAGGAGAACGCCACCGCCGAACTCTGGCGCCTACCGGCCGCCGGCGGTGAAGCACATGTCGTGGCCTCGCACCCCGGCGGGATTGGACAGGTTCACCCCTGCCCGACGAACCCGAACACCCTGCTGATTCAGGCGCTGGCGCACCGTAGTCCCTCCGATCTTGAACAGGAGCAGGAACTTCGCGATAACCGTCGGAAGCAGAAGGTATCGGCCATCCTGCACGATGGTTATCCGGTGCGCTACTGGGATCACGATCTGGGTCCGGCCACCCCACACCTGTACCGAGCCACCCTCGACGTAGAGCCCAAGGCGCAGTTGCACGATCTCACCGCCGGAGTGCGCGGCGAACTGCTCGAGGCTTCCACCACCGTAGCCCCAAACGGAACCTATCTGGTGAGCACGTGGAACCAACCCGAGGGACGCGGTTCAACCGTCGCCGGGTTGGTGCGCATCGATATGATCACCGGCGAGCGCAGCGATCTTATCCGTGCCGATGACGAATACGAATACTCGGTCTATGCCATCAGCCCCGACTCCACCCAGCTGGCTTACGCTCGGTGGCGTCGCGCCACGGTCGAAGAAACCATGGACTGCACGCTATGGATCATGGATATGGAATCCGGTTTACAGCGCGAGGTGGCTCAGGGGTGGGATCGCTGGGCCAATGAACTAGTTTGGCTACCCGATGCCAGCGGCGTACTAGTCACCGCCGACGAGGATGGGCGTTGCCCGCTCTTCCTGCTGCGTTTCGACGGGCGGTCGCCGGTGCGGCTGACCGACGAGGGCGCCTATTCGAACCTCTGCGTCAGCCCGGATGGCGCCACCGCCTACGCGCTCCGGGCCAGCTACGAATACCCGGCCGAACCGGTTTCCGTGCAACTAACCGGCGCGCACGAGGTCCTGGCACTGCCCTCGGCCATGGTCCGCCCGGAGCTACCCGGTACCCTCACGGAGGTCGAGACCACGGCCGCCGACGGCTCGCGCATCCGCGCGTGGCTGGCCCTTCCGGCCGGCACCGACGCGCAGCACCGTGCACCGCTACTGCTCTGGGTTCATGGCGGACCGGTGGCCTCGTGGAACGCGTGGTCATGGCGCTGGAATCCGTGGCTGGCTGTCGCCCAGGGGTACGCGGTGCTCCTGCCGGATCCAGCGCTGTCCACCGGCTACGGCCGAGACTTCATCCAGCGTGGCTGGGGCCGGTGGGGCGCCGAGCCATACACCGATCTGATGGCCATTACCGATGCCGTGGAAGCACGCGAGGATATCGACGAATCTCGCACGGCGGCCATGGGCGGGTCTTTCGGTGGCTACATGGCCAACTGGATTGCCGGGCACACCGACCGTTTCAAGGCCATCGTCACCCACGCCAGCCTGTGGGCGCTGGAAGGATTTGGCAAAACCACCGATGCCTCCTTCTTCTGGGAGCGCGAAATGTCCAAGGCCATGGTCGAGGCCAATTCGCCGCACCATCAGGTAGGACAGATCACCACGCCCATGCTGGTGATTCATGGCGATAAGGACTATCGCGTACCGATCGGTGAGGGGCTGCGTCTCTGGTTCGAACTACTGAGCGCTTCCGGTCTGCCGCAGACCGCCGACGGTTCGACCGTGCACCGATTCCTCTATTTCCCGGATGAGAATCACTGGATCCTCTCCCCGCAGCACGCCAAGATTTGGTACCAGGTGGTCTTCGCCTACCTCGCCGAGCATGTGCTGGAGCAGGGGCCACAGCAGCTACCCGAACTGCTCGGCTAGGCACCGACCCGTCTCTCCGGTGGATCCGAGTCCGACACGGCTTCACCGGTGAGCGGCGGGCTAACGCATCTCACGCCGCCCGAGGTCAATGAAGGCCTCGGCGCGCTGAGCGACGTCGGCGTCGCGGGCACTCAGGGCAGCGATCACGCCGGAGAGATGGTCGACCTTGGTCGCGTACGCCGCGGTCAACCGCTCGGAGAGGGCCGCCGAGCGCAGATCCTGCACTTCGCGCCAGGCCATCACCAGACCACGTTCAAACAAGCGTTGCCCCGCCTCGGCGGCAGCCGAGGCCTCACCGGCACCAAGGACCGCCACTGCATTGAGCCGGGACTCGTCAAGTGAACCGGTGAGTTCCTCCAGACGGCGTTCCGCGGCACGTAACCGCGGGCCACTGCTGCCAAAGCTGACCCAGCGCAACAGTAGAGCCCCCAGCGCAAGGGCCACGGCCACCACGGCGAGCACTGTGCACACGATAGCGACATAGAGCAGGAAGAACAGCACGCCGTCGGATACACCGATATCCCGATATCCGTTGTTTTCTAGGTCGTCGGCGAAATCCTCTAGCACGTTGGCCACCTGAATTTCACGGTACTTGCTCGCGTGCAGCAATCCGTATTTCCAGTCGGCCGTTGAGCGGAAACCCCAGTCGCCAATATTGGTCACCGAACTGATCATCCCGGGCACTGCCCCCTGGCCGTCGCTGGTGATAAACAGCGGCACGATGTTCTCACCGGCCTTCAGCTCTTCGTTCGGCCCGAGCAGTTCCGGTAATTCTGCCTTGATTCGCCCCATTGCCTCGAGCAGTGAGCGCGGGCTGGCCCCGGAGACCTTACCCGCCTCGCGATACTCCAGTTCGAGATAGGACTCTGCATCTCGAATAGCCACGGTGACATGTTCACCGGCCGGTACTTCGCGGTCCAGAGTTTTACGCAGAGCCGCCAGATCGAGGTACTGCCCAGGACCGTCGACCCGAAGTTCTATCTCGGCCACGGGGCTGGTGGGTGCCTTGGCGCGCATCGTTAGCTCATCCACGCCAAGTCCCGCCGGAACAACCGCGCCGACCAGCACGAGGACACCGGCAGTGATCCCCACTCCGCGGGTGATGCGTGCCGAGCCTCCGGTCAAGCGCGCAACCAACCTAGCCAGCGGGTGTTTTCCGGCCGAGTCTCGAGGCGCCAACGGCGTGTCGAAGGATGGATGTGGGCCCAGGATCGCCGCGGCGAGCGCGTTGATCTCCGCCAGTTCGAAACGCGCGTCGAGATGCCGGCGGGTTGGCAGCTTGAGCGATTTGCGCAAGGTTGTCAGCGCCGCATCGGGTAGCCGAATCGGTTGGGTCCGGCCGCGCGGATAACTCCGTAATTTTTGGTGCACGTCGCGCAGGTCTGCGAGCAGCTGCCCTTCGGCCTCGCCAAAACGCACCAGCAAGTTCTGACTCGGTTCGCCGCGACGTGCCACCGCCAGCATCCGGTTCAAGTCCGCGCGCAACGTGTTTTGTTGCGTCTCGGTGAGGATCCGCGTGCTTCCCTGCGCGACGCGGGTCAGCAGTTCGGTGACTCCGTCATAGAGGGGCCGCAAGAGCCGGTCAAAGGTATCGGAGAGCCCGGCCAGTTCGGCATGCACCGATCCGGCACCCATAATCGAGTCGGAGAGCACCGTCAGTCGCGCGGCTTTGGCCTCAAATTTCTCCAGCAGGCTCTCGGTGTCTGCGCTCAGTGCCTTTCGGCGAGTGAATACCCCGTCGACGACCTGTGATTCCTGACGAGCCAGGTCGAGGGAGAGTTCGTTGAGCCGCACAAAATGCTCGGTATAACTCGCCGGCCGCTTATTCTCCGGCACGGTAGCATAGGTGACTTCAAGTGCCTCGAGGTCAAGCACCACTCGAGCCAAGTGGCGCTGTGCGGCGCGCAGGCGGCGGTAACGTCGTGCCCAAAGCAATTGCCAGCGCCCGGCCATAATGAGGCTCAATGCACACAGCGCCGCCCCGCTACTAAGCGAGGAGATCCAGAGCACCGGGTTTCGGTTCGGCGCATCGATGCGCTCTGCCGCCTCCCGGGCGGCGGCCAGCACGGCCTTCGGCCCGTGGCCCAATCCGAGGTTGCGTTCGTAGGCATGCAGAATGTCGTAACGCAGCTCGGTACGTGGTTCCTTGGCTTGCTCGAGCTGGACGTTGACCGCCACCCCGTTGAAGCGCTCTTCGACCCCGTAATCCTCGTCCTCAAGTTTTTCCATCTGTGTGGAGAGCAACAGGTCGTTGTCCATCTGCTCGCCACGCAAGATTTCATCTGCACTGAGGTAGCGGTCGGTGACCGTCAGGGTCAGCGGACGCCACGCAAGGATAGGGTCTCGGATTGAATCGTTGATCGCTTGCTGGGTGATCCCCCAGGGATTGTCGCCCTGAACGCTGATCTGGACCGGATGCGTGGGGGCGCGTCCGAAGGCAAGGGCCGCGTTAATACCCACCACCGTAGTGGCCACCGCCGCAAGGGCGGCCAGTACCCACCACAGCGAATAGGGCCGACGCAGTGCGCGCCCGAATTTATCAAGTCCGTAACGTGCCCGGCTCATAGGCTCCCCGCTTCCAGCGCCGTCAACTCCCGCAGCGCGGCGAATATGTCCTCCGGTTCATTTTCGAGATCAGCGGCCCTAGCGCCCGGGGCATTCTCGCGGACGGCTTGGCGGGTGTGTGCTGCGGCGGCGTGCAGCGCGGCGAAGCGTTCGACCAACTCCCAGCGCTCGCTTGGCGACGTCTGTGATGTCTTGAGCCGGTCCACGCTCTGGGTCAGTTGCTGTAACTCGTGGAACTGCTCAAGGATCTCGGCACGCAGTTGGGCGCCAGAATTCTTCTCGCGACCCTCAATCGCCTCGATCTCGGGCATCAGCCGATGTAGGGACTCGGAGAGGGCCACGCCGGTGCGTTTAAGGTAGGTGCAGGCCTCGGACCAGTTTCCGGTGACCACCTGCCCGTGGTTGACCAGGCGTTGGGCCTGCGTGCACCATCGCCGCTGGGCCCGCAAATCCCGCAGGGCGTCGGGTTCTATATTGCCCTGGTCCTGCTTTTGCCGGTTCACCTGCTCGAGCACCGCCTCGGCGTGCGTCAAACGGTCCGCTCTCTGGCGCAGATGCTCCCGCCAGCTCTCGGCCAGTACACCGTCGCCGAAGGGTTCGGGCGGGGTGCTCTCGCGCAGGCCGCGCAGCATTCCGCGCACCGCCACCAGCTCGGTCGCGGCTGCGGCAACGCGCGTGGCTTCCTGCTTCTGATGACGTGTGCGACGCCCACGCCGTGCCAGCAGGCCCACAACCAATCCCGCGCAGGCCAGAGTCAGGCCCGCCAGTAACCAGGTCGTTGCGGGCCAGCGATTCGGCGCCCAGCCGTCGGGTGCCAGCGTGTATCTAAGGGAGACATAGTCCTCGGAACGCGCGGCAGTTATGGCGGCATCTAGGGTCAGTGCGGCCGCCTCGGTACGCTGCTGTTCGGTGAACCATTCGGAAATCTGGAGTACCACCTGCTGTCGCGCGGCGGCGCCGTGCGTCAAATTGCGCCCATACTGCACATCCACCTCGGGAGTGCCGGTGCCCTGCTGCGGTAGCAAGACTCCGATGACTACCCAGTCCTTACCCACGTAGCCCAGGCGTTTACCATTTTCGACCCAATCGTCCGCCAGCGCATCAGTGGAACCGAACATGAGCATGGCCCGGACAAGTTGTGCCGCGCCCTTGAGCCGGGTCGGGTGGGTGTCCACCCCTAGGAGTATGCGCACGTCCCTGGACGCGGCCTGTCGCTCAAAGCGCTGCACAAGCCCGGCGGCGTCCACGGAGTCCACCCGGTCACCCACCGCGAGATACACGTGTTCTGACTGTTGCACGACGTCGGGAAACGTGATGGCCTGCGCGTCGTCGCGCTCATCGGTGCTCGGAGCGGTGGGAAACACGGGCTCCGCTGCGTCGGTTTGGGCCGCCGCTGGCGACAGGAAGCCAACACAGATCAGGCTCACCGCGCACAGCGCCAGCAGCGCATTCGATACCCTTAGACGGTGGCGGGGCCGATGGAAACTCACGGCGGGCAACCTTTCGCGCTGATGACAATAGCCCACAGTTTAGCCGTGTTCGGCTCCAGCCTGTATGACGGTGACCTGACGGTGGGTAGGTAGATGTCCAAGCTTCTCGGGGTTGCACACGATAAGGACCCGTTGCCCTCCATCGTGAACCTGTGCGAAGAACACCACGTCTTGCCGCTGGGGCGCCTCAAAAAGCAGCGCGAAGCCGCCGTTGAGCGCTAGTTCGAACACCGTGCGGTCCGGATGTTTTGCGCTCGTTCCGATCAGGAACCTAGCGACCTTTTCGGCTCCAAGTATTGGGCGACGAGCCGCGCTCAGGTGGCCCCCACCATCGGAGTGCAGCGACACCTCATCGTGCAGTAGCGCGGCGACCCGCGCCACCTCACCGCTAGCGATCGCCTCGAGTAGCTGGTACGCATAACGCCGTTGGCTCTCCGTGTCCGCACGCCGTGTGGGCGGTTCGCCGATTTTGCGTTGCGCGCGGGAGACCAACTGGCGGGCCGACGCCGTGGTCAGTTCCAGGATCTGCGCAATCTCTGCATAGGGCAGTTGCAAGGCATGGCGCAGCACGTAGGCCGCACGCGCCTCGGGTGAGAGCACCTCCATGAGATGCAATACCCCGAGCTCTAGGAGTTCGCGCTCCTCGGCCTCTTCGTCCGGTAGAAGCGCGGTGTCGATCGGCTCAGGAAGCCATTCGCCCGGATACTCCACGCGTCGGCGCGTGGCCGAACGCAGTTGGTCGACGGCCCGCCGCGTGGTCATCGTGCGAAGCATCGCCGGCCACGACTGCACTACGTCGGCAGCGTGAGCATCCAGTGCGGCCAGTTGCGCGCCGACCTCGGCCACCGCATCCTCGGCATCACTCCAGGAGCCAAGCATGCGGTAAGCCAAGGCGGTTAATTGCCGGCGTTGCTCCTGCCAGACGGCGATCGGAGGCAACGCTGTTGCATCGGTGCTCACCTGCCGATCGTAACAAGTCGCTCCGTTAGGCACGGACCGGTGGCTCCAAACGGGTGGTGATGGCGATCCGGTTCCATACGTTAATGGTGGCGATGGCCAGGATGAGGTTGCCCAAATCCTTCTCCTCGAAATGTTCGGCGGCCTCATCCCACACCTCGTCGCTGACGCCTTCGGCGGGGTCCAGACGAGTTACCGCATCGGTGAGCCGCAGGGCGGCCCGCTCGGCCACGGTGAATAGCGGCGAATCGTTATAGGCCGCCACCGCGAATAGCTTCGCCGTGGAGATGCCGTGCTTCATCCCATCTTGTGAATGCATGTCCGTGCAGTACGAACATCCGTTGAGAATGGAGGCGCGAAGTTTGATCAGTTCGTATAGCTCCCGCGATACCGACTTGGCGGAATAGGCTTCCATTCCCAAGACGGCGGCGTAGCCAAGCTTGTGGGTTTTGCTCATGGGTAGGCGACTCATGGTGCACTCCTGACGTTCTCGTTCTCGGGTGCCGTTCGGCGAACGGCCCTCATAGAGACTGTCGAGGCAACCGCCTCAGATGTGACAGCACGCGCAGAAATATTTGCGCCGCATACCCCGGGGCCCCTTCCGCCCTCGATTAACGCCGCAGGCGGCGGGCACCTCGAGATCCTCGAAGTGCCCGCCGCCTGCATTACAAGGGCCGGTGACCTCAGTCCAGCAGCATGGCCGGTTCCTGCATGATCGAGGCGACATCGGCCATGAAGCGGGCCGAAAGATCGCCGTCGACCACGCGATGGTCGAAGGAGCCACCCAGGGTGGTGATCCAACGCGGTACCACCTGACCATCGACAACCCACGGCTTCTGCTTGATCGTGCCGAAGGCGACGATCGCGACCTCGCCCGGATTGATGATCGGGGTGCCGATGTCGATGCCGAGCACGCCGATATTGGTGATGGACAGGGTTCCATCGCGCATATCCTCGGGGCGAGTCTTGCCCGCACGGGCGGTGGCGGCCAGCTCGTTGAGCGCAATGGCCAATTCCTTCATGGACAGATCCTGCGCGTCCTTGATATTCGGCACCAGCAGTCCGCGCGGGGTGGCGGCGGCGATACCCAGGTTCATGAAGTGCTTCTGGTGGATCTCGTCGCCATTCGGTCCCGGAACCCACGAGGCGTTCACCGACGGGTTGCGCGCGGCGGCCCAGATGACGGCCTTGGCCAGGACCAGCAACGGCGATACCTTAATGCCCTCGAAGTCACGCGACTTCTTCAGGCGCGCCACATACTCCATGGTGCGCGTCGCATCCACGTCGACGAAGATCGACACATGCGGTGCCGTGAAGGCGGAGTCCACCATGGCCTTCGCGGTGGCCTTGCGCACCCCGCGCACCGGAATGCGTTCGATGCGGGTTTCCGGTGCCCCGGTGCCCGGACGCCAGTAGGTCGGGGCCGCTGCGTGTTCGGCCTCGCGCTGAGCCTGGTAACTGTTGACGTCCTCGCGGGTCACCTCGCCCTGCGAACCGGTACCCACCACATCGTTGATGTCGATGCCCAGTTCCTTGGCCAGTCGACGCACCGGCGGTTTAGCCAGTACCCGGTCAACGAAGTTGGCCACGGCCGGCTTGCGGCGATCCACCTCTCGGGCCACGACCTGGCTAAAGCCCTGGGCGCGGCGGGAGATCTGGTCGGCCAAGGCGGCCGGGGTCCCGCTGGCGCGCACCGAGGCCGTACGTGCCCCGGTGGCGCTGGGCTCGGGACGATTCACTCGGGCACGGCGGGTCGCGGAGTCGGCAGTAGGGCCGGAGCCGACCAGCGGCCCGGGTTCCTCGCTAGCCACCGGTGCCGCGGTGCTCAGCGCCTCATTAGGCTCCGGTACACCGGTCGGCACAGGCGCCTCTCCGTCCTCGTTGATGGAGATCAGCGGTTCATCTACCTGCACGGTCTCGCCCTCCGCCGCGTGCAGTTCGGTCACTACACCGGCGTAGGGGCTCGGTAGCTCCACGAGCGACTTCGCGGTTTCGATCTCAACAAAGATCTGGTTCACCTCGACGGTGTCCCCCACGGACACTTTCCAGGAGGCCACATCGGCTTCGGTTAGGCCCTCGCCCACATCGGGAAGATTAAAGGTCGTCATTATTACTCCTCGTCAACCGTGACTAGTACGCGAATGAGCGGTCGAGCGCTTCGAGTAGCTTGTCGATATCGGGCAGGTACTGGGACTCAACCTTGGAGATCGGGTACGGCATGTGGAATCCGCCCACGCGTAACACCGGTGCTTCCAGGGACAAGAATGCGCGTTCCGAGACCCGGGCGGCGATCTCCCCGCCCAACCCGCCGAAAGTTGGGGCTTCGTGGGCCACGATCAGTCGTCCGGTTTTTTGTACCGACTCGAGGATGGTGTCGAAATCGATCGGCGACAGCGAGCGCAGGTCGATGACCTCGACGCTACGGCCATCCTCGCGGGCGGCTTCCGCCGCGGCCAGCGCAACGGGCACCAGCGGACCGTAAGCCACAATGGTCGCGTCTTCGCCGGGGCGCACAACCTGCGCCTTGAAGGCATCGAGCGCCGGAGCTTCGGTGTCCACCTCACCCTTGAGCCAGTAACGGCGCTTGGGTTCGAGGTAAATCACCGGGTCTTTGCATTCGGCGGCCTGCTGGATCATCCAGTAGGCATCGTGTGCGTTGGAAGGGGTAATGACGCGCAAACCGGCGGTGTGCACAAAGAGTGCTTCGGGCGATTCCGAGTGATGCTCAATGGAGCCAATGCCGCCACCGTACGGGATGCGGATAACGACCGGGACGTTCAAACGCCCCTCGGAGCGCGCATGCATTTTCGCCAACTGGGTGGTGATCTGGTTGAAGGCCGGGAACACGAAGCCATCGAACTGGATTTCCACCAGTGGCGAGTGGCCTCGCAGAGCCATGCCGACGGCGGTGCCAACGATGCCGGCCTCACCCAGCGGTGAGTCGATAACACGGTGCGAACCGTACTTATCGATCAGCCCATCGGTAATGCGGTACACGCCTCCGAGACGTCCAATATCCTCGCCCATCAGTAGCGCCCGATCGTTGTTTTCGAGCACCGCGTCCAGTCCGGAGGTGATGGCCTTGGCCAAGGTCATGGTCGTGGTCATACTTACTTCTCCCCGTCTGCGGCCTGATCGGCAAAACCGGCTTCGTACTCAAGATGCCAGGCAAGTTCTTCCTGAACCAGCGGATGTGCTTCGGCATACACCTGCTCGAAGGACTTGGCCAACGGTGGAACCGGGAAGGCCATGGCGTCACGACGCACGGTGGCCGCCATTTCATCGGCGTCCTGAGCCAACTGTTCGAAGAAGGCATCGTCCACGAGGTCGTTCTCGCGCAGGTAAGTTTCCAGGCGCACCAGCGGGTCCTTCGGCGCCCAGAGCTTCTCTTCCTCGCTCATCCGGTACTTCGTCGGATCATCTGCCGTGGTGTGTGCACCTAGGCGGTAGGTGACCGCTTCGATGAACACCGGCCCCTTGCCGGAGCGCGCGTGCTCGAGGGCCCAGCGGGTGACTGCCAGCACCGCGAGCACATCGTTGCCGTCCACACGGATGCCGGGCATGCCGTAGCCAGCTGCACGGCTGACCAGTGGCACCTTGGACTGCACCTCGAAGGGCACCGAGATGGCGTACTGGTTGTTCTGGCAGAAATACACCACCGGTGCATTGAAGGAGTTCGCGAACACCATGGATTCGTGTGCTTCGCCCTCGGTGGATGAACCGTCACCGAAGTAGGCCACCACCGCCTCGCCTTCGGCGGCGCGCTTGGCCTCGTCCCAACCATGTTGTTCCAGGTTGACGGCCATGGCATATCCCGCCGCATGGGGTAGCTGAGCGGCGAGCACCATGGTGTACATGTGGAAATTATTCTCGCGGGGGTCCCAGCCACCACCGGAGATGCCACGGAACAAGCGGAGCATCTCGGAGAACGGCACGTTGCGGGTGAGAGCCACGCCGTGTTCTCGGTAGGTGGGGAAGATGTAGTCCCCGTCGCGGGTGGCACGGCCAGAGCCAATCTGCGCGGCCTCCTGACCTCGTAATGGCACCCAAAGACAGAGCTGCCCCTGTCGTTGCAGGGCGGTCGCTTCCTGATCGAAGCGGCGGGTCATGGCCATGTCGCGGTAGAAGTCCCGGAGCATGTCGTCGTCGACGTCTTCGAGGTACGCGTCGTAGAGGGAGTGAGATTGACGTTTCCCCTCGGGGGTCAGAATCTGGATCAGGTCCTGCTCCAATGCCTCGGCTGCGCTACGCGGCATGGATCTCCCTTCAATCAAAATATGCCCCGTGCGGCATACATTCCGCACGGGACATATACGGTTTTTCTAGGTATAAGCCTATGTCAGTTGGCTGTGCAAAGGCGAGAAATAAGCCGAATCTACACGGTGAGCAACGTCGCGTTTTCGCGGCAAAGCTCGATAAAGCGATCGTTTGCCTCCGCTTCACCGATACTCACACGCACGCCTTCGCCGGTAAATCCACGCACCGAAAGCGCCTGGGCATCGGCCAGTTCGACGAAGGCATCGGTCTTGTCGCCAAGGGGCAACCACACAAAGTTCGCATCCGTGCGCGGGATGGTCCAGCCCAGCTCGTCCAGCGCCGCCACGACGCGCTCACGCTCAACCACCAGCGAGTCGACCCGTTCGAGCACCTTATCCATATGCCGCAAGGAGGCGATAGCCGCGTCCTGAGCTACGGACGAGACGGCAAACGGTGTGGCTACCACGCGGATATAGTTCGTGATCTCGGGGTGCGCCACCGAGTAGCCCACACGCAGGTTGGCTAGGCCATGGGCCTTGGAGAAGGTACGAAGCAACAGCACATTCTTATGGGCACGGTAGGTGGCAGCACCATCCACCGCCTGCGGGGAACGCACAAATTCGATATAGGCCTCATCGAGCACGACCAGCACGTTCTTCGGCACCCGCGCCAAGAAGTCGTCCACTTCCTGCTGGCTCAGACTCGGGCCGGTGGGGTTATTCGGGGTGCACAACAGAATGACGGAGGTGTTCTCGTTAATGGCCTCGATCATGGCTTCAAGGTCGTGGCGCCCGTCCTCAAGAAGCGGCACCGGGACCGGCAACGCCCCGGCCGAGTTCACCACAATTGGGTAGGCCTCGAAGGACCGCCAAGCGAAAATCACTTCGTCCTGCACGCCATCTTCGTTCTGCCCTGCGAAGGTGGCCAGTACTTGGCTGAGTGCCCCCAGCGAACCGGTACCCGTAACAATATCTTCGGCTGGCACGTCAATGACCCCGGACAGTTCTTCACGCAGAGCGGTGCACAGCGGATCAGGGTAACGGTTCAGATCCGTTTGCTCACGGACCGCTTCTTTTACCTCGTCCAACGGCCCGAAGGGGTTCTCGTTGGAGGAGAGTTTAAAGGGCTGCAGCCCCGGAACCGTCACCGGCGGCTTGCCCGCAGCGTATCTAGGCAAGCGGGCCACCACCGGGCGTGGCTGGACTGGATCATGGTTCACGGAATTCTGACTCATGGTGCACAGCATATTAGACCGACTGCCTTCGACACCCACCGGCGATTCAGTTTTATGTGCAAGAGTTACCTTATGAGTTTCCTGATTCGAGTTCTGATCAACGCGCTCGCCTTGGCCGCGGCCGTTTGGATCGTGCCCGGTATTCAAATGTCGCCCTTTGCCGACGACTCGCTGAGCGTTGTGTTGTCGTACGGCGTTATTGGCGTTATTTTCGGACTGATCAATGCGCTAGTCCGTCCAATCATCGCTTTGTTCTCGATGCCGATCACCTGCCTGACGCTGGGCCTGTTTACCGTCATTATCAACGCCGGCATGCTCATGCTGACCAGTTGGCTGACCCAATTCACTCCAGTGGGACTGCATGTCGATGCTTTCTGGTGGGACGCGATCGTTGGCACCATCATTATTTCTATCGTCTCTGCCGTATTGGGCGTGTTCGTCAAGTCTGACAACCGCTAATCCTTCGGTGCCGGGTACACCCGGCGTCCCTGATGATTCAACGGCGGCGCCGGGTACTCGTGCCGGCGCCGCAGTTGGAAGCGCCGCAGTTTCACCGGCCCACCATCCAGACTGAGTTCGCGAACGTTCTCGCGCACCTGCCCGGTGGGCCTTCGTTCCAGTTCGGCCAGATGATCTCCGTAGTTGTGCAGATTATGCGCCTTGCCAAAGAATCCGCTCTCCAACTCGTCGGGGCGTCGCGGACCATCAAATGTCACCGTGAGCTGGTTTTGTTGGTACTGGTTCGGCACTCCTTCAAGGCCCGGCACCATATCCTTGGCGTCCTCCAGATGTAGGCTGCGCACCTGTTTCGGCAACTGGATGGTGCCCACGGGTGACCCGAAGGTGACCGCCTGGTTCAAACGGTACTTCTTGCGCAGAAACGCATTTTTTAAGAGATTGGCCACGTGCAGGCCGCCTTGCGAGTATCCAGAAAGAATGACCTCATCGCCGGGACCGGCACCGCTGAGTCTTAGTGCCTCGTCCACCGGATCCTGCAGATTCTGCGACTCTCCCCCGTATGCATCAAGAATGCCCTTGGCATCGAAGGGTAGTTGCCCCCAACTATTGTCTTGGGTTCCCGGCAGTACCACCAGATACACATCCCGTCCGCGTTGTTCGGCCTGCACCACCATAAACCTGCCCGGATTCTGTTGCGCATCGCGCTCTAAGTAATCGTGGAGTTGGTAATAGCCACTGAGACCACCGTCGATTTCTTGGCTCATGATAGGTGCGGTATCGCAGAGCTTCATGCTGAAGAGCCGACGCGAGGTATCCAGGCCCAACACTCGAGACAAGGTGCGCAAGACATCGCCGTGGCGTTCGCTCTCGCTGTCGTCCAGATACCCCCACAGTGGACCGGTCAGCATATCCACGACCAGCCGGACGAGTTGCTCAGTTGTCTGCCGTGGCGGGCGCAAGTCGTTGAAGGAGGAACTAACCACCAGGTCGGCCAATTGGTCTAGGAGCCGTCGGTCCGTAATGAGCCTCTGGGCCAGACGCTCGGCCTCAATGTAATTCACCATGGCCTGACGTGTACGTTGGCTCAGCTTTTCGGCCTCGGTGGCGGCTCCGCTGGCAAGCGGAGCGGTTGACAGTAGCTTCAGCCACAACTCGTTGAGCGTGTGTCCACGCGGGCCCAAGCCAGCGGCAATGCATTGCGACTGCACGATCTGCTGACAGATCAGCACCTTGTCCCGCAGACGCAGGACGGTCTGCTCAACCTCACGCAATGAGCTATTCGCCGCATCGCAGATCGTTGCCGCATCCGCGTAGTCGGCTTCGTTGAAGTTCACGACGTAACCCACGGGTCAGCCCGCCATCCGTTGACCCATGATCTGTGCCTCGAGGACATCGAGTTCTCGCTTGGCCAACATCACGTAGTTTGCCGTGTCATCCAATGAGCGCTCCAGCATGTGAAGTACCTCGATGAGCTCAAGCACCTTCTCTTCAAAGGAGCGCCCGGCGCTGGTGTTCCATGTCAGGTTAGTTATCGAGCCGAGGTTTCCGGCGGTCTGATGAGTCGATTGCCGTGCCCGGACGAGTTCGCTCATCACCCCGTCCAGACTAGAGTCGAAGATCATCACGCTTTACCCTCCTTTTCCTTCCTGGTGGGCATTCCTCCGCCCGCTGGCATCATCCTGCCCCTAGCCGATGAGTACTGCGGGGCCTGATGCAACGAGCTGTGGATCGGTCGAGTCCGTTGCGGTGCGCCACAAAAGATGTACCGGCCCGCAAGTGATGGAAGAATAGGAATCATGGCTGAGATTGCGCGCACTTCACTTGCAGATGAACCCCTGGCCCTTGGGGCCCTTGACGGCCGCTACCGCGGTGCCGTCGCTCCCCTGGTCGATTACCTTTCCGAAGCAGCGTTGAACCGAGATCGTGTTCACGTAGAAATCGAATGGTTGATCCACCTGACCGATAACTCCGTATTGCCGGGCACCAGCCCGCTGACGGCCGAGCAAAAGGCCGGTCTGCGCAAGATTGTCACGGACTTCAACCTCGATTCCGTCAAGGAACTGGCCGAGATCGAAGCCGTGACCGTGCACGATGTAAAGGCCGTCGAGTACTACATCGCTAACCGCCTCGAGGGGCTGGGCATCGGCCAGCTCAAGCCACTGGTGCACTTCGGCTGCACCTCGGAAGACATCAACAACCTGTCTTACGCCGTGGGCGTGCAGGGTGGCGTTACGCAGGTATGGTTGCCCGCCGCACGCGCGCTGGTTGCCCAGCTGACCACCATGGCCGACGAATCCCGCGACGTGCCGATGCTCTCGCGTACGCACGGGCAGCCGGCCACGCCGACCACCTTGGGTAAGGAATTGGCGGTTTTGGCCTGGCGACTGACCCGCCAACTCAACCGCATCGAGAAGACCGAATACTTGGGCAAGATCAATGGTGCCACCGGCACCTACGCCGCCCACTATGCCTCGGTGCCCGGTGCAGACTGGCAGCAAATCTCCAAGTCCTTCGTGGAGCACTTGGGTCTGACCTGGAACCCGCTGACCACCCAGATCGAGTCTCACGACTGGCAGGCCGAGCTGTACGCTGACATTGCGCGCTTCAACCGGATCCTGCACAACCTGTGCACCGACATCTGGAGCTACATCTCCATCGGCTACTTCGCACAGATCCCGGTGGCCGGCGCTACCGGTTCCTCGACCATGCCGCACAAGGTCAACCCGATCCGCTTCGAAAACGCCGAGGCGAACCTAGAGATCTCTAACGGCCTGCTCGACACCCTGGCCGCCACCCTTGTCACCAGCCGTTGGCAGCGCGACCTGACCGACTCCTCCTCCCAGCGCAATATCGGCACCGCAATTGGGCACTCGCTGCTCGCGATCTCTAACGTGGCCAAGGGCTTGGATCGCTTGGACGTGGCCGAGTCCGTGCTGGCCGAGGACCTAGACCACAACTGGGAGGTGCTGGCCGAAGCCATTCAGATGGTGATGCGTGCCGAGGCCATCGCTGGTGTCGAAGGGATGGATAACCCCTACGAACGTCTGAAGGATCTGACTCGCGGCCACCGTGTGGATGCGGATCGCCTGAAGGAATTCGTTGGCGAACTGGGCCTGTCCGCCGAAGCGCAGGCGCGCCTGCAGGAGCTGACCCCAGCTACGTACAACGGCATTGCCGCGCAGCTGGTGGATCACCTCAAGTAGCCAGCACAGAAAACCGCCGGCCGCCGCCCCTCTCAGGGGTCGACGGCCGGCGGTTTCTTAGCGTCGGTAACTACCAACGAGGATGAATCTGCCCGCGCAGTTCGACATCGTAGAGTTCACGCGCTGCGGCTAGGAAATCCGCAGAAACGCTATAGTTGGCGGCCTCGGCATTGCCGCGGGCCTGTTCGGCGTTACGCGCCCCGGGAATGACGGTGCTGATGTCCTCATGCGCAACCAGCCAAGCCAATGCGGCTTGTGCGGTGCTGGCATCGGGCAATTCGGTCGAAGCCAACCGGGCAAAATGTGCTGCCGCCTCCAAACCCATCCCGTAGTCAACGCCGGAGAAGGTTTCGCCCACGTCGAAGGCCGATCCGTCGCGATTGTAGTTCCGGTGGTCATCCGCGGCGAACGTGGTTTGCCGGGTGTACCGGTTGGTCAATAACCCGCTGGCTAGCGGAACCCGCGCAATGATGCCTACACCCGCCTCTCGAGCCACGGGTAGGACTTGCTCGATTGGCTTCTGACGAAAGGCGTTGATGATGATCTGCACGGTAGCGATATGCGGACGCGCAATGGCGGTCAGGGCTTCATCCACGGTTTCCACCGAAACGCCGTAGCTTGCAATGCGTTCTTCCTGAACCATCGTGTCTAACGCATCGTAGACGGCGTCGGAGGAATACACCGCGGTGGGAGGACAGTGCAGCTGCACGAGATCCACGGTATCCACCCCTAGGTTGCGACGCGATCGATCATTCCAGGTACGGAAGGCGTCCAGCGTGTAGGCCTCGGGCACTTGCTCCACCCGACGCCCCATCTTGGTGGCTACCGTGATTTCGGCATTGGGGTTCTCGCGGCGCCAGCGGCCAATCAGTTCCTCGCTGCGACCGTCCCCGTATACATCTGCGGTGTCGAAGAAGGTCACCCCGGACGCATAGGCCGTGTCGAGCACCGATAGGGCCTCAGCTTCATTGACGTTCCCCCAGTCTGCACCCAGTTGCCAGGTACCCAGCCCGATAACGGAAACTTTGCGTCCGGTTCTTCCTAGTGCGCGTGTTTTCATGCTGTCGAGTCTAATCATCAACATTTACGGTCTCGTGTATCACGGGCCCGCACCAACTCTACTTAGCTGCATCGAGTGAATAGAATCCTCGCGATTGAACTAATCTATCCGCCTTCTGGAACCAGGAGCCGATGCGTCAGGTATAGCTGACTGGCTAAGTTCCAGTCCAGCGCCAGTAGATTTGCTATGTCTTTGACCGGAATTGTTTAACTTCCGTAGGCGCTGGCAGCACAGGCTCAGATACCTGTTGACGGTCACCCCGGAATGCTAACGAACCTGAGTCGCGGCAATCAAAACATGGCGCGAACGCCACTATGGCCCCCAACCTCGCGCTTGGCAGACTTGTGACTAAAGCGGTGGCATTGGACGGTCGCCGGCGGCACCATATTCTTCGCTGATTACACGAATCTCTAGGCCTTGGCCATCATAGAGCTTTCCGTCGATCATACGGTCCCCATCCTGCAGACCTTCGGTTTGATACTTGTAGACGGTGCGCGGTGATAGCTCGGCCTGCTTCTTGCGGGTCAGTTCATTGAAGATCACGTTGAGCAATACGGCCATGAGGGTGGCCGAGGAAATGCTGGACTGGAAGATCGTGCCCACCCATGCCGGGAAGGCTGCGTAGAAGTCCGGCTTGACCATGGGGATGCAGCCGAAGGCCAAGGAGGTGGCGATGATCAGCATGTTCATGTTGTCGTCGCGCACCTTGGCCAAGGTGCGGATGCCGGCGGCCGCCACGGAACCGAAGAGCACGATCCCCGCGCCGCCGAGCACCGGTGCCGGGATGGAGGCCACCACGCGCCCCAGCACGGGCAGCAGCCCCAGCACCACGAGGATGCCGCCGCCGGCGGCAACGACGAAACGGCTCTTCACGCCGGTGATGGCCACGAGTCCCACGTTCTGCGCGAAGGCGGACTGGGTGAAGGTATTGAAGATCGGGGCGACGGTCGAGGAGAGCATGTCGGCGCGCAGCCCGTTGGCGATGCGCTTGGAATCGACCTTCGATCCGGTGATCTCGGCGACCGCGAGCATGTCGGCGGTGGTCTCGGTGTAGGTCACCAGGATGACGATCATCATCGAGATGATCGCGCCGATTTCGAAGACCGGCGCACCGAAGGCAAAGGGGGTTGGGAAGGCGAAGATGTCGCCCTCGAGCACCTGCGAGAAGTCGGCCATGCCCATCAAGGCCGCGACAACGGTGCCCAGCACGATGGAGAGCAGGATCGAGAGGCGGGAGAGCGCCGGGACCCCGGACTTGGAGAGCACCAGCAGGATCACCAGGGTGATCGCGGCCAGCGCAATGTGCTTCAACGAACCGTAGTCCTCCCCGGCCGTGGCGCCGCCCATGGCCCAGTCTGCGGTGACCGGGAACAGCGACACGCCGATGATGGTGATGACCACGCCGGTGACCACGGGCGGGAAATACCGCAGCAGCCGGGCGAAGAAGGGTGCGATCACGATGCCGATCGCGCCGGAGGCCAGCACCGCACCGAACACCGCCGGCATGCCGCCTCCCCCATTGAGGATGGCGATCATGGTGGCTACGCCGGAAAACGAGGTTCCCTGTACGAGCGGGAGCTGAGCGCCGAAGAACGGCAGGCCCAGGGTCTGCAGGAAGGTGGCCAGGCCGCCGATGAACAGGCAGCTGGCAACCAGCACACCCATTTCGGCAGTTCCCATGCCGGCGGCTCCACCCATGACCAGCGGCGGCGCGATAATGCCTCCATACATGGTCAGCACATGTTGGAATCCGTAAGCAACGGTGCGCCCGGCGGACAGGCGCTCATCTTCAGGTCGGGCGGCCGGTGCCGCGGTGCCGCGGGCAGAGCTCAAGAGTGATCTCCTCGTCGGTGGGGGTTGATGCTCACTAGGTCGCGCCAGTGAGTTAAACGACCCCATTAATTCTTCCGCACTGAATACTGCGGACGGCACCCCAAGACGTGCTCGGCGAGTAAGCTATGTCACGTTAAGCGCTTAGTGTGTGGATTTTCGCCACTTCCCTGGCCCAGCGATTCGAAGTTTGTCGACGCTAACCGCCCTTGTCTTTGCGTCTTTCCTCCGACGTACGCCTCCGAAAAACCCGCTAGATTTCAGACGCGTTACGCCTTGCTCTCCACACGACACGATTCGGTGACGAAAATTTGTCATTGGTGCAATACGCTCTGCACGCTCATGAAATACCGCTCTGGAATGCTCGAAGCATCATCCACGAGTGAAAGGCAACGATTCGCGTGAGCGCCCAGCTAGAGTCAGAAACGCAAACAACCGCCACTCTGCCCGCATCAACCACTTCCCTGCTGATGACCAAGGGCCGGTGGGTCCACAACTGGGATGCGGAGAACCCAGAATTCTGGGAAGGTATCGGTCGACGTACTGCGGCGACGAACCTTCGGTGGTCGATCTTTGCCGAATTCCTAGGCTTCGTAGTGTGGCAACTCTTCGCCATTGTCGCCGTATATCTGCCGGCCGCAGGCTTCGACTACAGCACCTCACAGCTATTCTGGCTGATCTCAATGCCTAGCCTCATCGGTGCTACCCTGCGCATTCCTTACACCTTCATGGTGGCCCGATTCGGCGGACGCAACTGGACCATCGTTTCGGCGCTGCTCCTGCTCATCCCGGCACTGGGACTAGCCTTCGCGGTGTCCAACACGAATACTCCGTTCTGGCTGATGCTCACGCTGGCCGGGTTGGCCGGATTCGGCGGGGGTAATTTCGCCTCCTCGATGGCCAACATCACCTACTTCTACCCGGCCTCGCAAAAAGGGTGGGCACTGGGACTCAATGCGGCAGGCGGCAACTTGGGCGCCGCGGTGGCCCAGCTGATCGTTCCTGTAGCCATCACGATCTTCGCCGCTGGGTCGCTGCAGTTGCCGCTGGCCGGGTTCATCTGGGTTCCGTTGATCATCGTTGCTGTTTTTGGTGCCTGGCGTTCAATGCACAACCTCAGCACGGCGCGTTCCGATGTGCGTGGCGCGCTGAATAGTCTACGTGAACCGCATTTGTGGATCATCGCGGCCCTCTATATCGGCACCTTTGGTTCTTTTATCGGATTCTCGGCCGTCTTCCCCAAGCTTATTGCGGACACCTTCCCGGAATTCTCCGCATTTGCCCTCGGCACGGCCACCGTTTCCCTAGCTTTTCTTGGTCCGTTGGTTGGGTCGCTGTCTCGCCCCTACGGCGGTAAGCTCGCCGACCGTTTCGGTGGAGCACGCATCACCCTATGCTCATTCGCCGTAATGGCCGCGGTCACCGTGGCCCTGGTCTTGCTATTGCCTACGTTGAATTTCTGGATGTTCCTGGGCTTGTTCCTCGTGCTCTTCACTACCAGCGGTATCGGCAACGGTTCGACCTATCGGATGATCCCGGCCGTCTTCGCCATCAACGCGATACGAGCAGGTGACACCAGCGAAGCTCGGATGAACGGTGCGCGCACCTCCGCGGCCGCGCTGGGACTCATCTCCGCCTTCGGTGCCTACGGCGGGTTCTTGGTCCCCCAGTCACTGAACCTCTCGATCACCACCAGCGGGAGCTACGTCCCCGCATTCAGCGGCTTCGTATTGGTCTACTTGGCGCTCATGGCGCTGACCTACGCCTGCTACGTTCGCCGCAGCAGCATCTTTGCCGCTCAAGGAGTCTAATGTCGCACAGCACCAGCCCCACCGACACCCACTGTCCCTACTGCGCACTTCAATGCGGTATTTCGCTGACGCCCACCCCGGGTCCCGAGGCCGCAACACCTGTCGCGTTGCAGGGACGCAACTTCGAAACAAATGGTGGGGCACTCTGCCGCAAGGGATACAGTGCCGCCGAACTGCTGGCGCATCCCGAACGGCTTAGCGCCCCGCTAGCCCGACAAGCCGACGGCTCGTTTGCCGCCGTTGATTGGGATGAAGCCCTGGATCTGGTGGCGCACAAGGTGCGTGCTTTGCAGGCAAGTCATGGGCCGGATTCGGTGGCGGTTTTCGGCGCCGGCGGATTGACCAACGAGAAGGCCTATCAACTAGGCAAGTTCGCGCGGCTGGCGCTGGGCACCTCGCGGATCGACTATAACGGGCGTTTCTGCATGTCCTCGGCGGCGGCCGCCACCAACCGTGCCTTCGGGTTAGACCGCGGTTTACCCTTTCCCCTACGGGATCTGGATTCGGCCGCGCTGATTCTGATGCTCGGCTCCAACGTGGCCGAAACCATGCCACCCTTCGTCCGTCACCTCGACGGCGCCCGGGAGGCAGGGGGCTTGATTGTGGTCGACCCACGGCGCTCCGCCACCGCACAGCTCAGCGAGAACGGGGCCGGATGGCACCTGCAGCCCACCCCGGGCAGCGACCTGCCGCTCCTTCTCGCGCTAAGTCACGTGCTCCTGACCGAGAACTTGGCCGATACTCGCTACCTCGAGGAACGCACCACGGGTCTTGCCGCGTTGCGTACCTCGCTCAATGCCTGGTGGCCCGAGCGGGTCGCAACGCTGACCGGAGTACCCGCCGCGCAGATCCGTCGGACCGCCCGCGCGCTGGCAGCCGGTGCAGAGCGCGCTAAGCAGGGCGGCGCCCCGGTATTCATCCTGACCGGCCGCGGCGTCGAGCAGCATGAAAACGGCACCGATACCGTTACTGCCGCCATCAATCTTGCCCTGTTACTGGGGCTGCCTGGCACCCGCGCCGGCGGCTATGGCACCATCACCGGCCAAGGCAACGGCCAAGGCGGTCGAGAACATGGTCAGAAGTGCGACCAACTGCCCGGGTACCGCAAGATCAGCGACCCGGCACACCGCGCACATGTAGCCGCGGTCTGGGGTGTGACGCCCGAGCAAATCCCGGGCCCAGGCCTTCCCGCCACCGAGCTATTGCGCACCCTGGGTACCCCCGGTGGCTCGCGCATGCTGCTGGTGCACGGTTCAAACCCGGTTATTTCGGCCCCCGATGCCGGCAACGTGTTGCGAGCGCTGCGCCGCCTAGATTTCCTCGTGGTCTGCGATTTCTTCCTTTCCGAAACGGCCGCCGAAGCCGACATCGTGCTCCCGGTGTTGCAGTGGGCCGAGGAAGAAGGCACCATGACCAACCTCGAGGGCCGAGTGCTTCGGCGCCGTGCGGCGCTGACCGCACCGGCGGGGGCCCGCAGCGAACTGTGGATCATGTCCCAGCTCGCCGAACGCCTGGACGCCCCGGGACATTTTTCCGATGATCCCCGCGAAGTCTTCGACGAATTGCGCCGGGCGTCGGCCGGTGGCCTGGCCGACTACTCGGGTGTGAGCTGGAGCGCGGTGCAATCCGGGCAACCGGTGTACTGGCCCTGCCCGACAGGTGGCGACCCGGGAGGCACGCCACGCCTGTTCCTCGACCGTTTCGCGCACCCCGACGGCAAGGCCCGGCTGATACCGGTCACCGCCCATGGCGCGACGGAAGCCGTCGACGCCAACCAGCGGCTGTGGCTCATCACCGGTCGACTACTGGAGCACTACCAGTCCGGGGTCCAAACTCGCCGCGTAGCCCAGTTACAGGCAGCCGCCGATCAAGGCTTGCTGGAAATCCACCCGTCCACTGCCCGGGCCCACGGCATTATCGATGGCCAGCCGGTCCGCGTGAGCAACGATCGTGGCGCCGTGACCGCACGCGCCCGATTTAGCCCGGAGTTGCGTTTAGACACCGTGTTTCTGCCCTTCCACTTCCCGGGTGAAAACAACGCCAATCTGCTGACCCGGGACGACGTTGACCCGCACAGCGCCATGCCCGAGTTCAAGAACGCCGCCGTGCGACTGACCCCTTTGGAGAGCCGCGAATGAGTCACACTCCCAGCGAAAAAATTCTGATCATCGGTTTTGGGCCGGTGGCCGCCTCACTCGTCGAGGGGTTGCTACCGGGCGTCAGCGCCGGGCAGATCGAGCTGACCGTGCTCGGTGCCGAACCGCAGCCAGCCTACAACCGGGTGCTGCTCGCCGAAGTCGCCGTGGGAAGCACGCGGACCGAACATCTGATGCTGAGCGATCTGAACCGGCTGCGCGACGCCGGGGTGCGCGTGCTCAGTGGGTGCACCGCAACCCGTGTGGACCGGGCTCGTCGCAAGGTGCACCTGGATACCGGAGAGCCGCTGAGCTACGACCGGTTGATCTTCGCCACCGGTGCCCGCGCAATGATTCCCTCGCTGCACGGCGTGAACTTCGACCCCCACACCGAACCCGACCTGCCCGAAGGGGTACTGGCCCTACGCACCCTCGAGGACGCGTTGTCGTTGCAGAAGGTCTTGGCGCGACGCGGACGGGTGCTTATTCTCGGTGGCGGCATTCTCGGACTCGAGGCCGCCCTGGCCATGGCAGCAGCCGGGCACACGCCGGTGCTTATTCACCACGGCCCGGCACCGCTGGGTCGCATGATGGATGCCGACGGCGGCCGGCTCCTGTTGCGCCAACTGAGCGAAGCCGGCGTTGAGGTGCACAGCCAGGTGCGTGCCACCGGAGTGCGGCTCAACGAGAACGGATTCGCCGCACTCGGTACCGAAACCCACGGGGAAATCACCGGCGACGCGCTGCTCATTTCTACCGGCGTGCGAGCACGCACCGAGTTGGCGGCCGGTTGCGGCCTCGAAGTGGGCCGCGGCATCAAGACGGACGAGTACCTCTGCGCCGACGCAGAACATCGGATCTTCGCTCTCGGCGACTGTGCCGAGGTCGCCGGCACCGCGCCCGCTGGACTGTTGGCCCCGGGTTGGGCTCAGGCCGGGTGGCTGGCCAACTACTTGCTGACGCACCGGGCCCCACGTCCGGACCGGGCGCCGGAACCCCAATCGGCGCTGACCCCACCCCCACCGTTCACTGCCAGTCAGGTGCTCATGCTCAAGGGCCAGGGACTGGAGCTGACCGCCGCCGGAGACATCGACGCACCACTCTTCGCCGAGGACGGGCGCGACGTCATGGTCTTCGCCGACCCATCGCGCGGCTGCTATCTCAAGCTTGTCACCCGCGATTCGGTGGCTCTAGGGTTCGTCGCCTTAGGGTTGCCGCGCACCAGCGCCGAGCTGGTGCTGGCCTTCGAACGCGGGGCCGCACTACCCGAGGACCGTTCGCTACTGCTGCGCCTCGACGATCCGGGCCTGCCGGAACCCACCGCGGCTGCCGCCGATGAAGACACCCTATGTCGTTGCTCGGGGGCAACCTACGGAGATGTGGCACATGCCGTTTCCGAGGGCTGCGAAACCGTGGCTGAAGTGGGTGAGAGTTGCCGTGCCGGAACCGGTTGCGGTGGCTGCCGCGAGAAGATCGAGCAGATGCTTCAGCACGCCTCGGTGCTGCTGTAGCAGACCTTTCAGATAACTCAAACTCGTTCTTTAGTAGTTTCCGCCAGATGATCCAGACTCAACTTATAAATAGTTTTAAATTTTATAAATATATGTTTGACTTGGGATGCTAGCACGCTACTCTTCATTGTCTCTGCTCGCACCGCAATTCATTCACCAACAAAAACACGAAATAATTTTCGGGATTAGCTACTGGTCACTGAGCAAGTGCGCTTGCGAATCAAACGCTGGGCTTGCACGAAGAAACTCTCGGAATGTCGGCATGGCAAAATCCACGTATCCGTGGCCGACTACTTCAATAGCCCCGGCCGCCAAAAGACGTAACCTGTACTGACCGGCGTAGACAGGGCTGACTCCGAGTCGTTCAGCGATGACCGAAGTCTTCGAAGGGCCATCGTCCACCGCCATTGCAAGCAGATACGACTTGTCAATATCCGACAGTGAGTTATACGCGGACTGCAGGACGGTTGCCCCCATCCGTCGCTTTGCTTTCTCCACTCCGGCCTCCAAGGATTCGGCCGTTACGCGCCCGCCGTTACGCACCGCTTGGCTCCATACATGGTATCCAACGAGTTGAATCAGGAAAGGGTAACCACCTGTCGCTTCAGCTAGGTGCCGAACATGAAGTTCACTTATCGAGATGGAGCCTTCGTCAAAGGTCGCACGAAGTGCGGCTGCCACGTCGCTCAGCGTGGCCTTATGTAAGTCGTACTTTTCGGCGCGCCTCAGGAACGTCGAAACTTCATCATTCAGCAGATCATCGACGGCCTTGGGTAACCCCGCCAACATGAGCGCGATAGGCAAGTCTTCACGAATCATATGCTGGATAACTGCCGCTACCTCAACGAGATCGACGCGATCAATCGCGTGGATCTCGTCGATAGTGATCATCAGCCCTGTGCCATGGTCACGGAGCCGCTTAAGCAGCTCCGTCAACGGGTGCCGCCAATGGCGATGCTCAACATCGGCTAATTGAGTCTGCACTCCGACCGGACCTAACGTGATGCCGGTAATTCTGCGGCCAGAAGGTTGATCGACAAACTCGCCAGATGCGGCCCGAACAGCCGCATCTATGCGCCTGACCAGCCCAGGAATCGCTGTTTCCGAAATGACAATCCATCCATGCTCTATGGCCTCATCCTCAACGCTGCCCAGCATGACTGTCTTGCCAATTCCCCTTGGTCCGCTGAAGATCGCAAGTAACCCAGGCGCCCCAGCACCATTCTCGACACTTTCCGCAATATCCTGACGAATTTCTTCTCTACCGATCACCAGAGGCGGCCGCGCACCCGCAGTAGGCTTGAATGGATTCTTCATTAGCGCCCCTTTATACACGTTTAAAGATTTTAAATTTAGTGCTGACCTCAGCTTAAGGCTCCATCGAAGAGCCGTCAATGGAGCCTCACGGCCGTTGGAAGTCGCTCTCTTAAAACCTCCGCACAACTATGCCACGCGTCAGATAACCAATTCAGGCAATCTTCGAAATCCCTTTTCTTGGCCTGATGCAAAGAAGCCACACGGCAGCAGGAAGGGCCCGCAAATGCGGGCCCTTCCTGCTGCCGATTCACAGCCAAACTATTCAATACGCCGGGACACCGATGACTGCGCACCGTGGTCTTGTCCACGAACATTCGTCCCGCGCTCTAATTCGATCTCGTACCATCCCTGCCACGCGGTATGTTCGACGGGGGTCGCCGTGCTCGGTCGAGTACTCATGCGCCCTGCTCCATCCAGATCCAACCATCACGTTCGGTGACCTCATACACGGCCAAGGCTTCGGTGTCGGCGTTCAAGCAAATGCCGGTGTCCAGCCGGTACACCTCTTTGTGCAACGGGCAGGCGATGGTATCCACGCGTTGTCCCTCAATGGTCGCGTCTCCGAGGATCCCCCGGGCCATCACCTTGGCTCCTAGGCTCGGGCAGTGGTGAGAGGCCGCGTAGAAGCGCCCCGCTTCGGTCCGGAACAACGCGATCTGGCGACCCTCCAGCCAAGCTGCTTCGCCCCAGCCCGGAAGCAGGTCGGAGCTACGACAAATTGGGGCCGCTTCCTGCGACTCAGCGATGACATTTTCGATGGTTTGTGCGCTCATCTGTGCATTCCTTTCAGCGGATTGATCCGATTGATTTCGAGCTTAATCCGTGAATGTTTCGATGGACACGTTCCTCCGTTGCCGTCGCGTAAACCATATTTCACGTCCTGCCACGAGCCTCGTTAGGCCCGATAATCCGCGAAATCTCGGGGTTCTTGCCAATGCCACCCAGTGTTGGCCCGTACGTCTGCGCAGTTCATGAGTCCATTGTGTTACGCCTGGCTCACCACCGCTCACCGAGCCGGTCAGAGGAATTTGCTGTGACCGAAACATCTGGGTAATTCCGGGGCAAACATGAATTTATAGGCTTTTCGCAACGAAACAAACCCCTTCAGGGAAAACGAGCGATAGTGGGAGAGACCATGGGCGCACAGAGCGTTGAACGCAGCATCATCGTGATCGGCGGCGGCCCCGCCGCGCACCGATTTACCGAGGCACTCGCCAGCCGTGCGCCGAGCGGGGTGCATCTGAGAGTACTCACCGAGGAAAAGCACCTGCCCTACGACCGCGTGGCTCTTTCCCAGGCGCTCACCGCCCCGGATGTTGACCTCACCCTGGGCGATGCCTCCCTGTGGGAGGCACAGAACATCACCCTAGAGACCAATGCTCAGGTGACCGAGCTGGATCCCGCCAAGCGCCAGGTGCGCACCGCCGATGGACGCTGCTTCGAATACGACGAATTGGTTCTGGCCACCGGTTCCAACGCGGCGCGGCTGCCCATCGAGGGGGCCGAGTACACCCACGTCTATCGCACGCTGGAGGATGTCTGGGGCATCGCCGATTCGGTCCGTGAGCTGGGCCAGTCGTTGGGCCGCGCACCGGTGGTGGCCACCATTGGTGGTGGCCTGCTCGGACTGGAAGCCGCCGCCGGTGCCAAGGCGTTGGGCGCCGAGGCGCTGATCATCGACGGCGGCAAGTGGCTCATGGGTAATCAACTCGACGAGGGAGCCGGTCAGGCGCTCGGCCGACTGATCGACGAGACCGGCCTGGTGGTTCACGGTGGTGTCTTCCCGAAGAGCATCCTTGTCGACGAGGAATGCCAGAGCCCGTCCGTGCGCGGTGTGCTGATGGCCGACGATCGCACCATCGACGCGGATATGGTCGTGGTCTCCATTGGTGTTCGCCCCCGCGACGAACTGGCCCGCGGCTACAACGAACGCGTCGAGGCTGGCGAACTTTCCGGACCGGCCTTCGGCATCGGCCCACGTGGTGGCGTTGAGATCGACGCGACCTGCGCGACCGCGGTCCCACATATTTGGGCCATCGGTGAAGTCGCCAACTTCGAGGGAATGTGCATCGGCCTGGTAGCCCCGGCCAACGCGATGGCCGAGGTGGTCGCCGACCGGTTGCTGGGCGGCAGCGCCGAGTTCACCGGATTTGATACCGCCACCAAGCTCAAACTTTCCGGAGTGGATGTGGCCAGCTTCGGCGACGCCTTCGCCCGCACGGAGGGCGCGCTCGAGGTGGTTTACGCGGATGCGCCACGCGGGCTGTACCAGAAGCTTGTGGTCTCCGCTGATGCCAAGGTCCTGCTCGGTGGCATCTTCGTGGGCGACGCGACGCCATATCAGTCACTACGGCCGATGCTGGGCCGCGAACTGCCCGGCGAACCCGGCGCGTACCTCTCGGCCCTCGGCGGCGAGGTGCCAGATGGAGAACTGCCCGACGATGCGGTGTTGTGCTCCTGCAACAATGTTTCGGCCGGCGCAATCCGAGATGCGGTCGGTGGTTGCGGTAGCTGCGAGGGCAAGGAGCCGGTCACCAAGCTCGCCGAGCTCAAGGGCTGCACCAAGGCCGGCACCCAGTGCGGTTCCTGTGTGCCGATGCTCAAGAAGCTCATGGAAGCCGAGCTGCGCAAGAACGGCGCCGAGGTCTCCTCGGCCATGTGTGAACACTTCGAATTCTCCCGCGCCCAACTCTTCGAGGCGGTACGCCTGGCAGGTCTGCACACATTCGGCGAGGTTATGGAACGTTTCGGTACCGGTGCCGGCTGCGATATTTGTAAGCCCGTGATCGCCTCGGTGCTCTCATCGCAAACTTCGGCCCACCCCATGGAGGCGGGGCTGGCCGGTGCGCAAGACACCAACGACCGTGTGATGGCCAATATGCAAAAGGACGGCACCTACTCGGTGGTGCCGCGTATCCCCGGTGGTGAAATTACCCCGGAGAAGCTGGCGGTGATCGCCCGAGTTGCCCAGAAGTACGGGCTGTACACCAAGCTCACCGGTGGTCTGCGCATCGACATGTTCGGCGCCCGGCTCGAACAACTGCCGGAGATCTGGCGCGAACTGGTGGAGGCAGGGTTCGAATCGGGCCACGCTTACGGCAAGTCGCTGCGTAACGTCAAAACCTGCGTGGGCTCCTCCTGGTGCCGCTACGGCATGCTCGATTCGGTGGCCATGGGTATTGAGATCGAGTTGCGTTACCGTGGCCTGCGGGCGCCGCACAAGCTGAAGATGGGTGTCTCGGGCTGTGCCCGCGAATGCGCCGAAGCGCGCGGCAAGGACGTCGGCGTGATCGCCACCGCCGAGGGATGGAACCTGTATGTGGGCGGTAACGGCGGCGCGAACCCGGCCCACGCTCAACTGTTGGCCGGCGGGCTCGATGACCGCACGCTCCTGCGCTACATCGACCGCTACCTGATGTACTACATCCGTACCGCCGACAAACTCCAGCGTACGGCGCACTGGGTGCAGGACCTCGAGGGCGGGATCGACATGGTCCGTTCCGTGGTGGTTGACGATGCGCTCGGCCTGGCGGCGGATCTGGATGAGGCCATGGAACGGCATGTGGAGAACTACGAAGATGAATGGGCCGCCACGCTGGCCGACCCGGAGAAGCTCAAGCGTTTCCGTTCCTTCGTCAACGCACCGAACTTGGCCGACCCGGATCTGGAGTACGTGCCCGAGCGCGGTCAGCACCGTCCGGCCGGGCCGGTGTCACTTGGTTCCACCATTGCGGTGGGTGCTCCGGCCCAGCCGTAGGCTGACGGGTTTTTACTCCTCGGCTTCCTCGGCCCAGCGCCTGGCCCGGGCGTTGAGCTGAGCGGCCAGGGCCTGCAGGTCCGCGTCCTTCCCGGCGCGGGCCACGGCTAGGCCGAGCAGGAAGGTGCTCAGCGGTGCCGCAGGGCGGGCCACGGTATGTGCCACCTGTCCGGCGACACCCAGAATGGTGTCGATATTAACCTCGGAGATATCCAGCTGGAGCTCTTCGCCGGCGGCCTGTAGCCAGGGAATCAGTGCCTCCGCGGGGAGATGTTCTGCCATGATCGTCAATCCTTTCCTCGTTAACTTTGTGGAGTAGATGGTGGGAGGTCCTGTGCGCGGGCTGCGGCCAGGGCCTCGGGAGTATCCAGGTCGGCGCAGAGCGCATTCTCGACCGGTAACTTGCGCAACTCAAGCTCGGCCAGCACGGCGCGCAAGGGCGCGTTGTCCAGCCGCGGCCCGAGTGCGGCGCAACCGTCACGCAGTGCCTGTACCCGGTAGCATCCGGCCAGCCACTGCACCCGCTCGTCCTCGTCGACCAGTACCACACCGTCGGCTCCCCGTTGCTTCATCGCCTCGCGCAGGCGTTCAATGAGCGCTTCGGGATGCTGAAGATCGCAGGGTAGGATCATCACCCACTCGGTGGCTAGCTGCGGCAATCCGGCGGCGATGGAGGCCAAGGGCCCGGTAAAGGGTGGGTCTTCGCGCACCACCAGATCGGCCTGATCCCCGGTGTGCTCCGGACCAATCACGATCACCGGGCGAGCCTCGGCGTGGGCGGCGGCGGACACCACGCGGTCCACGAGCCGCTGGCCGTGCAGCAGCAGCGTGGCCTTCTCAACTCCCCCGAGCCGCCGTGACCGGCCACCGGCGAGCACCAGCGTCGAACACCAATTCATGGGCGTAACCTCAGCACCGTGACGGTGTCCCCGACCGCCACCTCGGCGCGTTCGGGTTCCACCAGTGCGTAACCCTGAGCCGCCCCGAAACCGCCAACCGAATGTGAAATTCGGGTGGCCGCGACCGCGGGCAGGCAGCGCAACGTCGGTCCCGGTTCGAAAATGACCGGCAGAACCTGCCAGCGTCCCGGCGCCGACCGCCAGCCGAGGGCCGCGGTGGCTTGCAGGGTGGGGGTCAGCGGCTGGCTGGCCCCCTGTATGGCGCGCAGGGCCGGGCGGACGAAGAGTTCAAAGCTCGCCGCGGCACTGACCGGGTTGCCGGAGAGCGCGAAGATGAAGGCCCCGTTGGACAGGTGTCCGGCGGCCTGATGCTGCCCCGGGCGCATCGCGACGCGCAGCTGCCGCACTTCCGGCTCGTCGATCAGCGCGGCACGCATGACATCGTGGGTTCCTGGCCCTACCCCGCCGGTGGTGATGATGACCTCGTGTTGCTGGGCCAGCTCATCCAGTAACGCCTGCACCTGCGCCAGTTCATCCGGGCAATGCCGCACGCTGACCTGTGCTATCCCGGATTCGGCGAGGAGTCCGGCGATCAGTTGGGAATTGGATTCGGGGATCTGCCCGCGGCGCAGCGTGCTGCCGGGGGCAGCCAGTTCGGCCCCGGTGACCAGCACCGCCACGCGCGGTGCCCGATGCACGAGCACTTCGTGCACCCCGGCGGCGGCCAGCGCCGAGCGACGCACCGCGCTGAGTTCATCTCCCGCCCGGGCCACCGTGGCCCCGGCGAGCAGATCTTCTCCGGCCGCGCGCACCTCTTGACCGGCGGGCGCCTCGTCGGTGAGCGATACGTGATGCTGCGCCCACTGCCCCGGCCCGGATTCGCCACTGGAATGTTCCACGCGAACGATGGCATCCGCATCGCTGGGCAGCGGCGCACCGGTCATAATACGCACCGCCTGCCCGGCGGCCAACGGCGGATCCCAGTCGCTGCCGGCGGCGACCTCACCGAGTACCCGAAGGCTCACCGGTGCCGCTTCACTGGCACCGCGGGTGTCCTCGCTGCGCACCGCGTAACCGTCCATCGCCGAATTGTCCCAGAGTGGCAGCGAGTGTACGGCGCTGACATCTTCGGCCAGAATCAGCCCCTGGGCGGCAGAAAGCGGCAGACGCTGCACCTCGGTGCGGCCGATGCGCTGCATAATCCAGTCACGGTGTTCCTGCGGGCTAACCCCCATGCCGGGCTACCTTTCGTCGACGTCACTTGTAGTATCGCACTGACAGGTCGCCGTCGGGACGAAAGATTACGCGGCCGTGGGTGCGCGCCGAGCGAGCAGTTCGGCGGCCACCGAGACCGCGATCGTTGCCGGCTGTTTGCCGGCCACTTCGGGGATTCCGATAGGGCATTGGATCCGCTCGATGGCGGCCCGGTCGTGGCCGAGTTCGCCGAGCTTCTTAATGAAGCGCTGCCATTTCGCCTTGGACCCGATCAGCCCAATCGAGCCGAGCTGAGGGTGCCGCAGTGCGGCATCACACAGGTGCAGGTCCTCGGCATGATCGTGGGTCATGATCAGCACGTCGGTTCCGGCCGGCAGCCGTGAAATAGCCTCCTCACCGAGCACCGCGACCTCCGCATGAATGCGGGCCACCGCCGGTTCCAGCACCGGCAACGCATCAAGAAACTCGGGCCGCGAATCACTCAACATCAGATCGAGATCGTGACGCGAGAGAATGCGTGCCAGTTCCAGCCCCACATGGCCCACCCCGAAGATCGCCACGGTGTGGGCCTGAGCCAGTGGTTCGAGCAAAATGCTCACCTCGCCTCCACAGCATTGGCGGCCGTATTTCGCCGGTGCCTTGTCGTTGAGCCGCAGCTCGAGCAGTTCGGGAGTGCGGACCCCCTCGTTGAGCATGTCGCGGGCCCGGTTGACCGCCACCATTTCGAGATTGCCGCCGCCGATGGTTTCGTAGATTTCATCGGCGGCGACCACCATTTTCGCCCCGGCCTCGCGCGGGGCGTGGCCCCGCACGGCAGCCAGGGTGACCAGTACCGCCGCTCGCCGCTCGCCACGCAATCGGGCGACGGCGTCGATCCAGGTCATGACGTGGCGCTCGCGGCCTCTGCCACGGCTGGTTCGCGCACCGACTCGATCGCCCAGAACACCGCTTCGGGGGTGGCCGGCGAGGCCAACTCGACGCTCGCCCCGGGGGTGCCGAAGGCAGCCACGGCCTGGCGCAACGCCTCGCGGACCGAGAAGGCCAGCATCAGCGGCGGCTCACCCACGGCTTTGGAACCGTACACGGCCCCTTCCTCATGGGCCTTATCCAGCAACGCGATGTTGAATTCCTCGGGCATTTCCGAGAAGCTCGGGATCTTGTAGGTGCTGGCCGCCTGCGTGGCCAGGCGCCCGCGCGTGGGCCGGTCGGAGGTATCCCAGCGCAGATCCTCGAGGGTCATCCACCCGGCACCCTGCACGAATCCGCCTTCGATTTGTCCGATGTCGATCAGCGGGGAGAGCGAATCTCCCACGTCATGCACGATGTCGACGCGACGTAGCGTATAGGAGCCATCGAAGCGGCTGACTTCCACCTCGCTGGCGGCCACCCCGTAGGCGAAGTACTTAAAGGGTTCGCCGGTCATAATGCTCAGATCCCAATGCAGCCCCTCGGTGCGGTAGAACCCGGCGGCGGATAGCTGGATCCGCTGGAAGTAGGCGGCCTTGACCAGTTCTTCCCAGCTGATGGTGGCCTTGGTGCTCAGTCCGCTGACCAGCCCACGTTCGAAGCGCACCTCATGGGCGGGCACCCCGAGCTTCCCGGCGGCGACCTGCGCCAGTCGTGCCTGAATCTGCTCGCACGCGTCCTTAACCGCTCCACCGTTCAGGTCGCTACCGGAGCTGGCCGCGGTGGCCGAGGTGTTCGGGACCTTATCGGTGCGCGTGGGGGCCAGCCGCACCGTGGACATCGGCACGCCGAGCGTGGTGGCGGCCACCTGCAACATCTTGGTGTGCAGTCCCTGCCCCATTTCCGTTCCGCCGTGCGTAACCAGTACCGAACCGTCCTTATACACCAGCACGAGGGCCCCGCCCTGGTTGAAGGCGGTGAGGTTAAAGGAGATACCGAATTTCACCGGGGTCAGCGCCAAGGCACGCTTGCTGTGCTCATGGGTGGCGTTGTATTCGGCGATCTCGGCTTCGCGGCGCTCAATCTCGGCTTGATCGATAACCTGTTGCCAGGCCGCATCGATCCTCTCCGGGTGGCGTACCGGCTGGTAGTACGGGGAGTCCTGTCCCTCGGTGTAGAAATTGCGCCGACGCAGCTCACGCGGCGAGAGGCCCAACTGCGGGGCCACTCGACCCAAGATGTCCTCCATGACCAGCATGCCTTGCGGCCCGCCGAAGCCGCGGAACGCGGTCTGCGAGGTTTTGTGGCATTTGGCCACCCGACCGTGCACCTTAATATTCGGCACCCAGTAGGCGTTGTCGATATGGCACATGGCGCGGGTGAGCACCGGCTCGGATAGATCCAGCGACCAGCCGCCATCGGCGGTGAGCGTGGCGTCGAGGGCGAGAATTTTTCCTTCGGCGGTGAAGCCAATCTTCCAGCGCGAATGGAAGCCGTGACGCTTGCCGGTCATCGTCATATCCAAGGTACGGTTCAGCCGCACCCGGACCGGGCGCCCGGTCAACGTGGCGCCCAGGGCAGCCACCGCGGCATAGCCGTGCGGCTGCATTTCCTTGCCACCAAAGGCACCGCCCATGCGCAACACCTGCACGCTGATCTGGTGGGCCGGAATGCCCAGCACATGCGAGACGATGTCCTGGGTTTCGGTCGGGTGCTGGGTCGAGGAGTGGATCATGATCTGTCCACCCTCGTCCACGTAGGCCAGCGAGTTCTGGGTCTCGAGGTAGAAATGTTCCTGACCGGCGAACTCAAACTCGCCTTCGAAAATATGCGCCGCGTCCGCGAAGGCGGCCTCGGTGTCGCCCTTGTCGATAACCGGCTGCACGCCGTGGAAGCTGTTCGCGGCGATCGCATCCTGAATGCTGATCAGGGATTCAAGCGCCTCGAATTCGACGGTGACGGCGGCGGCGCCGGCCTTCGCCGCTTCGAGATCTTCGCCGAGTACCCAGGCCAGTGGCTGACCATAGAACATGATCTCGTCGGTGGGCAGCATCGGCTCATCGTGCTTAGCGCCCTGATCGTTGACCCCGGGGATGTCCGCGGCGGTCAATACCCGGACCACACCGGGGATGCGCAGGGCCGGTGCGACATCGAGCGAGAGCAGCTTGGCGTGGGCAATGGTGGATTGCACCGGGTAGGCGTGTAGCACGCCGACCATGCGACCTACGAGGTCGTCGGTGTACAGCGCGGTGCCGGTGACGTGGGCGGCCGCGGACTCATGTGCGTGGCTTTCGCCGACGATCGGGTTATGTGGGCGTTGCGAGAGGTGGCTCATGCTAACTGCTCCCCTTTGCTGAAGCCAGTATTCGGAAGTTGTTGGGCGTAGAACCGCTCGAGTGAGGAGGCCAGCATGGCCTTGCGGTAACGCGAACTGGCTCGGTGATCATCCATCGGGGTTCCTTCGCCGCCCATGATCTCGGCGGCCGCCCGGATGGTCTCCAAGCTCCATTCCTTACCCTCTAGGGCCGCCTCGGTGGCGGTGGCACGCAACGGGGTCGCGGCCACACCGCCCAGCCCGATACGGGCCTTGGTGATCAGCCCGTCGGAGACATTCACCGCGTAGCCGATGGCCACCGATGAAATGTCGTCGAAGCGGCGCTTGGCGATCTTCTGAAAGCTGGTCAGCTCAGCCAGTGGACGTGGGATGCGGATCGCGGTGATCAGTTCCCCGGGCTGGCGCACGGTCTGCCGGTAGCCGGTGAAGTAGTCGGCCAGTGGAACCACGCGTCGCCCGGAGGCGCCGGTGAGCACCAGTTCGGCCTCGAGGGCCAGCAACGCCGGCGGGGTGTCACCGATCGGGGATCCGGTGCCCAGGTTGCCACCGATCGTCGCCCCGTTGCGGATCAGGCGCGAGGCAAACTGCGGGAAGAGCTTAGCCAGCAACGGAATCTTGCCATCCAGAGTGCGCTCTAGTTCGCTGAGCGTCAGCGCCGCACCGATTTCAATATGGTCCGGAGTTTCAATGATCTGGCGCAGCTCTTCAAGTCGGTCGATGGCCACGACGGAGCGGGCACGGGTGCCCTTGATGTTGACTTCAACGCCCCAGTCGGTGCCGCCGGCCAGCACGAGGGCATCGGGTTCGTCGGCAAGGATCCGCAAAGTTTCGAAAAGGTTCGCCGGTCGACGGTAGCGCCCCAGTTGCCCGGTGGGGGTATCGGCACGCAGTATGTCGGTGCTCACGGCGGCCGGGGCCGGTTGCTGGCGGCGTGCGGCGATGGCGTCGTCGGCTTCGGGCTCCCCCAGCGCGTAGGCCGCGTCTTTAATGGGACGGTACCCGGTGCAGCGGCACAGGTTTCCGGAGAGTGCATGCAAGTCGAAGCCGTTGGGACCGCAGTGGTGCTCCTCGCTGGATTCGAGCGCTTGAGCCGCATCGCTCGGACGCTCGGGCCGGTAGTACTCGGCGGCCATGGAACAGATGAAGCCAGGGGTGCAGTAGCCGCATTGCGATCCGCCGCGCTGTGCCATTTCTTCTTGGACCGGGTGCAGTTCATCGACGCTACCTAGGCCTTCGGAGGTAAGCACCTCTTGACCGTCCAGCGCCGCGGCCGGTAGTAGGCAGGCATTCAGTGCGGTCCAACGGGTTTCCTCGCCGTCCGCGCGGGCGACCAGAATGGCGCAAGCGCCGCATTCGCCTTCGGCGCAGCCTTCCTTGCAGCCAATCAGACCCTGCGTGCGTAGAAAGTCGAGGGCGTTGGTGTGGGTGGGACCGTCAAATTCGCGGACGGTTCCGTTAACGGTGATCAGGCACCGGGATTTTTCTGTAGCTTCAGCGGTCATGCCGCCAACCTCCTACGCCCCTGCAACAATCGTCGGGCGCATCGAATGATGGTGTGTGGATGAGAAATGCATCGGCAGCCAAGCGCAGAAAAACGTGCGCGGGCTCGAGCGAAAACTGCTCGTTGGTAGCCGACTCGAGCCCGCGGACGCGACGGTCTGCGGTGAGGCTCAAGCGTCAGTCGCCGTGGGCGATCTGGCCTTTCGACCAGGCAATGCATCCACCCATGATGGACCTCCTGGAATTTCGAATCTTGGAAAAAGACTTTCAGCTAAAACAAGTGAAACCCACTACTACCCAGTATGTCAAAGCTCACATTCAGGGAGGGGTGATCCGAGGCCGCCGAATCATCAGCGCTCGGAGCCGTAGGTGGGAAAACCGCCGTCTCATTAGGACGGGGCCGCGCGCACCACGGTCCGTCCTGCCGGTACCTCGCACTTGTAACACTCACTGCACGGCCCGAGGAAATGGGCGCCCCAAAACCGAATACGGGCACGATCTGCGCAAATCCGCGAGTCAAGGTTCACACCAAATGCAAGCGCCTCGTCGAAGGACACTGCGACCGTCCACGAACCAGCATTCTCAAGCCGTGCAAGGGGCGAAGCCCGAGAAGATCTAACTGCGCTTCTCGAAGTTCTTCAGCTTATGCGTGCCATCGCAGAACGGCTTGATGGCCGAACTCCCGCAACGGCAGAGGGCAACCGTGGTGCGGTTGGTGGGCACTTCTTGTCCGTGACCGTCTTCAATGGTGAATTCTCCGCGCACGATCAAAGGACCTTGCGGACAAACCACGATTTTTGAGCCGTCGCTAGTCACGCGGGCATCCTCTCAGTTGCGGTGCGCAACGAGGATTTTCCGCTACGCCAAGCGGTAAGCTGGTGCTCCCCCACAAGCGCGTCGACAGCGCACGCGGCTTGAGCGCCGAAAAACACCTCGGTGGCGATCGTCGGGTCGTACTCAATAAGGCCCCCGGCCAAATCGCGTCCGGCAATCTGCTCATGCACCGCGTCGGCTTCCACGTGTTCGTCAAAATAGTCCGTCACCGGCGTATCAAACCCCAACCGGCGGAAACCGCGAGCATAGCGGGCGTTAGGTATAGACGACGTCATTTCGTAGATCGCCAGATGGCCAGCGATGCAGCCGCGCAACCTGCGGTGAAGACCAAAAAGCGACATCATATTGACCGAAGCCAGCGTGATCGCCGGCAGGCGATCGATATACGCACCGAACTCGGCATCGAGCTCCAGCCCGCGCATGGTGAGCGCGAAAAGCTCACTGTGCATGGCACCGGGGCGGCCGGCACCGTACTCGTCGAATTGGATCTCCATCAATGCCGACTTTCCGCGGCCGTTGAGTCGTGGGATCGCCCACGAATGCGGATCCGCTTCCTTGAGTTGGTAGATGGATTTGTGAATGAGGAATTCTTGTGCCTGCTCCAAAGTTGCTTCACGTGCAATGAAATTGGATACTGAGGGGCCGCCATCGTCGTTGGCCAGAGTGAATAGTTGCTGCGCCACAGCCTGCGCGTCTCCGGGAACATAGCTGACGTCCATGGCAATTTCACGTAGCTTACGCTCGAATTGCTCTTCGATCCGGGCACGGAGCGCCAGCAACTGCGGGTTCCATTCCCATCGCTCGTCGACCTCGTCGAAGCCGCGATAGTGTAACTCGTAGAGCACGAAGAGGCTGAGTTGCAGGTCATCGCTGAAAAGTATGTCCTCGGACTCCAAGGGCACGACAAGTCGATCATCGCATGCCGTCTGATCATTTTCTGGCGCAAAAGTTCGAAGAAGATCGATCAGTTCGGCGCTGACGGGACCGCGTTGTGGTGGTAGCTTCACGACTCTTCCTGCTTTCTAGATCGGGGAACTTATCCGAGTGTATTAAGCGGAATTCAATTGCATCTGCAGTTATCAGCGAATTCCCACGAAGGGCTGCCTTGGCTAACGCACGGAGGGCTCGGTCCCTGAAGAATCGCCGTGAGTTAAGCCGGGCAGTCGCTTCCCTTCGCTATGCCGCTTAGCCTTGATCGCAGGCAACGATTGCCAGCGAGCACCAACAGCCCCTGCCTGCCACGCCAGCTCAAGGACCTTTAGAGTGAATGAATCGATTGAACGCGGAAAACTGCACAGATATCTCAGCGAACACCATGTAGGATCCATCGCTGGGGTCGAACATTTCGCTAGCGCACGTAGGATGTGGGCCGGCACACCTCATGAAGCGTTTTTCGAATCCCTTTGGGATCAGGTCAGCGACGATCAAAATGATCTCGAACTGCTCCTAAAGAAGTTAGGTTATACGCCTCATGGACTCGCCCGACTCGCAGCCCCGTGGGCCCATCTCTTGGGGAAGATCAACGTGCTTAACCCCCTGCGACAAAAGCAGAAAACGTTGACTCAGTCCCAGATAGATGTGCTCATCGGTTTGCTGAATGCAAAGTTGAGCATGTGGCGAACACTTCTGCTCATGGTCGATAAGGAACCACAACTCGATGAGGGGCTACTTCACGACCTCCAGCATCGTGCACAGTCCCAAATTCATCAGCTCACAGAGTTTAGTGACACCTCTTGGGCTGAACGGTTTCGGTAATCGCCGTTTAAAAGTGCCGTGTCATTTCGGTCAGCTGGACAACGATGACATCGTGGCCAGAAGGTCGTCCGCGTGTAGTGCCCCGAACGATAGAAATTAGCCATCCCTCCGCTTTCTAGCGCACGCGTCGTCGATCTATCGCCCTAGGCGCCGCCACGTATGTTTCCGTTCAGCATAGCCAGACCGTCGGGCGCTTGAACTTACCCCCGGCCACCGTCGCTATGGAATATTCAGAATGTGTCCCGGAGCATTCGGTCGAAGAATTCGTGGCGTCGTTGGGTCGATAGTTGCGCGGGAGGCGATCACAAATACCAATTGAAGAAGCGACCGATCTGCAACACCTCGAAGAGCCGTTGCAGATCGGTCGCTCAAAGCGCTACGCCGGTGTCATCCGTCATCAGGACAAGAGCACCGTGATCGGGCCGCGCGCAAAGTAAACGAGGAATCCCGCTGCAACGATCCACATCAGCGGGTGAATCTTCCGGTACCGTCCGGCCGCGGTGTTGACCACTACCCAGGCGATGAAGCCCGCGCCGATGCCATTGGCAATGGAATAGGTCAGCGGCATGGTGATCAGCGTCAGGAAGGCCGGCATGGCCGAGGAGAAGCGCTTGAAATTGATCTCCTTGATCTGCGCGCACATGAGCGTACCGACCAACACGAGTGCGGCCGCGGCAACCTCGATCGGCACCACGGAGGTCAACGGGGTAAAAAACATCGACCCCAGGAACAGTAGGCCGGTGACGATTGCCGCCAAACCGGTTCGCGCACCTTCACCAATACCGGCCGCCGAATCCACGTAGACGGTATTTGACGAGGAGGAGCCCATACCGCCGGAAACCGCTCCCAGACCCTCGACGACGAAGGCCGCCTTGAGCCGCGGGAAGGTCCCGTCCTTGTGGGCCAGGCCGGCGTTCTTCGCCAGGCCCGTCATGGTGCCCATGGCGTCAAAGAAGTTGGTGAACACCAAGGTGAACACCAGCATCGTCGCCGCCAGCGCCCCGATGCGGGTAAAGGAGCCAAAGAGGTCAAAGTTTCCGGCCAGCGACATATCCGGTAGCGAGGCAAACTGCCCGGCCAACACCGGGGTATTCAGATGCCAGCCATGCGGATTATCTGCAGTGGCCGGGCCAATCTTCAGTACGGCCTCGGCGATCACCGCGAGCACCGTGGAGATGACGATGCCGATGAGGATCGCGCCCTGCACCCCGCGGGCTACCAGCGCGCCCATGATGAGCAGCCCTACCACGAAGATCATCGTGGGGATGGAGACAATGGAGCCGCTATCGCCCAACTGCACCGGCGGGCCGGCCGGGGTCCGTGTGACGAATCCGGAGTCCACGAACCCGATGAAGGTGATGAACAGGCCGATACCCACCGTGATGGCGGCCTTCAGATCCTTGGGAATGGCATGGAAAATCGCGGTACGAATTCCGGTGAGTCCGAAAATCACGATGAGCACACCGTTGATCACCACCAGCCCCATGGCTTCGGGCCAGGTGACGTCCTGAATCACCGACACCGCGAGGAAGGAGTTGATCCCGAGCCCGGCGGCCAGCCCAAAGGGAAGATTGGCCACCAACCCAAAGAGGATGGTCATGGCCCCGGCCGTCAGGCCGGTCATGGCCCCGACCTGCTCGGCCGGCAACCACCCACCGGCCACATCCACCGGGGCGGCGTCGGCGCTAAATCCGCCGAGGATCAACGGGTTAAGAATCACGATGTAAGCCATCGTGAAGAAGGTGACGATCCCGCCGCGGAATTCGCGGGTGAGAGTTGAACCGCGCTCGGTGATGCGGAAGTAGGCATCGAGCACGCCGCGCGGGCCGGCGCCACCGGAACCGACGGCCGTGGACCGTGCCGCGCGCGTATTCCCGACCTTGCGGGGTTCTACCTGCGACTGACCTGTCGTCGACATTGTGATCGCACCCTTAGTAGTCGGTGCGAGTTTCGAGGGAGTCCCAAACCTTGAATGGCTTGAGTCGCTCCTCACCATCACCGGCACGTTCGACCGGCATGAGCTTACGGTCAGACTCCGGCTCGAAGTAGTCATAGAACACCGCGTCGTCGAATCCGGCGGCCGCGGCGTCGTGACGGTCGGCGGCGAAGACTACTCGGTCGATGCGGGCCCACAGCGACGAGGCTAGGCACATGGGGCAGGGTTCGCAGCTGGAATAGAGCACACAGCCGCTGAGGTTGAAGGTACCCAATTCCTGGGCGGCGGTGCGGATTGCGACGACTTCGGCATGGGCCGTGGGGTCGTTATTCGCGGTGACGCGGTTGACCCCCTCGAAGGTCCGACCATCCGGTGCGACAACCACCGCTCCGAAAGGTCCGCCGGCATTGCGGACATTGGTGGTGGCGATCTCGATAGCCATGGACAAATAGTCGTGGCCGGTAGTTGCGACACTCATTGCGCGACTCCTCAAATTCTCGATGAGTCCAGCGGCCACGGCCTTGGCAACCCAGGCATCGACGCCGGCCCATCTGCTGAAATGGATCAGTTTCACGCCCGGTAGATAGCGACCCGTAGTCGGGTGCCCGCCATAGACAGTTATCGAGATTAGCAGTGAACTGTGAGCCGCGCCACAGATTTTGGAAAAGTAATTTCGCCGCACGCCATCATCCGATGTCACCGGCCGTTCATCCACTGGGCAGGACAACGCTGGAGGTATAGCCTCGAAAGGTGAGTACCCCCGCATCCGCCGACTCCTTGGCCGCAGCCCTAGCCGCCAATGACCCCCGCCCGTTGCTCCTCGATGGCGGTCTCGGCACGCATTTGGCCGAGCGCGGCAACGACATCACCAGCTCGCTGTGGTCGGCCCACATTTTGCGCGAGAATCCGCACGAGGTTCGCGCGGCCCATCAAGATTTCTTTGCCGCCGGAGCACAGCTAGCCACCACCTGTTCCTACCAGGTCAGTGAGGATGCACTGGCCGCCGCCGGGCTGGATGCGGCCCAGGCGCCGGAATTGCTGCGGCGTAGCGTGCAGTTGGCCCGCGCGGCCGCAGAGTTCGATGCTGGAACGAGGCAACGTTGGGTGGCCGCGTCGGTCGGCCCTTATGGTGCTGGCCCGGGGCATGGCACCGAATATGACGGTGCCTACGGGCTCACGCAGGGTGAGCTAGCGACTTGGCATCGTCCTCGTATCGCCAGTCTGGATGCCGCCGGGGCCGACCTGTTGCTGGCCGAGACGGTGCCCAGTCTGCCCGAGGTATCCGCGCTACTCGACGAATTAGCCGGCACCAAGACCCCGGCAGCGCTGAGCCTGGCCGTGCGCCGCGACGAAACCGGACGGGGCGTGGTGCTCGGAGATGGCAGCACACTTTCACAGGTCGCGCAGGTGATCCGCGAGCGCGGAAACTTGTTGGCCGTGGGCGTGAACTGCGCCCCGGTTTCAGTGGTGCTTGAAGCCCTGGATATCTTGCGTCAGGAACTGGACGCGCCGTTGCTGGCCTACCCGAATGGCGCGGAGATCTGGGACCATCAGACCCGGCAATGGCGCCCCGGTGGTGTCGAGCCGGACTTACCGGAGGCGGTCGAGACCCTGCTCGCCAGGGGCGTACGCCTGCTCGGCGGGTGCTGCCGGGTCTCCCCGGAACAGATCTCCCGGACTAGCGAAACGCTCATACGCCTTACTCGGTCATGAATCGGCATCTGATGGTGCTTGCGCCTAGTTTGTTCCGGTACCATGAAATGCCCGCTGTGAATTGGGACACGATATCTACGCGAATCTCGCGACGTTTTTGGAGGTGAATCCATGACCACTCTTGAGCCGGATCCTACATGGTCCGATACCCGCGGCCGCGCCCTGCATGACCTGCGCATTTCGATCACCGATCGCTGCAATTTCCGTTGCGTGTATTGCATGCCCAAGGAGATTTTCGGTCAGGATTTCGTCTTCCGCGACCGCTCGGAGCTACTGAGTTTCGAGGAAATTGAACGCCTAGCGCGCATCGTCGTGGCCCGTGGCGTAACCAAGCTGCGCATCACCGGCGGCGAGCCGTTGCTGCGCCGCGGCGTCGAAGATCTGATCTCCCGACTCGCGGCATTGCGCACCCCCGAGGGAGAACCGGTGGATCTTGCCATGACCACCAACGGTTCGGCATTGGCCGTGAAAGCCGCCGCGCTGAAGGAAGCGGGACTGAACCGAGTCACGGTCTCTCTGGATTCACTGCGCGAGGAACGCTTCAAGGCCATCAACGACGTGAACTTCCCGGTGGCCCGGGTACTGAAGGCGATCGACGCGGCCGAGCGCGCCGGGCTGGGCCCGGTGAAAATCAACACTGTTCTCAAACGCGGGGTCAATGACGACGAAATCCTCGAACTCGCCGAACATTTCCGCGGCACCGGACACATTCTGCGCTTCATCGAATTCATGGATGTCGGAGCCACCAACGGGTGGAAGCTCGACGAGGTGGTCCCCTCCGCCGAGGTCGTGGAGCGCATTTCGGCGCGATACCCGCTCGAGCCGATGGCCGCCGCCCAAGCTGGTGAGACCGCCAAACGCTGGCGCTATGTGGATGGCGGCGGGGAAATCGGCGTCATCTCCTCGGTGACCGGGGCCTTCTGCGGAAGCTGCACCCGCGCCCGAGTTTCGGCCGAAGGCCAGTTATATACCTGCCTGTTCGCCGCGGAAGGCACCGACCTGCGCGCAATGCTCCGCTCCGGCGCCGACGATGAATACATCGCCAGCGCACTGACTGCGGTCTGGTCAGCACGCGACGACAACTACTCGGAGATCCGTGCGGCACTGGCGCCCGGCAATCGTCGACGCATCGAAATGTCGTATATCGGCGGCTAGTTGCGCTCCCACAGCGCCCCGCGCACCTCGTAGGAAGAATCGACGCAGCCACCGCCGGCCACAATATTGTTGGTTCCGATCTCCCACGCCGTGACGATCCCCATCCCAGCACGGGATATTTCAACGATGCGGGCGGTATGGGTTCCCTGCGTCACCGATTCGACCGCGCAGCTACGCACCGAAGCCCATGCCTCACCATCGAGTGCCGTGTAGGCCAACGAGAGGGGCAACAATAAAGTGGCCGCGACGTAGAACATGACGCGCTCGATCCCACGTACTTTCCGCTCATCACTGGAGGGTCGAAGACCTTTGCGTACCCGGAAGATATTGCGCAGGATGAACAGATCGCTCGGCGCACTAAAGACGAGCGTCGCGGCGGCAATAGCCAGAGCCCAAGCCGGCCCGAATAGCACCAAACCCCACAAGAATCCAATTCCCGGGGCCACCAGATCGAGTAGCAGTGTCACCGACCGTGAATTCTGTTGTCGTATATCCCGATGCCCGAGAAATCGGCGCACTGTGGAACGCACTAGTTTTGGCAAGCTTGAGCCGCTGATCAGGGCATAGAGTAATAAGAACGGCAACGGGTAACGCAAGATGTTATCGATGACCGTATCGATCCAACCCATCGGCCCGAGCAAACGAATGACCTCGCCGGCAATGGCAGAACTCTGCGTGACATAGAAGATCTTTAGAAAAGGAAAGCTGATCACCAACGCGAGGGCGATCATCTGAACCGGCATTTTGCGTGACTTTGTTGGATCCACGCCGAGTTCCTCGGCCAATCCATCGATGTCGGCGTCGTCCGGTTCCTGCTCATCTGCTTCACGCACGATGACCTCCCTCGGGTTAACGGTAATCCCTTTCTGAGGCATCGTAACCGAGCGACGATCGAGACATCCCGTAGCATCCCGAACGACGTACTCGTTATTTCACCAGCCGACCCGAAGCTATCCCCAAGGCATGGCTCAGCTTGCCCATAGACTCCACTTGTAGAGTGGTAATTACCTCATGAAGGTGCGAGTGATGATCTGAAACGGTCCCACTGTCCGATGGACAGTGGGACCGTTTTGGTTAACCCGTCAGCGCCTTAGCGGCGCCCTCTGACTAGAGCCCCACCCATTCACTCGTTCCGGTTTCAAAGTGCTGCCGCTTCCAGATCGGCACCTCGAACTTAATCCGCTCCACCAATTGCTCGAGCGCGGCAAAGGCCTCACCACGGTGTGCGGCGGCGCTGGCCGCCACCAACGCAGCATCACCGATAGCCAGCTCACCCACCCGGTGCACGGCCGCCAAACGCACGCCGCTACGCTCAACTTCCTCGGCGACGATCTGCTTCAGGAAGGCTGTGGCTTGCGGGTGACTAGAGTAGTCCAACCCACGCACCGACTCTCCACCGTCGTGATTGCGCACAATCCCGTGGAACATCACCACGGCGCCAGCGTCTGGCCCGTCAACGGCGGCTCGCACGGCCACCTCATCGATCGACTGGTCGGCAATCAGCGCGTAGTGCTCACTCATAGATTCAGATTCTCCTGGTCTCGTGCGTCCACCAGCGGGCCGCTTTCAATATATTCTGGGGCCTGCTCTTCGAAGGCAAAGATGCCGCCGATAACGTACCGAGCCCGTAGGCCCCGCCCGGCCACAAGCTGTGCCGCGCGTATGGAGCGTGGCTGCCGGGCACAGTAGATGGTGACCTCGCCGGCCACCTCAAGCTCGGGAAGCGCACGGTCCTGATCGATCGCCTCTTGCAGATCATCGAGCTCGAGAGCGTGCGCTCCGCGGATCCGATGCTCGAGGCGCTCGGCCGGGGTGCGCACATCCAACAGCCACGGCGTATGCCCCGCACGCAACTGTGCGGCCAACTCGGCAGCCGGCAGCCCCTCCGGTTCGGGGTCGGAGCCACGGCAGAACAGTTCATAGTCAATCAGCTCGGTGACTTGTTGCCCGCCCGGGTCCTTGGCGTATGGGATCTCCCGGGTCCGCGCGGCCAGCGCATCGTAGACCAGAACCCGACCGAGCAATAGGTCGCCTAATCCGGTGATCACCTTCAGCGCCTCGGTGGCGAGCAGACTTCCCACCGTACCGCATAGCCCCGGGAGCACACCTCCGGCAGCACAACTGGGTACCTCGCCGGGATTGGGCGGGTCGGGGAACAGGTCGCGGTATCCCGGCCCGTAGGCGTGCCAGGCCAATCCGACTTGACCGTGGGTGGCCAAAATTGCGCCCCAGACCAAGGGGATATTGCTCAGCTGAGCCGCATCATTGGCCAGATATCGCGTTGGAAAGTTATCGCTTCCGTCGATCACCAGGTCGTAGTCGGCAAAGATCTCCAGCGCATTCGTGGAATCCAGCCGCACCCGGTGTTCGATAATTTTGACCCCCGGGTCCAAGGCCGTGGCGGCCTGGGCGAGGGATTCGGTTTTGGCCACGCCGAGGTTCGCGGTGGTGTGGGCGACCTGGCGGTGGAGGTTGGATAGCTCCACCACATCGTCATCGACCAGTCCGATGGCGCCCACCCCGGACCCAACCAGGTAGGGGACGCTGGCGCTGCCCAGTCCCCCGGCACCGATCACTAATACTTTCGCGTTAGCCAGTCGCCGCTGGGCGACCTCGTCGAATCCCGGCAATAGCAGTTGGCGTTGGGCTCGCGCCCGACGGTCATCGTCCAGTTGCGCTGCCGGGTGGACGGCGGGCGGCGGCACGCCGTGCTCACGTTGCTTCATAAGGCAAAATTCTACGCAGTTCTGGCCCCGGAGTGATTCGCATTACAGCACGTGGCTCCCCACCGTAATGTCTTCGTTCGGGCCTAAGCTCCCCGTGCCACACCCAAGGTCCAGATACCCGGCAAACACCGGCATCAAGGGCTAGTAAATACGATCCGTGTGAGTGTAGAGGTTGACGCTACTGCCGCGCGAAAAGGCCGCCAAAGTCATCTGCGATTCCTCGGCGAGCGCAACAGCCAGCGACGAGGGCGCACTGACGGCGGTCAGTACCGGAATGCCGGCCATCGCGGCCTTTTGAACCAGCTCGAAGGAGGCGCGGCCAGAGACCTGCAGGACGCAATCACGTAGCGGAAGTTTGCCGGAGCGCAGAGCCGCGCCGATGACCTTATCCACCGCGTTATGTCGTCCGACGTCCTCACGGAGGATCAGCAGACGCCCATTGAGATCGAAAAGTCCCGCGGCGTGAACGCCGCCGGTGGAGGAGAACAGTTTCTGGGCATCGCGCAGGGTGTCGGGCATACCCAGCAATACGCCCAGTTCTACCCGTCCCGACTCGAGGTCGAGTTCGTGCGGTGACTTCTTACGCACCTCATCGATGGAATTCGTGCCGCAGATACCGCAGGCCGAACTGGTCACCACATTGCGAGCCGCACTCAGATCCGGAACTTCGGCCCCAAAACCCAACTGCACCTGGATGACGTTATATGTCTGATTTCCCTGCTCATCGGTACCCGCGCAGTAGCGCATGGAGACCAGATGTTCCGGCGAGCGCACGATCCCCTCGGCGACGAGAAACCCGGCCACCAAGTCAAAATCGTCCCCGGGGGTACGCATTGATGTGGTGAACGCGGTCGAACCAAAGCGGATTTCTAGGGGCTCTTCGCCCGCGAGGCGTTCATCCCGGGGTCGGCGTACCCCGTCGGCGGTGGCGCGGATAATCCGCTGCCGCACTATCTTGCGTCCCATACAACTCCTTTGGCGGTCTGCGACGTGCTCGCTCGCATTCACCGAAAGTCTACGCATATCCGGGCACGGATCAATCGCAGGATAGACTGCGAGGCCACCGCTGCACCTGACGTGCTTTGGGCGCCTGCAGGACGGCAAGTAACCAACGCCAAGCTCGCGCCGGCATCAGCATTCATCCGTGCAGGCCTAGCGCCAGAACGCGGCGGCGCCCACCCCGCGCACGGCCTGTCAACGACCGAAACCTCCCGCAACCCGACTCACGGGCACTGTGGCGTGGGCGATAGTATGGCGGCATGACCGAGATCCAAATTCGCTACTTCGCCGCGGCTGCCGAGGCCGCAGGGGTGGAGGAGGAGCGCTGGCCCGCCACGAACACTCTGGCCGAGCTGCGCACCGCGCTCTCCGCAAAATACGGTGCGGCGATGACCAAGGTGTTACGTAGCGGCAGTTTCCTCGTCAACGGGACGGTACGCCGCGACGACGGTGCGCTCGAAGCCGCCGACGGCAGCGCGGCCATCACCGTAGACGTACTACCGCCCTTCGCCGGCGGATAGCACCAACATGGTTTGCACCCTCGAAAACCACCGTGCCGAAGTGCGTCAGCTTCTCGCCGCGGCATTCGACTCGATCGATACCGGGCCCACGCAGCTACTGCCGCTGTCCAGCGAGTCGCTACCGGGCCGTGCCCTGGCCCGAGCGATGCATGCCCGCCTGCCCATCCCGTCCTTTACGAATTCGCAGATGGATGGCTTTGCGGTCTGCGCCGCGGACCTTGCCGAGGCCAGTACGAGTCACCGGGTCACCCTGCCACTGGGTTTTACCGCGGCGGCCGGCGGCGCCCAGGTAATTCACCAGCCAGGGACGGCCACCCCGGTCATGACCGGTGCCGAGATCCCCGCGGGAGCCGACAGCGTGGTACCCGTCGAAGATACCGATCCTGGGGTGTTCACCGATCTGGTTCGCCCGGGTGAGGGAACGCCAAGCGGCAGTGTCAGTTTCAGTTCGCCAAGTTCCGCTGGGCGCTTCATTCGCCCGATCGGCGACCAGCTACCGGGCGGAACCCTGTTGGCCGAAGCCGGCACGCGGCTGACCCCAGCCCTTATCGGTGCCCTCGCCGCGAGCGGCATCCATGAAGTTCCGGTGCGGCGCGCGCCACGGATCCTGTTGTGCACTACCGGTGATGAATTGGCAGCGCCCGGTGAGCACCTGCACTCCGGGCGCATTCCCGACGCGAACTCACCGATGTTGGCGGCCTTGTTGCGCGGTTACGGAGCACAGGTCAGTACCGCGCGGCTACCGGATGACCCGCAGGGATTTACCGCGCACCTACATAAGCATGCCGGACGGGTCGATCTGGTGCTGACCATTGGCGGCATTAGTGCCGGCGCCTTCGAAGTGGTGCGGCAAGGTCTCGAACCATTGGGCGGCACCTTCCATCACGTGGCCCTGCAACCCGGAGGCCCGCAAGGTTTCGCGGAGCTCAACTCCTCGCGGGGTCCCACCTTGCCGGTACTCTGCTTCCCGGGTAATCCGGTCAGTGCGTACCTCTCGGCCGAATTGTTCCTCGCTCCCCTGCTACGATCGCTCGCCGGTCTGCCCGAACCGGTCAGCCGTAGCGCCGTGCTCGCCAGCGAGGTTCATTCGCCCGAACATAAGCATCAGGTTCGCCGAGCCGTCTTCGAACATGGTCGGGCGCGCGTGCTCGACCCCGGCTCGCACCTCATTCACGACCTGGCCAATGCGGACGCATTGGTCCATATCCCTGTCGGAGTTTCACATCTGCCGGCCGGATCACGCATCGACACCTGGAGTTTAAATGTCTGAGCCTTCAAACCTCACCCACCTGCGCGCCGATGGCAGCGCCCATATGGTCGATGTCAGCGATAAGGCCGTTACCAAACGAGTCGCAACCGCTCAGGCGCTCTTCGTCACCCGCCCCGATGTGATTGAACAGCTGATGACCGGCAACCTGCCCAAGGGCGAGGCGCTAGGCACGGCACGTGTGGCTGGAATTATGGCCGCCAAACGCACCTGGGAACTTGTCCCGCTGTGCCATCCGCTACCCATTTCCAAAGTTTCGGTGGACTTTGCCGCCGAGGGCGATACCGTGCGCGTGACCGCGTCGGTGACCACCAAGGGAGTCACCGGGGTCGAAATGGAGGCGTTGACGGCCGCCAGCGTGGCCGCACTGACGCTTTACGATATGACCAAAGCCGTGGACAAGCACGCCAAGGTCACCGACGTTCAGGTATTGGCCAAGTCCGGGGGCAAAAGCGGAGATTGGGACCGTGGTGTCACCGGCTAGCAACCCCACCCGGCGGGCCACGGTGGTGGTGGCCTCCACGAGCGCCGCATCCAGCCTGAACCCGGATTTGACCGGTCCGGTGCTCGTCGACTGGCTGCGCGGGCGCGGGTTCGAACTCGACGCGGCTCAGGTGGTCGCCGATGGGGATCCGGTCGGCCAAGCCTTGCGGGCCGCGGTGGCGCGGCACGACGACGTGGTGATTACCACCGGAGGCACCGGTGTGTCACCGAGCGACGCCACACCAGAGCAGAGCCAAGGTTTACTAGACGTGGAACTGCCCGGCATCATTGAGGCTATTCGCCGACGCGGTGAAGCTCAGACGCCGCTTGCGGTGTTAACCCGGGGCGTGGCCGGCTTTGCCGGCAATACCTTGATCGTGAATCTTCCTGGTTCTCGCGGCGGAGTGCGCGATGGGATGGCCGTGCTTGAGCCATTGCTCGATCACCTGCTCGACCAGCGCCGTGGCGCCGGTTCCCACGGCCCGCGCGGCCAAGCTTAGGGCATCCAGCCCATGCAGTAGTCGAGGTTCGCGATCACCGTACGGGCGGCAGCCTCGTCGTCGGCGGCCTCAATGGCTTCGACGAGCGCTTCGTGTCCTTCACGGAGGCACCCGTCAAAACCTTCGGCCAGTCGCTGGGACATCTTGGTACCGTGAAAGACATCCCCGAAGCTCTCGTAGAGTTCGTGGAGTAGCGGCACTCCCGAGGCGCGGGCCACCTCAAGATGGAACGCCCAATCCGCTTGCGACCACGCCGAAAAATCTTGACGCTGCCAGGCATCGCTACGCTGATCCAACAAGTCCCTGAGCCGTTCGGTGACATTTTGGTCACTGGCCCGGGCAGCCAGCCGCGCCGCCTGGGTATCGAGGGCGAAGCGCACCTGCAGCACGTCGTGGTCCGAATGTTCGCGGTACACCCGTTGTGCGGTGCCACAGATTTCACTCGTGGCACGCACGTAGGTACCATCACCCCGGCGCACCTCAAAGATCCCCGAATGCGCCAGAGCCTTGATGGCTTCACGTAATGTGCCACGTGAAACACCCAATTCAGCGATCAACTCCGGTTCGGCCGGGATCCGCTGTCCCACGGCCCACCGTCCATTGGCCACGTCTTGGCGTAGCTTGGTCATTACTTCGCCGGCCAGTGGCGGACGCATCGCCGACGTGCTCATGATCGTGCCTCCGGCGCGATGCCATCGACCTCAATGAGCTGTCGGCGGTCGGCGTCGGTGCGCAACCCGCCGAGCTTGTAGCAGAACACTAGTTGAATAACAGCCAGCACCAGCACGATCACCAACCCAACCGTCCATGAGCCAAGAAGGCCCTGCAACAGGCCGAGTGCGAAGGGACCCACTGCGGCGATCAAGTACCCCACCGACTGCGCCACCGTGGACAGCGCCGTGGTTTCCGCCGCCGTCTCGCCGCTTCGGCTCAGCATGAGCATCACCAGTGGGAAGATACCAAAGCCCAAACCGATCAGCACCGCGGAAATCAGCGACAGACTCACCGGAAGCAGTAACAGGGTAAGGAAGCCAAGTACGGAGCAGCTTGCGGTCAACACAAAGGCAGGACGCAGCAGGTGTGGCTTGGCGGCCATCCACAACAAGATCATCACTGCGGGGATGCTCACCCCTTGCACGATTCCCAACATGAGTCCGGCGGCCGCCGGATCCAGTCCGCGCGAGATCAGAATATGTGGCAACCAGCTAACGACGGTGTAGACGAGTAGCGATTGAACACCGAAGACGGCGGTGAACAGCAGTCCCTTGCCAGTGGCCAGCAGGGGCCACGGTGAAACGTGTGCCCCGGTGGCGGTTTTGCCGCGCCCGCCTGCGAAGGCCAGCGGGATAAAGGCCAACAATGCCAGGCTTGCGGGAATCGCCCAGAGCGCCAGGGCCGTAGTTGGCGAACCGACCTGCACCGCAAGCGGAACACTGACGGCAGAGGCGAAGGTCGCACCGATGGACATAGTGGTGGTGTAGGCGGCGGTCATCGACGCCGAGCGGTGTCCATGGTGTTCGCGAATGAACGAAGGCATGGCCACGTTGCAGACCGCCAACCCACACATTCCGACCACCGTGCCACCGAGTAGTGCCCACGTAGAGTCGACGACACGCAGGGCGAGCCCGGCGGTAAGAAGCACCAGGGACAGCGCGATGCCCAGTTCGAGTCCGGTACGGCGAATCAGTACGCTCGTCGCCGCTCCGGCGACGGCAAAGCAGAGCACCGGGATGGTCGGTAACAGTGAGGCGACGAAGGTCCCATAGCCCAGTAGTTCTTGAAGCTCGTGGAAAAGCGGTGAGGCCGAAGCGATGCCCATGCGGAGGTTCAACCCCACCAAGACCACCGCTACTACGGCCAACGTTCCGGTGATCCATGGTGCCGGGCGGGTTACCGAGGTCGCGGGCGTTGGGGGCGTAGGTGCAGAGTTAGTGGTCACCCTTAAACGTTAGACGTTTGATGTTTACCCATGCGAATTATGTGGCGAAAACCATGAGGAAGACGTGGCCCGGTAACTCATGGGGACGCTTGGTTCGTCATGCCGCAGCCGTCTGGTCAATATGCAACAACGACTCGGCCCGGCACCTCCGTTTGGAGATACCGGGCCAAGCCGCTATATGTACGCCGCTCGCTAATTCTTCTCTAGCCAGCGTCGATTGACGGTGCACCGTTTTCTACCGCGCAGTCGCCTCCAATTCCACTCTTAGGTCAGCGGTCGGACGATCCGGCGGTTGCCATGCGCAGGAAGGTAACGGAGTACGCCGGGACCTCGTAGTTCAGCCCGTGCTCCCCGGCCGCCACTTCGAAGTCACGCGGTATCACATTCTCCGGATCTTCCTTGGTGTTCTGCGCTTCCGGTGCCGCGACCAGTTCGGTGGCCTTCACCGGGCCCGCGAGGTTGGCGTCCGAAACCTCGATGGCCGCCTGCGTTGCCGTACCGGTCGGGTTGACCAGCTTGACGATCAGCTCATCGGTGTCGGCGTCGCGCGTCACCACCTGGTAGAGCGGCTTGGGTGCCGGCTCGGTGTATTCCAGCTGCAACTCCCCATCGAGGTACATCTTGATGGTGTTCCCCTCGACGACGATCTTGACCTGGTAGTCGCGTCCGGTTTCAACGGAAATATCCTTCCCGGCCGCTACTTCACCCTGACGGGCGCCGTCGGCACGTTCAAGCACCGAGCGGGTGTTGCCCCAGCCACCGATATTCCACCAGTAGAAGTCATCCGGTGCCCCGGCCGCGAAACCGACCATGAACCCTTCCGAGCCGGCTTCCTTGCGAGCGGTGAGCTCCAGGGTGTAGTTGCTCCAGTCCTTGTCATAGCCATCGACGATGACGCTGCGCGCGTCCTCCGTGCTGGCGTCCTGCTGCACATAACGACCGTCGACGACCTGCCAGTCGCCACCCTGTGCCTCCCACTGCGAGGCATCGGAAAAGTCGTCGGCAAAGAGCGTTTCGCCACTGGCGTTGTCGGTGACCTTGACGTTGTCATAGGCGGCCTTGGTGAGCCAGCTGGTGAGGAAGATACCGCCACTGAGATCCGCGGCGCTGGAGGTTTCCCCGCTGAGCTGCGAGGGAACGACCTGGTCGCCGACGTTATTCATCCACAGTTTCTGGTTGTAGTAGTTCACCGAGCCCCAGGTTTGGTCGTTATCGAACCACATCATGTCCGGTGACCATTGCACATAGTCCTCGTTGGCAAACATCGGCGCGTAGGAGGCCATCTCCACCACATCGGAATTGCGTTCCAGACCGGTCATGTAGGCTGCTTCGGCCAAGGCGTTGGCGAAGCTGTTTCCCCGAGAGGCGTACTCGCCAAGGAAGACATGCGGTCCGTTGCGATCGTAGGAGTCATAGCGTTCGTCGTTGCCCAGGAACCAGGAGGGGTCGTTGTAGTAGTGTTCATCGACCATGTCCACGCCCTGTTCGCGGTTGAACTTCCAGAGCTCATCAAAACGCGTGCCGGCATCGTCGGGACCGGTGTTGGAGATGATGGTGACCTCTGGGTACTTTTCGGCGATCGCATCGCGGAACTTCGGGAAATTAGCCTCGAAGGTCTTGGTGTTCTCTTCGTTGCCTAGCCCGATGTACTTCAGGTTGAAGGGCTCCGGGTGACCGAGTTCGGCGCGCTTGGCGCCCCAGGTGGTGTTGGTGTCCCCGTTGGCGAATTCGATCAGGTCCAGGGTGTCCTGCACCCAGACGCTGATGCGTTCGTCGTCGGTCATTTCCGGGATGTTCGAGCCACAGCCATTGGCACCGACCGAGACCACCGGTAGCGGGGTGGCGCCCAGGTCTTCGGCCCACTTCATATATTCGAGGTAGCCGATGCCGTAGGACTGGTTATACCCCCAGAAGTTCCAGTTGGTGGGCCGCTGTTCGATGGCCCCAATGGTTTCCTTCCACTGGTAGGTGCGCTGACGGTCCTGACCATCCGAGCCGAGGTAGGTGTCAAAGGTGCCCACATTGGTGACGCAGCCTCCGGGGAAGCGCAGGAAGCTCGGTTTGAGTTCCTCCACCATCTCGGCCAGATCCTTGCGCAGCACGGACTTGCCGTTGACCGGCCCGACCCAGGTGTCCTGCGGGAAGAGCGAGACCATATCCAGACGCAGGGTGCCTGCCGCACCGGCGGCAACCTGCAGGCGCCCGGCATCGGTGGTGCGTTGCGCGGTGAGGGTTGCGGTGTATTGCTTCCACTCATCGCTGCCGTCGATGGCCACCGTGACGCTGCCAAGGTCCTGTCCTCCGGTGGCATCGATGAGGCTCACCTGGAGGTCTTGGGCGGTCGCGGAGCGAGCCCACACACTGAAGTCGTACTTCTCGCCTTCTTTCAGCGCCACTCCCTCGTTGTACGAGGTGTTGCGCACCCCGTCGCCGGCGGCTCTGGCCTCAATCTGCAGATAGGCACGGTTGGAATCGTTCAGCCACTGCTCGCGCTCGGAGGCGACCTCGATGTCGCCGCCGCCAACGGTCTCCCAGGCGGTGAGGCCGTGGAAGCTCTTATTGTCGCTGGGCGCAAATTCGAAGGAACGGTTCCGCACCAATTCGGCGTAGATGCCGCCGTCGGCCGCGTAGTTGATGTCTTCGTAGAAGGCACCGTACATGGTGTCGCTGATGTCGTGGGCGGTGCCGTCACCGTCGATGCTCAAGGTGTGTGCACCGACTTCCCCGGAACCCAGGCTCAGACTCACGGCCTGATCCCGGCTACCCAGACGCAACGATCCATCCTCATGCTGCACGACCCAGGCCTTGGCCTCATGCTTGGCATCGGCCAAGCGCAGCTTTAGCTTGCCGCCGCCGGCATCCACCAGACGCCACGCGGCACCGTTCTTCCGGCTCAACTCGAGCTTCTTGCCGCGCACGGAAAGTTCGCCCTGTTCGGCCACGATACGCAGCGGGCTCGTTTCGTCATCGGTCTTCAGCGTGGAGGCGGTGAAACGCAGGGTTTCGGTCGGGCGAGTTTCGCTCAACGACAGGCGCTGGTGCTTGTCGGTGACGAGGTACCGTTGCTTGCCCGGCCCATCGAGGGTGAAGGAACCGGCAGGGACCACGTCCTTGGCTCCGGCTTCGCGCAGCCAGAAGCTATCGAAGCTGGCCTTGTGCCCGGTGCCGTCTTGGGCGGCCAAGGCGTACAGACCCACCTGGGTGACATCCCAGGAGACCGTGAATTTGGCGGCTTCGGTCCACTGGCCCTCGGAGTCACCATAGAACACGGTCAGTTCGTTGCCGATACGGTCCAGGCGCAACCATTCGGTTGTCGACCCGGGGCGCGGGGTGAAGGAGGAACCGAAGACACCGTCGGTTTCGGCGGCGGATTCGATGACCACCGGTCCCCCGGCGGCGCTGTTGACATGGGCCAGTCCGGCGCGCACGTAATTATCGAAGTCCTTCCAGGCCAGCAGTCCGGCGCCCTGGAAGTCCTTGGAGACAGGGGCGGTCAGATGCGTGGCCACCGAGAAGTCCCCGGCGGGGACATCGACCATGAACAGGTTCTTCGCGTCGTTCGAGTCCTGCCAGGTGTCGCCGCGCTGCGAGGTGATCTGCAGCGCCGAGTCCTTGAGCTCCCAGCTTCCAGCCTGTTCGTTCACAATGTTGAAGCGCTCGTTCAGTTCGGCTGAATCGAAGCCCTCGGTGAAGGTTCCCTCGGGCAATTCGGGATCCGGGCCGGGCTCGACCGGTGCCGGCGGCTGAGGCTCCTCGGTCTCTTCGGCCGGCGGGAAGGCCTCGATCAGTGCCTGCTGTTCGGCGGCGGTAATCGGCAGCACGGTGCCGTGGCGCGGGCTGGAGGGCAGGTCAATTTCCGGGGCGCTGCGCCAGTCTCCGCTGGCCAGGTCGTCGGTCTCGAACACCATGTAGCCCTGACCACCGTGGTAGGAGGGCTGGTCGATCATCAGGTACCAGCTGTCATCGCGTAGCGAGGGGAACATGGTCGGCCCTTCGCCGGAGGTAAAGGTCCCGCCCCACGGATTGGGCTGCCCGACGCCGATCTGCTCGGTAATCAGGTTCCACCCGTCGCCCTCGGTGACCCCCTGGGTGCGGAGCAGTTCCGGCGAGGACTCCATGCGCACGCTCATGTCGCCTTCGTCCTTGGTCAACCGGTAATAGGTGTCGTCGACCTCGGCCACGGTGGAGTCGATCATCCCCAAGCCGTCGCCGCGCTTCTCGTCGATCCATAGCTTGGGTTCAGAGAAGTCCACGAAGTCAGTGGTGGTGGAGTACATCATGCGCTGGTAGGAGTCGCGAATATTGCGGTCCTCCGGGGCCACCTCGTCCGGGTAGAGGGCCGAGGCCCAGTAGACCACGTATTGTCCGGTGGCTTCATCCCAGTGGGCCTCGGGAGCCCACAGGTTACCCGAGTTCTCCGGGGCCAGCTCGACCTCGCGCTGTTCGGACCAGTTGATCAGGTCACTGGATTCCCAGATCATCAATGAACGGCTACCCATTTCCTGGGCATCGCCGAAGCTCCCGCCACCATACATCTTCAGGTCGGTTGCCAACAGGTAGTACTTCGACCCGTCGGGCGAGCGGATCAGAAAGGGATCGCGCAGGCCCTTGGTGCCCAACTCGGATTCGAGCACGGGCTTACCGTCGTTGAGCGTGTACCAGCCATCCGGGCTATCACCCTTGGAGACCGCAAGGTGGATCTTTTCGCCGTCATCGCTGCCTTCCCCGGTGAAGTAGGGGAAAACATAGGCTTCATGCTCCTCGGCGGGTGTGTCGTCGGCCGGTTGGGCCAGTGGCGTGGCCGGCCGCGGAAGTTGCGGCACGGCCGCCGCGGCGCTGCTGATCGGCAGCGTGAGGGAGACGAGCAGTGCCAGCGGCACCGCCCAGCGTTTTCGTTGGTGCATCACAGCTATAAACCTCCGTTATGGTAGGTCGACGTGCTAACGTCGTGATGGCGCGCGTGGGCATTTGACAGTTGAGCCACTTGCGCTGGGAAACACCGCCGGATGGCGGCGAAAATAATGGGTCAGAGTTCGGCGCCGGTAGCCGCCGACCTCTGACCCGCACCCGGACGGATCAGGTCCGCCGCAGGGTGAGTATGCGCTGGAGGATCACGAACACCAGCAGCAGCACGCCGATGACGATCTTGGTCCACCAGGAGCTCAGGGTCCCCTCGAAGGTGATGATGGTCTGGATCAGACCCAACACCATCACTCCGAGGACCGAGCCAAGCACAAATCCGGTGCCGCCGGTGAGCAGCGTTCCGCCGATCACCACCGCGGCAATAGCATCGAGCTCCATGCCTACACCCGTGAGCGCGTAGCCCGAGCGGGAGAACATCGCGAAGAGCACTCCGGCCAGGCCGGCGCAAGTTCCGGAGATCACGTACACCATGACCTTGGTGCGTTCGACGCGTAGGCCCATGAGCGTGGCGGACTGTTCGCCGCCGCCCACCGCGTAGACGGTGCGCCCGAACCGGCTGCGGTGCAGTACCCACCACGAGGCCAGCAGCACAAGTGCGGCGATCACCACCGCGGCGGTCAGCCGCCAGCGTCCGGAGGCCATCGTCCAGTTGGTCAGGGCGATGAAACCTTCATCGCGGATCGGCACGGATTCGGGGGCGAAAACGAAGCACAGGCCGCGGGCCAGGAACATGCCCGCCAGCGTGGCCACGAAGGGTTGGACCTCGAAGTATTGGATCATCACGCCCATACCCAGCCCGAGCAGTGACCCGGCGGCGATGGCTAGCGGTAGCACCAGCGCTACGTTCCACCCGGCGTTAAGCAGGGTTGCGGTGATGACCGAGGACAGGGCCAGCACCGAGCCCACCGACAGGTCGATACCGCCGGTGAGGATCACGAAGGTCATGCCCGCCGCCAGCACGATCAGGTGCGCGTTGTTGATGAAGAGGTTGGAGATGACCGCCGGGGATAGGAAGTTGTCGTAGCGTAGCCCACCAATGACGAGCATGAGCCCGAATACGAGCATGGTGCCCAGCACCGGAAGGTAGCGTCGGTCGAGTTTGGGCGGGCGGAATGTGCGGGTGCCGGCGAGCGCGGTTGCGGTGCTCATGCGTTGACCTCCTGGTAACGGCGGCGCTCACGCAAGCCCGCCAGCATGCCACGCAGTCGTGGCGACATCATTAGGGTCACGGCAATCACGACGATCGCCTTGAACATTGGGGTGACCAGCGGGGAAATGCCCAGCACGGTCACTGTGAGGTTCAGCGTGGTGATAATCAGCACGCCCACCAAGGTGCCCCCGAGGTTGAATTTGCCCCCGGCCAGCGAGGTACCACCGATCACCACCGCGAGGATGGCGTCCAGTTCGATAAACAGTCCGGCGTTATTCGCGTCGGCGGCCATGGTGTTGGAGGCGAAGATCAGCCCGGCCAGGCCGGCTAGTGCGCCGCAGAGGGTATAGACCGTAAAGACCAGCGTCTTGGATTTCACGCCGGCTAGGCGGCTGGCATCCGGGTTGATACCCACGGCCTCGAGCAGCATGCCCAAAGCGGTGCGTCGCACCAGAAGCGCAATCACGATGAAAACCCCGTAGGCGATCAGTGCGGCCACCGGAAGCCCGAGCAGGAAGCCCGAGGCCAGCGCCGCAAAAGGCGCGCTGTTCACGGTAGTGATCTGCCCGCCGGTGATCAACATGGCCACGCCACGACCGGCGGTCATCAGGATCAGCGTTGCGATAATCGGCTGAATGCCTAGTCCCGAGACGAGAAATCCGTTGAAGCCACCCAGTACGAGACACAATCCGAGGGCCACCACAACGGCACCGAGTGCGGTGCCCAGCGATCCGGGATCGTGAGACCCGGCGATAAAGGTCAGTGCCACGGCTCCGGCGATGGCCACCGTCGCACCCACCGACAGGTCGATGCCGCGGGTGGCGATCACCAGGGTCATGCCCAGCGACACCAGCAGCAGGGGTGCGCTATTACGCAGAATGTCGATCGGGGCCCCGAAAAGGTGTCCGTCAAGGACGCTGATGCCTAGAATGTCGGGACGTTTCAGGGTACAGGCCAGTAGTAGCGCGGCCAGCGCCACCACGGGCCAGAAGAGTCGATGTTTGTAGATGCGAGTCATTTGCTTTCTCCCCCGTTGGCGATGACTTCGATCAGCTGCGGAACGTCGACGTCACGGGTGGTTGGGATTTCTGCGACCTTCTTGTGATCGCGCATCACGGCGATGCGGTCGGAGAGGCGCAGTACTTCTTCGAGTTCGGCGGAGATGAACACCACCGCCATGCCCTGGTCGGCCAGTTCGGAGACCAGGTTCATGATTTCGGTTTTGGCACCGATGTCGATGCCGCGCGTGGGCTCGTCGAGCAGCAGCAGTTTCGGAGCGGTGGCCAGCCAGCGGGCGAGCAGCACCTTCTGCTGATTGCCGCCGGAGAGGTTTTTCAGTAGGGCGTCCGGGTTGGCCGGGCGCACTCCGAGGGCCTTCATATAGGCCTCGACAATTTGCTTCGCCTTGGTCTTGGGCAGTGGTCGCATCCAGCCGCGGGCCGCTTGCAGACCCAGGATGATGTTCTCGGCCACCGTCAATTCCCCGACCACACCCTCGCCCTTGCGGTCTTCGGAGGTGTAGGCGATCTTCTGGGCCAGCGCCTGACGTGGGGTGCGCAGTTTGAGGTCGCTACCGGCGGCCCGTAGCTGGCCGCTGTCGGATTTGTCGGCCCCGTAGAGCAGTCGGGCCAATTCGGTGCGTCCCGAACCGAGCAGTCCGGCCAGGCCGATCACCTCTCCGGGGTACAGGTCCAGATCGAAGGGCTCGACCGCACCTTTGCGTCCCAGTCCCACGGCCTGCAGAAGCGGGGCGCTGTCCTCGGTACGCATCGCTTTGCCGCGGCGTTCGGTGGCCACCCCGACCTCGGCGTCGCTGGTGCCGGCGATCATCAGCGAGACGAGTTCGCGTTGCGGCAGGTCGGCGGTCATTCGCTCCTGCACTAGTTGCCCGTTGCGCAGCACGGTGATGCGATCGGAAATGGCGTAGATCTGGTCCAGGAAGTGCGACACGAAGAGGATCCCGACCCCTTCCTCGCGTAGTCGGCGCATCACCCGGAAGAGCTGCTCGACTTCGTCGGCGTCGAGCGACGAGGTCGGCTCATCGAGAATGAGCACCTTGGCGTCGACCACCATGGCACGGCTAATCGCCACGAGCTGCTGCACGGCGAGCGAATGCGAGTCCAATGAGCTGGCCGGGTCGATATCTAGTCCCATGCGTTCAAGGTGCACACGCGCCTGGGCACGCATCGCCTTCCAGTCCAGCCCGCCGAAGCGCCTGGGTTCGTTGCCCAGCATGATGTTTTCGGCCACGGTCAGGTTGCCGCAGAGATTGACCTCTTGGTAGACCGTGGAGATGCCGCGTTCGCGGGCGTCGGCTGGTCCGCCGAACAGGGTTTGTTTCCCGTCGACCACGATCGTGCCGGCGGAGATTTGGTTCACCCCGGTCAAGGCCTTGATCAGGGTGGATTTACCGGCACCATTCTCACCCATCAGCGCATGCACTTCGCCGGGGAAGAGCCGGAAGTCCACCGAGTTCAGCGCCTTCACGCCGGGGAACTCGACGCTGATGCCGGTCATTTCGACCACCGGGCGGGCGCTTGTCGCGAGCTGATCGGTGGCGGCGTTCTGCCGCTGGTGGGGAGTTGGTGCAATCATGGCCTTGCCTTCAAGGGATTCGTCTAAGGGTGGTGGCGGTGGGCTCGGGCCCACCGCCAAACCTGCTGATTAGTACTGGCGATTCGGTAGCGCCTCGGCGGCCTGTTCCTGGGTAAAGGCTGCGTCTTCAACAACGATGCGCTTCTCGACCGGCTCGCCGGCCACAACCTTCTTCGCGATCTCGGCGAGGTCTTCACCAAGCATCGGGTTGCATTCGACGATGTAGTTGATCTTGCCGTCGGCCAGGGCCTGCATGCCGTCCTTGACCGCGTCGATGGTGACGATCTTGATGTCATCGCCCGGCTTCTTACCGGCGGCCTGGATGGCTTCGATGGCGCCTAGACCCATGTCGTCGTTGTGTGCGAAGACCAGATCAATGTCGTCGTGCGAGTTCAGGAAGCCTTCCATGACCTTCTTGCCGCCGGCGCGAGTGAAGTCACCGGTCTGCGAATCGATGATCTTGGCATCGCTTCCCTCGATGGCTTCGGCGAAGCCTTCCTGGCGATCCAGCGCCGGGGCGGAGCCGGTGGTACCCTGCAGTTCGACGATGCTCAGCTTCTCTCCGTCGAAGTTTTCTTTCACCCATGCTCCGGCGCGACGTCCCTCTTCGACGAAGTCCGAGCCGATGAAGGAGGCGTAGAGGCTGTCGTCGGTGGTGTCGACGGCACGGTCGGTGAGGATCACCGGAATTCCTGCGTTCTTGGCTTCCTGAAGCACCGCATCCCAGCCGGTTTCAACCACCGGGGAGAAAGCCAGCACGTCCACGCCCTGGGCGATGTAGGAACGCAATGCCTGGATCTGGTTCTCTTGCTTCTGCTGGGCATCCGAGAAGCTGAGCTTGAAGCCGTTTTCCGCGGTCAGTGACTCCTGGATCGACTTGGTGTTCGCAGCGCGCCACCCGGATTCGGCGCCGACCTGGGAGAAGCCGAGGCTGATGGTTACGCCGGAGCCTGCGGATCCGCCGTCGCCGCCGGATGAGCAGGCGCCGAGCGCCGCTACTGCGACCATGGACAGTGCGGCGAGGCCGCTGCGCAAAAAGGTCTTTCGCTTCATTGAGATTCCTCCTTGAGACCGACCCGCTAACGGGTCGGAAATGCATCCATTTGGACGCGAGCTAATGTGCCGATGGTCACAATGTTAGCGCTAACAATTCACCCAGTAAAGAGTTCGACGCAGATATGACCGGAATTTTTTCCCGATATAACGGGACTCGATCAGGCACCACGCTGACAATGAAAAAGTCGGACTACTAACACGTAACTGACGTCACAAAGTTAGCAGTCCGACCCCTTGCTCACTGAATCGCGCGCGGTCAACCGGTGTTCAACGAACCGCCCTAAAGCCCCTCGGCCAGACGGTAATAGGCCTGATTGAAGCGCACCGTCTCGGCAAAACCACGCCGCGTGGTGTGCTCATCGATCACCAGCAGCTCGGTGCGGGCGATCTGCGCGAACACCTCAAAGGCCTCCAGCCCCGCGGCGGTCGACATCACCGTATGGTGCGCACCACCGGCGGTCAGCCAGGATTCGGCGGAAGTGGAAAAGTCCGGCCGCGGCTGCCACACCGCACGGGCAACCGGCAGGTGCGGCAAATCCTGCGGCGGAGTGAGGACATCGACCACATTGGCCGTGAGTCGGAACCGCTCGCGCATATCGGCCAGCGAGACCACCACGGCGGCCTCGCTCGGCGTGGCGTTGAACACCATGCGCACCGGATCCTCGCGGCCCCCGATCCCCAACGGATGAATCTCGATGCGCGGGGTATCGGTGGTCAGCGAGGGGCAGACCTCGAGCATATGAGCCCCGAGAATCAGCTCTTGCCCCGGCGTCAGATCGTAGGTGTAGTCCTCCATGAGCGAGGCGCCACCGGCAAGTCCGGCGCCCATCACCTTGGCGGCCCGCACCAACACCGCGGTCTTCCAGTCACCTTCGGCACCAAAACCGTAACCCTTGCTCATCAGCCGCTGCACGGCCAGGCCGGGTAGCTGACGTAGCTCGCCCAAATCCTCGAAGTTGGTGGTGAAGGCCTTGGCCCCCTCGCGCACGAGGAAGGCCTCGATGGCCAGCTCCTGGCGGGCGGCGTAACGTAGCGAGTCATGGCGCTCGCCACCGGCACGCAGCTCGGGGACCACCTCATATTCACGCTCGTAGAGTGCCACCAGCTCATCCACCTGCGCCTCGTCCACCGCCGCGACGGCCTCGACCAGGTCGTTGACCGCCCAAGTGTTCACCGACACTCCGAAGCGCAGCTCGGCCTCAGTTTTATCGCCCTCGGTAACCGCCACATTGCGCATATTGTCCCCGAACCGCACCAGTTTCAAGCCTTGCGTGGCGGCCCAGCCGGCCGCCCCACGAATCCAGATGCCGATGCGCGCGGTCACCGCCGGATTCGACACGTGCCCCACCACAGTCGTGCGCGCGGCACCAATCCGTGTGGCCAGATACGCGTACTCGCGATCTCCGTGAGCGGCCTGATTTAGGTTCATGAAGTCGAAGTCGATGGTGTCCCAGGGAAGTTCGATATTGGCCTGGGTGTGCAGGTGCAACAGTGGCTTGCGTAGCGCATTGAGCCCGGCGATCCACATCTTCGCGGGGCTGAAGGTATGCATCCAGGTAATCACCCCCAACACGCGGTCATCGCTATTGGCCTCGAGCATGGCACGACGGATTGCCTCGGCGTCCTTGAGCACCGGCTTCCAGACGATACGGGCCGGAATTTCATCGCTCTCATCCAGGGCCTGCGCGACTTCGCGAGATTGTTCGGCTACCTGGGCCAGGGTTTGCTCGCCGTAGAGATCTTGACTCCCGGTAAAGAACCAGACCTCCTGCTGCACGTACGCTTTACTCATTTCCGTTAATACCTTTCAGCTTGTTCCGCGGGCCGTTACTTCTGGCCGTAGACGTTTTGGTAGCGGTCGTAGAGGGAGTCGATGGCCTCGGGTGCGATGGCCAAAGGGTCGCCGAGTTGCCGGGCGATATGTACCGTGCGGGCAACCTCTTCGCACATCACGGCAGCCTTAACCGCCGCGCGGGCATCGGTTCCGATGGTGAAGGGCCCGTGGTTACGCATCAGCACCGCCGGGCTGCGCGAAGCGCCGAGGGTTTCGACAATGCCGCGGCCGATGGAGTCATCACCGATGACGGCGAAGGGACCCACCGGGATGGATCCGCCGAATTCGTCGGCCATCATGGTCAGCACGCAGGGAATCTCCTCGCCACGCGCGGCCCATGCGGTGGCGTAGGTGGAGTGCGTATGGACCACACCGCCAACCCGCGGCAGCTGCCGATAAACATAGGCGTGTGCCGCGGTGTCGGAGGAGGGAGCCCGGCTGCCCTCGAGCAGTTGTCCATCCAGGGTGCACACCACCATGGACTCGGCGGTCAGCTGCTCATAGGAGACCCCGGAGGGCTTGATGACAAAAAGGTCGGCGCTGCCGTCGGGCACCTCGGGGTTGGCCACACGCTGGGACACGTTCCCGGCGGTCCACACCACCAATTCGTAGCGTGGCAGTTCGGCGTGCAGCTCGGCCACGCTCTGACGCACCTGGCGAAGCTGTTGGATCATACTGGCCGGGTAGGCGGCCAAGGTATTGCTGGTGGACATGGCGGTCCGTCTCTTTTCTAAGTTCCGATTCGATCTCTAGGGCACACCTGCCCGCTAGAGGGCCTCGGTGGCAGCGCGTTGCACGGCCAGGCCGGCGCTATAGCGATTCAGGTAGCTGTCATAGCCGACGACGTCCACTTCCTGAGGGGCGAGCACCGCAGGTTGGGTGGCGACGAAAATCTGGCGTTGCAGGTAGTCGGCCAAGTCCTCACGGGCCCCGCTGCCCATATAGGCGGCTAGGACGGCGATCCCCCAAGCACCGCCCTCCCCCGCCCCTTGTCCGACGGCGACCGGGGTTCCGATGGCGGCCGCCAGCATTTGCTGGGCGACACCGGGGGTGCGGAACAAGCCTCCATGAGCATGCATCGTCTCGATCTGCACCCCCTGCTCGGTCAGCACGCGCAGCCCCAATGACAGCGTGGAGAACACCGCATAGAGCTGGGAGCGCATGAGATTGGCCAGGGTCAGCTGCGAATCTGGACCGCGCACCAGAAGCGGGCGTCCCTCGCTGAGGCCGGTGATCGGTTCTCCGGAGAGATTGTTGTAGGCCAGCAGGCCTCCGGCGTCCGGGGAGCCCTGGCGGGCCGCGTCGAAGAGCGTGGCATAGACCTGCGTGGCATCCACCTGATGCCCCAGGCCCGCGGCGAATTGGGTGAAGACCTCGGCCCATGCGCCGAGCTCACTGGCTCCGTTATTGCAGTGCACCATGGCCACCGGGTCGCCGCTGGGCGTGGTGACCAGATCGACCTCGGCGTGCGCACCGTGCAGCGCTCGCTCGAGAACGACCATGGCGAAGATGCTCGTGCCGGCCGATATGTTGCCGGTGCGCACGGCCACCGAATTGGTGGCCACCATGCCGGTGCCGGCGTCCCCTTCCGGCGGGCAGAGCGCGATCCCCGCCTGCAGCGTGCCACTGGGATCCAAGAGCCGCGCCCCGTCGGCGCTCAGTAATCCGGCGTTCTCCCCGGCCCGTTTCACTATCGGCAACAGGGCGCGAAGCCCTCCGGAACCGAGCCGGTCCCCGGCCAACTCGTCGAAGGAGGCGATGAGCCTAGCGTCGTACTGTCCGCTTTCGCTATCGATCGGGAACATCCCCGAGGCGTCTCCGACGCCCAGCACGAATTCTCCGGTGAGCTTCCAGTGCACGTATCCGGCCAGTGTGGTCAGCCGGTCTAGCCGCGGTACATGCTCCTCGTGATCGAGCATGGCTTGCCAGAGGTGAGCAATGGACCAGCGCAAGGGGATATTGCACGCGAACCGTGCACTGAGTTGCTCGGCCGCGACGGCGGTGTTGGTGTTCCGCCACGTGCGGAAGGGCACCAGCAGTTGCCCCTGTGCGTCGAAGGCCAGATAACCGTGCATCATCGCGGAAATGCCGATGCCGGCCAACTGCCGAAGCGAGGTCTGATAGTCCAATTCGACCTGCTCGACCAGCGCACCATAGCAGCGTTGGATCCCTTCCCAGACAGCCTCGAGGCTGTAGGTCCAGAGCCGGTTCTCGTAGCGGTTCTCCCACTGATGCTCCCCGCCAGCGAGCACATCCCCATTGGGTGCGATCAGCACCGCCTTGATGCGGGTGGAGCCAAGTTCGATCCCCAGATAGGCACGCCCCGAGTCGATATCGCTGCGGGCGGTCTGAAACTGCTGCGTGCTCACGGGTACTCCTTGAGTAACTCCTCGCACGGTGCACGAGGAGCGCTGAAATGTGGTCTGTCTCCAGAAATGTTAGCGCTAACATCTTTGGCTCACAAGCCCCATGGCAATTTCAGTTTCTAGCTCCGGGCCTCTGCGCCCGGCAAGTTAGTCCCTCGCGGCGCGTGGCGGCGCGGTGGACGCGCGCACGATCAGCTCCGGCTCCAAGGTGGCAGCAAAACGCCCTTCACCACCCGGTTCCCCGGCGGACAGGGCCGAGAGCGCACTCATGGCGGATTTGCCCAAGGCCCCAAAGGGTTGCCGGACGGTGGTCAATGCCGGGATGTAAAAAGCCGAACTCTCCACATCATCGAAACCCACCACCGACACATCCTCCGGCACCTGCAAGCCACGCTCCCAAAGTGCCCGCAGGAGACCCAGAGCGATGTAGTCGTTGGCCGCGAATACCGCGGTAGGACCCTGACCGGCGGCAATATCGTCGGCGACTTGCCGCCCCACCGCATAGCCATCGGCAGCACTCCAGCCCTCGGCGCGGTACTCTCGACCCTGCACCGCATGCTCCTCGAGCACCCTTCGCCACTCCGTGCGGCGCTCGGCGGCATCGATCCAGTTCTCCTGGCCCACCACGTGGGCGATCCGCCGGTGCCCCAGTTCGATGAGATACTCGGTCACCGCCCGCGCGCCGAAACGCTGGTCGGCGCAGACGTATCGCAAGGCATCCGTGGGCTCTGCCAGCGGGTTAGCGGCCACCACGACCACCGGCACATTCAACGAGGCACGCTCCACCACCTGGGCCACTTCCGCAAGCGGTGCCACCACGATGATCCCGTCCACCCCCTGATCGACCAGGTGGCCCAACGCCAGTTGCGCACCGGCCGCATCGGAGGCCTCTAGTGAACTCACCGAGACGAAGTACCCCTCGGCTCGCGCGGCCGATTCAATGCCCAGCACGGTATTGGCTGGTCCGAAGTTCGAATTTCCCACGGTGAGAATGCCAATGGTGCTGGTTCGCGCGGTAGCCAGCGCCCGCGCCGCCCGATTCCGCCGGTAGCCCAGCTGCTCAATGGCCTGAAGAACCCGCTGCCGGGTGTCTTCGCGGACATTGGGGTGGTCATTGAGGACTCGGGACACCGTTTGATGCGACACCCCTGCCACCGAGGCCACGTCGGCCATCGATGGAGGTCGCGAGTTTGTCGATTCCGCATCCCTGCGCTCAGTAGTCATTGTCTTATTATTACGGATGATTCTCGCCAACGGCAGGACTTACCGACGCGCACGTGCCACACGGGAGCCAATATGGGCCAACTATGCCAAGATGGTGGAACGCAAGCGTCCACAAGGCAGGGATGATGATGAAAATTGCACTCGCACAAATTTTGAGTACGACCAGCCCAGCCGAGAACCTCGAGCTGCTGCGCACCCATATCGCCGACGCCGCGCGGCAGGGCGCGGATCTCATCGTCTTTCCCGAAGCCTCCATGTGCGCCTTTGGCACCACACTAACCCCCATCGCCGAACCCCTTGATGGCCCGTGGGCCAGCGCCGTGCGCGCCGCCGCCGAACACCATGGAATCACCGTTGTCGCCGGCATGTTCACCCCGGGCGCCGACGAGCGCACGGTGCGTAACACTCTGCTTGTCACCGGCCCGACGGTGGATACCAGCTACGACAAGATCCACCTCTACGATGCTTTTGGCTTTCACGAATCGAAAACCGTCACCCCGGGCGAGCACCCGGTAACCTTCGAGCTCAACGGCATTACCATGGGCTTGGCCACCTGCTATGACGTGCGCTTCCCCGACCTCTTCCTGCAAATGGCCGAAACCGGTGCGGTGGTCAATATCGTGTGCGCATCTTGGGCCTCGGGCCCCGGCAAGGCGCGGCAGTGGAAGCTGGCCACGCGGGCCCGCGCCATGGACAGTACCACCTTTGTCATCGCGGTCGATCAGGCCGATCCGGCTACGGTTCGCGACGACGTACCAGCCGGCACGCCACTGGGTGTGGGGCATAGCGCGGTCATTTCCCCGACAGGAGAAGTCATCAAGGATCTCGGCACGGCCCCGACTATGCAACTAGTGGGCATCGATCCAAGCATTATCGATCAAGTTCGTCAGGCCCTGCCCGTGCTGAATAACGCCCGACTGCGCTAAGTCCCCGCGCAAAGTGAGACTGAATGTCTTGATTTGAGACGCCGTTCCATTAGGATGATATGTACTGTGATACACGTCACCTAATGCCAAGGAGATCCTTCCATGCAGCGCCCCGCCTCGAATCTCACCATGTCCGTCGCCGCCCTGCTGGCAGAATCTGCCAAGCGTCATGCGGATCGCCCCGCGATCACCATGAACGGGATTACCACCAGCTACCGTGAACTCTGGGATGAAACGCGTGCCTATGCCGGGGCACTACGCGACGCCGGTGTGGGCCCCGGCGATCGCGTCGCACTACTGATTCCGAACGTGACAGATTTCGCCCGCGTTTACTATGCGGTGCTGAGCCTCGGGGCCATTGCGGTCCCCATCCATGCACTGCTCAAACGCCAAGAAATCTCCTACGTATTGGAGGACGCCGAGGCCAAGGTGCTTATTTGCGCGGCCCCGCTGCTCGCCGAAGGAGCCGCCGGGGCACAAGCCAGCGGTGTGCCGGTCTTCAGCGTGCTGGCGCCAACCGAATTGGGCACCGACCGGCTCGAAGAGCGTGCCGCCGCCAGCACCGCCATCGACACCTACCTACCCCGACACCCCGAAGATATCGCTACGATCCTCTACACCTCGGGAACCACCGGCAAACCCAAAGGGGCCATGGGCACCCACCTGGCTCTTGTGGAACAAACCGGGGCGCTGATCGGAGGAACACTTGAAGTCCGGGCCGGTGACCGACTCTTTGGCGGGCTACCGCTCTTTCACACATTCGGGCAAACCGCGGTGCTCAATGTGGGAATCCGCGCGGGTGCCGAAATCATCCTGCTGCCAAAATTCACCGGATCCGATGCATTGGATATTGTGCTTGACCAACACGTGGACGTGTTCTTTGGGGTGCCGACCATGTATATCGCCCTGCTCGAAGCCGGCAAGGCTCGCACCGAGCGGCCCACGTCGCTGCGCTATGGAGTATCGGGCGGTGCGGCGCTCCCGCTAAGCGTCTTGCAGGGCTTTGAACAGCGCTTCGGCGCGAAAATTCACGAAGGCTACGGCCTCACCGAAACCTCCCCGGTAGCCTGTCTCAACCACGTCAACCGCGAACCCCGGGCAGGAACGGTCGGCACCCCCATCTGGGGTGTGGACGTCGAGATCGCCGACCCCACCGAACCCGGACGCATCGTGTTGCTCGAACGCGGCGAACTCGGCGAAGTGGTCGTGCGCGGACATAACCTTTTCTCCGGTTACCTCAATCGTCCCGAAGCCACCGCCGAAGCCATGGTCGATGGCTGGTTCCGCACCGGTGACCTGGGCACCAAGGACGATGATGATTATGTGCGCATCGTTGACCGAACCAAGGATATGATCCTGCGCAATGGGTACAACGTCTACCCGCGCGAAGTCGAGGAAGTCCTCATGGAGCATCCGGGGATCACCAACGCCGCGGTTTACGGGGTCAGTCACGAAACGCACGGCCAAGAGATCGCCGCCTCTGTCACCGTGGCCGAATCCTCCGGGCTCGACGCCGATACGGTACGGCAATGGGCTGCCGAGCGCATGGCCGCATACAAGTACCCGCGACTCGTCGAGATCGTCACCGAGTTTCCGCTGGGCCCAAGCGGCAAAATCCTCAAACGAGAGCTGGTGGCGCGGCACGCTCGAGCCTAAGAACCGCAGTCCATACGTCGGTTCGGTACCATTCTTTTGCTACTGAACCGACGCGGACCACGGGCGAAAATCAGGGCGGCGTTTCTGCTCGAAGGCTGCCCGCCCCTCGGCCAAATCGGGATTGGTCCCATTCTCAGCCCAGACACGTTGCCAAAACTCTGGCGAGTCACTGTCTTCGGCGCACTCAAGCAGGTTCATCGCCTGCTTGCTCCGGCGCAGCGCGTAGGGGGAATTCGCCGCCAACTGCTGCACTAGCTTGGCCACGCGCTCGTCGAGGTCCCGTGCCGGAAGCACCTCGGTAAACAGCCCCCAGGCGGCTATCTGCTCGACCTCGAGCCGGAGTCCAGAAAAGAGCAAAAAGCGGGCACGGCTCTGCCCCACGGTATTCACCAGCCGTTCCAGTCCCCGCCGCGGGAAGAGCAAACCGATTTTAGCCGGGGTAATGGCTAAACGCACGTCCTCGCAGGCCAGTTGGATGTCGCAAGCAGAAGCCAACTGCCAGGCGCCGCCGTAGCAGGTGCCGCGCACGAGCGCGATCACCGGTTTCGGGCAGTCGCGCAGGGCCCGATCGACCGCGTCAAAATGATTCACGACTCCGTCCGGGCCGTCGAAGAGCACTTCGTCCATGCGGTCAATGGCGATGCCGGCACAGAAATGTTCGCCGGCGCCGGTGAGCACCAGTACGGCCACGTCGGCGTCCTCGCTGCAGCGTGCAATGTGCTCGATCAGTTGCTGACACATCTGGCGCGTCAGGGCGTTGTACTGTCTCGGATTATGCAAGCGCAGGGTGGCCACGGAGTGTTCGATACTCAGTTCAATGCCAGCTGTCGGAAGACTCATGACCTTAGCGTGTCACACTGGAGATCGTGGATACACAGATTTTGTTCTCGTTGCTCGCCGCCGCCTTGCTGATCATTTCGGCGCTCGGCACGATTTTCCCGGTATTGCCCGGGTCGCTGTTGACGATCGGCACCCTGATTGGCTGGGCCGCACTGATAGGCACGACCCCGGCGTGGTGGGCCGCGGGGATCGGTGGAGTGCTGGCCTTGCTGGGTTTTAGCGCCTCGGCGGTGCTAACCGGCAAGAAGCTCAAGGAACACAATATCCCGCGTGGTTCGATCTTGATCGCGCTATTAGCCGCCATTATCGGTGCCTTCGTGATCCCCGTGGTGGGCCTGTTTATCGGTTTCGCGATCGGGTTGTTCGCCGGCGAAAGCGTGCGGCGTCGAGACGCCCACGGTGCGCTTGGATCGTCGTGGGCTGCGTTGAAGGCGATGGGCGTGGGTATCCTGGTCGAATTCGGTTGCGTCGCATTAGCCTCATCGGTCTGGGTCATCGGCATGATCACCCACTTTGCAACCCGCTAGATCCAGCCGCGTTCTTTTGCTGCATGGGCCGCTTCGATGCGGTTGGCGGCACCGAGTTTGCCGATCGCATTCGATAAATGGTTGCGGACCGTTCCGGCGGATAGGTGCAATTGCCCGGCAATCCGCGCCACCGGACCTCCTGCTGCGGCCAGCGAAAGCACTTCGCGTTCGCGCTCGGTCAGGGGATTTTGCGCGGTTTGTACGCTGAGCATCGCCAGTTGCGGGTCAATCACCTTGCCTCCCCGATGCACCCTGCGAATGGCTTCGACCAGCTCGGCCGGTGGTGCATCCTTCACCAAGAATCCTTGGGCCCCCAGATCGAAGGCCTGCCGGAAGTAGCCCGGACGGTCAAAGGTGGTGACGATGATGATCTTCACCTCCGGGTGTGCCGCACGTAGCTGGGCTGCGGTCTGCAAGCCGTCCTGCCGAGGCATTTGCACATCGAGCAGTGCCACATCGGCCGGGTGCTCGGCGAGCGCCGCGAGCACTTCGTCACCGTCGGAACATTCGGCGACCACCTGAAGGTCGGCCTCCAGATTCAATAGAGCGACCAGCGCCCCGCGCACCAGATGCTGGTCATCGGCAATGATGATCCGGATCATCGGTGGTCCCCTTCGGTTACGGGAAAGGTCAGGCGTACGCTGACGCCACCTAGATTCGAGGTGCCGAGCTCAAATTCGGCCCCGAGCAGGCGGGCACGTTCATACATTCCACGAATGCCATGTCCCGGTTCGCTACCCTGCAACCCATCACCGTCATCATCCACGCTCAGCGAAGCCGGTCCGATCACCACGCGGACCCGGCTGGCATGCGCATGCCGCCACACGTTAGTGAGCGCTTCCCGAAGAATCCATGAGGCGTGTGAACGCCACCGTGTCGGGATCATATCGGGTTGTCCGATGACGGTGAAGGAAATGCCGTTGGCCTCGCAAGCCTCGCGCACCGCGGCTAACTGTTCGGCCAGGTCGTGGTGGCTCAGCCCATGCACGGTGGTGCGCACCGAATCTAGCGCGGCTACGGCCAGTTCGGAGAGCTGTTCGACCTCGCTACGTGCTTGTTGTACCTTGCCGCTATCGATCAGCCGCAGGGCCAGCTGGGCCTTGAGGTTGAGTGCTGTGAGTGAATGGCCGATGCCGTCGTGCACGTCTCGCGCCATCCGTTCCTGCTCGCTGAGGACGAGGAAGTCGGCGCGCACCGCTTCGGCGGCAACGGAACGCTCGATGGCCATCACGGTGATCAGGTACACCACCATGAGCACCATATTCAGCCCGATGAGGAACAGTGCTCCGAGCAGTACGTCGTAGATGAGCGGTAGCGCGAAGCAAAGCACCAGCACCACGGCGTACGTTGCGTAGGCGGCCGGACGCCGAAGCAGGAACGCAGCGTAGGAGGAGATGAAGGGCAGCATGCTCAACACGCCCGCATCGAGTAGCGGTATAGAGCCCAAAACGAGCACACAGAGCACCGCGAAGTAGCCATACGCTTCGAGGCTTCGCGTTCCGCCGTGACCCACCGTGTGGCTGAAGCGAGCATAACCGCGCACATAAACCACGGCGAAGAGCACGATGAGCCCTATCCCCAGTACCTTCAGTGGTAGCGGATAGGGCTCCTCGAACAGCGCCATCAGCGGGAAGGTCAGAAAGATCAGCCACACCCCCGAAATAAGCCATCCATGCTTATTCCAGAACTGTTCCGCTTCATCCGGCGGTAGCGACCGTTCGCTCACTGCCGGGCCTTGGCCTTCCGGGTGGCCGCGACGGCGAAGATCGCGAAGATGACGGTCCATGCCACCAGATTAGTCACCGGAATCCACAATGCGTCCGGTGCCATGCCGGTGAATTCGGGAACATCGCGCATCAGCGGGTAGCGGGCCAGTGCCACGAACCCGTACATCGGGGTGAACCGTGCTATGTCCAGCATGAGGCCGCTGAGCGGCATAAACACGTTGCCGAAGAAAGCGAAGAAGACCAAAAGTCCCGATGCCAACCCTAGGGCCGATTCCGACTTAAACAGCATGCCTACGCCAATGCCGTAGCAGGCAAAGATCAGCGATCCGCAGAGCGTAATCAGATAGCTCACCGGCCAAATCCAGCCATCGGCCACGGTGGCCCCGGTGCTGGCTCCCAAGACGAAAACCAGCGCGGAACTCAGCCCTGCAACGGTAGTCGCCACAAACATCTTGCACGCTACAAAAGAAGCGGCAGGCATACGTGTCATCGCTATCTGGCGCCCCCAGCCCTGCATGGTTTCGGTGGCTACCGTTCCGGCAATGGCCACGGTACTCACCGCCGCGCCGTAGGCAGCCATGGAAACCATGATGTAGAACTTCACATTGCCGGCCCCGGCTTCCTCCGCGGAGTACCCCGGCAGGGTGCCAAAAAGCAGATACATGGCGGCGGGCAGCAATAGGGCGAAGAGCAAGTTAGACCCGTCGCGCAGGTGTCGGGTGAACTCAATGCGGATGTAGGTGGCGTTCATGAGGGGTCCTTGGTTAGCTGGATGAAAGCATCTTCGAGACTAGGGGCGGAGATCTCGAGGTCGAAGGCGCCGAGTTCGCCCAATAGCCTCGCGGCTAAGCGGTCGGAGTCTTGGCAGCTGAACTGCACGCGCAACCCGTTGCGTTCGACAATGCTTACGTTCGAGTCACTGGCTTCGGCGGCAGCCACTGCCTGGGCGTCGGGTAGGGTGGCGGTGACATGCCGGCCTGAGATCAGGGTGCGAAGTTCGCTGGTCGCCCCGTCGGCGATGATCTGGCCTTGCCGCATGAGCACGGTGCGTTCGGCGAAGCTCTGTGCTTCCTCCAGATAGTGGGTGGCGAAGATAATGGTGCGCCCGGTTCCGGCGTCTTCGCGCATCGAGGCCCAGAAATCACGTCGTGCCATGACGTCCATGCCGGCCGTAGGTTCATCAAGGATCAGCACATCCGGGTTTGGTAGCAGGGCCAGAGCGAACTTGACGCGCTGCTGCTCACCGCCGGAGCACTTGGCGATCTTCCGCTTAGCGATCCCGGTCAGTCGTGCCCGCTCCATCACGTCGTTCACCCGTTCGGGGACTTCGTGCATGGCGGCGATCACGGTGACCGTTTCGCGCACCGTGAGATCGCGTAGCAAACCTCCGGTCTGCAAGACGGCCGATAGCCGTCCGCCGAGGACTGCCTGCCTAGGCTTCAGCCCCAGCACTTCGACCTCCCCCGCGGTTGGAGTGCTCAAGCCCAGGATCATATCCACCGTGGTGGTCTTCCCGGCGCCGTTAGGCCCTAGCAGGGCCATGATTTGGCCCGAGGGAATCGAAAGGTCGATCCCGCGGACCGCATGGACGGTGTCACCAAGACCGGTAAAGGTTTTAGTCAACCCCGACAATGTCAGGGCCTGGGCGGCTGTCTGTGTTTCCATGCCTCTAGTCTTCGCCACGGCACCTAACCGGCAGAAGATCAAAAAGTCATGTTCTACCCATGACAGCTGTCATGCCAGAGCCCGACAAAGCATAACGTGAGACTGCCTACTTGTCATGGGAAAAGCCCAGCAAGTTCCCGTACTGTAAGAAGCGTGCTTGATCTTTCCTCCTTGCTTTCGACATTCAGCAATCCCGGAGTGATGCCCCTTGGCGCGGCGTTCCTCCCCGATTGGCTGAACCCTGCCGTATTCCTCAACAACCCGGCCCTCGGCCCTTGGGTTTTGCTCTTGGTGTGCGGCATCGTCTTCGCCGAAACTGGTCTATTGGTCGGGTTCTTCCTGCCTGGCGATTCGATGCTTTTCACCGTGGGCATGCTCATCGCCACCGGAACCATTCATATTCCGCTATGGGTCTTCTGCCTCGCGATTTTCGTTTGTGCCTTTATCGGTGATCAAACCGGATACATTATTGGGCGAAAGACCGGACCAGCGCTGTTCAAGCGCGAGGACTCCCGGTTCTTCTCCCAGTCCAATGTGCAAAAAGCCCACGAATTCTTCGAACGCTTTGGTGGTCGTGCGGTGATTTTGGCTCGCTTCGTACCGGTCGTGCGTACGTTCGTGCCGGTGATCGCTGGCGTGGCCGAAATGAAGCGTTCGACCTTCGTGGCCTTCAACCTGATCGGCGCGGCGCTGTGGGGTATTGGCGTCACGCTACTGGGTTACTGGCTGGGTCAGATCGACTGGATCGAGCACAATATCGACCTGATCTTTATCCTGATCGTGCTGATCTCGGTGATCCCGATCGGAGTTGAGTTGTTGCGTGCCCGCAAGGGTGTCGTCAAGAAGTAGGTCAGCGATACTGACCGCCGCCCCACTGGATACCGCGGCGGATGAGCCAGTTTTCGCAGGGTCTGGTGCTGCCCCGGCGCACGCCGGTGCACACCAACTCTTTCTGCCCGTCGTCGGTTTCCCAGCTTTCCAATTTATAGGCCCCGTCTTCGTCCTCGTCGTCTTCGCCGAGTTCGTCGGCGGGGCTGACTACGTTCATGAGCACCTCACAGTCACAGAACCCGCCCAGCTCGGCCAGTTTGCGTTCCAGCGCGATGGCGCGCGGTGCCATCGTGTCGCGGTAATAGGCGCTCAGCCGCAAAGTTCGATCGCAGCCCATGGCGCCGAACATGCGGTAGAGGTAGCAGTACAGGCATTCGTGTTCCGCAACGGGAAGTGGCTCGTTCATCACGGTTCCTCACATCGATTCAGGGTCAGTTGACCCAGATTCGCTGCGACGCCCTCGCCATCGACAAGCCGCGGAACGGACTGTGGATACCGCCGCCGCTAGCCGGCGAGCCCGTGGCGGGTAAGGAATCCGTCGATCCGTTCGATGGCTTGCGCGATGGCCGTTGGCCCGGCGGCGAAGGACAGCCGCACATAACGATCTCCGGTAGCGGGGTCGAAGTCGTTGCCGGGGGTGAGCGCCACCCGTGCCTCATCCAGCACCGCCCGACAGTACGCCGACGCACTAGCGAAGCGTTCGAGTACCCGCGGAGCCAATCGGCCATAGAGGTAGAACGCTCCATCCGCCGGAGCGGCCGAGTCGAAACCAAGCCGCGCAAGATTCTGCATCACCAGCTCCCGGGATGCCGCGAACTCGGTCACTCGTTCACGAGCCTCGGCCATCGAGGCGGGGCTAAAGGCGTGAAGCACCGCCCGCTGCGCCGGGGCCGGTGCGCACAGGGCCAAGTTCGAGGCCAAGGCATCCACGGCACAGATCAGGTCATCTGGCACCAGCATCCAGCCCAACCGCCAACCGGTCATTCCCCAGAACTTGGAGAAGGACGAAACCACGAGGCTCTCACGCGAGTATTCCCAGGCGGTGTGGGCCGGACGCTGTGGATCGAACTCGATCCCATGATAGATCTCGTCGCTGATCAAGCGCACCCCATGGCGTTGGCACCAGTGCGCCAGCTCGGCCAGCTCGGCACCGGAGAGCATCGTGCCGGTAGGGTTCGCCGGCGAGGCAATTACCAAACCGTCGAGCCTACTGTGTTCGGCGAGCGCCGCTTCGAGTGAAGCGACGGTGGGTTGGAAGCGCTGCTCCTCCCCGGTGGCGAGGTCCACTACCTGCAACCCGAGCGCGCTAAGAATGTTAGCGTAGGCGGGGTAGCCCGGACGTGCCAACGCGACTACATCGCCCGGATCAAAGGCGGCAAGAAAGGCCAACTGGAAGGCTCCGGAGGAGCCGGTGGTCATCACGATATTCTCCGCAGGCAGTTGCACCGAATACTGCCGTGCGTAGTGTTCGGCCAGAGCTGCCCGGGTCTCGGGTAGCCCGCGAGTGGGCGTATACCCAAAGTCGGCGCCCTCGGCGTGGAGCTTGGCCGCGGCCGCGTTCACGGCTGCGGGTGCTCCCCCGCCGGGTTCCCCCACGCACAGCGAAATAACATCAATACCCTGAGCCCGTAGTGTGGAGACTCGATCGACTATGTCCATAACCTCGAAGGGTGCCACCGCGCCGCGGGCGGAGACCTTAAGGCGACTGACGGTGTGCTGCGCTTGTTTCCCACTCTCTGGCATATGCCGAGCTTACCGCCCATACCCCTGTGCAAGATGCGAACGAAGTGTACTGCCCTGGTACCCCGTACGAAATCTGCCACGACGCTGCAATTCTGGGACGACGAGATCGACGAAGTCGCGAAGTCCCTCAGGCAAACTCGGTGGCATCAGGTTAAAACCGTCGGCCGCGCCAGTATCCAGCCATAGTTCAATCTCATCGGCGATGCTCTGTGGTGTGCCGATCATGGTGCAGTGACCGCCACCGGCGGCTAGGAATCCCAACAGTTCTCGCACCGTGGGTCGATGCATCTCGATGAGTCGCAAAATGGTCGCATAGCGTCCTTTGGGCCCGGTGAAATCAGCCAGCGGCGGTAGTGGCGGCACCGGCTCATCCAGATCCCAGTCACTCACGTCCTGCTGTGTGAACAGTGCCAGCTGGCGCAGTCCCTGCTCTACAGGTAGCAACTGATCCAAGGCGCGCTTCTTGGTGTGTGCTTCGCCCATGCTGCGCCCCACGTAACAGACCAAGCCCGGCATGATCAATGGGCCTTGTGGGTCTCGGTCGTACCGGCTCGAGCGCCGCCGCAAATCACTGGCGTACTCAACGCCCATCTGGTGGTCCGCGGCCACCGCATAGATACCTTCGGCGTACCGTGCTGCCATTTCACGCCCGGGCTCCGAAGCTCCGGCCTGAAAGATAACCGGCGGGCCGTACTCATGAGACACCGGAACGTTGAGTGGGCCGTTGACTGCAAAGTGTTCGCCTCGGTGTGCGATGGCGCGCGCACCGCTGGGATCCATGAAATGCCCCTCTCGGTCCACCTGTAGGGATTCCATGGGCCACGAGGCCCAGAGCTCGGAGAGCACCCGAATAAATTCATCGGCCCGTGCGTAGCGTTGGGCATGCTCGGGAAGCGCCGACATCGAGTGGTTCTGAGCTTCACTATCAAACATGCTCGTCACCACGTTTACACCCACTCGGCCACCACTGAGTTGCTGCAGGCTGGCCAGCAGTCGCGCCGCATGGAACGGCGAGTAGAAACTCGAGGAGACGGTGCTGATCAGCCCAATACGCCGGGTATGCTGACTCAGCGCGGTGAGCAGGGTCAACGGTTCGAAGAACCAGCTCGGCGATTCGGCAGCCCTGCGTGGATCTAGGCTCTGCCCATCGGCAAAGAAGACCGCATCGAATAGTCCGCGTTCGGCCAGTTGGGCCAATTCGATGTGATAGTCCAGCGTGCCTAGGCGCTCAGCGGCCGAGGACCGGTGCCGCCAAGCGGCCTGATGGTGCCCGACCCCGTAACTGAAAAGATTCAGATGTAACTGTTTCAGGCTCATCCCTTAACCAGTCCACCATCGACGATGAGATTCTGTCCCGTCACTCCACGCGCCCACTCGCTGGCAAAGAAGAGCACCGCGTCGGCCAATTCCTCAGGTGTTGTAACCCGACGGGTCGGAGTACCTGCAGCAATGTAATCAAATACGTCGGCAGGGGTCGCAGCGGACGCGTCCGTGGTGCGTAGCAGACCCCCAGAAACCATATTCACGTTGATGCCCTCAGGCCCGAGATCTTCGGCAAAGGTGCGAGTCAACGAGAGCAGTGCCGCCTTGCCCGCGGTGTAGTCGTGGTAGGGAACCACCGGGTGCTGGAACAAGTTTGTGCCAATGTTGATAACCCGCCCGCCTCCGGCCGCGCGCATCGACGGAAGCACGGCCTGAATCGCTGCGACAGGTGCTAGCACCGACCCGGAGAATTGCCTCTGCAGGTCCGAAGGACTCAGATCGGCCGCCTTCGCGCGCGCATCGCCGTTGAAGGAGAAATCAAAAAGGGCATTGTTGACCAGCGTGGTGATCGGCATGCCGAAATGTTGCTCACCTGCGGTCACGGCTTCCTTCAGTGTTTCGGGCTGGTTGAGATCGGCGTGCAGCGCCAGAGCCTGCTGCGGAAACTGCTCAGCGAGTTGCTCCGCCGCCCCTTGTGAGCGGTGGTAATTAATCAGCACACGTGCCCCGGCGCTCAAAAAGGCATGGCTGATAGCACGGCCTAGGCCGCGGCCAGCGCCGGTGACGAGGACGAGTTGTTCACCAATGAGTGGGGTACGTGCCACGGTGGCAGGTTGGGTGCTCATTCAGGCTCCTTGCGTTAAGGAGGCGAACGGGAAGAGCGCAGCGGGCGACACCCACCAGGACAATCCCTTCGCCAGTACTAACTGGATCAGGTTCAACGGGTGTACTCTCAGCCGATATCCCGGCACCCCGTGTCACTATCTCTACTCCTACCAGCAGGGCACGGCGAAGGACGAATGTTTCAACATGCCGTACACAGCTTCCGGAGGGCTATCAACAAATACTCCACATCATCTGTGGATAAGCGACAACTCGTGGATAACCGGCAAAATCCCCGAATTTGCGTGGCTGATTCGAGCTAAGGCATACCGCTCGTATGTGATCAATGTAAAGTAATTAACAAGTTATCCACATCCCTGCGTCCTCGAGCTAGATGACATGGGTGGATAAACTTCAGGCGGCCACCTCCCTTACGGGAAGTGGCCGCCTGAAGTATGAACTGCTGTGGGTTACGAATCGCCGTCTGCGGCCAGCTGGCCGCAGGCTCCGTCGATTTCCTTGCCGCGGGTGTCGCGCAGGGTCGTCGGAACCCCCAGTTCGTCGAGCCGACGCACGAAGTCCCGGGTGATCTCTTCCTCGGAGCGGGTCCACACGGAGCCGGGCACCGGGTTCAACGGAATCGGGTTCACGTGCACCCAACCGCGGCCGCGAGCGTTGAGTTTCTTGGCCAACAGTTCGGCGCGCCAGGCGTGGTCGTTCATGTCCTTGATCAGCGCGTACTCGATGGAGACGCGGCGCCCGGTCTTCACGTAGTAGTCATAGGCGGCATCCAGTGCCTCGTCGACCTTCCAGCGCGAGTTCACCGGGATCAGCTCGTCACGTAGCTCATCGTCCGGGGCATGCAGCGACAGCGCGAAGGTCACCGGAACGTTTTCCTCGGCCAGCTTGCGGATGGCCGGAACCAGCCCCACGGTGGAGACCGTGATGCCGCGCGCGCTCATGCCCAGGCCTTCCGGGGCCTCGGCAACCATGCGGTGCACGGCGTTCATCACGCGCTTGTAGTTGGCTAGCGGCTCACCCATGCCCATGAACACGATATTGCCTACGCGCTCCTCGGGGTGCTTCTGTCCTCCCAGTCCGCCTTCGGCGATCACCCGGTTGGCCTGCACGATCTGGTCCAGGATTTCCGCGGTGGACATGTTGCGGGTCAGCCCGGCCTGGCCGGTGGCGCAGAACGGGCAGTTCATGCCACAACCACACTGCGAAGAGATGCACAGAGTGATGCGGTTCGGGTAACGCATGAGCACCGATTCGACGAGCGACCCGTCGAAGAGGCGCCAGAGGAACTTGATGGTTTTACCGTCGTCGGTGGTCAGCCGCTTCACCTCGGTGAGCAGCTTCGGAAACATCGCCGAGACCAGGTCCTCGCGACCGGCCTTGGGCAGATCGCTCATGGCCTCGGAATCGGTCGTGTAGTGCTGGAAGTAGTGCACGGAGAGCTGCTTGGCACGGAACCCCGGAAGCCCGAGCTCCTTGAGCTTCTCCTGGCGCTCGGACAGGGTCAGGTCAGCTAGGTGCACCGGTGGCTGCGAGACCCGACGCTTGGTGGAGAACTGCAGTTCGGGGCGGCCGTCGGCACCCATCTGCTGCTTCCACCCCTCGGCCGTGGGGATCACCTGGGCGCGCCCTTCGGCCTTGGCCCGCGATTGAGAAATACGCAGTTGCTGGGCGCGCTGGGCGGCGGCCTGCTCCTGGCGCAGGGCCTTGCGTTCGGCCGCGGACAGTGTGGTGGAGTTGCTCGAAGTCATCTCTTCCATTGTTTCATGTCTGCGTCTAAGAGCAACGGTGAAGTTGGGCACCTTCGCGCCGGTGGGCTATTGCTGGGGCGTGAGGCAACCAAGCAACTCCGCAAGCTGATCCATATGACTGAAGGTGTGCTGGGCTCCGGCGGCACGCAGGGTTTCGGGCGAGGTATGGGCTGGACCGCCAGGGCAGAATCCGAGCACCGTGGCCCCGGCCGCCACTCCGGCCCGCACCCCCGAGACGGTGTCCTCGATAACCAGCGCCGTGGCCGGATCGATACCGATCCCGGCGGCAGCTGCCAGGTAGACGTCCGGGGCGGGTTTACTACGTGGTTGATCCATGCCGCTGTAGAGTTGCCCGGCGAAGAGCGGCAGCAGCCCGGTCATCTCCAATTGCATGGTGGCCTTGCCTAGGTCCGCCCCGGTGGCGCAGGCGATCCGCGAATCGAATCGGTCCGCCGCTGCGCGCACGGCTGCCGCGGCCCCTTCGATGGCTTGCAGTTGAGCGCGAAGTTGGGCATCGCGGCGGGTGCGGAACTCGGCCAACCAATCCTCGGTGATCCACACGGAACTGTGCTCAAAGATCAGCTCACGCTGATCCCGTAACGCCCGGCCGATAAATAGCTCGATGCATTCCTGTGCGGAGATCGCCCACCCCAGTTCGTGCAGCATCGTACGCAGCACCGCATTGGTGATCGGTTCGGAGTCCACGAGTACCCCATCGCAGTCAAAAAGTACCCCGCAGACCCCGTTGCTTATTACTTGACTCATCTTCGCCTTTCCGTGCAGTTACCCGCCGCCCAAAACCTTCCGAAGCGCCGATGTGGCGGGCGGCACATTTTTATTGATGAAATTCCCAGCTTTGGATCCTACTACTGGTCAGCTTCGCCTATTAGACTGGCGGGCGGGGAAATTGGGGACCGTCATCATCGCCCGTTCGCGCTTCGGCGCGCTTCACTGACCGGAGTTATACATGTCAGGTGGAACCTCTCAGCCCGGCCGCTCGGTTACCAACCGAGTTCTCGAAATCCTTGCGGCGTTTGAACAGTCGCCCGCCCCCATCAAGGTGGCGGACATTGCGGCACATGCCGATTTACCCATTAGTTCCGCGCATCGGCTCGTCGCCGAGCTTGTCGAGTGGGGTGCGCTAGAACGCCATCCACAGGGCGGCTTGCGCTTAGGTCAGCGCATTTTCCGAATGGTGTCTAACCAGTATCCGGAAACAAAGCAGCTGGCCGGATCGGGCGTTCGCTAGCTTTCAATTCCCTCGACCATCGCGGCGGTGGTGCGGATAAAGACGCTTAACCATCCGAAACATATGGCCACCGCGACCAGTTCAAAGGCGGTCAGGTTGTAATAGTGCCAGCGGGTCCACAGCAGATTTGCCAGCACCACCGCGATGAGCGAGGCCACCGAAAACAGATGGAAGGCGGCCGGGAAACCGGGAAACAGCAGGAGGCTGCCGGCGAAGAGCACCATCATGCCCGCCGCCGCAATGCGCACGAAGGCCGAATGCAGTGATTCGGCCGGAGCCACCGGGACCAAACCAATGAACACGACGGCGGCCGCGACCAGCAGCAGGCACCAGCGGACGAACCAGGGGCGTGGTCGGAAGACTTTCCCCCAGCGCCGGGGCCGGGCCTGCACCCGCTCCCGGTAGATCGCGCCCAGCCTGGCCAAGTCGCGGGTGAGGAATTCGGTGAGCGAGGCCAGCACCAGCCCGGACACCACCAGCGTAGTGTTGAACGTCCAGAAGGAACCGGCCCCGGCACGCCAGGTGCCCAGCGAGGAGAACATCACCCGCCACCAGCCCAGTTCCTCGGCAAGCAGCATGCTGATGCTCACCCCGGCGACCATAAAGACCCCGAGCACCCCGGCGAGGCTCGCCGCATCGGTGCGCGCGGTGGAACCCAGCGCGATATAGCAGCCGATGCCGGTGGCGGCGGCCACGAAAAGCGAACCCGCCAGGGTATCGACATCCAGCCCAAAAAAGGCTTGTTGCGCCAGATAGAACAGGGTGGTCAACGCCATCACGATGCCACCGCTGTGCACGAGCACCAGCCCGGTCATGGTCAGCGCCTTGCGCCAGGCGGGAATATCGGCCAACCAGGGTTCGCGGACCACGAGCAACTGTCGAAAACCCCAGATGCTGGCCGCGACCACGGCGGCGCCCGCGGTCAGCGCCGAGACCGAACCGACCGATAGCCCGCCGGCCAGCGGTGGGCGTCGTCCCGCGAAGACGATCAGGGCCACAATCAGCCCAAGCACACTCCCGGAGGCACCGGCCCACAATGCGTGCCGCTCGATATCGAGTTTGCTGACCTGACTGCGCACTACCCCGCCCTTTTCGCCTGATGACCTGTCAGCACCATTATGCGGCGAGGTGCGTGATACCCGAGAATAGGAGGCTCAGCGCGCCAGCCAGGGCGATGACGATGACCACCGTGCGACTGTAAGCGGGGTTGATTTTTGCCGCCAGCAGGTTCCCAGCGGTGATGCCCAGCACCATGGCGATGAGACACGCGATCCAGGCCGGTCCGCTGAGCTGCGGCATCCCACCCTTGGCCACTAGCGAGGCGGTCGCCAACACCAAAAAGTAGAGCTGCACGGAGATCGCGAATTTTGCCTGTGGCCAGCGGGTGGCTACCGCGTATCCGGCGATGGCCGGGCCGGAGACCCCGGCGGTCACCGACATGAACCCGGACAGCGCCCCAGCACTCACCGCCAGTGCCCGGCTCTGCGCCACGGGCAAATTGCGGATCGCAAAGCTGAGCGAGAGGGCCAGCAGCACCAGCGCCGCGATCATTACGTTCAGCCACCCCGAGCCCAGATGGCCGGCCACCCATGCGCCGGGAACGGTCATGACTATCGCCGGCAGGAGCAGTAACCCGATCTTGCGGTACTCCACCTGCCGAAACACCTGCAGGAAGATCAACGCCGCCGAACAGGCCCCGAGAAAATTCACCAGCATGATGCCCTCGTAGGGCCCGAGCACCAGAACGAGAAAGGGCGAGGCCACCAGGGCGAAGCCCATGCCGGAGATGCGTTGGAGAGAACTGCCAAGGAAGGCCGACCCGGCCAGCGCCAAGAGTGCACCGATTCCCACTCGTAGCTCACCTCCTGTACCGCATGCCTGTCTCTAACCTAGCGCAACGCCCCGCCCGTCCCGGCGTCGCAAAGACGGGCGGGGCGGACGGGGCGTGCAGACTGGCTGGTGGCGACTAACCTTGGTCGAGGTCCTGTCGCACGTAGCGGGTTTCCGGACGGGTGTCGTAGAAACGCGGACGGCGCTTGCGGGCACCAATGAGGAACACCGCGCCGAGGATCAGGATGCCTACTCCGACCACGAACACCAAGCCCATACCGGCAACGTGTGTGCCCGAGCCATAGTCCGGGTTCAGCGAGTCGATCACGGTCTGCACAAACACGGCCAGCAGGGCGATGCCGCCGAGCAGCGGGGCGATGCCACGGGTGATCAGGTTGCGCACCGAGGCGGTGAGCGTACGACGGAAATACCAGACGCAGGCGAAGGCGGTGACCCCGTAGTAGAAGCAGATCATCATACCCAAGGCCAAGATCGTGTCGTTGAGCACGTTCAGCGAGACGAAGCGCATCAGCGCGTAGAACATCGTGGAGATCACCGCGGCGACGATGGTCGAGAACGCCGGGGTACCGAACTTTGGGTGGATCCGGGTGAAGGCCTGCGGCAGGGCCCCGTGGTGTCCCATCGAGAGCATCGAGCGTGCCGGGGAAATCATGGTGGACTGTAGCGAGGCTGCGCAGGAAGCCAGGGTGGCCAGCGAGAGCAGGATCGCTGCCGGGCCCATCACCGGGCCGGCCAGGGAGGCGAAGACGTTGCCGATGGTCTCTGGGTTGGCCAACCCCAGCCCCTCGGTGCCCACACCGGCGAAGACGGTGGCGGCCACGGAGGTCAGCAGGTAGATGGCCAGCACGGCTACCGCGGTGAAGCCCGCGGCCACACCGGCGGTACGCTCGCCATTCTTGGTTTCCTCGTTCATGGTCAGGCAGACGTCCCAACCCCAGAAGGCGAAGATCGACAGGCTCAGGCCCACGGCCATCGCGGAGAAGGAGTCGATGCCCATCGGATTGAACCATTCCATGGAGAACTCCACGGCCGGTCCGGCCTTGGCGAAGGCGGCGAAGGTGAACCAGAGCAGCACCAGCACCTGCAGCCCCACGAGCAGGTACTGCACGATCGAGGCCGCGTGTAGCCCGCGCACCGAAATCCAGGTGGCGCCGAGCATGAAGACCAGACAGGTGGCGACATTGATCCACGGGTTCGTGGCCAGGTCGGCCAGCTCGGGGCGCCCAAAGGCCTGCCCGAGGAACAGGTAGAAGAAGTCCACGGCCACACCGGCCAGGTTGGACAGCACAATGATATTGGCGGCGAGCATGCCCCAGCCGCCCATCCAGCCGGCGCGCGGACCAAAGGCCCGCCACACCCAGGTGAAGGTTGTACCGTTATCGGGCATCGCCCGGTTTAGCTCGCGGTAGCCCAGGGCCACCAGGAACATGGGGATGAAGCCGACGATGAAGATCGCCGGCAGGTGGGTGCCCACGGCTTCGGCGGTGGGACCTAGGGTGCTGGCCACCACGTAGCTCGGGGCGATGGTCGAGACACCGATGACGATGGCGGTGAACAGGCCGATCTGCCCGGCGGTCAGCCCCTTGCCGGTCTTGGTGATCGGCTCGGTGCTCAGCTTGCTGGTGTTGGTGGTTGAATTCATCGGGTTGGTACCTGTTGGGTGATGCAGTGGATTCCGCCACCGCGGGCGTACAGTTCGGTTGCGTCCACCGAAACGACGTCGCGTCCCGGGTACACCTCGGCGAGGATGCCGGCGGCGACCTCGTCGTTCGGATCGTTGAAGGCGCAGGCGATCACGCCGTCGTTCGTGACCAGGTGGTTGATGTAGGAGTAGTCCACCCAGCCCTCCTCGTCCTTGAGCACCGTGGGCGCCGGGACCGGCACGAGCTTGAGCGCGCGCCCGCGGGCGTCGGTGGCGCTCTCGAGGATCGAGCGCACCTCTGCGGAGATCGCGAAGTCTGGATGGGTGTCATCCTGCTGGTCGTGATAAAGCACGACGCCGGGGGCCGGGAAGCAGGCGACGATATCCACGTGCCCACGGGTGCCGAACTCCTCGTTATCGCGCGTAAGTCCACGGTTGAGCCAGATGACCTTCTCGGTGCCCAGCAGCCGGGCGAACTCGGCCTCGATGTGTTCCTCGGTGGCCTGCGGGTTGCGTCCCGGATCCAGCTGTACGCTGCGCGTGGCCAGAATGGTACCCTCGCCGTCGACGTGGATGCCACCGCCTTCGTTGGTGATGGCTGAGGTCAGTAGCGGCACGTCGGCGTGCCGTGCGATCTCGGCGGCGATCTTGCTGTCTTTGTCCCAGCTGGCCCACTCCTGAGCGCCCCAACCGTTGAAGTTCCAGTTCACCGCGGCCAGCTCCCCGGAGGCGTCGCGCACGAAGGTCGGCCCAATGTCGCGCATCCAGGCGTCGTTGAGCTCGCGGAATTCGTAGTCCACCGCGTCGCCCAGGTGGCGCCGGGCGTCGGCCTCGGCGGCCGGGTCGACGACCATGGTGACCGGGGTAAAGCGGGCCACGGCACGGGCGACATTAGCCCATGTGGTGCGGGCGGCTTCGGCCTGTTCCTCGGTATCTCCCAGCGTGTAACCGCTCGAAGGGAAGGCCATGTAGATCCGCTCGTGGGCAGCGGTTTCTGCAGGCATGAAGTAGGTGCTCATGGATGCTGTTCCTCATCGGTTGCGGCCTAGCGCCGTACCGGGGCCAGTAGGTCGCCACACTGCACGGTGATCGCCGGCACGGGTGGTCATGACCTAAATAACGAATATGATTCGTTTTCTACGATACGGCCCATGGAACGTGAGCACAAGCACTTAAAAGAATTAAGTTCATTATTAGTTCACCCTGGAACTTCCACCTTCACTTCGAGGCCCTCAAAGCACCAACAGCCGCATCAATTACTCCCTAGGTGACCGCTCAGCTCTCCCAAAACCTGCTCGATCGCCCGCGCGGACCGCCGGTGCGCGGCACCAGGATCCGCGTGATATTTTCCCTCGCCGAAAAGCTCCACGGTCAGCAGCCCGGCGTATCCACCGGCCACCACGTCGCGCAGGATCCCGCGAAGATCGAGCCACCCATCGCCCCAGGCCAAATGCCCGGCCGGCCTACCATCGATGAGGTGCACATGCCACAATCGATCCCCGACGCTTCGCCAATAGTCCTCCACGCTTTCGCCGGCCACCGCCATGGCCACGGTATCCAGCGTGACCCCCAAATTCGGCGCGCGCACCGCCTCGAGCATCGCGGCGGCCTGCCCGGCGGTGGTCACGAGGTTCGATTCGCTAGGTTGCAAGGGTTCGAGCACGCAGCGCAACCCCAACTCCTGGGCGTAGCCGCAGATCTCGGCGAGCCCCTCGGCACTGCGCGCAAAGCCCCGCTCGGGCTCCTCGAGGGCTCCGCCGCAGCCGGCGGTCAGAAACAACAACTCGGCACCAAGCTCGGCCGCAAGCTGCGCGGCCCGCCGAAATCCGCGCAGGCTGTACCGCCGAAGTTCGGGGTCCGGGGAGGCGATATTGACCGGATAGCTGACCTGCTCCGGGGTCAGGCATCGAATGCGCAACCCGTAGTCGGCGGCTTGGGCGCGTAACGCCCGAGCCTGTGCATCGCTCAGCCAGGGTAGATGCGCATGTGGCGCGATCCCCCACAGCTCAAAGTCGGTTCGCCCCGCGGCGGCCATCTGCGCAAAGCAGTGCCGCAACGGGTAACGCTGATAGCCGAAGTTGCTTCCGGCGATCACCGGCAGCGCACCGGTCATTTGCCGACTCCCTCGCTCAGGCCCTTGACGAAGTAGCGCTGGCTGGCGAAGAACAGCACGAGTACCGGGATCGCCGCGATCGCCATACCGGCAAAGACCACCGGATAGTCGGTGCCATGCTTGCTCATGAGGCTGGTCAGCCCCACCGGCAGCGGTTCGACGCCGGTGCCGTTGGTGAAGACCATCGCGAAGATGTATTCGTTCCACGCGAACAGCACATGTAGCAGCACCGTGGAGACCAGGATCGGGGTGCACATCGGCAGGATGATATGCCAGAAGGTCTTCCAGCGGCTGGCCCCGTCCATTTCCGCCGCCTCGTCGATCTCGAAGGGCAGATCGATCATGTAGGCGCGAATCAAGAAGGTGGTGAACGGGATGCGGAAGGCCGTGTAGAGAATCAGCAACGCCCAGAAGGTGTTGTACAGCCCCAGCGCCTGCATCAGCTTCACCAACGGCACCAGTGCCACGGTCGGGGCGAGCATGAGCCCACCGAGAATGAATCCGGTCCAGAACTTCGAAAACGGGATTTTCACCCGGCTCAGCCCATAGGCGGCCCAGGCGGAGATGAACACCGTGGCGATCGTCGAGGTAACGGTCACCAGCACGCTGGTGGTCACGTAGTTGCTGACCCCGCGGTTCCAGGCGTTGACGTAGTTCTGCCAGCTGAACTGCTGTGGCAGGGCGAAGGGATTGGCGAACAGCTCGCTATTGGTTTTGAAACCGTTGAGCAGCATCCAGAGCAGCGGGTAGATCACGATCACTGCCAGACCCAGCAGGAAGGTCCAGGCGAAGACCCGACCGATCACCGCGAAGAAATAGCCCTTGCTTACCATTGCACTCTCCTGCGCTTGGTGTACCACATCTGAACCAGGCCGATCGAAATCGTCACCACGAAGATCACCGTCGCAATGGCCGCGGCATAGCCGAAGTCATTGCGCGAGAAACCGTTGTGATAGAGCCACGTGCCCAGAACCTGGGTGGAGTTATTCGGCCCACCGCTGGTCATCACCATCACCTCGTTGAAGACCTGAAAGGCCCCGGAGATCGTCACGATCACCATGAGTCCGGACATCTCGCGCACCAGCGGCACGGTGATGGTGAAGAACTGACGCACCGGACCGATCCCGTCAATTTCGGCGGCCTCGTAGAGCTCGCGCGGAATACGCTGGATGGCTACCGCGAAGAGCAGCGTGCTGTAGCCAAAACCCTGCCACTGACTCATCATGATGATCCCGAGCATCGCGGTCGATTCCTGGCCTAGCCACGGCTGGGCCAAGGCACCGAGGTTGACCGCCTCGAGCAAGTGGTTGAGCATGCCGAGCTTCGGCTCATAGATAAAGTAGAACAGCAGGCCCGCGACGGTCAGCGAGATGGCCGAGGGAACGAAGTAGATCGCCCGTAACGCCCGGCGCAGACGTTCGCTACGTCGAGACTCGATGACCACCGCCAACAGTAGCGCCCCGGCCACTTGGAAGATCAGTGAAAGTCCGGCGTAGAGCAGGTTGTTCAGCAGCGAGCGCTGGAATACCGGATCGGTGGCCAGCCGACTGAAGTTCTCCAGCCCCACGAATTCCTGCGTGCCGGTATACACATCCCACTCGGTCATCGAGAAGGCGAAGTTCTGCACCAGCGGCCAATAGACGAAGGAGAGCAGAATCAGCACCGCCGGGGCCAACCAGAGCAGACCGCGTGGGCTCAGCCGGCGACTGAACAGGGCCGGGCTGGGCCGCCCGCTCCGCCGCGCCGGCGCACCGCTGGGGTGGCGCCGCGGCGGAGCGCTATGCGTCAGGGTCATCACGGCACCTACTTAGCCGATTCGCTGGCCGTGCGGACCGAATCGATAACCTCGGCCGGGGTGCTACTGCCGCTGGTCAGCGCCTCTCCACCGGCCAACCACGCGTCGGCCACCTCCGGCACGGTGACGGTATCCAGCCAAATCACCAGTTGTGAGGCCTCGTTGACCTTCTCGATTCCCTCAAAGACGGCCTTCGAGGAGGTCTCTTCGGTCACCGCGCCCTTCACGGCACTCGGCTGACCATATGGCGTGGCGGAGAGGGTCTGCGCGTTCTGCGTATTCGTCGCGAACTTCATGAAGTCCGCCGCCAGGGCGGCCTGCGGCGAGCGGGCGTTGATCATATAGCCCTCGGGGGAACCTTCAATGGCCGCGGGGTCTCCGGCGGCATCGGCCGGAGCGGGTAGCGCGAAGATGCCGAACTTCTCCGGGTCGAGCTTCTTCTCTCCGGCCACGGAGTCGAATTCGAGCACCTCTTGGTAGTACATCGCGGCACGTTCGCCGGAGAAGGCTTCCTGTGCGGTGGTGTACAGCACGCCGTTGGACCCGGCACCGGTGTCGGTGCAGGAATCGACCAACCGCTTGTACTGTTCGAGCGCGGTGACATAGCCGGGGTCCTGCCAGGAGGCGGTCTGTGGGTCAAAGTCGGCCTCCAGCACCTCGGCGGGGACGTTGTAGGCGAAGAGCTGGCCTAGGTAGTGCAGCCCGGGCCAGCCGTCCTTGTTGCCGAAGGCGATCGGCTCGTACCCGGCCTTGCGCAGCGGCTCGCAGCTGGAGATGAGTTCGTCGAAGTTCGTGGGGACGTCGACGGCGGCCTTTTCGAAGGCGGCCTTGTTGTAGCCCATGAACTTGCCGTTGCTGTACAGCGGGATTCCGTAGTATTTCCCATCCACGGCGAAGGCATCCAGCGAGGCCTCACCGAAGCTACTACCCCATTCGGTCTCCGGGGCGATGAGTTCGCTTAGGTCGGCGGCCAGCCCACCGTTGACGTAGTTCTCCTGCCAGTTTCCGGCCCAGGTGAAGTACACATCGGGCAGCGCCTGTGAGGCGGTGAGCGTGCGAATCTTGTCTTTGATGGACTGGTCGGTTTCCTGAATCAGCTCGATGCTGACACCGGGGTGCTTCTTCTGGTAGGCGGCGGCCACATCTTCGAAGTAGGCCTCGAGCGGCTCACCGGCGAATTTGGTCAAGACGCTAATGCTTCCGTTGTAGTCCGGCTCTGCGGTGAGGTCCGCCGCGGGTGCCGCCGCGGGGCTACCGCCCGAACATGCGCTCAAGGCTAGGGCCGATGCCGCGACCAGCGCGGCCATCTGTGTGCGGGGAAACTTCATGAAAATGCTCCTCTTCTCGCCCGAGTGCCGGCGCCTGCCGCTCGGAGCAATGAATAACTTGGATGCGAATATACACACTTTCTGATACCGGTACCAGAGTTTTGGAGAATTTTTCCTCGCCCCAACCCCGACGCCACCACCCCCTCGGAAATTTCCCCTATAAACACAATGAATAACGGGTGGTTAAGCGGGATAATCTGCGGCACCTCACCCTTGACGCGACCACTTTGGGCATGCAAGCATTATTCGCACCTGATACCGGTACCAGATAGGTCACCATCTCACGAGGATCTGTGAAAGGATCACCGCATATGCTCGGCTTCAACGAATCCGAATTCCGCACCCAAATTGCCAGTGCCGTTGCCCTCCGCCCGGAGGTCGAAGCACATCTCGATACGCTCCTGAGCACCGGCATCGACAACGTATTGCTCATCGGCTCGGGCGGCACCTATGCCCAAATGTGGCCCTATGAGTTCTTGGCCCGCCGCACCTCCACGCTGCCGGTGCAGGCCCTAATCGCCGCCGAGCTGGTGGAAACCGGCAACGCACTAATCAGCGAGCGCACCCTAGCAGTGTTCACCTCGGTCTCCGGCACCACCGACGACGTGGTGCGCGCCATCGACTATGTCGCAGCACGCGGCGCACAGACCGTCTCCTTCACCGGTCACGCCGACAGCCCCATCGCCGAAAAGGTCGACAAGGCCTTCATCTCCGAACCGAAAACCTGGCCCTTCGACATGCAGATGTTGTTACTGGTGGGCAATATCCTGCATCGCCGCGGCGAATTCGCTCACTACCCGGTACTGGCCGATGAGCTCCGCCAGTTGCCGGACGCGCTGGTTGCTGCCGCGCAACAGGCCGAAGCACAGGCCATCGACTTTGCCGAGAAGCACAAGGACACCGACTATCACTTCCTGATCGGCGGTGGGCCGCTCTGGGGCTTCACCTACCTGTACTCGATGTGCATCCTCGAAGAAATGCAGTGGCTGAAGACCACCCGCGTGCACAGCGCCGAGTTCTTCCACGGCTCACTCGAGCTGCTCGAGGAAGACACCTCGGTCATCGTCTTCCAGGGTGAAGACGACACCCGGCCGCTGACCGACCGCGCAGAGGACTTCGCCAAGCGCATCACCTCGAACGTCAGCGTCTTCGATACCCGCAACTACGAGCTCGCCGGGTTCTGCGCCGAGAGCCGGGCGTTAATCGCCCCCATCGTGCTCGACACCGTGATGGGCCGAGTCAGCAAGCACCTCGAGCGCGTGCGCGAACACTCGCTGGACCTGCGCCGCTACTACCGGGTAATGGAGTACTAAACACACCCGCGCGGCCCCGCTCCCCGGCGGGGCCGCGCGCACACACCACATACTGCGAAGGAGACCCCCGATGCGCGTGCTCGGCCTGGGCGATAACATTATCGACCGCTTCATCGACCGTCAGGTCGACTACCCCGGCGGCAACGCCGTTAATGTGGCGGTGTTCGCCCGGCGTCACGGCGCCGAATCGGCCTACCTCGGAGTCTTCGGAGACGACGAGTTAGCCGGCTTTCTGCGCGGTTGCCTCGAGGCCGAAGGGGTGGACACCTCGCGCAGCCAGGTCAAGCACGGGGCCACCGGGATCTCTCGGCTCCACGTGGTCGATTCCGAACGCGTCTTCCTAGGCTGGAACGGCGGCGGGGTCACGGTCTCCGATCCACTGGAACTCGACGCGGAGCTCCTGGCCTATGTCTCCGGCTTCGATCTGGCGCATTCCAGCGTCTATTCCGGGATCGAGTCTCAGCTCGCGGCGCTGCGCAAGACCGACACCCTAGTCAGCTTCGACTTCTCCAGCGAATCCGAATATCGCAGCGCCGACTATCTGGCCCGAGTGGCCCCGGCAGTGGACCTCGCCCTGGTCTCCTGCGGCGAGCTGCCGCCCGAGCAAGCCGATGAACTGTTGCGCAGCATCCACGCGGCCGGTGCACCGCTGGTTCTGGGCACCTGCGGGACCGCCGGCTCCCGGCTTTTCGACGGCACCCAGATCCTCACGCACCCGGCACACCTGCACCAAGACCTCACACAGCTGCGCGACACCATGGGGTGCGGGGATGCCGCACTGGCCGGCTTCGCCACCTCGCTGTTGGCCGATGGCTGGTCGCGGCGGCAGCGTCCGACCCTCGAGGCGCTGCGGCGTGGCCTTGAGCGGGCGGCCGAGGCGGCGAAGGTGCAGTGCACCGTCGAAGCGGCCTTCGCCCATCCGCGCAGCTGGCGCGATGAAACGCTGCCAGTAAGATGAGGGTGAGACCCACGAACACGGGAGTAGCCCCATAATGCCGCAACCGCGAACCGGTGCCCCAACGATTTCCGATGTGGCCCGCGAGGCCGGAGTTGGCCGTGCCACGGCCGCGCGCACCCTCGGCGGCTACGGGTACGTCAGCCCGGCCATGCAGGATAAGGTGCTGGCCGCCGCCGAGCGCCTCGGCTACCGGGCCAACGCCCTGGCCCGCAGCATGTCTACCGGCGTCACCCACACCATCGGAGTGATCATCGCCGATATCGGCAACCCCTTCTTCGCCGGGGTGATGCGCGGGATCTCCGATACCGCACGGGCTCGCGGCGTCGACACACTGGTCATCAGTTCTCACGAGCACCTCGAAGAGGAGGTCTCGGCGATGAATACGCTGATCAACAAGCGGGTGGACGGGATCATCCTCTCCACATCGGCGCGTACCGCCGCCGGGGCCGGGCATATCAGCGCCGCCGCCGCGCAGGGCATCCCGGTGGTCCTGGTGGACCGCGCGATTCCCGAGTTGGGACTAGATGAAGTGGTCATCGACAACCGCGCCGCGGCACGCCTGGCGGTCAGCGAACTGATCTCCGCCGGCCACCAACGCATCGGCTTCGTTTGGGGTCCGCCGAGCGCCCACCGCCCGGCGGTGCGCCGCGAGCTCGTCGACGCCTCGGCCAATAACCTCTTCACCGAAGGGGAGCGTCTCGAAGGATATCTGGACGCCTTGGACGACGCGGGCCTACCCTGCGACCTCGACCTGGTGATGGTCGGCGAAAAGACCGCCGAGCATGCCAAGGCCGAGGTCACCCGGATGCTCGAACTCGAGCAGCCACCCACCGCCCTATTCTGCACCGAATCCGATGCCATCGTCGGCGCCCTGCGCGCCATCCGGCAGGCTCGTCTGCGTATGCCGGAAGATATTTCACTTATCGGCTTCGACGACAACCCGTGGGCCGAGGTGATGGACCCTCCGCTAAGCATGATCGCCCAACCCATGCATGAGCTCGGCGCCCGGGCGGCCGATAAGCTCTTCGAACGTATCGACAGCCCCGCCCACGCGGCCGAGCGCATCACCCTGGACACCGGGCTGATTCGCCGCGATTCGGTACGCGCACTCGGCCATCAGACACGCTAGCCGGAGCGGGTTCCCTCAACCTCACAGGTCACCGAGGCGGCAATGCCCAACAAGCCACCGTTACGTAGCAATACGCGTCGTGCCGAGGTCACCGACACCCATTCGCTCGACGGGTACTGATACAACGTCTCTACGGTGACGTTCAGCCGGTCGATGCGCCCAATGGAGAGGCCCAATAGGCCCTCGAGCAGGCTCGTTGTGAAGGTCATCTGCGTAGTGGTGGTGAAATCCTGACGCACCGCGCTGTACCCCTCAAATTGCGAGGTCACTCGGTACCGGATGGAGCTGACTCCCGGCGGCACCGTGGCCGCCGGCCAGCTCAGTTGTGCTCGTGCGCCCAATATATTCGGGATGTTCGTGCAGGTCGTACTCGCCGGTCCGGGCAATTGCACCGCACCCACGGTGCCGGCATCGGCCATCTGGCTGCGTTGCCACGTGGCCTGCGTCGGACCGACCACGCCAAGCGCCGCCAAGGCCAGGCAGGCGACCGCGGCCAGCGCGGCTCGGTACCTCATCGTCGTGCCCTTCGCCCCTGCGGGCGCGGCCAAAAAGCCCAAGTCACCAACCCCGCTGCCAGCACACTGAGCACTCCGAGCACCGCCGGGCGCTGGAAGAACACCACCACGTGAGCCAGCTCCGGCACGCTCCCGTGCACGATCCGCACCTCACTCACCCGATAGGGTTCGGGGTCATTTTGCTCGTTGGCATCCCCGCGCAAGGTTAGCTCAACCGTGGCCCCCGTGCCCGACTCAATATCGACGATTCGGTGGGTGATCGGCAGCTTTCCGGGACGTTCCACGGTCACCACATCGCCCACCGACACCTGTCCGGCGGGTACCTGTTGGACCAAGGCCACCGAGCCGGCCGGAATCGTCGGAGACATCGAACCGGTGGAAAACATGATCAGCGAAAGTGACTGGGTTTTGGCGATAATCACCAGCACGATGCAGATAAGTCCGAGCCCCGCGAGCAACCACAGCAAGATGTCCCCGAGCGCCCCGGGGACCCTAGCCCAACTCCACCGCCTGCCGGAGGAAGCTGAACTCATTCGCTGCTCCCGGTCACCGTGAGGGTGAGCCCCACCGTGGCCCCCTGCACGCTCGAGGGGACGTTATCGGCCACCATGCGCAGATCGAGGCAGTACTTCACGAGATTGCCGCGCGCCGCCTGCACCTGCTGGTTGCCGGTGATCACCGGGTCGGTGTCCATGGCCCGCCAGGCACCGGAGGCAATGGTGCGCGAGGCGCAGGAGGTGCCGGTACTCACCGACTCCAGGGAGTACTGCAGATAACTGGGCAGCGAACCGGTTTTCGAGGTAGGCACCAGTGCCAGCTTCGGTACCAACGTGCCCCCGACGGTACTGGCCGAGGTGGTGCGCACCAGAAAGCTGGCAGTTTTCCGCACGCCGGGGCTCAACGCCGCGGCGTCGAGATTCAGCTGCGCGGCCGCACCCTGCGGATAATCGGCCCAGCCGGTAGAACCGGTGGCATCCACCGTGCTTTCCAGCGCAAAAATACTGGTGCCCACCGAGCTCTGGGCATACTGCGAGGAGGTCCACGCGGCCAAGGTCGTTGCCGCCCCGACCCCGAGCACGAGTCCTCCGGCTAGTACGGCGGCCACGCGCCGGCCCGTCAGACGGGCCCGGCGCGTGGCCTTCGTGCTAGTTGTCAGCCTGTGTTGCGGCAAATTCCCACACCACGCTCGTGGTCTGACCCGGCGTCAGGTCCGCCTGCGCGCCGGCGCTGACGGTGAAGCACAGGTTGACCGGGGCGCCGGCGGCGGTATCGGCGCCCTGGCTCAGCGACAGTGGGCTGGTTTGCACCCCATCGGCGGTGGCCAGCGCACGGGTGCCGACCCAGCCGGTCTGCGTACCGCTGGTGCAGTCGGGGGTGCTGGACTGAGTGATGGTGTAGCTCAAACCGGCGTTCGGGGAGCTCACCTCGGTGTTCAGCACCACGGTTGCATCCACCGTGGTATCGCTCGAGAGCCGCACCGCGTAGGGAGCGGTCACCGATTCACCGGGCGCCAGGTTCAGCGACTCGATGCCGAAGCTCAGCGTGGCCGGGGAGGATTCGGGGTGGTTGGCGAAGTCGGTGGCATTGGTGCTGCCCTCGAGCACCATATTGCCGGTGCCGAAGGTGCCAGCGGCGAAGTCCGAGCTGTTCCATGCGGCCAGAGTGGCGGCAACGCCGAGACCCAGCACCACACCGCCTGCCATAATCGCGCGGACCTTCTTGCTTCGCTGTGAACGAGTGCTACCCATTGATGTCTTGCCTTTCGCGGACAATGAGAAATGTACGGGCAGAAATCAACGCGCCGTCATTTGATGATACGCACAGCGTAACCAGCGCCCGCGCGATACACCATACTCCTTGAGGATGACAAAGTCAGTGGTAGTGACCGACGGCCGCATATGCCGCTTTACGACTATTTCGCAACGTGACGACGCACCACGCAGTAGCGGTCACAAACCATCCTCAAACCAGTCCAGAAAGTTGAACAGCTGTTCAGAAATTTTCGAGAAACCGTTGACTTTAAGGTGATCTAGAGCACAAAGTATTCGTACGGCCGATCAATTTCTCGCCAACCCGCCTCAGGGAGGCTCCACCATGCAACTCACTTCTCAGCAAGCTCCGCCACGTGCCGCCCTGGCCCAAGGAAGACTCGGAACCTTGGACATCGTGTTCTTCGTTGTCTCCGCAGCGGCCCCGCTGACCGTCGCGGTCAGTTCGGCGCCGCTAGCCTTCCTCGTCGGCGGCATCGGTGCCCCCGGCGCCATGCTCGCCAGCGGCGTCGCCTTGCTTTTCTTCGCCGTCGGCTTCACCGCCATGTCCCGCTATGTACGCAATACCGGTGCCTTCTACGCCTATGCGGCCGCGGGCCTCGGCAAGCCGGTAGGCATCGGCGTCGCCTTCCTCACCGTCGTCGCCTATGCCTTTCTGTGCATCTGCTTCTACGCCCTGCTTGGCTTCTACGCGCAACTAACCTTCTCGCAACTACTCGGCATCGACTTGCACTGGGGCGTGTGGGCGGTGCTGTCCATCGTGCTGGTCGGCGTGCTGGGCTACCGGCGCATTGACGTCGGCGCCAAGGTGCTCGCCGTGCTCCTTACGGCCGAAATCGTGATCCTGTTAGTAATCTGCATTGCGATCATCATCCAAAACGGTTCCGCCATTCCCGAGGCCACGCAAGCGACCTTCGACCCGCAGAACGTGCTCTTCGCCTCGGGAGCGAGCGCTCTGTTCGTCTTCGGTTTCGGCGCGTTCCTCGGCTTTGAGGGCACTGTGATCTACGCCGAAGAGGCCCAACGCCCGCAACGCACCGTACCTAGGGCCACCTATATCGCCATCGTCTTCCTCGCGGTGTTCTACGCCTTCACCTTCTGGGCGCTGGCCGTGGCTTTCGGTCCCGCCGGAATCATCGAGCTGGCGAACTCCGCCGACTTCGAACAAATGATGTTCATCGCCGGCAGCAACGCATTGGGCGCCTGGGCCGGGGTGGTGCTGGAAATCCTGATCATAACCAGTTTCTTCGCCGCGGTACTGGCCTTCCACAATGCCTGCTCGCGTTACCTGTTCTCGCTGGGCCGCGAACGCCTGCTACCGCAGATCTTCGCGCGCACCCACCGCACGATGTCCTCCCCGCACATCGCCTCGCTGTCCTTCACCGCGCTCTCGGCCGTTGCGCTGGTTATCGCCGCCGCCTGCGACGCCGACCCCTTCGTCGGCCTGGCGCTGTGGACTTACGCGGTGGGCGTGGCCGGGCTGGTCTTCTCCCAGGGCATCGCCGCGCTGGCGGTCATCGGCTTCTTCCGCAGCAACCGGCGCGGCTACGGTATGTGGAGAGTAGTTATTGCGCCGGTCCTCGGTGCCGTCGGACTCTTATCGGCCTTCACCGTGATCGTGCTGAACTTCGACCTGGTCTCCGGGTTCGAAGGCCCGATCAACTGGCTTCTGATCGGTGTGGTGCCGGTGATTTTCCTGACCGGCGTCATCGTCGGACTGGTGATGAAACGCCGCACACCGCAACGCTACGCGGCGCTGACCCAACGCATGAAAGTTGTCCCGGCCCCCGAGCGGCAACTAGAGGAAGAGGAAGTTTGATGTCCAAAAGTCAGCAGCGCAAACGCGATTTGCTCTCCGCCGCCACCCATGTGATCGGCGCCCACGGGATTTCCGGGGCGAATATTCGGGCGGTGGCCGAGCAGGCCGGAATCAGTACCGGCAGCGTGCTCTACCACTTCGAATCCTTCGACAAGCTAGTCATTGAGGCGGTGAAGAACGTGCTCGACGAATTCAGCACACGTCGCCGCCAACTCATCGACGGGATTGCCGATCCGCGCGAGCGGTTGCGGCGCATGATCACCTCCGGCATTCCGGAATTGATCAGCGATGACCTGCGCGTGATCTACGAGGTGGCTGCCGTGCTGCGCGATAAACCCGAATACCGGGCCAGCATGACCCTGCTGGCCGAACGGCAGGTCGGTCTCTACCAAGTGGTCATCGAGGTCGGCGTGGCCCTTGGCGCCTTCCGTCCGCGCGGCGACGTCGAGGGGATCGCGACAAATCTTGTGGCCCTGGAAGACGGCTACGGGCTCTACCTGCTCGACCCGGATAACTGGCAACGTGAGCGTTATCTGGCCAACCTCATACAGTACGCGCAGATCGCCCTCGACTGCGATCTAAGCACCAACGACGAAACCCCCAGCGACACCGACGAGGAACCCCAATGATCGCGAGCCACTCCCCCACCACCCCTCGCCCTCGCGCCCGCGACCTGGGCATCCCCTTCGACGGCGAACCCGGAACGTGGAACGCCATCACCGACGTGCCGGGCCTCGAGGTCGGCTACACCACCCTGATCGAGGACGGCGAGGAGGTGATCCGCACAGGGGTCACCGCCATCCTGCCGCGCGGCAAGTCCGACCCCGGCTCCGCCTGTGCCGCCGGGGTCGCGATACTCAACGGCAACGGTGAACTCACCGGGCGCTCCTGGATCGACGAGGCCGGCCAATTCCAGATGCCGGTGGCGATCACCAATTCGCATGCCGTCGGTCCCGTCCATCAGGGCATCGATCGCTGGATGGCCCGCAACCACCCGTCCACCGCGGCCCAATGGATGCTGCCGGTGGTCGGCGAAACCTGGGACGGCTACCTGAACTCCATTAATGCCGACGCACTGACCCCGCAACATGCCATGGATGCCTTCGACGCCGCCGTGAACGGACCGTTGCAAGAAGGCAATGTCGGCGGCGGCACCGGGATGAACTGCTACGGCTTTAAGGGCGGCACCGGCACCGCCTCCCGTGTGGTCCGTGCCGCGGATGCGCAGTGGACCGTCGGGGTGTTACTGCAGGCAAACTTCGGGCAGCGCGCCGAACTGCGCGTGGCCGGGCATAACCTCGGCAAGGACTCGCAGGCGCCAAACCCCCTGGAAACCACCGGCTGGCTTTCCGAAGACGTCAACGGCCCGGCCCATGCAGTCCCCGGCGGCGGCAGCGTGATCGTCGTGGTCGCCACGAACGCACCGATGCTACCGGATCAGTGCCGGGCGCTGGCCCGCCGCGTGCCGCTGGGGCTCGCACGCACCGGCACCACCGGCAGCCATTTCTCCGGCGACATCTTCCTCGCTTTCTCCACGGCCAACCAGGGCCGGCTGAACTCGCGAATGGCGCAGGGCATTGTGCGCGAGCAACTTGAGCATCTGACCTGGTCCAGCATGGATGACTTCTACACGGCGGTCGTCGAGGCCACCGAAGAAGCCGTGCTCAACGCGCTGGTGGCGGCCGAAGATATGGTCGGACGCAAACAGCACACCAGCTATGCACTACCCCATGCGGAAATTCGGGCGGCCTTCGCCACGTCCTAAGCGGTAGCGGTGCCGTGCGGGCCTAGTCCCGCGCGGCCGGCACCGACCAGCGTTCGGGGGCCGAGGCGAAGAGATTCAGCCCCAACGTGCGCGAAAGATGACCGACGGCCAGCTGTCCGCGCACCGAGTTTCCGGCCGAGTCCAAGCGCGGGGAGAAGGCCCCCAACGCGCCCTTGCCCGGGGCGACGGCCACGATGCCGCCGGAAACTCCGGACTTGGCCGGAATCCCGATCTCAAACATCCAATCCCCGGAGCGCTCATACAGTCCACTGGCGGCCACCGCGGCCAGCGTGTCACGGCAGGTATCGGCATCCAGGACCCGCACCCCGGTGACAGGGTTGACCCCACCGTCGGCCAGCGTCGCCCCCATCACCGCTAGGTCGCGGGTGGTGATCCGCAGCGAGCATTGGCGGGTGTAGACGTCGACGGCGGCCTCCGGGTCTCCGAGGATACGTCCGTAGCTTTTGAGCAGTCGCCCCAACGCCTTATTGCGTTCATTGGCCGCAGATTCCGAGGCGTACACCTCGGCGTCGAGTTGCAGCTCGCGGCCGGCGAAGTCGGAAAGCCCGCGGTGGATGGCCACCCACTTATCCTCCGGACCCTCCCCCGGCACCAGCTCGGTGGTGGCAATCGCCCCGGCGTTGACCATGGCGTTCATCGGCCGCCCCTCGTTCAGCTCAATGGCCATCACCGAGTTAAAGGGCAACCCGGTGTTATTCACACCGATGCGTTCGCGCACCTCATCGCGGCCCAGGTGCTGTACGGCCAAAGCAAAGACGAACATTTTAGAGATGGACTGGAGCGAAAACTCATGACCGCAGTCCCCTACCTCGAAGACCGAACCACCCACGTGCGCCATGGAGAGCGCAAAGTGTTCCGGATCGGCGTGACCTAGGGCCGGAATGTAGTGCGCCTGAAGTCCCTCGCGGTTCTCCCGATACCTGTCGTGGGCTTCCTGGAGCAGGCCTTGAATACTTTGCCGAGCCAACCGCCCGGTGGCGACCTGCTGGGCAACATCCTCAAAGTCTGTAGGAATCATCGGCCACCTGCTTTCCCTTACTGCGCTGATCCTGCGTCCGACACTAGCAAAACTGTACTCTGGCCGGGACGCATGTGTTTCCGACGACAGTGTCATCGAGCTAACAGCGCCCCGCCGCGTGCTCAATCTACGATGAGAGCATGGCTAAGGGAATCACTTTTCACACACGTAAATGGGTCCGCCCGGAAGATCTCAACGCGAACGGCTCGCTCTTCGGCGGTAGCCTGCTGCGCTGGATCGATGAAGAAGCGGCTATCTACTCGATCATTCAGCTGGGCAATAAGCACGTGGTCACCAAGTACATGTCGGAGATCAACTTCGTCGCTTCCGCGAAGGAAGGCGACCTGATCGAGATGGGGTTGACCGCAACCGACTTCGGACGCACGTCCATCACGCTCCGCGCCGAGGTGCGCAATATCTTCACCCAGCAGTCGATCCTGACCATCGACAAGATCGTGTTCGTCAATATCGGTGGCGACGGCAAACCCGAGCCTCACGGCTACGACCACATCACCTACACCCGCGATCGTATTCCGCTGGAAATCACCAAGGCTCTGGTCTAATTCCACCGCATTTTCCCTAGTCGGCAATGGCCCGCCGACGATCTTGACTGATCGTCGGCGGGCCATTGTCATCGTGGGGATGCACACGCGTCCGGAGATCCGTGGCGAGCCAAACTGTCGGACCTCGACCATAATCTAGATATATGTTCGAGGACGAAGGAACGAATCCTCAAGGGTTCGAAGTTACTTCCGGGGTGCTGCGCGATGCGGAGCAGGCCCTGCAGTCGCTAAGTAGCGCCGTGTTTTTGAGCGTTTACGCCGGGAACGACCGCGAACTGATCACCACCGTCGAGGAACTAGAAAACCTCAAGGCCTCCGTCTGCGCCTTACAGGCCGAGTTGGCCTGCGCCTACGAGGATCGAAATCTCAAGCAGCAAGACACTGTGGGGGACACCTCGAATTCGGGCTCCAAGTCCACGGCCTCACGCCGCGGTGCCGCCGCCAGCATCGCATTGGCCCGCCGCGCCCCGCAACGCGGAGCCCAGCACTATCTGCGATGTGTGCGACTCTTGCGCACCGAGGCACCCTCCGTTTTCGCGCATTTCCTCAATGGCGAACTAAGCGAAGACCAGGCACTGGCCGCCGCCTCCGCACTGCATCGAGCTTCACAGGCGCGTCGCCGTGACTTCAATACGGTCTATCAGGAGAACCCACGGCTCTTTTTTGGGCGCAGCCCGCGCGAAATCACCGATATCGTACGTAGCTATACCCAACGGCATGACACCGCCGAATCCACCGATCGGCTAGCGGCCGCCGCCAAGGAACGATTCCTCCGGTTACGCCCGGATGCCGACTGTGTACGGGTCAGCGGCAAACTTCCCGTCGAGAGCGGCATGGCGCTCCTCAATAGCTTTACCGGCCGGATCAAAGCGGCCCGGCAATGCGGCGATCCTCGCAGCGAAGCACAGCTCGCAGCCGATCTGTTCATCACCCACACGCTGGCCACCGATGACGCTGCAGACGAGCCACAGCCGGTGGGTCGTGCCCCGATTAATTTGGAATTGAAACTGGTCATGACCGACCGTTCGCTGCTTCAAGGAGATCGCGAACCGGCCTACCTACCCGGATACGGTTATCTTCCGGCGGCCCGGGTACGAGAGCTAATCTCGGCAGCGAGCGACGAGACAAACCCCACGGATCAGGCACGTCGAATGGAACTGTTCACTGCCTTGCAGCGAATCTACACGGCCCCTGGAGATCAACAGCTCATTGCCATGGATCGTCGAAGCCGGCTGTTCCCCAAGGCACTAAAAGAGATTCTCTGGCTCCGGGACCGGCGCTGCCGCACGCCTTTCTGCGGAGGTAACGCCGAACAAGCCGACCACGTGGTTCCATGGCGGCACGGTGGACGGACCGCCATAGAGAACGGCGTGGCCCGCTGCGGTTGTTGTAATCGCGCTAAAGACGCACCCGGCTGGATCGAAATCGTCACCGACGCCCAGGCGGGAGATATACAGATTACGACTCCCTCGGGTCGAAGCTATCCGGCACCAGCGCCGCCGTTGACTGGCGTGGCACGAACCGAAAACTGTGTGCCGCCCACGCATGCATGGCCCACATGGTCAACGCGGCGCAATCAAGTCGCGCCGCGTGCTGCGGTGGCCGCACGCGCCCGGATCGCCGCGCGATACGCCCAAGAAGATCTCGACCAACCAGTCAAGATGGTTATAGGCCCTCGTCTCGATCCGCCCGATGACAGCTGATCGTCCACTCCACACTAAAGATTTAAAGTCCATTGACCACGTCGGTGGTTCCGGGCAGACTAGTGCCTGCGCAACCAGCGCATCCTTCTTCATCGCATTATGAGGTCTCAACATGAGTCGAATGATCTTTGTTAACCTGCCCACCAACGATCTATCCGCGGCCGACCGATTCTACGCTGCCCTAGGGTTCACCAAGAATGATGTTTTCTCAGACGAAAACGCTTCGTCCTGGGTCATCAGCGATGCCATTACCGTCATGGTGTTGCGTAGCGAGTTCTTTTCCACCTTCCTCGTCGACGGCGACGAGCCGGTGGTCGGCGGCACCTCGCGCGAGGCGCTGAATGCGCTGTCCTCTGACACTCGCGAGGGCGTTGACGAGTTCCTCGCCAACGCCGAAAAGGGCGGCGGAACCATCTACCGCGCCGCCGCAGAGCCGTTCCCGGGCATGTACCAGGGCGCCGTAAAAGATCCAGACGGTCACGTTTGGGAGATTGCCTGGATGAGCCCCGAGGCCATCGAGGCCGGCGGACAGTAACGCACGGATGATCTAGTAGCACAATGAGAGGGATCCGCTTGGGTCCCTCCCATTGTGGTGACATCCTGATTCAGGCGGTGCAGGCCTCGTTCGAACATCCGGCGTCGCGCGGCAACCATTTGTCTTCGCCGGACGCAACTCGCTCCCAGACCACATGCCGGTGCTGGCCGCAACGTTCGCAAGCCGGTGCCAAGTACGTAGCCCGCTCCTCCATGGTGTAAGCGTGAAAATCACCCATGGAAACCTCCCAGATTATTGGCGTTATCCGTTCCGTACCGGGTCGTGGCCCGTCCCGGTGCAAGTCACTCTACGCCGCGCCGGTCCCCCGGGCTAGAACTCGTCGATGACCAGTTTCTTCATTCCCATCAAATTCTGGAAACCGTTAGGACGTGCCAGCAGCTCGTCCATATTGTCGGGAACGATTTGCCAGCTCAATCCCGCCTTGTCGGTGAGCCAGCCGCAGACCTCGTTATCCGGATTAGCGGAGAAGGCCTCCCAGATGCGGTCGATCTCTTCCTGGCCGTGGCAGCTAAGCTGCAGCGAAACTCCCGGGGTAAAGCTCCAAGGCTGTTCAACTCCCGAATCCATGGCGGCGAACCACTGTCCGCAGAGTTTCACTTCGCTATACATCAAAGCGTCTGCGCTCGCTGGACCGGTTGGGGTACCGTAGCGGAATTTGCTGCCCTCAGCCGAATCTGGCAGAACGCTCCGATAGAAGTCGGTCATCTCCTCGGCCTTATTCTGCGCGGAACCAGCGAACATCAGGGCCGGAATCACGAAGGGGCGTGGTTCGCCTTCGACATCGGATAGGGTCAGCTGCCAGCTCACGCCGTATCGATCCTGCACCCAGCCATATCTGCGGCTGAAGGGATATTCATCAAGGGGCATGAGCACCGAGCCGCCTTCGGCCAGCCCGGCCCAGGTTGCGTCTAGTGCTTCGCGGGCCTCCTCCGGATTCGCCTCGAAGTACAGCGGGTCAAAGTTCAAAAAGATCGACAGTGAAGGGTTCGGCGTGAACTCCCCACCAGCGTTGAGTAGCCGGACGATAAACCCGTCGATCGTCACATCGACGGTCACCGGCTCGCCCGCAAAGTCACGTTGGAAATCTTGTAGCCCCTCAGTAGGGTATCGGCCGGTGACTTCGGCAGTTGTCTTTGGAAGAACGGAGGCGTAAAAATCGCCGGCCTCCTCGGCATTCTTATGGAACCAAAAGTTGGGGACGATCTGTTGCATGAGGAAATCCGCTCCTTGATCGAAAGTGGCTTATTGGTTAGCCACTTTCGAGCATAAACCGGGATCCCGAGCGCGTCACCAGCCCGTGAGGAAATAACTAAGTTATCTCTGATTCTTCTTCAGCGCCGCAAGACGTGCTTCGATCTCCGACATTTCAGGTGCCGAGGCTTCAAGCTGTCCGGGCGCATCGGCTTCCTCCAGAACGTTACTCTCGCTCTTCATGGCCGCCAACCGTGCTTCAATTTCAGAGTCCTGCCCCAGGTTGTCCAATTCAGCGAACTGCGAGTCCAGTGAAGAGGCCGCCAGTTCGGCAGCACCACGCGCCTTCGCTTCATCTGCACGTACCGCAGCCTCGAATCGCCCCATTTCGGAGGTCGGGTCGGAAACATCCATGGCCTTGAGCGCGTCGAGCATTTGCCCCTGTGTTTTGGCGTTGCGCGCACGAGCCACCAACTCATCGCGCTTCGAAACCAATTGGCGGTGCTTTTCCTTCATACCGTTCAGCCCGCTCTTGAGCTGTTCTACGGCCTGCCGAGCAGTTGCAATAGGCGCCTCAAGGTTGGATGCCGTTTTCTCGCTGGACATCTGCTTCTTAATCGCTACGGTAGCCAACTGGTTGAACTTATCGGCGTTCAGGCTATCCCCCGCGGCCGCATACTCTTCGGCTTTGTTCGAGGCGGCCAGCGCCTTTACACCCCACTGTTCAGCTTCGCGCCGCGCCTTGCTCTGATCCTCTTCCTGCATGCGCAGGTTACCAATGCTCGTAGCAATGGCGGCTTCGGCCTCGGAGATGTTCTTGGTGTAGTCGCGGATGGTCTGGTCCATCATTTTCTGTGGATCTTCAACCGCGTCGAGGGCAGCATTCGCGTTCGCCTCCCCGATCTTGAAGATACGTTTGAAAATAGAGGTGAACCCCATGGTGCTTTCCCTTCGTCTACCGGCTTTAACTGTATGCCACGAACTGCTGCCGGTTCATCTTTTCCATGCGGAGCAAAGGCTGCTTAACGCGCGGTGACCTCTTCAAGCTCGCCGTGGAGATCACCCTCGACATAGCGTGGTCGTCCAGCCATATAACCGGCGACGCACAGCAAGAGCAGAATGCCTCCCATGAACATGATGGGTCCGTTCCACGATCCAGTTGTCTCATGGAGAGCTCCCACCACCAGCGGTCCCGGGATTGAAATGAGATAACCGACGGACTGAGTGAAGGCCGACAATTTCACCACACCGGCGGTGGTGCGTGCCTTGAGCCCGATCATGGTTAGGGTCAACGAGAACGTACAGCCCGAGAACCCCAGAAGCAACGCCCAGAGCAATGCGCCTGAAACCGGCGCAAGCAGGAGACCGGCGATGCCCACCAGGCCGCTAATGCCCAGCAGGAGTACGATCGGCCCTTGGTGCGCAAAACGGGCCGCGGTAGTGGGGATGAAGAAGGACAGCGGGACCGAGACACCCATAATGATGGCCAGTAGCCAACCGGCCCGATCGGCGCCCAATCCAAAGTCGGTGAAGATCTTCGCCATCCACCCCATATTGATATAGGCCATCGAGGCCTGTAGACCGAAGAAGATCGCCAACCACCAGGCCGTGGGGCTGCGCCAGATGACGATTTCGCCCTGTATATCCGCCGCCGTGACCAGCTCGGCATCCCGCTGAGCTTGAATATGCGGACGCAGGCCTAGGTTCAGCACCACCCAAACGACGACGGCCACCGCTGCGGGTACCGCCCAGGCGCCAAGGCCCAGACGCCAGTGCCCACCCAGGGCGTTATTTAGTGGTACCGCCACTCCAGCGATCAACGAGGATCCGATGGCCAGAGCCACCGAATAGGCTCCGGTCACCAACCCGATACGGTGCGGAAACCACCGTTTCACGAGAACCGGCATGAGCACATTGGCTACCGCGATACCGCTTAGCGCTAAGGCACTGAGCAGGAGGAAAAGGGCGGTCGTCGGGGCCAGCGAACGCAGCAGAACACCGAGGGTGATAGCCAGCATCGCGGCAAGAACCACCAGTTCGGGTCCACGCCGCTTCGCTAGGCGCGGCGCCAAGGCACCAAACAAGGCAAAACATACGGCCGGCGCACTGGTGAGCAGTCCAGCCACGAAGCCACTCATCTGCAGGTCGTCGATGACCAGGTTAAGCAGCGGACCGAGGGAGACAACAGCGGGGCGAAGATTCAGTGCGGCTAAAACAATGCCAATGAAAAGCACCACGCCCAGCCATTTCGGCAGCGAAGGTTTCGAACTCATGCAAGCAATCATATAATCATAGGATGATTCAGCGTAAAGGATCCTCGGAGACCTTGCCCACCCTGTCGCGGCAAAACCTCGTGGAGCAAGTGCTCCACGAGCTTCGCCAACGGATTATCGGCGGTGACTGGAAGGTGGGCGAGAAGATTCCCACGGAACCGCAACTGGTTGAACAACTCGGAGTTGCCCGCAATACCGTGCGGGAAGCGGTGCGCTCCTTGGCCACCAACGGCCTGCTCGATATCCGCCAGGGCTCGGGAACCTACGTGGTGGCCACCAGTGAATTAGCCGGAGTGTTTACTCGCCGCATGGCCGAAACACCCAGCGAGCAGGTCACCGAGCTACTCACCGAATTGGCCGCCAGCGGCGCGCGTCTTGCGGCGCAACGCCGCGATGAGACGGACCTGACGCGCATGCGCCAGCTACTCGCCGAGCGCGAGCTAGCCTGGGACCGCGGAGATATTGAGGATTACCTCGAAGTCGACGCGCAATTCCATCGTGCCGTACTGGCGGCCAGCAAGAATCAGGCCCTACTGAACCTCTACGCGGATCTCTCTGAGGTGTGGGGTTCGATGCTACGCTCGCGGCTCGCACGCGATTCCGTGGAGGAACGCGTCGAACACGGCACACTGCTCGAAGCCATCGAAGCGCAGAACGCGGTGCGCGCCGAAGAGATCACCCGTGAGGACCTGCGTCCGCGCGAACGTTCCTAGAGTTCGCGCGGCGGGAACTTCTTGTATTTGCGGTAGTGATTGATCGCGTTAATCTTCAGGTACAGCCGTCGCCGCCAGTGAGTTTCCGGGTCATACTTCAGCGGGTTCGAGACGCGTTTGGCGGCTAGCAGCGCCTTGGCTTTGCGCCCGGTGGCGGTGCCGAGGAATCGGCGGAGCAGGTGCTTGGGGAGCACCGTAAAGAGCCGCTCCTCGCGAAGCTGCAGCAACCCGTTGGCGTCACGCACGGTCGCCGCGGTATCCAGTGCGGTCTCTTCGAATTCGGGGCCGAGGTACTGAGCCACGTAAAAACGTGCCGGGTTGACCCCGGCGGCGGTGAGGTAGAAGTGGTTGCGCCCCAGCCGCGGGTTAATCTCGAAGAACTTCACCTGCCCGTCGCGGGCATCGTACTTAGCGTCGATCATGGCAATGCCGCTATACCCCAGCTCGTTGAGCATGCGCGCCCCGTCCGCGGCGACCTGTTCATGCTGTCCGGTCACGATGGCTGCCGAGTTGCCCAGCACCAGCGGCGCATGTTCCTCGATGACTACCTCGCCATAGCCAGCGAAGACAACCTTCTGCTCGGTGGTGGAGAAGAAGGTGCACAGCCGCATGGCGTCGTCGCCGCCGGGAATGTACTCCTGCAGGATGTAACCGGCGCTGTAGCCGCTGCCATCGATCAAGGCCAGCAACTCACGCAATTGTTGCTCGTTCTCGATGGTGTGGATCTTTTGCTTACCGGCAAATTTGGCGGCGATCCATTCGGCCGAGCTCGATGGCTTGCCGATCAGCGGGAAACTCAGTTCACGGGTCAGCTCGCCGAGATCGTCACCCGGGCGGTGTACGACGGTGCGTGGGTGGGCCACACCCATCGCCTGGGCCAAGCGATAGAAGTTTTCCTTCACCGCGGCCCGTTCAATCACCTCGAGCGTTGGGTAGGGAATCACAAAGCGCGCGGCCAGCTCGCTGCGGTGCCGGGCGATGAGCATGACGTGATAGTCCAGCGAGCCGAAAAGCATCAGCGGGCGCGGACCGTCGGCCACCAGGTCGCTGGCCAAGTCGAGCAACCGGGCCACCACACGGGTTTCGTCGGCCATGGAGCCAATGGGGTGTAGCTCCACGGCCACCGAATGCTCGATCACACCGTTTCCGGCCGCGGGCACCACCACGGACTTCACGCCGTAGGCCTCGTGAAATTCACGGGCCAGCGTGTAGGTGCCGATGTCGCCGCCGAGGATGACCGGCACGAAAGGCTGGGCTGCGTCAATGCTCATGGTTTGGTCCTACTTCTTCCGCCAGGCCATGTACTTGTCGAAGGCCCAGGCGATGGGCTTGTTCAGCGCCAGGTCCCATTCGCCGGTGGTCTGCACAATGTCGCAACCGGTATTGGTCTTGAACTTGGTCAACCCGGCTAGGTGGTGCTGCGCGTCCAGGGTAGGACTCACCCCGCCCTGATCCAGATGCTGGCATCCGGCGGCGGAGGCGTCGGCGATCATGCGCTGCATCAAGGCCTTCGGGGCGAAGAGTTTGCGCTGCGCCGAGGAGGAGGCGCCGTAGAGGTACCAGGCACGGTCCGAGGAACGCACCATGATGGCGGCGGCGAGGTCTTCTCCCTCGTGGCTGGCCAGATACAGGGTGCAGGAACCGGGCACGGAACCGTTGAGTACGCGGTGCATATTCTCGAAGTAGCTCAGCGGCCGGCCGGTGAATTCGTTGCGGTCCGCGGTGTGATCGTAGAGCGCATGGAAACGGGCCATATCCACTACCTCGCCGACCTCGACCTGTAGCGGGCCATTCAGGGCCTTGCGGGTTTCATTGCGGGTCGTCGACGAGTAGCTGGCCATCACCGCATCGGCCTCCAACTGTTCCCCGGCGGCATCGCGCAGCGACACCCGGGCGACGTATTCGGGCTGGCCGACGGCAAAGTCCATGCCGGTCTCCTGCTTGGCATAGCCTAGGTCGCGTAGCGCCTGCACCAGCTGTTCGCCCTGTTCGCTACGCTGCACGGGTTCCAGATCCTCGAGGCTACGCATGCCTTCCTTGCCCAGTGATTTGCGCACGACCCCGGCGGCCCACGTTCTGCGCATAAGTCCCGGGCCTACGCGCAGCTGGAAGGCTCCGCGGTTGCGCAGGTAGCTCGCCAGCGGGTTGAGCACCTCGGCCGGCGTGTGGGCGGCAAAGTCGATCACCGGTCCGTCGGGCACATAGGCCAGGGTTTTGCGAATCACCGGAGCGGCTCGGTGTAGCACCAGCGCGGTACCGACGAGCGTATCGGCCTCGAACCAGCCCAGCGACTCCGGCTTCCAGCCGCCCTTGACCTGAGCCCATTCGGGCCGCTGCAGGAAGCTGACGTTGGATTGGTCGGCAAGAAAGGCGGTGTGCTCGGCGCCGGATATTGGGCGCACGCGTAGTTCATTGCGGATCACAGCACTACCCTACCGTGCATCGGCTATGAACGACGTGAAGCTAGATACCCCTAGGGGGTACTTGACAACATACCCCCTAGGGGTATTATTGAGCCCATGGATACTCACCAGGATCCCGGAGATCACGGCCCAGAACACGGGTACACCAAGGACAAGGCAGCCCTCGAGCGTCGTATGCGGCGCATCGAGGGTCAGGTCCGCGGTGTGGCGAAGATGATCGACGAGGACAAATACTGCATCGACATTCTCACCCAGATCTCCGCCATTAACGCGGCCCTGCACAAGGTCAGCGTGCAACTGGTTGAGGAACATATCGGACATTGTGTCGTGGGGGCCGCCGAAGAGTCCCTGCGCACCGGCGATAACAGCATCGTGGCGGACAAGGTCAGCGAGGCCAGCGCGGCCATCGCCCGGCTTGTGCGCTAGAACCCAACAAGCAAAGGATCGAGAATCATGACCTCCTCCAGCGGATGCGGCTGCGGCTGCGGCACCGACGAGAACAAGAACAACGCGCAGGGTCTGCAGATCGGCTCCGCGCCGACCAGCACCACCACCGAAGTAGGCGTCAGCGGCATGACCTGTGGCCACTGCGTCTCCTCGGTCAGCGAAGAACTCTCAGAACTCGAAGGTGTTAACGACGTGCAGGTGACGCTGAATACCGGCGGCACCTCCGTGGTGACCATCTCCTCCACCTCGGCATTGGATCCGACGGCCATTCGCGCGGCCATCGACGAAGCCGGCTACAGCGTGGAGCACATCAACGCCTAATCCATCCTTGCGCGAAACCGACAAGGAATCGACATGTCCACACACTCCAATCACAGCGACCACGGCGGGACGAACGACCACGGCGGCTCGACCCGCACCGTCAACCTCGATATTCAAGGCATGACCTGCGCCTCCTGTGTGAACCGCGTGGAACGAAAACTCGGCAAACTTCCCGGTGTCAGTGCCGCGGTCAACCTACCGCTGAACTCGGCGGCCGTCGAGGCCCCCGCGGACATCAGCGATGAGAAACTGATCGACGCCGTGCAGGCGGCCGGCTACTCGGCCAATGTGAAGCAACCCTCGCGACACGATGAGCACGGCCACCATGGTGACCACGAGCATCTGGTGCCCGACCACCTGCTGCGTCGGCTGATCGTCTCGGCCATCTTCACCGTTCCGCTGTTCATCATCTCGATGGTGCCCGCGGCGCAATTCGCCAACTGGGGCTGGGTGGCACTGGCACTGGCGACCCCGGTGGTCTTCTACGGGGCTTGGCCCTTCCACAAGGCCGCCGCCGTCAACGCCCGCCACCTGGCCTCGACCATGGACACGCTGGTGTCCATCGGTGTACTGGCCGCCTACCTGTTCTCGCTCTTCGAATTGCTGCGGAACCCGCAAATGACGGCCCTGACCGGCATGTCGATGAGCGAGCACGCACTCTACTTTGAGACCGCCGCGGTGGTGGCCACCTTCCTGCTCCTCGGCCGCTACCTCGAATCACGGGCTAAGGACCGCGCCTCGGACGCCCTGAAGTCGCTGCTGAGTCTGGGTGCCAAGGAAGCGGTGGTGCTGCGCGAGGGACGCGAGGAACGCATCCCCGCCGACCAGCTGGTGCCGGATGACATCTTCGTCGTGCGGCCCGGCGAAAAGATTGCCACCGACGGCGTCGTCACCGAGGGCACCAGCGCCGTGGACAGCTCGCTGATCACCGGCGAATCGGTGCCGCAGAGCGTCGGTCCGGACGACGAGGTGATCGGTGCGACGATCAACACCAGCGGACGCTTGCTCGTGCGTGCCACACGGGTGGGGTCGGACACCACGCTGGCCCAAATGGGTCGTCTGGTGTCCGAGGCGCAGTCCGGCAAGGCCCCGATTGCCCGGCTGGCCGACCGCATCTCCGCGGTCTTCGTGCCGATCGTCCTGGCGGTCGCGGTACTGACCTTCGCCGCCTGGCTGATCTTCGGCGGTGAACTGCTGCGGGCCTTCGCCGCGGCGGTGGCCGTCCTCGTCATCGCCTGCCCCTGCGCGCTGGGTTTGGCCACGCCCATCGGCCTGTTGGTCGGTACCGGACGCGGCGCCCAACTGGGCATTTTGATCCGCGGCCCGCAGGTGTTGGAGGATACCCGCCGACTGGATACCGTCGTGGTGGATAAGACCGGCACCGTAACCACCGGCGATATGGGCTTTAGCGGACTGACCACGGTCAACAGCTTCAGCGAGGACACCGTGCTCGCGCTCGCCGCCGCCGTCGAACACCATTCCGAACACCCCATTGCCCGGGCGATCGCCAGCGCCGGCGCCGCGGCCGGGCAACTGCCCGAGGCCAGCGATTTTCATTCCGACGCCGGTGGCGGCGTGCGTGCCACCGTGAAGGGGCAGCGCGTGGTGGTTGGCCGGCGTAGTTGGCTGGCCGAGAACGGCACCGAGCTCGATCAGGCGGGCACGGAACTGCTCGAATCGGCCGAAGCGGCTGGGGCCACCGCCATTCTGGTGGCCGTCGACGGTGAATTTGCCGGGGTCATCTCGGTGGCCGATACCATCAAGGACAGCTCGGCACCGGCCATCGCGGCCCTGCGTGAGCGCGGCCTGCGGGTGGTGTTGCTGACCGGTGATAACCAGCAGGTGGCTACGCAGGTAGCCTCCAAGGTCGGCATCGATGCGGCCGACGTGCGCGCCGGGGTACTGCCCGCGCAGAAGGTCGATGCCATCCGCGAACTGCAGCAGTCCGGCGGCGTGGTGGCCATGGTGGGTGATGGCGTAAACGACGCCCCCGCCCTGGCCCAGGCTGACCTGGGTATCGCCATGGGGTCGGGCACGGACGTGGCCATCGAGGCCGCGGATATCACCCTGATGGGTAACTCGCTCGAGCAGGTGGTGCAGGGAATCGACCTGTCCGCCGCCACCTTGCGCACCATCAAGATGAACCTGTTCTGGGCCTTCGCCTACAACACCGCCGGCATTCCGATCGCAGCGCTGGGCTTGCTCAACCCGATGATCGCCGGTGCGGCCATGGCGGCCAGCTCGGTGCTCGTGGTGCTGAACTCGCTGCGCTTGCGCTCCTTCGGCAAGAAATAACCGGACGACGAATCCCGCCCCCGGACCGACCCGCAACACTCGGTCCGGGGGCGGCCCCCGTTAAGCCTCCCAGCGGCTAAAGCTGGGGTGACCGGCCAGGTAGGTGGCCACCACCTTCACATCGGCCAGCTCGCTCACCAGCACCTTGCGCGGGTCACGCTCAAGCACCACCAGATCCGCGCTCGCCCCGGGTTCCAGCACACCCCAGGGCGCCGCCAGCCGGTCGGCGAAGGCTTGGTGGGCGACGCCGGCGGTGTAGGCGGCGAGCGCGGTTTCGGCATCCAGCCGTTGCTCCGGCACCCAACCGCCCTCCGGGTAACCCTGCGCGGTCATGCGACCCACGGCCACCGCGATCCCCGCCAGCGGGTTCGCCTCGGAGCAGGGCCAGTCCGACCCAAAGGCCAACGGCGCACCGCTGCTCTGTAGCGTGTGCAGCTGATACTGCCGAGCGGCACGTTCGGCGCCCAACCGGGGCACCGTCAGCACGGTCATCAAATCGTCGAGTTGTGCCCACAGCGGTTGCATCACCGGAATCACCCCGAGCTTGACGAAGCGTTGCAGGTCTGCCCCGTCGGCCAACTGCACATGGGCGATCACCGGCCGGTGCGTGCTGGGTCCGTTGGCGCGCGCCGCCGCTTCGATGGCATCCAGCGCCCGCCGCACCGCTCCATCGCCAATGGCATGCAGGTGGGCCTGAAACCCGGCGGCATCCACCGCGCCGACCGCCCGCGCCAACGGCTCGGCCTGCCAGATGTAGAGGCCGTGATCGTGCAAGGTGGAGCAGTAGGGCTCGAGCAGCGCCCCGGTCTGGTTCTCCACCACCCCGTCGACAAAGAACTTCACGCTCTGCGCGGTCAGTAGCTCATGCCCGGCCTGTTCCACGCGGTGCCGCGAGTCCAACAGCCGCGGCAGGGAGCCCGGAAATTCACGCGGGTCGGCCAGGAGCGCGAGGTTAAAGCGGTTCTTCAAGAGCCCGCGCTCGGCCGCGGCCAGATACACCTCGACGTCCTCGGGCTGCACCCAGGCATCCTGCACCCAACCGATCCCCAACGAAGCCAAATGGGCGCTCGCGGCGGCGAGCGCGGCAACCCGTTGCTCAAAGTCATAACCGGGGTTCACCCGTTGCATCAGGTCGACGGCGCCCCATTCGCGCAAGACCCCCAGCGGTGCACCGTCGGCGTCGCGCGGGATCTGCCCGAGTTCGGGTTCCGGAGTCTGAGCGGTGATCCCGGCTAATTCCAAGGCCTTCGAGTTACACCAGAGCGTGTGATAGTCCCACGCCCGGAGCACCACCGGGCGGTCGGGCACCGCCTCATCGAGCCAGCGGGCCTGAAAAAGCCCCTCCTCGACCAGGGAACCGTTATAGGAGGCCCCGAGAATCCATTCTTGTTCCGGATGCTGCGCGGCGTAGTCGCGCACCGCCTCAACGATTCCCTCGACCGAGTCCACACCGGTGATCTGCGGCCCGGCCCACTCGAGCCCGCCGAAGATCGGATGCGCGTGCCCTTCGCCAAAGCTGGGCATGAGAAAGCCTCCGGCGAGGTCGATGACCCGCGAGGCGCCTTGGGCTCGGGCCTCGGCGCCGAAAGCCGCCACGGCGCCTTCACGAATGAGCAGGTCACTCGCCTCGGGTAATCCCATGCCGCGCCAGATCGTGCCGCCGGTGAACAGAATACTCTCGCTCATCTGCGCCTTCCGCAATATATGAATAACGTTCGTATCGCTAAGGCTACGAGGACGCGGCACACAAAGGCAATGCCTCCGGCCGTTCAGTACAGAAAGATCGGCAGCCACTGCCGGTTATGGGCATGCACCAGGGCCAGAAACAGCACGAAGTCGAAGATCAGGTGCACCGAAACGACGTAGCTCAGGGACTTGGTGAGCTTGAAGGTATATCCCTGCAGAAGCGCAAAGGGAAAGGTCATCAGCGGGCCCCAGGCCTGATATCCGATCTCCCACAGGAAGGAGGTGAACATGACCGCCTGCAGGATATTCGCCGTCCAATCGGGAAAATGCCGACGCAACAGCGCGAAGCTCGTGCAGATAAAGAACAGCTCATCCCAGATACCTACCGCGTTCACGCCCAGAAAGAGACGCACAAAGATCACCGGATCGGAGGCATCGGGCCAATTGTGATAAACCCCGGTGTTGATCAGGTAAAAGGGCAGAATCAGGTAGGCCAGCCCGACGATTGCAACGAGGTAAAGTTTCGCGACCAGCGGCCACGGCCGCCCGGTATTGACCGGAAACCGAATGACCCGCTCACGGTAGACGAAGCGCGAGATGAGCCAGGGCAGCAATACGGCCAAAGTCAACGCCGTGCCCATCAGCGCCATATGTTGCAGGCTCAGATCCGCATGCAGCGGGACGACACTAATGATCAGCAAGCCGCCGGCGATCAGCGACAGATCCCGCAACAGTTCGCGATCAATAAATGCGGCGGCCACAACACCGGCGGCCAACGACGCATAACCGGCCGCATCGTTACCCACCGCGAAGAGCAACACCGCGCACAAGGCAATCAGCCCCGCGGGAAGCAGTTTCCAGGACCGCACGCTCCGCGACGGTTCACCGAATGTCGACGTCATGGCTCCAGCATGTCAGGCGAGCCCGCAGGAGCGGAACCATTGAACTTCGGCAAGAGCCCTGCGACACTGCCGTTATGGTCAGCGAAGAAGACGTCCGAGCTGCGGCGCTGCGTCTGCCCGGGGTCAGTGAACGCCTCAGCTGGGGGCAACCGGCGTGGTTTGCCCGCACCCTATTCGCCCGCATCTGGGAAGATGGCGTGCTGACGGTAAAGTCCGACGAACGCGAAGCGCTCGCCGCGCTCGATCCGGAAACCTACTACTGGACCGCGCATCATCAACGCTCGCCGCTGCTCGTACTGGTCCGCCTGGACCGGATCGATGCTCAGGTGCTGGGCGAGCTCCTCGCCGAGTCGTACCGGTTGGCCAACGAACCCTAGAATAGCTAGGACGGCATCCGCGCACGACAGGACCGAGAATGAGCTTTGCCCCCGACACCGAACGCACGCTGCGTTCGATCGTGGACCTGCTAAACACCAGCAGCCCGCTGGTCGACCTCCTCTCCACGGTGGCGGACCTCGACCAGTACCTCTCCGCGCAGAGCTTCGCCGGTCCGCGCGCACGCAACCAGGCCGAACTTCGTTCCATTCGTCTGCTGCGCTCCCAGCTTCAAGCCATCTGGACCGCACCGGTCGAAGAGGCCGTGCACCGCGTGAACTACATTCTGCGCAACGGCCGCGCGCTACCACAGCTGGTGACCCGCGACGGCAAGAGCTACTTTCTGCATGCGGTCACCGAATCCGCCCCGCTCTACGACCGGATGGCGGTTACCGCAGGGGTGGCTCTGGCGGAGGTGATCAGCGCCGATGGTCTGGACCGCCTACGAATCTGCGCCTCGCAGGATTGCCAGGCGGCCCTGCTCGATCTTTCACGCAATAATTCCAAGCGATACTGCGACACCGGTAACTGTGCGAACCGCGAGCATGTGCGTGCCTACCGAGCGAGAAAGGCCGCCAAGTAGCTCAACGAACAGATCAGACCTATGCTTGGGACAACGGAAAAGTTGCCGCCCAGCCGAGGGAGAATCATGAGCACCGAATCTCATGCCGCTGACCACTACGAGGCCCGTCTGGAACAGAGCCACGAGACTCCCCTGCGCGCCGCGGGACGCTGGGTTGCCGCGATCGCCTCGGCGGCGCTGGGCTCCAATGAAATCGAACCCATTGGTGCCGCCGTCGTCGTCCACTCGCGAGCCGACAACTCGGTCATCCTGACACTGAAGACCTCGAATATCGAAGAGGCCGAGCGACTAATCGAATCCGTTCGCAAGGACCTCGAAGAGCTCACCGACGAAGAGTTCATGGACGAGTGGGGCGCCAAGGCCGCCGAAGACCCGGCCTAGGAGTTCGCCCGCGCTAGGTCCACCGTGATCTCAAGGTGCCCCAGATGCTGGCAGAGTTCCTCAAATACGTGCAGGATGATGCCCCCGCAGGTATCGAACCACGGCTCCGCGCGCTCGGCGGGCAGAGCCACTGGCGGTGCGGTGAGGTCCGTGAGGGCGAGGTCTTCGAGGAAGGCCGCACGCGTGGCCGCCGCCAGTTCCAGGCCTTGGGCCACGGGCATCTGCACGGTAAATTCCGCGGCGCGATCCCGTGGCACCGGAACCCCTAGATTAACCGTGGAACTCCAGCGGCGCATCATCCCGCAACAGTGGCTCAGCAACTGAATGGCCGAGTTGCTGCCGGGCACCAGCACCACATAGTTGGCCTGCTCGTCGGTAAGTGAGGCCACCACGGCGACGAGTTCGTCGAACTTCTGCACCGTGAAATCTATCAGCAGCGAATCATTTGGGCTCCTGGTCGTCATAGCCCTAAGCCTAGCTACCTACACCGTGCTCACCGCGCCGGGCCTCGGAGACCAGATGCATCAGCGGGTGCTCGGCGCCCAGTTGCGCAAGGCGCAAGGCCCCGGCCAGCCCGTCGCCGTCGGCGGGTACCACCTCAGCCCGCGGCTGTAGCTCGCCCAGAACCAGGGCGAATTCCTCGGCGATCAGCTCATTGGAGAACACCCCACCGATCGCCGCCACCGGAAGAGACTGCTGGCTTGGTTGTTCTTCGGTCACCAAACGCAGCGCGGTGGCCGCCGAGTGTGCCAGCTCGGTGGCGGCCCGCACGCAAATATCGCGCGCCACCGTGTCGGTTGGCGCCCAGCGCGCTACCTCGCGGGCCAGGGAGGCCACGCGACTCACCCGGTCCGGTGCGGACTGCAAGGCAATGTAGGCCTCGTCGAGTCGTGGCCAACGTTCCCGCACCGGTTCGCTGAGGCCGGTTGCCGGTCCTCGTCCGTCGTAGGCCCGCATGACGGCTCGCAGGGCCTGCTGGCCGATCCAGTAACCGCTGCCCTCATCTCCCATGATGTAGCCCCAGCCGTCGACCCGGGCGGTGCGGTGCGGTCCGACGGCGAGGGTGACCACTCCGGTGCCGGCGGCGACCACGGCTCCGGGACGATCGCCGAGCGCGCCGAGATAGGAGGTCACCGAATCGTGGGTGAGCAGCACGCGTTCGATGCCCGCGTCGCCAAGCACCGCGAGCAGTTCGGCGGCGTCATCTTCGGCGCTGGTCAAACCGGAGACCCCGAAGGTCAGCGTGGGTGCGCTCAGCCCGCTGTCCTGCACCGCGGCGGCTAGTTGCGGTAACAGCGGCCGATCCGTGCGCACCCCGGGGTGCCGCGACTCGCGCACCGGTTCCCCGGGGCTCTGCAGCCGCAGCTTAATGCCGGTTTGGCCGCAGTCCACGGCCAGCACAGTTTCGGTCACTTCTCCCCCATCAACGCAGCAAAATCAACGAGTCACCGGTGCGCACCGGGGCGACTCTGCACCTCATCGTCGCCCGTGCCGGCACAAACTGGCAAGCGGGACACGAAAAGCCCCGGCGTCGACGCCCGGGTCACGGGCGCCCACGCCGGGGCTTCTAGCACTCGCAGTGCTCGCTACGCGGTGATGGCCGCGTTAGTCCAATTTTTTCGGGCCGAGTTCGGCCAGGAACTGGCCGGGGCCCGGGTTTGCCTCGGCGTCGTTACCGCCAAGGTGCTGCACAACGCCCCACACGGCGTTCAGACCGGTGGTCACCGCGCCTTCGGCCCAACCCGCGGTCCACGAAACGTCGTCGCCGGCGAGGAAGATGCCGCGGTGTTCGGCGGCCAGGTTGGCCTGATCGAAGTGGGTGTACAGGCGCTCCTGGTAGCGGTAGTGACCCGGCAGGTTGGCCTTGAAGGCACCCATGAAGTTCGGGTCGGCCTCCCAGGAGACGGTGACCGGCTGGCCCACGATGTGGCTGCGGATGTCCACGTTCGGGTAGATCTTCTCCAGCGAGTGCAGCATCAGTTCCATGCGGCGTTCGGCCGAGAGCGAGAGCCACTTCAGCGCATCGTCGTTCCAGGTGTAGGACAGCAGGATCACCGCGGGCTTATCGTCCCCGTTATCCAGCAGGTAGGTGGCGCGGTTCAGGCGGTCGGTGAGGGTCATCGACATGACGTACTCGCCGGTGACCGGGTCGCGGTCCTTCCAAAACGGACGGTCCACCATGACGAAGGTCTTCGAGGACTGCATGTAGTGGCTGCGCTCGATCGCGGTCCACAGCTCTGCCGGGAAAAGCCCTTCCTCGGTGTCGATGCCGGTGGAGAGTAACCAGGACTGCACGGTGGAAACCACGGCCGGGTAGGTCGCGGTGCGCCCGAAGCGTTCGGTGATCTCGATGGCGTTCGAACCGTTGAAGCCGGGCTGCTCGGAACGACGGATCTTGGCCACGGCACCGCGCGGTGCGCCACCGTGCAGCGAGGCCAGCGTGGTGCCGGCCGGCCAGTGCTTGAGGTCGGCCGGGGCGTGGTTCCACAGGGCGTGCGGCAGTTTGGCCGCGCCACCGGTGATACCGCGGTGGTTATCGTCGGCATCGGTGTAGACCACGCGCAGGATCTCCAGGATGGAGTTCGGGAAGTCGGTGTCCCAGCCGCCCGAGCCGAAGCCCACCTGGCCGAAGGCCTCGCGGTGTTCGAATCCGGCCTCCTTGAAGGCCTTGGAGTTGGCGATGAAGCCGTAGAAGCTTTCCTCGTCGAACTCCTCGAGCAGCGAGTTCCAGATGCGCTTGACCTCGTGCACGTCGCGGTCCATGATGGCACGCTGCATTTCGTCGAACTTCGCGTCGTCGCGCAGGGCCTGTTTCCAGGCCTCGGCCACCTCATGGTAGAAGGCCGGCAGGTCCTCGTCCTTTTCCACGTAGACCTTTTCGCCCTTGAGCTCGATCACGGTGGAGTCGGTGGGCGCGGCCAGCGGGTTCGGAAAGTCGAAGGTTTCCAGGCCCAGCTTGTCGATGTAGTGATACAGCGCCTTGCTCGAGACCGGGAAGCGCATGCCACCGAGGTCGCAGGTGATCTCCGGGGCCGAGGTGAAGCTTGCGGTGCGCAGACGGCCGCCGATCTCGTCGGCCTCAAAAACCACCGGCTTCAGACCCAGCTTCATCAGCTCGTAGGCGGTGACGAGGCCGGAAAGACCGGCGCCGATCACGGCCACCTCGGTACCGTACAGCGACTCGGGCACGCTACCCAGGCCCGCCGGGTGCTCCAGGTAGAGGTCGTAATTGAACGGGAAATCCGGGTTCAGCATGTTGATGCTGCCATCGGCCTGTGGTGCCGCAGCGCCTGCGGCGTTGTGCAGTGAGGTCATGGAGTGTTCTGCAATCCTTCGGTAGTGATGTGCGTGGGTGGCCGGGGTGGGCGGTTACTTCTCGCCCAGGTGGCTGTCGATGTATTCCTGCTTGCTCAGCTGCCCCAGGCGGGAGCGGCGGCGTCCGTAACCGAGGTAGATCGCGGCGCCGACGAGCATCCACAGACCGAAGACGGTCCAGGTGTGCCAGGACAGTTGGCTCATCAGGAAGGCGCAGGCGGCAACGCCAAGGACCGGGGTGACCGGGTAGAACGGCACCTTGAAGGTACGCGGGGCCAGCGGCTGCTTGCGGCGCAGGTAAATCACCGAGACACCAACCAGACCGAAGGCGAAGAGCGTACCGATGCTGGTGGCGTCGGCCAGGGCGCCGAGCGGGATGAAAGCCGCGGTGATGGCGATCAAGCCACCGGTAATGAAGGTACCGGCCAGCGGGGTGCCGGTACGCGCCGAAACCTTGGCGAAGACCGGCGGGACCAGTCCGTCGCGCGACATGGTCAGCAGAATACGGGTCTGGCCGTAGAGCACGGTCAGCACCACGGAGCCGATGGCTAGTACCGCGGAGGCGGCAAAGAGCAGCACGACCCACTTCTGCCCAGTCAGTTCGGCTAGGATCTGCACCAGGGCGGCTTCGGTGCCGTCGAACCAGTTCCACTCGCGGGCACCGATCGCGGAGACGGCGACCAGCACGTAGGCGGTGGTGACGATGAGCATCGAGAGCAGGATGGCGCGTGGCAGGTCGCGCTTCGGGTTCTTGGCCTCTTCACCGGCCGTGGAGGCGGCGTCGAAACCAATGTAGGAGAAGAACACCGAGGAGGCCGCAGCGGTGACACCGGCGGCGCCCATGGGCAGCAGCGGTTCGAAGTGACCGGCGTCGAAGGCGGTGAAGGCCACGATCGAGAAGAAGATCAGGATGCCGGTCTTGATGGCCACGATGATGGTGTTGGCGATCGCCGACTCACGGGCGCCGCGTGCCAGCAACAGGGTGGCCAGCACGACGACGATCAACGCCGGAAGGTTCACGACGCCACCCTCGGAGGGGCCGCCGGCCAATGCGTCGGGCAGGCCCATGCCGAACACGCGCAGCGTTTCGTTGACGTACTCACCGGCGCCGACGGCTACCGCGGCTACCGAGACGGCGTACTCGAGCACGAGGCACCAACCACAGACCCAGGCGATGCCCTCGCCCATGGTGGCGTAGGAGTAGGAGTAGCTGGAACCGGAGACCGGGACCATACCGGCCATTTCGGCGTAGGACACCGCCGAGAGCAACGCGGTAATACCGGCGATCACGAAGGAGATCCAGATGGCCGGGCCGGCAATCGGCACGGTTTCGCCCAGGATCACCAGGATGCCGGTGCCCAGGGTGGCGCCGACGCTGATCATGGTCAGCTGGAACACGCCAAAACTGCGGCGCAGCGTACCGCGACCCGCGTTGGACTCCGCTTCGCGAACCATGGAGTTAATCGACTTGCGTCGGCGCAGCTGCGGACCAAGCGCGGTGGCCGGTCCGGTCGTGCCGGTGGTGGTGTTCATAGGCGTATCCTCAGTGAAAGACGTGCAGTGGTGCCGAATACAAGCCTAGGCCTGTGAGGTGGCTCTCAGAACGGTTCGATTTGAACTAAAGTTGTCTGCCATGGGACAAATCGCACCTGAACCGGATACAACGATAACACCGCACGATCCGTTCACTCGGGCGTGGGATACCATCACGCTGGCCCGATTTCTCCGGCAACTACCCGATGACGTGCGGGTACATCACGACGCGGGTGACCAACCACTGCGTTGGGTCGAACCCAGTGATATCGACGACCCCACCCCCTATCTGGTCGACCATGAACTCATCCTCACCAGCGGATCGTTATTCGTCGAGCACGCCGACGACCAACAGTGGGTGGATTCCTTTGTGGCCCGGCTCGTCGAGGCCAAGGTCAGCGCCCTGGGTTTCGCGATGGACCCCTACTTCTTCGAGGTTCCGGGCACGGTGATCGCCGCCTGCCGCCGCCACGATCTGACCCTGTGGGAAATCCCGGCCTCACTACCCTTTGCCGCCATCGGCCTCGCCTTTGCCAAGCTCATGGAGGCCGACAGTGCACGCCAACTACGCCATAGCGCCGAGGCAAACCGCGCGCTGATGCGCTGCGTCGCGGCGGCGAACCCCGAGGAACAACTAGTGACCGTGCTCGCCCAACGGGCCGGGTGCGCGGTACAACTACTGAGCCCCGCGGGCCGGCTCCGCCACTATGCCAGCGGCAGCAATGGCACCGGGTTGGACGGGGCCGCACTGGCCAAGCTCTGCGCCGACGCCGTCGACGCGCCGGCCGCCGGGCAGCTCGTCATGGAACAGGACGAGTCCGGCACCCATCTAGCCTTCCCGATCCGTGCCGGTACCAGCGGAACGCGCAGCGCCGCCGTATTAGGAGTACTAGAACTGAGCTTCGCACAGCCGCCAACGAGTATCGACCACACCTTGGCTTCGACCGCGTTGGGACTGTTCGAAGTTGTGGCACGCCAGCGCATGGCAGGATCGTTCGCCCCGACCCAGTTGGCCACCACCATGCTGCTCACCGGTCGCGCCAATCTCGACACCCGAGAATTGGAGCTATTCGCCGGGTCACTGGGTGGTCCGGCACGCCGCCCGGTCCGCGTGGTGGCGCTACGACAACAGGGCGATCCCGGCGAAAGCGGACTCGGGGCGGACGTCACCCCGTTGCGTTCGTTACTGGATACCAAGTTGGTGTTGGCCGAGGAACACGGTTTTTTGGCGATCACCCGCGCCGAACCGGTCAAGGCGCTATTCGACCGACTCAAGCGTGCCGGTTATGTGGCGGCCTTCAGTCACCCGGCCGAGGTCAACGCAAAACTTGCCGGACAATTGGCGGACCTGACGGCGCAGGCCCGCGGGCTACTGGGGCGCGCCCGCGAAGAGGGACGCTGCCTGGATGCCGCCGAACTGCCTCGCACCTTCGCCTCACTGCTACCTCAACAGGCGGGGCGCCAGTTGGCCGAGGAAACCCTCGCCGGTGTGCTGGAGCTTCCAGCCAAGCGCCGCAAACTGTACTTGCAGGTGCTCCGCGCCTGGTTGGCCGCCAACGGCTCCTGGGATGTGACGGCCGGAGCGATCGACCTGCACCGCAATTCGGTGCGCCGCCATATCGCCTCCATCGGCGAACTGCTCGACCTGGACCTCGGCGAGGCCGCGGTGCGGAACGAACTCTATCTGGCGCTCTCATTCCTGCCGGAGCAGGATTAGCCGTCCCAGCGCTCGTACAGCTCCGGGCGTCGCTCGGCCAGATAGGGGATCTCTTCTCGGGCGCTAGTCACGGATTGCGGGGTGAATTCAGCGAAAAGTAACTCCGCGGAAGTAGCGCCTTGGGCCAACACCGTGCCGTCGGGGCCGGCGATCACACTGGTGCCAGCTAACCGGAACCCGGCCTCGCTCCCGCAATGGTTGGCGTAGGCAATATACAACTGGCTTTCCATGGCACGCGTGGGCACCAGCTTGGTGCACACCACCTCGTAGCCCTCTCCCATCGCGGTGGGAACCAATAGTCCCTGTGCGCCACGCAGGGCGGCGGCGCGCACGGTCTCGGGGAACTCGACGTCGAAACAGATCACCATGCCCAGACGCAGGCCGCGGAAGTCGACGATTGTCGCCGGCTGGTCGCCGGGCACGAAAACGTCCTTCTCCTCCTCGCCGAACAGGTGCACCTTTTCATAGTGACCCAGGCGCGCACCGGTCTCGTCGATGAACGTTGCGGTGATTTTCCAGCCCGACGGGGAAATTTCGGGCAGCGAGTACACCAGAGCGATCCCGCGGGAGACGGCAATTTCGGCCAGCCGGGCACGCGTCTCGGGCAGGATGGCGGGTTCGAGCTCATCGCGCAGTTGGTAGGGTGCGTAGCCGACCACGAAGAGTTCCGGGGTCAACAACAGTTCCGCGCCCTGCGCAACGGCCCGGTGCGCGGCAGCATCAATCGCGGCCAAGTTGGCGTCGATATCCAGCACCGCCGCCTGGGCCTGCATCACCGCGATCTGCATTGAGGGTCCTCCTGCGCGTCGTTTAATCGCTTGCTACTAGATTAATCCGTCACGGGTGGCGCGGGTGCTAGTCCATTAGTACCGGTTGGGTGGCGAAGCTGGATGATTCGCACCAAAGCGGCGGCGATCAGTGACGACGTCGCATCCGTGCCGCGACCGCCACCACCGCACCGATCAGCAGGGCTGCCGCGCCGAGCCCGAGGAGTTGCTCGGCTGCGAAACCGGTGTCGGCCAGTTTCTCGTCGCGCTCCGGCGCCGAGGCTGTGCTGCTCGGTGTGGAACTTCGTTCCGGTGACTGGCTGGGTTCGGCCGAGACGCTGGGTTGCGGCGACTGGCTTGGCTCCGGGCTGTGCGTCGGCTCGGCGCTCGGGCTCGGGCTCGGTGCTGGCTGTTCGGTCAGCGCGAAGAGCTCCTCGACGGCGCCCAGGTGAGCGAAGACGGTCTCGCCCGTGGCGTCCTTGACCGCGTCGTTGTCGCTGACCACATACACCTGCCCGGAACCGGTCACCCCCAGTCCCTCGAGTTTCTCTTGCACCCGCCCGTTGTCGCCGGTCAGACTCGGCATTACGTCCACGGCAAGCTTCTTGTGCAACATCGGTACCTGGCCGGCCACCGGCTCCGGCAACGTCACCTGATATACGGCCTTGAGTTGGGCGTGCTCCCCCACCTGGTTATCGCGTTCGATGACGGCCAGCGACCCGTCGGGCAGTGCGGTGATCTCCGAGAGACCATTCCACTGCCCCTTTCCGGCGCTGGGCTCGAGTTCGTACCCAAACCAGGCGAAGTCCCCGTCGGCCGGGCGATACCGTCCGATCCGCACGAAATCCTCGCCGGGTACCTCGCGCTGCAGGGCGAAGACCACCTCCTCGTCGGCGTCGGCCCCACGCACGGTCACGCCCTCCAGCCCCTGCTTGCCTAGGTCAGCGACGACGTCCTGTGGCAGCGGAACCTCCTCGGTCACCTCACCCTGCGCGTCGAGGTGCAGCAACAGGTTTTCGGGCCCGCTGGTTCCCTCGTGAACGGCCCAGAAACCACCCTCGGCGCGGGCGGCAATGCCTTCTAAGTCGTAGTGGGCCGGGGCGCCGTCCTTGGTCACCGGGATACTGCCATCGATGAGCGCCGGACTCTGCGCGGTGTCGATGGAGTAGATCCGCGGTAGGTAGGCATTGTCGTTGACCGCGTAGAGCCGATCCGCGTTGGCCGGGTCCTGGCTCAGCCCACTCAGCGCCCCGAAGCCGGCGACCTTCTGGCCGTCGGCCTGCAGCTGCGGGAAGGCAGCCTGCGCGGCCCCGAAGTTGAAGAGGTTCAGCGAGGAACGCACCCCTTCCTCGGCCTCGTCGACCTCCGAGGAGATGGCCAGCAGGTCGCGGCCCGGAATCGGCAGCACGCCCTCGGGCCCGTTGGTGGTTGGCAGGCTCTGCACATAGCGCGGCTGCGTGGGATCGCTTAGCTCATAAACCGCCACGAAGTTCGCCCGTTCGGCGGCGACAAAGGCGTAATCGACCCCGTTGAACTCGGCCACGGCCAGCCCCTCGGGCTCGATGCCTTTCTTCTCCGCCCGGTGCTCGGGGAACAGGCCCAGCGCCAGCGCCAGCCGTTCGAGCTCGTTCCCGGCGTCCCAGATGACCTCTCCGGTGCTGGTGTCGAAGACCGAGAACCCGCGGCTGCCGCCCTTCCAGTCGCCCTCATTGGCCGTCAGCAGGTAGCGATCCTGCGCCCAGGCAATCGCGTCGGGTTCGCGCGGGGCCTGTTCCAGCGAGCCGGAGGGATCGAGCTGCCCATCCTTGGCGGTATCCACCCCTGCCACGTCCACCGCCCCGGTGCTGAAGGCCCCGGTAATTTCGCCGCTTGGCAGGTCGACGAGCACCACGCCATTGTTCTCCTGCAAGCTCACCGCCAGCTGGTTCTGCCCGTTGATGCTCACATACTCCGGCTCCGGGTCTTGGGGCGTATCGAGACCGGCCTGCTCCAGCACCGGCAAGGCCTGCGGGTCACCGGGATCGCCACTGGTCAGCGGGACCTCACGCAGCGACCACTGCGCAGGTTCGTTAGCCGCCAAATCCAGGATCGCGATGGACCCGGCCGGCGCCTGCGGCAATCCGCCATCCCCGGCTTCCTCATCACGTTCATTCTCGATGGCGATCGCCGCAAAGGCGCCGTCGGCGGATACTGCGATGGAATCCGGCTGCCCGGGTAGCTCGAAACTGTGCACCACGGAGCGATCGGCAATCCGCACCACGTCGACCCGTCCGCTGGGCTGTGCATAGCTGGCGGAGGTACTGACCACCACAAAGACGTACTCGCCGTGGGTGGCGACGCTGGTGGGCTCGTCTTCTTCATTGCCCAACTGTTTCAGCGACAGGGTGCCAAGGCCCTGCGGGGCACTCGCGTTGGAGATGTCGACGAAGCCAATTTGCCGTGCCAACGCGTCGGTATAGATCAGTGTCTGCCCATCGGGTGACACCGCTGAAATCTCGGCGGCTGTCACCGCCGACTCGCCCTCCGGGTGATTTTGATACACCGGGTAGGTGGCGGTCCGTTCGAAGAACTGCTGCTCAGCGGCCAAGGCCTCCGGGCCGATCAGGGACACGCTTAGCGCCAACGATCCGGTGAGCAGGGCGCCGGCTAGTACACGAGGATGAAGATTGCGATTCACGAGTGACTTTCGGTAGCAAAACGATGCGAGGGCCGCAGGAAATGAGGCCTCTCACAGGGTGGCAAGCCGACATGACCTGTTGTTTAACGGCAGGTGAAGGAACCGCACCGGCCAATACGTCGGCCCGTTTGCTTAGGATGAAACACGCTTGGGGCAACCAGTGCCCGGGCCCAAGGATTCGAAAGGACTCGCGATGGCACTGCCAGCAATCCGTCGCCACGGTTTCGACCCGGTTTATGACCGGATGGATCGGGCCACCCTCATCGCCCTGTGTCACGATCGTGCGATGCCAGGTCTTGGCAGTCGCCCGGAGCACATGACCCGTCGGGAGCTAATCGATGCCATTCTCGATAGCGAATCATCCCCGGCCCCTGGCCCAAGCGACGACTATCCCTTGCGCCGACCTCACCAATGGGTTCCTACCGCTCGGTTATCCGCGCTCACCGGGCAGCGGGTGCTCTGGCGCTTCGCCCAAGCCACGCTGGGAACGCTCCGCGCCTTGGAGCATGCGGATACCGCGGCCCTGCCCGACGATCGTTTTCCGCGACGCGCGGGCGATCTGGTGCTGACCGCGGTGAATACGAGCCCGGCACTGCTGCTGGGCATCGATCAGGTTGTGCAGGCCAAGGCTGAAACCACGGCTCTGGAACACCTGGCGACCTTCTCGAATCCGCTGCCGCTGACTCAGCTCGAGGCACGCACCGGTAATCGTCTGCCCCGTGCCACGCAACTTCTTGCGATGCCGGACTCCAATCGATTGCTCGCGGCGGTGACCGACGCGCTAGCAACCCCGGCACCGATTTTCCTTACCGCCGGTGACTGCGCCGCGGGGGCATCGAAGGGCAGCTACCGCACGCTCTTGACGCTTGCCCTATTGCAATCCGGTACTCAGGAAGAGCCAATGTGTCAGGTTTGCGAACGCTACAACCCGTCCCGGCTCGAAGCGCATCTGGACCGCCCGGGGACCGAGGACCTGCACCTGGAAATTCAGGACCACATCGATGACACCGTGGTGCTCTGCAGCGACTGCCATGCCATGGCACATAACCCCACTGTGCAGTAGCTTGGAGGTTTCACCCGCCCCGCCTGCCCGGACTGCGGCGCCCCGAATCCGATGCAGATTATCTGGGGTGAGCCCGCCATTGCGTTCGACGAGGATGTGGTGCTCGCCGGATGCGTCATGTCTTCCGGACCAACACCTCGCTGGCAGTGCCGTGAATGCGAGGCTCGGTACTGGGTGGAATCTGCGCGGCACGCGCCGGAGCAGATGTTCTAGTCCGCTGCACGCCTTAGCAGCCACAGGCGGCGCCGCGCGGGGCAACCCGAGCGTCGACAGCCTCTGAGCGCAGCCCCTGCGCCGTGGCCACGTCGAATCCTTCACGGATCCAATATTCGATGCCGCCGAGCATTTCCTTTACCCGATACCCGGCCTGCGCGAAGGCGAGCGCGGCACGAGTTGCACCGTTGCAACCGGGTGACCAGCAATAGGTGACCACCGCGGTTCCGGCGGGGATCAGTTCATGCGCGCGCCGCGGAATCTGCGCGGTCGGCAGGTGCACCGCGCCGGGAATATGCCCCTGTTCCCACGCCGCGTCGCTACGCGTGTCGACGAGTACGAAATCCTCATTCGCCTCCAGTGCCGCATGCACATCGGCGACGTCCGTTTCGTAGGCGAGTTTGGCGGAGAAGTGAGCGATGGCTTGTTGTTGAGTCTGCATGCCACCAACACTATGAGGAGTAGCTCGCGCATTGAAGATGAGAATCCCTGACTTTTTCACGGTATGCAATGAAAGTCGTGGGAAAATTCGAGGATGACCGCGAAACTTCCGATCACCCTCGATTCCGTAGATGCCGCACTGCTCGAACGCATCCAGCACAACGGGCGGCAAAGCGTCGCCGAGCTGTCGCGGAGCCTGAATATGAGCCACAGCGCCACCGCCGAACGACTGCGCCGTCTCGAAGAAAACGCGGTGATTAGCGGCTACGCGGCACACTGCGATCCAGAACGCCTGGGGTACAGCATCATGGCGTTTATTCATCTGCGCTACCCGAGTAGCAACTACGCGCCGCTTCATGAACTCATCGGCCAGATGCCCGAAATCATCGAGGCCCACCATGTCACCGGCGACGACTGCTTCATCATGAAGGTTATCGCCGGTGACATGAGGCATCTGGAACAACTCAGCGGCCGGGTGGGGTCCTTGGGAAGCGTGCGGACCTCGGTGGTGTATTCCTCGCCGCTAGCTTCCCGCGCCTTAGCACCGCGCGCCTAGTCTTGCTTCACTAGGTCTCCCAAGCAACGACGCAGTTCGGTGTCCGCGTAGAAGAAGCTGCCCTCTTCGATCGGTTCGCAATCGAATCCGAATGGGATTTCGCGCTCGTTGTAGAGCATCCGCACAAGCACCTCGTGATCGTCATTGGCATAGACATCCCACTGAATGTTCGAGCCCATCGGCGCGACCTGCGCCCCGCGCCAGTCATTGTTTTCGTAGCTGAATAGGCTATCGGCCGGCTGGGCGGTGGTGCTGCCGGGCAACTGCAGCAGCGCGGCCAAGGGAATGATCTCCTCCGCGTGGGCGAAGCGGAAGTCCGCGGCTTGGGTAGTTTCACCGGTACGCACTCCGGTGACCGCGTCGAGCATATCGGAGAGCAGCACATCGGCCATCCGGTAGGTCACGTCGCTGCCGACGAAGCTTGGGCCCTTCTCGTAGAAATCTTCGGCTTCGGAGACGCGCGAGAGCACCAAGGCGTCGTCGTTGGTGAGGAACTGGCTAAAGTCGATGGGGTGCTCATCGGCCATACCCGGAGCGATAACGTACAGCTCATACAGGTACATGGCCGCATCGACGACGCTTTGCAGGTGCTTCTTTCCCTTGCCCCGATCGACCAGATCGATCGCGCCGCTATCGAGCTTAGCGATGAACTCTTCGGTAAATAGTCGACCGACCACCCGGCGAGCCACCTGCTGAATTTCCGGGTCGGCCTCGACCTTGTCGAGAGTTTCAGCCAGTAGCGGGTCGTTGTCCACGAAGTCGTTATAGGCTTCGTCGGTGTCGTGGAAGTAGAGCACGTCGGGCTTCGCCACCGGCTCGCCGATCACCTCCGCTAGGTCGTCGTCCTGGTCGGTCAGCCCCTGCACAAAGTTTTGTGCGCTATCCACCGCCCTGTCCACTCCGGAGGTCGCCACGTTGATCGGTAGTTCGTCGTCTTCGGCCTCCTCGAAGAGGTCCTCCATGCGCTCATAGGCACGCTCGGCCATATCTCGGTGCTCTCGTTGGCCCAGGGCACTGAGGTTTCCGTAGCCGACCTGTTCGTGCACGGCGGTGATCTCTGCGACCACCGGTCCGAGCCGCTGACCGGTCTCGGTGAGACCGTTCTCTGACTTGGCCATTTCCCAGAGCTGCGTGATCAGATCGTCGTATTTCTTGCTCGAGAGCAAACGTGAGCCGTGGCGGGCCACATGTTCGAGCAATACCGGCTCAAACTCGTCGGGTGCCTCGGAGTATTCGATGTCCTCCGCCGGGGCCTGATAGGTCGCCTTGGTGCCTAGGGCTAGGCGCGCGGCATCCGGTGTCTGGGATTGGCTGAAGCTCTGGGTTTGCGGGGTTTCAGCCGCGAAGCCGGTGGTGCTGCACCCGGTTAACGCCAACATGGTGCCAACCAGTGCCAGCGAGGTGATCCGTGAGGTGGTGTCCTTCATGAATGATGCTCCTTGGAGTGTTGGTGATGGTTCCTGCGGGGTGTTACAGGTCTGTGGTCGAAGCGCGAGCGACAAGGCTCGGGGTGTAGAACTCGCGCAGTGGCTCGGTGCGTCCCTCGCCGCGTTCGACGAGGGCGTCCACGGCGCGTCGTCCCATCTGCGCTTGCGGCTGATCGATGCTCGTGAGGCTGGGGTAAAGCAACTCGGTCAAGTGCGTGTTGTCGTAGCCGATGACCGACAGGCGATCCGGTACGGGGATGGATTGCTGATGGGCCAGGCGGATGACCTCGGCCGCCGTCAGGTCGTTATTGCACAGCAGCGCGTCGAGGTCCCGTTCATCGAGCAGACGCTGCAGGTCGATCTGTTCGCCCGAGGCGATCTGAATCAGGCAACTGGGCAAGTTCGCATCGGCCAGAGCCAGCTGCACGCCCTGAACACGCGCCTGACTGGTGGCGCTCAGCGAGCGGGACAGGTACCCGATACGGCTTCGCCCGCTAGCAATTAGATGTTCCACCGCCAGCCGGGCGCCGAGGATATCATCGCTGGCGATGGTATCGATCACCGGCGGCGGATCGGCAATCTGGGTGACCACCACGGTCGGGACCTCCGCACCGGCCCTCTCCAGCACCTCTCTGGGCACCCAGGACGAGACGATCACCAAGCCATCCACGCGTAGCTCGATCATCGTGTCGATCTGCCGCCGCAGCTCCGCCTCGGAGTGGCCGCCGTGGCCGATAAGCACACTGGCGCTCAGTTCCCTAGCGCGCGCTTCCACCCCGTCCACGATTCCGGTGTGGTGTTGGTTTCCCAGCTGGTTCAGAACCACACCGATCAGCCCCGAGACCCCGCGCACCAAGGAGCGCGCAGCCGAGTTTGGTCGATACCCTAGGTCTTCTGCGGCGTCCAAGACCAGCAGACGGCTTGCTTCGCTGACGCCCGGATCTCCACGCAGTGCGCGTGAAGCCAGTGACTTAGAAACCCCGGCGCGTTCGGCCACATCGATGATGGTGGGTCGCCGGCCGCTGGCAAGCTGCAGTGACATGGGGCTAGTCCCCGATTCCCGCGCGGCGGCGCGAGACCCGCTCGACGAAGCTCTCTAACGCCGGATAGTGCGCGCCGGGTCCCGCCGCCACGAAGGCCGGGGCCAGGTGGTCCGGGCGCTGAGCCTGCGGGGCATCTAACCAGACCGGACGGTAACTGCCCCCGGCGCGTCGCACGATCAACGCGCCGGCGGCCACATCCCAGGGGTTGACCGAGCCGCCGAATGCGCAGTCCACCCAGCCGGCCGCCACGTGGGCTAGGGTCAACGCCCCGGATCCGGTGCGACGAAGCGAGGAGAACGCCTCGATCAAGGTGCCGGCATCTTCCAGTGCCGTGGATCCTTCCACGGCGAGATCGCGGGCGGTTGGGTACCCGGTGATCATGGTGGCCGCATCGGCCGGCTGAGCGGGAGCGGTGCGCAGGACGCTGCCGTCCAGATAGGCGTGCCAGTCATCGGCGCTGAACATGCGGTCGGCCATCGGATCGTAGATGACCCCGGCACGCAGTTCCTCGTCGACCTCCGCCCCGATGGACACGCAGAAGAAGGCCAGTCCCTGGGCGAAGTTCGACGTTCCGTCGATCGGGTCCACATACCAAGTCACCGGGCCGTCGCCGCCACGTGTGCCGCCTTCCTCACCGACGATGCGCCAGCTCGGGTCACGCTCCAGCAGGAACGGAACGATGAGTTCCTCGGCGGCCCGATCGTGCGCGGTGACCAGGTCGTGGCGGTCGCGCTTGTAGTCGATCTCCATCTTCGAGCGGAACACGGTGCGCAGGTAGTCGCCGGCCAGCCGGGCGGCATCCTCGGCGACCAGGCGCAAGGTCTCGGCGTCGTGGCCGGTGACCGTCGAGTGGCTCTGGGTCTTAGGTAGGGACATGAATTTTCCTCATTTCGTTCAACAGGTCTCGTGGGGTGCCCAGTACTAGGTCGGCGCTGACCGGCACGTCATAGGGGCGGGCGGCGCTCCCCGGCGAAGGCATGAGCACGTTGGCGCCGATACCCGCACGGGTGCCGCACAGCACGTCACGGTCCAAGTGGTCACCCACGTACCAGCAGTCGGCGATATCTAGGTTCAGCGTCTGGGCGCCGAGGTGCAGGAAGTCGGGGTTGGGTTTGCGGAGGCCACATTCATCCGAATACAGCTCGGCGACGAAGTAGTGGCTGAGCCCCTGCTCCGCGAGGTAGTCGCGGTGCACCTGCCCGCACATAGCGTTGGAGACGATCGCGACGGGCAAGCCGATCTGCTGGCACCATGCCAGTAGCTCCTCGATGCCGTCGCGCAGGGTGCGCAGTTCCTTGGTGGAGCTAATCAGGTAGCACAGCGCCGCGATGTGTTGGGCGATGGTTGCCCGAGCTTCGTCGGGCCAGTCTGCCGCGATGAAGTCCATCACGTAGCTTTCCTGATCCAGTTCTCGCGGGTAGCGCGGACGAGACATGGCGTTGCGCCACAGGCCGGCGGCCACCGCACCGGCGGTGATGTCCGCCAACAGGCGTTCGCGCGGGACCAGCGGCCCCTCTCCCACCAGGCTCAATACGGACTCGGTGACCGTCTGCTGCCACCCGACGGGCTTTTCAGAATTCACGATGACTCCGCCAAAGTCCAGCAACAGGCCGCCGGGCAGGTCTAGATTCTGCCTCATGCCGCAACCTCCATTCGTTCGTAACGCACACCCGAGCCAGTGAAAAGGTGCACCGCCTGCGGTGCCACAAGGACCGGTACCAGTTGCCCCTGCACCACCTGCGGACAACGCTGAGTGGTGGCGAAGTACCGACGTGCCCCGTCGTTCAGTTCGACGATCCACGACCCGCCGGTGGGCAGAAGCGCACTGACACGCAGGTCAAGGGTGAGCTGACCGCTACCGGGGCGATGCACCTCGCTGGTCAGCTGCAGGTCTTCGGGGCGGATCCCCAACGTGGCCACGTGTGGGTCGATGTGTTCAAGCCAAGCGTCGGCCTGCGCGTTCTGGCCGCGCTCAAAGATGTTGATCGGCGGGTTGCCCATAAATTCGGCAACGAACCGGTTAGCCGGGGCGTTGTAGATTTCCATCGGCGTGCCGACCTGCTGGATTTGGCCCCGGTTCATCACCACAATGCGGGTGGCTAGGGTCATCGCCTCGAATTGGTCGTGGGTCACGAAGAGCATGGTGTTGCCCGTCTGACGGTGCAGGCGTTGGAACTCGGCACGCATCTCCAAGCGAAGCCGCGCGTCGAGATTGGAGAGCGGCTCATCCAGCAGCAGCACTTCGGGACGGGCGGCCAGCGTACGAGCGATGGCCACGCGCTGTTGTTGCCCGCCCGACAGCGCCGACGGGTACCTGTCGGCCAGCTCCGCGATGGCTAAGGTATCCAGCGCCTGTTGCACGCGCAGCTCGCGTTCGGCCTTCGGCAGTTTTTGCACGCGCGGGGCAAAGCAGACGTTCTCGCGCACGCTCAGGTGCGGCCAGAGCGCGTAGTTCTGGAACACCAAGCCCAGGCCGCGTTGCTCGGCGGGGATACAACGCCCGCTGGATACGTCGTCCACGACCCGATCTCCGATCACGATCCGCCCCGAGCTGGGATTTTCCAGCCCGGCGATCATGCGCAGCGTGGTGGATTTGCCGCAGCCCGAAGGTCCGAGCAGGCACAGGAATTCACCTGGTTCGATCTCTAGGTCCAACCCCTGCACACTGGGCGTGCGGCTACCGGGGTAGGTTTTACTCAGCGCGCTGAGCGTTATCTGCGCCATGGCGCGATCCTCCATCCTGAGGGCGGGGCCGATTCACCGGCCGAGTTAGCTATTTGGCCGAGGTGCGCCAGAGGTCCTGCCACGCCTCGCGCGAGGCCCAGTCTGTTTCCAGGCCCGCATTGTTGAACTGGAAAATCTGCTCGAGGTGCTTGCCGACATGGGCCGGGTCCTCAGGCTGGGTGATGCTGGAGTTCGCCGAGATCTTGCCGTCGGCGATCTGTGGGGCGATGCCCTCGGCGGTCAGCGCGAAGTGCACGTAGAGTTTGGCGGCGTTCGGGCTCTTGGTCCCCGAGGCGATGGTCAGCCCCTTCGGGGATGCCTTGCCCACCCACGGGACCATGCCTTCGCAGACACCGAGAGCGTAGCCCTTTTCCTCAATATTTCGGTACTTGGCGCTGGACATCAGGGCCATCGGCGGGTTCTGCTGACCGGTGGCGCCCACGGCCTCGGAGGACTCTTCGCTGGACTTGGTCAGAATCGGCTGGTTGGCTGCCATACGGGCCACCCATTCGGCCGCAGCGGAATCCTTATCGGTCTTCAGTTCTTCGCCAAAGGCCTGCTGGTAGGCCTCGCGCAGGGCGTCCTCGCCGAAGCTCGCCATCTGGCTGTACCAGTCCAAGGCGCCGTTGTCCCCCACCGGGTCTTGGAAGGCCACCTTGCCGCGGAACTCCTCGGTGGTCAGGTCCCAGATATTATCGGCCGGGCAGCTCTGAAACGCCTCGGTGTTATAGGTCCAGAAGCTCGGGTCGGTGATCATCACCAACGGCTCACGCATCGACGGGTCGATATGCTCGGCAAGGTCGCCAGGTACCCAGCTGGTCACGAAGTTGTTGGGCAAAAGCTGGTTTTTCAGCGCCGGAAGATCGGATATCGCCACCACATCGCCCACGACGTTGCCCGCCTGTGCTTCCCGGGTGACCTTCTCGATGGTTTCCGCGGCATCGGCCTTCACTCCGGTGGCCTCGATACCGTACGTCTTGGTGAAGGCCGCCGCCATCTCCTCCACCTTCGAGGTGCTGTCGTAGATGGTGATGGGGCCCTCGGATTTAGCGGCGGCGATGAGTTCGTCGAGGTTGTAGTCCTCGGCGGATTCGGTGACCGCGACGGGTCCAGGGTTTGCGCTGGACGCGGGATTGCCCCCGGCGCATCCGGTAAACAGCAGCGCTCCGATGGCGAGGGTAGCGAGGGTGGCCATACGGCCGGTGCGGATGATGGTCATGGCGTTCTACTCCTTGGTGCGATGGTGTTGCGATGGTGTTGTTGAGGTTTAGCCGCCTAGCCCATCGGCTAGGTTGCTACGGAAAAGTCGTTGGGTCGCCCAGGTGCCGAAGAGGGCAATGGCGCAAATCAGCACCACCACGGCGTTCGCGGCGTGGGTGTAACCGAAGTCGATCAACGTCATGGACAGCGTGGTCATAAGCTGGGTGCCCGGGGTGGCCAGAATGATGACGAGGCTCAGACCCTGCACCCCCGAGACGAAGGGCAGCAAGGTGGCGCTGGCCACCGAGCCACGTAGCATCGGAATGATCACGGTGCGCATCCGTCGGGTAAAGCGCGCCCCGAGGCTTTGTGCCGCTTCCTCGGCCTCCTGCCCCAGCTGCATCATCGCCGACACCCCGGCCCGTGAGGCAAAGGGCATTTCATCGGCGATCATGATCAGGATCAGGATGGTGGCGGTGCCATAGAGTGCGGGGATGGGGCCGCGCGGTACGGCGAAGAGGGAGAGGTAGGCCACCGCGAAGGCTAGACCCGGCACGAGGTAGGGCATGAAGGTGATGACGCGCAGGGCGGTGCCCAACTGCCGAAGCGGGGAGCGCACCACAACGTAGCCGACAAGCAGCCCCAGCAAGCCCGTGCAGATCGCGGCCAGTCCAACCATCCACAGGGTGTTCCAGGCCGCGTGCCATGTCTCTGGCGAAACCAGCACGCCCCGGTTGAATCCCACGGTGGGAAGGTTGTGGCCGACCCAGTAATCCAGGGTGAAGTTCGACAGGGCGAAATGGCCAGGCACCCGCATCACCGTGGACAGCACCAATGTGCCCAGGGGCAGTACCACGGAGATCGTGAACAACGCGGCGACCAGCGTGAAGGCGAGAACCTTGAAGCGTGCCAGCGGCACCACACGCGCCGCGAGGCTCTTACCCGAGACGGTCATGAAACGCTTGGCCTCGCGCAGGAAGCGAATATCGATCAGGAGCGAAATCCCGCCGAGCACCACCATGACCGCTGCGATCACCGCGGCTACCCCGGACTGCTGGGTAGAAATGCTTTGGTGCAGGGTCGTGGAGAGGACCTGGAATCCGGCCGGCAACCCCAGTACGTAGGCCACGCCGAATTCTCCGACGGCCTTGGCGAACATCAGGGTCGCGGCGGAGAGCAGCGCCGGACGCAGCAACGGCAGAGTGATTCGCCGCCACCGTTCCGCGGCCGTGGCTCCGGCCATTTTGGCCGCTTCATCCAGCTCCGAGGGAAGGTTCCTCATGGCGTTGGTGACCAGCAGGATCACGAAGGGAGTGAAGTGCAGGCAGAAGATCACGATAATGGGCAACGGCCCATAGGCCAGCCAGTTCGGAGGCTCCCATCCTAGGGACTCGAGCCAGCCCAGTTGCCCTGCGCTGCTGCGGTTTTTGAAGATCGTCGTCCAGGCCAGCGCGAAGGTCCAGGCCGGCAGCATATAGGGCACGATCAACGCACTGGAGAACCAGCGCCGAGCCGGCAGATCGGTACGAGCCAGCAGCCAAGCCACCGGCACCCCGCTCATCAGGGCCAGCGCGATGGAACACAGCGAAATAAGCAGGGTGTTGCGTAGCGGCGTGTAAAAAATGATCTCGGAGACCGGGGAGCTAAAGACTCGCGCCAAGTAGTAGCTGGTCAACTCGCCCGCTCCGGCTCCGGCCTTTGCCTCGTCGCCGAAGCCGACCTGCACGGCGCCCATTAGCAACGAGATCACCGGAGCCACGATGAGGTACCCGAAGAGCAGAATCAACAGGATCCCGATGAGCGTGGCCGGGTGCCGGAAATTCACCTTCGTGCGGTACGCCAGCCCCTGGGTTTGTGGACGCACTTGGCGTGTGGAACGTTCCCTTTTCGGGGTAATGAGTGCCATACATCCCTCCACGTGACCGGTGATTACGGGGCCGACGAGGAGGTTTCCCCGCGGCACCTGTTTGAGGCTATGTGGCGTGAGCAACGTTCAGATGGCAGTAAAGTGAACGGCTCGAATCATCAAGTGGAACGTTCCCCTGTCGAGGCACGAAAAAGCCGCCGCGGCGCTCCACATCGTGTGGTGCGCCGCGGCGGCCTACAAATCTAGGGCCAGCAGGGGGGCTTTAGTCCTCGAACTTCTTCTGCGGGTTGGCCGAGGAGCGGTTAACGCCCGAGCCTTTGCCCAGCGACTCGTCATTTTCCTTGGAAGCCATCGTCAGCACGGAGATGACCAGCAGGCAGGCGACAAAGGCGATGCCAAAGCACAACAGACCGATGTCGTAACGAATCGGGTTCTCCGAACCGCCCGTGGAGGTAATCATCCCGACGATTCCGGCGATGAACGCCATCACCAGTGAGAAACTCAGCGGGCCCTTAATGGACTGGCTCCACGGTTGTTTCTTCTGTCCGTTATTTCCCACCGGAAACTCCGTTTCTATCTTTCTTTGGTCAGCTGAAGTCTAGTTGCTTTCCGGCGTACCGGGGTCGGCTTGTTCCTTGCGCGACTCGTGACGATGGCCGAAGGCTGCGATGAGCACGAAGACCGCGAAGATGATCGCGCCACCACCGATCAGCCCGAACATGCCGTGCGCATCGAGCGATCCGCCAACCGCCAAGGCTGCCGCCAGCGCAACCGACACCGCCCCGCTGACCAACTGGTTGCGGTATGGCGGGAAAACTCCGCGGTACTTGGCGAAAATAAGGATCTCACTGATGCCTGCCACGAGGAACCCGAAGGCAGCCATGAACCCAACCATGGCCGGGGTGCTCATAAACAGCGTGACAATACCGGCGACAAGCATGAGCCCGGATCCCAAAGCATAGAGACCGCGGGACTTTTCGGGCGCCGAAGGCACCGAGGCGTACTGCCACATGAAGACGCCGGTCACCACAAGGAGGGCGCCGGTTGCATAGGCAAGCACCTGGGTGTCGGCGTTGATCCAGAAAATCGAGGCGAGCGCGTAAATGAGCGCGCTTAGTCCGCGCAGGAAGACGGGGCGGAAAACCTCTGAAGCTTGAACTGGGGTGGTTTTGTCGGCAGGCACGCATCTATTCTACCGGGCATAGAACAAAGGGCTAACTCACGGAGCATGGGCTTGCGCACGCCGGTAGAAAGGAAAGAATGTGGCTATGACCTTCGCGGAACAGCTGATCGCACGCCACGTTAACGCATTCAATGCCCGTGACCTCGACGCATTGCTGGCAGATTTCACCGACGACACCTCCTGGGTCACCGGGGATTACAGCGTCCCTGCCGGTGGGTTGCGTGAATTCTTCGACGAGGCGATGCGTGCGATCCTTCCGCACCTCGAGATCCGCAGAGTGATCGATGGCGGACAGGTGGTGGCCGCGGAGCTCACCGAAACGTGGGAACATCAGGGTTCCACCCGTCGTGCCGCACTGATCGCCGTCTTCGATATTGAACGCGGACGCATCAGCCGCGCCAAGATCTATCGCGAGGGGTCGGCCGACGCTTAAACCAGGCAGACTGGTGCCGATGTCCGCAAGCACGGTAGCTACTTGGGTTCGAAGTTGATCGTATTGCGCCACAACCGTTGCTCGGGATCCACGTGCTTTGGATATCGCACCCAGGGCAAGCCGTCCTTCACCACGATCTCAAATAGTCCGGCATGCCGGTCGGTGTGATGTCCCGGATGGATGCTGGCCCCGTTCAGCACACTGGTCGGCCCGCCGTTGACCCATTCTTGAATATGGTCGACCTCGCAATGTTCGGGCGGGACCGTGCACCCCGGGACAATGCATCCACGGTCCCTGGCCAAGATGGCCCGTTTCATCGCGGTCGGGAAGTAGCGTTGGGAGCGTCCCACATCCAGGATCTCGCTGGATCCGCCCAGCACCATGGGGATGATGTTCGCCTCGCACAGCATCCGGCGTAGCGTACCGGGATCGATCGCTAGGCCGTGGGCCGTAATTCCACCGACCGTGGGTAGTCTCCCGGCCCCGGCTGCCTCCGGTAGCTCCAGTCCGTGCCGGTCAGCGAGGGCCAGCATCTCGCGTAGTGGCATATGCACAATCACGGTCGGCCGAAACAGGCCCTTCGGTTTTCCGGAGCCCGTCGCGGCGATCCCGGCGCTGTTTCCAGTGATCTGCGAGCGCAAGGCATTGGTCAGTCCGGCCAGACGACGTTGCGCAACGGTGGGTTCCGGCGCGCCCAGGTCGACGGCGCAGGCGGAGGCTGCTTCTTCGTCGGTGAGGAAGTCTGGATGGGGCAGCTCGTCCTGTCCCGCCTTGCCAGTTGGGCCGACGCTTGCTTTTGCGGAATCGACCGCTGAGGAGTGAGCCTGTGTTTTGGGGTGGTCCACGTTGGCGATCAGCGATTCAAGTAACTCGCTGGCTTCCCCTGCGGCCTTAAAAATATAAGTCGTGATGCCGTTCTTGGTACCTTTGCGAAAAAGACCGGTGCCGGCCAACGGGTCGGTGGCTTTCTGGGTGTCGGCGGCACGACGGAAAAATTTCGATAGCCCATCGGCGCGCGTGCGTGGGTCTTCTTCACCGAGCAAGGTGGCGGTCTGTTCTTCCAGGTCAACGGACTCGTTGTCGTCGGCCACTTTCTCCAGGCGGCGCGCCGCGGCCAACACCCCATGGGGGTCAGGCGTGCTCGTGAACTGTTCGGCGAGCCGGATGAAACGCGGCTGCTCGGGAAGCTCTGCGCTGGCGGGACGAGCGATGAGCCGGTGGGCATCTTCGACCCGGGCTTTTGCGCCGAAGAACTCGATGCGCAACCAGGCAGCGAGGAAGCTGGTGGCGTTCTGGTACGTGGGACGCCCGGGGACCAAAGCGCACGGGCCATCGAGCATACGCTCCAGATCGGGCTCCTTAGCGTTCGGCGAGTCATCCGCGGCCGGTGCTGTGGCTGAGGCGGATTTGAGATGGTCGAGGGTGACCACTGGCAGGGCGTGAGCAGCGGTGGCTTCGACCCTGTGGGCTGCGTGAATCTGGTTCCGCAGCACCTCGTGCTCCAGCTGCTCGATCTGCAGTGCCGCCAATGCGGCCACGCGCGGGTCCGCGTGCTGGGCTAGCATACGTGGGAGTTCGTGCAGATAGTCGGTGATCTGTTTCAGTGCGTGCAGATGCCTGGCCGCACGCTGCTGCGGGTCGAGGTTCGCGGTGGCCTCGTCGTTCAGGGACCGGGCCGGGTCGGTGATCTGCATAAGCCCAGTCTCGACGCGCCACGGCACCGGTGCTATGCGGGCTTGCGAACTGTGGATAAGGAGGCGCGGGAGCCCCGGGTTACTCCCCCAGCCGCATCCAGGCGGTGCCTCGGGCGCGCACCGAGAGGGTTACGCCGCGCGCGGCCATGTAGCCAAGAGCGAAGGCAATCCAGATCCATAAGATCGCCGTCGCGGGACTCTGCGCGAATACCTGCACCGCCCACAGCATGGGTAGGTACACCACCATATTCAGCACGCCCACCAGGCCCAGATACTTCGCATCGCCGGCGCCGATGAGCACGCCGTCGAGCACGAACACCAGTCCGCAGAGCGGCTGAGCCACCGCGAGCACCCAGAGTCCCGGGGTGGCCAGCGCCTGCACCTGCGCGTCGGAGGTCAGCAGTTTCGGGAAAACCCAGGAGAGCGCGAAGAGGAACAGACCGGTCAGCACGCCGAAGTAGAGCCCCCAGCGGCTCATCACACCGGTGAGCGTGCGCACCGCGGGGGCGTCGCCGGCGCCCAATTCCTTGCCGATCAGCGTCTGGGCGGCGATGGCCAAGGCATCCAACGCGAAGGCCAAGAAGGAGAAGATGGTGAAGACCAGCTGGTGGGCCGCCAGCGTGCTCGGGCCGCTATTGGTGGCCACCACCACGGTGGCCAGGAGCGCCACGCGCATGGTCAGGTTGCGCAGCATGAGCCAGGACCCGACCTGACCGGTGGCGATGAACCCGCGATAGGTGGGACGGATGGAGACCTTAGCGGCGCGAATGCGCGGCACCAACAGCCACAGGTACACGGCGGCCATCATCCACTGGGCGATCGAGGTGCCCAGCGCCGCCCCGGCCACCGACATGCCCAGCGGGTAGACCAGCACGAGGTTCAGGAGCGCGTTGATCGCGAAGCCCACGGTCGCCACTAGCAGCGGAGTTTTGGTGTCCTGCATGCCGCGCAGCACGCCGGTGGCCGCCAGCACCAGCAGCATGGCGGTCAGCCCGGGCAGCGAGTAGTGAATGTAGTCAACGGCGAAGTCCAGGGTCGGGCCGCTGCCGCCCATGGCGCGCACCAGCGGGCGCGCCCCGAAGAGCCCGGCGAGACTGAGCAGCACACCCAGGGCCACCGCAAACCACATGCCATCGCGCCCGGCCGCCATGGCCCGGGGCATATTCCCGGCACCGATGGCACGGGCCACCGCCGGGGTAGTGGCGTAGGCCAGGAACACCATCAGGCCGACGGCGGTCTGAATGATGGTGCTTCCCAGCGCGGCACCGGCCAGTTCAGTGACCCCCAAGTGCCCAACGATGGCGGTATCGGCCAGCAGAAAGAGGGGCTCGGCGATCAGCGCGCCGAAGGCGGGCACCGCCAAGGCGAGGATGCGCCGGGGTAGCGACCGGGAGGGGTGGGAAGTTTTCGCGTCGTTCACGGTTTCCAGCTTAGGTTCAGCGCTGCGCCGGGCAATAATTGAGTCATGCGAACTCATCCACCGGGCAGCGCCGGCGAAGTGTTCACCGCCTTTCTCCGCCTGGGCCTGACCGCCTTCGGCGGCCCCGTCGCCCACTTGGCCTATTTCCGCGAGGCCTTCGTCGCCCGACGCAAGTGGCTGAGCGAGGCCGAGTACGCCGACACCGTGGCCCTGTGCCAGTTCCTGCCCGGACCGGCCTCAAGCCAGGTGGGCATGGCGCTGGGTTTGCAACGGGCCGGTTGGCGCGGGATGCTCGCGGCCTTCGCCGCCTTCACCTTGCCCTCGGCGATCCTGATGCTGCTTTTCGCGGGCGGCGCGGTGTTCCTCGGGGAGACTCTGGGTAGTGGCTGGCTGACCGGGTTGAAGGCCGCCGCGGTGGCGGTGGTGGCTCAGGCGGTGCTGGCGATGGCTAAAACCCTGGCCGCGGAGAAGATCCCGGCGGTGTTGGCGGCGGCCGCCTTCGCGCTGGTGTTGCTGGTGCCCGGGGCCTTCAGCCAGCTCTTGGCGATTCTGCTGGGCGCGCTGGCCGGATTGTTGCTGTTGCGGCGCTCCACACCGGGCGAGGCCGGGACGGCGAACGCCAGCCGACGGCCGGCGTTGCCAATGCCCGTGGCCGTAAGCGCACTGGTGGTCTTTGCGGTGCTGCTGCTCGGGTTACCGGTGCTGGCGGCGCTCACCGGCAATGATGCGCTGGTGCTCTCGGAGATTTTCTACCGGGCCGGAGCGCTGGTTTTCGGTGGCGGGCATGTGGTGCTGCCGCTGCTCGAGGCCCAGCTGGTGCCCACCGGGCTGATCGATCACGACCTGTTCTTGGCCGGTTATGGTGCCGCGCAGGCGGTACCCGGTCCGCTGTTTACCTTCTCGAGCTACCTCGGGGCCCTAAGCCAAGATTCGTTGGCACCGCTGGCCGGGGCCGGCTTGGCGGTGCTGACCATGTTCCTGCCCGGGGCGCTGTTGGTGGCCGGGGCGCTCCCCTTCTGGCAGCGGCTCCGCACTTGGGCTCCGGCTCGGCGAGCGCTGATCGGGGTGAATGCGACCGTCGTCGGTATTTTGAGTGCCGCGCTCTACGACCCGGTCTTCACCGCCGGGGTGACCTCGGCCGGCACGCTGGCCCTGGCGGTGGCCGCCTTTGTCGGGCTGCACCGGTTGAAGCTTGCGCCGTGGCTCGTGGTGGTGGGCGCGGCGGTGCTTGGCCAGTTCTTCTTCTAGGCCAAGGGTCACGGGACTACACTGGGGCGCATGGACGCCCCTATGCAACGCTGGCAGTGCGCCACCTGTGCCACCGAATTCCATCCGGCTCACCAGTTGCCGCAACTGTGCCCGATTTGCGCCGATGAACGCCAGTATGTGCCCGACGGGGTGCAGCGCTGGGTGACCGCTGGGCAGTTGCTCGACGCCGGTCACCGGGTGCGGATCACGCAGATCGAACCGCGGCTCTACGCCCTGGATGTGGAACCGGCGGTGGGGATCGGGCAACGCGCCAAACTGGTGTGCACCGAGGGCGGAAACCTGCTCTTCGACGTGCCGCCGGTGCTCGATGACCGGTGCGTGGCGCGGTTACGTGAGCTCGGAGGTGTGGCGGCGATCGTGGCCAGTCACCCGCATATGTATGGGGTGCAGAGCGCCTACAGTGCCGCCTTCGACGACGCGCCGGTGTATGTGGCCGCCGTCGATGCGCACTGGGTGCAGTACGAATTCGCCGCGATCCGGCACTTCGGGGCGGGCTTCGAGCCCTTGCCCGGGCTGCGTCTGGAGATCGTCGGCGGGCATTTCCCGGGCAGCACCGTGGCGTTGTGGGCCGATGGGGCCGAGGGCCGCGGGGTGTTGCTGGCCGGGGATGCGATTTTCCCGGTGGCCGATGGCAATGTGACCTTCCTGCGCAGCTACCCGAACCGCATTCCGCTCTCCGGTCCGGTGGTGCGGCGGATCGCCGCGCAGGTCACGCAGTGGGACTTTGATCGGCTGTACAACAACTTCACCGGAGTCTTGCCGCGGGACGCTCGGCGGATCGTCGGATTTTCCGCCGAGCGTTACGCCCGTTGGGCCGAGGGCGCCAACGACCACCTGACCTAGCCTTCGGCGGCGCGGTAGCGCGCATAACCCCAGGTGGCTAGGGCCAGCAGCGGACCCCAGGCCCAGAACGGCAACACCAGGGCGCTGGCCCAGTGCAGCTGCCCGGCGGCAATGAGCACGAGTTCTTCCGCCCCACCGGCGGTGAAGAGCACGGCCACCGTGAGCGCCGGGATCACCGCCAGCCGTGCCGGCACCGGCTGCCCGCCGATTCCCGGAACCCAGTGCGGGAAGCGGCTGCCCCAGGGCCGCACCAGCCCGATGGTGAGAACCGCCCCGAGCAACATCGCCGCGCCGAGCATCAGCCCGGTGGCGAACATGCTCGGGTCGTCGGCGAACTTCTGTTTGTCTCCGCCGAAGAGCGGCCATGGGGTGAGCCACGAGATGCGGGCGAGGACATAGGGCAGTGGGCAGAGCGCGGCGAGCACGCTGAGTGTCTTCCGGTGGCGCCGCACGGATGCCCCGAGCCCGCCGAAGGCGACGGCGGAGGCGCTAACCCCGCGTACCATCCCGAGTCCGGCGAAGGCGATCAGCCCCAAGGCGGTAGCGTAGCGCACCGGCTCTTCGAGCACGGTGGTGGCAAACTTTGCGTAGAGTTCGCCGAGCGGAAAGTGGCCGGTAAGCGCCAGCACCAGGACCCCTAGCGCCGGTAGTGACACGGCCAGTGCCAGCAAGGGGCGACGTCGGGCCAGGAGCAGAATCAGCGCCAGCAGGCCCAGCGGCAATGACAGTGCGAGCGTGTATCCGGCGATGACGATCCCGTCGAAACCGATGAGGCCGAAGGCGACGAGCGCGGCGGCCACGGCGGTCAGCGGCGGGAGGGTTCGCCCGAGCCAGTCAGGCCGCGTGGCGGGTAGCAACCCCGCGGTGAGGCTCAGGGCCCCGGCCACGGCCAACAGTGCGGCCGCGGCGATGCTGGCGTCCTGGCCGGTGCCGAGCAGTTGCTCGAGTGGGGTGTTGCCGGCAGCGAAGGGTCCGGCGGCGGGAATCAGCAGCCAGAGTAGGCCAAAGGCCAGCGCCGCGGCGGAGAGAATGATGCTGGCCCAGCCCAGCGGGCCGTTCTCGGGGTAGCGATCGTGGGTGGTCGGTAATGTGCGGTTGGATGCTTGAGTGTTCATGGTTCAAGCCTCGCTCTCGGCAAGGTGCGCGCGCTTCGCCCGGCGGGGCGGGAGTTGCTCACCCGTGCGGATGAGTTGGCGCGGCCTGTGTTCCCCCGGGTTCGATCACGCCGTGCTCGTAGGCCCAGATCACCACCTGAATGCGATCGGCGAGCCCCAGCTTGGCCAGAATCGACTTCACGTGGGTTTTGACCGTGTTGCCGGTGAGGTAGAGGGAGCGGCCGATGGCCTCGTTGGAGGCGCCACGCGCCAAGAGCAACGCCACCTCGCGTTCGCGCGGGCTCAGTGGGGCAAGGGCCCGCTCGCTGTCGGAAGGTATGCGATGGCGGGCATATTTCAATAGCAGTGCCGTGGCCCGCGGGGATACCGCGGCGTCCCCGGCCGCCACCTGCACAATCGCCTCGGTCAGTTCCGCCGGATGGGCGTCCTTGGTGAGAAATCCGCTGGCTCCGGCCCGGATGGCACCGAAGACGTACTCGTCGACGTCGAAGGTGGTCAGCACCAACACTCGGGTCTCCGGACGCACGGCGCGCACCGCCTCGGTGGCGCGGATCCCGTCCATTTGCGGCATGCGCACATCCATCAGGACAACGTCGACCGCGTGGGCACGCACGAAGTCCACGGCCTCGGCCCCGTCGGCCACGGACCCGACGATCTGCAACCTCGGATCGGCCCCGAGCACGGTCCCCAGCGCGTCACGGAGCAACTCCTGGTCATCGGCAAGCAGTACGCGGATCATGTGCCCGCACCCGTGGGCAGGGTGACGCGGATGCTCCATCCGTCCCCGCGCTGCACCTCGAGATGTCCACCGGCTTGGCGGACGCGTTCGGCCATGGCCAGCAGGCCGGTACCCGCGCCCGGCTCTTCCCTGGGCCCGGCGCCTCCGTCGTCGGTGATGGTCAGCCGCACTTGATCCACGCCCCAGGCCAGTTCCACCCGCGCGCTGAGTGGCGGACGCAGGTGGCGGACGGCGTTGGTCAGCGCCTCCTGGGCGGCACGGTAAAGGGCCAGTTCTGCCTCGGGGGTCAGTTCTCGAACCTGGCCCGTCTGCCGGTAGCTCAGTCGATGTTCTGGTGAGCTGGCGGCGGCCACCAAGTCGGCCAGCGCGTCTAAACCTGGCACGGGTTGCGTCCCGGCGGGAGGCGCCTCGGGGTCTTCCTCGAGCACGCGGAGCATCCCGCGCAGTCCTTGCAGCGCCGAGCGCCCGGTCTGCGCCACCCGGCCGAGCGCCTGGGCGGTCTCTCGATCGCCGGCGAGCACCCGGGCCGCCTCGGACTGTGCGATCATCACGGTGAGTGAATGCGAGACCACGTCATGTAGGTCCCGAGAGATCCGGGTGCGTTCGGCGGCGATCGCCTGACGTATTTGGGCCTGCTGCGCACTGAGCGCGGCCGCGCGGCGACGTTGAGCAGAGCGGCCCCAGAACCAGGCGGCACCGACCACCGCCGCCAACGCGGTGGCTTCGAACGCCAGCAGCATCAGGTCTCTTTGTTCATAGGTGATGGCGTCCACCGCGGTGATCACCAGCGCCCCGAGCAGGCCCACGCCCAGACCGGTCAGCGCCGTGGGCCGCGGTTGGGTTGAGGCTAGCTGCCATTGCAGCAGCAGGAAGGTGACCGCCGAGGGCAGCAGCGCGGCGCTCGAACTGCCAAGGTCCCCGGCGACCGCCAGGGCGAGCATCAGCAGGGCGCCGAGACCGAACCCCACGCGTGGGAACCAGACGCAGAGAAATCCGGCCAGATGCAGTGTCAGCGCCAGCGCGCCGATCCACGGCACAACCCCGTCCCAGCCGGCGGGCTCGGCGAGCTGAATCAGCGCGGCGATGCTCAGCGGCAGGCCGATGGCGCAGATGAGCATGGCCGCGACAAGCGGCCCGCGGGTCTCGGCAGGAGTTGGGCTCACGGCTTCATCCTGCCACGCGGGATCGGGCGGGCACCTCCCCCTAACGGGTGATAATGCGCCGAGACCCCCGGGCGGCGGGTCGGATGGGCCGAATGTGGTGAAAGGTCTAAACGCCGAGGCCTGGCAATATCGGAGCCAGCGTGTAACTTACCGTCAGTGCGATCCCGTTATTGACCACGTGCATCATGTAGGCATAGGCCAGCGACTTGCCGGACAGGATGTAGGCCAGCGACATCAGTACCCCGAGGAAAAGGTAGGGCAAAACCTGCACGATATTGGTCAGTTCTCCCGAACCCACGAAATGGATCGACGCGAAGAGCACGGTGGATATGACCGCGCAGATCCACACGTTTACCCGACGCGAGAGCTTGCCGATGAGCAGGTGACGGAAGAGGTATTCCTCCACGAAGGGGCCAAAGAGCGCGGTCACCGCAAACATCACCGGGAAGGGCACCACACTCGTCATGGACTGCAGCGCCTGCTGATTCTCGCTGATTTCAGGACCACCGGCGAGCATGGCCACCGCCGCAGAAACGATAATGGTGGCAAACCAGCCCGCCGGTAGCATCAGCCATTTCACCCAGGGCAGGTAGCGCATGGTCGCGAAGGACTCAAAGAACTGCTGTCCGCACTGGATCATTGCCACGATGAAGAAGCCCGAGTACAGGATGAGGTTCACCCCGAACAAGGCCGCCTGGTCGCTCGGGAAAGCCTCCATATATCCCGGTATGAGGGTGAGCAGGGCCGCTCCCCCACCGACAAAGAGGAGTAGGTACGCGAGCACCGTGAAAAAGTCTCCACTATGGAACCGGCCGGCATCGAATACCCTTTGACGTCGCCGCGGAGGGAAATATGCCGGAGGCCCAAACTGCGATTGCTGCATGTTCCCTACCCTACCCAGTCCGCCTGTGAGTAGGCCTCTCAGACGTTGCGACGGCAAAATGTCGCTTACTTAGGCAAAAGGCGCGTTTGCCTCGCGAGAAGGAATCTTACAAGCAGCATTACCGACAAAGAGATTGTCGAAGCTCCAGCTGCAAGAGCAAGGCTCGTGCTCATCGTCAATGGGCCTGACTCCGGAAACACATCCGCAAGAAGTAGTCGCCAAAACACGCAAGGGATGATCGCTGCCGATAGCGACACCATGCTGGTCAAGATAGTGCCTCTGCGAGAACGAACGACCCAGCCCAGCCACGCCATCAGACTCGCGACTACGAGCCAGGGTATAAGAGGAAACGCGAGAGCCAACCATAGTTCGGGATCGGGATATGCCCACCAGGGGGCACGGGCCACCAAAGGATCGATGACTAAGAGTAAGGCACCCATGACCAGCCCACACGCCAATGGCACGTACCGCCACTTGCCACTCTTTACCCATTGCATGCCCACGAAACCGCCTTCGGATCTTTCGTCATCAGAGCAAGTGTAAGTGCAGCAGGAATTTCAGTACTGGGCCAATGTCGCTTGCACTTCCGCTACCCTTCAAGGTCGATAGTCCATGTCGCGGGAAGACCACAATCATGGCGAACCGACCGCATCCTCAGGTAGCGTCCCCTGGCTGGAGCACAACACACCGTGGCGATTCAGTAGGGCCACGCCGATACCCCGCGACGAAGAGTCTCCGCGGGACATTGGCGGGCCCGGTACCGTGATGGCGGGCTACGCCTCGGCGAAGGCGCCGGCCGCGCGACCGGAGGCGTTGACCACATGAGCCACGGCCAACACCTGACTGATCACCGGGTTGCTGGCGATCTCGGCCGGCATAATTTCCGGTCCGATAATGGCGCTGGCTTCCCAGCGATCCCCGTCGCGGGTGGTGGCGGTCTGCTCTCCGTTGATGGTCAGCTGCACCTGGGCCCCGTCGGCCTGCGTTACGGTACCGATGACGGTCACCAGCCGGGCCCCCTCGTTGTACGCGGGCTCGTGGACGCGCAGCTCCTCAATGGCGATCTCCGGCACCGGACCCTGAGCCGAACGCTCATGCAAGGGCAGCGTGTCGGTGGGCAGCTCCGGGGCCAGCGCCGGAACACCACGCAGCCGCGCGGCCGCGTCAAAGGCGTAGCCGTAGGCGAGCAGGTTGCTATCGTCATAGGCCGCGCCGGCGATGGTCAGGCCCACCGGCATGTCGATGTCCTCCATAATGCCCATGGGTACCGTGATCGAGGGGATACCGAAGTGGCGCAGCACGTAATTGCCATTGGAGAAGAACACGCCATTGGCCCAGGCCTTATCCGCGGATTCCGGATTCACGTCCGCATCGGCGGGAGCCACGTCGGCATTGGCCGGGAAGACGATGCCGTCTAACTCCAGCTCGGCCAGCCAGTCCTCGAAGTACTCCTTACGCATGGCCTCCAGGGCGTGGAGGGCCTCGGAGAAGCCCGGCAGCTCGGAGGCGATGGCGCGCCCCTGCCCGGCCAGCGCCACCATATCGCGGTAGCGGTTCTCATAGTCTTCGACCTCTTCGTAGCGGTCGGGTAGCGAACCGGCCGGGGCCGGGAAGATCTGCAGGTGATCCACATCGGCCAGCCGGTTGAGCTTCGGGTCGTTATTGGCACGCAGGAAGGCATCCCAGCCGTAGGCCAGCAGCTCGTTGAACTCGCGGTCCATCCAGCCCTCGGGCAGGGTGCCTAGCGCGGCCAGGCTTTCTCCGCCCGGCGTGGCACCCTCGTACTTCTCCACCACCGGCAGGTCCACTTCGATCACCTCGGCGCCGAGTTCCTCGAGCTTGGCCTTGGCCTGCTCCCAGAGCGTGAGCACGCTGGGGCGTACCTCGATGGGGAAGTTCGCATCCTTGCCCAAGTACATTTTTGGGGCACCAAAACGTTTACCCTGCAGTGCTTGGCCGTCGCCGAGGGCGCGGTAGCTGGCCGGACGCACCTCGCTCAGCGGAGGAAGTTCGACGGCCTTTTGGTCGCGCCAGAAGTCGCCGGTGGTGATCTCGTCCTCGGCCACCAGCACGTCGAGCACGCGCAACATGTCCGCCATGGTGCGCGTGTGCGGTACCACCACGTCGCGGGTGGGGAACAGCGGCCAGTTACCGCGAATGGAAATCACGCCGCGCGAAGGGGTGTAGGCGCACAGCGAGTTGTTCGAGGCCGGGCTGCGTCCCGAGGAGACGGTTTCTTCGCCCATGCCAAAGGCGCTCATATTCGCGGCGGTGGAGACCCCGGAGCCGTTGGAGGAACCGGAGGCGAAGGCGGCTGGCAGGAAGTTGGTGTTGTACGGGCTTTCGGCGCGTCCGTACACGCCGCGCTGCATGCCACCGTCGGCCATTGGCGGCATATTGGTTTTGCCGACGAGCACGCCACCGGCTTGGCGCAGCTGCCCCACGCTGAAGGCGTCGAACTGTGATTCGAGGTCCTTGAAGGCCGGCGAGCCGCTGGCTACGGTGAGGCCGCGGGCCATGTAGCTGTCCTTGACGGTGAAGGGCACGCCCTCGAGTTCGCGGGCGGTTCCGGCGACTCGGCGCTCATCGGCGGCAGCGGCTTCGGCGAAGAGCTCGGGATTCAGCACGGGCACGGCGTTGAAGCGAATGCCGGAGCGGTCGTAGCGTCCGATGCGGGCCAAGTAGGCGCTGACTAGTTCCACCGAGGTAGTGGCGCCGGTCTCGAGCGCCTGAGTAATCTCGTCGATTCCGGCCTCGATGAGGTTGAACGGTGTTGCCATGTGTTCGTGTTCCTTCGAATCTGTCGATATCCGGTCTTGCCAGCGGTGTGGCTGCGACCGGTGGAGTGCTCACATCCATTATTGACTGGATTTTCAGTTAAGCATAGTCTGGCACCGAAAAAAGTTGTCGACCAGATCAAAACTTTCCCGCCGGCAGACAGCCTCGCTAGGGTTGTTTCCAGTAGTCGCGAACGAAAATTGGAGTGGAATATGGCCGCCGGAAACCCGGAACGCATTTTGGCCGCCTGTGCGGCCTGCATTGCCGAGCACGGGGTGCGCGGCCTGCGCGTCACCGACGTCGCCAAACGAGCCGGCGTCTCCTCGGGGCTGTTGTATTACCACTTTGAAGATCGCGACGGCCTGCTGGCCGCCACCCTGGAATATGTCAACGCCACATCACTGGCCTCACGGCAGGGACAGGAGGCCACCGGGGAACAGGCCGCGGCCGAAATCACGCGTCGACTGCTGGCCGAAATCGACGAAGACCCCGAAGTGCGAGGGAACTCCATCGTGTGGAACGAGATCCGGGCTATCGCCGTGTTTGAGCAGACGTTGGCCGGACATTTGGCCAACTCCACCAGCGCCTGGCAGGGTGTAATCCGAGACCTGGTCACCAGTCACGGCGTCACCGATCCGGCCGTGGCCGAACGTAGCGCACTACTGTTGACCGCCTTAGTTGAAGGGCTCTCCGGACGATGGCTCAGCGGACAGATCGGCGCGGCCGAAGCACGTGAGGCGCTGGAAGCCGGCATCTCGGCCCTGTTGCGGACCTAAGATCACGCGATGGCGTTTACGGAAACTTTACCGGCACCCAATCGCGTGTACACGCCGAACACCATTGAGTGTCATGCACGGCCGTTAGCGTCGTGCCATGACGATTACCACCTTGGCACCGGACACCCTCTACACCATGGATGCGGTGTTCTTTGACTTCACCGCAGCGCTACGTCCGGAAACCGGCGGCGATCCCGCAGGGTCTGCGGCGGACCGTATCGACGAATCCGCCCGCCAGTTGGTGCGGTCGCTCTACCGTGCCGGCGTAAAGATTGCCGTGCTCGGTGCCGCTACCGAGGCCCAGCTCCTACCGGTCTTGCGCCGAGCCGGGATTCTCGAACTGATCAGCGTCATCGTTACCACCGAAGAACTCCCCGGACACCCTCCACATGTTTCCGCCGCGGCACTGGCTGCTCGGCAGCTTGGCCTGAACGAATCGAGACGAGTGGCGGTGTTTGCCGATACCCTCACCGGGGTACAAGATGCCGTTCAAGAGGGCATGAATACGATTGCAGTAAGTGGTTGCAACCCGCCGCTGGCCTTCGAACTGACTACCCAGCTGGTCGTACCGCGCATCAACCTCGACTGCCTTAGTTTGAAATTGACCTAATCAGTCAGGCAATTGCCCAAACGCCTCGGTATCCTTGGTGGGACCGAGCACTAGGATGCGCTCACCGGGACGCAGCACGGTGGCCGCATCGGCGTTCTGCCACCTACCGTCGGCATCCGCACGCGCGGCTATAGTCACACCATAGTGTTTCCGCAGATTGCTATCTCCCAGTCGCAGCCCGTGCAAGACTTTCGGAGCGGTCATCTTGACCATGGCGTAGCCACGGTCGATCTCCACGTAATCCATCATCGAACCACGTACCAGGTGGGCCACCCGGCGACCCATGTCCTTGTCCGGATAGACAATGTGGTGCACCCCGAGTTGCTCGAGTATGAGTCCGTGCTGGTCATCGTGTGCCTTGGCCCAGATCTCCGGGATACCCATCTTCAGCAGCTTCGAGCAGGCCAGGATCGAGGATTGCAGGTGGCTACCAATGGCCACGACCACGCGATCGAAATCGGCCAGCGAAAGCTGCTCCAGAGTTTCCATCTTGGCCGCGTCGGCGCGGACCACCTGGGTCAGTTCGCCGTTCAGCCCCTGCACCGTCTCCTCGTTCGCGTCGATGCCCAGCACACTGGCGCCGGTGCTCATCAGCTCCAGGGCCAGCGAGGTTCCAAAGCGCCCGAGTCCGAGCACGGCCACCGAATCTGCCTGGGAGATCTTCTTGGCGGTGCTGCGCCCGCCGATAATGCTAACCAATTGCTGGCCTTTCCTTGGGAAGTTCGTAGACGAGTTTCTTATCGCGCAGCGCGAGCGCCGAGCCCAGAGAGAGCACCCCGACACGGCCGAGGTACATCAAAGCAATGAGGACCACCTGCCCGCTGGTGGGCAGGTCCGGGGTCATCCCGGTGGACAATCCCACGGTGGCGAAGGCGGAGGTGGCCTCGAAGAGGCATTCGTCGAGGCTGTAGTCGGTGATCAGCAGCAGGGCCATGGTTCCGGCGAATACGGCGGCCACGGCCAGCAACACCACCGAGATGGCCTGGCGATGCACGGCGCGCGAGAGCCTTTTGCCGAAGATGTTCACCGCGCCCTCGCCGCGCAGCTCGGTGATCAGCACGAAAAACAGCACCGCGAAGGTGGTGATCTTGATGCCGCCGGCGGTGCCGGCCGGACCTCCGCCGATAAACATCATCACGTCCATGCCCAGCCAAGTGGCTGGGTGCATCTGCGAAATGTCAAGGGAGTTGAAGCCAGCGGTGCGCACCTGAACCGAGTGGAAGAATCCAACCAACAGCTTCTCGGAGATGGGCATGGGGCCCAAGGTGTTGGGGTTGCTCCATTCCATCACGGTAATGAAAAACATGCCGCCGGCAAGCAACACCGTGGTGCCCACGAGCACCAGCTTCGTATTCATCGACCACTTCAACCGGTTACGGGCGTATTTGCGCAATTGCAGCAGCACCGGGAATCCAAGCCCTCCGAGAATGATGGCCGCAGCGATCGGCAAGCAGATCCACGGATCGGAGGCAAAGCCCATGAGGCTGTCGGGAAAGAGCGCGAAACCAGCATTGTTGAAGGCCGAGACCGCGTGGAAAATGCCCAACTGTACCGAGCGCAGCAGCGAATATTCGTAGCCGATGAAGTACCGCGCGCTCAGCAGCACCGCCACGGCGCCTTCGATCAGCGCCGTGGTTTTCACGATGCCCCAGACGGTACCGCGCACGTCGTTCCCTTGCACGCCACGTGCCTCGGTCTGGGTGGTCATCCTCGTGCGCAAGCTCAGCTTGCCTAGGATACTCAACGAGACCAACGACGCAATGAGCATAATCCCCATGCCACCGATCTGGATCAGCGCCAAGATCACAGACTGCCCGAAGCCGGAAAAGTCATTGGGCGTATCCAAGACGACCAGGCCGGTGACGCAGACCGCCGAGGTTGCGGTGAACAGCGCGTCGATCAGCGCAATCGGCTGCCCGTCGGCCGAGGCCCACGGCAATGCCAGTAACAGGGTACCGAGCAAGATGGTGCCGGCGAATCCCCCGGCGACGATGCGCGCGGGTCGAGCCACGACGCTGGCGCCGGAAATCCGCAATCGAGGTTTGCCGTGCATGCGGCCCATAACCTACCTGTGTTCTCGTATCTGCCTTTCGCATTGTGCGAAAAGGCCCTACGAATGGATGATCATACGCCTACCGAGCACCCCGTCAAACGTTAGTTGCGCCACACCGTGACGCTGGTGTCCAGCGCGGCGCAACTCGTGGCCTAGCGCTGGTTAGGCACCGGGATGTCGATGGACTTGATCAGTTCCTGACTGATGAAGTCCCATGCCTCAACGCGTATACGATCATCGAAGGTCTTCACCCGAAGGCCGGAGGCGCGCTCTCCGGGCAAAGCCACCTCGCCGTAGTCGCCGCCGAGGGTATATTCGTTGGCCAACGCCCCGGTGTTAACCACCATGGGTCCTCGCTTAGTGTGCTGGGCGTCGGCTCCGCCGTGGTACTCGGCGGCCCAATCGTCCAAGCGCAACGACCAGTGGGTGTGGCTCGTGAATAGCACGACATTGGGATTATCGGCGAGTAGTTGCTTGAACTTTTCACGGTGGGGCCCAAAATCGTCGCGGTAGAAATTGATGAAGGTGCCCGAAACGCTGTTGTCCAGCACATAGTGACTGAAAAGTAGCACCGGTTTGTTCCGCGATTTCCAGTAGGTGAGTCGTTCTTCGAGCCAGGCCAGTTGCGCCTCGGAGAACTCAACGAAGGGCCCAGACCCGGTTTTCTCGTTGTAGTCATAGCCTTCGCTCCCGATCACCAGCATCGGCGTCTCACCGATCATCTGTTCCTGCCACACCTTGTCCTGTTCGGTGTATTTCAAGAAACGTTGCAAGTAGGTCTGAGAACCTTCGCGCCCATAAAACTCATGGTTTCCATTGGCATAAAAGATCTGGCCGGAATCGTGCCCTTGGCTTGATTCCAAGGCCTGGGTGAACGCCTCCCAATTCGCGGTACTGCCCTGGCTGACGATATCCCCGTTAATCATTAGGGCGTCGGCCGGGTCGGGAAGTGAATTTAGTAGCGGCAACGCATTGTCCGTGAGGTGTCGATTGCCGGTGGCACCCTGGATATCGCTGACCACATCGAGCACACCGGTGGGCTTGGCACTGGTTTCCGGTAGCGGCGCGACCACCTCGACGTTATCGATCGCCCAGAACCAGTTGTTCGCCGAATCGCGATAGTTGAACTCGAAATTCACTTTCTTCACCCCCTGCGGGACGGTGAAGCGTACGACTTCGCGCTTGGAGGCCACATCCTTGCCTGCATTATCGGATGCCGACGAACGGTCATAGTTAAGCACAGTTTGTGGGCGCTGTCCCGGCATATTCATGACGACGTCCGCGCGTTGTTTTCCGCGTCCCTGCCGGTAGTGGCTGTCGAAGCGAAGCTCATAGGTGCCTCCGGCCTCCACCGGAATCATCGGGGTTTTCATGTGGCTGGAGAATAAACCATTCGCAGGTGCATTCTGGTCACTTTCGACCACGGCCATCGGACCGGCGGCGCGAGTGAATGACTGACGCAAGTCAGTGCCCCACCGTTGCACAAATTCATCGCGGGTATGAAGTGTGAAACCCTCCCACCCTTGAGCCATTCCCTCGGTGTTCTCGTGGTTGACGGACCAGCCACGCGGGATAGTTCCTTGATCAAATCCCTCGAACCACACACGGTGCTCGGTGAAGCTGCGGTCGGCCCCGTCGCTTCCGGGCGGGGCGGCAAACGCAGTTGTAGGGACAAGAGGTAGCAGTACCGCAGCTGCGAGGCCGGAAGCCAGGGTTCGGCGAGTGAATTTCATGGAGCATCCTTGATCTGAGGTCGTTGCCACACATGTGGAACCTGTCCCTACAAGTCAGCCAGTCACAGATGGCCAGTTCGCGACCGGAATGTGTACGGGACCCAAACCGGGTGGCCGCCACGGCGAACACTTGGTAAACGATGGTGAGGAACGGCCTAGGCGGCATGCCGATGTGACGGATTGGAAGCCGACGCGCGGAGTCCCGCGGCCTATTCACCGCGAAGATCAAGCGATAGGGTACGAATTAACTTCCCCCACCCAAGGACGGTGCGCACCGTGAGCTCATCGAAAAATAAGCAAGCAAACAGCATTCCCGAGGCACCGACCGACTCTGCGGAGATCAGGAAGCCCGAGTTTCATCCCTACCACCATCCCGCCGCCGGATGGGGCGCGGCAAAGAGCGTCGGACGAGTCCTCCTTGAGCAAGGCCAACTCGTCGATGGCTCGCGGGCCATTTTCCGGATGAACCACGAAAACAAGGGCTTCGACTGCCCGGGGTGTGCCTGGCCCGATGACACCAAGGGACTACGACTCGATATCTGCGAGAACGGCATCAAGCACGTCACCTGGGAAATGACTCGCAAGCGCGTCGGTGCAGAGTTTTTCGCCGAGCATTCGGTTGCCGAGCTCTCCCAGTGGACCGAACATGAGCTCGAGAACCAGGGTCGTCTAACCGAACCAATGCTCTACGACGCGGCCAGTGATCACTACGTTCTCATCTCCTGGGCGGAGGCCTTCGAGGTCATCGGCCGCAACTTACGTGAACTAGAGAACCCCGATCAGGCAGCCTTTTATACCTCGGGACGCCTCGGTAATGAGGCCACGTTCCTGTACCAGCTCTTAGCGCGAGAACTGGGCACCAATAACCTGCCGGACTGTTCGAACATGTGCCACGAAGCCAGCGGCCGGGCCCTGCAAGCGGCGCTCGGCACTGGCAAGGGCACAGTGGACCTCGAGGATTGGGAGGTCACGGACGCCCTGTTCGTCATCGGCGTCAACGCCGCCAGCAATGCTCCGCGCATGCTCACCTCATTATCCGAGGCCTACCGCCGTGGCGCCCACATCGTTCACATCAACCCGATCGTCGAGGCGGCGGCCACCCGGACCATCGTCCCGCACGAGATGCTCGACATGGCAACCTTCCGGAGCACCAAGACCAGCACGCTGAACTTCCAGCCGCGCATCGGCGGCGACATGGCGCTGGTGCGCGGCATGGCCAAGGCGATCTTCGAGATGGCGCAGAGCGACGACAAGGCGCTGGACCGCGAATTCATCGAACGACACACCACAGGGTTCGAGGACTACCGGGACCTGTGCGAGTCGACCGACTGGGAGGAACTTGAACACCAGTCCGGGTTGAGCCGAGCAGATATTCTGGCGGCCGCTCAGGTCTACCGCGATGCCGATCGGAGCATCATCAGCTGGTGCTTGGGCGTCACCCAACACGAACATGGGGTGGACACCGTCCGCGAAATCACCAATCTGCTGCTCTTGCGGGGCAACTTGGGCCGCGAGGGCGCCGGACCCTCGCCGATACGTGGACACAGTAATGTGCAGGGCAACCGTACCTGCGGCATCAACCATCGGCCGCGCGGAGAATTCCTCGACCGGCTCGACGAGGTCTGCGGGATTAAGGCACCGCGCCATCACGGTCTGGACACGGTGCAATGCATCGAAGCCATGCAACGTGGTGAGGTGAAGGTGTTCATAGGCATGGGCGGCAACTTCGCCCTGGCGGCCCCGGACACCGAGTACACCTTCGAGGCATTGCGCAACTGCGAACTGACGGTTCATGTGAGCACCAAGCTAAATCGTAGCCATCTGGTGCACGGCCGTACGGCGTTGATACTGCCCTGTTTGGGGCGCACCGAGAAGGACCAGCAGGCCGAAGGACTTCAGAGCACCTCGGTGGAGGACTCGATGAGCATGGTGCATCTCTCGGTCGGCATGAAACAGCCGGCCTCCGAGCATTTGCTTTCCGAACCGGCCATCATCGCCGGGATCGCCCAGCATGCGCTGCCGCAGAGCGAGACGCCGTGGCAGTGGTACGTCGACGACTATGATCGCATCCGCGACACCATGTCACGGGCCCTGGTTGGTTTCGAAGACTTCAATCGCCGGGTGCGCCTGCCCTTGGGTTTCCGAATCAAGCAGCCCGCCCGCGAGCTGGTCTTCCATACGCCCTCGGGCAAGGCCGAGTTCAGCGCGTCCCCTTTGCCCGATGTGGTGCCAGCCTCTGGAACGCTGGCCCTGGGCACGATGCGCTCACATGATCAGTGGAACACCACTATCTACTCGGATAATGACCGCTACCGTGGGGTGAAGAATCTGCGCACGCTGATCTTCATGAACGCCGAGGATATGGCCGAACGAGGCATCGACAAGCTTCAGTCGGTGGATATTGAAAGCACCGCTCGCGACGGGTCCACGCGCTCGCTCGAGGGTTACCTGGCCGTCCCCTATGACATTCCCCGCGGCTGTGCCGCCGGGTACATGCCGGAGATGAACGCACTGTGTGCGATCGGGGATTACAGCACGCAGAGCGACCAGCCCATTATGAAGCACCTCAAGGTGCGGGTCACCCCGGCTCGGCACTAGCCCCCGCGTTAGGTCCGGAACGAGCAAGAGTGCTGTGGCGCGGTCACCCAAGGGTTACCGCGCCACAGCGCTCAATGCATGGTCCTCGCCTAGTGGGCCTGATCCTCGGCGAGCGGTTCGGCGACCGCCGCGTCGGTGACCGGGGTGACGCTGGTATCCGGGTTCGCGTCGATATCTTCGGCGGGGCCGGAGAACTGCGACTGGTACAACCGGTAATAGGCGCCCTCGGCCGCCAGCAGGGTTTCGTGGTTGCCCTGCTCGACAATGCGACCGGCCTCCATCACGAGGATGGTATCCGCGTCGCGAATGGTCGACAATCGGTGCGCAATCACGAAGCTCGTGCGGTCGCTACGCAACGCGGCCATGGCCTTCTGCACGAGCACCTCGGTTCGGGTATCCACCGAGCTGGTAGCCTCGTCGAGGATCAGCAGCGACGGGTTGGCCACGAAGGCGCGGGCGATGGTGATCAGCTGCTTCTCACCGGCCGAAACATTCGTTCCTTCCTCGTCGATGACCGTCTCGTAGCCGTCGGGAAGTGCACGCACGAAACGGTCCACATAGGTGGCCTTGGCCGCGGCGATGACTTCCTCGTCGGTGGCCTCGAGGCGACCGTAGCGGATGTTCTCCATAATGGTGCCGCCGAACAACCAGGCGTCCTGTAGCACCATGCCCACCTTGGACCGCAGATCTGCACGGGACAGGTCCGTAATGTCCACCCCGTCGAGCACAATGCGTCCGCGGTTCAGCTCGTAGAACCGCATCACCAAGTTCACCAAGGTGGTCTTTCCGGCCCCGGTCGGACCGACAATGGCCACGGTGTGCCCCGGGTCGGCGTCGAAGGAGAGATCTTCGATCAGCGGCTTGTCCTTGGAGTAGGAGAAGCTCACGTTCTCGAAGGAGACGTGCCCATCGGTGCGGGCCGGCAGCTCGCGGGTGGCGTTCTCCGGGTCCTGCTCCTCGGCATCCAGCAATTCAAAGGTGCGCTCGGCCGAGGCCACACCGGACTGCAACATGTTGGCCAGGCCGGCCATCTGCCCCAGCGGCTGGGTGAACTCACGCGAGTACTGGATGAAGGCCGTGGCATCGCCCAGGCTCAGTGCACCGGAGGCCACGCGCAGGCCACCGACCACGGCGATGCCCACGTAGGACAGGTAGGAAATGAACTGCATCACCGGGAAGATCATGCCGGACATGAACTGTGCGCCGAAGCTGGCCTTGTACAGTTCGTCGTTGCGCTTGTTGAAGCGCTCGACCATATCCTGTTCGCGACCGAAGACCTTCATCAGCTCGTGGCCGGAGAAGGACTCCTCGATCTGCCCGTTCAGTGCGCCGGTGTTCTTCCACTGGGCCGTGAACTTCCCCTGCGCCTTCGAACCGATCACGCCGGCGGCAATACCGGAGAGCGGCAGGGCCACCAACGCGATCAACGCCAGCTGCCAGGAGACGATGAACATCATGATCACGATGCCCAAGACCGTCAGCACGGACTGAATCAGCTGGCTGATGGCCTGCTGCAGGGCGTTTTGGATGTTGTCCACGTCGTTGGTGACGCGTGAAAGCACATCGCCACGCTGCCTGGTATCGAAGTAGTTCAGCGGCAGGCGGTTGAGCTTATCCTCGACGTCCTTGCGCAGGTTGTAGATCACCCGCATCACCAGGCGGTTGAGCAACCATCCGGAGGCCCACATGAAGATCGAGGCCACAAAGTACATGGACAGCACGATCAGGATGTATCGCGAGAGCAGGGTGAAGTCGATCCCCTGGCCCGGTACGAAGTCGATCCGGTTGAGCATATCGGCCTGGGTGGTCTCCCCGGCGGCACGCAGCTGCTCGACGAGACCTTCCTTGGTGGCTCCCGGTGGAAGCTCGATCCGTTGCCCGAGGACGCCGGCGAAGATCACGTCCATGGCCTTACCCAGCACACGCGGGGCAATGACCGAAAGCACCACGTAGACCGCGATCAGGCCCAAGGAGATGAAGACACCGAGCTTGTGCGGGGCGAGCAGCCCGACGAGGCGTTTGGCCGATGGCCAGAAGTGCTTGGCCTTGCGCACGGGTGCGGCGTCGCCGAACACGTCGGTGGAGCCAGCGGTATCAAATTCGTCGACCTCGGCCAGCTCCTGATCCACCGCCGTGGTGGTTCCGCTTTCTTTCTTCCGCGCCATCCTAGGCCACCTCCTCGATGCTCATCTGAGATGCGACGATCTCTTGGTACGTTTCGGAGGTTTCCAGCAGTTGCTCGTGGGTGCCACGCGCCACGATCTGGCCTCCGTCGAGCACGAGAATCTGATCGGCTCCGGTAATGGTGCTCACGCGCTGAGCCACGATAATCACCGCGGCATCGCGGGTGGGTTCACGCAACGCCGCACGCAGCTTGGCGTCGGTGCTCACATCCAATGCGGAGAAGGAGTCATCGAAGAGGTAGGTCTTCGGCTTCGCCGCCAGGGCGCGGGCAATGCATAGCCGTTGCCGCTGACCGCCCGAGATGTTGGTACCGCCCTGGGAGATCCGTGCATCCAGCTCTTCGTCGCGTTCGGCCACGAAATCGGCGGCCTGCGCCACCTGCAGCGCCTGCCACAGGTCCTCGTCTGTCGCCGATTCGGCACCGAAACGCAGGTTGCTGGCAATGGTGCCGGAGAACAGGTAGGGTCGCTGCGGCACGGCGGACACATTGCGCGAAATCACGCTACGGCCCAGTTCCTGCACCGGACGCCCACCAATCAGCACCTGCCCCTCGGAGGCATCGTAAAGCCGCGAGATGAGGTTCAAGAGCGTGGTCTTACCGGCGCCGGTGGAACCGATAATGGCCGTGGTCTGGCCCGGCTCTGCCTTGAAGGACAGGTTCTTGAGTACCGGTTCCTCGGCGCCCGGGTAGCCGAAGCTGACATCGCGGAATTCCACGGTGCCCGGAGTGGGAAGCTCGAGCTCAACATCCGGTGCCTCGGTCATCGACGGTTCGGTCGACATGACCTCGTCGATACGTTCGGCCGAGACCATGGCACGCGGGATCATCATGGCCATGAAGGTACCCATCATGACGGCCATGAGGATTTGGAGCAAGTACTGCAAGAACGCGGTCAGCGCTCCGACCTCAACCTGCCCGGAATCCACGCGGTGCCCACCAAACCACAGCACGGCGGCCGTGGCCAGGTGCATGATCATGCCGATGGCCGGGAACATGAGCACGAAGAGGTTACCGACCTTCACGCCCAGTTGGGTCAGCTTGTCGTTCGCATCGGCGTAGCGTTCGGTTTCGTGGCGTTCGCGCACGAAGGCGCGCACCACGCGGATGCCGGTGATCTGCTCGCGCAGCACCCCGTTGATTCCGTCGATGCGGGTCTGCATCTGGCGGAACAGCGGCATTAGCTTCAGAACCAGCACACCCACGACGACCAGTACGACGGGCACCGACACCCAGACCAGCCAGGAGAGGCCGGGATCTTCGCGGACCGCCATGATCACGCCACCGATGGACATGATCGGAGCGTTGACCATGAAGTTCAGCATCATCAGGGTCAGCATCTGCACCTGCTGCACATCGTTGGTGCCGCGGGTGATCAATGTGGCCGCACCGAACTTGTTCACGTCCTGCGCGGAGAAGGTGGTGACGCGTTCGAAGATGGCATGGCGCAGGTCGCGCCCCAGTGCCATGGCCGTGCGCGCGCCAAAATAGACGGCACCGATGGCGCTGGCCACCTGTGCCAGCGCGACCAGCAGCATCAGCCCGCCGGTGCGCCAAATGTAGTCGATATCGGATTGGACCACGCCGATGTCGATGATCTTCGCGTTGAGACTCGGCAGATAAAGCGTGGCGATGGTTGTGATGAGTTGGAGGATCAACACCGCGATGATCCACCCGGTATACGGTTTGCTATGTTTCAGAATGAGCTTCAGAAGCATGTTTTCCCTCAAGGACTCTCAAATCGGGAGCCACCACCGCCGACCGGTTGCGGGCAGCGTGAATCCCGAGCGATCAATAGTCTATGCAGGGAGTAGGACGCTTTGAGTCATCCTTGCGGTTGATTTTTCTCAACCAATATACTTTTGCTCAGCGCTCCACTTGCCGGATGGCCGCATTGGCCGCCTGCACGGCCAGCAAACGCACCACATCCACATGGGCCGAGACTTCTCCGACGGACGCGGCGATCACGGCGTCGCCGTCGAATCGCGTATGTGGTGGATGCAAAGCTCGGGCCAACCCATCGTGGCCACCCTGAGCCACGACGTGGCAGGCGACCTTGTCCAAGCGCGCGTTGGTCAATACCACCCCGATGGTGGTGTTCGAGCGGGGGGTCTTCGCACCCGGTTCCATGGCGGTTAGTGCGGCCAATACCGAGGCGGTGTCGGCCGTGGACTCCCCCACGTCTCCGAAGGCGTTGACCGCGAACAGCGCGCCGACCACCACATCATGGTAGCGGCGTTCGGCGTAGACAATGCCGCCAGGATAGTGACCGGCCGCTCCTCGCCAATTGCCGGCATAGGCGCCGGTACCAGCGCCCATCGCGCCGGTCACCACAACCCCTTCGGTGGCATCGCGTGCGGCAAGGTAACCGTGTTTGGCTTCGGGGCGGGTGACGGCCTGCCCCACGGCCAAATCGTAGAGGCCGAGCGCCGGAACAATCGGCACCACACCGGCGGGCGCGGGTACCCCACGACCCTGTTCCTCCAGGTATTGCATGACCCCGTCTGCGGCGGCCAACCCGAAGGCCGACCCGCCGGTCAACAGCACCGCGTCGATTTGCGCCACGGTTTTGTCCACGGAGAGCACATCGAGCTCACGGCTGGCCGGGGCACCGCCGCGGATCTCCACCGCGCCGACGGATCCCTCGGGCAGCCGGATGACGGTGCATCCGGTTTGCGCTTCGTGGTGCGTCCAGTGGCCCACGGCGACACCGGGTAGAGACATTCGTTCTTCACTCATGACAACCTCCCGCAATTCAGCATGTGCTTGTGGCCGCCGGATGTCCAGAGCCTTAGGTTAGCGGCCCTCACCGCGTCCGAGCTTGCTGACCTTTTTCGGTAGCTTACTCACCTTGGGCGCGGCGGGCTTGGCCAGCGCAGCTTTTTCTTCCTGGGTGGCTGGCTTCTGCTCGCTGGACTCGGTGGGAAGTTTACGTACCTTGGTCGCGACGCCACTGGGTCGTTTGGTTGCTTTTCCGGAGGGCTTGCCAAGCGATGCGGGCTGATCGGTCACCGGGTGCTTCTTCAGCTCCACGAGTTTGCCGGGCTTGATCTTGGGCTCTGGTTCGGGTTCGCGCAAGACCTTGCGCGCAACGTGATTCGCCTCGTGGACCGCGGCACGCAGGAACCACCAGACAAAGAGGTAGCCCACGGTACCGAAGATTGCTGCCGCCTTCGCATCGCCGGCGATGGCGAACAGCCCGGCGACGCCTAGCATCACCAGCGACCAGTGCATGGCGCTGCGGACATAGGGCCACGCCGCATAGTGCCCCTCCACCCACGCATGATCGCTACGGGTGGTCCACTTGGTGCGTAGGCCCAAGGAGCCGGGCGCCAAGCTGCGGGATTTCATGGCACCGAAGAGCATGGCACATAGCCCGCATACGCAGGCTAAGCTCATGAGAAATGCGATGACCAAGGGTACGTACATGCTTCTGAGAGTAGCAACGCGCTACCCCAGTTTTGGCCGCTACGCACCTATTAACAGGTCACTTTTGGGTCACGGTCGATTTACTTGCGGATTTAGGCGCATGGTTCCCATCACACTCGGTGATTAGGGGCCTTCGAGCACTGTCCCGGAGGCCGCGTCGAGGGTGTAGTTGGCCGATTCGTAGCCATTGTCGAAGGAGAAATGCGCCTGCGGATCGGCGATCGTCTTGCCGTAGTCGTCACCGCCTATTTCGTTGTTGCGGCCACGTTCAACGTAGTAGCTGGTTTGCTCATCCAGGTGAAGATCACCACCTTGCCCAGCACTACGCACGGCCTGCCAGATCGCGTTCCAATTGATCTTGGAGGCACGGTAGAACTCGCGTTCGTCCTCGGGCTGGATGGTAGCGGGCCCCTCATTGCGCAGCTCGCCACGGCGGTAGATCCAGTCATCTGCTCGCAACCCGGTCGCGTCAACGGCGGCCTCGATAGTTACGAACTCCGGGTAGGCGCGTACGTTAAGCACCCGGTCGTGCCCGACCTCTCGTTCCAGGGCTTGCAGTGCGAGCTCCACCGAGTATGGTTCACGCATATCTAAATGCAGTTGGCCGTGCTCCTGCAGCGCATAGACGCTCTGCGACAGGGCAGCACGATAGGGATAGAGCACTGCGGTGACGGTCAGAGTAAAGATCAGGGCGAAAAGTATGGCGCGCCAACCTCGGCCCTTGGGCCCAATACCCAGCAGTGGCTTGCGGCGCGTTCCGTCCTCGCGCAACCCACCGGGCGCCGGGCGCTGGATGTCGCCGGCCTGCGCCATCGAGGGGATACTGGTACGGGACCAGATCTCCGCGTGCGCATCCGCATCAAGCAGGGCAACGTCGGGCTCTCCCGGGAGCAGTTGCACCACAACCCGGCGCATTCCTGGCTGCACACCCGGTAACTGACTGACCGGAATGACCGAGCGCAAGATCGTTCGGTAGGCGGCTTCGTGCGCCGGTTGCACCGTGAGTTCAAGTTCGCACAGTGGTTGATCATTGATCTGCGTACCGGTTTGTCTTAGCGCATCGATACGCGCCAAGGACACCCGTCCTTCATCCTGGGCCTTGCGTACGAGCGCGGTCGGCGGGGCCTGGATTGTACGCATGGTTCCGGAGATTCCCCAGAGCACCGCGGCGGTGATAGCCAAGCCTAAACCCGGACCCCACGCGCCGACTCCGGCCCCCGGAGGCCCGACCACAGTGGCCGTAATGCCGCCGACGAGGAGACCTAAACCAACGAAGAACAGTGCACGGATCATTCACTTATCTTATCGGCGGATTTAATATCGACTGGACTTGAGCGGACTGCATGATGAGTCCACGCATCTTCATTGGCCCGCCTCGCCCCTGGGCATTCCCCAGTTAACGAAAGACTCCCGGAGACGACAGTCATGCTGTCATCTCCGGGAGTCGTTGCGCTGGCTTTAGCGTTCGGCGTTTTCCGGGTGGTGCTTCTCGTGCCAGTGGCGAGCGATGTCCACGCGGCGGGTAACCCAGATGTCCTCATGGGACTTCACGTACTCCAGGAAGCGGCGCAATGCGGCCGCACGGCCCGGACGACCCACTAGACGGCAGTGCAGACCGATCGACATCATCTTCGGCGCACCCTCCTGACCCTCTTGGTAGAGAGTGTCGAAGGTGTCCTTGAGATAGGTGAAGAACTGGTCGCCCGAGTTGAACCCCTGGGCGGTCGCGAAGCGCATGTCGTTGGCTTCGAGGGTGTAAGGAACGATCAAGAAGGGCTTACCCTCGTCGGTGCTGACCCAGTACGGCAGATCGTCGGCGTAGCTGTCGGCGGAGTAGAGGAATCCGCCTTCTTCCTGCACGAGGCGCAGGGTGTTATCCGATGGCTTGCCCTGGTAGATACCGTAGGGGCGCTCACCGGCGACCTCGGTGTGCAGGCGGACGGCCTCACGAATGTGGGCGCGCTCGACCTCTTCGGGAACATCCTTGTATTCCAACCAGCGGTATCCGTGGCTGGCGATTTCCCAGCCGGTCTCGTTCATCGCGGCGACGGCTTCGGGGTTACGCGCCATGGCGGTGGTAACGCCGTACACGGTGACGGGCAGATCTAGGTCGGTGAACATGCGGTGCAGGCGCCAGAATCCGGAACGCGAACCGTACTCATAGATGGACTCGATGTTCAGGTTGCGCTGACCCTGCCAAGGAGCCGCACCAACGATTTCGGAGAGCAGGCACTCGGAGGCTGCGTCGCCGTCCAGGATGTTGCTTTCGCCGCCCTCTTCGTAGTTGACCACGAACTGCACGGCGAGCTTGGCGCCGCCCGGCCACTGCGGATCCGGGGTGTGGCGGCCATAGCCGACGAATTCACGAGGGCTGGATAGGTCAATGAGGTCGTTCATGACGATTCGCTCATCCTTTCGTTCGGTGAAACTCTGCTTCCGGTTGGTGGAAATGTGCTCCCACTCACAAGATACGCCTTCCGGGGCCCGAAAGGAAACCGTTACGCCCAATTCTCGGGCGCGCAGAGCACCGAACCAATCACCTACTGCTCATGCGGCGCCTCGGTACAGAAACAGAACCGGTTGCCCTGTGCATCGGTCACTACCGTCCAGCTCGGGGTTCCGACATGGCCCAACGCCCCGCCAAGCTTCTCGGCCTGCTCGAGTTTATCCGCCGCGTGTGAAACCGGCATATTGATATCCATATGCAAGCGGCTGGTATTTGGCGTGGGCGTGACTTGGAACCATACCGCCGGGCATCGACCATGGGGATCCACAAGAGCGCCGGATTTGTCGCGTACATAACCCAGGGCCTCGCGCCACAGTTCGGCGATCGGTTCGGGGTCATCGGTGTCAATGCAGATATCCATGGTGCGCACCAGTTCCAGACGCACTTTGGCCTCGGCAGCCTTGGCCTTCTCGGAGATGGTGGCGGCAAGGTTCAGATCGCGGTCGGTCACTCCGCCGGCATCGTGGGAACTGAGCGCCACGAACAACATGTCATATCGCCAGTCGACATCTGGATGGTGATTCGCATCCTCGGCGGCTGCCGCCACGGCAACGAAGAGCGAGGTGGCCACTCGCGAAGAGTTGCATTTATAAGCGGTGCGCAGCGCGCCGTCCACATACCGCCAGTCGGGCAGCTCCTTCAAGCGGTCAACGACGGTGTCGCGGTCTAAGGGCTTGGGGGAAGTCATCGGCACATCCTTTCTAGTCCAGCGACATGGATCACATGCCACGGCTTCCAGTCTGTCACCGCGCTAGACCCACCGCTAGGGCGCGCCGGGTGGATTCCCCTGAAGAAGCGGGGAATGAAAAGTTGCCAGCGGCCGGACCCGGTCGACGCAGTACATCTTCTGCGCCGAACTCGCGGCCCGGAGCTCAACCGGGAATGCGGGCACCGAACCGGATGAGACTAGTCAGAGGTCACCGACGCCCGCTACCGCACGGTTGATGCTACGGTGATTTTGTTGCCTCTCACGCTGTGAAGAGTCGTCAATTACCTGTTGTGCACCGTCGGATTAGCCAATCAACTACCCAATCATCGGAGCCCCACTATGGAACAACTATTAGAACTGCTCGCCTTGACCCAGAGCAGCTTCAGTGACGCACTAGCCGCCCTTTCCGAAGAACTCCCCCACCTCACCGATACCATCATCGAGGAACTTCGGGAATTGTTCCGCTAGGGATCAAGCACGTCCGGTCGCTACCCGTGGCTCACGAACTAACGAATTGGCGGATCGGCCGGTAGCAGGTGTTCACCGGTGCGGTCGGTAGCCAGCGCCAAGGAGGAGATGTACTGTCTCTCGCCATTCGGGCCGGGCACCGCGGAGGCCACCATATCGGGGCGTTCAAAACTCAGCCCGGTCACACAGCAGGTCAACAACTCATCGCTGGGGTTGCCCTCGGCATCCAGCAACGGAATCTCGATTCCGTCATCGCTCCGTCGCAGGTAGTAGCGCCCCTTGGTGGCCACTGCCAGAATCGGCGGCAAGAACAGCGCCAAGGCCACGGCCACCAGTGGACTGAAGGGTTGCAGCTGCGGACCGAAGAGCCCGAAGAAGACGGCGATCGAGGCGACCGCGGAGAGCAACATCGAGATGAAACCCACCGGGTTGACGGCGTAGAGCATGCCGCGGCGGAACTCGGGGATCTTTGGCGAGAGCTTAAGTAGGTACTTGTTGATGGCGATGTCACTAGCCACCGTGACCACCCATGCCATGGCGCAGTTGGCGTAGAAGCCCAGCACGGTATTGAGGAAGTCGAACATGTTCGCTTCCATCAGCACCAGGGCGATGCCGAGGTTCACCAACACGAAGACCATACGCCCCGGGTAGGTTTTCGTCACTCGGGTGAAGGAGTTCGTCCACGCCAGGGATCCCGAGTAGGCGTTGGTGACGTTGATTTTGATTTGCGAGATCACCACGAGCACCACGGCTAGGCTCATCGCCAGCCAGGCGGGCATCATCTCACGGTAGACACCGAGGAACTGGTGGACCGGCTCGTTAGCCGTGGCCGAAGCCTGCGGATCCAGTGTGGCAATCAGATACACGGCGATAAACATGCCAGTGATCTGTTTGATCGCACCGAAAATAACCCAGCCCGGACCACCGAGGATGACCGCGGTCCACCAACTGCGCGCATTGGCCGCGGTCTTCGGCGGCATAAAACGCAGGTAGTCGATCTGCTCGGCGATCTGAGCCATCAGTGAGAGGCAAACACCGGCGGCCAGCATGGCCGAGGCGAAGTTCACCCCTCCGCCGGTTCCTTGTTCGCCGGCGTAGCTTAGAAACCTGTCCACCGATTCCGGGTGGGAGGCAACCAGATACACCAGCGGGACGACCATCAACACCAGCCATAACGGTGTGGTCCACACCTGTAGCTTGGCTAAGGTCTTCATCCCGTACACGACCAGCGGGATGACCAGCAACGTAGAGAGCGCGTAGCCCAGCGGCTTGGGAATACCCAGCCCGAGTTCCAGCCCCTGTGCCATGATGGCGCCTTCCAGGGCAAAGAAAATAAAGGTAAAGGTCGCGAAAATGACGTTCGTGACAATCGAACCGTAGTAGCCAAACCCCGAACCGCGGGTGATCAGGTCCAGGTCGAGGTTGTAGCGTGCCGCGTAGTAGGCCAGTGGAAAGCCGGTGACAAAGATAATGAGTGCGGCGATCAGCACGCCGGTGATCGCGCTGGCCGTCCCGTGGGCCAGGGCAATATTCGCGCCAATGGAGAAGTCCGCTAGGTAAGCGATCCCACCGAGCGCGCTGGTGGCGACAACTCCCGGAGCCCACTTCCGGTAGGAACGCGGGGCAAAGCGCAGGGTGTAGTCCTCCAAGGACTCCTTGGCCGCATTCATCTGCCCCTGTGTGGAGGTGCTGGCGGCTACCGGAGCTGCGTGCTGTGGCTGGTTTGTCACTGTCATGGCTCCAGCCTAAAAATCACATGTTTCACGGGCCGCGTTAGTCATGTAACCGGTTCGTAAATTGCAACTCACCAAGTAAAGCCTCGGTTAAGCGGTCGCACAGGTGATTCATGCCAAGACGTTGCCAGCCAGTGACATAGCCGCAACATGCGTGAAACACATCGTTACTAAGCTCAACGATTATGCGATTGACTGACAGGGAGCAAGAGAAGCTCATGATCGTGGTGGCCGCCGATCTGGCCCGCCGCCGGCAGCAACGGGGACTGCGTTTGAATTACCCCGAAGCCATCGCCATCATCACCTATGAGTTGCTCGAAGGCGCGCGCGATGGGAAGTCGGTGGCCGAGTTGATGTCCTTTGGCACCACCATTCTCTCCACCGACGATGTGCTCGACGGGGTCCCCGAAATGATTCACGACGTGCAGGTGGAGGCCACCTTCCCGGATGGAACCAAACTGGTCACCGTCCACGACCCGATCAGGAGCGCGGCATGATCCCCGGAGAACTCATCCCGGCCGAGGGGCACATCGAGCTCAACGCATCGCGTCCCCGGGTGACCGTGACGGTCTGCAATACCGGCGATCGCCCGGTACAGGTCGGTTCGCATTTTCACTTCGCAGAGGCCAATCGTGCGCTCGAATTCGACCGGGAGACGGCCGCCGGCTACCGAGTCGATATTCCGTCGGGAACGGCCGCGCGTTTCGAACCGGGCGACCGGCGCGAAGTACGTCTCGTGGCGTTGGCCGGACACCGCGAAGTCTACGGCCTACGCTCGCTCACCGACGGGCCACTTCCGGCAACCGCCGTGCCGGATGAGAAGCCCGAGGGGCTCTCGATCCCGCGCCGGCAGTACGCCGAACTTTACGGACCCACCACCGGCGATAAGGTTCGGTTGGCCGATACCGAGCTCTTCGCCGAGGTTGAAGACGACCTCACCGTGTACGGCGAGGAAGTGGTCTTCGGCGGCGGCAAAACGATCCGCGACGGTATGGGCCACAACGGGCGGTTGCCTCGCGCCGCCGAGATCGCCGACACCGTCATCACCAACGCGCTGATCATCGACTACACCGGGGTGTACAAGGCCGACATCGGGCTACGCGACGGACATATTCACGCCATCGGAAAAGCCGGTAACCCGGACATCCAAGACGGGGTGGATATTGTGATCGGGGCGGCCACCGAGATCATTGCCGGCGAGCGCAAGATCCTCACCGCCGGCGGCATCGATACCCACATTCATTTCATCTCCCCCACCCAGGTGCCCACCGCGGTGCAGAACGGCATCACCACCATGATCGGTGGTGGCACCGGCCCGGCCGAGGGCACCAAGGCCACCACGGTCACCCCGGGCCCGTGGCATATTTCCCGTATGCTCCAGGCGGCCGAGGGGCTGCCGGTCAACCTCGGGTTTCTCGGTAAGGGCCACGCCTCGGCCACCGAACCGCTGGCCGAGCAGATCCGTGCCGGGGCGATTGGGCTGAAGATTCATGAGGACTGGGGCGCAACCCATGCGGCCATCGACACCTCATTGCGCGTGGCCGACGAATACGACGTGCAGGTCGCCATCCACACCGACACGCTCAATGAATGCGGTTTTGTCGAGGACTCCGAGGCAGCCATTGCCGGCCGGGTGATCCACACCTTCCACACAGAAGGGGCCGGTGGCGGACACGCACCGGATATTATCGCCCTAGCCTCGCGGGAGAACGTGCTTCCGGCCTCCACCAATCCGACGATCCCCTACACGGTGAATACGGCCGAAGAGCATTTGGACATGCTGATGGTCTGCCACCACCTGAACCCGGATATTCCCGAAGACATGGCCTTCGCCGACTCGCGGATCCGCCCCGAAACCATTGCGGCCGAGGACGTGCTGCACGATCTGGGGATCTTCTCGATCATGTCCTCCGATTCGCAGGCCATGGGCCGGGTGGGCGAAGTGGTCACCCGCACCTGGCAGCTGGCCGATGCGATGAAGCGGCGGCGCGGGGCGATCGACGAGTCGGGGGTGAACTCCGCGGCCAACGACAACTTCCGGATTCGCCGTTACGTCGCCAAATACACCATCAACCCGGCCCTGGCCCAAGGCATCGCCGACGCGGTGGGGTCGGTCGAGGTCGGGAAGTTCGCCGATTTGGTGCTCTGGGACCCTGCCTTCTTCGGGGTCAAGCCGGATCTGGTGATCAAGGGTGGTCAGATCCTGAACTCGGTGATGGGTGATGCGAATGCCTCCATCCCCACCCCGCAGCCGCAGTTGCTGCGCGGGGCCTTCGCCGAATACGGCACGACCATGGCCGAAGCCGCCATCACCTTTCTGCCGAAGGCCGCCATCGAGGCCCAGGTCCCTGAAAGGCTCGGGCTGCGCCGCAGAATCCGGGCGGTGTCGGGGTGCCGCGAGGTTCGCAAGCAGGACCTGAAACTCAACGACAGCACCGCCCATCTCGAGGTGGACCCGCAAACCTATCAGGTACGTGTGGATGGCGAGCCGGTCGGCTGCGAACCGGCCGTCGAATTGCCCATGGCCCAACGCTATTTCCTGTTCTAGGAAGGACTTGTTATGTTGATCGATTCCCTGCAGGGCAACCTGTACGAACTGGATGAGGCGCAGGCACAGGAACTGGCGCAGCTACACCACGAATATGTGTTGCTCTCCGGCGCGCAACTGACCAAACGCATCCAACGGCTACGCACCGATCACGACCGCGAGCTAGGGTTACGTCTGCCCGGAGGTCACCGCGACCTGCGTGACGGCGATATTCTGCACCGCGATGAGAAGGGGCTGGTGGCTGTGAAACTGCTACCCACCGATGTGTTGGTGATCAGCCCACGAAGTATCGAGCAGGCCTTGTTTACCGCGCACTCCTTAGGCAACCGGCACCTGCAGGCGCAGTTCTTCGGCCCCGACTCGGCCTATGGCGCCGAGGTGATGGTGGTGCAATACGACCACACGGTCTGCGACTTTCTCGATGCGCACGCGGTGCCGTATGAACGAACCGACCGAGTAATGCCGGTGCCCTTCCGCCATGCCGAACACACCCACTAAGGGCGAAGAGCTCTCGCTGCTGCTGCAGTTGGCCGATTCCGCGTTACCCACCGGGGCATTCAGCCACTCCTTCGGTCTGGAATCTCCGATCGTCGCCGGGCTCATCGGCGATGAAGACTCGCTGCAGCGTTGGCTTCGCAGCTACGTGGAGACTCAGCTGTTGTGTTCGGAGGCCTTGGCGATGCGCTGGATCTACGAGGGGCAAGACCCCGCCCGGGTGCACGCGCTACTGGCGGCGGCCACGGTTGCACCTCAGGTGCGGCTGGCCAATCGCCGCATGGGCGCGCAACTGATCAAACTCGCTCCACAGATCGACGGCACGCTCGGCACCGCACCACTGCAATGGCCCGAACACTTCGCACTGGGCTTTGCCCTGTTCGGCAAGCACCTTGGTCTGGATTTCACCGTTCTGGTGCAGGTGTTCTTGCATTCCTCGGTGACCACCCTGATGCAGAACGCCGTACGCGCCATACCGCTGGGTCAGTTGGCCGGCCAGCGGGTGCTCAGTGCCCTGCGTCCGGCCATCGCGGCGGCCGCGGTGAAAGCCAGCACCCTGGATGAACGGGAGTTTGGCAGCGCCGCACCCGGCCTTGAAATCGCCCAACTGCGTCACGAACACCAGTCCATGCGCATGTTCATGAGTTAGCAGCCACACCACTAGTTGAAAGCAGGACCCACGATGAACGACCCGGTAATCATTGGCATCGGCGGCCCGGTCGGCGCCGGTAAAACCCAACTGATCGAGCGGCTGACCCGGGCGGCCAGCCACGAAATCTCGATGGCCGCGATCACCAATGACATCTACACCATCGAGGACGCCAAAATCCTCTCGGAAAACTCGGTACTCCCCCTCGAACGCATTATCGGCATTGAAACCGGCGGCTGCCCGCACACCGCGATCCGCGAGGACACCTCCATGAATGAGCAGGCCATCGCCGAGCTCAAGGAACGCCACCCGGACCTTCAGGTGATTTTCGTGGAGTCCGGGGGCGATAACCTCTCGGCCACCTTTAGCCCCGAACTTGCCGATGTCTCCATCTACATCATCGACGTGGCCCAGGGTGAGAAGATCCCACGCAAGGCGGGTCAGGGCATGATCAAGTCGGACCTGTTCATCATCAACAAGACCGATCTGGCCGTGCACGTCGGTGCCGACCTCGCGGTGATGGAGTCCGATTCGAAGGTGTTCCGTGGCGAGCGCCCCTTCTGCTTCACCAACCTGAAAACCGATGAGGGGCTCGAGGCGGTGCTGCAGTGGTTGCGCCACGATGTGCTGATGCTGGATCTGGTGTAGCCACCGAAACCGGAACGCTGCGCCTTGTCACACTGAATACAGGCGTTGGTTGCACCCGGGTGAGCCAGCAATTCCACCGCGGAGCACTGCGCATCCTGCGCGCCCACCCCACCGCGGAGCGCACCACCATTACCGTGGTCAATCCGGGCGGCGGATACCTCAGCGGCGACCGCTACCTGCTGGAGTATCACGGCGGCGTGGACACCCGCGCCCTGCTGACTACCCAGTCGGCCACCAAGGTCTATCGCAACACCGGTGAGCCCGCACGCAGCGAACAGCGCTTCAGTTTGGACTCGGGGGCGGTATTGGAAAACGTCCCCGACCAGCTGATCGCCTATGCGCAAGCGCGCTACGAACAAGACACCGTGATCGAGTTGGCCGATGCCAGCGCCGGTTACTTTGGGGCCGAAATAATCACGCCGGGCTGGTCCCCGGATGGTGAAAGCTTCCGTTACGAGCAGGTCCGTTTACGTACCCGGCTGAGTATTGCCGGCACACCGCTGCTGTATGAAAACCTGCTACTCACCCCAAGCGAACAAGCGATCGACGACCCCGCCTGGTTGGGTACGCAGAGTCATTGTGCCTCGGTGGTCATTGCCGGGGCCGGCGTCGATGAGCGGCTCCTTGGCGAAATTCGCACGCTCTGTGCGGACACAGAACCACAGATACTCAGTGGTTGCGGATTGTTGGCCGGGCCGGGCGTGGTGGTCCGAGCGCTGGGGACGGACACCGGTCGGCTACGTGCGCTGGTCGATGATCTCGGTCGGCTCTACCAGCGTGCCCGCGGTCTGCCCGGCACCGGGTGGGACCTGCGTAAATACTGACATTTTCATTTCAAGGAGCACAGCATGACTCAAAGCTCGGTAGCCGGCCAGAAGCATCAGGTTCTCAAGGTATTGGGCGGGGTTCTGGCACTGAATCTCGTGGCCTGGGGACTTTTCGCCCTCGCGGTGGCCGGCCACGGCTTCGCCCTGCGCGGCGGGCAACTCTTTACCGCCGGACTCGCGGCCAGCGCCTTTCTGTTGGGGGTACGCCATGCCTTCGACGCCGATCATATCGCCGCCATTGATAACACCACCCGTACCCTCTCAGGCCGAGGCTTACCGCATGCCAGCACCGGTTTCTGGTTTGCGCTGGGCCATTCGAGCGTGGTGCTCGGTGCCATGGTGCTACTGGCCGCCGGAGCTACAGCCTTAGCCGGTGCCCTGGAGAATCCCGAGTCGTTGTTCCTGCAAATTACTGGCGTTTGGGGTCCGGCGGTAGCCGGGAGCTTCCTGGTGCTTATCGGGCTGATTAATTTGGTCGCGCTGGTGCAGCTCGTCCGGTCGATCCGAGCCCTTCGCTCCGGGGCGGACACCGCCCAAAGCTTGGAAACCGCATTGGCGAAACGCGGGGTGCTGGCTCGGGTCATCGAGCCCTTGGCTCGAAAAGTTGATTCGCCGGCCAAGCTCTACCCACTGGGTTTGCTCTTCGGGCTGGGCTTCGACACCGCGGCCACGATCGGCCTGTTGGTCATCTCCGGCGGTGCGGCCCTCGCCCTGCCCTGGTACGTCATGCTGTGTCTGCCGTTGCTCTTTACCGCGGGCATGGTGACCTGCGACAGCCTCAACGGCCTGGCCATGGGCGGGGTCTACCGCTGGGCGCATAAGGAACCGGTCCGCCGGGCCGGGTATGCGCTGGTGGTCACCACCTTCTCCGTGTTCGTGGCCTTCGCGGTGGCCGCGGTGGTGCTCGGCGGGCTCGTCGAAACCCTGCGTGGCGAACCAGTCGGGGTGATTTCCTTGGTGTCCGGCATTGATTTGGAGTACTTCGGGCTGATCACCGCCGGCCTGTTCCTCGCAGTGTGGTTGGTTTCCTGGGGGCTGTGGAAGCTTTCGGCACCACGGCGCACGTCCGTGACCAGCTAGTCGGCGGTGGCCCGGGCCAGTCGAGCCGACCATTCGTGGAGCATCTGGACCAAGGCGGCGGGGCGTACCTCGCTGAGTTCCGCGGCGGTGCTAGCGAGCGCAAACGCGGCCCAGCGCAGGTCGTTGGTGTCGGCTCGTACCCGGCAGGCTTGCGCGCCGAGCTCTTCAACTTCAAACCAGCGTCCGATGGCGCGCCGGACGTCGCCGGTCGGGGCGTGGATCACCGCGCTGCATTCGTGGCGCTCGCTGCCGCGTAGCCCACGCCGAACGAATTCGGCCGCATCCCCGCCGGGGATGGGCCGGGGCGTGAAACGTAATGCCTGCGCCTTGGCGTCTCGGGCCCGGTCAACGCGGAAGCTGCGCCAATCTTGCCGGTCGAGGTCGAAGGCAACCAGGTAATACCGGTTGGCCACGCTGACGAGGTTGACCGGTTCTACCCGTCGGGAGGTGGCACCGCCACGGGCATCGACGTAGTCGAAGGAGATGCGCTCACGGTCGCGGCAGCCCTGTGCGAAAACCACGAGAGCTTCGGGTTCGGCGAATTCGGGAGCCGGTTCGCCTGACCCCAACGGCACCGTTGCCGTGGCTAACGCCTGTACCTGTTTCCGCAACCGGGCCGGGAGCACCGGAACCACCTTGGTCAGCGCGCGCACCGATGCTTCGGCAAGCGAGCTCACCCCGGCGTGGGCGGCGGACTGCAGGCCCACCACGAGCGCGACGGCTTCATCATCGTCGAGCACCAGTGGGGGCAGTGCCGCACCGGCGGCCAGCTGGTAGCCACCGCCCACTCCCCGTTCGGCCTGCACCGGGTAGCCCAGATCCCGCAAACGTTCGACGTCGCGCCGTAGCGTGCGCAGGGAAACATCGAGTCGTTGCGCCAACTCGTCGCCGGACCAGTAACGATGCGTCTGGAGTAGCGACAGTAAGCGGATGAAGCGTTCGCTGGAGCTCATGAAAATATTCTCTTCTTATTGAGGACAAAAACTGACACTTATTGCTTCTACTCTTGAACCTACCAAGCCACTTCAACCCAAGGAGCACCCCATGAGCACCACGATGGTCACCCCAGATACCACGCTGACCGGCGAACGCGCAGACCTGCACCAGGCCCTGGCCAATGCGCGGCATTTCCTGAAGTTCACCACCCGCGAGCTGAGCGATGATCAGGCCCGTTTGCGCACCACCGCCAGCGCGCTGACCCTCGGCGGTCTGATCAAACACGTCACCGGCGTGGAGGAGCAGTGGCGCAATTTCATCGTGCAGGGGCGTGCCGCAATGGGTTGGGACGGCACGGATTTCAGCACGATCACCGAGGAAATGATGGAAGCCTTCCACGAAGAGTTCCGGATGAACGCGGACGAAACGCTTGCAGGACTACTGCAGCGCTACGACGAGGTCGCTGCCGCCACCGACGAACTGCTCGCCACGGTGGATCTGGATCAAGTCCACGAATTGCCGCAGGCACCTTGGTTCACCGGCACCCACTGGTCGGTGCGCCGCACCCTGTTGCACATCATCGCCGAAACCACCCAGCATGCCGGGCATGCGGACATCATCCGCGAATCGCTGGACGGGGCGAAATCCATGGGTTAGCGCGATGGCGCCCTGTGCGCCCGCACGGTTCCATGCCGCTAGGACGCACAGGGCCATCGAGCGTTAGCTGCTCGGGAGACTCGTCGGTCAACGCCGTACACTAGAAATCACATCACTAGCACCATAGAATGGAATCAAAATATCGCTATATGAAAGTGAGTTTGTCGTGAGCCAGTACTCCACCCCGCTGACCGTCGGCCAGAAAGCCCCGAATTTCTCCCTGCAGGACGCCAACGGAAACACCGTCTCCTTGGCAGATCAGGCCGGCAAGAACGTCATCGTCTACTTCTACCCGAAGGCCGCCACTCCCGGCTGCACCACCGAGGCCTGCGACTTCCGCGATAACCTCAACTCGTTGCAGGGCGCCGGCTACACCGTGCTGGGTATTTCGCCTGACCAGCCAGAAGACATCGCCAAGTTCGCCGCCGATGAGTCGCTGAACTTCCCGCTACTGTCCGATCCGGACAACAATGTCGCCAAGGCCTACGGCTCATACGGCGAGAAAAACATCAACGGCAACACCATTGTCGGCACCCTGCGCTCGACCGCAGTCGTCGACGCCGAAGGCACCATCAGCCACATTGAATACGGCGTTGACGCCCAGGGGCACGTGGCGCGCCTGCGCGAAACTTTGGGCGTCTAGCCTCACCAACAACTCGCCACCCGGCGAATCAATAGCAATGCCGCGACCCCTCTTCCAAGGAGAAGGGGCCGCGGCATTGTTGGTATCGCCTAGTTCGCGAACTTCGGCGGCCAACAAACTTCAAAGCGCTCCATGATCACCTTGTGCCCCGGCTTGTCAGTATCTGCGGGCGACCATTCATTACCCATGGAACCTTGGGTGCGACGCCAGAATGCTTCATGCTCGCGGCGCCAATACTCCAGCGACAAGTCCCCTTCGCCTTCCGCGGCGGCAAAATCGGCGTCCACGTCGTAGAAGCTGCGTTTCTCCACGGACGAGACCCGCGTAATGAGCCGCGGTTGGCCACGGCCGTCGCAAATCATCCAATAACGACCCACCTCGGGCAACGGTTCATCGAACTGCGCGTACTCGATCTCCAGTGAAGAGGTAGCCCGCTTGGTCCCGTGGCTCACGGCATGCAACAGCTCGTCGGCTAACTCCGGGCTATCCCCGAAACACTCGACCGTGTATTCATTAGAGATCATTACCTCCGCTTATGAGGTAAGAAACCGCTCGCTCATTTAGCTCTCAGATCATGGTCCACCACCAGAACAGCCGAAAACTTGGATCCAACGTGACACAGTCCAGCCTCTCACCTTAGGCAGTAAACATTCTGATAAATATTGAAATTATCATTGATTCGGATATCAGACTTTCCATTTCCCTGATAGCCTCAACGTATGGAGGAACCCTGCACCACTTCGCGTAGACTTTCGGATAAAAATCCGCTCAGGTCATCGACTCCAAAACCAGCGCCAGTCAGTACGAGTTGGAACGCCCGGATGTATGCCACTGATATAAGGCACAGTCGGAGCATCCCGATCGCCGCGGCTAGAGTTGTCAGTTGGGTTCGCGGTGAGTCGGCACGTAATTCGGAACCAAAGTGCGCTCAATCAAAACGTCGCTCACGATCAGGCGAAATGTTTCCTTCACTCTCAGTAACTACGCCGACCGAGCGCAGCCGGCTGGCGGTATACGACCGACAGCCGATGAACCGGCGCATTAGAATCGACGGCGATATATGATCCCTATCCGCCAATCTTTCCCGTACCTCATTGACAACCTAATCGCCTCAAGAACATAAACTTACGTACGATTTCTCCCCAAGGATGCGTCGGGATTCTTCAGGCACAGGCAGAAAAGGAATCAACATGGACTCTAAGCGACGGGCGATTAATTGGAGCGACCAAGAACTCCAGCTCCTACTCGAAAACTACAAATCCATGCTGGAGGCCGAACTACAAGGCTTACCTTATGTAAAACGCAAATATAATGAAGATCTCGCCGCGTCCACTGGACGAAGTGCCGCAGCTATTGAATTCAAATTATGTAACGTCAGCGCAGCGCTTCTGGACATGGGGAAGATTTACATCAAGGGATACAAGCCGCGCACAAACTACCAGAGACGATTGTACGAGCTTCTGATGACTCAAGAATCTAATTTTCCTCCTCGGGTAGAAGATTACACGGCAACCGAAAAAGCGCTCATGACCCGAAAAGGCACGCGGGAATCGACGGATCAACGGCGGCCTTCGAATGCCAGTCCGGAGTCGGGAAGGGCCGGACAAGACGGACATGACACGACGGTCTCCGACATCTATTTAACTTCAGAGGTTGTCGAGGACTGTGATCCTAACATCGCATTCTGGGAAAGAGTCTCCACACTGTGGAGTCGCGCGACTGGTGGCGAAGAGGTTGCAGACAAACCTTTCTCTGATGCCGTAAGCCCTTCACAAGATTTAGCCCTCAAGAACCTAGAGGGGCCGCGCCCAGCAGGACTCGATGAAGCAGGAAAGTGGTTTGCACAAGCAATAGAGAAGTCTAACGTTCCAAACTTTCTATTTCTTATCGGCGGACCCGGTGCCGGAAAGAGTCACATGGCTGCTTCTCTCGTGAGGGACTATGCGTGCATATCGGATTACGACGAGAATCTAGCACACAGATCGTATGAGTACTCTGGTATACACCGGAATATCCTGCTTATCAACGACGCCACAATACCTAATTCGAAGCAGCCATTGGCGCCGCTTACAAATGAAGTAGCCAGATCGCTAACCGAGGGAAAAGATCTAATCGCCTGCGTAAACCGCGGCATACTTGTCGAAGAAATTCATGACCAATTAAAAGCTGAACCAACCTCGTCCGACATGAAGCTCGCAGCCACCTTATTGAGATACATAAATGACGCTTCAAGGTCTGAGTACAACATTCAAGACCTACATCTTTCTCTCCAGAGCAGGTCGTCCTTTATTCGCTCAGGACGGATCGAACGAAGTGGACAGTGCATCGCACGGATTATGGCTGTTTATGTCGACGTCTGCTCGCTACTTGAGAAACGCCCATGGGTCGAAATTCTACCAACAGGCGAGGCCGTTTCGCCCGAGTATCCGACAATTGATTCTACGGGTTTCGAGGAAATGAGGTCCGGGTCTCCGGCGGGAAAACTACTCGAGCAGGTCATCGACTATCTGGATCTGCCCGAACAAGCCAGATATCTAGAATCAACCAATCCGATCATCGCAAATATAACCTCCTTGGAAAAAGAAGAAATACGGGAGGGCTTCCTCGCGGCCCTAAGATCAGCCGAGATCTACTGTGGCAAGAGATTTACCTACCGTGAAATATGGGGAGCAATCGTACGCGCAATTATCGGAGATTTATCAGATTCCTCCACACCAACAGATGTACAAGAAAAGTCCTCTGTTGACCCAACAGTACTTCACTCACCCTCAGCAAAAACTCGATTCGACCATCTCATTCAACTGGCACATTTGCGATACTCCAACGCGATCTTTGGCACTCCTTGTAAGCCGGATCCTTCACGGGTCGATCCCATACGGAACCCTGTAACAAAGCTGTTGTCAAAAGTAGACCCGCTGCTCGACGCGGTAGCAGGAGATCCGACTAATACTAACTCCAAAGGCTGGGTTAGTCCGATCACTTCCGCCCTCGGAAGCTACGGTCAAATCGAATCTCCTTTGGTTATTCTGCAGAAGGATACGGACACGCAGTGCGCGTTCACAAGCATTGGAATCACGAATTTCGAGGAAGCACTCGACCAAGCGTTTCAGGAGGTTATTGAAGATTCATCAACATCGGAAAGTGATCGAGCTAAGTATATCAGCTGGTATGGAGCGCATTTAATACGCCTCTACGCTATTTTTAATAGAATTTCGGCGTTTCAAGAGGATATCAATCTTTGGGTTAGGACGTGGAGAAGCGGCTCCCAAATCCCAAACGAACTCGAAGCCGGCTTGCGCACACTTTTGCGACCTCGTCGGAACCCTGGCGAGCAAAATTCTCGCTCGTTACTCCCCGTATTCGACAGCCGAACAACACCTATCACAGGTCATGTAACCCAACCGAAGCTGACTATCTCGACAGAGAGCTTTGATTTATCTCCCGCCAGGAACGGCGAAGAGATTGAATTACGCATCAAAGAAAATGGTGTGCAAGTGGGCCGGATTGAACTTGACGTTGCGTTGATCAGAGAAGCGCGGTCGTCTGCGGACAACTTCGCAGGTGTCACAGAGATGAGCTCATCCACCTTACCTCGGCTAGAACGAGTACGTGCTGAAAGACTCGTGCCCTCGAACCTAACGACTGACTACTATCGGCTAGCAATCAACGATAAGGACTACATTGTCCTCGTCAGGCCAGATATTGCTGCAGTAAGAGACTAGATCGGATACAAGTTGGAAGATTTCATATTAGACCTCAACAGACCACAATATGTGTCAGTGCCAGAAGGTTTCGTATCCGCTTTAGCATGGAATTGCTACAAACTCGATACGTCGTCTGATCACGGTCCACCCACCGGTCTGGTTTACAAACAAATTAAACCGAGCTCAATGAAGACTCTGCGGATCGAGGAAACCGAACCAACCGGTGAGCAGACGATTCAACTTGCAGAAGAGCTCGGTAAGAACGGTGTTACCGTGGATTCAAAATCCCGGGAGTTGTTAGCAGTAGCTGTGGCCGGGTCCGCAAGCGGCATACGGGCCGAAAAGGGCACTATGCAAGCTGCTTCCCCGATATCACCAACGTTCGCCTTGATGCAAAACATGATTGGCATCCAACGAAGCGCTAATCCCCCTGACCTCGGCGGCATACTGGAAAAGATCTATGCCCACGGGCTATCTCTGCACGCGGGCCCTGTCCCCGGAGCATCTGAACGCTGGATGAAAGCAGCAAAGATTCGGTGCGATTCGGATCCTCTATTAAACGCCATGGACAGGTCAGTCAGAGCAGTGACCTTCGGAAACAGACTGAACGAAGAAGGTCCGCGTCTGGCCTCGCCCATCGCAGATCTCCCCAATACTCCATTCGAATGGTTTCGTGAGAACTGGGATTTGATTACATCTCCGGTGTGGGTATCGGCTCTTCCAGCAAGAGTCTGGGCTGATTGGACGATGACGGTCCTTAGACTCGGGTACGCGCTCAGTTTTCTTTGGGAGGCAGAGTGGTATATGCAACTTGCTCGTAATGCGCTCGACAACAAGATCGTGCCTTGGACCATGGCCGTGGGTGAAGTTCGTACCATCATTCCTTGGGCATCTATGGACTCCAGTGTTTCAGTACGTGATGTTTCTTCCGTACTCAAGTGGAAAGTCCATAGAGGAGCTGCCGTTAGAAAACTACTTGTCGACTGGCAAAAGGCCGGAGAGTTTCTAGATATGAACTTCGAAGAATCGTGTCGGCGACTGTCGCAGCCTGATATGACTAGCAAACTTCAAGAAGCACTTTCGACACGGAAGGCTCACGCGCCACTCGTCTGGGAGGCAATTCGCTACACCCTCATGACACGTGAAAATAGTGGCGGGAACTCTGACTACTACGGGATGCTTCGATCATCTGGACGCTACCTAACCGTGGAACCCGGAACTGAGTGGGTTACCGTGGTCGCCAGTCTGACGTGTATTCAACCTGACAACGAAGCAAATGTCGCGGATTTGATGCAGAGTTTCCAGAAAATGGGACTTAGCCCCGAGTTATCAGACGTCATCGAAATGTTGGAGCGTGCTGGTCTCGCCCGCGGCAGCGCTGATGCTGATCAGGGTGTTCGAATTCAAAGTGCGTTCTAGGAGGACAAGAGAATGCTGGCTAAAATTCTTGCTAAGTGTTTCACAAATCGTGCAGGGCTCAATGCTGCGTACCTGCCGTACGGCGTTAAAAGAGAGTTCGCCGATGCCATCGTTTCGGCCGCGAATGAAATTGAAGTCAGGCCCGACTATGCATTTCTGATCACGCCAACAGGCGATAGCGGAGCTAAAACTTCTGGTGAGGCTGTGCAATACAGACAAGGGCGTCATCTGGCGATTATTGCGGACAGGCATCCAGATCTAGGATCCGTGACTGGTGTATTTAGCGCTGTCATGAACTCCAGCTTCCCTGAGGCTTCGAGCAGTTCTGTTTCAGTTAGAGAAATTTCCGACGAATTTGTCACGGATCTATTTAGCCGCCTAGGCTGGGTAGAATACTCAGATTCCACGCGTCAGTCGTGCAGCGATCTCGTAGCCCAGCTCTTGGAGTTATTGGCAGGTCTATACACGATCGTTGGCCAGGGAACTGCCCCCTGGAACGTGCAGTGGATGGCGGCCGTCGATCAAGGTCTAACAAATTTTTCGAACATTATTGCGCTAGATTCGCCGACTATGGTCGAAGCTGAAAGTTACTTCAAGAAGTACCTCTACGCATCATTTGGCATGCCCACTCCGAATGACAGTAGACATTCACATGCAAAACAGTTAGCTGACGCCTTTAATAACTACTGGTCGGACTCAGCTTCAATCCAGAATTCCATTGAAATGCTGAGATGCTCAGACGACATCAGCGCGGAACCTTATCCATTGGCTATTATTCCGTGGAAGGACGTCGATCGAAAGATGGCAATTTCCGAGAATATCGCTCTGGTTTTCAATTCTCTCGTTTCGATGTCCCTTGAGTATGTGAAGCACTTATCGACACTCACGGAGAAACAGTTTCTGGATCCCAGCGGCGGTATTCCGGATCTCCACAAGTTGACCGCGTTCACCGACGGCGGGTTCTCGCTAGGTCTAGGAGAGGGCCTAAGCTCAGATGAACCCTATGCGGTGTTCTGGACATACGATACGTGGGAGGATGAGTACAGATCTGAAAGAATTCGGATCAGGCTGCCGTTGAGCAGCGCTCCGACGAACAGTGGCCCGGATGCCCATAACGTAAAATTGGTCGCATCCCCCAAAGCCGTTCATTGGGAACAAGATTACATCGAATTTGACGCCAATACCGGAGGGCTACAAGTTTACGGTAGGTTGCGTATGCCCGCCAAGACAGAACGCCGAGAAGGCCCCCTCCGAGTTACATTGCGGTCTTCTATCGCACCAGGTGATCCCCTGTTCGGTTTAGCTGATCCGAACGCTTCATGCACCATTACGGCGATCGATTCTAAACGAGAATCAGTGCTGGTATTACCTATAGCTGGCAAGAATAAATTGAAGCTGGGAAAACCCGTTTACGTGGCGTCCGATACTTATGGTTCAGCTGCTTCAGAATCTCCTGACGAAGAGCAACTCTTGGTGCAAGAGCTGGACTCATCCGTAGATAAGTATCGATTTGTTGCATGGGGAGCACAGTCTGGCGATGTCTTGGCTGATGGAGAACCTTGCTCCGACTTCCCTCACCGCCCTGATCTGTTCATTTTTGATTCTGTACCTCTGCCCTCTTACACAGTGGTTATCGGTTCACTAAGCGTTGACTTTAAAGCGATCGGTTCTTCAAAGGCCCCCCTGTCACCCGTAGTTGCAGCTGCTCGTAAAATGCTTCCCTCACGCGAGCCCATGCCACCTAGCGAGAGTGATACGGCCAGAGGTTTCTACGAGACCTGGCTGACGCAGAACTGTATGGATGAAGTAGCGATGGACGCTCTGGGCCACATTGTAATGTCAGATGACGCCGAGAACATGTTCGATCCCGTAGTTAAAAATAACAGTGGATTTTTAATGTGTTCTTCCATGTCCAGTCAATGGCACGATATTTCAGATGCGGACGTTCCCGAGGAACTCCTGAAATCCTCGGCAGCCGAATCTTTTCGATTGGCTTTCAGGAAACTAGACCTCCTCAGAAGACTGAAAGCAGACACGGACAAGAACAGTCATCTAAGACCATCTACTGTATCGTGGCGCCATCTCTGGGAGGGGGACCGTCGAACGCTTACAGAGTATCTCGAGTCCTATGCCGAACTCGTCCGTGAATCTAACCGTCTAGGTGATCCCGTTGGGCAGTTCTGGGCTGCGTACCCGTTCTCCATTAGCGTTTGGTCGACAAAGGGAGGGGCCAAGTCTAGCGCGGTCCTACTGAGTCCATTACACCCAGTTCGTTTAGCTTGGTTAGCTGGCGTTGAATATACGCTTTGGCACTCTGAGTACTCGGAGTCGCTATCCGGAACTATCGAGGGCTGGAACTTCCCTTATTTCGGACCTCGGGAAGACGAGTTCAGTCGATTCATAGCAGTCCCAATGGAGACTGGCGCAGAGCAAATCTTCGTAGGCTGGAGCATGCTTGTAGTTGCCAGTATGGCAGACCCGGGCTCTTTGACGGCTCCCGCCACTGCAGGTGGGAGGGGCCTGCCAGGCACTGCAGCCAGTGGTCTTAACTCAACTGCTGTCTCTGCAGCAATTAGAAACTACAAGAAACTGAATCCCCATCTGACGACACTGACGGTAGATTTAGCAGCTCCTGAGTCGCAAGTACGTCTTGCTGAAGTGGATGAAGCGGTTATTGAGGAAAGTTTGGACTGGGTGACCGACAAGAATGTGCCGCTGCGTGGAGGCCTTAGAGTTTGGGACTCGACGAAACGAGCAGGCAACATACCTATTGCCGCAATAAACAAATTTGTCAAAAACGCCAAGGGTGTTCCTGTGGCTTGGAATCGTTACGAGCCAAAGCCTAACCAATACATCAGGTCAGATGTTCGAATTTTGCAGGATGGTGGTATTAGAGTGCGGCTTCGCGACCGTACTGCCTATCCGCAGCGAGGAATCCTAGGCAATGTTCCTCTACGAAGGTTCGAAGCTTCATCACAGAAAATCACACGTAACTTCTCATCTAATATACCCGAGGTGTCTTCAGACCATGGTTGGCAACCGTTTGCCGACGCATTAGTAGAGCTAGAAGGAGCTGGCCGGGGGACCGTCATAGAGACGAAACTTTTTGCGAGTGCCCTCGCAGATGGATCAACCAATTGGACAGTAGCCGGTGAGTCTCTCATGAACCCGAGCGCAATGTCCGAAATCATCAAGAAGAGCTCGGATGGAGAGCAACACCTGTGGGAGTACCGACCACAGTTTCTGGAAAGTCCAAAGAGCACGCCCGCAATTGAACGAAGGCCCTTCGTTTCCATTGCTCGCGTTCCCCTTAGTTTCCGTAGACAAGTTCGTGAACTTCTCCGGCACGTGCACCAAACAGAGCTGCCCGACGAAAACCTTGAGCTGAGCGTATTGACTCGCTTGGGCGCAAGAGGCATAGGGCTCTCTTCAATGCTTACTATGGGCGGTACACACGCGGCGGGCGCGCTAGGGTTCTATCTAGCGTTTGAATTCATGGAAAAATGCAAAGAAACAATGCAGGACCTCTTTGTCCTTCCGATTGACGCATGTGATGGTTTTCTTCGCTCGCTAGCCGCCGAATCTCGCAATACAGACTCAACGAAACGAGCCGATCTTCTTATCATTAGGCTGGAGAAAGGACATGTAACGCTGTCTCCACTTGAGATCAAGTTCTACGGAATGTCTTCAAGTGCGCACGACTCACTGCTTCCCAACGGAACGGAATTAGGAATTCTCAACGAAGCAGCCACTCAAGCGAAAACCACAGCCGACCTACTGAATAAGGTTTCTTTGGCTTGGAGGAAGGCGCGGCAGGAAGAATCAAACCGTGCTCTTTGGAGCAGTTCTTTCGCAGCACTAATTGAGTCTGGTGTCAGGCTTAGTCCTTCAGCCGACGACAACTTAGAAGGTATACGCCATGACCTGCAGGCTGTCGTCAATGGCGACTTTGAAATCCATGTAGGTAGCCCGTTGATCTCATACTTTAAGTTGAATGCGCAAACCCCTCAGGGGTACTCGAACGTAGTTCGTGTCGTCGACGATGGTCAGATCGCGAATTCTCTGGGAGCTTTTGGGCTAATGTCAGCATCCGCTGAACTTGCATTTAATTCTTTAAGCTCAACAAACAATGACTTAGTGCATTCCTGGATAAAACTAGTTGAATGGTCGCTAAGCTCACATCGTGATGCCCCGGTTGCCTCAGGTTCAAAAGAAAAGCATGTGCCAACAAAGAGCAATGACGGCGGCGAAGAGGTAAGTCCTACTGTCGACTCAATCGACATCGGAGCGAAGGCCGAGAGTCCCATTGGGACCGAATCATCTAAAGCGGAATCCACGGACGAAATTGGTGGGCAGATTTCACGAGTGCATCGGCATGTTTTAGACGAACCGACAGTCGGTCCGGATGCGACAATTCCGTCAACCACGGGATCTCATCACAGGGGTTCCGGCTGGGAGCCCAACGATTCACCCGTGTCGGCTCAATCCGAATGTCAGGTGGACCATGGTATTAAGTTTAAGATCGGCGACGGGCTCAACGGTACAAACGCTGAATTCGAGTTCTGGCCAAGCAACACCAGACTAAACCAGTTGAATATTGGGATTGTCGGAGATCTTGGGACCGGTAAGACTCAACTTCTGAAGACCCTCATCTATCAGCTACGCAAATCGAGCATGAGTCGTCAAGACAGTCCCCTGTCTCTGCTGATATTCGACTACAAACGTGACTTTCAGGACGAGGAATTTTTGAAGTCAGTCGGAGGCAAACTATTAAGGATTGACAATATACCGCTAAATTTCTTCGCTCTCCGAGGTGAATACAAGCCAATGAGAGCAAACCAACGAGCGAACGAATTTATCGATGTCCTAGATAAAATTTATGGCGGCATTGGGCCCGTGCAGAAAGATCGGCTTCAAGTCGCTATCACTGACCTCTATCGCGAGTTGAACCCGTTAGCGCCTACAATTGCTGACGTTCTTGATCGCTATAAGGACGGCTCCGACAAACCGGATTCGGTGACCTCAATACTTCGTAAGTTCGTTATTTCAGAGGTATTCTCCACCAACCGTGAGAACCTGCAGTCGTTTGATCAGCTGATGGACAACGGGGTCGTAGTTGTAGCATTAAACGATTTTGGAACGGACGATGATGGAAAGAACGCACTTGTCGTTTTGTTTTTGAATCTCTACTACGATTACATGTTAAATTCTCGGAAGTGGCCTTACCGTGGGTCCGATCCGCAGCTGCGGCAACTCAATTCTTTTTTACTAGTCGATGAGGCAGTTAACATCATGAAGTACAAATTCCCTGTACTCATGAACCTCTTGCTTCAGGGCCGTGAATTTGGCGTTGGGGTGATACTCGCTTCACAGTACCTCAGCCACTTCCGACAGGGGCAGGAAGACTATGCTCAGCCGTTGCTGACATGGTTTGTTCACAAGGTACCCGGCGTCTCGCAAAAAGATATGACATTGTTAGGCCTTCCTGAAAGAGCTGAGCAGATCGCGAAGAAAATCCAAACACTGGAGGTACATCATGCACTCTACAAATCCTTGGATGTCAGCGGGAAGTTCCTGCGTACCCTGCCGTACTACGAATTAATGCACGAAGCCGACGGTGGAGTCGATTCCTGAAATCTCACTTCGTACCGGAGAATAGGATCTGATGAAATATGTAGACCTGTTCTCCGGTTGCGGAGGTTTGAGCCTGGGAATTGAAGCCAGCGGTGCCAAACTGGTGCTGGCCGTTGAAAAGTCCGATCAGGCCTCTCGAAGTTTCCGGCACAATCTCGTTCACGACTCTTCGAACGATTCCGAGTGGAAGAGTTACCTTGACCTGCCTCTTGAGCGACAAGTTGAAGAGAAGATCGTCGTTAGCGAAGTTCAAGCGGTTCTCAGCAATCCGACAATAATGGCGAGACTTCGTCGTCAGAAATTGGACTTTGTAGTTGGGGGACCACCATGCCAAGGGTTCTCTCTTGCTGGTCGGCGTGAGCGTGACGATGTCAGGAACGAGTTGCCGTATCAGTTCTTGGAGTTTGTTGAGCAAACTTTGCCCAGAATGGTCGTCATTGAGAACGTTCTGGGCATGGGACAGTCATTCGAGAAAGGGACTGAATCCTCATTCTCACAATTGCGAATCGCCCTCTCTGAGCTGGGCTATGAGGTACAGGGTGTCCAAGCGAATGCGCTTCACTACGGCGCGCCACAGCATCGGCCAAGACTTCTGCTCGTGGGGCTGAAGCAGGAAATAGCAGCTTCGAAAGGAATTCGCGCCACTGAGCATGTTTGGCGGTCGCATTTTATGGGCGAGCATAATGCCCCTCTGCCGGCGCTAGTCCCTCGACCTACCTTACGCAGTTCCGATATGAGGGTGCTCTCTGACGCAGTTAGAGACTTGACGAGTTTCACGGAAAATCGCTCGCCTCAAAGCGATTACGTCCTTGAACTTAATCGAGTATTTGCGCCGACTATTGCTCGCCCAGACAAAGGTCATAAGTTGTCGCGCAATCACGTTCTGCGCAAACATCGGCCTAGTACTGTTGATCGGTTTAGACTATATCATTTTCTAAAAGCTGCAGGGCTCGGAGAACGAATTCTGCGGCAAATCGCTGATATGGACCCTAAATTGTCCCGCCTACATATTCAAAATGAAATCGAAAGTAACCTAACGGGGGTCCGCGCAGCGTTCAGTCTAGGATTGCTTCCTGACTATGACGAACATAGCTTAGTTGACTTAATTGAAAATTCTGCGACAAGGAAGCACTCGCAAAAAGTCCTATCTTGGCATGAGCCAGCTCGTACTGTAGTTACTCTGCCTGATGATTATATACACCCTAAGGAACCAAGGGTGTTTACCGTTCGTGAACTGGCCCGCATGCAAGGTTTCCCCGACAACTTCGTCTTCCTGGGCCCAGAAACCACCGGCGCGCATCGTCGAAAATTCGAGGTTCCGCAATACTCTCAGGTCGGTAACGCGGTATCCCCTTGGCTCGGACTTGCAATTGGGCAGATGATTCATGGACTACTGAATCAGTAGGGTCGCTTTAACCTTCACAGCCTTTAATAAGGCTACGTCGAAGCGGTGTCACCCACCTCTTGTTCTCGATCCCGAGACGAGACCTATTTAGTGGCAACAAATATGGAACGGGTGTCTATCATGCGTTACCTCTGCATGTATCGACTACTAATGGATTATCTGATTTCTCCGGTATGGAATGACCGGCAGACTTCAGCCAATGTCTCCACCAGCAATTGCGCCTGCTCGCGTTCGATCACCATTGGCGGGCGCATCTTGAGCACATTGTCGTGACGCCCGATGCGGCTGATCAGCACGCCCTTGGCTTTCATGAGTTCGATTAGTTGCTTGGTTGCTGCCGCATTGGGGGCTGATGGATTATCCGATTGTACGATGTCGTAGCCGAAGAATAGTCCTTGGCCTCTAACTGCACCGATGATCGGGCAGTCCTTCGCGATCTCACGCATGGCATCGGCAATGAACTGACCGTTGGCGACGGCGTTCTCCATCAGGTTGCGATCCCGCATCTGCGAGAGCACCGCGAGCCCCGCGGCCGAGGATACCGGGCTCCCGGCGAAGGTATTGAAGTACATGTTGTGGCGACCAAATTCATCGAGAAGCTCCTCGGTGGTAACAACCGCACCCACCGGGTGACCGTTGCCCATCGGCTTGCCAAGGGTGACGAGATCAGGGGTGATGTCGTAGAGCTGGTGCCCCCACATGTGGGTACCGAGGCGTCCGAAACCGGACTGGACTTCGTCGGCAATGAACAGACCACCGGCCGCTTGGACACGCTGTGCCAGGCCTTCGACGTAGCCGGCCGGGACCTTCAATAGTCCCTCGGTGGAGAAGATCAGGTCGAAGAGCGAGGCGGATATGCCAAAGCCTGCCTGCTGAAGCGAGTCGATCGCACGATCGACCTCGGCGAGGGCCTGGACGCACAGCGCTTCCGCCTGCGCTTCGTCAAGTCCGGTAGCGTCGGGCACCCGGATAGCGCGCACGTGGGCGCCGAAGGGCTCACGGACGGTGAGGCCCGTGGTCAGCTCGGCCAGTGAGGTGGTGTTGCCGTGATAACTGAAATCGGAGACGAGGATGCCGGTGTTGCCGGTGTGCTGGCGTGCGATGCGCAAAGCCAGCTCATTGGCTTCGGAGCCGGAGTTGACCAAGAAGAGCCGATTAATATGTGCCCCGAAAGTCTCCAGTAGCGTTTCCGCGTAGTCCACCACCATGTGGTTGAGGTACCGCGTGTGTAGGTTCAGGGTACGCATCTGTTGGTTGACGGCGTCAGCCACGACCTCATTCGCATGCCCCACGTGCGGCACGTTGTTGTAGGCGTCGAGGTAGGTGCGTCCGGCGGCATCGGTGAGCCACACGCCGCGGCCGCTGACCAGTTCCAGCGGGGTGTCATAGAACAGCGGCGAGTGTGGGCCAAGGGTGGCGACCCGGCGGGCCATTAGGGCAGCCGTGGATGGGGACAGTTCTTGTTGTGGGGCAACGTTGGTCATTGCTGCTCTCCGTTCGTGGAGGTCTCTTCTGGGCGTAGGAGCCCGGCGGCCAATAGGCCGATGGCGTGGATTTGGGCTTCGACCGCTTCTGGGTCGGTGGCGGCGCGGGTACCGGCGGCGCGCAGGGCCCCGTTGAGCGTATTGGCCAGCGCGTCGGTGTCGGCACCAGGGACGAGGCGGCCCTCCTGTTGCGCCAGAATCAGGTCATCGCGGATGAAGTTTTCGAAGGACCTCGAGGCGGTTCCGGTGACTCCGGCGAGCACCGGCGCGAGGTCCGGACCCATGATGCCGTAGAAGCGTCCACGGGGGTCGGCGCTGGCTTCGGTCAGAGCTCGTGCCAAGGCACGAGTGCGTTCCACCAGCCCTTCGGCTTCTTCGCGCAGTTCCGCACCACGGTGTAGGACGGCTTCAGCCAAGCGCAGGTAGACCGCGCGGACGATTTCTTCGCGGCCGCCGGGAAAGTGGGCGTAGATGGTGCCGCGGGCGATCCCTGCGAGTCCGGCGATTTTTTCGAGTGCGGTGCCCGCGTAGCCGCCATCGCTGAGCAATTGCGCAGCAGCGTCCATGATGTCGTTTCGGGTCCGCAACCGGTTGCGTTCGCGTTGGCTGGTGATCGCAGGAATCTGGCTCATGAGTCCTCGGAAGATTCGAAGGGGCGTGGCCTGGGTCGGACGACCCGTTGGCACCAGCATAACCAGAAAAACTAAAAAGTTGAACACTCTGTACTGTTGACAAACACTCTGTTCAACTTTTTACTGAATATGACCACCATCACAGATTTAGCCACGCACCCGAAAGGGCTCCATGATCTCCGCCAGCGCCGCCGAAGCCGCACTCCGGACCGTTCTCCCCCGCTATGGGATCGAGGATTCGGCCGAACTTGACCTGGTCAAATACCGCGAGAATTACGTCTTCCGGGTGACCACAAACCATGGACACGCCTATGCGGCCCGCATCCACCGCGTGGGCTATCACAGCAACGCGGAACTTAACTCGGAAGCCAAGTACCTATTGGAGCTCTCCCACTATGGTTTGCGGGTGCCACAGCTGGTCGCCACCACCGATGGTGCTGCCAATTGCAGCCACGGAACTGCCGAGACCGAGGTCGTGATCGATCTACAGCACTGGATCGAAGATGCCGCGCCCATGGGCGACATTGTTGCCGCCCTCGATTGCGACCCATCCTTGAGCGAGGATGACTTCCATGCTCTGGGCCGCGAACTCGGTCGACTTCATCGGGCCTGCATGAGTATAGGTGTGCCGGAAGACTTCACTCGTGGCGCTTGGGACGCCGACGGACTAGCCGGATCGGCCCCACTGTGGGGTGACCCGACGAAGCTGCCAACCCTGGAATCCGGCGAACGCGAGATGATCGCCGCGGCAATGCAAAGACTTCATCGCCGGCTACAGCAACTACCGCGCGACGCGGCCCATTTCGGCGTGATCCATGCAGACCTGACCCCAGAAAACGTGCTGATCAGCGGCACTGACCCCACGCTGATCGACTTCGATGACTTCGGTACCGGATGGCACCTATTCGATCTGGTCACCGTGCTTTTCTTCTACTCCCGCCACCCGCTGCTCAACGAGTACCGCCGGGGTCTCGAGGCCGGATACCGCTCCGAACGCCCGGGGCTGCCCGACGATTTCTTCGACCCTTGGGAGTACCTGTTGGTCGCTCGCGGACTGACCTACCTCGGCTGGGCCGCCGAGCGGCACGGAGATGAGGAAGCCAGCTTCATCGAACAGCGCGTGGTTCCCGTAGTACTCGAACTTATTGCACGCCAGCACACCACTCCCGTTGCCAACACCGGAGGCCGAGCATGAACCCGGAATTGACCGAACACTCCCCCGTCGCCCTGATTTCTGGTGGCGGCACCGGCATCGGCCGTGCCGCCGCACACCGGTTGCGTGCCGAGGGTTACCGGGTGGTGCTTACCGGCCGCCGCGCCGAGCCGCTCGAGGCGGCCGCCGCAGAGATCGATGCCTTGGCGCTGCCAGGCGACATGACCGACACCGACAGCACCGAATCCGTGGTGCGGCGCACCCTCGAAACCTATGGTCGGATCGATGCGGTGCTGGCCAACGCGGGCGGACACGGCTTTTCTACCGTGGTGGACACCGAAGATAGCTCCTGGGCTGCAAGCCTGGATGCGAATCTGACCACCGCTTTCAAGCTCTGTCGCGCGGCCCTGCCGCATCTGGTAGAAACCGGTGGACGGATCGTCGTGGTCTCCTCACTGGCCGGCATTGCCGCTGGACCCTCGGTGGCCGGTTACACGGTGGGCAAGCATGCATTGATCGGACTCACCCGGTCGATGGCCCGCGATTACGGCAAGCGTGGGGTACGCGTCAATGCCATCTGCCCCGGCTGGGTACGCACGGATATGGCCGACGCGGAAATGGATGAGCTCTCCAGTGCCATGGGGTTGCCGGATCGGGCCGCCGCCTACGCCAAGGTCACCGAGAATGTCCCGCTGGGCCGCCCGGCCGATCCAGAAGAGATCGCGGGAACCGTGGCCTTCCTGCTCGGACGGGACTCGAGCTACATCACCGGTGCCACCCTCGTCGTTGACGGCGGGGCCCACATGGTCGATCTGCCCACCATTTCCTTCGACGCCCTGTCCTAACTTTTCGGGAGTACCTATGAGCGATACAACCCTCGTTTATACCAACGCCACCGTGCACACGATGGATGCCGAGCTGAGCACCGTAGATGCTTTCGCGGTAGCCGATGGCCGGATCGTGGCCACCTGCGAGCGCGCCCATGCGCTGCTGGCCGAGGGTGCCGAGTCGGTGGATCTGGGCGGACGCACCGTTCTACCCGGGCTGATCGATGCCCACATTCACCACGCGCAGGGCGGGAAGAAGGCGCTCTTCGACTTCAATATCCCACCCACCGCCGGCCTCGAGGAAATCTTGCAGGCCATTGGGCGGGCCGTGGCCGAACTGCCCGAGGGGGCTTGGCTCACCGGTGGTTCCGTCGGTTCGGGTCTTATCGACCAGGTCAACAGCGCACAGACTCTGGCCCGTCTGGATGAAATCAGTGCCGGGCATCCGGTGTTGCTCACCGATGATTCGATCCATAACCGTTGGGCGAACTCGGCGGCCATGGAGCTGGCAGGGATCGATGCCATTACGCCCGACCCGGAGGGCGGCCAGATCTGCCGTGACGCAAAAGGCCAGCCCACCGGATGGCTGGTGGAAGCTGCGGGCATGATGGCCGAGAAAGCCAAGGAACGCGTTGCCCCTTTCGGGCTGGATAAGCTCATGGAAGCCAGCGCGCAGGGCGTGGCCGAATGCAACTCCTTCGGCATCACGGGCTTTCAGGACGCGGCCACTTCGCAGCAGATTATGCAGGCGGTGCACCGACTGGATACCGAGGGGCGGCTAAACGCCTGGGTGGTCTCCTCCACTCCGGTGGAGGAGTTCATCTTCGGATTCGACCCGGTGGGCCAAGAGGTTATCGAGGCCATGCCAGACACCGCCAGCGAGCATCACCGCCCGACCTTCATCAAGATCTTCCTCGACGGGGTGCCACCGACGCGTACCGCCGCCTTCCTCAACCCCTATAAGGGCATGAGCGAATCGGACCCGTGCTCCCACGGGAAGATGACCATGAGCCAGGACAAATTGGCCGGATGGTTGCTGCGCACCGCCGCACTAGGCGTGGGAGCCAAAATCCATTGCACCGGTGATGCCTCGGTACGCGCGGTACTCGACGCCGTCGCCCAGGTGCGTGCCGCCGGGTACGCGCACGTGCGGTACCAGGTGGCTCACGGCCAGTTCATTGCCACCGAAGACCTGCCACGCTTTGCCGAGTTGAACGTCTCGGCAGATATCTCCCCGGCCATCTGGTATCCGGGAGTCATCGCCGAAACCTTCCACGAGGTACTCGACGAACCACAGGCCAGTGAGGTGCAACCCAACCGGCTGCTGCTCGAACACGGGGCCCGGATCGCCGCCGGCAGTGACTGGCCGGTTGCCCCAACACCCAACCCGTGGCCGGCCATCTACGGACTGGTTACCCGCAAGGATCCCAGCGGGAGCTTTCCGGGAACCCTTTGGGCGGAACAGGCCATGACCATCTCCGAGGCGCTGGTCTCCTACACCCGAGCCGCCGCGGAGGCCGCCGGACTGGAGGACGTCACCGGCAGCCTCGAGGTGGGCAAATCGGCCGACTTCATCGTGCTTCCCATCGACCCGATGCACTGCCCCATCGAGCAGGTCATCGAGCTTCGCCCCGAGGCCACCTATTTCGCCGGCCGCCGCGTTTACACGGCCGTTGCGGACACAGCGCGCGGCTAAGCCCCGCCCGAACTCAGTTAGGCAATGACATGTCCATATCCACTCGCACCACCGAACGAAATATCTACATCTACATCGCGGCGATCTCCGCCGTGCTCAACGCGGTCCTCCTCGTCGCTCCGATTTTGGCTTCCAAGCTCAGCGCCGATCTGGGGCTGGAGCCGGCTCAGGTTGGTTTGATCGCGTCCGTGGAACTTGGTTGCTTCTCGCTGGCCACCGTGCCGGCCTTCCTGTGGCTACGCAAGGTCAATATCCGCAAACTCACCTTCTGGTGCCTGCTGGTGGTGATCACCGGTAACGTGCTGTCCTCGATGACCGATAGTTTCGGCTCCTTGCTCGCGGTCCGTGCGGTCACCTCGTTCGCCGCCGGTTCCATCATTGTGGTGATCCTGTCGCTCAGCGCCAAGGCCGCCAACCCCTCGCGGGCCTACGGTCTGTTTGTGGTCAGCCAGCTGGCCATGGGCGCGATCATTCTCTTTCTGTTCCCGGTGATCTACGCGCAGCGTTCCGTCTCGGCCGTGTACCTGACCCTTGCGGCGCTCGCCGCGCTGTGCCTGTTCTGCACGCTCTGCGTCAAGGGCAACGAACTCCACGCGGTGCCCGGTGAGCGCGCCGCCGTTCAGCGTCGCGTCTTCCCCTTCGCCTGCGCGCTGATCGCGGTGCTCGGCTTCTACGTAGCCCTAGGCGGCGTTTGGACCTTCATGGGTCAGATTGCGATCGCCTCGCAGATCCCACTGGACACCGCTTCGAGCATGATTGGTATCGCCACCCTCTTCGGTGTCGCGGCCTCCTTCGTCAGCACCTTGGTCGGCGAAAACTCGCGGGCCCGCTACTTCGTGCTCGGTGGCTTCGTGCTGATGGGCATCTCCATCGCGTTCCTCTACGGGATGCCCGGGCTGATTCGTTTCGTGCTGGCGGCCGTGCTGTTCAAGATCGCGTGGAGCTGGTTGCTTCCCTTCTTGCTGGCCGAGGTCTCCCGCGTGGGTGGCCCGCAGGTTATGAACGCCACCAATATGGTCATCGGTGGCGGATTGGCCATCGGTCCTATGCTTGCCGGCACCATCCTTCAGACCACCGGCAGCTTCACTGTCATGCTCACCGTGGCCCTGAGCATCCTGGCCGTGGCGGTCCTGGCTTCGCTGGTGGTCTTCCGGGCGGCGAATGTCTCGGCCGACGAACCCGAGCAACAGTCGGTGACGGCCTAATTCTCCTAACGCAGCATGCCCACCCTCACCAGGATGGTCAGGGTGGGCATGCTGCGTGCGTACGAGAATCGGGCCAGTGGCTATTCGTCGCGTTGGCTGAACACTTTGTGGGCCGCTCGATCCGCCTTGTTTGAGTGCAAGGGCACGGGCCACGAAGTGGGTTAGCGGTGCCCGTGCGAGACACATATATTCCGAATCTATGCCCGAGAGACACCCATGTAGGGCACGCGGTGGATGAGGGCTCCCTGGTCGTCCAGGACCCGGACATTGCGAGCATTTCCGAGCTTGCGCCTAGTGGTGGCGCGCCCGTCGACGGTCGTGCCACCACTAGGCATGTCCAGCAAAACTGAATACCAAAATGGGACTCCTCACCCTAACGCGCTGGGATCTTCCTAAACTGAAGGAAATATTTGGTATTCCATTTCTGGATATTTGCTTGCGATCCCCGTAAGATGGGCCGCAATCACCTCCCTGAAAGGCGTAACCATCATGTGCGAACACGACCACAGCACCGGGCCGGTCCCGACCGCAAAACTTGAACGACGACATGTCCTTGCCGGGGCCGCAGCGCTGGCCGGGCTCGGACTTGCCGGCATGGTGCCCGGGGTAGCCCAGGCCGCCGAACACACCGGCAAGGGTGCTCCGGCACATGCGAAAAACCGCGCCGAAACCACTCCGCTCATTATCGAGGGTGGTTCGCTGATCGATCCGGCCACCGGAAACCTCGTCGAAGACGCCGTGGTGGTGCTGGCCGGAGGGATCGTCCAGGCCGTGGGCACGCGCGACGAGACTCGCAAGGCCGTGGCCAGCTACTCCGCGAACGCGACGCGAATCGACGCGCAGGGCAAGTTCATCCTGCCCGGATTCGTCGACGCCCACGTTCACGCCCAAGCGTTCGAGGATGCTGCGTTGATCCTCAGCCACGGTGCCACCACGGTGCGCAGCGGCTCAACGAGTTTCTACCAGGACATCGCCTTGGCCAAGGTCCCCAACTACGCGCCGGGGTTGACCCCGCGCATGCATGCGGCCGGGCTCTTCGTCTCCCCGGATCAGTCCGACTCGATCCTGGCCGACCCGGATCTGGCGCCCCTAGCCGCACACCGTCACGCGATCACCGATCCGAAGGACCTGGCTTACCTCACCGGCGTGAACATCGCCCGCGGCGCAACGGTTATTAAAACGCGCGCCAACCCGCGTGCTGGTCTGGCCGAACAGGACCCATTGGAGCTGGTCTATGATCGCGAGCAGTTGGCGTCGATCGTCCATGCCGCTAAGGGCGCGGGCGTGCTGTGCCACAGTTACAGCGCCGAAGGCATCGCCGGGGCGGTGGCCGCTGGCGTGAAGAGCATCGAGCATGGCGTATTCATGGATGAGCAAACCATGGTGCGCATGGCCCAGCAGGGTACGTACTTCACCCCTACTCTGTATGGCATCGCCGGCATGGCCAACTCCAGCGATCCGGTACTGGCCGAACGCGGGCGCGAATACGGCCCCGTGCTCGCCGAAGCCGCCCGGGCGGCTAATGAGTTGGGTGTAACCGTGATCGGCGGCACCGATTCCTTCGGCACCGACGTCACCCCGGTCGGCGCCGAGGCCAAGGCGCTGGCCGACGCTGGGCTGGGCACGCTCAAGGCGTTGCAGTCCATCACGACCGCCCCGGCCAAACTGCTCGGCGTCGACACTCGCGGTGTGGGCCGACTGGTTCGCCGCGGCGTTGCCGATGTGGTGCTGCTGGGTTCGAACCCGCTAGAAAGCGCAGCCGCACTGGTGGATGTGCACACCGTGGTGGCGCAGGGCGCGATTGTTCGCAACGACGCAGCTTAGCGCGACTTTAGGCCGGACCGGCGGACTCTCTTCCGCCGGTCCGGCCGTCGCAATCCACTACCTACTTTTTCTTCTTAGTCTCGAAGGCCGGCGTAGTGGCCGAGCATTCAACAGGCTTGCCCGGTGCACCGGTTTTCTTGGCCAGCTCGCGCTCGCCATCCAATAGAATTCGGCAGGTCGCCTTCGCGCCCTTGCCCGGGGTCGCGCTGATCCGGGCATCCGCCTCTGCGGTCACCATCGCATCCTTCGTCCAGCTGGCCTTGGCCGCGTTCGACGCGCTGTTCGTGGTGGCTGCCTCCCCAACCGGCACGTTGCTCGAGGACTCACCACGCGAGGGCGCATCTAGGTAGCTGACCTCGGTGAGTCGATTAATGTCCTTGCCTTCGACCGTGACCTCGTAGGTCACCGACCACGCATCTGCGGTCTGCTTCTTCAGAAAGTCCGACGCCCCGCAGGCGGTAAGGCTCAGCCCGAGCGCCAGAATCGAACCGGTGGCCAACAGTCGGCGTCCGCGGCGGGCGGTGGTCGTTGAGGTAGTCATTGATAGAACTTCTTTCACTGAGGTGGGCGGCGACTAGCGCTTGAGGTTAGGGGTGAAGGCGTAGAGGTAGCCGTCAGACTGGCTCACCCACCACTTGCCGCACAGATCGGTGGCTTGGGACTCGGTGCCCTCGGGGTAAAAATCTGCCTTCAGCGTCGCTGCCGATTCCTGCTTTTCGGCCAGTTCTTGCGGGGTGAATTTGCCTCCCGTTGTGCTGTCTTCGTGCTTCAAGGCTTTGACCCGCTCCTCGACGGTTGGCTTACCCTTTGTGGCCATCGCAGTACAGGTCTTGGGCAACTTGCCGTCGTAGGTCGCGCGGACTATGCGCTCGTTGTTTGTGGTGGACTGCTTGATCTGCACGTCCGTAGCGTCATCTGGAATCCAGTTGGCTACGACCTTGGCGCTTTTGCCCTCTGCGGCGGTGGCGTAGCTGTGAGTTTCGGTGTGATCGGAAGCGATGGAGCACCCGGTCATGGCCAGGGCGCCACCGAGCGCCAGCACGGAAAGTCCTAGTTTGGAGGCTTGTTTCATCGTCATAGTTCAAGACTAGAAAATCCGATTTATCTTCTCGCGCCCCGTACGGTTGATTTGCCTGGAGCGCCTCTCCACCCCGGGTATGAGCCATAGCGGCCCTCACCTACACCACGCCGTTGACCGCCACGGGAATCCGCAGAAGTAGGGCCCTGCGGACCACTTCGAGGGCACTGAATCATAGGTCCGCCCATTGCTTGACTTAGAGCGCGCTCTAAGTTTTAGGCTTTGAACCATGGTTGATCAGGCAAAGGAAATCGGCGTAACCGAACGCTTATCGGTCGCCCAGATGAGTGAGGTTACGGGCGTTTCCAGCCATACTCTGCGCTACTACGAGCGCGCTGGATTAATAAGCCGAATTCCGCGCACCAGTGGAAATCAGCGCCGCTACCGAACTTCCGATGTGGAGTGGGTACGTTTTCTGCAGCGTTTGCGCGCCACCGGGATGCGAATAGCGCAGATGCGTGAATACGCAGCGCTACGTGCCGCTGGTGACGCCACCGTGGGGCAGAGGCTGGAGTTACTCAATGAACATCACTCGGCATTACGAGAGCACATTGCCACCCTTCATTCCCACGAGCGCGAACTACGCAGAAAAATCGAGATCTATCAGGAACTGAAAGCAACCAACGAAAGAGACCAGCATGGTAGCGAATAACGTAACACGAGAAGACCGATTCGCGGCAGGTAAGGAGATTCTCGATGCTATCGACGGTAAGGCCGGGCAAGCCGTCATCGACTCACTTGCCGACATCTCCCCCGAGTTAGGACATCAGATCGTAGCCTGGGGTTTCGGGGAGATTTACGCCCGCGACGAGTTACGTCCCGTGCAGCGCCAGCTAGTGACCCTAGGTATGTTGACGGCATTAGGTGGTTGCGAGGCGCAGTTGGAGGTCCACATCGGAGCGTCCCTTAACGTCGGCTTGAGTGCCCAAGAAATAACCGAAGCTCTCCTACATGCTTCCGTCTATTGCGGATTCCCTAAGGCACTTAACGCGGTCGCTGTCGCACGGAAAGTCTTCACCGAACGCGGTCTCATGCCTGTTCAGCCGACATGAATCACCGCCCCGGCGCCGCCATTGCAAGCTATGCGCCTAACTAAACGAGTACGACATTCATGGCTTTGACTTTCAAAGCGCCCAAACCTGATCCCCGCTAGGCCCCCACGCCGTATCCGGTGTAACTCACGATCGCCAGAAGACCGGCCAGCAGGACCAGCGTGAAGGGCACCGCCATCGCGGCAAAGAAGCCCCACCGATCGCGCATGATCGCGATGAACTCGCGCAGGAAGGCGCTGGGCCGGTAATAGGCCGCGGTCTTGCTCCCGAAGGTCCGCGCGCTGTAACCCATGGCGCGCGAGGCCAGCCCGGCACGGAGGTTGTGATAGTCGCTGGTTACGATCCAGAGCTGACCCTCGGGACGTCGAGCTCGAATAAGTTCGGCGGAGAACCGCAGGTTTTCGGTGGTGTCCTTGGCTCGGTCTTCGACGATGATGTCCTCTTCGGCTATACCCTGCTCGCGAAGGTAACGAGCCATGGATTCGCCTTCCGGTTCGATTTCATCGGGTCCTTGCCCGCCGCTGGGCACCATTAGCGGCGCCGGGTCTTGGGGCAGCCGATAGAGTTCGATGCCGCGATCCAGGCGACTGCGTAGTAGCGGGGTGACCTTGCCGTTGATGGCGCGTGAGCCGAGCACAACGATGGCCGCCGCCGCGCGGCGGATGGCGAAGAGCCCGTAGAACCAGGCGTAGAGCAGCAACATGCTGAACATGCAGGCTATATACCCGGAGGCCACGAAGAGGATGAAGGCCAGAGCCACCGACCACCACTGGTTCATGCCCACCAGAATCACCGCGATTACAGGCAGCCCCAGCACCAGCAGGCCGAAGATCATCGAGAGCAGGTTCGAGAGGCGCCGTCCCTCACGTTTGAGCATGAGCACGCCGTTATAGATCAGCACAAAACCGAAGATCAATACCGCGAAGGGAACGGCCAGCAGCAAGAGGGCCGCAATTATGGTGCCGTCGGGCAACGCCGTTTCGATAATGGTTAGCCCCAAAGCCAGCGTGGAGAGCACCGCGAGGCTGAGCACCACGGCGTTGCGTAACCGCCGGGGCTCACGCCGATAGAGCCAAGTCAGTAGCAACCAGAGGAAGAGTGTCGTCAGCAGCGTGCCCATGGCTTGATCGTATCAACGTAGCCACCGGCGGGGTCGTGCATTTTCGCTACGCCGCATGACTTCCCGTGCGATAGCTCACATCTACCGTCGATCCATGCCGGCGAAATAATTATCGCAACTCAGCGCCCTGATACCGGTGCACTGCCGGAGTGCTCACAAGTTACCATTCGGTCTCTTTGGCTAAGAAAACAATGGTGAAAATGTTTTAGGTTATGCTTACCAAGGCTTCTTACCACTACGACCCGCTGACTTGCCTCTAGGACCTCAATGAAACACCCCCGCCTCAAGTCCCTAGCCGCCCTGACCCTCGTGGCCTTAGGGCTGAGCTCCTGCGCTGCCGGCGGCAACGATGCCCCGGCCGTAGATTCCGAGGCTCGCCTCGTGGTGGATAACTTCCGCGCGCCGGTTTCGAACTGGGCCCTCGAAAGCGATGATGCCTATGTGCTCTCGATTTCCGGCTGCCTAGAGACGCTGACCCGCTACGACCAGAAGGCACAGGAAGTTGTGCCCATGCTGGCTACCGAGTGGAAACAAAGCGCCGAAAAGACCTGGGACTTCACCCTGCGCGAGGGTGTGACCTTCCAGGACGGCAGCGCCCTCGACGCCCAGTCAGTCACGGACGCGCTGAACCATGTACTGAAGGCCACCGCCCCGGCCCGTGCGGTCAACCCGAAGACTATCTCCGCCGTCGAGGCACTCGACGAGAACACCGTGCGAGTGAGCACCCCCTCGGCCGACCCGCTGCTTCCCTACCGGATGGCCAGCGTTAACGCCGGAGTGCTCTCCCCGGCGGCCTACACCAAGGACGGCATTGACCCCTTCGGCCACTGCACCGGCCCCTTCACCCCGGTCTCCGAACAGGCCGGACAGTCGCTGACCGTGGACCGCAATGAAGACTACTGGGGCGGAGATGTGAAGCTCGCCGGCGGCGAGATCCGCTTCATCACCGAGGGCCCCACCCGAGCCACTCAGGTGCAGACCGGCGAGGCCGACATTTCCATGTCCATCCCCGCGACCTCCCTGGCCACCCTCGAGGCAGACCCGGCCGTCGAGTTGGCCAAGGCCGATTCGCCGCGCACCTCAACGCTGTACCTGAATAACTCCCGCGCCCCATTCGATAACGTGGACGTGCGTCGCGCCGTCACCAAGGCGCTGGATGTCTCGGCCATCGCCGACTCGGTCTACGAGGGTGCCGCCACCGGTGCCACTGGCCCCTTCGCCCCCAGCGAGCCGTGGGCGCTCGCCGATGCTCAGGTTCCGGCCACGGACGTCGAGGCCGCCAAGAAGCTTGTCGAGTCCTCCGGCTTCACCCAGGACAAGCCGCTGGAGATCATCGCGATCACCGAGCGCGCCGAATTCGCCGCCGTGGGCACCATCATTCAGGAACGCCTCAAGCAGATCGGCATCGAGTCCACCGTGGTCACCAAGTCCTACGGTGCGGTGGAACCGCAGCTGCTCAAGGGCGACTACGACATGCTACTCAGCCAGCGCAACCGGATGATCGACATCGCCAACCCGATCGGGTTCCTGCAGGCCGACTACACCTGCGAGGGTAGCTACAACCTCAGCGGCTACTGCAACCCGGAGTACGACAAGCTCGTTAGCGCGGCGGCCGCCGAGAAGGACGAGAAGGCCCGCAACGACCTGTACCGTCAGGCCGGTCAGCTCCTGGCCGACGATGCGGTGAACGTGTGGCTCGTGAACGAGCAGGCCATCGACGGGGTCCGTACCGAGGTTAGCGGCTACGTCCAAGACCCGCTGACTCGATATGTGATGACCAAGGACCTAGCCAAGACCAAGTAGCGTGACACCGGTTCTTTCACTCCTGCTGCGCCGTGCCCTCGGGCTCGGCGCAGCAGTGCTGCTTTCCTCCATCGCCGTATTTCTGGTGCCCTTCGTTTCCCCGGGCGACCCGGTGCGCAATCTGTTGCGCGCGCGTATGGATTTGGGCACCGCCGATGATGCCACGGTGGCGGCCTATGCCGAGCAGCTGGGTCTGAATGAACCGTTGTGGAAGCAGTATCTGGACTGGCTCGGGCGTTTTCTGCACGGAGATATGGGACTGTCCTACGTCAGCGGCACCCCGGTGGTGGACCGCGTGCTACCGGCGCTGGGGGTCACCCTGTTGCTGGCCGGCAGTGCCATCCTGATCGCCGTGCTCGTGTCCATCGTGTTGGGCGTCATCAGCGCGCTGCGCGCCGAGAAGCTCAGCGACAGGACCATCACCTCCATCACCCATGCGTTAATCGCCATCCCCGAGTACGCCATGGCCCCATTGGCGGTGCTGCTCTTCGCCGTCCGCTTGGCTTGGCTGCCCTCCGCGGGGCTGAGCTCTGCGGCGTCGCTGGTCCTGCCGGTGGCGGTACTCTGCCTCCGCCCGATCAGTTTCTTCACCATCGCGGTACGCTCCGGGGTGCTGGAAACCCTGGGCTCCGAGCACGTGCTGGCGGCACGCGCCCGTGGGCTGAACGAAGCCCGGGTGTTGCTGCGCCATGTGATCCCCCATTCCCTGTTGCCGCTAAGCACCATGACCGGAGTCTGGTTTGCCGGGTTGCTCGGCGGGTCGGTGATCGTCGAGGTCATCTTCGCGCTACCGGGCATGGGCCGACTGGTTTACGACGCGATCGTCGACTCGGATCTGCCCATGGCGCAGGGCGGAGTGGTACTCGTGGTGATGTGCGCGGTGCTGGTGACCACCGTGGTGGATCTGATCCATCAGCTTTCGGACCGCTCGGCCAATTTGGAGGTCTCCGGTGTCTCGTAAAACGACCCGCCTGCTTCTAAGCGCCCCGGCCATTGTGCTCGCGCTGATCCTGCTGGCCACCGTCTTCGCGCCGGTGTTGGCACCCTATGATCCCAACGCGCAGGATCTTGCCGCCCGGCTTCAGGGGCCGAGCCTGGCCCATTGGCTGGGCACCGATGATCTGGGCCGCGACACCCTCACCCGCTTGCTCATCGGCGGACGCTATTCGCTGTCCATCGCGTTGCTGACCACGCTCCTGTCGCTGGCCGTGGGCACCGTGCTGGGGTTGCTCAGTGCCCTGCGCGGCGGATGGCTCGATGAGCTGTTCTCCCGCACCAGCGACCTGCTCTTGGCGTTGCCGGAGATCGTGATCGCCCTGCTGATTATCGCGGTGGTCGGTCCGGGGTACCTCTCGATGATTCTGGCGGTATCCGTGGTGTCGTGGACGCCCACCGCCCGGCTTGTCCGCTCGCTCAGCGCCCAGGTGCTCGCCAGCGGATACGTGAGCGCCTCCCGGCATGCGGGCTGCTCGATCGGCTTCGTGCTGCGCCGCCACGTGATTCCGGCCCTGCTCGGTCCGGTGCTTGCACAAACTGCGCTCCGTTTCGGGCTGCTGCTGGTGCTACTCGGTTCCCTGTCCTACCTGGGCATCGGGGTACAGCCACCGCAGTCGGACTGGGGCTCCATGCTTGCTCAGGCGCAACCGCATGCGGTGCGCTCGGCCTGGGGTCTAATCGCACCGGGCGGTGCGATCTTCACCGTCAGCCTCTGCGTGACCCTGCTGGGCAACCGCATCACCCACACCTATTCGGACCGCGACATTCTGCAGGTCGCCGGGCCGGCCCCCGGGGAGCGCCATGCATAAGGCCCTTGAACTACGCGACTACACGCTGCGCCGGGCCGATGGCGCCGCCTTGTTGCAGGGCGTGAACCTGAGCCTGCGTCCCGGCGAGCTACTGGCACTGGTGGGACGCTCGGGCTCCGGCAAAACCCTGATCACCCGGGCGCTCACCGGGCTCACCTCTCCGCAGCTACACGCCCAGGGGCAACTGCTACTGGATGGCGAGCGCCTCGATAACGCCGCACCAGAAACTCTGCGCGCGGTGCGCGGGGCACGCATCGGCATGCTGTTTCAGCAGCCCAAGCGGGTGCTGAATCCGCGGCTGAGCATCGCCGCTCACCTCTATGAGGCCTTGGGCGCCTTCGGTCCGGCACGTCGCGCCGCCGCGGCGCGCCGCATTCCCGAACTCTTGGCCGAGGCCGGGCTGAAGGATCCACACCGGGTGGCTAGGATGCGGCCAGGTCAGCTCTCCGGCGGCATGGCGCAACGGGCCATGGTGGCCATTGCCTTGGCCGCCGACCCGGACTACCTGCTCGCCGATGAGCCCACCGCTTCACTAGATTCGGTGCTGAAACATGAGGTGCTGGAACTCCTACGCTCCCGGCAACGCGAACGCGGGCTCGGGGTGCTACTCATTACCCACGACCTGGCCAGCGTGCGCAGCCTCGCCGATCGCATTGCCGTACTCGAGCACGGCCACCTCGTCGAGTCCGGGCCTGCCGCCCAGCTGCTGGGCGCACCGGAGCACCCGGCGACGCGCGAGCTACTCGACGCCAGTCTGCACCCACTACCCGGCACCACACCTTCCACCGAAGCCCCGGTCCTCGAAGCGCAGGAAGTGGAGGGGCGCTATCGTGGCGCGAAGCGTGCCGACCCGGCGCTTTGGCCGACCACGCTGACTCTGCACCGCGGCGAGGTGCTCGGGGTTGTGGGACAATCCGGCTCGGGAAAGTCCACCTTCGCGCGGCTGCTGGCCGGGCTGCAGAAGCCCAGCGCCGGAAGCGTGCACCGTTCCCACGGTGCCGAAGAACCCAACGCCGTGCAGCTGATTTCTCAGGAACCTGCGGCGAGCTTTGACCGCCGGTTAACCTTGCGTGAGTCGCTGAGCGCGGCCGTGCACCGGTTGCCCAGTGCGCAGGCCAACGAGTTGATCGATCGTGCCGTGACCCGCGTCGGCCTGGATGTGGCACTGTGCGACAGCCGCCCGGGTACCTGCTCCGGCGGCCAACTGCAACGCATGTCGATCGCCCGGGCGCTAATGGCCGAACCCCGGGTGCTGATTTGTGATGAGTCCACCTCGGCGCTGGATACCGTCGCCCAACGCCACATCCTAGATCTGCTCCTGCAACTACGCACCGAGCTCGGGCTCAGCCTGGTGATCATTTCGCACGATATGCAGGTCATTGGGCATATGGCTGATAGCGTCGCGGTCTTCGGTCAGGGGCGCCTACTCGAGCACCGTCCCGCCGCGGAACTCTTCGCCGCCCCACAGCATGAGCAGACGCGCGCGTTGCTCGCCGCCCGCCAGCCGGTCGGTGCCGCTGGCTGATAAACCCTAGACACGACACCGCAGGCGGTGTTGAATGCATGCATGGCTACTTACAACATCGGCTATATCGTCGGATCCCTGGCCAAGAATTCAATCAACCGGACCCTGGCTCACGCGCTCATCGGGCTGGCGCCAACCAACCTGAGCTTCACCGAAATACCGATCAAAGACCTGCCGCTCTACAGCTACGACTACGACGAGAACTACCCTCCCGAAGGCACCGCACTGAAACAGGCCATCGAGGGATCGGATGGACTGCTCATCGTCTCCCCCGAATACAATCGTTCCATCCCCGGCGGGCTCAAGAACGCCATCGACTGGGCCTCTCGTCCGTGGGGGACGAACTCCTTCGCCCGCAAGCCAACAGGTCTCATCGGGGCTTCCCCCGGAGCCATCGGCACCGCGGTGATGCAATCCTCGATGCGTAGCGTGCTGAGCTTCCTAAACGTCCCACAGCTCAATTCGCCGGAGGCCTACGTTCACTATGACGCCGACGCCTTCGATGCGCAGGGCAATGTCACCGATGCGCGCACCCGTGAGTTCCTCCAGCATTACATCGACGAATACGCAGCCTTCGTCGAACGTGTGCTGGATGCCACCGCGGCCGGGCATATCGGCGACAGCCAGTAGTTACCCCGCAAAGATCCCGGTGGGTACGTGAATCAGTTGTAGCCCACCGGCCACGAAGGCCGCCTCGATCGCCTCGGCGAGCGCACCGGGTTCACGTACCGCACGCCCGGTGCCGCCGAAGGCCTGCACCAGTAGCGGCCAGTCGGGCTGGGCGAGGTCCACCCCGACCGGCTGGATCGCCCGGTCCAGTTCGTTCTGTCTGATCTCCCCATAACCGCCGTTATCCGCCACCACGACCACCAGGTCCAAGCCCTGTTCCACCGCCGTCATGAACTCCTGCACGGCAAACATCAGTGCTCCGTCACCCAGTACACAGAGCACGGGGCTCTCCGGGTCTGCGACCTTGGCACCGATCGCGGCGGGTAGCCCATAGCCCAAGGTGGCGTAGGCCGGGGTGTAGAGGAAACTACGTGGTTGAGCTAGGGGCACGAAACTTGCGGTTCCCAGATAGGTCACCTGCGAGGAATCCCCGGAGAGAATCGCTCCTTCGGGCATCCCCGCAGCGACCTGTTCGGCCAGCGCCGCCAGTCCTCCAGCGATCTGTCGGCCCTGCTCCCTAGCGGCGGTTCGCGCCGTCGCAGCCCGGGCGGCTCCGTCCCCCGGCGTTCGCCACAGCTGAGGTGCGTCCAGCAACTGGCGAAGCACCCGCTGACTGTGTCCCTGCAGCTGTATATCGCTGGCGAGGTTCACTTGCATCTGGCTGGCGAGCAAATCGATGCGAATCACCGTGCCGGATGGGCGTAGCGACTCAAACCAGAGTTCGGCGTCGCCTACCTTCGAACCGATCACCAGCAACACGTCGGCCTCATTAGCCAGCCGTTGAGCGGCCGGCAAACGAATTTCGCTACCTACGGACAGCGGATGGCTTTCATCGAGGGTCGCCTTGCCGTTCATGGTGGTAACCACCGGGGCATCAAGCGCCTCGGCCAACTCGCGCAGGGCCTCGGGTGCGGCGCTGGCTCCGCCACCGGCCAGGATAACCGGGGATGTGCTGCGTCCCAGTAGCTCAGCGGCCCGCGCGACGGCACGCGGATCTGCTTCGTGATACGCCCGCCATGGTACGGCTCGTTCCTGTTCGGCGGTGCTGTCGCTGGGCCCCTCCAACACGTCTAGCGGTATCTCGAGGTGGATCGGCCGAGGCCTGCCATAGCGGAATAGTTCAAAGGCATCGTGGATCATCGCCACCGCTTCGGCTCCGGAGGTGACCCGATGCGAGGCATACATGATGGCGGCGGCGGCCCCACTAGCATCCTTGGTTTCGTGCAGGGCGCCGCGGTCGCTTCCCTCTTCTCCACGCGGTACACCCGGCGAGATGACGAGCATCGGGCGGGATTCGCAGTAAGCAGTCCCCGCGGCCGAGAGCGCGTTGAGTAGCCCGGGCCCGCTGGTGGTAAGCACGACTCCGGGGAGCCCGGTGCGCTGACTCCAACCATCCGCTGCGTAGCCGGCTCCCTGCTCGTGGCGGGTGGTCACCGGGTGAATGCCAAGGTCCCGCAACGGCCGGTAGAGTTCAAGATTGTGGGTGCCGGGGATCCCGAAGATTGTGTCGATGCCATAGGAACGTAAGGTGGCCATCACGCTGTGTCCTACGGTGGTCGCGGGTGCCTGCCCCGCGGCGGACCCGGTGTGTGTTGCGGTGTCGGTCATCATCTTGTCCTTTTCGTTGCTTCGCTCAGCGCTGGGTACTCAGCGCGACGTCGTTCACATACTGCAGATTCCCATCGATCCAGGTCTGCTCGAGTCGGATGTCGGCGATCTCCTCCTCCGACACCTGATAGGGGTCGGCTCCGAGGACCACGAAGTCGGCGCGCTTGCCCACACTCAGCGAACCGAGATCGTCCTCCCGGCCCAGCGCGGTGGCCGCGTTAATGGTGTGCGCACGTACCGCCTGATCCACGCTAATGCACAGGTTCTCATCGCCCAGCCGGTGTCCACGACGAGTCACTCGGGTGACCGCGGCCTGAATGGCCTCTAAGGGGCGTGGTTCCGCGACCGGGGCATCGGAGGAAATCGTAATTGGTACCCCGGCCCGCTCAAACTCGCCCAAGGGATTGAAGCGCTCGCCGGGGGTGCCGATGGCGTCGGTGACGCCCTCACCCCAGTTGTAGTAGTGCTGCGGCTGGTTGACCGGGTAAATGCCGGCGGCGGCCATCCGGGTAATCTGCTCGGGCGTAGGAAGCCCACAGTGCTCGATGCGGTGCCGGGCGTCCGGGTCCGGACGTTCGGTTTGTGCCGCCTCGATGGCGGAAATGACCATGTCCAGGGCCACCGGTGACTGCGCGTGCGTGGCGGTCTGCAGGCCGGCCAGGTGAGCTCGACGGATCAAGGCGGCATACTCGGCTGGCTCGTGATAGAGCTGGCCGGTACGGCAGGGGTCGCCCACATATCCGTCCGGGAAGTAGGCCGTCCAGCCGCCCAAGGTGCCGTCGGCATAGAACTTAAACCCGGCGAAGGCTAGGTGCGAATTACCAAAGGCTCCCTGCATGCCGATGGCGATTCCCTCTTCTAGCAGGTGGGAGAGGAAGTACATGTTGACTCGTAGCTTCAGCTCATTCGCTTCGGCCATGCGTAGATACATGTCGAACTCGCGACGCGAGACCTGAGCGTCACCGATGGTGGTGACGCCTCCGGCGAGGAAGTCTTCCTGGGCGATGCGCAGTTGTCGCAGGTGCTCCTCTGGGGCATCGGCGAGATGAAAGTTTGGCCCGTGGTGCCCGACCTTGACCCCGTCGAGACCGGTGAGAATATTGCAGGCGGCATCCGATAATTCGCCGGTGAGTTCTCCCTGCGCATCACGGAAGAATTCGCCACCCTCGGGGTTCGGGGTGTGTGCGGTGATGCCATTGAGCTCAAGGGTGTAGCTATTGACCACGCCCCCGTGCCCGGAGGCATTCATCAGATACACCTCCCGATCGGTGGCTACCTGATCCAGCTCTTGCCGGGTTGGGTGGCGCTTCTCCGCGAGATTCTGCTGTTCGTAGCCGTAACCGCGCACGGGTAAACCGTTGGGGCTCTGGAGCGCGGACTCGCGGAGCAACTCGATTATCTCCGGGATACTCCCGGCGCGCTCCGGTCCGCAGTCCACCCAGGTTTTTAGCTGGCCAAACATCAACGGATGCGCATGCGCGTCGATAAATCCGGGAAGGATGGTGGCTCCGGGAAAATCACGGTGCATGGGCTTGGGTAACGCAGACTGCGCGGCGACCTGTCGGCAGTGTTCCTCTGAACCCACCGCGAGGATGCGCCCGGCGTGTACCAATAGGGCACGCGCCTGCGCCACCGGCGAATCCAAGGTGTAGATGTTTTGTGCGGTAATTAGTTGCGGAGCGAGTAGTGCGCTCGGTGCATCGAAGGAGACAAGCTTTCGCATGACAGCCTTTCTTCTGACTGGTGCTCAGTGATTCGAGGTGGACTGTGGGGCAGGATGCGGCTCATCCGTGGCCAGATCGTCTTCCGCTGACTTCTCGCTTACCTCGTCGGTGACCTGAGGTGCGAGGATCAGGCAGGTGGTGCTCAGCGCGACCAAGGCAAGGAAGAGAACGATCACCGAGGAGATCGAACCCGTCGTGGCGTAGAGGAAGGTGGCGGTGACCGGCGCTAAACCGGCCCAGACGGCTGCGGCGATCCCGTTGGACACCGAGATGCTGGTGTAGCGAGCCTGCGGCGGGAACATCTGGGTGAGGATCGTGGCGACCGGCGCGTAAGTGGCGGTCATGGTCAATCGCATGGTGATGAATATGGCGAAGATCCAGAAGGTTGAACCGCTTGAGAGCAACAGGAACTGCGGGGCAACTAAGGCTCCGGAACCCAGCAGGCCGATAGCCATCACCTTCTTACGTCCCCATTTATCGCCAAGCCAGGCCACGAAGAGCGTGGCGACCAGCTCGACGAATGCCGCCGCCGAGAGCGCGTTGAGCACGAGGGTCTCGTCCAATCCGACCTGCGGTTCGGTGGCATAGGCCGTGGCGAAGGTGGTGGTCAGGTAGTAGCCACCGGATTCTACCGGGAGCAGGCCGATGGCCAAGAGCATGACCTTCCAGTTCTTCTTCACGGCGTGGACGACCGGAAGGGCGGTTGGCTGCTGAGTCTTGGCTTCGGTGAATACCGGCGATTCCTCGAGGCGTAGACGAACCCAAAAACCGACGCCGATCAACACGATGGAGATGAGGAAAGGGATACGCCAGCCAAAGCCCATGAGGAAGTCATCACCCTGGGCGGTGATGATGGCGAAGATACCGGTGGCGCCCAGCGCGCCAGCGGAGTTACCCAACTGCGGGAATCCACCGTAGAAGGTCTTGTGTTTCTCCGGGGCACTTTCCACGGCCATCAGCACCGCACCGCCCCATTCGCCACCGACGGCCAGCCCCTGCACAATGCGCAAGATGAGCAGCAGAATCGGCGCGATGACTCCGGCGTTTTCGTAGGTCGGTAGCAACCCTACCGCCACCGTGGATAGTCCCATGAGGAGCAGGGTGATCACCAGCGAAGGGCGACGTCCGAAGCGATCGCCGATGTGCCCAAAGATGATGCCACCGATGGGACGGACGAAGAAACCCACGGCGTAGGTGGCAAAGGCGGCAAGCACACCGAGCATGCGATCCGCTTCGGGGAAGAAGAGCGGCCCGAAGACTAGGGCCGCCGCCGTGGCATAGACGTAGAAGTCGTACCATTCGATGGCCGTACCGACGAACGCGGCGACGCCGGCTCTACGTGCCCGAGCGTGGCTAAATTGCCCGGTGGTGGTGTTGCTGTGCATGGTTGCACTCCCTCGCTTTGACCCCATCTCGCGGGGCGGAGCTCGTAATGACGTGAACACTCTAGGCATAGGTGACGCACCCCACAAAGGCTAAAATTAGGCCCATAGAAGGATCTACCTAAGATTCGCCGGGGAGTCTCGGCAAAGTACTGCTCAAATATTTCTAGATAATCCGCTTCAGCTTTATTAGTGCGCATCGGCCAGCGCAGATTGGTGTTTCTCATGTTTCACGAACAACTGGCGTCATCATCGCTCGACTCACGGATTGTCCAGGCCCTGCAACGTGATGGGCGAATTGGTTACCAAGAGCTCGCCCGTACCCTGGGCGCCTCTCGGGCCACCGTGGCCGATCACATGAATCGTCTGCTCACCAACGGTGCGGTGCGCGTCTTCGCGGCCTATGACCCCTCCTTCCTCGGCCAGGAAGTCATTGCTCATCTGTCCATCCGCGTCAACGGGGCGAGCCTGCCGGTTGCGAAACAGATCGCGCGACGCCCCGAGGCGGTGCTCGTGACCTGCATCAGCGGTGCTTGGAATCTCGTGGCCGAAGTGCGGGTGGGGAACTTGCGGGAATTGGATGAGTTGCTCTCCACATTGCGATGCATACCGACCATCGAAGCCATCGACAGCGTGCTGTATTCGGGGGAACTTTCTGGAGTCTTCATCTCGCGCTACGACGGCGTCTCCACGGTGGACGAGATCGATCGACACCTGATCTCTCTCCTTCAAGAAGACGGTCGGGCCAGTTACACCAGACTCGCCGATACCGTCGGACTATCCATTCCCGCGGCTCGAGCCCGAATTCAGAGACTGCTGAGTACGGGCATTATCCGCATCGCCGCCGTCGAACTCCGCGGAGGCGGCGGACGTCTCCTGTCACTGGGCCTGGGGCTGACCCTGGTAGACGATGGCGGAGAAACCCTCGCTCAGCTGCGCGCTCGCGACTGGATTGAATTTGCCACACCTTGCGTGGGGCGTTACGACGCCGTGGCGACCATGGTTGGGCACTCCCCCAGGGAGTTGCTGGCGCAGCTTGACCTACTGCGGGAGATGCCCGGAATTCGACGGCTTGAAAGTTGGCACCACCTCGAACTGATCAAGGAGGACTACTCGCGACAGGCTCAGGTCTCCGTTTAGACCGCCCGAAACTGCCTGTTGAAAATTTCAGTATGTACAACTTATTCTTGGCTGAGCGGAGACACATCCGCTCGCCAACGAAAGTGATGTCTCATGACTACCCTCTCCCTAGCCCGCCGCGCTGCGGGATTTGTGCCCTCACCGGTTCGTGACGTCTGGGAGGTGTCCATGCAACCGGGCATGATCTCACTCGCCGGGGGCAACCCGGACCTGTCGCTGATGGGGCTCAGCTGGATGGCGTCGGTGAGCGCTGAAACGATCCAGAACCAGCCGGGCCGCGCGCTACAGTACGGTTCTGGCACCGGGGACTCGCAGCTTCGCGCCGCCATTACCGAGCTGATGGCCGCCGAATCCATTAACGCCGACCCAGAATCCATTCAGGTCACCAGCGGCTCCCAGATGGGTCTGGATCTTATCGTGAAGCTGCTCTGCGACCCCGGAGATATCGTTCTCGCCGAGGGCCCCACATATGTGGGCGCCCTAGGCGTCTTCGGCGGCGCCGGAGTTCAGACGCGACATGTGGCCATGGATGCGCAGGGGCTGATCCCCGAGGATCTGGAACGAGTGCTCGGCGAACTAGCCGCAGTGGGCACTGCTCCCAAATTCCTCTACAGCATCCCCAACTTCCACAATCCCACGGGCATCACGCTGGCCACAGAACGCCGCGAACGAGTGGTCCGCATCTGTGCACGGTTCAATATCCCGATCATTGAAGACAACCCGTACGGGCTGTTGAACTTTGACGATCACACGCGCCCGGCGCTGGTCAGCTTTGATCCTGAGCGCGTAATCTACCTAGGTTCCTTCTCCAAGATCCTCGCCCCCGGGCTCCGCGTGGGTTGGGTCAGCGCGCCTCACTGGCTACGTCGTCCCTTGCAACTCGCCGCCGAATCAACCACCATTTGTCCCTCGAGTCTCAGTCAGGAACTAGCCTCGCAGTTCATCGCCACACGCCCGTGGCGCAAGGACATCGCGGCGGCGACGGCAGCCTATCGACGCCGGGCGAACGCATTGTGTCGCGAGCTTTCCACGATGCTTCCTCAGAATGTGAACTTCACACTTCCCGTCGGCGGATTCTTTAGCTGGGTGACATTGCCGCAGGACTGGGACACCGCCGAGTTGCTCGAGCACGCCATCGCCCGCCAAGTAGTCTTCGTTCAGGGTTCCTCCTTCTATGCCGACGGGCAGGGCACAAACCAACTGCGTCTGGCCTTCAGCGCGGTAGCCGAAGAACAGCTCGCCGAGGGCGCCCGGCGCCTTGCCAACGCCATGAATGACTACGCCGCCAGCCGGGTAACCGCACCCGCTACACTGACAGTCGATGACTAGTGACAAAAGCAAACTCGCCCCGTATGCGGTAACCGAGGAACAGAAAGCGGCCAAGCGACAGGCGATCTTGGGCAGTACCTGCGCCGTCATCGCGAACCGCGGGGTGCACCGGTGTTCCTTCGCCGCCGTGGCCACGGACTGCGGACTGAGCGTGGGCATGATCCAGCACTACTTCAGTTCACGGTCGGCGCTACTCTCTGCCGCCATCGACCACCGCATCCACGAATCGGAAAACGAATGGTTGCGGATCGTACGTGAGCACAGGCCCGGGCTGGATCAACTACGCGCCCTAGTGATGTTCTCGGTCGATTCGGAACGCGAATTCGGTGACGGGTGGGGGTTTTGGCTCGAGGTATTTGCCGCGGCACGCCACGATGAGGAACTGGCGGGCGCCGTGAATGAGGCATTAGAAACGTGGCGCGGATTCTTCATGCGAGCCCTCATCCTAGCCCAAGATTCCGGGGCCGTTCGGGCAGATCGACCGGCGCAACCGACGGCTCAACTCCTGCTTGCTCTCGTCGATGGTCTGGCGATGCAGACGAGCATTAGTTCGTACGCCGCAACGCCGGAACGGATGCGTGAGCATCTGCTTGGATTCGTCGACGACTACCTCGGCGGACCAGCACCGAGATAGTCACAGCCCGCGTCAATACCGTTCTCGATAAGATTGGAATGTCGCCGGCCGCGCGTTTCGCACTGTCGGCTGCACAGGTTCTCAACGCACGAAGGTCTGAATTCTCACCGTGGGCGTTCGAGGACCGAATCGACCGGCCCGCGGAATGAGGCGCGTCATGAACCGAACACCTAACCAGTGGGCCACAGCACCTGCGAGTGGCCTCGCGCTTGGTTACCTGTCCGCGCGCCTGAGCGAAATCAAACTCCTCGAATCCGACGTCCGCGCAGAAGTACCCGATTCCATCCATCAAATGCGCACTGTGGTTCGCAAGTCCCGCTCCACGCTCGCTGCCTACCGCGAGGAACTGGCTTCCCTGCCCACGCGGCAAATGAGTAAGGACCTGAAATGGCTGGGTCGCGTGCTTGGCGAAGCACGCGACACCGAGGTAGTACATCACCGGCTGATCCGTCGGCTAGCCGAGCTTCCTGCCACGTCGCGTAGCGCCGAGATGTCCACCTCCATCGACACGCGGCTTGCTCCAGCTTTCGCTACGGCCAATGCCAACGTTCTGCGCGTCCTGGGCTCAAACCGTTACGCGCGCCTCCTGGAAAGCCTCGCCAGGTTATCCCCTCCGGAGCAAAGGTCCGCGCCCACCACAAAGCAAATGAAGATAGCCTGCCGACGGGTTATGCGTTCCGAAATCCATAAGCTACGCATCGCCTATGATCGAGCCGTCGTTACTCCGGAAGGTCATTGCCGTGATGCGGCGCTACATGAGGTTCGAAAATGCGCCAAACGCCTAATGCACTGCGCCGAAGCGCAACGCGCGATACGGCCACGACGCGCCCCGGAAGTCTTTGCGCTCGCACGAGAGATCTCCCGTGCCCTCGGTGAGGCGCACGACAGCGTCATTTGCCGCGATCTACTGGCACGGTGGGAGACCAACCAGAGACTTCCGCCGTCCGCACGGGATACCTACCGCCGTATCACCGAACGGGAAGGCCAGCTTTACGCCGAGGCGCTCCAAGAATTTACGAGGGCCATAACCCGGCTTGAGGAATACCCGCACACCTAAGTAAGCGTCCGCGCCGCACGAGATTTCTCGGCGACGCGGACGTCATTTGGCACGACTAGAGTTCGACGACCTCAAATTCCATGAGCTCGGCACCGGTAGCCACCGGCCTCGTTCCGGAAGGAGCATGCGCCTTGCCCGATCCCTGTTGACGCCAGTTCTCGAAGTCCTCACGGCTGGCCCACTGGGTGTATACGAAGTAACGATCGCCGCCACCGGTTGGGCGCAACAGCTGGAAGCCCTCGAACCCCGGTGCGGAATCTACGGCATGTTTGCGCGCGGCAAAGCGTGCTTCAAGTTCGGCGTTCGGTGCCCCCTCCGGGACCGATAGGGCATTGATGACTACTACAGACAAGGGGTCAATCTCCAATAGTTCGAAACGGTTTTGAGCTGGTTCCAGCGTACGCCTAGTCGGACCCGGCGCGCTCCTTCTGGTATCAGCGGTGTTCTCCGAGGAGGATTGCGGCAGCAGTCGACATCTGCATATCGGTTAAGTCCATGTCAACTGAGACGGCTAGGCATGCTCAGAACAGCCGACCGGTGTCTTCCGGCAGGGGCCGATCAGACTCCCAGACCGTAAACCTAGTATGCGTTTGCCGCATCATGGTGAAAGTATCACTCCATCTAGCGCCTACGGCTTCGCATGCGTCAGGGATGAGGATTCGCCGGCGGGCATTAGGTTGCGGTCGTTCGAGGGTCACGACCACATCATTGTGCGCCCGCGCCGACGCAATAAGCAGTAAATCAGCCCTGTCACTAGCGAATTCCGCGACCGCGGCCGGCGTGTAATCTCAAGAATTCGACCACTCGGATAGTTCACGGATATAGGGGACTGAAGCCGAATCGATGCCCCTGAAGAATTCCTTATGTTCTTTGGCCCGGCCGGCCAATCGGTCATCACCTTCCACCAGCTCATCCCTAACGGCTGCGATGCTTCCGATAGTCCCGCTACTTCCTGCATGCTCGAGCCAACTCCAGAAAGCGGGTACCAGGTCCATCGCGTAGTACCGATTTTTAGCTTCTATGAAGACGTTCGCATCAAGCAGGAACACTACCGGACCCCTAATTTCTCAGCCAGTTGCTCGAAGATCGTATGGCTTTTGATGCCCAAGAGCCGGTACGCGTCCCTGTATGTCGTATTTCCCTGAAGTGCACTAGCGATCACCTCCCGGGCAAATAGGCGCCCAATTCGCCGAGGGTGGCTATTGTAGAAATTTCCGTGACTCTCGGACTTATCGCGGTGAATCCATCGCTCACGAGCGCTTTCAAGCTCCTGGCCGTACACCAAAAAGTACTCATCACGACCGATCAGCTTTTCCTCGTATAACCGGTTCAGGATTGCCAAAGTGCTGACATTGAAACGAGTAGCGAGTTCTTCCAAGGCACCTTCATGGTCCAAACCCGAAAAATCGGCCCGAAGTTGTTCTGCGGGCACAGCGCACAGGGCCGCCACTTTATTAGTCCAACGCTCCAACCCATGGGTGGATTCTGTCGCATTCCCAATGGCACTCACGCCGCTGCTTCCGAGCAGCAAGTGCGCTACTTCATGTAACAGAGTGAATACCTTCGCAGGCTTCGAGTCTGCCCCGTTAACAAAAATGAGCGGCGCTAACGGGTCTGCAAGGGCAAAGCCGCGAAACTCTAGTGGATCAAGTACCCGATGAGTATTCGCTCCGACGACCCCGTTGACCATAACCAATACGCCAAGACTCTCGAGGCGTTTAATCAGTTCTTTAATAACGTTGGCGTAATCCGAGCCAAGCTCCCTCAGACTCGCGGTGAACCCCAACAAAGCGCGCAGCCGTTCGGCAACCTCTCGCGGCGGCTGGTCTAAATCTTCGGAACCAACTAACGCAACGGACGGAGCGCCAGTTTCAATGAGGTGATTGCGAAACCATTCCTGACGTATCTGGCACTGAAATACCGTGTCCAGTAGATCTGCCGACGGGCGCGCGATAGGTCGCCCATCCAACGTACGCAGATCAGGTATGGGTAGTGGCTCGTACGGAGGTTCACTGAGGAAGAGTTGCCCAAATGGGACATGCGTGTCGTGGGCGAACTTTTCCAACTGGTGGAAGGTAGGCGTTTCGGTACCTGCGGCCCACGCCTCAAAATGAGGAGCCTTCGCCGAGAGTGTGTGCAGATCCCAACCGGCCCGTTCCACAGCCCAGCGAAGTAGCGATGGCCGAACAGTTGCGTGGACGGTCATCGCTCCTCACCTCTCTTTCTATCAAGCGTCCTACTCTCAGTTTACGAGAGCCTGCTTAGGGACGATATAGGTACGTGCGCAAGCCGTAGCCGCTATTCATCACCTTTAGTGTCCTCGAGCCACACCTGCTCCGGAAGGGTCTCCCAGATGGACGTGTCGGCTGTTTCCACCGAACCATCGGCCACGGCCCTAATGGTGCTTTCCAGTGTGGTGATGGTCTGCTGCCGTAGGTAGCCGTTGGATTTCTGCCCCAGAACGGCATCGGGGTTTTCGTGATCGCTCATGCCCCGCATTTCGAATAGCAGCGTGGAAATCCCATACTCGGCGGCGACGCCATTTCGGGCAATGGTGTTTGCGGTGCCGCCGGCATACTTACCGAGATGCCCCCACCCGGTCGGGTCCACGCTCTGGTAGACAATGGCGCCCAACCGCTTCGATCCCTCGAGGACTTCCGGGGCCACGTCGGGGGTCGTGGGGTGCAGGATGGATCCGGAGACGAGTTTTCCGTCCACCGCCGAACGTGTGCCCTGATGGTGCAGGTCGATCATGTAATCGATGTCGTAAGCCTGCAAAACGTTGTAGTGCAACGCTTGGATCTCCGGCTGGGTCTTGGCCACGTGGTCGCGGTTGATATCAACATTGTTGGCGTTGTAACGAGTCAGATGCCGATCCCCCTTAGCCAGATAGTCATCGAGCGGGAAGTCCACATCCCCCATGGCCCCATCGGGGTTCAGCATCGGCAGCACCAGGATATTCACGTTATCCAGAACCGAACTCATGCGACCGGTGCCCAAATGCTTGATGACCTCGAGGGCACCTTCGGTGGTGAGTTGTTCATTGCCGTGCTGCTGGGTCAGGAAAAGGATCGTGGGGTTTGCTGGGTCGGAAAGGTACTTCGCTAGGAACAGGTCGCGCCCCTTCACCGACTGCCCGATGAGCTCAAGTTCGAGCGCGGACTGCTTGGCGTCCTGCTTCTTCAGTTCGGCGGCCATGGAATCGTAGGTATGCAGAATCGAGGTGTTGATCGATTCATTGCCACCGTAGTTAGGCCCCTCTCCGACGGCGAGGGCGGGAACGGAACTTAGGGATAATACCAACGCGGCGGAGGCCACAACGCCGGCGACTTTGACGGCCTGCGTGCGGACGGGGCGGTGCTGATTGCTGGACGGCACGATGCGGTTCTCCTTTGAACAAGATGACGCGCCCCCAAGTACGCGAAGTGACACCCCTCACCTCATCATGATTCGATTTAGTACACAAGAGCACCGCCACCTACATTTACGGCCCGACAGGGAGCGAGAATCATGCCTACCGAGCAATCGTTTGCCGTCATCGGAGCCGGAATCCTCGGAGCCGCGGTGGCCGCCGAGGTATTGCGCCGGTACCCTTCAGCCCAGATCACGCTCTTAGAAAAAGAGCAACGGGTCGCGGCGCACCAAAGTAGCCATAATTCCGGGGTGGTGCATGCTGGCCTCTATTACAAGCCCGGGAGCCTCAAGGCGAAGCTCTGCCGTCGCGGGGTCGACCTGATCGAAAATTACTGCGCGGAAAAGGCCCTACCCTACGAACGCTGCGGCAAACTCGTGGTGGCGCTCGATGAGGCCGAAGAGCAACGGTTGAACGCCATTCACACTACCGCTTTAGCCAACGGCGTACCCGAGGTGTCGATGCTAGGACCTGAGGGACTACGCGAGATCGAACCGAACGCCACGGGGCGAGCGGCCCTGCACTCCCCTCATACCGCGATCGTGGACTACGCGGCGGTCACCCAATCGCTGGTAGACGATGTGCAGCGTGCGGGCGGGATACTACGGACCGGGTGCACGGTTAACCGCATCGAGGAACGCGGCGATGTCGCCATACTGCACACCTCCGCCGGTGAGTTCCGGGCCGGGCGAGTGATCAGTTGCGCCGGCGGGCAGTCCGATCGCTTGGCCCGCGCCTCCGGCGCCGGAAAACAGCCACGCATCGTGCCTTTCTTCGGTCAGTATTTCCTGCTCGAAGAACGGCACCAGCAGATCCTTAACGGACTGGTCTACCCGGTGCCGGATCCACGCTACCCCTTCCTCGGGGTGCACCTCACCAAGCGGGTCGACGGCTCGATGACCATCGGCCCCAACGCCTTTCTCTCACTCTCCCGCGAGAAATATTCCGGGCTTGGCTTTGACCCCAGAGACCTGATCGAGACACTGGGCAACGCCGGCTTTTGGCGTTTCTCCGCGGCCAACGCCGGAGCCGCCCTTCGCGAACTGCGCTCGGTGGCCAGCCGGAACTTCTTTGTGGACCAGGCCGCCCGCTATGTCCCTTCGCTTGCCGGGGCCAGCATCACCCCGTTGCCCCGCGGAATTCGCGCCCAGGCCATGAATGCCCACGGGCGACTCCTCGATGACTTTGCACTCGATCGCAGCGAGCGGGTACTTCATGTACGCAACGCTCCCTCACCGGGAGCCACCAGTTCGCTAGCCATGGCCGAATACCTAGTGAACTTGCTCGACTGATCCGCTTCGGCCGGTGATCTTTCCATACGATCGGAGTAGTCTCGCTGTCATGGGTGTACAACGAATCGACAATATCGGCATCATGGTCGGCGATCTCGACGCGGCCGTGGCGTTCTTTGACGCCATCGGGCTGGAACTCGAGGGCCGTGGTTTCGTCGAAGGGCGGGTTGTCGATGACTGCATCGACGTCGACGATACCCGGTGTGAAATTGCCATGATGCGTGTCCCCGGGGAAAGCACCGGTATTGAGCTCAGCCGGTTCGAGCGTCCAGCGGCCCACTCTGCCCAGCCGGCTGCCCCACCGGTCAACACACTCGGCCTGCACCGAGCCATGTTTGCCGTCGACGATATTGAAGAGACCCTTCGCCGCCTCGAAGCAGTGGGCGGGAGTTTACTGCGTAGCATCGTGGACTATGAAGGGGTCTACCGCCTGTGCTACGTACGAGCCCCCGAAGGGTTCGTGGTGGCGTTGGCCCAACAGTTAGCTTCCGAGGGCTAGAGGCCCAGCCGGTTCGCGATGTTCAGCGCCGCGGCCAGGTCCGTGGCGTCGAGCTTTCGATAGAGGCTACGCATCTGCGTCTTCACCGTATTTTCCGATCGGAATGTAGACACGGCAATCTGGCGCCGCGTTTTCCCGGCACGCAGGTATTCGAGCAGCTCAAGTTCCTTCGGCGTCAATTTGGGCGCGTTGGTGCGCTTGGGGCGCGGTCCAAGGTCGGCGAGGTAGGCCAGCGCCCGTTGCTGACCGACATTGAGCTCGAGGTCCTTCAGCAGTACGTCGAATCCGCTGATGCCCGACAGCATGGCACGCACGGCGACGGCGTTTTCTGAAAGTACTGCCGCCAGCTCTGTGCGCGCCGTCGTGGTGCACCGACCGTGATAGCGTTCGACGACGTCGAGGGCTTGGGTCAGTGGACGCCACAACCCGATGACTTCGGCATCGGTCGCCGTAGAAAGTTGAGCGTCACGGGTGTCGCCCGAGACCCACCCATGGAGCCGCCGCAGAGCCGAGGATTCGTTGCCGGCGAGAGTGCTCATATGTTGACAGCCACCGGGACTAAGAACGGTCACCAGCCAGAGCGCATCGTTGAGGACTTGAGCACTAAAGGCACCAAGGGCGTACCGGCGGCTATCGAGCAGATCTACAATCAGTTGCCGACCGCGAGCAGCTTTACCTTCGAGCAAGTACGAAACTGCCAGGAGAAACGCGTGAACGCTCCATAGTTCATCTTGGTCGGGTTCATGTGGCAGACGGTCGAGTTCGGTGTGCAACGCATCGGCATCGAGTTCGTTCCAGGCAATAATGCCTCGGGCCAGGATAGCCGATCGTTCCACGAGGTCGCGTGCCCACCCTGTGCGCCGGGCGGCCTGCTCACTACGGTAGGCTAATTGGCGCGCCGCGTCATGGTTATGATTTAAGGCCTCGACCAGGGCCAATTTGCCGGCCGCGTCGGCCAGTAGGAAATTATTGGCGCTACTCTGCGCCACTTCCACGGCCTGCCCCAAGACCCAACGAGAGGCGGTAAGGCGGGCGTCGAGAATGAGCGACACACCGATCTGGGTCTTGGCTATGGCGCGCAGTTTTGGCGATGTAATTGCTACGCCCGAAGCGAATTGCAGGGACTCGTGAAGCCGCGCGGCGACGTCGGCAGATTGCGTATAGTGCCCACACAGTCGCAGGTACACGAAATACAGCAGCGTGAGACTCACATACTTCATGCCGCCTGTCGGTTCGAGCTCGTCGACCTGCTGCGCCAATTTACGTACAGCCGCGGACCGTTCCCCGTTTCGCGACGATGTCGGGACGGGGGCAACGACCTTTCCGTGATCGACCATCGAAAGTAATCTACTGGCGATGCCTAAATATCCGGACTCATCGATCACATACGCCGGAATTTTGGCAATTATCGACGATAAGAATCGTGGCGCACCGATGAACAGGTCGAGACCGTGCTCCAACACCAGTTGTTGTAGCGAATCCCAATTCCTGCAGGTGATCGCCTCCCGCATGGCACCAAACACGTCCCCCGATTTGGCGCGTGTCGCCAAGCTGGCGTCCTGCAGCAGCGGGATCTTGGCGGGAGCAACCTCTTCAATGCGTTGACGTAGTGCAGTTTTCATAAGTTGCGGCATGAAGTACTCGCCCAGGTGATCCTGGAACACAGCACCGGCATTCCGTAGTTCTTCGATGCCGAGCCCCGATGCCGAGTAGTGGCCGTAGAATTCACGGAGAGCTTGATCGCTAAAGGTCTCCAGAAAGCTTGCCTCTGCAGTCAGATCGCCCTCACGCACGTAACTGAGCCACGGTAACACGACGGTTGTCAGCAACCGTTGCGCTGCAGTGGTGTGGCCTTGCGGATCGGTAGCCAGCACGAACAGTGGCAAGGCCCAGCCGCCGGCCAAGCGGTACATCTCATTGGCACTGAACATGAGCCGCTGGCTGGGATCGATTAACTGCGCCCATGATCGCCATTCGCCTAGGCTCAGCAACACATCCGAGTGTACGGCTAAGGCGGCGTCGAAGTGTTGACATAGTTTCCAGGCGTAATTCTGGCTGCCGGTGACAACTGCGGCACGATAGTCGGGATCATCATGGAGCTTACCGGCCAGATCCCCCATCCAACCTTCGGGCTCCTGCGCGTGATCATCGAGCATGATCACCTCGGTCGGCGCCCGGCCCGTCCAGGTAGCGCAGAACCACTGGCTGTTCGCGGAAGGCGGCGCATGAACAACCAGCACTCGTTCCCGACCGGTTAGTGCCCCCTGAAAACGAGGGATGGCAGGGTGAGCGGTGATGGCTTGGAATTCGCGGACGAATTGCAACCGCATTTCGGCGTTGGGCAAACTCCCTCCAAGCACAAGTTGTGCGACCGCGTGACGATAAAATCCACCTGAAAAGCGACGGTGATAATTTCATCTGCTATCGACGACATCGTTAAATTATCGTCATTAGCTTATCGCCCGATTTGTCCACAAGATAGTGCCAATGGGTCAGTGCCAGAAAAGTTGGTCACCATAAACTAGATTTATAGAAGTTACGCCCCGTGGTCGCGGCATTTTCCGCAACCCGGGCGTAACTGCGGTGCCGGCGAGGATCTGCGAGTGGCTGGGTACATTCCATCCCCCAATCCATGGAATCTGCGGCAGCCGATCCCTCCGAGCACCAAGCGCGCAGGTCGGCTTCGCGGCCATAACGTGTCGCTCCCGGTGCGGGCGTCACGTTCTACCCTGCGCAAAGACGTCATTAGAACGCCCTCATCCTTACATTCAACTCTACGCTTGAAGCTTCATCTACCGATTTGCTAGTTTTTCACCCTGCATTTAACCCGTCCAGCACCCAAAGGTATGGGCCACTGTCTCAGTGAATAATAATCACTACGTTTACTTTTTAGCTCGGGTTCCAAAGAAGACGATTATGAGTCAAGGAAGAAATAGCCTCCGTTGAGGCCATCCACAAGGACCCGGTATGCTCGCCCTTGCAAACTTACGTCCAAGAGCCAGTTGGGCTTCCAAACCGTCCGTACACTGTTCACCTCACGAATTTCCCCGCGCCAGGCGAGGCGTGCTCGCCGCAGCATCGCAGTCGATAATAGCGCCTTGGCTCGGCCGCGGGCGGTCTCAAATCCAATGGAATTCCACCCCGGGTCGGCTACCGAATTCGGCAGCACAGCTCCTTCGGCCGCAAAGTTCCACGAGTCGGTAACAAACGCCTTGCCCGAAAAATAGTCAACCAACGCGAATGCCCTCTTGGACTGACCAGCGAAGTATGGGATCTCGAATTCGAACCCCGCAAACGGGTGATGCCGTAATCGAGCGCCATGAATCCGCAGGCGAGGTTCTTTAGCTCGCAACAGATCGGCGGCCTGGCCTTCATCGAGGACCGTTGTTAGTACCGCTTCAGCCTTCACTGCGTGCCGCCACTTCTGCTTGCGCTGCAAGGAATGCATCCTGGCCAAGGAGCATCTTAGCCGGGATAGGCCCAACCTTCGCGGTCTCGTCGAGGGCGCGCGTAATGCGTTCGGGTACCGGGTGGCTCCGCTGTGTCAACAGCGAGCCCACCACCATTCCCAGCACCGAGGAGAGGATACCTACTACCATCGGGTCGATGCCGGTACTACTTGGCAGTCCGGAAAGTTGCCACGCGACCGACGCGCCGGTACCGGCGAGCATGGAACTAATTGCTCCGACAGCGTTCGCTTTCTTCCACCACACGGCGCACACATAGGACGGAACGAAGGCACTTCCAAGCACGGTGGTCGAGAAGATGACAATCTCGGCGACCGCCGGTGGATCAAAGGCAGCGATGGCATACCCAATGGCCGCCAGTAGCAAAACGGTAATACGTGACACCTTGACCATCTGAGCATCGGTCATCTTGCGATTAATGAAGCGGGCATAGATGTCTTGGCTAGCGATCGTACCTGCCTGCAGCAGGAGCGCGTCGGCCGTGGACATAATCGCTGCCATAATTGCGGCCATAACGATACCTACCGCAAAGGTCGGCAGCACGGCGTCAGCCACGGCGAAGACCGCAGTCTCCGGATTGGCAAGGTTGGGCAAGAGGATCAGCGCGAATAGACCCACCAGATAGGGTCCGGGAATGAATAGTAGGTTGAAAGCTAACGAATAAGCACCCGCTGTGCGGGCCACCGAAGGTCTCTTCATGGCCATATGGCTAACCACCACATGCGGCCAACCCATATACCCGATGGAGAACACGAGAAGTGCACCCAGAATGACACCCCACTGGCCGTGGAACCCTAGATCCGCGCCCCACATCGTCAGCAGGTTTGGGTTAATTTCGCCGACCGCCTGGTTACCGGCGGTAAACCCGCCGACCTCGACCAGAGTCGCAACGAGTATCCACACCATACCGACGACCATGATGATGGCTTGCACGAAGTCGGTGTAGGCCACCGCCAGATATCCGCCTAGGAAGGTATAGAGCACGATGACGCCGATCGCGATGGCCAGAGCGAGAGGGAAGGATACCCCGGTAACCATTTCGAGTCCGCGACCGCCCGCGATGAACTGGGCGAGGACATAGAAGAACATACAGAAAAGGGCGACAGGTGCTGCGATCAACCTGATCCACTTCGACGGATATCGATGCTCCAAGTACTCGATAGACGTAATGGACCCGAGGATCTGGGACAGCTTTCGCATGCGGCGACCAAGCACGGATAGGTTCAAAATACCTCCGCCCAAATCACCCAAGGCGTACCACATGCCGAAATAGCCCTGAGTGTATCCCAGCGAACCGGCACCCATGAACATATAGCCCGACATGGAGGAGCTCTGCAGGCGCAACGCAGTGACGCCGGGGCCGAGGCTTCGACCAGCCAGCAGGAATCCCTCGGAATCTGACCTCCCCTTTTTCATGGCCCAGACACCGATACCGGCCATGGCGGCAAAGTAGATAATCAGGAACGCTAGCTCAATGCTCATTTTTTGGCCCCTGCGTCCTCGCGCTTCCAACCGCGGCTCACCCAAAGGAACGCCCCGGTGTAAATCACCCACAGCATGGGGACTCCGATAATCACCACGGTGGTAAACGTTGGCAGTCCGAACATCTCAGCTAGTCTCCTCTGTCATACAGAATGTATCGTGTGAGTCAGATCACTCGATCGGCTTTGACTGCTAGCTTTCCACATCTGAGAGGACGTCAACAGTGACATATGGACGGAATTTCACTAATTTCCATACAGATTGTCCGGAACAGTCGCCACTCACGATTTCCGAGCTACTGACTTTTCCCGCAGTGCTGGCTGGAAACCCTCAGGTGTTCGCTCAGGAGTCTGGACTGGAACGACGCATTCAATGGGCTCATGTTCTAGAGACCGTGGACGCGAGCAGTCACCTGCGAGGTCACGAATTAGTGCTAACCACTGGAATCGCGTGGGGAACCGGCATAAATTTCAGAATGTTCGTTGCCGAACTACTTGAACGGCACTGCCCGGGACTCGTGCTGGAGCTCGGTAACGCGGTTCCGCAGGTTCCGGCGGGCCTACTCACCGCATGCCATGAGCTCGGTTTACCGCTTATTGCGATGCATAAACCGGTAGCCTTCGTGGAGATCACCGAGGCGGTTCACCAACATCTCTTTTCTTGGCAGACGCGACGGCTAGAAGCCGGTGGCGAGGTCACCGATCACTTCACTGAGCTCATGCAGGTTGGTACCCCAGCGGATTCGGTGCTCGATCATTGCGCCCGCATGCTCGGCAGCACCGTGGTGCTTGAAGATTCCGGGTATAACGTTGTCCACTATTGCTCTTCAGGTGACTTGCCCAAAGGATTCTTTGAAGATTGGCAGGACCATTCAGCCGCTCAACACCGTCGGGGCAATCCGGAGCGCTATGCGGTCCCGGTGGTAGTACGTGGCAAACGGTTTGGCACACTACTTTGCCCCGCCGAGGCCGAGCACCCCGCTGGGGTAAACCATGTACTAACCATGGCGGCCAGCGCCCTCGGCACCGATTTGCTCTACCGCCCAGGCCCCCTGCTGTGGAAGTTGGGGACCGCCAATCGGCTACTCGATCGCCTCCTCAATCATCGAGAACCCGATATGGAACGGTTACACACCGAATTCGAATCCGTGGGGTTCGCTACGCGCGGCCGATACCTCAGGGGCTTCGCGGTTCAGGTGGCTACCACGGCCGATCCCCAGGAAGCACTTACCGAGCTCAATGATCTGTGGCGCGCTGGCGGCATGGTGCTCGGCGGTAGCGCGCCAGGAGCACCGCAAGTGCTTTTTGGCCTGTACTCCAGTGAAGAGCGCGCTCATCCGCAGACACTCAGCGATCGCTGCGATCCTCCACTCTATGTGGGATCTGTGGCCACCGATCTGCCCAAAGCATCGGTCTCCCTCGCACAAGCCTTGGCCGGTCACGAACTGGAATTGCCTGGCACCGGAAAAGTACGCCAAGTTGCCGACGACCCGCTCGCGTTGTTGGTGCATGAGCTGCGCCACGAACCAGCCATCCAGCGGTTACCGCAGCAACACCTTGAACCGCTCTTGACTCTGAACCCCGCGCGAAGAGATGACTATATTCGCGTCCTGGAGTCCTATCTGACGCATCCGACTAATCGTTCGAAGGCCGCGGAACATAGCCATTTATCGCGTTCAGTGTTTTATCAACGACTGGGCGATCTCGAAAAGCTTCTGCAACTGGATCTCGGTAGTAGCGCAACGCTGACCATACTATCCCTCGCACTACACGTTTATCGGCATAGCCGTAGCACTCGTCCACGCCAGCCAGTTACGTAGCACGTCCACGAAAAAATCAGGCAGTTTGAGTACCGGGCACGCGCGCCTAACAGTCAACCATCTGCATAGGTTGGCTTTAGCGATTCATTGCGCATCCGCGGGCTTCGCAGGTCGATGCTCGCCTGTCACGTGCTGGGTGGTGGTCAGGAATGCGCGGGGACTTCCCGCGCCATGCCTCGAGACCGGCTCCCCCGGACCTCGCCAGCCGGTACGCAGCGGCCGCGGACCACCGGTCCGCGGCCACCCACTCGTTAGCGATTGAGGAGCGAACAATGAAGCGATTATTAGCCACGGCCGCCGTTGCCGCACTTTCGGTACTCGGTGCCGTAGCCCCAGCCAGTGCCGCACCGCCTGCCGGGGCCGTCTGCCCAGGCTGGGACACCGGACACCTTGGCGCCGGCGGTGCCACTTCAACCACCATCACGGCTCCGGATGGAATGGTGATCACCGGAGTCTGCGTCAAGGCGGGCTCTGCACAGCAGGGTAACGGACCGGAAATTACCTATTACGACCCAGGGGTGACCAGCGTGACGATCTGGCACTCTTCGGGCAAGCAAATCTCGCACTATTCGGTGATGTACTCGGAGGGCGGTCCAAGCAGCTAGGATCACTTCGAGTTCCTCCAAGCTACAGGTTCCCGGGCGCGCGGCACCCGGGAACCTTTTGTGTAGGTATCGCGCCCGATGCGCCCGGAATACGGACCCACCAGGCAGCGTTGTGGCAGTCATGACTACGCTTGAACTCGGCCTTGACACCTTTGGAGGCGTAACCGTCGACGCACACGGCGAACCCCTCCCACATCCGCGGGTGATCCGCAATCTCGTCGAGGACGCGGCGCTCGCCGACGAACTCGGTCTGGACTTCTTCGGTGTCGGGGAACATCATCGCCCCGACTTCGCTGTCTCGAGCCCCGAGATGGTGCTGGCCGCGATCGCCTCCCGCACCCAGCGCATCCGCCTCGGCTCAGCCGTCACGGTGCTCAGCTCGGACGACCCCGTACGGGTGTTCCAGCGCTTCGCGACCCTCGATGCCGTTTCCGAGGGTCGCGCGGAAATCGTCGCCGGGCGAGGGTCTTTCACCGAATCGTTTCCGCTGTTCGGCTACGACCTGTCGGACTACGAGCTACTATTCGAGGAAAAGCTGACTCTATTGGTGCGGCTATTAGAAGAGCAACCCGTGAGCTTCAGCGGCAGCACTCGGTCGGCCCTAAAGAACCAGCGCGTCTATCCGTCCACCGAAAATGGGCTACGCGCCTGGGTGGGCGTGGGAGGTAGCCCCGACTCGGTGGTGCGCACCGCAAGACACGGGCTTGGACTGTTTCTGGCGATTATTGGTGGACCCGCCGCACGCTTCACCCCGTATATTGACCTGTTCCACCGCTCGCAGGAGGAGTTTGGCACCGCCGGGCAGCCGATTGCCGTGCATTCGCCCGGCTTTATCGCCGAGACCGATGCCGAGGCTCGCGAAATCACCTACCAAGGTTGGATGGACATGCGCACTCGCATGGGCCGCGAGCGTGGCTGGCCCGCCCCTCAGTCCGGCGATTTCGACCGCGAGATTGACAGCGGGGCCCTATACATCGGTAGCCCTGAAACGGTGGCCCGCAAGATCGCCTCAACCGTGCGCACGCTGGGCATCGACCGATTCGATCTGAAATACGACCAAGCGCAACTACGGCACGGCGACCTGTCGCGCTCTATCGAGCTCTACGGCTCGCAAGTGATGCCCCTGGTCCGCGACATGCTCGCCTGACCGGCCTACCAAACGAAGGAATAGCCGCAACAACTCCAGCGTTGCCCGGCATGTACCCATCGACAAAGTGCGCAGCGCATCGCATCCCATCGCACTGCGCGCCATGAGGAAAGGAACACCTTGACGAACACCACGACCCAGGATTTGTTCTCCGAAATCTCGTTCGGTTCCCTGAGACTGCCGAACAAGCTGGTGATGGCTCCGCTGACCCGTCTGCGCGCCGATGAACGCGGCGTACCAACCGACATTATGGTCGAGCACTATGCGCAGCGCGCTTCGCTGGGACTGATCGTCACCGAGGGCACCTGGCCGACCATCGAGGGGCGCACCTGGATCGGCCAACCAGGCATTGAGGCCGAGGAGCATGTAGCTGGTTGGCGGAGGGTGTCCGACGCGGTGCATGCCGCCGGTGGTCGCATCTTCATGCAGATCATGCACGGTGGCCGCATTTCGCACGAGTTGCTCACCGGTACCGGACGGATCGTGGCACCCAGCGCTCTGGCCGCACCAGATCCGATCCGCACCCCCGAGGGCAAAGCCGACGCGCCGGTACCCCATGCATTGCAGGTCGAAGAAATCACCGAGGTAATCGCTGGGTTCGTAAAAGCCGCGCAAAACGCGATTGACGCTGGCATGGATGGAGTGCAGATCCACGGCGCCAACGGTTACCTGCTGCACCAGTTCACATCACCCGCCTCGAACGTGCGCACCGACGGTTACGGAGGGTCCCCGGAGAACCGGGCCCGTCTGAGTATCGAGGTGGCCCGCGCGGTGTCCGAGGCCATCGGCGGCGAACGCACGAGCATCCGCCTCTCACCGCAACACAATATCCAAGGTGCGCTAGAAACCGACGACTCGGATGCGCTGGCCACCTATGAGGCCTTGGCCTCCGGCCTAGCCCCGTTGAGCCTGGCCTTCGTGGACGTACTCAGCGCGGATCCCGCCGGTGAACTGGTACAGTCGGCGCGTCGCCTGGCCCAGGCACCGCTCGTGGTGAACACCGGATTCTCGGAACAAACTACCCGCACTCAGGCCAGCGAACTGCTCAAGTCCGGCGCCGCGGATGCGGTGGCAGTGGGTCGCGCGGCCATCGCGAACCCGGATCTGGTGCATCGCTGGAGCCAAGATCTCGAGGAGAACACCGCGGATCCCGCGACGTTCTACACCGGCGACCACGTGGGATACACCGACTATCCCAGCTTGGCTGATCTCAACTAGCGAGCCGCACGCAGCCGCCGCGCTGCTCGCAGAGCGGGCGTCGCGGCGGCTGGACCACTTTTGGGCTTTTTTCACAGCCCAAAGCCGATAATCGGGTAATTATCATTGACCCCTTTCGAGTGGATTCGTAACCTGAGTCACATACACTTTGGAATTCTGATTCCATAAAGCGAAATCAGAAGGCCGCTTAGGTGCCCCTCCGCCACCCGAAAGTTTGGTCCCATGTCTACCCCACCCCCGGATACTCATCGCGCCGCAGCCCGTAGCAAGATGCCGCTTGCCGAGCAGATCGAAACCACCTACCAGCGAATCGGCGTCACCAGCGCCCACCGCCAAATCGTCTTCATGATCTTGCTCGGCGTCTTCTTCGATGCCCTTGAGCAGAATGCCGTGGGCATCACCGGCCCCATCCTGCGCGAATCTTGGGGACTCGACGCCTCCGGCATCGGTTTCCTCAACACCATGACCTTCACCGCCACGGCGCTGGGTCGCGTGGCTACCGGGTTGATCGTCGACCGCTTCGGCCGGCGCAATATGCTCACCGTCAACCTGCTGATCTTCGCCGTCGGTTCATTGCTCTGCGCCTTCGCCCCGAACTACGGCGTGCTCGCCGCAGGGCGTTTCATCGTCGGCTTCGGCTTAGGCGGCGAGATCGCCGTGGCCGTGATCATGATGGCGGAGTTCTTCTCCGCCAAACACCGCGGCACCGCAGTGGGCCTAATCAACGTGACAGCCGCAGGGCTGGGCAACATGCTGGCGCCAGCCTTCGGCATCTTGGTCTTTACCCTCATCGACGGACCGGATAAGTGGCGCTGGGTCTTCGGCCTGCTCTTCCTGCCCGCCATTCTGGTGCTCTGGTTCCGCCGCTACGTGCCCGAAACCCCACGATATCTAGCGGCCACCGGGCAGATCGACAAAGCCAACGAGGTGCTAGGACGGCTAGCCACCGGCAAGCTGGCCGGCCCCGCGCCCACCACCGAGCAGTACATCGCCTCGCCCGAATTAGCCGCCGCGGCGGGCGTCGCCTCGGCAGGCAACAGTTGGCGGAAGGTCTTCACCCGCAAGCTGCTGCCACGCACTAGCCTGTTGGTGATCGCCGTGGGCATGTCCTACGCCGCACAGATCTCTATGCTCACGCTGATGCCGATGATTCTGGTCGCCCAGGGCTACGCGGTGAACACCTCGCTGTGGTTCACCCTGCTAATGCAGGCCGGTTCGTTGCTCGGCGCGATCAGCGCCTCGGTGGTGGCGAACAGATTCCCGCGCAAGCTCGTGCTCACCGTGGCCGCAGCCCTGGGCTGCTTCTCGGGTCTGGCCATCGCGCTGCTGGGCAGTAACATCCTTTTCGTGCTGATCTTCGGCGTCATCTTCAACTACTCGATCATCGTGCTGAACACGACCATCTGGCTCTTCGCCCCGGAGCAGTACCCGACCAAGGTGCGCGGCTTCGGCACCTCGATCATTCTGGCGGCCGGCTCGCTCTCCGGCGGCCTGTTCCCGCTGGTTACCGGCGCGGTTTTCGACGCCGGCGGACTGACCGCGATGTTCTCGGTGATGGCCGGGCTGTTCGTCATCTTGGCCATCAGCGTGCAGTTCGTGCCCGAGACCTTCGGCAAGCCCCTCGAGGAGGATAACGATGCCATCTACGGGCACTGAGCGCCGCGCAGCCAGCATCGTGCTGGTCAACCCGAATACGAACGAGGCCACCACGGCCATGATGGCCGACTTGGGCAGAGCCAGCCTCGCCGAGCATCCAGCGGCCACGGTCCACGGGGTCACCGTGCGGCGCGGGCCTGCGATGATCATCGATCCGGCGGCGCTGGCCGACTCCGCGCAGGCGGTCATCGAGCGGATCGCCGCGCTGGATGCCGCGGCCGTGGATGCCGTGGTCGTCTCGGCCATCGGGGATCCGGGGCGCGACGAGCTGGAGGTCCGGCTCCCGGTCCCGGTGGTCGGAATCGGCCAGGCGGCCATCCTCGAGGCCGCGGCCGACGGGCGGAAGTTCGCGATGGCCACCACCACGCACGAGCTGGCCGGGTCGCTGAGCGCATTGGTCGAGCACTACGGATGCTCGGCGACCTTCCACGGAGTCTTCCTCACCCGCAGCGCCCCGCTGGAGCTGGCCGCGGATCCGGACGAGCAGGAGGCCCAGCTGCGCGAGGCCACCGAGGCCGCGGTGGCGGCCGGTGCCGAGGCGGTCATCATCGCCGGCGGGCCGTTGAGCGAAACCGCGCGCCGGCTGCGGGAAACCAGCAGCGCGGTGATCATTGAACCAATCCCGGCAGCCATCGCCCGCGTCCAGCGGCTGCTGGCGCGCTGAGAAGCGCCGGTGCCCGGCACCTTGTCCGTGCCGGGCACCGGCGTTCCGCTGCAGCGCCATCGTGCGAGAAGGTGCGCGCCCTTTTTGTTGGTAGGTGGCGCCGTCGCCACCGCATGCCCTTCGTCAACCAAGGTGCGCATGGCAACACGCAAGGCGGGAATGCTTCGGCCTGTTTCCTCGGCAATCTGGGCCAACTTCGTCGGATTGGAGCGCCCCAGGCTGCCCAGCACCGACTCTCCTCGTGCGGACCGATGTGGGTGCCGGAGAGGTCCAGGACGAAGTAGTCCGCCTTCGCCCCCGGGATCAGCCGGCTCAGGCCCTCGCGGCCCAGCGCCTCGGCCGGCTCCAGAGTGGCGGCACGGAACAGGTTACGCCCCTGCGCACTGGTGACCGAGTCGGACCCTACTACTGCAGGCCCGGCGTAGCTGCGGCCAACGAAGAACACAGTTCCGTCCTCATGCACCAGCTCGCCCTGAGGCCAGATGCGCTGGTAGCCGCTCTCATAGCCGGATAGCAAATGCCGCGCGGACACAAATTACCTGCTCCGCTCACCGCACTTCGAAAATAGTGGAATTCCGTGATGCCGTCTTTCACGCGCCGCAAACCAGCCAGCCGCATCACAATCCGCTTCGGTTTACCGAAAATTAGCGACGCCGATCAAACACGCCCGAACTGTGTCGCCGCGGGACCACACCGTGACGCCCTGAACGATTCATCCGCTACTTGTTCAAAAACTACAGCTTTCACCCGACACCTTGCTGGCGCCACGAACTTCAGGCAATTAAATACAGTGATTCATTGAAGATCAGCCAGGAGCGCTGATTTTATTTTGCATTAGGTAGATTTATGCATAGTATATCCATTAACTGTTGCAGATAATGACTAGGATTCGCATTGAGAAAATCTGTTAGACGTGCTCTGGCTAGCGTCATCATCGTGGTATTCACTGCAACTGCGCCTGCCTACGCGGATGTCAACTCCCTCTCTTCTTCACACACCGCAAGCGAGCGGCATGCAATTGGCCAAGTTCGCCCCGACACGTTCACCACGACCCCCGGAGAGCCGGCCCGCGGGTCTGTCACCTATTATCGGTATGACGTGATCAATCTGAAGAAAACGAAGAATTGGACAAATACGAAGAAGCAGCTGGGCGCCTGCAAAGTTTCTAAAGGCGTTGGTGGCAGTTGCACTATTAGTCAGGGCTACTCTGTAGGGACGGATGTCTCAGTAAGCCTCGGTGCGAATGTTAAGGATATTGCCGCATCCGTTGGCTTCAATATTCACTATTCTGCAAACGGGTCGGTTTCGTGGACATCCCCGGCAATCAGCAAAAAGTCTTCAGTAACTTACAAGGCCTATTCCATTGGCACGAAGGCGACCTACCAAATTAGAAAGATGAAGGGCGTCAAGACTCTGGGGCAAAAAAAGACTCGCTGGACTACAGTGGGGACTTCAGGGACGCTGACAGCGTTTTCCCCTAATGTTGGTTTTGACATAAAGAAATAGGAAAGAACCAATTGACTACTCGCTCGAAATTCTTTCGGCTCTTCGGCTGGTCCGTTGCCGCCACTGCCACCATACTCGGGGTAATCTTTGCAACCATGCGGGAAATAACGGTCTGGAATCCGGAATCAGGGGATCCTGAAGTCTTAACGTCAAGCACCATCGACGTTGAACCTGCGGGTCTCGTGTTGCTTGCGGTCGGAATACTCTCGCTCGTCGCTCTAAGTATCGCTGAGTCGACGAAACGACGAGAACTATAGCGTCACCTGCCATACTTCGGCTGTGTTTCGGCACTTGATTGATGTGTGCCAACGGCTCCGTCCGGCGTCGCACGTCGGTTCGCCTTTGCATGCTTCGATAAAGTAACGGCCACCGCCGCTGACGAAGAAGCAGACCACAGAACGCCCCGCCGATATTTTATGCGACGGGGCGTTCGCGGTCTTACAGGCAGGCTCATCGGCATCCATACAAGATCCCTCTTACGAACTAGGTCGCCACAGATTTCAGTGCCAGGGTGGACCACCGCAGTTCCCGTGTTCCCTTTCCCACCGCAGGATTCGCCCGTCGGTGCCTTCCGCTTCGGCGTGCTACCCCTCGGACAGGACCTTCCTCACCCAAGAGCGCAAGGCTTCATGAGGTACGGTGATTTGCACCGCGATCTAGGCGGCCGCCCGGTTTCAGGTTACAGTGACCCCTGCGCCCCCAAGGAACAGCAAAGTGGAATGCTCGCCGGACTCTGGGGCGTTTCGAGTCCGCAATGCCCTCTTTCGTGTAGACCTTTCGAGATAACTGATTTGGCCACCGTCATGCTTGGGACTCTTCATCGTGGCGCAGTACCTTCCATTTACAACTGAACTAGTGCACCGGGAAGCTCGGCGGGAACAGCTCACTGGTGGGCCGGCGCTTATAGTCGCTGTTGCTGAATGCGGCCATGTATTTGTCGAGAAAGGCCTGGGCGCGCTGCTGGTAATCGCTGGTGTCCACGGTAACGATCTGCTTGTCCTCGACGATGGTGCGCCCGGCGACGACCACCCGGGTGATGTCGCGGCCGTCGCAATTCATGATGAGCGTGCGGATCGGGTCGGCATGCGGCCCGATGTGGGAACCGTTGAGGTCCAGCACGAAATAGTCGGCCTGTGCACCGGGTGCCAGCCGGCCCAGGTCCTCGCGGCCCAGCGCCTCGGCCGGCTCCAGGGTGGCGGCGCGGAAGAGGTCCCGTCCCTGCGCGCTGGTGAGCGAACCGGTATGCGCCTTGGTCATACCCATCGCCAAGTCCATCGCGCGAATCATGTTCGGCGGGGCGGAGTCGGTGCCCAGCACCACCCGCACTCCCTGCTCGCGATAGGAGTCGAAGTCTTCAAGACAAACACCGTAGTGCGCGGTAGGAATCGGGCAAAAAATCACCGATGCTCCCGAGGTGGCGAGTAGCGCAAGATCGTCGCCCTGACCAAACTCTTCGGGCATATGCCGATTTCCGGGCACCGTCCAGGCGTGCGGTATAAAAGTTCTTTCGTTCAGGAAGCCCAGCGAATCCAAGTACGGTAGCGGGCGCATTCCGGTGCGTTCCATGATGATCTGCACTTCGAACAGCCCCTGCGCCGCGTGCAAACGTACCGGAACACCTAATTCGTCAGCGGCCTGACGGGTAAGTTTGAGCGTTTGTTCGGTTTGGGTTTCGATGCGGGCCGGCAGCAGGGCGGTGCGGATCAGCCCGTCGGCGGTGTTTTCATAGTCCCGGCAGAAGGCGATCGCCTGCTCCAGTCCATCCAGGCCCTTGACCTCGTCCTCGTGCAGCAGCGGGCCGGTGCCATCGGTGTAGGGCACATGGGTGCGGTAGCTGGGCCCGAGGTAGGCGCGCAGTCCCAGCTCCTCGACGGCCCGTGCCATCTGGGCCATGTCCGCATAGTCCTCGCACCACGGCTTATAGGTCTCCGCGGCAATGGGCATGATCGTCGTGATGCCGTTGCGCACCAGCTGGCTGATGGCGAAGCGGCGGCGGAAGGCCTCCTCTTCCTCGGTGAAGACCGCCCCGTGGTTGTGCAGATAGTCCTCGGACCAGGCAAGGCCGCGGCGTAGGTCCCCGCCGGTGAAGGAGTCGAAGATCGCGTGGTCGATATCCGAGAGGGCATTCAGGTCGATGAATCCCGGCGAGACGATGGCGTTGCCGGCCTCCACCTCCACATCTACGCGTCCGGTGTAGCCGCGCCCCACGAAAAGCACGGTGCCATCTTCATGCACCAGCTCGCCCTGCGGCCAGATGCAGTGGTCGCCGTCCTGGTATCCGATGACAAATGCCGCGCGGACGCGGGTTACCTGGCCCATTCACTACTCCTTGGATTGCCTCATAGCGCGGGGTAGGCGATGCACCCCGCTTCGTGGTCCAGCTTACTCAAAGCTCGCACAGTTTGGTATACCGAATATCCGTGGGTGAATTTAGACCCATCCCCTGCCGGCGACCTCCACCCCCAGCTGAAAACGCGTGGTGACGCCGGCCTTGCCCATCAGCAGCTGCAACCGACGCTGAACTGTGCGCAGGCTCATTCCCAGCTGCCCAGCGATCGCCTTGTCAGTCAGCCCGGCGCGCAATAGGACAAGCAGGTGCTGGTCCACCTCGTCCAGTTCCGAGCGCTGGGGTCGCTGATCGGCGGGCAGGTAGGTCGGTTGAGCCCGCTGCCAGGTGGCTTCGAAGAGCGCGCACATCGCATCGAGGAGCCCGCTAGGGCGCAGCAGTAGTGCCCCGACCTCGTCATGTGCGGCCGATTCACTCTGCAGCGGCAACAGGGCCAGTTCGCCGTCGGCAATCACCATGCGCACGGGCAGCGAGTCTGCGACGCGAACCTCCTCGCCACTGGCGGCCGTGGCGGCAACCCGCTGAGCGTACCCCGGCCGGTTAAAGGCCTTGGACTCGATGATGACACGGTAGTTGGTTCCACGGGCCAGCGCCGCCGCCTCGTCAATATTCGCTTCCGCATCCACAACCAGCACATCCGGCTTGACCATGGCCCACACCGACCGCTTCGCGCCGCGCTGCAATTGCGCGAAATGCTGGGCGACGGCCTGCGGGCCGTGCACCACATCGATCACATCCAGGTTGACTCGTCCCGTTGCGGCCTCCCGGAAGAGCTCCGTCAGCGTGCACAATTCAAGTTCGGCTTTGCGGATGTCCTGCTGCCGCTCGGCGATGAGCGAGCCCAGCGCCAGCTCGGGCGGCGAGGCGATGAAGTGGTCGCGCGTGGCCACCGAGCGAGCGACCAGGCCCTGCGATTCGAGGGAATCGAGGGTCAGGCGAAGTTCGCCGAGATCAACGCGCAACCCCTCGGCCAACTGCGTGGCGGTGCCCGAAGGCATCGCCACCAACTGCCGGTAGACGCGTTCCTGCAGTTCAGTAAGTCCCAACACATCTAGCATTTTTGCACCTTTGCGACATCGATTTATGGACGAGTGATTGGCAGAAAGTAGTCATGACGTATATCCGCCATTGTGATTGGATTTCAAGTTTGACACATTGGTGTCATCAGCACGACCATCTCATTTCCCGAAAGGTCACCATGTCCAGAATCAAGAGATCCGCGGCGGGCGTTGCCGCACTGGCCCTCGGCGCAAGCCTCTTCGGCCTGTCGGCGCCCGCCGCGACGGCGGGCCCGCAAGATCCCGACAACACCATCGTCGGCCAGAACGAAGCGGGCAAGCCACAGGCCGTCACCCTCATCAACGGCGACACGATCTTGGTCAGCACCACCGCCGAAGGACACCCGAGCGCAATCCTGCCCGGCGGACGCGACTACTTTACGCGCATTGTCAACGAAGACCTCTACGTGGTCCCGGCCGATGCCCAGACGCTCATAGCCTCCGGTCAGCTGGACGTCGAGCTGTTCAACGTCACCGGGCTCATCCGACAGGGATACGCCGATGCCGAGTCCGAGACCCTTCCCCTGATCATGCAGGGCACCACTTCTACCTTCGCGCGCACCACTGGGCTCGACGTCGTTGCCACCCTCGAGTCCATCGACGCTACCGCCATGTCTCTAACCAAGGAAACGGCAGCGCAGAGCTACGCCCAGCTCCTAGGCCCACAGGCGTTGAGCACCAAGGCCGTCAAGAAAATCTGGCTGGATGCCCGGTTGGCCCCCAACGAGGTGGCGCTCGACCCGGCCACCGGCGTCGCGCAAAGCGGCGCGCCGGACGCCTGGGACCTAGGATTCACCGGCGACGGTACCAAGGTGGCGGTACTGGACACCGGTTACGATTCCGGACATCCTGACCTCACCGACCAGGTCGCCGCCGCCAAGGACTTCACCGGTGAGGGCATTGAAGACCGGCAAGGACACGGCACCCATGTTGCCTCAACCATCGCCGGCTCCGGTGCCGCCGACCCCACCAAAGCCGGCATGGCGCCGGACTCCGACCTGCTGATCGGCAAGGTCCTGGGCGCCTACGGCGGCCAGACCTCGTGGATCATCGAGGGCATGGAATGGGCCGTTGCGCAGGAAGCCGACGTGGTCAACATGAGTCTGGGCTCTACCGAGCCCACCGACTGCACCGATCCGATGGCGCTAGCCAGCGAAAAACTCTCCGCACAAAGCAAGACCCTGTTCGTGGTGGCGGCCGGAAACTCCGGACTGCGTGAAACGGTCAGCTCCCCAGGCTGCGCCGAGGGCGTGCTAACCGTGGGAGCCGTGGACGCGCAGGGCGACCCCGCGGACTTCTCCAGCCGCGGTGCCACGCTGGGCGAGCACAGGGTCAAACCGGATCTGGCTGCACCCGGTGTCAATATCCTCGGTGCCAAGGTGGGCGGCGGGGATACAGACCCCTACCAAAGCATGTCCGGCACTTCCATGGCCTCCCCGCATGTGGCTGGGGCCGCGGCCCTGTTGCGCCAGGCCCACCCGGACTACACCGCACAGCAACTCAAGTCCGCGCTGGCTTCCTCGGTCAAGGATGACGCCGAGGGCGGCGTCTACACCTCCGGCAGCGGCGAGCTTTGGGCGGCCGGAGCGATCACTACCCACCTGATGAGCGACGTCAGCGTGGAGCTGGGCGCCTTCGACTGGCCTCACGACAAGTCTCAGCGCGCCACCGAGAAGGTCACCTACACCAATACCTCGAATGAACCGTTGAAACTGAAGCTGAAGCTCGAGGACCTCACCGGTGCCGACGGGAAGGCTGTGCCCGGAAATCTCATTAAGCTAGGGGCGCGGCAGGTCACGGTTCCGGCCAACGGGACGGCCACCGTAGAGGTCACCGCTAGTGGAGACGCGAAGAAGCTTCGTGCCGATGCCTACGGCGAAATCGGGGCCCGCATCGTCGCCACCACGGTGGGCGATGAGCAACTGCAGGCGGTCACCGCGGTCGGATTCTGGCTCGAACCCAAAACCGTCGAAGTGACCTTCAAGGCCATCGATCGCACCGGCGCACCAGCCACGGCCGGCTACCTGGATCTGACCGATATGCATCAGCCCTCGCGCAGTGCCCACTACTTCTCCGGCGAAGACCTCACACTGCGCGTGCGCGCCGGGGACTATGTTGTCTCCTCGTTCATCGGCAGCTCCGGCGAACCGGGCCAGCGCTCCTACGCGTATGTTGGTGATCCGGAGATGTCCCTGGACGAAGACACCACGGTGGTGCTTGACGCGCGCAAGACTTCCCGCGTCGAAGTTTCCGGCGATCGACCCATGGAGATCCGCTCCGGTTCGCTGTCCGTCGACCGCGGTTGGGATGATCAATGGCGCGTCGCGAATTCCTTCTACGCAGGTTCGGTGACCGAGCTCTACGTTGCTCCCACCGAAAAGGTCAAGAACGGCACATTCCAGTTCGGAACCTACCTGCGCGCCTACGACCCGGCCGAGACCACCGAGGCCAGCTCCTACGTATACAACCTCGCCTTCACGCAGGATGGAAAGGTCTCCAAGGACCAGAGCCACGACGTACCGGATGAGCGCCTCGGCGCCGTCAAGGAACACTGGTTCGCGCAGGGAGCGAAACCTTGGAATGCCCAGGATTGGACGCGCGTTATTCCTGAGGAAGCGGGCGGCACCCCGTTCTACACCTCGGCCAGTTCGGCGCTCAGCGCTCCTCAAGAGCGCACTGCCTACTACACCGCGGACCTGCAGTGGCAGCAGATTGCCCAGTCCGGCCAGCTCCATGAGTTCCCCGAGGTCTGGCTCGACCCGGTCCGCCGTTATGTCGCGGGTAGCAGCACCGCGGTGGACTGGTTGAAGTTGCCGACCCACACGGCCATGGCCGTCACGGCCGACGGCACGCCGAGCCGCATCGCCGAGCGTCAGGGAAATCTCGTTGGCTTCAGCTTCCCGCAGTGGAAGGACTCCGAGCCCGGCCGTCTGGGCCTGGGCGGCCTGGCCGACGTCGGGAATCTGGCCATCTATGAAAACGACGAGTTGATTGCCAAGCATGCGTTTCCTGCAGGCGTTGCGGAAGTCAGCGATGCGTCGCGGTTGACCGCGGTGGTCGACCAGCGCCGATTCCGCCGCAGCGGCTACTGGGATCTTGGCCTGCGCACGCGCACCGCATTCAGCTTCGATTCGCAGGCCCCCTCCGGTGATGAGCTCGTGCCGCTGCCCATCGCTCTGCCTCTTGTGGTCGCGGAGGTTGACGACTTCAATCGCGCCCCGGCGGAGGAAGACTTCCCCGTCATGGTGTCCTTGCAGGGGCAGGACGGCTACGATCCCGGAGGCATCACCTCGATGACGGCGCGCGTGAGCTTCGAGAAACTGGAAGCTGCCGGAGAAAAGCCCGTCGATGATATCGAGTGGAGCGAGGCCAAGGTCGTCGAGGAAGACGGCCAGTGGAAGGTCCTGCTCGACAACTCCAAGGCCGTGAATGGCGTTGTGACGCTGCGCCTGAATATTGAAGATGCCCAGGGCACCTCGATCGATCAGACCATCGAACACCTCTACGGTGTGAACAAGTAACCGCCACGGCACGAGCGGGGGTCGGATTCTTCGGAGTCCGACCCCTGCCGTTTGCCGCGCAGTTGTGCAAGGATGGCCCCGAAACCCAAGGACAAGGAGGAGCAGGTGTACGAGGGGCTGCCGGCGGAACTCGCCGCGGCGATCCGGCGCGGGTATGCCCAGCGTGATCGCCATCGCATGGAACCTACCATCGACTTCTTCCGGCAACTGCTGGCGCGGTATCCGGAGCACGCGGTTGTCCGCTATGAACTGGCGGGCGCCTACGATACCGCAGGTCAGGAGGAGCGGGCCTGCGAACTCTACGAGGAAGCACTGGATCAGGGACTGAGCGGAGAACCTTTGCGTCGCTGCCTGTGCCAGTATGCGAGCACGTTGCGCTGGCTCGGAGAACTCGAGGCCTCACGCAAGGTGTTGGACCGGGCTCACTCCGCATTCCCCGATTCCGAGGGCGTCAAGGTCTTCTCGGCGCTGACCCACCTGGAGTCCAACAAGCCCGACGCGGCCGTGGGTGAACTACTCGAGGTCATCACCGCGCACGCTGAAGCCACCGACCTCGGCCGGTGGAATGATGGCCTGGCCAATCTGGGACGTTGGCTACGGGCGGGCCGGCCCGAGGACTGAACCCCGGGCCGAGCGAATTACAGAATCAACGAGACCAATGGGGTCGCGATCAGGATGGTCAGTGCCACGCGCTGGAACCAGATGACCACCATATGCCACAGCTTCAGCGGAATGCTCGTCGCCAAGATGCAGGGCACCAGCGCGGAAAAGAAGATGATCGCCGACACGCAGACGATGCCGACCACCATGCGTAGTTCGAGAGACTCGTGCCCCGCAACCAAGGTCGCGGGAAGGAACATTTCGGCGATCCCGGTCGCCGAGGCCTTGCCCGCCATCAATGGATCATCCAAGCCGACCACCCAGGCGAAGGGTGCGAAGAGGTAGCCAAGCCAGGTGAAGACCTGGGTGAAGCGGGCCAGCACCAAGCCAAGCAAGCCGATGGACAAGATCGAGGGCAGGATCGCCATCGCCATCTTCAACCCATCCAGGACGTTCTCGCCGATATTGCGGCCAAGTCCCGGGGCACGTTTTAGCGCGGCCATGGCCTCGTCGACGGCCACTACGAACCGATTGCCGTGCACCTTTTCCTCGGGCAGGTGCTTCACCCCTAGATAAGTGGTGTCTGGGATCCGAGACAAGGGTGGAATGCGCACGGAAATCGCGGTCACGGCGAAGGTGACCACCAAGGCCAACCAGAAGTAGGTTCCCCAATAGGGCATCAGGTCCAGGGCCTTGGCCACGATCACCATGAAACTCGCAGATACGGTGGAGAACCCGGTGGCGATAATGGCCGCTTCGCGCCCGGTATAGCGACCACCTCGATACATTCGGTCGGTAAGCAACAGACCCAGCGAGTAACTGCCCACGAAGGATGCGACGGCGTCGACCGCCGAGCGCCCCGGAGTGCGCCACAACGGTTTCATGATCGGCTGACAGAACACGCCGATGAATTCCATCAGGCCGTAGCTGACCAGCATGGCCAGGAAAATCGCACCGATCGGGACGATCAGCCCCACGGGCACCACAAGGGAGTTCAGCAGGAACGGACCCATGTCCTTCTGCAGTAGCCATGCCGGTCCCCACCCGAAGGTCAGCGCGACACCCACCACCAGGCCCACGATATTCGCCAAGGCGAAGAAAGCACGCATAGGCGACTTCTTCCACGCGCCATTGGCGAAGGGCAACACCGTACCGGCCGCCAACAGAGCCAGAATGTAATACGGGACCGCGGTTCCGGCCACAGTGCGCACCCAAGTGACTAGGTGATCAAGCAGGATCGTACTTTTCTCGTTGATGGTCACCGGCACGAAGAACACAGCGATGCCGATCGCGCTGTATAGGACAAAGCGCAGTACATCCCACGGTTTGGTGGGCTCTCTGGTTTCGAGTGCGTTCGACATGTTGGGCTTCCCTTCGGGCGATATTCCTAGACCAATGGAACCGGAAGATCATCGACGAATGTGAGCCCGATCGCGCCAGATGTCCGGAATATCGGATTTCCCAAGCCGGCACCGACTTCCCACAGGCACGGAGCGCAACTCGAAGAACGCCGCATGGCTCAAATAACGGCGTTCATGCGAGCGTCAGCGCGGATACGTTTCGTGAACGAGAATTGGGCGCCTATCAACACCGGCACAAGGCACCCCTTCCCGTCATATGGGGAGGTGGCTATCTCGCCCACGGCCCCGACACCGTCGATGTTGAGGCTTCTGAAGACCACGTCTCTTGGCCCAGCGCGACATGACATACCGAACCTCGAAGAGCCAATAGGCGCGCCTAGGGGCGCATTGAACGAAAGAGCCATGGACCAATTGGCAACGTCCGTCCGGCGCGGCCCCAAGACCACAACGGATTACTAAACAAATTTGCCAATTAGCCGCGGGCCTTAGTTGGACGATGACGCGCACTAGATTTCCGAGGTGCATTGAATGCAGCTAGCAACCTCGGGGTTCAGTCAGGGAGGCTTTATCGCAGAAGATGATTCACGTTTACCGCAGTCAAGATACATATGAAAATTTCACACAAGCTGAACTCCAATTAGATCACCGTTCATTTTCAAAACCCGCGATCCCGTCGGGTCGTGGTCGCAGAAATATGTGAAACACCTTTTTAGTACATGCATCAATATAAAAGATTTATTTGAGAAGTTCTTCCCTTCGGGATATCGGAGCGGTTAGGCTCCATGTCGGCACACACCAAATCGATTGATCATCGACTTTTGTGCGCCCAAAATCATCCAGCAAGGAGAACATCTATGGTACGTTTTTCTACTCCTCTGAGGAGATCGTTGGCTGCTTCTGCAGCGGTCATGATCGGCTTGGCCGGCTTCGGCGCTGGCGCATTGCCAGCGTCCGCGCTTCCCGTGGCACCCTTGACAGAAAAGTCCACACCGGCGCCAAGTAGCGACGCCAAGGTCATGCTCGGCTCGGTGCAACCCGGAGAGTCATATGACCAATTCATCGTCAGCTACAAGGCCTCGGCCAAGGAGACTGGCAAGTCGGGTCGCGCCAAGGCGTGGGGCAAGGCAGCCAAGGAAGCTGGGGTTTCCGTCAAGGAGTTGCGCGCGATGGCAACCGGCGGGTTTGTGGTCAAGGCCAGCAAGAACCTCAAAGGCGACGACGCCGAAGCGTTTATGGCTGAAATCGCCAAGTCAGGCCTCGTTGAGTCCGTCGAACCAGATGCCTTGATGAAGATTTCCATGACCCCGAATGACTCACGCTATGGCGAGCAATGGCATTACAGCGGAACCAACGGCATGCGCTTGCCCTCAGCCTGGGACATCTCCACTGGCTCGGGTAGCGTTGTTGCCGTCTTGGACACCGGGATCACCTCGCATTCGGACTTGAATGCCAATGTCATCTCCGGATACGACTTCGTTTCTAATTCATCCTCGGCCCGTGATGGCAACGGCCGCGACGCAAACCCCCAAGATGAAGGTGACTGGTACGCGGCCGGCGAATGCGGCGACAACAGTTCAGGGAAGTCTTCCTGGCACGGCACCCACGTGGCTGGCACCGTCGCCGCGGTCACTGGTAATACCAAGGGCGTTGCCGGAGTTGCGCCGAATGCCAGGCTTCAACCGGTTCGCGTTCTTGCCAAGTGCGGAGGGACCCTGTCTGATATTGCAGATGCCATCGTCTGGGCCTCGGGTGGTTCTGTACCGGGCATCCCTGCCAACCAGACCCCAGCCGACGCCATTAATATGTCCCTCGGCGGCGGAGGCGCCTGCGGCGTCACCTATCAGGCAGCCATCGATGCCGCCGTATCGCGTGGGACCTCTGTAGTTGTCGCGGCCGGCAACGAAAGCCAAGACGCCTCGAACTCGCGTCCGGCAAACTGCAACAATGTCATTACCGTGGCCGCCAGCAACCCCTCTGGCGCGCCATCCTACTACACGAACTACGGCTCGGCCGTTGACGTGACCGCGCCCGGTGGCGACACGCGCTACACCGGTCAGGGGGTGCTCTCCACCATCAACACTGGCAGCACCACCCCGTCGTCCGAGGGCTACGCCTTCTACCAAGGCACCTCGATGGCCACTCCGCACGTAGCCGGCATGGTGGCGTTGATGAAGTCGCAAAAATCTTCTCTGACGCCAGCGCAAGTTGAGACCGCTTTGAAGAACGGTACCCGCCCCATGCCCGGTGGTTGCAACATTGGTTGTGGTACCGGTCTGGTTGACGCGACAAAGATCATGTCTGCACTCTCAGGTTCCACCCCGGATCCGGAACCGACGCCAGACCCGGAGCCAAGCGGCAACCTAGTGAAGAATCCAGGGTTCGAGGACGGCTCAACGAACTGGAGCTCTAATCGCTCCGACACCTTCGAGAGTGGTTCAGCCGCCCGCTCCGGTAGCGGCTTTGCCGGGCTCAACGGTTGGGGTAGCTCAAACACCTATACGCTGGAGCAGCAGCTGAGCATTCCGTCCAATGCTTCCAGTGCACAGCTGGAGTTCTACCTGCGTGTGCTCACCAATGAATCCACGTCGTATACCGCCTACGACAAACTGTCCGCCCAGATTCTCGACGGATCCAAAACCTACAATGTGGGCACCTGGTCGAATTTGGATGCCAGCTCGTCGTACGAGAAAAAGAGCATCAGCCTTGATGATTTCCGTGGCAAGACCGTCACGCTGCGCTTCTACGGTGCAGAAGACAGCTCACTGGCGACTGTATTCCGCATCGATGACGTATCGGTGACCGCCGGGTAGTCCCGTATTTCATCGAACGCCACCTAGGCAGAGGGAAAAGGCTTGCGTCTTGCCCTCTGCCTAGGTTTCTCCGTTCCACCCTCGAAATTTTCGACGTCAGGTTCACGCCAAGGCCCAGCGACCGTCTCTCCCCGGTCGCTGAAGAGGGTTGGCTTATGGAACGAGGCTCGGTCCCGGTGCGTTCCGACGAAGCTACCGACGTTCCAACTCTCGGCGTACCGTTGCTGGTTACCGACCGACGGGTGTGCAGCAAATTCGGTACCCGCGCGGAGGGAAGTTAGCCCACGGCGCCACTTGCATATTGCGTGCGTGGCCTGCGCTCAAACACGGCGGCCGCTGCGATTCCGAGAATCACGCCCAGCAGGTTACCGATGGCGCAGTCCCACATCACCTGGTCACCGAGCATCGGGTTAGCCAGCTGCAACATCAGAATGATTACTGGCGTAAAGAAGCTCAAGGCCAAGCCGTAATTGCGAACCATATAGGCCTCAGTCGGGAAAATCAGCGCGAGGATCACGAATCCCAACATCAGCTCGCTTGGCTGCAGGTAGTAGATTCCCAGAAGCACACCCATGCCGACCAGCGTTCCTGCGATCCGGTGCGCACCGCGCTTCAGCCGTCCCCGAGCACTGCCTGCGGCCAACGGCACTACCGCCCCGACCATGATCCACTGCAGATGCTCCACCTGCAGGGTGATGCCCACGGTCCCCGCCACAAGGACCACGGCCAGATACGTGCCTGCACGGCGCAGGACGTTAGGCCAAGGAAAGGCTATCGTTTCGACTCCGCGTTCTGTCGACGGTCCAAACTTGGCCGCCTGACCCAGCAAAATGCTGACTAACGCGGTAACCACGAACGTTGCCAACCCGTCTACGGCTGGATGTTCTCCGACCGGGAGTGTTCCCAAGGCACAAAAGGCGAAAAGCGGAAAGAAGGCGCCGCCGGGCTTGAGACCGTGTCGATCCGCGACCACCGAGCTGAAGGCAGCCCAGAGCATTCCTCCAGCCAAGAGAGACCACCCATGCAACCCAAAGGGTGCCAGCATGATGCCGCAAATACCAGCGCAGAGCATCATGATGGCGCCATGCACCTGATTCTTGAAGCGCTGTAGCCGACGTGGGTCACGCCCATACATTCCGACAACCGAGCCGAAAACTGCATAAACAAGAAGATCTGTGCGGCCAACAACTAAAAGCGCCGCCCCTGGAACGGCCAGTCCGAGACCAACGCGCAGGGCAGGTCGGATTTCCGGGATGTGGGCGATCAGAAACAATTGCCAGTTTGCCAAGGCCGCCAGCCTCGATCTGATCGACGAGCGTTCACGCGTAGTGCGCAACTGATCACCAGCCATCAGCGGACCACCCGAACCAACGAGGTGCCAAACCGCAAGCGCACACCCCGCAACATCACCCGTAGCACCGTGCTGCGTTCTTCCACGTTTTCTCCCCCGTAAGACTTGGCGCCGCTCATTCCTATGTGAATCCGGCCCTGCTACTAGGGTTGACGAGTCTGGTTGATTAGATCAAACAATTAGTACCGATGACTCAATAGAAGCTACTTATCATGCCTACTAGACGCTGGTTCAGTCGTCGGAAAGGTATCGAAAATGACTTTGGTTAACGCCTGCGACATGAGCGTTTGAGGGTTGCCGTCTTCCATGACAATAGAGATTTGCGACGTGACGACGGGGTCATCAAGTTTGGTGATCATGATTTCCGGCAATTGGCCCAAGGGCGGCAGCCACTGCTTCGGAACGATGCTCGCCCAATGCCCCGTAGCGACGTGCGCCAGCAAGGTCACAATCGAATCGCATTCAATGCGTGGCGAGACGCTCAGACCTTCTTGAGCCAGCCTCTGCTCAAGGACTTGACGACCGCGCAATGAAGAATCCAACAAGCACAGCGGCAGCTCCAACGCCTTCTGCCAGGTAGCGCCCCCCAGGCAATCGAGCATGTCCACTGACGTAAGCAGGACATGCTCCTCCGAATACAACCGGTAGACCAGCAAACCCGCTAGGTCTTCTGGTTCAGCGTAGATCAGGCCAGCGTCCAGCTCGTAGTTCCGAATCCGCCGAAGAATATCCGCGGAGTGCAAACCCGCCTGCACGTTGACAGTGACATCTGGATGCGTGCGGGCAAACTTATCCGTCAGGATAGCGACGGTCGACGAGGCCGCCGGAACGGTACCCACTCGTAGCGTTCCCCTCAGACCCTCTTGGAGTACGGAGATCTCCTGTTTTAACGACTCCTGATCCTTGAGCAGTTTCCGCGCCCACTTCAACACCGCCTCGCCTTCGACGGTGAATCCCTGAAATGCGTGCCCCCGACGGACCAAGGGGGTGCCGAGTTCCTTTTCCAGCTTGCGAATCCCTTCGGACAGTGCCGGTTGGGACACCGAGCATTCGTCGGCGGCGTGGGCGAAATGCCGTTCATTGGCCAACGCTACGAGGTACTCCAGCTGTCTAAGCATCATGGGTCTATTGCATCATCCCCCGAAGCCGCAAGAGGCACACAAGGCCTACCTCGAGCCTCCGCGCCCAAACTCGAGTCGTCCACGCGGATGAGAGGCCACGTCATACCGGCTCAAGCTCGAACTTGCCTATCATTGGACAATGCGCACCGGGTCCGAAACCACCTGCTTGATCGTTATCCGCGGAAACTCTGGCAGCGGCAAGAGTTCGCTCGCGGCAGCACTGCGCATAGCAAACGACCGGCCCACCGCGATCCTCGGTCAAGATGTGCTGCGCCGCCAGATCCTGCACGTAGCAGAACGCCAGGGCAACGCGGCGATCGGCTATCTAGATCTCTCGGCTCGCTACGCGTTGGACCTCGGGATGGACGTCGTCATCGAGGGCATCCTCTACGCAGACATCTACGGGGACATGTTGGCGCAGCTGGCCGCGGATCATCGGGGCCCTAGCCTTTTCTACCGTTATGAGATGGGTTTCGAGGAAACGCTACGACGCCACAATACCAAGCTGTGCTCCCACGAGTTCGGCGAGCCCGAGATGCGCTCATGGTGGCGCGGACGCGACCCGCTGCCCCATGTCGCCGAGACCGCTCTCGGTGAAGACGTGGAGCTCGGCGAAGCGGTGGCCCGCGTCCTCGCCGATACCAGAAGCCGCCCTACGCCCGAACTTCCGCAGGCACCACCGTCACACTAGGCCATCTGTGCACAAGTCGGCCAACAAGATGGACCCCGCTGCTACGATGCCAAACATGGTGAAATTTCCGGTGATCACAGCGACCTCTCTAGTAGCTCCCCAGCATTTTCATGCTCGGTGGTGTGACGTGGAAACCCACCCCGAGTGGGCGCCGGGCATGGAATACATTCGGCTCGAGGGACCACTGCGGCCAGGGGTCCGCGGAGTAATGAAGACTCGCGGCGGCGATGAAACACCGATGATGGTCAGCGATATCGTCCCGGGACTCGCCTTCCAAGATACGGTGTTCTTCGACGGTGGTTCGTTGACGGTCTGCCACGAGTCTCATGCGGAAGATGGGGGAAGTCGGCTCGAACTTCATGCCAGCATCGACGGACCAAATTCCGAGAAGCTCGCTTCGGCTATGGCCGGGCTGGAAGATGTGCTTGCCTCAGATCTCGCCGGGCTCGTCGCACTAGTCGAACGCGAGCAGTCGGCCCACTAGGCGCTGTCTTGGTGGAGACAAGCCCGCATACAGGGTTGCCCCTGCTCGGTGCTCCACGAGGCGCGATCCTTAGTAAAGCGTGCCCATTGCCTGGCGCACCTCAGCTAGCGTCTGTTCGGCTTCGTCATTGGCACGTTGCGCCCCACGCCGAAGGATCTGCGACACCAACTCCGGTTGCGCAGCGAACTCTGCCCGCCGCGCGCGGTGTTCCCGTAGGAAATCGTTCACGGCATCCGTGACCAGCCGTTTGAGCGCGCCGCTTCCGGAAGCGCCCACCTCTTCGGCTATCTGCAATTCCTCGCGTCCCAGACAGAGTGCGGCGGTGCTCAGTAGAGCCGAAACACCCGGTCGTCGTTCCGGATCGAAGCTCACGTGCCGTTGAGAATCGGTGCGCACTGCTCGGATGAGGTCGGCCGTCTCATCGGCGCTCATCCCTAGAGCAATCGCGTTTCCGTAGCTCTTGGACATCTTGCGCCCATCGAGTCCGGGCACGTGTGGCGCGGCGGTCAGTAGCGCGTCCGGTTCCGGGAAGAGTGCACCGTAGCGGTCGTTAAACCTGCGGGCAATGGTACGGGTCATTTCAACGTGCGGGAGGTTGTCCTTACCCACGGGCACCACATTGGCCTTGCAGAAAAGAATGTCTGCGGCCTGGTGCACGGGATAGGTCAAGAGCAGTCCCGACATGGCTCGACCCGAAGATTCGCGTTCGGCCTTCACGGTGGGATTGCGGTGTAGTTCGGCTTCTGAAATGAGTGAGAGGAAGGGAAGCATCAGTTGGTTCAGCGCTGGAACCGCTGAGTGCGTGAAGATTGTCGTTGTCTCCGGATCCAGACCCGCCGCCAAATAATCCAAGACCGCGCTGTGCACATTCCGGCGCACAGCGCCCATGGAATCTCGGTCGGTAATCACCTGGTAGTCGGCGAGGATGATGAAGGTTTCCACCCCCGCTTGTTGTAGCCGCAGGCGTTCGACGATGCTACCAAAGTAGTGGCCCAGATGGAGGGCGCCGGTGGGGCGTTCGCCACTCAGCACCCGGTATTCCTGTGGCGCCTGAGTGATGTGACGAGACAGTTGGTCGGAACGTTCTTGAGCGGACAGGAAAGTTTGCATGATTTCTCCGTGCGATAGGGCGCCCACGGGCCCGCACGGTCGTCATGCGACCATAAAAAATCCACGAACCGGCGGGCAGCTCGTGGACATGACTGAACCGGGCTGCGTTAGCGCAGCCACCACCAATTGAGGTTTAGGTTCATGGTTCTACCTTATCGCGTGTTTCGCGTTGCAGGTCGCGTTCTATGGTCTCCTCGCGCCGCTCCGCCCGAGATGTGTAGGTGAGCACGCGATACAACACGACAACAAGGGCGATGACCGTCAGTGCGGGCAGCACGAAGATGAATACAACTTCGTACGCATTAGGCGTCATGATATTCACCGGATCAACTCTTCTCATCGAATCTTCACGTAACGGTAGGCGGCTAACACCCGCATGTTGTGCTGGAATTTTCTCTATTAGGCTAACATTTTCGGGTCGGACGGGCCCTCCTCCTAAAGGAGGAGGGCGAAGCTTTCCTGCCCTAGGGTCGCAATGCCGCGCGGACCATGGATTGCACCAGATCTGCGTACTCGATGCCCGCCGCAGCGAACATCTGTGGCACTTGGGAGTGTGCAGTCATGCCGGGCATCGTATTCACTTCGATGAGCACCGGGCCCCGCGTGGTGAGAAAGAAGTCCATCCGTGCCACGCCCGCGCAGCCTAACTTGCGATACAGGGCCTTTGCCGCGTCGCTGAGCGACTGGGCCTCTGCAGGTGTCAGCGCCGCCGGCACGCTGAACGAGGCGGTCCCGTCGTATTTGGTCGCGGTATCGAACAGCCCTTGCGCATGGATTTCAAGGGCCGGAGGCGTAAATAGTTCACCGTCGGGTTCTTGTAGGACCGCGACGTCAATTTCTCGCCCGCGCACCACGCGTTCGATGATGATGCGCTCGTCGAACTGCGCAGCGGTTGCTAAGGCATTGCGTAGTTCTTCAGGGGTGGAAGCAAGCGACACACCATAGCTGGATCCGCCCGAGGCAGGCTTGACGATCACCTCTCCCTCGAAACGCACCCGATCGCGCTCGGCGGTGGAGACCAGCTCTCCGTGGGCGGTGGCGATCCCCAAACTTTGCGCCACGAGCTTGGTAGTCCACTTATCCATACCGAGTGCTCCGGCGCGCAGACCCGAGCCCACCACCGGAATGCCGGTCAGTGCACAGAGCGCTGCCAGTGTCCCGTCTTCACCCAGTGGCCCATGTACCGCCGGAAAGACCACCTCAGCCTGATCGAAGAAGCGCAGGGCGGAGGCTACCGAGGCGGCAACGGTGTCGCCGAGCGGCTCCCCATCTTTGCTCCAGCGTCCATCGAGGTCGATCGTCAACGCGATCACGGTATATCCCCGGGAGCTCAATGCCTTTCCGATGGATGCGGCGGTGGCCAGCGATACATTGTGCTCGGCGTTTTGGCCGCCACCGATAACGAGAATGTGGGTAGTCATTGAACGCTCCTGATAACACGTGATCCGATAGTGCAAATTATGGTGTGGGAGATGCTCTGCGCCCAGTTGGCCCAGTCGGCCAGAGTGGGTGCCCCGCTGGCCGCTGCACCGAAGATGGTGGCCCTGGTGCCGCGCGCATAGCGGTGGGGCCCGGTGTCGATAATGATTTGGTCCATGCTGACCCGGCCCACCACCCTGTGCCGACGGCCGGCGATCTGCACGCTGGCATCGGTAGAGATCTCGCGTGGGATGCCGTCGGCGTAGCCCAACGGTAAGACACTCAGGTACCCGTCATGGGTGCTGCGGTACATGCCGCCGTAGCCCACACTGGTACCTTCCGAAGCCCAGACGCTATGCACCACCGGTGCGGTCAGCCGGGCAACAGCGGCAAGATCAGTGCGCCCAGAGGGGTCGATCCCGGCCAGTCCGGCGCCGAATCTCACCATATCGAAATGGGTACTTGGGTCGGTGAGGGTGGCCGCGGTGGCCGCTAGATGCAGCTTAAGCCGCCCCAGCCCTAAGACGCTGGCCCGCGCTTTCGCGGCAGACATGGCCCGTACGGCTTGATCATTAAGTTCCGGTTCGGCACGATCTGCCTGCGCCAAATGTCCCATTAGCCCACCGACCCGGATCTTGTTTTGGCGCTGGGCCCGGGCGGCCGACTCGAAGAGCGCCTGCCAATCCAAGGGCGAGGCTCCCTCCCGGCACATACCCACATCGAGGTGCAGATGCACGGTGACCGGTGCGGCCGAGTGTTGCCGCAGGAGCGCATTGAGCTCTTCGAGCGAACCGATTGCCACCGCGATTTGGTGCTCCGCGGCCGCCGTAGCGTCAACGCCGGAGGCATTGAGCCATGTCAGTATTGGCGCACGCACACCGGCCTCGCGCAGTGCCACAGCTTCGACCAAATCCGTGGTCCCAAGCTGTGTGGCACCACCATCAAGTGCGGCGCGAGCCAAAGTGAGTGTGCCCAAACCGTAGCCGTTGGCCTTGACTACCGCCATCACTTCGGCGGCGCTCCGGCTGCGGGCGATGGCAATATTCTGCGCAATCGCCCGAGGGTCAATCCAGAGGGTGGGTCGATGCAGGTCCCCGTTCACGACTGCATCCGCGGGTCTTCGGTGGGGTCCTTATACATTTCCGGGCAGCCGGTTTCGCTGGCCTCGGAGCGGTATTCAAAATGCCACGACTCGTTGGCGTAAATCTGGCAGAGACCATAGTGTGCCCCATACCGGGAGAGCCAGTCGCGGGCGTCGGCTTGCCCCACGTCGACCGCGTCGCCGGAAACGTGGGCGGAAGTTTCGGCGGTGGCGACCCAGCGGGCCGCCTCTGCCGCGGAACCATGATTGGCTTCGGCCTGCTGTAGCAATTGACGTTGCAGAGCCGGCGAGCGCCAGCCGCTATTGATGTAGATGGTGATCCCGCGCTTTTGCGCATCACTCGCGGCCGCACTCAATGCTTGGCGCAGTTCCGAGTCGAGCTTGCGAACCCCGGCGGTATCCGAGTGCACCGTGGTGCCTTTGGGAATATCTCCCCCGTCCTCGCCCACTCCACCAGAGAACGGTTTCGTGACGGCCTTGGTCACGTGGCTAAAGGAGTCGGAGAGCCAGGCGGCGGGGCGCAAGTTGCCGGTGTCGAGGACCATGGCCGGGAGCATGGCAGCGAGCATCACGAGCAGAGCCACCACTCCGCGTGCTGCCAGTGCCGTCAGGCGCTTCTCGCCCGGTGTGTGCTTGGAGTTCTCATCGTTGCTCATGAGCACTAGTCAACGCGGAGGGATGTTGCCAGAGCGTATCTACTTCTCAATACATTTTCGATATGTGCACGCATGTAGCCTCATATGATGCGCACGCCCGTGGCGGCAGTTCTACACCGCCGTGTATACCCATTAACAATGCCGAGTGGCCCAGACCGTTCCCGGTCTGGGCCACTCGGCAGGTTCGCCGGCGCTACCGCTTAGAGCGGGGTCACGTAGGCACCGGCGATACCGCCGTCGACCAGGAACTGGCTGGCGGTGATGAAGGAGGAATCATCCGAGGCGAGGAAGGCCACGGCGGCGGCCAGCTCATCTGGTTCCGCGAATCGTCCCAGCGGAACATGGACCAGGCGCCGGGCGGCTCGTTCGGGGTCCTTGGCGAACAGCTCCTTGAGCAACGGAGTGTTCACCGGGCCTGGGCATAGTGCGTTCACGCGGATGCCCTGCCGGGCGAATTCCACACCCAGCTCTCGGCTCATGGACAGAACGCCACCTTTGGAGGCCGAGTAGCTGATCTGGCTGGTGGCCGCGCCCATCACCGCGACGAAGGACGCGGTATTGATGATCGAGCCGCGGCCCTGTTCTTGCATATAGGGCAGTACATACTTGCAGCAGTAGTACACGCTGGTCAGGTTGACCTCTTGCACCTTGCGCCAGGCCTCGATCCCGGTTTCCAAGATGGAGGCGTCGTCCGCCGGAGAGATTCCCGCGTTATTGAAGGCGATATCCACCGAGCCATAGGTCTCTTTCGTGGTTGCGAACAGGTTCTTTACATCCTCTTCGTTGGTGACGTCGGTGCGGATGAAGGCGCCACCAATTTGCTCGGCGACCTGTTGGCCGGCCTCGTCCGCGCAGATATCGGCGATCACCACGGTGGCGCCCTCATGGGCCAGGCGTTTGGCGGTGGCTAGGCCAATACCCGAGGCGCCGCCGGTGATGGTCGCTACACGGCCGGCCAGTCGATTGGTGACCAGTCCGTTGTAGGGTGCGGTTTCGCTCATGAGATTTCTCCTTAGGTTTTGGGTTGTGCTGCGTGCTTAGTCGTCGGTACCGATGAAAACGTTCTTGACCTCGGTGAAGGAATCCAATGCGTCGGGGCCGAGTTCGCGCCCGAGTCCAGATTTTTTGAAGCCACCAAAGGGCGTGGAGTACCGCACTGAGGAGTGCGAGTTCACCGAGAGGTTCCCGGCCTCCACGCCGCGCGAGACGCGCAGGGCCCGGCCCACGTCACGAGTCCAGATCGAGCCGGACAGTCCATAGTCGGTGTCATTGGCCAGCGCGACGGCCTCGGCTTCGTCCTCGAAAGGCACCACGGCGACAACGGGGCCGAAAACTTCTTCGCGCAGGATGCGGTCCGCTCGATCGCGCGGCAGCACCACGGTGGGCGGGAACCAGAAGCCCTCGCCGCCCGGTGCCTCACCCTGAAAGGCGATGTCGGCGCGCTGCCCCTGCTCACCTTCGAGGAAGGACGCCACGGTTTCACGTTGCCTTGCCGAAATCAGCGGGCCCATAACCGTGTCCTCATGCAGCGGATCCCCCACCCGAACCTGGCGAACAGACTCTTCGAACTTCTCCATGAACGTCTCGAAAACGCTGCGCTGAACCAGAATCCGCGAACGCGCGCAACAGTCCTGTCCGGCGTTGTCGAAGACTCCGCCCGGCGCCTGGGCCGCGGCCCGTTCCAGATCCGCATCGGCGAAAATGATGTTCGCGGATTTGCCGCCAAGTTCCAGGGTGACGCGTTTGAGTTGCTCGGCACAGCCACGCATGATGCCCTGGCCAACCTGGGTGGAGCCGGTAAAGACCACTTTGCGCACCGCCGGATGAGTCACGAAACGCGCTCCGACGGTCGAACCCTTACCCGGCAGGATCGTCAGCACGCCCTCGGGGATGCCGGCTTCCAGCGCGAGCTCTCCGAGACGCAGCGCAGTCAGCGGGGTCAGCTCGGCCGGTTTGAGCACTACCGTGTTGCCCGCAGCGAGCGCTGGGGCGAATCCCCAGGCGGCAATCGGCATCGGGAAGTTCCACGGAACGATTACCCCGACGACCCCTAAAGGTTCGTGGAAGGTGATATTCACGCCGCCGGCCACCGGAATCTGTTTGCCGAAGTTCCGTTCTGGCGCGGCGGCATAGTAGTTCAGCACGTCCCGCACGTTGCCGGCCTCCCAGCGCGCGTTACCCAGGGTGTGCCCGGCGTTGGCGACTTCGAGCAGGGCCAACTCTTCAATCTCGTGGTCCACGATGGCAGCAAAACGGCGCAAGAGCAAGGCCCGGTCCGCCGGGGCCGTATGGCGCCAGGATTCGTAGGCGGCCGCGGCACGGGCGATGGCTCGGTCCGTCTGCTCTAGGTCGGCCAGGGCGACGTCGCGGATCGGCTGTGCGGTTGCGGGGTTGATGACGGTATAGCTGCTCACAGTTGACCCTGCCTTTCTCGGTGTTGTGTGGTGCGTGCATAGCTGCGGGCGGCCTCGACGAACCCGGCAAAAAGCCGCAGGTCCTCGAGATTCTCCTCGGGATGAAACTGGGTGCCCAGCACCCAGCCGGGGGCCTGTGGCATCTCAATCACTTCGGCGGTGCCATCGGCCGCGCGCGCCGTGACCTGCAGACCCTCGGCCACGTTCTCCAAGCTCTGATGGTGGTAGCAGGGTGCCGTGGCCTGCTTCCCGAGCAGGGTTTCGGCCAGCGAGCCACGCACCGTGGTGAAGTCCACGCTGCCAAACACCCCCGGGGCCGGCTGGTAGCGTGCCGCGGCATCCGGAATCAGGTCCGGCAGATGCTGGTTCAAGGTGCCGCCACGTTCCACATTCAGGATCTGCGCGCCACGGCATATCGCGAACAACGGCAGTGCCCTCTCCAATGCGGTAGCGGTCAGCGCCATATCGTGGGCGTCGCGTTCGGGCTGCGCGGCCGTGGTGGGGTGCGCTTCGCGCTGGTAGTTCGCCGGGTCAACATCGACGCCGCCAATCACGATCAGCCCATCGAGCAGATCGAGCACCGTGGTGTCGGTACCCACTGGTGGCAGCAACAACGGGGTGCCGCCCACGGCCACGACTGCTTGGACATATTTGCCCGGCACAATTGCTGCCTGTGACTGCCAGACGCCCCAGGAGGCCTCCTGCCAGTAGGTCGTCAACCCGATGCGCGGACGATACTCGTCGCTAAGGGGGTTTAATTTCACCGTCGTCTCGATCCCTTCGATCGTTCTCGCTTGCTAGTGCCGCTCGAATCCGCGGCGCACTTCCCAGTCCGTGACCGCGGCGTTGAACTGTTCCAGTTCAATGTCGGCGTAGTGGGTGTAGTGCTTCACGACCTCTTCGCCAAATACCTCAAGGGCGATCTTTGAGTTGGCGAAGAGCTCTCTTGCCTCGGCCATGGTGTGCGGCACATGCTCTGCATCCGAGGCGTAGGCATTGCCCTCGATCATCTCCGGCAGCTCTAGTTCGTGCTTCATTCCGTACAGCCCACCGGCGAGCATGGCGGCCATTGCCAGATAGGGGTTAGCGTCGGCTCCGGGCAGACGGTTCTCCATGCGCGCCCCATGCCCTTCGCCGACCAGCCGTACCGAGCAGGTTCGGTTATCCAAGCCCCAAGCCACCGCGGTGGGTGCGAAGGAGCCCTTGGCGAAGCGCTTATAGGAGTTGATATTCGGGGCGTAGAAGAGCGTGAACTCGCGCATCGTGGCCAGCACGCCGGCAATGAAATGGTTGTAAAGCTTGGTGCGCTTCCCCGTGGCAGGGTCCCAAAACGCCAAGGAGCCATCCAATCCGCGGAGCGACATGTGAATATGGCAGCTCGAACCTTCGCGCTCGTTAGGCTTGGCCATGAAGGTGATCGACTGCCCGCGCTGGGCGGCCATATGTTTTGCCGAGAGCTTGTAGAACGTGTGGTTGTCCGCCGTGGTGATCACATCGTCATAGCGGAAGGCGATCTCGTGCTGGCCGAAGTTGCATTCGCCCTTGGCCGATTCGACGATCATCCCCGCCTCGTACATGGCGTTGCGGATATCGCGGAGTAGCGGTTCCACGCGCATCGATCCGAGGATCGAGTAGTCAACGTTGTATTGGTTGGCCGGGGTCAGATCTTTGAAGTTGCGTAGCGTGGCGTCCTCGTAGGAGTCCGTATACATCACGAATTCCAGTTCGGTGCCGGCTAATGCCACCAGTCCCAGCTCATTGGCCTTATCTTGCTGGGCCCGTAGCAAGGAACGCGGCGAAACCGGCACCGGGCGGCCATCGGTGGTGGCGATGTCGGCTTGGATGATCGCAGTCTTCTCCAGGTAGGGCACCCGGCGGATGGTCTGATAGTCCAGAACAAACTCCATATCGCCGTATCCGGTTTCCCAGCTGGTCAGCTTGTATCCATCGACGGTGTTCATGTCCGTGTCCACCGCGAGCAGGTAATTACAGGCCTCAGTGCCGTGGCTGAGCACGGTATCGAGGAAGAATTGACCGTGAATGATCTTTCCCTGGAGGCGTCCCTGCATATCGGTGAAGGCGAGAACGACCGAATCGATCACCCCGGCTTCGATGTCTTTGCTCAGTTGCTCGACCGATAGCATCCGGGAGTTCTTCACGGTGCTCTGCTTGTTCTGTGTGTCCTGAGTGGTCATGTGAAGTCCTGTTCCTAAGTCTCGTGGGTATCCGCTGGTGAAGTGTGTTGCCGCCTAGTTCAGTTGCTCCTCCTCGTGCCCTAGGAGAGCGAACTCCTCCTCCGGAGCGTTGGCGACGAGGTGGTGTCGGCTATAGAACCAGAAGTAGGCCAGCGCGGCGAGGAATACGAGGGCGGTAATACCTGCGGCGAGGACGTCGACCACGAAGGTGGCGATCAAAGCAACCACGGCCAATACCAGCGCGATCCCCGTGGTGATCGTGCCGCCCGGTGTCAGGTATCCGCGTTCTAGGTTTGGTTCCTTGATCCGCAGCACGATGTGGCTGAGGTTCAAAAGTACGTAGGAGACCGTGGCTCCGAATACGGCGATATTGATTAGCAGGCCACCGTTGCCGGTGAATGCCGCGAGCAGGAAGCCAATGGTGCCGGGAACTAAGAGGGCGACCCATGGCGTGTGGCGGCCCGAGGTCAGCGAAAGCACCCGCGGCAGATAGCCGGCGCGCGATAGCGCAAAGAGCTGGCGTGAGTAGGCGAAGACGATGGAGAAGAAGCTGGCGATCAGCCCAGCAAGGCCGGCGTAGTTCACGAAGTTCGCAAGCATCGATCCCTCACCGAGCCCGGCCCGCAAAGCTTCGGGAAGCGGCGACTCGGAATCGCTCATCGCTTGGGCGCCAGCGACGCCTGGAACTAGGACGAGCATCAAGGCGCCAAACACCAGCAGGATCATCATGGCGGTGATAATGCCCTTGGGCATGTCACGCTTCGGATCGCTCGATTCCTCCGCAGCCAACGGCACGCCCTCCACCGCCAGGAAGAACCAGATACCAAAGACCAGGGCCCCTAGGGCACCGGAGATGCCGAAGGGCAAAAAGGCGCTGGATCCGGCCGAGCCGTCGGGCACGATATCGAAGAGGTTTGCCGCATCGAAATGCGGGAGCAAGCCGATGACGGTCACAATCAACGCGAGGACGGCAATGGCGGTAATGCCAAACATCACCTTGAGCGCCTCGCCAACACCCCACAGGTGAATACCGACAAAGACGACGTACGTCACCAGATAAACCGGCCAGGAATTTGTCATTCCGAAGAGCCCGAGCGCCTCGATGTAGCCACCGATGAATGTGGCGATGGCGGCCGGTGCCACGGCGTACTCGATCAGCACCGCCATGCCGGTGGCGAACCCACCCAGTGGCCCGAGTGCCCGTCGGGCGAAGCCATAGCCGGCACCCGACGTGGGCAGGGTGGAGGAAAGCTCGGCCAGACCGAAGACCATGCAGGTGTACATGACACCCATCAGCAGAAAGGCGATCAGTAGCCCGCCCCATCCGCCGACCCCTAGCCCTAGGTTCCATCCGGAGAAATCGCCGGAGATCACGTAGGCAACTCCGAGCCCGGCGAGCAGAATCCAGCCGGCGACGCCCCGGCGTAGTTGGCGGTGCTTCAAGTAGTCTTTGTCGACTGCGGCGTAGTCGATATGTGAGTTCTTTGCCATGGATGTTCCTCTGTCCTACAGAGATCGAATCTATTGGACTGAAATCAGTCCTTTGTTCCGGAATAACTGTGTCCTGCATCACTAGCTAGTGTCAATAGTTCTAGAGAAAACTCTTGCTCAAAAGTCTGAGAGCTGACCATTACATATCGGTTTTAGCTGTGGCAAGCTAGAGACTATGACGGAGAACGAGCCAGTTGAGCCCAATAGAGGCCTGCAGTTTCTGGGACAAGTCCGTAAGGGCAACGTCTTTGAGGAGACCGTGGGGCAGCTACTGCGCTCGATGCGCTTGGGCGTCTTCCCACCCGGGGAAAAACTCCCTGCGGAACGAGACCTCGCCGAATCGCTGGGAGTTTCTCGTGCCACCTTGCGCGATGCCTTGGCCGAGTTGCAATCAGCCGGTTTCTTGAGCATCCAACGAGGCCGGTACGGCGGTGCTGTCGTGAGCGCAAGCCCCAAAACCGGAGCCGAGCCATTACGCCAAACCGATCGTCCGCGCGTTGAAGACGTGCTGGTCTACCGCTCCGTAGTGGAGCCTGCCGCTGCGGGCCTCGCGGCGGCAGCCCCGCTGAGCGCCGAACAACGTCAACGACTCATGGCGGCACTCGCCTCCTTGGACTCCGCCGAGAAAGAGACCTACCGGCCACTGGACGCGCGCCTGCACATTATGATTGCCGACCTCTCGGGTTCGGCACTGCTCGCCAAGGCTGTGGCCGAGGCTCGCGACGCCACGAGCGAGCTGCTGAATCGCATCCCGTTCTTAGAGCCGAATATCGAGCATTCCAGAGAACAACATTCGCGCATCGTTGCAGCCATCATGGCCGGTCAGCCCGATGAAGCCAGAGCACTTATGCACGAGCATCTGGAAGGAACCGCTGCGCTGCTTCGTGGGTTCCTTGACTAAAGAAAACTACCGTCAAACGATGTCCGAGCACGCCATGGTCCCGTGCGCAGGCTAGTTTTCAATACATTCACGATATGTGCGCGCTCGTAGGATGGGAGCATGCGCGTACTGATCGTCGAGGACGAACCTCTAATGGCCGAAGGAATCCGTGACGGACTGCGGTTGGAAGCCATCGCCGCCGATATTGCCGGTGATGGCCACAGTGCCCTAGAGCTACTAGCGGCGAACTCCTACGACATCGCAATCCTCGACCGTGACATCCCCGGCCCCACAGGCGACGATGTTGCCCGGCAGATCGTGGCATCCGGCACCGGGCTGCCGATTCTGATGCTCACCGCGGCAGACCGCATCGATGAAAAGGCCAGTGGGTTCGAGCTTGGGGCCGATGACTACCTGACCAAGCCCTTCGACTTACAGGAGCTGGTGATGCGGCTACGGGCGTTAAATCGACGTCGCGCCCATCATCGACCTCCGGTACGTGAATTGGCCGGCGTGAAATTAGACCCCTTCCGCCGCGAGGTATACCGCAACGGGCGCTACATCGCCCTGACACGGAAACAATTCGCGGTACTTGAGGTGCTACTCGCCGCCGAAGGAGGTGTGGTCAGCGCCGAAGAGTTGCTCGAACGAGCCTGGGACGAAAACGCGGACCCCTTTACGAATGCGGTACGCATCACCGTCTCGGCACTCCGTAAACGACTGGGTGAACCATGGGTCATTGGCACCGTTCCCGGAGCAGGCTATCGGATCGTAGATCGGCCAGATGAGGAGACTAGCGATGATGCGTAGATCCCGCGGGCTGAGTATCTCGCTGAAATTCACGCTCGGCTACTTCCTCTTCCTCGCCTTCGGCGGCGCCCTGCTACTCGTCGTAATCTGGCTGTTCCTGCTGCGCTATGTACCCGACGGAAATCTCGGCCTGATCAGTGGACACATCCCGAACCGGTCGGATTTGTGGCGGGCCTTTAGCCCGCATGCCGCCCGGGCGTTGATCTTCCTACTTCTGATTGCTCTGATCGGCGGGTGGTTGATCGCGCGCACCATGCTCGCGCCGCTGAAACGGATCACGGCGGTAACCGATGCGGTGGCCAAGGGCGACCTCTCGCGGCGCATCAACCTGCCGGGGCGAAGCAATGAACTGAGCAAACTGGCCGATGCCTTCGACGGAATGCTCGATCAACTACAGGCTCATGTCGATGAACAGCGACGCTTCGCGGCCAATGCGTCCCACGAACTGCGCACCCCCTTGGCGATCACCCAAACCTTGCTTTCCGTGGCCCAACAACAATCGGAACCACCCAGCCGGGAATTGCTTGAGAAACTCGGCGTGCTCAACACTCGGGCCATCGACCTCACCGAATCACTGCTCCTGTTGGCCCGTGCCGACGCCCGGGCCTTCGAACGCGAAGAACTTGACCTCTCGCTCTTGGCCGAAGAGGCCACCGAGACAATGTTGCCGCTGATCGAGGAACGCAACATCTCTCTCGACTTCGACTCACAACCGGCGCCGACCTACGGCAATTTTGCTCTGTTGCTCCAGCTGGTCAGTACCTTGCTGCACAATGCGATCGTGCACAATGGCGGCCCCGACCCGCACATTTGGATACGCACCAGCATCAACGGAGACTCGGTAACCCTCTGCGTGGAAAACACCGGCGCGCCGGTTCCCGCCGGAACATTGCGGACCCTGCTCGAACCGTTCCAACGCGGGGCGGCACGTCGGCACGATACCGAGCGGGCCGGGGTCGGTCTTGGTCTAGCGATCGCGCAAAGTATCACGCGGGCACACGCCGGTAAGCTCGAACTGACTGCGCGTGACACCGGTGGACTCCGCGCCACGGTCACCCTACCGAGGGGCGCGCGGACGGCCTAACTGCCGGGGAGCTCCACGATCTCGTAATCGCGTCGAATTCCCGCGGTGGCCTGACCCCAAGTACTGGCTGTGGTGCGCGCCTGATGCGCGTCGAAGGACGCACGATCGCTAAAGAGCTCGTTGACTTCCCACACCAGTTCGCTAGCCGTAGGAACGACCTCGAATTTCAGGCAGCCCGGTTCGTCATGGGTCAGCCGCTGATGCAGTGGAAGATTCCGGCGCACGATATCCGCCTCGTGCGCATCGGAGCAGTGCAGTGTCCCGATGAGTTTGATCTGTGCCATGGAGCCTCCCGGAGAGTGTACGGGCATCATAGCAACGGCCGGTGGCGTACGCTCGCACCGCACGCCACCGGCCGTAAGTTCGTAGGGGCTACTGCTAGTAGCTTTCCTGCACCGAGAGGACCTTTAAGCCGTCGGCCACAACCCGGCCGTCGTGAATGACGGTGCGGTCCGTGCCGCGGTCCATCACGGTTGAGGCGATAGTTTCGCCGTCCACCAGTACCAAATCGGCGCAGTCGCCCACGGCCACGCCGGGACGATCCGCGACCGAAGCCAGACGCGGAACCTCGTGGCTCATGATCGAGGCACCGCCAATGGTGGCCACCGCAAGGGCGTGCTCGATCAATTCGTCCTTGCGGAACCCGTTAACGAAGGCCAGCTGCCAAGTGCGATCCAAGAGGTCGCAGTTGCCATAGGGGCTCCAGTAGTCGCGCTGCCCATCTTCGCCAAGTCCGAAACGGACTCCGGCCTCGGTCAACTGCACCAGTGGCAGGTGATTCGAGGTACTCGGTGCCACCGAGGTCAGCGAGATATCCAGCTCGGCGAAGGTGTCGATCAGGCGGCGGGTGGTGGCCTCGTTGACGCTACCTAACTCGTAGGCATGAGAGAGGTTGACCTTGCCCTGCATGCCCAAGGCACGGGTGCGTTCGGCGATAAGGTCGGCGGAGAAGACTCCCTGCGTTCCATGCTCGTGCAGGTGAATATCGACCTCTACCTGGTACTTTTCCGCCAGCCCGAAGACCACATCGAGGTGGCGAACCGGGTCACGATCCAGTTCGCAGGGGTCGATGCCACCCATCACGTCCGCGCCGGCCTTCAGCGCATCCTCGAGGTACTTTTCGGTGCCCGGCTCAAGCAGGATTCCGGCCTGCGGGAAAACCATCACCTGCACCTCGGCCTCGTTCGCGAACTTCTCCTTCGCCGCGATAACTGCCTCGTACTTCTCCAGCTTGGTGTCCACATCCACCTGGGCAAAGGAGCGTACCCGGGTGGTGCCGCGCGCGATCATCCGCTCGAGGGTTCCGGCCACACGCTCGGTGAGTCCGATCTCCGCGTCTCGCCAGTTCTCACGATCGTTGCTCATCATCCCCCAGACGCCGGGACGGCCGGTGTGCTCCCGGAAGGGCAATCCGATGCGAGTGGAATCGAGGTGTACGTGAACATCGGAGAATGAGGGGATCAGAATTCGTCCGCGCCCGTCGACGTCGGCGTCCTCAAGGGACCGGTTCGGGTCGTGGGCGGTGATGGAGGCGATCTTCCCGTTCTCAATCAGGATGTCGCTGGGTTCACCGGCCCAGGGGCGGGCATTGCTGATGAGCACTGTGTAGTTCCTTCCTACGCTGTGGTGGTGTTTTCGAGGTTAGCGGTGGGCGGCGACCGCTGCCAGCGGAGCGCTGGGGAAATGGCAGGCGACCTCACCGGTCGGCACCTGGTCGGCGCATCGTGCGCGGTCGGTTTCGGGCAATAGGGCATAGGCCGGGCAACGGGTACGGAAGACACAGCCAGAGGGTGGATTGCTGGGACTAGGCAGGTCCCCACCGAGCCTGATGCGTTCGGTCAACGCCGCATCCAATTCCACGCTAGGCACGGCGGAGAGCAACGCGCGAGTGTAGGGGTGTTGCGGGTCAGCAAAGATTTGCTCGTTGCTCCCCTGTTCCATGATCTTGCCCAAATACATCACCGCGACCTCATCGGCCATGTGTTTAACCACGGCCAAGTCATGGGCGATGAAAATATAGGAGATCCCGGTGTCGCGCTGAATGTCCTTGAGCAGGTTGACCACCTGAGCTTGTACCGAGACATCGAGTGCGGACACCGGTTCGTCGCAGATCACCACGTCTGGATCCAACGCCAGGGCGCGGGCGATGCCGATCCGCTGACGCTGACCTCCGGAGAACTCGTGCGGAAACCGGTTCGCATGCTCCGGGCGCAGCCCGACCCGGTCCATCAGGTCGCGCACCTTGGCCTTCACTCCGCCGGGAGGCTTGATGCCTTGCTCTATGAGCGGGGCGGCAATCGCCGCGCCGATTGAGGCACGCGGGTTGAGCGAGGAAGCGGGATTCTGAAAAACCATCTGAACCCGACGCCGAAAGGCGTTCAATTCCTTGCCTTTGAAGGTGGAGATCTCCTCACCGTCGAGTTTGATGCTGCCGCTGGTTGGATCCAGCAAGCGCATCAGCACCTTACCGGTGGTGGATTTGCCGCAACCAGACTCACCGACCAAACCTAAGGTGGTGCCACGCTGCAGGGTGAAGCTCACCGAATCCACGGCCTTGACCGCTCCCACGGTACGCCCGAAAGCGCCCTTGATTGGGAAGTGTTTACGTAGCTCGCTTACTTCGAGTAGTGGTGTGTTCATGCCCCCACCTTGATTGTTTTGGGAAGTAGGCTCATTTCGTGTCCGTGGCACCGTGCCGCGTGTTCACCGGTGACCAGCAGTTGCGGGCGTTCGTTCTGGCAACGGTTATCTGGCACGAGTGCCGCGAATTCACAACGATCGGCGAAGATACACCCGGAGGGTAGATCCAGTAGCGCTGGCGGTGAACCCGGGATCGGGGTGAGCCGGTCGTCTTCTCCGGATAGGTGCGGCATCGAGGCCATCAGACCGCGGGTGTAGGGGTGCGAGGGAGCGGTGAAGATTTCGCGCACGCTGGCCTGCTCGACGCACTGTCCGCCATACATCACCACGACCCGCTGGCAGAGCTGGGCCACCACGCCCAGGTCGTGGGTCACGAAAATGACCGCAGAATTCGTTTCCGCCTGAAGCTCGGAAATCAGGTCGAGAATCTGGGCCTGAACGGTCACGTCCAGCGCGGTCGTCGGTTCATCGGCGATCAGTAGTTCCGGTTCACAAACCAGAGCCATGGCAATCATCGCGCGCTGGCGCATGCCGCCGGAAAATTCGTGTGGGTAATTATCGACTCGCTTCTTCGGATCGGGGATCCCCACGCGGGCGAGCATGTCGATGGCCACCTGTTTCGCGGCCTTACGGGACACCTTGTTGTGCACCCGATAGGCCTCGGCGATCTGTGAACCGACGGTATAGAAGGGGTGCATCGCCGAGAGCGGGTCTTGGAAGATCATGCCGATCTTCTTGCCGCGGAAGGTGCGCATTCGGTCTTCGCTCAGGGCCAGCAGGTCGGTCCCCTCGAAAGTGATCTCACCGGAAATCTTGGCTCTGGTCTCCTTGAACAGCCCCATGATCGCTTGGCTGGTCACCGATTTTCCCGAACCGGATTCTCCCACGAGGCCCACGGTTTCGCCGCGGTGTAACTGTAGATCCATGCCGTTCAGGGCGGCGACCATGCCGTCGTCGGTGGGGAACTGCACCGACAGATTCTTCACACTAAGCATTGGTTCCATGATTAGTTCACCCGCACTCGAGGATCGATGAAGGCGTAGGAGACGTCCACGATCACGTTGAAAAGAATGATGAAGAAGGCCGCGAGCATCGTGATGGCCATGGTCACCGGCAGATCCCCGCTGGTAGCCGCACGCACCGCGGTGAAGCCCAGGCCCGGAACCGAGAAGATCTGCTCGGTGAGCACCGCTCCCCCGAGCATCGCTCCGAGGTCCAGTCCGAGCATGGTCACGATCGGTGTGATGCCCGCGCGCACACCGTGTTTGAACACGATGGTGCCGCGGCTCAATCCCTTGGCTCGCGCGGTGCGCATGAAGTCCTCGGAGAAGGTCTCGATCATATTGTTGCGGGTAATACGCACGTACTGGGCGGAGAAGAGCACCGCCAAAGCGATCCAGGCCAGCAGGTAATTGGTGGTCCAGCCGAAAAATCCGGCCTCACCGAAGGGCGATCTGATCGCGTTGGTGGTGAAGGGCAGCCAACCTAGGGTGCCGACAAACACCAGCAAGAGCACCAGGCCAGTGACAGGGATCGGCAGGGACACTCCGAAGGACGCGGCCCCCACGATGAGCCGGTCGGCCAGTTTCCCCTTCCGCAGGGCCGCGAAGAGCCCCATACCCACACCCACCACGGTCCACAGCACCACCGCACCGACGGTGAGCGACACCGTGTAGGGCAGTGCGTTCGCGATCATGTCCGTGACATTCTCGTTGGTCTGGAAGCTCTTGCCTAGGCAGGGCCACGCGCACACCTGCTCGGCTCCCGGTGCCCCGAGCATGCGGGGGCCGACAAGGCCGGAGAGGAACGCCAGGTACTGTACGAAGAAGGGCTTATCCAGACCCAGTGCGATGCGCGCCTGTTCGACGCGCTCCGGGGTGCATTCCTGACCGCAGGATGCTGCGGCCGGGTCCGCCGGACCGAACTGGAAAAGGGTAAAGGTAATGAAGCTGACGACGAGCAACAAGATGAGCATCGCGCCGAGCCTGCGGAAGAGGAAACCGATCATGATGGTGGCCCTACTGTTCGACGCCCACGGTGTTCAGGTCAATCGCACCGAAGAAGTAGCCGACCTGGGCGTTGCGGATATTCGAGCCGACCACCGAGTTGGTGTAGCTGTGAATGGTCGGGATCAGCGGGTAGGTGGCCATGACCTCGTTGTACACGTCGGACCACTGGGCACCGAGCTCTTCGGCCGTGCCGGTGGCACCGCGCAGCTCGTACATGCGCTTGGAGAGTTCCTCGTCGTAGAAACGCGGAATGTTGCTGAACCCATAGGTTTTGCCATCCAGCGATGGGCCGAGGTTCGGGTCGACGGTCATGCGAGCCGAGGAGGAGTCGGCGCCACCGCACCAACCGGCGCGAGCAATATCCGGCATCCCGTCACCGGCCAGGGTGGTGTAGTAGTTGGCCGCGGGAATCGGGCGTAGCTCCAAGGTGATGCCTAGTTCCTTGAGGTTCTGCTGCAGCACGGTGCCAATGTTCTTATAGCGTTCGGTTGAGTTGGCGTAACCGTAGACCAGTTCCTTGGGCACGTCCTTGCCCTCCAGCAACGCCTTGGCTTCGTCGAGCTTCGGCTTACCGGTCGGGTCCAGATCCGAGACCTGCTCGGTTAGGCCCACCATCTTCTCGGTGAGCTGGCTGTTGACCAGCTGGCCAAAGCGGGCACCGCCGTACTGCACCTGGATGGCGCTCCGGTCGATCGACAGGGCGATGGCCTTGCGGATCTCGGGATCGCTGATGGTTTCGGTGTTCAGGTTCAACGTGTCAATGCACCCGAGGAAGCCACCGGCGGTGCGTGCGGAAATCTTCTCGTCGTTCAGGCTTGCCGCGTCCGAGGCCTGCAGCGCACCGTTGGAGTCCAAGGTGATCGCATTCGGGTCTGCGTCGGAGATCAGCTTCTGCGAAATAGTGGACTGTGAGGTCGACAGCGAGAAGCGGAATTCGTCGGGCAGGGCCGGGCGGTTCGGGTCGGTGGCCGGATCCCACTGATCGTTACGTTCGAGCACCAGTTCGCGGCCACGGTCGTAGCTCTTGATCTTGTACGGGCCCGAGGAGACCGGGTGGTTGGTGTAGTCCTGCTTGGTGTCCTTGGCTTCAGGCACGGGGGCGGTATTCGAGCGGGAAACCAAGGCCGGGAATTCGGCGAAGGGCTGCTTGAGGTGGAAGATGATCGTCTTCTCATCCGGGGTTTCGATGGCCTTGAAGTCGCCACCCTTATAGGGGCCCTTGTAGTCATCGTGACTCAATGCGGAGTTCAACTCCTGCGGGGCCTGCGTGTAAACGTCGCGAGCATAGGTGCGCTCGACCCCGTATTTAACGTCCTGTGCGGTAATCGGCGAACCATCTTCGTATTTCAGCCCGTCTTTGAGGGTGAAAGTCCAGGTCAAACCGTCCTCGGATACCTGGCCGGTGTCGGTGGCCAGATCCGGCACGATCTCCGGCGGCTGACCGGCGGTCTCCTTGGCCATGGTCAACGTGCGGTAGTACAGCTGACCCACGTTGGCGGTCTGCACGTAGTTCGAGTTACCCGGGTCCAGGGTGGCGAAGTCCGAGGACATCAATACGTTGACGGTGCCGCCCTTTTCGGAGAAACCCTGCTCGACGATCACCGGGGCGTAGGGGTCGCCCTGTCCGGCGGACGGAGCCTTGGCTGCTCCTCCGCCGCCGCAGGCGGTCAGGCCGAACGCGACCACGGCGGCCGCGGCCAGCATTTTTGTTGCTCGCATCTTCATTGAGAATCCTCCTTGGACATGTGCGAGGTGATAACTCAGGCGGCGCGGCGCGCTACCGTGAGGACTTGGGGTCGAGGGCGTCGCGCAGGGCGTCTCCGAGCAGGTTGAAGGCGAGCACCGTGATGATCAAGGCGATGCTGGGCACCGCCAAGAACCAGGGGTCGCTGAGGTACCAGTTTCCGGCCTGCGCGGCGTTGAGCATCTGTCCCCAGGAAGGGGTTGGGTCCTTGACGCCCACGCCGAGGAAGGACAGGGCCGCCTCGGCGGTGATATTCGTCGGGATCATCATTGTGGCGTACACCAGCACCACGCCGGTGACGTTGGGGATCACCTGTTTGAAAATCATGGAGCGGTGCGAGGTCCCGTAGGACTGGGCCGCATCGATGAACTCCTGCTGGCGAATGGTCAGCACCTGGCCGCGTACGACGCGGGCCAAGTAGGCCCAGCCGAAGAAACCGAGCACGATCACCAGTGAGGCGATCGGGACAAAGGATCCGCTTCCCAGCGCGGTACCGGCCAAACGGGACTGCAGGATCGGGGCGATCGAAAGCACCAGTAGCAGGTGCGGGAAGGCTAGGAAGAGGTCCATGATGCGGCTGATGACCATATCGACCTTGCCGCCGAAATAGCCGGCCGCGGCCCCGAGGATCGTGCCCAGCACCACCGATACCAGCGTGGCCAGCAGTGCGATGACCAGCGAGACACGTGCCCCGTAGGCCAGGCGGGCGAAGAGGTCACGGCCCAAGCCCGGCTCGACGCCGAGCCAGTGTTCGGCGCTCGGATACATGTACTGCGGCAGTGGCAGGCCCGGGGTGTAGAAGTTATCCAGCACTTCGGGCGTGGTGTTGGTGGTGTTTGGGTCTTGCCCCTCAATGGCCACGAGCACCGGAGCCAAGATGGCGAAGAGCACCATGCCCACCACGACGGCCAGACTGGCCATGGCGATCCGGCTCCGTCGGATGCGCATCCACGCGGTGGCCAACAGGGAACGTCCCGTAGCCACGGGCTTGGCCGTGGTCGGCGTTGAGGCCGTGGCGGTCATATCCCATCCCCTTAGACGATGTGAGTGATCTAGCTAACACGGAAACCGTATACCAAAAGCGAATCATTTGGAATACCAAAATCAAAAATAGACGCAGACGTTTCCCCCTGCAGCGTCGCGTCGCGACCGCGATGGAAGCATTCGGTCACGCTCAAGCGAATACACTAAGGACGAAAAACCGCCAGCCAACTAGGTCGAATGGGTGAGCATTGGGTATCGAATAACCAATGGGTACACCACTTACGAAAGATTTGCGGCACTCGGGTCAGCCGTCAATCGGGCCATGCTACGCTTGCTTGTCGCCAAATGATGGGATACCAATAGTGCGACACGGTCCTCATCGCGCACGGAAATCGCTTCCAGCAGCTCCTGGTGCTCGCGCCCAATCGCCTGAAGGTCGTCATGCTGCACCAGCAGCCATCGCATGCGAGCTGACAGCACCCCATGCAACTCCAGTAACAGATCATTGCCGGCAAGCTGATTGACGCATTCGTGAAACTCAGCACCGGCACGGCGGGCCGCCGCCCCATCACCAGTCTGTGCCGCAGCCAGCTCCGCCTGCACGATCTCACGCAAACGCTCTAGACCCTCGCGGGTATGCCGTCGAGCGGCAAGCCTGAAGGTCATCGATTCTAAGCCCACGCGCACCTCCTGAAGGTCCGCGATATCGGTCGCCGTAAACTCACGAACCACGGCCCAGGAGCGCGGGCGCAACCGCACCATGCCCTCGGTTTCCAGGGTTTTGATCGCATCGCGCACCGGCAGGCGGCTAACCCCTAGGTCAAGCGCGAGATCGCGCTCGACCAGCTTGCTCCCCGGAGGGCGCGCACCATCGATAATTTCGGTGCGAATCTTCTCTGCAATCCGTACCGATTCGGGCTCGAAACCGCCGGTGGCCATCACAGTTGCCTCATTACAGCGAGAGGTCCACGGACTGGCCGAGCCCCTGCTCCAACGCACGGTCATAGGCTAAGCGGCCAATGGCCAGATCCAGTGCGCCGATGCCGACGGAGTTGAACAGCGTGATCTCCCGCGCATCGCGGCGCCCGACAATCTCGCCGGCGGCAACCTGCCCCAACTCCCCCACGATGGCTTGCTCAGTAATGGCTCCTTCGGCGAGCGCCAACAGATAGTCGCCGGATTTTGCCTGCGCGGTGCCCCAATGATCAACGAACACTCGGGCGCGAGCCATACCCTCTGCATCAACTTCGCGCTCAGTCGGCCGCGGGCGGGCACCGACCGCATTGATGTGTTGCCCCGGCCGGAACCACTCGCCCTGCACGATCGGATCCACCGATGGGGTCAGCGTGCACAGCACATCGCAGGCCGCCACCACCTCTTTGGCCGTGGCCATGGGCACGACATCTAGGCCGTGGTGGGCGACGGCGGCGGCGAATTCGGTCACACGTTGCTCGGTGCGCGACCAGACAACGATCTTCTCAAACCGGCGCACGCAGAGCATGGCTTCAACGTGCGCCACCGCGAGAGCGCCGGCACCAATCAGGCCGAGGACGGCACTGTCGGGACACGAAAGATATTTGGTGGCCACGGCGGTGGCGGCGGCGGTGCGAATGCGCGTAGGAACCTTGCCATCTAGGATGGCCAGCGGATCGCCGGTAATGTGATCGGCCAGCATGATCAGGGAGCGCTGCGAGGGTAGTCCGCGCTGAGCATTGGAAGGGATGTCGGCCAATAGCTTGACGCTGGCTAGGGCGGGTTCGGCCGCCACGCTGGGCATCACGATAAAGCTCGAGTCCGCGCTCGGAACCCCCATAGCTGACGGCGTAGGTTGGGCCGCCGTGCCTCGCGCCAAATCGGCAAAAATCCTGTCGACGGCCTGAACCGTAGAAGGCATATCGAGCACGGCCTGTAGCGCCGAGGCATTGAGCATGAGGGTCATCGGTGACTTCTTTCAAACAATGTGATGTTTCCTAGCTCACACTGTAGCTTATTTGGTATTCCAAAAGGTAGGGAGCTCCTGCAATATTCGCTCACAATTGCTCACACGCCCGGAATTTCGTCACCCATGGGTATACCAAACGAGATGGTGGCAGAAAAATGGCCCCGTCACACGCTTCGTTGCGTGACGGGGCCAAGCACAGACCGTTAGTGGCCGACGGTAAAGGTTCCGAAGGCCTCCTCGAGCCAACCGGCGACTTCGATAACTTGCAGATCCTCATATGGGCGCCCGACCACCTGCACACCTACCGGCAAGCCGTCTGCGCTGTAACCGCAGGGCACAACGACCACCGGGAAACCGAGAATACTAATCGCACGGCAGCTTGAGCCCAGCTCGGTCCACGGTATCTTTACCCCCTCGATCTCAAACTCCGTCTGCCGCGGATCCACCGCCGGGACACTGGCTACCGGGAGCAATAGAATCTGGAACTCATCGAGGAACTGCAGCATCTGCGACCAGATCTCATCGCGAGCATCAAGCGCCTGCCGATACTCGGCCACCGAATAATCTGGCGCACCCAAAATGGAGCTACGCATCGGCTCACTCACTTGCTCCTCGCGCCCCCGCGCTAATTCACGCACCTCGGGCATCCCCGCGGTAGTGCGCAAGCGGATAAAGGTCTCTGCGGCACGCTCGAGGACCGCCGGACGCCGCCGGACGGTTCTCAGACCACGCTCGGCGAGGGCCTCGGCCGCCCGTCGCACCACCTTCACTACGTCGGCGCGTACCGGGAAACTACCCTCCCCATCGCACCAGGCGATCGCAGAAGGTTGATCGTGCGCCGGGCGAGGTGTCACCGGGATCGCGTTCGGGTCACTACCGTCCGGGCCGGCGAGCACCTGCAAGAGCATGGCATGGTCCGCCACCGAGCGCGCTAACCAGCCCACCGAGGAGAGCCGATGCAGGACCGACATGGAGTTTGGAGCCGGGAAGGAATCCGGACGCGGAACAAAGGGCAGCATTCCGGTCTGCGGGATCAAGCCAACCGTGGGTCGCATACTGGTAAGCCCCGTGCAGTGCGCGGGCCAGCGGATGGAGCCGCCGAAGTCGGTGCCGAGACCGAACGCCGCCATCCCTGCGGCAACCGCCGCACTGTCGCCACCGGATGAACCGCCCGAGGTGAGTTCGCGATTCCAAGGGTTCCAGGTGTCACCGAAGACAGGGTTGCTCGAATGGGTTGGCACGGCCAGCTCCGAACAGTTCGCCTTGCCCACCACAATCGCCCCCGCATCGAGCAGGCGCTGGACGGCAGTGGCCGAGGCGTGCGGATGGTAGTCCTTCAGCAACGTGCTACCCGCGGTGGCACGCATGCCGGCCACCGACAGGGTGTCTTTGACCGTAAAGGGAACACCGTGCAGGGCTCCACGCCACTGCCCACGGGCCGCCGCAGCGTCGGCGGCTCGTGCTTGCTCCATGGCCAGCGGGTTGAGCGTGACCACCGCGTTCAGCGCCGGATTCTCTCGGTCGAGAACCTTCAGGTGTCGCGCCATGCATTCTTCGGCGCTGAGCTCACCCGCGCGGATCCGTCGAGCCCATTCGGTGGCCGGGACGCCCAATGTGGTGCTGATGTCGTCGGTGAGGTGACTCATGGCTTTCCTGCTCCTTGTGGGACGAAGATTTATCGCGTGTGCGGGTCGCTGGCGCTACCGGCGTCCGTCATTGCGATCTTGCTAGTTTCCTTGGCGAGGTAGACGCACAGCACCATCAGCCCCAACGCCAAGGATAGGTACCCGGCCACCGTGAATCCGGTCTGCGTCAGCACGATCAACTGCATGGCGATCATTGGGGCGAAGCCGCCACCGAAAACACCGGCCATCTGGAAGCCCACGGCCGACCCGGTGTATCGGACCTTAGTGGCAAAAAGCTCCGGAATGAAGGAAGCGATCGGCGCATACATGGCCGCCACGATCACCAAGCCGATGGCCGGCGCGATCAGCACCAAGAATGGAATGCGCGAATCGAGCATCGCGAAGAAGATAAAGCTATAGGCAATGCCCGCCACGGCGCCGCCGATCATCACCGGGCGCCGACCCAACTTATCGCACAGCGACCCAAAGAACGGTAGCGCGATCATTTGAGCGACCGCCGAAATCGTGGAGGCGGCCAGCGCCAGTGACTTGCTCAACCCGAGATGCTCGGTACCGTAGACCAAGATAAACATCGCGAAGATGTAGAAGGCGATGTCGCTACCGATGCGCGAGCCGATCGCCAGGGCCAGTTCCTTTTTGTAGTGCTTGAGCACGTGTAACAGCGGGGCCTTGACCTCGCTGGCGCGCTGCGCTTCCTCCTTGGCCTCGGCTTGGGCAAATACCGGGGATTCAGCTAACTTCACGCGAATGTACAAACCGATGGCCACCAGTGCGAAACTCACCAGGAACGGGATGCGCCAACCCCAGCTGAGAAACTGCTCCTCGGTGGTCACGGCCGTGATCAGCGCGAAGACGCCGGTGGCCAACAGCAGCCCGGTCGGGGCGGCGGTCTGCACCATAGATCCGAAGAAGCCGCGTCGCCCCGAGGTGTCCGACTCGGTCACCATCAGCGCAGCGCCGCCCCATTCTCCACCAAGGCCCAAGCCCTGCACGAAGCGCATCAGCACCAACAGAACCGGTGCAGCCACGCCGATCGCCGCGTAGGTTGGCAACAGGCCTACGGCCGCGCTGGCCAGGCCCATCATCAGCAAGGTTGCCACCAAGACGTTCTTGCGCCCGATCTTGTCTCCGTAGTGGCCGAAGAGTGCAGCTCCAAGAGGGCGGACCACGTAACCCACGGCTTAGGTGGCCAGGGCCAGCAATAGTGCGGTGGCCGGTTCGGAATCCGGGAAGAAGAGCACCGGAAACACGATCGCCGCGGCGGTGCCGTAGGCGAAGAAGTCATAGTACTCGAGCGTGGTGCCTACGAAACTCGCGGCAACAACGCGCTTCATCGAGTTGTCGCCAGCGGACGTGCTTCCCTTGGTGGAACGCTGAACGGATGATGTGCTGGGCATGTGCCCTCCTGAAACTGCGGGTGGATGGCGTCAGCAACGCGGTCGACGCCGCGAGGCTTTACGCCGGGCCACCGGTGAAGATGGACTGAGATCGTCTCTGCGAGGAGAGTGGCCGACCCGGGATCCACCGGCGCCGGAATTTGGGATCCCGTTTGTGGATCCCAAATAAATCATTACGTGACACAGATCACCTGGCAATGCATGTTTGGGCTGTAATTTCAGCCAAACACCGCGGCTTTCCGGGGACCGGATCAGTCGCGCAACTTATCCGACCTCATCGAGTCAGAGATCGACGACTCAGCAGGACCCAGTGCGTACATCGGGCAACGGCATCACCGATCTCAGCGTCGGTGACCAGAACGGAATCTCGTCACCGCCGGCTCCACGAATGAAACCGCAATGATGACGCAGGTGAACGGAACGGCACCCAAAGCGAGCATGGCGTGCAGCTCGCTTCCGTTGAAGATGAGGACCTCATGGGTCAGGACCAATTGGGCACCGCTTTGAAAGGCGGCATGGATCCCGATGCTCGTCCAGACGCTCCCGGTGACCTGCCTCAGGTAGCCGAAGACTACGCCCATGGTGATGAACAGGGAAAAATCCAAGAGATCAACCCCGCCACGCAGCACGAACGCGAGCCCCGCAAAAAGGGCCGCCTGGATGGAGATCACCCACCACCCGTGCAGGCGTTCCCCCAAGACCGCCATCACATAGCCGCGAAAGACCAGCTCCTCGGGGATCGCTTCCGAGAGCAGGACGGCGACACCTACTAGGGCCACGGTGCCCCACAACTGACCAGCCGAAGCCTGAACTTCCAAAGACTGACCGAGCAAGGTCAGCAACGCGAAAACCGAGGTCGCCGGAACGACCCAGAGCAACGCGCCGTACAGCACAGCGCGCCCCCGGCATAGACCGATGTCGAATGCAGCTTCCGAGCAGGTTTTCCGTTCCACGAACCGGGCCACCACGAGGATCCCGGCCATCAGGTAGACGCTCAGCAACGATCCAGCAAGAATTCGCACGCCGAGGGTGGAGTGCGAAGACGGATCGCTTGGCATCGGTAGAAGCATGACTAAATAAAGTCCGCCGGCCATCATGCCCGCAATCCCGAGGATTCTGACCGGAAGGCTCCACGTTGGCAGCAATCGGTTCGCGCTCGGGTGCGCCATTGGCGTTGCCTCCTACTGGGTGCACCAGGAGTATAGCGGTGAGTGCTCCCGCGGTGCCGGTCTTAGTCGTACTGCCCGTCATTCGATCCTAGAACGCGCCGCGAGTCGGCGCTCCCAACTCGGCCGGCCCGCCCAAGAGCACTCACCCCGGGGTTATCCGGCCAGAAGCCGCCCCCAACGTGGTTCCAGCGGCGCTCCTCCAGCCAACATCAGGGCATGCCAGAGCGTCACGGCCACCGAGTCGAGCACCGGCAGCCCGCTTTCGGCTTCCAACTGCTCCACTGCTGGTGCCCCATAAAGGTTGGTGCACAGGAAGATCAACGCATCGGGATCCATAGCAAGCAACTGTCGCGAACCCTCGAGTAGGTCTCGCGGCTGGACCCGGGCGAAGGATTCGTTGTCGCTCAGATCGAAGTGACGGCTACCGGTGACCTGCACTCCGCAACTGGCATAGCTCGAGGCGATCTGCAGGTTCACATCCGGAGTGTAGGGCGTGAGCAGACCGATGCGCTGTAGCTCGAAGCGGTCGAAGGCTTCGAGGTAGGCCAGTGTGCTGGTGGTGGCCGGAATGCCGGTGGCCTCGGTGATACAGGCCGCGATCTTCCGGTCGTGTTCGGCGCCCAGCCACGATCCGCTAGTCCCATTCCACGCGATGACGTCCACATCGGCGGTGGCCAACAGCTCGGCGGCGGCCTGCATGCCGGACACGTCGAATTGTTGATCCGAGTCTGCATCCAAGGCGATCCGGGTGACCGGGATGCGGGTGCTGTGCACCGTCACGTCGTCCCGGTCCCCGAGGATCCGATAGGTCTGCGGCTCTAAGCAGGTGTTCGAGGAGGGAACGATCATACCCAGCCTCAGCGGGCGGGTGGCCAAGGTATCGGCCGTCAGAGCGATCGATTCGGTCAGGTTCTTCAGCATGGCGGCTCCTTAACTAGTGGGCGGTCAGTGCAGCGGAATGCGGCTGGCCGAGTGGTGGCCAGTTCACCGCTTCGGAGTAGCGTGCCTGTGGTAAGAGGCGTCCCACCGCGCCGGGGTCGGTGAAACCTTCGGCATCGAGCACGACGGTGCCGCCGCTGAGCACGGTTTCGGGCCAGCCGCGCAGTTCCATCCCTTCGAAGGGTGAGAAGTCGGTGCCCATACGCAACGCAGTCCCATCCACCGCACGCATCTTGGCGGGGTCGATGAGCACCAGGTCGGCGTCGAAACCCGGAGCGATGCTGCCCTTGCCGACCAGCCCGTTGAGTCGGGCCGGGGCGGTGGCGAAGACCGAGACGAACTTCTCCAGTCCGCTCAGGTCCTCGCCAACCATATGGGTGTAGGTCACCGGTAGCCGAGTTTCCACCCCGGGTAGGCCATGGGGCATCATCCGCAGATCGTCCAGACGCTCGCGCTTCTGGCTCAGGTTATAGGCCGAATGGTCGGAGGCGACCGTGTCGATGGCCCCATCGGTGAGGCGCTGGCGCAGCGCGAGCATCGTGGCCTTATCCCGCATGGGCGGGCAGCAGGCATAGAACTCGGGCAGCTCGCCGGCGTAGACCTCGTCGTTCAGTGCCACGTAGTGTGGGCAGGTTTCCGAATGGATCGGCAGGCCACGCTCGCGGGCGGCGCTGACTAGATCCACGGCACCCGGCGTGGACTGGTGCACAAAGTAGACCGCGGCACCGGTGTATTCGGCCATATCCAGCACCTCGCGCACGCTGGCTTCCTCGGCCAGCTCCGGACGGGTGGCCGGGAGATGCTCGATACCGATCTGCCCAGCCTCTGCGTGCCGGCTGGTACAGTCCACGATCATCGGGTCATGTTCGGCGTGCACATAGGCCAGCCCGTCGATCCGAGCCATTTCGCGCAGCACCTTGATCATGGTATCCCCGTCGGCCATGGTGGTGCCCCGGTTGGTGGTGTAGAGCTTGACCGAGCGGATGCCGCGATCGACCAGTGCGTCGAGCTGGGCCGGAACCGTCTCGTCCCATTCAATCACCGAGGCATGCAAGGCCACATCGCAGCGTGCCTGGTCGAGCAGCGAGAGTTTGTACTCGGCGGCTTCGAGTAGGCTTTGGCTGGCGTCGGCAGGTATGCCGAAGTCTAGGACCGTGGTGGTGCCTCCGGCCAGCGCTGCGGAGGTGGTCGTGGCGTAATCATCCACGGTGTCGTAGCGCCCGGTGCGCTGGGCGATATGGCAGTGCCCGTCCACGCCACCGGGAATCACGAGCTTGCCGCTGGCGTCGATCATGCGCTCGGCCGCGGGCACCGGTTCGCTGGCATCGATGACGCGCTCGATGAGTCCGCCACGGATGAGTACATGCGCGTGGCGCCGCCCGTCGGCGTTAACCACGAGCCCGTGGGCGATGACCACTGAGTCTTTCATGCCTTTACCTTTTCCGCTGCGCCCTGTCGGGCAGCTAGTTGTGCGTCGAGGGCCGCGGAGAGCCCGCGACGTTCCTTGCGTGGGGGCGGCCCGTAGGATCCGGCACGGTGCGTTCCACTCTTCAAAGCCACGATGGCCTCGGTGAGTTTCACCCCGGCGGAGATGCCATCCACCACGGGTACCGGGATCTGCTCGGAGACCTCACGGGCCAGGCCGGCCAGCGGTGCCCCGGCCAGGATGATCACATCGGCCCCGTCGTGCTCCACGGCGTGGCGTGAGAGCTCCACCAGCTTGTCGCCGAAGTCTTGTTGCACGGTGCCGATGCCGCCGAGCGGGTCGCTCAACGAGTGGATCGAAGCGAGCCGTGAACCGTAACCATAGGCTTCCACGGTGTCGCGATACCAGGCGGTGATCCGCGCGGAGATCGCGATGATCGAGAAGCGGCTACCTTGCAATGCGGCGGCCGCCAAAGCCGCCTCGGTCATGCCGATCACCGGCACCTGACACAGTTCTTTGAGGGCAGGCATCCCCGGGTCGCCGAACGCGGCAACCAGTACCGCATCGTGGCCCGGGTTCTCGGCGATCGTCTCGGCCACCGCGGGTGCGGCGATCAATGACTCGAGCCGGGTTTCGATATATTGCATGCCGGTGGCGGCGGTCCGTATGCTCAGCTCGGTGTCGGCCGCGGCGCTACGTTGCGCTTCGGCGGCGATCAGCGCGCTGACGTCGTCGGAGATATTGGGGTTGATCACTAGTAATTTCATTGGTGTCCTGAGGTGACGGTGGCGTGCAGTTCGGGAAACTGCGCACGGTATTTGGCGATGTGACGGGCCGATTCGGCGGCGGCGGTATCCGGATCGCCGCTCGCAATGGCCGCTAGGAGCCGTCGGTGTTCGCCGATCAGCTCGGCGAGGTCGTCCACGTGCCGGAAGAGCCAGTGCAGGCGTCCGGTCAGTGGAGCCAGTGCGGCTCGCAGCAGGTCGTTGTCGGCGATGTCGATGACGCGGTCGTGAAACTCGTTGTTCGTGCGTTGGGCCTTGTCGCGGCGGCCGGCCGCGAGGAGCGCATCGGCCGCGTCCAGTAGTTCGGAGAGATCCTCGAGCTGCGTAGCGGTGGCACGTTCGGCCGCCAACCGACAGGCGAGCACCTCCAGCGCCCCGCGCAAGTCGAACAAGTCTCGCACGTCTTTTTCGGTGAGTGAGGCGACCAGCGATCCGCGGGTGGCCTTTTCGACCACCAGACCTTCTTGGCGCAACATGCGTAACGCTTCGCGCACCGGCAGGCGAGACACACTGAACTCCTCGGCCAGATCGCGTTCGATCAGCCGGGTGCCCGGTGCGTAGTAGCCATCGAAAATGCGTTGACGGATGGTGTCACGCACCTGTTCGCGTAGTGGTGCAGCCTTAGGGGTTCGCGGATCGCCGGTCATGGGTTTGTCTTTTCTTCTTAGATGGCCAGTCGCTTGGAGTAGTCGAGGGTGATCACGGAGATCCCCATGATCAGGGCCGACCCGACAAAGTAGAGCAATGCCCAGGTGTAGCCGCCGGTGGCACCCACGATCAGGCCCACCGCAATGGGAGTGAGGAAACCGGCAATATTGCCGCTGAAGTTCATCGCGCCACCGAGCACGCCGGCGTTAGCGCGTCCTCCCAGCGTGGCCGGAACAGCCCAGAACAGACCTACCCAGCGCAGGAAGAAGAGCACGATCGACAGCATGATGACCGCGGTAATCGGGTCCGGGATCACGGTGGTGCCCACCAAGCCGAGGGTCACCATAACCGCCGAAAGGCCCAGCAGGGTGCGCATAACCTTATTGGTGCCAAAGCCCTTAGTCTGCAGGGTGTCGGCCAAGCGTCCGCCGATAATTTCCCCCACAAATCCGGCACCGAAAATCACAAAGGTGGACCAGCCGATTTCCTTTAGGTCGAAGCCCTTGGATTCTGAAAGATACAGCGGCCCCCAGGTAAGCAGGCCGTAAAAGACACCGTTGAAGCCAAACCAGCCGAAGCACATGGACCAGAAGGAACGGTACTTCAGATAGTTGCGTAGTTTGCCTTTGCCGTTGCTGCCGGCGTTGGCCTCGTCTTCCTCGCGGTGCGCAGCCTCAATATAGTCGGCTTCTGCCTCGCTCATGGCTGGGTGGTTGCGGGGATTATCGCGTACGTACCACCACACGGCCCATCCCAACAGCACGGTGGCCGCACCGGCGATGATAAAGGCCCAGCGCCAGGAACCGGTCAAGGCGATCAGGCCGGCGATGGCGATACCGCCAAGGCCCGCACCCAGTGGCGCACCGGCATCGAGAATGGTGGCGCCACGGCCACGTTCCTTCGCTGGCATCCACAGGGCGTTGAGCTTACCGCCGGCCGGCATCACTCCGGCTTCGGTCACACCGATCCCCATACGGGCGATGAACATGGACAAAAAGCCACCCGAGAGGCCGGATGCCGCGGTGGCCGCTCCCCACCCCACGCAGGAGGCGGTGAGCATTTTGCGTGGGCCGAAGCGGTCGATCAACCAGCCGACCGGCACCTGCATCGCCGCATAAGTCCAGAAGAAGGCCGAGAGCAAGAGCCCGAGCAGTTCCGGCGGCAGGTTGAATTCTTCCTGAATCATCGGCAGAGCGACCGAAATCGAACCACGGTCGATGTAGTTCACGGTGACCAGAATCAGCAGCAGAATAAATAGTTTCCAGCGCACGTTGGTGACTTTGGCGCTCGAATCGGTACGTGGCGCGTCCTTGAGTGGTGGAGAAGTTTGTTGGTTCGTAGACATATAAAGTCCTCGTCGAAGCTGCGGTGTACGGTGGCGGCAGTCGACGGGGCGCGCTTCCCATCGTGGTGCCCTCGCTCGACACCCTGCCTTGGGATCCCAAATTGGGATCCCATTTAAGACTAAATGTGAGCCATGCCACCAACAAGAGAACTTTGGGCTTCTTTTGCATCCCAAAACCGCACGAAGAAGGGGCCACAGGTGCGCTGTAGCGCACTTGCGACCCCAACGAACCTTAGCTGACTTGGACTACTGCCGACCGTCCACCGCTTCAACCTGGTGTGGCAATTCGAGCTCGTCATCGGGCTGTTCATCGAATTCATCGTTGTCGGGCGCTTGCTTGCCGCGCACGAAGAACCAGTAACAAGCGCCAAGAGCCAGCACCCAGACCGCGCCGGTAATTAGCGCGCTACGGGTATCGGGCACCACGCCGATCATAACGATCACGAAGATCATGAAGGCCACAGCTAGGTAGCTACCCAGCGGCCAGAACGGAATCTGAAAACCCGCAGACTTCAGGCCCTTGCGGGCAATGTCGCGTTTCATCCCAATATGCGAGAGCAGAATCATCAGCCAGACCACAACGGTGGCGAAGGTGGCCAGGGCGGCGATGAGGAAGAAGATCTGATCCTCGAACCAGACATTGAGCACTACACCGATCAGCAACGCCACAATCATCGACAGCGAGGTCACCCACGGCACACCATTGGCGGTGGTTTTGGTAAAGACCATGGGCGCCTGCCCCTGCTTGGCCATACCGTGAATCATGCGTCCGGCACCGAAGATATCGGCGTTGATGGCCGAAAGCGCTGCGGTGATCACGATAAAGTTCAGCACGTGAGCCGCCGAGGACAGTCCGATACTCGAGAAGATCGAAACGAAGGGGCTTTCCTCGCCGTTAATGGTGTTCCACGGCTGAATGGACATGATGACACCGAGGGTCAGTACGTAAAAGAGCAGAATTCGGATCGGAACTGAATTGATAGCCTTCGGAATCACCTTACGCGGGTTCTGCGCCTCACCCGCGGTAATGCCGATGACTTCGGTACCACCAAAGGCGAACATCACGATGGTGAACGACATGAGCATGCCCATGACGCCATTGGGCATAAACCCATCATGTGAGAAAAGATTCGAAATACCCGCGGCACCTTCGGACTGGTTGCCCAAACCAAAGACGATTACGGCGATACCACCGGCGATCATGGCGATGATCGCCACGACCTTGATGAGCGAGAACCAGAATTCCAGCTCGCCGAATACCTTCACGGAGAGCAAATTGACCGCGGCGATAAAGAAGACCACCGCTAGGATCCAGATCCAACGCTCGACATTGGGGAACCAGAAACCCATGTAGACGCCGAAGGCCGTGACATCGGCCAGTGCGACAACGAACATTTCGAAGGTATAGGTCCAGCCCGTCACGAACCCGGCGAAGCGTCCCACATAGCGGGTGGCGTAGGAGCCGAAGGACCCGGAGATCGGATTGCGCACCGCCATTTCACCGAGGGCACGCATCACCATGAACACCACGGCACCGCCGATGACGTAGGCCAGCAACACCGCCGGACCTGCCATTTGGATGGCACCGGCCGAACCGTAGAACAGCCCGGTGCCGATGGCCGAGCCAAGCGCGATGAACCGGATATGCCGGGTACTTAGTCCTCTTTTGAGGCTCTGGGCGGGTTGGCTGGTTCTCACGATACTCCTTGGAACTGCGGACTCTTGCTCACGACCCACAAGGGCCACGCCCTCTATGTAATCGCGCTCACAAGTCCGTCGTATCGCAGAATTGACACCGGCCGTCCGGAATCCCGGACTACCCGATTGATATTCAAGAGTTAGTGAATATCCGCCTCGGTCGTCGCGCCATCCTCGCGGGCTCGCTTATCGGCGAGGCTACCGCGGCTGGTGTCGAGATGCTGTTCGACCAACCGCTTGACTCGTTCAACATCGCGTTCCGCGATGGCCTCGAAAAGTAATTCATGCTCGTGGGCCATAGTCTGCAGATCGTCGTGTTGCGCCAAAAGCCAACGCATTCGCGGAGCCAACGAACTTTGCAATTCCAAGAGCAAATCGTTGCCCGCCAATTTGATAACAACTTCATGAAAGCTCGCCCCGGCACGTCGCGCCATGGTGTAATCTTGGCTCGCCGCGGCGACCAGTTCACGGTCGAGCACCTCGCGAAGCTCCGCGAGCCCCTCCCGAGTATGGCGTTGCGCGGCCAACGTAAAGGTCATGGACTCGAGCGCCCCACGCACTTCATGCAGATCGGCCACATCCGAGGCCGAGAACTCGCGGACCGTGGCCCAAGTGCGCGGACGTGGTGTCACCAATCCTTCGGACACCAACACCCGCAAAGCATCGCGGATGGGCAAGCGGCTGACCCCGAGTTCTTCGGCGAGATCGCGCTCCACTAGACGGCTACCTGGCTTGCGCACACCATCGATAATCTCGTTCCGAATTTGCTCGATGACACGCACCGATTCCGGTTCGAAGTCCTTACCTGCCAAGCCATTCACCTGCTTTACGCCGTCAACTGTCCGTTGTTAATTGTTGCTTAAAAGTCGTCATTTAAGGGGAAACGCGAAAGAACTCGTTCACAATTCCTTAGCCTACGCCTCGAGAGCGGGACGCGGTTTCACACGGACCCAGGCGGCGGCCCGATCACTCGTGATACCAATCAACGCCACGCACTGTAGGGTCGCCATGGTCAGCGTCCCATCCAATCGAATACTGACCCCGGGCGAAAAGTAGTCCAACGCGGTCACTAAGACACCGGCAGCGAGGGTTGCCATCAACACAAAACGAGCCCGGTGACGGCGCTTGAACATCAGACGAACCAGTTCAATTTGGAAGGCCAACAGCAACACGAAAAAGCCGATGATAATGGCCACCCAAGTGGTCATCTGCCAATCATCAATGGGTTCCTCGATGAACCCCACCGGATCGGTCACCGCGGAAATCGCCGTAATGAGGGTGATGGCCACGGCCAATAGGCCACCGGCAACCATACCCAGCGGCGCCTTGGTCAGCGCCTCGTGCGAATGGCGGATCTGCACCTCTTCGTCCTCAGGCAAGGGCTCCGCGGCAACTTGGCTGACATCGACAATTGGCAGGTTGCCGTCGGTGATAAAGCGATCGCCGCCGCCGTTACGGCTGTGGTAACCGGTGGTGAAATTCTCCAACACGCTGACCGTCAATTCGGGAGTGTGCTCGGTCATAGAGCTGATGACGTGATCGCGTTCGATATCTGTATTCTCGTCGATCCGGTGCGTGATCTGCATGGTGAACAATGACAGACCGACGTTCGAATCGAAAGTACCGGCACCTAGCCAATCCACGTCCGTGCCGCCGGGCAAGAGCCATCCTTGCGGGGTGTGCCAAAACCTCACGTGATGGCGCTTTTTGGGATTACCCTCCACCTCTTGCTGATAGGCCACATTTTGTGGGCGACCGAAGAGCATCAGCGGTGACACCGGGGCGGTGGGATAACTGCGCCGGAAGATCGTGGAAATTACGATCTTCAACGCCGAGCTCAGCGTGACGTCCTCCGCGCGATGCCACCCGGCCTGGCGCATGGCCTGGTCAAGCTGCGCTAAGGAGCCGTTGACGGCTAAGTTGATCGGGTCTCCGAGCAAGCCATCGGCGGTTCGCGAACGTCCGAAGAAGTAATCCGGGACGTAAAGGTCCGAGAGCATTCGGTGAATCCGGGGCAGCGCCAGATAAGCCAAAATGGCCCAGACGGGGATGAAAAGTAGCGGCCCGAGAACATGCTTGAATCCTTGGGTGGAGACCACCACGGCCAACCAGAGGGCCGCCACGGTTGCGAAGAGAAAGAAGATCCGGTCGACGAGCGTCGAGTGCGAGACCGGCTGTTGCATGCTCAACGCCCAGCGGCGCACCGAGGCCCGGCTTGCATCAAATTTCGCGTCGTCTTTCACCCGGTCTATGGCGGCTCGCCAATCCCACGGCATCGTCCCGGTCGTCCTTTCGGTGGCTAATGTGCGGGCTTAGCGCCCCGTCTTCATTATGGCCGCCCCCGGGCACAGCGCGACGTCATCGTGGGGATGACTTTTCTAACCTGAGATGCGTAACCGCCCCGAACGTGCCATCCACAACTCAAAGGGCCAAGTAAGGAACGGGAGCGTGGAGACCGCGCAGCCGAGAAGCAAGACCCAGATTTTCCAGCGGAATACCACCGCTGCGGCGAGCGCGGAGGCCAAGAAGAGCAGCCAGGTGATTCCGTGGGCCCAACCAAATATCGTCACGCCGAGGGCATTGCCGTTGATCACGTATTTAAACAGCAAGGAAGTGAGCATGCCGACCCAAGTGAGGCATTCGAGCAACGCAATCCCCCGAAAGGCGCCGGCGACCCAGCGCTGTTGCACCGCGGTGCCACGGGCCGGGAGCGTGCTCCGCGTGGAGGTCATTTCCTGAGTCAGTGACACGTGGGGTCCTTGTGCTGTCTTGGTCGATAGTTAACCCCACCAGAATATCGAGGTAGCGCGGGCCGAGGGGCAGTTGGTAAGGCAGCTAACATTCTGCGCTGCCCAGTTCCCAAGTCGCGCTACGTAAAGCTACTCTTCCGTAGTTTTGATATTGCAACTCATTCGCAATAAGGTTTAGATGCCCCTCCGAACATTGCGAGCCACCATGAAATCACCCGCCGTAGAATTCGACACCCTGCACCTGAGTGTTGGCCATACCGAACTGCTTAAGAGCCTTAGCTTCCGCATTGAGGAAGGCGAACGCGTCGCGCTCATTGGCCGTTCCGGTTCCGGTAAATCGCTCTGCGCCGGGCTAATGCACGGTGCCACCGGCCCGGCGCAACGGAAGCGCGGCTCCGTGCGTCTCTTCGGACAAGAACTACGTTTCAGTGCACGCGAAGACCGGACGGCTCTCACCCGCGTCAGCAGCATGTCTCAGGACTCCTTCACCGCGCTTAACCCGCTGGTGCGCGTGGGTCGGCAGCTCGCCAAGGCCTTGGGCGCGCCGAGCGGCAATGACCCACAGGTCCTGAAGTTGCTCGAACAGGTCGGTTTCGAAGATCCAAGCTCGGTGGCACGTTGCTACTCCGGAACGCTCTCCGGCGGGCAACGACAACGCATCTGCCTCGCAATGGCCCTGGCCCAGCGTGCCGATCTGCTCATTCTCGACGAGCCCACCACCGCACTGGATCTTGTCACCCAGGCAAGTATCCTGCGACTCATCGATCAGACCGTGACCGAGCTGGGCGCCACGCTGGTCTTCATCACCCACGACCTGCCCGTTGCGGCACAGCTCTGCGACCGCGCGATCGAATTGCGCCACGGGACGGTGCACACGCAACGTAGCCTGGCCTTGCCCGAAGCAGCGCACCCGCACGCACTGGCGGCGAGCGCATGAGCACCTTGCAAGCCCGCGCACTGAATAAGCGTTTTGGCCGCGGTCGGCAGGCACGCCAGGTGCTCACGGATGTGAGTCTGAACATCGCCCCCGGGGAACGACTTGGGCTCATTGGCCGTTCGGGGGCTGGAAAGACCACGCTGGCGCGCATCTTGCTGGGTCTGTTGCCACCCGATGCCGGAAGCCTAGAGTTCGATGGGCAGGCGGTGCGGGCCACCGGGCGCCCCACCCTGCACTGGTACCGGCGCGCCGTGCAATATATACCGCAGGATGCCGCGGCAAGCCTCAGCCCGCGACTGACGGTGGCCAGCGCACTGGCCGAACCGATGAAATACCTCGCCGTGCCCGGAGACCGGAAACTGCAGGCTCGTGCGGCCCTCGAGGCCGTCCAGCTACCGACGACGGTGCTCGAACGCTATCCGCAGGAGCTTTCGGGCGGCCAGGCACAGCGTGTGGCGATCGCCCGTGCTCTGTGCACCGGTGCGCAGCTTCTGCTCGCCGACGAACCGGTCAGCGGCCTCGATCCGGAATTACGTGAGGCAGTGCTCGACTTGTTCGTCCGGCTCGGTGCCGAGCGCGGCACCGGCATGCTCTTCATCACCCATGACCTGCACGCCTTGGAGCGGCTCTGCGAGCGCACCCTGGTGCTCGATGGTGGCCGCATCGTCGAACAAGGCGCCACCAGCGACATTCTGCGTAACTCCACCGCCGACTTCCCGCGGCTGTTGCGTGTCTCGGTCCCGGTGCCACGGAGCGCTGCGAGCCGGTGAAGACGAGCTCCACCCTGCGGTTCGCGCTGATCGCCCAGTGCGGATGCAATATCGGTTTCTTCGCGGTCATGCCGCTGCTGGCTCATGTGCTGGCCACCTCGCATGCGCTGAGCACCAGCGCGATCGCCCTGGTGCTGTCGCTACGGACCTTTAGCCAACAGGGCATGTTCTTGATCGGCGGGATGCTCACCGACCGCTTCGGGGCGCGAGCCACCCTGGTCTGTGGCTTCTCCTTGCGCATCGTCGGGTTTCTGGCCTTGGGCTTTAGCGGGACGCTGCCCTGGCTGGTGCTCGGTGCACTGTGCACCGGCATTGGGGCGGCCCTGTTCTCCCCCGCGCTTCAGGTGCTCGTCTCACGGGCCGGAGCCAACTCTGCCCGCGGCACCGCCGGAAGTTTCGCCCTGTTTAATATGGTCGGCGAAATCGGCACGGCGCTGGGACCTCTCGTGGCGTTGCTTTTGCTTCCCACCGGTTTCGCACTACTGGCCACCGGCTGCGTGCTGCTTTTCGCGGTACTTGCGGTCGTCGCTTGGCGCGTGGTCCCGCCGCACCGAACGGCGCCCTCCGGTGTCCGCTCCGGCAGGTCGCGGCCCAGGTTTTCCCGGCGCTTTCTCGCCTTCACGATCTTCAGCGCCATTAACCTCGTGGGCTATAACCAGCTATATCTCGGGCTGCCGGTGGAGCTGCACCGCATCCAGGCGCCGGGAGCGAGCATCGCCTGGATCTTCTTGGGGATCTCGCTGCTGTCCGTTGCCTGCCAGTTGCCCTTGGCACGCCTCGGACGCCACCTGGGCCCTGGCCCCACCCTGCGCACCGGCTTCGGGCTCATGACCCTAGGGTTCGGCACGCTGGCGCTCGCGGCGCTGAGCCCGGTACTCGAACCGTGGAGCTACCTGCCGGTGGGTTGCATGGTGCTGTGCTTCATCCTCGGGCACCTATTGGTCGGCCCCACCATTTTGCACCTATGCAGTCAGGGCCCGGAGGCTTCGCGGGGCGCCCGGCTCGGCTTGCAGGCCAGCGTTTCGGGTGTCGCGGTGTTGCTCACCGGGCTCGTCCTCGGCCCGCTGCTAGAACACGCGACACACAGTGGAGTTCTGGCCGCACTGCCCTGGGCCCTGCTCGCAGTGCTCGCCCTGCTCAGCGCCGCGGTGATCACCCACACCATACCTCCCGTGGCGGCCTCGGCCACCGCGGAATCCCAGCTTTCAACCACTAACTAAAGGAGTTGAACCACGATGTTCACCCGCACTCGCACCCGACTAGTCTCCGGCCTCGCGCTGATCGGCCTGATGCCGATGGCACTGACCGGTTGCTTCTCTTCGTCACAGGCCTCCGCTGAGCAGGAGAGCGAGCAACGCATCTCGCTGGCCATGCTGCAGCCGCCGCGTTCCGGGCTGAGCCCGCTCAGCGATGATGCCTTTAAACTCTCCCGCTGGAACACCGCTGAAACGCTGACCGTGCTCAACGAGCAGGACGAAGCCGAACCGAAGTTGGCCAGCGCCGTAAACCGCGTCGACGAGCACACCTGGTCCTTCACCATCCGTGACGGGGTGAGCTTTCACGACGGCACCGAGCTGACCGCCGAGGTGGCGGCCGCCGCCCTGCAACATGCCGTGGACGCCACCCCGCAGCCACGGATCCTCGACGGGGTGGAGCTGAGCATCCGCACCGACGGTGGCAAGGTGCTCATCACCACCGCGCAGCCCGACCCACTACTCTCGCACCGGTTATCCAGCCCGCAACTGTCCATCCTCTCCCCCGCCGCCTACACCGGACAGACTGTGAACCCGGTGGGCACCGGCACCGGCCCCTATGAACTCGTCGCGTCCAATGGCACCTCCTCGGCCACGCTGAACCGTTTCGAGAAGTACTGGGGCGAGCCGGCCGCCGCGGCCGGACTCGACGTGCACTATGTGCCCGACGGAACGGCGCGCGCGGCGGCGTTACGCACCGGCGAGGCAGATATCGTCGAGGCGATCCCGGTGGGCCAGGCCGCGCAGATCGACCCCTCGCTTATTTTCGAAGTGCCCATGCCGCGCACCAATACGCTCTACTTGAACTCCGAATCCGGTCCCTTCAAGGACCCGGCGGTGCGGGCAGCTGCCCGTGAAGCCATCGACCGGGCGCGGATCGTCGCCGACGTATACGAGCAGCGCGCCGACCAGGCAGAGGGTCTGCTCGGCCCGGCGCTACCTTGGGTCGCCGCCGAACGCGAGGCAGCCGCCTATCAGCAGGCACTGAACACGCGACCGGCCGCGGCGAAGGTGGACGGGGTGAAGATCAAGCTGGGTACCTTCACGGACCGGGCCGAACTTCCCGAGGTGGCCGTGCTCATCGAACAGCAACTCGAGGCCGCCGGCTTCGAGGTCACCCAGGACGTGCGCGAATACCAGTACATCGAGGCCGATGCGCTCGAGGGAAAATTCGACGCCTTCATTCTCTCCCGTGCCACCGTGCTGGACTCCGGTGACCCGGTGGCCTACATGTATTCCGACTTCGCCTGCGAGGGTTCCTTCAACATTTCTCAGCTCTGCGATAAGGACATCGACCGGGCGTTGGCAGAGGCCAGTGCCGCCGCCCCCGGGGCCGAGCGTCGAGCCGCGATCGCCCGGGCCGAGTCGCTGATTCTGGCCAGCGATGCGGCGATCCCGATGCTCCACGAACGCGTCATTCAGGGTGAGCGGCAGGTACGCGACGCGGTCCGTGATCCGCGCGAACGCGCGCTGGTCTCCACCTCCACCGCGATCGAACCATGAAAGCGCTGATCGGGTGGGGCTCGCGGGCCCTAGCCTTCTCCGCCACACTGGCCATCGCCGGGCTACTTCCCTGGTTCTCCTCGGTCTCCGCCGAGCGGGCCATCCTGCGTGCCCGCTACGCCGACCGTGAGGCCACCGATGAGGCCCTCGCCGCCATCCGCGCCGAGCTGGGGCTGGACCGCGGTCCCTGGCACATCATGATGGACTGGTTCGCCGGCGTTTTGCACGGTGATTTGGGCACCTCGTGGGTTTCCCATGCCCCGGTGGCCGAGGGTATTTTCGCGGCACTCGCCGTCTCGCTGACACTTATGGGGTTGGCGCTGCTGGTCGCGTTGTGCTGCTGTATTGGGCTCTGCCTACCGGTGTTGCGCCGTGGCCTGAACGGAACGGTGCGGGCCGGCAGCGGCGCGGCGGCCACCGCACTGACCGCGCTGCCCGAGTTCGTGCTGGCAATGCTATTGATGCTGATCTTCGCGATCTGGTTGGGCTGGTTCCCGCCCTTCGGCTGGGAATCTCTGCACCATGCGGTGCTTCCGGCCCTGGCCCTCGGCATTCCGGCCGGCGGGTTGATGGGCAAGTTGCTCTCCGATTCGCTGGCGGCCACCCTCGCCGAACGCTGGGTCGCCACCTGGCAGCGGGCCGGCTACCGGCCGGTGTCCGTGGCCCTAGCGGCGCTACGGCGCGCCACGGCCCCACTGGTGGGACAGCTGGCGCTGGTGGTCATCGGGCTCACCGGCGGAGCCGTCGCGGTGGAACAGACCTTCGCCATCCCCGGGCTCGGGCGGTTGATGCTCGGAGCGGCCTCGGCGCAGGACGTTCCGGCGCTTCAGGCCAGCCTGCTGGTGTTGCTCCTGCTTGCCGCGTTGTTGGGCACGGCCGCCGCGCTGGTGCGCTGGCTCATTCTGGGACCGGCCGTCCGCGCGGGCAATGTGCCGATCTCCGGCCTGGCCGGCGTCTCGACACGACGCGACCTGTTGCTGCCGGGCGGCTGTCTGGCATTGTTGGCCGTCATCGTGCTCTGTGCCCTGCCGCGTGACCCCTTCGCCTCCGCACATCCACGGCTGGCCGCGCCGAGCCTGTTGCTTCCCTTCGGGGCGGACGCCTCGGGACGTGACCTGCTGGCACGGGTGGGACACGGTGCCTTGCTCACCTTGGCACTGGCCCTGCTGGTGGTGGCGATCTGCCTCGTGTTGGGCATTGTGCTGGGCAGCTTCCCGCGGCTGAGCATCGGCCCGTTGGAGGTCGCCAATGCGGCGCCGCCGATTATCGCCGGGCTGCTGGTGGCCACGATCTTCGGCCCCTCGGTGCCCGGGGCGGTGATCGCGGTCTCCGCGGTGGGTTGGGCCCCGCTGGCCGCGCACACCTCCGCACTTTTACATGAGTTCTCCGCCCAGGCGCATATTCGCATGTTGCCGTTGCTCGGACTCAATCGCGCACAGATCTATTTCCGGCACCTGCTGCCGCAGCTGCTCGGCCCGCTACTGAAGCATGCGCTGTTGCGTTTGCCGGGGCTTGCGCTGACCCTAGCCAGCCTGGGGTATCTGGGACTTGGCCCGAAGCCGCCGACCGCGGAGCTCGGGCTGATTCTGGCCGAGGGGCTGAACTATCTCGAGCGCGCCCCGTGGGCGGTGGCCGCCCCGGCCGGGGTGTTGGTCCTACTCTCGATCCTCGCGGTCACCGCCGGCGCGCTGCGCTTACCGCGCCGTAGCCCCAGGACGAGGCGAGGTCATGCGCTCGACGCCGTCACATCGCACGGCTAACCTCCCGCTTAAACGCAACGTTCCCGCCAGATCGGCGATCTGGCGGGAACGTTGCTGCTGTAGTTCAGGCTCAGCTGGCGGTGCGCTTGAGCGCCAGGTCCGCGCCGATCTGCTCGCCGAGTTTTTCGGCCGCGTCCACCACCAGCTCGGCGGCGCGAGCCATGGCCTCCTCCGGGCTGTCCACCAGATCCATGAGGGCGACGGTGGCGCGGAAGCCGGCCTTCTGCAGGGTTTCGGCATCCAGCGTGGTGCGCCCGCAGATGCCGTACACCGGCACCTGGTGCGCGGCGGCCATCTCGGACACGCCGATGGGGGTTTTGCCCTCTAACGACTGGCTATCGAGACTGCCTTCACCGGTGATCACCGCATCGGCCCCCTGCAGGGCCTGTTCCAGGCCGGTGAATTCGAGGACGACGTCGATGCCGCGGCGGCGCGTGGCACCGAGCACGGCCATGGCCGCGTACCCCATGCCGCCGGCGGCTCCGGCACCGGGGTTATTCCGGTAGCTGTTGTCCAACTGCGCCTCGACCTGATCGGCAAAGTGTCCCAGGGCCGCGTCGAGCTGGGCGACCTGCTGTTCGTCGGCACCCTTCTGCGGGCCGAAGACTTGGGCCGCACCGTTCGCGCCGGTCAGCGGGTTGTCCACGTCGGCGGCAAGGAGCACGGTGGTGTCGCGCAGGCGCGCATCCAGTTTGGATAGATCAACGGTGGACAGGTGCTCGAGCACCGCGCCGCCACCGGGTAGTTCGTCTCCGGAGGCGTCGCGGAAGCTGGCTCCCAAGGCCTGCAGCATGCCGGCGCCGGCGTCGGTGGTGGCCGAGCCGCCGACCCCAAGCACGATCTGGGTGGCCCCGGCGTCCAGCGCATCCTTGATGAGTTCGCCGGTGCCGTAGCTCGTGGCGGTCAGCGGGGCCTTGCGCCCCTCGGGCAGCACGTCCAGGCCGGAGGCCGCGGCCATTTCGATGACGGCCACGCCGTCCTTGAGCGCGTAGCTTGCCTGTAGCGGCTGGCCGGTGGGTCCGGTGACGGTGACCTGACGCGGGGCGAAACCGGCGTCCAGGGCCGCGTCGACGGTGCCTTCGCCGCCGTCGGCTACGGGTACCGCGCTGGTCTGTACGCCGGGGATGGAGCGCTCAAGCCCGGTGGCGACGGCCTGGGCCACCTGCGCGCCGGTCAGGGTGCCCTTGAACTTGTCCGAGGCAATGACGATCTTCATCGGCTCTTACGCTCCTTGAGATGCAAAAAAGTTTCGGTAGATGTGAACGCTGCCGCGCCCGCTCCCAGTATTGTCGGAAACGCGGCGCGGCAGCGTGATGTTACGTAACAGGTTAGGCGTTGACCTTCTCGCCGATGTTCAACGGCACCAGTGCGGTCGGTGCGTCGGCCGGGCTCAAGGCCAGGTCCTCGAACTCGTTGACGGCGTCCAGCTGGGCGCCCATGGCGATGTTGGTGACACGCTCGAGGATGACCTCGACAACCACCGGAACCTGGTGCTCGGCGGCCAGGCGACCGGCCTCGGCGAAGCCCTCGGCCAGCTTGGCCGGGTCTTGAACGCGCACGGCCTTGCAGCCCAGACCCTCGGCGACCTTGACGTGGTCCACGCCGTAGCCGTTGGTCTCCGGGGAGTTGATGTTATCGAAGGCCAGCGAGACGTGGTAATCCATCTCGAAGGGGCGCTGCGACTGACGGATCAGGCCCAGATAGGAGTTGTTGACCACCACGTGGATGTACGGCAGCTTGAACTGCGCGCCCACGGCCAGTTCCTCGATCATGAACTGGAAGTCGTAGTCGCCGGAGAGGGCCACCACCGTCTCGCCCGGCTTACCGCGTACCACGCCCAGGGCGGCCGGTCCGGTCCAGCCCAGCGGGCCGGCCTGTCCGGCGTTGATCCACTTACGTGGGCCGAAGACGTGCAGCATCTGCGCGCCGGCGATCTGCGAGAGGCCGATGGTGGACACGTAGGTGGTGTCCTCGCCGAAGGCGGCGTTCATTTCCTGGTACACGCGCTGCGGCTTGATCGGCACATTGTCGAAGTTGGTCTTGCGGTGGTTGGTACCCTTGCGGGCGGTGGACTCGTCGGCCCAGACGGAGTAGTCCGGGATCGAGCCGGCGGCCTTGCGCTCGCGCACCACCTCGAGCACAACCTCGAGGAAGGCACCGGCGTCGGAGACGATGCCCAGATCCGGGGAGAACACGCGGCCGATCTGGGTGGACTCGATGTCCACGTGCACGAACTTGCGGCCGGCACGGTACACGTCCAGCCCGCCGGTGTGGCGGTTGGCCCAGCGGTTACCGATACCCAGCACGAAGTCCGAAGCCAGGAAGGTTTCGTTGCCGTACTTGGTGTGGGTCTGGATGCCCACCATACCGGCCTGCAGGCGGTGGTTATCCGGGATCGCACCCCAACCCATGAGGGTCGGCGAGACCGGGATGTTCAGCTCTTCGGCCAGCTCGACGAGCTTATCCGAGGCGTTGGCGTTGATAATGCCACCGCCGGCGATGATGATCGGACGCTCGTGGGCGGTGAGCAGGTCGATAACCTTTTCGGCCTGGCCACGGGTAGCGGCGGCCTTGACCACCGGCAGCGGCTCGTAGGCGTCGATGTCGAAGTCGATTTCGGCCAGCTGCACGTTGATCGGCAGGTCCAGCAGGGCCGGGCCCGGGCGACCCGAACGCATCACCTGGAAGGCCTTGGCGAAGTAGCCCGGCACCAGACCCGGCTCCAGGATGGTGGCCGCGAACTTGGTGACTGGCTTGGCGATGGACTCGATGTCCACGGCCTGGAAGTCTTCCTTGTGCAACACGTTGGTCGGCGCCTGGCCGGTGATGCACAGCATCGGGATGGAGTCGGCGATCGCGGCGTACAGGCCGGTGATCATGTCGGTGCCGGCCGGGCCGGAGGTGCCCAGGCAGAGGCCGATGTTGCCGGTGGCGCGGGAGTACCCGTCGGCGGCGTGCGAGGCACCCTCGACGTGGCGGTGCAGGGTGTGGTTGATTCCGCCATGCTGCTTCATCGCCGAGTACAGCGGGTTGATTGCGGCACCTGGCAGGCCGAACGCCTCGGTGGCGCCTTCCTTCTCCAGAATCAGCACGATCGCATCTACTGCGCGCATCTTTGCCATTTGAATCACAAATCCTTTGGGGTGGTACGCCCGCTTCGAGGGGGGCGATGAGGTTCAGTCAGGAGGTAGAGACCTGGGGCGGGTGGGAAGAGCAAACGGTGAGCATCTGCCGCCGCACCGCTAGTGGCATCACGCAGATGAGTCACCATCGACGACGGAACCGTGAGCGTGACAGACGCTAGGTGTTAGGAACGAAGGACACCGTCTCCGGTGGTTCAGGGATCACCGGAATAAGGAGAAAGCTAATCTGTCCAGTTGCCGTCGGGTGGGGCCACGGTGCGGGTGCAGCCGCTTGCCGGTGCACCCGCCCCAGGAATTCTGTAGCCAGTCCCTTGCGGGAGAGGGAAACTTACTCGGCCTTGCCGGCGAGGCGCTGTACGCCGCGGAAGAGACCCGAGTGATCCAGTGCGCCGTCGCCGGAGGCCACGGTCGAGGTGACCAGCTGGGCCACGAGGGCACCGAGCGGGAGCACCACGCCAGCTTCGCGGGCGGCGGAGGTCACGATGCCCATATCCTTGTTGTGCAAGGCCAGGCGGAAGCCCGGGGCAAATTCGCGGTCCAGGATCTTCTGGGCCTTCTGGTCCAAGACCTTGGAGCCGGCCAGACCGCCGCCCAAGACCTTGATCGCCGATGCGGTGTCGACGCCGTAGGCCTCGAGGAACACCACTGCTTCGGAGAGCGCCTGAATGTTGGCGGCAACGATCAGCTGGTTCGCGGCCTTCACGGTCTGGCCGGAACCTGCCGGGCCGACCAGCACGATGGTCTTACCCACGGCGTTGAGTACGTCCTGGGCTGCATCAAAGTCTTCCTGCGCACCGCCGACCATAATCGAGAGCACGCCGTCGATGGCACCGGCTTCGCCACCGGAGACCGGTGCGTCCAGCGGGCGCAGGCCTGCGGCGCGGGCCTCTTCGGCCAGGCGGACCGAAACGTCGGGGCGGATCGAGGAGTTGTCGATCCATAGGGCGCCGGCCTTGGCGTTGGCGAAAACGCCTTCCTCGCCGGTGACCACGGCTTCAACGTCCGGGGAGTCCGGGACCATGGTGATCACGACGTCGGCGTCCTTGACGGCCTCGGCGACCGAGGAGGCACCCTTGCCGCCGGCGGCGACCAGGTCATCGATGGCCTTCTGGCTGCGGTTGAAACCGGTGACGGTGAAGCCGGCGTTGACGAGGTTCTTGGCCATCGGCAGGCCCATGATGCCAAGTCCGATGAATGCAACGTTCTGCGACATGTCTTACTCCAAAAATCTAGGTGGTGCGGGTGCTTAGGCGGTGGCGGAAGTGGAGGTCAACCACTGGAAGGCGGTGGCGGCGTCCTGCTTGTATTCCAGGGCGACCTTGCCGGTGTAGCCCAGTTCGCGGGAGCGGTTGATCCAGTCGAAGAGTGGTAGCTCGCCGGTGCCCGGTGCGCCGCGGCCCGGAGCGTCGGCGATCTGGATGTGGCCGAAGTCCTTTGCGTGCGCCTCGATCACGGCGGCGACATCGTCACCGTTGACGGCCATGTGGTAGAAGTCGGCCAGCAGTGCGATGTTGCTGTTGCCCTCGGCCTTCACGGCGTCGACTACCTTCAGCGCGTCGGCGGCGGTCTTCAGCGGGTAGGCCTCGGTGCCGGAGACCGGTTCGATCAGCACGGTGCCGCCGATCTTGGCCACACCCTCGGTGGCGACCAACAGGTTCCTCAGGCCCAGCTCGTCCTGTTCGGCGGCCGAGTAGTCCGGCAGACGATTGCCGTACAGGGCGTTGAAGGAGGTGCAGCCGGTAGCCTCGCCGATGGCGGCGACCACTGCCACGTTGTCCTTGAATTCGCTGCAGCGTCCCTTCCAGGAGACCAAGCCACGGTCGCCGCCGGGCATATCGCCGGCGAAGAAGTTCAGACCGTCGAGCTGTACGCCAGCATCCTTCAGCGAGGCGATGAATTCATCGACCTGCTTATCGGTGGGCACGGCCTCGGCGAAGGGCCACCAGAATTCCACGCTGTCGAAGCCCGCGGCCTTGGCGGCGGCGGCGCGCTCGAGGATGGGCAGCTCGGTGAGCAGGATTGAGCAGTTCAGAGTGTAGGACACTTCGGTGCCTCCTTCAGGATCGGTCGCTGATTCCACAGAGCGGAATTTATGTTTTGCTTGATGAAAACTCTAGGGGGAGGCGTGGATCACTGTCAAGCAGTAGGCAGAGAAGTTTCGCAACCCCAAGAGAATCCCCAGCCGGCGGTAACTCGCGACTCGGCGCGTGGGTAACAATTTCCAGCCAGCGAAAAGTTTTTTACCGAAAGATCTTGCGCGAGTATCTGGTTGACCATTAAGGTTAGTGAACCCAGTGATGTGGCACACATCTCGGAGTTGTAGTACATAGCTCAGGAGCAGCCATGAACCAACCACGATCCACCGGATCACCCAAGCGCCTTGCGGGCACCGCCCGCACCCTCGCCTCGCGCAGCGATTTTTACCTCTACAGCAACACCAACGTCGAGTTCTACGCGCACTTCGGCCAGCCGGTATTCCCGTAGTTTCCTTAGGTTCCCAGCCCGCGACGACATCATTTCTCTGGGCGCGCTCTGCGCCATCTCTAGATACGTCGCTCCCCCATTCATCGTGGCCGTAGTGCGTCCACTTCACGTCGCGTCGACGTAACCTCGCGCACCGCATGCCACCTTTTCTAAGGAACTCGCAATGGCGCTGCCCAAAACCAGCCCTACCGATGCTCAGCCAGTGTTGCTGACCACCAACTCTTCCGGCATTGCCCCGGAAAACCCCCACAACTTGAGCGCCTCGCTCTACAACCAAGATCTGGCCCCGACCACGAGGTCCGGCCGCACCTGGAACGCATACAGCATCTTCACGCTCTGGGCCAATGACGTGCACTCGCTGGGTAATTACGCCTTCGCCATCGGACTCTTTGCCTTGGGCATGAGCGGATGGCAGATCCTCTCCGCACTGGGCATCGGCGCCCTACTACTCTTCGTCCTGCTGAACCTCTCCGGATTCATGGGCGAAAAGACCGGCGTCCCCTTCCCGGTCATGAGCCGCATCGCCTTCGGCATCAACGGCGCACAGATTCCCGCACTGCTCCGCGGCGCCGTAGCCATCGCCTGGTTCGGCATCCAGACCTATCTGGCCTCCCAGGTGCTCAGCGTGATGATCATTGCCGTTGCACCGGGCGCCGCGACGCTGCAGGAAACCAGCTTCCTGGGTCTGAATCTGCTGGGCTGGATCTGCTTCGTGGTCCTCTGGATTATTCAATTGATCATCGTCAGTTACGGAATGGAGATGATCCGCAAGTATGAGGCCTTCGCCGGGCCGATCATCTTGATCACCTTCCTGGCCTTGGCCATCTGGATGCTGTTCGAATCCGGCTTCAACATCTCGATGAGCACCGGCGAAACCAAGTCCGGGCTGGATATGTGGATCGCCATCTTCGGCGCAGCGGCCCTCTGGGTCTCCATCTACGGCACCTTCGTGCTGAACTTCTGCGACTTCACCCGCGGCGCGGCCACCAAGAACTCGATCGTGCGCGGTAACTTCTTCGGCATCCCGCTAAACATGCTCTTCTTCGGCGCCATCGTCGTGGTGCTGACCGGCACCCAGTTCTCCATCAACGGCACCGTGATCGCCTCGCCCTCGGATGTGGTCGCTTCGGTGCCGAACACCTTCGCCCTGTTGCTGGCCTCCGGCGCCCTGCTGGTGCTGACCATCGCGGTGAACCTGATGGCCAACTTCGTGGCCCCGACCTACGCCTTGACCAACCTGTTCCCGAAGCACCTCGACTTCCGCAAGGCCGCGCTGATTTCCGGCGTGATCGGGCTGGTCATCCTGCCGTGGAACCTATACAACTCGCCGCAGATCATCAACTACTTCCTCGGCGGTCTCGGTGCCCTGCTCGGCCCACTGTTCGGCATCATCATGGCCGACTACTGGATCATCCGCCGCGCGCGGGTGAACGTGATGGACCTGTACCGCTCCACTCCGGAGGGCACCTACTACTTCACCCGCGGCGTGAACTACCGCGCGGTGATCGCCCTGGCAATCAGCTCCGTGGTGGCCCTGCTGCTGGCCTTCCTGCCCGCGCTTCATGTGGTCGGCCCCTTCGCCTGGTTCCTTGGATCCGGTGCGGGTGCCATCGCCTACCTGCTGCTGGCCAAGCGGCCGGTGGATCTGGCCGATATCGACGGCGAAGCCATCGCCGTGGCACCGAAGCACTAGTCCGATCCTGGCAGGAAGAACCCCATGCGTATTCTCATTCTCAACGTCAACACCACCGTCTCGATGACCCAGGCCATCGGCGACTCCGCCCGTCAGGTCGCCTCCCCGGGCACCGAAATCGTCGAACTTACCCCGGACTTCGGTGCGGACTCCTGTGAAGGCAATTTCGAAAGCTACCTCGCGGCATTGGCCGTTATGGACAAGGTCAGCAACTACCCCGAGCCCTTCGACGCCGTGATCCAAGCCGGCTACGGCGAACACGGGCGCGAGGGCTTGCAGGAACTGCTCGATGTCCCGGTCGTAGACATCACCGAAGCCGCAGCCTCCACGGCCCAATTTCTCGGACACAAGTACTCGGTGGTCACCACGCTGGATCGCACCGTGCCGCTGATCGAGGACCGACTCAAGCTGGCCGGGCTCACCGACCGTCTCGCGTCGGTTCGGGCCAGCGGGCTGGGCGTCCTCGAGCTTGAATCCGAGCCCGAGCGCGCCGTGCAGGCGATTGTGGAGCAGTCCCGTAAGGCCGTGACCGAGGACAAGGCCGAGGTGATCTGCCTGGGTTGCGGCGGCATGGCCGAACTCGAAGAGCAGGTGCGTCTGGCCACCGGCGTGCCGATCGTCGACGGAGTGCGCGCCGCGGTCACCATCGCCGAGTCGCTCGTGCGGATGCGGTTGAGCACCTCCAAGGTGCGCACCTACGCCACCCCACGCCCGAAGCAGATCACCGGTTGGCCGATCACCGCGGTTCCGGTCGTCGCCCACTAGGACAAACACGTTCAAGGGTCCGTCACCACACTTAGCCGTGGTGGCGGACCCTTGCGCATATGGACGGCAGGTGGCACTGCTCCGGCCCGCTTAATCCACGGGCGTGCGCCGGATTCCCCCGAGCGTCTGCAGCAACAGCGGCACCAACACCAGCCCCGAGACCAGCGTGAGCATGGCAAAGGAGGTCCCCGCCATCAGTGGACCGGACGCGAGCGCAGCGCCCGCGGCACACAGATTCGACAGCGCATCCACCCCGCCCTGCGCCGAGGCGCGCGAGTGATCCGAGACCACGGTGGAAAACAGTGCCGAACCGGCAACGTTGACAAAGGACCAGCCCAGACCCAGGAGGATCAAGCTACCCATAATCCAGCGCATATCCTGCGGCCACAGCCCACCGGCTAAGAGCGCCCCGGCAAAGAAGACCAAGCCGATTCCTATCGCGAACCGGTGCCCGATACGGTCGGCGATGAACCCGACCACGGGCGAGAGCGCATACATGCCCAGAATGTGCAGCGAGATGGTCAGCCCAACAAGGTTGACCGAGCCCCCATGATGCGTGATGTGCACCGGGGTCATCGTCATCACCGAGACCATCACGATCTGCGCGCTGAGGATCGCCACAACCGCATACCGGGCCCGGCGATTGACGCGCAATTCCTCGGCAATGCGACCGAAACCGCCCCGAACAGGCCTTGGGGCCGCGGGCGAAGTGGCGTCTTCGCGTTGCAGAATCAGCAAAGGGTCCGGCCGTAGCCAGAGGAAAATCAGGACACCGGCCAATGCCATGCACAGACCGGCAATCAAGAAGGCTCCGGCGTAGACATTCAGTCCGATAATCGTCCCAAGCCACTGCCCGGGTACCCCAAGGTTAGGGCCAAGCACCATGCCGATGGTGCCCACCCAGACGATCAGCGCTAGGCTCCGGCCCTTATGTGCGCTCTGCGCCAGGTCGGTGGCGGCAAAACGGGCCTGAAGGCTGATGGCCGAGCCCGACCCGATGAGCAATAGGCCAAGGAACAATAGGGCCACCACGTTGTACTGGGCGGCCGGTACGAGTAACAATCCACCGAGCGCGGCGAGCCACCAGCCACTGGTCAGTGCCACGCGGCGCCCGAAGCGCGCCGCGAGATTACCCAGGGGCACTCCGAATAAGGCCGCGCCGAGCGTGCTGGCGGTACGTGCCAGCCCCGCCCAGACTTCGCTCGAAGTGACTTCTTCGGCGAGCAGGATACCGATCGAGGGGGCAACACCCACCCCGACGGTGCCAATCACCTGCGTGATCGCCAGTACCCACAGGGTCTTTCGTTGGATTCGGCCGCGTTCGTCGTTGCGGCCCACCATAGCCGACAGCACGCCACCTGCTTGCTGGTCCTCTTGCTCGGCCATCTGCCCGCCTTTCACTGCCCACGGCGGCTCTTGTTGGTCAAGCCGCCCGGATCTTCAGTGTAAAGCATCTGGGATTCATCTTGTATCCCAGATGTACGCAAGCATGGCTAGCTGAATATTTGGGAGATTTAGTGCCTTGGATTCAGCTCGCTGCGCCGCTATCGGACATGTGCAACTGAAGGCGGTCGGCAAAGCCCTGAGCATCGCGATTCGCCATTAATTCCACGAGCGCCTTGTGCTCGGCAATGATCTCCGCGCAGCGGCTTTGCAACATGTCCCCGGTGGAAAACAGCGCGAAACGGTGCCGGTCGGCCAGCCGGTCATAGAGTTCGAGCCGAATTCCGTTGCCGCTTACCTCGACGAATCGGCGATGGAAAGCGATGGTGAGGTTAACAAATTGCCGAAGGTCCCCCTGCGCAAAAGCCTCCTGCTGCGCTTCAATAGACGCCAGCTGCCGCTGCGCCATGCGCTGGCATTCGGCCCCTGGGGCATCGGCCACGGAGGTGCTCTCAAGTAGCCAGCGCATATTGGCCAGCTCGGCGATTTGCCGCTCGCTCAGACCCTTGACCAGCGCGCCACGCTTGGGGAAGATTTCGATCCATCCCTCTTGCTGCAAACGCCCCAGGGCGAGGCGCACCGGGGTGCGACTGAGGCTGAACTCCTTGGCCAGAGAAGCCTCGCCGACCATAGTTCCCGGGGCGTAGGTACCCTCCAGCACGCCGTCGCGGATCAACAGGTACGCACGTTCCGATGCGCTCAGTTCCTCGATGTCCGCCACCTGGAGTTTCCCCTTGTTCGCCGTTCAGAGCGCGGTGATTCCACGCCTTCAACTACAGTACGTGAGTTCCCGAACGACTAATACAACGTGGGCCTGAACGAGCATCCTTGGCACCTCGAAGCGCACCGGCGACCCGGCCTGCCAACTAAGCCCAGGCCACTTCCATGGGGGTGTCCCCGTCGATGAAGTTGGCGGTCTGACGAATCAGCAGATCCTCGCCGAGCACCAGCGCGATCGCCTCGGCCACGTTCTCGCGCGAGGTTGCCGAACTTTGTGGATCCGCCCCGTCGATCTTGCCGAAGGCATCGGCCACGCGCACCTTAGACGTGCCCGGCTCCAGGGTCAGCGCTCCGGGACCAAGGATCGTGTAGTCCAAGGCGGAATCGCGTAGCACCTCGTCGGCCTCGTACTTTGCCTTGGCATAGGAGTAGAAAGAATGCGAAGGTTCAAGACGCTCGGCATCAACCAATGCGCTCAGATAGGAAACCATCACGAAGCGCCGCACGCCACTTTGCTGCGCGGCACGCATAGCCCGGGTTGCGGCCTCATAGTCCACCGCGTTGGTGCGCAGCGGGTTACCGCCACCGGCGCCTGCCGAGAACACGATGGCTTGGGCTCCGGCGAAAACTGCGGCCAGCTCATCGACGCCAGCCTGCTCGATGTCCAAAAGCACGGGTTTCGCACCCGCCCGCTCAACATCGGCCGCGTGCTCCGGGTTGCGGATCAGTGACTCGACGGCAAATCCGCGGGCGCTTAGTTTCGGTGCGGCCAGCAAGGCAACTTTTCCGTGCCCGCCAAGAATAACTACTCGTGGTGCTGCGCTCATACTTCTCTCCCTCTTCGCTCGTCCTTGGCACAACAGCCACCGGGCGCCAGACATTCCCGCCGGGTAAACCAGGGGATCCGGCACGCCTCCTCACCATGCCGCGTCGACACAATTAGGTTACTTTTCCTCGCCGTATTTCGACATATTCTCGACTCGATTCCGCGGAATCATGAGGAATACGCGATGAATACGGGAAATTAACCCTACTTAAAGTGAGGCATCTAACAAGACAATGGTTTAGCTTAATTTGAACAGCTAAGGCTAAGCTAATTTCTAGATCACGCAATCCGGTACCTTCTCAGGGTGCCCGACTCGAAGGAAAACATGGCCTCCATGAAGCTTCGCGCTGCAGCGCTGCTGGGCGTCGCCGCCCTGTCCCTGACCGCCTGCGGTTCCACCACCGCCACCCCGGCCGAATCCTCCACGCCGGCCGCCGAAAGCACGGTGACCTTCACCGACAACAACGGTGAGCACACCGTTAAGACGCCTTTCAGCTCGGTGGTGGCCACCGATAACCGCACCTTTGAAACTCTGGAGAGCTGGGGCGTGAAGCTTTCGGCCGCAGCCGTCGCATTGATGCCCGACACCATCGGCTACACCAAGGACGATTCCATTGTCGATCTGGGCAACCACCGCGAACCTGATCTGGAAGCCGTCGTCGCCGTCAAGCCGGACCTGATCATCAACGGCCAGCGCTTCGCTGACTACGCCGAGGATTTCGCCAAACTGGCTCCGGAGGCCACCGTGGTGAACCTCGACCCGGCCGACGATAAGCCGCTGGATGAGGAACTCAAGCGCCAGACCACCGTACTGGGCGAAATCTTCGGCAAGCAGGCCGAGGCCAAGAAGCTCAACGAAGAGTTCGATGCCTCCATCCAGCGCGTGAAAGACGCCTACAACAAGGACGAGAAGGTCATGGCCCTGATCACCTCGGGCGGCGAGATCAACTACTCGGCTCCGGGCGCCGGACGCACCCTCGGTCCGGTCTTCGACATCCTCGGCCTGACCCCGGCCCTCGAGGTCGAAGGTGCCTCCACCGACCATCAGGGCGACGACATCTCCGTCGAGCAGATCGCTAAGTCCAACCCAGACTGGATGCTGGTCATGGACCGTGACGCCGCCATCGCCGCCGACGAGCAGGGTTACAAGCCCGGCGCCGAGCTGCTGAAGAACTCCGAGGCGCTGGCCAATGTCACCGCCGCCAAGGAAAACAACGTCGTGGTCATGCCCAACGACACCTACACCAACGAGGGCATCCAGACCTACACCGAATTCTTCAACGAATTCGCCGACGCGCTGGAAGCCAAGTAACCATCAGCGTCGCGACGCGACCCTAGCAGTGGCGCAAACCGCTCGGAACGGTTTGCGCCGCTGTGCCGTATCCACCACACTTCATTTCACGGCGGCACCATGACACGCATTCCAACGGAGGCCAAGCCCAAGGGCAGGCTCTTCGAACCCAAGCTCCTGCTAGGCATTCTGGGGGTGGCCGCCCTGCTGGCGCTCTCCCTGTTCACCGGGGTCTACGATATTTTTGGCGCCGCGGACGGCGCCGAAATGTTCGCCATCACCCGCATCCCGCGCACCATCGCACTCGTCCTGGCCGGGGCCGCCATGGCCATGAGCGGGCTGGTCATGCAGCTATTAACGCAGAACCGTTTCGTCGAGCCCACCACCACCGGCACCACCGAGTGGGCCGGACTTGGCCTGCTTTCGGTGATGATCATCGCTCCCAGCTCCGGACTACTGACCAAGATGACCGTCGCCATCGCCTTCGCCTTTATCGGCACCATGGTCTTCTTCTTGTTCCTGCGCCGGGTCTCGCTCAAGGCGTCGCTGACCGTACCCATCGTGGGGATCATGCTCGGTGCGGTCGTCGGGGCCTTCTCCACCTTCCTCGCGTTAACCACCGATATGCTGCAGTCCTTGGGGATCTGGTTCGCCGGATCCTTCACCTCGGTCATTCGCGGACAGTACGAGGTGCTGTGGATCGTCGCGCTGGTGGGCGTGGCGGTGTTCTTTGTCGCCGACCGATTCACGGTCGCCGGCCTGGGTGAGGAAATCGCCACCAACGTGGGCCTGAACTACCGACGCGTCATGTTGCTGGGCACCGGGCTGATCGCCATCGCCACCGGTGTCGTCACCGTGGTGATTGGCAACCTGCCCTTCCTAGGACTCATCGTGCCCAATATCGTTTCGATGGTTCGCGGCGATGACCTGCGCAGCAACCTGCCCTGGGTGTGCCTGCTGGGCATTGCGATCACCACCGTCTGCGACCTCGTGGGACGCACCATCATCCGCCCCTTCGAAGTTCCGGTCTCGCTCATCCTCGGGGTGGTCGGTGCCGCGGTGTTCATCATCCTCCTGTTGAGGCAGCGTAAACATGGCTAATCTACTGACTCGCCCACTGGCCCCCACGGCGAGCCCGCGGATTCACCGCGGCTCCGGCGCACTGCCCCACGGGCGCAGCCGCACCCGCTACTGGGTGGTGTTCGGCATCCTGTTGCTGCTCGCCATGAGTTTCGGTTTCGGCCTCCTGGCGTGGGATAACCCGATGCCACTGGGTACCGAAGGCTTCTGGCTGATCGCCAACATGCGCGCCAATAGCCTGCTGACCATGGCAATTGTGGCCTTCTGTCAGGCCGTGGCGACGGTGAGTTTTCAGACGGTCACCAATAACCGCATCATCACCCCATCGATTATGGGCTTCGAATCCCTCTACATCGCGGTGCAGACCGGGGCGGTATTCTTCCTGGGTGCCGCCGGCGTCAGCGCGGTGCAGGGACTCTGGCAGTTCTCGGCCCAGGTGGCCCTCATGGTGCTACTTGCCTGCCTGCTCTACGGCTGGTTGCTCTCCGGCAAGCTGGGCAACATTCAGATCATGCTGCTCATCGGCATCATCCTCGGTGCCGGGCTCGGGTCCATCTCGACCTTCATGCAACGGCTCTTGACCCCCAGCGAATTCGACATTCTCACCGCGCGACTCTTCGGCTCCATGTCTAACGCCGATATGAGCTACATGCCGGTGGCGATTCCACTGGTGGTGCTGGCCGGCACGGCGCTGATCGCTAGTTCCAAGCGGCTGAACGTCGTGGCACTGGGACGCGACACCACGATGAACCTGGGCATTAACCACCGCGGCGAGGTGATGCGCACGCTGTTCTTCGTCTCGATCCTGATGGCCGTGTCCACCGCGCTGGTCGGCCCGATGACCTTCCTCGGTTTCTTGGTGGCCACCTTGGCCTACCAGCTGGCCGACACCTACGATCACCGCTACATCTTCCCGGTCGCCTTCCTGACCGGGTTCGTGGTGCTCGCCGGGGCCTATTTTGTCATGAAGAACATCTTCTACGCCCAAGGCGTGGTCGGCATCATCATCGAAGCGGTCGGTGGCATCACCTTCCTGATCTTTATCCTCCGAAAGGGACGCCTGTGATTACCCTCAACGCAGTCCACAAAAGCTACAGTTCCGAGGTGTCCATCGGCCCGGTCACCCTACAGATCCCCACCGGGGGCATCACCGCGCTGGTGGGCCCCAATGGGGCGGGCAAGTCCACCATGCTCACCATGGTCGGGCGGTTGCTGGGCATCGACGCCGGCAGCATCGAGGTGGCCGGCTACGACGTGTCCTCCACCTCCTCGAAGGACCTGGCGAAAATCGTCTCGATTCTGCGTCAAGAGAACCACTTCGTCACCCGGCTCACGGTGCGCCAGCTCGTCGGCTTCGGCCGTTTCCCCTACTCCAAGGGGCGGCTGACCACCGCCGACGAAGAGATCATCTCGCGTTCCATCGACTTCCTCGACCTCGGCGAGCTCGAGCACCGCTACCTGGATCAACTCTCCGGCGGGCAACGCCAACGCGCCTATGTGGCCATGGTGCTGGCCCAAGACACCGAACACGTGCTGCTCGACGAGCCGCTGAACAACTTGGACATGAAGCATTCGGTGCTGATGATGCAGCATCTGAAGCGTGCCGCCACCGAGTTGGGACGCACCATCGTGATCGTGCTGCACGACATCAACTTCGCCGGTCACTACGCCGACTACATTTGCGCCATGAAGCACGGCCAGGTGGTGGAATTCGGGTCACCGGCGGAAATCATGCGCGACGAAGTGCTCACCGGTGTCTTCGACACCCCGGTGCGGGTGGTTGAGGGCCCGGCCGGACCGCTGGCGGTGTACTACTGATATCGGGAACCGCGTAGCGGAAGCTACCACGGCGCCCCCTGTGCTAGAAATCCGACTGCTGAGCGGCGGAGGCGAATTCCCGGTAAGCACGGGTCACCCGGTCCAGATAGATGGAAATGGCCAGGCGCTCGGGGCCGGAAAACCCCGCAGAAGCATCGTTGAGCGCCGTGATCAACGGGGCAATCTCGGTGCGAACCCGATCCGTCGCCCGGGCCGTGGGTATGAGCCTGAATCGGCGGCGGTCACGCTCATCCCTGATCCGCTCGACATGCCCCGCGGCCACCAGACGGTCAATCACCTCCGTCGTCGAGGAGCGAGTGATGGCCAAGCGTTCCCCGAGCTCCCCGGGGCTCAGCGCGGTGGCCGAGAGCGCAATATATTCAATGGCAAGGGCATCCGTGGCATTCATCGCCATCCTCCGAGCCAGTTCCGCACTGGCGGCGCCAAATGCGTCCTGAAGTTCCCGCAGGGCAACGGCGGACAGTTCCTGGTTGTGGTTGGGGTCAAGGCTCACCTAGTGATTCTAACCCACAATATGGTACGGTTGCCGTACTACCTCCCTTCATGAAAGATGCCATGCCTTCGCCCGCCTCGAATACCCCTGACCGAGATGCCACCCCTCCGGGAACACCCAAAAAGCCCTCTCGGCGCCGGGTGTGGACCATTGTCCTCATCTCCGTTTCAATCCTCATCCTCGGCGCCCTAGCAACCTCTATCACATGGGTTTCGTCAAGCTTTCCTGCAGACGCACAGCGACTGGAAAGCGTGCAATCAGACGAGGACCTGATCTACGAGGACCTCGGCAACGCCATCAAAATTCAGCCTGCTCAGGAGCCGACCGGGCAAGGTCTGATTTTCTTTCCCGGCGCCAAGGTCGAGCCTCCGGCCTACGCGTCGGTGCTCTCAGAAGCGGCTGAAAACGGAGTGACTGTCCTCATTGCCAAGCCGCCGCTGAATATCGCGCTGCTCCACCTTGGAAGCCTCGACGACATCATGGATTTGGCGCCTGAAGTCGATTCGTGGGCTGTCGGAGGCCACAGCATGGGCGGAGTCAAGGCCTGCGAATACGCAGACGACCAGCGGGTGGCGAAGCTACTGCTCTTCGCCTCGTACTGCGCGTCCACCGAGGTCGAAGACCATCCAGGCCTCGATGTGTTGGCTCTCTACGGCGACCGGGACGAAGTCATCAATAGGCAAGAAGTCGAAGGCTTCGAAAACCAGTTCTCGGAGAATGCCAGCAGCGCCACCTTAAACGGCGTGACCCACGCGCAGTTCGGCGACTACGGCCTCCAGCCAGGTGATGGCACGGCGTTGGTTTCACTATCCGAAGCCCACCAGCTGATCTCCGGACGCTTCCTCCCCTTCCTCCTAGACCGTTAGAAGATCCATGTCGAATCGGCTTTCCTCCGCCGCCACCGTGAAGAATTCCGCATCCCGCGCGCGCAGGTTCCGCCTGCACACCCGCCTGGACCGCAAAGTCACCGTGCTTGCCTGGTGCTCCTTCGTGGCCCAAGTCCTCGTTATCGCAACCGGAGGCGCCGTGCGCCTCACCTCATCTGGCCTCGGCTGCCCCACCTGGCCCTTGTGCACCCCGGAATCACTCGTCAGCACCCCTGAAATGGGCATCCACGGGTTGATCGAATTCGGAAACAGGACCCTGACCGGACTGGTTGGCGGCCTCGCTCTTGTCGTGCTCCTGTGCGTCTTCCAGCTCAGAGCACAACGCAAGGACCTGTACATCCTGGCCAGCTCGGTACTTGTCGGCGTCATGGCCCAGGCACTGGTCGGAGGAGTCACCGTGCTGACCGGGCTGAATCCGTTCATCGTCGGATTCCACTACCTGGCGTCGCTCACCTTGGTGTGCCTCAGCGCGCTCTTCGTGGACCGGCTGGGAGCCGGAGCGAGAACCCCCGCAAGCCATGCATCCCCGCGATGGCTGAAGAATAGCCTGTGGGCCACCTCCAGCCTCACCGCCGTGACGGTCATCCTCGGTGTGCTCACTACCGGAGCCGGGCCTCACTCAGGGGACGCGGCGGCGGGAAGGAATGGATTCAATGCGGTGATCCTCCAGCATGTCCATGCCTGGCCTAGCTATTTGCTCCTCGCGACGACGTTGATCCTGGCCCTGGTGCTTCACTCGAAGAAGCATGAATCATGGAAGTGGGTGTCTCTGCTGGTAGCAATACAGGCACTGCAAGCAGCCTTGGGAATCTTCCAGGCCAGAAACGGCTTGCCCGAACTGGCGGTCGGGTTCCACATGGTGCTGGCGTCTCTTCTGGCCGCAACAACTGCAGTCGTCTTCGTCCGTACCCAAGGGCACCTGTCGTCACTACGACGCCAACGAGCGTAGGGTGTGGAAGTGTCTAGGGTTTGATCGCGGGCAAACTAGATATTCATGAAGAACGAACCTAAGAAAACCGTGACGAACTTGAAATCTACTCAAGAACTCCCTGTCAAGCCTCGGATCTTCTTGAGCACCAGCGGGTGAAATTTCTAAGCCGCCAACGCGACGTCGCGCAGGCTGGCAGTATAGCCACGCTTGACCTTGTTCGCTGTGCAGTAACAGAGCATGCCGCGGATCCTATAAGTTGTGGAACCAGTGCACCCAAGTGCATATGACACCCTAATACCCCCTCTCAGGGTCGGTCGCGGTAAAGTCGCGGCCCATCTGCACCGCAGTGCTCGGCACGGAACAGGTGCGCGTGGATCCTTATCGATCCCGTAGACCCGGCGCACTTGATGAAGTCGTAGTAGATTTGCGGGGCAATCTTGAGGCCGAGCTCGTCGCTGCGAATCCGGCGGATCGATTCGATACCCACCGATGCTTGTGCTCGCCGCTGAACCGGAAGAGCACTTCTGTGGGCAGTCGAACACCGCTGAGGATTTAAGCTTCCGTGGACTTCAAGATCTCGCTGGACCGACGCAGATCACGGCTTTCTTTGTCCAGCTCCCGGATCCACACCGCACCGTCCTCCGGCCCGACCAGTAGATCTTGTTCCTCGGCCTTCTTCACCCAGAACCGCAACGCTCATCTATGCACGTTGGTCTGCTCCGCGGTCCTAGCGATTGCTCCGGTATGGGTCTGGGGGTCTTTCCGAGTCTCGACGCACAAGCGAGTCGCTCACGTAGTTCCTGGGGGCATTTCGAGATCGCCCTAATGGTTTTAAGGTAGTCCTTCGGGATATCTGACTCACCCTCTACCAGGCCGGGGACGCTTCACGAAGCCCATCAATTCCGATGCGATCGGCGGCGTGCGGGAAAAGCAGCAAGAGCACACCCAGTGCCGCCATTAGCGGGTAGCTGGCGGTGAGCTGGTCACTGGACCAGTACATCAGCAGCGTACCCAGCGCCCCGGCCAGCACCAGTACGGTCCCCAACCCCAAAATCAGCAGCACCCCCAGCCCAGCCTCAAGCCACGGAATCAGCACACCGAAGAGACCCGCCAGTGGCTCGATCACGTCGGCGGCGAACCACTTCATCGGCGCCGGGGTGCGGCTATTGCCGGTCACCGAGTCGACCACCAATAACATATCGGCAGCACCGAACCCGGCGCGGAACTTAATCAGCGCCTCGGCGATCCACAGACCGCCCAGCACCACCCGGGCGATGGTCAGCGGCCACGCCGCCCATCGCGCGGCCGCCGACGGCCGACTCATGACAAGCTCGCCGCCCCGTACACCGTCTTAGCCTTATCGCAGTGGATCACGACGGTGTTGTACATGCCGGCCTGCATCTCATCGAGCGCAAACTCCTGCATGGCCTGGTCATATCGCACCTTGCCGAGCTCCATCCCGGCTTCCACATCGGCTTCGGTACTGCCGTTGGTTAGGTAAACGTGCAGGTCCGGTGCCTCATCCGAAGCGAAGTCTTTTAAGATCAATTTCGAACCGCTCAGCTCCGCGGTGCCGGTGACCATCTTGCCGCCCACTCCCTCAAACATGCCGGTTGAGGCCATCGGCTCCATCGAGTCCATGGACTCGCTCGGCGACATGGAGTCCATCGGTTCCATGGAATCCATCGACTCGCTTGGCGCCATCGAATCCATTGATTCGCTCGGGGCCATGGATTCGGTAGGCGCACTGCCGGAATCCGCCCCACAGGCTGCCAGGCTCAACGACAGGGTCAGCCCGGCGCCCAATGCCAAGGCCTTCGTAAGGGTACGCATGATGTGCTCCTCGTAATGTGCTGTAGCTCGCCGACGGCAGGGTGCCGCCGGGCATACTTCGACGGTAATGAGCGCCGGCACCCGGCGGAGCGAAGATTTCAAGACCGTAAGATCTGTCGGACACCTCATCCGCACTGGCCGCAGTAGGCTGAAAATATGCAACAGCGAGCCCGCGTCACCATCGTCGAAGACGACCCCACCGTGCTGAAGGTCGTCGGCGATTACCTGCGGGCCCAAGACTTCGAGGTGCAACAGTGCGCCGACGGGATCGCCGGTCGTGAGCTGTTGTCCAAGGACCTACCCGACGTATTAATTCTGGACCGGATGCTCCCCGGGCTCAGCGGCGACGAGCTCTGTGGCTTTGTGCGGCAGCGCGCACCACAACTACCGATCATCATGCTCACCGCCTTAGGGTCCGTGGACGAACGCATCGACGGGCTCGAGCGCGGGGCCGACGATTACCTTCCCAAACCCTTCGCCCTACGCGAGCTAAAGTTGCGTATCGACGCGCTGGTACGCCGGGCCCGTGGGCCGCAGCCCACGGCGACCCCTTTCAGCTTGGGCGCCTTCACGATCGACCCGGCCCGCCGCATCATCTGGCAGGAGGGTCGACAGATCGAACTGACCACCCGAGAATACGAGCTTTTCCTGTTTCTGCTGCGCAACCCGGACCGGGTACTCACCCGTGAAGACATCTTGCGCGAAGTGTGGGGCTGGTCTTTCGGCGAAGCCTCAACGGTCACCGTGCACGTGCGGCGACTGCGCGAGAAAATTGAAACCGAACCCCATTTTCCACGCTACCTGCGCACCGAATGGGGCGTGGGCTACCGCTTCACCGTCGACGGGAACACACCATGATGCTCAGCGGCACGGACCTGTGGATTATCCTCGGCACCTCGGCCGGATGCACCCTGCTGATCATGCTGCTCACCGCCGGGCTGCTGCGGCTGGCCGCGGCGCGCACCATCGTCGTGCAGTGGCTGATCCTGGTCGCCGGAGCCATTCTCGCCATCGTCGCCGCCACCGTGGCCATTGCCGCCGAAATGTACTTCTCCGGCCACGACCTTCAGGTGTTGCTGGCCGTGATCGGTATTTCGGCGCCCCTGTCCTTGGGCGCGGCCATCATCACCGGCCGGTTGGCTAGCAGTTCGCTGCGCGAAATGCGCGCCTCCGCCCAGCGCATCGGTGCCGGAGACGTGGTCACCGCCCGTCCCGCCGGTTCCAAGGAACTGACCGAACTCTCCGAACAGTTGGCTGACACCTCCGCACAGCTCGCCGAGGCACGCGCGCAACTCGAACAACTCGACGCCGCCCGCCGACAGTTTTTCGCCTGGATCTCGCACGACCTGCGCACCCCGCTGACCGGTGCCCGGATGCTGTGCGAAGCGCTGGAAGAAGACCTCGTCGACGACCGCCCGCAGGCACTGCGCAGCATCCGGTTCAAGGTCGACACCATGTCGCGGCTGGTCGATGATCTCTTTGAGCTCTCCCGCTTGCAAAGCGGAGCCCTGCGCTTACACCGCGAGCATGTGGCCCTGATCGATGTGGTTTCCGAGGCCGCAGCCAATGTGGCCCGGCAGGCCGAGGCACGCGGCGTGCGCATCGAACACCGCCGGCTCGAAGACAAACTGCTGTGGGCGGACCCGCATGAGCTGTCCCGAGTGATGACCAACCTGCTGGGTAACAGCGTGCGCCATGCCCCGGCCGGCACGGCGGTGGTGGTCTCGGCCGAACGCAATAGCACCGGACATCTGCTGGTCACCGTGCTCGATCAGGGACCGGGGGTGGACACCGAGGATCTGGGGCATATGTTCGAGGTCGGGTGGCGGGCCGGCAATGCCCGCACCCCGGGGCCCGATGAGCAGGACGCCCAGGCGCCGGGCACCGGGGCCGGACTTGGGTTGGCCATTGTGCGCGGCATCGTGGAGGCCCACGGCGGCACCGTGGCCGCGGCTCGTGGGGCCACCGGCTTTGAAATGAATATCAGCCTGCCGGCGGATAATCCGCGCTAAGCGTTCTGCCGCACGACACAGGGAGTTTGGAGCTGTACCACTGTAGGCAGGAATTCTCAGCGACCAAAAATGCGTGCGAACAGTCCCCGTGACGGCTCGGCATCGTGCCCTGGGCAGCGATCCTTAACCGGAACGCCACGCATCACCGAATCGACATGTTGGCCGCATCCAGCCCACGTAGTCTTCTGGCAAACTTTGCATTGAACCTGACGGCACATGGGTGCCTCCTTTCGGGCCGTAGCCTTGATCTAGGACAACGAGAGGAAGAGCTTTTCGAGCTCTTCGACCGTCAATCCGTCTTCTTCTTCAGCGATTTTCTGGGGGTCTGCGATGCAATGCTGCATTGCAGATGAAATGATGGCGAACCCGGCACGGTCGAGGGCCGTAGACACCGCCGCCAATTGGGTCACGATCTCACGGCAGGACCCATCGGTTTCCACCGCGTTAATCACCGCATCGAGCTGACCCCGGGCCCGCTTAAGCCGATTAACTATGCGCTTCTGAGTCGCCTCGTCCGCATTACGCATCCGTATTCTCCTTCGTCAAGGGATGAAGTTTCGTGTGCCGCCTTGGGGCAGAGCTCCTGTGCTGCGCACGGAGCTCGGCTCTCACCCGTGTGATGTCGAGGTTCGTGAGTTCGACGATCAGGTCCTCGAGGGTTCTGTGACTCTGTGGGCCCGCTGTGGAATGTACAAGTATCCCATCCTTGAAGGCCTTAAGCGTCGGCAGCATTCTAATCTTGGCGGCCTTGGCGAGATCCCGTTCAGTATCGACATTGACCTTCGCGAAGAGGAGCTGCGGGTGCGCGGTGGCCGCCGCCTCAAACACCGGAGCGAAGCGCCGACAGGGCGCACACCACGGGGCCCAGAAATCCACCAGCACCATGCTCGTGCGACGAATAACCGGAGCAAAATTGGTGGCCGACAGGTGAACCGACTTCATGAAGCCGCCCCGCTTTCACTGACCCAATTTGGGCGACAGTCGGTGGCCCCGTTGCCGCCAAGGACAACCTATGGTCGAACGCGAGAGCTTCGCGCAGATTAGTTGGACGACGAGGCCCAACACGATAAGGACCGCTCCAACCGCTCCAAAGGGGTACGGAACTTCTTGCACCAGCACCAGCGCTGCAACGCTCAGGACGAAATAACCAAAGCCACGGCGTAGCTTCACGGACGCAATCCGGTTGACAAGGCGAGCGCCTAACAAGGACCCGATGACGGCGGCGATGCTCACCGGAGCGATAACGCCCCAGGGCACGGTCAATGAACCTATATAACCGGAGAACCCGGCGAGTGCGTTCATGAAAATCACCAATAACGACGTCCCCACCGCGCTGGATAGGGGTAACCGGCTCAGCAAGGTCAGCGCGGGCACTAACAAGAACCCACCGCCGGCACCCACGAGCCCCGACAAAAATCCAACGAGGAGTCCGGCGACCACGGACCACCACACCGATCGTTCACGACGAAACTGGTCGGTGGCTACCCTCCGCCCTTTCAGCATCGCCGTTCCGGCCGCGAGCATCATCGCGGCAAAACCAACCATGAGTATGGTCGCCGGGACGGCGCCCCCAGCAAGTCCGCCCGCGAAGGCGCCGGCAACACCGGAACCGCCGAAAATGGCTCCTATCCCCCATCGGACGTTGCCCTGCCGTGTGTGCGCCGGCAAGGTCGACAGCGAAGTCACTCCGATCACCACGAGCGAGGCGGCCATAGCCTCTCGTGCCGGCATCCCCGCCACATACGTCAAGATCGGTACCAACAGGATCGAGCCGCCACCGCTAAGTAGCCCCAAGGAGATGCCCACAAGACCAGCCAAACCGATGGTGAGTGTGACAATCGCAGCGCTATCCACGGCTCACCGTCCGGCCTCGGTGAGTTTATTCCCGGCGTCGGGTATGTCGGCGAAGGAATCTGCTGGCGTCGATGTCCTATTCCACGGCATGCGCGCTAACCCACCAATCATCGGGCAGCTATCAGTGAGTGCCGATACGGCCAAGCCGGTCCCGGCCGCTGCGGCGATCAGCACTAGGCTACGGTGCGCATAGCGCCGCCCGAGTAACCCCAGCAAGACCATGCTCCCAGCGGTCAATCTCATCTGTCGGTCCAAGGTCCATCGTCGGGTGCCGTAGGACAGGGTGCCACCGCATTCTTCATAGGAGGCGATGCCACCAGCAAGCACCGCACACCGGTCGATACCCTGCGCAAGAAGCCGCCGATGTGCCTGTGCTGCACGGTTCCCGGATTGACAGATCAACATGATGCGTTGTTCCGTGGCCGACGGAAATTCCAACGCCTCCGCGTTAAGCCGATCTAGCGGAATGTTCCGCGAACCTGGAATATGCATGGATGCAAATTCTCCCGGGGTTCGCACGTCAAGTAGCAAACCAACAGGTGCTCCCTCGTCCATCGCGGACCTCAGTGTTTCCGCTGCCACAGCGGCCGTCGAGGTAGTTATCACGACATCTCGCTTCCGTTGAGAATTTTCACGACGATTAGGCCTTGGCAGTTGCATTGTCGCGGCACCAAGCCGCATAGCTTCCATCGAGTTGCACCACCCGGTAACCCGCTTGGCGTAGCACGCTGGAAGCCACGGAGTTCCTCATACCCGATTGGCAATAGGTGACGATGGTCCCCTCACGTGGCAGATCGGAGAGCTGCGCCAACAGACGACCGGCCGATAGCTGCCGAGCCCCCGGGATATGCCCACGCGCGTATTCACCCTTGGTGCGCACATCGAGTAACAAGGAGTACTGGCTCTCGGCCAGTTGTGCCGGCCGCACCGTATTAGGCACGTATTCCGGGAGTTGGGCGAGGCTCGTGATAAAACCGGTCGCCGTATCAATGCCCACCCGGATCAGATGATCACGCATTTCTTCGGCGCTGGGTGCATCGGCGGCGAGTACGATTAGTTCGCGTTGGTCATATTCCGGATCAATGGCCCACGCTGCAAAGTTTGCCATTCTCGATGGACCGGGGATCGCCAGCGCTCCGGACACGGTGGCTCGCGAGACCAATTGGTGCTCTCGTGTATCAATCACAACGGCAGCCGAGCGCGCCGTGCGCTCCAACACCTCGCTGGAGGTGAGCTCCCGCATGGGTGGCTGCGGACCCAAGATCTGTGCGCCTTCGCGGTTCTGTCGCTTCATCCTGGCGAAATACGCATGAGCTTCCGGTTGACCCTCGAGGAGCTCCGAGCTGAAACCTTCGATATCGTCATTTCGCAGATAGCTCCCCCACCAGGCGTTATTGCGCTCATATCCCACGGTACTCGAGGGAACCGCGCCCAGCGCCTTACCGCAGGCACTGCCTGAACCGTGACCTGGAAAGATTTGTACATGATCGTCCAACTCCAGCAGGACGTCCTTCAATGAGGCGAATAACTGTCGTGCGCCCACGTATCGGGTATCCACACCTCCGGCTGCCTCGTCCAAAAGATCCGGGCGCCCCAGATCTCCCGCGAAAACGAAATCGCCAGATAGTAAATAGCCGGGCCGATCGCTAAAGGCTCCGTCGGTGACCAAGAATGACAGGTGTTCTGGGGTGTGCCCCGGGGTATGACGCGCCTCGATGCGAATGTTGCCTAGTTCGATGATGTCCCGATCTTTAAGGCGTTGCGCGTCAAAACTGTACTGCCAGTCGTCACCCCCTTCGGCCGAAACGTAGATTTGCGCACCGGTCGCTGCGGCTAGCTCACGAGTGCCCGACAGATAGTCGGCGTGGATGTGAGTTTCCGTGACCGCCACAATACGCATCGAGTGCTTAGCGGCCAACGTCAAGTAATCGGCAATGTCGCGACGTGGATCAACCACAATGGCTTCACCGCGCACTTGGCAGCCGATGAGGTAACTAGCCTGCGCAAGATCTTCATCGTAGAAGCGTTCCAGCAACATGTGAGCGTCCTTTCTAGGTGACCTTCCAAGACCATATCTATACCCTGGGGGGTATGTCAAAATACGGGTGGGGGTATACAAAAGAGTGGCTCGCTGCTGCCGCAGAGAATCAGGAGATTACCTCAGCTCAGACCGCTCCCCTAGGAACGCGCACACTCAGTCCCACAGCGCATGCGGGAACTCCGCTTCGATCTCGGCGGTAACAACCGAATGGAACATGGGGTCGTAGTCCGAGGGCTCGCACAACTCCACGAGGACAATGCTGGCCAGATCCTCAATCAGGGATTGTTCGTCGACCGCTCGTGATTCCAATAGCTCATCGAGGAAGCAGGCAACCACACGGCCGAAAGGCTCACGGTAAATCAGTACCTGTCGTCCGTCGAGCGCATCACGAAGGGCCACAAAACCTGCTTGCTGCAGGTGATCCGGTGACACCCGCGCGAATGCCTCGCGCAGGTGCTCTTCACTCACGCGTGGTGCGCGGTAGGCCACGCTCGACTCGGATGGAGGGGCTTCGGAACCGCCGGAAGCCTCGTACCGCGCCACCGATGGCTCCCCGGTGGCACACCCGAAACTGTCCAGCTCATCGTGGGCAATGACGCGGCCAACCCCCATCGGTGTGTAGGAGCCGTGATAGCAAAATGTTCCGGCTTCGTCAGGCGGGTCCTGTCGCGTCGGGTCGGCCCCGGCCAGGCGCACCAATGAGACCGAAGTTGAGCCCGCTTCGTTGCCTGCTGCTGCGTCGGCCACCACGACGAACACTTCGTACTCCCCTCCCGCTGCGCGCAGTCGGGCCCACCGCAACACCTCAGCAACGTCGGACGCTTGCCGGATCTGAAAGATCTGCAGAGTCCATGCATCGGTTCCCGAGTCGGCGTTCCACAAGTGAACCCGATAGCTCGGGTCCTCGAATACCTCGGAAGGCGCCAACGGTTCGGAGACTCGAATGATCATGCCGCTCAGCTTACTCGGCCACAGAACGCGGCGAGCCATGAATGCGTCGCGGCAAAACCGGGGAACACAGCAACAACACCAGTCCCACCAACGGCACCACCAACAGCGCCACCCGCAAACCCCAGGACTCGGCGACCAGACCCACCAGCGGCGGGGCGCCCAGAAAGCCCAGACGCATCAGCCACGAGACCACGTTCAGGCCGGTGCCCGGTCTGAGCCCCGGCATCGTATCGGCCTGCGCCATCGCCGCCGGCACCGTGGTGGCCACCCCGAACCCGGCAGCCGCAAAACCCAGGATGCTCCCGGCGATGCTGGGCCACGCCAGTGCCGTACCCATACCCAAAACCACCAGTAGGGCACCGAATTGCACCACGGCACGCTGACCCCAACGATTAACCATCCCATCGCCAAGTAGCCGCCCCACGAACTGGGCGCCAACCAGGGCAATAAATCCGCTGGCCGCAACCGGACCCGGGGCATCCAACGACTGCCCCAAATACAGCGCCGCCCACGAATTTCCGGCGTCCTCCACGACGATTCCGGACACCGCAATGAGCACCAGCGCGGCCATCACCAGGAGGAGTCGGGAACGCCGCGGCGCCGCCACGACATCACCGGGCCGCTGCGATTCCGTCTCTTCCGGCACCCCGCGGGTGACCGCCACCGGTAAACAAAAACGCCAAGCCGTCAACGACACCACCGAGAAAAGCAACGCCGAAATCCCCAGGTGCAGGCCCAGCGGCAACCGCAAGGCCAACGCCCCGGCCGCCATTAGGCCACCGAGCACCGCACCGACCGACCAGAGAGCATGGAAAGAGTTCAAAATCGATCGCCCATAGCGCCGTTGCACCGCCAGCCCATGGGAGTTCTGCCCGACGTCGGTGATCGCATCCATGGCCCCGCCACAGAGCAGGGCCAACGCCACCAGGTTCACCCCGGGCGCGGTGCCGGCGGCCAACACGGACAACGCGGTGAGCAAGGTACCGATCACCGCCACGGGCGCCGACCCCCAGCGTCGAATAAGCGCCGCCGCGGCCAGCCCCGCCACGATCGCACCTAACGGCCACGCCATGACGAGCAGACCATAGCTGGCCTCACCAAGCCCCAGTGAAGCCTTTAATTCCGGTAACCGTGGCACGAGGTTCGCGAAAATCGCCCCGTTGGTTAAAAACAGGGCGGCAACGGCCGCGCGGGCGCGGCGCAGCTCGCGGTCAGGCTGGGAAAGTAGGGTGTTGCTCACCGCACCAGTCTATGGATCGATCCGCGTTAGACTCGGAGAAACTCCCACAACGATTCAGGAGCGTTTGTGCCCAGTGCTCTCGTCGTCGGTAGCGGACCGAACGGCCTAGCGGCCGCCCTCACGCTGGCCTCAGCAGGTCTCGAGGTCACGGTGCTCGAGGCCGCCGACACCCCCGGTGGCGGGATCCGCTCCGAAGAGGCCACAATACCCGGGTTGCTCCACGACCACTGCGCCGGTTTCCACCCCTTCCTCACCGATTCCGCCTTCACTCGCGCCTTCGACCTCGCCTCGGCCGGGCTCAACCTGTCCCAGCCACCGGTGCAGTATGCACACCCCTTGGACAACGGTGGCGCCGCCGTCTACCGCTCGCTCGCTGAAACCGCCGCCGGGCTCGGCGCCGACGAAGACAACTACCGGCGTCTATTCGAACCTCTGGTACGACAGTTCTCCGCCGTCTCCGACGACTTCCTCCAGCCGCTGCTGCACCTGCCGCGCCACCCACTGGCCTTGGCCGCGCTGGGGATGCGCGCGCTCTGGCCGGCGACGCTACTGGGACGGATCTTCCGCGAGGAACCGGCGCGGGCCCTCTTTGCCGGCACCGCGGCTCACGCCTTCACGAAGCTTTCCGCCCCGCTGAGTTCGGCCATCGGAGTCTCACTTTCCGCGGCCGCCCACGCCAACGGCTGGCCGGTGGCCGTTGGCGGATCGCAGACCATCGCCGAGGCGCTGATTGCCCTGCTGGAACGGCACGGCGGCCGCGTGGTGACCGGTCATGAGGTCACCGACTTCGGTGAGCTCGAGCAGGCCGACGTCGTCCTCTTCGACACCGGGCCGCGCACGCTGGCTCGCATTGCCGGCGACCGCCTACCGGCGCGGAGCCGCTCCGCCTACGCGAACTTCCGGCACGGTCCCGGCGCCTTCCAACTGGCCCTCGCCGTCGAGGGCGGGCTACCTTTCGCCTATGAGCCGGCGCGTCGCGCGGGCACCGTGCACCTCGGTGGCACAATGGCACAGGTCGCCGACGCGGAGGCAATGGTCGCCTCGGGGCGCATGCCCGAGCGCCCCTTCGTTCTAATTGGGCAACAGTATCTGGCCGACCCGATGCGCCGCAAGGGCGAGCTGGTTCCGGTCGACTGTTACGCTCACGTGCCCGCCGGCTACACCGGAGATGCCAGCGCGGCAATCCTCGCACAACTCGAACGTTACGCTCCGGGCACCCGCGAGCGGATCGTTGAGATCACCGCTCGGCCGACCGGACGGATCGAGGCGTTCAACCCCAACTTTGTCGGCGGCGATATCGTCACCGGCCGCAAAAGCCCGAGCCAGCTACTGCTCGGACCCCGCATGAGCGCTAATCCCTACCGCACCGGAGCCGCGGGCATCTACCTTTGCTCGGCGGCCGTCCCGCCCGGACCGGGCGCGCACGGGCTGTGCGGTTACTACGCGGCACGCACCGCGCTGGCCGATCTCGAACGGTCCCCGGCGCACGGTTAGGCGCGTCTGAAGCTTCTGTCATCATCCGGGACAGTGCGTGCTGAGGGTGCACGGGCTGATGCTTCTGGGTCGTACGGCAAGGCCCCGAAGCATCAGCCCGTCATCCATTGGTGCTTAGCCTTCGCGGATGGTCATTTTGGTCAGCTTGTCTCCGCTGGTCTCGAAGGTGAACTTTGACATGCCGTTGGCGTGGGTGGACTTCCAGCCGCCCCGGACAATGACGTGCCCGCCTTCTTCGTGAACGCTTTCTATGTCCAATGTGCCGCGGGCTCCGATGAATTCCTTGTCGCTCCAGGCCTTGATTTCCTTGGGGCCGGTGAAGACCCGTCCCCAATCATCTACTACCCCGTCCGCGGTGAAAGCGTTCAGGAAGCCTGATTCGTCGTGCTCATTCACTGCCTTCCAGAACGAAGCAACCGGCTCGGGCACAGAAGTATTGCTCATTGATCTGCTCCTTGTTCTCTAGCGGGTGGTATATCCGCCGTTGGCGAAGATGGTCTGGCCGGTGATCCACCAACCGTCGGTGGCCAAGAACGAAACGATCGGAGCAATGTCTTCGATCTGGGTCAGTTGGCCGCCCATTGCCTGGGACTTGTGGAACTGCACTCGCTCGGGGGTTTCCTGCCCATAGAAGAACGGGGTATCCATTGGGCCTGGCGCGATCGCGGTGACCGAAATGCCGCGGTCGGCGAACTCCTTGGCTGCCGCGCGAGTGAAGTGCTCGACCGGGCTCTTGCCGCCGGCGTAGGTCGAGTAGCCGTCGGTGAAGGCGGCTAGCAGCGAGGTCACAATCGTGATGATCTTTCCGTTGTCGTTCAAGTGCAGGCCGGCTTCCTTGATGAAGAAGTAGGCGGCCTTGCTGTTGACGTCGAACATCGAGTCGTATTCCTCTTCAGAGGTTTCAACGATCGGCTTGCGCAACACCTTGCCGACGGTGTTGACGGCAACGTCGATCTTTCCGAGGGCGGCTTCGGCATCGACGAAGAGTTTCTGCACCGCCTCAGGCTTGCTCAGGTCTCCGGTGAGGATCACCCCGCGAGCTCCTGCGGCTTCGACCGCTGCCAACGTTTCCACCGCCTGCGGATAGGTGGATTCCGAGTTGTAGTGGATCGCGACGTTAGCGCCGGCCTCGGCTGCTTGTCGGCAGATCAATCCGCCGAGGTTCTTTGCTCCTGCCGCAACGAGGACGTTCTTGCCTTCCAGAGTATGTGTGCTCAACGCTTTCTCCTTCTCGCTATGACACTAATACAAGTTTATGTATCAGTGGTATGCGCTACTATAGCAGTATGACAGAAGAGCGTCGAGGCGATACACGATCTCGAATTTTGGAGGTCGCGGCACAGATGATTGCCGCAACGCCGGGCGAGGACGTGTCATTACGTGCCGTATGCGCAGAAGTCGGCGTCAAAATGCCTACTCTTTACCATTTCTTCGGGAGCAAACAAGGGCTTTTGGATGCAGTGGTGGAACGCGGGTTCGATCTCTACTTGGCCGAAAAAGAGGCACACGAAAGCTCCGGCGACCCCATTCAGGATCTCCGCGATGGCTGGGATGCCCACGTCGCCTTTGGTGTGGGGAATCCGGGCTTTTATAGCTTGATGTACGGGCAGGTGCGGCCCGGGTACTCACCTGCCGCACAGTCGCGGCCCAGCGAAATCCTTCGCGGGATCACCGCAAAGGCTGAAGCGCAGGGTCGCCTGGTGGTCTCCTCGGAGCAAGCCGCCGCTCACGTGCTGGCGACGAATATTGGACTGACCCTGCGGATGATCACCCTGGCCCAGGAGGACTGGGAACTATCCAATGCCGTGCGCGAAGGCGTCATCTCCGCCATTACGGGCACTTCTGTTGCGGATCCGCAACGCTCTGTAATCCATCAGGTGCTGGACTATGTCAACGCACGCCCGGACGTGCTCGGAACCGAGGAGACGGCACTGCTTTCGGCGTGGCTACGCAGGCTCTCGAGCTCGCACAAGGGGCGTTAGGCCCGAGGCATAGGTCCGCCGTCACCAGGAAACGCGCACCTGGACGCGCCGGCGCGCTCTAGCTTTCGGCCGAGATCTCATCCAGGGCCGCCACAGCGCGCTCCACCACCGGACGCAAATTCGATCCGGCGGGACGAAGCGGTAGCGGCAAGTTGTACTGGCTGGCCAACCGTCGATGATGGGCAATGGCGGCGACGGCTCGCACGCTGCTACCTGCCTTGGCATATAGCTCCCACACCGGCTCCAGGCGGGCCGAAACATCGTGGATCAGGTCTTGGTTCGCGGAATTAACCGCCTGAAGCAGTTTGAGCGCGGCCACCGGTTCGGTACCGGCCAGCACGGAATGCCATAGCTGGCACCCGCCGACGAGACCGGTGGCGGCGTGCGGGTCACCCGATATTCCCAGCGTGATCTCATCCCCCACGGCACCACGAATACCGGTGATGCGCGCGGTGACCTCGGTTTGAGCTCCAGGTATCGGAGGGATCTTGATTCCGGCGATCCCGGGCAGCGAAGCCAATTCCGCATACAGTGCGTCGGTGAATTGAAAATGTGTGGTGCGTGGGTTGTCGTAGACGGTCACCGGTAGCCCGCAGAACCCGGCCACCGACCGGTAGAGCTCGATCACTTCATCCTCACGCAGTGGCTGGTAGCTCATGGGGGCCACCAGCACCGAGGTAGCCCCCGCCTCGACCGCCACCCGAGTATGCTCGAGCACTTCCCGCAGGCTCATCGCCGAGATACCGACCTGCAGAGACACTCCCGGGAGTTGCTCGGCGGCAAGGTGCACGACCCGCTGTCGTTGCGCCATTGAAAGGTAGGCGTAACTACCCGTCGACCCCAACACCGTGACCGAGTCGATCCCCGCCCTGCGCACCCGCTGCAGCAGGCCGCGGAACGCCGCCTCATCCACTTCGCGTCCGTCGGACATGGGAGTCAGCAGGTACGCACTAAGGTCTTTGCTCATGATCGACGTCCCCTCATGTCAGGCTCTGGTTAGGTGGAGCGCTCTTCTTGCAATCACTGTAGGGCATTAAAGTGCATTCTCGGCTATATTTCGCCGAAGAGCTCCTCGGCCAGGCGGCTTAAGGCATGCTGGCCGAGAAGCTCTCCAGATAGGAGCGGCACCTCGGTGCTCGGTATCTGCGGTAGCCGCCCGCGAAGCAGCGCCAATTGCCGGTCTTCGGCCTCGCGTCGGGCGGCCAAGAGCTCACCGGCATCCGCCGGTGAGCGCCGATTGGCAATCAAAGCGGCAATGGGAATCGATAATTCGCCAAGTCGCTCGGCAAGTTCAACGGATTCGGCGACCGGTAGTGGTTCAGCGGCCAACGCGATCACAAAGCCGCATTCGTCTCGATTTGTGACTAGCCGATGAAGATTCGCGAAACGTTCTCGGCGCTTGATCAGCACCCGACGCAGTTGCGCATCGCGTCGTTCTGGCCCATCCTCGGCCCCCGGAGTCAGGCCGCGCAACGCGGCGGAGAATCGCTCGGAGCGGTCCCGGTTCGCCAAGAGCTGCTCGGTCCAGCCACCTAGTTGTTCGGGTAACGCTAGAAGCCGCAAGGTATGGCCGCTCGGAGCCGTGTCAAAAATCGTCAGATCGTACTCGTGGGCTCCAGCCTCAACCGCTTCTGCAATGCGTTCGAGCATGGCCGACTCGTGTGTCCCAGGTGCCTGCCGCGCCAGCCGCAAATGCCGTTCGGCGGCCGTATGCATCCGCTCCGGCAGCATCTTGCGCATGGTTTCGCCCACCGCAGCCAGGTGGCGGTCCACGGTGCGTTGGGGGTCGATCTCCACGGCATGTACCGTCCCGCCGGCCCCGGCCTCTGCCACGAGGGTCGCCTCATCGCCGAGCCGCGCCTGCCAGAGGTGCCCGAGGTTATGGGCCGGGTCGGTCGAGACCACCAGCACCCGTCGTCCCCGCTGAGCTAAACCCAGCGCGGTGGCCGAGGCCAGCGAGGTTTTCCCGACGCCTCCCTTGCCACCAAAAAACAGGACCTTTTTGCCCTCGAACTGGCTCAACAACACGACATATGCTCCAACGGCGAGGTTTGCATGCCCATGCGCCGATGCCAGGCATGGAAGTCTTCGTAGAGCATCGGCATGAGTTCGGCGGTGTAGTAGGCCGCGGGATCGGGCACCCCAAGCGCCTCGGCTAGGACGACGAGGGTGAACAAGTCGTCCTCTTCGCGCCGGGCTCGAGCGAAGGTCTGCCGGTAGGGTCCGGCATAGAACTGCTCGAGCCCGGCCACAAAAGAGGCCCAGCGTTCCCGCATGGTGCTCATCGCTTGAGCAGGTCACCCACGACGTCGGGCACGTCGGCGTCGGGAGCCTCCGGCGGTTCGGCGAAGGCCTTACGCAGGGCGACGACGGCCTCGACGGAGACCCACACCGCGGCCAGGATGATGACGATATCCAGCACGAGCAACAGCCAGTTGCCGGTGTCGACGAAGGTGCCGATCTGCACGAAGGCCGCATAGAAGGACATCACGAACACGAACAGCAACGGAATGATCGCCGGCCAGGGGTTGCGGCGCTTGCGCACCAACATGACCGCCACGATCAGCAGGGTCAGCGAGGCCAGCAGCTGGTTCGTGGTTCCGAACAGTGGCCAGATGGTCAAGCCACCGCTGCCGTCCATGCCCTGACTGAAGACCAACGCCATGGAAACCACGAGCACGATGAGGGTGGCCGTGTACTTTCCGAGCTTGATCCGCGCCGCATCGCCGGCCTCCTGCACCACGAAACGCATCAGGCGTACGCCGGTGTCCATGGTGGTCGCCGCGAAGAGCACCGCCATGGTGGCCAGCACGGTGGCCGATAGCGAGACCGGCAAGCCGAGGCCGGCATTGACCAGGTGGCCACCGCCGGCGACGAATGCGCCGACGCCACCCTGCCCAAAGGCGGTGTAGATTTCTTCCCACTGCGCCAGGGTCTGGAAACCGGCGGTGGTGGCCAGGATGGCGCCGAGCGCCAGCATGCCTTCACCGACCGCACCGAAGTAACCGATAAACCGAGCATCCGGTTCGGAGTCGATCTGCTTGGCACTGGTTCCCGAAGAAACCATGCCGTGGAAGCCCGAGATCGCGCCGCAAGCAATGGTGACGAAGAGTAGCGGGACGATCCCCGGGGTGCCGTCCGGGACGTTCTCGTTGATCGCGGGGACTACAAGCTTCGGTGCGCTGACCAGTACGGCGATGAACAGGATGGCCAGCCCGATGAACAGCTGCACGCCATTGATGTAGTCGCGCGGCTGCAGCAGGACCCAGACCGGAAGCAACGAGGCGATGCCCGCGTAGACGAAGAGGGTGACGATCCAGAAGGTCGCCGGGCTCATGCCGAGGATCGTTTCGGGCAGCACCACCGGTACCGCATCGCCGAGCACGATCAACGCATACAGGGCCACGACGCCAATGGCGGTGACCAGCAGCAGGTTCCAGCGCAGCTTGTAGACAGCCACACCCACGAAGAGCGCCACGGCCACCGCACCCCAGGCCGGGATGACCGCGGTCGGAGTGGAAATCAGCAGGTTCGTGATGACCACGGCGAAGGCCGCCACCACCATGAGCAACAGCAGGAAGATCACCACGAGGAAGAGGTTTGCGCCGCGTTTGCCGATGTATCGGCTGGACAGCGAACCCATGGAGCGTCCCTTATTGCGCTCGGAGGCCCACAGAGCGCCGAGGTCGTGCATTCCAGCGAAGAATACGGTGCCGATGGTGACCCAGAGGAAGGCCGGGAGCCAACCCCAAATCACCGCCACGGCCGGGCCGACGATCGGTGCCGCGCCGGCGACGGAAGTGAAGTGGTGGCCCCACAGCACGAACTTGTTCGTCGGGACGTAGTCGATCCCGTCGTTTAGTTCATGGGATGGCGCAGTGAAACTCGGGTCGAGCTTATATACCTTCTGGGCAAGGTACTTGGAATACAGCAGGTAACCTCCGGCAAACATTGCCAGACCAATCACCAGCAGAACGATCGCACTCATCGTTTGCCTTTCGTCGACTGCTAACAGGGCTGGAACCCGCTGCCGTCTCACACATCACAGCTGGCTCCCAGAAAGCAGTCTACGTGAGCCGCACCACCTTGCGACCTCCGCTTTTGCGGGGTGTCGCCGGCCCGAGCAGAAAGTGGATCAAGGCAGCAAAGTGCACTTTCCACCCGCGCCGGTCACCGCCTTGGCTAGCCGGCTACATCCCATTGGACCTCGCCGGTATTCAGGTCGTAGACCGCGGCAACCACCTTGGTGCGGCCGGCCTGAACCGCCCGACGAATGATGGCCGAGCGTTCGACGAGTTTCTCGGCCACCGCGGCGGCGTTGGCGCGCACCACCTGATCGATATGAGCCGCCTCGTCTCCCTCGGCCTTGACCTCGCGGGCTACGGGTGCGATTTCGTCGATGAAGTCTGCGATCTCTCCGGGAGCCTGCGGATCCTTCGGGTTCTCGGCCAGCGCCTTGACGGTCCCGGTGACCGCGCCGCAGGCGGTATGACCCAGGATCACGATCACCGGCACCTCGTAGGGGCTGCCCACCGCGAACTCCATGCTGCCAACGAGCGTGTCATCGAGCACCTCACCGGCGGTTCGCGTGATGAACAGATCGCCGATGCCCTGGTCGAAGAGCAGCTCGGGTGAGACCCGAGAGTCGACGCAACCGTGAATCAACGCCCACGGTTGCTGGTGCTCGGCGACTGCGGCTCGCGCCTCGGCATTTTGCCGGGGGTGTTGGGCGGTGCCCTGCACATAGCGCGCATTGCCCTCGCGCAACCGGGCCAGCGCTTCCTCCGTGGTCCGCGGTGCCTCGTCCGCCTCGGTGGCCGAGGCCCGCTGCTGCTCTGTCTGGGGCGCCGAGCAGGCGGCGAGTCCGGCCAGTGCCAGCAGACCGCCGGCTCCGGCGAGCATCCGGCGTCGACTCAGGTCAAACCCGCTGCGCGGTGCTGGGCCGATAGTGAGGTCGTGCGCGTGGCTGGGCATACTAACTCCTTGGAGATTTCGACGTGAGCGACGAAAGTAGCTACGCCACCCAAACCCATCATGGAATTAAAATACCTCCATGTGAAAACCGAATCTCACTCTCCGAGAGATTCAGGCAAAGATTACGCACCGCCGCGTTGCTCACGCCACTCCTCGGCGAGAATGCCGTACATCATCCCATCCATCCACTGACCGCTGCGATGCAGCCCCGATGCGCGGCTATATTCCTCACGGCGCATCCCGAGCCGTTCCATAAGTCGCCAGGAGGGCTCATTCGCCGCGAAACACCCGGCGACAACGCGGCGCAGACCTAGCGGGCCAAAGCAGAGGTCGATCACCGCACGCACGGCCTCGGTCGCATAGCCACGGCCGGAATAGTTGGGGTCCAGGGTCCAGCCGAGTTCGGCCTGGCTGCTTTTAGCTGGTTCCAGCAGCTCGGTCTGGGCCCAGCCATCCTCGATGCGCACCATGACATCGCCAATGACCTTTGGGGTCGCCGCGCCCTCGGTCAGCTCGATCATCAGGGTGCGCGCCAAGCGTTGCGGGTCGGCGAACATTTTGAGGAACGCCTCATAGGTCGTGGGCCCCGAGGTAATCCATTGGGTCACCTCGGGCAATTGGCGAAAGGTCCATACCGCCGGCGCATCCGCCGCAGTGGCCATGCGCAGTTGAAGTCTGTCGGTGCATAACGGCTGCGTCATGCTCGTCGGTAACAGGGTCATGAGATAAGCATAAAGAGAAATCAATCGAGTGATTGACATCACAGCCATAGTTGGATGTACTGGGCCTGTCAATCGATTGATCGAGTCCACGAAGGGGTGGCACCTATGGATCTAGGGCGAGTGCAGCGTGCGGCCGTGGGTTGCTTCGCGCACAAAGGGTTTGCTGCCACCGGCATCCGAGAACTGGGTGCAGCCGTCGGACTAAACTCCGCGACGCTGTACCACTACGTCGGCAGCAAACAGGAGCTTCTAGTGGAGATCATGCGCCGTTGCCTGGAAACCATGATCGAGCAGGGGCGTGCCGCCTGCGCCGCCGCCACGACCCCCACCGGTCAGCTGGCCGGGCTGGTCGCCTCCCATGTCGGCTTCACCGCCACCAACCCGCTGTCCTGCCGCGTGGCCGAACACGAACTGCGCGCCCTAGAGCCGACAGTGCGCGCCGAAATGCAGGCGCTACGCGATCACTATGAGCAGCTTTTCACCGACGTACTGCGGCGCGGTGCGCAGCAGGGCGACTTTCACGCCCCGGACCTCAGCCTGGCCCGGCTGGCCATTATGGAAATGTCCACCGGCGTCGCTCACTGGTACCGGCCCGACGGGCGCAAGTCCCTCGCCGAAGTACAACACGCTTTCGTGGCCATGTCCTACGCCCTACTCGGCGTGGACGCCGACCCACACAGCATCCTTCCCGCACCACCACCCCCGGTGCGGCTTGCCAGCGAACCCACCGACGAGCTCAGTGACCAAGGATAAGTTATGCCCCTCTTGCCCAGCGCCTACACCCCCGGCGACCCGGCCCAACAGGAAAACCGGCAGGCCTACGAGACACTCATCGCACAGCTACGTGAACGCATGGCCCGCGTCAGCGCCGGCGGCCCACCGGCCTCCCGCGAGCGCCATGTGGCCCGCGGCAAACTTCTGCCGCGCGAGCGCGTGCAACGCCTCCTCGACGAGGACTCCCCCTTCCTGGAGCTAGCGCCGCTCGCGGCCGAAGACATGTATGAGGGGGCCAGCCCGGCCGCCGGCGTGATCGCGGGCATCGGCCTGGTGCACGGCCGCCGCGTCATGGTGGTTGCCAACGACGCCACCGCCAAGGGCGGCACCTACTTCCCGATGACCGTGAAAAAGCACCTGAGGGCGCAACAGGTCGCCGCCGAACATCGGCTCCCCTGCCTCTACCTGGTGGATTCCGGTGGCGCCTACCTGCCGTTGCAGGATGAGGTGTTCCCCGACCGGGAGCATTTCGGGCGCATCTTCTACAACCAGGCCACGCTCTCGGCCGCCAAGATCCCGCAGATCGCCGCCGTGCTCGGCTCCTGCACCGCCGGCGGCGCCTACGTACCGGCGATGAGCGACCAGACGATTATCGTGCGCGAGCAGGGCACGATCTTCCTGGGCGGGCCGCCACTGGTCAAGGCGGCCATCGGCGAGGTGGTCAGCGCCGAGGAACTCGGCGGAGGCGACCTGCACGCCCGCACCTCGGGGGTAGTGGATCACCTGGCCGAGGACGATGAACACGCGCTGGAACTGGTGCGCGACATCGTATCCACGCTGCCGCAGGATCATCCCCCGGTGTGGGAGGTTACCGAGGTCAGCGAACCACGGTACGACCCGGCCGAGTTGACCTCCATCGTGCCGGTCGACGTCAACGCCCCCTACGAGGTCCGTGAGGTCATCGCCCGGATCGTCGACGACAGCGACTTCTCCGAATTCAAACCCGAGTACGGCACCACCCTAGTCACCGGCTTCGCGCGCATCCACGGCCACCGGGTGGGGATCATCGCCAATAACGGTGTGCTGTTCTCCGAGTCGGCGCTCAAGGGCGCGCATTTCATCGAACTCTGCGACCAGCGCGGCATCCCGCTGGTGTTCCTGCAGAATCTGGCCGGGTTCATGGTGGGCCGCGATTACGAGGCCGGGGGCATTGCCAAACACGGAGCGAAAATGGTCACCGCGGTGGCCACCGCCCGCGTCCCGAAGCTCACCGTGGTCATCGGCGGTTCCTTCGGTGCCGGCAACTATTCGATGTGCGGGCGCGCCTACTCGCCGCGCTTTTTGTGGATGTGGCCGGCCGCGCGCATCTCGGTGATGGGTGGCGCCCAGGCCGCGGGCGTATTGGCCAGCATTCGACGCGATGCGCTCGAAGCCGAGGGCCGCTCCTTCGACGAGGCGGCCGAGCAGGAACTCACCGCCCCGGTGCGCGCCCAATACGAACATCAGGGCAATCCGTACTACTCCACCGCCCGGCTCTGGGATGACGGGATCATCGAACCGGCCGACACCCGCCGGGTGCTTGGCATGGCCCTGGACCTTTGCTCGCGCCAACCCCTGCCGGAAACCAACTTCGGCCTGTTCAGGATGTGAAACCCATGCAGAATCCACCTTTCGACACGGTACTTGTGGCCAACCGCGGCGAAATCGCGGTACGCGTCATCCGCACCCTGAAATCCCTCGGCATCCGTGCGGTGGCGGTGTACTCCGACCCGGACGCCTCTGCCCTGCATGTGCGCGAGGCCGACGAGGCGATCCGGCTCGGCCCCGGACCAGCAACGCAGAGCTACCTGAATATCGAGGCGGTACTGGACGCCTGCACAACCAGCGGCGCCCAGGCCGTCCACCCCGGCTATGGGTTCCTCTCCGAAAATGAGCGGTTCGCCGCCGCGCTCGAGGCGGCCGGCATCAGCTTCATCGGCCCCAGCGTGTATTCCATGCACCTGATGGGCGATAAGATCAGCGCGAAAAACCACGTGGCCGCCCACTCGGTCCCCACCACCGAGGGCGTGGCCGAACCGGGGTTGGACGACGCGGCGCTGATCAGCGCCGCGGAGCGCATCGGCGCACCGCTCCTGATCAAGCCCTCGGCCGGTGGCGGCGGTAAGGGCATGGTGGCGGTGCACGACCTGGCCGACCTGCCCGAGGCGCTGGCCAGCGCCCGACGCACCGCACGCAGCGCCTTCGGCGACGAAACCCTGCTCCTCGAGCGGCTGGTCACCCGGCCGCGGCACATCGAGGTGCAGGTACTGGCCGATCAGCACGGGAATATCGTGCATCTGGGCGAACGCGAATGCTCGCTGCAACGCCGTCACCAGAAGGTTATCGAGGAGGCCCCGGCTCCACTGCTCGAGGGACTACCTAATGGGGCCGCGATCCGCGAACGCCTCGGGGCCGCGGCGGTGGCCGCGGCCCGCTCGGTGGAATACACCGGGGCGGGCACCGTCGAATTTCTGGTCAGCGACGATCGGCCCGAAGACTTCTACTTCATGGAGATGAACACCCGCTTGCAGGTGGAGCATCCGGTCACCGAGGCGGCCATCGAGGTGGCCGGAGCCCCGATCGACCTAGTGGCCTGGCAGGTGCGCATCGCCGCCGGCGAGCGCCTGGACTTCACCCAGGACCAGGTGGCCTTCGTCGGTCACGCCGTCGAGGCGCGGGTCTACGCCGAGGATCCACAGGCCGGTTTTCTGCCCTCAGCCGGGCGGATTCTGGCGTTGAACGAACCGACCGGGCCGGGAATACGCGTGGATTCATCCTTGTGCGAGGGCGGGATCGTGGGCACCGACTACGACCCCATGCTGGCCAAGGTGATTGCCACCGCGGACACTCGCGCCCAGGCCCTGGCGCGGCTGGACCGGGCGCTGGGTGAAATGCTGATCCTCGGGGTGCGCAGCAACCTGCACTACCTGCGCGCATTGCTGGCCAACGATGAGGTGCAGGCCGGGCGGCTGGATACCGGGCTGATCGAGCGCACCCTGGAATCCTTGCAGCCCGGGGCACCGGAGTCGGCGGAGGTCGTGCTGGTCGCGGCCTGGGTCCACGCCCGGCGCAACATCGGCGATGGCCTTTTCCAAGCGGCCGACGGCTGGCGGCTGGGCGCGCAGGCGCTACCTGCCACGGTTCATCTGGCGTTGGACGAGCAGAGCTACCGGGTTCAGTTGGGCCCGGACGGGCGCGCGGTGCTCCACCCCGAGGACGCCGAACCCAGCGAGCACCACGTTGACGGCCCCGCGCAGCGTTTGACGGTCGACGGTCGCACCCGGCCGGTGCACATCGTGCGCGAGGGTTCGCAACTTTGGGTTCGCGCCGGAAGCCACACCCGCAATTGGCGGGTGCTCACCCGGTCCGACCGGCTGGCCAAACGACTGGCCGGTCTCAACCGCGAGGGCACCAGCAACGGGCAGCTGACCGCCCCGATGCCAGGCACCGTGGTGGCGGTGGGCGCCGTCGAGGGCCAACAGGTCTCCCCGGGCGACCTGGTGGCCACCATCGAGGCAATGAAAATGGAGCACCAGCTCACCGCCCCGATCGCCGGGGTGCTACGCCGAAGCCCGCTATCGGTCGGCGACCTCGTCACGGCCGGGCAACTCATCGCAACCGTCGAACCAGTGGAAGAGCAGTCATGAGCCAGAGAATCGAACAGCGCGGACGCTACCTCGACGAGTTGGAAAGCGGCACGGTCTACGTGCACCGCCCGGGGCGCACCCTCACCGAGTCCGATAACGTCCTGTTCACCACGCTGACAATGAACACGCAGGGGCTGCATTTGGATGAGGCCTTCGCCAGCGCCCAACCCTTTGGGCGGCGACTGGTCAATTCCATGCTCACCTTGAGTACGATGGTCGGCCAGTCGGTGGCGCAGCTGACCGAGGGGACCATTGTGGCGCAACTGGGGCTCAGCGATATTTCCTTCCCGCACCCGATGTTCCACGGAGACACCCTCTACACCGAGACCGAAATCCTCTCGGTGCGCCCCTCCTCGTCGCGGCCCGGGCAGGGCATTGCCACGATGCGCCATACCGGCTATAACCAAGAGGGAACCATCGTGGCAACCGCCAGCCGCAGCTGCCTGATGTGGACCCGCGCCGCCCACGAAGCGGCCAAAGCTCAGGAGCGTAGCCGATGACACATGCAAAATACTCCACGGGGCCGGCCCTCTTATTCTGCCCGGCCAACCGCCCCGAGCGCTTCGCCAAGGCGGCCGAACGCGCCGATACGGTGATCCTCGATCTCGAGGACGCGGTCGGTGAACAAGAAAAGGACGCCGCCCGGCAGGCGCTGATCGATCACCCGCTGAATCCCGAACGCACCATCGTGCGCATCAACCCGGTGATCAGCGGTCATTTCCCCGCCGACCTGCGGGCCTTGGCGCAGACCGAGTACCGCACCCTGATGCTGGCCAAAACCGAGGACGGTGCGGTACCCGCCGCGTTGCCGGACTATCGGGTCATCGCCCTGTGCGAGACCGCGCGCGGGATCGCCAATGTCGCGGCCATCGCCGCCACCAGTAACGTGGTGGGTCTAATGTGGGGCGCCGAGGATCTGATTGCCTCGTTCGGCGGCACCAGCTCACGCGGTACCGACGGCAGTTACCGTCAGGTGGCCCGCTATGCCCGCGCCCAGGTGCTGATTCATGCCGCCGCGCACGGCAAGGCCGCGATCGATTCGGTGTACCTGGACATTCCCGACACCGCCGGGTTGCTCGCCGAGGCGCAGGATGCCCGGGCCAGCGGCTTCACCGCCAAGGCCTGCATTCACCCAAGCCAGGTTCCGGTCATTCGGCGGGCCTACTACCCCGATGCGCAGGAGGCCGCCGCGGCCTCACGCATCCTGCGCGCCGCCACCGAGAATTCCGGGGTGTTCAGCTTCGAGGGGCAGATGATCGACGAACCGGTGCTGCGACAGGCCCGCGCCACGCTGGCCGCCTGGGAGGCCGGGGAACAGTAGGCTCGACCCCGCCTAGTCGGCGGCCTCAATGAGGCTTTCGGCCTCGCTGACCCCGGCGGAAATGACCGGCAGCAACCGTTCATCGACCTCGTACGAATCGCCTGCGGCGCTCAGTAGCCCAAAACCGGACAGCGACGCCAACGCGGCCTGTGCCTCGGGCAATACCACGTCGAATAGCTTCGGGCCGACGCTGCGACGTAGCGGCTCAAACTCCGCATCCTTACCGGTCACCACGGTGACCAGCAGGTTCCGCAAGATCAAGTAATGCGCCTCGTCGCGCTCGCTGAGGTCCTGATGCGGTAACAGGTGGCTTTGCACGCAGCCCACCGCCATCTCGAAGAGCACCTGGGCGCTATCGCCGGCCTCCCCCTCGGTCAGGCTGGCGAAGGCCGCCTCATCGCGCACAACAAGTTCTTCGCCGGGCTCCACCACCGAGAACACCGCGGCGTTCCACACGTGGGCGAAAACCTCTGGAGCCGGTGCATCACCGCTGGTGGTCGTCGGGTCGACACCCACCGAACGCATGATCCGCTCCCGGGCCGGGCTGTCGTCGCGGGTGAACTCATCGAGGTGCACGCCCGCACCGAGCGCCAGCGCGAGGTCCTTGACCTTCGTGTACAGATCGGTGCCGCGCAGCAACTGCACCAGCTCCGCGTCGTCCTCGGCGAATCCGGTCAGCGCGGATTCGAGGATCTCCTGCAGCGCTTCGAGTTCTTCCTGCGGCCCCTCCCAGAGGCCGCGGGCGGCGAGATACTGCAGGTAGTCGATCCACGCCCCGAAAATTGGCTCGACCTCCACCCCTTCGGGCAGCGACACCAAGAATTCGGCGAATACCTCGCCGAACAGTTCCGGGTCGATGGCGCGCAGATGGGCGTTGCCGGCCGCCTGAGCGTATTCGCCGCCAACGGACTTCACGACATCTAGCTGCATCTCGGCCACCTGCTGGGCCTGCGACTCGTCGAAGCCCGGCGCTTGTTCGCGCACCCACAGGGCATAGTCATCACGTAACGCGTCGAGCGCGATTCCAGCCTGCAACCGGTGCACGCTACGCCCCCGCGGAGCCGACTTGGCGGGGTTTCCCGCTCCGGCGTTCTTCTTACCCTGGCGTTTCTTGCCGGCCATGAGCCATCCTTGCTGATCGAGCGGAACTACGTCCCGTTAAGCCTACGTGTTCGCGCTGTCCACCGCGCGCCCGGACCGACACCAACTTGCCAGGCACCGCCTCGAACGTGTTAGCGTAATCGCGACCACACGGGTGTCCGTAAGCACGGGCTGAGATCGAACTGTCGCTGTTCGAGACCGTCGAACCTGTCCGGGTAATGCCGGCGAAGGAAGTGAGCTCATTCCATGAATGAATTTCAGCAGCACCCTGCCCATTCTCTGTCCTATCTCGAGGAGGGTGACCTGCGCGTTCCGGTCACCGAAATCGAGTTGGCCGACTCCCCTGATGGGCGAAGCAATCCCCCGTTGCGGGTGTACCGCACCTGTGGCCCCGGCAGCGACCCGGTACAGGGCCTGCCACCCTTCCGCGAACAGTGGATCCGGGGACGCGGCGACGTTGAGGACTATGCCGGGCGCGGGCGCAATTTGCTCGACGACGGCAAGTCCGCGCTGCGCCGCGGCACCGCCAGCGAGGAGTGGGCCGGGCGGCGCCCCACCCCGTTGCGTGCCACCGGTGAGCAGCGCGTGACCCAGATGCACTATGCGCGCCGCGGGCTGATCACCGAGGAGATGCGCTATGTGGCCCTGCGCGAGGGCTGCGATGTGGAGAAGGTACGTAGCGAGTTGGCCGCCGGCCGGGCCATCATTCCGGCCAATATCAACCACCCGGAAGCGGAGCCGATGATCATCGGCCGTGCCTTCTTGGTCAAGATCAACGCTAATATCGGTAACTCGGCGGTGACCAGTTCCATCGCCGAAGAGGTTTCAAAGTTGCAGTGGGCCACCGCATGGGGTGCCGACACCGTAATGGATCTGTCCACCGGTGACGACATCCACACCACGCGCGAGTGGATCCTGCGCAATTCCCCGGTACCCATCGGCACCGTGCCGATCTATCAGGCGCTGGAGAAGGTCAACGGTGAGGCCAACGCGCTGACTTGGGAGATTTTCCGCGACACCGTGATCGAGCAGTGCGAGCAGGGCGTGGATTATATGACCATTCACGCCGGCGTGCTCCTGCGCTACATCCCGCTCACGGCCGATCGTGTCACCGGGATTGTCTCGCGCGGCGGGTCGATTATGGCCGGCTGGTGCCTGGCCCACCACAAGGAGAATTTCCTCTACGAGCACTTCGACGAACTGTGCGAGATCTTCGCCAAGTACGACGTGGCCTTCTCGCTCGGCGACGGGCTACGCCCCGGCTCCATTGCGGACGCCAACGACGCAGCACAATTCGCCGAACTCGATACGCTGGCCGAACTGACCAAACGGGCCTGGACGTACGACGTGCAGGTCATGGTTGAGGGACCCGGTCACATCCCGCTGCATCTGGTCCGCGAGAATGTGGAACGCCAGCAGGAACTGTGTGATGGTGCCCCGTTCTATACGCTGGGCCCGCTGGTCACCGACATCGCTCCGGGTTATGACCACATCACCAGCGCCATTGGTGCCACCGAGATCGCCCGCTACGGCACCGCCATGCTCTGCTATGTCACCCCCAAGGAGCATCTGGGGTTGCCGAACCGCGACGACGTGAAGACCGGGGTGATCACCTACAAGATCGCCGCCCACGCCGCAGATCTGGCCAAGGGTCATCCCATGGCCCAGGCACGCGACGACGCGCTGAGCAAGGCCCGCTTCGAGTTCCGCTGGAACGATCAGTTCTCGCTCTCGCTGGATCCGGTCACCGCGCAGGAATTCCACGATGAAACCCTGCCCGCCGAACCGGCGAAAACCGCGCACTTCTGTTCCATGTGCGGGCCGAAGTTCTGCTCGATGCGCATCAGCCAGGACATCCGCAATGAGTACGGTTCGGCCGCCGAACAGCGGGCGCTGGTCGGAATGGCAGAAAAATCGGCTGAATTCCTCGCATCCGGCGGAAAGGTTTATGTCAGCGCCGAGATTCCGGTGGGTGAGCCAAGTAGCTAGACGGGATTATCGGCTAGTTTCCTCCAATCCCAAAGGATTAGCACAGACTCGAGCCCTATAGTCATAGGTACCTCATGAAGGTGCGAGTGATGATCGACTGATGGCCCCGGTAGTTACCGGGGCCATCAGTCGTTAAACCATCGCTCCCCGCCGGGTCGAAGATCCCCCATTTGGCTATTTCTTCGTGGTCAACTGCCCGATGCCACGCACTGCGCCTCGCGGCGAGGATAGATCCTAAGCGGCCGCCGCACACGGTGAGCGGCCGCCAGCTATTGCCGACCAACGAAGGATTCCCAATGAATTTCCGTTCCAAGCCAGCCAAGACCATCTCTGCACTGGGTTCCGCGCTCCTGGCGGTGGGCTTGCTCACCGCCTGCGGCAACACCGGAGCCCAGGAACCGGCTCCTTCGGCCGAGTCCTCGGCGGCCCAGAGTCCGTCGCAGGTGCTCTCCTCCACCGCATGGGAAACCACCGGAGCCGTGGACCAGGACGGCAACGAGGTCCCGCTGACCGATGAGCGCGCCGCGAACTACGTGGGCCTCGCGTATTTCAACGAGGACGGCAGCTTCCAGATGTACACCCTCGAGGACGAGCCGAAAATGCAGGGCGAGTGGACCGTGGACGAGGCGGGCACTACCCGCCACATCGTGGCCAAGGACGGGGACGGTAAGACGCTGTTCGAACGCGATTCGCAAATCACCGAGCTCACCGGCGAGGAATTCACCTACCGTGTGCCGGCCGAGGGCAACGACGGGCAGTACGTGGACATCGTCCACACCCCCACCGACCACCTCGAACCCACTAAGTAAGAGGAGCTATCGGCAAGCTCCGGTGCGGGGCTAAGTTCACGCACAGATGAGAGCCTTAGAGTAATAAGTACCTCATGAAGGTGCGAGTGATGATCGAGAAAGCCGCCGGTTTCCACCGGCGGCTTTGTCGTTAACACGGCGCCTGCCTAGCGTGACCGGGCTAATTCAGCGGCAACCGGTAGTAGGCGCTGTGCGGGTCGCTGCGATAGGAGCCGAAGGCCGGAGCCGGGGTAAACCCCACCGATTCGTAAAGGGCCCGCGCAGCTCGGAAATGGTCATGCGTTCCCGTTTCGAGCAGCAGCGTGCGTACGCCGCGTTCGGTGGCGACCTCCACGAGGTGTTGCAGCATCTTGCGTGCATGACCGCGCCCACGATGAGAATCCATTGTGCGCATGCTCTTCACCTCGGCCATGTAGTCCGCGAAGAAGTGCAGTGCTCCCATGGTAACCGGCTTCGACCCCAAGTAACCGGCATACAGCTGGACCGTGGGGCCCGTGAGGCGATCGGCATCGAAGGCGTGGCGGCTTTCATCGGGCGCGGTCGCTTCCAAATCACGCAAATGCTCACCGATGAATTCGGCCATCCCAGGCGCATCCACGCCAACGGCTTTGATCTCTAGTCTCATGAAACGCAGTCTGCCAGAGTCATGTTTCAGGCTGTTTGAGCCACGGTCACAAGCGCGTTTCCAATACGCACTTTTCGAGGGCGATCCGGCCCGTGCCGTCTCCCACCGCTGACATTGTCGGGCTTAGCTCGTATCCTAAAGCTACGTGCACCCCTTCAACGAAAGTCAGGACGTTGCGCGATGGACAATGATTTCGATGCCGAACTCACCGATGCTTCAACGGCACCGGCCTCAGCAGCACCCACAACCGGACACCGCACGTTCCTTCACGTTCTGGTCAACACCGCCATTGCAAATATCACCACGAGCTACCTGTGGTTCGCGCTGACCTTCTGGGTGTACCTCGAGACGAAGAACGTCATGGCGACCGGCTTTATTGGCGGCGCCTTCATGCTCCTGATCTCGGTCTGTGCAATGATCTTCGGCACCGCCGTGGATCGACACCGCAAAAAGGCTGTTCTGGTCTTTTCGGCGGTGTTCACCGCCGCGATGTTCTCCCTAGCCGGCCTGCTGTACCTGTGGCTGCCCACCGCGTCCATCTTGGATATTGGCGGGTGGCAATTCTGGCTATTCAGCGGAGTGATCCTCATCGGCGCCATCGTGGAGCAAATGCGCAATATTGCCCTGTCCACCACCGTGACCCTGCTGGTGCCGGTAGAACGCCATGCCAACGCAAACGGTCTCGTCGGCACCGTGCAGGGGGCCGCGTTGATTATCACCAGCGTGTTTAGTGGTCTGTCCATCGGCCTGCTCGGCATGGGATGGACCTTGAGTTTGGCGATCATTCTGGTGCTGGTGACCTTGACGCATCTGCTGACGATTCGCATCCCAGAAAAGCAACCCGAGCCCGAACCCGGGGTCAGCCGAAGCATGGATTTCCGGACCGGTTTCGCGGCCATCACCGCCATCACGGGATTGCTCGCGCTCATCCTCTTCTCGATGTTCAATAATTTCATCGGCGGGGTCTATATGGCGCTGATGGATCCCTACGGCCTGGAGATCATGTCCGTCGAAGCCTGGGGTATCGCCTTTGGTGTTGCCTCCACCGGCTTCATCATTGGTGGGCTCCTCGTTGCCAGATTTGGGCTCGGCAGCAACCCGATCCGCACCCTGTTGATTGCTGTGATGGCCATGGGTGCCTTGGGCGCCTTATTCACCATCCGGGAATCGGTGTGGCTCTTTGTGCTGGGAACCTGGCTCTACATGATGTTGATTCCCGCCGCGGAAGCCGCCGAACAGACCGTCATTCAGCGCGTCGTGCCCTATGCCCGGCAGGGGCGTGTCTTCGGCTTCGCCCAAATGCTTGAGGCGGCCGCAGCACCAATTACCGCATTTTTGATTGCGCCGTTCGCACAGTATTTGATCATTCCGTACATGCGTACCGAGCAGGGGCTCGATACGTTCAACTGGTTGTTGGGTCGCGGTGGTACGCGCGGCATTGCCCTGATTTTCTGCGTTGCTGGCGTGATCATGGTGATTGTCGCCCTGCTGGCCCTAGCCAGCCGACCCTACCGCGAACTCTCGGCGAGCTTCGGCTCGGCAAAGGTCAACGAACGAACCGGACAGGAACCCGATGGCTAATCAAAAAACCTTGCCCACCACTGCCAGCGTGGCCGACTTTCTCGCCTCGGTCACACCGAACAAGCGACGGATTGACGGTGAAGAGCTGGCGGTGATTTTCCGTCAAACTACTGGCGTTGAACCGGTCATGTGGGGGCCGAGCATGATCGGTTTCGGACAGTACAGCTACAGTTACGACTCCAAACGCAGTGGGATCTGGCCCAAGGTAGCGTTCTCCCCACGCCGGGACCGGATAAGCCTCTATGGGTTGAAGGACAACACGCAACAGGTGGAGCTGCTACCGCGTTTGGGTAACTTCACCGAAGGCGTTGGTTGCGTCTACGTGAAGAAGCTTGAAGATATCGACCACACGGTTTTACGCGAACTCATAATTCTTGGCTTCAGCCGCCCGGATCGGCTACCCGAGTCCACAGATTAGTACCGATCTGGCGTCAGACGGGCACCCGAGCTCGCGGTGATTCCGAAGCTCGGCTTGCCTTCGCAAGACTGTGTCAAAGACCGCGCCGAGGGCCATTGTGACCAGAGTATAGTTTGCCTTGTTAGTACCCATTATCGTGTTGGCGCGTCGCGTTTTCGCGGCGGCTACCCGCCACGGAAGGACTAGGCATGCACCTGCTCACCCCGCAGATTGATACGTCACTATCGCGCACTCTGGCCAAACACATGTTTACGGCGATGCTAGTGCGTGGCATTCTGGCCATCGTTTTAGGTTTGCTGATCTTGTTCTTCCCGAAGACCTCGTCGGTGACCGTTTCCCTCTTCGTGGTCTTTACCCTGTCTCTTTGGCTCTTTCTTGATGGCGTCGCATCGCTGCGGGCCGGTTGGATCGAGCACAAGGCCGGGGTGAAAGGTTGGGGGTGGACAATCGCCGGCGGTATTGTGGCGATCCTCGCCGGTATCGGCGCGCTGGCCTTCCCGCTGTCCGTGGCGTCCTTCGGTGGCCTGATGATTATGTGGTTCATGGCGTTGGGACTGATGATCCGCGGCATGCTGGAAATCGGCTCCCGCCTCCGTGGGGCCTGGGCCAAGGTATTCGGCGTGCTGAACCTGCTGGCCGGTCTCGCCCTGTCCATCGTCATTGTGACCAATCCGGTCTCGGTGCTTTTGGCCCTGTTGTGGATTATTGGCTTCTACGGCGTGGTGTTTGGCGTTGCCGCGCTCGTGGGCGCCTTTGCCTTCCGCCGCGCGACCAAGCCGCTCACCGCCGCCTAAGGTATCGGCAGGCAGTCGCAAGCCGAGGCACAGTGCGGACATAGGGGCGCGACTTAAGCTGGTATTACCTCTTTGAAGGTGCGAGTGATGATCCGCGAAATGCCCCGCTTCGGCGGGGCATTTCCTGGTTTAGCCGGCTAGGGAGCCTTGCAGGCGCAGTTGAGCCGGAGTACGCAATACCGGGGCCCGGCGTTGCGCGGCGGCGACGGCCGCGGCGGCCGCCGCTGGGGTCAGTCCGTCGCTGACCATCAGGCGAATGGATTCCTTGGCCAAGTCGGTGGCCGCCTCGGCGGCCAGGCGCACATCGATATGTTCCTCGTCGAGCCCAAGGGCGCGGGCCATGGTGGGCGTTAAGGCCTCGGTGGTTTCCTGTTGCATATCGAGCCAAACCCTGCGGTAGGCTGCGGCACCGACCAAGAGGTCGGCCAGACCCTGATCAACGACGGCCGATTCGCCGTGGTAAGCCTCTGCGAAAGATTGGGCGACGAGGTCAATGAGGGCCGGGGTGGACTGACTACCGGGCCGGGCCGCTTCGCGGACACGCCGGGAGAGCCCTTCGATGAACTTGACTAGGCCCTGCACGAGTAGCGGACGCAGGCAGTCGGCCTTGGTGGGAAAGTTGCGAAAGAAGGTCCGTTCGGACATTCCGGAGGCTTCGACCAACGCCTTGGTGTTGACGTCGGGGCCTTCGCTGATGAGTACTTCGGCGCAGCGGCGAGAACTATCGAAGAGCTGCTGCGCACTGAGGGGTGTTCTTGCCATCCTTTAAGCCTAACCTTAATGCCGGTTACTGCCATTATGAGCTCACTCACCGCCGTGTGGCAGGCCTAGCCGAATGGCCGATGTGCCCCGCCTGTGCCATTGGGCATAGTCGAAGAGACGATGATTCTGCACTGACACTTCGGAGCTAGCCCATGAACGCCCGCCGCCTATTCCCTCTGCCCTTCCTCCTGCTGACCCTTGCACTGGCCGGTTGCGCCACGGGAAGTCCGAGCCCCTCGCCCTCCTCCGGTGCCATGGATTCAACGGCCACGGCCAGTAGCTCCGCGATATCGGCCACGGCCGAACTGCGTCAGGCCGTGACCGCCTCCGATGTGGCCGCCGCGCGGCAAGCGATCGCCCGCGGTGCCGATCTAGAGGTTCGCATGCACAACGGGATGACCCCGGTCATCGTCGCGACCAAGGCCGAAGACACACCCATGGCGCTGGCGCTGATCGAGGCCGGAGCGGATGTCAACGCCACCGACGACATGCAGGACTCCGCCTTTCTCTACGCTGGCGCCGAGGGGTTGGATGAGATCCTCGCCGCGACCCTAGCCGCGGGGGCCGATGTAGAAAGCGTGAACCGGTACGGCGGCACCGCGCTGATTCCCGCCAGCGAACACGGCCACGTCTCCACCGTCAAAATGCTCATCGCCGCGGGCGTGCCCCTGGATCATGTCAACAACTTGGGGTGGACGGCCCTACACGAGGCGATTGTGCTCGGCGACGGCGGAGCCGATCAGCTCGAAACCATCCGGCTGCTCTTGGACGCCGGTGCCGATCCGCAGCTGGCCGATGGCAACGGGGTGTTGCCGGTGGAGCTCGCCCGGCGTCACGGATACTCAGAGATCGCCGAACTGCTGGCGCGTTACTGAGCGGCCGGGTGCCGCCGCCAGGCGCACCACCCGGTGCGCGGTGCGCCGCATGAACGACTCGTCGTGGCTTGAGAACAGCACGGCGCCCCCGGCGGCCAGTCGACGCTCGATCACCCGGTGGAGTCGTTCCAGCCCGTGCTCGTCGAGGGCTTCGGTGGGTTCGTCGAGCAACAGCACACGCGGCTCTCGCACCAGTACCGTCGCTAGCGCCAGCAAGCGGCGCGCCGACACCGGGAGCTCGTAGGGGTGCGTTTCGGCCAGCTCGCTCAAGCCCAGTTCATCCAAGACGCGCTCGACCCGCTGGCGGTGCAGGCTACCGCGCGGCAGACCAAAGCTGACCTCGCGGCGCACTGTGCGCTCAAAGAGTTGATCGGCCGGGTTCTGCAGTAGCAGCCCAATGTCTTCGCATGATTCGACGGTTCCGCCGCGCGGCGGCAGGAGCCCGGCGGCGGTTTTCAGCACGGTGCTCTTCCCGCTACCGTTGGCACCGGCCAGGCCGAGACACTCACCGGCCACCAGCCGCAGGCTAAAGTCCTCGAGTACCGCGGCGGACTGTTGCGGGTACCCCGCGCTGACGTGATCGAATGCTAGGAGCGTCGCCGGATCCTCGATCGCTGGCCACTCGGTGATCGCAGGCGGCACCGAGGCGGGCCAAACTGTCACGGGCCACAGGGTCCCGTCCTGCAGCCGGAAGCTGGCATCCGCCTGACCGGTGAGGGCATCGGGCAACCGGCTGAGCACCACCACGGCCCGGCCCTGGGTGCGGAGCTCGAGGATCACCTGACGCACGCGCTCGGCGGCAAGGGCATCCAACCCGGCCAGTGGCTCATCGAGCACGAGCACCTGGGGTTCACCGATGCTCAGTGCGGCGAGCGCCACGAGCCGCTGCTGTCCGCCGGAGAGCCGCTCCGGGGCTCGCTCCAGCAGCGGTTCGATCCCGAATTGCCGGGCGACCGATCGCACCCGGGTTCGCATCTGCGCACGCGCCACCCCGATATTTTCCAGCCCGAAGGCTAATTCCTCGGCCACGGTCTCGCGGATGCCGGAAAGGTACTGCCCGACCTCCTGCGGCAGTAGTGCAACATGGCGGGCCCAAACGGCCAGGTCGATGCGTGGCCCCTGCCCATCGCGGTGGTCGATCTGCTGCCCGTCGAGCCGAAGCTGACCGTGGAGCAGGTCGAGTCCGGGGCGCGGCAGCATGCCGGCTAGGACGGCTCCGAGGGTAGATTTTCCGGAGCCCGAGGCACCGACGATCACATTGAGCGTTCCCGGCTCCAACTGCAGGTGGCTGCCGTGCAGTATCGGGTGCCGGGACCCGTCAAAGCGGAAGGACTCGATCCGGGCTTCGAGCACCGGCTGCCGGGCCCCGCTCATCCGCTGAACCGATCCAGGGTCAGGATCAGGGCCGGACCGGCGACGGCACAGATCAGCGCCACACGGCGCAGCACGCGTTGGATGGTGGAATCGGGGACCTCACGTAGCCGGGTATGCGTCCCGGCGGCGGGGAATCCGCGCGCCGCCAGGTGCGGGGCACGGTCGGCGGCATCCTGTAACGATCCAAGCACCAGCGGCACGCTGCGCAGCCGGATACGTTGAAACCAACCGACCGGACCCCGACCAACGTGCCCCAGACGCAAGGCCTGCGCCTGTCCGATGGCGTGCTGTTTCGCGCTCAACTGCGGCAGCAGCGACAACGTGGCCGCCACCAGATAGCCCAGCTGCGGCGGCGCCTTCGACAGGTCGATGGCCGCGATAAGCCGGTGCCGGTCGATCACTAACGCGCAGAGCAACCCGACGACCACAAGCACCGCGGTGCGCAGCGCCAGCTGGGTAGCGAGCCAAAGCCCCGCGCCGGTCAATTCGAAGGGCCCCAGCTGGGCGAGCACCGGCGATGGGCCGGGGGTGAACAGGGCGTGGACCATCAGTTGGGAGCCGAAGGTTGGCGCTATGATCAGCGCGGACAGCGCACAGAGCTTACCCAAACACCGATGCCTGGTCGCCAACACCAGGCAGCCAACGATCACCGCCAGGCTCAGCGGCCAGTACCCGGCCGCGGTGGTGATGGTCAGTACCGCGGTGGCTAGGGCCAACACGGTAAAGGGGTGTAACTGATCGGCTTGTGGCATGGAGTCCGTTGCTTAGTTTCCGCTGCGTCGACCCAGCACGCGGTAGCGGCGCACAAAATCAAAGCTACTAGTCAACCGGCCCGGCAACGCGTAAACCAGCAGGGCGGCGATGAGGAAAACCACGGCCTTATCCCCGGGGTCGGAAATCAGCGCCTGCTTGGTGACCGCGGAAAACAGCGACTCACCCATGGCCCGGAAGGTCGCCACGAGCGCACCGGTGCCCACCCCGGAGGTACCTCCGTAGACGAAGGCCGCCACCGGCGCGGAGATCACGCCGACGATCACGCCGCTGAGCAGACCGGCCACCGGGGCCAGGTAGATGCGGCGCAAGGCACCGAAACGGGCGGCGGTACCGGCGAGGAAACCAACGAGCGCGGCGCCAGCGGCGAAGGGCAACACGGTGGGAGCGAATAGCGACCAGATCAGCGTGCCCAGCACACCGGTGGCGGCCCCGGCACGGCGACCGGCGAGGAAACCGATGAGCACGGTACCGATGGAATCCAGATACAGCGGCACCATTACCGAGCCAACGAACTGGCCCAGGATCACGTTCAGGGCCAGCGCCACCGGGATCAGGGTGAGCGTGGCGACCGGCACCTCGGGCAGTACCGCGGCCAACAGCAGGATCGCGGCGGCAAGGTAGGCGACGAAGGTGGCCAGCGCGACCCCCTGCCCCAGCCCTTCGGCCAGCGCGGTGGGTTGGGTGATGACCAGGGTGATGTAGGTGCCGACCAGCAGCAGCGTGCCGGCCACGGCCATCAGCCGGCGCGGCAGCGTGCCCCCGGCGCGAGCGTCGTCAATGGTCAGGTTCGATGACATGGGTACCTCTGATGCGTCGATGATGTGGCGGCATCTCTGGGATACCACCGTTCGGCAGGGTCTATGTCACCTCGACCCGGAAGCATAGTCTAGTCGATGCCTGCCCGCCCGGTCGGGGCGTTCAGACCCCGCGCCAGCGCCGCGAGCTTCACGCGGAGTTCGGCGAACCCGGCGGCCGGGTCGTTGGCGCTGAGCACCCGGGCGTTGGCCGGGCGCCCCCAGAGCCCGCGAAAGTCGGCGACGGTGGTGCCAAAGAGCAGCTTGGATTCGGTTTCCACCGCGACACTGGCCGGTCTCGTGGCGTAGTCCAGGGTGCCCACGGCAATCCCCGCGGCACAGTAATCGTGCACGTGGGCGATGTACCCCTGATCGTAGGCCCGATGAAATTCGAAGTAGAAGCGCAGTGCGTCACAGAGGTACCGCACGAGCGGATTCGAGGCGGTGCTTATCGTGCCCTCGCTGTCCTCGGCGCGCACAAGTTCCGGTTCCGCGCAGCCGGCCGCGGCGGCCAGCTCGGTTAGGAAGCTCGGCTGCATTTCGAATCTTTCGGTCTGCTCCAGCGGGCAGAGGATCGGCAGCTGCTCGTCCGGCAGCCCCTGCGCGGCGGCACGGTCGTAGGCAGCGAAGACCTCGGCGGCCGCATGCGGGTCGACGTGCACATTCCATTCGGCCGTGGGGGTGGTGTTGCCCTGATAGTAGAAGGCCCCGCCCATGATCACCACGCGCTTCAGTAGCCAGGGCAGTCGCGGTTCGCGACGCAAGGCCAAGGCAAAGTTCGTCAGCGGGGCGCAGAGCAGCGCGGTCAGCTCCCCCGGATGTTCGCGCGCGGCACGCACCCAGATATTCACGGCGTCCTGGTCCTCGGCCGCGCCGGCCGGCTCGGGTAGCTGGGCGTATCCCACGCCCTGCGGTCCGTGGGTTTCTTCGGTGGTGACCAGCGGGATCTGCAGGGGTTGGCGGGCCCCGATATACACCGGCACCTCGCCGCGGCCGCAAAGTTCGAGCAGTGCCCGGTTATTGGCCGCCACCCTATCCGCATCCACGTTCCCCGGGGTACTGGTGACCGCCTCGAGCTGCACATGCTCGCAGGCGCAGAGGTAGGCCAACGCCAGCGCGTCGTCGATTCCCGTGTCGTTATCCACCAGCAGACGCACCGGTTCGGGTGCCTTATTCATCGGACTCATCTCTTCCCCCTCGGCCGGGTCTGGACCCCTTGGTGACTATACCGGCCTTCCACCACGACCCGCAGGTGATCTGGCATACTGAGCCCGTGCGACTCAGACCCTCCGCCCTGCTGCGTGCGCCGATCATCGCCGCGCTATGCGTGGGGTTCGCGGCGCTTTTTCACGCCGTGGGCGGCGGACCGGTACCGGATGTGGGTTTGCTTGTGCTGTTGACCGGGACGCTGACCCTGGGAAACCTGCTGCTCGACAGACGTCATGCGCTCTGGCGCACCCTACTGGCCAGCGGCGCCGGACAGTTTCCGCTGCATGCGGCGTTCGCTGCCGGCCAGCACCGGGGGCCGAGCCTTGGCCCGGGCCATGCCCACGCCGTCGGTGAGCCGGTGCAGCTGGCCGTGCGCACCGCAACGGAGCACCCTCCCATGTGGTTGGCGCATATCGGGGCGGCTGTGGTCACCACCGCCGTCGTCTGCCTGGTCGATGGACTGGGGCGTTGCGCGCGGCGGCTGGGCGGGCAGCTCATCCGGCGGATTCTGCTGCTTTGGTTGTTGTGGGCCCTAGGCCGGGTGCCCCTCATCCCGCGTCTGCTCGCCCATCGACCGTTGCCCCGGCCGCGGTGCGGCTTAACGCACTGCGCGGATCCGGTCCGCGGCCCTCCACTGCATCCCAGATTTTCCTAATCCCAGCGGCTTGCACCGCCGTCACATGGCGGTATCGCGAGCCGCCTTCCCGCCGGGCCCGCCCGGAGCACACCGTCTACGTCACTGGCCGAGCGCCGTGCCGTCGGAACGAAAATCTAGGATTTCTTATGTCGCCTACCTCGATGCCCTCGAGGCCCCTAGCCGATTCCACTACCCCCACCCCGAATGCCAGGGGCTGGTTTCCTGCCCTGTTGCGCCGCCTGCATTTCTACGCCGGGCTTTTCATCGGCCCGTTGATCGCCATCGTGGCGCTATCCGGTGCGCTCTACGCACTAGCCGCGCCACTGGAGAACGTCATCTATCGGGATGAGCTCTATAGTTCGGCGCGCGGGCCGGCCCAGCCACTGTCCGCGCAGATCGATGCCGCCAACACTTACCTGCAGACCGGAACCCCGGTCAAGGCCGTACGCCCCGCCATAGCCGAGGGACGGACCACGCGCGTGCTGTACGCCGATGCGCGGGATCCCATGGGTGCCGACCGCGCCATCTTCGTCGACCCGGTCAGCCTTCAGATCACCGGCGACCTGCATTCCTATGGAACCAGCGGGGCGTTACCGATGCGGATCTGGCTCGATGGGGTGCACCGCAACCTGCACCTGGGCGAGCTTGGACGCGGCTACAGCGAAATGGCCGCCTCGTGGTTGGCCCCGGTGGCGCTCAGTGGCTTGGGCCTGTGGCTCTGGCGTCGCCGTTCACAGCGGCGTAGCGCGCACCGGCCATCCGGCGCGCGGCGCGGCCAGCGCGCCACCCGCACGCTACACGCGCGGATCGGGGTCTCCGTCCTGCTTGGTGCGCTGTTCTTTTCCGCCACCGGACTCACCTGGTCCAACTATGCCGGTGGCAATATCGCCGCTGTGCGTGCCGAACTTGGCTGGACGGCCGACCCGCTGAAGCTCACGGTGGGCGAGGCGGCCACCGATGCGGAGCATAGTGCGCATCATGGCGGCGGCGGGCATCTCGGCTCCAATGTGGCACCCGAGCATTTCGATCACGTGTGGGCGGCCGCCCGGCAGGTCAATATCGACTCGCCGGTGCTGGAGATCTCCGCGCCGGCCGATGAGCACTCGGGGTGGCGGGTACGCGAGCTCGATCGGCAGATGCCCTCGGCGCTGGATTCGGTCTCGCTGGACCCGCAGACGCTCGCGGTGATCGATCGGGATGATTTTGATCGATACCCATTGATGGCCAAACTTTCGAGCTGGAGTATCGCCCTGCATATGGGTGAACTGTTCGGCCTGCCGAATCAGCTGTTGATGGCCGCCTTCGCCCTAGGCATCTTCGTCCTCTGCCTCTTGGGCTACCGCATGTGGTGGCAGCGCCGACCGGCCGGGGTGGCCGGCGGCCTGGCGCCCGCCCCGCGTGCCGGGGCGTTACTACGCGCTCCACGCTGGGCGATGGGAGTGAGCCTGCTGCTCGCCCTGGCACTTGGCATCTTCCTGCCCTTGCTCGGCGTAAGCCTGCTCGGCTTCGTCCTTGTTGACCTGCTGGTGCAATGGCGCGCGTGGCGCCGCGCGAAACTTGCGAGTGATTCTCATTAGAATGGTGGCGGCCCGGCGTACGGGCCGCCACCGAGCAGAAAGGCAGCATCGTTGATTCCCGTCATCGCGCTGACCGGCCATTTGGGTGCCGGTAAGACCAGTGTGCTCAACCAGCTCCTGAGCCGCCCGGGCACCCGCGTCGGGGTCATTATCAACGACGCCGGGGCCATCAACGTCGACGCCGGTCTGCTCACCTCGCAGGTGGACGCGGCCGAGTCCATTGCCGGCGGTTGCGTCTGCTGCCTGAACGATTCCGGGCCGCTGGATGAGCTGCTCGAGAAGCTCAGCGCCCCGCGGCTACGGCTGGATGCGATCATCGTGGAAACCAGCGGGTTGGCCGACCCGGTGAACGTGGCCCAGCTGCTGCGCTTTTCGCGGGCCGATAACGTGCGCTTCGGTGGAATCGTCGACGTCCTCGACGCCGTCGAACATGAACGGACCGTGGATACCGGCGGCCTACCCCCGGCGCGGTACGCCGCTACCAGCTTGGTGCTGGTGAACAAGATGGATCTGTTGGAGCCCGCGGCGGCGACCGCGACCCTGGAGCGGATCACCGCCCGGGTACGCGAACGCAATGCACTGGCCCCGGTGCTACCCATTGCGCATGCCGCGGTGGCTCCAGAGCTCGTTTTCGACGTGGCCAACGAGCAGGATCCCGAGGATCAACTGCCACTGGCCGAACTTGCCCGCGCCAGCCACCATCGGCACACGCCGCATGTGCACGCGGTCACCGTCCCCTGCCCCGAGCCGACCGATCCGGGGGCCGTGTTGGATCTGCTGGCTTCCCCACCACCGGGGGCCTACCGGCTCAAGGGCGTGGTGCCGTTCCGGCTGGCCGGTGGCCGCCGTGCCCGCTACCGGGTCAACGTGGTGGGCCGCACGGTGCACTTCGAACCCCCGGGTCCGAGTGCCGACCCGAGCGAGGATGGGCTGGTCGCGGTGGGTATGGAACTGTGCGCGGAGCAAGCCACCGCGGCCCTACGTGCCGCGCTCAGCCCGAGCACGCAGGAACCTAGCGCACGGTCGCTGACGCGTCTGGAGCGCCAACTGATACTCTCCGGCGGCCCTCAGCGGGGCGAAATTTCTTAGCCTTGCACCGATTGAGCGGCGGCCCACTGGTCCACGCGCTCATTGCTCTCCTCTTCCGAGAGATCCTCGACGCGGGACATGATCGACCAGCGCACCCCGTACGGGTCACGGATCGAGGCGAAGCGGTCGCCGGAGACGAAGGTGCTCAGCGACTCGCGGATCACCGAACCGGCCGCCTCGGCCCGCTGCACCAGCTCATCGGCGTCGGCGCAGTACAGCCCCAGCGAGTAACAGTCGTCGTCCCCCTCCGGGGCCGGTACAAGGTGGTAGTCGGGGTTGACCTCGCCGAGTTGCAGTCGGCCCTGGCCGAAGTCCAGCTCCGCGTGGACGATGATTCCGCCCATGTCGGTGGCGTTGACCACCCGGGCGCCGAAAACCGAACGATAGAACTCAATGGCTTCGCGCACCGAGCGCAACGCCAGGAACGGGGTCAGGCTCGTGTAGCCCTGCGGGATACCGTCGGTCGTGTACGTGCCGCTTACGCCGCGGCGGGGCGTGTTGTTTGTTTCCATAACTCGACGGTACGTTGCCTTCAGGGGACGAGACTTGAAGATTTACGACAACCTGCGAAAGGGAGCCATGGGCGACGTCGAGGACTTGCGCGGCATTCTGTACCCCACCCGGCTGCCGACCTTTCACCGGGAGCCGGCGCCCGCAGAGCTAGCGGAGCTGATCCGTTGGTTCTGGATCCCGCGCTGGGCCATCGCCCCGGGGCGTAGCTCGCGGCAGGAAGTCTTGCCGTTCCCGGCCTCGAACCTCGTGGTGCAGCCCGAGATGGTCAGCATCGCCGGCCCGACCACCGCGATCTCCCGCCGCGATCTCACCGGCACCGGATGGGCCGTGGGCGCGCTCCTACGGCCCGCGGCGCTGGCCTCGCTGGGGATTGACCCGCAGGCGCTGCGCGATCGTGAAGAGCCGCTGGACGAGCCGGACCTGCATGCGGCGGTCTGCGCGGCCATGGGCGGACCCGAGGAATCGGCCGCCCGGCGGCGTGCCGTGGCGGAGTTTTCAAGTTGGGCGCGGGTGCGGCTAACCCCGCCCGATGACGAAGCACGGCTGGCCAACGCCATGGAGGAGCTGATCTCCACCGATCGCTCGATGATGCGCGTGGAACAAGTGGCCGACGCGCTGCACAGCAGCCCGCGCACGGTGCAACGGCTGGCCCACCGATACATTGGGGTGCCACCCTTGGCGATGATCCGACGGTACCGCTTGCAGGAAGCGGCCCAACGTCTGCGGGAGGAACCGCAGCAGTCGCTGGCCGATCTGGCCGCCGATCTTGGCTACGCCGATCACGCGCATCTGACTCGTGATTTCCGCACGGTGCTGGGTTTCACCCCGCGCGGATACCGCGGCAGCGACCAGTAGCCACGGCGGGGCCCTACGGGTTTTTGCGTGCCACGCAAGGACGCGCGCGGCACCGCCGTCGGCCACGTACGCTGAAGCCCACACCCGTTAATCCGAGAGGAAGAGTGGCCCATGCATCAGCACCAGCACAGCGACCCCGTCATCAATCATCAAGACTTCTGGGAGCAGCACTACGGTGCCGCACAGCGGATCTGGTCCGGTCGGGTCAACCCGCAGTTGTCCGAACTGGCCGGTGCGCTGCCGGCCGCCCGCTCGGTGGATCTAGGCTGCGGGGAGGGCGCCGATGTGCACTGGCTCGCTGCACGTGGCTGGGATGCGCTGGGTGTCGATATTTCTGCCACGGCTATCGAGCGGGCCCGCGGGGTGGCCGCCGAACAGGAGCTGAGCACGGCGCGGTTCACCGCCGCGGATCTGACGAACTGGTCGCCGGACGAACATTTTGATCTGGTCACCGCCAGTTTCCTGCAGGCCCCCTTTGAGTTCTCGCGCAGCACGTTGCTGCGTCGGGCCAGCGAGCTGGTGGCCCCGGGCGGTCACTTGCTGCTGGTCTCGCACGGGTCTCGGCCGCAGTGGGCGCCGCAGCCGCAGGGCGGCTTCGAGTTCCCCACGCTGGAGGATGAGCTTCGGGCGCTGGCGCTGGATGGCCAGTACTGGGAGCTGATCGTGGCCGAACGGCGCACTCGGGAGGTCACTGGACCGCAGGAGCAGCCGGGAACCACCGATGACAACGTGGTCTTTGCCCGGCGCCGCTAGCCGGCTCCACTGCACACCCCATGGCGCATTCCCGCCAAGGCCAGCGCGGCAGTATCCGTCCGAATAACATCCGGATATTGATTTGCGCACTCGCTCGCATATCGCGCCATAGGCATGCGTCTTGCCCCCAGCTGTATTTGGCTGGGGACAAGACGCGCAGATTCTCCGATGTCCTGAGTTGAAGTCGCGATAGTACGGCCCGCCTAGGCGGCTTGGGCCATGCGAACCGCAGCCCTCCACAGGGCCATTGGTGAATCCAGCATCCGCTATTTGGCCTGCACAAGTGGAAGGACTGCCTTGTAGTCTTCTTCTTGCTTGGCCCAGAACTCGCCGTACTCCTGTGAGTTCTGGAAACTAGTAGTCAGCCCGAGGTTATCCATTTTCTCGATGACCTCTTCATTTTCAATCGCGGCCTGCATCGCATCTTCGAGCTTCTTCGCCACGGCGTCGGGCAACCCGGCGGGAGCTGCATATCCACGTGCAGTTGCAGAAATCACCTCGTAGCCCTGTTCACTAAACGTCGGCACTTCCGGCAGGATATCCGACCGCTTGCTATCCATGATGCCAAGAACCTTGGCTTTGCCTTGCTTCGTCAGGTCGACAACTTCGCTGACGTTTCCCACCAGCACCCCCACATGCTTCCCGAGAAATGCGGTGGACGCCTGGGAGGCTCCTTCGGAGAAGTGCACGGGGCTGAAAGCTGCCCCGGTCGACTCGTTGATCTGCGCAATCGCGAAGTGCTCCCCGCCCATCTGCCCGGTAGTCGTCGCGTTGATCTCGCCCGGCTTCGCCTTGCTGGCCTCCAGCAAGTCTTTCAACGTGGAATACGGGCTATCGGGTTGAACCGCAATCACGAGCGGATCGACCACCTGGCGAGCGAGCGGCTGCAAGTCCTCGCGCGAGAACGCTGCGCCCCGGGACTCATCGAGTGGGATCACGACGATGGATGGAGAGCCGACGGAGCCAATGGTGTAGCCATCGGGTTTTGCGTTGGCAATGGCGGTATAGCCAATCTGCCCGCCTGCCCCCGGTTTGTTGACTACCTCGACGTTGGTGCCCAACTCTTTCTCCAACACCGGCTGGATGAGTCTGGCGGCGGTGTCGACAGGGCCTCCGGGAGAGAAGGCGACAACCAACTCTATGGATTTCCCGTTCTCGGGGAAACTGTCTGCGGATTGCGTTCCCGATGCCGAGGAGCAGCCCGTAGCGGCCAAAGAAAGTGCTCCAACGGTGAGAGCAGAGATCAGCTTTTTCATTGTGGTTCCTTTGGTGTTCGGTGACAAGTGAAGGTGAGGAGACTAGCTTTCGGGGTCGTCTACTGCCAACGCCGCCGGTTTGCGCAACTTGAGCAGCGGACTGACGATGATAAGCAGGGCAAGAACTAGCAACACCATGGTGATCGGTCGCTCCGCGAAAATGATGAAACTGCCATGAGAGATATCAAGCGACTCTCGCAAGGAACGCTCCATTAGCGGACCTAGCACGAGGGTGAGCACCATCGGTGCCAGCGGAATATCGAGGTGTCGCAACCCGACGCCAACGAGACCGAAAATGATCATGACGAAGACATCGAATACCGAGAAGTTGATGGTGTAAGCGCCCACGACCATGAACATGAGGATCAGGCCAGCAAGAATCGGATATGGCACCCGCAAAATCGATGTCCACAACCCAACGAGCGGAACGTTTAGTACGAGCAGTAGCACGTTTCCGATGAATAGGCTGGCGATGATGGTCCAGGCCAACGTACCGTGTTCAGCAAACAGCGTCGGCCCAGGGGTCAGGCCTTGCTGGAGAAACGCGCCCATGAGAACCGCGATCGTTGGCGACGCAGGAATTCCGAGAGTGAAGAGCGGAATCAGCGCGCCATTTGCGTGTGCATTGTTCGCTGTTTCAGGACCAGCCACCCCTTCAATTGCGCCGTGCCCCAACTCCGCGCGATGCTTCGAAAACTTCTTCTCAGCACCGTACGAGAGCAAGGAGGACACGGAGCCCGTCATACCTGGGATCAGGCCCATGGCAAAGCCAATGCCTGTGCCGCGGGCGAAGGAAGGCGTGCTGCGTTTCCAGTCCTGTCGGGTTGGCAGCAACGATCGGAAACCTGGCGCGTGCACTGAAACCGGTTTCTTACCCGGTCGATAGGAAAGGATCTCCGACAGACCGAAAACACCAACGATCACTGCGACGAATGAGACTCCATCCAAGAGCCGCTCCATGCTGAAAGTAAATCGTGGCGCGCCCATCACCGGGTCGATCCCGACCATGGATATCAGCAATCCCAAAGCACCAGAAATCAAGGCACGCACCATGGAGCGGCCGGCCAGTGCGACAAGCAAGGAAATACCAACGACCACGAGGGCGAAGAACTCTGGAGGGCCGATGAGAAGGCCGAGGCTGCCCAAGGGCTTGGCCGCCAGGACTAAGCCCACGGTGGCGATGGAGCCGCCGATGAATGAGCCAAATGCAGCGATTGTCAGCGCGACACCTGCACGGCCCATCTTCGTCATCTGGTAACCATCAATCGCCGTAATTGCCGATGCCGCCTCGCCGGGCGTATTGAGCAAGACACTGGTGATGGTGCCACCGTAAGTCGTTCCATAGAAAATGGCACACAGCATGATGATGGACCCCGCGGGATCCAGATTCAGCGTCAGGGGTATGAGCAAGGCGATGCCTGCGACCGGGCCGATGCCCGGAAGCACCCCGATGACCGTGCCCAACAAGCAGCCCACGAAGGCAAACAGCAGATTCTGCCATGTCATCGCCTCGGCGAAGCCCAATATTAATTCGTTCACGACGCCCATGTCAGAGACCGATCATGTTCAGCGGCAGCAAGGAAGACACCGGAAGCGAAACGTGCAGAACAGATGTGAACAAGTAGAAAACCCCGACACTGCCACCCAATGAAATAACTGCCGACTTGATCCACCCGATGCCTGCACGGAGACCTAGGTGGTACATCAAGAAGGCGAAGACCACCAGCTGAAAACCGAGGAACGGTAGTGCGGCGGCCAGCACCAGAAGGCTGATTACCACCGCCCACACATGAGCGTGGTCCAATGGATCACCCGACTCCGACCGATGTATTCCCGCACGCTCCTGGACAAACCATACGAACGCGAGGAGCGCCAGAACCGCCCCCAATACGGCAGGAAAGAAGCCGGCACCTGGCCCCATGGCGCTCCATAGGCCTAGCTCGATCGATGCAACGAGCGAATATAGCCCGACCATGGCGATTACCGCTTGGCCGGCTGCGATCGACCGTCTCCCGGACACGCTGCTCCGCTCCGTAGACTCGCCCTCCATAGGGTCCTCCAATTTCATAGATTGTTCAGAAATTTCATACAATAAAATTTTATAGCGCGCACTGGAATGGTGACATGGAACACAAGTAGTGGTCAAGCCCACGGGGAAAATCACAAAGAAATTGCGTAGAATGAAATCATGGTCGAGAAACTGCATAAGTCCGAAGCGCCCAATGGGATGCGATCGCTATCGCGCGCTATCGCCGTCTTTGAGCAGATTCAGAGATATGAGCACCCGCAACGCCTCAACACGATTGCCGCCGACCTGGGCATGAGCTCGCCTACGACGCTCCGGATCCTGCGCGTGCTCCAGGAAGCTGGGCTGGTGAGTCAAATCGACAAGAGCTACCGACTGGGTCCCGCAGTCCTTCCTGCCGCACGCGTTTTCCTTGAGAACGACCCGCTTCCGAGGGTCGCCAAGCCGATCCTGCAGCAGCTCTCCCGCGCCACAAGACTTACCGCCTCGCTATACACTCGCTTGGGCAGCGAGCGCGTCCTCGTAGAGCGAGTTGTCGGCGAATCTTCCCTGGGGTATGACCTGCCTCAGGGTCGCCGCCTCCCCTTGACCGCCGGCGCGGCGGGTCGCATCCTCCTGCGCGACCTGCCGACCGACGCCCTCGCCCTCGTGGCCGACGAATCCCGGCGGCTGCGATACGAAGCCGAAGACTTCGATCTGACGGCTTTGCAGGCCCGCGTGCCGTCGCGAGATGACCGATACACCATCTCCGAAGATGAGCGCGCCTTGGGAATCATTTCCATCGCCACGCTACTCCCATCTCGCCTCGGGACCGCAACGGAGTCGCTCTCGCTAACAGGCCCCATCCACACCGTCGCGCGCGGGGAACTCGAAGCACATGCACCGGAACTGCTTCATGCAGCCCGTCGCATGTCCGAACTTCTGGCCAGCAGCGTGTACTAGACCCCGCACCGTTCGGTGGGCGGGGAAGCGCCAAGCGACTGCCCCGCATGGCCCCACGGAGCCCAAGCCTGCGCATCTTGGCGCGCAGCGGCAAAACATGGTGCCGAATTCCAAGCTTTCGGCACCGCATGCTCCTCTATTGACACTGTGACGCAGCGCATGCGATCATTTCGTACATCAGCAATAAATTGCGTAGTATGAAATCATAAAACACAGCATGAAACATGAGAGTCGTTCTTGCTGTGTCATCCCCTCACAGAAAATCGGGATAAGCCACCTATGGAACAGCAAACTTACGAAATGCCGGTTGCGCAATCGGTGATCGATCGTCTAGCTTCGCTCCCCTCGGCAAACATCGGCGACGCCATGCAACGCCTCGGTGTCGCCGCCGCAGAAATTCAGGCTGCCTGGCCCGGTGCCAAAATGGCTGGTCCGGCCTATACCGTATGGGTTGCCCCCGGCGACAACGCTGGAATTCACGAGGCACTCAAATACGTACAACCCGGGGAGATTATCGTAGTCAATGGCGGGGGCTACACAGACCGGGCCTTGCTCGGGGAACTCATTGGCGAACGCGCGTTGTCCAAGGGAGTCGCCGGCTTTGCCGTTGATGGGGCTGTGCGAGATGCAGTTGATCTGGGTGAGATTAATCTGCCGGTCTTCGCGCGTGCCACTAGTCCGGCTGGCCCTTACAAGAATGGCCCTTTTAAAGTCGAAGGCCCGATTGCCTTCGGCGGCGTACCGGTCATGCGCGGTGACATTGTTATCGGCGATTCTGATGGCCTAGTCATCGTGCCGGCCAGTATGGCCGAAGAAGTGGCAAGCGCTGCGGAAGCCGTCCACAACGAAGAGACGAACCGTCGCGCGGCAATTATCGCAGCCCGCGCGTCGCGCAACTCCTAGCTTTCGAAAGTCCTGATCTACATGAAATATGCAATTATCGGCCTGGGCGAAGTCGGCCAGACCTACGGCACAGCATTAGTCGACGCCGGGAACGAAGTCATTGGTTTCGACCCTTTCATTACCGACGCGGTCGCTGGGATCGCCTTGGCTCCATCGGCAGCTGACGCAGCCAAGGACGCTGACACGGTACTGGTTCTCACAGGTTCGGGTGCAGCACAAGCCGTCGCCGATGAATGCCTGCCCGTTATGGCCGCCGGAAGTTTCTATGCCGATTTCACCTCCTCGTCACCCGAGATGATGCAGAAGCTTGGCGCAGTTGCTGGTGCGGTGCGTTTCATCGACGTTGCTATTCTTGGGCCCGTCATAGCCCAAGGTGTACGCACGCCCCTCATGGTCAGCGGCGATGGTGCACAAACTTTCGCCGCGCAGTTTGAAGCCATCGGCGCTCCAATTACTGTCGTGGAGGGCGGTCCCGGAAGCGCAATGGCGCATAAGTTGATCCGGAGTGTCTTCATGAAGGGACTGGCCTCGGTCGTCATCGAAGCTGTGAGCGCCGGTTCAGCCGCCGGTCTGGACTCGTGGATTCGGGGCGAAATCGCACAAACACTAGCTGGTGATGGCCAGGCGACGATCGACCGCTTCATTGCCGGAACGGCCAAGCATGCGGTACGTCGAGCCGTAGAAATGCGCTCCACAGCGTCCTACCTCAGCGATTTGGGCGTCCCCCACGAAATGACCACCGCGTCAGCGTGTGCTATGGAACGCATGTCCACGAGAAACACTTCGACCGATGGCTAGCCACATGCGCCATCGCATGGGGAAGGACACAGCATGATAGGCATTTGGGCACTAGGAACGTACCTGGCGGTCATCCTCATCTGGACCGTGCTGCTGCGACGCAACGTCGGAGAGGCAATGATCCTCGGCTTTATCGTAGCCGCAGCCTTCAACGGTACTGAGATGTTCACCGTTGGCTGGAGTGCGCTGTATGACGCGCTCACCGATGAGATTGTCTATGCGACCGTAATCTTCGTATTCATGGGCTACTTGCTGGAACGAGTAGGCGTTATGGAACGAATGATCAACCTGCTCGATTCACTTATTGGGGGCAGTAAAGGCGGCGCTGCCTATGTATCCACGGTCTCCTCGGCCGGCCTAGGAAGCATCGTGCATAACCAGGCCGCCATTGCCGCCACCGTAGGTTCCATCACGATTCCGTGGATGCAGCGATCGAATATCAGCAGGTCAACCGCTGCAACTATCATCGCGGGCAACGCAGGCATGGGTATCACTTTCCCTTTCAGCGCTTCGATGTTTGTCCTAGTGGGTTCTTCGACCGTCGGGCCGTTGCTGTCCGTTGAGGAACTGATTCTGCCGCTGATTTTCGGTGGGCTTTGGTGCGTCCTGCACCGTTTGATCGTCACCTACATCCTCGTGCGCCGTAGTGGCGCTCAGGCCACTCCGAAAGAACAGCGCCAAATGCTGTCGGTCGCATTCACGCAGGGCTGGGCCACACTGCTGCTGTTCGTTGGCGTCGCTGTTCCCATGATCATCACGAGCGGTGCCATTGCCGCATTGTTGACGACGCATGCTCAAACCGATGTCTCCAAGGCCGTCAGCCCGATCTTCTGGATTCCCATTGTGTTGATCTTGATGGGACTCCTGTTGGGCCTCAGCAAACTTCCCCGCAGTCTCCGGGCCTGGACAAAGTTGATCGAAGACTCGATTCCTCGATTCGGCGTCGTTGGAGTCACCGTGTTGTTCGCTTTTGCCGGAGCCAACGCGCTGGCGAGCTCTGGGCTACCGGAACAATTGACGCAGATACTCAGTGGTCTGGACTTACCTGTTTGGCTCCTTGCCCTCGTCATAGGCCTGATCGTGGTTGCCGTGGCGGCTCCCCTTTCGTCCACGGCCACCATGGCTGCCGTCGGCACTGTGGGGGTCGCGGCCTTGGTGGCCGCCGGAGTCCCGGCGCCGACCGCAGCAGTTGCCGTTCTGGTGTTCTCTTCCTGCGAGGCAGCAGTTCCCCCGGGCGGCGCCCCGCTCTATGTCGCGTGCGGAATTGCCAGCGTCAATCCGTACAGCACGTTCCGCCGCATGATGCTGTTCTACGCGCTGCCGTTGCTTGCCATCGGCGTTCTAATCGCATCCGGAATCCTGCCAGTCTGATCCGTGAAGGTAATCTCAATGTATCGCTCATTTCTCAAAATGACATTTGTAGTCTCGCTGGGGATAGCGCTCTGCGGCGGTATCCTGTTCGTGCTCTGGCAGAGCATCGGGCTCGTGCTTGGCGACGCGGCTATCCTGTTGGCGCCCAACGGGCTCTTCAAGATTGTCCTGTGCGTTGCCGCATCGCTCGCTTCAATAGCGGCCTACCTGCTGCTACATGTAGGTTCGAGCCCACGCGAATACGCAGAGAAGGGAAAATCGCAATGACGGGCGACAGGATCTACCCCACGCGGTCTGAGCTCAAGCGACGCCCGGGTCAACTAGCCGGGACGTCCTGGGAGCTCTTCAGTTCCCCCTCGGCCGGCGCTCCAGAAAAAATCGACAATCAGAAGCGGCGCGAAGCGGCTGCTTTGGTACAGCTAGGCGAAACCTTCGGTCTTGACTATCCGATCGATGCTTTTGCTTCGGGAATGTCAAAGACCCGTGGCGCACCGCAGCATCATATTTTCGGGAATCACCCAGCGCACCGGGACGACTACTTGGACGGGTTCTATCTGCAAGGTTCGTCGCAAATCGACGGACTGCGCCATCGCAGATCCGACGAGGTGGGATTCTACGGCGGCGTACGCGATGAGCAAGTCAAACCCGGCACGCCAGAACTCGGCATCCAGTACTGGGCAGATCACCCAATAGCCACCCGCGGCGTCCTCGTCGACCTTGCCGCTTTCCTTCACCTGCACGGCAAGCCACTTGACCACCAATCAGGTGAAGGAATCCCGCTCGAAACAATACAAAACGCATTGGCCAGGCAAAACATTGAACTCGATCAGGGCGATGCCTTGATGATTCATACGGGCTGGTGCGAATGGTTCCTTTCACTGGACCCCACACAGCGATCCCGCCAGCGAGATTCAGGCAAAGCCACCGGCCTCATCCAATCCGAGGAACTGCTCGATTGGGCGTGGGACACCGGGTTGAGCTTGGTAGCTGCGGACAACTTCGCGGTGGAATGCCTGCCACCTGTTCCCGGTTCACCTTTTTCTTCCAGCGCTCCCAATGACCGCGGCATGATGCATCAAGAGTTCCTGGCCAAACTAGGGCTTCCGCTTGGAGAATTGTGGAGGCTTGGAGCATTGGCTGGCAGAATGAACGAGCTGGGCCGATGGGATTGCCTTCTGATCGTCAAGCCGCTGAATGTGGTGGGTGGCACGGGCTCGCCGGCCAACGCAACCGCGCTTATCTAATTGATTCCAGAACACCGATCCTCAGCCTTGCCGCAAAACGAAAGCGGTGGGGCTGAAGGTCGTCGTTCCTTCATCCGCGCCAAGAATCCAAGGTGATATAGAACCCCCATCACCTGCATCCAGCCGAGAGCCCATGGCTACAAAAACCGGGGCCACGGCACCGGAACGAAGCGCACATCCCCGCCCCTCCCCGAGCAAAGAAACATCACTGGAACAAAAGAGGTTGGAGAGGAATGAGAATGGCGCGCCGTCCCGGGCCGTGGCCCCGGCGGTCTGAGGTGAACCGGTCGTGCTACAGCACGATCTGGCGGTTCTGATCCTTGTAGAGCAGGTAGCGGAAGTTGCTCGGGCCACCGGCGTAGCAGGCCTGCGGGCAGAAGGCACGCAGTGCCATGTAGTCACCGGCTTCAACTTCGACCCAGTCGTCGTTCAGGCGGTAGACGGCCTTGCCCTCGAGCACGTACAGCCCGTGCTCCATCACGTGGGTTTCCGCGAAGGGAATCGAGGCTCCCGGTTCGAAGGTCACGATGTTCACGCCGAAGTCGTAGGACAGGTCCTCCGGATCGAGCATGCGGGTGGTGCGCCACTTGTTGTCGGTGTCCGGCATGGCACCGGGGGTGACATCCTTCTCGTTACCGACCACGGCCTTCGGGGCCGGCACGTAGTCCAGGGCCTCGTAGCGCTTGCGGATCCAGTGGAAGGTGGCCAGCTCGGCGCCGTTGTTGTTCAGCGACCAGTTGGCGTTCGGCGGCACGAAGGCGAAGCCGCCCTCCTCCAGCACGTGCTCCTGGCCTTCGAGGGTCAGGGTCAGCGACCCGCCCACGACGAACAGGAAGCTGGAGACCCCGGCCTGCGGTTCGGGCTTTGCGGCTCCGCCGCCGGGAGCAATCTCGACGATCACCTGGGAGAAGGTGGTCGGTCCGCCGGCGACCGGGCGGTTGAGCACCCAGGCGCGGGTGTTGGTGAACTCGGGGAACACGCTGGTGACGATATCGCGCAGCACACCCTTGGGGATCACGGTGTAGGCCTCGGTCACGATCGCACGATCGGTGAGCAGGTCGGTCTGCGGCGGGTGCCCACCATAGGTGTTGTAGTAGGCACTCTTGGTCTGTGCTTGGGCAGTCATCTGCGGTTCTCCTAGTTAGCGTGGGAGCGATTCAGTGCGATCGCTTCGAGTTCGTCGAGGGAAATCTGGGCCAGCTCGGTGACTTCCTCGGCGCTGACCGCACCGCAGGCAACGCCACGGTGGATATAACGGGCCAGCGCGCGGGCGGTGGCTGGCTCGTCCATAATGGCCGATTCGATCTTGTGCACGTAGTTGCGCAGTCGGGTCGCGGCGGCCTCAAGTCCTTCACGGAAGAACGCGAAGGTGGCAAGGTAGCGGGTGACCAGCTGGTTTTCGTGCAGGTCCCAGCCTTGGTAGATGCCGCGTTCGAGGTGACGACGGACCAGGCGGGCGTGCAGTTTCCAGGCGGCGGCCATATTCTCCGGGTCACCGGCGGGCAGGATATTGGTCGACCCGTCGGAGAGTTCGACCCCGGTACCGGCCACGGCCACCTGCATGACATCCTTGGCGAAGTCGGCGACCGGGTGCTCCATGGACTGGTAGGCGGCGGCCACACCCAGCGAAGCGGAGTAGTCGTAGGTGCCGTAGTGCAGCGAAATCACGCGCCCGGCACCTGCATGGATGAGGCGGGCCACCGGGTGATCACCCTCGGGCCCGATGATGACCTGCGGGGTTTCGATCTGCACCTCGAAGCGCAACGAACCGGCCGGCAGGTTATGTGCCTGCTCGAGCTTCTCGGCGAGGAACACCATGGTGCGCACCTGCTCGACGGTGGTGACCTTCGGCAGGGTAATGCGCAGGCCCTCCGGCAGCGGTCCGTGGCTGGCCAGCTGGGAAACGAACAGATCTAGGGTGCGCACTCCGCGGGCCCGGGTGGGCTCCTCGAAGCACTTGAAGCGGGTGCCGATGAAGGCCGGGGCGCTTCCGTCGGCCACGGCGGCGGCGACGGCATCTGCCGCCGCCACCACTGCGGCGTCTTCTTCGGCATCGCTGCGCGAGCCGTAGCCGTCCTCGAAGTCGAGGCGCAGGTCTTCGATGGGCTCCTTGGTCAGCTTGGTGGTCACCAGCTCGGCCAGGCGCTGCGGCTCCTTGAGTCCCAGCGTGGTGGCCAGCTCGACCAGCCCACGCGTGTCACCCACGGCGGCCAAAGCGTTGCGGCCCCAGGTCGAAGGCAGTTCGGCCGTGTACCGGTCGGCCGGAATGTACACGGTGTGTACGGGCTGACGGTTACCGGCGTCCCCCGGGAACTGCTTAGCCAGCAGTTCGTCGGTGGAGGCTAGCTGCTCTTCGACCGCGGCCAAGGTTTGCTCATCAAAGACTGCACTCATCGTTACTTCACGGGCTCCTTATCCAACAATTCGTAGGCGGGGGTGGTCAAGAAGTCGGCGAAGTCCTCGTCACGGCCCGAGACCAGGGTGCCGATTAGCTCGGCGGCTGGCTCGTAGTAGGCGGCGAAGCGTGCCTCGTCGTTGACCTCTCCGCGCAGGCGCTCAACTTCCTCGGCGAGGATGTTGGCCACCAGTTCGGCGGTGATGGTGTTGCCGGTATCTTCGGCGACGACCTCGTTACGGATCTGCTGCCAGATCTGCGAACGGGAGATTTCGGCGGTGGCGGCGTCTTCCATCAGGTTGTGGATGGCCACCGCGCCGTTGCCCGAAAGCCATACGGCGGTGTAGGCCACGGCCACGTAGAGGTTGGCGCGCACGCCGGCCTCGGTGACCTTGCCCGGGGCGCTGGCAACGTCGAGCAGCTGCTCGGCGGTGACCTCAACCTCCGGGCGCTGCTTGTCGAGCTGGTTCGGCTTATCGCCCAGCACCGAGTCGAAGACCTCCTGGCAGATCGGGACCAGATCCGGGTGGGCCACCCAGGAACCGTCGAAGCCGTCGCCGGCCTCGCGGGTCTTGTCGGCGCGGACCTTCTCGAAGGCTGCGGCGGTAGTTTCCGGTTCGCGGCGGTTCGGGATGACCGCTGCCATGCCACCCATGGCGAAGGCGCCGCGCTTGTGGCAGGTCTTGACCAGCAGTTCGGTGTAGGCACGCATCATCGGGGCGGTCATCGCCACGTCGGCGCGGTCCGGCATGATGAAGGCTTCGCCGGCTTCGCGGAAGGTCTTGATCATCGAGAACAGGTAGTCCCAGCGTCCGGCGTTCAGGCCCGAGGCGTGATCGCGCAACTCGTAGAGGAACTCTTCCATCTGGAAGGCGGCCGGGATGGTTTCGATGAGCATCGTGGCACGGATGGTGCCGTAAGGGATGCCCACGTATTCCTGAGCGAAGGTGAACACGTCGTTCCACAGACGTGGCTCAAGGTAGTGTTCCATCTTCGGCAGGTAGTAGAACGGGCCCTGGCCGGTGGCGGTCAGGTGCTTGGCGTTGTGGAAGAAGTGCAGGCCGAAGTCGACCAGGGCACCGACGCCGGGCTTGCCGTCGATCAGCACATTGTTTTCCACCATGTGCCAGCCGCGGGGGCGCACGACCACGGTGGCCAGCGGCGCGTCGCTGCGCAGCTGGTAGGTCTTACCTTCCTCGGAGGTGAAGCTCAGCTCGCCACGGGCGGCGTTGGTCAGGTTGGCGACGGCGTCAATGACGTTTTCCCAGCTCGGGGTGGAGGCGTCTTCCAGGTCGGCCAGCCAGACCTTGGCACCGGAGTTCAGTGCGTTGATGGCCATCTTGGCCGGGGAGGCCGGGCCGGTGATTTCCACGCGGCGATCCTGCAGGGCCGCCGGAGCTTCGGCGACCTTCCAGTCACCGTTGCGGACATCTTCGGTGGCCGGGTCGAAGTCGATGCGCTTGGCGGCCGCGTACTCGGCGCGGCGGGCGGCGCGGGCGGCCAGCAACTCGTCGCGGGTGCCGGCGAACTTCTCATGCAACGCCTCGATGAAGGCGAGGGCCTCTTCGCTGAGGATGTTCTCTGCCCCGTTCACCTCGGGGATTCGGGTTAGCGAGATACTCATGGTGCTCCTTTTGACCTCTTTTTAATCTGTTCCAGTGACTCTCAATGCTTGTTCGACGCGCGAACCACGGCGGCGGCAACGTCGCCGGCGACCTGGGTATCGAACACCGACGGGATAATGAATCCCGGATTGAGTTCGTCCTGTCCCACCCGTGCGGCAATCGCGTCGGCGGCGGCCAGCAACATGGAGTCGGTGATGTCGGCGACTCCTGCATCCAGCAGCCCGCGGAAGAAACCAGGGAAAGCCAGGACGTTATTAATCTGGTTGGGGAAGTCGCTGCGACCGGTGGCAACCACCGCTGCATGCCTACCCGCAACCTCCGGATCCACCTCTGGATCCGGGTTCGCCATGGCGAAGACGATGGCCTGGTCATTCATCGAGGCAATATCGTTCTCGTCCAGGACGTTTGGTGCCGAAACGCCGATAAATACGTCCGCTCCGGCCACGGCGTCCTTCAAGGAGCCGCGGAAATTCTCGGGGTTGGTGTTCTGTGCCAACCACACTCGGTGTTCGTCGGTGTAGGTTTCGTCGCGGTTGATCGCACCGCCACGGCCGCAGGCAACGATGTTCTTCGCGCCCCGTGCCTGCAAAAGCTGAATGATGGCATTGCCGGCCGCTCCGACACCGGAGACGACGATGCGCACCGAGTCGATGCTCTTACCCACGACGAGCAGTGCGTTCTGCAGTGCCGCCAAGGTCACAATGGCGGTGCCATGCTGGTCATCGTGGAAGACCGGGATGTCGAGTTCTTCACGCAGGCGTGCTTCAATTTCGAAGCAGCGTGGTGCGGCAATATCTTCCAGGTTCACTCCGCCATACACCGGGGCCAGGGCCTTGACGATGTTCACGATCTCGTCGGTATCCTGAGTGTCCAGGCAGACCGGCCAGGCGTCGACGTCGGCGAACTGCTTGAACAGTGCGGCCTTGCCCTCCATTACCGGCAATGCGGCGGCGGGACCGATATTACCTAGGCCCAGAACCGCCGAACCGTCGGTAACCACGGCGATGGTGTTGCGCTTGACGGTCAGGTTGCGGGCGTCGGCGGGGTTTTCGGCAATGGCGAGGCAGACGCGGGCCACGCCGGGAGTGTAGGCGCGGGAGAGATCGTCGCGGTTGCGCAGGGCAACCTTGGGCACAACCTCGAGCTTGCCGCCTAGGTGCATGAGGAAGGTCCGGTCCGACACATTACGAACCTTCACACCATCGAGGGCGTTCAATGCGTCGCGGACGGCTTCGCCGTGGGCGACGTCGGTAGTGTTGCACGAAACGTCAACCACCATGTGGTTGTGATGGGACTCGGTGACGTCCAGGGCGGTGATATGGGCACCGGCGCGGCCGACGGCGGCCGCCAGTTCGCTGGTGGCTGTAATCGACGCGGGGGTCTCCACGCGCAAGGTCAAAGAATATCCAGGGCTTGGTGCAGCCATCAGTTCCTCCTACGAACGTTTTCCGTATAGTGGATACTAATATCTATAAAATGAAAAGGCAAGCACATTTTGTGGACCTGCTCACAACTCTGTCACAAAAAGTTTTCGGATCGTGGAAATCTGGCAGACTTTAGCGGTAATCTAGTTCCACGACGCCTAAACGACTTTCACTTGGACCCGTGATATAGCGCCCCCTCGGCGCCTCGGATCCCCTTCACTCTAGGAGCAGCGATATGACAGAGACCGCGAGCAAACCGGCGGCGGGCGTACAGTCCGTCGAGCGGGCCTTTGAGCTGCTTGAAGTAATTGCCCGGGCCGGTGGCGAGGCGGCGCTGAGCGAGCTAGCCGCCGACACTCCGCTACCCCTACCGACCATCCACCGACTGCTGCGCACCCTGGTCGGCGTGGGCTACGTCCGCCAACTACCCAACCGACGCTACTCGCTGGGCCCGCGCCTCATTCGCTTGGGCGAGGTGGCCAACCGTCAGCTCGGCGCACTGGCCACCCCGGTACTCAAAACCCTCGTCGAGGAGCTCGGCGAAAGCGCGAATATTGCGGTGCTCGACGGCGACATGGTCACCTATATTGCTCAGGCACAATCCCCGCATTCCATGCGCATGATCACCGAGGTCGGCCGCCGCGCGATGCTGCATTACTCGGGCGTGGGCAAGGCGATTCTCTCGGTACTCGACGACGAGCGCGTGCAGCGCCTAGTCGCCCAGGCCGGCATGCCGCCAAAGACTCCGAATACGATCACCACGCTCGGCAAGCTATTTACCGACGTGGAGGCCATTCGCGAACGCGGCTATGCGCTGGATGAGGAGGAGCAGGAGCTGGGTGTGCGTTGCGTAGCGGTACCGGTACCCGGCGCCCCTACCCCGATGGCCATCTCCGTCTCCGGCCCGGTCACTCGCGTGGATGCAAACTTCGTCGGCCTGGCGGTACCGAAGCTTCAAGAGGCGGCCGAAACCCTCGGACGTCAGCTGGTGGCGGACGCCGAGTAGCCACCGCCCGCGGCGTCGAACCCTTAACAAACTGACGGCCCTGGCCCACCCCGATTGCTTGGGGATAGGCCAGGGCCGTCGTCGTGCGCGGCGCCTAGACGGTGCGCACAACCTCGTCGTAGGCAAAGCGTTCCTTCGGGGCGCCGATCTGGTCGGCGGCGGGCTGACCGATGTTGACCACGAGGAAGCTCTTCTGCTCGCCATTGGGGAAGAAGGCCTGGTCGATGGCCGAGAAATCAGCACCGGTCATCGGACCGGCGGCCAGACCCAGCGAGCGAACGGCCAGGATGAAGTAGCCGGCCTGCAGGTGTGCGTTGTTATTGCCGGTGGCGGCGGTGAATTCGGCGTCGGCGTCATACATTGCCTTCGGGGCCGTGTAGCCGGGCAGGAAGTCTTCCCACCGCTCATGCCAGGAGGTGTCGTAGCTGAGCACGGCCACTAGCGGTGCCGCGGCGGTCTTCTCACGGTTGCCGGGCATCAGCGCCTCGACCAGTTGCGCGCGGGCTTCGGCCGAGCGGACGTAGGTTACGCGCAGCGGCTGCGAGTTGAAGGCGGTCGGCCCGGACTTGGCCAGCTCGTAGATGGCGCGGGCCTGCTCGTCGCTGACCTCACCGGTGAAGGCGTTGGCGGTGCGCGAGGAGGCAAAGATCGCCTCAAGCGCCTGGGTGTCGATGGTTACTTCCTGTTCGGCAATGCTCACAGAGTCTCTCCTTGGCATGAGCCCGAGGCGGTGGAGCCACGGGCGCGGGCGGTAGTGGGTGCTTCGTTGTGTTCCAACCACCGCTTCCGCGGCCAGATTCCCCGAACTTGCTGTGACTTAGCCCACGCGATCGAGTGATTCCATCACCTCGGCGAGCAGGCCGCGCAGCTCCGCGGCGCGCCGCTCATCGAGCCCGACGGCCGCGGCCATGCGCTCTGGGACATCGGCCACGGTCTCACGTAGCGCGATACCCTGCTCGGTCAGCGAGATGAGTACCCGGCGTTCGTCGGCGGCGCTACGCACGCGATGTAAGTGTCCGGCGGCCTCCAGACGCTTGAGTAGCGGGGTCAGCGTGCCGCTATCGAGGCGCAGACGGATGCCGAGTTCACCGATACTCAGTGGCTCTAGATCCTTCCAGAGGGCCAGCATGACCAAATATTGCGTGTAGGTCAGCCCGGATTCCGCCAGCAGGGCACTGTAGGCGCGGGTGACCGCGCGGGTTGCCGCATGTAACGGGAAGCAGAGCTGGGCGTCGAGGTCGAGCTGTTCGTAGGCCATGGCAAAATTATAGCTTGCCAATTTAAATTGTGCACAATATAGTTGTGCTCATGACAAACAGAACCCTGTACACCGCAACCGCCGCCGCCTACGGAGATGGCCGCAATGGCCGCATCGAGTCCTCCGATGGACTACTCAGCACCGAAGTGCGCACCCCCACCGAGCTTGGTGGCCCCGGTGGCGCCACCAACCCCGAGCAGCTCTTCGCCGCCGGCTACGCGGCCTGCTTCCACTCCGCGCTGAAGCTGGTGGCCGGTCAGCAAAAGGCCGACGCCTCTGACTCCGAGGTCGTGGCCGATGTCAGCCTGCACGGCTTGCCGCAGGGTGGATTTGGTCTCGCGGTGCGCCTCGAAGTTGCCCTGCCGGCCCTGGAGCGGGCGGAAGCCGAGAAGTTGGTCGAGGCCGCCCACCAGGTATGCCCGTACTCCAACGCCACCCGCGGAAATATCGACGTCACGCTCTCGGTGGCCTAAGGTGACCGCGCTGGCCATCGCCGGACTGGTTCTCAGTGGCCTCGCCGCCGCCGTGCACGTGTTGATTTTCTGGCTTGAGTCTTTCGCCTGGCTGACCCCGCGGGCGCGCAGAATCTTCGGCACCGGGGAGTCGGAGGCCCAGGCCACCCGCGAACTCGCCTTCAACCAAGGGTTCTACAACCTCTTCTTGGCCATCGCCGTGCTCCTGGGCCTGGTGTTCTTCGGCGCCGGCGCGCAGACCGTGGGGGCGACGCTGATCTTCACCGGCGCAGGCTCGATGGTCGCGGCCAGTCTCGTGCTGCTGCTCAGCAGCCCCGAGAAGCGCGCGGCCGCGCTGAAGCAGGGCGTGCTACCCCTGCTGGGCATCGCCGCACTGGCGCTGGGCCTGCTCTAGGTCCGGCGCACCCATTGGCACCGTCTCGCCTGCGAGGCGGTGCCAATTTTGGCATTCAGCGCGCTGCGCCTAGTCGGGAATCAGCGCGGTGTCGCGCACCATGGCCAGCGCCGCGGCCAAGGCACCCTGCACGACCACATCCTCGCCCATTTTCGAGGCGACCAGCTCGGCCCAACTGAGCGTGTAGTCGCGACTCATCAATTCGCGGGTGCGGGCCAGCACCGGCTCGATCCGCTCGGCCACGGATCCGGCAATGATGATCCGGTCCAAATCCAGAAGCCCCGAAAGCAGCATGCAGACCGGGGTCAGCACCTCGGCCAGCGAACCGAGGATGTCCTGCGCACAGCGATCGCCACGGCGCGCGGCAGCAAAGACGAGGTCGGCGTCGATCGACTCGGCCGGCACCTCAGCCAATTCCCCGCGCAAGGTTCCGGCCGCCGCCGCAGCCCGCACCTCGGTGCGCGCGTGGTAGGCCAGGCCATCGGGTGTGCGCACCCCGGCAATCATCTCCAGCACGCGCATTTCACCCACCGCGCCATGCTGCCCACGCAAGAGCCGCCCATCCACCACGAGTCCGGTACCAAAGCGTTCCCCGGAGAGCAGCGTGGCGAAGGAGCGCACCCCGGCTCCGGCGCCACCGGCGGCCTCGGCCAATGCGGCAAGGTTTGCGTCGTTGTCCACCAAAACGCGCCAGCCGCGCTCGGCAAATTCGGCCTGCAGATTCGGGTTCATGCGTTCCCACCAGCCCTCTGCGCCATCGGAGACCGAGGTGCCGTGAGCATCGACCGGAGCGGGGACTGCGATCGCCATGGACATGATCTGCTCTTGTCCGAGATCAGCCTCGGCGAGCACCGAATCGACCAGATCCACCAGCGCGGCGCGCCGGGTGGGGCCGGAGGCGTCGGCGGGAATCTCCCGATCGCGCTGCGCCACGATCACCCCGTGCAGATCAGCGACGCGGGCACGTAGCCGCGATTCGTCACTTTCGCAGGCGATAACATAACCGGCCTGCGGGCGGAAGAGGTAGCGCAGCGCCGGTCGCCCCTTAACGTAGCTGCCGGCGATACGCGAATCCTCGGCCTGTTCGATCCAGCCGGCCTCGACCAGATCGCGGCACACCGAAAGCACGGTGGCCCGCGTCAGCCCAGTGGCTTCGATTAATTCGCTGGCGGTCATGGGCTTCCCGGGCCAGATTGCCTGCAGGACGCTGCGCGCGTTGACGGTGCGCGGGGATAATCCGGCACCCGACGACGTGGCGCCGTCCGCCTCGTTCAGCGGGAGCCATCCCGGCCACGCCGCCGGGTCCAAGTCCTTCAAAAAGTCCACGCAACAATTATAGACATGCTTATATTTAGGTGCTAATTTTATTCCCACGCCACGTGACGGGCACCACATGTCCGGCACCTGCGATCGTCACCGCCGCACGAGAGGACGCCATGCACCCGATCAATTCCCCCGGAGCCACCCCGGCCCGCCACGGGGTTTCCCGACGCCAGTTACTGGCAGGCTTTGCCGGCCTGTCGACACTGGCCGCACTGGGCCTGAGCGGGTGCTCGGCCAGCGCCACCGCGGGCCAATCGCTGCGCTTCTACCAGACCAAGCGCGAGGTGATCGAATACATCAGGGGCCTGCTGGCGGACTTCCACGCCGAACACCCCGAGATCTCGGTCGTCCACGACACCGCCGAGGGCACGCTCAACGGCCAGTTCGTGCGCAGCACGCCGCCGGATCTGGCGCTGCAGCTCTACAACTTCGAAATGTCGCGCTTCCAAGAACGCGGGGAACTCTCCGATCTCTCGGACCTGCCGCAGGCCGCGGCCATCGCGCCGGCGGTGCGCGAACAGATCGAGCTCTACCCGCTCTATCCTGGGCGCACCTCGGTGCTGCCCTACTCGATGATGGCCGCGGGCGTGATTTACAACAAGGAACTCTTCGCCAAGCACGACGTGGCCGTACCCACCACCTACAGCGAGTTCATTACCGCCTGCGAAACCTTCGAGGACGCCGGGGTAACTCCCATGTATGGCACCTGGGCCGATGCGTGGAGCGTCAAGCAGGGACTGGTGGACTACGCGGTCGGCGGCATGGTCGACGTCATCGACTTCTTCAAACAGCTGCGCGCCCTCGGCCCGGACGTCACCGCCGACTCGCCGGTCTCCTTCTCACGTACCCTGCGCGAACCGCTGGAAAAGATGCTCAAAATCGCCAAGTTCACGAACCGGGATGCCAAGGGACGCATCTATGGTGACGGCAACCAGGCCTTCGCCAAGGGTGAAGCGGCGATGTACCTCCAAGGTCCCTGGGCGCTGCTGGAAATCGAAAAGGTCAGCCCGAAGCTCTCGGTGGGTACCTTCCCGCTGCCGATGACCGAGAACCCGGCGGATAACAAGGTACGCGTCAACCTAGACCTCGCCCTGTGGATTCCGAGCAAGGCGAAAAACCCGGACGCCGCCCGCGAACTGCTGAACTTCCTGACCCAGCCGGCCATCCAGGACGAATACAACCGTTTCGCCCTGGGCTTCGGGGTCCGCAACGACGCGCCGCCGGTCAGCGACCCGCGCATCAGCGAACTACAGCCCTACGTGGACAGCGGTGCGATCTATCAGGGTGTCTCGCAAGGCATCCCGTTGACCATCCCATTCGAAAACTACTGCCAAGACCTGGTCTTCGGGGGCAATCTCGAGCAGATGCTCGCCACCCTCGACGCCGACTGGGTCCGGCTGGCCAAGCGCGCCTAGGAGCCCTCGATGACGACTACCGAACAATCGGCCAACGCCCCGCGCCCCGAGACCCTCACTCCCGCTAAGACCCAACCACGTAAGCAGCGCAGGCTGGGCAAACACCCGGATGGCACGCACTGGCTTTTCCTCGCCCCGACACTGCTGGTATTCACCCTCTGTATCGTGCTCCCGGCGCTGATGGGCATTTTCTTCAGCTTCACCAACTCCGTGGGCTACGGCGAGTGGGAGTTCGTCGGGCTGAGCAACTACGCGCTCATGTTCACCGATCCGGCGATCCTCTCCTCCTTCGGCTTCACCCTGGGCTTTGCGGCAATTACCGTGATCGTGACCAATATTGTCGCGTTCCTGCTCGCGGTCGGGCTGAGCGCCAAGATCCGCGCCCGTGTCGCACTCCGCACGATTTTCGTGATCCCGATGGTGGTCTCCCCCATTGTGATCGCCTTCGTCTTCAAATTCCTCTTCGCCAAAACCGTGCCCGCGGCCGCCGGCGCACTGGGGATCGGGCCACTCGAGGAAACCATTCTGGCCAACCCCGATTTGGCGTGGCTGTCCATCGTGATCGTCACCGCCTGGCAGGCGATTCCCGGCACCATGCTGATTTATATCGCCGGACTGGTCGCCATTCCGGATGACATCTACGAGGCCGCCTCCATTGACGGCATTGGACCGTGGCGCCAAATGTGGCTGATTACCATCCCGCTGATGGCCGGATACATCCTCATCAACGTGGTGTTGACCTTTAAGAACTTCTTGAACGCCTACGACATCATCAAGGGCCTGACCGACGGCGGTCCGGGCACCTCGACCCGTTCGGTGGCCATGACCATCTTCCGCGGCTTCACCGACGGCGACTACGCCTACCAGATGGCGACCGCCACGATCTTCTTCATCATCACCCTGGCCATCGCGCTGCTGCAGCTGCGCCTGACCCGCCCAAGGAAGCGCTAATCATGACGGCAACACCGAGTAGTCCCAAATACAGCAGCACCCAGATTCTCTCCAAGGGGTCCAAGATCCGTCGTCGCGGCGAGCGCTTCAACCGTCCACTGACTCTGATCTTGACCCTGTGCACCCTCACGGTGCTGATTCCGCTACTGGTCACCGTGTTCATGGCCTTCAAAACGGCCAGTCAGGCCGTCGAGGCTCAAGCCTTCGCCCCGCCGGCCCCGATGAGCATCGAAGGTTTCCTCGAGGCGTGGCGACTGACCAACTTCCCGGTCACCTTCGCCACCTCGCTGTTTGTCTCGGCGATTGCCGTGGCCGGGGCGGTACTGATCTCCTCGATGGCCGCCTACGCCATCCACGCCAACTGGGAACGCAAGTTCTTCCGCTTCGCCTTTTTCTACGTGCTGGCCGCCATGTTCCTTCCCTTCCCGGTACTTGCGCTGTCGCAGATCAAGCTCAGCGGCATTGTCGGCCTGGATAACCCGCTCGGGGTGGGCATTTTGCATGTGATGTTCGCACTCGGTTTCAACGTCATGCTGCTGACCACCTTCCTGCGCAACCTGCCCGGTGAGCTCGAAGAGGCCGCCCGCATGGACGGGGCCAGCACCTGGCAGACCTTCTGGCAGGTCATCTTCCCGGTGCTCGCGCCGATGAGTGCAACGGTGGGGATCTTCGCCTTCCTTTTCTCGTGGAATGACTTCATGATGCCCTCGATGATCATCTCGGACCCGGCCCAGCAGACCTTGCCGGTGGTGCAACAGCTCTTCCAGTCGCAGTTCTCCAGCAACTACCACGTCTCCTTCGCCTCCTACCTGATGGCCATGACCCCCTCGATTCTGGTGTACATCCTTACCCAGCGCTGGGTACTCTCCGGAGTGACCCAGGGCGCGGTAAAGTCCTAGTCCCCGCGTGTCCTTATTTTCGAAAGGAATCTCAGTGACGAGCCCCCTCCGCCCCGCCGACCAAACCTCGGTGGACCGCATGGCCGACCCGAACTGGTGGCGGCAGGCCGCCGTCTACCAGATCTACCCGCGCAGCTTCGCCGACGCTAACGGCGATGGCATCGGCGACCTGCAAGGGATTACCGCCAAGGTGCCCTACCTGCGGGAGCTTGGCGTCGATGCAGTCTGGCTCAGCCCCTTCTACCCCTCGGCGCTGGCCGACGGCGGCTACGACGTGGACGACTACCGCGACGTCGACCCCAAGATCGGCACACTCGAGGATTTCGACCGGATGGTCGCCGCCCTGCACGAGGCGGGCATTAAGCTCATTGCCGATATCGTCCCGAACCACTCCTCAAACCGTCACGCCTGGTTCCAAGAAGCACTGACGGCCGGTCCCGGATCCCCGGAACGCGACCGCTATATCTTCCGCGACGGGCGCGGCGAGCACGGGGAACTGCCACCGACCGACTGGGAATCGGTGTTTGGCGGCCCCATGTGGCATCGCGTCACCGAGCCCGATGGCCAGCCGGGACAGTGGTACCTGCACATCTTCGCCCCGGAACAACCAGACTTTAACTGGCAGAACCGGCAGGTGCGCGAGGACTTTTTGACCACGCTGCGCTTCTGGTCGGATCGTGGGGTAGACGGCTTCCGCATCGATGTGGCCCACGGGCTGACCAAGAACCTCGAGGGCGCGTTGCCCACCAAGGCCGAACTCGATGCGCGCAAGCACGCCACCGATGGTTTCGTCGACGGCTCGCACCCGTACTGGGACCGCGACGAGGTGCATGAGATCTACGCCGAATGGCGCAAGCTGTTCGACTCCTACGATCCGCCGCGGACCGCCGTGGCCGAGGCCTGGGTGCACGCCGACCGGCTCGCCCGCTATGCACACCCCGAGGGTCTGGGACAGGCCTTCAACTTCGATTTGTTGCTGGCCGACTTCGACGCCGCTTCCTTCCGCGAGGTGGCCACCAAGGGGCTGGACGAAGCCGCACGGTCCGGGGCCTCCTCCACGTGGGTGTTCTCCAACCATGACGTGGTGCGCCATGCCACCCGCTACGGACTACCGGTAACCGAACATCCGCACACCGGCAAGGACTGGCTGCTGCGCGGCGGAGCGCGCTCCGAGGTCGACACCGAGCTGGGCGAACGCCGTGCGCGGGCCGCTACCCTCTTCCAGCTGGCCCTGCCCGGCTCGGCCTACCTGTATCAGGGCGAAGAATTGGGCCTACATGAGGTGGGGGACCTACCCGACTCCGCCCGCCAGGATCCGAGCTTCTATCGCAACCCCGGCAAGGAGATCGGGCGCGATGGCTGCCGCGTACCGCTGCCCTGGAGCAGTCAGGGACCCTCCTTCGGCTTCGGGGACGGCGGTGCACATCTGCCGCAACCGGCGTGGTTCGCCGACTACTCGGTGCAGTCTCAGGACAGCACCGCCGGCTCCACACTAGAAATGTATCGCGCGGCACTGAAACTGCGCCGCGAACTACAAACCGAGGAACGTCTTCACTGGTTGGTCAGCGGCCACGAGCAGGTCCTGAGCTTCGAGCGCCCGGGCGGCTGGGTGGTGGTCACCAACTTCGGCAACGAACCGGTTGACCTCCCAGCCGGTGAGGTGTTGCTGGCCAGTAGCGAGCTGAACGAGGCCACTCTGCCCGGGGCCACCACCGTATGGTTACGCCACTAGACCCCCTACTTTTACCCCACGAAAGGATTATGAATCGATGAGCCTGAGCACCGCGCCAGCCACCGAACGCCCCGAAACCCTCACCGACGCAAACTGGTGGCGGCAGGCCGCCGTCTACCAGATCTACCCGCGCAGTTTCGCCGACGCTAACGGCGATGGCATCGGTGACCTGCAGGGCATTACCGCCAAGGTGCCCTACCTGAAATCTCTCGGGGTCGACGCCGTCTGGCTCAGCCCCTTCTACCCCTCGGCGCTGGCCGACGGTGGCTACGATGTCGCCGACTACCGCGATGTCGACCCCAAGATCGGCACCTTGGACGACTTCGATCGGATGCGTTCCGCCTTGCATGAGGCCGGGATCAAACTGGTCGTGGATATTGTCCCGAACCATTCCTCCAATGAGCACCGCTGGTTCCAGCAGGCGCTGGCCGCGGGCCGCGGTAGCGTCGAGCGCGATCGCTACATCTTCCGCGAGGGACGCGGGGACAATGGCGAACTACCGCCGAGCGACTGGACCAGTATTTTCGGTGGCCCGGCCTGGACCCAAGTGGAGGACGGGCAGTGGTATCTTCACCTATTCGCCCCCGAGCAGCCGGATTTCAACTGGTCGAACCCCGAGGTGCGCGAGGACTTCTTGACCACCCTGCGGTTCTGGTCCGACCGTGGCGTCGACGGTTTCCGCATCGATGTGGCGCACGCGCTGAGCAAGGACCTTTCCGATCCACTACCCAGCGAGGCGGAGCTGAACCAAATCGATCGCAGCTCGGGCACGCACCCGATCTGGGACCGCGACGAGGTACATGAGATCTACGCGGAATGGCGCAAGCTGTTCGACTCCTATGACCCGCCGCGCACCGCCGTGGCCGAAGCGTGGGTCGAACGGCACCGCCGACCGCGCTACGCCAGCGCACAGGGCTTGGGGCAGGCCTTCGAGTTCGATCTGCTCACCCAAGAATTCGACGCCGCGGCCTTCCGCGAGGTGGTCACCGACTCACTGGAGTTGGCCGCCGAGTCTGGTTCCTCGTCCACCTGGGTGCTCTCCAATCACGATGTGGTGCGCCATGCCACCCGCTACGGTTTGCCGCCATTGCAGGCCAGCGTGGGCTCCACTGAACGCGATCAGAAGCAGGGTCAGGCCTGGGTGCTGGCCGGTGCCCCGGAAACTGCACTGGATCGGGCCCGCGGGGAACGCCGGGCACGGGCGGCCTCCCTGTTCGAGCTGGCACTACCGGGCTCCGCCTACCTGTACCAGGGTGAGGAATTGGGGCTCCACGAGGTAGGCGACATCGCCGATGAGGCGCGGCAGGACCCGACCTTCTTCCGTAACCCCGGGGTGGATAAGGGCCGCGATGGCTGCCGCGTACCCCTGCCTTGGAGCAGCGAAGGATCCTCCTTCGGCTTCGGTTCCGGCCACGCGCACCTGCCGCAGCCGCAGTGGTTCGGCGACTACTCGGTGGCGGCTCAAGATGGCGCCGCCGGCTCGACGCTGGAACTGTATCGCGCGGCGCTACGGCTGCGGCGGGAACTGCAGGGCGCGGAAACCCTGCGGTGGCTCGAGACCGCTCGGCCGGATGTGTTGAGTTTCGAGCGGCCCGGCGGCTGGGTGGTAATGACCAACTTCGGCACCGAACCAGTTGACCTGCCCGAGGGGGAACTATTGATCAGCAGCGCCGAGCTGGTTACCGGGGCGCTGCCCGGTGAGGCTACCGCCTGGTTGCACCGTTAATGATCATCGTGGACCCGCCCCCATCGGGTGGGTCCACGACTGTGCCCGGACCGCGCCAGCCCGGCACGGTGATAAGTCATGGCGGGCTCCTTAGTCCCGCTTGACCACCGGTTGCTGCCCCACACGAACCGCCTGTCCAGTTTCGAGGGATTCCTGTGCGGCGTCGGCAATGAGCGCCGCGGCCAAGGCTTCGGCGGGAGTACACGGGTTTTCCCGCGCTCCTAGGGCGAATTCGATAAAAGCCACAAGTTCTTGGCGGTAAGCCCGATCGAATCTTTCCATGAAGGTCTCATGCGGGTGCGCGGTGCGCGTGTAGCCCGGTTCGGCCGAAGCGGTAGCGTAGGAGTCATCCAGTCCGACCATCACGGAGGCCCGTGACCCCTGCAGCTCCAAACGTACGTCGTGCCCTGCCCCGTTATAACGGGTTACGTGCACGGTGGCGGTCAGACCATCGTCGAAGGTCAATAGGGCCACGCCGGAGTCCACATCACCCACCGCACCAATGGCCGGGTCACCATTATTGGATCCGCATGCATACACTTCGATCACTTCGCGTCCGGTCAGCCAGCGCAGAATGTCGAAGTCATGGACCGCACAGTCACGGAAGAGCCCGCCGGATCGTGCGAGAAACTCGACCGGCGGCGGGAACTGGTCGGCGGTAATCGACCTGACGGTGTGTAACCACCCCAGTTCGCCTCCGCGAAACCGACGGCGGGCTTCCAGATATCCGGGGTCAAAGCGGCGTTGGAAGCCAAGCTGTACTCTGGCGCCAGAATCGGCTAGATCGTCAACCAGCTGCGCAGAACTCTCACTGTCTAGGGTCAGTGGCTTTTCACAAAACACCGGCACGCCATGGGCCACAGCTTGACGAATCAGTTCCTCGTGAGTAGCCGTTCCGGTAGTGATAATGCAGGCGTCTAATCCTTGGACGAAGAGTTCCGCAGCGGACGGAATGTACCGTGCCTGAACTTGCTCGCAGATTTTGAGCGCATGCTCCCGGGCGACATCGGTGATGCGTAGCTCGAGCTCAATCCCACGTTCGGCGAATAGTTCCTTGAGCTCCACCAGGTTCTGGGCGTGCATGGCGCCGATGCGGCCGACGCCGACCAGTCCTACAACAAACCGTTGGGTCATGTGCTTACCTCTTTTCGGCAATCGGGAACGCCATCCAACATTGGGAGGCACCGTTCTCTATTCTGTGGGGCTCCTATTCAAAGATCAATAGTTTGTTAAGACATTCTGATGTTAGACTTAATTTAGATGGATGCAGTCCTCCATGACTGAGCCCGTTGTCATCCTCGGTCACCGGTGTAGCATTTGTCCTATCAAAAGAACATTTAGGGACAAAGCCCGACCTCAAGGAGGTACCATGAGCGCTCAGCTCGACATCCCCATTGATCGCTCCTCGCCCGTGCCGCTCTATCATCAGGTCGTGCAGGGTATCGAGCAGGCCATCAACGACGGCTCATTGCCCGCCGGAACGCGCCTAGAGAACGAGATTGAACTCGCCCAACGACTCAATCTCTCACGCCCGACCATGCGCAAGGCCATGGACGAGCTGGTCCGCTCCGGCCTACTCGTGCGCAAGCGCGGCGTGGGCACCCAGGTGGTTTCCAGCCAGGTGCGCCGCCATCTGGAGCTGTCCAGCCTCAATGACGACTTAATGCGCGCCGGCAAAAAGCCCTCGACCACCCTACTGAGCTTCAGTCACGAGGAACCAGACGAGCAAGTCAAGGAGCAATTACAGCTACCGGCCGGTGTGAAGGTCTACCACTTCACCCGTTTGCGTAGCGCCGGCGGCAAACCGCTGGCCCTCATGGAGAACTGGGTGCGCGACGACGCCGTGGAACTGAGCGAGGCATCCCTTTCCACGCATGGCCTCTACGACTTGCTGCGCGGCGCTGGCATTAATTTCCGTCTGGCACAACAGCGCATTGGCGCGGCCAACGCCAGCACCGAGCAGGCCGAGGCCCTCGGCATGGAACCGCATGCAGCACTGGTCACCATGCAGCGCACCGCGGTAGATGACACTGGCCGCAACGTCGAAACCGGTTCGCACGTATATCGCGCCGACTCTTACAGCTTTGAAATGACGCTCGTGCATCGTTGAGCGACCCCTACGGAAGGAATGATGATGACGGATTGGATCTACCCGCTGGGCAGCGCTGCCGACGGAGAGTGGCAAATCTCCCTCGGCGCCCACGACTCGACCACGCAGGTTCCCGGCTGGGCCCACACAGGCCTAAAGGTGGCCGAATTGGCCGCCGGAGCAAGCGTGCAACTTTCGGCCGCGCCCGAGGAACGCATCGTCATTCCCCTGCAGGGATCCTTTACCGTCCAGATCCACGATGTCGAGAGCTACTCCCTGACCGGACGCCGTTCGGTTTTCCACGGCCCCAGCGACGTGCTCTACTCGGGCATCAATAGCGCACTCACCATTTCCTCCGAGGCCGGAGGACGTGTGGCCATTGCACTGGCCCCGGCCAAAGCCTCCTACCCCACCCGCTTGATCGCCGCCCAGGACACCCCGGTCGAATTGCGCGGTGCCGGGAACTGCTCACGCCAGGTACACAACTTTGGCACTCCGGCCGCCCTTGAGGCCGACCGCTTCATCGTCTGCGAAGTCATTACCCCTGCGGGCAACTGGTCCTCCTACCCTCCACACAAGCACGATGAGGAGAAGGACGGGGAAAGCAGCCTAGAAGAGATCTACTATTTCGAAACTCAGGTCGCCGCGCAGATGCCGGTCGAAGGCCCTGCGGATCCGGTGGGCTACGCACGGGTCTACGCTTCCGATGAGCGCCCCATCGACGTCAACGCGGAGGTGCGCACAGGCGACGTGGTGCTGGTTCCCTACGGCTGGCATGGTCCGGCCATGGCCGCCCCCGGGTACGACCTCTACTACCTGAATGTCATGGCCGGACCGGGACGGGTCCGCGAATGGCTGATCAGCGACGATCCGCATCACGGCTGGGTACGCCAAACCTGGCCGGAGCAGGGTTTGGACCCGCGCCTGCCCTTCGGCAATTAGAGCCGACCGAGTTCAGAATCTCGCCCCTTCGGCCATCGCTAACGGTGGCAGAAGGGGCACATTCTCTTTAGTCACATGTCAACCTTGAAGCACACCAAAGGCCCCCGGACCACCACCTACGTGGATGGTGGGCCGGGGACCTGGCCGTTGCAAGCGCGCCTAGCGGGAAGCTGCTTCTTGCTTGACTTGGTAAATGGCACCGGTGGAGACATCTTCCTCCAGTGCCTCCAGTGAGCGACCGCGAGTTTCGGGAACCTGCGTGGCCACGAAGATCAGTGCGATCACTCCCACTGCGGCGAAGAGGAAGAAGGAACCGGTAATTCCAATTCCAGAGATCAGCGATGGGAAGTACAGCGCTAGCACACCGTTGGTGATCCAGACGAAGAACACCGAGATGCCGATGCCCAATCCACGCATATGCAGCGGGAAGATTTCGGCCAGCCAGACCCACACGGCGATATTCAGGAAGGTCTGCATCGAGAGCACGAAGGCCACCGTCAGGGTCAGGATGACATATGGACGAGCAGCACTATCGGCGGGCAACAGCATACTGGCCACACCGACCAGCAGGTGGCAGGTCGTGGTCAGGCTCAGGCCGATGATAAAGGTGACACGTCGATCCAGCCGGTCCATATTACGCAACGCGATAATGCCACCGATCACGGCCACAACACCGAAGGCGATATTAGCCAGCACCGCCTGTTGCGCGGTCATCCCGGACTCTTCGAGCACGCGGGTGCCGTAGTACATGATGGAGTTGATACCGGTCAGCTGTTGAGCCATGCCCACGCCGATGCCGACGAAAATGGTGCGGCGCAGCCACTTGTTGCTTAGTACCGCGTTCAGACCCACCTTACGGTTGTTGTTCTTGCGCTCCTCCTCGGCAATGAGTTCCACTTCGTGGACCTCGGCCAGTGCGCGCTCCGGGGAACGAACCGTCTTGAGCACCCCGAGCGCCTCGGCGTAGCGTCGCTTTTCCACCAGCCAGCGCGGGGATTCAGGCATACGCAGCATTCCAATGAACAAGGCGATTGCCGGCAGGGCGCAGACGGCGAACATGATGCGCCAGACCCCGTCGACGGTCCCGCCAAGGGTGGTGCCGATAATCGCATTGATGACGAACGCCGACAGTTGACCAATCACGATCGCCAGCTCATTGCGACCGGTGATCGAGCCGCGGATTTCATAGGGAGCCAATTCGGCCAAGTACACCGGCACCACGGTCGAGGCACCACCGACTGCCAGTCCGAGCATGATGCGCCCTGCCACCAGTGTCGCGAAGCCCGCGGGCGAGAACTCGCCATGCGCCGCCCCGCCCGGCGAGAAAATCACCAACAGCGTACCGAGGAAGAAAAGTCCGGAAAGCATGATGATGCTCTTGCGTCGGCCCCAAGCGTCGGAAAGACGTCCACAGGCCAGCGCACCGAAGGCCGCGGCGAACACCAGCGAACTGATGACGATGCCGACCTGAATAAGGTTTAATCCCAGTTCTTCGGCCATTGGCCCCTCGGCACCGTTGGCGACGCCGGTGTCATAACCGAACAGCAGACCACCGAAGCAGGCAACGATCGAAATCAGTCCGATGCGTTTCTGATGTGGCCCCGGGGTCAACGGCGGAAGATTGCCCTCCGAAGCTTTTTGCTGACTGGACACGAGAACTCCTTTGTCTATGCCCGCATACGCCACCGGGGGCGCACACCTCAGGTGCGAGGCGATGTTCCATCCTAAGCTCAACGCACTCGTGATCGGGCTCACAGTTGATATGTAAAGACATTACGTCATTAAGATCTGAACGGCAATAGATTCTCCGCAAATAGCCGCCAGCACTCCCGTCCCGCCGCTCCCACATCACCCTGCCGCCAGCTTGCTAATGAGAATCATTCGCAATAGTATGACCATGTTTAGGTGTCCTCCGTAGCGAGATCCGAGCCTAAGTGCCCACGTCAACAGAAAATCGAAAGCGATCCATCGATGAAAAGACTCTCTCCCCTCGCCGCAACCCTTCCAGCACTGGCCATGCTGTTGACCAGCGGTTGTAGCGCCCTTGCGCCTGCCGACGCAACCGACGCGCCACAGACCGAATCGGTCACCATCGACAGCTGCGGCCGAGAGGTCACCTTCGATACGCCGCCAGAACGCATCTTGGCCGTGGGGTCGGAAGCCCCGGCTCTGCTCGAGGCGGCCGGTGTTGGCGAACGAGTCACCCACTACGCGGGAAGTTTGCAGGTGCCCTTCGACGCATCAACCCAGCGTGTGGTGGAGCAGGCCGAACGCATCGCCGAGGATTCCCACAAGGTGTCCTTTGAGATGATCCTGAACAGTGGGGTCGATGCGGTGATCGGCACCGATATCACCGCAGGCGTTGACCTCGACTCGCTGGCCCAACGCCTGGAGGAAGCCGGAATCAAATTAGTCACGGTGAGCGGCTACTGCGCCGGTATCGAGGGGCGTTCCACACACAACCTCAGTGGCTTTGAGTTGATCTACCGGGATATTGAGAACTACGGCAAGGTCTTCCGCACTCAGAACCAGGCCGCGGCCTCCATCGCCGATCTCCGCAAACGAGTTATCGCAGCCACCGAGCTCGTCGGTGATCATGCCGCGCGCAGCGCGGTCCCCCTCTATGTTCCGGCCGAGGGGACGGTGGGCTCCTACGGCGGGCAGTCATTGGTGTCGGAGCAAATGGAATTGCTCGGCGTAGAAAATGTCTTCGCCGATGTCCCCAAGCGTTACTTTGAGCCCTCCACCGAGGCGCTGACCGATGCGGCTCCGCAACTGATTTTCGCCATGTTCCTGCCCACCGGATCCTCGCAGGTTGAAACCGAGCAGGACGTCGTGGACGGGGTGCGTCAGCGCCCCGAGCTGGCCGGTATCGAAGCGGTATCCGACGACTCGGCCCTGCTACCGCTGAATTACTACTACACCTCCCCCGGGCCCTTGGCCGTGGATGGCCTGGAGTTGCTCGCTAATCGCCTGAGCGACGGATGAGCCAGCTCACCCAACACTCCCGGAGCGCCGCCTCCCACTCACCATTGTGCCGAGGGGCTCTGCCATCGGCTACCGCCGTGGAGTTCGTCAAGCTCTCGCCCACCGAAAACATGACTCTCTTGGTCACCAGCGGGCACCCCAGCGCGCACTACCCAGCGATTGCGGCCCAGCTACTCCAAACCCAGCATGTGCACGCCGAGCAGGTCGGATTTATCCGCACCGCATCCACCCCGGAAGCGCATGCGCGGTTGCATATGGCTGGCGACGAATTCTGCGGCAATGCGTGCATGGCGCTGGCCGCCTACCTTGCCGCGCACGGCGGATTACTACCCGGCCGGTCGCAGCAGATCACCCTCGAGGCGTCGGGCACCTCCCGCGCGGTGCGCTGTCTGGTCGAGCACCGCGACGCGGGATACCACTGTCAACTCTCGGTGCCCGGGCCACTGCGTGTTGAGCCCTACCGTTTCCCGGGTGCCGAAACGGCGCCCTGCGCACTGTTGCGCTATCCCGAAGCGATTCATCTGGTGCTCGAAGGCAACCCCGCAGATCCGCACCTGCGTGCCGCAGCGCAAGACCACGCACGGAATCTAGCACTACGCACCGGTATCGCCCTGGTCGGGGTCATGCTCTACGACCCGATACGACAACAACTAGCACCACTGATCCACGTGCCGGCGCTAGATTCCATGGTTTTCGAACGCAGTTGCGGTTCGGGCACCGGCGCAGTGGGCGCCTACTTGGCCGCTACCGGCGGCCGCTCAATCAGCACCGCAGTGCACCAGCCCGGAGGCACCATGCACGTGAACGCACAGTACACACAGGGAACCGTCACCGAACTTGGTATCGGTGGGCAAGTTCGCATCATCGCCGAAGGGACAGCCTATGTACACATCTAACCCGGTCACCACCGAGCCAACCGTTGCGAGTTCCGATGAGGCGCAACGGTTATTGGAGAGCCTGCATCAGTATCGCCGGCTCTTCACGGAGGCCCTCGCGGCCTATGACGGCAGCACCGGCGGGGCCCGACACCTCGAACAGGCCATCGCCACCTATGCCCGACTGATCACCAGCGCACCGAACGAGGCACGGTTTACCCGGCTCCTTCAGGAAGGCGGGGCACCGACGGAAGAACTAGTGGACGAACTGCGTGCACTCTCGGCACGATGCGCCGGGGTGCTGGAAAAGTACCGGGCGCTACGGTTGCTCAACGGGCAGGAAAGCACCGACGACTACTTCATGAACGTTGAATCCTGCATCGAGCAGGAATTCGGGGCGATGACTCCGGATGAGCATTCCAAGGTGCTGCTCATCGGCTCCGGTTCCTACCCGATGACCTTGCTCCACCTCGCTCAGCAGACCGGGGCCCGCACCCTCGGAATCGACATCGATGCAGAAGCCGTGGAACTGGGCCGACGGGTGGTGCAACAGTTAGGCAGTGGCCTGCACATCAGGCTCGAACAACGTACGGCCGCCGAACTGGAGTTCACTGCCCAGGCCACCCACCTCGTTTTCAGTTCCACGGTAGCGGCCAAATACGAACTACTCGACGAGCTCTACGCGCACACCCGTGAGGACGTCGTGGTGGCCATGCGCTTCGGAGATTCACTGAAGTCGCTCTTCAACTACCCGATGCAGCCGGTCAACCCACAACGCTGGCAACTGGTGCACACCATCCGCCAAGAAGATCAGGTTTTCGATATCGCGCTTTACGCCAAGGCGCGCCCGCAGGCAAAGGACGGATAACCATGGAAGATTTCGGTTCGGTATTAATCGCCGGCACCGGCCCCACCGCGGTGCAATTAGCGCTCCTGTTCACCCGCCTCGAAAATCAGGTGGGCATCGCCGGGCGCCCCTCGGCGCGCTCCGCCGAGTTCTTTGACCGCTTGCAAGCCTCCGCCGGTCAGGTTGAGGTCGAGGTGCACAATGAACAACACCGGGCGCTGGCCGGCACCGGTAGGCTCAGCTTCTGGTACACCAATTACGCGCACGTACGGGGCCGTTGGGACACTCTTGTCCTGACGGTCACCGCCGATGCCTACCTTTCGGTGCTACGCAGTCTCCCGCCTAGCTTGCACACCTCGCTCCAGCGGATTGTCCTACTCTCCCCCACCCTCGGCTCCAGTGCCCTGGTGCGCAACTACACCCGCGACTGGCCCGCCGCCCCAGAAGTCGTCAGTCTTTCAAGCTACTTCGGGGATACTCGCTGGTCGCAGGGCACTATCGGCGAGCGCGTGCTGACCGCCGGGGTCAAACGCCGTGTCTACGCCGGTTCCAGCGCGGGTAGTTCATCAAGTCTGCAGGTGCTGTCCAAGTTGCACGCCGGCGTCGGTGTCGAACTGGAGGCAGTTGAACATCCGCTGGCCGCCGAAACACGGAATATGTCGCTCTACGTGCATTCGAGCCTGTTCATGAACGAATTCGCGCTACAGGCTGTATTCGATCCGGCGGCGACAAAGAGCTATGTCTATAAGCTCTACCCGGAGGGACCGATCACCCCGGAACTGATCCGCACCATGCTCGCCCATTGGCGAGAACTCTCGTCCATTACCGAGCACTTGGGCGGCTCCCCGGTCAACCTGCTGGATTTCATGCTCAGCGACGGGTATCCAGTACGCCCCGAAAGCATCAATCCGGTGGACGCCGCCCGCTTCGAGAGCCTGTCGAGCAGCGAGCAAGAGTACTTGCTCTACGTACGCTATGCGTCGCTACTGATCGACCCCTATTCCACTCCCGATGACCAGGGACGCTACTTTGACTTCTCGGCCATCGCCTTCCGCCCGATTTTCCGCACACAGGCTGGGGTATGGGATATTCCGCGGATGCCGAAGGAGGATTATTACCGCACGAAGATCATCCAAGGTCTCGCCCAGCAATTGCAGGTCCCCTGTCCCATGATCGACGCTCTGCTCAATACCTACGAACGATACCTAACCCAGAGCGCCGAAGCCTTAGCCCCGGAACCTTGTTCTGAGGCCTTCACGGTGCAAGATTTTTCCGATGATGTGCAGCTGATCTGTGCCGCAACGGTGGGAGTGAAATGAGCAATAACCTCACAGTCGATCAAACCCTACCCAGCGAACGGCGCATAGTCGCCGCCCTGTGGCCCACACTGCTCGCCTCCGCGGCGGGTCTACTACCCTTCACCATTTTCAGCACCTTTCTGGTGTCGATCGCCGAATCCGTGGGCGAGGGGAACGCCGCCGTCGGCGCCCTGCGTGGACTCGGTGGAATCGGCGCGGTGCTGGCCGGGGTCGCGCTGGCCCCGCTACTTTCCCGATTTGCACCGGGCCGCGTGGCTTCGGTGGCGTTGGTGCTGCTTGCCTTGGCCACCGTTGTCGGGTCGTTCGCCTGGCTTCCGGCGTTGGCGGCCTTCTGCCTGATCACAGGCGTGTCTAACGCGTTGCTCTATCCAGCGCTCTCCACGGCGGCGGCCGACCGTTTTGGCTCCGGGCCCGCCGCCAGCCGGGCCGCCACACTAGTCATGACCTCACAGACCCTAGCCTCGACGTTGGGGGCTCCGCTGCTGGTGATCCCCACCAGCTGGTGGGGATGGCGTGGCGACCTGATCGCGGTGGCCGTGCTGGCCCTCGCGCTGGTCCCGCTACTGCTGCGTTTTGACCGCAACACCCAGCATGCGGCACCGGATACCGCACGCATCGGTTACCTCGCCGCCTTCCGCACCCTTGCCAAGGTGCCGGGGGCACGGGCACTGCTCTTGGTGGCCTTTGGCCGGGCCGGGGCCCTGATGGGTCATCTGGCTTTTCTCGCCCCGCTGTACTCCGAACGCTTTGGCCTGCAACCGAGCCAGTTCGCCTTCGTTTGGGGGCTTAGCGGCGGCGCTTTCTTCCTAGGACATCTCGCAGCCGGTCGACTGTTGAATCTCGAGGAGGCCGATGCACGAGCCCGGCGGGTTATGGTGCTCTGCCTCATCAGCGCCCTCGGCGCACTGGTTGGGGTGTATCTCGCCCCTAATCTGCCGTTGGCGCTTCTGGCCACGGCGTTGCTTTCGGCAAGTCACGCTGTGGTGGCCGCAGCGGTGGTGACCCTGTTGGTGCGTCGATGCAGTACCGTACGCGGCACTGCGCTGAGCCTAAACTCCGCGGGTATGAGCCTAGGTCTCTTCCTCGGTGCCGCCGTGGCCGGTGCAGGCATGGGCGTAGCCGGCTACCCGGGTGCGGCCACCGCGCTCGGGGCGCTCACGCTACTCGCGTTGCTAGCCGCCCTGTCACTGCGACCGGAGCCGACCGAATGAGCTCAGTTACCGAATTTTCAGACCTCTTGCACCCACTCCCGGCAGCGGATGACCTCGAGCATGACCGGCGGCGTCGGCGCACCCGCCGATGGCTGATCGGGCTCTCGGTGCTCTTGGTGGCCACGATTCCGGTGGCCGTTAGCCTCGGGCCGGCCAGTATCCCGTTGGAGACGACCGCGAGGATTATCGGCCGGCAGCTTTTCGGGCTTCCGCTGCAGGTGGATTGGAGCGCGTCCGAGGAATCGATTATTTGGCTCTCGCGGGTACCTCGGGTACTTCTTGGAGCCGCAGTCGGCGCGGGGTTGGCCATTGCAGGAGTGGCGTTGCAGGCGTTAACTCGCAATATCCTGGCCGAGCCCTACCTGCTGGGGGTGACCTCGGGCGCCTCGACACTCGCCGCGGCCGCGATTCTTTTCGGTTTCGGTGCCAGCGTCGGTTCGCTATCGCTCACCGGTAGCGCCTTCATCGGGGCTCTCGCCGCCGGGGTGGCGGTCTTCTTACTGGCCCGTGTCAGTGGGCAGATGACCTCCACCCGTCTAGTGCTCTCGGGAGTTTCGATCGGGTACGTATTACACGCATTGACCTCGCTGCTGATTTTCGCCTCCGATGACCCGGATGCGGGCCGTTCGGTGCTCTTTTGGGTGCTCGGTTCGCTCACACTGGCCACTCATGGTTCGGCCGTGCTGACCCTCGCAGTGGTGCTGGCCACGCTGATGTTGCTGTTGTATTGGGCTAGACCGCTCGATGCGCTCGCCATCGGTGATGGCACTGCGCAGACCTTGGGTCTCTCCCCGACCCGGCTACGCGCGATGGTGATGGTGCTGATCGCGCTCTGCGTCGGAGCATTGGTCGCCGCCTCGGGTGGGATCGGCTTCGTGGGGCTGATCATCCCTCATGTAGCCCGGCTCTGCGTGGGAACCGCACACCGTCGGCTGTTACCGGTCGCGGCGCTGCTCGGTGGGATCTTCCTCATCTGGGCCGATGTGCTGGCCCGCAGCGTCCTGTCCCCGCAGGAACTGCCGTTAGGGATCGTCACCGCACTACTCGGCGCGCCCTTGCTCTTCCTGCTGGTACGCCGGCTGAACCCTACCCAATGATGACGCGTTACACGAAAGGAAGTGATTAGCCATGATTTCGGCCCAAGATATTTCGGTCGGCTACGATGACCGACTGGTCATTCAGGGCGTCTCGCTCGAGGCGGGACCCGGTGAAGTTCTGGGGCTGATCGGCCCCAACGGTAGCGGTAAGAGCACGCTGTTGCGCACCCTCTATGCGGCCCTGCGGCCCCGGGCCGGACTCGTGAGCATCGATGGAGACCCGGTGACCGCGTTGCGCGGCACCGAACTGGCCCGGAAGATCGCGGTGGTGGCCCAAGAGACTCCCTCGGACCTACCGATCACCGTGGCCGATATGGTGTTGTTGGGGCGGACAGCGCAGCGTGGAGCCTTGGCCGCTTTCGACCGCGAAGATCACCGTGCCGCGGCGCAGGCGCTGACTCGCGTCGGTGTCCGCGACTTAGCGGATCGGCGCTACGCCACGCTCTCCGGCGGTGAAAAGCAACGCGTGCTTATTGCTCGCATGCTCGCGCAACAGGCCGATCACCTATTGCTCGATGAACCGACAAACCACCTGGACATTCGGCACCAGCACGAATTGTTGCGGCTCGTCGGGCAGCTCGGGTTGACCACCGTCATCGTGTTGCATGATCTGAATCTTGCGGCACGCTATTGCACGAAACTGGTGATGCTCCAGCGCGGGCGGGTCGTGGCCAACGGTACTCCGGACACGGTGCTCACCTCGGAGCTGATACGCGAGGTTTATGAGGTGAACGCCGAGCGTGTTTCGCTCGGCGCCCACCTACAGCTGGTCTTCAGTCCGCTTGAGGAAGCGGTCACGGTGAGTTAGCGTGCCACCGAGTGTGCATCCTGCGCCGCCGCGACGCGGCTACGCATAGCTTCGAGCTGGTAGCGCGACACCTCATGCGCACGTTCGTTTTCGGCAAACACGCTGGTGACCATGACCGTCTCCTCGCGTTCGGTGAAGCCATTGGACACCAGCCCGCCAAAGAACTCATCCCAATTCACATCGCCGTCCCCGATCTTTAGGTGCTGGTGCACACGCACCGGATTGCCCGGTGGGTTGGTGATGTACCGCAGACCGTGCGAGGCATGATGGTTCATGGTGTCGGCCACGTGCACTACGCGCAGCCGGTCGCCCACGGTGTCCATGATCGCCAGTGGCTCATCCTTCATATGGAAGGTGTGCGCGGCGACGTACACGAACGACAGGTTCGGCGAGTTCACCCCGCGAATCACGCGCCAAGCGGCCAGCCCTTCCTCCACGAAGTCATCCGGGTGCGGATCGATGGCCACGTTAATGCCTTCGCGTTCGATCAACGGCACCAGTTCCTCCATGGAGCGGTAGAACGCGGCCTCGGATTCCTCTGGCTGCTCAGGGCGGCCGGAAAACTCGGTGTTCATCTGGTTCACCCCGAGATCCACGGCAATTTGGATGGCGCGCTTCCAGTAGCGCACCGCCGCCTCGCGCAGGTTCTCGTCGGGGCTGGACCAGCGCAGCACCGGCAGGATCGAGGCGATCTGCACCCCTGTGGCGGCGCATTCGGCTTTGAGCTTAGCCACCAGCTCATCATCGGCCTTCGGATGGGTGAAGAACGGGATGACATCTGGGTGCGGGGTCAGCTGGAGATACTCAAAACCCAGTTCGGCGGCCAGCCGCGGGAACTCGAGCACCGAGTGGGTGCTGTGAAACGGGGTGGGGTCCAGTGCGTATTTCACGTCAATCTCCTAGAGGTACAGTTCCGGCTTTTCCCTGAGCTGCACGGCAACCTTTTCGCCGGTGCGCTGTGCCTCGACACCGGCCTCGCAGCAGGCGGCGGTGGCGTAACCATCCCAGGCGCTTGGACCGCCAAGTTCCCCGCGTAGCGCGGCATCTACCCAGGACTGAATCTCCGCGTCGTAGGCAGCACCAAAGCGCTCCTCGAAGCCCGGGGTCACCTTGCCACCCCACTGGCCGGCGGTACGCACGTAGGGTCCGGCGTCGTTGCCAATGGATACGATGCCGTCTTCGAAGGAGGCCTGCGTGGCGACCTCATAGCCGAACTTGGCGTTGACATAGATTTCCACGTCGGCCAGGACGCCGGAGCTGGTTTCGAGCAGCACATGCTGAGGGTCGTGCTGGCCGGAGGGGGCGTTGCGCGTGGCCTTGCCGAGACGCACCTGCACGCTGGTGATTTCTTCACCGGTGAAGTAGCGGATTGCGTCGAATTCGTGCACCACCGAATCGTTGATCAGCATCTCGTTGGTGAACCCTTCAGGGGTGGACGGGTTGCGGTGCTGGTGGTGCAGCACAAGTAGTTCGCCGAGACTTTCGGCCTCGATCACCTGGCGCAGCTGCATGTACTCGGCGTCGAAGCGACGCATGAAACCGACCTGAATGCGTTTGCGGCCCAGCTCGGCTTCGGCCTGGACAACCTCCCAGGAGGTGGCCGCATCCGGGGTCAACGGCTTTTCGCAGAGAATCGGAATATCGGCCTTCAGCGCGGTGAGGAGCGCGTCGTGGTGCAGGAAGCCCGGGGTGGCCAGCAGCACGGCATTCACGTCCCCGTCGGCCAGTGCACTGTCTAGGTCCGAGTAGCCGCGGGCACCATCGATGTCTGCAATGGACTCGGCCACGCGGGCCTGATCGATGTCGATCACGGCGGCCACTTCGGCGCCCGAGATGCGATGGTGGATGCGCTGAATATGGTCCGCGCCCATGCGCCCGGCTCCGACGACGGCGACGCGCAGTTTCTGTGCCACGATATGTCCTTTCAGGGTGGTTCTAAGTTGGTACGAAGGCTAGACGCAGGTACGGGAACCGCAGCTGAGCAAATAGTCGCGGGTACGGGTGGCGATCGGTAGCGGCACCGAGAAGTCCTTCACTGGGTACATGTCCTGCTCCACAATGCCGTAGATCGGCCGCCCCAGCTTCTCGACCTCGTCGATCACTTGGCGCAGATCGGGCAGACCCGAGGGCGGCTCGCACATCACGCCGGCAATGTTGGCCGCGGCCCACGTCATATCCTGTTCGCGTACGGTGGCCAGAATGTCCGGGTTGATCTGCTTCAGGTGCAGGTAGCCGATGCGCTCGGGGTATTTGCGGATCAAGTCCACGCTGGACGCTCCGCCGTACTCGGCGTGCCCGGTATCTAGGCAGAGTGTGGTGAAGGCCGGGTCGGTGACCTCGAGGAAGCGCTCAATCTCCGGCTGTGCACACACGTGAGAGTCGGCATGCGAGTGGAACTGCTGCTTCAGGCCGTATTCTTCGGCGAGAATTCGGCCGAGCCGGTCGTGCCCGCCGGCGAGGTCGGCCCAGGCCGCCGCGTCCAGTGTGCCGGATTCGACCGCTTCACCAGTGACATCATCGCGCCACATGGCCGGGATGACTACAATATGCTCCCCGCCTAGGGCCGCGGTGAGTTCGGCCACCTGGCGGGCCGGCTGCCAGGCCTGTTCCCAGGCGTCCCCCGTGATGCCGCGGTGGAAGGCGGTGAACACGGTACCGGCCGAAATGCTCAGCCCACGCTGGGTCAGTTCGTCGGCCAGCCGAGCCGGGTCGGTGGGCAGGTACCCATAGGGGCCGAGCTCAATGGTTTTGTAGCCGGCCTCGACGACCTCGTCGAGAAAGCGCTGCCAGGGGGTCTGCTTCTCGTCGTCGGCGAACCACACGCCCCAGGAGTCGGGGGCGGTGCCGATAATCAGGTTGTTCTCGCTCATGTGAACACCGGTGTTCTTTCGTAACGGCCGGTGGCCGCCCTCCGTCGGGCGGCACCGGAACTGCGGGACTAGTTGGATGGGAATGCGAAGGAGGCGGTGGAGGCCGAGGCTGGTTCGGGCCAACGCTGGGTGACGGCCTTGCCGCGGGTGTAGAAGCGCACACCATCCGGGCCGTAGATGTGGTGCTCGCCGAACAGCGAGTCCTTCCAACCACCGAAGGAGTGCCAGGCTACCGGCACCGGCAGTGGGATATTCACGCCCACCATGCCGACCTGGATGCGCCGGGTGAAGGTGCGGGCATGGGCACCGGAGGAGGTGAAGATGGCGGTGCCATTGCCGTAGGGGTTGGCGTTGACAACCTCGATAGCCTCGGCCAGGGAGTCCACACGCAGCACCACGAGCACGGGGCCGAAGATCTCCTCGGTGTAGGCGCTCATTTCGCGGTGTACCTTGTCGATGATGGTGGGTCCGACGAAGAAGCCGTTCTCGTGATCGGCCACCACGAGGTCGCGCCCGTCGATGACCAGAGCGGCACCGTCGGCTTCCGCCTCGGAGACCAGCTTCTGGATGCGGGTCTTCGAGGCCGGGGTGATCACCGGGCCCATATCGGCCCCGGGCTCGGTGCCATTGGCGACCTTGACTCCGCGGGCACGTTCGGCCAACTTATCGACCAGTGCATCGGCGGCCTCTCCCACGGCCACGGCCACCGAAATAGCCATGCAGCGCTGCCCGGCCGAACCGAAGGCGGCGGCGTTGATGTGGTCGGCGGCCAGTTCGAGATCGGCGTCCGGCATCACCACGGCGTGGTTCTTCGCCCCGCCCAGAGCCTGCACCCGCTTGCCGTACTTGGTGGCAGTCTCGTGCACATACTTGGCGATCGGGGTGGAGCCGACGAAGGAGATCGCATCCACGTCCTCGTGCTCGAGCAGCGCGTCCACGGTGTCCTTGCCACCGTGCAGCACCTGGAAGACGCCATCGGGCAGGCCCGCCTGCTGGAACAGCTCCGCCATCAACAGCGAGGCGGAAGGGTCACGCTCGGAGGGCTTGAGGATAAACGCGTTGCCGGTGGCGATGGCTACCGGGGCCATCCACATCGGGACCATTACCGGGAAGTTGAATGGCGTGATGCCGGCGACCACGCCGAGCGGCTGACGGAATGAAAGCACGTCGATGCCGGTGGAAACCTGGTCGGAGAACTCGCCCTTGAGCGACTGCGAGATGCCGCAGGCGTACTCGATGACCTCGATGCCGCGGGCCACCTCACCGGCGGCGTCGGAGAGCACCTTGCCGTGCTCGGAGGTGATGATTGCGGCCAACTCGTCGGTGTGCTCGGTCATCAGCTGCTGGAACTTGAACAGGATCTTGGTGCGCTTGACCAGCGAGGTTTCGGCCCAGCTCTCGGCGGCGGCGCGCGCCACGGCCACGGCCTGGTCCACGTCTTCGCGAGAAGCTAGGTGTAGCTGGCCGGTGATCTCACCGGTGGCCGGGTTATATACCGGCTGGGTGTCGGTTCCGCTGCCGGCATTTCGGGCGCCGTTGATGAAGTGCTGAATCTCGGTTACGTCGGTGGATGTGGTCGTCATGGAGTTTCGTCCTTGTCGTACGTCGGGGTGGTCGGTGGGCCTTAGCCCAGTAGTGGGCGTTGCCGAGCCTTATGCGCCGAGTAGGTTTCGTAGGCTTTCTGGGTGCTTTCGAGGGTGGCGGTGCCGGACACCGGCACGTCCCACCAGGATTCGGAGGAAGGAGCATCGATGAGCATGTCGGATTCGACATGGATCAGAATCGGTCCGCTGCCTTCAGGAGCGGCCTTGGCCTCTGCCACCGCGGCGGCCAGCTCATCGATCACGTGTTCGCCAGGGAGAATCCGGATCACCTTCACGCCCAGTGATTCGGCGTTGGTTGCCAAGTCGATGGGTAGGGTCTGCTCCCCGTCGAAGGAGTGGGTCTGCTTATCCAAGGTGCGGTACTTGGTGCCGAAGCGCTGGGAACCCAGCGATTCGGAGAGTGCACCAATGGAGGCATAACCGTGGTTCTGGATCAGCACCGTAATCAGCTTGATCCCCTCGGCTACCGCAGTCACGAGTTCGGTGTGCATCATCAGGTACGAGCCGTCGCCGACCATCACCACAACGTCACGGTTTTCCGCCGCGCCGCGCGCCGCCTCGTCGAGGGCCGCACGTTTAATGCCTAGCCCACCGGCGATTTCGTAACCCATGCAGGAGAAGGCATATTCCACGTGGTAGCCGTAGGGGTCGGATACCCGCCACATCTTGTGCAGGTCACCGGGCAGCGACCCGGCGGCGCAAACCACCACATCGCGTGCGTCCATGGCACCGTTGACCGCGCCAATAATGGCGTTCTGGCTGACCAGTGGGGCGTGCCGTTCGGCGAAGGCCGCATCCACCGTGGCGTCCCAGCGCTGCTTTTCTTCCGCGGTACGAACCTCGAGGGCACCCTCCACGCGGTAGCCGGTCAGCTCCTCACGCAACGCGATCAAGGCCTTGCGGGCATCGGCCACCACCGGCACGCTGGTGCCGTGCTTGTAGGCATCGATTGCCGCGACGTTGATGTTCACGAACTTCAGGTTCGGATCCTGGAAGGCGGTGCGGCTGGCGGTGGTGAAGTCCTCGTAGCGGGTGCCGATGCCGATGATCAGATCCGCCTCGGCGGCCAGCGCGTTGGCCGCAGTGGTGCCCGTGGAACCAATGGCCCCCAGCGAGTACTTTGAATCCCAGGGCAGAACACCGACTCCGGCCTGCGTATTGCCCACCGGGATCCCGGTGGCCTCGGCGAAGGCGGCCAGTTCGTCCTGCGCAAAGGCGTAGAGCACCCCGCCGCCGGCGATGATCAGCGGACGCTGAGCTTCCCTGATCAATTGTGCGGCACGGGCAATATCTTCGGCCTCGGGCTCTGGACGGCGGATGCGCCATTCACGTTCGGCGAGGAACTCCTCCGGTACTTCGAGGACCTCGGCCTGAACATCCTGTGGCAGGCTGATGGTCACGGCGCCGGTTTCCGCCGGATCGGTGAGCACCCGCAGCCCATGGGAGAGCGCGGAGAACAGCTGCTCGGGACGGGTAACCCGGTCGAAGTACTTCGATAGCGGGCGGAAGGCGTCGTTGACGGTGATGTCGTAGCCATGTGGCATCTCCAGTTGCTGCAGCACCGGGTCCGCCGCACGAGTGGCGAAGGTGTCGCTCGGGAGCAACAGCACCGGCAGTCGATTCGCGGTGGCCAGCGCCGCCCCGGTGAGCAGGTTCGAGGAGCCTGGACCGATGGAGGTGGATACCGCATAGGTGGCGCGACGCCGGGTATGCCGGGCGTAGGCCACGGCCTGATGCGACTGCGCCTGCTCATTGCGGCCCTGGTAGTAGGGCATCAGGGTCGGATCGGTGGCCTGCCACTGCTTGAGCGCCTGGCCTACCCCGGCCACGTTGCCGTGGCCGAAAATGCCGAACATGCCGGGGAAAAGTCGCTCACGGTACTGCTCGGTCCCAATGCGATCCACGGTGTACTGGCGGCCCAAAAACTCGACGAGCGCCTGGGCGACGGTCATGGTGCGTGTAGTCATTGCGGCGCGTTTCCTTAGTCGCTGGTGACGGGTGTGTGATGCGTGAGGAGCGAGGCGGCGGTGGCTACGGCACCGGCGACGTCGTCGTCCTGGGGGTAGAGCAAGGTGCGGCCCACGGTCAACCCCTGCACCCCGGGCTGTGCCAGGGCGTGCTGCCACGAGGCAAATACCTCGTCGGGGCGCCCACCGGGGTCGCCGCCTAGCAGCACCGTCGGCATGGTGGTCGCTGCCATCACCCGTTCCATCTCGGCAACCACCGGGATCTTCAGCCAGGTGTAGGCGCTGGATTCGCCGAGCCCGGAAGCGATACCCATGGACTTGATCACCGCATCGGGGGTCAGTTCGTTGACCACCTTGCCGCCTTGGCGGCGCGAGATGAAAGGCTCGACCATGGCAATCAGGCCATGCCGGGCCAGATCGCTCACCGCATGGGCGGTGGCCTCCAACGTGGCGACGGTGTCGGCGTCCTCGTAGGCGATGCGGGTGAGCATTTTCCCGCCGTCCGCACCGAGGGCGGCCAGCGCGGCCGCGGTGTGCCCGGTGAAGCGATCGTCGAGCTCATTGACAAGGCCGGTCAGTCCGCCGCGGTTCATCGACCCGAACACCAACTTGTAATCCAAGGCCCCCAGGAGCAACAGCTCGTCGAGCACATCCGGAGAGGCCAACACTCCGTCCACCGCAGGGTTTTCGAGGGCGATTTGCAGGCGGTCGAGCAGATCGCGGCGGTCGGCCATGGCCGTGGCGCGGTTCCCCACCGACAGTGCGCCACGCGCCGGGTGGTCGGCGGCGATAATGAAATTCTGTGCGCCGAGGCGGACGCCGGGATGCTTAATGCGAGTGGCTGCGGCGCGAGCCACGGCCTGGGGATCCTCGAGGCGCAGCCGGGTGAGTTCCTCGTAGCGGCGCGGATCTTCACGATCGATGCGGGCGGCAAATGTCTGCGTCATGGTTACACCAAATCTTTCTGTTCACCCGGAACCGGGCGGCCACGTTCGGCCAGTAGCGCGAAAACCTCGGCCTCGGTAGGCATGGCCTCGGAGCAGGCCACACGAGAGGCCACGATCGCCCCGGCCGCGTTGGCGAAATCCAGTACCTGCTCTAGCGGCCATCCGGCGAGCAGCCCGTGACAGAAGGCTCCGCCGAAGGAGTCGCCGGCACCCAGACCGTTAGCGGTGTCCACGGTCACCGGCGCGGAGATCACGCGTTCGCTGCTCGTCTTGGCCATGACCCCTTCGGGGCCCAGCTTGACCACGGCGATTTCAACGCCGGCCTCTAGCAGGCGGTCGGCCTGTTCATCCGGGGTGCCTTCGCCGACGGCGACGGCGCATTCCTTATCGTTGCCGATGGCCACACTGGCGTGCGGCAGGATGGACTGCACCTGTTCACGAGCCTGCTGTTCGGAGTCCCAGAACATCGCTCGGTAGTCCAGATCGAGGATGGTGTACTGACCATCGGATAGTTCGTTTCGCGGGCGCGCCGCATGAGCGGCCAGTTGTGCCGAGCGGCTTGGTTCTTGGCTCATACCGGTGACGGTGCTCCAGAAGATGCGCGCCTCGGCGATGGCCGACAGGTTCAGCTCCGCGGCCTCGATCTTCCAGTCCGGTGCGGTTGGGAAACGCCCGTAGAAGTAGAGCGGGAAATCGTCCGGGGGCAGGATCGCGCAGAAGGTTACCGGGGTTTGTAGCCCCGCTACGCGGGCCACCTGAGAGCGTTCCACTCCGTAACGGTCGAGTTGGGCCTCGAGGAAGCGCCCAAAGTCATCGTCGCCCACGCGGGTGATGACCCCGGCCGCGCGGCCGTGACGGGACGCGGCCACCGCGACGTTGGTGGCCGAGCCGCCAAGGTATTTGCCGAAGCTCTGCACATCCTGCAGGGGGACGCCGATGTCGTTCGGGTACACGTCGACGCTGATACGTCCGAGGGTCAGTACGTCATGAGTCACGCGGATCGACGTCCTTTCAAGAGGTAAACGGCTGGTTGCCGATGCGGGGTATCGGCTCACGACTACTACTGTGCCGCACGGCACAAAAGGCTGTCAATACTTTGTACTGACATATTTACAACATGAGTAATGATCTGAGCATCGACGAGTTGCACCCGCACTGCTACGCTCAGCCCATAAAACGCCTCCAGCTCGGCACCGAGGTGGCCATGGCCGTGTGCGAGCATGGGCAAGGCGAGACCGTCCCACCGTTACACGCCTGGGGTGAAACCCGCCGCACCTTCGACCGGCTCATTGCATCTGATCGTGCCGGATCTGCGCGCAGCGGGAGCGAGTAGCAAGCCTGAGACCGGCTATGCACTGGACGACTATGCGGTCGACGTGATCGCGCTACTCGATACTCGAGAACTCGATTCCTGCCGTCTACTGGGCACCTCTAGCGGCGGCTATCTGGCCCAAGCACTCGCCGTCGAACACCCTCACCGAGTGAGTGGAATCATCGCCGTCGGCTCACCGAGCGATCTGCGGAGCATTCGGCCGAACCACCACGCGCGCAACTTGATACCTTCCACGACCCGGTGACGGCGCAGGACATCGAAAACCTGCACGGTGCGCTACCGCTACTGCACGAGGTGCCAACCAAGTTCCTCGAGGCACAATTCGCCTCCATGCTCACTATTCCTACGCAGGTCTGGCGCAAAGGCTTCAAAGGGCTCGTCGCCGCCACCCCGCCATTAGAGCGCGGGCCCATCACCGTCCCCACACTGATTCTCTGACGCTCACAGGACGACCTGCTGCCAGCGGAGAAACTACGCGAGTTTTCCACGAACTTCGCGGAATTTGAGGTTATCTCCTACGCGGACACCGCACACCTGGTGCTGCGGGAATTGCCGCAACGCGTGGCCGCCGACGCCTTGGACTTCATCCTTCACACACCGCGGTAAATGCGACGCCGAGTACCATGGCGATGCCGACAGACTAGGCTCGTAGAGTCAAGGCAATTCACGACGAACCGGGAGACTATATGGCACAGCGTTCGCGCCGCGCGACCATTTACGACGTTGCCCAGGCCGCCGGGGTCTCCAAATCACTTGTCTCGTTAGTCCTGCGCGGCTCCCCGAACGTTTCCCAGGCGCGGCGCACCGCGGTGCTCGCGGCCATCGAGGCGCTGGACTACCGCCCGAGCCAGGCCGCAGCCACACTGGCTGGCGGCACGAGCCAAACGGTGGGGGTGGTGATCGATGACTACACCAACCTCTGGTTTGTGGAGTTGCTGCGCGGGCTACAGGAAGGGCTCGGTGAGGCCGGACTGCGTATCGCGGTCTCCGATCGAACGCTGAATGCCCATGTTCAGGCAGATCCACTCGAAGGGTTCCTAAGCACCCGGGTCGAGGCCTTGGTGGTGGCCACCGAACCGACTGAGACCATGCGCTATCCCAATCAGATTCCGCTGGTGGTCGCCGGCAACCGCCAACGTCAGGTTCCGGGGTCAGATCTCGCCGCCAGCGACGATGCACTCGGGGCACGGCTGGCCACCGAATATTTGATAGCCCTCGGGCACCGCCACATTGGCCATATCAGCGGCGGAGACGGCCCCTCGGCCCTACGCCGTCAGGGCTACACTCAGGCGATGCTCGCCGCCGGCTACGAACCGCACGTCATTACGGTCATGCCGCAGACCACCGAGGAACACGGCTATCGGGGCGCACAGCGGCTATTCGAAGAACATCCAGAAAGCACCGCGGTACTGGCCGGCAACGACTCCATGGCCATGGGCGTCTTGGCCGCGGCGCGTGACCGCGGACTCTTGGTCCCGCAGGACGTTTCGGTTATCGGCTACGACAATTCGCCGCTGTCGGGCACCCACCTCTTGCGGCTAACGACCGTCGACAGCCGCAATCGGGACCTAGGCCTGCAAGTGGCAGAGCAAATCCTCAGCAAACTCGCCGAACCCGACCGTGCCGCGCAGGTCATCCAACTCGAGCCGCGACTCATCGAGCGCGGAAGCTGCCACACCCCTCGCACGACGCTTTAAATTCCACCACCAGGGGTCTTGACCTGGTTGACTCACCGCTCCTACACTCATTTTGGAGCGCTCCAAAAATCCCCCTATTTTCTTCCTCACCCGGCGTCGAGCTGCCCTCGAGCCAACTGATGGTGAGAACCCACTGCCCTGACCTCTTCGGGAGACATCGTGACTCAAAGCCTCGGCATCGCCGTCATCGGCGCCGGCATGGCCGGCCTCGCCCACATCGCGGGCTATCGCACCGCCCCCACCCTGTACAACTCCGAACTACCGGCGCTGCGCTACGTCGCCGTCGCCGACGTGAACACCGAGCTCGCGACGACGGTCGCTAAGCGCTACGGCTACGCCAAGGCCCTTGGCACATGGCACGAGGTGGCCGCCGACCCCGACATCGACGTGGTCTCGGTCGTCATCGCCAACCGATTCCACCGCGAAGCCGTCGAGGGGCTACTGGCCGCCGGCAAACATGTTCTCTGCGAGAAACCACTGGCCGACACTCTCGAGGAAGCCGAGGCCATGGCGGCTGCAGCCCGCGACGCCGCGTCACTCGCCCGGGTCGGCTTCACCTTCCGCCGCACCCCAGGGATCGCCGCCATCCGCGACCTCATCAAGGACGGCACCCTAGGCAAGGTATTGCACTTCTCCGGCCGCTACTGGACCGACTACGGACATAACTGGCAGGCTCCGATGAGCTGGCGCTATAAAGGCGGCCCGGGCTCCGGGGCATTGGCGGATGTGGGCAGCCACCTGTCCTATATCGCCGAATTTCTCGCTGGCGAGATCCGCTCGGTCAGCGGCGGGCAGTTGAGCACCAGTATCACCGAACGCTACCTGCCTGTCGGCGCCGTAACCGGCCACGATCTCGTGGAACTCAGCAACATCGCAGAACCGGTAGAGAATGACGACTACGCCGCGTTCAACGTCCAGTTCGCCGACGCCGTCGGCAGCCTCGAGGTCTCCCGCGTTGCGGCCGGCCATCCGAATGGCTTGAGTTTCGAAGTATTTTGCGAAAAAGGGGCGGCACGCTTCAACCAGCAGCGCCCCTCGCAAATTGAGATCATGCTCGCCGACGGACCTTCGGCCACCAACGGCTACCGAACCGTAGACCTCGGTCCAGAGCACGCCTACATCGGCGGCGGCCTGCCCATGGACGCACCCGGGGTGGGCGTGGGACAAAACGACGCCTTCGCCTATCAGGCCCGCGCCTTCCTCGACGAGGTCGCTGGCGCCAGCACCGCGCTACCAGCGAATGCAACCTTCGACGAAGGCGTACACAATATGCGAATCCTACAGGCGGTCGTCGAGTCCGCCGCTAACCATGGAAAAAAGGTCACCCTGTGAAGCTCGGAGTCTACAACGCCATCTTGCACGACCGGCCGCTGAGCCAAACCCTCGAGGTTATCGCCGGCCTCTCGCTGACCGGCATTGAACTAAATACCGGGGGCTTCCTGCCGCCGGTGCACGTACCAAATATCGATGAGATCCTCGAATCCGACGCGGCGCGCGATGCTTTTCTGGCGCAGTTCGAAGGCAGCGGTGTATCCATTGCCGGGCTGAACTGCAACGGTAATCCGCTACACCCGAACCGGGAAATCGGCGAGAAACACGCCGAGGACATCCGCCGTTCGATCAGGCTGGCCGCACGGCTGGGACAGACCCGCGTGGTGACCATGTCCGGCCTGCCCGGCGGCGAGCCGGGTGCCACCCGGCCGAACTGGGTGGTCAACGCGTGGAACTCCGCGGCTTTGGACCAGCTGGACCATCAGTTCGACGTGGCCGCCGAGTTCTGGCGCGAGATCGACGAGCTGGCCCGCGAGCATGGGGTCAAGGTCGCCCTCGAACTACATCCGCAGAACTTGGTGTTCAACCCGGCGAGCTTCCGCGAACTGCTTAAGCGCGCCGGCACCACCAACATCGGCGTTGAACTAGATGCCTCGCACCTGTTCTGGCAGCAAATGGATCCGGTGGCCGTGGTGCGCAACCTCGGCGAATGGGTGTTTCATGCCGCCGCCAAGGATGTGCGGATCAACCCGAACGCCGCCGTCGAAGGGGTATTGGATAACAGTTTCCGTCGGCTACGCGAGGATGAACCGCGCACGAACCTCGGCGGCGATGAGTGGGCCAACGAGTGGCCGAAGAACTCGGCATGGGATTTCGTGGCCCTGGGCAAGGGGCATGACACGGCGTTTTGGACTGAGTTCCTCCGTGCGCTGCACGAGGTAGATCCAGAGATGATGGTCAATATCGAGCATGAGGACACCGAATTGAGTGCCGTCGAAGGGCTCGAGGTTGCCGCCGCGGTACTACGCGAGGCCGATGCCGCACTGACCGCTTCGTTGGCCGCCCATTAAGCACGTCACGCCAGAGGCGGGCTCTGCCAGAGTTTGAGAATGCGGCGCTGGGAGTGGTCCCCCTCCGGAGCCATGTCCACCAAGGCCACACGGTCCAGCTCCGGCACTTGTCCGGTATGTCGTCGCCGGCCGTCGTGGTGGGTGATGTGCGGCCGGTAGGCCTCGAGGGTATGCCGCTGGCTGGCGATGCGCCCGTGCAGGGCCAACACCTGACCAGCGATAGTTTCGTGAAGCTCCTGTAGTCGTGGGTCGGGTTCCACGAGGTTGACCAGAATCGACTCGTGCCGCCCGAACCACGCCTCGGGGCCTACCCGCAGTTGCGCCCCTAAGGCCCGGCAGACGGCCGGGGTCGTATCTTCCACTAGCCGCCACAGGGGTTCCGATCCGTCGTCGGCGATCCTGGGCAAATCAAAACGTAGCAGCGTGATGTGCAGTGGCCAATCCTCGCGCGGGAACATCCCGCCCTCGGTTACCGGTTCGACGAACACGACCATCACCAGATTCCGCATGGCTCCAGTGTCACATCGATCGCTCCGGCGGAACAGGGGTCGCTAGTCGGTGTTGTGGTTGCGGCGGGCCAGATCGGCTGCGCCGATCAGCCCCGCCTCGGCACCCAGTTGAGCCTGCGCCACCACCGCGTAGGGCCGGTAGCCACGCCCGGAGAGCGTTTTACGGTAGCTTTCGTCGGCGGTAGCCACCAACTGCGCAGAGGCCGCACCCAGTCCGCCACCGATCACGATCATGCCCGGATCCAGTACCGCGCTCAGATTGGCGATTCCCAGCCCCAACCACTGCCCCATCTCGCTGATCAGGTCCCGGCAGGCCGGATCCCCTTCGGCGGCCAGCCGGGTGACGATAGCTCCGGTGACCTCCTCGGGCGCTCCGTTCACCGCGGCAATCAGATTGTGCGCCACTGGTGAACCCGAACGCACCAGTTCGGCGCCGTCGCGGCCAAGTGCGTTACCCGAGGCGTACTGTTCCCAGCATCCCCGGTTACCGCAAGCACAGCGGTGCCCTCCGGGAACGATGACCTGATGACCGAACTCTCCGGCCACTCCGAAGCGTCCGCGGTACACTTCGCCGCCGAGAATCATCGCACCGCCAATCCCGGTGCCAAGGGTCAAGCAGACCACATCGCTTTCTGCGCGCGCGGCCCCAAAACGGTACTCGGCCCACCCGGCGGCGTCCGCGTCATTGACCAGGGTGACTTCGGCGCCCATCAGATCACGAAGCCGAGCCCGCACCGGCTCGTTGCGCCAGGCCAGATGTGGACTAAACAGCACGTTCTCACCGGCCGCGTCCATCCACCCCGCGGCGCCGACCCCAACCGGGATACCCGCTTCACCCGCGCTGAGTTCGGTGACCAAGTCGACGATGGTGCGTTCAACCGTTTGGGCGTCACTTTTTGGTGTTTCACGGCGAAGTTGACGCACGATGCGCCCCGCCGAATCGACAAGTCCTGCCGCTATTTTAGTTCCGCCAATATCCACGCCAATGGCTTTGCTCTGCTGCACAATATCCAACTCTAAGCCTTAGCCCAGCGAGTGGTTCGCGTCCTCGGACTCAACCCGCTGACGGACCCCCAACCGTGCACCATGCCGTGCCGCATCGAGTACGGCGACGGTGTGTAGCGCTTGGTCCACCGTCACTGGCAATGCACCTGCCCCGGAAAATGCATCGTAAAGTTCACTGTAGAACTGCGCATAGTTTCCCGGTACGCAGGGCACCCTACGTGCTCCTTGGGCGGTACGGACTTCGCCCCAGCGCTCCGGACTCTCCATACCCCAGTCGGTTCCGGCCTGCGCCGGTCGCTCACCGGCCCGCACCCGGTCAATTTGCACATCGGACATCTGCGAAGAGTAGTACCCCTGCGTACCGTAGGCACAGAGCGAACGTTGCTCACTGTGGCTGATCTTGCTTGAGCTCACGGTGCTGTATACACCGCCACAATGATGTAGCCCAAGGCTAAATGCGCCATCCACCACACCCGCGGTAGTCTCGTAGTGGTCCAGCCGGGCGTCGACCTCGGCCACCGGCCCAAAGAGGCTGATCATCTGGTCGACAACATGAGATCCCAGATCACGAAGTAGCCCACCGGCGGGACCTGGTTCGAGGCTTGCGGGGTCATCTTGGTCCAGCACCATGTGGGCGCGGTTCACTTGGCCCAGCTCGCCCGAATGGATAACCTCCCGCAGGGTCAGTAGATCCGTATCCCACCGCCGGTTGTGATAGACGGTCAAGACCTTCCCAGACTGCCGGGCAGCGTCGCGCAGTTCGCGGGCCGTGGCTAGGTCTGGGGCGAAAGGCTTATCGGCCACCACGTGCACGCCAGCAGCGAGCGCCTGGAGCACCAGCTCCCGTCGGGTATGGGCGGGGGTCGTCAACACCACCACGTCGACTCCCGCAGCTAGGAGCTGTTCAAGTGACCCATAGGCGGTAATGCCCGGCGCTTCACAGGCCAATAGGGCGCGCCGTTCGGCCGAACGAGTCACCACACCAACGATCTGCCAGCGTGGGTCTGCCTGAATATAGGGCAGGTGAAAAAGGCTTCCGCCGGTGCCATAACCCACGATTCCAATACGCATTAATTGTGCTCCGTTGTCTTTGAGGTACGTGACGCCCGCGGGGCGCGGCCTTGGACGGCGAGGGCGGTGAGCAGCACTGCCCCACCGAATAAAGTGATGGCCCAACGTTCGTCCAAGGCAGTGCTCAGCCAGCCAAGCACCAGAGCTCCAAGGGCGGTCAGCGCGTAACCCAGCACCCAAAAGGCCGAGCTGACTCCGGCCCGCTGCCGCGGCTGAATGCTACGCAGTACGATGGCCAGACCCGTCGGGAAGAGCATCCCGTGGCTCGCTCCGGCGAGCGCGAGGCCCAGCAGATAACAGGCTAGGGCCGCGCCGGTTGGCCACTGCGGGGCCGCTGCAATCAACGCTGCGCCACCGGCGAGGCCGAGAAATCCACAACGCGGGTGTGCGGCGGCGTAGCGGGCTCCAAAACGTTGCCCAAGTGCAGTAGCGGCAAAGATTAGTGACCCGACCGCCCCAAGGAGCCAGATCTGGTCCAGCCCGAAGGCTCGCACAATGAGGATGGCGCTCAACGCGGTACAGCCGCCCATGACGGCAAAGCCTAGGGTCATACTGCCACCACGCATAAAGTCGCCAAGAGACGCGCGCGGCACCCGAGGAAAACTCAGTGATACGCTCGGCCAACGGGCAACCAGAGTCTCGGGAACCGAGAGCAACAACCCCGCGCACAAGCAACACAACACTGCGTGAAGCGCAAAAGGCGCCATCATCCAGCCGGGTAGCACCGTGGCAATCAACGCGGTAAAAATCGGCCCGGAGCCTAGCCCGATCATATTCGCTGCGCTCGAAAGGCCGGCGCCGCGGACGCTGGAACCGGCCAGATCCGTGATGTAGGCGGTGGCAGTCCCCGTCACCAACCCGGCGCAGACGCCGGACAGAATGCGTGCGGTAAATAACAGGCTGGCTCCATCGGCCAAGACGTAGCAGGCGCCGCTTCCAACGGCGGCGGCTAGCCCCAACCACAGCACCGTTCGACGCCCCAGCGTGTCGGATAGCGAGCCGAAGAGAATCAGCACGCACAAAACACACAGCGCGTACACGGCAAAGAGCTGTGTGGACGCCGCAGTGCTCAAATCATAAGCCTGCTGCAACCATGGATAGATCGGGGTTGGCATGGTGGTGCCACCCATGGCGACGGCGTAACCGAACAGCAAGATGAGAATTCGACCGGCTGGCACAGGCGTGCCTGAGCGGTGGGCCGAGTCTTGTCCCGTGAGCGCATGGCGCACCATTGAGCCTCCCGGTGATCTCGACCATTCACCAAGAGCCTAAATAAGTACTAATGTCCTGTCAATAGTCCTTACTCGCCGTTGGGTGCCGCCTGATACGCACTAGCGACCATCTGGTCCAGGCTGTGGCGCATCCTCCAGTCCAGATCGCGAGCCGCCAAACTACCGTCGGCCACAATTCGCGCCGGGTCACCCGGTCGACGCGCGGCTAGGCGCGGCTCGAACCGGCGCCCGGTCACCTCGGCGACCGCCTGCATAATCTCCCGAACCGAAACTCCCTGACCCGATCCGAGGTTATAAACCGGCTCGACGGGTTCGCCGCGTTCGAGCCGCCGTGCGGCCGCCACATGCGCCAGCGCGAGATCCGCTACGTGCACATAGTCGCGCACGCAGGTGCCGTCGGCGGTGTCGTAGTCGGTGCCGAAAATGGTTGGTCGCTCCCCCGCGTCGAGCGCTCGGAAGATCAACGGGAACAAGTTATGAACGCTGGCGTCATAGAGGTGCCTGTCCCCCGAACCCACCACGTTGAAGTAGCGCAGCGAGGTGTGCGCAATCCCCGCCGCAACCGCCTGGTCGCTGATCAACCATTCGGCCACGAGCTTGCTTTGACCATAGGGCGACTGCGGACTGGTGGGTGTGCGCTCGGTGACGAGCTCCTCGCGCGGCGTGCCATAGACAGCGGCCGAGGAGGAAAAGACAATCCGCTCCACCCCTGCATCGGCCATGGCCTGCAATAGGGTGGCGGTGCCCGTGACATTCTGCTCGAAGGCATGCAACGGATAGCGCACCGATTCTCCGGCGTACTTGTAGCCGGCTAGGTGAATCACACCGCGCACCCGGTGCCTGAGCATGGCGCGCGCAAGCTCATCGCGCTGCAAGATGCTCAGCTCGAGCAGCGGAATATGGTCGGGCACGAAACCGCGCACACCGCTACTGAGGCTGTCCACGACGACCGGGGACATGCCGGCCCCATCCAGTGCCCTGATGACGTGGGCTCCGATATATCCGGCACCGCCGGTAACCAGCCAACTCATACGCGCCCCGCCCCCTGCGCGGGGGCCACCACAAAGATCCCGGGCTCGGCGTACCCGGCCCGGTCAAATGCCCGACGGATCGCGCTCTCCACCTGCGGCCGCACCGATTCGTCGATCAGCGCAATGGCGCTCCCGCCAAAGCCGCCGCCCGTCATGCGCGCCCCAAGGGCACCGGCGTCGAGGGCAGAGCTCACGGCTAGGTCCAGTTCGGGACAGGAAATCTCATAGTCATCGCGCATCGAGGCATGTGATTCGGTCAGCAGTTGGCCGACGAGGTTCAGGTCTCCACATTCCAGGGCCTGCACGGTCCGCAGAACACGGCCGTTCTCGGAAACAATGTGGCGGGCCCTGCGACGCAGTGGCTCTACCAGCTCATCAAGCAGGTGCACCTCGTCGATCTCGCGCAACGAGCTCACCCCCAACCGCGCGGCGGCCGCTTCGCAGCTGGCCCGACGTTGTGCATACCCGCCGTCCACCAGAGCATGGGCGACCCGAGTGTCAATGACCAGCACGTTCAAGCCCCGCGCGGTTAGTGGCAAAGGCACCGCTCGAGAAGCAAAAGAGCGACAGTCCAAAAACAGGGCGTGGCCCGCCTGCGAGAGCAGCGAGGCGCTTTGGTCCATGATCCCGGTCGGTGCCCCCACAAAGTCGTTTTCCGCCCGTTGCGTCAGACGCACCATTCGTTCCGCATCGATCCCGAGGTGGAACAGCTCATTCAGTGCCACGATGGTTGCTACCTCAAGCGCATGCGAGGAGGAGAGCCCCGAACCAACCGGGACCGTGGAATCCACAAGGAGGTCAAAACCGCATATCCGCCCGGCATATTCCGTGGCGAGCACATGGCTCACCGCCGCCGGGTACGCAGCCCAGCCTCCCGGGGTTCCCGGAGCTAGGTCGGCTAGCCGCATCCGCGTCACCTCGGGCACATCACCACTGGCGTCCATGGTGGAGGCCAGGGCAATCTCATCCGCATGCGCGGCGTCGGGGTCCACGCGACGCACCGCGATCAGCGTCTGCCGGTCGATGGCAAAGGGCAACACGTACCCAAGGTTGTAATCGGTATGTTCCCCAATAAGGTTCACCCGCCCCGGTGCCTGCCAGACACCCTCCGGACGGTGACCGTAGAGTGCCTCGAAGCGCTCGTGCAATCGCCGGGCGCGCTGCTCTATGGTGTGGTGTTCGTGGCGGATCATGGCATGGCCTCACGCAGTCGCGCAGCGGTCTGTTCGGCACTCACGTCGTTGATGAAGGCGCCCATGGCCGCCTCGGATCCGGCCAAGAACTTCAGTTTGTCGGCGGAACGGCGTGGACTGGTCAGTTGTAGATGCAACCAGCCGGTCGCGCGGTCAACTGCGGTCAGCGGGGCCTGATGCCACGCGGCGATATAGGGAGTGGGGCTGGCATACAGTGCGTCATAGCGGCGTAACAGGTCGCGGTAGAGCACGGCCAGTTCGTCGCGTTCGGCTCCGGTCAGTGCTGCCAGATCGGGCACCTGACGATGCGGCACCAGATGGGTCTCCAATGGCCAGCGCGCCGCAAAGGGTACATAGGCGGAGAAGTATTCGCCCTCGAAGACCATTCGTTCACCACTCTCCCGCTCCCTAGCAAGTAATTTGCCCATGAGCGTGCCCCCGGTATCCTCGGCATACCTGCGCGAACGCTCGGCAAGCCGCTGGGCGTACGGGGTGATGTAGGGGTAGGCATAGATCTGTCCATGCGGGTGATGCAGGGTCACGCCGATGTCTTGGCCGCGGTTTTCAAAGGGGAAAACCTGGCGGATGCCGGGTAGCGCCGAGAGGGCCGCGGTGCGTTGCGCCCACGCCTCAACGACGGTGCGGGCCCGCGCATCCGTCAGTTGGGAGAAGCTCCCGGCGTGTTCCGGGGTGAAGACCACAACCTCGCAGCGGCCGTAGGCGGGCTGGGCTTGGCCGTGGGCGGCGTCTGCGAGCTCGTCTTGGATCGGCCCCAGCGAGGGGAAGCGGTTCTCGAAGCAGACCACATCGAAGTCGGCGGCGGGAATTTCGCTATGCCGCCCCGCCACGCTCGGGCAGAGCGGGCACTCTTCCTTCGGCGGCAGATAGGTGCGCGCTTGGCGGTGGGCGGCGACGGCCACCCAGTCCCCGGTCAACGGATCCTGGCGTAGTTCCCCGCGCGCCGAACGGGGGTCCAGCGCCCGCTGGTCTCGCACCTCTTGTGGCGGCTCGCGGCCAGCGTCGGCGAAGAAGATCGCCTCGCGGCCATCGGCCAGCCGATGGCTGAGCCAGCCGTGGTTACCGGAATCCGCTAACCCGGAAGTACTGAGTGACATTGATTTTCTGCCCTAGTAATTGTTGAAGAACGGTGTCGTGGACGCAGCCTCTAGCTGGCTGCCCCAACCCTCCGCTTGTTGTAGATGTCGAAGGCCACGGCGATGAGCAGCACCATGCCCTTGACCAGTTGCTGCGTCGAGGCACCCACACCCATGAGTTGCATGCCGTTTGAAAGCACCGCCATGACCAGACCACCGACAATGGCTCCGGTGACCCGACCCACGCCGCCGGTGGTCGAGGCGCCACCGATGAAACAGGCGGCGATGGCATCGAGCTCGAACATATTGCCCGCCCCCGGCTGAGCGCCGTTGGACCTGGAGGAGAACACCACGCCGGCGATACCGGCCAACATGCCCATATTCACGAAGATCCAGAAATTGATCTTCTTGACGTTCACCCCGGAGAGCCGGGCGGCCGACAGGTTACCGCCGATGGCGTAGACGTGGCGGCCGAAAACGGTACGCGTGGTCAACACGTGGTAGGCGATGATGAGCACACCGAGAATCATCAACACGATGGGCATGCCGCGGCTGATGGCGATCTGCCAAAAGAACCAGAGAATCACGGCGGCGGCGAGCGCGTACTTGATGATGAACAGCGCCAGCGAATCCGCGTGCTGCCCGAATTTCAGTTGTCCCTGCCGGGTGCGCCAGGCGGAAACCACCAAGCCGACCACCGCAATCACGCCGATGACGAGAGTGAAGGTGTCATAGCCGTAGCCTCCGAGCAGTCCGTTAAGGAATCCGCCGGCGATTCGTTGGTATTCGCCGGGGAACGGCGAAAGCGAGACGTTATTGAGCACTTCATAGGTCAACCCACGGAACAGCAGCATGCCGGCCAGGGTCACGATGAAGGCCGGGATGCCCACGTAGGCGACCCAGAAGCCCTGCCATACTCCGCATAGGGCGCCGACCGCGATGCCGGCGAGCATACCCACCCACCACGGGGCTCCGCCCTGGATGACAAGCACCGCGGAGACCGCACCGGTCAGCGCCACCAGGGAACCGACGGAGAGATCAATGTGCCCGGCGACGATCACCATGATCATGCCCAAGGCGAGCACGAGCACATAGGAGTACTGCAACACAATATTGGTGATGTTGATGGGACTGAGCAACAGGCCCTTGGTGAGCACCGTGAAAAGCACGACGATCAGCACGAAGGCAATATAAATGCCGCTGGTGCGCAGGTTCTTGGTGAAAATATCCTTCACATCGGAAGCGATGGTCATCGGGTGTTGTCCTTCTCGAGTGTCATGAGCTCCATCAGGCGTTCCTGGGTGGCTTCGGCGCGCGGGAGTTGGCCGGTGATCCGGCCGTAGGCGAGTGTGTAAATGCGGTCACAGATCCCTAGTAGCTCCGGTAGTTCGGAGGAGATCACCAGCACCGCCTTACCTGCGTCGGCGAGCTCGTTGATGATCGTGTAGATCTCGTATTTAGCTCCGACATCGATGCCGCGGGTTGGTTCGTCGAGGATCAGTAGTTCGGGGGCGGTGTGCAGCCATTTGCCCAATACGACCTTTTGCTGGTTACCGCCCGAGAGGTTTCCGGTTTTGGCCAGCACTGAGGGGGCCTTGATCCGCATGGAGCGGCGGTAGAACTCGGCGATCTGGATCTCCTTGGGCCCGTTGACGAACCCGCCGGTGGAGATCTTTTGCAGCCCGGCCGCGGTGGTGTTGGTGCGAATATCTTCGATGAGGTTCAGCCCGAATTTTTTCCGGTCCTCCGAGACATAGGCGATGCCCGCCTTGATGGCTTTGCGCACGCTGGAAGTATCCACGGGCCGGCCATCCATCTGCACGGTGCCGGAGATATCCCGCCCATAGCTGTGTCCGAAAATACTCATCGCCAGCTCGGTACGACCAGCGCCCATGAGACCGGCAATGCCCACAATCTCACCGGCCCGCACATCCAGCGCCGCTCCATCCACCACCAGCCGATCGGGCTGGGTGGGGTGTCGCACGCTCCAATCCCGCACCTCGAACACCACCGAGCCAATGTCAGGTTCGCGCGGCGGATAGCGTACCGACAGTTCGCGTCCGACCATGGCCCGAATAATGCGGTCCTGCGTGGTGAACGGGTCGGACATGTCGAGAGTTTCAACGCTCTGCCCGTCGCGAATGATGGTCGTGGTGTCGGCGATCTCCTCGATCTCTCCGAGCTTGTGGGAGATGATAATGCTGGTGATCCCCTGCCGCCGAAGATCGCGCAAAAGATCCAAGAGATGCTCGGAGTCGGCGTCATTCAACGCGGCGGTGGGTTCGTCGAGGATGAGCAGCTTGACGTTTTTGCTCAGCGCCTTGGCGATTTCCACGAGCTGTTGCTTACCCACGCCGAGTTGTCCCACCGGCGTGGCGGGATGCTCGGCAAGACCGACGCGTTCCAATAGAGCCGCGGCTCGCTGGTTCGTAGAGTTCCAGTCGATGAATCCGGCGTGCTGGGTTTCGTTGCCTAGGAAGATGTTCTCCGCCACCGACAGGTGCGGCACCAGCGCCAATTCTTGATGGATGATGACGATCCCGAGCGCTTCGGAATCCTTGATGGTGCTGGCCTTGAGCTCAACACCGTCAAAGTGGATGCTGCCGGAGTAGCTTCCATGCGGGTACACCCCGGAGAGGACCTTCATAAGCGTGGATTTCCCAGCGCCGTTCTCACCACAGATGGCGTGGATCTCTCCGGCGGCAACCGATAGGTTGACGCCGTCAAGAGCCTTAACCCCGGGAAAGGTTTTGATGATGTCCTGCATGCGCAGGATGGTGTTCTCCATGTGAGCTCGTTCTTCCCCTCGCGTGCGCCCTGCCGTGGGCGGTTACTTGCTCTGCCCGGCGGCAACTTCGTCGGCCGTGTAGTAACCGGAGTCGACCAACAGCGAAGAAATGTTCTCGGCCGTAACAATGTCCGAGTCCAGTAGGTAGGACGGAACGGTTGTCACGCCGTTGTCGTAGCTGGAGGTGTCATTGGCTTCCGGCTCGTTGCCTTCGGCGAAGTCCTTGACCGCGGTGACCGCCTGGCTGGCGAGCTTGCGGGTGTCCTTGAAGATCGTGGAGTACTGCACCTTGTCGTCGATGAGTTTCACGGAGGCGATTTCCGCGTCCTGTCCGGTGATGATCGGCAGTCCAGCGTCGATATCGGCTCCGTAGCCGGCGTTGCTCAGCGCGGTGATCACGCCGCGCGAGATGCCATCGAAGGGTGAGAGGATTCCGTCGATCTTCTTCTTGCCGCCGCCGTAATGAGCGGTGATCAGGTCCTCCATGCGGCTTTGCGCTTCTTCTTGGGACCAGCGCAGGGTGGCGGTTTGCTCAATGGTCGTCTGCCCGGAGCCGACCACTAGGGTGCCGTCATCGAGGTAGGGCTTGAGAGTATCCATCGCACCCTTGAAGAAGAAGTGCGCGTTGTTGTCGTCCACGGAGCCGGCGAACAGCTCAACGTTCAGCGGTCCCTTCTTCGTGGTGCGTTCGCCCTGTTCATCGAGCAGCCCCAGTCCGGTCAGCAGCGAGGTGGCCTGCTGAACGCCCACCTTGTAGTTGTCGAAGGTGACATAGAAGTCGACATTCTCGGTGCCGTTGATCAGCCGGTCGTAGGAGATGATCGGAATACTCTGATCGGCGGCCGCTTGAAGTTGGGTGGAGAGGGCGGTGCCGTCGATGGAGGCCACGACGAGAATATCGGCGCCCTTGGTGATCATCTGGTCGATCTGCTGCTGTTGCGTGGGGATATCGTCGTTGGCGAACTGCAGGTCGACCTCGTAGCCGGCCTCTTCAAGCTGGGACTTCACGGCGGCACCATCGGCAATCCAACGCTCCGAGGTTTCGGTGGGCATGGCCACGCCGACTTGCACGTCGCCTGGTTCCATCGCATCGCCACCACCGGCCGCACCGGCCCCGGCTCCCCCGCCACCGCAGGCGGCCAAACCCGTAATGAACGCCAACGAACCGAGCGCAGCTACCGTGCGGCGAGCCCATGTTTTCCGTGCCATGTAATCCTCCTGCTAGTCCTTCGTTGTCGGGCGATGGAGCCAGACTCACACAATGTTAGCGCTAACAAGTGATGCGAGCCACCCCGAAGAGCAAATTCTTCACTTCCCACCCAGGGACCTCGAAGTGGCAACAAATGCACGAAGACCCGACCCCTACGGGGGTCGGGTCTTGCTCATGCGCGCTATAGGTGTTCTTCTACCTAGTGACCGTGGCCGACATCGGCCAGCTTCGGTTTAGGCATTTCGATTGCACCCGTTTCAATTTTTTCGAACTCCTCCGGGGTGACCACGGGGATTTCGTAGCCGTCCTTGTCGATGAGCTTTCCGCCCTCGAAGTGGTCCCCGTCGATCAGGCCGCACACCTCATCCTTGCGAACCAGACGCGGTGGGGCGGCCGAGAAGACCGAGCCATCCTTCTTCGGGGTGCCGAAACGCATCTCGTTGAACAGCAGATTCAGCAGCACGGCCATCAGCGCGGCCGAGGAGATACCCGAGTGGAAGATGGTCTCGAACCAGGTCGGGAAGTTATGGTAAAAATCCGGCTTCACGATGGGCAGGCAGCCAAAGGAGATGGACGCGGCCACAATGGCCAGGTTCAAACCGTCGTACTTCACCTTGGACAGCGTGCGGATGCCGGAGGCGGCCACGGTGCCGAACAGGACGATGCCCGCGCCACCGAGCACTGGCATCGGAATGGCGGCCACCACGCGACCGAGGACCGGAAGCAGGCCGAGGACCAGCAAGATACCGCCACCGGCGGCCACCACGAAACGGCTGGTAATGCCGGTGATCGCTACCAGGCCGACGTTCTGCGCGAACGCGGACTGGGTGAAGGTGTTGAAAATGGGGGCGAACATCGAGGACGCCATATCGGCACGCAGGCCATTGGCGATGCGCTTGCGGTCCACCTTGGTGCCGGCAATCTCGCCCACGGCGAGGATGTCGGCTGTGGTCTCGGTCAGAATAACGAGCACCACAATGGTCATCGAGATAATGCCACCGATTTCAAAGACCGGCATGCCGAAAGCTAGCGGCTGCGGAATCGCGAAGATGGCACCATCGCCGACCTTCGAGAAATCGGCCATGCCTACGACGGCGGCCACCACCGTGCCGATCACGATAGCCAGCAAAATCGACAGTCGCGAGATCGCGGCGTTACCGACCTTCGAGAGCAACAAGACGATCAACAGTGTCAGACCGGCCAGCCCAATGTTGGCCAGCGAACCGTAATCCTCGGTACTCGAGTTTCCGCCCATGGCCCAGTTCGCGGCTACCGGGGTGAGCGATACACCGATCATGGTGATCACCACGCCGGTCACCACCGGAGGGAAGAATCTAATCACACGGGCAAAGAACGGTGTGATCAGGAAACCAATCGCCGAGGCGGCCAGCACCGCACCGAAGACCGCTTGAATGCCGCCGCCGCCATTGACGATGGCTACCATGGTGGCCACGGAGGCGAACGAGGTTCCCTGCACGAGGGGCAACTGCGCCCCGAAGAAAGGAATGCCGATGGTCTGCAGAATCGTGGCCAGACCACCTACAAACAGGCAGCAGGCAACCAACAGGCCCAGATCAGCACTGTCCATCCCGGCGGCACCGCCGATGATCAGTGGCGGGGCAATGATGCCGCCGTACATGGTTAAGACGTGTTGCATGCCATAGGCAATTGTCTTCCCAATCGGCAACTTTTCGTCTTCGGGACGCTGTGGTTTGATAGATTCGACTTTCGCAGCGCGCATGGCTGACCTCCTTCGTCAGTTTGCTGCAAGGGGCGTGTCCGTGCGGCTACACGGACACGCCCCAATAGGCATTAAGGGCTAGATGAATGCCGGGATGTTGGTCCAGATCGGGTGCTTGGCGCTGGCGCCTTCGCGCTCGACAGTGGCTTCGATCAGACCGTATGGGCGGTCTGCGGCGAAAAACACTTCGTTCGGGTTGTCCTGGCCGAAGACCTCGAGATCCACCAGGAAGTGGTGGTTGTTCGGCAGCGAGAACTTGATCTCGGAAATCTCCGGGTTGGCCTCCAGTGCAGCCTTGCCCATTTCGAACATGGTGTGCTGCAGGGCCAGCGAGTGAGTGTTGGCGAACAAGGTCAGCAACTGCTCACGCACCGAGGCGTACACGGCGTTGAAGTCGATGCCGGCTTCGATGGCCTCGTTCGAGTAGCGCCAGCGAGCGGTCACGTCGGTGGCCAAAATGCGGTCGGTGGTTTCCTTCAGCGTGGTGTACTTGTCACGCGGGAAACCGTGGAACTCCGAACCGGTGGACTTCAGGACGGTCAGGTCCTCAAGGCCGGCGACGATGCTCTTCGAACCGTCTTCGGCGATCTCCAGAACGGCGGTGCGTACCTCGCTCTTGTTCTTCGAGAAGGCGTGATCGTGGTCGTTGATGCGGTCCCAGAAGTACTGCTGGGCTGCCCAGCGGCCTCCGGTGATCCACTCGAACTCGCTGGTGAAGTGGTTACCCAACTTCAGCAGGAACTCTTCCGGGCTGCGCACGCCGTCACGGGCTAGGCCGTAGACGGTGTTCTTCTGGGTGTCGGTCGGGACGACCAGACCATTGTCACCCTCGTAGTGTGCCTTGGTGAAGTCGCCGTGGAGCTGGCTGGTGACGTTCAGGTCTTCGATCTCGTGGCGAGCGGTGTCGCGGGTGATCTTGACCAGGCGAACTTCGGCCTTGCCGTACTGGTTCTCGCCCAGGACGATCTTGGTGGCGGCGGGAGCGGTGGTTTCGGTAGTCATGGTTCTAACTTCCTCGGTACGTGGAATATGCAAACGGGCTGATAAGAAGAGGTACGTGGTAGTGCTCATCGACGCTATTGACGTAGAAGTCGATGCTTACCGCGGGGAAGAAGCTTTCCGTTCCCTGCTTCCCGAAGTAGTCGCCGGTCTCGAAGGAAACCCGGTAATGTCCTACTTCAACCTGTGTCGGTCCCAGGTTCTTGATGCGGCCATCCGCATCGGTTTCGCCGGTTCCAATTTCTTGCCAGCCGGATGCCGTCTTGGCTTCCAGCGTGGCCTTGACACCGGAGGCAGGCCTCCCGGTCCCGGTGTCGAGTACATGGGTGGTGATGTGGCTGCGCTCAGTTACATCTGCCATTGATAACTCCTTGGGTAAGGGGTTTATATTCGGGGAAAATCTGGCGTCGAGCGCCTAGTTGTTAATCGCATTCGAGAGGCGCAAAAGTGCAATGGCTCGAAGCTGTTCGGCGACCTCGCGCATTTCGGTGGCGTCATCATTGCCGACGCGACGCTGGCATTCGGCCAGGATCTCTTCGGTGGTGCGACCCGCTGCGCGGATCAAAAAGACGCGGTTGAAGCGCTGCTCGTACTCACGGTTGGCTTCTACCAGACGGGCCTTGGCTTCATCATCCAAGGAGAGCCCGGACTGCTCGCCACGCGAAAGGTTCGCTTCCTTAGATTCACCCTCGGCTCGTTCGCCAATTCTCGGGTGATGGGCCAGAGCGGCGTTAACCTCTTCTTCGGTGAAGGGATTGGCGCTGCGCTCGGCGGCGCGCTGAAGTTCATCGACGGAGCCGAAGGGGCGGGCCGAAAGCACCTCGTCAACCCACCGGTCAATATCGATGCATGGGCGCAAGATCGCCCCGGCCTCGGAGTCGCTTAGGGTGTTGAAGGATTCTAAATCCATCGGTATCAGCTCTTTCGTCCTGCTCTGCTCGATCCGCTCGCTGACACCCTTACCACCGACTGGCTCGTCGGCTTCGACTAGATGTTTCTGGATCGTGGAAACTTCGTTCCACTACTGTAAGCCCAATCACACCCAGTGAGTCAAGTGGAATCCCTCACATTGCATAAAATCAGATTTTTTCTAGGCGGAAATCCTGCTTGGCGAAAGAATATGACACACACCACTTGCGCGTCGAGCTAAAGTCTGACCATAATGATTTCACAACATAGAAACTAACTTCCGCAATACGGAATAAACTAGACTCAAAGGAGGGTCGCCATGACCGCCATCAATTCGGCCGAAACGCACTGCACACAGGATGAATCCCTGGTCCACGCGGCCACTGACGCACTACGCACGGGACTGTTTGCTCCGATCCCCAACCTGGATCCGGACATCAACAACCGGGTGCGCATCTCCCCAGCTGCTCCCACCATCTGGGACCGCTTCTTCGGCAAGAAGCGCTAAGCCACCGGCCACCGCCGGTCCTGTAGACCACGCAGAGCCCTTTCTCCTGAGGCGTCGAGAATGGGCTCTGCGTTCTTTTATGCGCAGGCGCAAGGGCTTTTCAGACCACGATCAGCGCAAGAAAAGTTGAGCCAAGGTCGGTAGCGTCAAGACCGCCAAGGCGCAGGTGAGCACGATCCCCACCGCTGTTGGCTCGCCATCGCCGGTTTCACTCGCAGCCATAATGTAAGCCGTAGCCGACACCGGCATCGCAGCCATCAAGACCGCAGTATTGAACCAGAGCGGATCCAAGTCGGGAGCCAACCACAACAGGCTAGCTACGGTCAGTGCCGGTAAGAGCAACAACTTACCCAGCACCATCAACACCATTGCTGGTAGCGAAATCCGCGCCGCACTCCGCTGGTCTGCTGCGCGCCCCCAGATACGGCGCACCGTACGCCGTAGCGATAGCCCAATGGTAAAAAGCGCTCCGGGCGCGGCCGCAGCCGCCAATATCTGAGCGGCCCGATCTACCGGGTCGGGCAATGACCAACCGAAGTACAGCACGGCCCCACCGGCCAGCATCGCCCAGGTCACCGGATTGCGTAGCAACGCGTTGCGCACCGTCATCGCCACGGTGCGCGGACTGCGTCGCCGCTGACCTCCTCGCCGCGTCGGCAACACGAGTTGGGCCAATACGGGAAACCCGACCATGAACAACACGTTATGCACCAATTGCCCCATGCCAGCCGCGAGCCCCGCACTGCTGCCCAGCACCCCAAGAACCACCGGAATCCCCAGATAGGACACATTGCCAAATCCGGTACTCAGACTCATGGCCAGCGACTGCGCGAGAGACTGTCGCAACACATAGCGGGCCAACAGCCCAACCAGCCCCGCAAAAACCGTGGTGGCCGCGGTGGTGATAAGTAAGAACTCCAGCGGCACCCCGGATTGCGGATCAGCATCGGCCACCACCGTGAAAAGCAACGCAGGCAAGGCAATGTAGAACACAAAGGTATTCAGCGCTGGCTCGACATTATCGGCAAAGCGCGAAGCGTGGCTCGCGGCGTAGCCCACGGTCATAATCAAGAACAGCGGGAGGATACCGAAAAGTACGTCGCCAAACATCACCGCTCCTCGTGCATAGCCACCCGTCAACTCTAGGCGCATGCGTTGTTGGCCTGTATCTTCATGAAGGCCGTTAACGAACAAACAGGCGGTCGGACGCATCGAAAACGATGCGCCCGACCGCCTGTACCGTACCGAAGATTTACTTAGACTGCGGCGGCGGAGCCCAAGACCTCGGCTGTTGAGACATAGGGCAGCTCAAACTCATCGGCCACGGACTTGAAAGTCACCTGGCCGTCGTGGACGTTCAGCCCGTTGGCAAGGCCAGTATCTTCACGCAACGCCTGCATCCATCCCTTATCCGCAATGCGCAGAGCGTAAGGCAGCGTGGCGTTGGTCAGCGCCGCGGTGGAAGTCTGCGGCACGGCACCGGGCATATTGGCCACGCAGTAGTACACGGCGTCGTGGACCTTGAACGTCGGCTCGGCGTGAGTGGTTGGGCGCGACCCTTCGAAGCAGCCACCCTGGTCGATCGCGATATCGACCAGCACGGAGCCCGGGCGCATGTGGGCGACCATATCCTTGGTCACCAGCTTTGGTGCGGCGGCGCCCGGAATCAGCACGGAACCAATTACGAGATCCGCTTCGGCTACCTCGGCGGCGATGGTTAAGCGCTGCGAGGCCAGGGTCTTGATCCGCCCGTTGAAGGCCAGGTCGATCTCGCGCAGGCGCGGGAGACTAATATCAATGATGGTCACGTCGGCGCCCATACCCAGTGCGATGGTTGCCGCGTGCGTACCCGCCACGCCACCACCGATTACTACAACCTTGGCCGGGCGTGTGCCTGGCACACCGCCCATCAGCACGCCGGCACCACCGTTAGGCTGCTGTAGCTGCACGGCCCCGATCTGAGCCGCCAAGCGACCGGCAACCTCAGACATCGGTGCCAGCAGCGGCAGGGAACGTCCGGAAGTGACGGTCTCATAGGCAATGGCGGTTGACCCTGCAGCGAGCAATGCGTCGGTGCATTCGCGCGAAGCGGCCAGGTGAAGGTAGGTAAACAGCAACTGCCCGGCGCGCATGCGGTGGTATTCCGCGGCGATTGGTTCCTTGACCTTCAAGATCATCTCGGCTTCAGCCCAGGTTGCATCGGCATCCGGAGCAATCCGCGCCCCGGCGGCGACATAGGCCTCATCGGCGTTGCCCGAACCGACCCCGGCGCCGGTTTCGATGATCACTTCGTGGCCCCGGGCGACAAACTCGGATACCCCGGCGGGGGTTATGGCGACGCGAAATTCGTTGTTCTTGATTTCCTTCGGGACACCAATGATCATGGCAACCGCTCCTCTCGTGAGACGTCTCGGGCGGTGTGAACGAACCGAAATTCGAGCGGTGACCGCCATAACTTGTGTTCACCAGAGTAGGGTTTTCGACGAAATTTTCAGAGGACTGCCGAAATATCTACGGCAATATCAAGATAATCTGTTTTTTATTTCATCGCGTTGCGCTTGGACGGGCGAGATCGCCGTCGGATCTTCGGGGTTAACGACCCGCGACCCCGTGGCACCCAAAGCGGTGCCACGGGGTCGTGAGCTAGAGACGTGGGTTAGGCGTCGCCGCCGGCGTTCCCACTGGTACCCGCGGTCGGGTCATTGAGCCGATACGCCGCATGCGCCTGCGCGACCTTCGCCTGGTCAATCTCCCCACGCTCGGCCAACGCGGCCAAAGCCTGAACCACCACGGTATGCGCATCGATCTTAAAGAACCGGCGCGCCGCGGCCCGCGTATCGGAGAACCCGAACCCATCAGCACCCAACGTGTAGAACTCGCCCGGCACGTACGGGCGGATCTGCTCGGGGACCGCGCGCATGTAATCACTGGTCGCGATCACCGGCCCGGTCGCCTGGGAGAGTTTCCCGGTCACAAACGGGGTCACCCGCCCACCGGCAGGGTCACCCAGGTACGCCTCATCGGCGGCCTGCCCATCACGGGCCAACTCGTTCCAGGACGTCACCGACCACACATCGGCGGATACGCCCCACTCCGAGGCGAGGATCGCCTGGGCTTCTAACGCCCACGGCACCGCCACACCCGAGGCCAGCAGTTGGGCGCGTGGCCCGTCCACGGCCGCTTCCTTGAGCAGGTAGATACCCTTGATCAGCCCCTCGACGTCCAGGTTCTCTGGTTCGGCCGGTTGGGTGATCGGCTCGTTATAGACCGTGAGGTAATACATCACGTTCGGATCCGGGTGCCCACCCCCATACATGCGCTCCAGCCCGGAACGCATAATATGCCCGATCTCATACCCGTAGGCCGGGTCGTAGGTGATCACCGCCGGGTTGGTGGCCGCGAGCAACGGCGAATGCCCATCCGCGTGCTGTAGTCCTTCACCGGTGAGGGTGGTGCGTCCGGCGGTGGCGCCGATGATGAACCCGCGGGTCATCTGATCCGCGGCAGCCCAGAACTGGTCCCCGGTGCGTTGGAACCCGAACATGGAGTAGAACACGTAGATCGGGATCAGCGCTTCCCCATGGGTGGAGTAGCTGGTACCCGCGGCGGTGAACGCCGCGACCGCGCCGGCCTCGTTAATGCCCGGGTGGATCAACTGACCGGCCGGGGATTCCTTATACGCCAGCACCAGGTCACGGTCCACCGAGAGGTAGTTCTGCCCGGCCGGGTTATAGATCTTCGCGGTCGGGAAGAACGAGTCCATGCCAAAGGTGCGCGACTCATCCGGGACGATCGGCACGATCCGGTGCCCGAAGTCCTTATCGCGCATCAGATCCTTGAGCAACCGGACAAAGGCCATGGTCGTGGCCGCCTGCTGTTTCCCGGACCCGCGTTTAGCGATCGCGTAGGACTTCTCGGTCGGTAAGGTCACCGGGGCCGGGGTCTCAGAACGGCGTGAGGGTACCGCCCCGCCCAGCTCGGCACGGCGTTGCATCAGGTACTTGTACTCTTCGGAGTCCACCCCGGGGTGGTAGTACGGCGGCAGGTACGGGTCGGCTTCTAGCTGCTCGTCACTGATCGGGATCCGCAGGTGGTCACGGAACCCCTTCAAGTCTTCTAGGGTGAGCTTTTTCATCTGGTGGGTCGCGTTGCGGGCCTCGAAGTGCGGGCCCAGCCCGTATCCCTTGACCGTTTTGGCCAGGATCACGGTGGGTTTGCCCTTGAACTCGCTCGCGGCCTTATACGCGGCGTAGACCTTGTGGTAGTCATGCCCGCCACGCTTGAGCTGCCAGATCTGATCATCGGTGAGGTCCGCGACCAGTTCCTTCGTTTCGGGGCGCTGCCCGAAGAAGTGCTCCCGGATAAACGCCCCGGACTCGGCCTTATAGGTCTGGTAGTCCCCATCGGGGGTCTGGTTCATCACATCGACCAGGGCCCCGGCCGGGTCCTTATCGAGCAACTCATCCCATTCACGACCCCACACGACCTTGATCACGTTCCAGCCCGCACCACGGAAGAACGCTTCAAGTTCCTGCATGATCTTCCCGTTACCACGCACCGGCCCGTCCAGGC
>JANCMB010000001.1:3044324-3210735 GCA_031317595.1 Glutamicibacter sp. PS
GACGTGCCAGCTCCGCATCAATACGAGCCGCCACCTCCGGATCCAACTCCGCCAAGGACTGCGTCAACGACGCCGGGGCAAGAGATTCAAACTGAGCTTGCTGTGTCATCGCGTGTCTTCCAATCTATGATCAACGACTGATATATCAAGAACTGATCACAATCGTATGTGTCATGCATCATAGGGTCAAGAGGAGTAGCCAACCATTTTTAAATGACTTCATCTCGGCACTCCCAGGCGGCGAATCTTCCCCGGAATTCCGGGGGTTCCGGCACCTAATGCAGCAAAAATTCGATCGGCATATGACAAGACCCCCGGAAGAACATGTTCTTCCGGGGGTCTTGAGGCAGCGAGGTCTTTACCAGCTGCCGCTCCACGGCTCGGCGACCAAGGGCGCGTCGGATACCCAACGCTCGGCGCAGGGCCGGCCGAGGCGAAGCGCCGACTCGACGACATGCAGGAGCAACAGCGACGTTGTCACCGTTCCCACACCGCCCGGTACGGGCGTGACGGCCTGAGCAGCCTCGGTCGCCGCGGCGTAGTCAACGTCGCCGACAAGGTTGCCCTGCTCATCGACATTGGTTCCCACATCGATCACCACGGCCTGCGGATTCAGGTGCTCGGCGGTAATGAGGTCCCTGCTGCCCGCAGCGGCCACCACGATGTCGGCCCGGCGCGTATGCGCGGCCAAATCGACTGTGCGCGAGTGGCAGGCCGTCACGGTAGCGTGACGGTTCAGCAGCAGCTGCATCACCGGTCGGCCGATCACCATTGAACGGCCCACGACGGCTACATCTTGCCCCGCGATGGGGACCTCATAGTGATCCAGGATCTCGATAACCGCACGCGCCGTGGCCGGCGCGTAGGCCGGAAGCCCAGCGGAGAGACACCCAAAGCTCATGGGGTTGACCCCATCAATGTCTTTTTCCACCGCAATATGCGAGGCCAGAATCTCCAGGGATGCGCCCTCGGGCAAAGGGGTCTGCAGAATAATGCCGTGGACTTCGCGATCGGCACTAAGCCGATTCAACGTCTCGGCAATGATCTGCACCGTGGCCCGACTACCCAAATCATGCACATCGCAGGCTATGCCTGCGCGATGAGCTGACTGCTCGATAGAGCGGACATACCATTGAGTCGCACCGTTGTCGGTGGCCACCACGATGGCAAGCTTCGGCTTTACATTCGACTGTTGGAGCTGTTCGACCTTCTGGGCCACTTCTTCGCGGATGCGCGCGGCCACAGGCTTTCCGCCTAGCACATGAGCCGTCATGCCGCGACCACCTGACGCACACCACGAGCCACATCTTCCGCGTCAATTACGGCCCGCTCCCCGAGCGCCACACAGGCGCGCAGTTTTGCCCCGACCTCGGGGTCTCGGATTTCGGCGATGTTGATCTCCAAGGTAGCCAAGGAGGTGCCAATGGCGGCACGCGCAGATTCCGCGGCCACCGCCACGTCACTGAGCACATTGGGATTACCGAAGTCCTTGAGTTCAGAGCATAGATCGATCAGCTCGATGGACAACGCCACTAAACGCTGGGGCGGGCGACTGGCCAGGCCCAGCGCCTGCTGTATCTGCGCCGTCTTCGCAGCCTTCTCCGCTTCCGTGGTAGCCGGTAGTCGGTAGGCAGCAATGACCGAGGCGAAAGCGGTCTCGTCCTCATCTGCAGCACTCAGGGACAGAGTGATCAGCTCCTGCGCGCGGGCCGCCATGGCTTGAGCGCGCGCCTCGTGGGCTTTGAACTTTTCACCGGTGCTATACAGCGCCACCATGCTGACCAACGCAGCACCCTGAGCTGCATGCAGGGCACCCACCGCGCCTCCGCCGGGAGTTGGCGCGCGTGAGGCCAATCGTTCCAGATACGCGCCAATAGGCTCGTCTTTAATCATCGAGTACTCCTGCTCATTCTTTCTTTATGGCCTAACGGAAAACCACGGTGCTTGCACCGTCGCGTAGTACGCGATGTTCGCAGTGCCACTTCACGGCACGCGAGAGAGCCAACACTTCCGCATCCTGGCCCACGGAGGCCAGGTTTTTCGGAGAGTACGTGTGGTCGACGCGGATGACCTCTTGCTCAATAATTGGGCCTTCATCCAGGTCGGCGGTGACATAGTGCGCGGTGGCACCAATTAGCTTCACGCCGCGGGAATGGGCCTGGTGGTAGGGGCGGGCACCCTTGAAACCAGGCAGGAAGGAGTGGTGAATGTTGATGGCCCGCCCCTCGAGCTTCCGGCACAGGTCATCCGAAAGTACCTGCATGTAACGGGCGAGCACTACGAGATCGATATTGTATTGCTCCACCAGCTCCAGCAGACGCGCCTCGGCAGCTTCCTTGGTATCGGGCTGCACGGGAATGTGCACGAAGGGTAGACCCGCCGACTCCGCCATCGGGCGCAGATCTTCGTGGTTCGACACCACGAGGGCCACCTCGCCGCCGAGCTGCCCGTTACGATCCTTGAAGATCAGGTCGTTGAGGCAGTGGCCGGCCTTGGAGACCATCACCAGTAGCTGCGGAGCTTTTTGGTCATAGAAGTTGTAGGTCAGGCCAAACCATGACGCCGTATCCAGGAAGTCATCGGCGAGCGTTTCGGTCGCCAGACCCACCGGCCCGGTGAATGACGTGCGCCCATGTAGGGTGCCATTCTCCGTGTCATCAAACTGCTGATGCTGTCGAATATTGCATCCCTTTTCAAGGAGGAAAGTGGTGACAGCGTGGATAATTCCAGGGCGATCAAGGCCGGAAAAAGTTAAGATGAAAGTAGGCGATTCGACGCTACCTTCCCAGATTTCCAGATCTTTATCGGCGGGCTGAAGAAGCTCCATTGGGACTCCAGACTTATAGATACACCAGAGTGTGCATGACTGATATATTAGAGGTTAAGATAGTCTAGAGCGCAGAAAGAACAGGGGTCAATAGCCTGAGGAAAATCTGCGAAAGGGGCGGCGAGAACGTGTCGTACTTTGCCATGGACCGGACTGCCGGCACCGAGACATCTTTGGCGGACAAGGCCTACGCAGCAATCCAGCGCAAGCTCCTCTTTCTCGAAATCGCCCCGGGCGAGGCAATCCACGATGCCAAGTTGGCCGAGGAATTCGGCATGGGACGCACCCCCGTGCGAGAGGCGCTCAAGCGACTCGAGGTGGACCGGCTGGTCATCAGCTATCCCAAACGCGGCACGTTCGCCACGCGCGTGGAGATTACCGACCTGTCCTATATCTCTGAAGTACGCACGCTCCTGGAGCCCATGGCCGCCGCGCGCGCCGCTAGGGTCGCTTCCCCAGAGCAGCGTGCCGGGCTCAAGAACCTCATCGAGCAGCTCAAATCCTTCGATATCGAAGAGGCGACAACCACCGAAGTTCTCGAATGCGACGCTTCGATTCACCGAGCAATCTACAGTGCTGCCGGGAATCCACACCTCGAGGATTCACTGATTCGCTACAACAATTTGGCCACTCGCATCTGGTGCCTCGTTATCGAACGCTTACCCCGCGTGGCAGACCACGTCAGCGAAAGTGTTGCGCTGCTCCAAGCCATTATCGATGGCGATGAAGATAAGGCCAGTGAACTCGCCCACCACCACGTTTCCGACTTTGAGTCCTCGGTCCACAGCGCACTGTTTAGCGGATAGCCCTTTCAGGGCTGCTAGCTTGGCAAATCCTGGGCAAGCACTCCCCGAAAAGGCAATTAAGCGCTAGTGTGTGACTCAATAGAATTCTCTAATACATCAATAGTGAGATGAGAGGCATATCAGGTGTCCATCACAGTCCAGAAACCCAGCGCCAGCGATAAATCAATGGCCGAACACGCCTATGAATCGCTGCGCGATCAACTCATCCTCTTGGACATCGCCCCGGGACAGCCGATTCACGAAGCTCAGCTCGCAGCCGACCTAAACGTTGGGCGCACTCCGATTCGCGAAGCACTCAAGCGTTTGGAGACCGATCACCTGGTGGTTTCCTACCCACGACGCGGCACCTTCGCCACCGCCGTTGAATTCCGTGAACTCTCGCAAATTTCAGAAATCCGCCAGCGCCTCGAGCCGCTGGCCGTTCGCAATGCCGCACTGAACCCAGACGCGGCCATTCGCACCGAAATCGCTGAACAGTTAGAGCGGATCGATGCACTAGGTGAGATCAACGATCAGCGTAGCCTATTGCTCACGGACATGCATATTCACCGTCTCATTTATAAGGCATGCGATAACACGCACCTTGAAGAGACGCTGGTGAGACTCGACAGCTTAGTTACCCGCATTTGGTGCCTGGTGATCGACCAGCTGCCCGACATTGCCGGACACATCCGGGAGCACTCCGGGCTACTGCGCGCAATTCTCGACGGCGATGCAGACCGGGCCGCGGAATTAGTATCGAGCCATGTGCGCAACTTTGAAGCCGCCATCCGCCAGACCCTTTAGCACCCCCTTAACTCACAGCGCCGCCAGGGCACGGCAAGATAGCCGTGCGCTGGCGGCGCTGTGACGTCACGACAGGGTGCACCCACAAGCTTCTGCGAGCGGGGTCTAGGGCATGACAAAAGAGGTGGATCGGGTTGCTCCGATCCACCTCTTAAGCAGTGGGGATATTAGCGACGAATCATACCGTGCGGATCCAGCACGAACTTCTGAGCCGCACCCTCGTCGAAGGCGGCGTAGCCCTGCGGAGCCTCGGACAACGGGATCGCGGTCGCGTTCACATTCTTGGCAATCGACACCTTGTCGTTCAGGATCGCCTGCATCAGGCCACGGTGGTACTTCATGACCGGGCACTGACCGGTCACGAAGGTGTGGGACTTAGCCCAGCCCAGGCCGAAGCTCATCGACAACGAGCCCACCTTGGCAGCTTCGTCCACGGCACCTGGGTCACCGGTGACATAGAGACCCGGAATACCGATGGAGCCACCGGCACGGGTGATGTCCATCATCGAGTTAAGCACCGTGGCCGGCTGCTCGCTGGCTGCACCGTGGCCGTGGCCACGAGCCTCGAAGCCCACTGCGTCAATCGCGCAGTCAACCTCGGGAACGCCGAGCAGCTGCTCGATCTGGTCCTTCGGGTCGCCCAGCGAGACGTCGATGGTTTCGCACCCGAAGCTGCGCGCCTGCGCCAGGCGATCGGCGTTCAGGTCACCAACAATGACAACGGCTGCACCGAGGAGCTGCGCCGAGGTGGCAGCGGCAAGGCCCACCGGACCGGCGCCGGCCACGTACACGGTCGAACCTACGGTCACGCCAGCGCCGACCGCGCCATGGAAACCAGTTGGGAAGATGTCCGAAAGCATGGTCAGGTCGAGGATCTTCTCCAGGGCCTGGTCACGATCCGGGAACTTCAGGGCGTTCCAGTCTGCGTAGGGCACCAGAACGTACTCGGCCTGGCCGCCGACCCAGCCACCCATGTCGACGTAGCCGTAGGCCGATCCGGGGCGATCCGGGTTGACGTTCAGGCAAATGCCGGTCTGTCCCTCTTTACAGTTGCGGCAACGTCCGCAGGAGATGTTGAAGGGAACCGAAACCATGTCGCCGACCTTGAGGAACTCGACGTCGGGACCGACCTCGACCACTTCACCGGTGATCTCGTGCCCGAGGACTAGGCCTTCTGGTGCGGTGGTGCGACCGCGCACCATGTGCTGGTCAGAACCGCAGATGTTGGTGGCCACCGTGCGCAGAATGACGCCGTGCGGGACCTTTCGACCAACGTTTGCCGGGTTGACGCCCGGGCCGTCCTTCAGTTCGAACTCTGGGTAGGGGGTGTCGATCAGCTCGACTTTGCCTGGACCGGCGTAGCTGACTGCCAAGTTGCTCATTGTCCACCTTTTCTTCATTGAAATATCAGTTGGATACCTATTGGCGAATACCCCCAATCATGCCACTCGCTCAGTTGGTGTCAATACTCAGCGCAGGAAATTTTTCCTACTCAGAGGTATGTTGATAATCATTCTCAATTAGCGCCAGCTCGTCTTCCGTCTTGTGCTCTTCGGCCAGACGTTCGGCCAGAATTACTCGGGCGTTACTCTGGAGCACTTCAAGCGATTGACGGATCACCGGGGACGACATGCTCCCCTTGCGGGCCACGGCAACAATGCGACGCGCAGGCTTGGCCCTGCCGGCAATACGCAAACGAGTAACATTCTCGGCCTGCCAGAGCGACGCCAAGCGCGGAACCAGCCCAACTCCCATGCCGGCACCAATGAAGGCCACCATGGTTTCCCATTCGACGGCCTCGTGAACCACCCGCGGCGTTGCGCCAATCATCGTGAAGGCGGCTGTGAACAGGGAGCGATAGACGGAACCGTGCACATCGGTAATCCAGTCATCCCCGGCCAACTCTTCGAGCGTGACCGAGTCCCGGGCCGCCAGCGGGTGACTCGAAGGCAGGATGACATCTAGCGGGTCATCGAGCAACGGCGTCTGCTCGAAACGCTCCGCATCGGCGGGCTGCGCCTCAATATGCGAAGCAACAATAACCGCCACATCGATCCGTTCGGCCAGGAGCAATTCCAGGCAACGTTGCGGCTGGGCCTCCATCACGTGGACCGATAACTTCGGATGCGTCACCCGCAGGGAACTAACCAGCGGAGCCAGCAGATGGGCTGCTGCGGTTGAAAATCCACCAAGGCCTAAATTCGCCGGCAACTGACCGCCAGCGTGCATGGACTCGGCGCGCAGCTGCTCCCACTGCGACATAATTGCGTCAATTCCCGTCACCAAGTGACGTCCCGTCGCGGTCAATCGCACCCCGCGACCGTCGCGTACAACAAGCTTCATATCGAGCGCTCGTTGCAATTCACGTATCTGCGCCGAGACCGCAGAGGCCGAGTATCCGGTAAGGTCTGCGGTAGCGGCGATGGTACCAGTGGTGGCAAGCACCCTGAGGGTTTTGAGCCGTGCATCAATCATGCAACGAAACTGTACAGTTGCAGACACTTTCTTGCGCTTTTGTTTCAGCGCCAAAGTGCTTACCGTCAATTTAGAGGTGATTGCTGTCACCTACTTCCCCCCTTATAACTCCGTTCTTATGAACCCGTTCTCTGTGCATCTAGGAGTACGACAATGACTGCTTCGGTCAGCGCACCGCGCACCACACCCGGCAAGCTCACAGCGACACTTACCGATACTCGTCTCGCTGAAATCAAGACGCTGTTCGAAAACCGTCGCGAAGGGTACTCGCTGGAAGGTCCGTTCTATACCGATCCAGATCTCTTCAAGGTCGATATGGAAGCTATCTTCGGCAAGCACTGGCTCTTCGCGGCCAGCATCGCCGAGATCCCCGAGCCGGGCGACTACGTCACCTTGGACTACGGGCCCTACTCGCTCATCGTGTTGCGTAACGACGACGGCGGGGTCAATGTCCTGCACAACGTTTGCCGTCACCGTGGCGCTCGCGTACTCACCGAGGCTCAGGGCACCACCGGCAACCTCGTCTGCGGTTACCACTCCTGGACCTACTCGCCAGAAGGCAGCCTCATCCACGCCTCCTCGCCGGGCGAAGGAAAGTTTGATAAGAACTGCTTCGCGCTCAAGAAGGCACATAGCCGCATCTACGCCGGCCTGATCTTCGTGTGCATCGCCGAAGAACCGCCAACCGACTTCGACGAAGTCGCCAAGATCTTCGAGCCATACCTGGCACCGCATGACCTGGGCAAGACCAAGGTTGCCTACCAGCAGAACATCATCGAAGAGGGCAACTGGAAGCTCGTCATGGAGAACAATCGCGAGTGCTACCACTGCGATGGTCACCCAGAGCTTGCCTGCTCGCTATTCCCGACCTGGGGCCTGACCGACGGCATCATCCCGCCGCACCTGGAAGAGGTCTGGGAGCGCAACAAGACCGCGCAGGCGGATCTGGAAGCACGTTGCCGCCGCTACGGCCTGCCGTACGAGGTGCTCGAGGAACTGGACACCCGCATCGCCGGTTTCCGCATTTCCCGTGAATCCCTCGACGGGGACGGCGAATCCTTCTCCGCCGATGGCCACCGTCTCTCCAAGAAGCTGCTCGGCGACCTGCGCGACTTCCGCCTTGGCCGCTGCTCCATGCACCTGCAGCCAAACAGCTGGTTCCACTTCCAGTCCGACCACGTGATCACCTTCGGTGCATTCCCGATCAACGAACACCAGACCCTGGTGCGCACCACCTGGCTCGTCGCCGATGACGCAGTCGAAGGCGATGACTACGATCTGGAGAAACTGACCTACACCTGGAAGCAGACCAACCTGCAGGATAAGAACTTCGTGGAACTCTGCCAGGTAGGTGCCGCAAGCCCGGCCTACGAGCAGGGCCCGTACATGAAGAGCGAATACCAGGTTGAGGCCTTCATCAACTGGTACACCCAGCGCGCCCTGGAGCACCTGGCATGAGCGAAGAAGTCGCCACTCTGAGTACGACGGTGGAGGCTCAGCGCATCCGCGGACTGGAAATGCCGTGGAACCGGGTACTGAGCAGCTCCGAGGGTCCCGCTGGCGCGGCCCGCGCTCTGGGTCCGTGGCGGCCCCAGGAATTCCTCGCCGAGTGCGTGGAGACCATCCCCGAGGCCGGCGGACTGATGACTTTCGTCTTCCGCCGCGCCGACGGCGCCCCGCTGGCCTTTCGCGCCGGGCAATACCTAAATATTGCCTTTCCGGTCAACGGCCCGGACGAGGACCCGGTCGATCGTAGCTACTCGATCTCCAGCGCCCCCACCGAACCATGGACCTTCAGCGTTACCATCAAACGTGACCCTAAGGGCCTGGTCTCCGGCTGGGCGCACGACAATGTGCGCCCCGGCATGGTGCTGGACATGCTTGGCCCAGTGGGTGCCTTCCACCTGCCCGACGCCGATCGCCGCGCCCGCTACCTCTTCCTGGCCGCGGGTGCCGGTATCACCCCGATCATGTCGATGGTGCGCACCATCTGCTCGCTTCCGGGTCAGGCCGACGTGGTCATTCTGTACCACGGCGCCGAGCCTGGCGGTTTCGCCTTCTCCCAGGAGCTCGAGTACCTCTCGCAGGTCGATTCGCGCGTTAAGGTCTTCTACTCATTGGGCGACCGAAGCAAGCCGGGCGTGTGGGAAGGAATGATCGGACGGCTCACCGCCGAAATGATCGATCAGGTGGCTCCGGATGCCAACGGGCGCAAGGTGTTCGCCTGTGGCCCGGAAGGCTACCTGAATATCGCCGCGGAGTTGCTGAACAAGGTGGGTGTGGACGACACCTCCATCTTCATGGAGTTCTTCTCCGGAGATCGCCAGACCATCCTCGAGTACGCGCAGGAAGTCGAGATCGCGGGAGAGATCGCTGGCGAGTACGCCGAGGAAATTGCCGAGTCGGCCGAGGAGTACTTCGAGGCACAGCCCGAGGCACTGAGCATGTACGAACCGGCTTATGACTCCGAAGGCACGCTGGAGGCTAGCGGCATGGAGCTGGTGGCCGTTGACGCCGAGGTTCCGGTGCCGGTTTCCGAGGCCGAGACTCCGGCCGAGGACGCTGCCCCGTCGACACCCGACACGGGCTCGTTCAAGACCGTCGGTGAGGGCGAACTGACCATGTCGTTTACCCGCACCAAGGTGAATGTGCGCATTAGCCCGGACGAGTTCATTCTCAACGCCGCGCAGCGCGCGGGCGTGCGTATCGGCGCAAACTGTCAAGAAGGCATGTGCGGCTCCTGCAAGGTCGTGAAGCTTTCCGGTGAGATCGATATGAACCACCAAGGTGGCATTCGCGCCCGCGAAATCGAGGCCGGAAAGTTCTTGCCCTGCTGCTCCACCGCGAACAGTGACCTTGTCATCGACGCCTAGCGTCACGTCACACCAACCACACCACACGCTTTAATACTTAGGAGTCCACCGTGACGAACACTTCCCCACGGGTCGTCATCATCGGCGCTGGCATCGTCGGCGCAAACCTGGCTGATGAACTCGTCCAACTGGGTCACACCAACATCCTTGTGCTGGAGCAGGGTCCGCTAGGCATTCCCGGCGGTTCCACTTCGCACGCCCCGGGTCTGGTCTTTTCCTCGAACCCATCAAAGTCGATGACCGAGTTTGCCCAGTACACCATCGAGAAGCTGACTTCTCTGGTCGGTTCCGATGGCCGAGGCTCGTTCCTTCCGGTTGGTGGCTTGGAAATCGCCACCAACGAGGAGCGCCTGCAGGATCTGCACCGCCGCGCCGGCTGGAACCGTGCCTACGGTGTCGAGGCTGAGGTCATCGACGCCGCGGAGTGCCTGAAGAAGTTCCCAATGCTGAACCCAGAGCTGGTGCTCGGCGGATTGTTCACCCCGGGTGACGGTCTGGCCCTCGCCGCAAAGGGAACCCAGCTGGTCATGGAGCGCGCCAAGGCCGCGGGCGTTGAATTCCGCGACCGCACCATCGTGACCGATATTGAACAGTCCGGTGGCAAGGTCACCGCCGTGATCGCCGGCGAAGAGCGCTTCCCGGCCGACATTGTGGTCTCCTGTGCCGGATTCTGGGGCCCGAACATCGGCAAGATGGTCGGCACCCCGATTCCGCTGCTGCCCCTGGCCCACCAGTTCGCTTGGTCAACCTCGGCCCCGAGCCTGGCCGGCGTCAACGAATTGCCCAACGGCGCTTCCCGCCCCATCCTGCGTTACCAGGACAAGGACCTGTACTACCGCGAATGGGGCGACCGCATCGGCATCGGTTCCTACGCTCACCGCCCGATGGCCGTGGACCTGGACACCCTGCCAAGCTACAAGCCTGAGGACATCACCAGCGAAAAGATGCCTTCCTCGCTGCCCTTCACCCTGGAAGACTTTGCACAGCAGTGGGAAGACACCCAGGAGATCCTGCCGGATCTGCGCAACACCGAGATCCAGCGCGGCTTCAACGGTATCTTCTCCTTCACCCCGGACGGCGGTTCGCTGGTTGGCCAGTCCCGTCAGGTCGATGGCTTCTACGTGGCCGAGGCCGTGTGGGTCACCCACGCACCGGGCATTGCCAAGGCAGTAGCCGAGCTGATCGCTACCGGTACCTCGAAGACCGATCTGACCGACTGCGATCTGAACCGCTTCGAAGACATGCAGACCACCGCCGAGTACGTCGAAGAAACCTCGAAGCAGAACTTCGTGGAAATCTACGATGTGCGCCACCCGCTGGAGCCACGCACCAGCCCGCGCAACGTTCGCGTCAGCCCCTTCCACGAGCAGCAGAAGGCACTCGGTGCGTTCTACCTCGAGGGCACCGGCTGGGAGCGTCCGCACTGGTTCGAAGCCAACGCCGCATTGCTCGACGAACTGCCCGAAGAGTGGGTAGCTCCGGAGCGCGACGCATGGTCTGACAAGTTCCACTCCCCGATTGCTGCGGTGGAGGCCTACAAGACCCGTACCGCGGTGGCCATGTACGACATGACCCCGCTTAAGCGCCTAGAAATCGTGGGCCCGGGTGCCGGGAAGATGCTGCACAAGCTGACCACTTCCAGTATGCTGCGCAAGCCGGGTGCGGTGAGCTACACCTTGCTGCTCAACGAGGATGGCGGTATCACCAGTGACATCACCGTCGCCCGTCTTTCGGAGGAGCTCTACCAGGCCGGTGTGAACTCCAACGTGGACTTGGCCTACATCTCCCGCGAGGCACGCAAGCACACGGAAGAGAACCCGGGCGAATGGGTCACCGTACGCGACGTCACCGCTGGCACCTGCTGCATCGGTCTGTGGGGTCCGCGAGCACTGGACACGATCAACAAGATCACCCGCGATGACCTAAGCAACGAGGGCTTGAAGTACTTCAACGCCAAGCAGGTCTCCATCGGCGGCATTCCGGTGACCGCCTGGCGCCTGTCCTACGTCGGCGAATTCGGTTGGGAGCTGTACGCATCGGCAGATGTTGCACACCGTCTCTGGGATGTCATCTGGGAAGCCGGCCAGGAATACGGAATCATCGCCGGTGGCCGCGAGGCATTCAACTCCTTGCGTCTGGAGAAGGGCTTCCGCTCCTTCGGTACCGACATGACCACCGAGCACGAGCCGGAACAGGCTGGCCTGGGCTTCGCCGTGAAGGCTGCCAAGACCGATGACTTCGTCGGCAAGTCGGCTCTGGCCGAGCGCGCGGCGGCCGCTACCAAGCGCCTGCGCTGCCTGACCGTCAACGATGGTGTTTCGGTCGTTCTCGGCAAGGAGCCGGTGTACGTCGGTGGCGAGGTCAGCGGATACGTCACCAGCGCCGCCTACGGTTTCACCGTGCGCAAGCCCATCGCCTACGCGTGGCTGCCACGGAGCGTTGAAACCGGCGATCAGGTCGAAATCGAATACCTCGGCCGCAAGATCCCGGCGACCGTTGTGGACGATCCGCTCTACGACCCGCAGATGGAGCGTCTGCGCGGCGTGCAGCTAACCAGCTCGGCCAGCTAAACCCGCCAGTTCCCCACGGCCGGTCACCCCTTCCATCTGGTGGGTGTGGCCGGCCGTAGGCATCTGCGAGAGAATTTCCTTAGATCCCCCTTACCTCCCCGTTCGTACGAAGGACAACGACCATGCATCGCAAGGCCCCGATCGAAGATATAAACGAAGACGACCTTAAGGTCAGTAAACCCAAATCAAGTGCCGCGGGTCTCGAAGCGGTAATGGTCTCCTTGCAGCGCGGGTTCGCGCAGGCCGGCCCCTCGCGCACGGTCCGTTCAATGTTGCGCGTGAATCAGCGCGGCGGATTCGACTGCCCCGGCTGCGCTTGGCCCGAGTCGATTACCGGCAAGCGGAAGCCAGCCGAGTTCTGCGAGAACGGCGCCAAGGCCATCGCCGAGGAATCGACCGCCCGAACCGTAACTCCAGAGTGGTTCGAAGAGCACCCGATTTCGGTGCTCGAACAGAAAACCGAGTACTGGCTCGGTTCACAGGGCCGCATTACTCACCCCATGATTATTCGTGCGGGCGAAACTCACTACACCCCGATCAGCTGGGGCGATGCCTTTGCGACGATCGCCGAGCACGTGAATGCCACCACCCCGGACCGGTGCGTGTTCTACACCTCGGGGCGTACGGCGAACGAGACTGCATTCTTGTACCAGCTCTTGGCCCGCAGCATCGGCACCAACAACCTGCCGGACTGCTCAAATATGTGCCACGAGTCCTCGGGTACCGCCATGAATCCCACGATCGGCATCGGTAAAGGCACGGTCAGCCTCGAAGATTTCGATCATGCGGAACTGATTTTCGTGGTCGGTCAGAATCCCGGAACGAACCACCCGCGCATGCTTTCGGCGCTGTCCGAGGCGCGCGAGCGTGGTGCCCGCGTGGTGTCCATTAACCCATTGCCAGAAGCCGGGCTCATGGGGTTCAAGGACCCGCAACGGGCCTCGGGCATGATGGGTAAGTCGGCACCGATTAGTAGCGACTTTCTGCAAATCAAGGTCGGCGGCGATCTGGCCTTGTTCCAGGCTTTCGGGCACCTGCTCCTGCAGGCCGAGGAGCAGAACCCGGGTACCGTCATCGACCAGGCATTCATCGATTCTGCCACCGAAGGCTTTGAGGCCTACCGTCAGGCACGTTCCGAAATCGATTGGGCGGCCACGGAGGAAGCCACGGGCCTATCGCGGGAGCAAATCACCGAGATCGCACAACTGTTGGCAAAGTCCAAGGCCACCATCATTTGCTGGGCGCTGGGTCTGACCCAGCAGCCGCACTCGGTGCCTACGTTGAAGGAAATCATTAACCTGCTGTTGCTGCAGGGGAACTTCGGTAAGCCAGGGGCTGGCGCGTGCCCGGTACGCGGACACTCAAACGTTCAGGGCGATCGCACCATGGGTATTTGGGAGAAGCCCACCGAGGCACTGCTGGCTTCCCTGGACGCCGAGTTCGGGATTACCTCTCCGCGCGCCCACGGGTACGACTCGACCGAGACTCTGCATGCCTTTGAGCATGACGAGGTGGATGTCTTCGTGTCCATGGGTGGAAACTTCGCGTTGGCGAATTCGGACACCGAGGCGTTGGAAGCCGGAATGCGCCGGGCGAAGCTCACGGTACACGTTTCCACGAAGCCGAACCGTTCACATGTGGTTCACGGGCAGACTTCGCTGATCTTGCCGACGCTGGGACGTACCGATAAAGACGATAAGCACCCGAAGGGAGCGCAGTTCCTCTCAGTGGAGGACTCGATGTCGGTCATCCACTCCACCCAGGGCCGACTGACGCCGGTTTCTGAGCACTTGCTGGCCGAGCCGGTGATCGTGGCACGGATGGCGCAGGCGATTTTAGGCGATGACCACCCGGTAGATTGGCGCAGCATGGCCGAGGATTACGATGTGATCCGCGACCACATTGCACGGGTGTTGCCGGGCTTTGAGGATTTCAACCGGCGGGTTCGCCAGAAGAATGGCTTTGTGTTGCCGAATCCTCCTCGCGATACCCGTTCCTTTGCCACCTCCAGCGGTCGAGGTCAGTTCACGGTCAGCGAGTTTGAGTCGCTGAGCGCTCCGGAAGGACACTTGATCCTGCAGACCATGCGGTCACACGATCAGTACAACACCACCTTCTATGGCCTGGACGACCGGTACCGCGGTATTAAGGATGGGCGTCGCGTAATTCTGATCCATCCCGATGATTTGGCGGAGACCGGCTTCGCCGATCGTGATTTGGTAGATGTGATTTCGACCTTTGCCGGTAGCGAGCGGCGGGCGAACCGGTTCCGGCTGGTCTCCTACCCCACTGCTCGGGGTTGCGTGGCGGCGTACTACCCGGAAGCGAATGCCTTGGTGCATCGCGATCTGGTGGCGCGTGAGTCGAACACGCCAGGGTTCAAGGCGATGATGGTGCGCTTCGTACCTCATGAGCTGCAGCCAGGACCTACCCTGGACAGCTAACCTCCGCGAGCTACGGCATATCGCCGAGCAAGGTTGACCCCGGGCCGCACTTCTCCGGTTCGGGGTCTTGGCTCGTTTGGGCGGGAAACGGCGCCGTTGTGCGGCGCAGAGCACGGCCCAGTTTTCGGACAATATATACATTTCCTAGCCAACATCGACCGGCTAGTAGTATATTCGTTCGTAATATATCAAAGATATACCAAGCTTGATGTCGTGAACGTTCCGGGCAATGATGCCCGCTCGAGTAACGAAAGTGAGTTTCAATTTGACGCAATTAGGCATCGTGGCCGAAGCGGGTCACGAAACACGTGTTGCGGCCACACCGGCCACGGTTAAACAACTTCTGGCCCTAGGCTTCGAGGTTCTCGTCGAGACTCAGGCAGGAGCGGCCTCTTCCTTCCCGGATGACGCCTATGTCCAGTCTGGGGCTCGCATTGTGAGTACGACCGAGGCTTGGGCCAGCGATGTAGTCCTTAAGATCAATCCTCCGACCAATGATGAGCTAGACCAGCTGCAGACGGGGGCCACACTGATCGCACAACTCAGTCCGGGCCTGCGTCCGGAGCTGGTTGAAGATCTGGCTCGGCGCCCGATTACCGCACTGGCATTGGATGCAGTGCCGCGCATTTCCCGTGCGCAATCCATGGATGTGCTCAGTTCCATGGCCAATATCGCCGGATACCGAGCGGTGGTCGAAGCTGCCCATGAGTTTGGGCGCTTCTTCACCGGTCAGGTCACCGCGGCGGGCAAGGTTCCACCGGCCAAGGTCTTGGTCGCTGGAGCCGGTGTCGCGGGGCTCGCGGCGATCGGTGCTGCCAGTAGCCTCGGTGCCATTGTGCGCGCAACCGACCCGCGGCCCGAAGTAGCCGATCAGGTCAAGTCGATCGGCGGCGAATACCTCAAGGTCGAGGTCGAAGAGCAGATGCAGTCGACCGACGGTTACGCGAAAGCGACCAGCGACGCGTACAACGAGCGCGCCGCCCAGATCTATAGCGAACAGGCCGCCGAGGTCGACATCATCATCACCACTGCGCTGATTCCGGGCCGTGCCGCGCCCCGACTCATCACGGCGGCAGACGTCGCCAGCATGAAGCCCGGTAGCGTCATCGTTGACATGGCTGCCGGCCAAGGTGGAAATGTCGAAGGTTCTGTCGCTGGAGAGCGCGTGGTGACTCCAAATGGCGTCATCATCCTCGGCTACACCGACCTGCCCGGACGTCTCCCCGCCCAGGCCTCACAGCTCTACGGCACGAATATCCTCAACCTGCTGAAGCTTTTGACCCCCGGCAAGGACGGGCAGCTCGTGCTGGACTTCGAGGACGTGGTGCAGCGCTCGGTCACCGTGGTGCGCTCGGGAGAAAAGACCTGGCCGCCTCCCCCGGTACAGGTTGCCGCGGCCCCGCCACAGCAGCAACCAGCCGAGCCGATTACGCCGGCCAGCGAACACTCCGGCGGTCTTGGCGCCAAGGGGCAAGGCGTTCTCATTGGTGTCGGCATTGCCTTGCTGTTCCTCGTCAACGCGGTGGCCCCAGCTCCGCTCGCGCAGCATTTCACGGTACTAATCTTGTCTGTCGTCATTGGTTTCTACGTCATCGGCAAGGTTAAGCACGCGTTACACACGCCACTGATGTCGGTCACCAACGCGATCTCCGGCATTATCGTGGTCGGCGCGATGGTGCAGATCACCTCGGGAAATCTGCTGGTGCAGATCCTCTCGGCCTGCGCGGTCCTACTGGCCACAATCAATATTTTTGGTGGCTTCGCGGTGACCCGACGAATGCTCGCGATGTTCTCACGCGGAGGTTCGGCTCATGACTAACCCCGCAATCGCCCTTGACCTTCTGACCTTAGGAGTTCTCTCGTGACCGATCAGCTTCCCGGTCTCTTGACCGTTGGCTCCTTGGCGAGCGCGGCTTACATCACCGCCGGTCTCCTCTTTATTCTCAGCCTTGCCGGGCTCAGCAAGCACGAAACCTCACGGCGAGGCGTCGTCTTTGGCATCATCGGCATGACCTTGGCCCTACTTTCAACCGTCGCGTTGAGCCTGTTTGGTGATCCCGGCGAAGGTAACCAGAGACTTGGCCTCACCCTGCTCGTGGTCACGGTCGTCGTGGGTGGCGCCATTGGACTCTGGCGTGCCCGGGTTGTGGAAATGACAGGGATGCCCGAACTCATCGCCCTACTGCACAGCTTCGTCGGTTTGGCCGCCGTGCTGGTCGGTTGGAACGGCCATCTCGAGCACCCACCGCTCGATGGTGCACTGGAGAATATTCACCGGGGTGAGGTATTCATCGGCATCTTCATCGGTGGCGTGACCTTCACCGGGTCGATCGTGGCATTCCTGAAGCTCTCGGCACGGATGAAGTCGCGACCGCTCACGCTTCCGGGCAAGAATCTCATCAACCTGGTGCTGTTGGTGGCTTTTGTGGTGCTCACGGTGCTGTATGTGCAGAACACTGCCCTCTGGCAGCTCGTGACCGTCACCGTTCTGGCATTCGTGCTGGGCTGGCATCTGGTCGCATCCATTGGCGGCGGCGATATGCCGGTGGTGGTCTCCATGCTCAACAGTTACTCGGGCTGGGCTGCTGCGGCCGCTGGCTTCCTGCTGAGCAACGATCTGCTCATTATCACCGGTGCGCTGGTGGGTTCCTCCGGTGCCTACCTGTCCTACATCATGTGCAAGGCGATGAACCGTTCCTTCCTCTCGGTGATCGCCGGCGGCTTTGGTATCGAAGCCTCCGCCTCGAAGGACGAGGAGCAGGGCGAACACCGCGAAATCACCGCCGAGGAAACGGCCGAGCTTCTTGCTTCGGCCGATAGCGTAGTGATCACTCCGGGCTACGGCATGGCCGTCGCTCAGGCACAGTACCCGGTGGCCGAACTAGCTCACCGCCTCACCGAACAGGGCGTTAAGGTTCGCTTCGGTATCCACCCGGTGGCGGGCCGACTGCCCGGGCACATGAACGTGCTTTTGGCCGAGGCTAAGGTGCCCTACGACATCGTGCTGGAAATGGACGAGATCAACGACGAGCTGAGCGAAACCACCGTGGTGCTCGTGATCGGTGCCAACGACACGGTGAACCCGGCAGCCGCTGAAGATCCCGGTAGCCCCATCGCCGGAATGCCGGTGCTCCGCGTCTGGGAGTCGGAGCGAGTGATCGTCTTCAAGCGCTCCATGGCCAGTGGCTACGCCGGCGTGCAAAACCCGTTGTTCTTCAGGGAGAACTCGCAAATGCTCTTCGGTGACGCCAAGGAGCGCGTCGAAGACATTCTGCGCACCCTCTAACTAACGCACCCGGTCCTCTCCCACCAATCCGCCGCAACCTCTTCAAGGGGGTGCGGCGGATTGTCGTTTCGCAAAGAGTCCTACGCTGTCCTTAGGTCCACCCGCGTTCGCCGGCCAGCAAGGCGAGCCGTGGTGAGTAGGTACCGTGCTAGGCCCCGCCCGCTGGCGAACCCAGCGTTAGTGAGTAGCGGCAGGAACCTCGATCCCTAGTTCCCCCGCCAGCTCGTATAGCCGTGGCAAGGGTACGGGCAGCATCTCGCCATTGGCGACCGGCTCGGGCAAACGACACCCGAGCAGAGCATCACGCAACCGGCGCATGGCACCGCCGTGGCTCACGCAAAGAATGCGTTGTCCCGGGTACTCTTCGGCGAGCGCACACAGGGCCTCAGTCAATCGGGCGGTCACCGCGTGGCTCGATTCTGCCGATTCCAATAACTGTTCATAAGCTCCCTCGGGAAGTTCCGCCGGGATCCGCCCCTCCAGCTCGCCAAAGAATCGCTCCATCACCCCGGCAACCGGTCGGCCGGTGGCCAGCCCCGCTTCTTCGGCGATGAGCTCCGCCGTCTGCTGTGCCCGACCCAGTGGCGAGGCGAGTACCAAGTCCCAGGCGCCCGCCTGAAGCGAGCGGCCGACCTCGCGCGCCTGTTGTCGTCCCGTAGCGTTTAGTGGGATGTCCGTTTGACCTTGCAGGCGCCCGGCCAGGTTCCAGTCGGTTTGTCCGTGGCGAATTAGGGCAATCGAAGCAGTCATAGCACCGAGTCTAACCACCGTAGGCCGCAACGTTACGACGCATACTTGGTTCACAAACGGTCACATTGGCAAACTGTTACGTACCATCCCGAGCGGCCGAGAGATCTGGTTCGATGACGCCGCAGCAACCTGCCACAGCCGGTGGTTACGGTGCTACCGCCAGAAACGATGGAGCAACTTTCCGCCTCGACTCGATGGCCGCAAAGTGACATTGAGCCTCGGGATTCCTTGCCTCGAATTCAGCCTCGACTAAGGAGCCGATACCTTCCCATGGCCGACCATACTTTCGGGTTCCGCACCCGCGCACTACACGCCGGCGGCACCCCCGACGCCGAACACGGTGCCCGCGCGGTCCCGATCTACCAAAGCACGTCCTTCGTCTTCAAGGACTCCGACGATGCCGCGAACCTGTTCGCGTTGCAAAAGTACGGAAATATATACTCACGCATCGGCAACCCGACGGTCGCCGCATTCGAAGAACGCATGGCCTCCCTCGAAGGCGGCATCGGTGCCGTCGCCACCGGGTCCGGCATGGCCGCGGAGTTCATCACTTTCGCAGCGCTGGCACAAGCCGGGGACCACATCGTCGCCTCGGCGAAGCTCTATGGCGGCACCATCACCCAGCTCGATGTGTCACTACGGCGCTTTGGTATCGAAACCACCTTCATCGATTCCAATGAAGCCGCAGATTTTGAGGCGGCGATTCGCCCCAATACCAAGGCGCTCTACACGGAGGTAGTCGCCAACCCCTCCGGCGATATTGCCGACGTGAAGGGACTTGCCGAGGCGGCGCACCGTCACGACATCCCCCTTGTGGTGGACTCGACGCTGACTCCTCCCTACCTGCTCCGACCCATCGAGCACGGCGCAGATATTGTGATCCACTCGGCCACGAAATTTATCGGCGGGCACGGCACCACCTTGGGCGGCGTGGTCATCGAGGCCGGCAGCTTCAACTGGGGCAATGGAAAATTCCCGACCATGACCGAACCGGTTCCCAGCTACGGAAATGTTTCGTGGTGGGGCAACTTTGGTGAATACGGCTTCTTGACCAAGCTCCGTAGCGAACAGCTACGCGACTTTGGCCCGGCGCTACCGGCGCAGTCGGCATTCCAATTGCTGCAAGGCCTCGAGACGCTGCCCCAGCGGATGGACGCTCACTTGGCCAACGCCAAGGCTGTGGCGGCCTGGCTGGAAGCAGATGAGCGAGTCAGCTACGTCAATTACGCCGGCCTGCCGGGACATCCGCAACACCAGCGGGCCAGTGAGCTCCTGCCGCTGGGCGTCGGCTCGGTCTTCAGTTTCGGTGTGGCCGGAGGGCGGGCCGCGGGAGCGAAATTCATCGATTCCCTGCAACTGGCCAGCCATCTGGCCAATATTGGTGATGCCCGTACCTTGGTACTGCACCCGGCCTCCACCACCCACCAGCAGCTCACCGCCGAACAGCTCGTGTCAGCCGGCGTTCCCGAAGACCTGATCCGCCTCTCCGTCGGCCTTGAAGATGTTGAGGACATTATTTGGGATCTCGATCAGGCCCTGACAGCCGCGCAGCAGGTTGCCGAGCCATCGCCAGCCGTAGCGGCAAACTTCAATGGCGCAGCCTGCACCATCACTACTCCGAAGGGGGCTTAAGCATGACGCACGATCGCAGCTGGCAGGGGCCTTCGGCCGCCGAGCGACTGAAGATTCTGCGCGAGACGAAGAGCATCGCCATTGTCGGTGCCTCCAATAAGCCGTCGCGGGCTAGCTATTTTGTGGCCACCTACCTGCTCTCTTCAAGTAAGTACACCGTGTACTTCGTGAACCCGGTGCTGGATGAAATTCTGGGACAACCGGTCTACAAGTCGCTGGCCGACCTTCCCGAGGTGCCCGACATGGTCGAAGTTTTCCGCAAACATGATGACCTTCCCGGGGTATTGGACGAGGCGCTAGCCGTTGGCTCCAAGACCCTATGGCTACAGTTGGGATCCTGGCATGAAGAGGTTGCTCGTCGCGCCGAAGCTGCCGGCATGAATGTGGTGATGGATCGGTGCGTGAAGATTGAGCATGCACGCTTCTACGGCGGCTTGCGTTTGGCCGGTTTCAATACCGGGGTTATATCCTCCAAGCGACAGCAACTGGCCTGAGACTTCGCAGTAGCGGAGGGCACCGGGCTGGGTCCCTCCGCTGCTCATTACCCCCTGGCCGCCGTTCCCTACCCGGCGGCCAGCCTGGCCAAGCTAACGCAGGAATTGCGGGAAACGACCGCCGCTTTGATGTTCCGTCCGCGCTAGGTTCCACCCTGTTATGATCGCGGCGTGAGCTCACAGAACGCCAACGATCAGGACACCTTCTTCCATGGAACCCGCGCCGTACTGCGACCGGGCGACCTCATTATCGCCGGACACCCCTCGAACTATCGTCCGGAGATCACCATGAACCACGTGTATTTCACCGCGCAGCGTGATGGAGCCGGGCTGGCCGCTGAGATTGCCGCAATGCTGGGGCCCGAGGGCGCGAGCGCCCATGTTTACCGGGTGGAACCCACCGGTGACTTTGAAGATGACCCAAATGTCACGGATAAGAAGTTTCCCGGCAATCCGACGCGCTCCTACCGGAGCGTAGCGCCACTAAGAGTGCTCGAGGAAGTGACCGACTGGACTCGCCTCACCCAAGAGCAACTCGCGCTCTGGCGCGAGAGGATCGCCGGGATTCGCGAATCTAAAGCAGAGATCATTAACTAGGTCGATTCCGTGAACGGCTCGGACTCAATGCGTCCCTGAGCCTGCATATAACTGACCGGGCGGGCACTTCCCGCAATGCACTTCGTCGAAAGGTTATGACCGTCATGGATTCCAGGGACAAACGGGCACTGGTAGTCGGGGCCACCGGCTACGTCGGACGCTTTCTCGTCGCACGGCTTAAGGCACAGGGTTTCATCATCCGTGTCGTGGTGCGCGACCAAGACCGGGCAATTGCCACCGGCTCCTTCGGCGCACCGGCCCTGGAAGGTTTGGTCGATGAGTGGGTCGTCGCTCGCGACGCATCCGAGCTCGGGAGCTCGGTCGTCGATGGGGTGCACCACGTATTCTCGGCGTTGGGCGTGACACGGCAGAAGGCCGATCCTTGGGACATCGATTTCCGCCTGAACTTGCGCTATCTCGAGCTGGCCGAGGAAGCGAGGGTGGATTCATTCCTATACGTCGGGGTGATGAATGCCGCCGAGGGCACCTCGGCGCTGATGCGCGCGAAATACGCCTTCATGCAGGCGCTCAAACGTTCGAAGGTCACCGGTCAGATCGTGAATCCTTCCGGCTACTTCTCCGATCTGACCGAGATTTTCGAGCTCACCCGGCGCGGACTGGCCGTGGGTCTCGGAGACGGGAGTGTCCGGCTGAGCCCCATCCACGGCGCGGACTTGGCCGAGTTCTGTGTCCAGCGCCTGTCGTATGGGGCGGGTTCGTGGGATGTTGGAGGCCCCGAGGCACTGAGCTACCGCGAGATCGTGGAGCTGGCGGCCGAGGCTGCGGGAAAGACCCCTCGCTATGTCGCCGTCCCGCATGCTCTGGCCTCCTGCGCAACCTGGGTTGCGGATCGGATGGGGCCACGTAGCGGTTCGTTGACCCGCTTCTTCATCGAGGGCATGCAACGAGACTCTGTGGGTGAGCTACACGGTTCGCGCACCCTGCGCTCTTACTACGTATCGCTGGCCAATGTGCAAAACTCCGAGGCAGATTCAACGACGGGTACGCCCCGGGCACCATAAGCCGGGGCTGGACCACGAACCGGCACGTGCCCGGGTACTGCGTTCCTTGAGGCAACCGGTTGTAGGGCACACTGGTGAGATGGATGATCTGCTCGTACCGCCGGGACCCGGGGCACCCAAGGGGCTGCGAATTCCAGCCGCCGAACTCAGTGAGCAGTTTTCGCGCGCCTCGGGGCCGGGCGGTCAGGGCGTCAATACCACCGACTCACGGGTGCAACTCAGTTTAGATCTGGCCAACACCACGGCTTTGGATGAAGAGCAACGTCTGAGGGCGCTGAAGGAACTAGCGAGCAAACTGAGCGGAACGGTGCTGAGTATCGATGCCTCAGAGTTCCGTTCACAACGACAGAATCGTGCCGCGGCGCGCGAACGTTTAGCCGGACTCCTGCGTGAGGCGCTGGCTCCACCGATACCTCGGCGTCCCACGCGCCCCACGAAGGGCTCGCAACGCCGACGTATCGAGGCGAAACGGCGCCGCTCCGAGACTAAGAGCTTCCGGCGCCGCCCGGGCACCGACTAGGGTACGGCGAGTTGTGCCGCCGCCGGAATGCTAGCTACGCCAGGCAGCCAATTGCTCCTTGGAGGTCTCGGCTAACCACATCTGCCACAATGGGCCAAAGCTTACCCGGCGCACACCCAGTGCGGTAAGCGCGCTCAGATCCCCGGCGCCGTGGCCCTTGACCGGATGCGCGGTGACATTCAACGGGACGTTCACGGAGGCCACCAGCTTGGTCACTTGCTCTGCCGTGCTCAAGCCAACGGGATAGACCGCACGGGCCCCGGCCTGTTCCATCAGTTGAATGCGAGCCTCGGCCTCGGCCAGCGGGTCGGTGAAGACGTCCGTGCCGAGCTTGACCGCATCGGTCCGACCGTTAATGACGAAGTCCACACCGGCGTTATCGGCTGCCTGGCGGGCGGCGGCGATGTAGTCGGCGTGCTCGTTGCGATCGCGCACTCGATCACCTTCGCGGTGAACCACATCTTCGATATTGGCTCCCACGGCTCCAACTTCAAGGAGCCGATTGATCAGTTCCTCCGGGGCAAGGCCATATCCTGATTCGACATCGGCGCTAACAGGCACCTCGACGGAGGAAGTGATGCGCTGGACCACCGCCAGATACTGCGTGAAATCCATCTTTTCGCCGTCCGCGCTACCGATTGCGTCGGCTACCGGATGGCTACCAACGGTGAGCCCTTCGAAACCTGCATCGACGGCCACGGCGGCGCTGAACGTGTCCCAGACGGTGGGAAGCACGAGCAAACGACCCGAGCTGTGAGCGGTGGATAGTGTGCTGGCCAGTTCGTGAACATTGGGCATGTGAGTCTCCTTGGCTCGATGGGCACCGGCGAGATCTCGCCGGTGCTCTCGCCTCAGGCTAACAGAGCACCATCGACACTTCACCAGCCCAGTCTGCGCTCTGAGCAAACTCTCATCCGGTGCTTAATCGGCGCTCTCGGCGACCTGACCTTGCAGCTGTTCTCGTAGCTCGCTGGGTGATTCGCGCCAATCAAGGTCGAGCTCGGCGCCGGCCAGCACCACAACATGGTGCGTGAGATTTGCCCCGGATAGGCGTCGCACAACCTCAGATGGATTTCCACCGGGCCAAGGGTACTTAGGACCGCTGGATCGGCGAGACCGATCGCTTCCAGCCGTTGCGCCGAGGCCGACCCCATATTGCGTACGGTGGTCCAAGCTTGTGGAGTGGTCATTGCTGCACCGATTTCAGGTAGTCGACGCCTATAACCGAGTCGAAGATTTCCAAGGAGATAGGTTGCCCCGCGCGGATCACGCTCAATGCTCCGGAAGGTTCGAATACCACTGCACCTACTTGCGAAGGATGCGAAATGCCAGCGAGCCGTAGCCGCGAGTCGAGCTCCGCATGCGACACGTGGCAACGGCTCATATGTTCCTCAATGATCTTCGGTCCGGCCATCAGGAGGACCGGACGGTTGGCGATCAATGAAGAACCGAATCGCGTGCGGCGCAGCAGCCCCGAGACTGCCTGCAATCCCACCAGCGTCACCAATGCCACGATGCCTCCGCCCAGACGTGGAGAATCCCCCAGCGCTGCCCGGGCGATAATTCCGCCGAACGCAATCACTGCAGCAAGGTCGTAGCTGGACATGCTCGAGAGCATGCGTTGGCCCAGCAATCGCACCAGAAGGATCAGAGCCACATACATTCCCACCGTGGCCAGAGCGACCGCACTGGCTTCGAGCCATGTAATACCTAGCAACCGATCCACTGCCCGCCTCCTGCATCTACCCATCTACTCTATGTGCAGAACTCTGACGAGCGCTAAGCGTCGGCGTTCAAGGGGTCATGAGACGCACCATCGCGCGCTCGGCAATGAGCGTCGACAGGAGCAAGGCACCGGCGGCGAAGAGCCAGGGTACGTAGCTGGCGAAACCCGTCGCCGGGGCAAGAAGCCACGAGGAGATCACGAAAACCCCGATGGCCATTACGAGGCTCACACCGGCGGCGAGCGCACGCTTAGCCCTGCTGACCCCGTGCCAGAGCGGCGGATGTGAACCATCGGAGGCAGTGTTTAGTCCGAGGTAATTTCGCATACGTACTCCTTTGACATGTCGACTCACTTGACCAGCTAGGGCGCTCATTAGCCTACATACCTGACAATATCGTCTCAAGTGAATAGGTCATTAGAGTTCCTTCGATTCACTGGTCGTGGAGGTTGCATAGGCGCACGAGGGCGGCGAATCCGTCCGCGGAACCGGGCCAGTGGGCGCGCACCGCGTCGATACCGGCCCGGCGCACGACCTGACGTAGCACCAAGACCACGATGATGGCATCGTCGGCATAACCTATCACCGGGAGAAAATCGGGCACTAGGTCAATGGGTAGTGCCAGATAGAGCATGAGCAACACGATGCGCACGCGTACCCCACGCGGCAGCGCGCGGTCTGCTGCCACTCGGCGCAATAGCCGCAACAGATCCGGCAAGAGCCGCAACGCCTCGCGCAGTAGATCACCGCGGGGCCGCACGAGCACCAACGCCACGATAAGCGTAAGCCAAAACACCAGAAGTCCAACCAAGACTCCCAGTGGCACGTCCCACCACAACGATCCGGCCATCGGCATCCCCACCACAGAGCCTCAAGGCATCAGACCCGTGGCACGTCAACGAAACTCCGGATAGTTTATCGACCGCTACGCCGGGCGATCACGTCGAAGACATGCCAATACTTCGGACCACTGAAGGACATTCCGTCGTACTCGGCCTCCCGTAGCTCGACCCGCTCCAGCCCCGCGAAGAGTGCTTCGATCTCCGACCGCTCTCAGAAGTTCATCGACGTATCGGCAGCCCACGTATCGGACACCCCGAAAAGATTGACTGCCACCCAGCCGCCGGGACGAACAGATTCGGTGAGCAACGGCCAAAAATCGCCAAATGCGTTGCGATCCATAAAGGGTAGCGAGTACCCCGCGTAAACCAGATCACTGGCCGGTAGCGCATCGAGATCCGCAAAGGAGTGCTCGCCAATGGTTAATCGGGCGGCGCGCTCGCCCGTGAGGCCCTCTCGAATCTGCGTGGCGCTACCTGGGGCGGAGTCGATCGCGTGGACCGACCATCCGGCGGCAAGCAGGGCTCGGGTTTCCACTCCCGCACCGGCCCCAAGGTCCAGCGCACGGCGCCCCGCACCGGGACCGGCCCCGTCGATAATCTCCGCGCAGAGGTCGCGCACCCCACGAGTGCGCTGCGCCTTGTTATAGCGCGGCCAATGATCGGTGTCTGCTCGCGTTGCCATGGCTTCATCTTGGCACCCGGGCCCTTAATTCGGCTTAACTCCCCACGTCAGCGGCCCGCCAGTGGCCAGTCAAACAGAAGCACTGCAACAAAAACACAGATACTCGTAAAATTCTCCCGAAATTAAGCTTGACGATGCCACATAAACGGGCATAAAGTCATACAAACACAGAACGTGTGGCAGGTCACGAAGGGTGGAGACGATGTTTGCCGAGGAACGCCAGCAGGCCATTACGGAGCTGCTAGCCAGCGCCGGAAAGGTCACCGTCGCGGACTTGGCCCAGCGTTTTGAAATCACCCGAGAAACCGTGCGTCGCGATCTGGATCAGCTCGAACAGCTCGGCTCGCTACGCCGTGTGCACGGCGGGGCCGTCAGCACCCTGAGCTCCAGCACCCGCGAGGAAAGCCATCTGGTGCGCAGCACGCTCCACGCCGATGACAAGGCGCGGATCGCGCGGGCCGCCTTTAACCTCATTCCCGCCGCGGATACCTCGATCCTGCTCGATGCCGGTAGCAGCACCGGGCTCCTGGCCGAACTCATCGCCCAAAGCCCCAGCGAACATCAGCACCTGCTGATCACCCACGCTCTGCCCATCGCCACGAGTATCAGTGCCAACCCAGAACTGCCGATCGAGTTCATCGGCGGACGCATCCGCGGACTCACCGGCGCGGCCAGCGGGTCGCGCACGGTGTCCGAGCTCGACGGACTCAGCGCCGACATCGCCTTCGTCGGCACCAACGCCATCGACCCGAGCTTCGGGCTGAGCACCCCGGACCCCATGGAAGCAGACGTCAAACGCGCCATTGTGGCCGCCGCGAAGCGCGTGGTGGTTTTGGCCGACGCCTCGAAGTTCAACGAACGTTCACTGGTGCGCTTTGCCGAGCTCGCCGAAATCGACACCCTGATAACCACCGGCACTCCCGACGCCTCCCTCGCGTCGGCTCTGGCCGATGCCGATGTGGAGGTGCTCTACGCATGATCCTGACCCTGACCCTGAACCCCGCACTGGACCAAACCGTGCAACTGGCCGACAGCCTGGCCCCCGGCGAGGTGCAACGCGCCGTGCAGAGCTCGGTGCAGGCCGCCGGCAAAGGGGTGAACGTCGCTCGGGCCGTCGCCCAAGCTGGCGAACCCACGCTGGCCGTGCTACCCGGGGCCGACGACGACCCGCTGGTGTTGGCGCTGGCCGCCGACGCGCTGGCTTACCGCAACATCCCAATCGAAGCCCGACTCCGCACCAATATCACCCTGGCCGACCCGGCGGGCGTCACCACGAAGATCAACGAACCGGGCCCGGCACTGGAACCGCAGACGCTGGACCAGGTGCTCGCCACCTTGATCGAGTATGCGGAGCAGGCCAGCTGGGTGGTACTCGCCGGTTCGCTGCCCCCTGGAGTGGCCGAGGACTACTACCTCACGCTGACCCAGGCACTGCGCGAGGCGCTCGGCGAGAGTTGCCCACCCATTGCGATGGACACCTCCGACGCGCCGCTACTGGCCCTGCGGGAGGCCAACCCGGCCAGCCTGCCCGACCTGATCAAACCCAACGCTCAGGAACTGGCAGAACTCACCGGCACAACCCAAGATTTGGAAGCCGATCTGCAAGCCGCCGCCGCGGCGGCCGCAACACTGGTCGACCGCGGGGTCGGGCTCGTGCTGGCCACCCTCGGTTCCGCCGGAGCGGTGCTGGTCTCGAGTATCCAGGCGCTGCACGCGGTACATGAACCGGTGACCGCACGCAGCACCGTCGGTGCCGGCGATTCGGCCCTGGCCGGTTTCCTCTTGGCTTCAAGTGCAGGCGATCCACTTTCTGATTGCCTCATCCGCGCCGTGGCATACGGCTCGGCGGCGGTGGCGCTTCCCGGCTCCACCATCCCCACCCCCAACGACCTAACAGTGAATGCGGTTTCCCTCCGGGACCTGCACAAGGCAAAGGCATAACAATGACCGAATTGATTACCCCCGAGTTGGTGAGCCTCGACGCACCGCTGGGTTCCAGCAGTGCCGAGGTTATCAAGGAGCTGTCGGCCCTGCTGGCCGGCACCGGCCGCGCAACCGACGCGGATGCCCTGGCCGCCGACGGGCTGGCCCGCGAGGAAAAGACCCCTACCGGTGTCCCCGGCGGCATCGCGATTCCGCACTGCCGTTCGGCCGCCGTCGCCGTGCCCAGCTTGGCCATGGCCCGGTTGCCGCAGACCGTGGATTTCGGCGCCAAGGACGGCGGAGCGGATCTCATCTTCTTCATCGCCGCCCCCGCCGGTGCCGATAAGGACCATCTCAAACTGCTCTCCAAGCTGGCCCGTGCACTGGTGAAGAAGACCTTCACCTCTGCGCTGCGCGAGGCTCAGACCCCCGAAGAGATCGTCGAACTAGTCCGTGCGGTAACCTCCGAGGCCCCGCAGGCCCCCGCCGCCCAGGCACCGGCCGAAACCGCTGCCGCCACCGAGGCACCGGCGGCGAAGAAGCGCATCGTGGCCGTCACCGCCTGCCCGACCGGCATCGCACACACCTACATGGCCGCCGACTCGCTCGCACAAACCGCAGCCGATCTGGGCGTCGAGTTCGCCGTTGAAACTCAGGGCTCCTCGGGCTCCACCCCGCTGCCGGCTGAGACCATCGCCGCCGCGGACGCGGTCATCTTTGCCGTGGATGTCGACGTGCGCGATCGCGCCCGCTTCGCCGGTAAGCCGGTGATCCAGGTGCCGGTGAAGCGCGGCATCGACGAGCCAGAAAAGCTCATCAAGGACGCCATCGCCGCCTCCAGTGACCCGAATGCGCGCAAGGTACCAGCCGGCGGCCCCAGCGAGTCCAGCGAAGAGACCGGCGGCAAGGAATCCGTCGGTGCCGGACTGAAGCGAGCACTGCTGACCGGTGTCAGCTACATGATCCCCTTCGTCGCCGGTGGTGGTCTGCTGATCGCGCTGGGCTTCCTACTCGGCGGTTACGACATCACCGATATCGCCGACGACGTCTTGGGCGCTAATACGCTGTTCAACCTGCCCGAAGGTGGCCTCGCCGCCTACCTAGGGGCGGTGGCCTTCAAGATCGGTGCACTGTCCATGGGCTTTTTGGTGCCGGCGCTCGCCGGTTACATCGCCTACGCCTACGCGGACCGTCCGGGTATTGCCCCGGGCTTCACCGCCGGTGCCGTCGCCGGGTTCATGGGCGCCGGATTCCTCGGCGGTATCGTCGGTGGTCTGCTCGCCGGTCTCGCGGCGCGTTGGATCAACTCGTGGAATGTGCCGCGGTTTATGCGCGGGCTGATGCCCGTGGTGATCGTGCCACTGTTGGGATCAATCATCGCCTCCGGCTTGATGTTCCTGTTCCTCGGCGGCCCGATCGCCAAGCTCACCGTCGCATTGAACGACTGGCTCTCGGGCATGTCCGGTGCCGCCGCCGCGGTGCTTGGTCTGATCCTCGGTCTGATGATGGCCATCGACCTGGGCGGTCCGGTGAACAAGGTTGCCTACTCCTTCGCCGTGGCCGGTCTAGGAACCGGGTCGATCACCGAGAACCCGGCCCCGTTGATGATCATGGCCGCGGTGATGGCCGCCGGTATGGTTCCGCCGCTGGCGCTGGCCCTCGCTACGGTGCTCTCCCCCAAGCTCTTCAGCCAGGCCGAACGCGAAAACGGCAAGGCCGCCTGGTTGCTCGGCGCCGCATTTATCTCGGAAGGCGCGATCCCCTTCGCAGCGGCCGACCCGCTGCGCGTTATCCCAGCCGCCATGGTCGGAGCCGGTGTGACCGGGTCGCTGATCATGAGCTTCGGGGTGCTCTCCCAGGCCCCGCACGGTGGTATCTTCGTCTTCTTCGCCATGAACAACACCTGGCCGATGTTCCTGGTGGCCACCGCCATCGGCACCGTCGTCTCCGCTGGACTGGTCGTATCGCTCAAGAAGTTCGCCCGCCGTTCGGTACCCGTTGAAGCCAGCGCTGCCACGGCAGGAAAGGTCGCAGCATGAGTCACGCAATCCAACAAGTGTTCGCCGGAGTCGGCGTCAGCGCCGGACGGGTGATCGGCCCGGTGCTCAGGATGCCCGACCCGATCGCGGCCCCGGCCGACGGGGCTCCGCTCCCGCCAGGGGCCAGCGTAGAAACCGAAACCCAGCGCCTAGCCGATGCCGCCGCCCAGGTCGCGGCGCAGCTCAAGGAACGCGCCGCACACGCCACCGGCAACGCTCAGGCCGTGCTGAAGGCTACCGCGCTGATGGCCGCGGACCGCTCGCTGTTGAAGTCCGCGACCAAGCTCGTCGCCTCGGGCACCTGCGCCGAGTCGGCCATCTGGGAAGCCGCCGACGCCGTGGCCACCCAGCTCACCGCCCTGGGCGGCTACATGGCCGAACGCGCCACCGACGTGCTGGACGTCCGCGCCCGTATCGTCGCGACCCTGCGCGGGGTGCCCGCCCCCGGAATTCCCGACGCTAACGAACCGTTCGTGCTGGCCGCCGTGGACCTAGCGCCGGCCGATACGGCAACCCTCGACCCGGCCAAGGTACTGGCCCTAGTGACCTCCGATGGCGGGCCCCAGTCGCATACCGCAATCATCGCCCGTTCGCTCGGCTTGCCGGCCATAGTCGCCGCCGGGCAGAGCACCGAGCTGGCCGACGGTGACCTCGTCTTCGTCGACGGCATCGATGGCCGCGTGGTGCGCAACCCCGGTAGCGCGGAAATCGCCTTGGCCACCGCCTACGCCTCACGCGAGCAGGTGCCGGAATTCTCGGGTACCGGGGAATTGGCCGACGGCCACCTCGTCCCGTTGCTGGCCAATGTGGGTAGCGGCAGCGACGCGCAGGCCGCCGCGGCGGCAGGGGCGCAGGGCGTGGGCTTGTTGCGCACCGAATTCTGCTTCTTGAACCGGGATAAGGAACCGAGCCACGAAGAACAGGTCGAGGCCTATGGCGCGGTGTTCGAGGCCTTCGCTGGGGCGAAGGTTGTGGTGCGTACCCTCGATGCGGGTGCGGATAAGCCACTGCCGTTCCTCACCGACGCCAGCGAACCGAACCCGGCACTGGGTGTGCGCGGTTACCGCACGGACGGGGCCACCCCGGGTGTGTTGGCCCGTCAGCTCGCCGCCATTGCCCAGGCTGCGGCGGACCACGAGGCCGAAGTTTGGGTGATGGCCCCGATGATCTCCACCCCGGCCGAAGCCGCAAACTTTGCGCAGCTGGCCACCGAGGCAGGGCTGCGCACCACCGGCGTGATGATCGAGGTGCCCTCCGCTGCCTTGCTGGCCGAACCAATTCTCGGCACCTGCGACTTCGTGTCTATCGGCACCAACGACCTGACCCAGTACACCATGGCCGCCGACCGGCAGCTCGGTGCGTTGGCGGAACTGAACGACCCGTGGCAGCCGGCCGTTCTGCAGTTGGTCGCCGCCTCCTGCCGGGGCGCCCAGAATGCCGGGGGTAAGCCCGTCGGTGTGTGCGGTGAAGCCGCAGCGGATCCGGCCCTTGCGGTGGTGCTGGTCGGTTTGGGCGTCGCCACGCTCTCGATGAACAAGCGAGCGCTGGCCCCGGTGGCTGCCGTACTGCGCACCATCAACCTGTCGAGGGCCCGCAGCCTTGCCGAGCGGGCGCTGGCCGCGCCTAGCGCGGTAGAGGCACGTGCGCTGGTGCGCGCCGAACTACCCGAACTCGAACGCTACGGCCTGTAATCTTCAAACAACCCACACCAATAGGAGTCATCATGGCAGAACGCATTGCAACCATTGGCAGCCGTGTAGGCCTGCACGCCCGTCCGGCCGCGATCTTCGCCGAGGCCGCCTCCGAGCAGCCGCTGGAGGTCACCATCGCCCTCGAAGGTGAGCCGGCCGAGGACGCGCTGGATGCTTCGAGCATCCTCTCGCTCATGGGCCTCGGCGCCGAATACGGCACCAAGGTCGTGCTACGCGCCGAGGGCGAAGGGGCCGAAGCGGTCCTCGATACCCTTGCCGCCGTGCTGGAAACCGACCACGACACCGAGTAATACTCGCTGCGCGCCGCCGGCGCGCACAGAACGAAGGCAGGCGCCCGGATCATCGGTCGCCTGCCTTCGCCGGTTAAGTCTGCTGTGGGTCGTTTAGGGCGCGCCCTCGGCGTAGCGCTTGAGTTGATACAGCGTGGCCCCGTCGCGTTTGGCGACCTCTTCGGCCAGATCCGCGAGTTCCGCGCTGGACAGATCCGGGTTCAGCACCGTGATGCGCAGCAGCATTTTGGCCTGTCCCGCGCTCTCGTCGAGGCTAAAGCTATAGGCCAAGGAGTCCGGGCCATCTCCGGTGCGCAAAACCAAGCGCTTTTCTGGTTCAACTTCGTGGACGGTGAGTTGACGCTCATGCCCCGCACTGAGGTAGTCCAGACGCAAACCGGGAGCCAAGCGGTCCTCGGCCGGTTGCATGCGCTGCACCCCGGGCGCCCACAGCGGCATGGAAACCCAGTCAGTGAGAAGTTCCCAGACGCGGGCCACGGACAGCCGGATCACCCCGGAGGACTCAAATACCGTCACTTCACTCATACCCGCATCATGCCATTACGCCGCGGTCCGCGGCTATGGTCTGCCGGAAAATTCACAGTGCCCTGTGTGCTGAAACGCGCGACGCTCCCCGCTGCGCTTCGGCAATAATGTGGGCATGACTTCGCACAGACCGCCGTTCGCCACCAGCGGTGACGCCATCGAGCCAACGCCACCAATCCAACTAGTTCCGATGACGGAGGCACACTGGCCGCGCGTCAACGAAATTTTCGCCGTCGGGATCGCTTCCGGTCACGCCACCTTCGCCGAAGCACCACCCGAGGACTGGGCAGAGTTCTGTACAGGCAAAGTTCCGGGCCTCAGCGCCGTGGCGCGGTCCGCGGAACAGGAAGTACTCGGCTGGTGCGCCGCCAGCCGGGTATCGACTCGTGAGGTCTACGCCGGGGTGGTTGAGCATTCACTCTACGTGGATCCAACGCGTCGCGCGCAAGGCATCGGCAAGGCGCTACTGGGCCACCTCATTGCGCAGGCCGAGGTCAACGGCATCTGGATGTTGCAAGCATCGATCTTTCCCGAAAACGCGGCCAGTCTCGCCCTGCATCAGCGCCACGGATTTCGCGTCGTGGGGGTGCGCGAAGGGATCGGTCTGATGAGCCACGGTCCGCTGGCCGGACACTGGCGCAACACCGTATTACTCGAACGCCGGCTGGCTTCCCCTCACGCGCCCGGGCAGTAATTAACGCCCGGTCAATTCGTCCAACAGGGCATCCGCGCGCTCCAAATTCAGCGCCAATTTATCGCGCTTGGCCTGTGCCGAAGCCACATAAGCGGCGAATTTCTCGCGCACCGCGGGGTCGGTGGGATCGGCGTCCAAGGCGTCAATGGTGTCCAAGAGCTCACGCATTTCATCGAGGGTAAAGCCCAATGGTTTCATCGAGCGGATCCGAAGCATGCGCCGCAAGTCCGATTCGGAATACACTCGGTAGCCCCCTTCGCTCCGGGTGCTGGCGGGCAGAAGACCGACCTCGTCATAGTGGCGAATGGTTCGATGGGACAGGCCGGTGGCCTCGACCAGATCACCTATCAGCATCAGCCGGCCTCTCTTCGTAGCTCAATGTTCACCGCGATTATACGCACAGAAATTTCAACTCTACCCTTACGTTAGGTTAGGGTTAAGCTCTGTCCCGGAGACTTGCCAACAAGGCACCATCCGTCTTCGACCGCGCATCGCCGCGCGCAGCCCGGATTCCCCACAGATCGCAGGAATCATCCCTGTCCCTTTCATGAATGGAGCCCATTTCGTGAGCACTCACGCCGCGACGGCTACGCACGAACTCACACCGCTGGAACGGCAATCCGTTCTACATACCTTGAAATCCCCTCGGCTACTGAAGACCGAGGTCTTGGCCGGTCTCGTGGTGGCGCTGGCGCTGATCCCCGAGGCCATCGCCTTCTCGGTAATCGCCGGCGTGGACCCACGTTTAGGCCTCTTCGCCTCCTTTACGATGGCCGTGACCATCGCCTTCGTCGGCGGACGGCCGGCCATGATCTCGGCGGCCACGGGCGCGGTGGCATTGGTGATCGCCCCTCTGGTCAAGAGCCACGGGCTGGACTACTTCATCGCCGCGGTGATTCTGGCCGGCGCGCTGCAGATCATCCTCGCACTGCTGGGCGTTGCTAGGTTGATGCGTTTCATCCCACGCTCGGTGATGGTGGGATTCGTCAACGGTCTGGCCATCCTCATCTTCATGTCGCAGCTCGGTGAATTGGGTATCGACACCCACAACTGGACGCTTTTCGGCGTTCCGTGGATGGTATATCCGCTGGCGCTCCTGGCGCTGGCGATCGTACTATTCTTACCCAAGCTCACCACTGTGGTCCCCGCACCGCTGGTAGCCATCGTTACATTGACCCTTATTGTGGTCTTCGCCGGCATCGACGTTCCAAACGTGAATAGCAAAGGCGAACTGCCCGACAGCCTCCCATCATTATTCTTCCCCGACGTTCCACTCAATCTGGAAACCCTCCAGATCATCTTCCCATTCTCGCTATCCATGGCGCTCGTAGGATTGCTTGAATCCCTGATGACCGCCAAGCTCGTCGACGACATCACAGATACCCATTCAAATAAGACCCGCGAGTCGTGGGGCCAAGGCGTAGCTAACATCGTCACCGGCTTCTTCGGTGGCATGGGCGGTTGCGCAATGATCGGTCAGACGATGATCAACACCAAGGTCTCCGGCGCTCGCACCCGCATTTCCACCTTCTTGGCCGGACTCTTCTTGCTCATTCTGGTCGTAGCCTTTGGCGATATCGTGGGCATCATTCCAATGGCAGCCCTGGTCGGCATCATGGTCTTCGTCGCCTACGCCACCTTCGATTGGCACTCCATCAGCTATAACTCGCTGAAGACCATGCCTAAGTCGGAAACCACGGTCATGGTGGTCACCGTCATCCTGACCGTCGCGACGCACAATCTGGCCATCGGCGTCATCGGAGGCGTGATCTTGGCGATGGTTCTCTTTGCGCGTCGTGTGGCGCATTTCGTGACCGTCGATCGTCGCATCGAGGAGCACTTCGGCGAGCAGATTGTGAAATACGAGGTCGACGGCGAGCTATTCTTCGCCTCCTCCAATGACCTCTATTACCAGTTCCAGTACGCCGAAGACCCCAACCACGTGGTCATCGACATGTATAAGTCGCATCTTTGGGATGCCTCGACCATCGCCGCACTGGATTCCATTCAGGAGAAGTACGCGAAGTATGGAAAGACCGTTGAGATCGAGGGGCTCAATCAGGCCAGCCAGCAAATGCAGGAACGCCTGGCCGGGAAGCTCGGAGGCGGTCACTAGCCGGCTGTAGTCGCCGGGGCAAATTCAGATGTTTCTGAATTCATGGTTCCATGTACTATGAATTTATGAGCACACTTGCCCCGGTTTCGCATGCGGCCACCCTGGCCCGCATCGGCCACGCGCTATCGGATGCCACCCGCGTGGGAATCCTCCTCGCCCTGCGCGAGAAACCCGCATTCCCCTCCGATCTGGCCGACGAACTGAATGTCTCACGCCAAGTGATGTCCAACCAGCTCGCCTGTTTGCGCGGCTGTGGACTTGTCGAGGCCGAACCCGAAGGGCGACGTAGCCGCTACCGCATCGGCAACGAGCACCTGGCCGCCGCCCTCGACGAGCTAGCCAAGGTGGCCCTGCACCCCTCGAAGGACTGCTGCGAAGGGCCGGCCTGCACATGCTAGATTCCCCCGCGCTAAGCCCCGGACGCCGCGAGCTTCTCAAGCAACGCATGCGCCTCATTGTCGGCCTGACGATCGGCTACAACGTCATCGAGGCCATTATTGCCCTCGCCGCAGGAGCCGGCGCCTCGTCCGTGGCACTGATTGGATTTGGCCTCGACTCGATTGTCGAGGTGCTCTCGGCCGCAGCCGTCGCCTGGCAGTTTGCCGGCCCCGACCCAGAGTCTCGCGAAAAGAAGGCCCTGCGGCTGATCGCCATTTCCTTCTTCGCGCTAGCCGCCTACGTCTCGATCAGCGCGGTACTGACCCTCGCCGGAGCCATGCAGCCCGAGCACAGCAAGGTGGGGATCATCCTGACGGTCACGAGCCTCGTGATCATGCCGCTGCTGAGTTGGCTCGAGCGGCGCGCCGGGCGAGAACTCGGATCGGCCTCCGCCGTGGCAGACTCCAAGCAAACCTTGATCTGCTCCTATCTCTCCGCCGCCGTCCTCGTTGGCCTGCTGGCAAATAGCCTCTTCGGCTGGAGCTGGGCCGATCCCGTGGCGGCTCTGTTTATCGCCGCTTTCGCGGTACGCGAGGGGCTGGAGGCTTGGCGCGGTGAGGCCTGCACCCAACCGGTAGCCGCCCTGACCGGCGAGCAAGCTGCGGATAACTGTTCCGGGTGCTGCTGACCATCACGCAATGCACCACCGAAGCACCCGACGAGCCCGCAAGAATACTGATTGACAGAACTCAATCACTAGCCTGAGAATGGTGTTACCGCACGTACCTCAGGAGCAACACATGCAAGCTATCCGATCCTCCGTGCTGCGCCTGACCAAGCCCTTTCACCAAAGGGACTACGTCGTACTGGCCAGCGCTTTCATCATCGCGACCTTTGCCTCGGGTATGTGGGCGGTGGCCATGGTCTATCAGGTTCGCCAACTAGGCGGCGGACCCCTCGAACTGTCCATGGTCGCGACGTCCAACGCCATGGGGCTCTTGCTCTTCGTGCTCCTCGGCGGGGTGATGGCCGATCGCCACTCTTGTCGTCGCATCGTCATCGGCGTCGAAGCGATCAACGCCGTGGTTCTTAGTGTCACGGCGTTACTCGCACTTACCGGACAGCTTGCCCTGTGGCATCTGATGGTCACCGGCTTCGTCACTGGCTCCGCCATGGCATTTTTCTTCCCGGCGTACTCGGCACTACTGCCTCGGATCCTCCCCGCGGATGACCTGTTGGCCGCCAATGGACTCGAAGGTACCGTTCGACCGGTGGTGCACACGGCGCTAGGTCCGATGTCCGCGGGCTTTCTCGTCGCCGCGCTGTCTCCAGCCGCAGCTATCTTCGGTGTTGCGGCCTGCTACGCAGTGGCCTGGGCCGTCCTTTGCCTCATCCGTAAGAACCCGGATTACGACCGGGTTGAACAGGATTCCGAGGATGAGCATGGCCCCAAAATGCTTCAGCAGTTGCGCGAAGGAGCCAGCTACACCTTCAAAACCCCGTGGTTGCTGTGGACCCTACTGTTTTCGATCGTGTCGGTGTTTACTTTCATCGGGCCCTTTGAAGTGCTGATCCCGTTCGTGGTCAGCGATAATCTGGGCGGCGACGCACGCACCTTTGGTGTGGTGTTGGCTTGCTTCGGGGTGGGCTCCGCGCTGGGATCCATGCTGACCGCATCCGCGCGCTTCCCCCGTCGCTACCTGAGCGTGATGACCGCCTGCTGGTCACTCGGGACGATCCCGTTGGCACTGGTGGGCGTGCTCGACTCATTGGTCGTGCTCTGCTCCATCCTGTTTCTCTTCGGGGTCACCGACGCCATCGGCATGGTTATCTGGGGCACGTTGCTGCAACGTCGGGTGCCGAAGCGTTTGCTCGGACGGATCTCCAGCCTGGACTTCTTTGTGTCCTTGGCGCTGATGCCCCTGTCGATGGCGGTGGCAGGTCCATTGGCCGAACTGGTGGGGCTGACCGCGATTTTCGTCGTGGCCGGGCTGGCCTCTCCGATCTTTGGGGTGATCGCTTGGAAGGCCGGAGCCTTTGCACGCGACGAACTGGAGCATCCACTGCGCGCTGCGGATACGGTTCAGCGCACGGACTAAACCGCGATGATCAGGCCGAGGATCAGGATCGGCAGGGTGAAAACTCCGCCAAGCAGGGCGATCAGTCCGATAAGCGGCCCGGGCAACGAGGAGATGCGCACCAGCACCACTATCAACGCCCAACCGCCAAAGACTGCCCCCAGTAGCGCGGGGATCCCAGCGACGGTGCCGATCAGGTAGAGGGTGTCGTAGCTGGTCCACGCGCAGCTATCGCAGATCCCATGCCGGGTCCCTTCGGGGACCCGGCTGAGTGCGGCGGCGGTGAGCGCCGCGTAAGTCTTGTAGCTCGCGCAGATCACGAAGACGAGCGTTATCCATGCCTGAAGCCTGCGTCGACGGCGATCTTCAAGTTCCCTGGCGGCTTGGCGGGCCGTTTGTGGTGGCTGAGTCATGGCCCCAGACTCCGCGCTCCTGCGATGTCTCGGCCCGCCACGAACCAAACTGTGGATAACTTACTGCTGGTGGCTAGTACGCCGCAAAGAGCAGAACAAAGCCAAGCACCAGCGACAGCAGTAGCGCCCCGATGGCACTGATCAGACCGATCAGCACCGGATGCATGTCGGTACGTCTTAGGAGCAAGGCTGCCGTGGCACCGCCAAATATGATCAGTCCGATCAGCACCGGAAGACCGAGCAGAAATCCAAAGAACAGCAACGCGTTGCGCGGGGTCAGAGTGCACCCAAAGCCAATGCCGCTGCACTGACCGCTGGCGTTGACGTCCGGCGCAAGCCAAAGGGCCAGAAAATAACCCGCGACAGCAAGTCCCGCCACGCACACCATGGTCAATACCGCCCGAGCCGTACGCCCCTTTCGAGCGACCGTGGCATCATCGAAGTTCATAGGTGCATTCTGCCCCGCCACCCGCCCGACCGGCTAGCGACTGCGGGGCTTGATGTTCTAGTCGGTCACCGTGCAGTCTGGAACCATGACCGACAGAATCGCGCGTCGTACGCGCCCTGCGGTGTTACTCGCCGCGCTGTCCCTTGCCGTGGGCTGTACCGCGGCACCCGCCGAAGACCCTGCGCCCACCACCCGGGGCGTAGAGCAATCACCGGCGCCGGTCGACTGCTCGGTGGCACGCTGTATCGCACTGACCTATGACGATGGCCCGGGCGCGAATACCGATCGGCTCTTGCGGATCCTCGACGAACACCACGCACCAGCCACCTTTTTCGTCCTCGGACACAAGGTGGCGGCGGGCCACGACACACTGCGCACCATGACCGAACAGGGGCATCAAATCGGCGCCCATGGCTTCAGCCACGCACGATTCACCGAGCTGAGTGATGCGCAACTGGCCGAGGAGCTGGCGCGGACCAATGAAGTGATCGAGCAGGCCACCGGGGTTAGGCCGCAGATCTTCCGCCCGCCCTATGGCGCCTATGATGCCCGCGTCGCCGCGCGCACGCCAATGCCGCTGGTGCTCTGGGATGTGGGTAGCAATGACACCCGGGATCAGGATCCACAGAAATTGGTGAAGACCGTGATCTCGCAGGCGCGGCCTGGCTCGATTGTGCTCATGCATGAGCACAATGACAGTACCGTGCGCGCCGCGGCTCCGTTGATTCGGTCCCTGCGCAAAGCCGGCTTCACCCTGGTGCGCATTGAGGACCTCTTCGCCGGCACCGAGATGCGAGACGGGCAGGCCTATACGCGCCGTGAGGACGGCTCGGCGAGGCGGGGTTAGCTCCTACCAGCCCTCTTCGTCGTCGGCCTCTGAAACCCCCAGCTCGGGCTCTTGCTGTTGGTCGAAGTCGTACCAAGCCTGCGCGAAGTCGGCGAGCGCTTCGAGGGCCTCGAGCTGCTCATCATCCAGTTCGTCGGTGGCCTCTTGGGTGCGCAGGATGGCGGAGACGGCATGATGCGGGTGCCGCTCGAAGTAGTGCAGCGGCGACGATTCAGGGTTGAAGGTCAACTCTTCGCTGCGTGCGAAGAGGTCAATGTACTGGTCCACGGCCACGGGCAACCGGGTGAGGTTCAGCCCGGTCACCGATTCGTTGTAGATCTCTGCGGTTGCATCGGCCCACGCTTCGATGAGCTCCTCGCCCATATGCGACATTCTGTGTCCACCTTTTTCACTGTTGGCACTGCACCACCGGCTCACGGTGGCATTTCATCCTAAACCGGGCGCGCGCCGGTGCCAAGATGCTCGCCGGACTGGGGCGAAGCTCACGCTTTGCATAAAGTTTCGGATACGTTCCGCGCGCCGCAATCGGGTGGCATGCGGCGCTCGGCGAAGGTAGTCTCATGCCCGTTCGCCTCAAGTCTTCGCGTGCCCTGTGCGGCCTAGCCATGGCCGCCGCACTGTTATTGTCCAGCTGCTCTGCGCCGGCACAACCTGCCGCCGATACGGCACCCGATTCCCCTGCCGCCCCAGCGCCGGTGGACTGCAGCGTCGATGCGTGCGTTGCGCTGACCTTCGATGACGGACCGGGCAAATACACCGATCGGTTGTTGGATGAACTAACCGAGGTGCAGTCCCCGGGCACCTTCTTCGTGCTGGGCAAGAATGTACCCAAGTTCCCGGAGGCGCTACGTCGCATGGTGGCCGAGGGACATGAGATCGCCAGCCATACCTATGACCACCGAGACCTCACCAAGTCCACCCGCGAACAGATCGAGCGGGAAGTGTCGGCCACGAATAAGGCGATCGACAAAGCGGCCGGGGTGACTCCGCGGCTGCTTCGTCCTCCCTATGGCGCCCATGGGGTGGTCTATGACCGGCTGATTCCGATGCCGCTGGTGCTCTGGGACGTAGATACCCTGGACTGGAAGACTCTTGATGCTAAGAAGACGGTGTCCACGGCGCTGGATGAGGTCAAGCCGGGGTCCATACTGCTGATGCACGATATCCACGAAAGTTCGGTTCAGGCGGTGCCGAATCTGGTGAGCAAGCTCAAGGAGCGGGGCTATCATCTGGTGACCGTCTCGAAGCTGTTCGAGTCGCGCGAGCTCAAACCCTCTAAGGCGTACAGTCGGCTGGAGAATCCCGGCACGAAACTCGCCGAGCACTGAGCGCTCCCGCGGCTAGGCTCCCTCGGCCAAAAGCGCAGCCCCCATGAGCAGGAAGAGCGCCGCTCCGATCAGGTGGGCTGCCACGTAATACAGCGCTCCGAGGTTGCCACGCACCAAGGCCCAGCGGCGGAATCGGGCGGAGGCGCTGATCGTTGAACCGACCGCCCAGGCGTTCTTGCGCGGTCCGAGCCGCAACTGCCAGTAGCCCACCACGCAGCCGGTACTCAGCAGGCCGAGCCCGAGTACCACGGCGATCACCCCACCCAGGGGCGATTCGATCCCGGTGCAGAGCATGTTTAATACAAAGATCACCCCGCCGGTGAGTAGTCGGCGCAGTCCTCCGGCGGCAAGCAATCCGCTGCGACGCAAACCAAAACGCTCGAACTGTGCGACGTCGGCAGTACGTGGCACCGGCCCGGCCGCCTGACGCAGCGTGCCCTGTATCGCGAATTGTGCGGCGAGCGCCCCTACCAGCAGTAACGCCATGGATACCGAAAGGGAGGGCTCGAAGACCGCACCGACCGCACCGGCGACGCCGGCCAGTAGCCCCGCACCGGCCACCATTCCGGCCCGTCCCAGCGGCCGGTGTGCGGCCATCACGTCTTTTAGATAACCCGCTGGCATATGCTGGGCGACTTGCCGTAGCCGCAAATAGCCGTAGCCCACTAGTGCGCCGGTAGCTAGCACGATCAGCGACACCACCAGCCACCTCGCCCCCTCGCTGGCCCGGGCGCCGAACGCGGCCAGCGCGGCAACCACCGGAATGTGTAGCCACAGCAGATTGCTCAAGGTGGCAGCCCGGGACACAAACTGTCCGGCAAAATCCCGATGCAAACGTTCGTCGGTGGGATTTTGCGCGATCATGCCCCTCAGTAACGCACCACCGTCGCCGACGACCTTCTCACCACCGTCGATGGTCATGGCCGCCAATTTCAGACCCTCATCCTGAGGGGCGAGGGATAACCCAGTACGCAGGTACTGCTGGGCTGCCGTGCGATCGTCCATGAGGTCGGCGGCCACGGCGGCCGCCTGATAGACATATGGGTCTTCGGGGTCCAGGTGCAACGCGTGATCGAACGCCGCGCGCGCTAGCACCAGATCGTCGCGGCTGGCCGAACGCGAGAGTAGGAACAGACCGAATCGGTAATGGCCACCGGGATACTCGGGAAACTGTTCGATAAGCACGCGGATCAGGGCGATGGCTTCGTCGACCCGCCCCTGTGCGTACACCGCGTTGGCCAGCAATTCGGCAAGATTGGGAATCTGGTGATTAAGGTCCAGCCCCTGCCGTGCGGCCTGCTCGGCTTCGACGTTGCGCTCCAGCGCCAGGAGCGCCGCGGCATAATAAAGCCAGAAGTGCGGCTCGCCGCGGTGCTCGGTGAGGTGCTCGGCCAGCAAACGGTGAGCGGTTTCTGGTTGCGAGATCGCCAGCGCATGCCGTACACGCACCGCCAAGGTGTCAAAATCGAGCATCGCCTAGAGCATTCCGCGTGATTTCAAGTAGTGCGCGAGATCGTCGTACCGTCCGTTCTCGTTGCTAAAGCGCACCACATTGCGGGCCGCTTCCAGCCACGGAAGCACCGATGGTTTCACTTCCTTGAGCGCCAGCGCCATGTGATCCATGCTCACCGGCGTGAGGTTATCGGCGGCGATGGACTGCATCATGGCCTTCTCCGCGGCGGTCACGCACAGATGTTCAAGGTCGGCCCCGGAAAAACCGTCGGTCTGCGCGGCGAGTTGCGCGAGATTGATCCGGGCGATCGGCCGCTGTTCCAGATGGGTTTTCAAGATGCTTTCGCGGGCCGGAGCGTCGGGCGGGCTCACCAGTACTGAACGATCCAACCGTCCAGGACGCAGCAGCGCCTCATCCAAATCCCATGGATGGTTCGTAGCGGCTAGGACGTAGAGCCCGTCGTTATTCGACGCCATCGAGTCCATTTCCAGCAACAGCTGGTTCACCATTTGCCGAAGCCAGGAGGCCGATCCGGTGAGCGATCCACGACGTAGCCCCAGGGCGTCGATTTCATCGAGGAAGAGCACCGCCGGGGCCGCGGCCCGCGCTTCATCGAAAAGCTTCCGGAGGTTCTTTTCGCTCTCGCCGATGTATGGGGAGAGCACATCGGCCATCGAGACCTGCAGGAAGGAGGCCCCCAATTCCCCGGCCACGGCGCGGGCCAGAAAGGTTTTGCCGCAGCCCGGTGGCCCGTAAAGCAACAGGCCGCCGCGCATGGATTTTCCGAAGGCTTTTGCGATTTCGGCGTTGCGCAGTGGCGCGAGGAATGACTCGGTGAGGCGCTGTTTCACCGCATCTAAGCCGCCGACATCTGCAAGGGTGATCCGCTGCGGCGGGGTCGGCTCCAATGGCGCCGCGGCATTTTCGTCGGTAACCGAGCTGGTGGAGAGTTTTGGCTCCTCGGACACAAAGGGATCGGCACCCAGATCACCGAGTTGCGCGGCGGCGGAGTCCCAGTCGAAGCCATCTTCGGCAGTGTTTTGCTCGGAGGTGTCGATCGTGGTCTCCGCGTTCTGCGCTCCGGCCAACGCAGTACTGATGCTCGACAACAAGCCAAGTGCCTGGCGGTTTCCCGGCTCTAACTGAATCACCACGTTGACGTGCTCTAAGGCCTCGGCGTGCCGGGCCGCGTCGGTTAGCAACTGGGCGAGATGCAGGCGCAACGCCGGGTCTTGCGGCGCCGCATTCACGGCCCGCTCAAGGCTTTGGATCAGTGCATCGTTCATCGGCGCTTGCCTCTTCTCCCCCAGTGCCTTCGCACGCTTCGCGGCGCGATCTTCACTTGGCATCCTATCGAGTTGGCTGGACGGCGAAGAAAAAGCGCAGTGCAATTTTCTGCAACGATCTATGCAAAATGGTGTTTCTGCATCTACTCTTGCAATCAAGGATGCGCGTTATGCCGCGCATCACATATTTCGCCCAAGGAGCCACCCATGCCCGACACCGACGCGACCGTACCCGCCACCGCGTGGCACGGTGAACTGTTCGCCGGCGCGAAACTCACCAAATCCCAGCAACGCGTGGTGGAAGCGCTGAGCATGACCCCGAAATTCGCCGCCTACGCGGAGCTTTCCGAAGTGGCCGCACGCGCCGGAGTCAATAGCTCCACGGTGGTGCGCACCGCACAAGCCCTGGGATACAGCGGTTGGAGCGACCTGCAGCGAGAGCTACGCGCACAGTTTCTGGTCTACGTCTCGCACAGTGCGCCCTTCAGTAACTTGGTACCGGTCACCTCGCCAGTGCACGACTCGCTAACTCAGGACAGCAAGAATCTAGAGATGGCACGCTCGCTGATCAGCGCGGAGGCCGTGGACGCGAGCATCGAAGCCCTCTGTGGGGCGCGGCGCATCCTCTGCCTGGGCCAGGGTTCGCACGGCGCGCCCTCGCTGGTCCTTGCTCATCTAGCGTCGGTCATGGGTTACCCGGCCATCCACGAGCAACGCTCGGGTGTGCACCTGGCGGCGGCCCTCAACTCTCTGGGGCCAGAAGACGTGGTGTTCATAACCCATCTGTGGCGTCCGATTCGCGAGCTCGGCACCGCAGCACGGATCGCCGCAGCACGCAAGGCAACCGTCATTGCCGTCACCGACCTCTCGACCTCCCCGGTGGCCAAACATAGTACGCATATCTTGCCGGTGCCCAGCGAAGGAGTTTTCTCGTTCCAGTCGGCCACCGCCGCCCTATCGGTGGTCTATGGACTCCTCGCTGGCATGGAAGCTCATCAATCACGCAGTATTCGTCCCCATCTCGAACAGGTCAACGAGCTATGGGACGCACTGGATCTCTACGACAGATAAGGACCGAATATCACATGAGTAAACTCATTGCGCACGACGCCGAACTTTCGCGCAGCCTAGAGCAGAACTATGCCGCCGTTCAGGACACGGTTGAAGCCATGGCACGGGATATCCACGCTCACCCGGAACTATCTTTCGAAGAGCACCGCGCCGCGGGCACCATTGCCAAGGTGCTACGCGATGCCGGGTTCACGGTCACCGAGGGTATCTGCGACCTGCCCACTGCCTTCGAGGGCACCATTGGTCAGGGCGAGCTCGTGGTGGGCATCTGCGTGGAATATGACTGCCTGCCGGTTGTCGGGCACGCATGCGGCCATAACCTCATTGCCGGATCCACCGTGGGTGCGGCCCTGGCGCTCGCCCCGCTGGTCGACGAGCTCGGCATTACGCTCAAGGCCATCGGCACCCCAGCGGAAGAGCACGGAGGCGGCAAGGCCTTACTCCTTGAACGTGGCGCCTTCGACGGCGTCGGGCTCTCGCTCATGGCTCATCCAATGTCCGAAGGAGTCAGCTGCAACCCGCTGGGCACTACCACGCAGGCCGTAGGCCGCTTCAAGGCGATGTTCCGGGGGCAGGCCGCGCATGCCGCCGCCATGCCCCACCGCGGGATCAACGCTGCCGATGCCGCCACCCTGTCCCAGGTGGCCATCGGTCTGCTGCGCCAGCAACTACCGGACCAGCACCGGGTCGCCTCATACATCGCCGAAGCCGGGCAGGTTACCAACATCATCCCCGACTACTCCGAAGTGCACTTCGAGGTCCGCGCCTTCTCGCTCGAGGAGTACGAACAGACACTGGGCAAGGTGCGCCGTTGCTTTGAAGGAGCCAGCATTGCCACCGGCACCAGTCTCGAGTTCGAAGCCACCGAGCCACTCTACGAACCCGTTCTTCAGGACCCGGCTCTGGCGGCCTTCTGGAATGACGCGATGGCCGTGCGCGGCAATGACGTGACCGAGCTTCCTGCCGGAACCGGCGGTGGCGGCTCGACCGACATGGGCAACGTTTCGCAGCTCATCCCCTCGATCCACCCGATGTTCGCCGTTCCCGGCGCCACCGCCCCGGTACACTCCGCCGGGTTCACCGCTTCGGCCAACACCGAGATGGCCTACACGGCCATGAACGACGCCGCACTCGGTCTCGCGGCCACGGTCGCCGGCGCCGTGCGCGCCGACCGAGAGCGTTACATCACCGCCGCCTACCAGCGGGCCTAGCGGCCCACCCACTCGCATTAGGACCTTTCATGAAAACCATTTCCGCGCCCGCCGCCATCGGTGCCAAACATGCGTTGCCCATCTCGGCGCTCGCCCTGCTGGTCGCCATCATCGCCGAACTCATCGGCAAGAAATCCTTCGACATCGGGATCGGTACCCTGCTGGTTTTCCCGATGGTGTGGGGTTTGATCATCGGCACCGTGCTGACCTTGCAAAAGTTCAAGCCCGTATCCATTCGTGCCCAGAAAATTGCCGCCAGCTTCTCGGCTGTTGCGGTGCTCCTTCTGGTGGTACGTCTGGCCGCCGATATTGGCCCGCAGATCCCGGTACTCATCTCTGCTGGTCCGGCCCTTTTCCTGCAAGAGATTGGCCACCTGCTGGGCACCATTGTGCTGGCCCTGCCGCTCGCGGTGTTGTTGCGCATGGGGCGCTCGACGGTGGGTGCCACCTTCTCCATCGACCGCGAGTCCTCTTTCGCGATGGTCTCCGCTCGCTTCGGTTCGAACTCCGATGAGTACCGCGGCGTGCTGGCGATGTATGTTTTTGGCACCATCTTCGGCGCGATCTACATTTCGCTCTTGACCTCCGTCGTGGCCAGCTGGGGGATCTTCGATCCGCTAGCCATGGCCATGGGCGCCGGCGTGGGTTCCGGGTCGATGATGGCCGCTTCCGCGGCCAGTATCGCCGCCGCCCACCCCGAGATGGAACAAGCCATTTTGTCTATGGCGGCGGTGTCGAACCTGATCACCACCATCATGGGCACCTACGTAGGCATGTTCGTTGCCCTGCCGCTGGCGAACAGGTGCTACAACCTGCTCACCGGAGCCAAGCGCAAGGCCCAGGCCGCCACTACCGCCGCGGCCAGCGGCGAACTCGCCGATCAGGACATCGCCCGCAGCAAGGTCGAGGAATCCAACGCACAATTCGCCGAGTCGGCTTCAGAGGTCGGTGCCGTAGAGAACGTGCCGCTGTGGGTCACCCTGCCGGTGCTCTCGATTATGGGCATCGCTACCGCGGTGATCGCCGAAGGCTTCACTTGGCAGTTGGTCTTCTCCTACGTGATTATCAGCCTCTTAGTGGTGCTCGGAGCGTATCTAGCTAAGCTCACGAAGAACAAGATCCCTTCGCTGATCTGGCTGACGACGCTGATCGCGGCAGCCTGCAGCCCCATTTCACCGATCGCTGACTTCCTCGTCACGACGCTCACCGCGGTCCCCTTCCTCTCGATCACCACCGTGGTGCTCACCTGTGCAGGACTATCCCTGGGCAAGGATGTGGGCTTGTTGAAGAAAATTGGTTGGAGGATCGTGCCGGTGGGCCTGGTCGCCATTACGGCCTCCTTCGTGCTGGCCACCATCATCGCAGAGTTCGCGCTGGGCCTCTGGCACTAGACCCAATTACTGCGCACGCCGCCCACTAACTAAGGTTCGTGGGCGGCGTGTTCTGTTTACCTGTGGTCGGCAGAGAATTGATACGCTCGGCGACTGAGCCTACTGGCCAGTATCGACGAGAGAGTTCACCATGCCGCGCGCCTACCCCTATGCCCAAGTCGACGTGTTCTCCGAGGACGCCTTCGGCGGAAACCCGGTCGCGGTGATCCTCGATGCCGGGGATTTAAGCGCCGAGCAAATGCAACGTATCGCCCGATGGACGAACCTCTCGGAAACTACCTTCCTGCTACCAAGCAGCGACCCAGCGGCAGATTACCGAGCACGGATTTTCACTCCGCATTCCGAACTCCCCTTCGCCGGGCACCCCACCCTTGGCTCGGCACGGGCCTGGTTGCACTACGGTGGGCAACCGCAGGTCCCAGGGGAAGTGACGCAGGAGTGCACCGCTGGCTTGATTCGAGTACGCGCCGAACAATCCACACTTTCTTTCGCGGCCCCACCGACCCTACGTTCGGGGCCACTGGAGGAGGAACTGCTCGTTCGCATCGCCGCCGCGTTTTCCATCGAGCGCGCGCAAATCCTTGATCACCAGTGGGTCGATAACGGTCCGGGCTGGGCAGTGGTACAGCTGGCCAGCGCTTCTAACGTCCTGGCTCTCGAACCGCACGTGGAGGCCCTCGCCGGCACCAAGGTTGGCGCCATCGGCGCCTATCCCACCGGCTCGGCTGCTTCCTTCGAAATCCGTGCCTTCACCCCGCATGGTCCCGCGCTCGAGGACCCGATCACGGGAAGTCTAAACGCTGGTGTCGCGCAGTGGATGATTCGTACGGGGAAGGCTCAGGCCAGCTATTACGTGGCGCAGGGTCAACGACTTGGCCGCACTGGGAGAATCGAGATTAGCTCCGAGGACGGCATCACCTGGGTGGGTGGTCGCACCGCGATCGGCTTTGAGGGCGTTGCCCGGCTGTAGGTCAGCGGCACACGCTGTGCGCGTGAAGCGAGCCTAAATACACACCCGCGGTATGTTGACTTTTTACATAGATCGAAACCATACTTAGAGTGTGCGCGGAACCAAGACCTACAACCAGCTGAAGCGGGCATTCCTACCCTTCGCGGTACTCAAGTCCATCCAACAGGGCCACACGCACGGATACGCCATCCTTCAGGAGCTCGAGGCCATGGAGATTTCCGGCATTAAGAGCGGCACCCTTTATCCGCTGTTACGAACCCTTGAAGAAGATGGCCTCGTCGCGGCGACATGGGAAACATCAGACAGAGGGCCCGCGCGGAAAATCTTCGAACTCACCGCTGACGGAAAGCGCAACTTCGAGAACATGCGCACCTGGATTGACACCTTGACCTAGGAGAACAATATGAAAACCGTGGATGACTACCGACGCGAACTTCGTTTCTCACTCTTCCTTCAAGAGCTCGACAAGACAACCATCCGGGACATACTTGATGAGGTTTCGAGTGAGTGCTCGACCTATGCTGAGGCTGTCGAAAAATTTGGCGAGCCGGAGGAGTACGCGTCAGCTTTCCCGGAGGTTAAGACCAAACGTCGTATGCCCCTGTTCATGTTCATCGGGAGTACGCTCGCCATACTGTGGATAATTTCCAACATCGTCCGACGCGAGACGTCCGCCGACGACGCCGTCACGCTTGGGCACATGCTGGTAACTTTCCTCCCTGCGCTTGGGATCATTGCCCTCTGCATCCTCATAGACTTCCTGCGCGCGCTACGCCGAGCCTCGAAAATCTAGCGAGTTATGGCGTAACGGCCCGGAGATACCCCTCCCGGACCGCTACGCTGTACCAAGATTTCTCGGAATCGCTAGATTCCGATAATCCACTTAATGACGTCGTAGATCACCGCGGCAGAGATGCTGCCCAGGATGCCCGGCATATGCGGTCGGATGTACTTGTTGTACCAGGCCACGAACTTCTTCTTGCCCAGCCCGACTTTTGAGATGATCTTGTTGTAAAGCTTCTTGTTGGTCTTCTTCAACGCCATCAAGGCGGCCTTGACCGCGTACTTCTGCCAGAAGGCGGCTTCGCCACCCTGCGGAATGCCCTGCTGCAGCACCCGGGAAGTCTGCTCATACTGCAGCATTCCAACGCTTCCGCCGCCGGTGGGTTGCGTCATTACACGCTCAACCGAAACCTTTGGGGCCGGCGCGGTCTGCGCCACGGCCGGTGCAGCAATGCCGGTTCCTAGGCTCAGCGCGACAACCACGGCCACGGATCGACTTATCCTCTTTTTCATGGCTACCTTTCATAGATTGAGGGGATTTACCGCCATAAATCTACAATTCTGCTTTATCTTGTTACAAGCAATTGGGGAGAAGTACCCATGGGCTCGCACTAGTTATTCGAGTTAATTGGCATGCTCGACCCTATGCAACGGCAAGCGCACCCAAGCCAGCGCCCGGCCACGAGGGATTCCGTAGTCCTGATTCACTGCTCGCAGACCTAGGCTCATCCCCACAGGTTGTTGCCTTAGAGTGCAGCAGGCTCGCGGGGCAGATCCAAGTTAAACACTTGGCTGCATTCATCGTAGTAGGCCTCACTCGTTGGGCCTTGAACCATGCCAATCCGCCGGCACACCCGGCGCGACGCCTCGTTGCGCGGATCAACCACGGCAATCACGTGCTTCAGCCCGCGCGTAGCGGCATCATCCAAGATCGTGACAGCGGCCTCCGTGGCATAACCCGCACCCTGCGCGTCGGGATGCAGATGCCAACCTACTTCCACGGGCGCCGGGCCCGCGACTCCACTCGAGAGGCGTACCGGTTTGAGCAAAAGGTTACCCAGTGGATGCTGCGTGGCACGGTCGACGATAAGCCAAATCCCGTGAATCGGATGGCGCAACGCACGCCGACGTGCAATGGAAGCACGCGCTTCTGAGCGCGAGACCATTGGTCGCGCGGCAGGCCCCAGATAACGCACGGTTTCCCAGCGCGACTCGAGGTCAAAAAGAAAATCTTCGTCCGTGGCTCGCCAGGGACGAAGCTCGACTCGGGGACCGGTAACCGTACGCACACTTCAAGTATGCACCGTGCATAAGCAACGGCCTCGGGCAACATGTCGTTACCCGAGGCCGGTTGAATTGGTTCGCGAACGTCGCGAAACGCTTAGTCGTTGATCAGGTCGTAGCGCACGATCGTCTGGTCACGATCCGGTCCCACACCAATGGCGGAGAACCGGGTACCGCTGAGCTTCTCGAGGGCCAACACGTAGTTACGCGCATTCTCCGGCAGGTCTTCGAGTGTCTTAGCCCCGGAGATATCCTCGGTCCAGCCATCGAAGTATTCGAAGATCGGCTTGGCATGGTGGAAGTCGGTCTGCGTCATCGGCATCTCATCGTGGCGCACGCCATCGACGTCATAGGCCACGCACACCGGGATCTTCTCGATGTTGGTAAGCACATCCAGCTTGGTCACAAAGTAGTCGGTGAAGCCGTTAACGCGCGAGGCATGACGGGCCAACACGGCGTCATACCAACCGCAGCGACGCGGACGACCGGTGTTCACACCGAACTCGCCACCGGTCTTCTGCAGGTATTCGCCCATTTCATCGAACAGCTCGGTGGGGAACGGCCCGGCACCTACGCGGGTGGTGTAAGCCTTGATGATGCCGATGGAGCGGTTGATACGGGTCGGACCGATGCCCGAACCTACCGAGGCGCCGCCGGCGGTGGGGTTGGAGGAGGTCACGAACGGGTAGGTGCCATGATCCACGTCGAGGAACGTGGCCTGACCGCCTTCCATGAGCACGACCTTGTCCTCGTCCAATGCCTTGTTGAGCACGTAGGTGGAGTCAATGACCAGCGGGCGCAGACGCTCGGCGTAGGAGAGGAAGTACTCGACGATCTCCTCAACCTCAACGCTGCGGCGGTTGTAGACCTTGAGCAGCAACTGGTTCTTCTGGCGCAACGCACCTTCGACCTTTTGGCGCAGGATGGACTCGTCGAAGACGTCCTGCACGCGGATGCCCAGACGCCCCACCTTGTCCATGTAGGCCGGGCCAATGCCGCGGCCGGTGGTGCCAATGGCGCGCTTGCCCAGGAAGCGCTCGGTGACCTTGTCCATGGTCTGGTGGTACGGGGCCACCAGGTGGGCGTTGGCCGAGACGCGCAGGCGAGAGGTGTCGGCGCCGCGCGCTTCGAGACCGTCGATTTCGCTGAAGAGGGCCTCCAGGTTCACCACGCAGCCATTGCCGATGATCGGGGTTGCGTTCGGGGAGAGAATGCCGGCCGGAAGTAGCTTCAGCTCGTATTTTTCCCCGTTAACCACCACGGTGTGCCCGGCGTTGTTACCGCCGTTGGGCTTGACCACGTAGTCGACCTCGCCGCCGAGCAGGTCGGTGGCCTTTCCCTTACCTTCGTCGCCCCACTGGGCTCCGACGATCACGATTGCTGGCATGGGATCCTCCCCCTTGCGAAAAAGCAGTGGACCGGCGTGCTTCGCGCCGTCCCGACACGGTGCCGGGCAGAAATAAACCCCTAACACTTCTCGCATGGCCCATGGGGCTCCATGTAAGAGTTAGGGGGCTCTTACGACCAAAGTTTACCGAACCGTGCGCGGATGTGCGAGCCGACAGGCGAGCCATCGGGTCGCGGCCTGATCTCAATTTGGCAACGGGCGGCGGCATTCCGGGCTCAGGACCGAATCATTTCGCTCCAAAACCTTGATTAAAGGCCGGCGCACGACATCATGGACACACAGCTTAACTTCACTCCACTGTGCACCGCACGCTCGACCTACGCGAAGGATCCACGATGAAACCCGTACGTCGGTGGCTCGCCGTTATACCGGCCCTCATGCTGCTCATCTCCTGCAGTTCGCCGCAGGCCGAGCCCTCTCCCAATGAGCCCTCCCCCACTCGCTCGGCACCGACCATAGACCCCACAAGTACGAGCCCCTCCATGCCACCGGACGGAGCCGATACCGCAAACTGGAAGAGCTTTGAAAGCTTTAATATCTCCTTCAAGTACCCGCCGAACTGGGTGATCCGCGCGGATGACGACGGCCCCTCTGCGGATCCCAAGAACCCTTACCGGCAGTGGGAAATCGTGACCGACCGAGGATTCGCGATCGCGACTTTCGAGGCCAACTCGGCCAAGGACACCGACGGCGACACGGATCATTACGCGCGCACCAGGCTGGAAACACGTGAGGTGGCGGCCGACCTGCATACACCGGCGGTGTTCGTGGCCGAACAATATGTCAAGACCGAACCCGGCAACGCGGCAGATGAGGAAAAGAAGATCGTCCTATTCCTCAGTACCGCCGACCGAGCGCAACAACGCGGCTCCGGGCCGGAATTGTCCTATTTCATGCCGCGCGCGGACTACTATTCGATCCTCGAATCCACCGAGGATTTTGCGCAGGCTGCAGGCTTCGACGATGACAGCGTGGATCTTGCGGCAGCCCGGGAAATCATGCAGTCCGAGGTGTACTGGCAACTGCGCGAGATCATGCTCAGCGTCACTAGCCGCTAAGCTAACGCCAGACCCCTTGACCCTGACACAGTGGCAGATTGGATAACTAAAACATGCTATCCATTGGAGCCTTCGCGCAGATCGGTCAGGTAACCCACCGCATGTTGCGGCATTGGGACACGGCCGGTCTGCTCGTACCCGCCCATGTCGATCGCTTCACCGGTTACCGTTCCTACGATCCCTCGCAGCTGGCTCGCTTGCACCGCATTGTGGCGTTGCGGCAGCTGGGGTTCGGCCTTGAGGATATTGCACTGATCCTGCAGCAGGGAGTTGACGCCGAACGTTTGACCGAGCTGCTGCAGCTCCGTCACGACGAGGTTGAACGGGAATATCAGACCGCGGCGGCCCGACTGCGCGATGTACAGCGACGGCTTCACCTGATCGAAAGGGAAAACGCCATGTCCACCATCGAAATCGTCGAGAAGTCACTCCCAGCCCTACGACTGCTCGGGGCGCGTCACACGGTCAGCGAGCAGCCCGAGGTCGGGGCCGTTGTGGGTCCGCTCTTCCACCGCGTCGAGGCGACGCTGGAGGGAACAGATCTCGGCATGCCGATCGCTCAATACGAGGCCACAGAGAACGGATTGCACATCTGCGTGGGCTACGAGCTCGAGATCCCCGCACCCGAGGGGCTCGAAGAGATTCAGTTGCCGGCCGAGGCCACAGCAATCTGCGGGGTGCACCTTGGATCCATGGACCGCATCGCCGAAAGTTGGCAGAGCATCCACGCACAGTTGATCGCCCGCGGACTAGTGCCCTCGGGCCCCTGCCGCGAGCTTTATGTGCGTTGCGACTCCGCCGATCAGCAGGATTGGGTCACCGAATTGCAGCAACCGGTACGTTGGGCTGATTCAATGGAGGGGTGAAACTAGGATTCGTCCGCCACGGACAAACGCAATGGAACCTCGAAGGTCGACTGCAGGGCAGTAGCGATATTCCGCTCAACGACACCGGTCGCGAGCAGGCTCGCCAGGCAGTGCAGGTGCTCGGCGCGGGAGACTGGGATGTGATCGTCTCCTCCCCGCTCTCCCGCGCACGGGAAACGGCGCAGATTATCGCCGAAGGGCTGGGCCTTGAGCTCGGGCCCGCCTATGACCTGTTGATCGAACGCGATTACGGCCAAGGCGAAGGCGTGGAAGAAACGGCGGCCGCCGAGCGCTGGCCCGGGAAGATCGGCGGCGGCATCGAACCTCTGGACTCCGTCGTGGATCGCGGGTTGCGAGCCATCGAGCGCATCGCCGCCGATTACCCCGATAAGAATGTGGCAGTGGTCTGCCACGGCACGATCATCCGCTATACGCTCTCGCATTTTGCCGGGCACACCCTGGACACCATTCGCAATGGATCGGTGGCCCTGCTGGAGCGCGAAAGCACCGGATGGGTTCTTCGCATGGTCAACGACGAGGTGCTCAGCCAGAGCTAGTCGCGCACAGACTGCCGCTCGATGAGTGGCATGTCGATCAGTTGCTCGCCGGAGTGCTCCTGCTGTCCGAGCACGCTGCGCACCGCCCGGACGCCCATCTGCTCGTAGGGCAGGGCGATGGTGGTCAGTTGGGGACGCAGATAACCGGCGATGACCTCGTCGTCGAAGGAAATCACCGAAAGATCCGCGCCCGGGGTCAAGCGGTGTTCGGCGAGCGCCTGATAGGCCCCCATGGCGACGCGGTCGTTGGCACAGATCAACGCGTCGGGTCGGTGCCCCTGCGCGAGGAGCTGCGTGGTGGCCACATAGCCATCGGCCGGGTTCCAGTCCTCCAGTTCCCACTGCCCCAGTAAGTGCAGGGGCGAGTTATCCAACGCCTGATTCAAGGCCGCGAAGCGTCGGGTGATCCCGGGGTAGCTTTCCGGGCTCGATTGGGCCGCGCGCAGCGCACCGACCAGCGCCACGGTACGCGCTCCGGTCTGCGCAAGGCGTTCCACGGCCTGCCGACCGGCCGCGTTTTCATCCGGCATCACGCTGGGGTGCTGTTGCACGTCGTGGGAGTTCACCAGGACCACGGGCCGATCCTCGGGTAGCTCGGGAAGATCGCGAAGCCGCGAGTCCATGAAGCCGAGGATGAGGCCGTCCACATCGCGCTGTCGCAACTGATCCAGGGCCTTGGTCAATTCGGCCGGCTCGCCGCGGGTTTCGGTAATCAGCACCGTATGGTCGTTATCGGCCGCGGCCCGCAGAATTCCGGTGATCATCGCCGAAGCAAATCGGGTCACCGTCACTTGATCCGAAATGAATCCCAGCGTGCGGGTTTTGCCCAGCCGCAACGATTGCGCCGCGACGTTGGGCCGATAGCCTAACCGTTCCGCCGCTTCGCGGACGCGTTTCACCGCCGCGGCGGACAGCCTGCTTCCGGGGCGATTATTCAGGATGAGGCTGACCGACGCCTTGGACATGCCCGAGGCCTCGGCCACGTCCGCCAGGGTGACTCGCTTGGATTTTTCTGCGCTCACGTATCCCTCTTGCTACCGCTGTCTTTGCAATTGTTTGAGCCTAGCCTATTGCTCGGCGCCGACTCCACTGCTATGGTTTTGTGCTAAATCAATTTAGCAACGATCGCGAGGAGCGTTCTTGTCGCAGCTATCCATCGCTCACGTCCCGCGCCCCATGCGCCACTTCACCCCGGCTCAACACTGGATGAACGATCCCAACGGGCTCTTCTTCGACGGCGAGCTGTACCACCTGTACTTTCAGTACAACCCGCACGGTGTAGAGCACGGGAACATGTCCTGGGGCCACGCCACCAGCAGCGATCTCGTGAACTGGAGCGAACACCCGGTGGCCATCCTGCACGACGAGAGGCATGACATCTTCTCGGGTTCGATCGTCATCGACCGGCATAACAGCAGCGGGTTGGGCGACGGGAGCACGGCACCGGTCATCGCGCTCTACACGGCTGCGGCCCGCGACGGCTCGAACCAGGCGCAGGCGCTGGCCTACTCGCTAGATGGGGGCTACAGCTTCACCAAGTACGCCGGCAATCCAGTACTCGATCGCAACTCCGCCGACTTTCGCGACCCCAAGGTCTTTCATTACTCCGGTCCGGCCGGGGACTACTGGGTGATGGTGGCCGTGGAGGCCGTCGAACGGCGGGTGCTGTTCTATCGCTCCGAAAACCTACTGGAGTGGGACGAGCTATCGGGCTTTGGGCCGCAGGCAGCCTGCGCGGGTGTCTGGGAATGCCCGGATCTTCTCGAGCTTCCAGTCGAAGACAGCGCCGAAACGAAGTGGGTGCTCGTGCTCTCGCTGAATCCCGGGGGTGTAGCCGGCGGTTCGGGCACGCAGTACTTCATCGGCGATTTCGACGGCACCAGCTTTACCCCCGACCACGAGCAACCGGCCCGAGATCACACGGATTTCGCTACCCTTGCCGAAGGAGCCTGGCTAGATTGGGGACGCGATAACTACGCCGGCGTCAGTTTCCATGGCCTGCCCCGTAACCGATGCACGCTGATCGCCTGGATGAGCAATTGGGACTACGCCCGTCAGCTGCCCCATGAGCGGTGGCGCGGATCCATGACCACCGCCCGCAAGGTGGACTTACTGCGCACCGATACCGGCTACGCGGTACGCCAACGCTTCGTGGGACTTCCCGCCGCGGCGGCCGCGGAAAGCTATGGAGCTGGCACCCACGAGCTGGCACTTCAAGGACCGACGCTCATCGACGTGCAGGCCCGCGACCTGGGCGAGGAACCGGTGCGTGCACGCTTTTTCCGCGCCGACGGTAGCCCGCTCAGCGAACTGCTCCTCGGCGCGCAACAGATCTCCCACCAGCGACCGTCGGGCCGTGTCGACCACGAGCTCTACCCCTCAACCCAGCACATGCCGCTTCCACCATCGGATGGACGGCTCTGCGCGCAACTCCTGCTCGACGCCGGGTCACTTGAAGTGCTCGCCGCCGGTGGCCTGCGCTCGCTGACCGACCAACTCACCGGAGAAGAGACACCGGCCCGCGTGCTACTGACCATTCCCGGCGGTGCGCAGAGTGACGTAGCCTGTACGCCACTACCCCAGCACGGGTCTACAGCCACTCAGGAGCTCAAATGACCAAGATTGTTGTATTAGGCGAGTCTCTCGTCGATGTCGTCGACTCGATTGCCCATCCGGGCGGCTCACCGCTGAACGTCGCGGTGGGACTCTCCCGTCTCGGTCAGCAGGTGCGCTTCTATACCGAATTTGGCCGCGACAACTACGGACGCGCAATTGCCGAACACCTCGCCGCGTCGGGCGTTGAGCTCGCCGACGGCTCGGTGAGCGACCGGAGCACCTCGGTAGCACTGGTGAAAATGGATGAACATTCCAACGCGCACTACACCTTCGACATTCACCAGCAATTACCGCCAGTGCGCGAGGCCGAAGCACCCGAGCTCATGCACACCGGCTCGATCGCCGCCTGGATCGAACCTTCTGGACATAGCATTGTCGAAGCCTTCGGTGCGGCGCAGCCGAGCACGTTACGAAGCTACGATCCGAACCTGCGCCCCGATCTCGTGACCGACCGCGCCGCGACCGTGGGGCGCATCGAAGAGTTGGTGGTGCTCAGTCACGTCGTTAAGCTCAGCGACGTCGACGCGCAGTGGCTCTATCCGGAACTCGATCAATGGCAGGTGCTAGAGCACCTAGCCGAGCTGGGCGCAAAGCTGTGCGTCATGACCCGCGGAGCCGACGGCTGCCGCGCGTTAGCCGATGGCCAGCGTTACGAGGCCACGGCGCTACCGACCACGCTGCAAGACACCATCGGTGCCGGTGACGCGTTTATGTCGGGCCTGCTCCACGGCGTACTCAGCGGAGAACTGGCCCAGGCCCTGCGCGCCGGCAGCTCACCGACCGCGCCCGAGGTACGCCGTGCACTACATCATGCCCTAGCTTCCGCGGCGCTGACCGTGGCCCAGCGCGGGGCCAACCCTCCATGGGCCAAGACATTTGCCGCCGCCCTATCCGACTAGCCGATCCCCTCCTAGAAGAGAAGTACCGTCAACGATGACCGCCACACACCCTTTCAAGAACCCCGCCTACCTACACAGCTCGCTGTCCATGCTGCTGTTTTTCGCCTCTTGGGGTATCTGGTGGTCGTTTTTCCAGATCTGGCTCACTAGTAAGGACTCGGGGCTCGGACTGAGCGGGTCGATGGTCGGCACGGTTTACTCGGTAAATTCGTTGGTCACGCTCCTGTTGATGTTTGGCTACGGCGCCGCGCAGGACCGGCTGGGCTCCAAGAAACACCTGGCCATTCTCGTGGCAGCGGTTTCCACACTGGTCGGGCCCTTTGCCCTGTGGGTGTATCAACCGCTGTTGCAAACCCATTTCATGCTGGGCGTTGTCGTGGGGGCGGTGGTGCTCTCGGTGGCCTTCTTAGCGGGCGTGGGCCTACTGGAGGCTCTCACCGAACGGTTCAGTCGCCGCTACGGCTTCGAGTATGGCCAGGCTCGAATGTGGGGTTCCTTCGGCTATGCAATGGTCGCGCTCGCCGCGGGTTTCCTGTTCACCATCAATCCAATGATCAATTTCTTTGCGGGTTCGGCGTTCGGCCTGCTTCACCTGCTACTTCTCGTATTCTGGCCGGCGGGCGACACCCAACTAACCGAAGGTTCTCACCAGCAGCTGTCTACGTCCTCCACCCCCGGGTTACGGGACATGCTGGGCCTGCTACGCCTGCCAAGTCTTTGGCTGATCATTGTGTTCGTCATGTTCTCTTGGACCTTCTACACGGTCTTCGATCAGCAGATGTTCCCCGATTTCTACACCGGGCTCTTCGCTAGCCAGGAAACCGGCCAGCAGGTTTACGGGGTACTCAATTCGGTGCAGGTCTTCGTCGAGGCGGCCATGATGGGCGTTGTTCCCCTGCTGATGCGCCGCGTGGGCGTTCGCACAGCACTTCTTTTAGGCGTGGGAATCATGTTTTTCCGCATCCTAGGATGCGCCCTCGTCGACGACCCGGTCTTGGTCTCGGCCATTAAGATGTTGCATGCCATCGAGACACCGCTGTTCATTCTTCCGGTCTTTCGCTACTTCACATTGCACTTCAATCCAGCCCTCTCGGCGACCCTGTATATGGTCGGCTTCCAAGTTTCGGCTCAGGTCGGCAACGTACTGCTCTCGGCGCCGCTGGGCTGGTTGCATGAAACGACCGGCTACCGCACGACCTTTCTGCTCATCGCCGCGGTGGTCTTGCTAGCCGGGATCTACGGGTATTTCACGCTCAAGAAGGATCGGGAACAGGTACCGGGCGATCCCTTTTTGCGTCACCGCGAGCCGGTGGCTTAACTCTCGGTCGCGCCGGACTCAGCAGCAGAATCAGCGAAAGGCCGATTAACGCAATGCCGCACCATCCATAGACTCCAAGCCGCTCCCCGGCAATGAGCACGGCTAGCACTGCGGCCACCGCGGGCTCACTGAGCGTGACGGTCGTGGCGGTGCTCGCGGAAACATGGGTCAGGGCCATCCCGAAAAGCAGGTATCCAAGGAACATGGGGATGACCGCCAAATAGGCGAGCACCAGAACGTTATGCGCGGCAGCGAACAGTCCGTGGGAGGTGATGACAAACACCGGCATCAGCAGCAGCCCGCCGAGCCCAAAAATAGACCCCACGGCCGCACCACGCGGCACCCCCGCGGAAAGCAGACACGCCGTTGCCCAAGAGTACACAGCGTAGCTGGCCCCGGCCAGTAGCCCCAACCCCACGCTGATAGCCACCACGACCACGGGCATCGCGTCCTGTCCGGCGGTGCGCGATACTCCCAGCAGCGCCGTTCCGGCGATGCCCAGACCGGCCGAAGCCCACCACCGACGGGTGAGTTTTCCCGTACCGAGCAGCCGCTCCAGCACGCCACAGAATAACGGGGCACTCCCGAGTGAAATGATGGTACCCAGCGCAATGCCACCGATAGCCATAGAACTATAGAAGGCCAGTGGATACACCACAATACCCAGGGCGCCGACCACGATCGTGCGGAGTTGTATAGCCAGCTGAGCGCGAGCACTTCGTAGGGCCGGCAGCGCAATGCAAGCCTGCAGTAACCCACCGAACCCTAGGGATGCGGCGCCAATGGCCAGCGGTGAGAGCCCCTGCGCGAAGTGCGCCGCGGTACCCGTGGTGCCCCAGAGCACCGATGCCACCAACAGTGGCAACATCCCGGCGGTGGCGCGCGTCGTCACCGCCCACCCGCTAACTCGAGAATGAGTGTTCGCGCCTTGCGCAGGGCGGAACTATTTCCTTCGAGACCGGACAGGGCCATGGCCCCTTCCAGTACAAAGGAGCAGTGGCTGGCCATTTCCTGGGGGTCCGCGCAGCCATTCGCTTCGAGGTGCTCGGCGAAAAAGCCTCGCACCTGGGCCTTGTGTCCGGCAACGACCGCCCGTCCGGGTTCCCCGACCGGAAGTTCAGCCGCGGCGTTGAGCAGTCCACATCCCCGAAACCCGTGGGCATAGCCGGCCTCGGCATGATCGATATAGGCGTCGACCACCGCGAGCACCCGCTCGAGTGCCGAGGTGCTGCTCGCCAGCCGCGCGGCGTAGAGCTCAAGCCATTCGGTATGCCGCTGCTCCAAGTAGGCCATGACGAGTCCGGACTTCGACTCAAAGTTGTTGTACAGGCTCATTTTGGCCACACCGGCGTCGGCGATGATCGCGTCGATGCCGGTGGCCGAAATCCCGTCGGCGTAAAAGCGGTCCGCCGCGGCCTGCAAAATTCTTGTGCGTGCACTGGGTTTCGTCACCTACACCACCTCCACTAGACAGACTAGTCTAAATAGACAGACCTGTCTATGAGACGTAAATAGGCTATACCTCCAACCACAGCACTAGAATTGAAGGCATGGCATTGACGAAGACGACGGTCATCAACACCGCGCTGGATATTCTGCAGCGATTCGGCCTAGCCGATCTGTCGATGCGTCGCCTGGCCAAGGAACTAGATGTTCAGGTCGGCGCCCTCTACTGGCATGTGAAGAATAAGCAAGAACTGCTGGCCCAGGTCGCGGGGCAACTCCTTAACGCGCCGGGACTGAGCATCGACCCGAGCGCCTATCCACGGCCCGCCGAAGCCGTGCTCCACCTAGCCCGTAAGCTTTATGTCGCCCTGCTACCGATTCAGGACAGCCCCGAAGTTGTACAAGTGGCGATCGCATTACAGAGCGAACCACTACGCCCGCTGGTGCAACTTATCGAGCTCCTTCAGTCCGCCGGACTGACCGAAATGCAGGCCGGATTCGGACAGCAACTACTGTTGAACCACATCCTCGGCTCGGTGGCCCACCGGCAAAACCTCGTACAACTGGATATCGACGCTCCGGTGGCCGATGGATTCGACTTTGGCCTAGAACGCGCGGTCGCTGGGCTCCTGCCCTAGCCCAGAGCGCCACCCGAGAGCTCGAGGTAGCACTTCGCGCACAGCGACTCGTACCAGACATCCTGTCCATCGATGGCCACCTGGTCCCCGTCGAAAACCACCGCATCCCCCACGCGCCGTGTATTGAACATCGCCTTGCGCCCGCAACGGCAGATGGTTTTCAGCTCCTCAAGGGTGTGCGCCAGTTCCATCAAACGGGCGGCCCCCGGAAATGCGTTGGTGCGAAAATCCGTCCGGATGCCATAAGCCAACACCGGAACGTCATCGAGTACGGCAATGCGCAAGAGGTCATCGACCTGTTCACGGGTCAGAAACTGGGCTTCGTCCACGAGTAGGCATGCCACCGGCGGTGCGTCCACGTGCGTGAGCAGGGCGTTGGGATCATCGCCCGAAGCCTGAGCACGAAATTGTTCCCGCACCGAATCTTTGGGACCAATGAGAAAATCAACATCGCGCTGCAATCCAAGCCGCGAAACAATCGATGCCTCGCCCTTGGTATCGATACCGGGCTTGGCCAAGAGAATTCGTTGACCGCGCTCCTCATAGTTGAAGGCGGCCTGCAGCAAACCCGTCGACTTGCCGGAGTTCATCGCCCCATACCGAAAATACAGTTTCGCCACGTTTCATCCTTTATCGCCACTGAGCCCCTACCGGGCCGCGTACCAGCTTAGTCCAGTCGCTCCGGACCGCCGGGGCGCCCGGCACGCCGACGACGCTGGCCGGTGGCGAGGTAGAGCAGTGAAATCAGCGCCGTAAAGGGCAGCCCGAAGATCAGCGTCAGCCGAAATTGTTCGGTAAAAATCGAGGTCACCAGCAGTGCGCCCAATAGCAGCGCGCCGACCAGGGAAGCTAGCGGATATCCGGGCAGACGGAACTCGAGGGTGCGTCCCGCCGCGCTCAGCTTGCGTCGGAAGGCCACGTGGGTCAGCAAGATGAGCAGCCAGGTAGCCATGGCCCCGAAGGTGGCCAGCGAGATCATCACCCCAAGGCCTCCCGAAGGAGTGGCCATGTAGACCAGTGCCGCCACCGCGATACCGGCCGCGGAGAGCACCACGGCGGATACCGGGGCACCGTTCGAGGCAAGCCGCGCGGCGAAGGAGGGCGCAAGGCCCGCCGTAGCCAGCGATCGTAGGGTACGGGTGGCGGCGTAAAGCTGCGCGTTCATCGCCGAAAGCGCGGCCACGATCAGCACAACATTCAGTACCGAATCGGCGAAGGGAATACCCACCGTGCTCATCACGGTGACGAACGGAGAACCCGCGCCCAAGAGCGCGCTGGCCGGCGCCAGCGCCAAAATCAGCCCCATGGTCAGCACGTAGAACACCAGCAGGCGCAGAAAGGTCACCTTAAAGGCCTTTCGGACCGCGAGCGACGGATTCTTGGACTCGGCGGCGGCGATGGCAATAACTTCGACACCCATATACGAGAAAATAGCGACGATGACGGCGGCAAACATACCTCCGAAGCCATGTGCAAAGAATCCAGATTCCGCCGTGTAGTTGGCAAACCCATAAGACGGATTACCGGACCCGAAGACCAGCCAAGCGGCCAAGATAATGAAGGCCACCACGGCAAAGACCTTGATCGCCGAGAACCAGTACTCGGTGGTGCCAAAGGCTCGGACATTAGCCAGGTTGACCGCCAGCAGGGCCGCGGAAAAGAGCACCACCCAAAAGATCGCCGGGACCTCGGGGAACCACAATTGCATGTAGTCGCCGACCGCACTGACCTCGGTACCCACCGCAAGAACCAGTGCGGACCAGTAGATGTACCTGATCAGGTAGCCGCCGAAGTCGCCGAGATAGTCCTGTGCGTATTGGCCGAAGGATCCGGCCGCGGCTCGATAGACGGTCATTTCGGCCAAGGCACCCATAACCAGTAACGCGATGAGGCCACCGATCAGGTAGCTCAAGATCACGCTGGATCCTGCCATCGCGATTCCCAATTGGCTGCCCATAAACAGCCCGGTGCCGATGGCACCACCAAGGGCGATCATGGTCAGCTGGCGAGAGGTCAGCACCCGGCGTAGCCCGTTCGATTCCTGACTGGACTGTGTCGGTGTGCCGATCATAAAAACCTGTGCCCTCTTTCCCGAATGTCGTGGGCACGCTCGGCCCACGACCTTCAAGCTTAGCGTGCCATCGCCGGGCGCTGGCTTAGGTCACCGCGTTACGCACCCGATACTCCTCGCGTTGCCAGGCACCGGTGTGCAAGACGTCGCGCAGGATCTGCACCGCATCGTAGACATCGGTACGCGAGAGGTAGAGCGGCGTGATGCCAAAGCGCAGCACTTCTGGCTCGCGGTAGTCGCCGATGACGCCGCGATCGATCAGCGCGGCCATGATCTCGTAGCCATGTGCGTGGCGGAAACTCACATGGCTACCGCGCTGCGCGTGGTCCCGCGGGGTGATCAACTCGAGGCCAAAGTCGGCGCACTGAGTTTCGACCAGCTCGATGAACAGGTCGGTGAACTCCAAGGAGGCACGGCGTAGCGCATCGAGCCCGGCCTCAAGGCTAATGTCTAGGCCGTTTTCGACCATGGCCATCGAGGTGATGGGCTGGGTACCGCACATAAAGCGGCGAATGTCGTCAGCCGGCGCATAGTTCTCGGCCATCGCGAACGGTTCGGCATGCGACCACCATCCGGCCAGCGGCTGCCAGAACCGCGCGTGGTGGCGCGCATGGACCCAAATGAAGGCCGGGGCGCCGGGACCACCGTTGAGGTACTTGTAGGTGCAACCCACTGCGTAGTCGGCATCGGCGCGATTCAGGTCGACGGGCACCGCGCCGGCCGCATGGGCCAAGTCCCAGATCATCAGGGCTCCGGCGTCGTGGGCGGCGGCAGTAATCGACTGCAAATCCCACATGGCACCGGTGCGGTAATTGACATGCGAGAGTGAAAGCACTGCCGTGTGCTCATTGAGCGCCTGGAGCAGTTCCGCTTCACTGTCGATCAACAGGACCTCATAGTCGATCCCGGTTTCTTCGCGCATGGCATTAATCAGGTCGCTCAGGCCCTGTGCGATGTAAATGTCCGTGGGGAAATTATCGCGTTCGGTGATGATCACTCGGCGGCCCGGAGCGTCGGCGCGCTGGGTGCGGAGCGCCGAGGCGAGGGCCTTGAACAGGTTCAGACTGGTGGTGTCGGTGACCACGGTTTCGCCCTCGTGAGCACCAAGAAGCTGGCCAAGCTTGTTGCCCAGCCGCTGCGGCAGCTCGAACCACCCCGCGGAATTCCAGGATCGGATAAGCCCCTGGCCCCACTCCTCGGTGATGACCTGAGCAGCACGCTCGGCAGAGCCCACCGGAAGCGCACCCAAGGAATTGCCGTCGAGGTAGATCACGCCTTGCGGCAGCGCAAAGCGTCCACGAAAAGCTGAGAGCGCATCGGCCCGGTCTAGTTCCTGCAGAGTTTCGCGATCAAGTGCCACCGTTTACTACCTTTCCGAACGACCTATTTCTGCCCCTATCGTAGAATCAAAGTCAGCGTGCTTCGATCGCTCTCGAATTATCCGTCAGAAAATACGAGGAATACCGTGGCAGATTCACAATGGAGCGTCCAAGGAGCCAGCGTGCCGAATCCGGTGCGTGTCGATGAGATCGATCTGGCCATTCTCAGCGAACTCAAGGACGATGCCCGCTTGGCCAATAATGTCCTGGCCGCACGCGTGGGACTGGCGCCCTCTACCTGCCTCGGCCGGGTCAAAGCGCTGAGCCGCTCGGGCGTGATCCGCGGTTACACCACGGACATCGATGAAAAACTCTTGGGCGTCACCGTCAAGGCCATGATCTCCATCGTCGTCGCCGCCAATGCCCGAGATCGCCTGCTGGCATCGGCAAAAACGCTCGGAGAACTACCCGAGGTCAAGGACGTCTACGTCCTCGGCGGCACCCCGGACCTGCTTGTTCATGTAGCCACCCGTGGCATCGACGAGCTACGCCAGTTCGTCGCCACCCATTTAGGAGCCAATCGTGCCTTCTCCTCGACGCAAACCGCCATTATTTTCGAACATCTTCGCTAAGCCAAGCAGGCACTTGGACGTCCTGCTCGTTGGTGCGAGTTAGCCCTTGGGTAAAAGCTTCATGATGTCACCGGCAATGTGAAAGAATTCTTGCTCTTGCTCGGCTATATCTTGAGCCTCTTGCCGTTCCTTGGAGTTCTGCTGAAGCACCACGACATAGGAGTTACCCGCTTCGTCGGAGACCAACCAGCTTCCGGCCAACACTCCGACATCCGAACCACCCTTAAAGGCCGCATGGCGCCAACCGTCCATCGGTATTCCGGGATTCTCCGTCAAAATTCGAGCGACCTGAGGTTCAGCGAGTTCGTGTAGCGCGTTATGTACGCGAGCAATATCCTTCGGTGAGGCGAACCATTCGGCGCCTTCATCCCAGGCCGGCTCGGTTCCGACGTCCTCGACCGTGACCTTGAAGGGTTCAGCCTGAAGTTTTTCATGCAGTATCCGGCGACGATCGGCGTCCGCCTGCGCCCAGGATTCCAGCCGGTCAGCGTCACCCCAAGCCAGCTTCAGCATGTCCTTGGTGCTCAAAAAGGGATGAAGCTCTTGGGGGTCATGGTGACCCGAGTCCCGCACGGCGCGCTCCACCGCGGGGCGACCAACCGCGTCGATGAGCATGTCGGTGGCGGTATTATCGCTGATCGAAATCATCTTTTGAGCGGCCTCGTAGACCGTCAAACGCGTGCCGTCAGCCTCGTTTTGGAGCTCACCGCTGGGCAGCGACTTATCCTTATCGCGCAGGATCAACTGGTCATCCCACGACAGATCACGTGCCGTTTCGACCTCCTGAGCGACCGCAAGTAGCACGTACAGTTTGAACATTGAGCCCAGTGGGGCACTCTCATCGGCATTCTGCTCGAGGAAAACCTCCGAGCCGTCGGTGCGAGCCACGTACGCAGACACCGAGCCCGGGAGCTTTTCGAGAGCGTCGGAGACCTCGTCGAAAGAGGCCAGCGGGGTGCGCTGCTCATCTAGCGCGGGGACGAAACGTAACCCGCTTACTTTCCCTGCATTATCGAGGTTCAGGTGCATCATGAGATCGGGCGGGGTTTGACCAGCCAGCCGAAGCGAGGCGGTGCGCTCCGCGCCCTCGTAGCCAACGACGGTGTAGGGCCCGGCGCCGCGCAGTTGCCGGTTGGTCAGCTCCACGACCTGTTGCACCGAAACCGCGTCGGTGAAACTCTTTGCCAGCTCCTCGTTCCAATCATTCTCGGTACTTTCCTCTGGGGCATTGAGGATGTCGAGAATTTTCTCTGCCTTGGTACCAGCCGGGGTCTGCGGAATCGCAACCGGCGTCGGGTGCGACGCGGCAGGGCTTGAAGCGGCCGGCGATTCGGTTGCTGGATCGGTGCCCTGACTCGTGCAGCCGGCGAGCGACAACGGCACGAGCACCGCGATTGTCAAGGCCTTCACCCCGAGTTGGGCTTTGCCTTGAACCCACTGACCCACAGTCCGCATGCTGCACCTTCCTCTAGTCTTCGCTCTAACCAAACACTTGTAAGAATCGATACAAGGCGATAGCGCACAAAACACGAACGGAGGCCGACAGTACTGTCGGCCACCGTTAGTAGCGCTTCTAGTTCGACTCGATAGCAGCCTTAGCCGTGGGATCCGAATCGTTGAGGAATTTGCCGATCCGCTCGACTTCCTCGACCTCCCCGATGGCTGCCGCTCCGCGCCCGAGGGCGTAGAGCGAGCGCAGGAATCCTCGGTTAGGCTCATGCCGCCACGGCACCGGGCCCTGCCCGCGCCAGCCAGCCTTACGCAATGCGTCAAGCCCGCGATGGTATCCAACACGCGCGTAGGCGTAGGACTCCACGATGCGACCCTCGGCGTGTGCCTCGTCCGACAGCAGTGCCCACACCAGTGAGGACGACGGGAACTTCGCCGCCAAATCGGCCGGCTCGTCGCCGGCGCCGAGGCGGTCGATCACCGCGGTCTCTTCCGGCAGGAGCGTTTCGGGGATTCCCAGCAGGTTTTCTCCGACCATCGTTACTTGATGCTCTTCCCGGCCGAGCCAAGCTGCTGTGCAGCCTCAACGATGCGGGCGGCCATGGACTCTTCAGCCTTGGCACCCCACACGCGTGGGTCGTAGGTCTTCTTGTTGCCCACTTCGCCGTCAACCTTGAGCACACCGTCGTAGTTGCTGAACATGTGTCCGGCAACGGGACGGGTAAAGGCGTACTGGGTGTCGGTATCGATGTTCATCTTGATAACACCGTAGGAAACAGCGTCGGCGATCTCCTGCTCGGACGAACCCGAACCACCGTGGAAGACGAGGTCGAAGGGGTTGTCCTGACCGATCTTGGCACCAACCTGAGTCTGGATATCCTTGAGGATCTCCGGGCGCAGCTTCACGTTACCCGGCTTGTAGACGCCGTGTACGTTACCGAAGGTCAGCGCGGTGATGTAGCGACCCTTTTCGCCGGCGCCGAGTGCCTCAATGGTGGCCAGGGCGTCCTCGACGGTGGTGTAGAGCTTGTCATTGATGGCGTTCTCCACGCCATCTTCCTCGCCACCGACGGTGCCGATCTCAACCTCGAGGATCTGCTTGGCGGCCGCGGTGCGTGGCAGCAGCTCGGCGGCAATGCGCAGGTTTTCCTCGAGGGTTTCGGCCGAGCCGTCCCACATGTGGGAGTTGAAGAACGGATCGCGGCCAGCGGCGACCTCGGCCTCGGAGGCGGCAAGCAATGGCAATACGAAGGAGTCGAGCTTGTCCTTCGGGCAGTGGTCGGTGTGCAGCGCGATGTTCACGCCGTAGTTCTTAGCGACCTGGCGGGCGAAGGCGGCGAAGCCCAGCGAGCCGGCAACCATGTCCTTGATCGAGGCGCCAGACCAGTAGGCGGCGCCACCGGTCGAAACCTGGATGATGCCGTCGGACTCAGCCTCTGCAAAACCGCGGATGGCGGCATTCAAAGTCTGCGAGCTGGTGACGTTCACCGCGGGGAAGGCGTAACCGCCGGCCTTCGCGGCATCGATCATGGCATTGTACTTATCGGGGGTTGCGATAGGCATGCTTCACTCCTGTAGTGATTAGCGGGGGTGACGCGTCTCCGTCGACGGCAGTTCCTCTCCATCCTATCGGCTCCGGGCACAAATGTGCCGCGGATCGCATTAAGTGACGCGGCAGATTACTCCGTCGCCGTCGAGTCCGCTACCGACTTGGTGACCGTGGAGGTAGTGCTCGCTTCCGGTTCCACCACGGTTTCCGGGACGAAGGTTTCGCTCAACGAAGGCTTCACCGAAACCGTGCGCTGCGGCACCGGCGTCTGGGAGACCTCGGTGGTGGTTTTCGGAGCGGCGCTCGTGGTCGGTGCCGAGGTTTCGGGAGTGAGCAACTTGCTTGGCTTCAGGCTCGGAGTTGCAGCCGGCGCAGTCGGCGTCTGAATCGAACTATTCGACGGAGAATCCTCAGTTTCAACCGGCTTCGTCGGCGACCCGGAATTCTTTTCCGTCGGCGAGCCCGATGGCTCGGTAGGCGTGCTCGTATCACCGCTGGGCGACGGTGTCTTACTGTCGCTACCAGTCGGGCTCGGGCTATCGCTCGGATCCGTCGGCTTCGTCGGCTTCGTCGGCTTGGGCGACGGCTTATCCGTGGGCGAGGTGCTCGGCGTCTTGCTTTCCGACTCGCTCGGACTGGTCGACGGTTTGTCGCTAGGCGAAGGTTTCGGCTTCGGTTTGGGTTTTGGCTTCGGAACGACCGGAGTGTCGTCCTTCGGCACCACGACATCCGGATCCTTGCTGATGTTCTGATCCTTCGGCGCCGTCTGCTGATTGTTGTTGCCGCTCGGCGCGTTCTTCGAACGCACGGTCAGGTGCGAAGAGTCGATCATAGCGTCCGGTTGTCCCGGGATGCGTGGCAAGTAATTGCGTGGATCGTGCCAGCGACCATTAATGAGCACCTCAAAGTGCACGTGGCAGCCGGTGGAGTTTCCGGTGGTTCCGGCCAAGGCGATGAGCTGCCCCTGCTTGACCTCTTCGCCGATCTTCACGAGCAACTTGGAATTGTGGCTGTACCCGGTCTGGACGTTATGTCCGTGATCGATGGTGACACGCATACCCGAATGCCCCGCCCAGTTGGAGACGATGACCGTACCGGCCTCGCTGGCGTACACCGGGGAACCGCAGGCGATTGGGTAGTCCTGACCAATGTGAATCTGGTTGCCGGGCCCGGTAGGGTTGCGGCGCCAACCATAGGGGCTGGAAATGCGTCGGGTCGTTACCGGATGCATCAGTTGCAGGCCACCGGGCAGAACCCCGATTTGACCCACGGCTCCGGCAAGCAGAGCGTTGCCCTCTTCGTCACCGGCAGAAGAGGCGGCGGAGGCCTCATCGGATTCGTCGGTTGCCATCTCTCCGGCATATTCGGTCACGCGGCCGTCGATGGCCAGGTCCCAACCGGTGCCATGGAAGGCTGCGACCGGCGCATCTTCGCTAACGGTCACCGGCCCCTTGAAAGATTCGGGAAAATTGATGGCGTCGACCGCGATGGGTGCATTTCCTTGCCGATTATCACCCGGTTGGGCCACGATGGGCCATGCCAGCGCCGAGGATAGGCCTAAGGCAACGACTGCCGAGCTCGACCACACGACAAGAGAGCGCTTTCGCCGCGGCAATCCGGGCAACAAAAGATCGTGGTTTACCTGATGACGCCTCTTCACAATCATTGCCCCCGGATCACGATTTGATAACCGATCTCCAGCCTAAGACGAAGCAGGCAACTAATCTAGGTGCTCGACAAAAAGAACTCCAAAATACATTATTTGTTACCCGACGCGTTGTCCGAAGACATGCCGCCGAATCCAGGCGTGCATAGCGATCCCGGCCGCGGAAGCCGCGTTAATCGAGCGGGTGGAGCCGAACTGCTCGATGGATAAGGTCGCCTCGGCGGCCTCGTGCACTTCCTGACTCAACCCCGGGCCTTCCTGCCCGAACACCAAAACGCAGTTGCGCGGCAATTCATAGGTTTCGAGCGGCACCGAATCGGGGAAGATATCTACGCCAATGATGCTCAGTCCCTCGCCCTTGGCCCAGGTCACGAATTCCTCCACCGTGGCGTGGTGGCGCACATGCTGGTAACGATCGGTGACCATTGCCCCGCGCCGGTTCCAGCGACGGCGGCCGATAATGTGCACCTCTTTGGCAAGAAAGGCGTTAGCGGTACGCACCACCGTACCGATGTTCATATCGTGCTGCCAGTTCTCGATGGCGATATGGAAATCATGACGCCGCTCATCAAGGTCGGCGATAATCGCATCCATGGACCAGTACCGGTACTTGTCGGCCACATTGCGCCGGTCGCCCTCGGCCAAAAGCTGACGATCGTAATGCCCGCCCTCGGGCCAGGTACCTTCCCAGGGGCCAACGCCAACCTCGGGCTCGACGGGTAGCTGCTCACTGGGCTGTTGCGGATCTTCACTCACACCTTTAAGCGTAGTTCGTTCTGCGAGCCGCCGTGTCCGCGCCGAATGTGCCATGATTTGAGTACCGAGGGATACCAATCAATGGCGATAGCCTCCCACCTGAAACATCCCAGAGAGGACCACTTCTCGTGACTATGGTCAAAACCGCCGCTCGTTCCATTCATGACATTCAATGCTGGCTCACCGATATGGATGGGGTGCTGGTCCACGAGAATCAGGCAATCCCCGGCGCCGCCGAACTCATCGATTACTGGCGCACGAACGAGTTGCGCTTTCTGGTCCTGACCAATAACTCGATCTACACCCCGCGCGACCTGCGTGCACGCCTCTTGGCGAGCGGCCTAGATGTGCCGGAGGAGAACATCTGGACCAGTGCACTGGCCACCGCGGAATTCTTGGCACGCCAGCGGCCCGGCGGTCGCGCCTTCGTCATTGGCGAGGCCGGGCTCACCACCGCATTACACGATGCCGGGTTCATCATGACCGACCAGAACCCCGACTATGTGGTCCTCGGCGAAACCCGGACCTACTCCTTCGAAGCCATCACCAAGGCGATCCGTCTCATCGAAGGCGGGGCACGTTTCATCTGCACGAACCCCGATGCAACCGGTCCCTCGGCCGAAGGCTTGCTGCCGGCCACCGGCGCGGTGGCCGCACTGATTTCCGAGGCGACCAAACGCACCCCTTATGTGGTGGGCAAGCCCAATCCGATGATGTTCCGTTCGGCACTGAACCGGATCGACGCCCATTCGGAGACCACCGCGATGATCGGTGACCGCATGGACACCGATATCATCGCCGGTATGGAGGCCGGGCTATTGACCGTTCTGGTCCACTCGGGCATCACCTCCCGCGACGAAGTCGCCTCCTTCCCTTTCCGCCCGGACACCAGCTACCCATCGGTGGCCGAACTCCACGCGGAACTAAACGCACCTCTCGAGCAGAGCGAAGAGAGCGAGTAGTTCGACGGCGCTTGGGGAGTTTTCTAGTCTGGAGCTTATGCCAGCAAGCCCCCACCCAACCGAACTGACCTGTGTAGAGCGATGGGAAAGGCGCGCCGAGGTACCACTGGTGCTCCTCGCCCTTGCCTTTCTCGTCGCCTACGCGTGGCCGGTACTCAACCCTCGGCTCGACCCATCGCTGACCGAGATCCTGCGCGCCGTGTCGTGGACGGTCTGGGGTGCCTTCGCCATAGACTTCGCGATTCGTATTGCCTTGGCCGAGCAACGCTCACGTTACATCCTGCGGCACTGGTACGACGTGCTGCTCATAGCAGTACCTTTTCTGCGCCCGCTTCGCATCTTGCGGGTGCCCTCCGCGGCCCGTCTGGTGAACCGAATTCTGACCCGGCATTTGGTGGGCCGGGTCAGCGTATATGTCGGCTTTACCGCACTGACCTGCATCGGGCTGGGTGCGCTGGCCGTGCTGGATGCCGAGCAGGGAGCCCCCGATGCGAATATCACCACCTTCTCGGATGCGCTGTGGTGGGCCGTGGTGACCAGCGCGACCGTCGGGTACGGGGACTTCTATCCCGTCACGGGCACCGGGCGACTCATTGCCGTGGGGTTAATGCTCGTGGGCATTGCCCTACTGGGTTCGATCACCGCTGGAGTGGCCGCCTGGGTGACACAATCCGTTGAGGCCGATCGTCGGCGCGAGTAACCCCTTCACCCCCACCGTTGCACCTGTCGACGAAAGTTCCGGACCCGTCATATTCGCCCGCACCGCGGCGGCTGGACCTTCGCGAGGCTAGGCTAGGTGCCATCTCCCGCCCCCTAATACGAGGCAGTTATGGATAGTTCCTCAACGACCTTTGTCATCCTGCTCTTCGGCGCCGTGACCATCTTTGGCGTTGTTGCCATCGGCTGTTCCCTGACGATTCGCAAGCAACGAACCCGACTCTTCACTCAGGGCCCCGGACATGCTTCCGTCGAGGCACCACAGAATCCGTGGCGGCGCTTTAGTTGCGCCCTAGCGGCCCCTTACACCCGGGTGGAGTGGACCGCTACGCGTGGGGCTCGCCGTTCGGCCTCAGCGGAGCAAACCTGGTTTGGCTATGCCGCGGCGGTAGCGCCGAATGTCACCCGGCAGTCGTTGGCACGCGACTGGGGTGTGCGCACCCCGAAACACGCGGTGGTGAAGGTCGCGGAATACGTGCAGATCCTGCTCGCCCGCGGTGCAGCGGATGTGTCCGACCTGCGAGAGGAGGATGCAACGGCGCTCAAAACTCGGCTTGTGCACGCCGGCGCGCCCGAGGACGCTGTAGCGGATCTGCTCGCTGCGATCGCCCAGACCCCTCCCGGGCTGACCGGCGACCGGGATGCGACGGCCTTCGATATAGCGCGCTTGGCGAATTTGATCCGTTGGTCTGCCAGTACCGGTCTCCTACCGCTGGCCGAAGCCCAAGCGGCCTCCGATCGGGTGGGAGCCGTGGCAGTGGCGGTGTATGGATCTTGGCAGGACTACGCCACCTCCTACCTCGCCGGACTGCGAGCCAGTGGCGTACGCGGCACCAAAGGCTACGTCTCCGGCGCCCAGTGGTTACTAGAGGACCCGGCCAGCCCCTGGGTTACCGAGTCGTGGCCAGCGCATAGCGTGCGTTAATGCTCCTGCGACGACGAGGGCCTGTGGTGCACAAGGTAGACCAACATGGCGATCACCTTATGCGCAACGACGAGGAAGAATACCGAGGACAAGAGGTAGCAACCCCACGCGCCGATATTCATCGGGGTAATCAGCAGGTAATTCATCGACCCCGAAGCATGCACCCGGGAAGCAGCATCGATGCCCTGCAAAATCGCGCCGACAAAGGCTAGGCCGACCGCGCACCAGAAATAAACGAGCGTGTCATAACCGGGTTTCCTGCGTACAGACATGGTGCTCCTATTCCTAGCCGTGCAACCGGCGCCTAGTACTGGGCCTACCAGTGTGAGCCTAGCCCAGGCTGGTTGGCCCACCGCAGCTCAACGCGAAATACATATGGCAAGGCGCGGCCGCCGATGCGGTGAAACCGCGCTGGCAGCCGCGCCGTAAAAACATATTCGGTTGGTGGGTTTAGAGGCCCAGCTCGTCCTTGCCGTATGCGAAGAGGTACGGGACCCCGGCCTCGTCCTCGATGCGTTCCTTGGCGCCGGTGTCGCGGTCAACAATCACGGCGACGGCCACGACGTTGCCGCCGGCCTTGCGCACGCCCTCGACGGCGGTGAGCGCCGACCCACCCGTGGTGGAGGTGTCCTCAAGAACAACCACGTTCTTACCCTCGACGCTCGGCCCCTCGACCTGACGGCCCATGCCATAGGACTTCTGCGCCTTACGGACCACGAAGGCATCGATCGCACGATCGGTATTACGGGCGGTGTGCATGATGGCGGTGCCCACCGGGTCGGCTCCCATGGTCAAACCGCCCACGTTAGTGAAGTCGAGCTCGGCAGCGTCGAGCATCTCCAACATGACCTCGCCGACGAGAGGTGCAGCCTCGTGGTGCAGGGTGACGCGACGCAGGTCGATGTAGTAGTCGGCCTCCTTGCCGGAGGACAGAGTGACCTTGCCACGGACGATGGCAAGTTCCTGGATAAGTTCTTTCAGACGCTCGCGGGCGATCGATTTGCTCATACCCTCGATTCTAATCGCCATCCCAGTTACGCTGATGCCATGAACGTGACTCGCCCTTTGGGATTCTGGTTGAAATTAGTAGATTCGCTGATTGACGAGCACTTTGCAGCAACGCTTGAAGAGCACGGCGTGACGCGTCGGCAGTGGCAGTTGCTGAATTTGCTCGAGCAGCGACCGGCCGCAGAAAAGGAGCTGATCGAGGCGCTGGCACCCTTCTTCGTGTCCGCCGACGAACCACCGAGCGTTAAGGAACATGTCGCCGAACTGGCCGAGTCCGGATGGATCACCTTTGACGGGGAGATGTACTCGATCACCGAGCGAGGACACACCTCCTTTACCAGGCTGAGCGAACTGGTGGAATCCATCCGCAACCGATGCAGCGAGGGCTTAACCGCCGAGCAGTACACCACCACGTTGGCTTCGCTGGAACAGATGGCCAAGAACCTCGGCTGGGAAGACCCGCAGTCCGACCAGCAGTAACCTCGTCGGCACGGCCCGGTCGCTACCCCTAGGATGGTGCTATGCGCGAACTACAGGCACAGATCATCAGCGAACTGGGCGTGCAGCCCGGCATCGACCCGGCCGCCGAGGTGGCCCGCCGCGTGGGATTCCTCAAGGATTACCTCAAGGCCAGCCACGCCAAGGGCTTTGTGTTGGGTATCTCCGGCGGTATCGATTCGACGTTGGCCGGACGGCTGGCCCAGCTCGCGGCCGAAGAATTGCGTGCCGAGGGCACCGAAGCACGCTTCATCGCGGTGCGCTTGCCCCACGGCGTACAACACGACGCCGACGATGCCGCCGCCGCCTTGCGGTTCATCGACGCCGATGAACTGTTCGAGGTCAACATCGCCGGCCCCGTGCAAGCCCTCGATCAGGCTTTGGAGGAGGCCGGCCACCCCCGGCTTAGCGATTTCACCCGCGGGAACGCCAAGGCCCGGATGCGGATGGTGACGCAATATGCGATCGCCGGGGACCGCGGCATGCTGGTGATCGGCACCGACCATGCAGCCGAATCCGTGACCGGATTCTTTACCAAATTCGGTGACGGCGGCGCCGACCTGCTGCCCCTCGGAGGCCTGAATAAGCGCCAGAATCAACAGCTGCTACGCGAGTTGGGCGCCCCGCAACCGCTCTGGGAAAAGCAGCCCACCGCGGATCTGCTCGACGGCACCCCGCAGCGTGCCGATGAGGACGAGCTCGGGCTCAGCTATGCGCAGATCGACGACTACCTCGAGGGTCGCGAGGTGCCTGAGGCTGTGGCCGAGTCCATCGAGCGCCGCTTCCTCACCACCCGCCACAAGCGTGCGGTCCCACCCATGCCGGCCGACACGTGGTGGCGCGACTAGAAGTACTACCACGTGGGCCCCGGAGCAATCCGGGGCCCACGTGCGTTAAGGGGCTAGGCAACAGCACCGCCGACTATCCGCGCAGTTCCCCCAAGATGCCATCCAGCGCCGCGGCGAGGTAACCATCCTCGGCCTCGTTGCCGGGGATCGCGAGCGCCAGGCGATAAGCGGCGGCCGCCCCTGAATAGTCAGCCAGTTCTTCGAGCGTCACGGCTCGGGCAATGTGGAAGGGGCGGAAGCGCGCCAACGCCGGGTCACCGGCCAACGAGTCGAGTAGCCGCCGGCCCACCGCCGGGCCGTGGGCCCGCCCCAACGCCACCGCACGGCCGAGCCGAACAACCGGTCCCGGCTCATGGGCTTCCAACAACCCATAGAGCACCGCGATCTGCTTCCAGTCGGTCTGCGCAAATGATTCGGCTTCCGCGTGCACCGCCGCGATCGCCGCCTGAATCGCATAGGGGCCGGCACCCGGAGCCCCGGCGGCCGCCTCAGCCAGAGCCAGCCCCTCCACAATGAACTCACGGTTCCATAACTGGCGGTCCTGCGCCGCTAGGGGCACCGGTTGGCCCTCGGATCCATTCACGCGCGCTGGGCGGCGCGCTTCGGTGAGCAGCAACAATGCCAGCAGGCCGGTTAGCTCGGAAGATGCCGCCTGTACACAGGCCTCCCCACCCACGAGCGCCCGCAGGACGCGAGCCAGCCGAATCGCCTCGGTGGTCAAGTCATCGCGCACATGCGCTTCGCCCACCGAACGCGCAAAACCTTCGGCGTACAGCAAATACACCACGCGTTGCACCTCGGCCAGCCGTGCCGGAAGTTGTTCCCGTGGCGGCACCTCAAGCGGAACGCCGAGCGTGCGAATCCTTTTCTTCGCCCTTACGATCCGCTGTTGCATGGTTGTCACCGGAACAAGTAGCGCGTGCGCCACCTCGGCGGTGGTTAGTCCCGCCACGAAACGCAGCGTGAGCGCCACCCGGTCCTCGATGCTCATCGCCGGGTGCGCGCAGGCGAAAAATAGCGCCAGCCGCTCATCGGGCACCGCCTGCACTGCGGTGGCGTCAGCGGGATCGCCGAGGCGATCCGGGGCAGGCGCTCGCTCCTGCTCAATACGTAGTCTGGCAAGCTTCTGAGCCAGAACGCTTTCGCGCCGCACCACATCGAGCGCCTTACGCTTGGCCGCGGTCTTTAACCAGGCCTCGGGAGACTCGGGCACCCCGGTGTGCGGCCAGCTGGTGATCGCCTGAGCGAAGGCATCCTGTGTTGCGTCCTCGGCGAGGTCGAGATCGCCAAATCGTCGTGCCAATGTCGCAAGGATACGGGCACGGGCGTCGCGGTCGATCGCGGCGAGCACCCGGCGCACCGTTTCGGGACTCGTCATCGGCTTAGTAGGGTGCCACGGGCCGGATCTCCACGTGGCCGCCGGCCGCCGAGGCTGGGCTCTTACGCGCCCACTGGATCGCTTCGTCGATGTTGGCCACGTCGATGATGTATCCGCCTCCCACGAACTCCTGCACCTCGGCGAAAGGCCCGGAGGAGACGATCCGCTCCCCCTGTGCGTTGCTGCCGACGGTGACCGCTTGGTCGGGGTCTTCGAGTGCGAATGAGCTCACCACAACCCCGGCCGCGGTGATTTCCTGGTCGAACGCGAAGAATTCCTCGGGGCTCGCGCCACCTTCCTCGCCGCAGGCCGGATCGTTCACGTGCCCCATAAGTAGTAGCGCGTACTTCATGCTTTCCTCCTAGTTCGTGCCACCGAGCGCCGCATATGAGCTGCGCAGTGGACGGGTTCGGTGTCGGGCCGAGTGGCTCGACATTAGAGTGACGAATGGCCCGCCCCAAGATCGACATCCTGTCGCGAAAAAATTTGCGCGCCCGATACTTAGTGGCCGGCTACCGCTCACTCCGTGGCGCACGACGGAAGGAAACCTCTGGCTTTCCCGCTACCACCGGTCAACACCCGTACCCCAGTCTTGCCCCATCACAGGATGTTGGGAAGGGGAAAGTTCCCGTGGGATTCTCCCCTTCCCGACTATTCGGCACACGACCGGCAGGCCGCCCTGGGCCACTTAGCTAAGTCCGGTGATCTCACGAAGTGCCTGCACATGTTCGTTGAAGGCCGTGCGACCCGTGGCACTGAGCTTGGCCCAGGTACGTGGGCGCTTTCCCACGAAACCCTTGCGGATCACGACGTAGTCGCGCTCCTCGAGGGCGCTGAGCTGACGTGAGAGCACCGAATCCGAAACGCCAAGGGCGAGCTTGAGGGTCTTGAAATCCACTTCATCGGCGGTCTGCAAGGAACCCATGATCGATAGCCGAACCGGATTGGAAAAGTCATCGTTCAGTCGTTCTCTGGCATGCGAGTTCATGATCGCACCATCTTAGTGCCGGTGATCAATAGCGGGGCGGCTACGATCAAACCCAGCAATACCAACAGCGCCCAGTGCGAAAGTTCCAAGCCAAGTAGCGCAATGGAGATCGCGTAGAACACGATGCTCATCACGAAGGCCCGCCGGTAGCGCGTTGAATATCCCTGCGGCAGGGACCGGTAAAGTTTTCCATATACGACGGACTGTACGACGATGACGATGACGTACAGGGTGATCACCAGCCAGAACCCGAAAACATGCTTATCGGGTCGGTTGAGCTGCAAGATAGCGGCCAAGGCACCGATGGTAAGACCCAGTACGATGCAGTACCACCCCAAGAGTCGCGAACCGTAGGCAAGCGCGCGACCCATTTCGGCTTCCGCCTTGCCCAAAGCGCGCAACTGCTGCTCCGGGTCCAGAGGCTTTTCCTCGCTCATGACGCCACCTCCGCGCGTTCTCGTTGCTGACGTAGCCCCGCGAGCGTGCTCATGGTGAGCACCACCGCGAGGAACAACCCCAGACCGATGAACAACAGGCTGGTCACCCCGCTGAGGTAGGCCGCGAGGGCCAGCGCAAAATACCCTACGCCCGCCGAGACGACGGCGAGAACGTACCGAGCATTGAATGAGTTTCGCATGACAATCCACCTTCCCACGTCTTCCGCTCTGACTCTTCGAGTCTAGCAAGTACTTTCCGGATTGGAAAGTACTTTTTTAGCTTGATTTCTGCGTCATCGCCGACATGGAAAATCCCGGTGCACACCGACGGTGCCGCACCGGGATTCACAGCTGATGGGCTATACGAACGCGCTGACTCCGGTGAGCGAACGCCCGACAATCAGCGAGTTAATTTCGTAGGTGCCCTCATAGGTATGCAAGATCTCCACGTCACAGAAGACCTTGGCAATTTCCGCGTCGGTGACCACGCCATTACCACCGAGCAGCGCACGCCCCTGCGATACCGAGGAGCGCGCCAACCTCGTGGCAGTGGACTTCGCAAGGGCCGCATCCACCATTTCCAGCTCTCCGCGCTCCTGCTTGGCCGCCACCTGGGCCATCATCGCTAAGCACGCGGTGAGATGGCCGGCGATTTCGGCAAGCGACTGCTGTACGAGCTGGAAGGAGGCCAACGGCTTGCCGAACTGTTGCCGTTTCGTCGCATAGCATCGCGCAATATCCAAAGTGGCCATCATGGCGCCGACCGCCTGCCAGCCGACCCATGCGCGCGACTGCATAAGCAGTTCATTCGCGGCGGCAAACCCGGTGGCCCCGGGCAGTCGGTTTTGCACGGGGATGCGCACGCGATCCAACTCGATATCCGCATTCTGCATGATCCGCAGCCCGATCTTATTTTCAATCTTGCGCGCCGAGAAACCGGGCCGGTCGGTTTCGACCAAGAAAGCCGCCACCTCGCCCGATTCGACATCCTTTGCCCAGACCAACACGAAATCGGCCAAGGTTCCCATGCCAATCCACCGCTTGGCGCCGGTAATGACATACTCATCACCGTCACGGCGCACCTGGGTGGACAACCCTCCGGCAATGTCCGATCCGTGCTCCGGCTCGGTTAAGGCGAAGGATCCGAAGGCCTTCAACGCGCAGAGGTCCGGCAGCCATCGCTGCTTCTGCTCGGCGGAGCCCAGGGCGTCAATCATGCCGACAATCAGTTCATTGTGGATCCCCACGACGGACGAGAGTGATACGTCGGCACGGGCGATTTCCGCGTGAATGAGCCCGCGTAGCAGGGCCGATGACCCATCGAGTTGCAATCCGCCCAGTCCGGCAGCACCCAATACCGCGATCAATTCATCGGGAAACTCTTCGCGATTCCAATACTCGATCGCCGGCACCCGGATTTTATCCTGCACCAATGCGCGCACTTTCTCCAGCCGCTCCCGTTCGGGCTCGGTGAGTTGTTGTGCAATTCCCAAAAGGTCCATCTGGGGTCTCCTTCAAACCTTGGATGTCCAAGTATATTGTTGGACTAGTTCCGTCATTTAGGGGTACATCATGAATGGTCCGCTGTCTCGCGATCCGATCGCCCAGGCCCGTGAGGAGTGGGTGTCTCACGGCTGGGAAGCTCAAGCCGATGCCATGGCAGCCATCACCGCGGTGTTGCGTAGCGCCGCCATCTTCTTGCAACGCGCCGAGGGAATCCTCAAACCCCACGGCCTCTCCTTTGCCCGCTTCGAGGTTCTGGCGCTGCTGGGGTTCTCCTCACGCGGCTCGCTTCCCATGAGCCACGCCAGCCGCCTGCTGCAGGTCCACGCCACCAGCCTGACCAACTCGGTGGACCGCCTCGAGGCGAAAGATCTGGTGCGCCGCGTGGCCCATCCGAGCGACGGGCGCACTCGCCTGTTGGAGATCACCTCGGCCGGTCGAACGCTACTCGAACAGGCCCGCGCCGATTTGAACGAACAGCTCTTTTCCGACAGCAAGCTCAGCGCCGAGGACTCGCGCCAACTGTTCGAGATCCTCGCCCGGCTGCGCCGCTCCTCGGGGGACTTTCTATAGGCTGCCATCACGCACCGCGTTGATGATGCCCGAAAAGTCGGTCCCCGCATGATCTTGCGCGAACTTGCTGAACAGTTGCGCGGCCAGGGTGCCCAGATGCGCATCGGTGTCGGTGTGCCCCAGTGCGCTGGTGGCCAGAGAGAGGTCTTTAGCCATCAAGGCCGCCGCAAAACCCGGCTGATAATCCCGGTTTGCCGGCGAGGTGGGCACCGGGCCCGGCACCGGGCAGTTGGTGGTTACCGACCAGCACTGGCCGGAGGCGGAGGAAATCACGTCAAAGAGTGCCTGGTGGCTTAGGCCAAGCCGCTCACCGAGCACGAAGGCCTCCGATGCCCCGAGCATCGAAATACCCAGCAGCATGTTGTTGCAGACCTTGGCGGCCTGACCGGCACCGTGACCGCCACAGTGCACGATCCGCTTGCCCATCACCTCAAGGACCTCGGTGATCTGCGCCAGATCGGCCTCGTCGGCTCCAAGCATGAAGGTCAGGGTGCCTGCTTCGGCGCCCACCACACCGCCGGAGACCGGGGCGTCGGCGCTACGGTGCCCCGCTTCCACCGCCAGCGCGGCGGCCTCACGTGCCTGGGCCACGTCGATGGTGGAGCACTCAAGAAAAAGCGTATCGGGGCGTGCGGCTGGCAAAAGACTTTCCCGGTAGGCGTCGAGCACATGTTGCCCCGTGGGGAACATGGTGAGCACGATGTCCACGTCGGTAGCCGCCGCAGCGCCCGTTGTCACCGTTTCGATCCCTGCGGACGCTGCGCGCTGCACCGCTTCGGGGACCACATCGAAGGCTTTGAGCACGTATCCGGCCTTATGCAGGTTAATGGCCATGGGCAACCCCATATGACCCAGGCCGAGAAATCCAATGACGGGCTTGTCGTTCATCGCGTGCTTCCTTCCAGTGCTCCGCGCTCGATTAGCGCGAAATTAAGTTCCGCCCCGGGTAGGGGCGCAAAATGGCGGTCAATGCGCTCGGTGGCACCGATGCCATCAACGGTGCGCACCCAGCGCGGGGTCCGGTCCTTGTCGATGACCGCGGCGCGGATGCCTTCGGCGAAGTCCGGATCGTCGAGACGTCGCACGGCAACTCTGAATTCGCGGCGCAGGTCGAGCCGGAGGTCGTCCCCGGCTTCGTCGAGCAACCGTGCGATGAGCCGCAAGGAACTAGGGCTGGCCGCGCGCAGGGCCTTTTCGGCCACCCGTGCGTTCTCGTTGGTTTCGGTGCTCAGCGACCCGAGGATGGCTGCCGTGCTGGGTTCGGCGAAGGCGCGCACCCACCGCTCGCGTAACATTCCGCCGCTGGGGGTGACTTCATACTCCGCCAAAACCCGCTCAATAGGTTGGCTTTCTAACGCAACGAGCAGCTCTCCAATACGGGCGCTGTCGATCTGCGCGTCGGCCAAACCCAGTTCGATCACGTCCCGGCCGGAGAACTTCAAACCAGTCATGGCCGCGAGGCGTCCGGCCGCGCGTGGGGCCGCGGCCAGCAGGTGGGTACCGCCGACATCGGGGAAGAAACCAATGCCCGCCTCCGGCATTCCACAGCGGCTGCGCTCGGTAATTAGTCGATGGCTCCCATGGGCCGAAATGCCGATACCTCCGCCAAGCACAATCCCATCCATGAGGGCGACATAGGGTTTCGGATACTCCGAGATCAGCGCGTTGAGCTGATACTCGATCCGCCAAAAGGCCTCACTTGAACCGTCGCCCTGCTTGATATCGCGATAGATCGCGACAATATCTCCGCCAGCGCAGAGTCCGCGCTCCCCGGCCCCGACGACGGCCACTTGCCGCACGCTCTCATCGCGCCGCCAGCGCAACAGGGCTTCAAGCATCGTGCGACACATACCCTCGGTCAGGGCGTTCAGAGCCTGCGGCCGGTTGAGCGTTATCAATCCCAACTGACCTCGTTGTTCGATCAGGACCTCATCCATCAGCCCACCCCTTGAGTGATCGTCGCCACATTTCAGTGACGAATATACTCGGACTTCCAAGTAAATTGAAGTGGCACAGCACGCCAAACTTGATAAGTTGAAAACGTGAAGATTGCGACCTGGAATGTGAACTCGCTGCGTGCCCGCGCCGACCGCGTGGAAGACTGGCTACGCCGCACCGATGTAGATGTCCTGGCTATCCAGGAAACCAAATGCAAGGACGAGAATTTTCCGTGGGAAGTTTTCGAAGACAACGACTACGAGGTGGCCCATTTCGGGGTCAACCAGTGGAATGGCGTGGCCATCGCCTCGCGTGTTGGCATGCAGGACGTTGAACGCACCTTCCCCAACCAGCCCACCTTTGGCAAGGGCGGCAAGAACCCCATTCAGGAACCTCGCGCGATCGGCGCCACCTGTGGTGGGATGCGTATTTGGAGCCTCTACGTACCCAATGGCCGAGCGCTGGACGACGAGCACATGGGTTATAAGTTGGAATGGCTCAAGCAATTGCACAGCAACGCCACCGAGTGGCTGACGCAGGATTCCACCGCGCAGATCGCACTGATGGGCGACTGGAATATCGCCCCACGCGACGAAGACGTTTGGGATATCGACCTCTTCCTCGCCAACGAGTTCACCCACGTCTCGCCGCCCGAGCGTGCCTCCTTCGAGAGCTTCGTCGAGGCGGGCTTTACCGATGTGGTGCGCCCCCACACCGAGGGCCAGTTCACCTACTGGGATTACACCCAACTGCGCTTCCCTCGCGGCGAAGGCATGCGCATCGACTTTGCTCTATGCTCCCCTGCGCTGAGCGAGCGTGTGATCGGCGCCAGCATCGACCGCGAAGAGCGCAAGGGCAAGGGTGCCTCGGACCATGCCCCGGTCATTGTCGAGCTAGCTAACTAGGACGCTGATGCCCCCGACCTCGCCCGCAGCGCATCTCGAGCTGCTCCCAGCCACCGCGCATCTGCGCGTCTTCGAGCCGCTGCGGGCATTCCCGGTCGCAGAACGCGAACAAATCGCCGCCCTACCGCAACACACCGCCGAGGAATGGGACCGGCTCGAAGCCAGCGCCCTGTGGCAACGAACCCTGCGCGCGGTGACCGATCCGTTCCCCCACGGCAACTCCGAGTATTTCCGCACGCTCAACGTGCTGAGCAACGCCGAGCAGCCACACACCCTCTACTGCCCGGGGCAGTTGCAGGCGCGCACGCTCTTAGCCGCCGAACAAGTCGAGGAGTCGCTACGCACCGAGGTCTTCGATTTGCTTGTGCCACCGGCCGCGCGCCAGGCCAACGCCTCACGGATCGATACCGAACGGCTAGCGGCAGATCTCACCCACCTGCACACGCGCACCGCCACCTGGGGCATCCCGTTGAGCTGGTTTGCGCTCTTCCGCGAAGACGACCACACCGAAGTGGTGCACGAACAGGATCGCCTCTATACGGTGCGAGTCCATGTGCCCTTCGCGCAGGCGGTGGAACGACTGAGCTGGGCAATCGAAACCATGGTGGAGCATGCCCCGCAGGCACCGCTCTTCGAGGAACTTGGCGCCTTAGGCAGCTGGCTTGAAAGCTTCGATGATGAATCGGTGATCGAGCTGGACTACGGTTCACTGGCTGAAATTATCTGGCCCGATGATTCGGCATCCGACCTACTCCATGGGCTGCAGGCCCTGGAAGACGCGGACCCCACGATGGCCGCCGCAGCCTACCGGCGCTTAAGTAACCGCTGGCTCGGCCCGCGCCACCTGGGACGGGCCAACTAGCCGCCCGTTAGCGCGCTACAGGAGCCGATCTTCGCGGCCAAAACGCGAGCGAGCGCCGGACAGCACATGGACCAGCACCGGGCCGGAAACCCCCAAGCGTTGCTGAACCTGCTGCGCAATGCGTAACACCTCATGACCCAGCGGCCCCGGAGCCACCGCCTTACGCGGCTGCACGCGAATCCGCAGCCCCGGTTCCTCGGCGCCTTTCCACGACGTCACCGCCACACTGACCACATCGCTGCGGTCGGCCAGCCCCTGGCGGATGGCATGCTCAATTGCCTGATCGCTGACCTCCACCACACCGGGTGGCTGAGCTTCGGCCTGCACAATGCGGCTGTAATAGGACAGCTTTCCGCGGCCCTGCAAACTCAAGAGCAGGACAAACAGCACCAGCACCGCGAGCATCCCTACGCCCAGCGCCGTGGCGCCTAGGGTATCTAGGTTTTCGAAGAATCGCAGATGCAATATGTGGGAGGCCGCCTCGGCATAGGCGGGAAAGAGCGACACACCAACCCAGTGGCTCCCGGTCAGTAGCAGTAGCAGGCCGACGAGGAAAAGTACGACGCGGTTGGTAAGACGAGGAGTTAACGTCACTGGCCAACCACCCCATTCGTGCTGATCTCGACCTTCACCTCAAGTTGCTCGGCTAGACCATTGCGCTGCAGTTCATCGCGTAACGCCTGGCCAACCCGTTCGGTGTCCACCGGGATTCCCGAGGTCGGGCGAACCTGCACCAGCGCCTGATCGGCACCGACCGAAACCCATACTTGCCCCTGCCCCACGCCTGCAGCCGTACGGGCCACCCTTGCGAGGGCTGCGGCTACCACCTGATAGTCCACGATCAGCATGCCTTGTTCATCGTCAAGTTCGATGGACAGTCTGGGACGACGCGTCACGCTCAGGGCCGCGATAATAAACACCACACCCAGTACGGCACAGATCAGTCCCGTAACGAGTACCGCGGGACGCTCTAGGCTGAGCAACGGCTCGCTCAGCAGCAACCACCACTTGTCGAGACTGCGCCACAGTGGGGGCGTATTGAGTGCGCTGAGCGCAAGCTCAAGTGCCACATATCCCGCTGCGAGTCCGGTCAGCAACGTACAGCAGGCCACCCACACGCTACGGGAGCCGGTCAGTTCCCGACGCAGGATCCGTTCTTTCACCCCTGCCGCCATCGACTAGCCCACCTCCAGCTTGGTTATCCGCACATCCACGCGTCCTACGACGAGTCCAGTGCCTTGGTGTACCGCCTCCGAGAGATCGGCACGCTGCGCCTCAATGCGTTCGGCAAAACTTTGTTCTGCGGTGCGCAGGGTGATCGGCATGGTCAGCGAAATACTCAGCAGTCCGCGGTCATCGGCGAGATCGACCTTGATCTGCCGCAAGGTGGTTTCGAAGATGCGAGCCGTCTCAATCCGAATGAGCGAGGTCAACGCCATGGCGCTGATGCGTGTGTGGCCCGCACGTGCGGTAGCCGTCATGACGAGGATCGCCGTCCACGCAGGGCGTCGCGCAGCGCCCGCATATCGACCCGGTTCTCCATGGCCCGCCCAACCAGCGCACCAAGACTCATAAAGATGGCCATCAGCAGGAAGCCGAGCAGCCCGTACTGCAAGGTAGCCCAGGCAAGCACGATGCCCACGAGGGCACCAATCAGAGTTGGTTTCATGATGTGGCCTCCGCGGCACCTAGGTGGACATCACCGATCTCAATATTGACCTCAACGACCGTCAGCCCGGTCAATTCGTGAACCGTCTCGTAAACCGCGGCGCGCACATCGTCGGCGATCTCATGCAGATTGCGCCCGTAGCGCGCGACGATCACCAGGTCGATGACCACATGGGTCGCGCCGATTTCCACGTTCACCCCGTGGTGGCTTTCCGCGCCGGTGCCCACGGCCCCGCGCAACGCGTCAAAGGCACGAGTCGCACCGCGACCTAAAGCAAATACCTCGGGCACTTTGGCCGCCGCCGCGGCAGCCACCTTGGCCACCGCGAGTTCGGTAAGCCGTGTCTGGCCACTGGCCTCACGGCCCTGAGGATGTGATGTTGCAGGTTCCACGTGCACCTCCACCGCGTCGCTGACCTGAGTCGCTTAATGCGACGTCAGTTCCACACTACCGCCGGGCCGAAGCGATGCGAGGGTTCAAACTGGAGTTAAATGAGAAAAACCTCCCAAAGGAGGTTTTTTCGATGGCGACCCTGACGGGACTTGAACCCGCGACCTCCGCCGTGACAGGGCGGCGCGCTAACCAACTGCGCTACAGGGCCATGTTTCCGAAACTATTGCTTCTTCCACAGACTAAAACCCCCGGCGAACCGAGGGCTTGCGTGGCTCCGACCGGCGTCGATCCGGTGACCTTTCGATTTTCAGTCGAACGCTCTACCAACTGAGCTACAGAGCCTGGTGTCCGCTGTAAACAGTGGATACCCAACTCACCGTTTCCAGTGAATTCAGCGACCCTGACGGGACTTGAACCCGCGACCTCCGCCGTGACAGGGCGGCGCGCTAACCAACTGCGCTACAGGGCCTTGCTTTCGCAAGCCAGTGGATTTCTCCACCTGACAATCACAAGTGATTGTTTGTACCCCCAACGGGATTCGAACCCGTGCCGCTGCCGTGAAAGGGCAGTGTCCTAGGCCGCTAGACGATGGGGGCCTATGATCGCTTTGGAATCTCTCGACTCCGCTGCGGACTTCAATAACTATACGTGGCATTTTGGTGTTTGCAAAATCGAGCCAAACCGCGATTTCACCACCCGTCCACCAGCACGCAAACCGTAGGCTGGGGACATGGATCTGAGCATGCCCGATGAAGAATTCGACGCCCTGGTTGAACGTGCCATCGAGGCTATCCCGCAGCCCTTCATGGAGATCATGGACAACGTCGTTTTCTTCGTGCAGGACGAATACGAACCGCTGCCCGGGGAGCAGGAAAACGGCGAGATTCTGGGGATTTATGAGGGAATATCGCTAACCGAACGCGATCAGGACTGGGCCGCGGGTGCGATGCCCGACCACATCACAATCTTCAAAAACCCGACGTTGCGTAGCTGCGCATCGAGCGAGGAAGTGGTTCGCGAAATCACCATCACGGTGATGCACGAGGTGGCTCATCACTTCGGAATCGACGACGAAAAACTGCACGAACTTGGCTGGGGTTAGGTCAATTTTCCAAAAAACTTCCTTTGAGAAGTACGTCACAGCTTTGGTCGTCCCACCACGAGTAGCGCCACAGTATTAAGCGGTCTCAGGGACTTGGGGGTCGCGGTATCGGACTGTAACCATGCCCTGTCGAAGGTCACGATTATTAACGGTCGGCGCCATGCATCCGTTAGGCATGCGAAAAATTCTTAGTGCGCCTGGCCACGCCCACCGCAACACGTACCTGCAAATCAGAGCGCCACATGGACGCTCCGCGCACGATTGTTAATGCTGTGACTCATGTGATTGGTGTTGCATATTCGTAGATCGTTGCCATAGTGTGATATTTGGAGTCTTATCCAAACTGTTATCTGAGTGCCCTTTCGGTCACGAAGAACTACCGACTCCGGCTGACATCTATCGATCTCGTGAGGAATGAAATGGCAAAACGCCACGCACTTAGCGTCGCCGCATGCACTCTGGCCCTGACTGCATCCTGCCTCGCCGGCTCACTTCCTGCGTCCGCAAGCCCTCAGGCCGGCGCGCTACCCGCAGTGGTACAGCCGCAGCGTTCGCCGCTGCCGAGCGACGCCGAGATCGAGCAGGCCAAGCAAGACAAGGATGCCGCCAACGCCATGATTGCGCGCATCGAACAGTCACTGGCCGAAAGCCGAAACGAACTTCAGGCCTTGGAGACGACCTCCCTTGAAGCGCAGGAGTCACTGCTCAGTGCCACCGAAGAGCGTGATTACCGCGCCGCGGAAGCCGACAAGGCCAACGAGCAGATCAAGCTCGCCCAGCAGTATCTGGAAAATAGCCGTGCCGACGTAGCTGCGATCGCCGCTGACATGTACCGCAATGGCGCCAGTGGATCCGCGTTGGCCGCACTGGTTCAAGACGACTCCGAGGGCAATGTCCTCTACAAGGCAGCGACAATGAGCACGCTGAGCGATTCGCGAGCTCGTGCCGTCAGCGCCGCCACCGAAGCAGAAGCACTCGTCAAGGCATGGCAAGAATATGCCGAGGCAGCTAATAAGGCTGCCGAAGAAGCAGCTGCAGCGTTCGACACCGCGTCGGCCGAGGCCACGCGCACCCTGAACGACTATCAGGCCGCCATCGAACCGCAGAAGAAGTTGCGCGACGAACTGGTTGGGCACCTGGCTGAGCTGAAGAAGCAGGACAAGAAGAAGGTCCAAGAACAGCTGGCCAAGGCCGAGGCGAAGGCCGACGAAGAGCGCTTGCAGCAGACGATTGAAAATAGCGCCAAGGTTGTCGAGCCCAAGGTCATGAATCCGGCCACCCCGGGCGAGGCTCGCCCGTTGATGGTGGAGAAGCCACTGGAACTTGTGGTGGAGGAAAAGCCAGAGGCAGAGAAGAAAGAAGAGCCCAAGGCTGAAGAAAAGCCAAAGGTAGAAGAAAAGCCAAAGGCTGAAAAGAAGGAAGAGCCTAAGGCCGAAGAGAAGCCGAAGGTAGAAGAAAAGCCAAAGGCCGAGAAGAAGCAGGAGCCTAAGGCCGAGGAAAAGCCAAAGGCTGAAAAGAAGGAAGAACCCAAGGCCGAAGAGAAGCCAAAGGCCGAGCCAAAGCCGAAACCCAAGGTTGAGGAAAAGCCAAAGCCGAAGGTCGAAGAGAAGCCAAAGCCAAAGGTCGAGGAGAAGCCTAAACCAAAGCCGAAGCCAAAGGTTGAGGAGAAGCCTAAGCCGAAGCCAAAGCCTGCACCGACGCCGAAACCAACTCCGAAGCCGGAGCCTAAGCCGGAGCCGGAAACCACCGTACCGACCGGTAGCGGCAATTACTCGGCCGCGATTGCCTGGGCCCTGAAGACCGCAGATGATCCGAGCAAGGGTTATGTGTTCGGCGCAAACGGACCGAACTACTTCGACTGCTCCAGCTTCTCGCAGCGCGCCTTCGCCCAGTCGGGCATCAGCTTGCCGCGTACCTCAAGCCAGCAGTTTGCCTCTGCCCCGCAGTACGTCTCGCTGGACAACCTGCGCCCTGGCGACCTGGTGTTCTCCACCTCCAACGGTGGCGCGTCCTTCTACCACGTCGCGATCTACATCGGTGGCGGTCAGGTAGTCCACGCGCGTAACCCCAACGCCGGCATTACGGTGACCCCGCTGAGCTGGGTCAACAACATGCACTACAAGGCAGCACGCTACTAAGCGATCACGCACCCCAAACCATCGGGCCCTCCCGACGAGTAACTCGTCGGGAGGGCCCGATGGTTTATGGACTCTCAGCCCCGGTTCACTCTTCGTTCGCGCGGGTATCGAAATCGTTACGGTTAGCCAAGCGTGGGTCCTCCATGTCGGGGACAACCATCACCGGGCCCTTTGAGTGGTGTAGCACACCCTGGCTGGTTGAACCCAGCAGCATGCCGGCGAATCCACCTCGACCGCGCGAGCCGGTCACGGTCAGTACCGCATGCTCGGACTCGCGGATCAGCACTTCCACCGGAGGACCAAGCACCACATCGGTTTCCAGCTCAAGGTCCGGGAAGTGCGACTTCAGCCAGCGGTAGCCCACATCCATCTGATAGTGGACGTCTTCCAAGACGGCTTCTTGATCCACCGTGGCCGGCATCCACGCCAGAGCCGCCGAGACCGGCGCCACGGCGCAAACAACACGCAACGGCAACTGGCGGGCCACCGCGGCTTCCGCTGCGGCGAGCACGGCCATACGGGCCCGGTCGGAACCGTCGACACCCACCACGATATGCTCGCGCTCCGGCGGGGTGGGCTCCTGACCCTGCTGTTCCTTGGCCATGCACAGCGGCACGACCACCGTGGGGCATTTCGCGTGGGCTGGCAATGCCGAGGAAACCGAACCGAGCAGGCGTCCGACAAAGCCTCCACGCCCACGGGTGCCGACCACAACAAGGTCCGCGTCTTCACTCAGGTCCAACAACACCCCGGCAGGGTCCCCGGATTCGATGTAGGTGCGGATGGTGACGGGACTGCCTTCGAGTTCGGCTCGCGCTTCTCGCACGATGTCCTCCGCGCCGCCACGAATCAGATCATCATCCAACGTCGAGTAACCGGCGTCCATCGAGGACGCGGCAAATACCGGGATGGTGTAGGCGGAGACGACGTTCAATACGCTGCCGCGGCGCTGCGCCTCACGCTCGGCCCAGCGCAAAGCACAACGGCTTTGTTCCGAACCGTCAACGCCAACGACGATCCCCTCAATTTTCTCGCTCGTTGCACCAGTTGCGTCGCTCATCAAACTCACTCCTCATTGACCTGCGTTGCCATGGGTGTGATCCCCATAACAACCAATGTACTTCCATTTTTCAAGTCCGTGTGACGTGGGTCTACAGGATTTCGCACAGAGCCTACTCACAAGTCTTTGACTCACCGGCGAAAGTGCAAAAACACATAGAATTTTCCTATGTCTTCCAGCACCCAAACGCCTACGGGCACCTCTGTCCGCGCGCGGGTTGACCGGTACTTCCGGATCTCCGAGCGCCGTTCCACGTTCTCCACCGAGCTTCGCGGCGGTATCGCCACCTTCTTCGCGATGAGCTATATCGTCGTCCTAAATCCGTTGGTGCTCTCCGGCGCCGACGCTTCGGGCGGCGAACTGGGTATTCAACGCGTGGCTGCGGTGACCGCGTTCGTGGCGGCCATCCTGACCATCATCATGGGCATCTGGGCCCGTAGTCCCTACGCCATGGCCACCGGTTTGGGTGTGAACGCCTTCGTTGCCATTACCGTGGCCACGAACCCGGAAATTACTTGGCCAGATGTGATGGGCCTAGTGCTCATCGCTGGTGTGGTGATGTTTATTCTGGTGCTGACCGGTTTCCGTACCGCCGTATTCAACGCCGTGCCACAAAGCCTGAAAACCGCGATCGTGGTCGGTATCGGCATGTTCATTGCGTTGATCGGCTTGGTCAATGCCGGCTTCGTGCGTCGCATCCCGGACGCAGCTGGCACCACCGTACCGGTGGGCCTCGGCTTCGACGGTAAGCTGCTGGGCTGGCCGATCGTGGTCTTCCTCGTCGGTCTGTTGCTGACCATCGCGCTGCTGGTGCGCAAGGCCAAAGGTGCCATCTTGATCGGTATCGTCGCCTCGGCGATTCTGGCCAACATTCTTCAGGCGGTCTTCAACATCGGCGGTTCTTCGGCCGAAAACCCGCAGGGCTGGTCCCTCGTGGTCCCCTCCATGCCAAGCTGGACGCTACCCGATCTGAGCCTCATCGGTCAGGTCAACCCCTTCGGCGCCTTCACCCACCTCGGCTTCACCGCCGCAGCGCTGTTGGCCTTCGTCATTTTGCTGTCCATCTTCTTCGATGCCATGGGCACCATGGTCGGGCTGGCTTCCGAAGCCGGACTCACCGACGAGAACGGCAACATTCCGGATGTCGACAAGGTGCTGTTGGTTGACGCCGCCGGCGCCATCGTCGGTGGCGGCACCTCGAGCTCCTCGGCGCAGATCTTCGTTGAGTCCGGGGCCGGAATTGGCGAGGGTGCACGCACCGGCCTGTCCTCGGTGGTCACCGGCCTGCTACTTCTCGTGGCCATGTTCCTGACCCCGCTGATCTACCTGGTGCCTTTCGAGGCCGTGGCCCCTGCGCTGGTGGTCGTTGGCTTCATGATGATCTCGCAAGTCGCCAAGATCGACTGGGCTGACTGGGGATTGGCTATCCCAGCCTTCCTGACGTTCACGCTGATGCCCTTTACCTATTCGATCGCCAATGGCATCGGTGCCGGGTTTATCGCCTTCGTGTTCATCCGTGCCGTTCAGGGACGCGGCAAGGAAGTGCACCCGCTGATGTGGTTCGTTGCCGCCGCCTTTGTGCTGTTCTTCGGCATCGGCCTCATTGAGCAGCTCACCGGGGTGTAATTTCCCGGTCGATTATGCATCGTGGCTCGCCTTCGGGCGAGCCACGGCTCGTTAACCGCCGCTGGAGGTTGGTTTGCGGCCGGTGACAATGAATAATCGGCAGTAACTAGTGCGTCAACGCCGCAGGAGATCTCGATGAGTGAACAACCCAATGGCCAGCAACCCAACCCGCTGAGCAGGATCACGGCCAAGGGATGGACCGGTATCGCCGTTGCGGTGGTCGTGCTGGTGTTCATCCTGCAGAACTTCCAGCATGTGCGGGTGCGCCTGATCTTTGTCGACACCATTGCTCCGCTGTGGATCGTGCTGTTGGTGACGCTCTTACTGGGCTTTCTTGTCGGCGCCTTCACCACCGGACGCAAACGCAAGGACTAGGAGATGGGCGTCGCTCCGGCGATGAAGCGGTCCACCTCGACACCGGCCAGCAGTTGAGCCGGAAGCGGTGCGCTGCGTAGCGCACGTTGCACGTCGGCCCCGCTAGGAACACCGCCGTTTCCGGCGGCCATGACGATATTGCCGTAGCGTCGCCCCTTGAGCATGGGCGCATCGGCGACGAGCACCACCTCCGAGAAGACCTCGCGTAAGGTAGCCGCCTCGGCCCGCGCGGTCTTCAGATCCCTAGTATCCCCGCAGTTCACGAGGTACAGCCCACCCTGGTCAAGAACCCGTGCGGCCTCGGCCGCATAGGACACTGTGGTCAGTTCGCGCGGGGTGTTGCTGCCGGCAAAAACATCGCGAATCACCACATCCCGGCTATTGTCGGCCAGCGTGGGCAACACCTGTCCGGCATCCGCCACACGAATCCGCACCAGCGGGGCGCGCGGTACCTCAAAGTGGGTGCGCACCAGTTCGGCGAGCCGCCCATCGAGCTCCACCACCACTTGGCGAGCATTTTCGTAGCGTGCCGCGGCCCAGCGTGGCATGGAGCATCCGCCACCACCCAAATGCAGGGCACGAAGCTTGCGGGCCCGCCCATCAAAACGTGCAGGCTCGAAGGCGGCCAGTATGAGCGGTTCCATCCACTTCATGTATTCGAAGTCTAAGAACTCGGGATCGTCGAGGTCGACATGCGAGGAGGGCACGCCGTTGACCTTCAGCACGTAGCGGTTGGCTCCGTAGGAATCTTTTTCAATTTCCGCGGTTCCGGTATCGATCGGGTAGCTGCCGACCAGCCCGTCATCTGCGCCACCTCTAGCCACGACGGCGCACCAAGCGTTGCTCGCGGAGTCCAGCCCAGCTACCGACCAGTTCTTCACTGGTTCCATCGGGTGCGAATCCGTGCTTAGCAAAGAAGGCCGCCGCCCGGTCGTTGCCTTCAACAACCCACACCAGGGCATCGCCCTGGCCCAGTAGGGTCTGCAACAAGTGTTCCCCGAGCCCGGTGCCGTAGTACTCCTGCAGCACGTAGATCATGCCCAGCTCGACCTCAACCCCGGCATCACGGTCTTCATCGATCACCGGGGTTCCTCCGGCTAGGCCTATGATCCGACCGTCGGCGCGCTCGGCCACAAAGAAACCGGCCCCGGCGGCCAGCCCACGCTCCCACCAGGTCACCTGCCCCTCAAGCTCAGCGGCGTGAAAGTCGAAGAACGAGGCATCGCGAAGCTGCGCATAGGCCTCCCGCCAAGCCTGTAGTTTCATTTCAAGGGCCGGGCGCACGTCTTCAGTGGTTGCCGGCCGGATTCGGTAGGCGTTGGTTTCAAGCACAGCAATACCCTACGGCACCTCGGCGCGGTTCACCGTACCCGGGCCAGCGCGAACCCATCCCACCCCTTAGCCCCAACCGTTTGCAGGGCGGTGGCTTCCAGCCGGGAATCTTCTCCGAGCATGCGCAACGCTAGTTGAACGCCCTCGACTTCGCGGGCCTCATCGCTCCCCTCGGGCAACTTCGAAATGACACTACCGCTGCGCACCACATTGTCGAGCACCAACACCGTGCCACTGTGCGAAAGCTCCAACGCCAGCTCGAGATACACCGGGTTATTGCGCTTATCGGCGTCGATGAAGATCAAATCAAAGCTTGGTTCATGACGGGAAATGAGATCCCGCAACGACTCGGCAGCGACACCCAGCAAAATCTGCACACGATCGGCTAGCCCCGCACGTTCCAGGTTCTCACGCGCCACACTCGCATGAAGCGGCGCGAATTCGCAGGTCATCACCTTGCCGCTGGGACCGACGCCGCGAGCCAGCCACCCGGTGGAGTAGCCGGCCAACGTCCCGATTTCGAGCACGCGACGGGCCCCGGAGATCTGTGCCAGCAGTTGCAGCATTTTGCCCTGAGCGGGACTCACCTCGATCGATGGCAAACCAAGGGCCCGTGCGTGTTCGCGCCCTGCGTCAAGCTCGGCATCGGCCAGCTTGAGTTCGGTATTCAAATATTCCTCGACGGCCACCGCATGGCGGGCGACCGATTTCTCGCCGCTCATGACCCACTCCTTGCATAGAGTTCGATTACCCACCGCGTTAGCTCGCTGACTAGAACTCGCCGCTACCGCTCAGAAAGGGAAGCAGAGAATTGCCCGCAACCGGCGCTTCTGCTTGGATCGATGATGTGACTGCACAAATCGTCCTTTGTGGCCCAGCCTCATGGAATCAGCTCATCGTGCTGGATCGGCTCCCGGAACCCACGCCGCACACGCAATTCGCCGAAGAGGCGTGGAAAACAATCGGTGGCACCTCGGCGGGTAAGGCGCTGCACCTAGCCTCGCTCGAAGTGCCGGTGACGCTGCATACCGCACTCGCCGACGATGAGCCTTCGAATTCCATCCAACGAGTGCTATCTACGGCCGGGGTGTCGCTGGCACCCGTGGTCTCGGAACGAACCGAACAGCACGTCAATCTAATGACGCGCGGCGGTGAAAGAGTATCGCTCTATGTAGCTACGCCCAGCTCACCGAGTGAGGCGGCGGTGGCGCAGACCGCCGCAGCGTTGCGCGAGGCCGATGTAGCGGTGATCGATCTGTGTGAACTAGGGGCGCGCGTACTTGAGCAGAATCCCCTACGTGGCATCTGGACCGATCTGCACGACTACGACGGCGCCTCGACATTCCACGAACCTTTCCTGCGTGCCGCCGAAGTGGTTTTCATGAACGACGATCGCACTGAAGACGCTTTCCAACTGATGTCTACCGTGCTGGCGGCGGGGGCTCGATTAGCCGTTTGCACCCAAGGCAAGCAGGGCGCCGTGGCGATGAACAGCTCCGGCGAACGCTTCCGTGTAGCCGCCCCGCAAGCAACGGTACGTGACACCAATGGTGCCGGTGATGCGTTCATGGCAGGCTTTCTGGCCGCCAGCTTGGCGGGAGATACGGTGCAACAAGCATTGGAGTCCGCGGCCGAACAGGCCCGCATCGCAGTTGAGTCCCCGCATCTACATCCAGTTGTTGAGGCGGCCTTAGGTGCCTGAAACGGTGTATTGGTGTCCCGTGTGGGAACCATCTACGGGACACATGACGCCTACGACTTTGCCTAGATCAATCTCTATCAATCGAAGCACACCACTTCGTAACCTAGAACTTTTTTAGCAGACGCATTTGGTAGCGCGTGTGCGCGTATCGCGTGTGCAATCTCGGCACTTCGTAGACAGCATCTCTCAACACTTCGCGGGCAAAGCCCGCCCATTTCTTGGCACAGTCGAAGCATGAGTCAACCATTGCCACCGCGCGTGAGAGCCATGATCATCAACTATGACCCGACCGCGACAGAAGCCCTCACGATTAGTGAGTTCTGCAAGACCCAGAAGATTTCCCGAAGCAACTTCTACCGCCTGCGCAAACGAGCCGCGAACGAAGCTGCAACAGCACTGCATCCCAGATCTCGGGCACCTCATCAACCGGGCAGGCGCTACGGGCCCGAGGTCGTCAACGAACTGGTCCGGCTCCGTAAGCATCTGAAGCAGGACGGGTGGTACTACGGATCGAAAACCATCCACTACGAAGCCGCGTTGGTCGAAGACTTCCCCGGAGGTACGGTGCCGTCCGTGGCCACCATCGCCCGGCGCTAGCGGCGGTTGGCCAGGTCGACCGCAACTCACGTAAACGCCCCCCAAGTCCTCATACATCTCGTTTGCTAGGTCATCGGCCATGGCCCTATGGCAACTGGACGCCTTCGAATTCACCACTACGGATGGGAAAACCCGTACCGTATACCAGCTCGTCGATGACGCAACCCGCTACGATGTCGGCTCGTGTGCCTATGCCCGGCACGAGAACAGCCACGACACCCACGAATTGCTCGCGCATGCCATCGCCGAGTACGGGGCGCCGCAGGAGATCCTCGGTGACAATTCCAAGGCGTTCAATCAATTGCGTAGCGGTACCGAGAGATTCGTCGGCGTACCGATAGTGTGGGGATCTTCCCGACCCGCGAGGCGATCATCCGCCTGGTCGGTGTGGTGTTGGCCGAGCAGACCGATGAATGGGCCGAGGGGCGCCGGTATCTCGGACTGGCCGTGTTGGCTCGGTGTCGGCTGAGCGTCGTGGCCCCGGGCAGGACCCCACCATAGAGAAGGAGGTGGTGACGTATCCGTTCCACGTGCTGAGCGTCTGATTCAAACCTCCGAAGGACCTCGCGTTACACCACTCCCCGGGACTTGACCCCTATTGGATGCCTGAGAGCGAATACTAGTTCGAACCCATAGCAAGTAGATAACATCAGGGACTCACGGTTTGCACAAGTTATCCTTCTACACAACGCCAGCCTCTTTGACTATTATTCACTTAGCAGATATAAAAAGAATTAGCAAGTCACAGCTTTGTTCGAAATTTTGATCGATAATGCGGGACTTGCCTTCCAAATCTCTGAAAGTGGTTTTATGCTCGTTCGCGCAAGAAAGCGATCCCATGCGATTCTTGGGTTCGCCGTCTCAATTCCCGTTGCAATCTCATCCGCTGTACTAGCTACACCAGCAGCAGCTCAGCCAGCAGACCAGGCAAATAATGTTTCGTCTACAGTCTCAGAGCAAATCAATTCGTCTCTGCTTTCCAAGGCCGTCGACAATTACGTGAGTGGAAATCTCAATTCCGTAGCGCACTTAGTAGAAGTGGTATCGCCGCAGAACGGAATCGATCCTGTCCTTTCAGAGCAAGATAACCCATGGCTTGCTGTCGAGGAGAATCTACTTTCGGAAGGAAACTCGATATCCCCGGATCTTGGGGTTTCTTTCGCTGAGCCACTCAGTGATCCGAAGGTAATCGATGGAATTGTTGTCAGTTCGGACGCTAGTCAAGACCTCGACGTAGCGCATCGCGAGACTGAGCATGGTGAACAATTCGTGACCGTGCTTGGCTCGAAAGATTCCCCATCTGCTCTTGCATACGAACTCGATCTTCCAGATGAAGCGCAACTAAAGCAGTTGCATGATGGATCCATCGACATTATCGCACCGGTCGATACCGAGGTCAGCCTTCCTGGCGAGGACGAGCGTATCGAAGACGCAGCGACGGCAATTATCGGCAACGAAATCACTTCTCTTGACGATTTAGATAACCTTACTGATGAGCAAATCGAGCAGTTAGCAGCCGTACCAGAGGCAGAAACTAAGACGGTCACTGAGAACCAGCGCATAGGTACAATCGAAGCTCCCTGGGCTGTCGATGCAAAAGGCCAGCCAGTAGGAACGGCCTACAGCATCGACGGCAATACACTTGTTCAAACTGTGGAGATTCAGGCAGACACAGCATTTCCAGTTGTCGCAGATCCTAGCTTCTCTTGGTGGGTAGAAAAGGGGACTAAATGTGCGCTGGGCATTGGAACACTGGCCTTCTTCGGATACGGGAAGATTGCTGTCGCGCTCGGAAAACTTGTGGTCAAGATGCGTAATGCAAGTGCGGCTAGTAAACTAGGCAAGGCGTATGCGGCTTGGAAAAAACTTGGTACTTCTAATTCATCACGTTTTAGTGAGCTAGTGAAACAAATCAAAAGTCTGGCAAGCCTTGTCATACAGAAGGGTGGAAAATCAGCTTTCGCCAAGCACAAGGCTAAGAGCAAAAAGGCTGCTGCAAGCATCGCATTCCTAAAAGAAGGTGGGCAAGTCATTGGATCAATCTTTGGCATTGGTGCATGCATTGACATGGTCAAAGCTAAATAGCTAATAGAAGAGGTTTATCAGCTTGTTTGCACTAATCGTTTCGTGGGTTGTTTCCGTCGTGATCTTGTGGATTGCGCTCTACACAGCTTGGAAGGTTGTCCCTGAGTCCAACTCTTCCACCCAAAATATCGTCTCGCGAACGTTTGCGGCATTCGACACAACCAATTGGGTGCTGTTCGTCCTCGGGTCAGGATTTCTTATTGCTAGCGTGTTCCAAACGATTGATTTCGTTTCACGATAGCAACTCCAGAATTATCAGCGTTTCACCCAGCTGCCCTAGCTTGGACTCACCAGGCTAGGGCAGCTTTGCATACCGAGATCTTGAAAACGTTGCGCACTCTGAACCGAGTTTCTCGTCACTTTGGTGCAATCGATGGCACTCACCAGCATCTCTCCCGGGTCTACTACCGATACCCCAGCAATATGCTCCAGTATCTTTAGAATAAAGTTGCGTTAGACGCGCCCCAAGCGAGCATTATAGGTAATAGATGCGAACAAACTTGGCAAGGATTTATCGCAGCCTGTTTCAGGGAAATAAAGCCCTGAGTTTCCCGAGGGGTATGTCGTCTTTAGGTTATTCCTGAGACGCTGGGGCAGGTAGCTTGTGTTCTTTAACGAACCCAAGAACCAAAAATACAACGGCTACCAGTTGTGTCACACACGAGACTACAACCAGCGCAAAAAGCGATTCACCAAGACGAGGCAGTGATGCGGCTAAAGAGGATATCCTCGCGTTTACCGGGTTCCCGAAGGATGTATGCCAGCAGATCTGATCGAACAACCCGAATGAGCGGTTGAACCGAGAGATTCGTCGGCGCACCGATAGCGTGGGGATCTTCCCGACCCGAGAGGCAATCATCCACCTGGTCGGCGCGGTGCTGGCCGAGCAGACCGATGAATGGGCCGAGGGGCGCCGGTATCTCGGACTGGCCGTGTTGGCTCGGTGTCGGCTGAGCGTCGTGGCCCCGGGCAGGACCCCACCATAGAGAAGGAGGTGGTGACGTATCCGTTCCACGCGCTGAGCGCCTGATTCAAACCTCCGAAGGACCTCGCGTTACACCACTCCCCGGGACTTGACCTCCGACTCAGGATCAAAGACGTCAGCCAGAACTCCGGAAGTAACAAGCAGGAACAGACAGGCTACTACTAGCGCAATAATTATTGTAGAGATGAGGAAGAACTTCTTGTCTTGTGCTTTCACGGGTTAACTACTACCACCTGCTTCGTTAATCTCTTCGGACATAAGCCGCTCCGGAGAATCCACAGTTAGGCACTAGGGCTTTCGCGAGTCGGCCCCCTAGCTGCACGCCGACTGGCCCGTTCAACCAGCAGCAAGGCACCATTCCGCATGGACACCACCAGAGCACTTGCGAAGGTGGCCCCGGCGTCCAAGGAAAGTTCGGCCTACCTCCTAGGCATCTCCGCGAATGTTTCAGCTTCGGAGAGCTCCAATGCCGGTGGAGGGTTTCATGTTGGCCTATGCGGGAAGACAAGCTCCATGTACCGTAAGAGTCGGCAAGAAAACGGTTCACATTGCTACGGTTTAAATTACGCAAACCAGCGGCTCGCTAAACCGAGATATCGCTTCATTTGGCAGCTGAGAATGTGTAGCTTTTGTGTCGTATCTCTGGCAGTCCCGTGAGCCGATCCCCTCGCGAGACACCTAGACGGTGGCTCAGAGCACGCCGACCTGTCTGATTGATCGCATTGTTGCGGCCAGTCTTGAATCTTGATTACCAAGGAGTAGCCTGAGGTTATGGCCTGACGGCCGGCCCACACTCCACGGCCGCCCGACCGAAGTACCGCGCACCCTGCGGTGAATTTCGAGAAAGGCACATCATGCAGAACCTCACCGTTCTTGGAACCGGAGTCCTCGGCTCCCAGATCATTTTCCAATCCGCCTACTTCGGTAAGAACGTGGTCGCTTACGACCTGAATGACGAGATCCTGGCCAAGCTCGATGCACGTTGGAAATACCTCAAAGGCGAATACCTTCGTGATCTACCAGAGGCCACCGAGCAGAAGCTCGACGACACCATTTCACGCATTCGCATCACTTCCGATCTAGCCGATGCACTTAGCGATGCAGACTTGGTGATCGAAGCGGTCCCAGAACGACTGGACATCAAGCAGGATACTTGGCAAAAGGTCAGTGCCCTCGCCCCGAGCAAGACGATCTTCGCAACTAACTCGTCCACCCTATTGCCCAGCGACATCGCGCCCTTTACCGATCGACCCGAGAACTTCTTGGCTCTGCACTTTGCCAACGAGGTATGGAAGAACAACACCGGTGAAGTAATGGATCATGCCGGTACCTCTGCGGAAGCCTTCGAACAGGTCGCGGACTTCGCCGAAGAGATCGGAATGGTCCCCATCCGTGTAATGAAAGAACAGCCTGGCTACGTCCTGAACTCGCTTCTCGTGCCATTCCTTCATGCGGCCGCTGCCCTCTTCGTAAAGGGCGTCGCCAGCGTCGAGGACATCGACAAGACGTGGCGCATCGGCACCGGCGCACCAAAGGGCCCCTTCGAGATCTTCGACATTGTCGGCATGATGACACCGTACAACCTGAGCAAGAACAACCCAGATCCGATTCAGCAGGAGTTCGCCGAAATCCTCAAGCGGGATTACATCGATCAGGGACGCCTCGGTAAGGGCTCGGGCCGCGGCTTCTACGACTACGAATAAGCCCGTCGCGCATACTGGTTCAGTGTCGTTCCCATGAACGGCACCGCCCACCCCGCCACCGGCAGGATTCACCGGGCTAGACTACAGGCATGGACGCACTGATCCCCACGCACCTTCAAGGCCATGCCGTACCCGTGGATGTCGAGTTTGGGCGGGGTTTCGCGCTGCGCTCGGCGCAGGGAGGCGATCAATTCGAACTCTGGTACAGCGGTGACCTAATGGAGGAATATGGATTGATCGTCGGTGGCGAAAGTCCCTCACTGGTAATCGCCAAGGCTCAAGACTCAGGCGAAGAAATCATACTCTTCGACGCGGCCCGCCATGGCTACGACGCCATGTTCGTCGATGAACCGGACCTCCAAGCGATGATTGACCGTAGCGCGGGCACGCTACTGGAGCGGGACGGGCATACGGTCTTTAGCGTCGAAATCCAGCTGATGGATAACATCGACTGGGACGATGAAGAGGATGACTTCCGCGATGCCGACGGAGTGTTGCGTCTGATCACCGGCGAAGAGATTAGCGAAGAACGCTTGCGCGCCGATGGTTTTGACGCGTTAAGCATCACGGTGATGACCGCACAAGGGCAACGCTACGATGTTGTCGAAGAGGAACTTGCCTAGTTCCTGTTCCGTTGCTGCTTTTCGCGGATAAGGTCCAGCGCGATAATTCCGCCGATAATCGCCTGACGCTGCGGCACCGTCAGTTCGGCGGCCAAACGTAATGCGTAAGTGGACTTACCCAGGAAGGCATTTCCCACGCCCGACCATTCACGTGACACGCTGGCAAGCACACCGGCGGCCCCGGTGACCTGAAAGTCGAACCCCCAAATATCTCCAATAAGGTCCAGTTCTTCACCCTGCAGGTCGATCGTAAGTCGCGTTTTAAAGAACGTGATGCGCTTGACCAGGCTGGCCAGCGGGTTGCCCTGACCATCGAATAATTCGAGCCGGTCGCGGCCGAAGGTCATGGTGTCTTCAACCTTCAGCACCGGATTCTCCGGCCCGTCGAACACGGTAAGTTTGCGGGATCCGGCGAACATTCGACCCAGCGTGCTACCGCCAGTTTCGACGTGCGCTACCTGCTGACCGGCTTCATCATAAATGGCGAAGTCGTTCTTCGAGAAGTTCTTTGTCTGCTGAAAAATAAGCGCGTCGTGAGCGAAAAGGGTCATGGCTGAGATTATGCCACTCTATCTAGCAACCCACGTTAGTAACGCTGTCCCGCGCCGATGGCATGGCAGCGGGAGGCGTCAACTTGGTAAGAGTGAAGACGCTAGGTGCATCGCACTCGGATCCCGGTTACGCACGGACGCGCCACTTCTTTGAAAAGTGCGGCTTTTTGCCACTTGAGGAAACTGACCTTTAGGGCGAGCACACACCGTGCCTGATTATGGTGAAGCCACTGCCCCCGGTGTCTTCCGACCGCTAACCCCACCGGAACTTGCGGTAGCGCTCTCCCACTCGCGCCGTAGCAGGCCGTAGACCCAGGAGTCCGAAACCACGCCACCGACGATGCAGTCTTCGCGCAGGGTGCCCTCGAGCGTGAATCCGAGTTTTTCTAGCACTCGCCCCGAGGCAATATTTCGGGTGTCTGCCTCGGCCTGCATTCGATTCAGGTCCAATGCTCCATAGGCCCAATCGAGCATGGCTCGGGCGGCCTCGGTTGCATAACCCTGCCCCCAGGCTTCCTCGCGGAAGCAATAGCCCAGCGACGCACTGCGGAAGTCTGGATCCCAATCGTTGATGGCACACCAGCCGAGAAACGCCCCGTCCGAGAGCCGATCAATGGCCACCCGCGCGCCAAGACCTTCCGCTTCCATGCGTTGGCACCGTTCCAGAAACCGGGTAGCCGCCGCGCGATCGCTCCACGGTTCCGAATCCCAGTAGCGCAGAACTTTGGCGTTGCTTTGCAGCGCGTAGATATCCTCCGCATCCTTTTCAACGAAGGGGCGCAGGTGCAAACGTGACGTTGTCAGCGTGGGCGTTGGCAGGCTCATGACCTCATCCTTGCATGAGATCCCGGCCCGCGTCAGCCCTGGGTCTGTGGCGGCAGGGTCAGAATCTCCGCTCCCTCGGGGGTAATGGCAATCGTGTGCTCGCTATGTGCGGTGCGCGACCCCGTGGCACTTCGCAGCGTCCATCCGTCCTCGTCGACGATCAGTCGGTCCGTATCGGCCATAACCCACGGTTCTACGGCCAAGAGCAAACCCGGGCGTAGTTCATAGCCGCGCCCGGCACGTCCGGCGTTGGGAACGTGAGGTTCTTGGTGCATGGTGGAACCAATGCCGTGCCCACCAAACTCAAGATTGATTTTGTACCCCTCGGATGAGAGCACCTGCTCAATGGCATGCGACAGATCACCGATGCGTGCCCCGGGCTTAGCCACGGCAATGGCAGCGGCTAAGGCACGCTCGGTGGTTTCAATCAGGGCCATATCGTCCTTCGACGCCGTGCCCACGACAAAACTGATGGCCGCATCGGCGGCGATACCGTCCTTGAGGAGCGCAAGGTCGAGGGTCAGCAGATCCCCGTCGACCAGGTCATAATCGCGGGGCTTTCCATGCAATACGGCATCGTTGACGGCGGTGCATATGTAGTGTCCAAAAGAGCCGCGCCCGAAAGCGGGCGCATAGTCGACATAGCAGGACACCGCACCTGCCTGTTCGATGAGTTCGCGGACCCACTGGTTGATTTCGAGCAGATTCGTGCCGACCTGGCAGCGGCGGCGCACCGTATCAAGTATCTCGCCCACGATACGCCCGGCCGCCCGGGCCTTCTGCAGCTCGCTGTCCGTCAGTATCTCGATCATGTGGCTTCTCCCTGCACCGTCGACAATTAATTCCGGTAATTCTATACCGGTACTATAATTGACCACATGGTGAGACTTCCACTGAGCGCTATTGAAATCCGCCGCGGCGAAATACTCGGCGCACTGCTGCGCGCGGCGCGCGGCCCGCGCACCATTTTGCAGGTCGCCCTGGAGGCAGGCATTTCTCCGGAGACTCTTCGCAAGATCGAAACCGGCCGCGTGGCCACGCCCTCCTTCGCCACCATCGCCTCCGTGGCCACGGTGGTCGATCTCTCGCTCGACGAAATTTGGATTCAGCTCAATCGGGCGGCCGCCCCCGATGAAGACCTCAAGGACCGCACGGAGCGGATCATCGCCTAACGCCCCGCTCAGAAGACCAGTAGCTTCGACTCAAGGGGACCAACACAGTAGTGACGGGCGTAACAAATATTGGGAGCGACGCAAGAAACTCGTGAATCAACCTCGCCATGTTTACCTTGGAAATACTTAAATTCACCAAGGAGCATACCTATGGGCAACCCCTTTCGGCCATCATCGCTACTAGCACTCGGACTCGGCGCCACGCTGGCCCTGAGTCTCAGTGCCTGCTCGACGGGCGGGACCGAACCAAGCACAAATGACAGCGCGGCACAGACGGAACAAAATCTCCTCACGGCGGCCGTTGCGTGGCGAGTGACCGCAGCCGAACGGGACAACCTGTACCTGCAGGGATTCAATATTCTCACCGACCGTGTCGATGCCGCCCTTGCCAACAAGGACAACGACAAACCCCTGGCTATTATCAGCGACGTCGACGACACCGTGCTGAGCTCGGATGACTACTGGAAACAGCTCATCGCCTCGGGCAAGCAGTCCTTCGATGACGAACTCTGGGACCAGTGGGTGGCCGACAACGGACCAACTCCAACCGCCGGGTCGCTTAAAGCACTTGAGTACGCGGCCGAGAAGGGTGTCGAGGTCTTCTACGTTTCCTCCCGCGATCAGGGCGAAGAAACCCAGCGCATCGGCGTTGCGAACCTCAAAGCCGCGGGGCTGCCCTTCGCCGACGATGAGCATGTGACCATGTTGCGCGAGAGCTCAGATAAGGAGGAAGCGCAGCAAAAGATCGCCGACGACTACGAGGTCATTGCCTACTTGGGTGATAACCTCAACGACTTCAAACGCAAGTACTACGTCGAGTCCGTCAGCGAAAGGAAGTCACTGGCACTGGAAGACGCCGAGGAATTCGGGCGCAAGTTCATCTTGTTCCCCAACCCGACCGACGGTCACTGGATGAAGGCCATCTTTGGCGACAGCGAACCGGCAGACTCCCCCGAATACCGTGAACGCTTCTCGCAAGCCGCGAAGACCGGAAAGTAGCTCCCGCAGCCAGACCATCGGCACCGCACAGGCCGTGGTCTCTGTGCGATAGCCTCTGTGCGATCGTTGGGACGCGGAGCGCACCAACTGGCACGCCTGTACTACGAAGGCACCTTGGCGTCGGTCAACATCCCGCTGAGTGAGACTCTTTTCCGGGCATTTCAAGATGCCAATGAGAGTCTGATGCGGCAGGCCATCGACTCGCTGCCACACATCATTGCGCGTAGCCATGACAGCGAACAGCCACCCTTCGCGTGGGCAGATCTCCTCCTCGCCGGAGGAGGTCTGCTAGCCAAGGAACACATTCACACGTACAGCTGGGGACCGCTACTTGCGATGCTCCGCAGTTCGCTGAACTGAAACGACGCATCCGCCCCTGCTGACCACCTGGGCACTATTTCGGCCTAGCCCCGTGGCCTTAGCCAACTAGGTCAACGCAACACCACCGAGGCGGGGCACCACACACCCACCTCACTCAACGTTCGCGGACACGGGTAACGCCAAGTTGTAGCCACCCATACTGGACGATTCATCCCTCAGCCCGCCTGCGCATTCCAATGAACGATGCCCGTTCGTAGACTGGACTATAATCTGACCTTTGCTCCCTGCCCGGCGGGCACGACTGAGCAGTCCAGAAGTGTACTCGATCTCCGACTGGCAATAGATATCCAACTCTTCGAAAGATTCAAGATCATAAGGACCGCCGACTCAGCTCAGTCCTCAAACATGACTGACCATAAGTTGCCTCGGGTTCCTACACCCATGCAGGTCGATACGCTCAGTTGAACCACCGTTAGTCCAAACTCTGACGCTGCTCGAGCTTCGTGTGCTCATCGTCAGGCAGGGGTACGACTTTCAGGCCAACAGCCCGCCCACCGGCGTCGACCTGTCAGACACTGCGATCACGGCCCTCGATAAAAACGCGACCAGTACCACCGGTCGTGATCATCGATCACGGATTGCGCACTGTCGGGCTCCGTGGGTTCAGCATGCTCAATGCTATACCGGACGTGGGAGACGCTACCTTCGAAGGGTCGTCCGGTTCATGCCGGCTTCGAGCCCTGCCACAACGCAACGGCTACCAAGGCCACAGGAAGTACGCTACGGCGCGACCACTGACGGATCGCAGAATGAGCAGGCCTATTCCAACATGTGAGGCACGTTTTACGAGCCAGTAACCGAAAGCGACCATCTACTGAAATATTCACTTCATAGTGTTGATGCTGTCAACGGCGACGACCTTCCCGACGGCATTGAAAGGAAACGAGCCATGAGCCCCTTCCACCACGACAGCATGGTCGCCGAACCTGTCAGCGAGATTCCCGCCAACAATCTCGATCTCCTCTGCCGCTATAGCGAACTGGACCCGGACTGGGGAGAGGCGATCTGGCATCCGGACGGCCAAATGGCGATCTTCCGGACTCCTTGGAACGACCTCCACCTGACCACGCAGCGCTGTCCGAGCACCGGCGCAAACGTGATGGCACGCGGCATCCTCGGTGACGCAACCATCGATGGCCAACGCGTCGAGACCATTGCCTGTCCGCTGCACAAAGAGGTATACCGACTAGACACGGGCGCAAATCTCGCCGGAACGGGAGCCAGTCTTGCGGTGTACGATGTGCGGGTCGTCGGCGACTGGCTCTACCTCGGGCCCCGCCGATGAACGTGATCGGCGGGCTTGCCGCAGCTCGAAAGGCGGCGCCACGGAGCTCCGCACCGCTCGCGCCCCTGCCAGCAACCGTTGAGAGCGTAGCTGTGCTCCCGGGGCAATCCACGGCCTCGGACCAAGGTACCAGCACCTCGTCACTCTCCTGCTGACGCGCCGCCCGCCCAGAAAGTTGGCTTGGCGGGCGGCGCCAGAATAGATCCATCACCCATCGGCCCGCTCCCGCACGTGGCGCCAGACTGAAACGGCTACCCTCATGCCCTACGATGCAGAACCACGATTCCACGTCGCGCTCGAAAACGAGTCCACAGCACCCCCTACGCTCTTTGGCGAACTTTCCGTTGAGTCCACGGGCCCCAACCTCGTGCTCCGTCTCACCGCGGATAGTCGACCACCGATGTCGGTGCGGCTCACGCCCGCCGTGTCCGGCGCCCTTGCCGGGCTACTGGCCTCCGCCGCACACATCCCCCTGGCAAGCGCAACCCGCTTTACAGTGGAGATCACCGAAAACTCCACGGTGGACAATGTCGGGCCCAAGGCCGAGGCTCCCCTAGACCGTGAGCACCCGACGGCCTGGCACATCACCCAGCGCGCCAGAGACAACGCCCAACGCTTCAATATTGCCGTGGCAGAGCTCATCGCTGCAGCCAGCGCTCCAACGTCAATCCACGCCTCGGGGCGCGGCGATGTAGATGTACGCGTTCTGCGGGGTATCTGCGCCCTAGTGCCACGGAACGAGCCATACACCATCATCGGCGCGTCGAGGCGGCAACGCGTGGAGGCGCGTAATCCCGGACTTATGCCCTTAGCCGCGGGAGAATAAGAGCAGTTGATTGCCACTCCGCCGCCTCGATGGCCCTCTCCAACGGCTCGATCTTTCCATCGAGTTCACCCTCATAACCCGGGGCGAATATCGGCCTTGCGCACGAGCGAGACACGCGAACCGTACTTGCCCACGGCCAGCGTCGCACGCTTGACCACATCCATCACCTCGTCCCACTCACCCTCGAGCTCGGTGAAGGCGTGACTTCTGAGACCAGGGTAGATACATGAGCAGACTCATAGCGACGTACCGAAGCGCATAGAAGGACCACGACGGGGAGGCATTCACCGTCGAGACCCAGCGAGGACCGATCGCGGCCGAGGCAAGTCACCGCATGGGAGAATATACTCCGATCTAGCGGGTTCGGGCAGTCCAATTTGATCGTCGCATTCGATCTGGACTGCCTGCCGCCGCCTGACCAAGGACCTGGGGCCACCGGCTAAGCCCCCGCGACGGTGAGATCAACCCGAGCGCCCCGACCGGCGGGTTGCGAGCAACCACCCACCTGTCGCCCGCGTCATGTAGCCATATCGCGCGCGAAGGCATGCAACGGGCGCACCGCCCAGATTCACAGCAACGGAATCGGCCTACTTTCAATACGACGACCATTGTCATCGAGAATTTGTCCTCCGCGCTTAATCGTTTTCAACGCGATGAAACGTTCTTGAACATAACTCTGCGGCGCTAATTTCTGCACAATCTCCTCATACTCATTCGCGTCGTTGAGATCATGCAGCCAAAATGTCGCAGCAAGATTCGAGGAATCAATCGTTCTGGCGCTAACTCTGCACGCGGGGTCATTAGCGATAACTTGTCCAACACGGTCAACATCGCCCGGAGGGACCGACCAATACAAATTGAAGTCTTGCAGCCCAGCGCTCGTCAATATGCCGCTGTCACAGCGAAACGTTATTCGACCACTCGCTATCAACTTCTGCACCCGTCGCTGAACCGTTTGCGCCGAAACGCTGAGTTGGTCGGCAATGTGTTGCCAGCTCTGGCGGGCGTCGGAGGACAGTATCTTCACGATTGCGGCGTCAAGTTGATCTGGCTGAAAGTACCGCATGTTCGTCGGCTCTGCATCTCGGATTTGCTGCCTCGCTATCGCATCCAGTGTGCCGCTACTCCACTCATTGGCTTGCCGGTAAATTCGAGATACTGGGCTGATGTGCCGGCTTCGTACCCCCGGCAGTCTCCTGAATATCTCTTGGAGCTCTTGCATGCCCGTAAGATGCGATGCCGCAAAGCAGTCAACGTGAAACTGCCGGTGGTGCGTGATGAGCGCCACCGTGCCAAAAGCCGGCTCGGCGCAGAGCGCTTTCGAAAGTTCCTCTTCTCGGTGGGGCTCGCATTCAATCGTGATAAACGCCGACCAGCCTGTATCCAAAAAACGTGAGCCAGGGGCCACCGTGGTCCATGCAAGCCCCTCCGACTGCAGGAGATTCCAGCGTCGAGCGACCGTGGCGCTAGAGACCCCAAGAATATGGGCCAGCCTGCTGAATTCTATCCTCGGCTGGATTTCAAGTGACCCTAAAATGGCGAGGTCCAGTTCTGACCCTATGGAAGATTCTTGCACTACACCATCTCATTTGGATGAAACTGCATATTTGACCAATAGTTCACAGTCCATTTCTACACTTGTGGCAGGCGGCACACAAGTCGCTCCGTTTTAGTTCAACAGCTGGGAAAGACAATGAATGAATCACTCTCCCCCGCCACTAGGTCTAGCCGAAAAGGCACTTTTATCGGGTTGCTCGCGTTACTAGTCACGATCGAATCTTTCAGCGGTGTTGTTCAAGGTTTTCTCAACCCGATACTCCCGGCGCTGGGACCCGTGTTCGATATTGATGCTCCGACGATCAACGGTATATTCCTTATCGCCAATGTAAGCTTCGCCGTTCTGACACCACTGATTTCGCGCCTTGGTGACAGTTTCGGATACAAACGAGTCCTGCTGATTTCGACCATGCTCGTAGCAGCTGGTGTCGGACTACTGTCTTTCGTTCCTAGTTTGACCGCAATCATTATCGGGGTCATCTTGATAACCTGCGTTGTCGGTTTCATTCCACTGATGATGGGTATCTTGCGGCTTACACACCCCGATGAAACACGGCGCGGCGTCAGTTATTTGATCGGAACGCTCATGGTCATGGTTGGACTTGGCGGACTAATAGCAGGAATTTTGGGAGCCGTAGATCCACTCCGAGGTTTCTGGATCGGGATCCCTTTCGCGGTAGCGGCTGTGGCCTGTGCACTACTGTTGCCAGATGTTCCACGCCCCGCGAAAGAACCGATCGCCGCGTTGCCTCTAGTTAGTTGCCTACTGGGAATTATCTTGTTCATGACCGGCCTGTCGATGGCACCTGACTGGGGCTGGGGTACCTGGAAAACTCTAGGTTGCGTGCTCCTTGGCGCTGCTCTTCTAGCCGCATGGGCCTTGATGGATTCACGGAAAAACGATTCGGTACGACGCTTCACCGATCTGAGAATGCTCAAATTGCGTTCTATTCGGAGTGTTTCGATTGCCACGTTCTTTTTCGGCTTCGCGTCGATTAGTTACTTTGGCACCAACGGACTAGTGCTTCATTCCGAGCACGGCTCGACAGGTTACGGTTTTGGCTTTTCGCCAATGGTCATCGCAGTCATATTGGCAGTAACCTCGCTATTTTCCCTTTTCTCATCATTGAACGCTGGCCAGATCATGAACCGGATTTCAGAACGAGTAGCGCTGGTATCGTCTGGGGCCCTCCTCGCGGCCGGGTTTGTAGTATTCCTGATCGCCGGGCACTCCCTGGTCGGATACTTGATCGGTTTCAGCATTTTCAATCTGGCGCTCGGTTCGTATCAAAGTGCGACACGAGCGCTCAGCGTTGAAGGAGTCCCAGTCGAGGAGACGTCATCGGCCGCAGGAATTAATGAATTGGCTTTGTCTGTTGGTATCGCCTGTGGTGCTGCTGTCATCAAGATGCTCTCCAGTATGAACGTCGATGCCCAAGGCGCAATCACCGCCGATGGCATCCACTTCATCTGGGTCACACTAGCAATCGCCGCGAGCATCGCCGCTCTGGCGGGTAGCCGTTACCCCAAACGGCAATTCACACGCCCCGTCCGACAGAATTAAGGAAACACTCCGATAATGACGCAGACTTTAGAACTCTCGGGCTTGATGAAACTGATCGATGCATCTCTTTTGGATAGAAGGGGTGAAGTCATTACACTGAGTCATCAGATTCACGGAAGGCCCGAACTAAGTGGACAAGAATATTTTGCCCACAAATCAACCATTAATGTTCTACGTCGGCACGGATTCGTCCTAGATCGACAACAGCCAAGTGCTCCGACAGCCTTCAGCATGCGCAAAGGAACCGGGCAATTAGTGGTGACATTCTGCGTTGAATACGATGCGCTACCCAATATTGGACATGCTTGCGGCCACAACGTTAACGCTGGTTCGAGCGTTGCAGCAGCCCTCGCCCTCAGCGAGATCTGTAGCGAACTCGATATTACAGTTCACGTCCTTGGCACCCCCGCCGAGGAAAGCCACGGAGGCAAGGTAGACCTCCTCAACGAAGGCTTCTTCTCCACCTCGCACTTGGCCATGATGGTACACGCCAGCGGCCAGGACACCGTAGGAAACAGCTCCCTTGCCCTGAATGCGTGGGACATCACCTATCGCGGGAAAGCCGCGCATGCCGCCGCTGCTCCCGAGTTAGGAACGAACGCCCTAGACGCCGCCAGTATTGCCCAGCACGCAATCGCGCTCACGCGACAACAACTGCCTCTGAAATCGATCATCTCCCTCATTGTGTTGCAGGCAGGGGAGTCTGTGAATGTCATTCCAGATGAGAGCACTATGAGAATTGAAATGCGCGCACCTAGCATCGAACAGCTCAAGCTGATCAATCAAAAAATTCGCAATTGCCTAGAGGCCGGCGCTCTGGCCAGCGGGTGCGAACTGCAGATTCAGGAACGCGGGAACACTTTCACAGAACTACGTCAGGATCCATTTTTGACCACAGCCTATGCAACTGCGCTCTCCGAACGTGGCAGACACCCAGTTATTGATTCCACTCCGGTCGCTTCAACCGATATGGGTAACGTGTCACTGGCCGTTCCGAGCATTCATCCAATGATCGGATACGATGTTCAGTCAGCGGCCCACCACACACAGGAATTCACACTTTACGGAATCATGCCTCAGGCAGACACAGCGATCATTGACGCTGGTTACGCTTTGGCTGGCGCAGCGGTTCGGGCTGCGACTGATGACATCCAACGATCCCGACTGCTCAACCATCGCAAGACCTAACCCCGGAACTAAGTGGAAAATCTGGGCGGACGACCTTAGGTGTGACTCGAGGACCAGCAGAGCACTTACTCCGTGCTCTCGTCGATAGCGCGCTCCAGACGCTCGATCTTGCCGTCGAGTTCGCCCTCATAACCGGGGCGAATATCGGCCTTGAGTACGAGCGAAACGCGCGAACCGTACTTGCCCACGGCCAGGGTCGCACGCTTGACCACATCCATCACCTCGTCCCACTCACCCTCGAGCTCGGTGAACATCGAACTGGTGCGGTTGGGGAGCCCGGAGTCGCGCACGATCTTCACGGCCTCGGCCACCGCATCGTGTACGGAACCGTCGGCGTTGTCGGTGCTGGGAGCCACAGAAAAAGCAACAATCATGGCTCAACTGTGCGCCTTTACCGGCCTGCTTGTCACCTTCGGTTACGTGGCCAACCCGCTCATGCGTAAGCCCACGGCCGCCAGCGCCCCGACGATCACCACCACCAGATAAGGAGCGCGGAACATTAGGGCGATCGCGGCCGCCGCCAAGGCACCGATGCGTGCGTCGATCACCAGCTGGGTGCCGGAGGTGAAGGCGTTCATGGTCACCAGCGAGGCTAGCAACGCCACCGTCAAGGTGGCCGCCACATGGGACATCACCGGAGAATCGAGCACCTTGCGTGGCACGAAGTAACCGGAGAGCTTGACCGCGAAGGCGGTCACGCTGGCCGCCAGAATCCACCAACTCAGTTCGCTCATGGTTCCACCCGCTGCCGTTGTCCATGCTCCGTCGCAGGCTTTCCGCGCCGATAGGTGATCAGCGCGTAGATCACGGCCGCGGCGGCGGCCAGCAGAATTGGCACACCCGGGGCGCTAACCGGCACCGCCAGCGCCGTGACCAGCACGGCGCCGAACGCCACGAAGACCGGCTCGGCCGATTTCAGGCGCGGCCAGAGCAGACCGAGGAACGCGGCTACTGCCGCGCCGTCCAGACCCCAAGCCGCCGGATCCCCCATGCGTTCGCCCAACAGCGCGCCGACGATCGTAAAGAGGTTCCACAGCAACCAGACGCCAACACCGGCGACCCAGAAGCCTCGCTTCTTCTCGGCGAGCGAGGACTGCCCGAGACTGGTGGCGGTGGACTCGTCGATGGTCACCTGCGCCATCAGGGGCACCAGCGATGCACTGGGACGTAGCGCCTGCTTGATCTGCATCCCGTAGACAGAGTTGCGGATTCCCAACAGGGAGGCGGCCGAATACCCGGCCACGGGGGTGCCACCACCGGCCAGTACGCCGATAAAAGCGAACTGCGAACCTCCGGTGAACATCAGGGCACTGAGCACAATGCACTGCCATAGGTTCAACCCGGCGGCCACGGCCAACGCCCCAAAGGAAATCCCATAGAGCCCGGTGGCCACCGCAATAGACAGTCCCATGCGGGTGGCCGGGGTGAACCAGCTAGTCGACATGCTCCGCCTCGTAGCGCACCTTGTAGACGCCGCGCTTCACCTTCGCTTGTCCGATGCGCACCTGGCGCAGCTGGTTCACGTGATTTACGTGGGTGCCACCGCAGGGTTCGACGTTGACCCCGGCGATGGACACGGTACGGTGCCCCGCCTCGTCGATCGCGGTGGTCACCTCGCCGCCGGTAGCGATCAGTTCATCGACGCGGGACTGCAGCCAGGCGACGGCGGCGGCCCGCTGCGCGTCATCCTCGAGCGGCATGTCGACACTCTGCGGGTCAAAGTCCAGGCGCGCCTGCCCCGGGAAGTGCGAGTGGCCACGGTGCTCCCATCCGCGGTCTTCACCGGCAAAACCGACAATGTGCCCCGCGGTGTGTAGCGCCGCATGCTTCAGCCGCACCTGCGGGTCGATGGCGGTGGCGACCGTGGCCCCGAGTTCCGGTAGCTGTTCTCCGTAGAGCACCACCAGCGAGTCTTCGCCGCGGGCCACCTGGACCGGCGCTCCGTTGAGGGTTCCGCTATCTTCCATTTGCCCACCACCGCGTGGGTGGAAAATATTCGGGCTGACCGCCACCCAATTTCCGGCTTCGCCGCTGCCGGCGGCGATGACGGTGGCGTCGGTGGCAAATAGGTAGCTGTCGTGCAGATATGCCTGCTCTTGGGTTGTAGTGCTCACCCTTCCAAGATTAGCCGTTTGCGGCGGCCGCTAGTTCGCGGCGCAGCGCGGCCGGGCGGTTACTAGTTAGTTGCTGGACTCCCAGGCTCATCAGGTAGAGAGCGTCGGCCGGGCGGTCCACTGTCCAAATGCGGGCGGTCGCCCCGCGGGCCAGCCAGGTACGCACGAGCGACTCGTTGGCTCGCACCCAGGCCACACCGGGGCCGATGATCCCAGTGCCGGCCGAGTTAATAAGTTCCACACCTTCGGCTACCGAGCGGTGCAGCACTTCGTAGACGGCGGCCCGGGAAACCTGTCCGCCATCGAGCAGTTCCTGCACCCATTCGGCGTCGATTTCGGTGATCAGCTGACAGAGCAGGCTCCGGTCCACCGTGCGAGCCAAGTAGCGCATGCTTTCGGGTTCAAAGCTCATGAAGCTGACCTGGATTTGCCCCGTGCGTCCGACCTTGCCGGTAGCCGGGTCGAAGCCGAACTCCTGCAATACCTGTAGCACCCGGTCCTCGAGAAGGTGTCCGAAGGGGCTGGGGTGTTTGAGTTCCACGGCCAGGTCGATCTGTACCCCGCGCGCGTCGATGAGCTCCAGCAGTTCGTGCAGGGTCACTAGTTGCTCGTGCACTGTGCCGTAGCCGTCCGGGAGCACCTCGTTGCCTAGCTGGGTGAAGTCCATGGCTTTCAGCTGCGCCACGGTGTAGGAGGAGACGAGTCCGGTGGCATCGGAGGTGCGGTCGACCGTGGGGTCGTGGTGGCAGACTACCGCCCCGTCGGCGCTGAGGTGGACATCGCATTCCACGCCGTCGGCGCCCTCATCAATGGCCGCCAGGTAGGCGGCACGGGTGTTTTCGGCGAAACGGTGCGAACTGCCCCGGTGGGCGAAAATCTGCGGCTCCATGGACTCCACGCTACCGGTGAGTCGCTGGTAGGTGTGGGAACACCGGACGTGCGCGAGCCGCCGATACAGTTGGGTTTATGCTCAGTTCTCAACAGTTCAAGGCCGCGGCTCTGGCGCGCATGAAACGCGTGGCCACCGCCCTGTTCATCGCGATGGCGGTGCTCTTCGTGACGGGTCTGCTGTTGCAACAACGCTGGGAGCCGTTCAGCTATCTGCGGGCGGCCGCCGAGGGCGGGATGGTCGGCGCGCTGGCCGATTGGTTCGCCGTCACCGCGCTCTTCCGGCATCCGCTGGGACTGAAGATCCCGCACACCAACCTGATCCAGCGCAAAAAGGACGAACTGGGCGCCTCCCTGGGCTCCTTCGTACAGGAAAACTTCCTGACCGCACAGGTGTTAGGCCCCAAGGTGCGCGAACTACGGCTACCGCAGCGCGCCGGCATTTACCTGGCCAGCGAAGCGGGCGCACGGGCCACCGGTGCGCAACTAAGCGTTACGGCCAGCGGGCTACTGAAAACCCTCGACGACGCCCCGGTGCTCGACCTGCTACGTACCCTGGCCGAAGACTATGTGGTGGCCCCGGAATGGTCCACCACCTTGGGCACGTTGGGCGAACGGCTCGTCACCGACGGGCATCATGAGGCGCTCATCGACCTGCTGGCCGAACGGGCCGAAGAGTGGGTGCGCGCCAATCCGCAGGTGTTTACCGAGGTGGTCGCCGGCCGCTCTCCGCACTGGGTGCCGCGCATGGTCGATGACCTTTTGGCCAGCAAACTACAAAATGAACTAGTTAACCTGCTCGGAGCGGTGCGCGCCAACCGGGGACATGTGCTGCGCCTGTCCATCGCGAGCTGGCTGGCCGATTTCACGCGCAGCATGCAACACGATCCGGCCACCATCGCGCGGGTGGAAGCCTTCAAGCATTCACTGCTCGGCGATCAGGCCCTGTTAGAACTGCTGGGCCGAGGCTGGCAAAGCCTGAAGGCGGGTTTGCTCGCCTCGCTGGCCGACCCGGCTTCGCCCCTGCGAGTGGCCCTCACCCAAGCCGTACAGGCTACCGGGCGTCGACTGCTCACCGACCGGGCGCTGGCCCACAACCTCCAAGAGCGACTCGAGGGTGCGGCAACCTCGCTGGCCACTAACCACGGTGAGGCGTTGGTCGGGCTGGTCAGTGACACCGTGGCGGCGTGGAATCCGGCCGAAACCAGTCACAAACTGGAACTGCAGGTCGGCCGCGACCTGCAGTTCATTCGGATCAACGGCACGGTGATTGGCGCGCTGGCCGGCCTCGGCATACATACCGCGGGGCAACTAATCCTCGGCGTGGTCTAAGACTGTGGGGTCTGCTCCGACCGCGGCAACTCGCCGAGGTCTTCGAGTTCATTCGGGAGCTCATCGTGGATGCCGGCGAAGGCGTTGCGCGCAGACTCGATGACCCGGCGGGCCAGGTAACGATTGCCGGCGCCGCCAATGACCGCGCCAATGCCGAAGGGCACCACACGACCCAGCACGCTGGCGGCCTGGGTGCCAATCACGCGGCGCATGAATCGCTTTTGCAGGTTGCGCTGCATCAGCGAGTAGAAGCTACTGGATTTGTTCGCCCCGAAGAGCTTGGCCCAGCCTTTCACCGGGCCACCGCCCTTACCGGCGGCCTGCTTGGCCAGCCCGGCGATCATCAGGCTTCCCTCTTCGCCCAACAACACACCCATGACCAGCACCCGCGAGGCTTCCGGGTCTTTCAGGGCGATCCCGTGCAGTTCGGCAAGGGTCTGCGCGTAGAGTGCGCTGGCTTCCAGGAAACCTATCGTGGCGGCGGCCGAAAGGCTAAGTGCCACCCCGGTGCCCACGGCAGGTACGGCGGCGGTGCCACCGACCGCGGCCCCGGAACCGGTCACCACCAGCAAGTAGTCACGCTCGGCAATCTCGGCCAAGCGGGAGGCGCTGGCCTCGGGATGTTTGGCCCGCAGACGCTTGAGATAGGCGAGCACCAGCGGGCGTTGCACACCCACTGCACGCATGATGGCCTCTTGGATACCCGCGCGCGGGGCGCCATCCCTACCCAGCACGGTCATGGAAATCGGATCCTTGCTCATGATGTCTTCCACTGTAGCGAACGAGCCTGCACACCGACTCACTTCAGCGCATACGCACAGCTAGTGTCGTGACGGATCCGAAAGGTAGTAGCCCCAGAAGGCGCGCAGGTCGCGCAATTGTGCCTCGGTGATCGCGTGGGTGGCTTCGTCGTAGGTGCGCACGGTGCAGTAGGTATGCCGTTGCACCCAGTCGGCGGTGAAGCTCACCGCCTCCGGGTTGATCACCAAATCTAGCTTGTCACGACCCCAGAAGCAGGGAATCTGCTCGGTCGGGTCGGTCAGGTTCAACAGCTCGTTATCGAGCACGAATCCGCTCAGTCCGGCGATCGTCGCATAGCCCTGCGGTCGCAGCCGATAAAGCGTAGTGGCCATGGCCATGCCTTGGGAATGTCCGGCTAAGTGGATGCTCCGTGCGCCGGCTAGATGTGTGGCTTGCCAGTCGAAGATCTGCCCGGCCGCGTCGGTGATCCGCGCAAAGTCGTGGTTGAGCACGTAGTCGAGGAGGAACCAGCCGCGTTGTCCATCGTCCATGGGAAACACCCCGGGTAGCGCGACACCCAAGGCGTCCTCGGGTAAGGACCGAAAAAACGGGGCAACGGCCTGCGGTGTGGAACCGTAACCGTGCAGGCAGAGCACCACGTCGCGTCCGGCCACGGACGGGTTGGCCTGCGAATAGCAGACGAGCGATTGATCGATCACGGTGGCGGACCCGCCGGCCGCTAGCGGCCGAGGTCTAGGTAACGCACCTGACCGGAGTCGGGCAGCAGTTCTTCGATACCGGTGACCGACCGGTCCGGTTGGGCCGGCGCTCCGACACTCCCTGATTCCTGGGTTGACCAAGAATGATCGGCCAGCACCTGCGCGCCGGTCTCAACACCATCTTGTTCGTGACGCAATACCTGCACCAGGTGGGCTCGTGCGGAGTTGGCCTGCGGCATGCTGCCGAGGTCGCCGGCCACGATGACAGCTTCATTGCGGTGTGCATGCACCAGGCGTTGCGCATCGTCGCGCACATACGCGGCTCCGGTGAAGTAATCGGCCAAAACCCGCAGCTGATCCTGCTGGCGCTGCCCTGCGAAGCTTACGCCCGCGGGCTGGTCGGAGAATTGCGCGGCCAACAGGTGCACGGTTTCGCCGCGATAGTCGATGGGAATGTCCCAGAGTCCGCCGCTCATCACCGGTATGGCTCCGGCCAGCACACCATCCAGCCCTGCGGCCTTGGGGCGGTCACCCGGCAGCGCGTGCCAGGGCAACGTGGTGATCGAGGTGATTTTCTCCGGGTCAATGGGGTAGCGCGAAAGCACCACCAGTCCGCCTTGACCTTCGTACTCGCCGGCACCCCATGCATCGTTGGGGCCACCGACCACACCGTCGGCGTCCAGGTCTGCCCCGCTTTGCACGCCGGTAGTTCCCGGGGCTAGGTAGCTGTAGGGCAGGTTCAGGTCCGGGCGGTCGTCGAAGGGGTTGTTCAGGTAGTTCGCGCGCAGGGCGTCCACGGCCGTCTGTTCCGTGTCCATACCGGTGAGCACGACAATATCCGGATTCGCCTCGGTCAGATGATCGGCCAACCGAGTGGCACGACGGTCCGTGCCGCTGGCCAATTCAATGGCCAGTTGTCCTTGGTCGGCCCCACTGAGCTCGGCGTCAACCGTGGCGACCCGCAAACCCGATGGCGCGCTCTGTTCCGGTGCGCTCTGCGCCGCCTCGGCCCGTCCGTCGGAGTCCAACCAGCTAGCCTGCGCGGGGACGCCGACGCACACGAGACCGACGCCGAGGGCGAGGCTCGCGGTGGAGGTCAGGAGTTTGCGCACGAGCCCAGCCTACGCCGTGCCCTTGGCGCAGTGAAGCACCGTTACCCGATTGTGATCGCCTGTGCGGAAACTTCACAGGTGGCGGTGGCTTTCCTGAGAAGTTTCCGCAATCGAGCTGGGCTACTTTCCGGTGCCGGAGCGCTGCGCGGCACGTGCATTGGCCGCCAGGATTTCCTCCATATAGGGGGCGCGCACCGTGGCGGAGACCCGGGCGTCGACAAGCATGACGCCCCGCGCGCCCTGTTGCACCCAGTGGCGCACCGGGTCCAGATCGCCCAACTCGCGCACGGTCACCGCCTGCGCGCCAAGGGCGCGGCCCAGCGCGGCGAAGTCGACGGTCGGGATGAGCATCGGGTCCTCGTGTAGGCCAATGGAGCCGTACTGGTGAATTTCGGCCCCATAGGCCGAGTCGTTGTAGATCACGATGACGCCGCTGGCCACGGTGCGCACAATCGACTCGAGGTCCGCAAGCCCCATGAGGAAGCCACCGTCGCCGGCGGCAAGCACCACCGTGCGCCCGGCGGCCGCGGCCCCAGCGCCGATCATGGAGGCGGTGCCGAGGCCGATGGACTGCAGGGCGGTACCCACGCAGGTCAGCGCGCGAGCGTCGGAAGTGCTCCAGTACATCGGACCCCAGCCGATGAAGTGCCCACCATCCTGCACCAGCACACGGTTCTGCGGCAGAATATGTTCCAGCTCGCTGGCCACGCGACGCGGATCGAGCAGGCCATCACCGGCCACCTCGTCACCGGCCGGACGGTCGCGCAGTCCGCTTAGGTCAACACGCTGATTCCAGTCCCCGTCGCCCTCTCCGAGCTCGGCGAGCAGGGCGGTGGCAGTGAGCGAAATATCGGCGGTGGCGAAGTAGTCCACACGCGGGTGCGTGGCCTGCGCGGCCAGATCCACCTGGATGACCGTGCTTTGCGCGCCAAAGAGGTCCCCGAAGCGGGTGGTGAATTGGTTCAGCGAGGCGCCAAGCACCAGCACCACGTCGGCCTGCGCGATAATTTCTGCGTTCTTCTCGGTGGAGAAGCCGCCGGTAATTCCCAGCTCGCCGGTGCGGGTGAGCATGTCGCGAGCCAGTAGGGTTCCGGAACTCGTGGCCCCGAGCCGGTCGGCGAGCGCGGCCACGCCGCGGGCGGCCTCAAGGGCGCCACGCCCATACAGGATGTGTGGGCGTTGGGCCGAGGCCAACACCGAGGCGATATGTGTCCGCTGCGTGGCGTTGAGTTCCGGCGCCGGTGGGGTGCTGTTGAAGTCGGCGAAGTCCAAGTCGGCTTGCTCGGTGGTTTCCGCGGAGGCCAGATCATAGGGAATGGCCAGCACCACGGCGGTGCGTTCGCGCAATGCATGGGCGGCGGCGCGCAGGGCGGTGGCACCCGGGTTCTGCGCATCGACTACATAGGTGGTGGCTCCCACCGCCGCGTCGATGGCGCTCTGATCCACATCCCACGGGCGGCGCCCGGTGCTCGGTGCGTCCCCGGTGACGAAGAGCAGGGGCACGCGGGCCGCGACGGCTTCGGCCAGAGCGGTCACGGTATTCGTAAATCCGGCACCGTAGGTGGTCGAGGCGATGGCCAGGGAATTAGAGATCCGGTAGTACGCATCGGCGGCCGATACGGCGGCCGACTCGTGGCGGACGGCGGTGTAGGTGAAACCGGAGCGCACTGCGGCGTCGAGGAAGTGGGCATTGCCGTTACCCATCAGGCCAAAGATCTGGGGTGCGACGGGCTTCAGGGCGTGGGCGATGGCGGCCGAAACTGTAGACATCATGGACTCTTTCAAAATTGAGCTTAAGAAATTCCATATATGTCTGCCGCTACCGGTTGCACACGGCAACGGGTATCGCCCCTTTTGAGAGCGCCGGAAACGCGCCTGCGCGTTCCTGACGAATAGATAATACGGTACCCGGCACACCGGGCGCTAGGCTTTGCTCCGGATACGAGGGCCAGCAGAGGAATACTGTTCGCACGGCCGTCGTTAATGCTGAGTATGGGAGATCAACTGGATTTTCGTGATGCCGCAGACGCGTCGCGTTTCGAACTACGTAGCGGAACCGAACTTGTCAGCGTGCTTGACTACCGCGTGCAGGGCCAGAAGATCGAGCTCACCCGCGCCTTTACGGATCCGGCGCAGCGCGGCCATGGCTACGCCGGAATTATCACCGAACGCGCTGTTCGGGCCATCGCCGAGCGCGGTACTCAGCAAGTGGTGCCGCATTGCTGGTATGTGGCCGACTGGTTCGCACGCCATCCCGAGTTTCGGTACCTAGTTGCCGATGGACGCTAGGCGTCGTTGCAGGGATTCGGTGGCGGCCAACCATTGCGGAAAATCCTCGGTGTCGGCCCAGAGCTCATAGAGCTCCGAGGTTTCGGCTCCACTGAGGGCACGCGCCACCTGATTGCGCAGAAAACGAAGGTTCTCGTCGGTGAAGTGCCCGGCGATCGTCGACAACTCGAGGTCCTCGACCCGCTCGGGCTGGCCCCGGTTGACCGCGATGGCCAACTCGGCCAGTGCGACGGCGATCTGTCCGCCATTGGCCTCGAGATAGTGATCATCCTCGAAGGCCCATTCAACCTCCGCAAAGCTGAACTCACCCTCGCGCAGGCTGTCGAGCACATCCAGCGCGTCGTCATTTTCAAAGGCCCCAATGCCCCATGCTCCCATGGCATCAACTTACCCTTGTCCGGGCACCATGAGAAGATCTACACCCCGAGCAGGTGCTCCAAGGCCGGGCGTAGCGTCGTGAAGCGGAAGCGGTGACCGGCCTCGAGTAGTTTGCCGGGTACTGCATGGATGCTGGCCAGCGCCAGCTGGTCCGCGCCCTCGTCGCCGAGCACGAGTTTTGGCGCGAAGGCCGGCACCGGCACAATGGCCGGACGATGCAGCACCTGGGCGAGCACCCGGGCATATTCGCGTTGGCGCACCGGATGCGGGGCGGAGGCGTTCACCGGCCCGGCAAGCGACTCGTCCCATAGCGCACGGTGGTAGATATCGAGCAGGTCGTCTAGGGCGATCCACGGTTGCCAGGCACTGCCGTCTGCGATCGGGCCACCGGCCCCGAGGCTGAAGATCGGGCGCAGCACCTTCAGCATCCCACCCTGTGGGGTTTGCACAAGCCCGGTTCGAATCTGCACCCGGCGCATCGCCGAGCTTTCACCGGTACGTGCGGCGGCTTCCCAGTCGCGCACCACCTGAGCGAGGAATCCCTCGGCGTTTTGCGGAGCATGTTCATTGCAAGGCTCATCGCCCTGCGGGTAGGCGGCAATGCCCGAGGCACTGATGAACACCCCGACCCCGCTGGCCTCCGCGCAGCTGGCCAACCGCCGCGTGGGTTCGATCCGGCTTTGCGCAATGGCCTTTCGATGCGCGTCGGTGAATCGTCCGAAAATATTGGCTCCGGCTAAATGAATGACCGCGTCGCACCCCTCGAGCAGGTCCGCGGCGGGATTGTCCGGGGTCCATTGGCGCTCATCGCCGTGCCGCGGTGCCCGCCGCACCAGTTCGATGACTCGGTGTCCTCCGGTGCGCAGAAAGGCGGTCAGTGCGCTACCGATCATGCCGCTAGCCCCGGAGATCGCCACCACGCGGGGCGTGAGCCCCTGCTCGGCGGCCCGACGGTGGGCCAGCAGATCGTCGGCCAGTACCCGGTGCCGGTAGTGCAGCATGGGTTCGACGAACCGACGTGGCAGATTGGTGGTAATGCGGTCTTCGAGCTGGCAACTGTTCTGGTCGATCGGGCTAAAAAGGTGCTCGTGACGCCAGTTCACCGCCTTGAGCGGAGCGGCCCGTAGCCCCTCGGGGGTCAGTTCGTCGACGAAACCGCGCCCCGGACGGAAATCTTCGGGACGGTGCTTCGCCTGCCAGCTCAGGCCCGGCCCGAGGCGTAATTCGGCTCGGCCGGAGGCCAGTGACTGGCTTTCTCGAACGGCGCGCACCGGCTGCCAGGGCGGAAGTAGGCGTGTCATGGCACCGGGGCGGGCATGCCAAGCAAAGGCTTCATCTACCGAAACCGGGAGCGAAGAGGCGTAACTGATCTGCATGGGGCCAGACTACGCCCGGACCGAGGAGCGTGTGGCGCATGAAACGGCCGCGGTTCCTGTGTACACGGTGGGAGTATCCCCTTCGCGGAGGACGCTCGGCCGAGAATTCACAATCCGCCACTAGGGACAATGCGTGGTGTAATCGTGGTTACAATTGCCTTGTCGTCACTCTGGCGACGCTTAAATCTCAGGCGTCAAACCGCCATATTTGGCGCGCGCAAAAACTTCTCGAGGCGTAGGAAATGGAGTGTCAGTGGAGCATGTTGGGCTCGTATTTGTTGGCGTAATCCTCTTCGTCAATGGACTGTCTTCGCTCGGCGTGATCAGTGCGAAGTCAACAGTGCCCTTGAACTTCTTTGTCGGTATCCTGCAGATGGTGCTGCCCACGATCGTGATGCTGCAATCCTCGGGTGACCCGCAGGCGGTCGCCGGAGCATGGCCGAGTTACCTCTTCGGCATGACGTACCTCTGGGTTGGCTATAACGCGGCGAGCGGCGGCGACGAGGCCGGCTTCGGCTGGTACAGCCTCTTCGTGGCAGCGATCGCCCTCTACGAGGTGGCTGCGGTGTTCCCGAGCGATCCGGTGATGTCGGTGATCTGGCTGTCGTGGGCGTTGGCCTGGTTTCTGTTTTTCTTGCAACTTTCGTTGTACCGCACCACTTTCGGCGCGGTGGACTTACGACGCTTTACCGGCTGGTATCTAGCGCTGATCGCCTTTCCGAGCAGCACCATCCCGGCGCTGTTGCTGATGAATGGGCTCTGGACACCTTCCGCGCGCACCGGGCTGGCCAGCATCGCCATACTTCTGGCCATTGTGGTCGCAAGCGTCCTGCTGTCCCGGGAGCATCGCCCACGCTTGGGCACGCAGCCTCCGTTGCTCAAGCGCCCGCTCGAACCCGGCATCTAGTTCCGGGCTGCGGGGTCGCGTTCCCAGTCGGCAACTGGACCGGTCACCTCATCGAAAATCGGATGTAGCGGAATACTGGTCAACGCCGCCAGATGGGCGGCGCGTTGCGGATCGCGCACCTGAAGTTTTCGGAGCAAATGCGCGGCCTCGAATTCCAGTTGCCCGGTACTCACCTGCAAGCGACGCGGTGTCTGGGGTTCGACGTGGATCTTGCTGCGATCGAAGCGATAGCCGCGGGCCGTGGCTTCTTCCCAGAGGCCGCCCAAATACCCACCGAGCGTGCCGAGCGGATCGGCATCGGCGCGGAATCGCACTAATTGCGGGTGCGCGGTATATCCGCTGCTCTTACCTTCGAGCACCTGTTGGGCCAGTAGCGTCTCACGCCAGCAGGCGACCAGACCTTTGGCGTCGAGCAGGGACGGATGAAGTGACCATAAGCGCATAGGCGCAGTTTACGTCTCGGTCACTGGGATTCCGGAAACTCGATGAGTTCACTGCGAATCATGAACCGCTTACCCTCCGGGGCTTCAAGGGAGAATCCGGACCCGCGACCATTGACCACGTCCACGGTGAGTTTGGTGTGTTTCCAGTATTCGAACTGCTCGAGCGACATCCAGAAATCGATATCGCCTAAGGGCTCTCCCTGGTCGTTACTAAGCGTCAAGACGCCAAGCAGAATATCCGACTGTCCGGTGCGAAACTCGCCAGCGGGATAGCACATTGGCGAGGAACCGTCACAGCAGCCACCGGACTGGTGAAACATCAACGGACCGTGAATGGACCAGATGGTGCGTAGTAACTCTAGGCAGGCATCGGTGAAGGCTATGCGAGAAAAGTTCTCCCCCGCGATGCTCGGGCGCGATTCGGTTATGCCTTCCATGACGGTGCTCCTCACTGCTCGTCGGTCATTGTGCTGCGGGTGTGCCGATAGATCCGGCACACCCGCAGCGGTTCACGCGGCTTAGAAGAAGCCGAGCTTATCTTCGGAATACGACACCAGCAGGTTCTTGGTCTGCTGATAGTGCGAGAGCATCATCAGGTGGTTTTCACGCCCGAAGCCCGATGACTTGTAGCCACCAAAGGCGGAGTGCGCCGGGTAGGCGTGATACTGGTTGACCCAGACGCGACCTGCCTGAATGTCCCGGCCTGCACGGTAGGCCGTATTGCCGTTACGTGACCACACGCCGGCGCCCAGGCCATAGAGCGTGTCGTTGGCAATCGACAGCGCATCGGCATAGTCGCTGAACTTCGCCACGGACACCACGGGACCGAAAATCTCTTCTTGGAAGATGCGCATCTTGTTGTGGCCGGCAAAGATGGTCGGCTGTACGTAGTACCCGCCCTCCAAGTCGCCGCCGAGTTCCGCGCGGCCACCACCGGTGAGCAACTGGGCTCCTTCCTGTTTGCCGATGTCGAGATACGACAGGATCTTCTCCAGCTGGTCGTTGGAGGCCTGTGCCCCCATCATGGTCTCGGTATCCAGCGGATTACCCTGCTTGATGCTTTGGGTCCGGGCGACCACCTTCTCAAGGAACTGGTCATAGATGGACTCTTGGATAAGCGCCCTCGAGGGGCAGGTGCAGACTTCGCCCTGGTTCAGCGCAAAGAGGGCGAATCCTTCCTGGGCCTTGTCGTAGAAGGCATCATCGGCGGCCGCAATGTCCTCGAAGAAGATATTCGGGCTCTTACCGCCCAGCTCCAAGGTAACCGGGATCAGGTTTTCCGAGGCGTACTGCATAATCAGTCGTCCGGTAGTGGTTTCACCCGTAAAAGCGACCTTGCGGATACGCTTGCTCGTCGCTAGTGGCTTGCCGGCCTCGGCGCCGAAGCCGTTGACCACGTTCACCACACCGGCCGGCAACAGGTCACCGATCAACTCCATGAGCACCATGATGCTCGCCGGGGTTTGCTCGGCGGGCTTGATCACCACCGCATTGCCAGCGGCCAGCGCAGGGGCCAGCTTCCACGTCGCCATAAGTAGCGGGAAGTTCCAGGGGATGATCTGACCCACGACGCCCAGCGGTTCATGAAAATGGTAGCTGGTCGTATTGTCGTCTAGTTGAGAAATCCCGCCTTCCTGCGCGCGGATCGCCGCAGCAAAGTACCGGAAGTGGTCGACGGCTAACGGCAGGTCCGCATTCAGCGTCTCACGGACCGCCTTGCCGTTATCCCACGATTCGGCCACGGCGAGCATTTCCAGATTTTCTTCGACGCGGTCGGCAATCTTGTTCAGAATGACCGCGCGCTCCGCCGGGCTGGTCTTGCCCCAGTCCGGGGCGGCGGCATGAGCGGCGTCGAGCGCCAGCTCAATATCTCCGGCGGTGCCGCGGGCCACCTCGCAGAAGGCCTTGCCCGTTACTGGGGTGACATTCTCGAAGTACATCCCCTTCACCGGAGCCACCCATTGGCCGCCGATGTAGTTTTCGTAGCGTGACTTGAAATGGATCAGCGCACCATCGGTATTCGGATTCGCATACACACTCATGGTTCGAAAAGCTCCTTTGCTTCACTCGGGCCGCGGGCGGCATCCTTGCCCCTCCCGCCTACAAGTGATGCTAATCACAGCCACGTTGCAACTAGGTTGCAGCGCAGACGCTAGGAATCCTGCAGGTTTTGCACCTCGGCGACTATCAAGGAGCGCGCCGGAGAATCGGCGGGTAATTCTCGCAACGCGGCGAGGAGCACATGGGCATCGGCGCTCCTGCGCCCAAAGTCCAGCAGCTGGTGAGCTCCGCCGCGATCGAGCACCAGCTCGCGAGCGGCCGCCTGAAGTCGGTGGCGCAGTGAGTGGATCCCCGGTGCCAGCGAGCGCGCCAACAGATCGGCGGGGTATACCTCGAGCATTTGCTGCACGTCGCCCGCCTCGAGCGCTTCCATCAGCCGATGCACGCTCGTGCGCAGCGGCCACTGCACCCGATAGGGCCGCGAACCCAGCGTCCGTTCGTTGCGGCCGGCCAGCACTTTACGAAGCCGGACCATTTCGGAACGGACGGTTCCGGCAGCTGCCGCGTCCGGCACCTCAAAAAGCGCCTCAACGAGCTCCTGATTGCTCATTCCACGCTCGCTGGTGGCCAGCAGCGTCAAGATTTCGGCATGTCGCAAGGAGATCTGTTCGCCATTGAGCAAGGCACCGGTTGGCGCGCAGAGGTCTAGGTAATCGCCTTCGGATTCTCGGCAATGATCCTCGGGGAGCAATAGTTGCCCCTCTGCGGCGGCCACGGCCGCGGTGAGCAGCGGCAGCGAGTGCACGGCCACGGCGTCCTCACCGCCGGTCAGATCGACCGCCCCGATGATCTGCCCGCTGCGCGGGTTGCGAATGGGCACGGCCGAGCAGCTGAAGGAATGCACATGCTCATACATATGTTCGGCCCCCGCGACCTGAACGCCGGTTCCGGTCGCCAGCGCAATCCCGGGGGCGGAGGTGCCGATCGACGGCTCGGCCCAGTCGGCACCGGGTGCGAAGCCCACGGATTCGGCCCGGCGTGCCACACGCCGCGCCCCGTCGACCCAGAGCAAGGTCCCGCGCGCATCGGCCAGAGCCACCACGAGATTCGCTTCGGCCGCGGCCGGGACCAGCAGCCGCTCAAAGACCGGCCACAAGCGTTGCAGGGCACTTCGCTCTCGGGCTACCGCCAATTCGGCGTCGGAGAGCACACTCGGCTCGTGGCGTAACGAGGGCTGGGAGCCCAGAGCGCGCGTCCACGATTCGCGCACCACCTGCCGCAGCGGCAAATCTTCCAAGGGCGCACCGCTGGAGGCCAACAGCTCGTGGGCGCGAATTGCCTGGCGAGCCGCGGTCGGTAGATCCAAGGTTTTCACGCCCATGGTGAGCACTTCTCCTGAGGCTTGCCGGCTGGCGACACGGTGCCTACAGACTAGGGCAGAAGTCGGCGGTTGAGAAGACCTCCCCGGGCCGCGCGCTGATGTTTGCGGCCCGCTGGAACGCGGAAATCGCGATTATTTATCCCCCACCCCTTGTGCCGCATTGTGGCGAGGAGTAATCTACAACCAAATGGTTGTAGATCAGTTGAGCGAAGCACAGTTAGACAAGGTCTTCCGCGCCTTGGCCGACGCCACACGACGAGATATCGTGCGGCGGACCTTGAACGCCGAGGCCTCGGTCTCCGAACTGGCGCGGGCCTACGATATGTCTTTCGCGGCGGTGCAGAAGCACGTCGCCGCGTTGGAGTCGGCGGGCCTCGTCACCAAATTCGCCCGTGGGCGCGAACGCCTAGTGCGCGCCCAGCCGGAAATGCTCCGGTACATCACCGGCCTGCTTGGCGCCTACGAAACCCTGTGGCGCGCACGCCTAGAACGGCTCGATGTATTGCTACAAGAGCCTGACACCCACTGAGGAGACATCCCATGCCTGTCACGTCGGTCACCAAAGACCCAGAAAACCTGACCATGAACATCACCGCCGATTTCGCGGCACCTCTCCCCCGCGTCTGGGACGCCTACCTCGACGCCCGAAAGATCGAGCAGTTCTGGGGCCCTCCGGGCTACCCAGCCACGTTCCTGCGCCACGACGGGATCCCCGGGGGCGTGAGCCGCTACTACATGACCGGCCCCGAAGGCGAGCAGTACCACGGCCGCTGGGACTGGTCCGAGGTGGTCGAGCACAAGTTCTTCGAGGTGATCGATTCCTTCGCCGATGCCGAGGGAACGCTCAACCCGGACCTACCCAGCACGCGCATGGTCTTCTCCTTCGACCCCGCCGGCGACGGCTCACGCATCACCGTCACCGCCCACTTCGCCTCGGTCGAGGCCCTCGAACAGCTGCTGGCCATGGGCATGGAAGAGGGAACCCGTCAGGCCATGGGCCAGATCGATGCGATCCTAGCCGACCTGCGCTCCTTCTCCCGTGGCGAAGGGACCACGGTCCAGCTCATCGGGGAATCGCAAGCCCGCGTCTCGCGCGTGGTGCGCGGATCTCGCGAAGCGGTATGGAATGCCTTCGAAGACCCCGCCCTGATGAAGCAGTGGAGCCTCGGCCCCGACGGCTGGAGCATGCCGGTCTGCGACATCGCCACCGAGATCGGCCAGGACTACCGTTTCGAGTGGGAGCGCGAGGATGGCAGCGAACGCTTCGGCTTCACCGGAACCCTGCTCGAGCGCAACCACCCTGCCTACATGGTGACCACCGAGAAGATGATCGGCACCGAGGGGCCCGAGGTGCGCAACGAGTTGACCCTCACTCAACTCGATGAAGGCACGCTAATCAGCTATCTGGGAACGTACCCGAGCGCCGAGGTCCGCGAACAGATCCTCGCCACCGGCATGGCCGACGGCATGGAAATCGGCTATCAGCGGCTCGAGAAGCTGTTGCAGGAGGCCTGAGAGCAACAGCACGCAGTGCACGGGTGAGGAATTATGGAACACTTGGAATCATGACTTCCCACAACGTGCGCGCGGGCCTGGATAAGCAGGCCACTCAGGTCCAGCAGATGTTCGACAACCTAGCTCCTCGCTACGACCTGTTGAACACGCTGATGACCGGCGGCATCGTGAACTACTGGCGCAAAATCACCACCGAGGCCATCGCTCCGCAATCCGGCGAGCGCATCCTCGACCTGGCGGCGGGCACCGGCACCTCGTCGGTGCCGCTGGCCGCCGCCGGCGCAGAGGTAACCGCGTGCGATATGTCCGAGGGCATGCTGGCCGAGGGGCGCAAGCGCTACCCGCAGCTCGACTTCGTCTACGGCGACGCCATGAATCTGCCCTTTGAAGATGAGACCTTCGACGCGGTCACCATCTCCTACGGGCTACGCAATATTTCCGACACCACCGGCGCGTTGGCGGAAATGTTGCGCGTGACCAAGCCCGGCGGACGCATTGTGGTGTGCGAGTTTTCCACCCCCACCGTCACCCCGATCAAAGTGGCGTACCAGCAGTTCCTGCCGCGAGTCATCCCGGCGCTGGGCTACCTCGTCTCCCCGAACCCGGCTGCCTATGTCTACCTGGCCGAGTCCATTTCGGCGTGGCCGGATCAGCAGACTCTCGGGGCGAAGTTCTTGGCCGCGGGCTGGAAGGATGTCGAGTTCCGCAACCTCACCGGCGGCATCGTGGCCGTGCACCGGGCGATCAAGAAGTAACGCCGGCTGGCCTAAGGTTCGAGGTGCGCCGCCGCGCCAACGATGGCGTGGCGCACCTCGGCCGCACTGGCCGCCGAACGTTCATGGGAGATCAAGGTGATCATCCGATGAAAACGCGGGTCGGCGAAAGGCCGTAGCACCACGCCCTGCGGCGGATGCGCCGCGCCCAGCCGCGAGACCACCCCAATGGACAGGCCGGCGGCCACCACATTCAGGAGCACCGAGAAATCGTCGGTGTGGATCACCGATTCGATGGCATCGGTATCGGCCAAGTGCTCGCGGATGAGCCGATCAATCGGGTCATTATCGGTCACCCCGAACACCCACCGCTCACGGTGAAGCTGGCGGAGCGTATGGGTTTGAATCTGCGCCTCGTGCGCGGCGGGATGGTCCTCCGGCAGGGCGAGCAGTAACGGATCGCGCAGCAAGGTGCGCGAACGCACCGACTCCCCCAGCACCGGCGGGTAATCCTGCAAGGTGTAGATCACCGCGGCATCGAGGCTACGTTGCTGCACCGCCTCAATTAAGTCGGGATTCTCCCCCAACCGGGTATCTAGCCCTAGGCCGCGCTCGGCTAGGCGCGCACTGATCGCGGGCAGGAAGGCCGATACCACCGAGGCCACAATCCCCAGTCGCACCCGGGGACGTTGCCCACGAACCTGCGCGCGCACTTCCTCAACCAACTGCTCGGAGAGGTTGAGAATCTCCGCACCCTGGCGCGCTACCAACCGCCCGGTGTCGGTCAGCGTGGTTCCCTGACTCGTACGACCTGTCAGCGGGGCACCCATCAGTCGATCCAGATTCTGCAAATGGTGGTTCACCGCCGGCTGGCTCCAGCCCAGTCGCCGCGCCGCCCCGGTAATCGATCCGGTTTCTGCCACCGCCAATAGGGCCTGTAATTGCCGAAGATCCAGCATGCTCCCACCTCAAAAACTTGTAAACCCTTGCCTCGAGCTCTATACAGCGTATGGTACCCGGCAGAACTTTGCCGGGTACCTTTCGCGGCGCCAGCGCGGCACACTGATCTGAGCACCTCATGTCTCCTCAAGAGAAAGCCAAGGCCGATGAACCAAACCACCGACCGCACCACCGACCGACCACACGCCGAGGGCACTCGTCTCGAGGAACTGTGGGAGATCCTTCCGGAAAATTCGGCGGTCGACGCCCACGGCGTACTGAGTATCGGCGGGATTGCGGTGACCGACTTAGCCGAACGCTACGGCACCCCGCTCTACGTATATGACGAGGCCGGTCTGCGTAGCCAGATCCGTCGCTACGTCGACGGGCTGCGCGAACGCTGGCCCAACTCGGAGGTTCTCTTCGCCTCGAAATCCTTCCCCGCCGTGGGCATGTATCGCCTAGCCCAAGAGGAAGGGGTTTCGGTCGACGTGGCCGGCGGCGGTGAACTGCGCATGGCACTTGCCGCGGGCGTCGATCCGGCCAAGCTCCACTTTCATGGCAACGCCAAATCGGAAGCCGAGCTTCGGATGGCGCTCGAGGCGGGCATCGATACCATCATCGTGGATAACGAGGACGAGCTCGATCGCCTCGAACGGCTTCTGAATCGGCCGCAGAAGCTCTTGCTGCGCGTCATCCCGGGAGTAGAAGCCAAAACTCACGCCTCGCAGGCCACCGGCGGGAACAACTCCAAATTCGGGCTGCCGATGGATCAGGCGGCGCATGCCATTGAACGCATGCAAAAGCACCCACTGATGGACTTCCGCGGAGTGCACCTGCATATCGGTTCGCAGATTCTTGATGCCAGCCAGTTTGCCGATGCGGTAGCCAAGATCTCCACGGTGGGAACCTTCGATACCTACGACATAGGCGGCGGACTAGGCGTCAAGTACACCTATAGCGATCGGGCCCCGAGCATCGGGGAGTACTTAGACGCCGTGGTCCAAGCCGCCCGCGAACACCTACCGGCCGATGCGCGGCTACTGATCGAACCCGGCCGCTCGCTGGTGGCACGCGCCGGCGTGACCCTCTACGAGGTGACCAGCGTGAAGCATACCGGGCGTAACTTCGTCGCGGTCAACGGCGGGCTGGCCGATCAGATGGACGCGGCACTGACCAGCCAGCGTTTCGAGGTGATCCTGGGCAACCGGCCCACCGAACCGTGGACCAGCACTGCGCAACTCGTCGGTCGCCAGTGCGAATCCGGCGACCTGCTTGTCGATCAAGCCCCGCTACCCGAGGCACGGGTCGGTGACCTCGCCGTATTGGCCACCACCGGCGCCTACGGCTACACGCTGGCGAATAACTACAACGGCGCCCTGAAGCCGGCCATCGTCTTCGTCGCCGACGGGCAGGCCCGCGTGGTGGCTCGCCGTGAAACCTATGAGGATCTGCTCGCATTGCACGCCCCGGCCCTGTAGCCCACCGTTGCGCGGTGCCGCGCCGCACGGCACCGCGCACGCGGCAACCCGGGATATGGTGGGAGCCCAGTAGTACTCACGCGACGAGGAGCATCGGCCCATGTCCTACACCCAGCGTTCGGTGAAACTAGCAACCGACGGCTTGGTCATCGACGATCGTGCCACCTTGCATTTCGCCGACATCCGACGGTCCTTCATCTACCAGCTAGCCGCCGGCGACACCGAGCTGACCTACGCCGAGTTCATTTTGGACAACGGCCACAGCGTCGAAATCAATAGCGCCATGGACGGTTGGAAGCAGGTCCTGCCCGAGCTTCCACGTCGGTTGCCGGGGCTCGTCGACGAGCGCTAACCACGGCACAAGCCATTGACCGGCCCACCGCAGAGGCCTAGGCTCAAGCCTATGAGCCGAGTCATAGTCATCCACCATGTTCAAGGCCTTACCCCCGGCATCCGCCAAATGGCCGAACAAATCGCCGCGTGGGGTCATGAAGTGCACTGTTTAGATCTTTTCGATGGAGCGTTGCCCGCGAGCCTCGAGGACGGCATTGAGCTGGCCGAAGGCCTCGGCCAGGGCCCCTTGAGCGCTCGCGCGGCGGAAGAGATCGCGGCGCTCGGTGGCGCCGATACCTTGATCGGTACCTCGTTCGGCGCCGCGGTTGCCCAGCAGCTGGCGCAGCAGGGCTCCGGCGTTTCCCGCCTGATCTGTTTGGAAGCGTTTATCGACCCGGCGGGGCCCTGGAGTTTCGGTCCCTGGCCAGAGTCGTTGCGCGCGCAGATCCACGGAATGGAACAGGACCCCTACTTCGCCGAGGAAGGGGATCTCGAAGCGGCGCAGAACTTTATCGCCAGCCCCTCCGGAGCCGGAAGTGAACTATTTATCTACCCCGGTTCGAGCCATCTGTTCACCGACCCATCGCTGTCGGGGCACGATCCGGCGAGCTACGAGCGGGTACTCGAACGCATCCGCACATTCCTCGAGAGCTAATACGTGACGGCCGCTAGGCCGCACCCCGGAAAGGAGGCTGGACAACGCCAATGGCCCTGAACTGGTTGGAGGTCTTCGCGGGCCTGAAGAATCCCGGCATGCGCGCAACCCTTGGCTTGGTACTCAGCGACCAGCGCGAACAACTTGAACAGAATTCTGCCACCACCAAGAATCTGTCCCGCTGGCAGTCGATCGGCCTGCTCACCGAACGCGGCGGAAAGCTCGTGGTGGACGACGACGCACTGAGCCAGGCGCTGGCGGCTCACCGCAAGCCGGCCGAGGATCGCGCCGGCATTCAGCGCTTCTTCGATGGGCCGCGGCTACGCACCTTGCCGGCCAGGCCCGAGGATCGCCGAGCGGTTATGGAAGCCGTGCGGCATGCGGTGCTCAGCCCCGGCGAGCGCGTCAGCGAGGCACAGCTCGGCGATCGACTGCGGGTCATCCACGACGATGTCGCACTGATCCGCCGCTACCTCATCGACCACGGGCTGCTCGTGCGGTCAATCGACGGCGCCGAATACTCGTTGCCTCCTGGAGCCGAACAGTAGCGCGTTAGAGTTCGGTAAAGAACGGGGCCTGACGTCGCTGCGTGCGCTTGGCTTGCGCGTTCAATTCGTGGCACCACGGCGGGTAGAGCCGGAACCCGCGCTTGCCCGCCTGTGCATGGGAGCGCACAATGCCGAGCTCGACTTGGTGTTGCGCGGTAAAGTGAAAGACCCCGGAGTGTGGCCCCTCATTCACAAACACCAGCAGGTCCTCGAGTTTCGGACCGTCGTGAAATGGACGCGTTTGCCCGTCGGCGCCGCGCTGCCAGACCGCGACGAACGCCCCCGGCTTGGTGGCTGTCACCCGACCGATCCGGACCCGCCAGCGCTGTTGCCCGACGCGCAGCAGCGCCGCTCCATAATCGCTGCCCTGCTCCTCGGGCTCGAGGGTTTCGATGCTCTCGGCCGGTAGTCCACGCTGTGCCAAGTAACGACGTAATCCCGCATACTGCATAACTCCACACTAGTCGGCGGACGAAGACCGGATGGGGCAGGCCCTGGCAGACTAAAGCCATGCGCATAGAACTCACCCGATTCCGGGTTAATGCCGGGGCCCAAGCCCGGGTCGATGAATGGATGACGTTCCTCAATAATCACCTCGCGGCCGTGCGTGAAACCCTCGAGCCCGAGCAGATGTATGTGGAAACGATCTTCTCCGAAACCAGTAGCGGCGTGGACTACCTCTATTGGTACAGCGTGCAAGGGACCGGCGGCTCGCTCGTCGAGCAATCCGACCACTGGCTCGACGCGCAACATCTAGAATTTTGGCGCGACTGCATCGATGACAACTACCCGCCAGAAGACCTCACCGAACGGGTCACGATGATGCCCGAGCGCGTTGCAGACGCTATGGTTCCCCTTGATTCGGTACCGCATAGCCCGAAGTCATAAACTGATTTTATGAAAATTGAACGTCTGTTTCGCTTTCCAATCAAGGGTCTGCCGGCCGAGGAAATCAACTCGGCCGTGGCCACCGTCCACGGTGGGTTGACCGGCGACCGGACGGTAGCGTTCAGCAACGGTACGCAGCCGGTGCAGGACGAAACTTGGCAACGATGCACCACGTTCACCATTCTGAAAAACGACACCAGTCTGCAGCAGTGGCAGATTTCCTCCCGGCCGCCGCTGATTACCCTCACCGCCCCCGCCGCGGTCGGTGGTGGTCAGCTAACCTTCGACGCAAGCAACGCCGACGAACGCGCCGCGGCCACCGATTTCCTGGCCGAACGCCTTCCGGCCCAAGGTGCGCATCCGCGTGCGCTGATCTCCGGAAGCACCGGCATTTTCGATTCGCAGAAATCCGGCATCTCCTTCATCAACCCGAATTCCGTGGCCGACCTGTCACGAGCCGCCGGGGTTGAGTTGGATCCACTGCGTTACCGCGGCAATGTTCTGCTCGCCGACCTGCCGGCCTTCGCGGAATTCGACCTGATCGGCAAGGTGCTACGCATCGGTGAGACGACGGTGGCCATCACCCAATCCATCGAACGCTGCCGGGCCACCTCGGTCAATCCGGTGTCCACCGAGGTCGACATTAACGGCCCTCGACTGCTCACCGCGCACTGCGGGCATCTGCACTGCGGCGTCTACGGCACCGTGCTGGAAGGCGGCCGCATCCAGGCCGGCGACCAAATCACGATCGCCGCGCCGGACGATCGCGCCGTCGCACTGGTCAAGGCCAAACGCACCCCGCGCCCGCTCCGCATCCACCAGATCCGCCCCATCGATCAGGGCTGCATCGAACTGACCCTGCGCGACGAACTCGGCTGGATCCGCGCATTCGACGAGCCCGGCACGCACCTGCGGCTGCACCTTGCCGATCCGCAGTGGCGCAACTACACCATTACCTCCGTGGACGACGACCTCATCACGCTGGCCATCCGCGTCCAAGGCGAGGTCTCGAGCCGGCTGGCCAAGCTACGCGTGGGCCAGACGGTACTGGCCTCCGGGCCCCACGGTCAATTGACCGCGCCCAAGGTGCTGCAGGGCACCACCGCCTTGATCAGCGCCGGCGTCGGGATCACGCCCAGCCTGGCCCTACTGCGCGGTGCGGCGCAGGCGACGACGCTGAAGGCCCTGCGCATCCTTCACGTGCAGCGCGGCGCCTCCGGGGTGCTCTCCACCCGACTGGACGAGCTGGCACGCAAGGTCAAGGTGCCCACCGACTTCAGCTACTTCGACTCTACCGTCGCCCGGCCCAGCGGCGCCGAGATCGAGCGGATCGTTGCCGGATGCGACAGCGTGATGGTCTGCGGACCTGCGGACTTCACCGAAATGGTACTGGAGGCATGCGATGCGGCCGGCGTAGCAGCACAGCGCATTCACCGCGAAATCTTCGCCTCCCCGGTACAGGATATGAGTGCCGTGATCCAGCGCTTCGAGCCGGCCACGGTCACCTGCCACCCCGAGGGCACGAACTTCACTTGGCGCCCGGAGGCCGGGGTTCTGCTCGACGCCCTCGAGGAACAGGGGCTGACCCCGGACAGTTCCTGCCGCGGAGGCTCCTGTGGCGAGTGCGCGTTGCGATTGCTCAAGGGCAGCGTCGCCTACCCGATCGAGCCCAGTGCGCAAGTGGCCGACGACGAGATCTTGGCGTGCATGGCGGTTCCCGCCGAAGACCTCGAGCTTCAGGTCTAACGGAAGGGATATCATGCTCATTCCGGGGCTCGAGTCCTTAGTGGGTTTTCTTGGAACCTTTGGCGTTTGGCTTCAGTTCGTCCTACTGGTCATCGCCTTGGTCATGGTCTTCAACCTGCGCCGCCAACCATTGGGCATCAAACTGGCGTTGGTTCTTTTGGTTCTTGGCGTTCCGTTACTTGGCTCGATCGCGAGCATCCTGGTATGCCGGATCACGCTTCGTGGACGTTCAATCGCCGAGCACTAGGTAGCGCGGAAGGTTACGCGTCGTTCAATCCGTAGCCACCGGTTGGTGACCGTGCAGACATATGCGCTTCTTAGGGTTGGGGTGCCCATTCACCCGGATCCGAGGAGTCCCATCATGCGCACCCGACTAACCGCGGCATTCGCCGCCGCATTATTGGCCGCCACCCTGGCCACACCCGCCGTTGCCGCCCCGGCGGAACAACGTAACCACAGCAACGAACGCAACGGCTCCTTCGACCTGCAGGCCCACCGCGGCGGTCTGGCCGAATGGACCGAGGAATCGCTACCGGCCTTTGCCAACGCACTGCGCGTCGGGGTGACCACCCTGGAGCTGGACACCCTGCTCACCCAGGACGGCAAGATCATCGTTTGGCATGACGACCGCGTCCAGCCCGAGAAGTGCACCGACACCGAACCCGCCGAACCGGGAGATCCCGAGTTCCCCTACGTCGGTGACCGCGTCGCGGACCTGACCCTAGCTCAGATCAAGACTCTCGACTGCGGTTTCCAGCCGCTGCCGGGTTACCCCGAGCAGAACGTTGCGGAAGGTAATCGCATTGCAGAGTTGCGCGACGTTTTTGCCCTGGTCCGCGAGGCCAACGCCAAGAAGGTCGGCTTCAATATCGAAACCAAGGTGGAAAAGGGCATGGCCGGTGGCCCAGCCAGTCGGGCCCTGACCGTCGCGGTGCTCGACGAAATTCAGCGTTCAGGCATGGCCGGGCGCACCGTGTTGCAATCTTTTGACTGGTCCACCCTGAACCTCGCTCGTGAGTTGGCCGCCGAAGGCAAGGCCCCACGGTTAGATCTCGTGGCACTCAGCTCGGGCGCAAAGCATCTACAAGTTGGCCAGCCCGATGCGGCCCCGGAGCTCGGTGGAATCGACATTGACGACTACGACGGGTCGATCGCCAAGGCCGCCAAGGCCCAAGGCTACGCCGTGGTCTCCACGGCTCATGCGATGGTGACCGAGTCGCTGATTTCCGAGTCACACGAGCTCGGGCTGAAGGTCATCCCTTGGACCGTTAATGAACGCGCGGATATGGAGCGCCTGATGGAAATGGGTGTCGACGGAATCATCACCAACTATCCCACCCGCTTGCGCGAGCTGATGGGGGAACGCGGACTGAAGCTGCCGAAGCAGTATCACGCCGAGGCGTAAAAAGGCCGCACTCCCACTGGGCCTCTCGCTCGTAATCACGAGTGAGAGGCCAATTCGTTACCTACTTTTTATTCCAAAGCATTCTCAAATCATCATCTACGAACTACGCTGAAAGTTCAGAAGATACTCACATGCAGACCGTATCAACGAGCAATACGAGCTACGCCAGAGGAGACATCGATGGATTCGGCGAACAAGAAGCTACTGACGATCGGCCTCATTATCGCGCTAGGCGGTCTGCTCATCGGATATGTGCTTCCCTTGGTTACTTACGCGTTCTTCGAAAACACCCAGCCAATCACTCCGTATCTGGGAACTCCGATTTCCTTCATTACGACCATCCTCCATGGCCTTGCCGTACCCTTCGGATCCATGCTTGCCGCGTACAGCGTCGGCCATCATTACCTAGGAGCTCGACAGCGGCAAGATAGCCTCCCGCACGACAGTTAGATCGCAGTATCTCCGGAAAGACCCCTGCCGCGGTCAGGGAGCCAAATCGCTCATCCAATCGAACAGACAAGGCTCCTGCTAAACATTTCGAAAAGCAAAGCGCCTGGCGCTATTCACGCGTACGGTCTGCGCATTTCGGGTCACAAGACGCATAAACCTCGTATATTGACCACCCGCCTAGTGACACCGCCAAGCCTTCCAGCAAGGTGAGTTCGCTGGCCGACCGACTGGCCCACAAATCAGTTGCAGAGTAGAACTACGGTCATACTTAGGTCGAGGACCAGAGTAGGGCACAAAAAGAAACCCGCCGCTCACCTGTTTTACCAAATGAGCGGCGGGTTTTTCCTGTGCGCCCTGCGGGGATCGAACCCGCGACCAGCGGATTAAAAGTCCGATGCTCTACCATCTGAGCTAAAGGCGCACGGCATAAAGCCAGATCCCAGCATACCGGATAGGCGGCGGCTCGAGCGAATCCCGGAGCCCGAGCCCGTGACGTATCCTCGAACTATGAAAGGTGCACGCGCAGGATCGAAGGTAGCCCACGATTCGGGCTTCCGCCACCATAAACCCAAACCCTTCATGCCGATCGACTTCGACCCCTACGAGGGCGGAGCCGACCCGGCCCGCATCTCCGAGGCCGCCCATCTCTCCGCGCAGGCTTTTGTGCACCGCGGCCTAGAAAATGAAGATCCCGAAGTCACCGCACGGCTTATTGCGGTGGCTGAAACCGAGGGCCTGGAGATGCTGGCTGAGCTGTGGTCCGAGGCTCCAGCGCGGTCGTTACCTGGCGCGCTTTGGCGCCTCTACGCTGTGCGCACCGCGACCTTGAACAATCCCGAGGCAATGGCTGCGCGCTTTGTGGCTGGAGCCCAGCGTGCGCAAGTCGAGCGGCTCGTGGCGGGTGTGGCAGAACCGCCAACCGCCGGCGAGTTGCGCAAGATGACCGATTCGATTCTTTCCGGAGCATTCACGGGTGACTTCGCTCACGCCCTGGAGCGCACCGCCGCCTATTGTCGCGTGGTGGCCCTGGGAATGACCGAGCACGCCGATGCCGCAGATCTTTCCAGCAATGAACACGGATCCCAGCTGACCCACCGCGCCAAATCGCTGATGAACACAGCCGAAGATCTGGAGGCTAGCGCGCGGCTATGGCGCCGTAACGCCTTGGACTGAGTGACGCCGCCGGGCAGTAGGCTGAGCTACGGCACGGTTGAGGACGGGAGTGACGTGGGAACAGGCGAGGCAAAGAAATCCGACGGCAGTGGCCGGTGGTTACTGATCATTATCGGCACCGGATTACTGGCACAAACCGCCCTGAACCTCATCCGCCCGGTAACTACCTATAAGTTGCTATCCCTAGGTGCCGATTCATTAGTGGTTGGGTTGGTGACCGCGGCCTACGCGCTACTTCCGCTGTTCTGCGCCATGTGGTTGGGCCGCGCCAGCTCTCGGGTGAAAAACATTCGCCTCTTGATGCTGTTGGGCACCGTATTGTTATCCGTCGCAGCCGCGGGTATCGCCCTCTCCCCTTCGCTGTGGGCGGTGGCCGCCTGTAGCGTCCTGTTGGGAATGGGCCACCTGATTTTCACCATTGGCGGGCAGTCCTCCATCGCCCGGTTCTTCCCCGATGACCAGCTCGATAAGTGTTTTGGCTGGTTCACCGCTTCTTACTCGGCCGGCCAGTTCCTCGGACCGTTGATCGCCGGCGGAATTTTGGGGACGGCCACGGAAGTGCCGCAAGCTCAGCGTGTGGCCGACATCGGTCTGGCGCTGTGGCTGGCGGCCGCCTGTGCCCTACTGGCGGTTCCGCTGTTGGCCCCGAACTTTCAGCCACCCCCACTGGGCAATGCTTTGACCCCCTCCGACCGCAAGCAAGCGGGGCTGTTGGGGATACTGCGAATCCGGTCAATGCCCTCACACATGCTTGCTTCGATGACCCTGCTCGCGGCCATCGACATTCTCACCGCGTTTCTGCCTCTGGTGGCGGAACGACATCTGGTCGCTCCGGCCACGGTAGGCCTGTTGTTGGCGGTACGCGGTGTGGCCTCGGTGCTCTCGCGGTTGATCCTGCCGTGGATTTCCGGGCGGATCAAACGACAAAGCTTGTTGCTCATCAGCCTATTTGGTGCCGCCGCCACGCTCGGGCTGGCGCCGGTACTGATCGAACATGCTCTTGCCGCGTCACTGGCGCTGTTCGTCGGCGGGTTCTGCCTGGGTCTGGGGCAACCGGTAACCATGACCATGGTCTCCACCTCGGTCCCGTCCCAGGATCGCGGGGCCGCGCTAGCCGTGCGACTCATGGGCAATCGGCTGGGTCAGGTGGTATTGCCGCTGGCGGCCGGCGCAACAACCGTCGGGGCCGGGCCAGCCGGCGCCATCTGGTTCTGTTGTGGGCTACTCGCCCTCTCGGGTGTCGAGAAGGCCATACGGCGCACGTGAGATGAACCACCGAAGTGCACCGGGCGGTTGACAGCGTGGTGCCCTTGGCAGAAAACTAGGAGGCGGTGTCGGGCCGCTGGTAACCCCGGGCTCCAACATTTTGCCGCTTCGAGCGGCCTTCCGCCGAGAGGCGTTCCCGGTCCGGCACCCTCGAACTTCGTTAACCTTCACGACGTAAGATATTGATCAGCTCTTTATTCACTCGTTCCGAATGGTGCATCACTCGTCGTGAAATTTCAGCTCTTCCCGTCCGTTACACGCGGCATCGACCTGCTGCGTGAGTTAGCCACGCTTATCCGCCACTCGGTGAATCCCGTGGCGGAGATGGTTGGCAACCCACAAGACGGCGAGCAGCAACTGCATTTGCTGGCCGAAGCCGAAACCAGCGCCACCGATACGCACTACGCGCTCCTCACACACCTGCGCACCAGCTATGTTTCGCCTTTGCCGCGAGAGGATATGTACACGTTCTCGCGGCTGTTGCACGCCACCATGGAACATCTGCGCGGTACCGGTGAACTAATCCGTGAGGTCGGCTCAACGCCGCTGTCCGAGCGCGCCGCCGAACAGTTGGGCCTGCTCAGCCAACTGGCGGATTTAGCCGCCGACTCGTTGCAGCGCCTGAATAAGCTCGACGATCTGGAAGATAACTGGCTGCAGATGGTGCAGCTTTCCAAGCGTGCCACCCGCACTCACCTGGTCTGGAGCCAGGAAGTGGGAAAGTTTTCCAAGGCCTCAACCATGCACCGGCACCAGAACGTGGCCGATCAGTTACTCCGCGCCATCGGCTCGCTCCGCGAATTTGCCGACCACCTCGGACGCGTGTTGGTGAAGGAATCCTAAATGGAGGCAATGACCGTCTTCACGGCCATCGGCATCATCCTCGCCATGGGGTACGGCGTACTCAATGGCTTTCGTGACGCTTCCACCGCGGTAGCCGCGGCCGTGCGCACTCGTGCCATGACCCCGGGGATGGCGGTCGCGGTAGCCGCCATCTTCGCGTTTATCGGCACCTTCGCCTCTACCTCGCTTGGGTCTTTCCTCGTGCAGCGCCTCGAAATCCCCTTACACGACGGGGTGCCCGGGCTGGCCTTGCTTATCTCCGCACTACTCACCGCCGGTGGTTGGGGTTTGTATTGCTGGTGGCGTGGCATCCCCGCCTCCTCGACGCACGCGCTGATCTCCGGCTTGGTGGGCGCGAGCGTGGCCACCACGCTGACCAGCGGTGAACCGGCTGGCGCCTCACTGCTTTTTCTGGCGCTGGGCGTGCTTTTACCGCTGTTGCTCACGCCGCTACTAGCCTTTGGCCTGTCTTATGTGTTGGTCATTCCCGCCACCTGGCTGGTGCGCCACGATACGGCTAAAGACGTATCCGTACGCTCACAAATTGGCCAGGCAATTTCCTCCTGCGCGGTGGCTCTGGGGTTGGGCCTGCAGGATGGCCAACGTACCGGGGCGATGATCGCCGTCGTACTGATCACCGGGCATGTGATCGAGCCGGGCCCCATAAGCTGGACGATCCAACTGACGGCGGCATCCTGCCTGGCCCTCGGTGTGCTTTTTGGCGGCTGGCGGATCACCCACACCTTGGGGCACCGGCTGGTGAAGATCGACCCACTGCGCGGCATGGTGGCCCAGTCCGTGGCCTCGTTGATGCTGTATGTCGGGGCGCTGGCACTACATCTGCCGCTGTCCACCACACAGTCAGTCACCAGCGCGATCGTGGGAGCCGGCGCTAATCAGCGTTTCGAGTCAGTTCGCTGGCGTTCGGTGCTGCGGGTATTGCGCATCTGGCTTGCCACCCCGGTGGTCTGTGCCGTGGTCGCGGCCATTATAGGGCTGGCAGTCTACCCACTGACTCAGCTGTAATCCGAGCTATTCGTCGGCGACGAACAGGTCCTCGATGCGGCATTCGAAGACTTCCGCCAGCCGAAACGCGAGGGGTAGCGAGGGGTCGTATCGCCCTTTCTCGATGGAGATCACCGTCTGCCGCGAGACTCCGAGCAAGTCGGCTAGGGCTTGTTGCGATAGTCCGCGGCCACGCCGATACTCGGGCACAGAATTCTCCACTAGCCCTCGGCCCGCTTCAACCATAGGTACCGCACGGCAAAGCTCAGCATGGTTAATAGCAGAACTGCCCCCAGCACCAAGGAGACCGGCGCCTCTACATTCAGAACCGCGAAGATTACCGTTGCCAATCCAGCGGCCACCAGTAGATCGTGAAAGGCACCTTGGGCGGCGCTGTCATACCAGCGCGATTCAATGGACTGCTCGGGATCTCTAGGTGCCGAGCGCAGCGTGCTTCGGTCCACCGCTAACGCCCAGCACGCGGCAGTTAAGACCGGGAATAGCCCGGCAGAGAATACACTCCACGCCAGAATACGCGCTTGCGGGTACGCCAGGAATGCGAAGAGAGCACCAGCGCCTATGGCCAACCCAAGACCTAACACCACGCTTCCAATAATCAACGCCGCGGATCCGCCGCCGAACCGCGACCGGCCCCATGTTGACCTCTGTGTCAGTTGTGTCATGACAGCCCCTCCCATTGTGTATGTAAAACTCACTTTACAGTCAAGCTTGCTTTACATCAATGACGCTCGCCGGGTGGATTCGTCTTTAGCTAGTTCGCCACAGGGGAGGCTGGCGCCGCCAGATGCTCCAAATTGCGCTCCACGTCAGTAGCTGTCGCGGGTCACTGAAAACGTGGGTAGATCTAGGCTTCGGCGAGCAGATGCTCTTTGAGCACCTTGACGCGTGTGTGGATGTCGTCGCGCACCAACTCCATGCGAGCGCGCCCCTCGATGCCACGCAGGCTTGGTTCGTCGGTGACCCAGGTTTCAACACGCACCCCAGGGATTTCGGGCACCTCGGCCTCGGTACCCAGCACAATGACCAGACCCGCGGCTTGCATCGCTTCCTCGGTCAGCATCTTGGGGTGCTCGGCCCCGACATCGATCCCGAGATCCTTCAGAACCTCGACGGCTAGAGCGTTGAGCTTGACCCCTGGGTGGGTGCCGGCCGAGGTCACGGTGATGTCCGCACCGGCCTCGTGGCGCATCAAGGCGGCGGCCAGTTGGGACTTGCCGCCATTCTTTACGCAGACGAAGAGCACGGCTGGTTTGCGGCGTGGGCTTGGCACGGTCATGGGCGTTCCTTTGCGGTGAGTGAGGCGGCGAGCGAATCCAAGGCTCCGGGCACCAGCGAGAAGTAGGCCCAGACCCCGCGCTTCTCGCGGTGTAGAAGCCCGGCCTCGACCAGAATTTTCAGGTGGTGCGAGACGGTCGGTTGCCGCAGCCCCAGCGGCTCGGAGAGATCGCAGACGCAGGTTTCGGCGGTGTCGCTGGAAGAGACGATCGAGAGGATACGCAGTCGATGCGGGTCCGCGAGCGCCTTAAAGCGCGCGGCGAGAACCTCGGCTTCTTCGGCCGGCAACGCGTCCTCACCTTGGGCCGGTACACAGCATGGCGCCTGCTCGGCGTCAATCTTTCCCGCGCAGATACGCTCCTCGCTCAGCCGCGCTGCCTCGATACTCATCGCCCATCCTCGCTTCCTTCACACCCACGGTTAAGCATTGACAATCTTCGATATAAGCAAGCATACTCAACATATCGATGAACGTCGATCCCTAGTTTTTGGAGTGCATCTTTCGTGACAACCACCGGCGCGCCCGCCGATACGGGCCACATCACCAAAAAGTTATCCACCCTAGACCGCTACCTGGCGGTGTGGATTCTCGCCGCCATGGCGCTGGGTCTGGGGTTGGGCCGACTGATCCCCGGCCTCGGACGCGCTCTGGACTCGGTACAGGTCGCCGGGGTCTCGCTGCCGATCGCGCTGGGTCTGCTCGTGATGATGTATCCGGTGTTGGCCAAGGTCCGCTATGACGAAACCCATCGGGTCATCAGCGACAAGAAGCTAATGATCACCTCGCTACTAATTAACTGGGCACTCGCACCGGCCTTCATGTTCGCACTGGCTTGGATCTTCCTAGCCGACCTGCCCGAATACCGCACCGGTCTGATCATTGTGGGTCTGGCCCGGTGCATCGCCATGGTGCTGATCTGGAACGACTTGGCCTGCGGCGACCGCGAGGCGGCCGCGGTGCTGGTCGCGATCAACTCGGTGTTCCAGGTCATCGCCTTCGGTGCCTTGGGCTGGTTCTACCTCCAACTACTCCCCTCATGGCTTGGCCTGCCCACCACGAGCGCCGAATTCTCCGTCTGGGCGATCACCCTGTCGGTGGTGATCTTCTTGGGCATCCCGCTGGTCGCCGGATTCCTCACCCGTACCCTAGGCGAGAAGGCACGCGGTCGTGACTGGTACGAGAACCGCTTCCTGCCGAAAATTGGCCCCTTCGCCCTCTATGGCTTGCTGTTCACCATCGTGATCCTCTTTGCGCTACAGGGTGACACCATCATCGCCAAGCCGCTGGATGTCGCACGGATCGCACTACCACTGCTGGTCTACTTCGCCGTCGTCTTCGGCGCCAGCATGCTTATCGGCCGCGGCCTGGGCATGAGCTACGAACGCACCACCACCCTGGCCTTCACCGCGGCAGGCAACAACTTCGAATTGGCCATCGCGGTTGCCATCGCCACCTTCGGGGTCACCAGCGGTCAGGCACTGGCCGGTGTCGTCGGCCCACTCATCGAGGTCCCGGCCTTGGTCGCACTCGTCTACGCGGCCCTGTGGTCGCGCAAACTTTTCCCCAGCCCCCTCGCACAGAAGGAAATGAAATGACCACCACCGACACCAAGCCTTCGGTCCTATTCGTCTGCGTCCACAACGCCGGACGTTCCCAGATGGCCGCTGCTTTCCTCAGCACGCTCGCCGAAGGGCGTATCGAGGTGCGTTCGGCCGGTTCGGCCCCGGCCGACAGCGTAAACCCTGCGGCGGTAGCCGCCATGCAGGAGATCGGCATCGACATGTCCGCCGAGGTGCCCAAGATCCTGACCACCGAGGCGGTCAAGGAATCCGACGTGGTGATCACGATGGGGTGCGGCGATACCTGTCCCATCTTCCCGGGCAAGCGCTACGAAGACTGGAAGTTGGAGGACCCGGCCGGCCAAGGGCTAGAAGCGGTCCGGCCGATCCGCGACGAAATTCGCACCCGCATCGAAACCCTGATTTCGGAACTGCTTCCGGCCTAACACGGGCCGCCCCCACCCTAGGAGAAGAGCATGGAACACCCGGTGATTATCATCGGCGCCGGTCCGATCGGACTGGCGGCCGCGGCGCACCTGATCGAACACCACCAGCAGGTACAGGTTCTCGAAGCCGGATCCGACGTCGGCGCGGCAATGCGTAGCTGGGGGCATATCCGGCTCTTCTCCACCTGGAAATACAACATCGACGCCGCCTGCCGACGGTTGCTGGAGACGTCTTCCGCCGGCTACGCCGGCAACTGGAGCGCTCCTCGTGAAACCCGGCTTCCCTACGGCGAAGAAATGGTACGCGAGTACCTCGAGCCACTGGCCCAACATCCGAGTTTGGCACCGAGAATCGCCTATAACCACCGAGTGAAGGCCGTCAGCCGCATCACGCCCGCAGGCGCCGGCGTCGATAAGGGGCGCAGCGCCCACCGCGAAGACAGCCTCTTCGTAGTGCGTTGCGAAACCCCAGAGGGGCCACGGGATCTGGTGGCGCGGGCAGTGATCGACGCTTCGGGCACCTGGGAGCAACCCAACCCGGTGGGCCGCTCGGGTCTCGAAGCCATCGGGGAAGCCGAGGCCCGCGCCGCCGGCCTGATCACCTCACCGCTACCCGACCCGCTAGGCGCCGACCTCGACCGCTTCGCCTCACGCCGCGTGCTTGTGCTCGGCGCGGGGCATTCGGCCGCCAACACGCTGTTGAGCTTGGGGCGACTAAAACAACGCCACCCGGATACCGAAATCCTCTGGGGGCTACGCGGAGACGCGAACCCCATCCGCCTCTACGGCGGCGGAGATGCCGATCAGCTTCCGGCCCGCGGTCAGCTAGGTAGTAGCCTGCGGCGCTTCGTGGAGAACGGCAGCATTAAGTTGCTGGAGCGACTGGCCGTCACCGAAATCCGCGGCACCAGCAATCTCACCGTGTCCCTGGCCGACGGGCGGGAACTAGATGTGGATCTGTTGGTTCCGGCCACCGGGTTCCGACCCGACCTGTCAATGTTGGCCGAGTTGCGCCTCGATCTGGATCCGAGCGTGGAGGCGCCCCGCGAGCTGGGTCCGCTGATCGACCCGGAGTTCCATAGTTGCGGCACGGTTGCCGCGCACGGCGAGCGCGTGCTGGCGCATCCGGAACCGGGCTTCTACATCGTGGGCATGAAAAGTTATGGGCGGGCCCCGACCTTCCTCATGGCCACCGGTTACGAGCAGGTTCGCTCCATTGCCGCGGCCCTGGCCGGGGATCGGGCGGCGGCGGATCGGGTGGACCTGCAACTGCCGGAAACCGGTGTCTGCTCCACCGACCTGGCCGGATCCTGTGACGCTCCGGCGCCCGAAGCGGCCGCGGATTCCTGCTGTGTACCGCAACCGGTCACCCTCGGACTATCCACCGGCACACTTCACGGTCATGCCGAATTGCGCGGAGACGATCGGGCCTAAGCACCACATAGGCGCACCCGCAGCGCACGGGCGGGGTGCGCACATAAGAAAATCGGCGATCGGCCGCGGTGGCGGCCGATCGCCGATGGTGATCCCCTCCAGGATCCCCGGAAGACCCCCCTTCCGGTCCGCTTACCCGCGCGGAAGCTACCCTGCGCGGGAAACGAAATCTTTATCCGAAGCGTCCGGAGACGTAATCCTCGGTGGCCTGTTCGGCAGGGTTCGAGAAGATGGTGGCGGTGTCGTTGTACTCGATGAGCTTGCCCGGCTTACCGGTGCCCGCAATGTTGAAGAATGCGGTCTTATCCGAAACGCGTGCGGCCTGCTGCATATTGTGGGTCACGATCACCACGGTGTAGTCGTTCTTCAGCTCGTTGATCAGGTCCTCGATGGCCAGCGTGGAGATCGGGTCCAAAGCCGAGCAGGGCTCGTCCATCAGGATCACGTCGGGCTTCACCGCGATGGTGCGGGCGATGCACAGACGCTGCTGCTGACCACCCGAGAGACCGGCGCCCGGCTTATCCAGACGATCCTTGACCTCGTTCCAGAGGTTTGCCCCGCGCAGCGATTTCTCGACCAGCGCGTCGGCGTCGGACTTAGCGATCTTCTTCCCGTTGAGCTTCACACCGGCGAGCACGTTGTCGCGGATGGACATCGTTGGGAACGGGTTCGGGCGCTGGAAGACCATGCCTATCTGGCTGCGCACGGTTACCGGGTCCACGCCCGGGGCGTAGAGGTTGTCACCGTCGAGCAGCACTTCGCCCTCGACGCGGCCACCGGGGATCACCTCGTGCATGCGGTTCAGGGTGCGCAGGAAGGTGGACTTACCGCAACCCGAGGGGCCGATGAAGGCGGTGACGGACTTGGCCTCGATGTTGATCGAGACCCCTTCCACGGCGCGGAACTTGGAGTAGTAGACGTTGAGGTCGTTGACGTCGATACGCTTTGACATGATGTTTCCTTGTGAAATCTGTGGGTGGGCGCTAGCTTAGCGGCCGTTTTTAGGGGCGAAGATCTTCGCGACGAGGCGGGCGATGAGATTCAGCGCCATCACCATAACGATCAGCAAGAGGGCCGCGGCCCAAGCACGCTGCAGCGACGGGTCGATATTCGTCGGGCTGGTCGGCGTGAGGATCTGATAGTAGATAAAGGTCGGCAGCGTCGACATCCAGTCCGCAAAGACGTTCAGGTTGATGTTGCTGGCGATGCCGGCGGTCACCAGGATCGGCGCGGTTTCACCGATCACGCGGGCAATCGCCAGGGTGACGCCGGAAGCGATGCCGGAGATCGCGGTGGGGATGACCACCTTGAGAATGGTGCGCCAGCGCCGCACACCCAGGGCGTAGGAGGCCTCACGCAGTTCGTTCGGGACGATCTTGAGCATTTCTTCGGTGGAACGCACCACGGTCGGGATCATCAGTACGCTCAGCGCGACGGCGGCAACGATACCCATGCGAGAGTTGGGGCCCAGCAGCAGCCCGAAGAAGGCGGCGGCGAACAGACCGGCGACAATCGAGGGAATGCCGGTCATCACGTCGACGAAGAAGGTGATCGCCTTGGACAGCGGCCCGCCCTTGCCGTATTCGACGAGGTAGATGGCGGTGAGCATGCCCACCGGCACCGAGATTAAGGTGGCCCAGAGAGTGATCAGCAAGGTGCCCATCACCGCGTGGTAGGCGCCACCGATCACCGGAGTGCCATTTTCCACGGTGGCGTTATCTACGGCACCGGTTACACCATTCATCGAGGAGGTCAAGAAGTGCATGTTGATCCCCGGGATGCCCTTTTGCAGCACCGTGTATAGCACGGAGGCCAGCGGGATCAAGGCCAGCAGGAAGGCACCGTAGACCAGGTAGGTGGCCAGCGCATTCTTGCCCCGGCGGTTACCTTCGACGAGCGAGGTGATGATGGTGGCGGCAATGACGAAGAGCAGCGCCGAGTAGATCGCGAAGGTGGCGATCGCAAAGCCGCCGAGGGTGGAGGCGGCCGCGCCGAGGATGATCGAGCCGGCGGCTGTCGCCGGGATGGCCCATTTGGGTAGCTTGCCCTTCGCCAGCGAATTGCGTTTGCGGCTCGGCGGGGTGGGCTGCTTGGGGGCGAGGTCCTGGTCAGTTTTCATGGTTGCGCTGTTCACTAGTTAGCCCCCGAGAATTCCTTGTGGCGGGCGATGATGGCACGAGCGATCATGTTCACCACGAGGGTGATCAGGAACAAGACCAGGCCGGCCGCGATCAGTTCTGCCAGACGCAGTCCGAAGGCTTCGGGGAAGTTCAAGGCGATTTCGGCCGCAATGGTCTGGTTGCCGGTCTTGATCAGAGACGGGATCAGTCCGCCGGTGGACAGCACCAGGGCCACCGCCATGGTTTCACCCAGGGCACGGCCCAAGCCAAGCATCACCGCGGAGATAATGCCGGGGCGGGCAAAGGGCAGGACCGCGGTGGTGATCATTTCCCAGCGGGTGGCGCCAAGGGCCAACGCCGCTTCCTCGTGCAGCTTCGGAGTCTGCAGGAAGATTTCGCGGCTTAGCGAGGTGATGATCGGCAGCACCATGACGGCCAGCACGATGCTGGCGGTCAAAATGGTCTTACCGGTCTGGCTGGCCGGTCCTTCGAAGATCGGGATAAAGCCGAGGTTCTGGCTCAACCATTCATAGCCGGGCACCAGCGCCGGGGCCAACACCATATAACCCCAGGCACCATAAATCACCGAGGGGATGGCGGCCAGCAGGTCGATCACGTAGCCCAGGGGACCGGCGATCTGGCGTGGTGCGAAGTGCGAGATGAACAGGGCCACGCCGATGCCAATCGGGGTGGCGATAACCAGTGCGATCGCCGCAGCGATCACGGTACCGATGATAATCGGGAAGATGTAGGCGAAGAATCCTTCGCCACCGGTAATCTCTGCGGGATCCGCGGAGAACGTCGGGAGCGCCTGAATCAGCAGAAACAGTGCAACGGCAAAGAGCGTAATCAGGATCAAGACGCCGGCGCCTAGCGCGGCACCGGAGAAAATCTTGTCCCCGGCGCGGCCGCTGGCGGCCGCTCTGCTCTTGACGGCAGTGGAGGTCATGGCACAAGCCTTTTCGAAATGGAGGGTGTGGCAGCTACGCCACGTGGGTGGAGGGGATGCGCGGGCCCTGCCGAAGGGTGGTAATGGCCAGGCCCGCGCGGTGGTGTGCCGGTTATTACTCGGCGACGGTGATGGAGTCGATCGACTTCGCGGCCTGGGTGGCCACGGACTCGGAAAGCGGGGCGTTGCCCGCCGACTCATTGGCGATCTTCTGGCCCTCATCGGAGACGACGTAGTTGCCGAAGGCCTTGACCAGATCCACGGTGGCCTGATCCTTGTAGCTCGAGCAGAAGATGTGGTACGAAACCAGAACGATCGGGTAGGTGCCGGACTCGGTGGTGTCACGCTTCAGGTCCAGTGCCATATCCAGCTTGGAGCCGGAGTCGTGCGGCTCTGCGGCTTCGAGTGCCTTGGCCGCTGCATCGGTGGAGATCTTGGTGTACTCGTCGCCAACCTTGACGTTCACGGTGGCCAGATCGCCCACGGCGGAGAAGTCGGCGTAGGTGATGGCACCGTTGGTGGAGCTGGTGGTCGAGACCACGCCGGAGGTGCCCTTGGCGTTCTCGGAGGCAATGTCCTTCGGCCAGTCACCGGAAACATCGTAGGTCCACACATCGCCGGCGGCGGCCTTGAGGTACTCGACGAAGTTCTCGGTGGTGCCGGACTCGTCGTTGCGGTGCACCACGGTGATGGCGGTGTCCGGAAGCTCGGCGTCCGGGTTCTGCTTGGCGATCGCCTCATCGTTCCAGGTGGTGATCTCCTTCTTGAAGATCTTCGCGATGGTGGCAGCGTCAAGGTTCAGTTCCTCGACGCCTTCGAGGTTGAAGGCCACGGCAATCGGCGATACATAGGCCGGGATGTTGAAGGCACCCTCGGGCCCGCAGACCTTCTTGGCCTGATCAGCTTCCTCTGGCTTCAGGTAGGCATCCGACCCGGCGAACTGCGCGCCGCCGGCCAGGAAGGCCTTACGTCCTGCGCCGGAGCCGTCCGGCGAGTACTGCACGGTGGCTCCGGAGTTAGCCGCGGCGAATCCGTTGGCCCAAGCTTCCATGGCCGACTTCTGGCTGGAAGCACCGATACCGGTGAGAGTTCCGGAAACGGCTCCCGCTGCATCCGAGGAACCGGCGGGTGCCGAGCTGGCGGCACCGGTCGGGTTGTCGGAGCCGCACGCGGTCAACGCGATGGCAGCGACGGACAAAACGGCAGCGGCGCTGCCCAGACGTTGGAACTTCACGAGTGCTCTCCCCAGGGATCATATGTGGTGTAATTCTGGCGCGCGGCCCCAAGTGATGACCGCTACGTCTTCGACGGTAAGGGGCGCAGGTAACCAGATGGCCGGGCGAAGGTGAACGGAAGGTTAACAACTTTTCCACAGGTGCGTGAGCTCCCTCACGCCCTGCGCCGTGGCGGTAGCCGTGACAAACTGGATTCATGGCCAACCTCCCGCGACGCATCCGCAGTTTCCTCGTCGCGCGCAACCGAATCGGTCTTACTCGCGCGCGCAAATCCCTGCCGCGCATCGCGCGTATGACCCTGGGCGGCATCGGTGCCTACTGGCTCGCCGAAACCGTGCTCGGACACACCTCACCGATTTTTGCGGCCACCAGCGCGCTGATTGCGCTGGGCTTTGGTGGGGCAACCACCCTGCGCCGCACCGCCGAGGTAGCCATCGGGTGCACCCTCGGGGTGGTGCTCGGCGAAGCACTGGTGCACTGGTGGGGAGCCGGGCTGTGGCAGGCGGCGGCCGTCATGGCACTGTCGCTGATCGTGGCCCGGTACCTAGATTCGGGGCCGATCTTCTCCACCCAGCTCGGCATGCAGTCGGCGCTGGTGGTGTTGCTTCCGGTAAGCCCCGACGGACCCTTCGGACGCTCGCTAGATGCGGTGCTGGGCTCGGCCCTAGCCCTGCTGATCATCATGGTGTGGCCCACCGACCCGCGGCGTACCCCCATAAATGCGCTGAATGACCTGCTTAAGGAGCTCTCCGAGGTTTACATCGAATGTTCTTGGGCCAGCCGCGACAATGATCACCGTGAGGCCTTCCACGCCCTGATCAAGGCGCGCGCCACGCAACGTCATCTCGACCGGCTCCCAGCGGCCTTCAGCGCCGCTCAGGAGATCGCGACGCTCTCCCCTACCGCTCGCCGCCACCGCCACGAGATTAAACGTCTCGCGCGGCGCATCGAACATTTCGACCGCGCCACCCGAAATACCCGCGTATTCGCCCGACGCTTGGCCTCGGTGCTGAGCAATGGGGTGCTCAGCGAAGAAGGGGCCGAACGGCTGGCCACCTTGCTGCGCGAACTGGCCGAGGCGGTGAATTCGCTGGCTCATTCGGTCCGTGAACCAACCGTGGCGGGACAGCGAAAGTACGAGAAGCTCGCCAGACATCAGCTCGAGGCCTGCGCCGAGCTACTGGACCCGCACGAACTCGGGATCGAGGGTCTTCAGGCGGAGGGGCTGGTTTTGCTCTTGCGTCCGCTTTTGGTCGACCTGTTGCAGGCCGCCGGCCGTGATCACGAAGCGGCCCTGGACCCGTTGCCGCCACTGACCTAGCGACGGGGCAAAGCGTCCACCACAACGCATAGCATGGGAGCATGAGCAAAACCCGCACCCGCCCAACCGCCAGCTTCAAATGCACCGAATGCGGGTGGAGCACGGCCAAATGGGTCGGACGTTGCGGCGAATGTCAGGCGTGGGGCACCGTTGAAGAGGTCGGCCAAGTACCGGCACGCACCACCGCAGCTAGCACGGTGGCCAACCCTGCGGTACCCATTGACCAGGTCGACGGATCCCTAGCGGCCTTCCGTGACAGCGGCGTCTCCGAACTTGACCGCGTCCTCGGCGGCGGGCTGGTTCCGGCCGCGGCGATCCTGCTAGCCGGGGAACCTGGCGTCGGCAAATCTACCCTCCTGCTGGACGTCGCCGCCAAGGCTGCCAACACCGGGTTGACCGTTCTCTACCTCACCGGTGAGGAATCAGCCGCGCAGGTGAAGTCCCGGGCCGAACGCATCGGCGCGATCTCGCCGCGGCTGTATCTCGCCGCGGAAACGGATCTGGCCCTGGCGCTGGGGCAAATTCAACGGATCGACCCGCAGCTGCTGATTCTCGACTCGGTCCAAACCTTTTCCTCGGCCGAGGTCGAGGGCGCCGCCGGCGGCGTCTCGCAGGTGCGTGAGGTGGCCGCCAGTATTATTAACAGCGCCAAAACCCGCGGCATGACCACCATTATGGTCGGGCACGTGACCAAGGACGGCTCGGTGGCTGGGCCCCGCCTGCTGGAACACTTGGTGGATGTGGTCTGCCAGTTCGACGGCGAAAAGCATTCGCGGCTCCGCTTGCTGCGTGCACTAAAGAATCGTTATGGCCCCACCGACGAGGTGGGCTGCTTTGACCTGACCGAGGACGGGATCCATTCGCTCACCGACCCGTCCCGGCTCTTCGTCACGCGCACCCGCACCCCAGTGCCGGGCACCTGCATTACGGTGACCCTCGAGGGTCGCCGCCCGCTCGTGGCGGAGGTACAAACCCTACTTTCGCGGTCCGCGGCTCCGGCCCCGCGCCGTGCCACCAGCGGGATGGACGCGGCCCGCGCCCAAATGGTGCTGGCCGTATTGCAGTCACGGGCCAAGATGGACTTGGCCTCCATGGATTCCTACATCGCTACGGTCGGCGGCGTGAAGATCGGCGAACCTGCCGCCGACCTTGCCTGTGCCTTGGCGTTGGCGTCCTCGCTGCACGAGTTCCCACTCCCGCAGGACTTCGTGGCCTTCGGGGAGGTGGGTTTGGCCGGTGAGGTCCGCCAGGTTCCCGAAATTGCCCGCCGCGTTACCGAGGCGGCCCGCTTGGGTTTCTCCTTCGCCATGGTCCCGGCCACCCCACAGCCGCTGAAGAACGTTCCGGAGAATATCCGCATCTTCCAGGTCGAATCGGTGGCCGAGGCCCTGGATATTGCCTTCACGCAGCGGCAGAAGGGTTCCCGGTGAGCCCGCGGAGCCGGTTCGGGCCATAGACTTGAAGTGAGCCCGCGAAAGGATTTGAGCCACCCGTGAAACTGCAACCTGCCCCACAGCTGCTGAGCACCCTGGCACGGATCGCCCCCGGCACCGAACTGGCCGAGGGACTCGAACGCATTCAGCGCGGGCGCACCGGCGGGCTTATCGTGCTCGGTCACGACAGGCAGGTCGAGTCCATCTGCTCCGGGGGGTTCCGCATCAATGCCGAGTTCACTCCGACGCGGCTGCGTGAGCTCGCAAAGATGGACGGTGCGATCATCACCGACTCCACCGGTCGGCAGATTCTGCAGGCCGGAGTGCAGTTGATGCCCGACGCCTCGATTGAAACCCAAGAATCGGGCACCCGGCACCGCACCGCCGAACGTGTCGCCCTGCAGACGGGCTTTCCGGTGATCTCCGTATCCCAGTCAATGCATACCATTACCCTGTATGCGGCCGGCGAGCGCCACGTCTTGGAGACCGCCGAGCGGCTCTTGGCCCGCGGAAATCAGGCCGTGGCCACGCTCGAGCGCTACCGTCACCGGCTCGATCAAGTCACCAGCGCGCTCTCGGCCGCGGAGATCGAGGATGTGGCCACGGTGCGCGAGGTACTTGCGGTTCTGCAACGCACCGAAATGCTACGCCGCACGAGCGAAGAAATTTCCCGCTACGTTCTCGAGCTTGGCGTGGACGGTAGGCTCTTGGCCGCCCAGCACGCCGAGCTGTTGTCCGGTATTCATACCGACAGCCAGTTACTACTGCGCGACTACAGCCACGCCGATGGTGCCGAACTGGATATCGACGCGGCCCTTGCCAAACTGCACGAGGTGCACGACTCCGAACTAATCGAACCCGAGTCGCTACTGAAGGTGCTCTTCCCTTCCCGCACGGCCAGCCTAGATGAACCGCTGACTCCGAAAGGGTACCGGTTGCTCGCGCAGATCCGTTCGGTGCCCAAGTTGATTGGTGAGCGTCTGGTCGCGGCCTTCGGTGATCTTCAGCTCCTCATGGCGGCAACCACCGCCCAACTCATGGAGATCGAGGGTGTCGGCGAACAGCGGGCCCGTTCAATCCGCGAGGGACTGGCCCGGATGGCCGAATCCTCGTTGCTTGAACGCTACATTTAGGTCAGGTTGAATCGGGTCGGGTCGCTTTCGACTTCGCCGAGCTTCGCGGTAAACACGTACGTTCCGGGCCGCGGCTGCACATCCACAGCCTTGCACCCCGGAGAGGAGCGCACGCGTGACCAGTTGAAGCGTGCCGTTTCCTTATGCCCGGAGGCAAACTTGATCCAGATATCCTCGACGTTCGCCGCGCAGTCGACCGTTGAGAAGATTCGGTCCGAACCGCTGGTGATCAGGAATTCCTGCTCGCCGGTACCCACGTTGAGTTCGCACTCCTCGTCGGAAATATTCTCAACCGTCAGGATCAGCACAGGATTCTGCTCGGGCCCGTAATTACCCGAGTCGGTACTGGCGGTCACCTTGATCTGGTTGGCGGCACACTGCCCCTGCCGCCGGTCTTCCTCGGGTTCCTCGCTGGGTTCCGCGCTCGGGCTCTCTTTCGCGACCGGAGGCTGGGATTGCGATTCCGGCTCTCCTTCGCCGCCCAAGGCCTTCATCCCGGCGGTTATCCCCCACACCACCAGGGCGATGACAAGAAGCGCAATAACGCCTACTGTGATCCGTCGCCTCCGGTATACGCTGGCCGGAAGCCTGCCCGATGATGGTGTGTTCATGCTCTTTAGGTTAGTTCATCTGTGGGCGCCTACAGTGGATGGGTGCACCGAATCCACGAGTTGATTAATCACTGGTACCGCAACCACGCCAGGCAGCTACCTTGGCGTTCGGCGGAGGCAAGCCCCTGGGCGATTATGGTCAGCGAATTCATGCTGCAACAGACCCCGGTTAACCGCGTGCTACCCGTCTATACACAGTGGATAGCCCGCTGGCCGGAGCCGGCGGATCTCGCGGCCGAGCCACTGTCCGAGGCGTTGATCGCATGGGGCCGCCTAGGCTACCCGCGACGTGCCCAACGGCTGCATGCCGCTGCGGTGGAAATCACTAGAAGCCACGGCGGTAAGGTGCCGGGCACCGAAGCCGAGTTGCGGGCACTTCCCGGAGTGGGCGACTACACTGCGGCCGCCATCGCCTGCTTCGCGTTCGGGGAACCCACCGTGGTCGTGGATACCAATATTCGCCGCGTACACGCCAGACTCTTCGGCGGCGCGGCCCTGCCCGAACCGCATCCGCGAGCCAGCGAGTTTCGCCGGGCCCGCGAGGTACAGCCAAGCGATCGGCACACCGCGAATCTGTGGAATATTTCGGTGATGGAGCTCGGCGCGTTGGTCTGCACGGCGCGTAGCCCCAAATGCGATGAATGCCCGGTTTTCGCCCAGTGCGCCTGGATCGCCGCCGGGCGCCCGGAACCGCACTACACGCCCAAGGGGCAGTCGTGGGCGGGCACCGACCGTCAGGTACGCGGGGAGATCATGGCCGTACTCCGACACAGCCCAGAGCCGGTTCCGGCGGCCAGTTTCCTAGAGGACCTCACCGGCGCACCGGCCGCCGAATACACCGGGCTGCAAAAGCTCAATGCCCCCTTGGAGCAACGTCAGCGCGCCCTAGCCGGGCTGATTCAAGATGGGCTCGCCATGCAGAGCGAGACCCTGGTGCACCTGCCGCGTTAGAGCTCCAGGATCATCCGTGTGTTGCCCAACGTGTTGGGCTTCACGCGCGCTAGGTCCAGGAATTCGGCCACACCTTCATCCCGCGAGAGCAATAGTTCCTGATAGACCCCGGGGTCTACGGCGCTTTGATCCGCCATCACCTGGAATCCATGGCGCTTAAAGAAGTCCACCTCAAAGGTTAGGCAGAAGACGCGCCGCACCCCGACGGCGCGGGCGCGGCGCACCAGCTCATTCATCAGCAAGTGCCCGACACCTTGACCGCGGTAGGCGGCGTTCGAGGCGAGTGTGCGGATTTCGGCGATATCTTCCCAAATTACGTGTAGCCCACCACAGCCAACGACAGTGCCGTCGGCGTCCTCGACCACCACAAACTCTTGAATGGATTCGTAGTAGGTCACCGCTTCCTTATCCAAGAGGATGCGTTGTTCGGCCAGGGGGCGGACCAACGCCTGAATGGCGGCGACATCGCTGGTGCGGGCGGAACGGACCTGAAAAGTATTCACAGAAACAAGTCTAAAACCGTCGGGGCCACTCTTCGCTTTCGATCCGCTGGTAGCGTTCATTACGTGCCCACCGAACGACAATCCACCGCGACGCTAGCGCACCTGCGTCGGGCTCGTGATCTGATGGATCGCGAATATGCGAAACCCTTGGACGTGCCGGCCATGGCGCAGCGTGCGCTCATGTCTCCGGCCCACTTCTCCCGGGAGTTCAAGCGCGCCTATGGCGAGACGCCCTACAGCTACTTGCTGACCCGACGAATCGAACGGGCCATGGTGTTACTACGAGCCGGGCACGGAGTGACCGACACGTGCATGATGGTGGGTTGGAGCTCTCTGGGATCCTTTAGCGCCCGCTTCACGGAGGTCGTCGGAGAAAGCCCCACCGCGTATCGGGACCGTGAGCACAGTCCCACCGAGGAAATTCCCGCATGCATCGCCAAGATCCTGCTTCGACCACCACGTTCCCCGCTGCCGCAAACCGAGCAGTTTTGAAGAAGCGGTAGTTGCAAGACAACGAATACTCTGAGGACATGACAAACATTTCTTTGCAGTATGTGCCTGTTACCGTCCTCGACGTCGACGAAGCTCTGGGTTTCTACCGCGACGCGTTGGGTTTGGAAGTTGTTTCAGATGTTGCCAATGGTGGGTTCCGCTGGGTTTCACTCGCCGTCTCGGGCCAGCAAGGGTTGAATCTTGTGCTTTCCACGCCCGGCGCCGGGCGCTCCGAAGACGACGCTGCCGTCTTGGAGCAGCTGGTTGCCAAGGGAGCGATGGGTGGTCTGGTCTTTACGGTGCCCGACCTCGATGCGGTCTTCGATTCCGTGAGCGCCTCGGGCGCCGAGGTGCTCCAAGAACCCATGCAGCAACCATGGGGACCACGCGACTGTGCCTTCCGTGACCCGTCGGGCAATATGGTCCGCATTAACGCCGAGGCTTAGGGGTAGCACCATGGCAACTAATCAAGACACCACTCAGCAGGGATTCACGGACGCCGAAAAGGCGGCGATGAAGGAGCGCGCTGCCGAGGTCCGGACTCCGAAGAAGCGCATGACGAAGGCCGAAAAGGCGGCCGCCGATGTACAGGCCGTACTCGATAAGATCGCTTCGTTTAGCGGAACGGATAAGACGCTAGCCGAACGCATTCATCGCATTGTCACCACCGCGGCACCCCAGCTAGCACCGAAGCTCTGGTACGGAATGGTGGCCTATGCCCTCGATGGGAAGGTGTTGTGCTTCTTTCAGGATGCGGCAAAGTTCGATGCTCGCTACGCAACCTTCGGGTTCAATGACGTTGCTGCGTTGGATGATGGAACCTTGTGGCCGACCTCTTTCGCCGTCACCGGTCTCGACGAAGCTCAAGAACAGTTTCTCGCAGAGCTGGTGGCACGGGCCGCAACACGCTAAGAAAAGTTAATGCCAAGGGGAACCGATTCGTAATCGAACCGGTTCCCCTTGGCTATGTTCTAATCGCTACGGCCACGAAGGGCCGGTCTTAGCTCTCCAGTGCCGCCGGCGCTGGCTCCCCCTCGAGCTGTCCGGTACCGCCCTCGGCGCGGAAGGTGAACTTGCGGTCTGCTCCTTCACCTTCGACCTCGACGAATACCTTCTGGCCCGAAACGATCTGACCGAAGAGGATACGCTCCGAGAGCTGATCCTCAATGTCGCGCTGAATGGTACGACGCAGCGGGCGAGCACCCATCGATGGGTCGTAGCCGCGCTCGGCCAACAGCGTGCGCGCCTCGGGAGCCAACTCGATCTCGATGCCGCGATCGTCTAGGCGCTTGGCCAGACGCTGCACGAACAGATCCACGATCTGCTCGATTTCGTCCTGGCTCAGCTGCGGGAACACCACGGTGTCATCAACACGGTTCAGGAACTCGGGGCGGAAATGCTGACGCAGCTCTTCCTGTACCTTTGCCTGCATGCGCTCGTACCCGGTCTTAGTGTCGGCGGCCGACTGGAAGCCGGTCATCACACCCTTGGAGATGTCTCGGGTACCGAGGTTCGTGGTCATGATGATGATGGTGTTCTTGAAGTCCACCACGCGGCCCTGCGAGTCGGTCAGGCGACCATCCTCGAGGATCTGCAGCAAGGAGTTGAACAGATCCGCGTGAGCCTTCTCGACCTCGTCGAAAAGCACCACGGAGAACGGACGACGGCGCACCTTCTCGGTGAGCTGACCGCCCTCTTCGTAGCCGACATAGCCTGGAGGGGCACCAAACAGCCGCGAGACCGTGTGCTTCTCCGAGTACTCGGACATGTCGAGGGTGATCAGAGCGTCTTCTTCGCCGAAGAGGAACTCAGCCAGCGCCTTGGCCAGCTCGGTCTTACCCACGCCGGTCGGACCGGCGAAGATGAACGAGCCACCGGGGCGGTTCGGATCCTTCAAGCCTGCACGGGTACGACGGATCGCCTGGCTGATCGCCTTGATGGCGGAGTCCTGACCGATAACGCGCTTATGCAGCTCATCTTCCATGTGCAGCAGTCGCGAGGACTCTTCCTCGGTCAGCTTCACAACCGGGATGCCGGTGGAGTTCGCCAGCACTTCGGCAATCAGTTCCTCGGTGACCTCGGAGATCTCGTCGAGCTCCCCGTTGCGCCAAGCCTTTTCCTTGTCGTTGCGGGCCTCGATCAGCTTCGACTCCTTGTCGCGCAGAGATGCCGCGCCTTCGAAGTCCTGAGCATCGATGGCCGCTTCCTTCTCGAGGCGAACCGTGGCGATTTCCTCGTCCATCTCCTTCAGCGCCGGCGGTGCGGTCATCCGCTGAATACGCAGACGGGCCCCGGCCTCGTCGATTAAGTCCACAGCCTTATCCGGCAGGAAACGATCGGAGATGTAGCGGTGTGCCAGTTGGGCAGCTGCCTGTAGCGCTCCGTCGGTGATCGAGACGCGGTGGTGCGCTTCGTAGCGGTCGCGTAGGCCGCGCAGGATCTGCGTGGTCAGTTCGACGGAAGGCTCGGCCACCTGAATCGGCTGGAAACGGCGCTCTAGCGCCGCGTCCTTCTCGATGTTCTTGCGGTACTCATCCAAGGTGGTGGCACCAATAGTCTGCAGTTCGCCACGGGCGAGCATCGGCTTCAGAATGCTTGCTGCATCGATGGCACCCTCGGCCGCACCGGCACCCACCAGGGTGTGGATCTCGTCGATGAACAGGATGATGTCGCCACGGGTGCGAATCTCCTTGAGCACCTTCTTCAAACGCTCTTCGAAGTCACCGCGGTAGCGGGAACCGGCCACCAACGAGCCGAGATCTAGCGTGTACAGGTGCTTGTCCTTGATGGTTTCTGGGACATCCCCGCGCACAATGGCCTGGGCCAAGCCCTCGACCACAGCGGTCTTACCGACACCCGGTTCACCAATAAGCACTGGGTTGTTCTTCGTGCGGCGCGAGAGGACCTGCATGACGCGTTCCATCTCATGCTCGCGACCAATGACTGGGTCGAGCTTGCCTTCACGGGCAGCGGCGGTCAGGTTCCGACCAAACTGGTCCAGCACGGCCGAACCTGCCGGAGTGCCCTCAGACTGACCACCGGAGCTAACGCCGGCCGATGCGGTTTCTTTTCCGCCGCCCTGGTAGCCGGACAGCAGCTGAATAACCTGCTGGCGGACGCGGCCAAGGTCGGCTCCGAGCTTGACCAAAACCTGCGCTGCCACGCCTTCACCCTCGCGGATCAGGCCAAGCAGGATGTGTTCGGTACCAATGTAGTTGTGGCCCAGCTGCAGGGCTTCGCGCAATGACAGCTCGAGGACCTTCTTGGCGCGCGGGGTAAAGGGGATGTGTCCGGACGGAGCCTGTTGCCCCTTGCCGATAATCTCCTGCACTTGCTCACGCACTGCACCCAACGAAATGTTCAGCGACTCCATTGCCTGGGCGGCAACACCATCGCCTTCGTGGATAAGCCCGAGCAACAGGTGCTCGGTGCCGATGTAGTTGTGGTTGAGCATGCGCGCCTCTTCTTGGGCGAGCACGACAACTCGACGGGCACGGTCGGTAAATTTCTCAAACATCTCCGGCACACTCCTTGCTTACCTATGTTTCGATGCTACGCACCGAACTCGTTGAGCGCTCCCTTGTTCGCCACAGGGATAACCGGAAGACTCATGAGCTCGATTTCACGACAAGATTGTTGGTGCACAATTTATCTGAATCTTTTCTATAATCACGAGATTATAAACGTCTCCAACAATTATCTACCCAGTGAGAAAAACCAAAGGCCGAACCGCGAATGCGGTTCGGCCTTTATTGGAAGGTCTCGAATTACTCTAGCTCTTGGAACGACCGCGCCCCTTGCGCATTGCTGCATGATACGCGTCGATAACCTCGGAATTCAGGCGTCCACGAGCGTTGACCTGAATGTTGTTTTCCTTGGCCCAAGCTCGGATCGCGGGCGCTTCGGCGGTAGAGCTCTTCGAAGAACGAGCCGCCTCAATGTATGGCTCAATAGCAGCGCGAAATTCCTCCGCGTGCTCGGTATTTAAATCGATCTCGAAGTGTTGCCCACCAACGCTGAACGCGATTGATTCGCTGGCCTCACTGCCATCGATGTCGTCGATCAATGCAATTTGTACCTGACGAGCCACTGCGATACCCCTTTTGCTCGGTTGACTGGGCAATTGCCCTCTTCAACAGATAACTATAGGCGCATTTAGTCGTCAATTACGAACCGAAAGATCGATTAACACTCAATTATCAGGATTTTCACTTTTATCATCGGCTGCGGATTGCAAAGGAACTGGGCCATTATTTTTTGCATCTGCCGCAGCTTCGGCCGTGCGTTCTTTGCGATCAGCGTTAGTAATTGCCTTGATCACATACCAGAAAATGAGTCCTACAACGATTGTTGGCAGGAGTGCCTCAACATATGGCATCGCTTAGGCCTCCGGCTTTAGCAATGGGAACAGAATGGTTTCGCGGATTCCGGCACCGGTAAAGAGCATGACCAGTCGGTCGATACCCAAACCAATTCCGCCCATTGGCGGCGCACCATATTCAAGGGCACGCAGGAAGTCCTCGTCTAATTGCATGGCCTCAGGGTCTCCGCCCGCGGCCATCAGCGACTGTTCAGTGAGGCGCTCACGCTGAATCACCGGGTCAATAAGCTCCGAGAATGCGGTACCGCGCTCCATGCCGCCGATGATCAGGTCCCAGGCCTCGATGACGCCCGGCTTGTCACGGTGCGGACGCGCCAGAGGCTGAGCCAGCGGCGGGAAGTCGCACACGAAGGTCGGGTCAATGAGGGTGGGCTCGACAATCTCGCCAAACAATTCGATGACAAGCTTTTGTGCGCCCCAGGCCGGATCGATCTTTACCTCGTGCTTGGCGGCGACTTCGCGTAACGCCTCAGCCTCGGTATCAGGAGTGATCTCTACGCCCACTGCTTCGGACAGGCCTGGGTAAACTCCCATCCAGCGCCATTCCCCGTCTAGGTTGACGGTACCGCGCGGGGTTTCGATCTGACGGCCGGCCCCGATCGCGTCGGCTGCGTTGAGAATGATCTCCTTGATGCGGTCGGCCATGACGAACTGGTCCGCGTAAGCTTCGTAGCTTTCCAGCGTGGTGAATTCCGGCGAGTGGGTCGAGTCCACACCCTCGTTACGGAAGATGCGACCCACCTCGAAGACGCGGTCGACGCCACCGACAACGCAGCGCTTGAGATACAGTTCGGTAGCAATACGCAGGGTCATATCCTGATCGAATGCATTTAGATGCGTCTTGAACGGGCGTGCCGAGGCTCCACCGTGCACAAGCTGCAGCATTGGGGTTTCTACCTCAACGTAGCCGTGCGAACCCAAGGTGTCACGCACCGCCTTGACGATCGCGGCGCGCTTGTAAACCATTTCGCGAGCCTCATTGCGCACGATGAGGTCGGCGTAGCGTTGACGCACGCGAGTTTCCTCATTCAGGTCTGCGTGCAACACCGGGAGCGGACGCAAAGCCTTCGAGGCCATTTGGAAGGCGTCGGCCATGACGGACAGTTCGCCGCGGCGGGAGGAGATCACTTCGCCATGTACGAAAACGTGATCCCCGAGGTCTACCAAGGACTTCCACTGGGCTAGGCGCTCTTCGCCGACGTTAGCCAGCGACAGCATGACCTGAAGTCGCGTCCCTGAGCCCTGCGGGCCGCCCTCCTGCAAAGTCGCGAAGCACAGCTTGCCGGTGTTTCGCATAAACACGATGCGGCCAGCGATACCAACCTTAACACCGGTAGCCTGGTCCGGTTCTAGATTCGGGAACTGTTCACGAACCTGTTGGAGGGTGTGGGTCCGGGCTACCCCGACCGGGTAAGCCTCCTCGCCGTTGGCCAGCAGTGTGTTGCGCTTATCGGTACGCACCTGACGCTGGTCGTTGGGATCAGGGGCCTGAGCGGAAGAATTTTCGGAAGTCACAGTACTCCATTCTACGTTGCCTGTGGGCGCTTCGGGCGGTCTCATGACTTGGCTAACACAGCAATAAAGGGGGCGCCGCGGCACCCCCTTTATTGCTCTACCAGATAACTACTCGGTCTGCTGGATCCAGCCACATCCCGTCGCCCGGCTGGGTTCCGAACGCGGCATGGAAAACATCGAGGTTCTTCGGTACCTGATTGCAGCGGAACTCTCCCGGAGCATGCGGGTCCGTGGTGACTCGCACAACCGCAGTTTCGGGTCGAATCAGCGTACGCCAGCATTCGGCCCACGAATAGAAGAAGCGCTGGTCTCCGTTCACTCCATCAATTACTTCGTCCGTTTCCAGACCGCGCGCAGCCAATTCCAGCTTGTAGGCCTTGTAGGCAATACCCAATCCGCCAAGGTCACCAATATTCTCACCGAGCGTGAGTTCGCCGTTGACCTTGTGTTCCGGAGCCTCAGCCGGTGTCAGCGCATTGTATTGCTCGACTAACTTCCCGGTAAGCCGCTCGAACGCTTCACGGTCTTCCTCCGTCCACCAGTTCTTCAACTCGCCAGTACCGTCGTACTGCGAACCTTGATCGTCAAACCCGTGACCGATTTCGTGGCCGATAACCGCGCCGATGGCCCCAAAATTGGAGGCGATATCTCGGTCCACATCGAAGAATGGCGGGCGAAGAATAGCCGCCGGGAATGCGATTTCGTTCAGCAGTGGATGGTAGTAGGCGTTGACCGTCTGTGGGAACATAAACCAAAGCTCACGATCGACCCCGTCATCGATCTTCTTCAGTTCTCGTTTGAACTCGAATTCATTAGCCGCGGCAAGATTGGAAATGACGTCCAGCTCGCTAGTCTCGATGCTCGAATAGTCGATCCATTCGTTCGGGTACCCAATCTTAGGCCGGAACATGGAGAGCTTTTCCAAAGCCTTTTCGATTGTTGCCGCGCCCATCCACGGTAGGGTGGCAATGGATTCACGGTATGCCTCGATAAGTCGTTCGACAAGGTGATCCATGGCCTGCTTGGCCGTCGGCGGGAAGTGCTTGGCTACGTAGAGCTGCCCGAGGTCTTCGCCCACGGCCCCTTCGGTAAAGGCGACCCCACGCTTCCAACGGTCTTTGAGCTTTTCAACGCCACCAAGCTTCGCCGAGTAGAAGGAAAAGTTCTCATTGACGAAATCGCTGGAAAGATAAGGGGCGAAGGAGCGAAGCACTTGAACTGCAAGCCAACTCTTCCACGCTTCGAGGGGCTCGCTATGCACTAGTTCGCCTAACGCAGCGAAGTAGCTCGGTTGCCACAAGACAACCTCTGAATAGTACTTCTCCTCGATTCCTGCGCCCTGAAGCCACACGAGGAGACCGGGGAACATAGTGAGAACTTCATCTGCAGTCATCAGATTGTAACGCGCCTGCGCATCACGAACCTTCACGCGATCCCAGTGGTGCGCTGCGATTTTGGTTTCTAATGCCACCACGGCGGACGCAGCGTCAGCAGCGTCGGGTAGCTGCCCCAAGCCAAGCAACCGTGCAAGATGTTCTTCGTAGTCCTTGACCGTCTGCGCGAATTGTTCCTCGCGGTAGTAAGACTCGTCGGGCAGTCCGAGCCCGCCCTGCAAGAACGTCAGCAGGTTGCGGTTGGGATCGCCGGCGTCGTTCATTGCACCGGCCTGCAGAAACCCACTGATTCCCTTACGGTAGAAAGTGCCGGAGAGGTTCAGGAATGATTCCACGTCCTCGACGGCGTCGATGGCCTGCAGATACTCGATTACTGGGTCAGCCCCACGGGATTCAATGACCTCTTCGTTCATGAAGCTACCGTAGAGGTTAGCGATGCGTTGGACCTTCGCATCAGCGTTGCCGGCCCCGGCCTGCTTCACGCAGTCTTCGATAATGTCGTGGACGGCTTTTTCTGCTTCGTCACGAAGTTCCATGAACGACCCGTAAATCCCTTGGTCACCGGGGATAGTCGCGCTTTCGAACCATTTGCCATTGGCATGGCGGTAAAGGTCATCCTGTGGCCTGATCGTATCGTCACGGTGCTGCAAAGCCTGGGTGCTCAACGAACAACTCCTAAAGTTAGCGTGATCTGAGTATCAGTTATCACTCTATCGAGAAGTATAGGGTTTAGCTGTGTGGGTTGTGTGGTTAAACGGGTGAGGCCCTCACACCATAGTGTGAGGGCCTCAAACCACATTATTCAACGTTTAGTCCGGCGGCGTCCTACTCTCCCACACCCTCACGAGTGCAGTACCATCGGCGCAGTGGGCCTTAGCTTCCGGGTTCGGTATGGGAC
>JANCMB010000001.1:3210835-3214367 GCA_031317595.1 Glutamicibacter sp. PS
TTGGGGGGTTGTTGTCTCGTAACCGTATAGTGAACGCGAACAAACCTTGTCTAACGATTGTTAGTATTGTGTGTTGTAAGTCATCGGCCTATTAGTACAGGTCAGCTACACAAGTCTTTAGTCCTTGCTTCCACATCCTGCCTATCAACCCAGTGGTCTAGCTGGGGGCCTCACACACTCAAAGGTGCATGGAAATCTCATCTCGAAGCAGGCTTCCCGCTTAGATGCTTTCAGCGGTTATCCCTTCCAAACGTAGCTAATCAGCGGTGCACTTGGCAGTACAACTGACACACCAGAGGTTTGTCCGTCCCGGTCCTCTCGTACTAAGGACAGCCCTTCTCAAATTTCCAACGCGCGCAGCGGATAGGGACCGAACTGTCTCACGACGTTCTAAACCCAGCTCGCGTACCGCTTTAATGGGCGAACAGCCCAACCCTTGGGACCTACTCCAGCCCCAGGATGCGACGAGCCGACATCGAGGTGCCAAACCATGCCGTCGATATGGACTCTTGGGCAAGATCAGCCTGTTATCCCCGAGGTACCTTTTATCCGTTGAGCGACGGCCCTTCCACGAGGTGCCGCCGGATCACTAGTCCCGACTTTCGTCCCTGCTCGAGCTGTCACTCTCACAGTCAAGCTCCCTTGTGCACTTACACTCAACACCTGATTGCCAACCAGGCTGAGGGAACCTTTGGGCGCCTCCGTTACATTTTGGGAGGCAACCGCCCCAGTTAAACTACCCATCAGGCACTGTCCCTGAACCAGATCATGGTCCGAAGTTAGGTGACCGATACAGCCAGAGTGGTATTTCAACGATGACTCCACCCAAACTAGCGTCTGAGCTTCACAGTCTCCCACCTATCCTACACAAGCTGCACCGAACACCAATACCAAACTATAGTAAAGGTCTCGGGGTCTTTCCGTCCTGCTGCGCGTAACGAGCATCTTTACTCGTACTGCAATTTCGCCGAGTTCATGGTTGAGACAGCGGGGAAGTCGTTACTCCATTCGTGCAGGTCGGAACTTACCCGACAAGGAATTTCGCTACCTTAGGATGGTTATAGTTACCACCGCCGTTTACTGGGGCTTAAATTCTCCGCTTCGCGCCAAAGCACTAACGAGTCCTCTTAACCTTCCAGCACCGGGCAGGAGTCAGTCCGTATACATCGTCTTGCGACTTCGCACGGACCTGTGTTTTTAGTAAACAGTCGCTTCCCCCTGGTCTCTGCGGCCCACACCCGCTCAAGAGAGTAAATCTCCGTCACGAGGCAGGCCCCCCTTCTTCCGAAGTTACGGGGGCATTTTGCCGAGTTCCTTAACCATGATTCTCTCGATCGCCTTAGTATTCTCTACCTGATCACCTGTGTCGGTTTAGGGTACGGGCGGACTTGAACCTCGCGCCGATGCTTTTCTAGGCAGCATAGGATCACCGAATCACCCCACCAAAGGGGCGCCTATCAGGTCTCAGAATATACGAGCGGCGGATTTGCCTACCACTCTTCCTACACCCTTGGACCAGGTCAATTCCATTGCCTGGCTCGGCTACCTTCCTGCGTCACACCTGTTAATACGCTGACCTCACAACATCGGTTCCCAGCCCATCCACCACACCAGCACCTCGAAAGGCACTGAGCACGGTCTCAGAGGTGGTTAGCATCCGTCGCTACGGTATGGGCGGTTCTTCGCCGGTACGGGAATATCAACCCGTTGTCCATCGACTACGCCTGTCGGCCTCGCCTTAGGTCCCGACTAACCCAGGGCAGATTAGCTTGACCCTGGAACCCTTGATCATTCGGCGGACGGGTTTCTCACCCGTCATTCGCTACTCATGCCTGCATTCTCACTCGTGTGGCCTCCACCGCTGGTTTACACCGCGACTTCACCGCCCACACGACGCTCCCCTACCCATCCAAACGTCCAATCGAAACCAGACAACAATTTGAATGACGCAACTTCGGCGGTGTGCTTGAGCCCCGCTACATTATCGGCGCGGAATCACTTGACCAGTGAGCTATTACGCACTCTTTCAAGGGTGGCTGCTTCTAAGCCAACCTCCTGGTTGTCACAGCAACTCCACATCCTTTCCCACTTAGCACACGCTTAGGGGCCTTAGTTGGCGTTCTGGGCTGTTTCCCTCTCGACTATGAAGCTTATCCCCCACAGTCTCACTGCTACGCTCTCACTTACCGGCATTCGGAGTTTGGCTAAGGTCAGTAACCTTGTAGGGCCCATCGCCTATCCAGTAGCTCTACCTCCGGCAAGAAACACGTAACGCTGCACCTAAATGCATTTCGGGGAGAACCAGCTATCACGAAGTTTGATTGGCCTTTCACCCCTACCCACAGCTCATCCCCTCCATTTTCAACTGAAGTGGGTTCGGTCCTCCACACGCTCTTACACGCGCTTCAACCTGGCCATGGGTAGATCACTTCGCTTCGGGTCTAGACCGTGCCACTCAAACGCCCTATTCAGACTCGCTTTCGCTACGGCTACCCCACACGGGTTAACCTCGCGACACAGCACTAACTCGCAGGCTCATTCTTCAAAAGGCACGCCATCACAAAACAAGTTTGCTCTAACGGATTGTAAGCACACGGTTTCAGGTACTATTTCACTCCCCTCCCGGGGTACTTTTCACCATTCCCTCACGGTACTGATTCACTATCGGTCATCAGGTAGTATTCAGGCTTACCAGGTGGTCCTGGCAGATTCACACAAGGTTTCACGGGCCCCGTGCTACTCGGGCATCCACACAAGAACGGCAGCACGCATTACACCTACGGGACTATCACCCTCTATGGTCCGGCATTCCAACCGATTCACCTATACGCCTGCACCTCATCCCACCAGCGTAGATAGAACTGGTAACGTGCGGACCCCACAACACCGATGATGCAACGCCTATCCGCTATCACACACCAACCGGTTTAGCCCCATCCGCGTTCGCTCGCCACTACTAACGGAATCACTATTGTTTTCTCTTCCTGCGGGTACTGAGATGTTTCACTTCCCCGCGTTCCCTCCACACAGCCTATACATTCAGCTGCAGGTCACACCACATAACATGGTGCGGGGTTTCCCCATTCGGAAATCCTGGCCTCAACGTCCGGTTATCGACTCCACCAGGCTTATCGCAGATTCCCACGTCCTTCATCGGCTCCTGATGCCAAGGCATCCACCGTGCGCCCTTAAAAACTTCAACACAAATCAAAGTCCTCAAAAATGAGCAACAAAAACAATCAACAAAATCACAAAACAACCCACCAACAACACCATCAGGACAACAGTGCCATCAGCAACCCACCCACAAACGGGCAGGAAAAAGGGTCATCTTATAAGATGCTCGCGTTCACTATACAGTTCCCAAACAACAACCCCACACCCACCGACCACACACCCCAACCAGGGCACGCGTCCAACAGACACAGGAAACACCGAAACACCAAACCCAAAGGCTTGTTGCTTCAAAACCCAACAGCATGCCAAACCACACCAGCACCACCAACCAACACCACGATTCCAACCACACCAC
>JANCMB010000001.1:3214467-3404974 GCA_031317595.1 Glutamicibacter sp. PS
GGGGCGCCACAGGATGCCGCGATTCATTGATATTCCACCCATGAGCAACCCGCCTGCCAACACTCGTGACAGAAACAGGCAACCACAATTGGTTTAGCTCCTTAGAAAGGAGGTGATCCAGCCGCACCTTCCGGTACGGCTACCTTGTTACGACTTAGTCCCAATCGCCAGTCCCACCTTCGACGACTCCCCCCACACAAGGTGGTTAGGCCATCGGCTTCGGGTGTTACCAACTTTCGTGACTTGACGGGCGGTGTGTACAAGGCCCGGGAACGTATTCACCGCAGCGTTGCTGATCTGCGATTACTAGCGACTCCGACTTCATGGGGTCGAGTTGCAGACCCCAATCCGAACTGAGACCGGCTTTTAGGGATTAGCTCCACCTCACAGTATCGCAACCCATTGTACCGGCCATTGTAGCATGCGTGAAGCCCAAGACATAAGGGGCATGATGATTTGACGTCATCCCCACCTTCCTCCGAGTTGACCCCGGCAGTCTCCCATGAGTCCCCACCATTACGTGCTGGCAACATGGAACGAGGGTTGCGCTCGTTGCGGGACTTAACCCAACATCTCACGACACGAGCTGACGACAACCATGCACCACCTGTGAACCAGCCCCGAAGGGAAACCCCATCTCTGAGGCGGTCTGGCACATGTCAAGCCTTGGTAAGGTTCTTCGCGTTGCATCGAATTAATCCGCATGCTCCGCCGCTTGTGCGGGCCCCCGTCAATTCCTTTGAGTTTTAGCCTTGCGGCCGTACTCCCCAGGCGGGGCACTTAATGCGTTAGCTACGGCGCGGAAAACGTGGAATGTCCCCCACACCTAGTGCCCAACGTTTACGGCATGGACTACCAGGGTATCTAATCCTGTTCGCTCCCCATGCTTTCGCTCCTCAGCGTCAGTAAATGCCCAGAGACCTGCCTTCGCCATCGGTGTTCCTCCTGATATCTGCGCATTTCACCGCTACACCAGGAATTCCAGTCTCCCCTACATCACTCTAGTCTGCCCGTACCCACCGCAGATCCAAGGTTGAGCCTTGGACTTTCACGGCAGACGCGACAAACCGCCTACGAGCTCTTTACGCCCAATAAATCCGGATAACGCTTGCGCCCTACGTATTACCGCGGCTGCTGGCACGTAGTTAGCCGGCGCTTCTTCTGCAGGTACCGTCACTTTCGCTTCTTCCCTACTGAAAGAGGTTTACAACCCGAAGGCCGTCATCCCTCACGCGGCGTCGCTGCATCAGGCTTTCGCCCATTGTGCAATATTCCCCACTGCTGCCTCCCGTAGGAGTCTGGGCCGTGTCTCAGTCCCAGTGTGGCCGGTCACCCTCTCAGGCCGGCTACCCGTCGTCGCCTTGGTGAGCCATTACCTCACCAACAAGCTGATAGGCCGCGAGTCCATCCCTCACCGATAAATCTTTCAACCACCCACCATGCAGTGGACAGTCATATCCGGTATTAGACCCAGTTTCCCGGGCTTATCCCAGAGTCAGGGGCAGGTTACTCACGTGTTACTCACCCGTTCGCCACTAATCCCCCAGTGCAAGCACCGGGTTCATCGTTCGACTTGCATGTGTTAAGCACGCCGCCAGCGTTCATCCTGAGCCAGGATCAAACTCTCCATAAAAAAATAAAAAGCCGCTCGAACCCTTCGGAAAATAAAGGCGAACCAGCGTACATCCTGGCGAATAAAAAACACTCGGAACAACACACGGGCCACACCCACCCACATCACGGGCGACTGCTTCGCTTCGGAGCAACTTTCCCAGCCTACCACCACCCCGACCCGGACGCAAATCCGAACCGGTGAGCAGTTCCTGACTGGAAGCTCATCAACCGGTGAACACCTCGTGAAATCCGTGGTGGCCGTTCCGGCGACAGATAAAAACTATACGGACTTTCTAGGGGCCATGCAAATCGCTGGGCCGTGTTCTGCGTCATAGCCTTTATGCTGTCCTAGGCTTCAATTATGAGCGACCTCCAGAAGCTACTGAGTTACCGCGAACCGGTCTTTAATGCCCCCATGGCCGGTGCCGCTTCAGGGGCCCTAGCCGCAGCGGTGGCCACGGCGGGCGGCGTGGGCATGATCGGTATCCCCGCCGCTACTGCACAGACGTGGGTCGATGAGCAGGCCCGCATGGTGTGCGACCTAGAACTCCCCTGGGGCGCCGGGTTTATGGGCTGGGCCCTCGAGCGGGACCTCTCCGCGATGGAGTGGATCCTTGACTACGACCCCGCCTTGATCTGCATCAGCTTCGGTGATCCCACACGCGGAGCCGCCTTAGCTCATGAGGCTGGCGTCAGCACGGCCATGCAGGTAGGTAACGCCGCCGAGCTTAACCGTGCGCTCGAAGATGACATCGATGTGGTGATTGTTCGTGGCGCCGAAGGTGGTGGACACGGACGCAACGAGATCGGCACCTTGCCGCTACTACAGCTCGCTATTGAACAAACCCGAAAGCCCGTTATCGCCGCGGGCGGGATCGCCACCGCCCATGGAGTGGCCGCTGCGCTGGCCTGCGGGGCCGAGGCAGTATGGGTGGGTACACGCTTTCTTGCCTGCAGTGAATCCAGCGCCCACCAGCGACTGAAGGAACGGGCCCTACAAGCAGGGATGGATGACACCGTCTATACCCGCGCCTTCGATATCGCCCAGCAGCTGCCCTGGGATCCTGCCTACGGCGGGCGAGCCGTACGCAATACCTTCTCCGACCGATGGGCCGATCGTATCCCCGCCCTCGAAGAGAAGGCCGACGAATCCCTGCGACGCGAGATGGTGCGCGCGCGGACCGAGGCCGACGTAACCATCGCACCGGTCTACGCCGGGCAGTCGGTGGAATTCGTGCGGCACACCGAAACAGCCGCAGAGGTTATCGCCGAACTGGCGGAGTTCCGCGAGGTGCTGGCGCACACGGCGCAGCGGTTCAGCTAGATCGGCTGATTATCGATCAGCCGCACCCCACCGACCACGGCCGCAACGAGTATGAGCCCTTCACCCGTGAATGGTGTGTCCTGGCAGTTGAAGGCGAGTTCTTGGAGCGTGCGCGGATCGACGACGACAAAGTAATCGAGCTGCACCAGCGGCTCCATCTGAAAGAGCCCGATCGCATCATCGATATTCAGCGGCTCGTGGCGGGCAGCCCGTTCGGCGATCATGCGGATGGCCCGTGAGATCACCAGTGCCGCATGACGCTGATCGTCATCGAGCAAGGCATTTCGACTCGAGAGCGCCAGGCCCTGCTCCGTGCGAACGATCGGTACGCTACAGATCTGCACCGGGTAGCAGAGGTCGGCCACCATGCGCCGGATCAGTAGGAGCTGTTGCGCATCTTTCTGCCCGAAGTACGCCCGGTAGGTGCCATGACGCGGATCCGCGAGATTGAGCAGCTTGGCGACCACCGCCAGCATCCCATCGAAGTGCCCTGGCCGAGAGGCTCCCTCATAGAGCTCGCCGAGCTTTCCGGAGCTCACCGCAATCAGCGGGGCGCCGTCGGGATAGATCTCTTTGGCGTCGGGCGCAAACACCAGGTCCACCCCCGCGGCGGCGGCCAGTTCCACGTCGGCCTCAAGGGTCCGTGGATACTTCGCGTAGTCGCCTGGATCGTTGAATTGCAGTTCGTTCACGAAAATGGAAATGACGACGAGGTCGTTCTCGGCTCGCGCCCGGGCGAAGAGCTCACCATGCCCGGAGTGGAGCGCGCCCATGGTGGGTACGAATCCGGTACTTTCCGGGCGGGCGGCGTCGAGGGCGGCGCGTAGCTGCGCGCGGGTACGGACGATCTGCGGGGTTTTCACGCCCACTATTCTAGGACTTCGCGAAGCTGCTCATATTTTTCGTCGCTGATCAGCCCGTGCGTGGCCGCACGTTGTGCCGTGGCACGCGCCAACGCTAGATAGCTGGCGCTGGTTTCCTCCGGTTCCTCGGCCAAGGCCGCCCGGTGGGCACGGACTGTGCCCAGATCCCCTCGCGCCACCGGGCCGGTGAGTGAGCCGGGACCCGAACGTAGTGCGTTATCCAAGCTGGCTCCCATGAGCGCCGAGAGGGTGGCGGAAGGCTCGCTGATCCCGATTCGGCGCAACATATCCGAGGCCTGCGCGGTTAGCGTGTTGAGATGGTTCGCGGCGTGGGCCAAGGCCGCGTGGTAGGTGGGTCGGTCTGCCTCGGCCACGGTGACCGGCTCTCCGCGCATCTCCACGACCAGCGCTTGGGCCACCGGCAGTATCGCCTCATCGGCGGTCACCGCGAAAACACAGTCGGTCAACCGGGCCAAGTCCATGCTCATTCCGGTAAAGGTCATTGCCGGATGGATGGCTAAGCCCAGCGCGCCATGCTCAAGCGCCGGGGCGAGGATCGAGGTTCCGTATCGCCCGGCGGTGTGCACCACCAAATGACCGGGCTGGAAGTGGCCGCCGGCGGCTAGGCCGGCGACAAGCTCGGCCAGCACGTCGTCGGGCACCGCAAAGAGCACCAGTTCGCTCCGCCGCAGAATCTCGTCGGCACCGAGAACCGGGACCCCGGGTAACAGTAGCTCGGCCCGCTCCAAGGAGGCTTCGGAGACCGCGTGGACCCCGGTGATGCGGTGCCCGGCCGCCGCGAGCGCGGCACCGAGCACGGCACCGACCTTTCCCGCGGAAATCACGCCGATGCCTAGTCGTGGAGCCTGCATACTTACCTTTCGCTGGCGCGCTGCGCCTGGGCCTCGAAGAACTCCGCGGCCACCGCGCTGTCGATCTGTTCAAGTTCACCGAGCACCGTACCACCTGCGCTATGCACCCGCACCGTGGCTAAGGCGCGACGCCGGTCGAGCGGACCCTGCCGCCAGCTGGTGCCCTGCACCTTGGTATGTGGCGTGAAGGTGGCCCGCCGACCCAACCGGCCATGCCGGGTGATGAGCGTGGTGGGGGTGACGGCGAAGCCTTGCACCCGCCAAGCCCACGGCGAGAAGATCCGCGCCGCGCGCGGCGAAACGGTGAACCCGCGCTGCTCTCCGCTGCCTTCCAAGGCGGTGAGCAGCACCTCACGTTGTTCCGCGACGCCGAGATTCGGCAGGAGGATTCCCATGATCTGGGCTACCGCATGCACGTCCCCCACGGGGAGCACCACGGTGGTGGACTCGGAACCGTCGTCGCCGGACCCGGTGCCCAGCACGTTGATCTGCATGCGGTACCAGCCCAGCGATCCCCAGAGCCACGGGCGCGAAATCTCGATGGCCTGCACGCGACGTACCGGCACCGATTGCTGTTTGGTGTCGGTCAGTCCATAGGCCACGCGCAGTCCGGTGTCGGTGACGCTGGCGGTGAAATTCCAGCCGCCATTGAGTTCCTTGTAAAACCAGCCACCGAAACCTAACAGGGCCGGAAACAGGCCGGCAGCGAACCCGCCCACGCCCACGATGGTGAGCACTAGGAGCGTGATCGTCAGCAGCGCGCCAATGATCGCTCCTGGCCGGAGCAGGAAGGAACCAATCAGGCGGCCCGGGGGCACCCGAACCAATTGCCGTTCATCCTCGATATCGGGCACCGGAGTATCGACGGTGTCGACCGACACGGCCGCGGTCGGTTGTTGGCCGTGGGCCAGCGTGAGGATCTGCCGCCGTAGCTGTGCGGCCTCGTCCTTCTTCAGGTAGGACAGGCGCAACACCGAGGAGGACCCGTCGGCCACATCGAAGCGCAGTTCGGCCAAGCCCAGCAGCCGAGCCACCAGCGGCTGGGCGATTTCGATGGACTGCACCTTGTCGATGCGTGCCTGCTTTTGGCTACGGAAAATCATTCCGGTGTTTACGTAGACGTGAGTTGCGGTAATCCGATATCGGGTGAAGTACCACGACAGGAAGTAGACCAGCAGAATCACCAGTAAGAGACCGCCGCCGATCAGCGCGGTCATCGGCAACCGCTCCTGCGCAAAGCGCTCGGCAAAGGACAGCTCGCGGGTGTTTTGCAAATAGATGAAGATCAGGCCGAGGATGGCGATCCAGCCCTGAACGAAGGGGCTGGCCGGATGCACCCGCAGCCACGGTGCCTGCGGATCCTCGGTACTCACATCATCCGCGCTTCCCCGGCCGCGACGAGCCGTTCACGCAGGGCCTCACCTTCGGCAGCCGGAACCCCGAGAATAGTTGCCGTCGCCGCCGAAGCGGCGGTGTTCAGCACGAGCTGGCAGAGTCCGAAACGACGCTCCAACGGGCCGCTTTTCAGCTCAACGTATTGCATCCGTCCGTAGGGAACGGCACGCTGGTTGCGCACCAACAGGCCGTAGCGCACCAGCAAATCTTCGTCGCGTTCGAGGTAACCGATGGCGGCGACCCGGCGACGTAGCAAAATTAGTTCCAGCAGCGCGAAGAGGACCACCAGCAGCGGCAGCGTGAGTCGTAACCAACCCGGAATGGGGGCTCCCAGCAATCCCAGCAGGGCCGGAATCAGCGCCACCAGCAGAACAAGAGTACTGGTCAGGGCCCAGCTGATCGTGCGTACGGTGAGATAACGCGGGTCAACCGCGACAAAATTATTCGGTAACGGTTCCATCGGCATTCTCCTCGGGATCTTCCGGGGGTATTTTGCACAAGTGTTGCACAATATAGCCAATGATCACCATCGCGACCCCGCCGGCACCGAGCACTAGCGCGCGGGTCAGCGTGGGGCTCGAGCCACTTGCCAGCCAGAGCATCAGCACCGCAGGCAAATGCCAGCCGGCGATAACCGCCCCGGCATAGGCCGCCGCCTGGGCGAGTACGAGGGTGCGGGCGGCCGCTATGGGATCGATATGCCCGGCTCCCGAGGTCGAGCGCTTAATCCGAATGCCCAGCACCAGCACGATGACGCTCACCGCACCCATGGAAAACAGCGCCGTGTAGTCCAGCACGGGGGCCAGCCGGCCCGCGGAGGTCAGCCACTGCAGTGCCGCCCACCCCACCAGCGCCCCGGCGCCGAGGCAGAGTAGCAACAGTCCCACGCGCAATTTCGTCATGGTCGGCGAATATCCTTGGTATCTTCGGCCGCGTCGGCCAACCGGGTCACCAACTGTCCGCCAAGTACCGCGTCGGGGTCCATCCAACTCCACGGGGCCAGCACGAAACCACGCAAATGCGCACGTGGGTGCGGTAACGTCAGCCGCTCATCCTCCATGCGCAGCGCGTCATAGGTGATCAGGTCCAGGTCCAGGGTGCGGGCTTCCCAGCGCACCTCGCGGGTACGCTCATGCTCGGCCTCGATTTGCTGGCAGATGTCCAGCAACTCATGCGGCCCGAGTTCGGTGCTGATGCGTACCACCTGATTGAGGAAGTCACCCTGCCCCTCGGGGCCACCGACGGGCTTGGTTTGCGCCAACGGGGAGACCGCTTCGATGGTGACAAAGTCCCCCAGACGGTGCACCGCCGAGGCCAAGGTAGCCTGCGAATCACCCAGGTTTGAGCCCAGCGCGATAATCGCTGTATGTACCGGCTGGTGCCGGGTGATCTCGATTGCTACATCGCTAAAGGGCACCGGAATCGGTGCCTGTGGCTTATGCACCGTGACGTCGACCGTGCGCACGCTGCGGTATCCGGCGAGGATCGCCTCGGCAATTTGAACCGCGAGCTTCTCAATGAGATCCCAGGGGCCGGCCTGAATTTGGGCGACCACCAGCTCACTGACCTCACCGTAGTGCACGGTGTCGGCGACGTTATCGCTCAGCGCGGCGCGGGTGATTTCGGTGTGTAGCACCACGTCGACGACGAAGATCTGTCCATCGCGTTTCTCGTGGTCGAATACCCCGTGGTAACCGGTCGCACTAATACCCTGGATGCTAATGCGATCCATGGGCGCGCAACACCTCCAGCGCGTCGAGATTGGCGCGCACATCGTGCACCCGAACGGCCCATACCCCGCGCTGGGCAGCCAGAACGCTGGTGGCCACGGTGGCCGCGTCGCGCTCCAGTGGGGCGCGCTCGACGCCATCGACGGACAGCAACTTGCCCAGGAAGCGCTTGCGGCTGGTGCCGATCAGCACGCGATGCCCCAGAGCCTCAATGGGCTCGAGGTTGCCCAATAGTTCCCAGTTCTGCTCGGCGGTTTTCGCAAAGCCCACCCCGGGATCCAAGATGATCTGCTCGGGCTTCACGCCGGCGGCCAGGAAGGTATCGCGCAACTCGCTCAATTCGGCGGCGACCTCCGCGGCAACGTCCCGGTATTCGGCGTGGGACTGCATGTCGCTGGCCGTACCGCGGCGGTGCATCAGCACATAGGGCACCCCGGTCTCGGCAATGAGTTCCGGCATCCCCGATTCATAGGTCAGCCCGGAAACATCATTGATCAGGTGCGCCCCGGCGGCCAAGGCGCGGCGGGCGGTAGCCACGTGCATGGTGTCCACAGACACCACGGCGCCGGCGCGAACCAGCGCCTCCACGACGGGCACAACACGCTTAATCTCGAGCTCCGGGTCAACCTCGTCGGCTCCCGGACGGGTGGATTCGCCGCCCACGTCGATCAGCTCGGCACCGGCTTCGAGCAGGGCCAAGCCGTGGCGGATGGCATCCTCCACGTCCAGGTACTTGCCACCGTCGGAGAAGGAATCCTCCGTCACGTTCAGCACGCCCATCACCAGGGTGCGCCCGGTAGGCAGGTCCTCGAAGTTCTTGCGCTTGGACTTGCGCACTACGCTCAATGGACTGGTGGCCGGACCGGTGCCGGGGATCGCGCCGAGTGACATGTAATTACCTTCCCAGGATCAGACTCATGGCTTCGGCACGGGTGGCCGATTCTCGCAATTGACCGCGCACCGCGCTGGTGACGGTCTTCGCGCCGGGCTTGCGCACCCCGCGCATGGACATGCACATATGTTCGCATTCGACGACCACGATGGCGCCGGAGGCGCTGAGGTGTTCCATCAGCGCATCGACAATCTGCGTGGTCAAGCGTTCTTGCACCTGCGGGCGACGGGCGTACACCTCGACGAGGCGAGCCAGCTTGCTCAACCCGGTGACCTTGCCACCCTTACCCGGAATGTAGCCAATGTGGGCGGTTCCGTAGAAGGGCACCAAATGGTGCTCGCAGGTGGAGTAGAACGGAATGTCCTTGACCAGCACCATTTCGTCATGGCCGATATCGAAGGTCGTCGACAGGTGTTCGGCCGGTTCCTGATGGAGCCCGGCGAAGAACTCCGCATAGGCCTTGGCGACCCGGCTCGGGGTCTCGGTCAGCCCTTCACGATCCGGGTCTTCACCAATGGCCAGCAGGATTTCGCGCACGGCTGCTGCGATGCGCGGCTGGTCGATAGTCATCTCTTGCTCTGTACTCACGGCTTCGATCCTAGTCGGTCGACTGCGCCGCGCGCTCCTTCGGGCTTAACACCGGGCCTTCTGGGTGCACCGGACGCTGATCATTGGACAACCACACCTCACGCTTATCGCGCTTGACTAGGTCGGAGAAGATTTCTTCGATCTCCTTCTGGTTCAACGTTTCACGTTCAAGAAGTGCCAGTGCGAGGCGATCGAGCACGTGACGGTTGGTGGTCAACGCCCAGTAGGCGTCGTCATGCGCCTGCTCGATCAGTTGCCGCACCTCGGTGTCGACCAGATGTGCCATCTCGTCCGAATATTCGCGCGAGCCAGCCTGCCCATACATCGGGTCGCCGCTGGCCGAGGAGAGGCGCACTGCGCCGACCTTCTCGCTCATGCCGTACTCGGTGACCATCTTGCGGGCGGTGGCGGTGGCCTTCTCGATATCGTTCGAGGCACCGGTGGAGGGGTCGTGGAAGACGATCTCCTCGGCCACACGGCCACCCATGGCGTAGGCCATCTGGTCCTGGAGTTCGTTGCGCGTCACCGAATACTTATCGGATTCGGGCACCACCATGGTGTAACCCAGCGCGCGGCCGCGCGGCAGGATGGTGATCTTGGTGACCGGCGCGGTCTGGTTCATGGCCGCGGCCACCAGGGCGTGACCGCCCTCGTGGTACGCGGTGACCTTACGCTCGTGCTCATCCATCAGTCGGGTGCGCTTCTGCGGACCAGCCATCACGCGGTCGATGGCCTCATCCAGGGCTCGGTCATCGATCAGGTTGGCATTGGAGCGTGCAGTGAGCAGCGCGGCCTCGTTCAGGACGTTGGCCAGGTCCGCACCCGTGTAGCCCGGGGTCTTCTTGGCCACCGCGTTCAGGTCCACCGAGGCATCCACCGGCTTGCCCTTGACGTGCACCTTCAGAATGTCTTCGCGCCCCTTGAGGTCCGGTGCTTCCACCGGAATCTGACGGTCGAAACGACCCGGGCGCAACAGCGCCGGATCCAGTACGTCGGGGCGGTTGGTTGCCGCGATGAGGATGACGTTGGTGGTGGCGTCGAAGCCATCCATCTCCACGAGCAGCTGGTTCAGCGTCTGCTCGCGCTCATCGTTACCGCCGCCAATGCCGGCGCCACGGTGGCGTCCCACCGCGTCGATTTCGTCGACGAAGATAATGGCCGGGGAGTTGTTCTTGGCCTGCTCGAAGAGGTCGCGCACGCGCGAGGCGCCGACGCCGACGAACATTTCGACGAAGTCCGAACCGGAAATCGAGTAGAACGGCACCTGCGCCTCACCGGCCACGGCCTTGGCCAGCAGGGTCTTACCGGTACCGGGAGGACCGTAGAGCAGCACACCCTTGGGGATCTTGGCGCCCACGGCCTGGAACTTGGCCGGCTCGCGGAGGAATTCCTTGATTTCGTGCAGCTCTTCGACGGCCTCGTCGGCGCCGGCCACGTCGGTGAAGGTCACCTGCGGCATATCCTTGGTGATCAGCTTGGCCTTGGACTTTCCAAACTGCATCACCTTCGAGCCGCCGCCCTGTGAACGGGCGAGAATGAACCAGAAAATACCGGCGATCAGCAGGAAGGGGATGATGACCCCGAGCATCGACAAGAACCAGTTGTTTTGCACCGGCTGATCCGTGTACTTGTTCAACTTGGCGCCGTTGATGGCGTCGATCACCTGATCGGCGCGAGCCACGGAGTAGTAGAAGGAGACGCGTTTACCCTTGTCGACGCCGTCGACATTGAGCGAATCGCGCAGCAACAGATCGACGCGCTGGTCCGCATCGAACACGCGCGCCTCGGTAACGTTGCCGCTAGTCAGCTGGTTCATACCCACGGAGGTGTCGACTCGGGCGGCGCCCGGGTTGAAGAGCATCGGCAGGAAGATCAACAGTGCGGCCACACCCAACATGACCCACACGATCCAGCTATTAAAAAATTTCTTGGTCTTCATTGATCCGGAGGGCCCCGTACCTCCGCATCCCCCTCACGCAATCATCAGACGTCCGGGCAACGCCACCTTTTGACAGCTTCAACGCCCGTGGGGCGCGAAAAGTTCCCTACTGGTAAATATGTGGGGCGAGCACGCCAACGCAATCGAGGTTGCGGTACTTCTCAGCCCAGTCCAGGCCGTAACCGACCACAAACTTGTTCGGGATGTCCATGCCGACGTACTTCACGTCGATTTCTACCTTGGCCGCCTCGGGCTTGCGTAGTAGCGCGCAGATTTCGACACTGGCCGGGCCACGCGACTCGAGGTTGGACTTCAACCAGGACAGGGTCAGCCCGGAGTCGATAATGTCCTCGACGATCAGCACATGCTTGCCCATCAGGTCCGAGTCCAGATCCTTGAGAATGCGCACCACGCCGGAGGATTGAGTACCCGAACCATAGGAGGACACCGCCATCCAGTCCATGGTTACGTGCGAGTTCAGGGCGCGGGCCAGGTCAGCCATGACCATGACGGCGCCCTTGAGGACGCCCACCACGAGGATGTCGCGGCCCTCGTAGTCCTTGTCGATCTGCGCGGCCAGTTCCTCGATGCGGGACTGGATTTCTTCCTTGGTGTAAAGCACGGAGGCCAGATCGGCGTTGACTGCGTTCGAATCCACGAGCGTTCTCCCGTTGAAATAGTGGTGCGGTACTCCACTAGAGTGCCACATTATCTCCGCGCATGTTTAGCCGCCCTCGGTGAAAACAATCACCGGACCTCGACGCCAAGCGCTGATCCCGCCTTCGAGTTGCACCGGACCGGCGGAACGGGAGGCTCGGACCCCCACACCGGCCAGGCCGGCGAGCGCCGCGGTGCGCTCGTGCCCGAGGTTGCGTGCACCGGCGTGCAGCGCGGCCATCCGTAGCACCCGGGTTCCCACCGCCAGCGGCAGCTGACGTAGCTGCTTGAGGTCGATCCCCTCGCCGCTGGTCAGTCGCGCGAATTCGGTCTGGGCCCACTCGTCAAGCGCCGCGGCGTCGGCGGCGGCCAACTCGGCGGTGCGGACCAGCGCGGAGCGGATTCCGGGACCCAGCGAACGTTCTAGGGCCGGCAGCACCTCGTGCCGTACCGCATTGCGCCGATATCCGGTATCCGCGTTGCTCGGATCCACCCAGAAGTCCAGGCCCGCGCGCCGACAGATCTGTTCGGTCTCTGCGCGACTCAGCCCGAGCAGCGGGCGCGCGTAGGGGCCGCGGCGTTCGGGCATGCCGGCCAGGGAGCGTGTTCCGGAGCCGCGTAGCAGCCCCAGTAGCACCTGCTCGGCCTGATCATCACGGGTGTGCCCGAGCAGCAGATGCGTCGCTCCGCTTTCGCTGAGCGCGCTATCGAAGGCCGCGTAGCGGGCCGTGCGGGCCGCCGCCTCACTGGGCGCACTGTGCACCGCCACCGTATAGACCGGGTCCAGCCCCAGACTCCGGCACTGTTCGGCGGCCCGGGCACTCACCTCGACGCTGCCCGCCTGGAGCCCATGGTCGACGATGACCGCGCCGGCCTGGAGTTTGCCAGCAGCTACCAGTTCGCTCGCCGCTACCGCTAGCGCCAGTGAGTCCGCTCCGCCGGAGACCCCGAGTAGCACCGGTTCACCGGCGCAAAGCCGAGCGATAGCCGAGCGCGCCCGATCCAGCGGGCGGCTCATGACATGCGCTCGACCCAGCGCTGTGGATCGTCGAGCTCCGCGGCATTCGGGAAGTTTTCGCGAGCCGCGAAGATCCGGTTGAACCCCTCGTAGCCCATCGCGTCCACCGCATGACGCACGAATTTTGCACCGCGCTCATATTGCCGGGCCTTCGCATCCAGGCCTAGGAGCTTACCGATCCACGTCGCCAGCGGCGAACGGTTCTGCCCACGCGCGGCAAAGCGACGGCGGATTGTCTTGATGCTGCCAATAGTGGTCACGTCGTTCATGACCACCATGGCGTGCCCCTCGAGCACCGACATAATGCAGGTGAGTTCCCCGACCTCCGAGGAGATCTGCTTGGCCTTCTCGGCCAGCTGCGCCATCGAATGCGTTCCGGAGCCGATGCCCTCGAAAACCTGCTCCAGCGCCTCGGTGAATACCGACGGGATCCATGGGGCATGTTCGAACTGGAGCCGGTGGGTTTGCTCATGGGTGGCCACCCACAGGTAGAAGTCCCGCGCGTTGAGGTTCAGCTCGCCGCGGATCTGCGTGATGGTCGGGGCGTTGAGCAGCAGTCGTGGGCCGCTGAAGGGGTCGAATTGCCCCAACACGCGCGTGCTGAGCACGGAAATCACGGCGCCCACCTCGGCCCCGGCGATCACCGGCAACGCCGCTGGGACCTTGGGCAACTGCGGCAGCATGGCCTGAATATTCTGGCTCATCGCCGTGGCCCAGCCGGCCCGGTCGACCACCAAGGTCTGCGCCTGACCGGTGGATTGTAGCCGGGAGATCTCTTCGGCGTGCTGCAACCCGGTCTGCGCGGCCTCCCGCAAGCCGGCGACGATCTGCGCGGCCTCGGTGGCGCTCACCATAGGGCCCGCGGGAATCAGCCCCTTGGCGGTTCTCAGCGCCAGCTCCCAGTCGATCCACTGCGTCATAGCTACTCCTTAGGGTCGGCAGCCGCAGGCATGTATCGCCCTTACGGCTTGGTCGATGGTCTGCTTATGCGGTGCCAGGGCTCCGTCGGGATGTGCGGCGAAAATACTAAAGGCCAGCAAGCGCCCGTCGGCGGTCAGGGTCATTCCGGTCAGCGTAGCAACCCCGGCCAGTGAGCCGGTCTTCGCGCGCACCTGACCCTGCGAGGCGTCGTCGGTAAAACGCTGGCGCAAGGTGCCGTTGTAGCCACCAACCGGCAGCGAATACACCAATTCACGCAGCTCCGGCTTTGGGCTAACGGCCGCCGCACGCAGCAACGCGGTGAGCGAGGCCGGGGAAATCTTGTTCTTGGCCGCTAGTCCACTGGCGTCGACGAGGCTAAGCTCACTGGCCCCATGGGCGGCAGCGACCGCCTGAACGGCGGCTCCGGCCTGGGCCGGGTCCATTCCGCGTTCGACGGCCACAAGCCGGCCCATGGATTCGGTCAGATAGTTATCCGAAACCAACAGCATGTAATTGATTTGTTCGCGCAAGGGTGCGGAGAGCACTCGAGCGATCTCCTCACCGCCCTGGCGCGCCCCGCGTTCACCGCGGTGGACCTTCACTTTGAGCTGTGCGGCGAAACTGTCAAGCACCCGAGCGGCGGCATCCTGCGAATAGGCCGATCGTGTGTTCTCGGTGTCACGGCCCGCGTAGAGCGCAATGGGATATACCGGGGCAATGTTGTTCGAGGTGAACAGGGATTTATCCCAATCCTTATTGGTGTGCGCGGCGCCGAAGAGCGAGTCGTCTAAGACCAGCTCCACCTCGCCGATTCCACGGTCGGCAAGCACCTGATCTACCTGTTCGGCTAGGGTCTGCAATCCGGCGTAACCCTTCGGATGCGCCGGATCGGAGGGGCCGGCGCCTAAGAGGACATCGCCGCCGCCGTGCAAGACCAGGGTGTTGCCCTCAAGCGTCACGGTGGTCGCAAGTTGGCGCTGTCCGCCTAGGGTGTCCAAGGCGGCGATCGCGGTAGCTACCTTCAGGCTGGAAGCTGGAGTTCCGGGCTGTTCGCCGTTCCGGTTGTACAGCACCTCACCGCTGGCCACATCCACCACCAGCGCGGTGAACGAGGTTTTGTCGGGCTTGGTCGCCAAGATGGCGTCGAGTTGCGCGGTAAGCAGCGCCTGATCCGGTTTCGGAGCCTGCGGGTCCAGGTCTGTGACCTGCGTACTCGGCGTGTCGGGAAGGGCTGCGCTGGCCGCGGTAAACGCGCCGGCGGGCTCTCCGGTGAACACGCGGGGCGTGAGGACCATGGCCGCGATCATGGCAATTAGCGCCACGACGGCCGCCAACAATGTTAACGCCCGTTCAACGGCAGTGTTCATGGGTCCCTTTCAGCGCCCGGCGGGCAACGCGGAGTACGAATCAGCGATAATCTTAACGACGGATACCCCTAAGACTAGTAGAGGAGTGCGCTTAGATGAGCCACGACGTCACCATCGAGATCCCCACCGGATCGCGCGTCAAGTACGAGATCGATCACGAAACCCACCGCCTGCGCCTGGACCGTGTGCTGTTCACTCCGATGCAGTACCCGACCCACTACGGCTACTTCGATAACACCCTAGGCGAGGACGGCGATCCGCTGGACGCCATGGTGTACATCCCGGGTGTGGACCTGATTCCAGGTGTTGTCGTGGAGGCCCGCCCGATCGGCGTATTCAACATGACCGACGATGGCGGTGGAGATGCCAAGCTACTCTGCGTTCCGGCCGATAAGCGCTTCGACCACATCAAGGAACTCGAGGATATCGACGAGTGGCTGATCAAGGAGATCGAGCACTTCTTCACCCGTTACAAGGATCTTGAGCCGGGCAAGTGGGTCAAGGCCGAGGGCTGGGAGGGCCGCGAGGCTGCCGAGGCAGAGCTGGCCCGCTCCATCGAGCGTTTCAAGGGCTAAGGACAATATTCAGGGCGACACCCAAACGGGTGTCGCCCTGAATTATTTAAGCGGCCAGTAGCCTCAGTGAGAATCGACCAGCGGCAGATCCGAACTGCCTTGTTGCTCGCGCAGGGCCGCCAGCTGCGCCACGCGGCCTCGGCAACCGTACCAACCCCAGATCATGAGGGGTACGAGCAAGACCACCGTGGCGACGATAGTCCAGGTGCCGATCGGGTTATCGAAAGCCATCAGCACCAGAACCAGCGCGAGGAACCCGAGCACGACCCACCCGGTGACCAGCCCGCCGGGCAACTGGTAGTTCGGGCGCTGCGCCAGGCCGCGGCGTGCCAGCCACACGAGTTTCATTTGGCACATCACGATCATGGCCCATGAGCCGATAATGCCCACCGAGGCCAGATTCAAGACGATGAGGAAGGCCTGTTCGGGGACCAGTGCGTTGAGCACGACGCCCAGCAGGGAGACCGCCGAGGTAATCAGAATGCCGCCGTAGGGCACGCCCTGATTGGTCATCCTTGAGGCAAAGGCCGGTGCTGAGCCGGCCATGGCCATTGAGCGCAGAATACGTCCCGTGGAATACATGCCGGCGTTCAGCGAGCTCATCGCGGCGGTCAACACGACCAGGTTCATGATGATGTCGGTGCCCTCAATGCCTGTGCTGGCGAAGAAGGTGACGAAGGGCGATTCATCGGCCTTGTATGCGGTAAAAGGCAACAGCAGGCACAGCAGGACCAACGATCCGACGTAGAAGACGCCGATGCGCAGCAGCACGGTGTTGACCGCGCGCGGGATCAACTTACGCGCGTCCTTGGTCTCGCCGGCCGTCGTGCCGATCAGCTCGATGGCGGCGTAGGCAAAGATCACGCCCTGCACGGCGATCAGCCCGGGCAGCAGACCGGTGGGGAAAATCCCGCCGTTATCGGTGATCAGCGAGAAACCAACCTGTTGGCCCTCGACCGGGGTGCCGAAGATGACCATCCAGATGCCCACCACGAGGAAGGCGACCAGGGTGCCCACCTTAATGACCGAGAACCAGAATTCCATCTCGCCGAAAAGCTTTACCGAGACGAGGTTCAGCACCGTCACCAGAAGTAGCGCGATGAGCGTATAGGCCCACTGCGGGATCGCGGCGAAAACCACGGAGTACGTTCCGAAAAAGTCCATGTAGAGGGCCACCGCCGTGACATCGACAACGGCGGTCATCACCCAGTTCATCCAGTACAGCCAGCCGGATGCATAGGCAGCCTTTTCACCGAAGAATTCGCGGGCGTAGGAGACGAACGACCCACTGGCCGGCCGATACACCACGAGTTCGCCCAGGGCGCGAAGGATGGCATAGGCGGCGATACCGCACACGATGTAGGTGATGATGATCGACGGTCCGGCGGTGCGTAGCGCCCCGCCGGCGCCCATGAACAGTCCGGTACCGATGGCGCCGCCAATCGCGATCATCTGAATCTGCCGGGCGCTGAGCCCGTGCTGGTAGCCGCGGTCTTCGCCGGTCTGCCAGGCAGACGGACGTGCGGGCTGCGTCCGTTCTCGTGGGCTGGAGTCATGCATGGGGTGCGGGCCTTTCCTTCGGATCGCGGTGATGCGAGTCACTGAATGGTCAGCAGTCAGCATAGGTGAAATGTATATGGTTCATTTTGTAACTTTCCCCTAAACTCAGCTCATGAGTTCATGGAATTCACCAAGCGCTCCCCGCGATGACGCCGGTGCGCCGGTTACCGTTACCGACCTCATCGCCGCCCTGGGTCATGACAATGTGCAACTGCTAAACCCGCAAACTACTGGTCACCCGGTGGTTACCGGCACCGAGTTCGCCGACACCTCGGCACCGCTGGGCACCGATCCGGGCATGCTCTTCTATATCACTTCGGCCCACTCCCTAGGATTTAGCGTCGGTGGCGGGCTCGATAACATGTTGCAGCGCGCCGCAGCAGCCAACGCCAGCGCCGTGGGACTCAAGGCGCCGCCCCAAGACATCCCTACGCTAGCCATGCTCGGCGAGCGCGCCGGAGTACCGATCCTCCTGCTGGCCGACTCCATTCCGTGGCGGTACCTAGATGCGATGATCTCGGGCGCGCTAGGGGAACGCGATTGGCAGGGCCGGCCCATGGGGCACGGCAGCGGCTCACTACACGATCTGGTCAACTCATTAGCCAGTCACTTCGGCGGGGCGGTCTCCATCGAGGATCTCGGGCGGGCCATACTGGCTTACTCCACGCACCCGGGCCAGCTGATCGACCCGTTGCGCACCGAAGGCATCCTGAGCCGTCAGGCCACGGATTCACCTCATAACAATGCACGCTACCGGGAAGTTCTGCGCGCCGACGGACCACTGTGCTTCCCCGGCGATGGAAACCAACTACCCCGCACGGCCATTGCCGTGCGCTCCGGCACCATTAATTTGGGCAGCATCTGGGTGATCCGCACCACTGACTCACCGCTAAATGACACGGACCATCGGGCACTGAGCGCCGCCGCGGTCTCCGCCGCGGGATTGATCATGGAGTCAACACGGCGTAGCACCGAAAGTAACCGCACCCGCACCGAAGCCATCCGCAAGTTGCTGAGCGCCGAGGCTTTGAGTTCGGCGGAACTCGACGAATTACGTATCCAGCCCGGCACACCCCTACGCCTGCTGGCCTTCGAGGTGCTCTCGGCCGCCGTGCCACCTCTGATCATCGACCAAATTCGGGCCCTGCTCGGCCGCACCTTTACCGCCATGCTGGGCGCCACCACCATCATCACCGCCGGACACAGGTTCTATGCCCTCTGCCAACCGCGCGATCATCAGTTACCGGCCCGTCTGGCCAGGATGGCCGTCGATCAGGTGCGCGCGGCCGTTGGGCAGAACCTCAGCGCGGCTCTGGGCTCACCGGTGGCCGATATCGCGGATTTCACCGCGGCCCGCGCAGAGATCGATGAAATTCTCGACGCCCACCTAGCCACCGAGCAGGAACCGGTGGTCAGCGCCGAGTCCTCCCGCCCCACCTTGATGCTGCGAGCCATCGAACGCACCCTGGCCCACACTTCGTGGCTCCGCAGTGAACCCATTGAGTCGCTCTTGGAGCACGATAACCGGCAGGGCACAGACTTCGCGCGTAACGTCTTGGCCTGGCTGCGCGCAAATGGCAACTATGCCCAGGCCGCGCGCGATCTGAACGTGCACGAGAACACCGTGCGCTACCGGCTTCGCCGCGCCGCGGAGCAATTCAACCTGCAGCTCGAGAAACCGGAGCAGCGGCTGATGGCGTGGACCCAACTTCAGGTGGTGGCCCTCCACAAGGACTTGTAGCAATCCACGAAAGCATCCGCCACTCACCGCGCGATCCTACAACTTTAGACCGTGACCGCGCTGGCACAATGATCTGGTCATCAGGCCGCCCGAGGCTCTCGGGCCACAGTTCAGGAGTGGTTGAGTGAAGCTCGAATTCCCCATCATGATCGTGTCCAATCAGGCTGGGCAGTCGAATGCCGGGTCTGCCGCATTGGCCGAGCTCTCGGAGTCGCTAACCGCCCTCGATCTCGAGGTAGTGCATGTCCCCAGTGCTCATGAAGGCACCATCAGCTCGATGACCAGCCGCGTCTCGGCCGTGATCGTGTCTGACGACGAGCCACAGCCGCTGGTGGACGCCGTGCGCGAACGCAATGAGCACCTGCCGATCTTCCTCTTCGGCGAGCGCCTGACCGCACGCGTAATCCCTTCCGAGGTGTTGCGCAATGTGCACGGGTTCATCAACGCCTACGAGGACACCTCGGAGTTCGTCGCGCGTTCCATCGCCCGCGAAGCCGCTAACTATGTGGCCCAGCTGGCTCCACCGTTCTTCTCCGCACTGATGCGTTATGCCAACGACGGCGCCTACTCGTGGCACTGCCCGGGGCACTCCGGCGGCACGGCCTTCCTCAAGAGCCCCACCGGCACGCTTTTCCACCAGTTCTTCGGCGAGAATCTGCTGCGCTCGGATGTTTGCAACGCCGTCGAAGAACTCGGCCAGCTGCTGGACCACACCGGCCCGGTCGCCGAGTCGGAAAAGCGGGCGGCCCGCACCTTTAACGCCGATCACCTGTATTTCGTCACCAACGGCACCTCCACGTCCAACAAGATCGTCTGGAACTCGATGGTCGGCGCCGGCGATATTGTGATCGTGGACCGCAACTGCCACAAATCGGTATTGCACGCGATCATCCTCACCGGGGCCATCCCGATCTTCCTGACCCCGACCCGCAACCTCGCCGGCATTATCGGCCCCATTCCGCGCAGTGAATTCTCCGCCGAGGCGATTCAGGCGAAAATCGATGCCAACCCGTTCATCACGGATAAAACGCGCAAGCCCAAGATCCTGACGATCACGCAGAGCACCTACGACGGCATCATCTACAACGCCGAAGAGATCAAGCACGCCATGGATGGTCGCGTCGAGGCCCTGCACTTCGATGAGGCCTGGCTGCCCCATGCCGGGTTCCACGAGCTGTACTCCGGTATGCATGCCATTGGGAAGGATCGTCCGCGCGCCAAGGACACCATGGTTTACGCGACCCAGTCCACCCACAAATTGCTGGCCGGCCTCTCGCAGGCCTCGCAGGTTCTGGTGCAGGAACCCGAGGCCCGTGAGCTGGACCAGACCGTGTTCAACGAGTCCTTCCTGATGCACACCTCGACCAGCCCGCAGTACGCGATCATCGCCAGTTGCGACGTGTCGGCGGCCATGATGGAAGGCCGCGGCGGGCACGCCCTGGTCGAGGAGGCCATCACCGAGGCCATGGAGTTCCGCCGTGCGATCATTCGCATCCGTGAGGAACAGGATTGGTGGTTCGACGTATGGGGCCCGGACACCCCGGCCCGCGAAGGGCTGGCCGCCCGCGAAGAATGGGAGCTAAACGGGGAACAGTCCTGGCATGGTTTCGAGACCGTCGACGACGGCTTCACCATGCTCGATCCCATCAAGGTCACGGTGATGACCCCGGGCCTGGATGTCAACGGCGTGTACTCGGATACCGGTATTCCGGCGAACATCCTCTCGCACTACTTGGCCGAAAACGGCATCGTGGTGGAAAAGACCGGGCTGTACTCGTTCTTCATCCTGTTCACCATCGGCATCACCAAGGGCCGCTGGAATACCATGATTTCCGAGCTGCATCGCTTCAAGGAAGCCTATGACGCGAACCTTCCGCTGGGCCGGGCCATGCCGAAATTCGCGGCCGAGAACCCACACTACGCGGGCACAGGCCTGCGCGATTTGTGCCAGCGCATCCACGAGGAATACCGCGCCCACGACGTGGCTCGGCTGACCACGGAGATTTACACCTCGCCGGTACAGGCCGAGATGACTCCGACCGATGCTTGGACGGCCATGACCGCGGGCGAGGTCGAGCACGTGCCCCTGGATCGCCTCGAAGGCAGGATCACCGCGGTGCTGTTGACCCCCTACCCACCGGGCATCCCGCTGCTGGTCCCGGGCGAACGGATCAACTCCACCATCATGGGCTACCTGCGCTTCGAAGAGCAGTTCAATGCGAAATTCCCGGGATTCGAAACGCTCACCCACGGGATGACCGAGGCCTCCGGTTCGCAGCCGCGCACCGTGGTCTGCATCCGCTAGGTGGCCCGCGGCGGTAGCCAACAGCCGCCTATAGTTGAGGTGATAGGTGGCATCGCCTTGACTGCCGCCACGGATCGCCCCCTGGAGTACGCGCGATGATCGCACACCTCGACCTGCCGGTAGACCTGCCGAAGAATGAGCTGCGGCTACGCCGCGCGGTAAGCGAAGATCTCGGCGCTCTTCTGCGGTTGCTCTCCGACGATCCGATCAGCGCGGCGCGTGGTGACGCGAAGGATCGTATGGACCGTGCCGCCTACGCGGCGGCGCTGGAGGAAATCATCGGCGATCCGGCCAACGACCAGCTGGTGGTGGAGCACCACGGCGAACTGGTGGCCATGATGCAGGTGACACGCACCCCGGGGCTGGCCCGGGGTGGTTCCTGTCGGTTGACCCTCGAGGCGGTCCGAGTCGCCTCTCACCGCCGCTCACTGGGCATCGGCACGCAACTGATGCGTTGGGCCATCGATGTGGCCGCCGTGGCTTGCGGCGCTTCATTGGTGCAGTTGACCTCCGATGCCGCTCGTACCGATGCGCACCGCTTCTACACGCGGTTGGGCTTCACCGCCTCGCATACCGGGTTCAAATACCGCATCTAGGGCAGCCCCACCACGTCTTCCAACGACCCGGGCTGTTCGGGTTCCAGCGTTTCGACGTCCTTGAGCTTGCGCTCCAGCACGCGGGTACGCGTCCCGGCCTCGGAGACCGTGTTCTGGGCGGTGGCCAATTGCTTGCTCAACTTGTCCCACACATCGCCGTACTTGCGGAATTCCGCCTTGGCGGCGGCCAATACCTGCCACACCTCACTGGTGCGCTTTTCGATGGCCAGCGTGCGGAAACCCATCTGCAGGCTGTTGAGCAACGACATGAGCGTCGTCGGCCCGGTGATCAGTACACGGTGGCCGTTTTGCAGGCGACTGGCCAGCCCGGAACGCCCAACCACCTCGGCAAAGAGTCCCTCGGTCGGCAGGTACATAATGGCAAAATCCGTGCTGTACGGAGGGGCGACGTACTTACCGGAGATCAACTTGGCCTGTTCCAGAATGGCCCGCTCCAGCGCATTGCCGGCCGCTTGAACACTGGCCTTATCTCCCGCGTCGCGGGCATCGAGCAACCGCTCATAGTCTTCCTGCGGGAATTTTGAATCAATGGGCAGTAGCACTTCCTGCTCATGCCCCGGCAGCACCACCGCAAATTCCACGCGTTCGCTGCTGCCGGGCACGATCTGCACATTCTGCCGGTATTGCTCACTGGTCAGCACGTCGGCCAGCTGGCGCTCCAATTGCACTTCACCCCAGGTGCCGCGCGACTTCACGTTGGTCAGCACGCGCTTGAGCCCGCCGACGTCCTCGGCCAGGGAGCGCATTTCCCCCAGCCCCTGCTGCACCTGCTCCAAACGCTGGCTGACCAACCCGAAGGACTCTCCCAGCCGCTTCTCCAGGGTGCCCTGCAGCTTTTCGTCGACGGTTTCCCGCATCTTCTCCAGCTTGCTCTCGTTGGATTGACGTAGCTTTTCCAACTCGGCGGCGAGCACCTTTTGTAGTTCGCGCTGCGCCGTGGCGCTTTCTCGCAGCGAACGATCCACCGCTTCGCGGATCCGCTCGAGCCGCAGGTCATTGCTTTCACTCACGCGCTGCATCGACTGGTGAAGTTCGCTACGTTGCCCACCGAGGTCTTGGCGCAGCTCGGCATTGCCCAACCGCACGGAATCTTGAATGCGCTGAGCCAAGCCGGGACCACCCGCCGCGCGCAGCATCCATAGCGCAAAGGCGGAGATTGCAAGATTGACTAGTATCAGGACCACAAGTAGCGCGTCCATCGTTCACTTCCTAAAGGTTCGTTTCTGCCTGCGGCAGTTATATCCCGAGGAACCGACATAATGGGTGCATGCGCATACTTGTCACCGGCTTCGAGCCCTTTGGCCAAGACACCGAGAACGCCAGCTGGGAGGCGGTGCGTCGACTCCCGGCGCGCATCGGCGCCCATGAGATCGTCACCGGATTGCTACCGGTGTCCTTCGGACGGGTCGAAGCGGCACTCGACGAACTCATCGTCTCCAGCGCGGCGGAGGCCGTGGTGGCGGTGGGCGAAGCGGGCGGACGCACCGCCATCACCCCGGAACTCTGGGGCGTCAACGAGCAGAATGCGCGGATTGCGGATAACGACGGGGCCCAACCCCGTGCGACGGCCATCGACGACGGACCAGCCCGCAGGGCCGCGGGTCTGGATGTCCGCGCCATGGTCAACGCCTTGCAGCAGGCGGGCTTCGCCGCCGAACTCTCCGAAGATGCCGGGCGCTTCCTCTGCAACCAGGTGGCCTACCTGGTGGCCGAGGCGCCCGGGGCCTTTATTCATGTGCCCGCGGTGCGCACAAGCGGCACGGCCACCGTGGGCGCCGAAACCGATTCCGCGCCGCGGAACCCCGTGCGCGGCGGATACAGCTTCGAACGGCTCAGCGACGGCTTGCGGGTGGCCCTCGGAACCCTTTAGGCACCCGCTTCCTCCAGCACCGCGGCCAGGGTTTCGGCGCCGGAGTGGCGGGCCTGCTCGGCGAGCACGCGCAGTTGTTCCGAGTCGGCCAGAGTTCGCAGGTAGTCCACCGTCACCTGCCGCTCGGTCGCGCCCGCGGCCTTGGTGCGACTTTGCGTCACGGTCGCCGGGTCGGCCTCGGCCACCTCGCGTAACACCTGCTGTACATCAGCTTCGCCACGGCGTGCCTCGAGCATCAATAGCCGTCCATACACGGCCGGGTTACCGATTTTGATTCGCCGTCCACTGCTGAGCTGCGACAGCATCGGTGCGGAAAGTCCCAGAACGTGGGCGAGCCCCCGCTGGGAGAGCCCGTAATGGGCGGTCAAGGCGGCGAAACGTTCCCCCAAAGGGGTGCCGTAGATCTCGCGTTGCTGTTGTATAGAGGTATCCACTCACCTAGTTTCCCATCACCGTTTGCTTTTGCAAACATTTGCGCTATATTTGCAATTGCAAACGCCTGAACGAGAGGAACGATCATCATGTTGCGCCGACTCGCATCGCTGGGCACGGCCCTGGCCCTCGGGGCACTAGCGCTGGCCGCCGTCCCAGCCGCTGCCGACGAAAACCTCCAACCCGTGGTGGTGGTCATGGACTACTCCAGTTCCATGCTTGAAAAGGATGCCGACAATTCGGGCACCAGCCGCATTGACGCGGCCAAGAAGGCCACCAAGCACCTCATCGACAATGCTCCGGAGGGCGCCCACATGGGCCTAGTGGCCTATGGATCGAAAACCCCGAAGCAGTGTGATGATATCCGAACTCTGCACAAGCCCGGTCCGGTGGACAAGAAGGCGTACGCCAAGACCATCGACTCCCTCGAGGCCGTAGGCGAAACGCCGATCGGCGCCTCGCTCTTACATGCGGCCAAGGACATGGAAGATATCAAGGGACAGAAAGCCATCATCTTGGTCTCCGACGGCGAGGAGAATTGCAGCAAACCTCCGGCCTGCGAGGCCGCGAAGGATCTGGCCGAGCGCGGCATCAACCTCACCGTGCACACCATTGGTTTTAAGGTCAACGCCACCGCCCGCAAGCAGCTCGAATGTATCGCCCAGGCCACCGGCGGCAGCTACGTGGACGCCGACAACGCCGAGGATCTTCAGGAGGAGCTCGTGGGGCAAACGCTGCGGGCCTTCCAGGGCTATACGGTGGCCGGCACGCCGGTCAGCGGCGGCGAACAACTCTTCGAAGCCCCCGACCTGCAGCCGGGGCAGTTCGTCGACACCCTGGAGCGCGGCGAGACCAAAAGCTGGGTCAGCGAAGACGGCAGCATCAAGTACTACAAGCTCGAGGCCATCGAACCGGGCGAGCGGCTGCACTTCGCCGCCACGATGATCCCAGACCAGCGTAATGTGGGGGCCAATCTCTGGAAGAACGGCCGAGTCGAGGTGCAACTGGTCAACGGACAGGGCGAACGCTGTGCTAGCGAGACCTCGAACTCGGTGGACGCCGCCGAGGTGGGCCGACCGATTGCCGCCTATACCCATAGCCCAGAATTCAAGGTGGACCAGAGCCACGGGTGCTACTCCGACGGTAGCGGTCAGCTCTACGCCAAGGTGATCCGTCAGGGGGAATTACAGAAGGATCAGCCCATGCAGGTGGAACTGCTCTACGTGCGCGAGCCGGCCGTAGACCCGACGCTGCTGGGCGCCGAAACCAAGGACCGCGACCGCCCGCAGGCGGTTGAGGTCACCGGCAAAGCCACCCCGGTCACCGGAGGCTCGAGCTTCAACGACGCCAAGGCGGTCGACTCCGGCACCGCCTACGCCGACTCGGTCCTGCCCTCCGAGGCCCGCTATTACAAGGTGCATGTGGGCAACGGACAGAAGCTCAACGTGCGGATGACCAGCGGCAACAACAAGGATTCTGGCACCAATATGGCCAGTCTGCGTGTTTATTCGAGCCTGCGCGGGATCGTAGACATGCTGGGCGACCGCTCGATATCCAGCTCGAAAACCGATACGACCATCACTCGCAATATGGAGACGGCGGTGGACCAGTCCAATCGCGACGGCCGCGTGGGCGAGGACGCGTACCTAGCCGGCGACTACTACGTGGTGGTCTACTCGCACACCTGGAAGGACAAGAGCAACGGGGTGCCATTCACGTACTCGCTGGCGCTGGACGTAACCGGCACCGAACAACCATTTGCCGGCGCTGCCCCGGTCTTCGAGGCCGAGCAGGCACAACAGAGCGCGCAGGCGTCCGCGGACGGACAGGAACAACGGCCCACGGATTCGCAGGGCGAGCAGGGCTCGAGCGAAGAAGCTTCGACCTCGGTGCAGTCCTCCGACCCACAGGCGCTGGTGATCGATAACGCCGGGGCCTCCGCCAATCGCCCCAAGTGGCCCTGGTTCCTCGGAGGCCTGTTGATCGGCGGCGGCGGCATCGCCGTCGTCGGGTTCCTTTTCCGCCACCGCGCCACGACGAGGAGTGAGTAACGATGTACAGGTCCATCGCGGCCAGCACGCTGGCACTAACCCTACTGGCCGCCCCAGCGGTGGCCCAGCCCTCCCCAGAGTCCCCCATCGCCCAGCACGTGCCAGTCGGGCAGGGCATCGACGGTGGTGAGCGGCCAGAAGCGGCCCCTGAGCTGAGCGTCGGACTATTCCAGGATGTGCTCGAGCGTGGCGAATCGGCCCAGAACAGCAAGGATGGCACCGTAACCTACTACCGGCTGCCCAGGCCTGCGGCCGGCGAGCGCCTGTCGATCAGTGCGCAATTGATCGTGGATCCGATGCGCGAGCCGTCCTCGAATCGCTCGATCGGATTATCCGCCGAGATCGTGGGCGACACCGGAAACCGTTGCTCGGGCAGCGAAACGGCGCGCACTTCGCGCAACGATATCGACCGTCTGGCTTTGGTCACTCTGATCACCGAGCGACTCGAACCGGAGCGCGACTGGCCGCGCTCGGGTTGCCTCGCGGATCCGCAGGGCCAGCCATGGCTGCGCATTGAACGAACCGGTGAATGGCAGGACGACCAACCGGTGCCGGTGGAACTGCGTCTGTTGCGTGAACCGGCTATCGACCCGACCATTTTGGGCGAAGCGGTCACCGAGGACATGACACCCCATGCAGTGCAGTTGACCGGCGAGGCCACCGACGTTTCTGGCGGCACGGGGTTCTCCACCGCGACCGCCCTAGCCGACGGCTCGATTTTCGCCGATTCGATCCTGCCCTTCGAGACAAAGTACTACAAGGTCCACGTGGCGGCCGGCCAGCGGCTGAACTACCGCGTGGTGATGGGCGACTCGCGCGAGGCGAGCGCACGCGGAGTAACCGTCAGCACGTACAACCCGCTACTAGAAGACGACCTGACCCTCTATGCCGAACGTAGCCTGCGCCGCGAGGATGTTTCTTCCTTCGTGACCCAGAACTTAGCCACCGCGGTGTCCCCGGACCTCGTCGAGTCACACGGACGCTATCGGAGCCTGAGCGTACCGGGAGACTATTACCTCATGATCTCCGGTGACGCGCGCGATCCGCGCGGGCTCAACCCGCTTAAATACGAGATTGCCGTGGAGCTCACCGGGCAGGCTCTGAACGCAACCGAGTGGGCGAGCCAGGTTCAGGCATCGGCAGATTCTGAGGCCGGAATCGGCGCGCAGAACGCGTCGGCCGACACATGGGTTCCGGATGCTGGACAGTTGGGTGCGCTGCTGGGCGGTGTTGCGGTGGCACTGGGCGGCTACGCGCTGTGGTGGCTACTGCGTCGCCGTCGGCACGGCTAACTACGCCACACGCCGTCGCGGCACACCAGTGTCTGACCGTCGGCGCCATTAACCTGCAATCCGGCCTCGAGCACCGTGCAGGCTTGGCCCTCGACCGCCGTCGAATCGAGCTCCACCCCCAACTCGCGGGGCGTGGGGCTCGTTGACGTTACAGCTTCGCTTTCCCGCTCCGTGGGTGCCGAGCCAGTCGTCCCCGCGGATTCTTTAGGGGCCGGTGGTTGCATGCTCTGGTCATCAAGTGTCGGCGGGCTGGAGGTGACACTGTCTTGGGAAGGTGCGCCTTGGCCTGCCTGTCCGAAGACAAGCCATAGCGAGAGCACGCCAAGCAGTACCGCGGCCAGAAGCGCCAGCAGCGGTGCCCAAGGTAGCGCGCGACGTCGGGAATTCGGTGCCCTGCGCACCATGGTGGAGGGTGCAGGTTCCTCCGCGGGTGACTGCTCGATAGGCTCCGGCTCCGCGTCGGGAAGAGCGAAGTGATCAAAGACCTCGAACGGTTCTCCAGAGGCCACCATATAGCCGCGCGCATTGCGCAGTGGCGCCAGCTGCTCCGCCGCGACGGCCGCGGCTCGGTGCCGCAGTTCCGGATTCGTATCCAGCAGTCCGCGCAGGATGCCGTAGAGCGCTGCGGGCAACCCCTCGGCTTGCAACGCGCGGCAGTGCTCGCTCAACGCCTCGCCGCGCAGCTCGGGGTGTAGCAGTTGCACCGCTAGAACACCGGCCGCGTAGAGGTCTTGGGCGGCTGCGGGCTCGACCGGCAGGCGCAGTAACTCCGGGGCTAGGAAGCCGGGGGTGCCGACAACCAGTCCGGATTCGGTCAGTCGAGGTTGATCGGCGTGCGAGGCGATCCCGAAGTCGGCTAGGCGCAGTTGTGGGACACCGGTACCGGTGGGTTCGAGCAACACATTGGCGGGTTTAATATCGCGGTGCACCCATCCGGCGGCGTGCACGTGGGCCAATCCGTCGAGTAGTTGGGTGAGCACCTCGGCAACCAATTCGGCGGAAAACGCGCCGTGATCGGACAGCGCCGCCGATAAATTTCCACCAGCCATCAGCCGCGTGGCAATCACTACACGGTCGTCGACCGCGGCCCACCCATAGGGCGTGAGCAGGTGCCGGTGATCGAACTTCACACCCTGCTCGCGTACGAAACGCAGGATCTCACCGCTGTAGCTTTGCCGCATTACTTTCGCGGCGCACAGGCGGTGCTGGGCCAAGTCTCGGGCGCGGAACACGGAGCCGGAGCCGCCGGTGGCGATATGCTCGAGCAGTTCAAAGCGCCCGGCGATCACTTCTCCCACTGGCCTCACCTTCCTTCGCTACACCAGCTTAGGCCACCGCATGCCAGGCCTCGACGATCCGCGGCAGCACCGCCGCCAAATCCTCCCGTGGCAGGGCATAGGGCAGCCGCAGCCAGGTTTCCAGCCCGTGCCCGTCGACGGCAAAGGTCGACCCGGGGGCGAGCTGCACCCCGCGCACGGTGCGGCACAGCGCGCTGGAGCGCGGTGCGGGCAATTGACACCAGAGGCTCAGCCCACCGGAGGGTTTGCGCACCGTCCATTCGGGCAGTACCCGCGCCAGTTCGGCATGCAGCCAGTCCCGGTTGGCACGCAGTTCGGCGCGCCCGTGTAGCGGCTGCCGCCGCTCGAGCATGGAGGTCAGCACGAGTTGGTCGAGTACCGGGGCGCCCAAATCGAGCACCATGCGGCCGGTGGCTAGGGCACCGATCAACGGACGTGGGGCGCGAATCCAGCCCATTCTGAGCCCACCCCAGTGGGATTTGCTGGCCGAACCCACGCTGACCAACGAGGAGGAAAAGGCGGCCATGGGCAGCACGTCGGGTTCCTCATCCAGCCAGAGGTCGACGCAGGTTTCGTCGACGATTCCGACGGTGCCATGCGCCTGAAGCGCACGGGCCCAGCGTTCTCGTCCGGCATTATCCAGCAGCGTGCCCACCGGGTTGTGAAAGTCCGGCAGGCAGAGCATGGCCGCCGGCCGGGCCTCGCGGAGCAGCGCTTCGATTCCCGGTAGGTCCGAACCTTCCGGGCCGATGGGCAGGGCGGCTAGGCGCACCTTTTGGGCCTTGAGCGAGAGCACGGAGTTCGGGTAGCTGGGTGTCTCGGTGGCGGCTAAGGCCCCGCGCGAGAGGACGGTGCGTGCTACCGCGGCCACTCCCGCCAGCGACCCGGCGGTGACGATGATCTGGTCGGGGTCGGTGGGTAACCCTCGGTGCGTGTAGTAGTCGGCCAATGCCTGGCGCAGCACCGGAATACCCAGCGGAAAGTACCCCATCCCGGCGGTGTAGGCCGGCAATTGTTCCAGCGCGGCCGCGTAGTGTTCCATGATGCCCGGCGGGGCCGCCGGTGCAGCACAGCTCAAATCGGTGCGCGCATTATTACTCCCAAACCCACCCAGCGGCAGCGGTTCACCGCCGCCGTCGACGAGCCCGCCGGGGACCTGCGCCACGGTGCCCGAGCCGATCGCCGAGTCGGCGTAGCCGGCCTCGCGTAGCACCTGGTAGGCACGGGTAATCGTGGTGCGGCTAAGACCCAGTGCGGAGACGAGGTCTCGTTCGCTGGGCAGCATGGTGCCGTGCAGCACCCGCCCATTGGCGATCAGCGAGCGCAGTCCCGCGGATAACCACCGGTAGGCGGGCACGCCATCTTCACGGGCGCCGAGCATCCCAGCCAGCTGACCTGCAGTGATCCGCCTCATAAAGCCACAACCTTTAAATTGGCTATTTTTTACAAGGCCAATCTACTCCAGAGTTAACGCCATGACCATCACGAACCTGACCCCGCGCGAACAATTCGCCGCCGGTCGCCTGCCACTGCGCTTCACCGCCCTTTTCCTCGGCCTCACGCTCTACGCCCTGGCCATGGCCCTGCTGGTACGCGCCGGGCTCGGCGTCGACCCCTGGGACGTCTTTCACCTGGGCCTCGCCACCCACCTGCCCCTGAGCCTGGGCACCTTGGTCATCCTCGTCGGCGTCGTCGTTCTACTCTGCTGGATCCCGCTGCGCCAATGGCCCGGGATCGGCACAATCGCTAACACCCTATGGCTCGGCATAGCGCTGGATCTGTGGTTACACATCCTGCCCGAATTTCACGGCTTGGCCCTGCAACTTCTGGTCCTCCTCGGCGCCATCGCCATCAATGGCCTCGGTGGGGCGATGTACATCGGCAGCCACTTCGGGCCAGGTCCGCGCGACGGGCTGATGACCGGCATCGCCCTGCGCACCGGACTCTCGCTACGCCTGGTACGCACCGTGTTGGAAGTTTCGGTCCTCGCCATCGGCTGGCTCTTGGGAGGACCGGTGGGCCTGGGTACCGTGGCCTACGCCTTGCTCATCGGTCCCGCCACGCAATTCTTCTTCCGTTTCACCACAATTCGGCTCGCGAGCTAACCGATGGCGCAGACAAGGGCGACAATCCGCGACATACTAAGGGCATGTTCATCCTTGCGCTGAGCCCCAAACCACGGTCGGTCACCGACGTCGCCGCGGCCACCGAGGCCCTCTGGGCCCAGCTCGACCGGGTTCCGACCCTCGCGCCCTTCACGGCCCTGAGCGGGCAGCTGGTGCTCGGGGTGCCGCGCGATGCGTCGGCGGCCGTGGATGCGGTGTTGCGCTGTGCACGTTTGGACTTTTGCAATATCGGTTTGGGCGTCGGCAGTCTCTACGAACCGGTGCCGCAGGATGCCGAACTGGTCGAGGGTCGGGCTCAACGCCGCGCGTTGGGCGCCCTAGAGGGCGCGGGGCATCGCGGCGGCCGCGTGCCCATCTGCGTTTCCACCGGCGACACCGAACGCGATAGCGAGCTCGAGGGTCTGTTGCGCCTACTTGGCGAGTCGGTGCGCAGCCGCACGAGCGCCGAATGGGCAGTTGTCGACCTGCTGACCCCGGGGGTGCGCGGCCAACAGCGCGCCATCGCCGAGGCGCTGGATATCACCCCACAGGCGGTCTCGGCCGCCATCGTCCGTGCCGGATATGACGACGAAATGCGGGCGCGCGGCGGCGTGGAACGCCTTCTTGAGCTGGCCGATTCACAGTAGGCATCGGACCGCGCCAAAACATCGGACTCGGGTCTTATCCTGAATACATGTTCGATAAAGAGTATCTCGCTCGAGAACAACTCGAACGAAAGATCAAGCCGGACCGGCGCCCTCAGCGCTGCGGCCACGCGGAGTTCAGCAATCTGGTCGCGGAGCTGAGTACGCGCATGGACTATCTGCTGGAAATGGGCGACGCCAAGGAATGCCTGCGCGCCATCCGTCAACTCGAACGGGCCAAGGCCGCTTACTCGGCCCTGCAAACCAAACTCGCCTACAAACTCGAAAAACGCACCGTGGAGGATCACGAATTTCGCGGTGTGCATCTAAACGACCAGGGCCGCGGCTGTGCCGCCTCGGTGGCCATAGCCCGTAGGCGCGGACAACACGGGGCGCGGCGTTACCTCGAAAACTGCCGCATGCTCGCCGAAGACCTACCGCGACTGGCGCAACGCTTTGAACGCGGCGACCTCTCCGAGGAGCAGGTCATGGTCATCCTCTCCACGCTAGCGGACGTCGATGCCGAGCATCGTAGGGACTTCGACGCCTACTTAGCCTGTAGCCCGGAAATTTACGAGGGCGCCGGCACCAAACGGCTACAGGACCTGGTCCGCCAGTTCACCTGTTCCATCGACGCCGGAGCCCAAACCGATCGGCTCCACGAACGCGCCAAACGTCGTTATGTTCGATTTCATGCTGATCAGGACGGCATCAGCATTTCCGGGCGGTTGCCGCTCGAAGATGGCGTCGTGCTCGAAAAGTGCCTGCGCCGCCAGGCGCATGCCCTACGGCGCAAGGGCGACCCACGCACACTCGAACAGCTTATGGCCGATCTACTGGTACGCCGCCCCATTAGTGGGGATGAAGCCGCCGGACTCCCGTTGCCGATGTTCATGGACCTCAAGGTCATCATGACCGATCGGGCGCTCTTTCAGGGGGATAGCGAACCGGCAAATCTGGAGGGCTACGGAGTTATTCCGGCCGAATATGCCAGAAATCTGGTGGCCACGCGGCGGCGGCAATATGCCCAGGATGGTGCGATCATTCCCGACCGCAGCGAGCTGGCCCGTCGGCTCAGTTCCTTCCCCGAACTTCAACGGATCTATACCGCCCCGGGGAATAAGGAGCTAGTGGCGATGGATTCCAAGGCTCGGGCCTTCCCCGATGGGCTCAAGGAACTCATCTGCGTTCGAGATCTACGTTGCCGCACCCCGTACTGCAACAATCGGCCACAGCATCTGGACCACGTCTTCGCATGGTGGCTGGGCGGGGAAACAACCTTCAACAATGGTGATTGGCGGTGTGCCCACTGCAATTACGCGAAGGAAAGCCCCGGCTGGCGCGAACGAACCATACGCGACGGTCCGCACACCATCGAAATCACAACCCCGGCCGGCATTTCCTTCCGCTCGCTAGCCCCACCGGCCACCGGCCCGGAACTACCGTTGAGCGCCAAAGAATTTCAGCAGACGCTACAGGAGCCCTTCAAGGACTAGCGCTAGACCGTCATCGTCCACCCCAGCGGTAACCGCATCGGCCGCTTCCTTGACCTCGTCAGGGGCCTGACCCATGGCTACGCCGTGTCCGGCCCACTGCAACATCTCAATGTCATTGCGCCCATCGCCGACCGCAAGGGTATGGCGGGACTCGAAACCGAGCGTGCCACGCAAACGCTCCAAGCCGCTGGCCTTGGTGGTGCCCTCGGCAGCAATATCCAGCCAGGCGGTCCAACCCACCGAGTAAGTCACGCCGGAGAGACCCAGACCGTGTACCGCCTTGCCGAAATCCTCGGCTGTGGCATCGGTGGAGAAAACCACCACGCGAACCGCACGGCTCTCCAGTAGCCGCTCAAATTCGACCACCTTGGTTTCCGCGCCAAAACTCGCATCCTGGAAGATGTCGCTGGACAGGAAGGCTCCCGTTTCGGTTTCCACGGCATATTTGGCGGTGGGTAGGTTACGGTGCAGCGCCGCCAGCACCAGAGACGGGTCAAAGACCTCACGGTGCGTGACCTCTACCTTGTCTCCGCTGACGCGGGCGAGCACGCCGCCGTTGCTGGCCACGAGATGGCCATGAGCGATGCCGATCTCACGCATCACCGGCAGGGCGGCACCCAGTGAGCGGCCGGTCGAAACAACTACTTCATGGCCAGCTGCGACGACCGCTCGGGCGGCCTCGCGCACCCTGTCGGTCATCCGCCCCTGGTGGTCGACGATGGTGCCATCCACGTCGAGGCAAATGAGTCGACGAACGTTATCTAGCCGGTCTTCGATGCCGGTTTTTGTCAATACAGTCATGAACTAAGTGAACCACCCACGACGAGGTTAATCGATGACCCACGGCACACCGTGACATGAACGCCCGGTGAATTACCGCATCGTGAGCGGCGAATTAAAGCAAACGGGGCACCGAAATCGGCGCCCCGTAATGCATTGACGGTATGTGGTTAGGAGATGACTTCCAGACCACCCAAGTAAGGCTGCAGCGCCTTTGGCACGTTCACACTTCCGTCGGCGTTCTGGTGGTTTTCCAAAATGGCCACGATCCACCGGGTGGTGGCGAGCGTGCCATTCAAGGTAGCCACTGCACGGGTCTTGCCCGGCTTACCGTCCACGATTTCGCGTTCGCGGATGTTCAAGCGGCGCGCCTGGAAGGTGGTGCAGTTCGAGGTCGACGTCAGTTCGCGGAAGGTCTGCTGCGTAGGCACCCACGCCTCGCAGTCGAACTTACGGGCGGCACTCATGCCGAGATCACCGGCGGCGGTGTCGATGACTCGGTACGGCAGCTCCATCTTCCCGAGCATTTCCTCTTCCCACCCAAGCAAGCGCTCATGCTCGGCCTCGGCCTCTTCTACGGTGGTGTAGATGAACATTTCGAGCTTGTTGAACTGGTGCACGCGAATGATGCCGCGGGTGTCCTTACCGGCGGCACCGGCCTCACGGCGGTAGCAGGAGGACCAACCGGCGTAACGCAAGGCGCCGTCGGAGAGGTCCAGAATCTCGTCGGCATGGTAGCCGGCCAGCGCCACCTCGGAGGTGCCGACCAGATACAGGTCATCGCGCTCGAGCTTGTAGATCTCGTCGTCGTGCGCGACGTCAAAACCGGTGCCCTGCATGGTCTCGGGACGGACCAGCGTAGGGGTGATCATCGGCGTAAAGCCATGTTGTAAGGCCAGGTCCAAAGCCATATTCATCATGGCGATTTCTAGGCGCGCGCCAATCCCCTTGAGGAAGTAGAAGCGCGATCCGGAAACCTTGGCGCCACGCTCCATGTCGATGGCACCCAACTTGAGACCCAGGGTCAGGTGGTCCACCGGCTCGAAGCCCTCGGCCTCGAAATCGCGGATGGTTCCCACGGTTTTGAGCACGGCAAAGTCATCTTCGCCGCCGGCAGGAATGCCGTCGATAATCAGGTTCGGAATAGAACGCTGCAGTTGCAGGCAACGTTCGGCAGCCTCGTCGGCGGCGGCCTGTGCGGCCTTCACCTGCGCGGACAGCTCCTTGACTTCGGCCAGTAGCGCGGCTTTCTCCTCGCCCTTGGCCTTGCCGACCTTCTTGGAGAATGCGTTCTGTTCGGCACGCAGAGACTCGAAGGAGGCAATGGTTTCGCGGCGGGCTACGTCCGCTTCGAGCAGCTGGTCGATCAGCGTTTCATCGGCACCGCGGGCTCGCTGCGAGGCGCGGTACTTCTCGGGATTCTCGGTGAGCATTTTCAGGTCGATCACCCCTTAAGCGTAACAACGATGAGTAGGATGAGAGCATCATGCACACAAAGCGCGTAGTGATTATCAGTTCGGCCGCCGCTGCGGCCATTGCCGCAGGCGTCAGTTGGTTTTCCGTGCGTAAGCTTTCGCTGGCCAACCGACCCGCCACCGTTGAACCGCTCCACGCGGATCAAAGCGATGCAACCAAAGTTGCATTGATCATTAATCCATCCAAGTCAATGGCCGACGAAGCCATTCAGGCGGTCCGCCGCGTATGTTCCGAAGCTGGTTTGGAACCTCCGCTTATTCTCGAAACCACGCCCGATGACCCCGGGCAGGATGCGGCGCAGAAGGCGCTGGATGCCGGTTGCGACACCATCGTGGCCGCGGGCGGCGACGGCACCATCCGCGCGGCCGCCGAGGTCATCGAGCACAGCGAGGCGACGCTGGGGATCTTGCCACTGGGCACCGGCAATCTGCTGGCCCGCAATGTGGATATCCCCCTCGACGACCTGCACACCTGCGCGTTAATCGCGGTGCGTGGCAAGGTGCGTGGCATCGACGTCGGGCACATGAAGCTGAACCTACTGAACGGCGAGGTGACCGACCATGCGTTCTTGGTTATCGCCGGCGTGGGCACCGACGCGGACCTCTTTGATGAAACCGACGAAAAGCTCAAAGCCAAAGTTGGCTGGCTGGCCTATTCGGAGGCCGGGCTACGCCAGCTACCGGGCCGCCGCAAGCGCGTTTCCTTCAAAATGTCCGACGAGGGGTGGCAGACCCGTAAGGTACGCTCGGTGCTCTTCGCCAACTGCGGCAAGCTGCAGGGCATCGAGCTGGTGCCCGACGCCCAGATTGACGACGGCGTGCTCGATGCCGTGGTGCTCTCCCCGCGCTCCATGGCCGGGTGGACCTGGATCATGCTGAAAACGGTGTTCCGGGCGCGCAACAAGATCCCAGTGATGAGCATCTACCCCACCACCGCGGTTTCGCTACGCTGTGCCGAACCGATGAACACCCAGATCGATGGTGATCCCACCGGTGAGGTCAACGAGCTCGAGGTCTGGGTGAATCATTCGGCGCTGCGCCTGCGCGCCCGTTAACTACAGCCGTTCGCGCAGGCTGGCGACCCAGTCACGCGCCTGCACAAAGGCGGCATCCGAGTTATGCGAATCCACCGAGGGCGCCTGGCCTTCGGCGGCCGGGTAGGAGCCTAGGAAGCGCAGGCTCGGGCACAACCGGTGTAGGCCGGTGAGCGCCGCGGCCACACGTTCCTCGGCCAGATGGCCTTCGACGTCCACGGAGAAGTAGTAGCGTCCCAACCCAGCACCGGTGGGGCGGGACTCGATACGCGAGAGGTTGACCCCGCGCGCGGTGAACTGCTCCAAAATGCCCATCAGCGCACCGGGACGGTCCTCGGTCAACGGCAACACCAGCGTGGTCTTATCCACTCCGGTGGGTTCCGGGATCTCCCCGGGCCGGGTCACCAGGATAAAGCGGGTGACGGCCCCGGCGTTGTCCTCAATGCCCTCGGCGAGCACGCTCAGGTTGCGTTCGGCGGCGACCAGCGGCGAGCAGAAGGCCGCCTGATGATGCTGTTCGTCGTCCAAAAGTCCCATGGCTCCGGCCGCCGTGGAGGAGGCCGGCTCGAAGACCGCCTGCGGGATGTTTTCCTGTGCCCAGATGCGGCACTGTGCCCAGGCGTGCCCGTGCGTGGAGACCTTGTGGATCTGCTCCAGCGCGGTAATCCCCGGGCGCACGGCCAGCACAAAGGTAATCGGCACGAGCACCTCGCGCACGATCTGCAGACGCTGACCGCGTGAAATCGCGTCGAGCGTGGCCGAAACTCCGCCCTCCACCGAGTTTTCGATGGGAACCATGGCGGCGTCCGCCTCGCCCGAGCGCACCGCATCCAGCGCCGCATTGACGTTGGCTGCAGGCAGTCGCTCGGACTGATCGGCGCCCGGCACCTGAAGCAGGGCGGCCTCGGTGAAGGTGCCGGCGGGCCCTAGATAGGCATATTTCATCGAACGGTGGGTTCCTGTCCGTTCTCACTTTCCATCGGCAACCCGGCCTCAATCCAAGAATCCGAGCCGCCGGCCACGTTAAAGGCGGTGTAGCCCAGGCCGGTCAGCCATGCCGCGGCCTGCGCGGAGCGGCCACCGGTACGGCAGATGACGTAGGTGTCGGTATCTGGGTCAAGCTCGGTGACGCGCTCGGGTAGCTGGGTCAACGGGATGTGCTTGGCACCGGTGGCGTGCCCGGCCTCCCATTCGAAGTCCTCGCGTACATCCAGGATCAGCGCGCCATTCGGTACCTGGGTCACCGTAACAGTCTCAAAATCGCTCATGGCTGGCGTTCCTCTCGCATTGGGTGTTTGCTGTTAAGACTAACTACCCATACGCCGAAAGCCGACATGACGACGAGATCCGCCCTAGCCTTGCGCAACCAGCTGGCCTCCGGCGAGCGCTCCAGCCGCGAGGTCACCGAGGAATTCCTGCACAAGATCGAACAGCTGGATTCGCTCGGAGCCTTCGTTTATGTCGACCCGGAGGGCGCCCTGCAGGCGGCGGATAAGGCCGACGCACGGTTTGCGGAGGGTAATGTCGGGCGTTTGCACGGGCTGCCGACCGCCTTCAAGGACCTCAACGAGGTGATGGGCATGCCAACCACCTACGGGTCGAAGGCGATGGAAGCACAGGTCGCCATGGCCGATCATCCCTTGGTGGCCCAGGTGCGTGCCGAGGGCGCGGTCATTGTCGGCAAGACGCAGGTGCCCGAATTCGGATTGAGTACCTATTCGGAGAATCTGGTTGCCGCCCCGTCGCGCAATCCCTTGGACTCGAGGCTGTCTTCCGGAGGGTCTTCGGGAGGACAGGCCGCTGCCATTGCGGCCGGAATGATTCCGGTAGGGGCCGGAAGCGACGGCGGCGGCTCGGTACGAATACCCTCGGCAGCCTGTGGGCTGGTTGGGCTCAAACCCTCTCTGGGCAGGGTGCCCAGCGACGTGGTTGATGGTTATAACGATTCCTTCGGGGCACCCAAATTTACGGTCTCCGGGCCGATGGCCCACGATGCCCTCGATGCCGCCATGTTTTTCGACGCGATGCTCGGGGTGGACCACTACCTGCCAAAGTTGCAGGGTGGTTATCCGCACAAGCTGCGCAATCTGAACATCGGGTACTCGGCACAGTCCCCCTTCGACCCGGTTTACCCAATCAGTCTCGAGCCGGCCGCGCGCCAGGCTTTCGAACGAGGCTTGAAGCTCCTGAATGAACGGCACCGGGTGGAACCTGCCAATTTCAACTATGCAGAGGACTACCCGCAGACCTTTGCCATGGTGTGGACCAATTCCCTCAAGAGCCTGCCGGTCTGCGATGAGTCCCTGCTCGGGACCCTCGCCCGGGAGTTCCGTCGACGTTCCATGGCTCGCCCCTTGGCCCAAGGCTTGCAGGCGGCCACACGCATCCGCCAGATCGGGGCCGATTTCATTACGCAGTGGTCAGCCTTTGATGTGGTGGTCACTCCGGGCATGGCCAGCGCTCCGCCACCCATCGGCTACTACACGGCGCATGATGCGGACACCGACTATCGCCTGCAGTGCCAATACACCCCATACACCTCCATGGTCAACGTCTCCTCGGCGGCGGCAATTTCCGTTCCGGTTAGTACTTCTATCGACGGCATGCCAATGTCTATCCAGCTGATTTCTCCGCGCGGGGACGAGGGTTTGCTCCTGGGATTGGCCCACCAGCTGCTCCTGTGAACTTCATCGCAAAAGTAGGCATTTGCAACCAATAAGGCGAAAAATGTAACGCATGTCTACTGTTACTTCCAACACCCAACGGACGGGTAAAACATTCTTCGGTCACCCCGGAGCTTTGGCGAACCTGTTCAGCGTCGAGATGTGGGAGCGCTTCTCCTTCTATGGCATGCAGGCGCTACTGGCGTACTACATGTACTACTCCGTCGCGGACGGCGGCCTCGGCATGGACAAGTCGCTGGCTCTCTCCCTGGTCGGCGCCTACGGTGGTGCGGTATACCTCTCGACGATCCTCGGCGCGTGGACCTCGGACCGATTGCTCGGCCCGGAACGCGTACTGTTCATCTCCGCAGTAGGCATCATGATCGGCCACATCGCGCTGGCCTTACTACCCGGGTTCGTGGGTTTGAGCGTTGGTCTGATCTTCGTGGCCATCGGTTCTGGCGGCTTGAAGGCCAATGCCGTTTCGCTGGTTGGCTCGCTCTATGACAAAGAGGATCCGCGCATCGATGCGGGCTTCTCACTGTTCTACATGGGCGTGAACATCGGTGGCCTCATCGGCCCGCTACTGACCGGGCTGCTGCATAAGGAATTTGGTTTCCACGTCGGCTTCGGCGCCGCGGCCGTGGGCATGGCGCTGGGCTTGACCATCTATGCACTGGGGCGCAAGAACCTGCCCGATACGGTGCGCCATGTGGCTAACCCACTACCTGCGGCACAGCGCAAGCGTTACGCCCTGCTGTTGGCTGGCATCCTCGTGGTAATTTTGGCATCGCTCTTCTCCGGTCTGGTGACCCCCGAGAACCTGGCTCAGGTCATTGCCTACGTGGTCATCGCGGCCAGCGCGCTGTACTTCTTCCTGATCCTGCGCAGTAAGCAGATCACCGAGACCGAGCGTAAGGGCGTATGGGCCTTCATCCCGTTCTACATCGCCTCAGCGGGATTCTGGGCACTGTTCCAGCAGCAGTTCACCTTTATCGCCGCATACTCGGATACGCGTCTCGACCGTCACCTTGGCAGCTGGGAGATGCCACCGAGCTGGGTGCAGTCGATCAACCCGGTGTTCATCATCCTGATGGCCAGCGCCTTCGCGGCCCTGTGGACGAAGCTGGGCAAGCGTCAGCCGCACACCGCCGTGAAGTTTGGCCTCTCCCTCGTAATCGTCGGATCCGCCTTCCTGTGCTTCATCCCGCTTGAGTCGCTGACGATGACTCCGTTGCTGGCACTCGTGGGCATCCTGTTCCTGTGCACGGTGGCCGAACTGCTGCTCTCCCCCATTGGGCAGGCAGTGGCTACCAAGCTGGCCCCGGCGGCCTTTGGCACGCAGATGGTGGCACTGTTCTTCTTGTCGGTCTCCCTGGGCACCACGCTTTCGGGTGTGCTGGCCGGCTACTACACCCCGGGTAATGAAATCCCGTACTTCATTGCCATGGGCGGCACGGCAATCGTGCTGGGTGTGTGCATGATGGCGGCAACTCCCGCACTGAAGAAGCTCATGGGATCGGTTCGCTAAGATCCTGCATTAGTGCGCCGTTGGCCGCGATTCCCGTTCGGGGATCGCGGCCAACGGCGCTTTTAGTCCTCCTCGATATCGAGTAGCTCACCGATTGTGCACTGCAGTTCCTCGCAGATCGCCAGCAATGTGCTGAACCGGATCGCTTTCGCGCGATTGTTCTTGAGCACCGACAGGTTCACCACGCTGATGCCGATGCGTTGGCTCAACTCCACTAGGGACATCGCGCGCTCGGCGAGTAGTTCATCAAGATGGCAGCGTACGGAGCTCACGCTAGACAAGCCCGTCGAGGTCGTTCTTTAGGGCCAGGTTCTCCGCGTTCTTCTGCATTCCAATGGCGACAAGTTCCACAACCAGCAAGATTCCCATGGCTGACATTAGGCCAGCGAAGGAAAATTCAATGCCTAGTCCCGGCCGCGGCAGGTAATCCAGGCAGCTGATGTTCGTCGCGGAACAGCCTGTGAACCTCAAGGCTTCCTCACTGGCTCGCGCCGCACCGATTCCATAGAGCAACGGTCCAAGGATCGAGCTCGCTAGGAGTAAAGCTGCCACCCAACGACCGGTCCGGCGCAAAGAGGCGGCAAAGGGCTCTCCGGCGTTGATCTTCAGAGCCAAACGACGCATGCCTAGGGCGACGGCAAAAGCCCCGAGTCCGTTGCCCAACAGCCCGGCCACCAACAAGAGGGAGGTCAACCAGCTAAGCCCGGTTACTTGAATGTCGGCCGAGCTGATCGTCGCTGAATCCAGCGCCGCCGGTGCACCGGTGAATTCCAGCCCATATTCGGGGAGGTTCGCAGGCCAGAAGTCCATGACGGGAATGTGCACACGCGACTGCGCACCAAGGAGAAGATCGATTACCTCGTAGCCGACCAGCATGACGGTACCGATGGCGGCGACGAGCGAGAGTCGAGCTATCCAGCGCACCGTTCGTTCCGCCGGCCACGGCGACGACAGGCCGAGGATCAGAAGCGTGACCACAAGAATGATGACGCCCAGAAAGAGTCCACCGACGACCATGGCGCGCCCCCATATCGATAATCGTTATGCTACTCGATGTGAAGGATACGCCCATGAGCAGAGAACCACAAGCACTTTAGGTGAGGAACGAATACTCCGCACCATAATCCTCATACTGGTAGTAACCCTCGTAATCGTCGTAGTACTCGATGAAATCGAAGAAGGTCGTGGACATCGCCCAGAACATCCAGATGAAGAAGGCGTAACATAACAGCGCTAGGCCCACCCCAACCCACGAGGTAATCAGCCCGGGTAGCGACAGCGAGCGACCCGCTGGCTCCCGACGGTAGGCCAAATGTCCGGTAATCACTCCGGCCAAGGGCACTAGGATGATAATAAAGAGCCCCACCATGGACACGAGTCCGAGCACCAGGGAAGCCACCGACAGACCGGTGGGCTCCGGACGCTGCGGCTGGTTCATGGGGTATGGGTAGTAACTCATCACCGGCTATTCTTCTATGAACTGTTGCAAAATGCACGAGCCCGAAGGAGCCGCATGGCACACGAACGCGCAGGACAGTTAGCACTCGAGGTAGACCTGATCGATCTAGAGGCGGTGCTCACCGCCTATGACGAGCTCACTCCGGACCCTAATAACCCGGATCAACAGGTAGTTTTCGGAACTTCGGGGCATCGCGGAAGCTCCCTGAACGGCACCTTCAACCAGGCACATATTGCGGCTATCACCCAGGCCTGCGTGGATTACCGCGTCGGCGCGGGGATCACGGGGCCGATGTATGTGGGTAAGGACAGCCACGCGCTCTCCGCACCGGCCTTCACCACCGCTCTGGAGGTGCTCGCCGGCAATTCCGTGCAGGTGCTCGCCGAGGACGGCCTGGCACCCACCCCCGCGGTCAGCCACGCCATTTTGGTCCACAACGAGCGTGGCGACGCACAGGCCGATGGGCTGATCATCACCCCGTCACATAACCCGCCGGCCGACGGCGGCATCAAGTACAACCCGCCGCATGGTGGTCCTGCGGAATCAAATATCACCAATTGGATTGCGGCGCGCGCCAACGAGCTTCTCGCCGACCCGGCAGGGATCAAGCGTGCTCGAGCGACGTTCGAGCCCTTCGATTTCCGCGAGCTCTACATCACCGACCTGGCCAAGGTCATCGACTTTCCGGCCATCGCCGCAGCGGGAATTCGGATTGGAGCCGACCCCTTAGGCGGTGCCTCGGTGCACTACTGGGGTGAAATCGCCGCACGCTACGGATTGAACATGACCGTGGTCAACGAGTCTGTAGACTCCCGCTTTGGCTTCATGACCCTGGATAAGGACGGCAAAATCCGCATGGACTGCTCCAGTCCCTATGCGATGGCCTCGTTGGTCGGTAACCGTGATCGCTACGATATCGCCACGGGCAACGACGCCGACGCCGACCGCCACGGAATTGTCACCCCGGATGCCGGACTGATGAACCCGAACCACTTCTTGGCCGTGGCCATCGACTACCTCGTGACCCACCGACCGGGGTGGGATCAGAGTCTGCGCATCGGCAAAACCCTCGTGTCCTCCGCGCTCATCGACCGCGTGGTCGCCGGACTCGGTAGAACCCTGCATGAGGTGCCGGTGGGCTTTAAGTACTTCGTTGAACCACTGGCTCAGGGTCAAGTGGCCTTCTGTGGTGAGGAGTCGGCCGGAGCTAGCTTCCTGGATCGGGAGGGCAAGGCTTTTAGCACCGATAAAGACGGCATCATGCTGGCCCTGCTCGCCAGCGAGATTCTCGCGGTTACGGGCAAAACGCCGAGTCAGCGTCATGCCGAGCTGGTGGCGGAGTACGGGTCGAGCCACTACGCCCGCTTTGACGCCCCGGCCGGGCGCATTCAACGCGAAAAGCTCGCGAGGCTCTCGCCCGAGGATGTCCCAGCCACCGAGCTGGCGGGCCATCCAATTACCGCCAAGGCTACCGAGGCAGCCGGCTTTGCGATCGGCGGCTTGAAGGTGTCCACGGAGCACGCCTGGTTCGCCGCCCGCCCATCGGGAACCGAGGATCTCTACAAGATTTACGCCGAGTCCTGGATGTCGACTGAGCACCTGCAAGAGGTGCTCAGCGAGGCGAAACGTATTGTCGATGCGGCACTGGAGAGCTAGAGGTTAGTTAACCTCGAGCTTCCAGGGGTCGAAAGCTGCGCGGACGCTATGGCGTGTGGCAAGCCAGTGGATCAACCAGAGCAGCAGGAAAATCGGCAAGCCAATGTAGCTGGAGACCACTTCAAGAACGTGTCCGGAGACCACCGCCTCGTAGTTCTGCCCGGCGATCACCACGATCAAGATGACGAACGCAAGGATCGGGCCAAAGGGGAAGAACGGGGCCTTGTACGGCAGGTCTTTCAGGGGCTGGCCACTGGCGATGTAGGACTTCCGGAAACGGTAGTGGCACACCGCGATGCCCACCCATGCGATGAACCCGGAGAGCCCGGACACGTTCAGCAGCCAGGTGTAGGCCGCACCCTGCCCCACCACGGCGGTGAGGAAGCCGAAGAGCCCTACCGATGCGGTGAGTAGCATGGCCGGAATGGGCACACCACGACGGTTGACGCGACCGAAGATTTTCGGCGCCTTGCCATCGCGGGCCATCGAGTACAGCATGCGCGTCGAGGCATAAAGCCCGGAGTTTCCGGCCGACAGAATGGCCGAGAGGATCACCGCATTCATCAGGGCGGCGGCAAAGGCGATGCCCGCGCGTTCAAAGACCAGGGTGAAGGGCGACGAGGCAATATCGGCCTCGCCCGAGGAGAGTAGCGAGGGATCCGTGTAACTGATGAGCGTGCCAATGATGAAGATGGCGCCGATGTAGAAGAGCATAATGCGCCAGAACACGGCCTTGATGGCGCGTGGCACATCGCGCCGCGGATTCTCTGCCTCACCCGCGGCAATACCGATCAGCTCGGTGCCCTGGAAGGAGAAGCTGGCAATCATGAACACCGAAACGATCGACAGCCAGCCACCGACGAAGGGCCCATCGCCCTCGCTCCAGTGACTGAAGCCTGGCGATTGGCCACCGAGGATACCGACGATCATCAACACACCGCAGATCAAGAAGACCACCACGGTGGTGACCTTGATCGCCGCAAGCCAAAACTCACCCTCACCGAAGGCCTTGGACGAGAGCGCATTCAAACCCGTCAGGAGCACAAGGAAGACTCCCGCCCAGATCCAGCCGGGTACGTCGGGCAACCAGTAGGACATCACGATTCCGGCGGCTACGAGTTCCGCGGCCACCGTAATCGCCCAGTTGAACCAGTAGTTCCACCCGATGGCAAAGCCAAAGGACGGGTTGACGAACACCGACGCGTAGGTTTGGAAGGAGCCAGCGACGGGCAGTCGGGCGCTCATCTCTCCCAATGACTGCATCAAAAGCAGCACCATCAGGCCAATCAGCGCGTAGGCGGTCAACGCTCCGGCCGGCCCAGCCTGCGCAATGGTTCCGCCCGATGCCACAAATAACCCGGTGCCGATCGCACCACCGATGGCGATCATCTGCATATGACGTGCTTTGAGTCCGCGATGCAGGCCGTCCTGTTGCGGCGCCGACTGGCTCATTAAGTTCCTCCTAGGTTTTTGACCTCTGCAAGCTAACCACTCGAGTCGGCCCGAAGGATATGAGGCGCACTACAACAAGCGATCAATAATCTTTCGCTTAGCCCATGAATATGGAGGATATATTGTGCTGAAGGTGTCGATGACCGTGGTCTTGCTCAGTTCTGGTCGCATCTGCGAAAGCCTCTCGAATCCATGCCGACCGTGATACGAGCCCATTCCGCTGGCACCGACCCCACCGAAGGGCAGTGCTGGGATGATCGTTTGCGCCATGGGCGCGTTATGAACAATCGCACCTGCGCGCACCCGATCCGAGAAGATCGACTGCAACCGTGGATTCTCACTCATTAGGTAGGCCGCCAGTGGGGTGGGCCGAGCGGCAATGAAATCCAAGGCTTCCTCGAAGGAGGATAGTTCGATCACGGGCAAGATCGGCCCGAATATCTCCTCGCGCATCAGCTCGCTGTCTAAGTCGACGTTCCGCAAGATCGTCGGGGCAATGCGTAGCGTTGCCTCATCGAAGGTGCCGCCGTGGGCCACGGTGCCCATCGACAGTAATCGTCGCAGGCGCTGGAAATGACGATCGCTCACAATACGCCCGAGATCCGGGTGAGCGAGCGGCTCCTTACCGTAGAAGGAGGTAATCGCCTTGCCCAAGCGATCCACCAACGCGTCGCTATCCCCGATAGACAGGACATAATCCGGGGCCACGCAGGTCTGCCCGGCATTCATGAACTTCGCGTAGGCGATGCGCTTGGCCGTGGGCAGCAGATGGTTATCCACTACGGTCGGGCACTTACCACCAAGCTCAAGAGTGGTGGGCGTGAGATGTTGTGCCGCGGCGGCGGCCACGATACGTGCAACCTTCTCGCCGCCGGTAAAGAAAATATGATCCCAGCGCGCGCTCAGTAGGTCGCTAGCCGTATCACTGCCACCCTCGCACACGGCGTAGACCCGCGGATCGAGGTAGAGCGGCAAGAATTTGGCCAGTGTCCCGCTGGTGGCGGGGGCGACCTCCGAAGGTTTAATCAGCGCCGCATTGCCGGCGGCGATAGCAGCTACCAACGGTGCCAGCACCAACTGCAAGGGGTAGTTCCACGGCCCGATGATGAGCACTACGCCAAGGGGCCGCGGTTCCACCTTGGCCATGGCTGGCTGTAGCAGCAACGGGACCTTGACGGTGCTCGAGTCCATCCACTCGGAAAGATGCCGCTGCGCGTAGTCAATCTCGGATTTGACCACATCAATCTCGGTGAACTTCGCTTCGGTAACGCTCTTGCCAAGGTCTTGTTCGAGGGCGCTGAGGAAATCAACTTCGCGCTCCTGAAGCATCTTTTCCAAGCCGCGCAGTTGTTGTGCACGGAAGCGTCGCGGGTGGGTAATCCGGGCGTCCGAAGCTTGACGCAAACTCGCGATGACCTGCTGGATGCGCGCCGGATGCTCATCGACCGGCGGGGCGTGATCGCCCACCGGTTCGGGAAGTGGGGTAGAGGTAAACAAGCCCATAAACATGAGAGTACGGCACCGGACGGGATTCGCGTGGACGGTAACCTGTCTTTTGTATCAAACCATTGATACATTAATTGGGGAAAGGTGGATCCATGACTAATCCCTTGAGCGCTCAATTGGGTAGCTTTGCCGTCGCCGCATTGATTATCTATGTGATTCTGCGCGGCTTAGCGACGGGAAGGAACACAGATCGTCTGGAGCTAGCCAGACGGCATGCCTTCTGGTGCGCAGCCATCGGCTTCTTTGCCAGCACTTCAGCAAATTCACTCGACGCGCTGCAAAACATCCCGCTGCACGAATCTCAACCACTGGGTATGTCCGAGGCCGTAGGAGTTGCCACCACTCCCGCACTGTGGGTGGCTTTTCTCTACCTCGCTGGGCAGTTCACCTGGCCCCGCAAGCTTGCTCCGCAACGCACCGCTTCCCTCGAACCACGCACGCTGTCGGGTTTGATCCCCAAACCCCTAGTTGCGGTGATGCTCAGCACCTTTGCCACCGGCCTCGTCGCTCTGTACAGCGTGCGTGATGTCCCGGGGCTAGCGCCCCGACCCGAAATCACCGAAGGCGATGGGGAAAACTACTCCATAGTCCACTCTGCCCGGCCCGGCCTACGCGATTCCGCGGAGCTGCTGCCCTACCTGTTTTTGAGCCTCGTAGCCCTTGTGGTGGTTGCGCTGATCGCCACACTGGTCATCTTGCGCCGCAAGCCACTGGAGGGAATCACCGAACACGATAATCGGCTGTTGCGCATCACCTGGCTTAACCGGCTGTATCGCACCGTGACGGTGCTTCTGGCCACGACCGCTGCTCAGGCCCTGCACTACAAGGCGCGGTATCTCTACGACCGCTCCACAGAATTCCTCAACGGGCTCGACGGCGGAATCGAATATATGGATCGGCTCGAGAGCGTTGCCGGCCGCTGGGACGAAACGGCGAACTACGCCGTTCTGGCCATCTGCCTCGTCATGCTGCTCTGGCGCCCACCAACGAACTTCGAGGCACGCCGCCAGCAGGCAATTTCCCCCTTCGGACGGCTGCGTGAACAACTATTCGCGGTGCAGTACATGAGCGCTACGCTGGCTCTACTGGTAGCCGCCGCCTTCTGGCAGATGTTGCCAAGCACCGGACCTGCAAGCATGCCCACGGCTGAACGCACCACGGCTATTTTGTTCCTCATCACGGCAGTAGCCTTCTTATATCTACTGATCAACGCCGCGTACCTGCTCTACATGATGATTCAGACGCGAACTCTCGGGCATCTGCCCCGGCCATCGGCCCCCTTGCCCCGATGGACCTATATCAGCGCCGGAACTGCTGTGGTGGTAACTCTCTACTTCCTGCTGAATCCCCCGCTAGATTCGTTGTGGGGCTTCGTCACCCCTGTCTGGTGGATCCCGCTCGTCTTGGTTAGCGCGCTTCTTGCGGCACATGCGGGTTTCTGCGCGCTCATCCGTGCAACAAAGATCCCTTGGAACGTCACCGCGGAGCAAGAAATTTGGTACCGGCAGGTTCTGGAATTCCGCTCGCTCCGCGTGGTGACCGGAGCCATCGTGTCCATGTTGCTACTGGGGTATCAACTGTTGAATGATTTCGGATTAGTCGGCGTGGTGATCTGCTTTGCACCCGCCGTGCTGGCCTTGCAGCGCCCGGCAGCCCCCAAGATGCAGAGATCCAGCTCTGTAGGGGTTCGATGAGCGCCAAAATTACCGTGGACCTGAATGCTGCGTTGCCTCCCTACGAGCAGATCCGTAGCCAGGTCGCCACCTTCATTGCCTTAGGTGAGCTACCCGAGGGCAGCAGACTCCCCACGGTTCGCGCGCTGGCCACCGATCTAGGTGTGGCTACCGGCACCGTCGCGCGCGCCTATAAGGAACTCGAGGCTCAAGGCCTGGTGCAGTCACGGCGACGGGCCGGCACGGTGGTGGCCGCCGGTCACGCTAAACCTCGCATGGAGCGGGATATCGTGCAGGCCGTGGATGACCTACTTGCCTTGGCACGAGCCCAAGGCGTCGATGAGACCACACTGATCGCGCTTATTCGGCGCCGGTCATGAATTTGTGATCTGCCGCGAGGTTACGTACGCTCGCATCGAGTGACACGGGGTGTCGGCGCCGCCGACTGAGATGAGACCCGTTGAACCTGAACTAGGTCAAACTAGCGGAGGGATGTCGCATGAGACTATCTGTCGTTGCCGAACGCATGCGCGCGCAACAGCCCTTGGTGTTCTGTCTAACCAATGTGGTGGTCAGCAACTTCACGGCAAACGTATTGCTGGCCGCTGGCGCGGCCCCCGCGATGACCAATCTGCCCGGGGAAGCCCGCGAATTTGCCAAGGTGGCCTCCGCGGTGTTGGTCAACCTCGGCACTCCGACCACCGAACAAATGCACGCCATGGAGCAGGCGGTAGTCGGGGCCAACGAGGCGAACACCCCGTGGATTCTTGATCCGGTGGCCGTCGGTGCCCTTGGTGAGCGCACCGATTTTGCCCGCAGCCTACTGCCAGCCCGGCCCACCCTGATCCGTGGCAATGCCTCGGAGATCCTCGCACTGGCCGGCTTTGAATCCGCCGGTCGCGGCGTTGATTCCACCGACAGCGTCACGGCCGCAATGCATGCCGGGACCGACCTAGCGCGCCGCTACGGCAGCGTCGTTGCCATATCCGGTCCGGCCGATGCCATCATCGATGCCGACCGCACCACCCTCGTTCATACCGATGGTTTGGCGTTGACCAAGGTTACCGGCGGCGGGTGTGCCCTCGGTGCCTTCACTGCCGCTATGGTCGCCGCCGGCGACGAGGTCTTTGAAGCGGCCGTGTCCGCCCACGCTTGGTATGGACTAGCCGCCGAACGCGCATGGTCGCGCTCCCGCGGACCTGGAAGCTTTGCAGTGAATTTTCTTGATGAGCTGGGCGAGGTAACGCCCAGTGACATCGACTCCGTACGACATGAGAAGCATTAGAGGACTGTTGAATGCGTGAACTTGGCCCCTACTTAGTGGCAAATACGGCAAGCTGCACCCCGCATACCACCCTTGACGTGATCGCGCAGGCGGTCGCCGGTGGCATTCAGTGGGTGCAATTGCGCGCGAAAGAGGAAACCGCGCGGGAATTCTATGAGCTGGCCATCGCGGCCGCCGAACTGACCGAGGGCAAGGCCGAATTGCTGATCAACGACCGGATCGACGTCTATTTGGCCGCCCGCGCGGCGGGGGCAGCGGTCACCGGCATCCACATTGGGCAGAAGGATCTTCCGGTTCGCGTGGCCCGCACGCTGATCGGCGAAGGCATTATCGGGCTCAGCGCCTCCTCCGACGATCAGCTGGCCCAAGCCGCGCGTGATGCGCAGGCCATCGACTATCTGGGCGTCGGAGCCATCCGAGCCACACCGACCAAAAAAGACCACCCAACACCCATTGGGATCGATGGCTTCCTGCGTGCTGCCGGTCGGGTAGATCTTCCCTGCGTCGCCATCGGCGCACTGACCGCACAGGACGCCAGCGCCCTGCGTCAAGGTGGAGCCGCCGGCATGGCCGTGGTTCGCGCAATCTGCGCCGCACAGAGCCCCGAAACCGCAACCCGTGAACTGGTCGACGTTTGGGAGTCCGCCCGATGAGCCTGAATATTCTGTCTATCGCCGGATCCGACCCCTCGGGCGGCGCAGGGATCCAAGCCGACCTGAAAACCATCGCCGCCTGCGGCGGCTACGGCATGAGCGTCATTACCGCACTGACGGCACAGAACACCCAAGGCGTGCGGGCTGTCCACGCCATCGAGCCAGAGTTCGTCGGCGAGCAGCTCCGTGCGGTCAGCGAGGATGTGCGGATAGATGCGGTGAAAATCGGGATGCTGTCCAATGCCGCAGTCATTGCGCAGGTTGCCGACTGGCTGGCTCACATCGAGGCCCCGGTGGTGCTCGACCCGGTCATGATCGCCACCAGTGGAGACTCGCTACTCGACGCGGACGCCACGGCGGCATTGCAACAATTGCTTCCCCGCGCCACGGTGCTGACCCCGAATATCGACGAGCTGGCCGCTCTCAGCGGCCAACCCGTCCCAGAACGGTGGGAAGAAGTTATTGAGCTTGCGCGACAACTGGCCGATCGCCACGATGTGCTCGTCGTGGCCAAGGGTGGCCACCTGAATTCCAGTAGCTGCCCGGATGCACTTGTAGGGGCCTATGGCGTTCTCGCCGAATATTCTTCTCCGCGCATAGATACAACTCACACGCACGGAACCGGATGCACGCTTTCCTCCGCGCTGGCGACCTACTACGCCGCGACATCCGACTGGTCGCAGGCGTTGGAGATGGCCAAAAGCTACCTCTCCGAAGCCATCTCAGGGGCGGCGAGCCTGCAGGTCGGTTCCGGGCACGGCCCGGTGGATCACCTTGGCGCGCTGCATCGCGCCGCCGATTCGCAGTCGGGCGATCCGATGCTCGAATGGTGGGAGCGTATCGCGGATATTCGGGCGCAGATTGACGACCTTGAGTTCATCCGCCAGCTCGCCAATGGCAAGTTACCGCGCGCGGACTTCGACTACTACATCAACCAAGATGCCCTCTACCTGCGCACCTACGCCAAGGTACTGGCCCGCGCCAGTGAGATCTCCAGCGACATCGAGGCCCAACGCTTCTGGGCCATCGGTTGCACGAGCATCCTCGACGGGGAAATGGAACTGCACCGCGGCTTCCTGCCGCACTTCAGCGATACCCCGTCGGAAACCACGCTGAACTACGTCAACCACCTCAGCAGCTGCACCGCCAACTATTCCGAGCTGATCGCCGCAATCCTTCCCTGCTACTGGATCTACCAGGACGTGGGCCAACGTCTAGCGGCCGCCAGTCATCCGGAGCACCCCTATGCGGCGTGGCTGGCCGAGTACTCCTCCCCGGAATTCGACGCGGCCACCACCAAGGCGATCGATCTTGTCCGCGCGGCATGGCGACGCGCCGATGCGGCCACCCGTCAGCGCATGTGGCTCGCCTTCGAACGTTCAAGCCGCCATGAGCTGTACTTCTTCGCCCAGGCGGCCGCCCGCGTAGAATAGGCGAGGCCAATTCCGGCCATGGCGGAAGGAACATAGGTGGGCTGGACAGTACACGGCGACGGCAAGTCGATCACCCCGGGCGAGGTTGTCGCCCCGAATGAGCGGTTGCACTGGCCGCAGACCATCTCGATTGGCACCCAGCACATCTTGGCGATGTTCGGGTCAACCATATTGGTCCCCACCCTGACCGGCTTTCCGGTGACCACAACTCTGTTTTTCACCGGGCTCGCCACGATCCTGTTCCTGCTGATCACGGCCGGCAAGGTACCAAGCTACCTCGGTAGTTCCTTCGCCTTACTGGCACCGGTGGGTGCCACCATGACCTCCGGCGGGGGCATGGGCCCGGCTCTGGGTGGCATCGTGATGACTGGTGCCCTGCTGTTGCTCGTCGGTGCCATCGTGCAGAAATCTGGCACCGGCTGGATCCACGCGCTCATGCCACCGGTGGTGATGGGCACCATCGTCGCGCTGATCGGGCTGAACTTGGCCTCGGCCACCCTGACCCCCATGAAGACAGTGCCGCTGACCACCTTCGGCACGGTGCTGGCCATTGTGATCGCCACCGTCGCCTTCAAGGGTCTGCTCGGGCGCCTCTCGATCTTGGTCGGGCTGGTCGCCGGCTACCTGCTGGCCATGATCCAAGGCCAGGTCGATTTCTCCGCAGTGGGCAAGGCTCCGTGGATCGGCCTGCCGCAGTTCGCCACACCGGTCTTCGACTTCTCCGTGGCCTTGATGTTCCTGCCAGCGGTCTTCGTGCTCGTGGCCGAGAATATCGGTCACGTGAGCACCGTGGGCCTGATGACCAAAACCGATCTCAGCGGCTACAACGGTCGGGCGCTGATGGCCGATGGCGCGGCCACCGTGATCGCCGGCCTCGGTGGCGGCTCGGCGACCACCACCTACGCGGAAAACATTGGCGTCATGGCCGCTTCCCGGGTGTATTCCACCGCCGCCTACTTCGTGGCAGCGATCGCGGCCATGGCTCTGGCCTTCCTCCCCAAGTTCGGCGCCCTGATCTCCACCATCCCGGCCGGTGTGATCGGCGGCGCCGGAATCGTGCTGTATGGAATGATCGGCATCATCGGCGCACGCCTGTGGATCGAGAACAAAGTCGACTTCCAGAACCCGATCAATCTGATGACCGCGGGCTCCGGCCTGATCATCGCCATCGCAGTAACCCAAGAGATCAGCTACGGCCCAATTCAGCTTGGCGGTATTGCCATGGGCACGATTGCTACGCTCGTGGTCTTCCATGTGATGACGACGATCACCCGGTTACGCCACCACAGCGTCTAGTATCGATTTATGTCCACTTCTCGTCCCACGGCCCGTGATGTGGCACAACGTGCAGGCGTTTCCCGAAGCGCCGTTTCGATGGTGATGAACGGGACCGCGGCCGGTAACGTTTCGGCTGCAGCTCAGGAGCGCATCCGCGAAGCGGCCCGGGCACTCGACTACCGTCCTGACCCTTTGGGGGTATCGCTGCGGCAGCAAAGAACCGGCATCATCGGCATCGTCACCGATGAAATCGCGTCGTCTCCCTTCGCCGGCAAACTCATAAGTGGGGTAAATAGTGCCGCGGCCGATCGCGGCTATCTGAGCATCATCTCCGATATCGGCCAGACCGCATTCGCCGGTCCGGGAACCGTCCGTGAAGAACACGCCATCCGTCAGTTGATTCGCCGACGAGTGGACGCGCTCATTTTGGCTACCAATGGCTTACGGACTCTTCGTGTTCCCAAACCGTTGCTCACACTGCCAGCAGCGATGGCCAATTGCCGTGATGCCGAAGGGTTACTCGCGGCTTTTATCGCCGACGAGCGTGAAGGAGCCCAGCGAGCCACTGAACATCTGACAGCACTGGGACATCGCCGTATTCTCTTTATCGGTGGAGGCGACGACGAAGATGCGATCCCAGCCCGACTCGCCGGCTACCACGCCGCGATGACCACCGCTGGGCTCGAATCGTTGCCCCCGGTTTCGGCAGGATGGGAAATCAACGACGGGTTTACCGCCGCGCAGGTTGTCCTGACAGGCACCGAACGACCGACCGCCGTCTTCGCGGCAAATGACCGCGTCGCTACCGGCGTACTGCTAGCCGCGGGAGGGCTTGGATTACGTGTACCGCAAGATCTCTCCATCCTCGGCTTCGATGATCAACCGCACCTAGCTGAAGCTACCGTTCCCGGGCTGAGCACGATGGGACTACCCCATTTTGACATGGGTCGTCAGGCGGCAGAACATGTTCTCAACCTGCTCGATGGCCAAGAATCGACAACCAACGGTGCCATGATCCATTGCCATTTGACCCTCCGAGAATCGACAGGCCCCGCCCCCGCTGGGTTCAACTGCTGATCACTTCACGGTGATCTCTTGTAGCCTGTGTGCACATGAGTCCACCTAGGTAGGAACCCAGCGGAGAGGCACCTTGAATGCCCTCTACTTGCTGACGCCCGCGGTCAAGCCCTCGCGCAACGAACGCTGCCCAAAGAGGAAGACGATAAAGGCCGGGATCATCGAGAGGATCACGCCGGCGAGCACCACCGATATCGAACCTGTTCCCATGTTGCCCTGCAGTGTCACCAAGCCAAGAGGCAGCGTGAAGTTTTCTTCCGAGATGGTCATGATCAGCGGCCGGAAGAATTCATTCCAGTGGTAATTGAAGGCAAGCACTCCGACGATGGCCATGCCCGGCATGGCCAAGGGGAGGTAGATACTGCGGAAAGTCTGCCACGGACTGGCCCCGTCGATCTGGGCGGCTTCAGCGAGCTCGGCCGGGATACCCATAAAGTACTGGCGCATTAGAAAGGTGCCGAAAGCAGTGGGGATCGCGGGAATGATGAGGGCCAGCAGTGTGTCGGCCAGACCCATTCCGCGAACAAGCATGAACACCGGAACAATCGTTACCTGAACCGGAATCATCATTGTTGCTAGGATCAACGCAAATATCCACTTCTTCCCGCGGAACTCTAGCCGAGCGAAGGCATAGCCGGCCATTGCGGCGGACACCATCTGACCCACTGCGATAAGGCCTGTAACTAGAGCCGAGTTAATCACCAACCGAAGCATGTCGATCTGTTCAAACACACCCGTATAAGAACTGAAGTCCGGGTTCAACGGAAGGAACTGCGGAGGAAGGTCAAAGGCCTCGCCTGGTGGCCGCAGCGATGTGGACAGAGTCCACAACACCGGTCCAAGCGTCAACAGCGCACACGTTAGCAGGAAGATGACACGGCCGATCGATCCCGAATGACGTTCACGGCGTTGCTTTCTGGAAGTAACTAGGGTTGTCATTTCCAACCTCACTGATAGAAGACGAAGCGGCGGCTGAGCCGGAATTGAATATAGGTAACAAACATGATCAGAATCATCAGGATCAGTCCGATGGCGGATGCAAGTCCGAACTCCAGTTTTTGGAAAGCTGACTCGAAAATGACCATCACGGCGGTGCGCGTGCTGTCGCCAGGACCCCCGCGGGTAAGCACATATGGTTGGTCGAACACCTGCAGGGCATTGATCACGGCCATCACAGAGGCCACCAGTGTGGTGGGGCTGAGAAGCGGCATGGTTACGTGAACTAATTTGCCCCATCCTCCGGCGCCATCAAGTTCAGCAGCTTCGTACATGTCCTTGGGGATGGACGAAAGCCCACCGAGGAACAACAGGAACGAGAAGCCGAAGTTCTGCCACACGTACACCAAGATGATCACGGCTGCGGAACCCGATGAGGTGGTAAGCCACGGCACCGCAGGAATGTTGACCAGTGACAGCAGCCAATTCACGACTCCGAACTGTTCGTTGAACAGGTAACTCATGAAGATGGAGACGCTGGCAGCCGAAAGGATTAGCGGAAAGAAGAAGACGGACCGGAAGAACACTCGTAACCAGTTCGGCATTTTCTCTTGCACCAGGACAGCAAGCATCAAGGCGATGCCCAGTTGAAGGGTCGCAGCAACCACGACAAATGCGATGGTGTTCAGAAAGCTGACTCGCACCGTAGGGCTACTGACCGCCTCGGCAAAATTTTGCAAACCAACGAACTCGGGCGCGGACATGATGTCCCAGCGAAAAAACGCTAGGAGCAATGACCCGATAATAGGCACCACCGTGAACAGCAACATGCCAATCACCGTGGGCGCAATCAAAATCCAGGCAAAGATGCGCCATGAGCGGGTTCGTCCGGCCGGCGTCATGGTCGCAAGGTTGGTAACACGCGCCATTACACGCTCCTCATCGCAAGTTCTAGGTCACGTTGAAGAGCTCCTAATGCTTGTCGTGTTTGAGCTCTACTTCCGCCAACGGCGTTGGTGACGTTCTTCATCAGTGCAGTTTCGATGGCAGCCTGTTGCGGCGGTGCCGGAATGGGCCCGGAGGTCGGAAAACGATCCAAGGTGTCGTAGAAGACTTTCCAGTGCTGCGGCCCAGTCTTTGCGTAGAAGGCTTCATTGACCATCGAACGGCGCGTCGGGGTGGTGTTGGGTCTATCAAACATGGTGAGCATTTGATCGCGTCGCGCGGTGAACTTGACCCACTCCCAGGCCTCGTCCTTCAACTTGGAATCACGCATGATCGCGTAACCTGCCGCCCCGAATTGGTGGCGTTGACTGCGCTGTCCGGGAAAGAACTGCACATCGAAATCCTTGGGGCCCATTCCACCTTGAACCAATCCGTCGACCCAGTAGCCTCCGGCAGGTGCCGCACCGATCTTTCCATTCGCAAAGAGTCCCACCAGCGAATTCCCTCCGCCGCCCTCGGGACGAACCGCCAGACCTTGGTCAACGAGGTCGCGGAGAAATTCAAAGGTCTCCAGTACCTTCGGATCTTCGGCATTCGGGTTTTCCCACAGGTAGCCTCCACTCCTAGGAGTTTTCGTCGCTTCACCCCGGTAAAAGCCATTCCATAGCCACGAACCGCCCTGAGCCCTGGTTTCCGTAAGGAAAGACGTGTCATTGGTATAAAGCCATGGCACAACACCGCCGAATAAGCGGTTGGTCCAGTAGTACGGAGTGAAGCCCCTGCCCTCGCGCTTTTTCATTCCGCGCATCATGGACTCGAAGTCGTCCCACGTCCACTCTGCGGGAGGATACTCAAGCCCGGCCCTTCTCAAGGTCGACGAGTTCAAGTACATATTCGCGGCGTTAAAGTCCAGCGGCATCTGGAAGAGACTGCCGCGGTACATAAACGCCTCGATCAGGGACGGGTGCACGTCGGCAAAATACTCCGCCACCTGCTGCGCGTCGCGTTGCACATAGCTATCGAGGGGCTCGGCGAGCTTCTCCGCGAATAGCTGCGTCCCCTCGGTAGCCACATAGACCACATCCGGAGCATTACCTGCGGCCACCATGGTCAGAATCTTGGCAAAGAAATCCTTCCAATCTGCACCCTGGATGGCCTGCAGGTGCACCGGAATATCTGGATGCTCTCGCATGAAAGCCTCGGCGATTCCGCGCCTGGCCTCTGCATCCGCAGAGTTACCCAAAATGGCTACACGCAGTCCTTTTGCGTGACGCCCGGGTATATCGGCGCCGGACAGGCGAGGCCACGCCCCAACACTCACCCCTGCGATCCCGAGAGCCGCCGCTGTCACCAGCGCACGCCGGGTTATTCCTGAACTCATATCCACATCTCCTAACACGTGTCAGGTTCACTTGTCAGATCCTAGATGTGATGTGAATTACCCGTCAATAGTTAAAAGAAATATCAGCGCATAACACCTTGTCATACGCTGATATTTCGTTTTAGCAATTTGGCGTCTTACACGTTGCGACGCCACGCCTGACGAAGTTGATCGCGATTGTTCTCGCGTTGCCGGTCCAAGACGTGCTCGATACTTGGCCGCCCCTCGCGCACCGGGCCCTGGTCGGCCAACGGCACCGTGTAAGTCTCGTTTTCGATTAACTGAATGGTCTCCCTACGCACCTGTACCGACAGCGCCGGGGCGCCGCAGAGATCAAAGGAAATCGACTCCGGGCGTAGGCAGACGGTGATTTGGGCGCCCTGCCAGGTCAACCGGAACTTCATCGAACGCCATCCGCGCGGCAGCCGCGGATCGAAACGCAGGACCTGCTCATCATCCCTCAATCCACCGAAGCCATAGACCAATCCGGCCCAGACCCCTCCGGTTGAGGCCACATGCACACCGTCGGCGGTATTGCCGTGCGAGTTATGCAGATCAACGTTCAGCGCATGCTCAAAGTAGTCATAGGCCAAATCCCGGTACCCCACCTCGGCGGCCAGAATCGACTGCACGGTGGCCGACAATGTCGAGTCGCCGGTGGTCAGCGGGTCGTAGTAGTTGAAGTTCGCGAGCTTGCGTTCGGGTGAGAAGTCCGAGGAACGCAACCACATGGCCAGCACCGTGTCGGCCTGCTTAATCACCTGGAAGCGATAGATCACCAGCGGGTGGTAGTGCAAAAGCAGCGGGAACTTCGCCGGATCGGTGTTGGCCACATCCCAAATCTCGCGGTTCAAGAAGTGGTCATCCTGCGGGTTAATCTCCACGGATTCCGAGTAGGGAATGTGCATGCAGTGCGCGGCACGCACCCACATTGCGGGTTCCTCGGGTTGCAGGTCGAGGCGCTGTACCAGCTGCTGATAGTAATCCGGGTATTCATCGGCCAGGCGGGTGATAATTTCGGCCGCACGACGCAGATTAAAGCGCGCCATCACATTGGTGTAGAGATTGTCATTCACCACGGCCGTGTACTCGTCCGGTCCGGTGACCCCGTGGATGTGGAAGGTTTCCTGCTCTCCGCTATGCCGCCAGAAGCCCAGCGACGTCCACATCCGGGCGGTACCCACCATGATCTCCGCTCCGCCAGCGGTGAGAAACTCCTCGTCCCCGGAGGCGTTAAGGTAGCGGTTCAGCCCGTAGGCCACGTCAGCGTTGATGTGGTACTGCGCGGTACCTGCTGGATAGTAGGCGCTGGCTTCCTCGCCGTTGATGGTGCGCCACGGGAACAGAATGCCGTCCTCGTTCATCACCTGCGCCCGGCGCGTCGCCGCAGGCAACATAGAGACACGTGCGCGTAGCGCGTTTCGGGCCCACTGCGGATTTGTATAGGTCAAGAACGGAAGCACATAGATTTCGGTGTCCCAGAAGTAATGCCCGGAGTAGCCGTTACCCGACACACCCTTCGCGCTAATCCCCAACCCATCGGAACGTGCCGAGGCCTGAGCCAACTGGAACAGGTTCCAGCGGATGGCGCGCTGCAGTTGCTTGTCGTCACTGTCGACCACGACGTCACTGCGGCGCCAGTAGTCGATCATGAAGGCGCGTTGGGCACGGAAATGCTCATCGACCCCGAACGGCACCAGGTGATCCAGGGCGCGGCTCGAACGGGTGAGCATTTCCTCGGCGCTGTGCCGCCGCGAAGCATGGTAGACCGCGAACTTCGAGAGACGCAGCCCCTGACCTCTGTTCAGATTCACCGAACTGACTTCATCGGCGCGTGAGGCGTTGACCTGGCGCGTGGTACGCACTGGCTGCTTGCTACCGCCGGTCAGCGTCACCTGATGTTCGACGGAGGCCGCCACCGACATACCCGAGCCCTTCACGTAGTAGCTCAGCCCGAGGCGGGAGCCGTCTTGGGTATGCCCGGCGGCGATCAGTGGGTTCTGCGAGGCGGCTTCCGACTTTCGCGGGTCATCGGCCTTCACCCCGGAGTCCATTTCCATAGGGCTTGGCACGGCCCGCTCAGTGGGTTCGCCAATCAGAGAGGATTGCACCAACACATGGGCTGGGGCGTCGAGCAGACGCACATGCAGATCCTGCACGGCCAGATGACGGTCGCTGAAGGAAACCATGGTGCGGGCGGTGACGGCCACCCGGTTGCCCTCCGCGGTGCGCCACAGCGTGGTGGCATTCAGCGTTCCGTCGCGGAAGTCGAGGCGCAGGTCGTCACGCAATAATTCGGTACGACCGATTTCCAGTGCCTCGTCGTTGATGAATACGCGCAGGGTGCGAAAGTCCGGGGCGCTGATCATTGTCTGCCCCGTCTCGGCTAGACCAAAGGCACTTTCCGCATGGCGGATCTGCCAGGTCTCATGCAAACCGTTGAGGAAGGTGCCGGCGGTGTGCTCGGCGACGCCCACCTGTGCGGCGCGACATCCGAGGAAACCATTGCCGAGCGAGAAGACGGTGTCCTGGGCGCCGCTCTCATCGCGTTGCGCCTCGCGGGCGATCGACCACGGGTCATAGTTCAGCGCGTCACTGGCCTGCTCTGTGATCAGCTCCTGCAGATCCGTGACCAGCACGTGGGCTCCTGCCGCGGAGAGTTGATCCGCGTTATTTTCCCGGTCGATGGCAACGACCTTGAAGCCGCCGCTCACGGCGGCCGCAACTCCACTCGTGGCATCCTCGACGACCACACATTCTTCGGGGCGCCAGCCTAGATCCGCGGCCGCGGCGAGGAAGGTATCGGGTGCTGGTTTGCCCGCTAGCGAGCGCGCGGCAGCCTCGGTTCCGGAAATAACGGTCGCGAAGTATGTGGCAAGCCCGGCACGTTCGAGGACCTGATGGGCGTTGCGCGAGGAGGAGACCACAGCCACGTCAAGTCCGGCGTCGATCACCTGTCGCACATAGTTCAGCGACCCGGCGTACGGCTCGATCCCGTCGCGCTCCAAAATCGCCGTGAACAAGGCATTCTTTTTATTCCCGAGGGAGCATATAGTCGAGTCGCCCGGTAAATCACCGGGTGTTCCCTCTGGTAGCTCGATGCCGCGGGAGGCCAGCAGGGCGGCCACCCCCTCGTAACGTGGCCGCCCATCGATGAGGGCGAAATAGTCCTCTTCGGTGTATGGGGCAACGCCGGGATACCCAGCGAGGAAGTCAGTAAATAGTTCGCGCCATGCGGTGCGGTGCACCAGCGCCGTCGGCGTCAGCACACCGTCAAGGTCGAACAGCACGGCCTTAAAGTCGCGGTGGCGATATGCAGGTCGGGAGGATGTCACGAGCGGTGTCCTATCTCGAGGTGCAATTTCCACCAACGGTAGCAAGCTAGCGCCCTTGCGACGACATACTACGATGGACTTGTGGCTCAGTGGATAGATTTATGGAACAGCGACGACTGGCGCGCCGAAACGGCTGGATGGATCGATGCCGCCTGCGATGCGTATGGCATCGTACGCACCGCCGAGCCGGAGTTTTGGCCCACCCACCTTGGTAGCGTGGGCGCCGCGGTGCAAACCGACGCCGCCCATCTGGTGTTTACCGCCAATGCGCCGGGTCTGTCGGCCGAGCCGGCGGTGACGGTGACCGCAGGCCAACTCGTTCCGGACCGCGTGGTGATGCCGTTAGCCATCGACCGCGTCGCGGGCTATATGCTCAGCCCCGACTTCGGACACGCGCTGGGCGAGGTGAGCGACAGCGTGGAGAGCTGGGAACTAGCCATGGCCTCGCTGGCGGCGCTCCAGGTTTCCCTGATGGGCCAGCAAGATGCGTTCTTCGACGCCGGCCTGACCGTGGTCGATCCGCAGTTCTTGCCGGAGCAGTACGAGCAGGCACTGACCCTCCATGTCTCCATGGATGCCAATCACCCATTGCATCTTCCCCCGGCGCGTGCCGACAAGCTCCATTCCCGCTTGGACGAACTGCGTGCGGCTTGCTCTGCGCTACACGCCGGGCCGGTGCCGCTCTCACTGGAGCACGGGGCCTTCGACCTGCACAAGGTCATCACCCCGGCCGAGGTCGGCCAGCAGGGCCGCATTGTGCATTTCGGTTCGGCACACTGGGCGCACCCCTTCTCCTCGCTGGCCCGCCCCTTGGCGCTTATGCAGGAGCAGTGGGATTGCACCGTCGACGACGAACGGGTCATGCGGGTGCTCTTTGCCTACCTGGGCCAGTTCTCCGACTACGGGACACCCGACGAACTCTTCGATTTGATCGGTCCGGCCTGCATGATCGCCCCGTTGGCACAACATGAGACCTGGCTGCGTCTATTGCTGGAGGCCGACGACAAGGATGTGGCCGAGCACGCCGAGCACGTGCTCGAAACCCTGTATATCGGCTAATGCGCGCCGAGCCGGGCACTGACCGAGCGCACGGTCGTCACCTCGGCAAAGCCTCCGCCGGATAGGTTGGCGGCGGTAGCCCGCATGAGTTCTTCCCCGCTCAGCACCTGCGCGCCGCCGCCAAGGATCGCGTGCACCTCGGCGTCGCTGGGCAAAGCCACGGGGAAGGTCGTCGTGGCATCTAGCGGCAGAACGATCTGGAATCCTAGGTTGTTCCCCATGCGCGCGGTGGTTTCTACGCACATATTCGTTTGAATGCCGGCCACAATGAGCGTGGTTATGCCACGGGCCCGGAGCCAAGCCGCTAGGTCGGGTTCGCCCAGGAAGGCCGAGTTCACGCGTTTCCGGATCATGAGCTCCGGCGCCACCGCTGCTACCTCAGCGAAAAGCTGATTTCCGGGGTTGGCCGGGTGCAGCGGCGAATCGACGTGGACACTGTCATGTTGCACGATGATCACAGGAACCTCGTTTCGTTCGCAGTCCCGCAGCAACGTGCGTACCGCGGCACGGCAGCCCGGCAGGTCCACCGGCTCACCCCAGATTGGGTCTTCGAAGCCGCGTTGCATGTCGATGAGGATGAGGGCGGTCTTGCTCGGGTCTAGGAGCATCATTTCGTTCATGGTTCTATTGCACCGTCGTTCGCAGCCGCCGACCAGTGGCAGATATGACAGTAACCGGTAGAATTCTGCCATGCCTAATTTCCGAGTCGGTATTTTGGTGTTTGATCAGGCGCGCAGTTATGACGTGGTCACGGCGACCGAAATTTTCGCAGACCGTTCCGCCCATGGCCTACCGGCGATGCACGTCGAATTTTGCTCCGGCGCACCGAGGGAATCGGTTCGGTTAGACACCGGGCTGCAGATCGCCCCGGTCCACCACTCACGCGCCTATGATCTTCTGGTCGTGCCCGGTTCGGAGCAACTCCTGGGTCGGCTACCGGAGGCCGACCTCGAGCTCATTGCACGCGGCACGCGGCAGACTAAAGCGGTGGCTGGCCTATGCACCGGTGCTTTCGCGCTGGCCGAAGCCGGGGTGCTAAATGGCGGGCAAGCCACCACACATTGGCGCTATACCGACCTCTTGGCGCAGCGGTACCGACAGATCTCGGTGCAAAGTTCCCAGATTTATATAGCGAGCGGTGGGTTCTGGACCTCGGCGGGGGTCAGCGCCGGGGCGGATCTGCTGCTGCATTTAGTCGACGAATTCCACGGTCGGCCAGTGGCCGCGCACATCGCGAAATCCATGGTGTTGCCGCTGCATCGAGCGGGAAACCAGTCACAGTTCGTTGATCACACGCTTGCCGGCCAAAGGGCCTCGCCCCTGTCCGAACTCGCCGATCGCGTACGTCATAATCCGCGTCGGGATTGGTCGGTTCGCGCACTGGCCCGAGCGTTGGCCGTCTCGGAACGCTCGTGCCATCGGCTCTTCCACGCCCAGCTCGGGTGCACGCCTGCGGCGTGGATTCAGCGCGAACGGCTCGAGGTCGCCCGGCAGCTGCTAGAAACTACCGAGCTAACCGTGGGGCGGGTGGCCGAGCAGTCCGGTGTGGGCAGCGCAGAAAACCTGCGTAAGCTCTTTGCGGCCCGCTTCGGGATCTCGCCCACCGACTACCGCCGCCGCTTTGGCGGGCAAGTTAGCCGCGTAGCACCCGCATAAGGGTCGGGGCCCGATCGGTCATCAGCGCGTCGACCCCAAACTCGACCAACCTGCGCATCTGCGCCTCGTCGTTGACCACCCAGACGTGTACCTCGGTGCCCGCACCTTGCACCGCGCGCACCAACCGCCTGGTTGCCACGGGCAGGCCCTTATAGGTGGCGGGGATCTGGACCGCCCAGTAGGGTTTGAGAAGCCCGCGCGGCACCCGACCCAAGAGCTGGGCGCAGGCGTAGATCTGGGCCATCTGGCGCTGACCCGGCGAGCGCCGCACCGGGCGCCCAAGCAGATGTGCCACGGCGGCCGATCGCTTGTCGTCGAAGGAGGCCAGCGCGATGCGTTCGTGCACCGAGCGACGGTCGATGAGGCAGGCCAACGGGGCGATAACCGACTCGTCCTTGACGTCGATATTCAGCATGGCCTCGGGAAAGGCATCCAGCAGTTCTTCGAGCCGGCACAGCGGCTGGCCGTTGGCCCGCACCGTGGCGAGCTGAGCGTCGGTGTATTCGGCGATGGGGCCGCGCGCATCGGTTACCCGGTCGAGGGTGTCGTCGTGAAAGGCGTAGACCGTACCGTCCTTGCTGGCGCGCACATCGGTTTCGAAATGCCGGATGCCGACCTGCCAGGCGCGTTCAAAGGCCAGCAGGGTGTTTTCCTCGCTGCCGGTGCGCACCCCGCGGTGGGAGAAGGCGTAGGTCATTTCAAGATCCCCTCGATCACCTGGGCCACCCCGTCCTCGAGCAACGGCGGGGCAAGATACTCGGCGGTGTGGCGGACCAGCGCGTGCCCGGAGGCCATGGCGTAGCCGTGTCCGGCGTAGCTAAGCATCTGCAGGTCATTGGGCATGTCGCCGAAGGCCATAACTTCTTCCGGGGCGATGCCCAGACGTTCGGCATAGACCCGTAGGGTCTGTGCCTTATCGATCTCCACATGGGCCATCTCCAGAAGCGACATGTCGAAGGCCGAATGGGTAACCGAGAGCATCTGTCCCAGCTGCTCGGCGACGAGCCCATAGAAGTCGTCGATCGGCAGGTGTGGGGAGCGGGCCAGAAATTTCACGATCCCCTCGCTATCGAGCACCGGCCCGTTCAAGTCCAACTCGCCGAGGCATTCCATGGGGCGGTGCGGATCGGTGAAGCCCGGGCCCAGATGCAGCCCCTTGGTGGTTTCCGCCGCGAAGCTGGCCTGCGGTTCGTGCTCGAGGATGATCTGTGCGGCGGTGCGCGCGGTGGCTGCGCTCAGCGTGCGCGAGAACAGAATCTCGCCGCTGGCTAGGTCATAGAGCACGGCACCGTTGGAGCAAATCACCGAGCCGAGGCCGCCGAAGGCCTCGACCACCGGGTCCAACCAACGATAGGGCCGTCCGGTGACGAAGACGATTTCGATGCCCGCGTCCCGCGCGGCGAGGAAGGCCTCACGGGTGCGCTGGGAAATCGTACCGCCGGGGGTGATGATCGTGCCGTCGAGATCGGAAGCGATCAGCCGAATCATGCAAGCTCCGTCCGATGCGGCGGATTGGCCCCGGCGCGAGAAACGGTGACCGCTGCCGCCTGCGAGGCGAAGTCCAGCGCCTGGCGCAGCTCGGGAACGCTTAGTTCATGCAGGGCCTGCCGGTTCTCGGCCCCGAGCATCTGGTGCTCGGCCAACCAGCACAATAGCGCGGCGGTGAAGGTGTCGCCGGCGCCGACGGTGTCGACGACCTCGACCACCGGCGAGGCGTGTTCGGCGTCCCCGGCACGCACCACGCCCCAACAGCCGCGTGAGCCGGAGGAGGTCACCACGATGCCCGGGCCCATATCAAGCCAGGCCCGCGCCGAGTCCTGCACCGAACGCATCGGGTAGAGCCAGCGCAGGTCGATACCGGATACGCGCACCACGTCGGAATGTGAGACGAACTGCTCCACATGGGCGACGGTTTGCGCGTGGCTGGTGACCAGCGAGGGGCGCAGATTCGGGTCGTAGCTTATGGTGGCGTGTGCGCGGGCCTTTTGGAGCAGCGGAAGTAGCTCGTCGGGTCCGAAGAGCGTGGCAATGGAGCCGGTGTGCACCAGCTCGCTGTCTTCCGGCAGGGCCGCGCCGATATGCGGCAACTTCCAGTAGGCGTTAAAGGCGAAGGCCGCACCACCGGCCGGGTCGAGAATGCCGTGGGCAATCACGGTGGGTTCCTCGTCGCGTCCCCCGAGCACCTTGACTTGATTCGCGGCCAGATAGGACTCGATCTTCGCACCGTGTTCGTCGTCGCCCCACCGTGAAATCAGGGTGCCGGGGTAACCGAGCCGGGAGAGCGAGACCGCCACATTCAGCGGGCTACCGCCGACGAATTCCTGGGCCGGTGCAATGCCGGAGGCCAGCACGTCCACTAGCGCCTCGCCGATCACGGTCGGGTTCATCATGCTCCTCTATCCCCCATGCAAACTGACCACCTCGCGTACGCAGGCGGCCCATTGCGCACTCGTCGGGTCGATCCACGTGTAGTGGTCCCCCTCAAACATTTCCCACCGGTGCTCCTGGCCGACGGCCTGGGCACGGGTTACGGCGCCGCTAAGAAGCTGCGCCGGAACATCCTGATCGGTGCGTCCATGAAAGAGTATGACACGGGCCGCGACGGGCCATAATTGCACCGGGTCATAGGGCGCCAGATCCAACGGGCCGAGCAACTCGTTCACCGCATCGTGGCTTAGCCCCAGCTCGCGGGCCACCCTCAAGTCCAGCACCCCGGCCTGCGAGATGACCTGGTTGACGCGCGGCTCATGGGCGGCCAGCAGGCAGGCCAGCTGGCCACCGGCGGAGTGACCGATGACGCTGATCGGTCCCGGCTGCTCGATCAACGCCAGCGCCGCCCGGGCGTCGTCCAGCATCAGCTGTGCGCTACCCGGTCCCCGCCGGTACTCGAGGTTGTAGGCCGGCACGCCGCGGACGGCCAGATCCTTGGCCAGCGGGACGCCAAGCTCGGCGGTGTACTTCTGCCGCCAGTAGCCGCCGTGAATGATCAGGGCGGCCCCGGGCAGGGAAGGGTGTGCCGGGGCGAAGTACTGCAGCTGCTGGTCGGGGTGATCCCCGTAGTGCACGATCATTTGCCTTCGAATTGTGCGGCGCGCTTCTGCACGAAGGCGGCACGTCCCTCCACCGAATCGGCGGTGGTGAAGGCCTCACGGAAGGATTCGGCCTCGATCTGGAGCGCCGTGGCGGTGTCCTGGCCGTCCATGCGCACCATGGCCCGTTTCGCGTTGGCCACCGCGGTGGGCGCCACCTTGGCGATGTCGTTGATGGTCTGCACCGCGCTTTCGAGCAGTTCTTCGCCCGGGACGACGCGGTTGACCAATCCGATGCGTAGCGCCTCGGCGGCGTCGATGCGGCGGCCGGTGAAGATCAATTCGCGGGCCATCCCGGCGCCAATTCGGCGCGGCAGACGCACCGATCCGCCAAAGCCGGGCACCAGGCCCAGGTTGACCTCCGGCTGCCCAAAGCTGGCGTTCTGCGAGGCGTAGATGAAGTCGCAGGCCAGCGCCAATTCGCAACCACCGCCGAGGGCGAAACCATTGACCGCGGCGATCACCGGGATCTGCAGTTCTTCAAGGGCCAGGGTGACCGCGTGCATGCGCTGCCCGTAGGCCTGGGCCTGTTCGGGGCTCATCCCGTTCATCTGCACGATGTTGGCACCGGCCACAAAGGCCTTGCTGCCGGCGCCGGTCAGGACGATGCCGCGGTAGCTAAAGCCACTGTCGCTTAGCCAGTTCACCAGTCGTTCAAGGTCTGCAACGACCTCGAGGGCTAGCGCATTGAGCGATTCTGGCCGATCGATGGTGACGATCAGGGCGTTCTCGCGGGTCTCTAGGGTCAGTGTCTCAAAGTGCTCCATGCTCCCACTTTCTCACGACTGTGGCCCGGGCCACTGTCGTGGCTTAGCGGCGTTTCTTCGGCCCCTTGCCCTGGCGTCGCGGCCGTTGGGAGCCGCCGCGGGCGGGTCCACCGCCGCGTTTGGCCGGGCGTGCGGCGGGCTTGGACTGCTGTTGCTGCGCCTGGCGCACCGAGGCCTGCCGCGAGGAACTCGCCCCGCGCCCGCGCACCACCCCAATAAATTCCTCGAGGGCTTCGGCCACCGGGGAGTCCACCGGCCAGCAGATGCCGATCATGCTCGGCTCTCCGCCCTCGATTTCGCGGGAAATCACGTCCTTGCGGCCAAAGAGGCGGGCCAGGCTCATCGGCATGCGCGCAATGAAGGCGCCGGTGGCTACCAACTCCATGGCCGCGTCCACGCCCCCGGCCTCCGGCGGGAAGTCGGCCAAATCCAGTTGGGGGTACTGTTCGAGCTCCGCGGCGGGGATGCTCTCGTCGTAATACTCCACGTCGTGATCGCGTGCGGCACAGACCACCTCGAGCTCTTCATAGAGCGGAATGACATGCCGGGTGTCATCCTTGGGCGACTGGCCCGGGACAAAGCGCAGGAACACCGCGTCGGCCAGGTCATCGCCGAGCAGGCTGAGGATATTGTCCGCATCGTAGCGTTCGGCATGCAGTTCGATCTGCGGATAGCGTTCGGCAAACCGGGTCAACCATTTACCCGGGGTGACCCCGGCGGTGTAGAAAATTCGCAGCACGCGTTAAGCCTACGCGCCCACAGATACAACAGGGCACCGCCTCCCGAGGGGAAGCGGTGCCCTGGTAGGCCGCTGGGACCTACTTGTCGGTCTTCACAACCAGCACATCGCACGGGGCGGAGTGTGCCACCGAGGAGGCAACCGAGCCGAGCACGCGGCCCAGGCCCTTCATGCCGACGTTGCCGACGACGAGCATCGAGGCGTTGCGGCTCTCGGCCTCGGAGATCAGCACATCGCCAGGCTTGCCGTGACCGGCAGCTGCGGTGATGTTCACGCCAGCCACCTTCTCCTTGACGTCGTTGGCCACACGCTGAGCCAGCTTGCGGGCCTGCTCGGCGTCGTCCAAGATCCAGGTGTCGGAGCCGATGGAGACAACCTCGGTGTTATCCGAAGCGTGAGCGGTCACGACGACCAGCTCGGCCTCCAGCTTCACGGCCAGGCTAGCGGCACGAACGGCGGCGCGCTGTGCGGTTTCCGAACCGTCGACTCCAACGATGATGGTTTCAGACATGTTTTCTCCTCTATGTCAGTAGTGAGTTCGTTTGGTAGCTTACATCCATTGGTGACCGAGGTCACAGTTTGCGTTAGTTTGCGTGCTCGCGCAGGAAAGCGACCGCTCTCCCCCAGGCCTGCGCGGCGAGTTCGGCGTTGTAATTGCCGGCCGGATTTTCGTCGTTGTGGAAGGCATGCGCGGCGTCGTAGTAGTAGAACTGCACCTCGGCGCCGGACTGCTCCCGGATCTGCTGCTCCTGCGCCTTGGCCTGCTGAACCGGGTAAAAGTCATCGAAGTTGGCGTAGTGGCCCTGTACCGCGGCGCGCACCGAACTGTAATCCTCCGGCACGCCCTGGCCCACACCGTAGAAGGGCACCGCGGCGCTGATGCGCTCCCCCTGCTGCGCGGCGAGGTTCAGCACAAAGCCGCCGCCCATGCAGAATCCGATGGCGCCCACGCGCTGACTTGTCACTTCCTCGCGCCCCAAGAGGTAGTCCACGGCACCCGCCAGGAGCCGGGCGCCGGTTGCTTCGGGAAGCTTGGACATCATTTCGGCCGCTTCATCGCCGTCGTGGGTAATCCATCCGCCGAACAGATCCGGGGCCAGCGCCACAAAGCCTTCGGCGGCCAAGCGATCGGCCACGTCGCGGATGTGGTCGGTCAGGCCCCACCATTCCTGAACAACAATGACCCCCGGTCCACGGCCCGACTCCGGGATCGCTAAATAGCCGTGAGCGCTCTGCTCGCCGGAGGCGAAAGAGACATTCTGGTGCGGGGTTTTTTCAGCCATTGACTTCCCTATTCAGGTAACGATTAACTGCGCTCTCAGTGTAGGCACACGGCGGTGATTTCGTCATTGATTACAGTCACATCTGGGCAAAATTATCGCGGCCACCCTTCGCTAGGATGAATGGCATGAGCAACGCACCACACCCGCGCAGCGACTCGCCGACCCGGCGGGTGACCGCCGCCATGGTTGCGGCCGAAGCCGGGGTTTCCACCGCAACGGTGTCACTGGTGGTCAACGGCAAAACGGCCGGACGAGTCTCGGCCGCCAATGAGCAGCGCGTCCGCGAGGCCATCGATCGGCTCGGCTACGTATTGGACTCGGTGGGCAGCTCGTTGGCCCGCGGCGTGAGCTCCACCATCATTCTGGTGGCCCCGGATATCTCAAACCCGTTCTTCGCCCAACTCATCTCCGGGGTGCGTCAGGTGTTGGCCACGGATTACCACCTGTTGCTCTCGGTCAGCGATCCCGGACAGCGCCCTAGCCTCACCGAGGTTTCACGCCTCTTTGGCCAGCGTCCGGCCGGACTGATCCTCCATGCCCCGGACCCCGAATTCTTAGCTGGCGTGCCCGCGCATGTGCCCGTGGTGGCCGTCGATGCCCCCGATGCCCCCGAGACGGTACCGGCGGTGAATTTCGACGTGAGCCAGGGCGCCCGGCTGATTGCCGAGCATCTGCACTCCCGCGGCCACCGCACCATTGCCTACCTCGATGCCGCCACGGGCACCGCGACGCTGCGCGTGCGCCGCGAGGCCTTTATGGCCGCCGCAACAAGCCTGGGGATGACGGTGCTGCAGCATCTGCCCGTGGCCACTACCATCGACATTGCAGCCGCGGGCGCTAGTTTTACCGCCGCCTGGCCGCAAATGCACGCGGCACAGGCCAGCGCGGTGGTCTGCGCTACGGATACCCAGGCCTATGGCGTCTTGCAGGAGGCCCGCGCCGCCGGATTAGAGGTTCCACGCGACCTAGCTGTGACAGGCTTCGATGACCTACCGTTCTCCGCGTCGATGAACCCCGGGTTGACCAGTATCAACCTAGCCGCGGACGCAGTGGGCGTGCAGGCGGCAACGATGCTGCGCAACCTGCTAAGCGATACGAGCATCGAGCAGCGTCAGCTAATCTGGCCAAGCCGACTGGTCGTACGTGGCTCAAGCGCCTTGGACTAGCCCGCCTCACCTTCGACAAAGGGCGTGCGCCTACGGCCGCACGATACTATACTGACGTGCACTAGCCCCGCGCACGGAAGGCGAATAATCATGCCCCACGCCGAACCAGAGATTATTCAACGACCCGCCATCCACACCGCTGCGGTGCGCGATACGGTGGCCCTGGCCAACATTCCCGCCTTTTACGATCGGGCCTACCCGTTGATTTCGCGTACCCTTGCCGCAGCGGGAGTAAGCCCTTCGGCGGCACCCATGGGAATTACGCACGGGGAACCCGGGGAACTACTCGACCTTTCGGCCGCCATTCCGGTGGCCGACCCGTTTGCCTCTACCGGCGAGGTCATCGGTGAAACCCTCCCGGCCGGCCGCACCGCGACCCTGCTGGTGACCGGGGACTATTCGCAGCTGGCCGATGCCTATGGATACCTCTTTCGGTGGATCGGCGAGCGCTCGCTCACGCCCTCGGGTCTCGCTTGGGAGCAGTATCTTACCGAGCCTCACCCGGACGCAGACCCTGCGTTGAATCAGACGCTACTGGCGGTCGCGATCGACTAAGCGATGCCCAGGCGAAAACCGTAAATCCGATCCCGAGTAGCGCACACACCGCCAGTACCAGCGCAATCTGCGATAGCCCGATACGCGCTCCCAGCACCCCAGCCAGTGGATAGCACAGCAAGAAACACGCATGAGACAGCGAGAACTGCGCCGCGAACACCGCTGGGCGTTCATCGCTTGAGGCATTGCGGCGCAAGAGCCGAGCCGAGGGGGTCAACACCCCAGAGGTCGCCGCACCGAACAAAACCCAGAGCACGACGAGAATGAGCCACTGCTCGCTACCTCGGCCCCAACCGATGACGGCGGCCGCCGCGAACAGCAACACCGGAAGCGTGCCAGCACAGAGCAGCATGACCCGCCGATCCGTGAACCTCCCCAACAACCCGGGCATGCTCACGGCGATGCACATGGATCCCGCGCCATAGGCACCCAGTAGCAGTGCGACTTCCACCTGCCCCAGCGCCAGGTTGCCGCGCACGAATACCACGGTGTTGATCAGCACCATGGAGGAGGCCGCGGCGACGGTTAAATTAAGGCCGAGAACTCCGCGCAGTTCCGTGCTGCGTCCGAAGCGGTGAATTCCGCGGGTCAGCCGGTGCACGAATCCCCCGGGCGACGTAGCAGGCTGGAGCGGGAAGTTGGTGGCGGTCACGAGGATCGCCGAAAGCAGGAACCCGGCAACGGTCCCCAGAAATAGATTGCTGTAACTGAGCACCGACAGCAGCGCTGCGGCGAGCAACGGGCTTAGTAGCGCCTCGAGGTCGTAGGCCAAGCGCGAAAGCGACAGCGCCCGGGTGTAGTCCTGCTCTTCGGGCAGGATGGACGGTATCAGGGCCTGAAAGGCCGGGGTAAAGGTGGCCGATGCACTTTGCAGGACAAAGATCAGCACGTATATCTGCCACACCTCACCGACGAAGGGCAGGCAGAGCGCCACAGCGGCCCGTAGCAGATCCGCGGTAATTATGACCGCCTTGCGGGGCAAGCGGTCGATCAAGGCCCCGATGAGCGGCGCACAAAATACGTAGGCCAGCATCTTAATGCTCAAGGCCACGCCGAGCACCGACCCGGCCTGGGCGCCGGCCAAGTCGTAGGCCAAAAGCCCCAGCGCCACGGTCAGTAGGCCGGTACCTAGCAGGGCGACTACTTGGGCCGTGAAAAGCTTTGCGTACTGCCGGTTACCGAGAACGCGCAACATCGTGATCACCCTTAGGCGTGGTGGTGTGGCGGCGTCTGGCCATTGGCCACCGCGTGCTCGGCCTGTTTTACCGCCTCAATGACCAGCTTGGCGGCATGCTCATCGCTGAGCCGGTAGAGCACACTGGTGCCCTCCTGTCTCGTGGTGACCATGCGCGCCATACGCAAGCGCGCTAGGTGTTGGGACACCCCGGCGCGCTTTTTCTCGACGATTTCGGCCAGGGCGTTGACCGAGAGTTCCCCAGCCTTGCGCAACGCAAGGATGATTCTGATGCGCGTGGCATCGGAAAGTATGCCCATGACCTCGGCCGCGAGTTCGATGTATTCGGACTCGGGATTCAGTCCGCATCGCTTGTTATGTGCATCCATGCGCACAGACTAACATTAAAGATTCTCGAAGTTCACGAGACTATCGCGCACCTAGCGGCGACTACTCGATAAGTTTTCCGCCCTTGGCCACTTCGGGATCGGTGCACGACGACAGATCAAAGCAGCAGGGGCGTCGCTTTCCATCGCGTAGTTTCGAAATGCTGACTTCGACGCGGCGCTCGCGCGTTTGCTCGTTCTTCGTTGCGCCAACCCAACGCACCCATTCCCAGCGCGCCATGGGTGTCAGCGAAGTCCAGGTGTCCGCTAGATCGTCGGCCTGTTTCAACGCATCGGAGAGATCCTCCGGCACCTCGACCTCGGGCCAGACCTTGCTTACCGAAGCGGGCAGAGACACGGGATCGCCGGATTTTACGGACCCGCGTAGCGACGCGGGGAGAGGCAACCAGTGCCCGCGACGCCCATCCGGTTCGATCACCAGGGTCGTCGGTTCGCCCTTGATCTCTGTATCCACCGCCACCTGCCCTCGACTTGGCAATTGCGCGCTGGACTCTTCGTCAAAACGGATAATCGCACGGCCCGCGACCTCGTCAACGGTTCCGTGGAGCTCAAAGCTGTGTGATTCGACTGCCATAGGGGCATCCTAGCGGCAGCACCCACGGCTAGCGAGGCGCCGGTCGTTCGGCACTCGATTCAATGAGGTAGCTTCGCACCTGGGCGATGTTTGCAGTCTTACCAGCCCCGGTGAAGCGAAGAACATGACTAAAATCCAGACGCGCCCCAGCACCGAGGAGGAATCCGTCACAGGAGGCGAAGCGACCGTGGGTGATCACCGAACTAATTTCGGCATGTTCTGCTTCGAATCCCGGAAACATTCGCGTGACGTTCTGGGACCCCTGAGCAATCCTCTCTCCCGCACGCCACCACTCGAAATCCTTGGTAAGCCACGGTAACCATGAATCCGCGTTTCCCAGCACCCATTGCTCAAAGAGTTCAACCGTGAACTGCGATCGCGGAGAATTCCCGCAACCGCCGGGGGTTATGACCTGCATATCGTCCACACTCCTTAACACGACGATCCTAGGCTGAGGCGTTGGCCAAGCACAGTGCCTTCGGCCGGTGCGCCGCGAGAGGCAACTGTTCCTATATATAAGGAGTATGCGTCACCCCGGGCCTAATTCGCCGGCCGGAAATACGAAAATGACCCTTGACCAGAGATTTCCTCCCGGTCAAGGGCCATTTTTGTTTTGTGCGCGAGGGGGGACTTGAACCCCCACGACCTTGCGATCACTGGCACCTGAAGCCAGCGCGTCTACCAATTCCGCCACTCGCGCATATTCATTTTTTGGTCACCACTCTCGCGGCAACAAGAAATAGCTTACACACTCTTTTTGCGATCGCCTAATCGAATGGGATGGTTGTGACGACAAACACCAACGGAACCAGTTTTGAGTCCAAATCGTTGCCTTTCTGGCACCCTCTGCGGCCACCTATTTCCGGTGATTCCACAGCTGGTGACAGTAAGATCGACTTTGAGCTTCCGTACCCGATGCCGTTTGGGTGCGGATTTCATTGCAATGTATCGGGCATAACCACCAAGGGAAGGAGCACGCGCTATGGGTTTTTTCGACAACGTCGAACGTGGTCTCGAAAAGGTCGTCACCGGCTTCTTCCGTGGCAACAGCACCGCCGAAATCAAGCCGGTCGAGCTCACCACCGCGCTACGCAATCAGATGGATCGTTCGATCCTCGCCATTAGCGAGGGTCGAAGTCTGGCGCCGAACTCGTTCACCGTGGCGTTGAACCAACGCGACTTTGACACGGCCAAGAGTTGGAGCTCGGTTATCGTGCAGGAAATCGCGACGGTAACCGCCGACCACGCCTCGAGCCAGGGCTACAACCTTCAGGGCGAGGTGCGTATTCGTTTCACGCTCGACGACGAGCTGCGCCCGGGTGAACGAGAAATCTCCGCCGACTTCCAGGACGCCGCGAAACCTACGGCCAACCCAGCTCCGACACCGCGCCCGGCCGCCAAGCCAGCACCGCAACCACAGGCGCATCCGGCGACACAGACCGTCGCTCAGCCGCGGCCGGTGCCGCATCCCCCGGCAGCCCCGGTCGCTAAACAAGCCATCGTAGAAGTCGCCGGTGAACGCTACGCGGTACACCACCACTCGATTGTGCTGGGACGTTCGAATAGTAGCGACATCCCCGTGGACGATGCGGGTGTCTCACGCCAGCATGTGCGCATCGAAACGCACTCCAACGAGAAATTCACCGCCACCGATCTGGGTTCAACCAATGGCACCTACATCGACGGCAAGAAGATCTCCTCAGCCACGCAAATCTTTGACGGCACGGTGATCACCATCGGGCAAACCAAAATCATCTTCAGATTAATCACCCCCAAGCAGGGAGGTGCTGCATGAACGACCTAGTACTAAACATCTTCCGGCTCGCGTTCTTGGCCTTGATTTGGCTACTGGTGCTTGGCATCGTAGGTTCAATGCGCCTTGACCTCTCGATCGGTCGCAAAGCCCGCACTGGCACCCCCAGTGCCCGCACGCTTCGCAAGCATCCCGAGCTGGCCGAGCCGGAGCCAACCTCGCGCAAGGCCGCCAGCACGTTGGAAATTACCGACGGCCCACTGGCCGGACGCGTTATTGAGCTTCAGGGCCAGCCGATCCTTTTTGGTCGGGCCCAGGACGCCACCGTCGTCTTGGAGGACGACTATGCCTCGGGCCGACACGCCCGACTCTTCCCGCAGGGTTCACGCTGGTTTATCGAGGATCTCGGGTCCACCAATGGCACCTTTGTGGGCGATACGCAATTGACTCGGGCGCAGGCTGTCGAACCCGGTCAGCGAATTCGCATCGGGAAGACCGTTCTGGAATTGAAGGCCTAGCCTATGGCTCTAAAGCTTGAATTCGCGGCCAAGTCTGATGTTGGACGGGTCCGAAAAAAGAATGACGATTCTGCCTACGTTGGGCAGAATCTCGCCGTGCTGGCAGATGGCATGGGTGGTCATGTTGGCGGCGACGTCGCCAGTGCCTCGACCGTCCTCGATCTAATCCACCTGGACAACCCGCACACCCCCGAGCCGGAAAATGCGTTGCCCGATGAGATTCAGGCGGCCAATCTTGTGCTCAATGAGCTTGTCGCCTCCAATCCGAAGCTTTCGGGCATGGGCACCACCGTCACCTCCCTTTTGCTCTCCGGCAGCACGCTGTACATGGCCCATATTGGCGACTCTCGGGCCTACCGGCTCAAGGACGGGGTCTTTGAGCAAGTCTCGAAGGATCATACCTTCGTGCAGCGACTCGTCGAAGAGGGACGAATCTCCCCTACCGACGCCGAAAGCCACCCTCATAAGAACGTGCTTTTGCGCGTTCTGGGCGATTCAGATGCCTCTCCCGAACTTGATATCCAGCAACACGAGGCAGCACCCGGCGAACGCTGGTTGCTCTGCTCCGACGGATTGACCGACGTTGTCCCGGAGCCGGTTATCGAACAGGCCCTGCGCGGGACCAAAGATCTGGATCAAGCGGTCAATGACCTGGTCGCAACCACCCTGCAAAACGGTGCACCCGATAACGTCACCGTGGTGATTTTCGAGGTTGTCGAATCCGATGACGTAAACGCAGATGTCACCGACCCCTATGAGCCGGCGCCGAATACCGAACAGCTGACCATTGCCGCCGAAGGCGATGTCGAAGCCAGCGCGGTCTTGCTGCGCCATGAGATTTCACAGCGCCCGCATCTACTGGTTGGTGCCGCCCAGCTGGCCACTCAAACCGGGCAGATACCCGTGGTCACGCAGAGCACGGGCGAACGCCGCGCGGCTGCCCTACTGACCCACCGCTCCCCCGAGGCCAGCGAGATTCTCGATCCGGCCGTGGAGCCGGAGCGACCACGTCGCCGCTGGTTCCTCTCCGCCCTGTTGACCATGATGACCATCTTGATCGTGGTCGTGGGTGCTTGGGGCTACCTGTGGACACAAACCCAGTACTACGTTGGGTCGGTGGATAACAGGGTCGCGATATTCAAGGGCGTTCCGCAAGAACTGGGGCCGATTTCACTCTCCGAGGTCGATTCGGTCAGTAATGTGCCGCTGGATGCGTTACCGGAATATTCACGCCAGCGTGTGCAATCGAGCATTCACGCCAAAGATTTGGACCATGCCCGTGCGATGGTTCAAGAACTACTGGTCACCGCCAAACAGAACTGCCCCGTGCAGGCTCCCGGCGACGATGACAAGGAAAATGAGCAACGAGACCTGCCAGACTACTGCAAGGAGATTCTGCGATGACCGAAGTGCAAACGGCACCGGTTTCACGCCGTAATCTCGAACTGCTCCTGTTGCTCTTGGCCCTCGCCGTGGGTGCCTCGGCCTTCTATCTGGTCGGCGTCACCACGGAGGCCACCGACGTGATGGTGATCGTGAAGCAGATCGGCGTCCTAGGCGTTCTGGGGCTGATTATTCACGTGCTTCTGCGCATCTTCGCCAAATATGCTGATCCGGTAATACTTCCGATCGCAGTGGCTCTCAATGCCCTGGGCTTGGCCATGATTTACCGAATTGACATGGCAAAATCTACCGACCAGGCGAGCCGTCAGCTGCTCTGGACGGTCATTGCCGTGCTCGTTGCGGCGGTGGCTCTGTGGATTATTCGGGATCACAGAACGCTGCGACGCTTCACCTACATATCGCTTGCGGCATCTTTGATTCTGCTCGTCCTGCCGATGATTCCTGGGCTGGGCGTCACGATCAACGGTGCACGCATTTGGATCCACGTAGGTAGCTACTCGATGCAGCCCGGCGAGCTGGCCAAGATTACCTTGGCGGTCTTCTTTGCCGCCTACCTCTCATCGAATCGCGACTTGATCCTCATGGCCGGGCGCAAGGTCGGCCCGCTCCAGCTGCCGCGTATGCGCGATATGGCCCCCATGGTGTTGGCCTGGCTCATGTCTATAGGTGTGCTCGTGGTCCAACGTGACCTCGGATCCTCGATCCTCTTCTTCGGCATGTTCATCGTCATGGTTTACGTGGCAACTGCTCGAATTTCGTGGGTACTGATCGGCTTCCTATTGGTGGTCGTTGGCGGCGTTTTCGCCGGGTCGACCATGGGTCACGTGACCCGCCGCCTGAACACCTGGCTCAACGCGTTCGACCCCGAGGTGTATCAGGCCTCGGGCGGCAGTATGCAGATCGTCGAAGGACTGTTCGGCATGGCCGATGGTGGACTCTTTGGCACCGGCTTGGGCGCTGGTTCCCCCTACCGGGTACCACTGGCCAACTCCGACATGATCATTGCTTCGTTTGGTGAAGAAATTGGGCTGATCGGTGTTGTCGCCATCGTCTTGCTGTTCATGCTGTTGATCAGCCGTGGGCTGCGTACCGCGCTAGGTTCACGCGACGCCTTTGGAAAGCTACTGGCAACCGGCCTATCGGTGACCTTGGCACTGCAATGCGTGGTCATTATCGGAGGAGTCACCCGACTGATCCCTCTCACGGGTCTCGCCACGCCCTTTATGGCAGCCGGTGGTTCGTCCCTGCTGGCGAACTGGATCATCGTGGTCATTCTCCTGCTGATCTCCCACAACGCTCGACGCCCAATGGACGAGACAGCAACCCCAACCGATGTCGTTGCCACTCCCTCAGCTACTCATAAGGCGGTGAAATCCTCATGAATCACGCAATTCGACGCGTATGGATCGCGCTAACCGCCCTGTTCCTCATCTGCATCGGCGGACTCACCTATATTCAGTTCTTTGCCTCGCAGACCCTTGCCGATAACCCGATGAACAAACGGCAGTTGTACCGTGAGTTCGATTTACCGCGTGGGGCGATTCTGGTCGACGGTAAGTCGATTGCCGAATCAGTCGCCACCGACGAGGGTCAGTTCACCTACCAGCGCAAGTACAACAACCCAGAGGTGTATGCGCACCTGACCGGGTTCTATTCGTTGGCCAACGGGAGCACGCATCTCGAGTCGCAACTCAACGGATGGCTCACCGGTTCAAGTTCCGACTTGCTCTTCGATCGTCTGGCGGCAATGTTCACCGGCCAAGAATCCGAAGGTGCCTCGGTTGAGCTGACCATCGATGGAAGGCTGCAACAGACCGCCTATGACTTAATCCCCAACGATGGAACCAAGGCAACGATCATCGTCACCGACGTGAAGACCGGCGCCATCAAGACCATGGTGACAAAGCCCAGCTACGATCCGAATCAATTGGCCGTCCACTCCACGAAGAAGGCTGCCGATAACCTGAAGAAAATCAATGCGACAGATGGTCTCAGCGTTTATCGAAACCCGGCGATCAACGATCTTGTGTCCCCCGGTTCTTCATTCAAAATCCTAGACACCGTGGCGGGCATCGAGTCTGGAAAGTACAACAAAGACACCAAACTTGAGAACCCATCGAAGATCAAATTGCCCGGCACCAACACGCAATTGGGTAACTTCGACGCGGGCATTTGTTCCAGCCGCCCGAACGCCACCTTGGAGTTCATCTTCACTCAAAGTTGCAATACACCGTTCGTGAATATGAGCCAGGATCTTGGCGAAGGTGCCTTCGTAGACGTGACCGAGCGTTTCGGTTTCGGACAACAGCTTAATATCCCATTGCGCGTGACTCCATCGGAGTTTCCACGTGATATGGAACCTTCGCAATTGGCAATGGCAGTCATCGGTCAGTTTGATACTAAGGCCACACCACTACAGATGAACATGGTCGCCATGGGCATTGCGAACAAGGGTGTGATCATGCAACCGAACCTGATCAAAAAGGTGATCGCCCCGGACCTACGGATCGTCGATGAACCAAAACCGAAGGCATTCTCGACCGCGACTACGCCTGAGGTGGCCGCACAGGTTGCCGAACTGATGAAGGGGCCGGTGGAATCCGGAACCGCCATGAATACTCGAGTTCCTGGGGTGGATCTGCGGGTTAAGACCGGAACGGCACAGATCGGCAATACCGGCCTCGTTAATTCGTGGATCACCGGTTTCGCACCAGGGGACGACCCACAGTATGCCATCACAGTAAATGTGGAACGCGTTCCCTACGACAAGGGCCATAATCTGGCCGGAGCACTTATGAAAGAAATGACGAAGGCGGTGTTCGCCCAGTGAGGCCAGTAATCGGTACCACCATGGGAGGTCGCTACAAGCTGACCGAACGCATCGCGATCGGCGGCATGGGCGAAGTTTGGAAGGCCCGCGACCAAGTACTTGGTCGTCTCGTGGCCATCAAAATCCTCAAAGAGGAATACACCAATAACGAAGCCTTCCTCAAGCGCTTCCGCGTCGAGGCGCGCCATACCGCCCTGCTGAACCACCCCGGCATTGCCGGCGTCTTCGACTACGGCGAAGAGGGCGGCTCTGCCTACCTCGTCATGGAGCTGGTCCCCGGCCAGCCGCTGTCCAGCATTATCGAACGGGAACGCAAGCTCGACGTCGACCGCACCCTCTCGCTCATTGCGCAAACTGCCCGGGCCTTGGCCGCTGCCCATGCCCACGGTTTAGTGCACCGAGACGTGAAGCCGGGAAATATCTTGGTCATGCCCTCGGGCACCGTGAAGATTACCGATTTCGGTATCGCCCGCGCCGCCGACCAAGTCCCGCTGACCGCTACCGGACAGGTTATGGGCACCGCCCAGTACCTGGCCCCGGAACAGGCCACCGGCCAGCAGGCAACCGGTAGTTCGGATATCTATGCCCTCGGCGTTATCGGCTACGAATGCCTTGCGGGACGACGTCCATTCACCGGCGAGTCTCAGATTGCTATTGCATTGGCTCAGGTCAACGACGCACCGCCGCCGCTGCCTGAAAGTCTGCCGGCTCCGGTCCGTCAGCTGATCATGTCTATGCTCGCCAAGGAGGCCGCAGACCGTCCCAAGGATGCCACGGCGCTAGCCGAGGCCGCCGATGCCCTGCGGGCCGGCGATACGAACACTGCAGTCATCGCCGTTCCTGGCATGCTGGCCACCGGTGTTCAGGATGCCGCCACGCAGGCGCTGAATGTAGATGACTCAGATGCAACGCAGGTCGTACCCCGCACCACGGCGAACCCCTCGGCTCCGATGACCAATGCCATGCCCACCGTGGTGGCCCCGGCGGACGAGAGTTTCTCGGCTAGCTCGAGCGGCGCAAAAGCCCCCGGAGGCTTCGATGCCGATGGCAGCGATCATCCAGAGGAAGAAGAGGAAAAGCGCAACCCGTGGCTGATCCCCTTGATCGCGATCATTGCAATTGCGCTGTTGGTCGCCCTCGGCGCATGGTTGATTCCGAAATTTACCGGCGCAAGCGAACCTGAGAAAACACCGTCCAATCAACCGAGCACGCAGGTCACGGAGTCCGAGTCACCCTCGGAAAGCGAAAGCGAGTCGTCAAGCCCGAGTGAGTCCGAGTCGGAGTCGGAAACCTCGACCAGCGAGTCGCCAAGCGAGAGCGAATCGACGGTAAACGTCAATCCCGAAGCTCTCGTGGGGCAATCCTTTGACTACGTGCGCGGGCAGTTGGAAGGCCTTGGACTCACCGTTTCCGAGAAGGTCGTTGAAGACCCCGATTTTGCTCCGGATACGGTGACCGACATCCAGCCGTACGGCGATGTCGCCCGAGGTTCAACGGTGACCGTTACCTACACCAAGCTTCCGGAACAACAGCCAGTGCCGTCGGTGACTGGAACTAGCCGCAGCCAGGCCGAGTCCACGCTGAAAGCGGCTGGCTTTAAGGTGGGCGATGTCGACACCGAGTACTCGAATTCGGTGGCCAAGGGTTCGGTCATCAGCCAAAGCCCAAATGCCGGTGCCATGCTCGAACCCGGTGATGAGGTAGATATCGTCGTATCCAACGGTCCGGAGCCAACCACGCCGTCGCAAACTCCTACCGAATCGAGTACTCCGACGACCTCCAGCATCCCTAAGGAAACGGCGCAGGGCGATGAATGAGACGCAACTTCCGCCGGGCGTGCCCACGCTGATTAGCGACCGTTATGAAATGCTGTCGCTAATCGGCAGGGGAGGCATGGCCGATGTCTATCTTGCAACCGACCATGTACTGGACCGTCCGGTAGCTGTAAAGCTTCTGCGCGCGGACACAGCCAATGACCCAATGGTGCTCAATCGATTCCGCCGGGAAGCGCGTAGCGTCGCGGGACTGAGCCACCCGAATATCGTGGCCGTCTATGACACCGGCGATCTGCCCGTGCAACAGGGACAGGAGCCGCTGCCCTACATCGTCATGGAGTACGTTGAGGGCCATTCGCTCCGCCAGATTGTGCGCGAAGAACGACTGGATATAGGCACCAGCATCGAGATTGTCTCCGGTGTGTGCGCCGCTCTGGATCATTCGCACGCGAAGAACGTGGTGCACCGCGACATTAAACCGGCCAACGTGATGGTCACCAATGATGGCCACGTCAAGCTCATGGACTTCGGCATCGCTCGAGCCGTCGATGCCTCGGCCACCATGACACAGACAGCCGCGGTAGTGGGCACCGCACAGTATTTCTCCCCCGAACAGGCGCGCGGAGAAGCCGTGGACTCCCGCTCAGACATCTACTCAACCGGATGTTTAGCCTATGAGCTGCTGACCGGACGTCCACCGTTTATGGGTGACTCTCCGGTATCCGTGGCGTACCAGCACGTCGGTGAGGAACCAGAGGTTCCCAGTCAGGTTGATTCCGCCCTGCCCGACCTCTTTGATGCCGTACTGCTCAAGGCGCTGAATAAAGATCGTGAACAACGTTTCGCCACAGCCGGACAGTTCGCCGCGGCACTACGGGATGCCGAAAACGGCATTCCCTTCGTCGAGGACGAGGCTGACGCAACGGTCCCGGCTCTGGCGATCTATGCGCAGGATTCAACGTCCACGCGACGAGAAGAACACCCCGCGACCGACCAGCACCCACTCTTTGCCCCGCAGGAATATTCTCGCGCCGCGGCCCAGAAAACGGGGACCACCGCGGGGATGCTATGGCTGCTCTCCATCATTGCCGTAGCGGCAGTCGCCATCGCCAGCTACTTCGTCTACACGTGGTACCAGGCCGATCAGGAGCGACGAGCTCCTGTTTCGGTTCCTGAGGTGACGAATATGGACGAGGGCACGGCTACCACCCTGTTGCGTGATGCTACGTTCAACGTGAATGTCGAGCCTAAATTCGACGATAACGTCGAAGAAGGCAAAGCCATCGGCACCGACCCTGGCGCCGGAGAGAGTATCGCCAAGGAATCGACCGTTAAGCTCTTCATCTCTCAGGGTTCTGAGCAGCGCACCATTCCGCAATCTCTAGCCAATACCTCCGAAGCAACGGCTCGCGCTACATTGCAGGACGTCGGGCTTGAAGTGGGAGAGGTAACCCACGAACACAGCGCCACGATTCCGGAGGGATGGGTCATTTCTACCTCCCCGGACCTCGGCGCCAACGTGAAAGCTGGAAGCACCGTTGACTTGGTTCTTTCCACCGGAAAAGTAGTCGTCCCCTCCGTAACCGGGATGTCGAAGGAAGAAGCCGAGAAGACTCTGACTGCCGAAGAGCTAGGCCTCAAGGTTCAGTTCATTGATGAAGAGACAACAGAGTACACGGAAGGAAAGGTCTTCAAGCAGGATCCCGAGTCCAAACAAGAAGTCACTCCGGGTCAATTAATTACGCTGACCGTGGCAAAAGCACCCGAAGAACCGACGCCTAGCAAAGAACCCGAAGAGTCTAACGAACCTAACGAGCCTTCCGAAAGCCCTCAGAGGTCCTCGAAACCGCCGGTTTTGAACCCAACGACCCCTGGCCGCGCCAACTAAATGGCGCGGCCGGGGAGCTCGGCTATTCGCCGCTGAAAAGCGGGCTGAGCCGGGCTGAACGCGCGGCAACGCCGCCCATCCCTAGCGATTCAAGCCAGTTACCCAGCATAAGATAACCGTCCTGGGTGAGCACGGACTCCGGGTGGTACTGCACGCCCCATAGAGGCTTCTCACGGTGTGCGAGCCCCATGATCACGCCTCCAGCGGTCTGTGCGGTGATCTCCAGCTCGTCCGGGATGGTCTCCCGCACGGCAGCCAGCGAGTGGTAGCGCGTCGCCGTAAAAGGATTGGCGACGTTCGCAAAGAGTGGATGCTCTTCATGGCTGACCAATGAGGTCTTGCCGTGCATGAGCTCTTCGGCGTGGGTGACCGTTCCGCCGTAAGCCTCGGCGAGCGCCTGGTGTCCTAGGCAGACGCCGAGCATGGGTTTGGCGTGCTCTCCACACCAATGAATCAAACCAATGCTGACGCCGGCCCCCTGTGGGTCTCCAGGCCCGGGAGAGACCAGTACTCCGTCGAATCCCTGAGCGAGCTCAGTAGCCTCTTCAAGGCTAAGTGCATCGTTGCGAATCACCGTGGTTTCGGCGCCAAGCTCCTGCAGATAACCAACGAGGGTATAGACAAAACTGTCATAGTTGTCGATGACGAGGATCTTGCACGTGCTCACGGTGTGTTGAGACCAATCGTTGATTCGGTGAATGGGCTGAACTGACTCAGCCACGGGAAAACATACACCATCAGTAATAGCACGATCGCTGCGATCAGGATCAATGCTTCAATGATTCGTAACCAAATGGGTCCGGGCAGATTCCGGAATATCCATGCGTACATTCAAGCCTCCTAGCTCGTAGCGTCCTTAACCATCTCGCGAATTTCCTTGGGTGGCCCGGCTTCAAGTGGCCGCCAGTCCGTCAATTCCGAGTAGGCGATGATACGTAACCGCGTAGTGAAGGGTGGGTGACAGCTGGTCATCGTCAGAATCGAACGTTTCGGCTCCGCGTCGGGTTCGTGGGGGACCGGCAAGAGCACGTCACCGTTGGAGGGTTGAACAATCTCTGTCTCGTACCAGGTGTAGGTGTAATAGCCTTCCTTGGTTTGCAGATAGATCTTGTCGCCCTTCTGGAGCTTGTCGATATCCCAGAAAACCTGGCCGTGCGTCTGGCGATGAGCGGCCACAGCGAAGTTTCCCTTTTCGCCCGGTAATTGGGTGCTTGGGTAGTAGCCGATGCCGAGGTTGTCGATGACGTCGCGCCCGACACCGTAGGTCACCGGGTGGTGCGAACCATTAGATCCGAACCGCGGGAAGTACATGATGCCAAAGGTTTCTCCCGGATTGACTTCTGCGACGGGCGCTGGGCCATAGTCGATGTCTTCCTCGGTATCATCACCGATTTTGACGTCACCGATGTTCTGCACCAGGTTTTGGGTGACCTGCTTTTGCGCATTAGCAGAGTCAATGTTCGTCCACCACAGTTCCCACGCCACATAGAGCATGAGCAGGATGCCGAGAGTAATCAGGATTTCACCCAAGACGCCCAAAATCCGGTTACCGGCGCTCGGTTTCTGCCTGGTCATTCTGCGCCCAGGCGCAGTTGCGACTCGGTTCACGGTGGATTTACTCCTTCGGCGCGCGGTTCCATGGGTACCCATCTCACTGCGGCGTTATGGCTAAAATGGAAACAACACGGGATAAGAACGTGAAATACGTCTAATCCCTGACATAAGGTTACCGGGAAGATCCTTCAGTCTCCCGTTGATTCCAGCTATTGGACGAAGCCGAGGGAGAAAACAGTGCCTGAATCGAAGTCACGTCGCAAGAACAAGGTGTCCGAGTCCCAGCAGCAGGGAAGCCACGCCATTGATAAGCCCATGCCAGTTTGGTACAAGCCGGTCATGTTTGGCCTAATGCTACTGGGCCTGCTGTGGATTATCGTCTACTACGTTTCACAGACGCTGTTTCCGATCCCGAATATCGGAGGTTGGAACATTGTCGTTGGCTTCGGCATTGCCATGGTTGGCTTCTTCATGACAACAGGCTGGAAATAGCGCCAGTCACGTTTAGTGGCTGACCGCCTTCAAACCGATGACACAGCCAATCAGGCCGAGAATGAACACCACCTTGAGCACCGAGAATGGCTCGTCTCCGGTGATAATCGAATAGATAACCGTCAGTGACGCTCCGATCCCCACCCATATCGCATAGGCGGTACCGGTGGGGATTTCGCGCATTGCATAGGCGAGCCCCGCCATGGAGACGATCATTCCGCCGACGAAAACTAGCGTTGGTACGAGGCGGGAGAAGCCTTCGCTACGACCAAGTGCGACGGCCCATACGGCTTCGAATAGCCCTGAAATGATCAACACGATCCAATGCATGCCAGATTCCTTCTGGCCGTCTTGTCGTGCGATCCGGGTACGGCTCCCTCGTCCGGAGGTAGGTCTTGTACGCTACCTATCTTGAGGATAGCAATGTTAGCCCCGCTTCGCTGGCCGCTGTGACAAGAATTGCACCCAGTCGATCAAGGGCCGGTGACTGTATTGACCAGCGTTGCCAGTACAGCGGAACATCGACGTGCCAGTTCGCATCGATAGTGCGTAGTTGAGGCAGCGAGCGCATCTGCGCAACGGGAACTAGCCCCCAACCCAATCCGGCAGCGATGGCTACAGCGAATTGTTCAGATTCCGGAATGTAGGAGATGCTCGGCGGGGACGAGGTTTCCCCTGTGAGCGTTTCGCGGAAAACATGCTGCAATGAGTCATCCCGGTCGTAGGCCACCATGGGTGCGGTGATTAAAGCCGTGCTCTTGTCTGCCGTTTCGAATACCGCGTGATACATCGATTCTGAACAAACGGCGTGGTAGCGCAGGTTTCCTAAGCGCGTGCTCGTGCAACCTTGAGCTACTTCTGCGCTGGTGGTGATCACACCGCTCGCCCGCCCAGATCGAAGCAGGCTCAACGATAGATTCTCGTCGCTCCGCACGAATTCGCAAGAGAGCTCGGGCCATCGGGCTAGCTCCCGGAATACCGGCGCAAACCAATACGCCAACGAGTCCGCGTTGACTCCAACAGTCAGGGTCATCCGCTCGGCGCCTTTCGTATCGGCCCGAAGTTCCCGTTCGGCTTCGGTACCCAACAGTGCAATTTGCCGCGCGTAGCGCAGAAGGCGTCGCCCATGCTCCGTGGGCGTAACCGGTCGCGAACGAACTAATAGGACTGCTCCGACCGCCGATTCGAGAGATTTCATGCGTTGCGATACTGCCGAAGCGGTAACGCCGAGATCAATCGCGGCATCATCGAAGCTTCCTGCATCGACAATCGCCAAGAGGGTCTGCAGTTGGGCCAGATCTACATTCACATTAGGAACTCTAATGGAGACTAAGAATATTAAGTTGGACTCCATAGAGAGAGTCCGCCTAGCTTTATTCCATGCTTCATACCGCCCTTCTTGGACTCACTACTGGCCTAAGCCTCATCATTGCCATCGGCGCACAAAACGCATTTGTGCTACGCCAAGGAATACGCAAAGAGCATGTGTTGACCACCGTGCTGATTTGCTCGCTGTCAGATGCAATCTTGATCACGGCCGGCGTTAGCGGCATCGGATATCTCATCGAACGCGCGCCCGTGGCACTTATCATTGCGCGCCTTGGGGGAGCAGCGTTCCTTATCGGCTACGCGGTACTCGCACTGCGTCGCGCCATAGCGCCAGGATCACTCGATGTGTCGGCCGGATCAGGAGGAACCTCGCGCAAGGCTGTGGTGCTGACGGCGCTGGCACTCACCTGGCTAAATCCACATGTCTACTTGGATACCGTTCTACTTCTAGGTTCTTTGGGAGCTGCGCAGGGAGAAAGTGGACGATGGGCCTTTGGCCTTGGCGCCGTCTTGGGTTCCATTCTTTGGTTTAGTGCCTTGGGTTTTGCGGCTCGCTACCTATCCACTGTCTTTGCTAGACCCCTGGCATGGCGCATTCTGGATGGGCTCATTGCGTTGTTGATGAGCTATTTCGCCGTGCTGCTGCTTCTCCCGTTGATAACAGAAAGTCGAGCTATCCACATTTAAACAGGAGTTTCCACAGGGGTGTGCATCAAAAGCTCGCATTCTTGTTCACAACTCTATCCACAGTTGTGGGTAAATGACTCTCAACGAGGAGGCTCTGGTGGAATGTCCAGATCAACCCCGGAATTACATACCTGGAATCACACGCTTGTAAGTTATTAACACTGTGGATAGTAGGTGTGGATAACGCGACTTGTTCACAAAACGTCAGATGGCGGCCGCTTTTCGCAAGTTTATTCGAAGACCGAGTTAGCCAATCCCACTCACTCGCAGATCCAGCTATCTACAGGGACTGTTAAAAAGTTATCCACAACTGTGGGGAACTCTGTGTAAAATGCACTGTCGTGTCTACCAATGACCATAAACAAGGGCGTGGATCGATCTTGAGTCGATCCACGCCCTTTATGCAACCGGTGCATAAGTTATTAACAGTGTGGATAACGCGTGTGGATATCCACGGCCCACATCTTCGATTTACACCAGGGGCAAGGCAGCACTTGTGGTGCTTACGAAAAGCACAATGGCTAGCACGGCACTCAAGGCACCCAACAATCCGAGTTGAGTTATGTTGCGCTTCGGGCCACGCGGCACCAAAGTTATACACAGGGCTGCAAGGCCGCCGACAATGGCGCCACCAAGGTGACCTTGCCACGAGATGTTTGGCACCGTGAAGCTCAGCACGATGTTGAGTACCAGCACAATGCCCAGCTGACTGAGGACTCCACGGTTTCCCCGGAGTGCAACGAGTGTAGCGATGAAGAGACCGGCTAGGGCACCGGAAGCTCCGAGCGTTCCACTTAATGGGGGACTCAACAACATGATGCCGGCAGTGCCCCCAAAGAGTGAGAGCATGTAGAGCCAGATAAACCGAAGTCTTCCCATACGTGGCTCGAGCAGCGTCCCAAAGATGTAGATACCGTACATGTTCATCAGGATGTGAAAGATCGACCCAGTGGAGTGGGCGAAGGCGTTAGTGAACAATCGCCACGGTTCATAAATGGCAATCCCCGGTACCAGCATCATGGCCTGAGTGGTTCCGCGCAGCGCCCACTGCGCGAGATAGGCAAGAATATTCAGCGCAATGATGGTGTAGGTCGCCATGGGCTTGGTCGCCACGGCACCGCCATACTGTGTGCGCTGGGTTGGCATCTGACGATTAGCTTCCTGGACGCACTCGCGGCATTGCACACCCACCGGGGCGGAGACCTGACATTCCGGGCAAACCGGCCGGTTGCACCTCGCGCAGCTAACGTACGACACTCGATCTGGATGCCGGTAACATCTCGGCTCGCCGTGGCCTGAGGGGGATACTTGCCCGTATGACATTCTTTTCCTGCGCCTTAAATGTGGTTGTTCAAAGTGGACGGGGATGCACGAAGGCTCCGGAAAAAACGCTCAATGCGCTTCCCGGAGCCTTCAACTGAGTAGGTCGAAACTTACAGGGTTTCGATATCGATGGAGTTGATAACCACCGGCTCCAGCGGCTTGTCACGGCCGTCGGTGGCCACAGTGTTGAGCGCGTCGACAACCTTGCGGGATTCCGCGTCGGTGACCTCACCGAAGATGGTGTGCTTGCCCTGCAACCAAGTGGTAGGGGTGGTGGTGATGAAGAACTGGGAACCGTTGGTTCCGCGACCCATGCGGATACCGGCGTTGGCCATGGCCAACTTGTAAGGAGCGGTGAAGTCCAGTTCTGGGTGGATTTCGTCGTCGAACTGGTAACCCGGGCCACCGAAGCCCTGGCCCAGCGGGTCACCGCCCTGAATCATGAAGTCAGCAATGATGCGGTGGAAAATCGTCCCGTTGTACAGGGGAGTGCCGGTCTTCTGATCGCCGGTCTCTGGGTGTACCCACTCCTGCTCACCGGTCGAAAGACCAACGAAGTTCTTCACGGTCTTCGGAGCGTGGTTACCGAACAGTTCAACAACGATGTCGCCCAAGCTGGTGTGAATCGTTGCTTTGTGTGTTGCGTTTGCAGTCATAGCGCTATTCTCCCATGTTGCAATGACTGACCGCCAAGCTACGGGTACGCGGTCAGTGAAACATTCATGAATACTGCCCAACGGCACCTGTGCGCACGGGATCCGTCCTAGGCTGGAAGAGACAGCTAACGACTAATTTCAGGAGGTTCCAGATGGCCTGCACCAAGAGTACTGGCGGGAAGTTTTTGCTCATCGCAGCAATTGCGGGAGTTGTCGCCGTGTTGGTGGCGTTGTGGAAGGCATCAAAGCCGGTGCCCGATCCTTGGTCCTCGGAGAGTCCTCAACCCGACACCATTGAACCGGTCTCTTCACGAGAGGCCAGCGTGGACGAGATCCGTGACCTCGCTCGGGATGATGAAGCAAACTAGCCGCTAACCAGGCGTGATTGTCCGCGGACAACACACCATAGCCCAATTAAGATTGCGCCCAGCCCGACGAATGTGCCCCATGGGACAACCTGCTCAAGGAAAAGTGCAGCGAGCAGGGCTGCCCCTGGAATTTCTAGCAGGATCAGTGTCGATACGGTCAAAGCGCCCAGCACCTTGAGTAGATGGTTCATTACCGTGTGCCCAAGTAGCTGGGCGCAAACCGTGAGTAGGATGATGCCAATCCATCCGAGGGTGTCGAATCCCCACAGCGGTTGCCCCGTAACGAGGCACAGCACCAGCAATATGACGGCGGTTACCGCATAGCAGGTAGATGCATAGGTACCGGTGCCCAGAGTGCGCCTGGCCGCAGAACCGGCCAAGGTGTAGGCCGCGGCCAACATACCGCCCATAATCGCCAGCAGATCCCCGATGAGCGCCTCGCGTCCTAGGCCTAGATCGAGTCCGGTGATCGCTACAACCCCACAGATCGCAAGACCCATCCCAATCAGTACGATCGGTTGGTAGCGCACGCCTCGATACATCTGAAACAGCGCGATCCAAACGCCTTGAATACAGACTAAGGCCGTGGCCGCCGCGACACTGGTCATACGAACCGCATACATGAAGCACACGAAATGCAGAGCCAGGGCCACTCCAGAGGCCACCACGATGCTCCATTCGCGTCGGGTCATCTCACGGAATATGCGGCGGTTTTTCCGCAGTGCGGGAGCTGCAAGCAGAACGGCGGCTGAGCCATTGCGCCAGAGAGCCATGGACAGCACGGGTACGGTGGGAAAAGCGGCAATAATGGGGCCCGAGGCGGAGATTCCCAGTACTCCGACAATGGCCAACAGAATGGTCACGCTATAAGGTTATCTGCATTATCACGGCCCGATTGACCGATCTTCCGTTGCGCCAAACTCAGCGCCAACAATAGATTTCATTTAGAGTATATAACCAAGTCAAACACATTTTACTTGGTTATTCCTTTGCGGCGCCAGTAGGCGGCAACCAATGCGCCAGACAAGTTATGCCAAACCGAGAATACTGCTCCGGGCAGCGCAGCTTCGGGGGCGAAATACTGTTTCGCCAAGCCTGCGGCCAGTCCAGAGTTCTGCATTCCTACCTCGACGGAGACAGTTCGTCGTGAGGCTTCAGGCAGCCGCAACACACGACCTATGCCATAACCCAACAATAGGCCCAGTCCGTTGTGAATCACCACGGCCAGTAGGACAAGCCACCCGGCGGCAAACAGCGTCTGCGCACTGGCGGCCACCACGATCGTGACCACAAAGGCGATGGCCAGCACTGATACCCATGGCAGCGCAGGTACCAGTCGTTGCACAAGCTTCTGGAACAGCGCCCGGACCACCAGACCGCCGATGATTGGGACGAGCACGATCTGCACCACGCTAAGGGCCATGGATCCGGCATCCACCGGTAGGTACTGGCCCGCAAGCCAGAGCGTGAGCAGTGGGGTAAAGATCGGAGCCAGCAGGGTGGAGACGCTAGTCATCGCCACCGACAGCGCAATATCTCCACGGGCCAGATAAGACACCACGTTGGAAGCCGTTCCGCCCGGTGCGCACCCAACGAGGATGATGCCCGCGGCGAGCATCGGATCGAGCTGAAGCACTACGGCTACCGCCCATCCCAGCAGTGGCATGACCAAAAATTGTGCCAGAACTCCGCCAGCGACGGGCCAAGGATTCTTCGCGACCAGTGCAAAGTCCGGGAAGGTCAAAGTTAGCCCCATGCCGAACATGATCACCATGAGCATGGGATTGATCAGTCCCGAAAGTGGGAGGAAAGGCTCTGGCATGAGAGCACCGAGCGCGCCACCGGCAAGAATCAATACAGGGAACAACAGTACGGCGATATAGGAATTGCGTGTTTCGGTGTCAGCTGACGCCACGCTCGAGTTTTTATCCGGCACCTGATTATCCTGCCACGCGGACCTGCCGACGAAAACTTTCGGCATATGTTGTTAAGCCACTGCCAGAATCGTGTTCATGGGGAAGTTACCCTCGACCAGCATGCTGGTGCTGTGAAGATCGCAATCATCGCAGAGTCATTTCTTCCACACTTCAACGGCGTCACGAACTCGGTGCTACGTGCACTGGAGCATTTTGCGGCGCGAGGGCACGAGGCGGTTGTCATTTGCCCGGCGGCCGCTCGGCTAGACGAACTACGCGGCAAGGGAGTGCCAGGGTCTGCTCATGGTTTCCCCGTGCATACGGTTCCTTCTGTGCCACTGGCGACTTATCCGGCAGTGCGTCTGGCCACCGTCAGTACGCTTCGTTTGCGCAGGTTGCTGGCCGATGTCCGGCCAGATGTCGTCCACTTAGCTAGTCCGTTCGTTCTGGGCTGGAAAGCACAGTGCGCTGCAGAACAGTTGGGGATACCCACCGTGGCGATGTATCAAACCGAAGTACCGAACTACGCCAACCGGTACAAGATGCCGTGGCTCACCCAGCGCCTGTGGGATCACGTGCGCACGGTGCACAGCAGCGCGGATCTAACCCTCGTACCCAGCAGCTTCTCCCAGGATCAGTTAGCCGCCCTCGGTGTACCACGCCTATCGTTGCTGGGCCGCGGAGTCGACACCGAGCAGTTCACGCCCACACGCCGAGACGCCGCGTTCCGCAAGGCCATCGCGCCGAACGGTGAGCGACTAATCGGGTTCGTTGGTCGTCTGGCCGCCGAAAAACAGGTCGAGGATCTGCGTGTGCTCAACGATCTCGAGAATACACGGCTGGTCATCGTTGGCTCCGGCCCAATGGAGCCGAGCCTGCGTCAGGCACTTCCCGGAGCACATTTCACCGGATTCCTCTCCGGGACCCGGCTCGCGTCCGTGATGGCTTCGCTGGATGTCTTCGTCCACACCGGGGAATCCGAAACATTCTGCCAAACCATTCAAGAGTCAATGGCCTGTGCCGTTCCCGTCGTGGCGGTGGGACGCGGGGGCCCACTGGACCTCGTTGATTCTTCACGGACCGGCTGGCTGTACCAACCCGGTGCGCTCGATGATCTACGCGCCCGTGTCGTCGATCTGGCCTACGACGATGCAAAACGCCTAGCCTTCGGGCAGGCTGCTCAGCGGGCCGTACAGGGCCGTTCATGGGAATCCATCGGGGACCAGCTCTTGGCCCATTACCGGAGCGTGTGCCGCTCATACGCCACCAGCTAAGCGTGGCGTTCAGTCGCGGGGCACAACCCCCGAGTATTCTTCGGTCTGAACCGCGCCGGCATACGAAAATTCGAGGAGGGTCAGTCCCGTCGAGGTGACGCGTTGGCTGGTGAGCTCAAAGGAGGAATCACGGTGCCCGGTAAATAGGCGCCGGCCCTGGCCCAGGACCACCGGGGCGATAGCCAATCGGATGGAATCGATCAGCCCGGCATCCAGCAGCGAGGCTGCCAGAACGGAGCTACCGTGGATCTGAAGTTCTCCTCCGGCTTTTCCCTTCAACGCACTGAGCTGCGCCACGACATTCGAATAAAGCACCGTCGTCGGCTTCCACTCGCCCGTCTTCAGGGTGCTACTGACCACGTACTTGGGCAGCGTATTCATGCGCACCGTGAACGGGTCTGGTTCTTCAATCTGCGGCCAGTCGCGGGCAAAGGCAAGGTAGGTACGCCGCCCAAAGAGCAACCCGTCTGCGGCGTCGAGCCACTGGGAGGCCTGCTGCAGGAAGTCGTCGTCAATGAAGGGCACAAACCACCCGCCTCGGGTGAATCCGTCGCTCTGATCCTCCGTAGGGGAGCCGGGACCCTGGCTCACGCCATCGAGGGTCACAAACTGTGTCAGGGTTAGCTTCATTTCATCTCCCGGCAGTCAATAGTACGTTTATGAATCGACCGCGCCGTCGCTCTCGAGGCGCAGCGATAGGTACTCGTGAAATCCCGCTCGTCGGGCGAAACGCACCGGGCGACGTTCGTACTCACGAAATCCCAAACCCCGGTACAGCTGCAATGCTGCCTGATTAGTGTCCTTGATGTCTCGCAACACAAAGCGTTGAAAGCCAGTGTCGCTCACCAGATGCTGCATCAGCGCCCGAGCCAGGCCCCGACGTTGAAAGCCCGGTGCCGTGGTAACGAAGCCGATTTCCGCAAGATCCGGGCTGGGTTCGGGGTACGCCCCAAGAAATTGGCTGCGCACGATCTGGTAGCTGATCGATCCGCGAATCGCTCCCAGATGCGCCCGGAGCTCGGCGGCGACCGGTGCAAAGCATTCCTGCTCACCGGTGGTCAGTGAGGCCACGGCCGCGGGTTGCCCGTCGACGAGGGTCACGTAGAAACGTTCGAGGATGAGCATGTGGGCGAAGGCTGCGGCCACCCGCGCAGGATCGGGGGAGAAGAAGGCAAAATCCTCGGCGAAGCCGTGTGCGAGCACGCCGGCAATATCGTCGCGGTAGCCTTCGCCTAATTCGTCGGCCCTGCACTGCTCAATCATGTTCCAGGCTCCGTGAGGGGACGGCGGGCGACGGATTGCCACTGCGCATTGCGGGCACGACGTTCGAGGTGCATTGGGATCCCCTCGTGAGTCGACGAACCGCCCTGTGATGGCGCTGTTTGTCTCCATCGTGGCACCTCGTGCGAAGTGGTGGCAATACTTCGGGCTCTTCAATCTCGGGGTCTGCGGCTGTAGGCTCCATGTCATCGCCACGCCAGAGGGAAGGTTCTCATGCCCGCCAGCTATACATTCGACGTTCTCTGTAGCCTCGATGGTTACGGCTCTTTCGGTCCCGAAGGGGACTGGGGTGGCTATTGGGGTAAGCAAGGTCCGGAATTCCTCGCGCATCGAGCCGAGCAGTACGCGGCCGAAATGCAACTGGTCCTTGGAGCGGCGACCTTTCGAATGTTCCGAAAATTCCTTGGGGCACTGAGCCGGGACTCCGAGGCCAGCGACCCGGTAAACACTCGGATGAAGTTTCAGCCCACGACCGTCATATCTTCCACCTTGGACGAACCGCTGGATTGGCCGGATGTACAGGTGGCGCGCGGTGACGCCGTCGAGATAGTCACCGAGCTCAAGCGGCAGTCGGAGCGACCCCTGCGTTCCCATGGCAGTTTGATGCTCAATAACGCACTGTTAAACGCCGGATTGGTCGATTATCTGCAGGTCGCCATGTTTCCGGTGCTCACCGGGCGCACCGGGACAGGAGCTATTTTCGCTGCGGTCCAAGATTTCGATCTCGAGCTAGTTTCCGAGCGGGTTTTCGACGGGCGGATCGTGGAGTTAACCTATCGGCCCACAGCACATCTCTCGAGCGGCGGCTAGTACACCGCACTAAGGGGAGGGAGACAACGAAGAACCCCGGACAATGTCCGGGGTTCTTCTTTCTTGTGGAGCCTAGGAGATTCGAACTCCTGACATCCTGCTTGCAAAGCAGGCGCTCTACCAACTGAGCTAAGGCCCCGTAAGGGTTAGGATACCGTGTCAGTTACCTTTTGCCAGGTAACCTTGGTTTCCGAAGAAGCCTTGACCTTCTTGTAAACCACAGCCGCTACCGCAGCTAGGGTTCCCAGGAGTAGAAGCTTTTTCATTCTTCCATCCCTTCCATTAGGCAAGGTTTCCGTGGGCGTACCAAGACTTGAACTTGGGACCTCTTCGTTATCAGCGAAGCGCTCTAACCGCCTGAGCTATACGCCCTTACCTGTTCCGTTCTCTTTGGAACGAAATAAAACTTTACCGGTGATTGGCTACAGACACAAATCGAGCCCGGGTGTCATGCGTCACAGCACATTTCCCGGGCTCGACCAGTGACTATTAGTCGTCGGTCAGGGTCACGCCGATGCCGCCGACCAGCGAGGCTGCGAGGTTATACAGCACTGCACCGAGCATCGAAAGCACGGAAATGACTACAACGTTCACCACGGCAATGATGGTGGAGTACGAAGCAACTTGACCCAGCGACATGGCGGTGCGTAGATCAAAGCTACTCTCCGCACCAATCGCGTCACGCATCAGCTGATTGAACACGTCGAAGGTGCCGGTCAGATCCAGCACGCCCCAAATCGCCACGCCCGCCACCACGGTCAGCACACCAAAGCCGACCGAAAGCAGAAAGGCAAGCTTGAGCACCGAGAAGGGTTCAACCTTGGATACCAGCAGGCGCGCCTTACGCACCTTAGCCTTCGGGGCCGGGCGAACCAGGCGCTCCTGATTACCGGACGGACGCTGCTGCGTCCCGGTCGGACGCGCGGAGGAACCTGCCGGGCGCTGCGCGCCGGCGGGACGTGCCCCGGCCGGACGTGCACCCGAGGCACCTGCCGGACGCGGGTTGTTACCCGCCGGGGTGGTTGGGCGCTTCACCTGAGTTGCGCGCGGGGCACCTGCCTGAGGCGGATTACCGTTTGGGCGAGGCGTCGAGGGCGTACTCATGCGTTACCTCCGTCGTTGGTTTCATCCGTCGCAGTCTGAACTGGTGTTGCCGGTACGTCAGATGATTCAGTGGTCGTATTTTCTTCGTTTAACGTTACGCCATCTTCCTCGGAGTTCTCTTCGAGCCCCGTCTCCGAATTCTTAGCGACGGCGATGATGCGATCCTTCTTGTCCGGCTTCGCGAAGATCACACCCATGGTGTCGCGGCCCTTGGAAGGAACCTGGCTCACCGAGGAGCGAACGACCTTGCCCGACTCCATGACCACGAGCACTTCGTCGGTCTCCTCGACGATCAGCGCACCGACCAATTCGCCGCGCTCTTCGGCCAGCTTAGCGACCTTAATACCCAGACCACCTCGGGACTGTACGCGGTATTCGGCCACCTCGGTGCGCTTGGCGTAGCCTTCGTGAGTAACGGTGAAAACGTAGGAGTCTTCGCGTACCACGTCGGCGGCCAAGAGGGTGTCGTCGTCGCGGAATTTCATGCCCGTCACACCCGAGGTCGCGCGACCCATCGGGCGCATCGCGGTATCGGTAGCCGTGAAGCGCACCGACTGACCCTTGCGCGAGACAAGCATCACATCGTCGGTGGGGTGCAACAGCTGCGCCGAGACCAGTTCGTCGTCCTCGCGCAGGTTGATCGCGATCAAACCGGCGGTGCGGTTCGTGTCGTAATCCGCCAGGCGGGTTTTCTTCACCAGACCATTGCGGGTGGCCAACATCAGGTACTCGGCGTCCTGATAGGTACGCAGGTCCAGCACCTGGGCAATGTGCTCATCCGGCTGGAAGGCCATCACGTTGGCCACGTGCTGACCCTTGGCGTCGCGGCCGGCCTCGGCCAGTTCGTAGCACTTGGCGCGGTAGACGCGGCCGTGGTTGGTGAAGAACAGCAACCAGTTGTGCGTGGAGGTGACGAAGAAGTGCTCCACCACGTCGTCCCCGCGGAGGGAAGCACCCTTGATGCCCTTACCCCCGCGGGCTTGCGAGCGGTAGTTGTCGATCCGGGTACGCTTCACGTAGCCACCGCGGGTGATGGTGACAACCATTTCCTCTTCGGGAATCAGGTCCTCGACACTCATGTCACCGTCGAAGCCCATGAGAATCTTGGTGCGGCGCTCGTCCCCGTGCTTCTCGACGATCTCGGCCAGTTCCTCGGAAACGATCTCACGCTGTCGCGACTCGGAGGCCAGGATCGCCTTAAACTCGGTGATCATCGCCATCAGGCGGTCGTAATCGTCGAGAATCTTCTGGCGTTCCAGAGCAGCGAGCTTACGCAGCTGCATATCGAGGATGGCGCGCGCCTGATCGTCGTCGATCTCCAGCAGGCTCTTCAGTCCCTCGCGAGCATCTTCGACCGTGGCCGAAGCGCGAATCAGCGCGATGACCTCATCCAACGCATCGAGCGCCTTGAGCAAACCCTTGAGGATGTGGGCCTCGGCCTCGGCCTTCTTCAGGCGGAACTTGGTGCGCCGAACAATGACCTCGATCTGGTGGGTAATCCAATGACGGATGAACCCATCCAGCGGCAGGGTGCGCGGCACGCCGTCCACGATGGCCAACATGTTGGCCGAGAAGTTCTCCTGCAGCTGCGTGTGCTTGTACAGGTTGTTTAGCACGACCTTGGCCACGGCATCGCGCTTAAGCACGATGACCAGGCGCTGGCCGGTGCGGCCCGAGGTTTCATCGCGCATATCGGCGATGCCCGAGATCTTGCCGTCGCGGACAAGTTCGGCGATCTTCACCGCAAGATTATCCGGGTTGGCCATGTACGGCAGCTCGGTCACCACGAGGCAGGTGCGGCCCTGAATTTCCTCGACGTTGACCACCGCACGCATGGTGATCGAGCCACGACCGGTCCGGTAGGCGTCGGCGATGCCCTTGGTGCCCAGAATCATGGCTCCCGACGGGAAATCGGGGCCCTTAATGCGCTGCATCAGTGCGGCCAACAGCTCCTCCCGGCTAGCCTCTGGGTTTTCGAGGGCCCACTGCACGCCCTCGGCCACTTCGCGCAGGTTATGCGGCGGAATGTTGGTGGCCATACCCACGGCGATACCGGAGGATCCGTTGACCAAGAGGTTCGGAAAACGCGCCGGCAGCACCGTCGGTTCCTGGTTCTTGCCGTCGTAGTTGTCCTGGAAATCAACGGTGTCTTCGTTGATGTCGCGGACCATTTCCATGGCCAGCGGGGCCATTTTGGTCTCGGTGTAACGCTGTGCGGCCGCGCCGTCATTACCCGGCGAACCGAAGTTACCCTGGCCCAGGGCCAGCGGGTAGCGCATCACCCAGTCCTGGATGAGACGGACCAGCGCATCGTAAATGGCCGAGTCACCGTGCGGGTGGTACTGACCCATCACTTCGCCGACCACGCGGGCGCACTTGTTGTAGGACCGGTCCGGGCGGTAGCCACCGTCGTACATTGCGTAGATCACGCGGCGGTGCACCGGCTTCAGGCCGTCACGCACGTCGGGCAGTGCACGGCCGACGATCACGGCCATTGCATAGTCCAGGTAGGAACGCTGCATTTCGGTCTGCAGGTCCACCTGATCGATGCGGTCCAGCACCGGCCCGTCGGCGGTTACGTCCTGTGGTTCTAGGTTGTCTTGCGGATTCTGCTCGTCGCTCATTATTTCCCTAAGTCGAGGCTAGATGTCCAGGAACCGGACGTCCTTGGCGTTTTGCTGGATGAAGGTGCGGCGGGATTCGACATCCTCGCCCATGAGCACCGAGAAGACCTCGTCGGCCGCGGCCGCGTCGTCCATCGCCACCTGGCGCAGCGTGCGGTGCGACGGATCCATGGTGGTGTCCCACAGTTCCGAGTAGTCCATCTCGCCCAGACCCTTGTAACGCTGGATGCCGTTTTCCTTGGGAAGACGCTTGTTGGCTGCCTGCCCGCGTACCAGAGCCTCATCGCGTTCACGGTCGGTGAAGACATATTCGTGGGCTGCGTTGGACCACTTGATGCGGTACAGCGGCGGCGAGGCCAAGTAGACGTATCCGTGTTCGATCAACGGCCGCATGAAGCGGAAGATCAGGGTCAACAGCAGCGTGGTGATGTGCTGTCCGTCGACGTCCGCATCGGCCATCAACACGATCTTGTGGTAGCGCAGCTTGGACATATCGAACTCTTCGCCGATACCCGTGCCAAAGGCGGTAATCATTGACTGCACTTCGGCGTTACCCAGCGCGCGGTCCAAACGTGCACGTTCCACGTTCAGGATCTTGCCACGTAGCGGCAGGATCGCTTGGGTGCGCGGATCGCGTCCGCGCTTTGCCGAACCACCTGCGGAGTCACCCTCCACCATGAAGATTTCGCACTCGATGGGGTTCTTCGAGGAGCAGTCCGAGAGCTTGCCCGGCATGCCGAAGGACTCCATCGGCGACTTGCGGCGGGCATTGTCTCGCGCCTTGCGCGCGGCCATGCGCGCCTGCGAGGCCAGCTGTGCCTTGCGGATGATGTCCTTGGCGTGAATCGGATTACGCCCGAGCCAGTCACCGAGCTCGTCGTTGACCACACCCTGCACGAAGCCACGCGCTACGGAGTTACCAAGTTTCGTCTTGGTCTGACCCTCGAACTGCGGCTCGGACAGCTTAACCGAGATGACGGCGGTGAGGCCCTCGCGCACGTCGTCGCCGGTGAGGTTATCGTCCTTGTCGCGCAGGATTTTGTTCTCACGGGCATAGCGGTTGAGCAGGCCGGTCAGTGCGGCACGGAACCCTTCTTCGTGGGTACCGCCCTCATGGGTGTTGATGGTGTTCGCGTAGGTATGCACGGACTCTGCGTAAGCGGTGGTCCACTGCATGGCGATTTCCACGCTGATCCCGCGGTCGTTATCTTCGGATTCGAACGCGATGACCTCGGGGTGGACGAGTTCCACCTTCTTGGCAGCATTCAAGTGCTTGACGTAGTCGAGCAGACCGTCCTTGTAGAGGTAGTCCACAACGCGAGGCTTAATCGCCTTCTCGTCCTGATCCTCCACTTCGACCTCGGGCTGCTCATGAATACGCTCATCGGTCAGGCGAATGCGTAGACCCTTGTTCAGGAAGGCCATCTGCTGGAAGCGCGCGCGTAGCGTCTCAAAATCGAACTCGACGGTCTCGAAAATTTCCGGATCCGGATAGAAGGTCTGCGTGGTGCCGGTGGCCTGAGTTTCCTCGCCCTTGGTCAGCGGCATCGTGGTGCGGCCACCGTCGGCGAACGAGATGCGCCAGGCATGCCCCTTTTGTCGGACCACGGTATCGACACGGCGCGACAGCGCGTTCACCACGGAAATACCCACGCCGTGCAGACCACCGGAGACGGCGTAACCGCCGCCGCCGAATTTACCGCCGGCGTGCAGGATCGTCATCACGACCTCTACCGCGGGCTTGCCTTCGGTTGCGTGCATATCGGTGGGGATTCCTCGGCCGTTATCTTCGACGCGAACGCCGCCGTCGGCCTGCAGGGTCACATCAATGGTGTCGCAGTATCCTGCCAGCGCCTCGTCAACCGAGTTATCTACGACCTCGTAGACCAGATGGTGCAAACCACGCGGCCCAGTCGAGCCGATGTACATGCCAGGACGCTTGCGAACAGCTTCGAGCCCTTCCAGCACCGTGATGTCTTCGGCTCCATAGGTATGTTCGACCTTTGAAGTCATCGAGTCGGCCGTTTCTGTGGGCTGCCCGGGTTCCTGCGGCGAAGTGTTTTCAGTAGACACTGGTGCTACGAACTCCTCAAAATTTGCGCGCGACATCCCCGCGGTGCCAGAGTGCGGCCCCTAAGGATTGCCAATATCGGGTGCTATGCGCCCGAGCGGAGCTCAGGCTGCGACAATACACGTAACCTTAAGTCTACCGTGTCATGTGTATTTTTCACGGATCTGGCGAGCTAAAACACTGGATAGAACGCACAGAAACCATGATCTGAGAGCTTCTCGCTTGGTCGCTGAGGGGGGATGCACCCGACAGGGGCGTTCACGCGGCGTAGGCAGCGTCAGCGATTTCTACCCGTAGGTATCGCGGGGGCCGCGGCCAGCAACCGAACGACCACCGTGGCGCCACGATGGAGCGTTAGGTCCCAGCACCCGGATTACCGTCACGATCCCCGGCCCCAACTCGGCATCAAATTTCTTGAGAATTTCGTGGCTGAGTAGGCGCATTTGCGTAGCCCACGAAGTTGAATCACAACGAACAACAACCACCGTATCCTCAAAAGATTCGGGTTTACAGTGCTCGGCCACGTTGGTTCCGACAAGTTCCGCCCAGCGACCCAATACGGATCCGACCGCGACCTGAGTATTCCACCCGCGAGACTTGGACAGACGGGACACCACATCACCGATGGCCCGTGGATCCCGGTCCGGAGCATTTGAATCTTTGTTCGAACCTGGTAGTTGACCGCCACGCTGTTTTTTCCGCGCTTGAACCCGGGCTAAACGCGCCGCGTCCATACGGGTTTCACCACGTTCTTCGGCTAGTTTCCGCATCCGATTCAGCAATGCCTGTGCGGGATCAAGTTCCTGCTCAAACATCGGCGACCTGTCCCGGGCTGACCTGGAAATAGTGTCCCTGAAGTGTTTCGGGAACATCTTCGGGAACCGCGGCGGTGACGATCACCTGCTCAGCACCGGCTACGATTCGGGCCAATCGAGCTCGACGTGTGGCGTCGAGTTCGGCAAAAACGTCGTCGAGAATCAGAATTGGACCTGAGCCGGGACGCGGATCATCATCACAAAAAACCCGGTAGGCAGCTAGACGCAAGGCGAGAGCGAATGACCAGGTTTCGCCGTGTGAGGCATAGCCTTTGGCTGGTGTGAGCCCTAGTTGCAAACCTAAATCATCACGATGTGGGCCGAATAGGGTGATGCCGCGATCCAGTTCGCGGGATCGATTTGATTCGAGCGCCTCAAGAAGTAACTCTTCGATCTGGTTTTGATCGAGAGTGTTGAGATCTTGCGCCAGATTCTCGGAATTCTCCTCGACCAAGGAACTGCGATAGCTTGCGCTGGCTTGTTTCGAACCATCAGCAAGATCGGCATATGCCGCCTGGAGATACGGTTGTAGCTTGTCTAAAACATCAAGCCTCCCTCGGATCAGCCGCGCCCCACAGGAGGCTAGCTGCAGATCCCAAGCCGTAAGGGTATTTTCTTGCGAGGCGGTGAGCTTGGACTTGCCACGAACTGATTTGAGCAGGGCGTTTCGCTGTTTCACGATTCGTTCGTAGTCATTTCGGGTCGTTGCTTCGACGGGGCGAAGAGAAACTAACAGTTCGTCAAGGAAGCGTCGACGATTACCTGGGTCGCCTTTAACCAACGCCAGATCTTCGGGGGCGAACAGAACCGTGCGAACAATCCCTAGAATTTCACGGGCTCGGACCGGGTTACCGCGGTTGATCCGTGCGCGATTGATCTTGCCTGTGGTGATCTCAACCTCGAGCGTCGTTTGTTGAGAACCACGGTGAACCGTACCGCGGACAAGTGCTCGCTGTGCCCCGAAATTTAACAGTGGGGCATCATTGCTGACGCGATGAGAAGAGAGATTCGCTAGGTATCCAATGGCTTCGACGATATTAGTTTTACCGACTCCATTAGGCCCGATCAGAATGTTCGTGCCATCGACTAGCTGCACTTCGGCGTGCTGATAAGAGCGAAAGCTCGTCAAGGACAGCTGAGAAATGAACACCTTAGATTCCTGAAGTGCCGCGGCAGTACGCAATTACTGCCGCGGCCACTAGTTAGTTGGAGTTTGGAAGTCGAACTGGCATGACCAGATAGCGGTACTCGCTTTGATCGTCTTCATCGATCTGTTTCTGGCCGGTCAACATCGCAGGCTTCGGTGCACTAGTGAACGAGAACCGAACGTAATCGGTGTTGAAGGTTCCCAAACCCTCGCTGAGGTAGGTCGGATTGAAAGCAACAGTGATGTCTTCACCACGAAGGGCAGCAACAATTGACTCCTCGGCTTGAGCATCATCACCGGTGCCAGCATCGAGGGTTACTTGACCGTCGACAAACGCCAATCGAACTGGGGTGTTCCGTTCAGCGACAACAGAAACGCGTCGGACCGCTTCAATTAGTTCGCTGGTACGAACGGTTGCATGGATCGGAGTCGACTCGGGGAACAACGATCGGATCTTGGGGTAATCTCCGTTGACCAACAGAGAAGTAGTTCGGCGGTTGGCACTTTGGAAGCCGACAAGTTCACCGTTCTGGCTGATCGCGATCTCTAGATCACCGGCGCTGGACAGGGACTTGGCAACATCATTTAGCGTCTTGGCTTTGATCAGGAAGCTAGTAGAAATTTCTGGATTATTTGGAGTCCAGTGAAGTTCGCGCATGGCTAGCCGATAGCGGTCAGTTGCCAGGAAAGTAATGAGGTCATTCTCGATCTCTACCTTGATACCGGTGAGAACAGGCAGCGTGTCATCCTTGGAAGCAGCAACGATAACTTGGCTTACGGCCTCGGCAAATACTTGCCCATCGACACGTCCAGATACTTCGGGCAATGAAGGCAGCGAAGGATATTCATCAACGGGCATGGTGGCCAAGTTGAAGCGTGAACGCCCACAGCTCAGAAAGACTTTGGCACCTTCGGTTTCCAACGTAACTGCGGAGTTTGGCAAGCTGCGGGTGATCTCTGCAAGTAGCTTGCCCGAAACCAAGATGGAACCTTGTTCGGCAATGTCAGCTGGAAACTCAATATGAGATGAGATCTCGTAATCAAAGCCTTCGAGCTGAACGACTCCGTTATGGGTAGTAATCAGAATTCCGGCAAGTACGGGCGATGGCGGACGCTGTGCCAATGATTTAGCGGTCCAGGATACGGCATCGGCCAGTACATCCTTTTCAACGCTGAACTTCACGAACAATCCGCCTTTCGGAACCTTTGGTCGTTGTCAATGCCGATAAGTAGCACACCGGCAAGTTCTTAAGCATAGAGCAGATACGAATGACTCCACTCATCCAATCTTGCCACGGACGTTGAGTAGCTGATCGATCTAGTTCCCAAACTGTGTGCCATGTGGCTTATTGGATGATTCGTGCTTTTGTCTTGATAGCTCCAGCAAGTGGCCGAGACGCGGTTTTGCTAATGAGTTGTCAGCTTATGAGCCGTTCGAAACGAGCACGCGAGGTAGTGGTCTCGTTATTTAGCAGGCAAAAGGTTAAAAGGTGGGAGTGTTAATAACCCCTGTGGAATCTGTGGAGAAGCGATTAAAGCCCACATCCGAGCCCGATTGTGCATGTGAACAATCTGTGATCGAAAGTGGAACTGAGTCTCACGAGCGTGTTGATACTCAGTTTCACCTTAATGGCCATCCACACGTGGTTTGAGGTTTATCCGCAGGTACTCACCAGATCATCCACAAAATTATCCACAGGTGTGGTTATCGCATTAAAGTTCGCGCTGGCTCTGTTTGATGCGATTGGTGAGCTCGGTGACTTGATTGAAGATCGCACGTCGTTCTGCCATGAGTTCGCGAATCTTTCGATCTGCATGGATGACCGTGGTGTGATCACGTCCGCCGAGCTCGGCACCAATTTTCGGTAGTGACATATCGGTCAGCTCGCGCAGGAGATACATCGCAATTTGCCGAGCAGTAACTAGCGTGCGCGTGCGTGACTTGCTGTTCAGTTCGTCGATAGACAGCCCAAAGTATTCCGCGGTTTGCTTGATGATGGTCGACGGGGTGATTTCCTGGGCGCCATCCTCACTGATCAGGTCCTTGAGGACGGTCTCAGCTAGGGCGAGATCGACGCTTTGATCGTTGAGGGAAGCAAAAGCGGTGACACGAATGAGCGCCCCCTCCAACTCACGAATATTCGTTGAGATGCGGGAAGCGATGTACTCCATCACGTCGCTTGGTGCGGACAAATTCTCCGCATCAGCTTTCTTACGCAAAATCGCAATGCGTGTCTCGAGCTCGGGAGGCTGAATATCCGTTAGCAGGCCCCACTCGAAGCGGGATCGCATACGATCCTCGAATCCTTGCAATTGCTTCGGGGGCAGGTCCGAGGTGATGACTACTTGCTTGTTGTGGTTGTGCAACGCATTGAAGGTGTGGAAGAACTCTTCCTGCGTTGCATCCTTGTTAGCCAAGAACTGAATATCGTCAATGAGCAGGATGTCAACGTTTCGATAGGTCTGCTTGAAGCTCGCACCTTCGTCATCTCGAATTGAGTTGATGAAGTCGTTGGTGAACTCTTCCGAATTGACGTATCGGACTCGAATGCCCTTGTAGAGGTGGCGGGCGTAGTGGCCGATGGCATGCAACAAGTGCGTTTTGCCGAGACCGGAGTCGCCATAAATGAAGAGCGGGTTGTAGGCCTTTGCTGGCGCTTCGGCAACGGCTACTGCTGCTGCATGTGCAAAACGGTTCGACGAACCGATAACGAACGTATCGAAGATGTACTTCGGATTTAGACGCCCGAACTCTTGCGAATTCGACGGGGGAGTCGGCTGAGGTGCCGGCTGAAGTCGCGGCCCGGGTGCAGGTTCGGCGATTTCTTCCTCTGCTGCACTTTGCTTTGGCTGAGCCGCTTCGATGGTGTGCTCATCCTCAGAGGAAGCTAACGACAGGTCCACGCTGACTGCGCAGGAGATATCATCCTGGAACACTTCACGGAGCGCTTCATCAAGAGGCTCGCGTAGCTGACCTTGCAGAATGTCTCGGGTGAACTCGTTCGGAACGGCAACTAGGAGCGTCTTTCCGATGAGCCCTTGGGGCTTAGCTAGGGACACAAAAGGCCGGTTTCGTGCCGAAACCCGGTCGTTGTCTTCGATGCGCCGAATCACCTGGCGCCATGAGCTACCGATGCTGTTGGTCTCATCGCTGCTCACGAAGGCGCCTCTTTTCTCTGGGAAATGCAATGTTGGTCACAACGAAGCACCGCATAGTCGATGTTTTACCGTCTTTCGGGCAACGTCGCTTCCGATTCTAGCGGTCATCCACATGGTTATGCACAGTTCTGGGGAAAAAGTTCCCTCTCAGGGTGTGTAGAACCGCATTACTCAATTTCACTTGGGCATATCTAGGCTCAGGTGTTCTGTGTATACAGAGATATCCACGTTCGTTGCCCGAAAAGTATGTCGTAATCCACAAGATTCGGATAGATTATTCACAACCTCCGGGTCCTTGGTTCAGCTGGGAGGTGAAGTTGTCGTGCCGGTTTGACGGGGCGAACTTATTTTTCTATCGTTATTTAGTCCTATGCGCGTGTTTCGTGCCCTGCTCAGGTTTAGAAGAGCCCACGAAATTGCGCATGTCAAAAGAACGAGCGTCGGCCTGTTGTTATTCAGCTAGCTAGTAACGGGTAAGACGCGCCATCTAGATCGTCTTGGAGTGTCACCGTGAGCAAGCGGACTTTTCAGCCTAACAACCGTCGTCGTGCCAAGAAGCACGGTTTCCGTCTACGTATGCGTACCCGTGCGGGTCGTGCCATCATGTCGGCACGCCGCGGCAAGGGCCGCAGCTCGCTGTCCGCATAAATTTGCGGATTAGCGTTTGGTCTCATGCTCTGACGCGTTTCACGCGAAACCGTCGTATCTGACATGTTGCCAAAGAGCCAGCGACTGCGCCTAGCGCAGGACCTTACAGCCACTGTACGTTCCGGCGTCCGAAGCGGACGCCGGAACGTCGTGCTATATGCACGTCTTCGAAATGACGACGTGCAGGGTGATCGTTTTGGGTTTATCGTTTCGAAGGCTGTCGGCAATGCGGTGCACCGGAACCTAACCAAAAGACGTATGCGCGAGATTTCTCGAATTTTGCGTACCGAAGACGGCAATATCGATTATGTGCTTCGGGCATTGCCTGGCGCCGCAGAGTTGCCTTGGACCGAATTGAACCGGCAGATTATCGGTGCTCACCAGTCTGTCCTACGTAAGGTTCAGGACAGTCGTGCGTAAAGATACGGTTCCCCGCACGGGAGTATTCTGGTTTCTCATAGATATACCGAGGAACCTGCTCATTGCCTTGCTCATTGCCTATCGTAAGGTGATTTCGCCGATCTACGGTGACGTGTGCAGATACTTCCCTAGTTGCTCGGCTTATGGACTTGAAGCCGTGACCCAGCATGGGGCAATTAAGGGCATTGGTTTGACTACTTGGCGGGTCCTGCGCTGCAATCCGTTCTCCCACGGGGGAGTGGACCATGTGCCGGAGGGACCGCGGATTTGGCCCAAGGGCAAGGTCCCGAGGATCATAGTTCTGAATCACCCTGTGATTCCCGACGATGAAGATGCCGCGGAAAGCGGTAACAAGGAGCTTGACCGCTAATGAATTTCCTTGATTGGATACTGACCCCGTTCACGTTCGTCGTGTCGTGGATTCTGTGGGCCTTCCACGAACTGTTCACGATGATCGGCATGAACGCCGATTCTGGTGTCACCTGGACCCTATCGATCATCTTCCTTGTGTTGCTGATTCGTACGGCGCTGATCCCTGTTTTCGTCAAGCAGATCAAAGCGCAGCGTGCAATGCAGGCCCTGCAACCTGATCTGCGCAAGCTGCAGGCGAAGTACAAGGGCAAGACCGATCAGCTCTCGCGTCAGGCGATGGTTCAGGAGCAGCAAGCTCTATTCAAGAAGCACAAGACGAACCCGCTGTCATCGTGCCTTCCGTTGCTCGTGCAGATGCCGTTCTTCTTTGCGCTTTTCCGCGTACTTAACGAGGCATCGCGAGCAAGCGAGAATAACACCGGTATCGGTGCATTGTCGGCTGCGCATATTCGCAGTTTTGACGACTCTTCAATCTTCGGTGCTCCATTGTCGGAAACGTTCTTGGGGACCATCAATTCAGGTTCGGTGAACGTAGCTGTCATCGTCGTCGCGGTCATCATGATTCTTGCGATGACGGCGTCACAGTTCATTACTCAGCGTCAGCTAATGACCAAAAACATGAGTGCCGAGGCTCTGCAGGGGCCATTTATGCAGCAGCAGAAGATGATGCTGTACATTCTGCCCTTGGTCTTCGGTATCGGTGGTATCAACTTCCCAATTGGTGTTCTGATCTACTGGACCGCTTCGAACTTGTGGACCCTGGGTCAGCAGTTCTGGGTTATCCGCAACAACCCGACGCCAGGTTCTGAGGCTGAGCGTGACCTTAACGCCCGCCGTGCTGCCAAGGGCTTGCCTCCGGTGGGTCAGAAGAAGAATTCCGCTCCTGAAGTGACTGCGGTTGACGAGCAGTCGAAGGGTCAGCGTCAGCAGCCACAGCGTAAGAACCGTCGGAAGAAGAAGTAGTCATGACCACCACCGAAGAGACCGCATCGGCGGAGTTGAAGCCCCAGGAAGTAGTAACCGAGTCCCTTGACGAGGGCGACGTAGCTGCTGACTACCTTGAAGAGCTACTCGATATCGCAGACCTTGATGGCGATATCGATATCGAGATTCGTGGGGGACGTACCTACATTTCGATCGTAGCTGACGACCAGCCAGCCGATCTCTCAAGCCTCGTTGGGGCAGAGGGTGAAGTTCTCGACGCCTTACAGGAACTGACACGCCTAGCCGTATTGAGCGCTACGGGCGAACGTTCCCGCCTTGTACTTGATATCGCCGGTTACCGTGCGCAGCGCGCTGAAACCCTTCAAGCAATGGCGCAGGAAGCTATCAAGCAAGCCCAAGCAGATGGAGAACCCGTCCATCTAGAGCCGATGAGCGCCTATGAGCGCAAGATCGTCCATGATGTTATTGCCGAAGCGGGGTTGCATTCCGAATCCGAGGGCGAAGGCTCTCGGCGGCACATAGTGGTTTCGGTTTCCGGAAACTAATTGCTTTTACCTTAAGGACGATCCTATGACTGAAGACCTGAGCTTGAGCGCTACAGAAGAGGTAGCTGCGGAGAAGATCTTTGGAGATCGCCTAGACCTCGCGCGACGCTATGTACAGCATTTGGCTACATCCGGAATTGAACGTGGCCTGTTAGGGCCACGTGAGGTACCACGCCTCTGGTCGCGCCATGTACTGAACTGCGCTGTCATCGCGGAGCTCATGGACAAGGACGCAGAAGTTGCCGATGTGGGCAGTGGCGCGGGATTGCCGGGGTTGTGTCTGGCCATCGCGCGAGCTGACTTGAAGCTCACCCTGATCGAGCCATTGGAACGCCGTTGTATTTGGCTTACGGAAGTTATCGAGGATCTTGGACTGGATAACGTCACAGTCATGCGGGGACGAGCCGAGCAAATGGTGGACGTCGTTAACGCACAGTATGTCACGGCGCGCGCCGTATCAGCACTGTCCAATCTAGCCGGCCTGACTTTGCCTCTGTTGCACGGCCAAGGTGAGCTTCTCGCCATTAAGGGACGTTCTGCGGCTGAGGAGATCGCGAAGGCCGAGAATGCCGTCAAGAAGCTTGGCGGGGCTAATACCGAAGTCATCGTCGTAGGCGAGGCAGTCCTAGAAGAACCAACCACGGTGGTTCGAATTAAGGTTGGCTAGAGGTTAGGCGATAGTCTTTAAGGTGTGGGTGCCTCTCCGAGGGAGGCATCGGCACGGAAGATGATTTTCATAGCAAAACAAACGAAATCATTTGTCGCTGATTGTTTCACGTGAAACATGGTTCAAGCTGTCGTAGTTCTATACGTCACGAGATACAGAGGAGCATTCCTTGAGTAAGACGAAGGATCCGTCGAACAGTGTGTTCGACTTTAATGACTCCTCTTCTCCCCTTGCCAGCCAACTGGCCAGTGAGCATCGTCGTCGCGAGGCACTGGCGGAGAAGGTGATCCCAACGCCTGATAAGACCAGATACTTCACGATATCCAACCAGAAGGGTGGCGTCGGTAAAACTACGACCACCGTCAACCTTGCTGCTGCGCTGGCCAAGGGCGGGTTAAATGTTCTTGTTATTGACATTGACCCTCAGGGCAACGCTTCAACCGCTCTAGGCATCGAGCACCACGCCGAGGTTGAAAGTATCTACGATGTCCTCATCAATGATGTTCCCTTAGCTGAAGTGGTAGCCACTTGCCCTGATCTACCGACCCTTCAGGTGGCACCGGCTACCATTCACCTGGCTGGCGCCGAAATCGAGCTTGTTTCTCTAGTTGCACGAGAGCAACGTTTGCAACGGGCGCTCGACGATTACGCTCGGACTCGCCAGCGCGAGGGTCTGCCGCGCCTCGACTACGTTTTCATTGATTGCCCGCCGAGCCTTGGGCTGTTGACAGTAAACGCTTTTGTCGCAGCTCGGGAAGTGCTTATCCCAATTCAGTGTGAGTACTATGCCCTCGAGGGATTGAGCCAGCTCCTAAAGAACATTGAGATGATTCAGAAGCATCTGAATTCTCGTCTGACGGTCTCCACTATCCTTCTGACGATGTACGATGGTCGAACTAATCTAGCGTCTCAGGTTGCTAATGAGGTTCGGGAACATTTCCCTGAGCAGGTTCTTGGTGCATTGATTCCACGTAGCGTTCGCATTTCCGAGGCTCCGAGCTACCAACAGACCGTTATTACTTACGACCCTAACTCCACGGGTGCACTGTCTTACATGGAAGCAGCAATTGAAATTGCTGAACGCGGAGTACAGACGAAGTAAGCAAATAAACGTCAATGTTGCATTAACACACCCCTTCTTGCGCTCTCTTAACTACCTCGGGCCAGTAGACTAGTCATATCTGCGATTTGCGAGGAAAGGGCGTTGGAACGCAATGGTCGAGAAGAAGCGAGGCCTAGGACGTGGGCTTGGGGCACTGATCTCCAGTACGCCTACCGCACCATCTGGAGATGACACCGATTATGTTTCACGTGAAACCAAAGTGTCAGATACGACTCCGAGCGATAGCGCCAAAACCAAGCCCGTCCGCCCTGTTGACATGTTCTTTGAGCCAGGTCGTAAGACTGACTCACTGACTGCAACGCGTCAGCCCTCTGGCAACCCTCGCTCGAACCGTCGACACAGAGCCGAGATGCCTGCGTTGGCAGGGACGGTCAAGCCAAAGACTAACGATAAGACGGAAGAAGCTAGCAAGCGACCCGAGACGGCTATGGAAGCAGCCAAGTCATCTGATGAGGTCGAATTGATCGATGTTCCTGGCGCACAGTTCATGGAACTTGATGTCACGAAAATTCACCCAAATCGCAAGCAGCCTCGTACCAATTTCGATCAGGAGCATATGGATGAGCTCATCCACTCCATTCGCGAGATTGGTCTCCTCCAGCCCATCGTCGTACGACCTTCTCGTGAGGCGGGGGATGAGCCCTACGAGCTGGTCATGGGTGAGCGCCGTTGGCGTGCAACTCAGGCAGCTGGACTTGCCACAATCCCGGCTATCATTCGTGACACGCTCGATACCGATCTCCTGCGCGACGCTCTGCTGGAGAATCTCCATCGTTCACAACTGAATCCCCTTGAAGAAGCTGCTGCGTACCAGCAATTATTGGAAGAGTTTAACTGCACGCAAGAGGTCCTTTCGGACCGTATCGGCCGCTCGCGTTCTCAGATATCAAATACCATTCGTCTGATGAAGTTGCCGCCACTTGTGCAGCGTCGGGTCGCGGCTGGCGTACTATCGGCAGGGCACGCTCGAGCACTTTTGGGGCTGACCAACAGTGAAGCGATTGAGCAACTAGCCCAACGAGTTGTGAATGAAGGTATGTCCGTTCGCGCCACTGAAGAAGCGGTAGCCCTCAGCGATGATCGACCCAAGAAGATGGAAAAGAAGCCGCGCGAAGTTAATCGCAACGAACGTCTCGATTTCCTAGCCTCGTCATTAGCCGACAGACTCGATACGAATGTGAAGATCTCGCTCGGCGCACGTAAGGGTAAGGTGAGCATCGAGTTCGCCTCCGTCGAAGATCTGAATCGGATCATGGAAGTTCTGGACCCTGGGGCCAAGAGTTAGTTCCTCTTTCGCAAAGCGGTGTGTGTTTCACGTGAAACACGCACCGCTTTTTCAAGCCGGGCGCGAGCATGTTTCACGTGAAACAGGGAGATACACCGCCGCTGCGCTGCGAGAACGACCCGTGAGTGACTTGAGCTCGGGAAACGAACTAAACGTTGATAGTCAGAAGGGGCCACAGGGGTAACGACCACTGTCCACGGAGTTGGTGAATATTTCGTACGTTCGGACTAGTCGCTCGATGAGCCGCTAGCTCGAGATACCTAAGGGGAGTGAGCTGCAGTCTGAGGGACACCAACGAGCAAGCGGCGCGGTCCCTTTGTCCTATTCTCGCGAATGAATGATCTACAAACTGACTTGCGTTCTCTGAATAACATGGTGCAGCACGCAATGCGGACTGCGGTCACGGCTCACGCGATCACCTACAAGTAAAGGAAGCGCGAAACAGCTACATGCAGGGAGACGGAGGCAGGCAGGGAAGAAACTTGTGTTGTCCGCGAGGATAAGTATCGACCTACCTCGTAGCCGGTGCCATGGTAGGCGGCCATAGTGAATGTGCGCCCATAGACCGGGAGGGGAGACCCGAAAACCACGTCGAGCGTATAGCACGGGAGCGAAAACTAACGCCCGTCTCACATGGTTCACGAGACTGATCGCAGTGACAACGTTCGCACGACTGTAAGAGGCAGGTGTGGCATGAGATGTCGTGCAAGTACGACAGTTGCTGGCGAAGTCCGAAGTACGGGTAAAGTCGCGGCAAACGATATGTAATCACCGCGTCCACTTAGTGCCATGGGTGCGGCACGGCGAGCCGCACTAAAACTAGCCTTGCGTGCATCATCGAGGATGAGCAGTCGGATCAAGGAGACCTTCGACCTAAACTTCTGCGCGAGTCGCGACCTTACGCCTGGATGCTCACAAATTCGATGAAGCTGGGCTGCCATTCGGTCACTTCGCGTCATCCGTTGCCCTGCTTGAGACCCTAGGGCTTGAAGACCTGCGCTACCGTGAAAGCGCTGGCCTCCAGCAACAACGGCAAAGGCATCGCTTGTCTCGAAGGTTCAGGACCCAAACTCTACGCAGTACGGCCGACTCGCCTCGGAACATGGGCGTAGGCCAGACGTGGGCCCTCGGAGGTGCGGATGTCACCCGGCGCCGGCATGCCGAATACCTTGAGCGTTACTGAGACCTGCGTAGTCAAACTTTACTCTCTCGAGAACTCACCGGTCTCCACATGAAACCGTTCGCCAGAATGGCGGACAGCAGGGGAGGGGACTCTTCCCGTGACGTCTTGGCCGAGTGAGAGCGGATAGGAAATTTTGCTGAAGGCGAGAGGGCTGGCATTATTCACTAGCCAGGTGTAAGCGCTACAAGTTCAACTATCGAGGTACCACCAAGCACGGTCGTAGCCAGTGGGCAAGAAAGTCTCCGTGCGGGTGGATCGTGCAGCGGGCAAACGCGGCGCAGCTATACGACGATGCACCTGAAGACAGCGAAGATAGTCGATACTGTCGTGCTACGTGAGTTGCAGAATTAAGCACCTGAATCGAGAGATGTTGTTTGCGAAAGAAAGCATGCGCCGTCTAAGTGCAAGATTGACTGGTGCGGGACGAGCCCACAAACTACACCCCCTATCACGGCATCGTGCGTCAATCGCTTTGCCGGTCAATCTAGGTTCATGGATGCTTCCTCTAAGAGCAGGAGCGGAGCAATGCTCCGCCGCAAGATGTCGAAACGGGGTTTGATATTTGACATGGCTAGCTCACTGAGGGCGGCATCAACGTTCTAAGACGAACAGTCCAAAGTGGATAGCGCCGACGGAAATGAGATGTGCTGCCGGTAGGAAGCACGAAGTTCGAGTAATTCGACGGCAGTGAGGTCGCCTAGGTTGGTGTGACACGTGGTGACGTGCCCGCTAGTAAACGCTACGGGTCACCTGATTTATCCTTCAACCTGGTTCCCTCTTTCTGATTCGAAAGGTCCTCGAGATATAACCGCCTCTCATATTGTCGGCCGGCAACGCGTTCGACCGAATTACTCATTGAGGCATCGCCAGACCTGATGCGTCAATCGGTGCTGGCTCTGATCAACCTGCTTCACTCCGTTTACGCCGACCCAGTGGTGGACGTGGCCTACAGAAGGAATACTCCTTCATGCGGTGCGCAGCATTATTGGTGCCGGCACTGAGATTTTGAGTACCCAGGTCGAGAGAACGGTTGTTGTCGTCTCCTAACGCCGATAAGAAACCGACTTCCCCTCAGGGTCGTTAGAACGGAGTAAACATGCCTACACTGGGGTGATCACCGTCGTGATCGAGTACAACCTCGCTGGGTCTCTTCCCGATGCAGGGATAAGCGCGTCAAATGACTTAGCATTCGCCTACTGTCCAAATTCCAGCTCTCGCTCGTGACTACAGATCTAGAGGGAAGGTCGAAGAGTTCTGTACAGGTTGCCGGGGGAGACTGGATCGTTCGTGCTCGTCATTCTGAACGATGTCGAGCAGGGAAGTCTGTGCAGGCAGCCACGGTGATCCTGACAGTGCTCATGGTCGTCGCGATCGCCGCGACGGGATCCCACAAATGCTTGGAGCAACGGTTGAAACCAAGAGAACCCGTTCCTCATGGAATGGTGGCCTGCACCGAGCTGGTCACCCAGAGCTAGCTTAGGGTCGGGCTGGTCGCTTGGAGTGCACACCTGGGATCGGCGGAAGCACTTGTTGCTAATCTGCTCGCAGCGATGCCGCATCCGCTATGCGGCACCCCTGATATGGGTCACCCTGAAGGCCATGTGGCCAGCGGACAAAGCGGTTTGTCATTCGGTCTATGACCACATAGGCGAGGTTGCTGCATAACCAGAACGACCGGCTGCCGGCGTACATGTACCACTAGCTGCCGACCATCCTCGAGCATCTGGACATGGCCTGGGAGAATAACCTCTCGTTGGCCGGGCTTCCGACGAATGGGTGACAGTGGATGTGATCGAACAACCCGAGTTCGCGATTGAACCGAGAGACGCCTAACCGTTTGCAGAGGGGAGATCATCTTCTAGACCCGAGAGACGTTCATCGCTCTAATCGGCGCGTTGATGGCTGAACACGGTGCTCAACGGGCCTGACACCATCACAGCAGAGACCGATGACACGGGATTCGCCCTTACGCGCTGGGTGCCCTATCCATCCCTCAGAAGAACCCACCGTTACACTGAAGCCGCGATCTGAGTTGAACCGTGCCATATCTACATCAGCCCGTGATGAAGCCGTGTAGAAGTTCATGCAGTGTCGGTGATCGGTTGCATCGAGGCGAGGCCCGAAAGTTCAGGAAACGTCGTTAGAGCGTTGTAAGGTCGGCTGCACCTTAGGCTGAGCCTTCCATGCTGAGGGACTTTCTCAGCGCCCAGTGACACAGCGGCAGGTTGTTGGACTCCGAGACGTGATAAACCCGCCTACGGCCCATCTGGAGGGCATCCTGAGGCCTTTACAACGGATTCAGGCAGCGGGATCATACTGGCCGTGCTGGTCCTTTAGCGCCCGACAGAGGCACGAGGATAATGAACTAACTGGTGCCCGATTGCTGCTGAATGGGTGTTGCTCAGAGCTAGTGATCGTTGCGGCACAGTAGTTGAACCTGCTGACTCATGGAGTAATAGGTTATCTGGTAACAGGATGTATGACGCATTCCTTCAATTTCACTTGGGCTCCGCGCAAGTCCTTTGTAAGTGTGGCATGTCAGGGATAGGGATGAATGTCTAGCTTTGCCGCTCAGCGGCACCGCATGCTCGGGGCTGTCCATCGCGTAGCTAACGACCACGTTAGTCGAAACTCTAACGAAGATATGCACTGTGTCCGCCCCCGAGAAATCACGGGAGAGCTACAACTTGAGATAGGGGAGTGCCTGCTTTGCGGACAGGGGGTTAGCCATGCGAGGATCCCTGCTGATCCCAGGGTAGGACGTTGTGTAATGAGGTTCCTTGAAACAGTCATGTTTCACGTGAAACATGCAGGAGGGGTGGACCAGCAAGCAGAGACCTCACCTACCAAGGGTGCGTATGCCGCCGATAAGACGTTGCTCGAGGATGGCACTAACTGATCCCAGCGGGGCACCCGATGGGTATCGAGTAGGGGAGTGCTATGAGCGTCGTCGGCTCGAGGTCTTAAGGTGTTTAGCAAAGATGTCTAGCGGCCAAAAAACCTATTCAGATTCGACACCGGTTGCAACCTCGATAGAAGTTGAACCTCTACTCAGTTCATGTGTCGAACGCTGTTGTATAGAAAGCGAGGTAAGGACGAAACACGGACTTAGGTCACAGAGCGCAACCCATGATGCCGGAAGATTGGACCTTCTGCCACTAAGACGCCTGAAGTGATTGAGTCCGTATTGGAGCTGTAGTTCAGCGAACTCTGGATGAGGGATTGCGCGCGGCTTAGCAGACGAGCGAAGAAGTATCGCGGTGCAGTGGAGTGACTTACTACCGTCGGCTCATCTACATTGCTGAGAGCGGTTACCTGGGAAACTGTCCCGGATGCACTTGTTATTTCTCGTTTCAATCCGTTGAAAGACAACGTACCGTTCGCACAGGATTCCATAAAGCCGTTCGTTCTGCAGACCATGCGATTGCTACGGGCTGGAACAGTGAAATCCATCTTGAACGAAGCGGCGACCGCAACATTACACACTGGCTAACGGAGAAGACTCGCAAGGGATATTTATCGTGCTGGGAGTGGGGTAGGAGCAGAGAAATAACGGCAGTAACTGTTCTTGGTGCGGATGTATTCGTTAGTACTCACGTAGGGACACAGTTCATCATTTTGGCACAGCTCTTGAGACTAACTTTTGGGTGAAGGACGTTGAGGTACAGGAGCAATGGTCTTGGAACGAGCATTCGCAACAATAGACAGCGAAAGTAGTACCCACTTCCCGAAGATTCTCGGTTCGGAAGAGCGACTGTCTAGGGGTTCGCGTAAGAGTAGTGGTTGCCTTACTGAACCTGCGCCGTGTCCGTCGTGCGACACGCTCGAGTGAAGAAGAATGAGCAAAGTGTCGGCGCGATGCAGCGCGGAAGAAGCCACACGTGATCACGAGTGTGTTTCGAGGTATAAAGGTCATCTGGAACAGTATGAGTGGCTTTGTCGGCAGCTAGGACGATGTCGAGCCAGGGACACCGAACTGACGTAGCGAGAGGACCGTCATGGCTCAATAAGTACTGAGCAAGAACTCCAACTAAAAAAACAAAGCACAATACTTGTTTATTGGTCTTCGTCATCTCAGATTCTCTGAAAACGCCTCGTAAGCCTAGGTACAACAATGGGGGTAGATAGCTCACGCCATCTACCCCCATTTGTTCGAGACTTCTACAGGTATTCTGCGAATTCCTTCTCGAGCACCGGCTTGGGCTTTGCTCCAATCGAGGTAGCTACATGCTCGCCACCCTTGAAAACGTAAACAGCCGGGATGCTGGTGATGCCGTACTTGGCCGCGATGCCCTGGTTCTCGTCAACGTTGACCTTAACGACCTCTACCTTGTCTGCGTGCTCGGCAGCAATCTGGTCCAGTACCGGACCAAGCTGACGGCAAGGGCCGCACCATTCGGCCCAGAAATCTACGATGACCGGCTTTTCGGCATCCAGGACGTCATTCTGGAAAGTTGCTTCCGTTACATCTTTTGCATTGCTCATGGAGCACTCCTTTCGGGAGGTTTACTGTGCGGCTTCAGCCGGAGTCTTGATATCTGCGAGGTAGTGTTCAACGTCGACGGCCGCAGCACAACCCGACGCAGCGGCCGTGATGGCCTGGCGGTAGGTCGAGTCAACTACGTCGCCGGCTGCAAACACGCCCTTGACCGAGGTACGCGATGAACGTCCCTCGACAGCGATAGTTCCGTCAGCGGTGAGTTCGAGCTTGTCTTTGACTAGCTCGATCCGAGGGTCGTTACCAATGGCAACGAACACACCCGTAACATCCAGGGTCGTTTCTTCACCGCTGTGGCGGTTCTTGACGACGAGTCCGGAAACCTTTTCGTCGCCCTGGATGGCGGATACTTCCGAGTTCCATACGAACTCGATCTTCTCGTGTGCCTGAGCACGATCGCCCATTATCTTGGAAGCGCGAAGCTCATCGCGACGCACCACTACATAGACCTTGGACGCAAACTTTGTCAGGAATAGCGCCTCTTCCATAGCCGAATCGCCACCGCCAACCACAGCGATTTGCTGATCGCGGAAGAAGAAACCATCGCATGTTGCGCACCAAGAAACGCCGTGGCCGGACAAGCGCTTCTCATCGGCCAGACCCAATTCCCGGTAGGCAGATCCGGTGGACAGAATGATGGAGTGTGCACGGAACTGCTTGCCGTCATTCAGGGTGACAGTCTTGATTTCATCATCAAGATCCACCGCGGCAACGTCGTCGTACATGACCTCAGCACCGAAACGTTCGGCTTGCTTCTGCATGTTGTCCATTAGATCTGGACCCATGATGCCTTCGGGAAAACCCGGGAAATTCTCAACATCAGTGGTGTTCATCAGCTCGCCGCCGGCGGTCACCGAACCAGCGATGACCAGTGGATTCAAGTTCGCACGCGCCGTGTAAATGGCTGCGGTGTATCCGGCAGGACCAGAACCCACGATGATGACGTCGCGGATATCGTCGTTCAGTGCTGCTGTCACGGGGAAAGAACCTTTCGTTCTCAAAATGCGAGGTGGATAGCGAGGGCTATCCTCACTATCCACCTCAACGCTTAGCTATGGAAAATAATTCCGGGACTGTTACTTCACGGAGAACTCGCCGATCTGCAGCCCATACGGGCGTGAGGAGTTAGCGCCTGATGCCACCCGCGGCAGGTCGGTAATGTTCAGGAAGACGTGGGTGCCTTCCATGAAGTCCTGACCATCACCATTGACCGGGATCGAGATGGAAGGCCCGCTAAAGGAGCCATTGGCAACAGACTTAGCCTTGCCCAGGTCGTCCGAGGTTCCTACCAATACTTCGTAGTTACCGCCGGTTGCATTCAGTCCCTCGAGGTTGATCTCGTGAACGCCTGACTTCTGCTCTAGGTCCAGAATCAACACCATATTCGATGCAAACCCACCAAAATTTCCTGTGGTGTATGAATACGTTTTGTAGGTGCTGGATGGGTTGCCATCAGTCATCTTCGACAACGTATTATCGGTCTCGGCGTTGAGTTCCTGATTGCCCGGAACCAGACGTGAAACCCCTGCTACCTTCGGGTCCGGAAGACCTGTTTCACTGGGCTCAGTTTCACCGCTAGGCTCTTGCGAAGTCGGTTGCTCCGCCGACTGCTGCGTGGGCGTGCCGGCCTGAGGGTCGCGCTCACTGCCGTTGCCCAAGAAATTAAAGGCAAAGACCACTGCGATCACCAGAACGGCAATGAGCACTGCACCGACCATGAGGCGCACACCCTTGTTATTGCCTTCTTCTTCCGGCTCGTCTTCAACAAGTGGCTCGTCCTGAGCCGGAACATTCTTGGCTCCAGCTGGGAAGGTGGAAGCCTTGGGTGCTGCAGCCAGAGAAGCCGCCGCGCCTGCACCGGCCGCACCAGCCACGGCTGCCTTCTTCTTGGAATCCGTCTCGTCCTCTTCGACGGATTCCTGCTGGGAGGCAGACTCGGTTCCCTTGGACTGGGCCGCAGCAGCGAGTGCCGCCGTGGCGGTGACGCTCGGCTCAGCGTCCTTATCCAGCTTGGTTACCTTTGGCTTCTGCTCAGGCTCTGCTTGAGTGTCTGGGTTATTCACGGCCGCGACTGGCGCAGTAGCCGTCGAAGTAGCCTCCTCGGAGGTCACTTCTTCGTCCTGCTCCGGCTGCTCATTTTCGTGTTCGGAGTGTTTCTTGCCGAAACGATTCTTCAACCCGGCGAAGCCGGCGCCAAGGGCGGCTCCGCGGCGCTTGTGTTCTGGTTCTTCTTGAGGATCGTCGTACTGGATTTCCTCGTAGTAGCCGTCCTGGTCTTCGTAGGTCTCTGGGACCGCCTGCCGGGACTCACCGAAGATTTCGGTGCCCAGCGTATCGGTGAAGAAAGGCTCTACGTATGGTGCGGCTTCGGTGCTCAGCACCAGATCGAGCAAGTCTGTTGCTCGTGCAGGATTGGTCACGAGGTACGTCTGGTTCGTTTCGGTCACGCCGAGATCCAGAACCTGGACGTTTGAAGAACGCTGATCCATAGCGATCTCGCGCGCACTGGTCGCTAGCTGTTCTGAGGTTCCCTGTGAAGCGACGAGAATACTCACGGTGCGGTTAAGCACCTGATCGATGCCACTCAGAACGAGATCGCCTTCGGCAGAGGTCAGTACATTTTCGGTGACCTGGTAGCGACCGCTGAGGACGGACCCGACATCGATGGGCTGCGACACTTGCATCTCCAAGAGTTGGCGATTGATTACGGCGGGAGCACCCCGCCACCCTTCATGTTACCTTCCGACCCTGCCTATTTGGTGGTGATTCAATGTAAATCACTTGCGGCGTAAGCCGGGGATTCTACGGATGATCGGGCCGGCAAAACCCTCGAGCTCCGGAACTTTGGTGCGGTGCAGAAGGAAGAAATACACCGAAGCCATGACCACGCTCACGACGGCGATCGTAACCAGTGCCGAGAAGACGGAATCGTAGGCGAAGCCGAAGGTAAGACCGCCAAGCAGTGCGAGAGTTAGCGCGCCGGCGAGGCCCGACAACGTGGCCATCCATCCGATGCGAACGTACGTGTCGATCACGGAGATTACTCCGTAGTCACCGTAACGCCGCTTAACCAGATAGTGCGTCACGACGGCCGAAAGCACATTGGTGGCACCGTAGATTAATGCGATGGCCGCGGCGATGTGCAGGGGATCGACGAGTATGGCGGCCAGCGTGGCGCTGACCAAACCAACCATTGCGATCGTTGTTTGAATCAACATGGGTGTGCGCGTATCTTCGTCGGCAAAGAACACCCGCAACATGAAGAACTGTAGCGACTTGAACGGCAAGCCCAGCGCCGTCAAAACAAGAAGCTGTCCCAATGCGCAGGCCGCCGCCACTGCGTACTGAGAATGTCCGGCGAACAGGCGCCCGAGTGGGCCGGCCAAGACGATAAAAGCGACCGTAGCGAAAACGATGGGAATAGCCGTGCTGCGCATGCCACGGTTCAACAGCCCACCGATATCTTCGCGCCGGTTGTCGGTGAAGGCCTTGGTGAAGTCGTTGAACAGGACGGTGGCTACGGTCAAGGCAAAGAGTGAATGCGGTAGCACGGTAATCAGCTGCGAGGTATTGAGCGCATACTCACCGGCAACGGATGCCGCAGCCTGCGGATCGAGCGATGTACGGGCGGCAGTGGCTCCCGAAACGATCTTTGAGTACAGCAGTGATGCGATGTTGCCGATCATCATCGCCGCGATGGTCCACAGCGCTAGTTTTCCAACATGGCGTAGGCCGATGCCGCGCCAGGAGAAATCAAAGTGCAGATTCAGTCCAAGCTTCCGCAGCGGCCACAGCAGCACTAGAGCCTGTAAAACGATACCCAGAGTCGCGCCGCCGGCGAGCCAGACGGTTTTCAGTCCGTTCCACTGATCCATTGGATCACCGTGCGAGTAGGCGCTGAACATCCAGATGAACGAGCCAATCACAACAAGCTGCAACAGGTTATTGACTGCAGGCGCCCACATGAATGCGGCGAATCTGCCATGCGCGTTGAGGACCTGCCCGAGAACGGCATACAGTCCGTAAAAGAAGACCTGCGGTAGTGACCAGTAGGCAAATGAGGTGCCCAAAGTGATCATCTCATCGGACCAGTTATTGGTCAGCCCGATAATAATGGGCCGAGCGGCGATCGTCAGCAGCACAGTAAGCGCACCCATGACGACGATCGTGAGCGTCACCAACTTGGATGTGTACGAAGAGCCGCGATCGTTGGCCTTTGAGGCTTTGATCAACTGCGGAATCAGGATCACATTGAACACACCACCGGCCAACAACATATAGATGATGGTCGGGATGACGTTGGCCTTTTCGAAGATGTCCGCAATCGACGTCACGGAACCTATGGCAACGGCGAGCAATGCCGTACGCACGAAGCCCAGCACACGGGAAACCAGTGTCCCGGAGGCCATCAGTGCGTAGATCTTCGAGCGTCCTGCGGCGGGCTTGCTGACCGGAGAAGAACCGTTGGCGCCGATCTGATTAAAAGCGCCTGTTTCCGGGTCGGAGCCCGACAGGTGGTTAGGAGCCTGAGACATACTTCGTTAGGACCTCGCGCGCCAAGTCGGCAATTCGGCGCTCATTAGGGAAAGACAACCGCTTGCCAAGCGCGTTTAACGGAACCCAAGCCACATCCACGGCCTCATGATCCGGGTCATTTTCGATCGTGAGCTCACCACCGGTGGCCTGCAACAGAAAATGGTGCACAGTTTTGTGAACCCGATAGTTAGTCACGGTGAACCAATAGTCCACCGATCCGAGCGGAGCCAGAACGCGTCCCGCGATGCCGGTTTCCTCCTCGATTTCACGAACGGCGGCTTCTTCGTTAGATTCCGGGCCCTCGGGATGTCCCTTGGGTAAGCACCATTCCAAACGCCCACCACGGTTATAGCGAGCAATAATCGCTACGGGAAACTGCGGATTTTCGAAGTCAATGACGATACCCCCGGACGAGACTTCCTCGACCGTTGGAAGTGGCTGATGACCGGCGTGTGCCTGAGCGTGGGCCATTGACGCAGTCAATGGTGTGCGCTTTGGGGCAGACGGGATCGGTCGGTTCATGAAACCACTCTATCGAGAAAATGCCCCTGCGCGCCGTAGCCACGAGTGGAAGCGAGCGCAGGATCGCGAAATCTGGCACGCTTAAGTCACTATGTACGAACTTCCCTCCCGCGCCGCGTTGCGCCAAATCCTCCCTCCGGTCATCTTTGAGCTGGCTGATCGATTCGTGTCCGCAGGGTTTGAACTGTCTCTCGTCGGAGGGCCAGTTCGTGACCTATACCTAGGGAGAGTCTCGCCGGATCTTGACTTCACCACCAGTGCACGTCCGGAAGAGACGCTTAAAACCATCGCTGGTTGGGCCGACACCGTATGGGATGTTGGCCGAGAGTTCGGCACTATCGCCCTGAGAAAGGGCGAACATACGCTTGAGGTCACAACCTATCGGGCGGACGCTTATGACAAAGAGTCGCGTAAGCCCATTGTGGCTTTCGGGGATAACTTGAACGACGATCTTTTCCGGCGAGACTTCACCATGAATGCCATGGCACTGCGCCTGCCGGATCTCGAACTCGTGGATCCTTTTGATGGATTGGCATCGTTGAACGAAGGTTTAATCCGCACTCCGGGCGCGCCGGACATTTCCTTTTCCGACGATCCGTTGCGCATGATGCGTGCAGCTCGGTTTGCATCACAGCTCAAGCTCGAGGTCTCTGCTCCGGTCCGCAAGGCCATGCGGGAGATGACCGATCGTATTGAGATCATCTCGGCCGAACGCGTGCGTGATGAACTGGTCAAGCTCATCAACGGAGCTGATCCGCGGGCAGGTATAGATCTGCTCGTCCAAACCGGCCTGGCAGACAAGGTGCTCCCAGAAGTGTCCGCGTTGCGGTTGGAGATCGATGAGCATCATCGTCATAAGGACGTCTATCAGCATTCACTGACCGTCCTTGAACAAGCGATGGGGCATGAAACCGACGCCGAAGGCGTTCTGCCGGGACCGGACTTCATCTTGCGTTTCGCAGCTCTGATGCATGATGTGGGTAAACCGGCAACGAGGAAGTTCGAACCTAGCGGTGCGGTCTCCTTCCGTCATCACGACATGGTCGGCTCGAAACTAGTGAAGCAACGTATGCGTACCTTGCGCTTTGATAAGGACACGACGAAGGCCGTGGCGCGCCTAGTGGAGTTGCATATGCGCTTCTACGGTTACGGCGAGGCGGGATGGACCGATTCGGCCGTACGCCGCTACGTAACCGATGCCGGCAGCCTCTTGCAGCGCTTGCATGCACTGACTCGCTCGGACGTCACCACTCGAAACCGTCGCAAGGCGGAGCGTTTGGCATTTGCCTACGATGACTTAGAGCAACGCATCGAGCAGATTGCTGCCCAAGAAGAGCTGGCCGCCATTCGACCAGACTTGGATGGGCAACAGATCATGGAGCTCTTGCAGGTCAAGCCCGGCCCGGTGGTTGGGCGAGCCTATAAGTTCTTGCTTGAACTGCGACTCGACGAAGGGCCGCTAGGGGTTGAAGAATCCACTCGCCGCCTTCGAGCGTGGTGGGCTGAACAGCCTGAATCAGCCACCGACGTATAGTCAAGCTGTGCCGTGAAGCCCACCATGTAGTACGCGTGGTGGGCTTCACTACGTGCGCTGCAATCTTTTTCTCCAAAGGTGTTGTATTTCCAGTCACCCGTGCGATAAGGTTAAGCTTGTGATTGGGAAGTCTCAATGAGGCTTGCGTGATCGACTAGACAATATACGTTGCAGTCTTGCCAGTACTTGGCAATCGACTCGAGCAGATTTAGGAGGTGGGAAGCATGTTTATTTTTGATTTTGCGGGCAATCGAACTGCCCCGGTGCGCGGCCGTGTCTCGGCGTATACCGGCAATCGTGCTTCCAACGCCTCCAGAATGATGAAGATCTAAGAATCTCACGCTTCATCAAAGTTCCTGGGGGCTGAAAAGTCAGTCATCGACCGAAACCCCTGAGGAACTTTTTTCATGTCTGCCCCACTTTGCACCTCTCCCACAGCGAGTGCCCTACGGAACTCGGAACTAATCTTCGCTGGTCCGGAAAGCCTCAAAGCGCGTGGTGTGCTGACCACGCGACAAGCTAACTCACCCGCCTCTTCATATGCAGAGAGGAGGGACACCAAATGAGTAGCAAACGACGCCAACAGCCTCGCAAGCGCATCTCGCTCGAAGAGCTAGATCAACGACTGCGCGAACGTGATTTGAAGAATCACTTGCCTATGGAAATGTACTTCCGAGTTCGCTAGCGCTGATGATGCCATTACCATCATCACCGCCCGCGACACAGGAGTTCATATGAGATACGACGATCCCACGCAGAGGCCCGCCGGCCTTAAGCCGGCGGGCTTTCCGCATCTCTAAGGGGTATGAGAATAAAAAAGAGCCTCGAACTCCCCTGCCGCTGGTACAGCGGTTGAGAAACTCGAGGCTCTTGCGAGTATTGGGCGATTCTTAACGCTCAACCTCTCCGCGGATGAACGCTTCCACCTTCGAGCGGGCCGTATCGTCGTCGTACTGCTCCGGCGGGGACTTCATGAAGTAGCTCGAGGCAGACAGGATTGGACCGCCGATACCGCGATCCAGAGCGATCTTCGCTGCGCGAACCGCGTCGATAATGACACCAGCCGAGTTTGGCGAGTCCCAAACTTCGAGCTTGTATTCCAAGGACACCGGCGCATCACCAAAGTTGCGGCCCTCGAGGCGCACGAAGGCCCATTTACGATCGTCGAGCCACGACACGTAGTCACTTGGACCAATATGCACATCATCATCGCCGAGCTCGGCGCTGGTGTTCGAGGTGACGGCCTGAGTCTTGGAAATCTTCTTCGATTCGAGGCGCTCGCGTTCCAGCATGTTTTTGAAGTCCATGTTGCCACCGACATTCAGCTGGTAGGTGCGGTCGAGAACGACACCGCGGTCTTCGAAGAGTTTGGCCATCACACGGTGGGTGATGGTTGCACCAATCTGGCTCTTAATGTCGTCACCCACGATGGGCACGCCTGCATCGGTGAACTTCTGAGCCCATTCCGGGGTTCCGGCGATGAACACGGGTAGTGCGTTGACGAAAGCTACGCCGGCATCAATAGCTGCCTGGGCGTAAAACTTCGCCGCCGCGTCAGAACCTACGGGCAAATAGCAGACCAAAACATCGACCTGGGCGTCCTTGAGGCTCTGCACCATGTCGACCGGCTCAGCTGTGGACTCTTCGATGGTCTGGCGGTAGTACTTGCCCAGTCCGTCTAGGGTGTGGCCGCGCTGGACCTTTACGCCGGTGGCAGGCACGTCGGCAATCTTAATGGTGTTATTTTCACTGGCCACAATGGCATCGGCTAGGTCCAGTCCGACCTTTTTAGCGTCTACGTCATAGGCCGCGACGAACTGTACATCGCCCACATGGTAGTCACCGAACTGTACGTGCATAAGCCCGGGAACGGTGGCCTCCGCATCGGCATTTCGATAGTATTCAACACCTTGTACGAGCGAAGTGGCGCAGTTACCTACACCCACGATGGCTACGCGAATCGGGTTCGCCGACACATTATCTCCTTACGGGTACCTATCAAGCTTGAGGCAATTGGGCGCACGAAAGCGCTAAAACGAAAAAGCCCCTCATTGATCCTAAGACCTTTTGATCATGAAATATTCCGCATGATCCCTTACCTGGCATCCCATTGCGCGCCATGCGCCGGACAATGTGTTCTGTGGGAGACGATCGGGTGTGTCGCTCCGTCAGTTACAAAAGGCGGTTGGGTCATGACTTACCGCGGAGATTCGAGCCACATTGGCCCGGTCATGAGCAAAAACTATTTTGATCATGACGGTTATATGTGGTCTCAGGTGACCTTTCTTCCTATCCCACGGATCTTTAGGAGAGTGCGTAACACGGGTTGCGGCAGGGCTGTGCGAATACTGTGCCTCAGCGGGCGTCGCCGCAGCTCGCTCAGGAGCTCTGGAGCGGTGCTCAGCTGTGCTGAGCGTGCCCGTTCGGCTAACACCTGCAAAGATTGCGAGAACGCCGGGGTCATCCGATGAAAGTAGTTTTCCCGAAGCCATGGCTTGTTGGGGGTCCCAAAGTTCAGCACCTGGAGATCGTCAAGGGTTCCGAGAAGGCCCGAACCATGGAACACGATGTTGATCATTTCCTCGCTGACCCCGAAGTCGCGCAAGATCATCGTCGGCAGTCCGCGGTCGATGGATTCGAGCGCGGCGGTGGAGGAGACGGTGACCAGTGCGCTGCCAGAGTTCAGTACCTCGGCCATGCTACCTGTGGTGAAACGCAGATGGGTGGAGCCGGAGATGCGTCCAGAAGACTTGAGTTCTTGGAAGATCTCGTCGTAGGGAAACTGCTCGAGATGTGTCTGAGGTTCGCCTGCTCGCGCGCGCAATTTCACCACGACGTCGAGCCCAGGGTTGAGCCGCGCGCAACGTTCAAGTGCCATCAGTATGCGTTCGCGTTCTTCGCGCACACATGGCACCTTTGCCTGCGGAGCGAACACGAGGCGCTTGATTGCGGCTTGGGACTCGGCAGGAAATCCAGGGGAGGAGAGGAACGGCAACTTACCGACCATAATCGTCGGTTGATGACCCTTTGCTGACTCGGAGAGGAAGGAAAAGTCGCGAGCCTCGGCATGTGAATGGCAGATGAACGCGTCGCCGGGGCGCCGATAGTTCCAGCCACGTTGCGTCGCCGGGTAGGCCACGCCGGGTAAGGCCGAAATGAGAGCGGTGCCTCGACCCTGCTGCGGCTCATGTCGCAAAATACGCGAGTAGAGTTCGCTGACCACCGGCCCGGTAGCGGCGGCGAAGACGATGTCACATTGCACGGCGGGGGAAACCAATTGATTCAGCGGAAGACGCAGCAGCTGGTCGGGAGCCAAGTCGGTGCCCGCAAAGGCTGCGTCGATCTGTTCTTCGGTCGGCATGATGGGTGTGCGCACAAGGGCTACCCGACGATCCCAGCTAGGACCCAAGCGATGCAGGAAGGTCGTGGCGAGCTTTAGGTAGGAGTCCGAATCGGCGACGGCGATAATTTGGGGTCGCATATGGAGCTATACCTCCAGGGAACGCGAGAGATGTTCGCGCAGTTGCTGGGAGGTGGTGTCGGTCCACCAATGTTCGGGAACCGGCAATGGGTAGAGACTGCGGGCCTCATTTCCCAGTAGCAGTCGCAGCGAAGGGATTACGGTCGAGGGTAGCGCGCGGATTTCCTGACCCGGACGTAGATCGCGCAGACGCATTTCGATGGGAACCGTATGGGTTTTGAGATGCACATTCTCGAGCGCGTCGAGTAGCTGAAGGAACTGCGGGGTTTCCCGCCGGTGCGGGAAATAGGCCAGCGGACCGTCCGCGGCAAGGGACTTGACCCATGCCAGATAGGGTTCGGCATGGATAAGTCCGTCGGCCACCATGGCCGACCCGATGAGCAAAGTGGGCTCGGCGAATCGTTCGGCAACCGGTTGGGTGGCGAGCCATTCGAACTTATGTTGCGCAAATTTGATGCCCAGTTCGTCCATGCGTTCGCGCTGCTCCTGTGGCACCTGAAGGGCGGAGACGATCAGCAATCGCGATTCACGTGCCAGCGCACGCATCTTGCGCCACATGGCCAGCCCCAACGAAGTGCGTGCCGCGGATTGTTTAGCGCGGGCACGCACCAGGGGTGTGGGGGAGCGCTGGGTGAGCTGCGCGATTAACGACAGCGTAGCAAGTCCGTCGTCGATGACGATGATTTCCTTTGCACGTACCCCGCCCAATAGGGCCCGTTGCACCTTTCCGGAATAGGCGTCACCGACAACCCAGCGTTCCTTGGCGGATTTGGGCATGGGCGGACGCTTGGCCGCTGGCTGAAAGCTGACTCCAGCCGGAGCCGAATCCAGCATGGCCCCGGTGGTGGCCTGCAGGGGCATGCCCAGGCGCGGCACGATGTGCACGTCGCTGCCCAACAGCCCCGCGGCGTGAGTTTCCACCGCGGAGAGCAATTGCAGTGGCGATTCGACCCAAACCCGCGCGGTGCCGAAACGAGGTCGGGATACCTGGCCGGTATCGGTGCCTACAAGATTCATTTCCGCCAGACTCACTTGGCCAACCGATTCAGGGAACGTGACCATTTTTCCAGTTGCCGCGAGGAGCGTCGAATAACTTTCCGTGAAACCCCGCGCAATTGTGCCGGAATCCGGCGCCTGGATCCCACGTGGGCCCACTGCGGTGGCAGGTTCAGGCTTGTCAGGCGGCGACGTTTGAAGTGCACGGCGTGACGGGCATAGTGCCGATTCAGGAACTGCTCGGCCGTTTCGCGTAGCTGCGGCAGTTGCTCGGACTGCATGCAGTAGGACACCGCATGCAGCAATCCGGTGAGCTCGTCGTCTTCCGTGTCGGCACGCTCGGCCGGGGCGCTGACGTTCTGCACACAGAGTGCGTGGACCAGACTCAGCGGCACGCGGTTGGAATTCTGGTAGGGCGCCAATGCCTGAAGTAGCATCGCGGTGCCCACCGCGACAACCTCGATGCCTTGCAGGTACTTGGCGGTGGCCAAGCCGGTGGAGAAGCATGACAGAACCAGGGCCGGGCGCACGGCGGCGACCACGGTTTCGGCCAGGTGGTCGGTGTCCAGCACCGTGAAATCGAGGTCGAGGGATGCTGCGGTGCCAGCGAGCCGCGCCGCCGAGGTGGCGCTCGCCGATGGATGGGCCTTGAAAAGTACCGTGTTCAGGCCGCGGGACTTCACCTCGTGCAGCATCTGCACGTGCAACTCGAACTCCTCGTCCTCGTCGATTACCCCGAGAGAACCGAGATATTGTCCCAAGAGCAAGGCTGCGCCCTCGGGAGCGTCGGGTATCGGGTGCTGTCCGTGTGCTAACTCGTCGAACACCCGAGATAGCGCGGGGGCGGAGAGTACCTTCCGCTGTGGCTGGAGCTCGGCTAATAGTTGCGGCTCAAGACCTGGCACTAGGTCGATGTGGATGGTGCCGACCAAGCGCTGGGCGATGGGTGTGGCAAGTTTGCTTCGCGTGGGTCCGTAGGACATCAGTCCATCGGAATGGACCCAGATCTGCGCGTCATAGAAAACATTGGCCAGGGCGCGGGCCGGGTTCACCTGAATGGACTCGAGCACCAGGGTCAGCGGTTCATCGCCGAGCTTCCAGGCGCTGCGCAGCAATTTATTGAGCAGTAGCTGGTCCTCGACGCCACGCGGGTTGAATTGCGCCGGACGTCGCGGTGCCAGTAAGGCCGCGAAATCAACGACGCGATCGAAGCGGGAGGCAAGCTCATCGAACCCGGGCACGCGATCCAGCGGGGTGGTGAGTTCGGGAATCTGCGAACCGTTGGCCAGCACGAGAACACGTTCGTCGGCCGGCGGGAGCAGTCCCGCATCGGCCATGGCGGCCAGGGAGACCAACTGGAAATAGCTGGAGGCCTCGACGAGGGCGATCATCGGGCGACCCCAATCTGCGCGGCCTGCAGGTAGGAGAGCACATGGCGGCGTCGGGCCACGTCCATTTCCAAAGCGACCTTGCGCGCGGCGGCCACATCAATTGTCGCGAACACGCGACGTAGCTGCTGCTTCATCTGCAAGCGGACCTCGGGCGGGTAGTTCTTGGTTCGTTTTTCATGGTGGCACACGATCGCGAAGAATTGGCGCAGTGCCTTCGGCAGGTGCCGCGCGGCCTCCGGGTGCGCGTCGACCTCCTCGAATACCTGGGTGAACGCGGGAATGAAACTCAGCTGGCGCTCGTCAAAAACCTGAGTCAGTGATCCGGGCAGTCCGCGGCGGTAGAAGATATCCGCACCGGAGAGAACCGCGTAGCTGTGGTTGCGCAGGTGCAGTTTCCAGATCCACGGACGATCCTCGGCGCTGGTCAGATCTGGATCAAAATGGAAGACGCCGCGCTGGCGCATCAGCTCGGTACGATACATTCCCGCCCAGGAATATGGGTAGTCAACCATGGATGGCGCATCGATCGGCTCGATATCCGCCGCCGGATCTAGGCGCAGCCCGCGCTGTGCCTGCGGGGCCCGGTGAATGGTGCGGTTGGTGCCGGTGACACGCACATGATCGCAGCGCACGAAGTCTACATTCAGCTCCTGTAGCCCATCGGCCAGGGTCGCCAGATGGCGTGGCCCCATCCAGTCATCGGGATCAAGGAAGGTGTAGAACTCGCCGGTGACCTGATCAAGGCCAGCGTTGCGCGCGGCCGAGACGCCGCCGTTGGCCGGCAGGCTAATGAGCTTCAGCCCGGGCAGTTTGGACTGATAACTGCGCACCAGCTGCGCGGTGGCATCGGTCGAGGCGTCGTCGACGACCAGTACCTCGAGCTCTCGGCCGTTGAGTTCTTGCCGCGTTAGCGAGGTCAGCGCATCACAGATATACGCTTCCTGGTTGTAGGCGGGAATTACCACGGAAATGCGGCCGGGAATCGGGGTCATGGTTCCTTCTTCGAGGAGTGTGCGAGGGGGCATGGATGCATCGCGGCGGCCGGACCGAATACTGGTCCGGCCGCCGCGATGCGCGTTGCGAAGCGCGCCGAACTTAGCCGTCGACGCGGCGCAGGCGGCTCAGCGGAGCCAATTCGCCCGGGAAGACCTTCTTGACGCCGTCGCCCATGGCCTGCTCGAGGATGCGGATGTCGCGGATCAGAGCCTCGAAGCCCTTCGGCTCCAGCGAGGAGGCCTGGTCCGAGCCCCACATGGTGCGGTCAAGGGTGATGTGGCGTTCGACGGTCACGGCGCCCAAGGCCACCGCGGCCAGCGAGATCTGCAGGCCGCGCTCGTGACCCGAGTAGCCGACCGGCACCTGGTAGCGCTCGCGCAGGGTTTCGATGGTACGCAGGTTGGCTTCCTCAGGAGGCAGTGGGTAGGTGCTGGTGGCGTGCATCATGACCAGCTTGTCGGTGCCCAGGGTTTCCACGGCCTTATCGATCTGCTCGATGGTGGACATGCCGGTGGAGAGAATGATCGGCTTGCCGGTTTCGGCCAGTGCCTTGAGCAGTTCAATGTCGGTCACCGAGGCGGAGGCGACCTTGTGGGTGACGGCACCCTGCTCTTCCATGAACTCAACCGAAGGTACATCCCACGGGGAAGCGAAGGCGTGCAGCCCCTTTGAGGCGGCGTAGGAGATCAATTCCTTGTACTGAGCCTGATCGAACTCGACGCGGTAGCGGTAGTCCAGGTAGGTCATGTCGCCCCACGGGGTGGAACGAATCTTGTCACGCATGTCCATCGGGGTGGAGATGTCCGGGGTGCGCTTCTGGAATTTCACCGCGTTGGCGCCGGCGGCCGCGGACACGTCGATCAGCTGCTTGGCGATTTCGAGGTCACCGTTGTGGTTAATGCCGATCTCGCCGATGACATACACCTGCTGGCCGGTGCCGAGCAGCGACTCGCCAATGGCGACGGGCTTGATGTCGGTGGTGATGGAGGTCATGGGTTCTGCCTTTCAGTGGGTGAAACTAGGGAAAACGAAAAAATCTAGACGGCGGCCGGTACCGGTGCGTGCCGCGCGGCCAGCACCAGTTCGGCTAATTCACGAACCGCGCCATGCCCGCCCGAACGGGATAGTCGGTGCCGTGCGGCGCGGTGGACCTCGACTTGGGCGTCGGACACGGCAATCGGCCAACCCACCAACGCCATGGGGGCGAGGTCGTTGATGTCGTTACCGACATAGGCCACCCGCGCCGGGTTGACGCCCTCGTCGCGCATCCAATTGGCCAGAAAACTGGCCTTGTCATCGATGCCGTGGGCCACCTGGACGTTGAGTTTTGCGGCACGTGCGGCGACCACCGGGTTCATTTCCTTGGAGAGGATTAGGAACTTCACCCCGGCGGCCCGCAACCGGGCAACGCCCATGCCATCGGAACGCGAGACGCGCACGGTTTCGGTCCCGTGCTCGTCGACGTAGGCGGTATCCGGGGTATGCACCCCGTCGAAATCGGTCACCACGGCGTCCACGTCGATCGGCGCCGTGCTCTGCGGCACGAGCAGCGAAGCGAAGCTCAGGTCCGTTTCGGTGTCGATGTCGATGCCGTGCTCGCTCGGTACCTCGTGGATCGCGACCCGTCCGAAGAATCGGTGCTGTGCCGCCCGGAACCCGGCGGTGTTCATCACGTAGAAGGCGCCGGTTTCGCGGAAGCGTGGTTCGCGGTCCTGACGGCGTGGCCGGTGGGACATTTCGTGCCCGACGGCTACTGCCTGCTGCTGCTCATCCAGTGCCCAGTGGAACCCGTGATCTGCTACCGCGGCAAAGCACACCTCGGCACGTGACTGCTCCACCGTCTCCACGGCGGCATCGAGGTCCTCCGGAGAGATCATCGGACTGGTGCACTGGATGAAGACCGTTACCTCAGGGGCAGGGTCGAACTGTTCCAACACATGCTCCAGCACCGATTCACTGCTGGCGGTGTCACCGGCGATATCCGCTGGACGATCTACCACCGTGGCCCCGTAGGACAGGGCCTCGGCTTTGATCTGCGGGTGGTCGGTGCTGACCACGACCTCGTCGATGCGCGACGCGGCCCGGGCCGAGGTGATGGCCCGTCCCAGCAGCGATTGGCCGCCGATCTGTCGCAGGTTCTTAAGCCGGATGCCCTTGGACCCTCCCCGGGCGGGAATGATCGCCAAGACTTTTGGCTGTTCGGTATTGCTCACAAAATTGAAGGTATTCGTTGGAGTTAACCGCAGGGGTGCACTCGGGTAAACGCCGGGTGAAGAGGCGGTGTCATCCCCTGCTAGTTTGCTGAATACACTGATCAACTAGCGATCGTCGCGTGCGCAAGGGTGCTGCACCAGATGAGCGGGCAGGGAAAGACGCATAGGCGTGCGAGACATAAACCGGGCGTCGCCGCACGCGGTACGCCTCAAGCATTTAGGCTGGAAACCATGCAGGAGTCCACCCAGTCCAAACAGTCCGCGCGACGCCGTGGCCCGGTGCGCATCACCGTGCCCTCACGGTCCGACCGCTTTTTGGCGAAGTTCACCGAGGTGATTGGCGGACCGTTGGGTCGGCATAGCGCGCCGGGACAAATTAATCCCGGATTGTTCACCGTGGAGCGGGTGCTGATCATCATGACGGTGATTGGCTCTCTGCTCATGTTGCTGGCGAAGAATCCCTGCCGGGTGAACGGTTGGGGCGGCTCGAACCCGTACGACTATTTCTGCTACACCGACTGGGTCCCACTCTTTGGGGCACGTGGCTTTGCCGATAATCCCTTCGCCCCCTTCGCTGCCGGAGCCGACTTTGAGTATCCGGTCCTGATGAGCGCTGTGGCCTCCGTGGTCTCGGCTCTCGTACCGCAGGTGGAAACCGGTCGTTCGCTGATCTTTTTCGATATGAACCTGCTGCTGGTTAGCGTGCTCTGGCTAATCACGGTGTTGTGCACCATGAAGATGTGTGGACGGCGTCCCTGGGATGCCGCCTTTGTGGCCATTGCCCCGGGGATTATCTTGACCGGCAGTATCAACTGGGACATGTGGGCCGTAGCGCTGCTGGCCGGCGGGATGTTGGCCTTCGCGCGCGGACATAGCATCGGGGCCGGTGTGCTCATCGGCTTGGGGACGGCTATGAAGATCTATCCCTTCTTCATTCTGGGGGCCATTCTGGTGCTTGCTTTGCGTACCGGACGGTGGTCGGTGTTCGTTAAGACCGCCGGGTTCGCCGCCGGCACTTGGGCGCTGGTGAACCTGCCCTATGCGCTCGCCTTTCCCTCCTCCTTTGCATATTTCTTCAGCTTCTCCTCCGAACGTGGGGCGGGGCTTTCCAGCTTCTGGCATGTCTGGAACATTGGGGCGAAGTACGAGTTGGTTCCCTTCCTTGCACCAGAGACAATTTCCCGGTTGGGCATTGGGTTGTTTTTCCTCTGCTGCGTGGGTGTGGCCGTGCTGGCGCTGGCCGCTCCGGAGCGCCCACGAGTGGCCTCATTGGCGTTCCTAATCATCGCCTCCTTCGTAATGGTGAATAAGGTCTACTCGCCGCAGTTCATCGTGTGGCTCATCCCGCTCTTTGCCTTGGCGCTGCCGCGGTGGAAGGAATTCACCGCGTGGATGCTGGTGGAGGTGGCACACTTCTATGGCCTCTGGGCTTACCTTGGCTCATTCGGAGATGACAAGGACATCCACAAGACGTTCCCCGAACTGGGCTACGTATTGCTGGTCTTCGCGCACATGATCATGCTGGGCTTTTTGATGTACCGGGTGGTACGCACCGTGCTCGACCCATTGCAGGATCCGGTGCGCATCGTTGGTCAGGACGATCCGCAGGCCGGCGGGTTCGCCGGTGCCGACGACAAGTTCACGCTCTCGGCGCTTCGCGGGAAGGCACCACGTAAGGAACAGGTCGGCTAAATGGGTGAGGTAGCCGTGGTCGGGGCCGGCCCGAACGGCTTGACGGCCGCCGCCGTGATTGCACGGGCCGGGGTTCCGGTGATGGTCTACGAAGCAAATGCAGAACTCGGCGGCGCGGCCCGCACACAACGGCTCGGCACCAGCGGTGCTACCTTCGATCTGGGCAGCGCCGTGCACCCAATGGCGCTACTTTCACCGGCATTCGTCGATCTGGGCGTTCATCGGCGGGTCCGTTTTGAGACGCCGGAGCTGTCCTTCGCTCATGTGCTCGATCGCCGTAGCGCTCACGCTTGGCGCGATCTGGACCGCACCGCCGAAGAACTTGGGGGTGCCGAGGGTCGCGTCTATCGGCGCCTACTCGGACCGCTTTCCGAGCACATCGATGAACTGGCGGCCGTTTTACTTAACCCACTACCGCGTGCCGGACGCGAAGGTGCGGCCTTGGCCCGCTTTGCCGCGGCCGTTCCCTCCGCCATGGTGCTACGCGATCTGTACTCCGAACGATTCCCGCGGGCGGCTGCACTCCTCGCCGGCTGTGCGGCGCATCTTGCCGGGGGAGGGCGCGGACCTGCGGCGTTGGGCTCTGGTCTTTTTCTGGCGGCCTCCGCCCATGCCGGTGGCTGGCCGATTCCCATTGGAGGTTCCCAAGCGATCAGCGATGCGCTCGCCGAAGAAGCCGCCGCCCACGGTGCGCAGTTTCATCGCTCGCAACCGGTGACCGACCTGAGGCAACTGGACGAAGAAGTGGTGCTGTTTGCGGTGGGAGCCGAGGAGGCCGCACGCATAGCCGGTGAACGGATCCGGCCGCCGCTACGCCGCCGCTTGGTTAGCACGCGCCGCCCACCGGGCAGTTGCGTTGTGCATTTTCTGTTGCGTGAACCGGTCCCATGGCGTGAGAAGCAACTTCACCGGGCCGGGACCGTCCACCTGGGCGGTGACGCGCGCCGCGTGGTTCGGGTGGAACGCCAAAGTCGTACCCACACGGTACAGCGCCCCTACGTGATCGTCTCCCAACCCTCACTGTTCGATGGTTCGCGCACCAGCGATAACACCCAAGTGCTCTGGACCTATTGCCACGTGCCGCGTGGGTCGGGCGCCGACATGGCGGCGGCGGTGACCGCGCAGATCGAGGCGGCGGCCCCCGGGTTTGGAGACACCGTGCTGGAGCGTTATGCGGTCCCGGCGGCCGGGCTGGAACAACAGAACGCCGCGCTGGTCGGTGGTGATATCACCGGAGGAAGTATGGATCTGCGTGGCGCGTTGCTTCGACCTCGATTGAGTTCCTCGCCGTGGCGGGTCGGACGTGGACTGTATTTGGTGTCTTCCGCGGCCTCTCCGGGCCCATCCGTTCATGGCATGGGTGGTTATCTCGGGGCCGCAGATATGCTCCGAACGGAGTACTCACTTACCGTGTAAGCCTTTGGGAGGAGCCGATAAATCAGCACTGGGGACGGTTCGATCCATCCGTGCCGTTCCTAGACTTAAGGCATGATTCAGGCACAGGAACTTAGCAAACGCTACGGTTCGAAAACCGTTGTCGACCGCGTCTCGTTCACCGTGCAGCCGGGGCAAGTGACCGGTTTTCTCGGACCGAATGGCGCCGGTAAATCTACTACGATGCGCATGATCCTTGGCCTCGCGACGCCAACGAGCGGCTCCGTACAGGTCAACGGTGCTCCCTTCACCTCGTCGAGCCATCCGCTGACGGAGGTTGGCGCCTTGCTGGAGGCGCGAAGTGTTCACAAATCGTTGACGGCCCGAGCCCACTTGCGTTCCATGGCGGCGGCCGGGCACTTGCCAGCCAGCCGCGTCGACGCTGTACTTCAACTCACTGGGCTATGGTCGGTGCAACATAAGAAGGTCGGCGGTTTCTCGCTGGGCATGGGTCAGCGACTAGGTATCGCCACCGCGCTGCTCGGTGATCCGCAGGTTCTCATCCTCGACGAACCGGTCAACGGGCTCGATCCCGAGGGTGTGGCGTGGGTTCGTCAATTGGCTAGGCAACAGGCCGCCGAGGGGAAGACGGTGTTTATCTCCTCGCACTTGATGAGCGAAATGTCGCAGACCGCCGACCACCTGATCATCATCGGGCGCGGTCGAATCATGGCCGATGCGCCCATCGCGGAATTTCTCGCCGATGGTCGCGAGCAGACCCTGGTGCGTGCCGGTGATCTCGAAGCGCTTATGCGCGCTCTGGCAGCCAGTGGGGTGGAGCTCGTGCGGGAGGACGCTATGACCCTGCGCGTAGTTGGACCCACCTCGCAGCAGATCGGTCAGCGTGCTCTGGAGGCAGGTATTGCGCTCAGCGAATTGCGGCCGCTGAGCCGCACGCTAGAGGACGCCTATCTCGAATTGACCCGAACGGCCGTGGAATACGAATCCACCACGGCGGCGCCGATGACGGCAGGAAAGTAGGAGAGCTCATGAGCACGTCAACCGTCACCCCATCGCGCGCGGGCCGAGTCACCCTTGGCAGCGTGTTCCGTGCCGAGTCCATACGATTCTTTGCGCTGCGCTCCACCCAGATCTTGATCGTCGTCGCCGTGCTAGCGCAGATGGCACTGGCTGCCCTAGGCATCTGGTCGGTCGGAGCCTTCATGTCGAACATCCCAGCCGAAGCGGGCATGCCGAACTTCACCGACCCCGAAGTGACCGCCGAGGTCTTTGGCTCGGGAATTACCTTTTCACAGTTAATCCTGGGTGCCATGGCTGTGCTCTTGGCCAGCGGAGAATTCACCACCGGATCCGCGGTGAGCACCTTCCTAGCCAGCCCGCAGCGACTTCGAGTTCTCTCGGCCAAGGCATTGCTCATCGCCGTGCTAACCGGGGTTATCTCGGTGGCGGGCACCTTCCTGGCCTATCTGGTCTGTCTGCCAATCGCTGGACACTACGAGCTGGGGCTGGAACTATCCTCCGCAGCCTTCCAGCGCGTGCTCTGGTACGGAGCACTGACCACGATGATGGTGGCGTTGATTGGCTTAGCCCTTGGGTTCTTGTTGCGAAGCTCGGCCGGTGGTATCACCGTGTTACTGGGGTTGTTCTTTGTACTGTCCATTCTGGTGCAGGTCCTGATCATGGCCGTGGATTGGGTGAAGAATATTGTGCAGTACTTGCCGGATCAGGTGGTTTCAGCCTTGATCTCCCCGACGACTTCGATGTCGTCGCTTGAAACCTGGCAATTGATGTGCGCCGTGGCAGGGTGGGCGGTGATTCCGCTCGTGTTCGCCGCGTGGGCCTTGCGGGTTCGCGACATCTAGGCTTAACTCCATGAGTTCACATCAGGGCGCCGACCCGCTGGTCTCCTTCGACGAACTGACCAGACGGCGCATGGGGCGGGTGCGCAGATTCATGCGCACCCACCCGCGTTTCGTCGTCGTGGCCACCGTTCTGGTGTACTTGATGCTGTCGCTGCTCGGCCTCGTCGGCCGGGCCATCGATCCGGAACTGGATCAGATCCTGATGCTCGCGGGGATCCTAGCCACGGCTCTGGCGCTACTCTTTCGCCTGCGTTACCCAATGCTGGTGTTGCTGACCGTATTTCTCATCGAATCCGGTTCCATCGTCTTGGATGCCGGCGGTGGCGGATATAGCGGTATCGGCATGATGATCGCGCTCTATACGGTCGGCACGAAATACTCTGGCCGCCGCACCATCCCGATCGCCCTGTTTATCGGTGCGTTTCACATCTTGTTGTTCATCATGACCGGGTATCCCGATGTCAGCGAGGTCCTTGACGAGGGTGAGAGCATCGATGATTACGGGGGAGCCGCGCTCATGCTCTCGATCAGTGGTGGGTTCATGCTCGGTAGCTATGTGGCCGCCGCGGCCGTCGGAACCAATATCCGCAACGCTCGCATCCATGACGCCGAAATCAATCACTGGGCCTCCCAAGTCTCACGCCTCGCTCAGGTGCAAGAGCGCCATCGGATTGCGCGGGAGATGCATGACGTTGTCGCCCATTCACTATCGGTGATGATCGCACTTTCCGATGGTGCCCGCGTGGTGGCCAAGAAAGACGCCGCCAGGGCCGAAACCGTCTTGGCCGAACTGTCAGGAACCGGACGCGCGGCACTCGCCGATATGCGCCGGCTCTTGGGTGTGTTGCGTCAGGTCGACGGGGCCGAACTCTCCCCGCAGCCGAGCTCTGGCAACCTAGAGCAGATGCTAGATGGGTTCCGAGTTGCCGGCTTACCCTTGACCTATAGCTACACCGGGGAGCCATTGCCCAAGGACACCACCTTTGAACTCACGGTGTACCGCATCGTCCAAGAATCGTTGACCAACGCTTTGCGCTATGCCCATGGAGCTAGTTACGTGCAGGTGCGCCTTAACCGAGAGCCTCAGTGGCTTGTCCTCGAAATCATCGATGATGGCGATGGGACGCTCTCTCATTCGGTGGGTTCCGGTCAGGGGTTGAGTGGTATGCGCGAACGAGCTGCGTTATTCGATGGAACGGTGGAGGCCGGTCCGCGGCCCGAAGGAGGCTGGATTGTCTCCGCTTCGCTGCGGATTCCCAAATGTGACTCATCGTTACTTGAGCCTAAAACTAACCCCACCACTTAACATCTTGTCTTGAAAATTTACTTTCAGAGTGAGCTTCTCACTCACTGAGAAAATATTCACGCCAAGGCATGATGGGGAAAATTTATGCCCAGCCGAGATCGCGATCCAAAAAACCGCGGTGTTACCCAGCTCACTGGGCATTATTCGTGGGTATTTGATTATGCGCGCAATGGCATCGCTCGGGCCGTGAAGCGTCAACTATTGCAAGTTCCAATGGTTTATCCGTGTGACTTGTGCGTTTTTAGAACAGTGTCTACATAGTGGGGCAAGTGTTGAATTTTACGGAAATTCTGAGGTTAGTCTCAGAAAGCTATTGATTTGGACATAGCCGACCTTGTTGAATGTGCAGTGGGGAACCTTGGGGGTTGTACACAGTAGCGCCATATACAAGGAGGGCATTTCATGCGACGCACTGCGCGCACGAAATTTGCACCTGCAGGAAACGCGGCGTGGTGGCGAAGGCCTTTGGCACTAGGGGTGGCTTCATCCCTAGCTGTTTCGGCCTACGGCTTACCCGCCATGGCAGATGTAAACACGCAACCAGCAGAACAAACTGAATCTGCGGCGAGCATCATCGATCTCTCGCTATTCAGTAACGAAATGGCCGGCGGTGGACAGACTCGGGCCTTGTTCCCGAGTGGTCCGGAAACCGATGAAGGCGGGCTCGACGTATCGTTGCTCGGCAGCGAACTGGTCGATCTCGGACAGTTCCCGATTCCGGTCGACCAGTTTCTGAACTTCGGCGAGCTTGGCACTCTGTTGTCACGTTCGACCGCAACCGACGGTAAGAACGGTGAAGCAATCTCCGGTGTGGCCGGAGCCGACGGGGCGATCACCCTCGACGGTGAGCAGGGTGATTTTGGCGTGGCCAGGATCAACCTGCTTGCGCTGTTTGAAGCCGTTGGTGCCGATGCATTGACCGGCCAAGTACTGAGCAAGGCGGAACTGACCGCCGGTGCCGGTGGTGCTTGGGTTAAGGCAGTGGATGGCGTCTTCGAAGATCCAGATGGATTCGGTGGTAAGGGTCAGTACCGGGTGGCTGAAGCCAACCTGGAACTCCAGTCCCCACTGGTCGAGCAGATGGCTTCACAGCTATATGACGCCATTGGCCAGGTGGATACCACCTTGGAAGACACCATCAATGGAATGTCGCAGCTTACCGACCTACTCGACGTGCTCAGCGCGTTGCCGGTCGGCGCAGACTTCAATGTGACCGTTGATTCCAACATTCAGGATGAGGTGTTCAACGAGCTGTTGGCTCAGCCGATCACCTCGAAGAACGAAGTGCTCAGCATCGACCTGAGCACCGGCACGTTGTACGTGGATCTGGACAAGGCCTACTCGGGTGAACGCCCGGAGGGTGTTGACCTGCCGGATGGCATCAACAACCAGAACCCGAACACCGAGCTGATCAGCAACGAGATCTACCCGATCATCGCGGAGACCATCCACGATCTGATCGAAGAGGTCATCAAGGTCGCCACCAACGCTATTGAGGGTGCTATTTCCAGCATCACCATGACCGTTGACGCGTCGCTAACCACTCCGTTGGGTGGGGCCGAAGCTTCGTGGACCGTGAACCTCGGTGGCGAAGAAGTTGCTCCGGTATCCTGCACCCCGTCGGGTGCTGGCGGAGCGGTCGCCTGCACCACCTTGACTACCGCGATGAACACGGCAGTGATCCCAGCGGTTAACACCGCGATCATTCCGATTCGCGACTTCCTGGTGGGCGATGGTGGACACGCAATCTACGATCTGCTGATCACCGACATCAAGACCAACATGATCACCCTCCCGGTCCGTCAGGTTCTGGAGCCGGTCTTCACGTTGGCTACGGAATTCGTGTCGCTGCAACTGAACCGTCAGGTTGAGACTACTTGTACCCTGCCTGATGGCACCGAGACGACCGAGGCCCTTGAGGTTTCTGCACTGTCGCTGGGTGTTCTTCAGTCGGCAGATGCAGGTCGTTTGAACCTCGGTAGCGCAGGTGTTCGCACCGGCGCATGTGCCGCTGCGATTGATCCGTCGATCACCGTTGACCCAACCGAGGTGCCTGCAGGTACCCCGACCAACGTCACCGGTACCGGCTTCACCCCGAGCGGTGACGTCGAGCTGCAGCTAGTAGACGCCGATGGCCAGCCTGTGGGCGATCCGGTGACTGTGACCGCCGACGAGAACGGCGACTTCCCGTCGACCGAACTCCCGGTTGCCGCAGACGTTCCTCCGGGAACCTACGATGTGCGTGCCACCGATGTCACCACCAACACTCCGGTCACCCAGCCACTTAACGTGACTGAGCCGGACGTGCAGGAGCTGAACATCGGCCTGGACCCACCGACCGTTCCGGCCGGTGACCCAACCAACGCAACCGGTACCGGGTACACCCCGGATGGTCCGGTTACCGTTCAGTTGATCGATCCCGCCGGTAACCCGGTTGGCGATCCGATCTCCACCACCGCGGGCCCAGACGGAACCTTCACTGTTCCGGTTCCGACCCCGGCTGATGCTCAGCCAGGCGATTACACCGTCCGCGGCACCGATGACACCACCACCAACTCGGCCGAGGCCCCGTTGACTGTGGTTGAAGCGGGCACTCCGATTATCACCGCCGATCCTGCAGAGGTTCCGGCCGGTACTCCGACCAATGTTTCGGGTACTGATTTCGCTCCGAATGACACCGTGACCGTTCAGTTGCAGGATGCCGATGGCAACCCTGTGGGCGATCCGATCACTGTTCCGTCGGATGAGAATGGTGCTTTCCCGGCAACTGAGCTGCCTGTCGCGGACACCACCGCTCCGGGTGACTACACCATCAAGGGCACGGATACTCAGGGTGGCGAGGCTACGACCCCGCTGACCGTGACTGAGCCTACTGGTGGCAACCAGCCGTCGATCACTGCTGACCCGACTTCGGTCCCGGCTGGCGATCCGACGAATGTTTCGGGTACCGATTTCGCTCCGAATGACACCGTGACCGTTCAGCTGCAGGATGCCGATGGCAACCCTGTGGGCGATCCGATCACTGTTCCGTCGGACGAGAATGGTGCTTTCCCGGCAACTGAGCTGCCTGTTGCGGACACCACCGCTCCGGGTGACTACACCATCAAGGGCACTGATACTCAGGGTGGCGAGGCTACGACCCCGCTGACCGTGACCGACGGTGGCACCGGTGAGAACCCGGGCCAGATCGGTGATCGTGTCTGGGATGACGCCAATGGCAACGGCCTGCAGGACGACGGCGAAGCCGGCGTCGAGGGCGTGACCGTCAACGCACTGGATGCAGACGGCAACACCGCCGGTACCGCAACCACCGACGCCAACGGCATCTACACCATCGGCAATCTGCCGGTGGGCGACTACACCGTTGAGTTCGTGGCTCCGGAGGGCAAGGCGTTCGCTCCTGCCAACCAGGGTGACGACGACGCGCTCGATTCCGACGCCAGCCAGGACAATGGCCGCACCGAGGTGGTCACCTTGACCGCCGAGGCTCCGACCACTGACACCGTTGACGCAGGCTTGGTCGATGCCGACGCAACCGCTCCGGCCCTGACCGCGGATCCGTCCGAGGTTCCGGCCGGCGACTCGACCAACGTATCGGGTACCGATTTCGCTCCGAACTCGCCGGTGACCATTCAGCTTGAGGACGCCGACGGCCAGCCCGTTGGTGACCCGGTTGAGGCCACCACCGACGACCAGGGCGCATTCGGTCCGACCCCGCTGACCGTTCCGGAAGGAACGACTCCGGGTGACTACACCGTCAAGGGCACCGACCCAGAGGGTGGCGAAGCCACTGCTCCGCTGACCGTCACCGATGGTGGCGCCGGCGAGAACAACGGCGTCCTAGGCGATCGCGTCTGGAACGACAGCAACGCCAACGGAATCCAGGATGAGGGCGAGGCCGGCGTTGAAGGCGTCACCGTCAACCTGCTGAACGCCGAGGGCAACCCGGTCAACGATGCCGATGGCAACGCCATCAGCACCACCACCGATGCCAACGGTAACTACACCTTCGCCAACCTGGCACACGGCGATTACACCGTCGAATTCGTGGCTCCGGAAGGTACCGGGTTCTCCCCGGCCAACCAGGGTGATGACGACGCGGTTGATTCCGATGCCAACGTCGACAACGGTCGCACCGAGGTGGTCTCGCTGACCGCCGAGGCACCGACCAACGACACCGTTGACGCCGGTCTGACCGGTGTTGTGGTTTCCGAGCCGACCGTGACCGTGGATCCGTCCGAGGTTGCACCAGGCGAGGACACCCAGGTAACCGGTGACGGCTTCAAGCCGAACTCGCCGGTTGAGGTTCAGCTGGTTGACCCAGAGGGTAACCCAGTAGGCGATCCGATCACCGTCGACACCGACGACAACGGTCACTTCACCACCCCGATCACCGTTCCGGAAGGTTCGACCCCGGGCGAGTACGAGGTTGTGGCAACCGATGAAGACGGTGGCACCGATGCTGCTCCGCTGACCGTCACCGATGGTGGCGCCGGCACCAACAACGGCGAGCTGGGCGACTTCGTCTGGGCCGACGTTGATGGCAACGGTATCCAGGATGCAGGAGAGCCGGGCGTCGAAGGCGTCACCGTGAACCTGCTGGACGCCGAGGGCAACCCGGTCAACGATGCCGATGGCAACGCCATCAGCACCACCACCGATGCCGACGGCATGTACGCCTTCGCCAACCTGGCACACGGTGGCTACACCGTTGAATTCGCAGACCTGCCGCAGGGTGCTTCCTTCGCACCGGCAGATCAGGGCGATGACGACGCTGTGGACTCGGACGCCAACGTTGACAACGGCCGCACCGCAGTCGTGACCCTGACCGCCGAAGCTCCGATCAACGACACCGTTGACGCCGGTCTGCTGGGCATCCAGGTTATGGATCCGACCATTGCGATCGATCCGGTCGATGTACCGCAGGGTGAAACCACCCAGGTGACCGGTGTGGGCTACACCCCGAACGGTGACGTTCAGGTGCAGCTGGTTGACCCAGAGGGTAACAACGTGGGTGACCCGGTTGCGACCACCGCCGATGAGAACGGCGCCATTGACACCCCGCTGACGGTTCCGGGCGATGCTCCGGTGGCCGACGGCTACTCCGTCAAGGGCACCGATTCGAACACCGGCAAGTCCGCAGAGACCCCGCTGAACGTCATCGCCGGCAACGGTGGCGACAACAACGGTGTCCTGGGTGACCGTGTCTGGAACGACATGAACGCCGACGGCATCCAGGATGAGGGCGAGGCCGGCCTGGCCGGTATCACCGTCAATCTGCTGGACGCCGAGGGCAACCCGGTCAACGATGCCGATGGCAACGCCATCAGCACCACCACCGATGAGAACGGTAACTACCTCTTCGATGGCCTGGCCCACGGCGACTACGTCGTCGGGTTCGTGGCTCCGGAGGGTGCAACCTTCTCGCCGGCAGAGGCAGGCGACGATCGCGCAGTTGACTCGAACGCTCAGGAAGACGGCCGCACCGCGGTAGTCACCCTGACCGCCGAGGCTCCTGAGGATCTGACCGTCGACGCTGGTATCAACGGTGTTGAGATCACCGAGCCGACCGTGACCGTGGATCCGTCCGAGGTTCCGGCTGGCGAGGACACTCAGGTCACCGGTGACGGGTATGCCCCGAACTCGCCGGTTGAGGTCACCATCGTCGACGAAGACGGCAACGTCATCGCCGGTCCGATCACCGTTGAGACCGACGAGAACGGTCACTTCACCACTCCGATCACCGTTCCGGAAGGCACCACCCCGGGCGAGTACGAGGTTGTGGCGACGGACGATGAAGGTAACACCGATTCGACTCCGCTGACCGTCACCGAGGGTAACACCGGTGGCAACGACGGTTCGGTTGATGGTCGCTCCTGGATCGACCTGAACGAAGACGGTATTCAGGATGAGGGCGAGGTTGGCCTGGCCGACGTCACCGTCAACCTGCTGGATGCCGAGGGCAACCCGGTTGAGGACGCCGATGGCAACGCCATCAGCACCACCACCGACGCCAACGGTAACTACACCGTCGCCGATCTGGCCGCCGGCGAGTACATCGTCGAGTTCGTGGCTCCCGAGGGCGCAGGGTTCTCCCCGGCCAACGTGGGCGACGACGACACCGTGGACTCCGACGCCGACGAGAACGGCCGCACCGAGGTGCTGGCCCTGACCGATGAGGCTCCGGCCGCATCGAACGTCGACGCTGGTATCACCGGTATCGAGATCACCGAGCCGATCATCACCGTGGATCCGTCCGAGGTGCCGGCCGGCGAAGACACCACCGTAACCGGTGCCGGGTTCGCTCCGAACTCGACCGTAACCGTTCAGCTGCAGGATGCCGATGGCAACAATGTGGGTGACCCGGTTGAGGTTGAGACCGACGAAAACGGCGGCTTCACTACCGAGCTGACCGTGCCGGAAGGCACGACCCCGGGTGAGCACACCGTCAAGGCCGTTGACCTTGAAGGTGGCGAAGCAACCGCACCGCTGACCGTGACCGATGGCAACACCGGTGGCGAGAACAACGGTAAGTTCGGTGACCTGGTCTGGAACGACGCCAACGAGAACGGCCTGCAGGACGAGGGTGAAGCCGGCGTCGCCGACGTCACCGTCAGCCTGTTGACCTCTTCCGGTCAGCCGGTACTCGATGGCGAGGGTAACGCGGTGACCACCACCACCGATGAGAACGGTAACTACTGGTTCAGCGAACTGGCCCATGGCGACTACGTCATCCAGTTCTCCGCACCGGAAGGCGCCTCCTTCTCGCCGGCTAACGTGGGCGACGATCGTGCCGTGGACTCCAACGCCGACGCCGAGGGCCGCACCGCGGTGCTGACCCTCACCGCCGAGGCTGCCGAGGACCTGACCGTTGACGCCGGCCTCACCGGCCTGGGCGACGGCCAGTACGATCCGGAGATCACCGTGAACCCGAAGGACGTCAACCCTGGCGACGAGATCGACGTTCACGGCGAGGGCTTCCCGCCGAACACCGATGTCAAGGTCGAGATCCGCGACAAGGACGGCAACGTCATTGAGACCGTGGATGTCAAGACCGACGAGAACGGTGAGTTCGACGTGAAGGTCACCGTGCCGGAAGGCACCCCGGAGGGCGAGTACGAGGTCCGGGCCGAGGACAAGGACGGTAACGGCGACAGCGAGAACATCAACGTCACCGATAAGCCGGTCAACACTTGCTCCATCGACCAGTCCGTGATTGTGGTTCCGAATGAGGTCAAGGCCGGTGATACCTTCAAGGTCATCGGTAAGGGCTTCACCAAGGGTGAGGTTCTGACCCTGACCATCGTTTCGGCAGACGGCAAGACCAAGATCGACGTCGTGGACAGCGGTGCTAAGGCATCCGCAGGCGACATCCTGAAGGTCGTCGTCGACAACAACTGCACCTTCGAAGTTGAGGTGACCGTCCCGGAGAACACCCCAGAGGGTGACTACGAGGTCATCGTCAACGACGAAGATGGCAAGAAGAAGGACTCGGCTCCGTTCAAGGTTATCGGCGACGATAACAACAACGGAAACGGGAACAACAACGGCAATAACAACGGCAACAACAATGGCAACAACAACGGGAACAACAATGGCGATGGGCTAGCCGACACCGGCGCCCAGGTCATTGGGTACTCGCTGCTGGCCCTGTTGCTGCTCGGTGCAGGTACCTTCTTGGCACTGCGCACCCGCCGTTCGCACAAGAACTAGCGGGATAGGTTCTCACACGTCGGGTCAAACCGGCGTGTGAGACCAACCGGCTAGTAGGATCACGGAATGGGGAGCCCCTTATCATGAGGGGTTCCCCATTTCGCACGTTACGACCTAGGAGAGCTCAATCCATGCGAAGCACCGCGCTGCTGCGACTGACCGCGCTGATCGGCTGCACGGCCCTACTGGCCTCGTGTAGCGCCAGCGGCGACACCAATCCTCAGCAGCCGCCCGCGGCGGGCTCGGCCAGTTCGGCCAGCGTCCCCTGCTCGGACGAGTTGGCGCAGGGGCTGAGCCGGGAAATGACCAGCGGCGGCACCTGGAACATGTGCTGGTCGGTGGACCCCAAGCTCGGCATGGTGCTCTCCGATATTTCCTTCGCCCCGCCGGGGGAGGAGCCCATCCCGGTGATCAGCCAAATGTCGTTGGCTCAACTCGAGGTGCCCTATGACGACGGTGGACGCAACACCTCGGATATCACCACGGCCGGCTTCGGCGGGCCCAATATGCATTCGCTGACCGAGCTGGAGTGCACCGGGGAGATTCTTGAAGCCCCGATTCCGAACATTGGTGACGGGAGCAAATACGGCAGTACACCCACCCGGCCGGTGCTCTGCAGCGATATGGTCGACGCCGGACTGTCCTACCGCTCGGCGGAGGTCGGGGAGCTGTTGGCCAAACGCAAGGACGACTGGCAACTGTCCACGGTTTCCAAGGTCGGCTGGTACGAGTACATCAACCAGGTCACCTTCGGGGCCGACGGTAGCATCCGCCCTTCACTGGGCGCCACCGGAGACCTCTCGCCAGTGGACTACTCCGACGAGAAGCACGGTTCGGCGGTCGGCCCCGAAGATACCGATCACGCCTCGAGCCACTCACATAATGCCGTGTGGAAGATCGATTGGGCCCTGGGCGGAGACACCGGGCAGGTCGTCGAGCAGTTTGACGCCAAGGACACCGGTACCGAGGGCAAATACTCTCCCATCGTCGAGGGAAACTACACGAGCATCGACACCCCGGCCACCGCGCGCTGGAGCGATCGCCGCTGGTGGAAGGTGATGGCCCCCGAGACGCTCAACGCGGACGGGCACCCGATTTCCTATCAGATCGACATGGGCAAAACCGACAGCTTCACCTTCGTGGACGATCAGAAGCACCACGAGGGCGAGATCGGCTACGACGTCGCATTCACCAATGCCGACGATTGCCAGATCTACGCCACCTACAACCGTGGACGCTGTGGCCGCGGCGTGGTGGACTATGTCAAGAAGCAACAGGGACAACCCTTGGATGACGTGGTGTCCTGGGTGGCGGTCGGCTACCACCATGTGCCGCGTGATGAAGAACAGTCGCCCATGGAGGTGCACTGGCAGGGATTCACGATGGTTCCTCGGGATCTGACGGCAACGCGTATCGATCCGCCGGAAGGTCGGGAAAACTTGAACGGAAAGCCCGAGAACTGGGGCGGACAAATGCCACCAGAAGGATAAACTGGTAGCTATCGCACTTAGAACCGGGGGAAACTGATGGCCGAACCAACGAAGGTCCTACTGGTGGACGACCAGCCGCTACTGCGCATGGGATTCCGACTCATCCTCGAGGGCGAGCCCGATATGCTCATCGTCGGGGAGGCCGCGGACGGATTGGAGGCGTTGACCCACACCGACGCACTGCGCCCCGATGTGGTGCTCATGGATGTGCGCATGCCGAAGATGGACGGTATCGAGGCCACCGAGCGGATCGCCGGGGCCCACCCGGATACCAAGATCATCATTCTGACCACCTTCGATCTCGACGAGTACGCGTTCGCCGGTCTCCAAGCCGGGGCCAGCGCCTTCCTGCTCAAGGACGTCGCCCCGGAAGAGCTCGTCTCGGCGGTGCGTTTGGTGGCTTCCGGCGATGCGGTGGTGGCGCCCCGGGTGACCGCACGCCTGCTGGAAACCTATGTGCGCAATGGCGCCGAGCAACAGAGCGCCAAGCCCGAACCCACGGAACGCGACCCGTTGCTCGATGACCTCACCCCGCGCGAGCTCGAGGTGCTGCGCGCCCTGGCAGAGGGGCTCTCCAATGCCGAGATCGCACACCGTTTCTTCCTCTCCGAGGCCACCGTTAAAACCCACGTACGGCGGATCCTGACCAAGTTGCATCTGCGCGACCGGGTGCAGGCAGTGGTGTACGCCTATGAAACCGGGCTGGTCATTCCCTCCCAGGGCCTGGATTACTAGGCTGGAAGCTATGAGCATGCGGCCGTTGAGCGACTTTGACGACACCCAGTGCAGTTATCTGCTGCGCACCATCGAGTTGGCCGCCGAGGCGCTCGAGGACGGCGATGAGCCCTTTGGGTCCGTGCTCGTCGATCCGTCGGGCTTGGTGCTATTCGAGGACCGTAATCGGGTCAAGGGCGGTAACCACACCCGCCACCCGGAATTGGAGATCGCCCGCTGGGCCGGGGAGAACCTCGATGCAGAGCAGCGCGCGGCCTGCACCGTGTACACCTCGGGGGAACACTGCCCCATGTGCGCCGCCGCCCACGCCTGGGTGGGTCTTGGGCCCATCGTTTACGTGGCCGGAACCCATGAACTGCAGCAATGGCACGTGGAATGGGGCATTGCCGCAGGCCCTGTGCGACCGCTGAGCATCGATCAGGTCACCACGGCGTTGACCGTCTCCGGTCCGGTCCCCGAACTGCTGCCCAAGGTGCGGGCGCTGCACGCCCAACTGCACGGCATCGATGAACCCTAACCGCCGGGATCGCCGGCGCGACTCCAGGCGGAGCCGGTCGCCCAGTAAGCTGGAACACAGTCAACGTCCACTACCGTGGACCCGATTACACGAGGAAGTGACCCACCTTCATGGCATTTGCCGCAGCCCTGGCACACATCTCCGACCTGGCCGACTACGTCGCCGCATCCCCTTCCAGCTACCACGCCGCGGACAGCGCCGCGCGCCGTCTTCAAGCCGCGGGCTTCACCGCACTGGATGAGGCGCAGGCCTGGCAACTGGCCCCCGGCGGGTACTACGTGGTGCGTGATGGTGCCATCATCGCCTGGGTGCAACCCGAGGGAGCAACTGCCAGCGCGGGATTCCATATCCTCGGTGCCCACACCGATTCGCCGGGATTCAAGCTCAAGCCTAAGCCCACCACCGGCGCCCACGGTTGGTGGCAGGCCGGGGTGGAAGTTTATGGCGGGCCACTGCTGAATTCTTGGTTGGATCGTGAGCTGGTGCTCGCCGGACGTTTGGTTTTGCGCGATGGAAGCACGCACCTGACCTGTACCGAGCCGCTGCTGCGCATCCCGCAGCTGGCCATCCATCTGGATCGAGCCGTAAATGACGGCCTGAAATTGGATCGACAGACCCATACGAACCCGATCTTCGGGGCCGGAGACCTGGCCGATGCCGACATTCTCGGTGAATTGGCCGCGGCCGCCGGGGTCGCCGCCGACCAGGTGGCGGGCTATGACGTGCTGACCGCACCGGCCCAGCGTGGCGAGGTTTTCGGAGTTGGCAAGGAGTTCTATGCGGGTTCTCGCCTCGATAATCTCAGCAGCGTGCACGCCGGGCTGATTGCCCTGCTCAACTACGCGCGCGACCCGCAGGGCGGGCGAATTGCGATGCTTGCCGCCTTCGATCATGAAGAGCTTGGCTCGGAATCGCGCTCCGGCGCCTGCGGACCCTTCCTTGAAGAGGTGCTCGGGCGGATCCAAGCGGCGCTAGGCGCCGGGGTGGAAGATAGTGCACGGGCCATGGCCAATTCGCTGTGCCTCTCGGCCGATGCCGGACATGCGGTGCACCCGAACTACCCGGAACGCCACGATCCGGCTAACCGTCCGATGCTCAATGCCGGTCCGCTACTGAAGATCAACGGCAATCAGCGCTACGCGACCGACGCGGTGGGTGCCGCCGCCTTCGCCGGCTGGTGTGAACAGGCCGAGGTTCCTTATCAGGAGTTCGTGTCGAATAATCAGGTGCCCTGCGGCTCGACCATCGGCCCGTTGACCGCGACCCGTCTCGGAATCCGCACCGTGGATGTCGGGGTGCCGCTTCTGTCCATGCACTCGGCCCGCGAGATGTGCGGAGTGGACGACCCCTGGTACCTGACCCGCGTGGCCGAGGTCTTCTTCGCGAACTAAGTAAACGTGCGACCCCTGGGGGCCAACTTCTTGTTGGGACCCGGGGGTTGGACTTTAACGTGCCGCTGTGCCGGCGCAGGGCAGATGGGCCGCGTAATATATCAGCACAGAGCTCCATGGGTGGATCGTTGGCGATACATAGTAGAGGGATGACGAGCTTTAAAGTACGCGGGACCATCGCGCAGACCATTGGTGAACTACCCAAGGTCGGCCAGCCAGCTCCCGATTTCGAATTGACCAACGCCGAGCTGGAGGAGGTCACCAAGGCCTGGCTGGCTGGCCGGCGCGTAGTGCTGAACATCTTTCCGTCCGTCGACACCGGTGTGTGCGCCGCCTCGGTGCGCCGCTTCAACGAGCTGGCGGCAGACCTAGCTAACACCACCGTGCTCTGCGTGTCCATGGACCTTCCCTTTGCCCTGGGGCGTTTCTGCGGGGCCGAAGGACTCGAGAATGTCGTCGTTGCCTCGGCGTTCCGCTCGAGCTTCGGCGACGACTTTGGGGTCACACAGGCCAACGGACCCTTGGCCGGGCTATTTGCTCGAGCCATTGTGGTGCTCGATGAGCAGGGGGTCGTGCTGCACACTCAGATTAACGAGGATCTCCACGTGGAACCGGACTACTCCGCCGCGCTGGCAAGCCTCTAAGCACTTCCCCGGCCAGACCGCCTACCGAAGCCGCGCGTTGGCTAGAACCGGCAGTCCGGCTCGGGCTGCATCCACCTGCTCCGGATCGATCGTCAGTATCCTCATCCCTGGCTTTACGCCTAGGTCTTCGATGACTTCCCCGAGTGGAGAGATCAGCGCACTGTGCCCCACGCCCAGAGGCACTCCCGGTGGAACATCCCGCTCGACCGAGTAAGGGTCGGCTTGATCTACGGCCACCACAAACGTGGTGCTATCCATCGCTCGGGCACGCGTTGCAAGTTGCCACTGCTCGGCCTTGCCCGGACCCGAGGCCCACGACGCACAAACGATATTGACCAGTGCTTCGGCCTGCGCATGTCGGAAGAATAACTCAGGGAAGCGCACGTCGTAGCATGTAGCGACGCCGAAAGTGATCCCGTTGAGCGTGAATTGTACCGGTAGGCTACCGGCGGTGACGGATTCGGATTCGCGGTACCCAAAGGCATCGTAGAGATGAATCTTGTCGTAATGAGCTTCGATGCCGCCGCCGGTAATTAGCAAGGTGTTGCGCACACGGCCTTGCTCGCCCGGGGTAAACATGCCGACCACGACGGTGACTTGGTGTTCTTCGGCGATTCGCCGCACCGTGTTTGCCCAAGGTCCGTCAATCGGCTCGGCGACAGCTGTTAGGTCATTGCCGAATGCGCACATGGTTGCCTCGGGGAACACCACAAGCTCTGCTCCCTGTGCAGCGGCAGTCGACACGTGATCGCGAATGAGGTCCAGATTGGCAGCCGGATCGGGGCTGCTGAGAATCTGTGCCAAAGCGATTTTCATGGACACTCCTTTAATGGATGCGGTATCTTCACGAATTTCTGATGTGCGTATGGGGCGCGCCAGGAAGTCTCCCGGCGCGCCCCGCATGAGGCCGGCGGTGGCTAGAAAAGCCAGGGAGCCTTCTCGTGGTGGAAGTCTTCGAAGGTTCCGAATTTGCCGGCGTTAAAGGCTAGCCCGCTACCATCACGGTCGCGGCTGGCTGTGACCTGACCGAAAAAGACTTGATGATCGCCGATATCGTACTGATTCACAACTTCGCACTCGAGCTGGCTAAGTGCTTCACCGATCACCGGTAGTCCGCCGGGTGTAGCGTCGAAGTTCCCAACTTCAAAGCGTGCTCCGCCACGGGTGGCGAACTGTCGGGCCACGGCCTCCTGCTTCGCCCCGAGGATGGAGACCGCGAAGCGGCCCCCGGCGCGGATCGCATCCCCGGTGCGGGTGTCGAAGTTCAGCGAAATCATCAGGATCGGCGGTTCCAAGCTGATGGAGGTCAGCGAATTGATGGTCATGCCCGACCCCTCGCCCTCGTGCTCGGTGGTCACCACCGCGACGCCGGTGAGGAACCGGCCCATGGCCTGGCGCATATCCAGCGGAGCGGGCACCGCAAAGTCGGTATTCAGTGCCATGGCCTAATCCTCCTTCGAGTAGTAGCGAACCTCGAACATCTTCGCGCCATTCTCGGAGACCCAAGGTCCGTGCTCCATTCCCGGCGGGCGGGTAGCCCAGTCGCCGGCCTTGAAGGTCTGGCCCAGGCGCTGATCCACGAAGGAGCCCTCGAAGATGTAGACCTCTTCCCAGAAATCGTGGCGCAACGGGCCATTGGGGGAGGTATCGGTGCCCGGTTCGAATTTCAGGATGCGGGTGACCGCGTCGCTGGAGTCATCGCGGGCCAAGATTGCCTCGGAGAGGCCTTCGATATGCGGGTTGCAGTCGGTGAACTCCACCCGGGAGACGGGGCCGAATTCGTATTCTGGTTTTGCCATGATGGAACTCCTTAGGCGTTGCTGGCTGCGGTAGCTGGTACGTGGCTGTAGCTGGCGAGGAACTCGTCGAGCTCGGCGACGTGCTTCTCGTATCCGTAATTGCGGAAGGTGTAGGCACCCTTGACGACGAACGGAGCGCCAGCGTAGAACATCTCGTACTGCTGGTGGCGGCCGGCGAACTCGGTGCCGATGATGTCCCAGGCCAGGCGGAAGAGCTTGATGCGCTCTTCGCTGGAGACGTTCGGCGAGGCGATGTAGCGGCGCACGTCGTCGCGCGTCACTTCGCTGTGCAGGTCGTTGACTCCCGAGGGCAGCTGCAGCACGCCGCCGCCGACGAGGTCGCGGAGGATCTCGATAACCTTCGGGTAGATCTCGGACTGCAAGCCCATCGTGCCGTACAGGGCGCGCTTGCCGGGAACCAGCATGCCAGCATCATCGGTGGTGGCGGTGTATTCCGCGGCGAGCAGGGCCGATTCGACCGAAGAGATCGTGGCGGCCAGCTCGCCCAGCTTTTCCTGCACACCTGGAATCTTTTCGGTGCCGTTGACCTGAGTGATCTTACGGGCCACGGCGCCGATGAACTGCAGCTTCACGGTCAGGCGTGTCTGCGCCTGCCAGTTGCCCAGGGCGTGGGCACCGGTGTCGAAGAACTGGCGGCGCAGCTTCTCGGGATCACGGTCGATGAAGACGCGCTCCCACGGAACGAGCACATCGTCGAAGATCACCAAGGAGTCCGGCTCGTCGTAGTTGCTGGTCAACGGGTAGTCGAACTCACTAGATGCCTGCGGGGCGAAGGGGCGGCGGCACAGAAGCTTCAGACCCTCGGTGTCCACCGGAAGAGCGAAAGAGACCGCGAAGTCCTGGTCGTCGGCACCCAACGGCTTGATGCAGGTGACGAACACTTCGTCGGCGATGGCGGCGCCCGTGGCGAGCATCTGCGAACCGCGCACGATCAGGCCTTCTGCGGTTTCACCGACCACGCCGACTTGGATGTAATCGCCTTCCCAGCCCGAGGCGGTGGTGGCACGCGAGTACTGCGGCGGAATAATGGCGTAGGAGACGTAGAGATTCTCGCGCAGAATGCGCTCGTAGTAGCGGCGGATGTTCCCCGCGAAGTCGCGCTCGGGGTGCTCGAAGACTTCCGGATGCGAGCCGAAGGCCGCGAAGAAAGTTCCTACGTGGTCGGGGCTGCGGCCCACCCAGCCGTGGGTGTGCTTTGCCCAGCGTTCCACCGCTACACGACGAGCCTTGAGTTGCTCGGCGGTGCGTGGTGCGCTGAAGACCAAGTTGGCGGTGCCGTCGATCTCGTCGCTGTGGTACTGCATCCCATTGGCCGGGTCCGCGGCGATGTCGTAGAGTTCTGCCACGGTTTTGGCGACGTTGGCGAAGGCCGGGTGGTTCACGACGTCGTGGACCACTTCGCCGTCGAGCAGGATCGTGCGGTTGTCATTGAGTGAGGCTAGGTATTCGGCTCCGGTACGCATGCTAGTTTCCTTCCGTGATGCGATAGGTGTGGGTCAGGATGGTGTTCTCGTCGAGGGCCAGTTCGAGCTTCCACTCGGTGCCGTATTTGAAGGCTCCGCCGATCACCGGCAGTGTGCCGCCGAGGCATAGGAAGTCTTCGTCATTGCGGCCGTGGTTCTCGATCAGCAGCTCGATGACATTCGACGGGGTGCGCAAGTTCGACAGCGTTCCCTCCTGGTAGAGCTCGCCGTCCACCCAGCTGCGGGCGCGTGCGTCGTCCAAGGAGAAGGTGCTCAGGTCGGGGATCTCGATGATCTCGCGGCCAACCGGCTTGGGGCAGGCGGCCTTGGAGCGCGGGATGTCGATGGCCTCGAGCTCGCGATCGGTATGGTCCGAGGCCAGTCCCAGGAAGTAGCGACCGCCGTGGCGGATATAGAGCGGCTCGATTTCGCCGCTGGTGCGCTCGCCGACGACACTGACGGACTCGCTGCTGGTGACGGAGGCCAGCTCGACCGGGTAGAACATGGGCACCTGCGGGGGAGGAGCGATGCCGATGGCTGCAAGCTCATCGATGTGCTCCTGGACGGCGTGGGCATCGCGGCCGGTATAGCCCGCGACAATCACCGCGCAATTGTCCAAGACGAGGGTTTCGCCCGAGCCCTTGACGGTGAAGCTCACCGTATCTTCGGAGCCGGAGGCCTGTTCGACGTCCGCCGGTGTACCTATGCTGTGCATTCTTCGCTGCCTTTCGTGGTGATGTGCAAAGTGGAAACGGCCAAGGAGGGTTGGACCATGACCCGCATCAGTTCTCCGAAGCCGAGTGGTTCCCGAGCGGAATTCTCGGCATCGATATCAAGGTGCATGAGCTGTGCGGACATGTCGGTACTCCTTGGTGGTCTCTCTGCGCCCCACCAGCAGCCGGAATGTGACTACCTAGTTGAGCGTTGTGTCGAGACCGCGTTTCTGGTTGATTCGAGATGGCTTAGCGCGGCCTGGGCCGCTTGGTCTGGATTGCCAGCTTTGATGCCAGCGACAATGGCGCGGTGCTCGACAAGCACTGCCTTAAAACGGTCGGTGGTGGCTAGGACCGCCTGGATGCCGAGTCGTTCTTGCTTGAATCGCTGGGCGTCGTACACCTGCGCGAGGGTTGCGTTGCCGGCGCCCTCGACGATGGTCCGGTGGAACGCGATGTCTAGTTCGATAAAGGCGACGGGGTCGGTGGTCTGACCCTGCTCGTCGAGGATGGCCTCCAGTTGCGGGACCAGATCTACCCGGTGCTTGGCGACCTGGCGGGTCGCCCATTCGCCGATGACCTGGCGAACCTCGAGGATCTCCTTGAGGTCGGTGCCGGTCAGCGCCGGGATGTAGGCGCCCTTGTGGGGTACCCGCCGCAGCAGTCCTTCGGCTTCCAGCCGGAGCAGGGCTTCTCGTACGGGGGTTCGTGATACCCCGGCGGCCTCGGCGATCGCATTTTCACTGAGGAATGCCTCCTGGTTGTAGGGCAATTCGCCGATCTGCTGCCTGAGCCAGCGGTAGGCCCGTTCCGGTGCAGTGATCTGCGAGTTGTGCATGATGCTCATGGCATGTCCTTCGACTAAGGAGGGTTAGCTGTCGAAGTGACCATACCAACCTTTTAGGCATCCAGATCCGTGAGCTTGATGTTCTTTGTTTCCCGGGCGCAGGCTACCGAGATGATGGAAATCAAGCCCATCACGGCAAGATAGATGCCGATGGCCAGACCTGTTCCAAACGCCTCATAAAGGGCCAGAGCAATGACCGGGGACAGGGCGCCGGCAATCAGCGAGGCGATGTTGTACGAGACCGAGGTGCCCGAGTAGCGAACTTCCGTGGGGAACAGCTCCGAAAAGAAGGCTCCGATCACGGAGGAGTAGGCCGCGAAGATCAGTAGCCCACCCACCGCAGCAAGGGTAATCAAGCCGGGACTCTTGGTGTCTAATAAGGCGAAGAAGGCGAATCCCCAGAGAACTGTTGCCGCCGACGCAGCGAACAAGACAGGCTTGCGGCCAATCCGATCGGCGAGGATGGCCATGAGGGGGATCGCTACGATGGCGACTCCTTGACCGACCATTACGGCGCTAAGACCGATTCCGCGCTCCATTTTGAGGATCTCCGTGACATAGGTGATCAGGAAGAGGGAGTAAATATAGAATCCGGCATTTTCGCCCATTCGTGAGCCAGCCGCGATGAGAATTTGTCGCCAATTACCGCGGAGCAACTGAGCTAGGGGCATACGTCGTTGTTGCACACCGGCCGCGGCCTGACGCGCCTGCGATTCTTTGAACAAGGGTGTTTCTTCGACGTAAAGGCGCAAGATCAGACCGATGATGACGAGCACGGCGGAAAGACCAAAAGCGATTCGCCAGCCCCAGGAAAGGAATGCTTCGGGAGTCAGGGTGGCCGAGAGCAGAGCCAGCACACCGGCCGCCATCAAGTTGCCCATCGGCGGGCCAACGTTGGGCCAGGAGGCCCAAAAGGCGCGCCGGGAGCTGTCGTTGGAATACTCGGAGACCAGCAGCACGGCCCCACCCCATTCGCCGCCGAGCGCGAATCCCTGGACGAGGCGCATCAGCAAGAGCAAGATCGGCGCCCAGATGCCAATGGTGTCGTAGGTGGGTATCAAGGCGATCAAGGCAGTGGAAACGCCCATCAGCATCAGGCTCGAGATCAGTGTGGCCCGCCGTCCTTTGCGATCGCCAAGGTGCCCGAGCACGATGGCGCCCAGCGGACGGGCCAGAAAGCCCGCGGCAAAGGTGCCCAGCGCGAGCATGGTGCTCACAAAGGGGTCGCCGGTGGGGAAATACAGCTGGTTGAAGACCAAGGCAGCGGCGGTGCCGTAAAGAAAAAAGTCGTACCATTCGACGGCCGTGCCTGCCAGAGACGAGGCTGCAACCGTCGGCAGTGAAGTGTGTTTCTTCACCGTTGCAGTCGTAGAGACTTTGCTCATGGTGACTCCTGAAAAGTGGAAGAGGTAGTGATGAAATCCCGGGTGACTGTCGTCACTTCAACACTGTAGACGGGTTGTATACAACTTGTCTACAGTTAATTTTCGGGGACCTAGGTTCAACTGAGTGCCGCTCGACCTCCTGGCGAATCTCGCGCTTCGCGGAGATTGCGTTGACTCGGATGCGACATGTTCGTTTGGTCCGCTGGGGTTGTGAGGCTTGACACAGCCTCGTGGCGGCCGTTCTAATTGAACCTTGAACGCTAATTGGTCATATGACCAACAAGGAAATTTTTTGGGGACATTTACCGCAATGGAGCGGTCACACTCAGCAGGAAGGATCGTGAGTCATGAGTAGTACCTACCTTGATTCCGATGCCGCGGATTCCGCGAAGCATCCAGAAAAACGCGGGATTGAATTCATCGCGCCCGAGCACCGCCATGGCAAGCCCTACGAGCTATTTGCCGTCTGGGCCGCGCCGAATGTGAGTGTTCTGAGCTTCACCATGGGAGCCACGCTTACCCTCGTCCTAGGGCTGGAGATCTGGCAGGCCATGGCCGTGATTATCGCCAGCAACCTGCTGTGGGTTCTGCCGGGAATCGTCGCGGCCAGCGGCCCTTCGGCCGGCACCTCGGGCTCGGTGATTACCCGCGCGATTTACGGAATCCGGGGTAATCGCATTGTGATCGCCTTCTACGGCTGGTTCGTTTCCGGCATTTTCCTCGCGCTGAACTGGGTGGCCTCGACCTTCATGGGCGCCGAACTGCTCCGTCGCATCGGTATGGGTAACGAGACGCTGGCCAAAGCCCTGGTGACCATCGTCGTTTCCGGCATCACCGTGCTTGTGGCCGTCTATGGTCACGCATTAATCCTGCGCAGCTACACCGTGGTGACGGCGGCGTTGCTGGCCATCTTCGTGGTGGTCACCGCCTTCATCCTGCCGCAGATCGATCTCGGGTTCGTGCAGCCCGAGCCCCTGGGAGGGCTGGATCTGTGGATCTCGCTGAGCATTGGTTTCGCGATTCTTGCCTCGACCCCGCTGTCCTACTCCAACAGTGCTGACCTGGCTCGTTACCTGCCCAGCGAAACCAAGGCATGGCGCATCGTGACCGCAACGGCGCTCGGTGGAGCCGTGCCGGGGATAATTTTCCTCAGCGTCGGCGCCTTGCTGGGCACCGCGGTCTCCTTCGAAGCGCTAGAGATCGGCATCGACTTCGCCCTGCTAGAAATGCTGCCCGGGTGGCTGGGGATCCTCCTGGTCATCGGTGTCGTGCTCAACACCGTGGCCTTGAACGGTATGACTACCTACACCGCAAGCATGGTGTTCCAGTCCATCGGTGTGCCCATCCGTCGCATTCCCTCGGCCGTGTTGATTGGCGTGCTGGGCACGATCTTCACCTTCGTGCTGGCTATGTCTACGTCCCTGATCGACGCGGTCAACCTGATGCTGCAGTTTCTGCTGATCATCTCGGTGCCGACAATGACCATTTACGTGGTCGATATCTTGCTACGCCGCAACCGCTACGATTCGTTGCAGCTCTTCGAGCAGTTCCCGTCCGGCAAGTACTGGTACCGTGGCGGCTACAGCGTGGCTGGAATGACCGGGTTACTTGTGGGTGGTCTGGCTACCGCGCTATTCCTCTCCACCGAGGTCTGGATCGGGCCACTCTCCCTAGCATTGGGTGGGGTAGACCTTTCGGTGCCGGTAGGTATTGCGGTGTCGGCGCTGTGCTACGTGGTGTTGGCGAAGAAGTCCACCCAGGTGCTCGAGGCGGTCTAATGCCCGTTCCAACTTCCTCGGCAGACAACCACCGTGCCCATCCGCCGCGTTACCCGCAAGATGATGCCGAGAACAGGCTGCTCGAAAACTGGCAGGAGGCCGGACATAACCGGTGGGCTTTTAGCCACATGGAAGAGGTCACCGCCCACGCGCGGATCCCCGCGGCGCCCGTGCCGGCGCAGGCAACGCTGCGGCTAGGTGCGCTAGTGGAGGAGGTGCCGGACCTCGTCGTCCGCCTGGAAGAAAGCTATACCGATTCGTTGGTGATTCTGCAGCGCGGCGAGCTGGTGGCCGAGTACTACCGGGCCGGCGCGGGGGAGTATCAGCCGCATCTGCTGATGAGCGTCTCAAAGTCGCTCTGCGCACTGGTGGCCGGTGCTCTTGAGTTCGAAAAAAAGCTCGAGATCGATGCACCCGTGGTGTACTACGTGCCCGAATTGGCCGACTCGGTCTACGGTGAGGCGACGGTACGCCAGGTCCTGGACATGCTCGTCACCGTCGACTACGACGAAACCTATGTCGACCCGAACTCCGAGGTCCAGCGCCACGACCGCTCGGCCGGGTGGCGCCCCCAGCAGCCGGGGGACCCGTCGAACACCTCGGACTTCCTTACGTCCCTGCGCGGGGCCGGGAACTATGGGCAGCGGTTCCAGTACTGTTCGGCAAGCACCGATGTGCTTGCGTGGGTGATTGAACGCGCCAGTACCATGCGATATGCCGAGGCGTTGGGCGTGTATCTTTGGCAGAAACTCGGGGCCGAACGGGATGCGACGATCACCGTCGATAACGTCGGCTTCGGTTTCGCCAACGGGGGGATCAGCTGCACCGCGCGCGACCTAGCCAAGGTCGGGCAGGTCTTGCTAAGCGGCGGACAAGCTCCCGGGGGACGGGTGGTGTCCGAGGCCTGGGTGGCGGAGGTCTTCGCGGGTGGGAATCCCGAGGCCATGACGGGTGAGGGTTTCACCGAGCAGTTTCCGCGGGGATCCTATACCCGGCAGTGGTGGTGCACCGGCACCGAGCGCGGGATTATCTCCGGTATCGGTATCCACGGACAGAACCTGTGGATCGACCCCTCCCAGGAGTTGGTGATCGTGAAGCTCTCCAGTTGGCCCGAACCCGATACGGCGCACTGGCATCAATTGCAGACACAGTTATTGATGGAGCTGACCGAAGCGGCGGCCCGGTTGTCGTAGGCACACCGTGGAGCTAAACGACGACGGAGCTCCCGGCCATTGGCCGGGAGCTCCGTCGTATGGTCTACCGTTCGAGATCGGCTCAGGAAATGATCGCGAAGAGGGTTCCGGCCACCGCGAAACCTACAACGGAAAGAATGGTTTCGAGCACCGTCCAGGTCTTCAAGGTGTCCTTGACGGACATGTTGAAGTACTTGGAGATGATCCAGAAACCACCGTCGTTGACGTGGCTTGCGATGATCGAACCCGAGGAGATCGCAATGACGATCAGCGCTAGCTGCGGCTGGCTGAAGTCGCCGCTGGCTAGTGAGGGGGCCAGAATACCGCCGGTAGTTACGATGGCCACGGTGGCTGAACCCTGCGCGATACGCATGCCACAGGAGATCACGTAGGCCGAGACGATCAGCGGTAGACCGGCCTGCGACAGGGAGTCGGCCACGGCCTTGCCCACACCGGTGGCGGCCAGCACCGCGCCGAAGAAGGCGCCGGCGCCCACGACGAGCAGGATCATACCGACCGGGCGTAGGGATTCGCCGGTGATCTTGGAGAGTTCATGGGAGTTGGTGCCGCGGCGTAGGCCCAGCAGCCACATCGAGATCAGCACGGCGATGGTCAGTGCAATGGCGGGGCTGCCCAAGAAGATCAGCAGGTCGCGCAGGGCATTCTCGGGCAGGAACACGTTGCCGAAGGTGGCCCCGAGGATCAAGACCATGGGCAGACCGATGGCCAGCAACACCGTGCCGATATGCGGCTCTGGACGTTCGTCGTGCTCCTGAACCTGATGGATATGCTCTCCGGGAACCTCGACCTTCACGCGGGCGCCGATCCAGCGTCCCCAGACGATGCCGGAGGCCCACCAAGCGGGGATGCCGCAGGCCAGCCCCATCACGATGATCCAGCCCAAGGAAACGCCGAACAATCCGGCGGCGGCCACCGGACCTGGGTGTGGCGGCAGGAATGCGTGGGTAACCGACAGGCCGGCGACCAGCGGTAGCGCGTAGAGCGCCAGCGAGCGGCCGCCGCGGATGGCCGCGACGTAGACCAGCGGGGCCAATACGAAGATGCCGATATCGAAGAAGACGGGGATGCCTAGCACGAAGCCGGTCACGCCCATGGCAACGGGTGTGCCCTTTTCGCCGAAGATCTTCACGAGCTTATTCAGTAGCACCTGTGCGCCGCCGGAATGCTCTAGGATCGCCCCGAGCACCGTGCCGAGGCCGATGATCAGGGTGATATGCCCGAGGATCCCGGCGAAGCCCTTTTCGATCAGGGCATCGGAGGCGCCGGTTGGCGTGCCGACGAGGTCGGTGAGGGACACCCCGCCGGCTAGGGCCACGAGCACACCCGTGGACACCAAGGCGATGAAGGGTTCGACCTTGAACTTGATGATGAGCGAGAGTAGGAGGGCGATGCCTACGGCCGCGAGGAGCAGCAGGCCCAGGGTGTCATGCCGGAGCCAGTCAAGGAAAGTGGCCACGTTGCCACCTCCGTTCTTAGTTATGAGGGACGAGTGATTGCGTGAAAATTTGAGCTAAGTTCGTGATCTCGTGCCAGTCGCCTTCGGCGACCAGCTTCGGTGGGACCACGGAGGTGCCGCAACAGACGGCCAGTGCACCGGCTGCCAAGAAGTCGGCGGCGTTTTTCTCGTTGATGCCGCCGGAAGGCAGTAGCTTGATACCCGGGTAGGGGCCTTGTAGGTCCTTCAGGTATCCGGGACCGACCTGTTTGGCCGGGAAGATTTTGACGATGTCGCTACCCAAATCGCGGGCCTGTGCCACCTCGGTGGGGGTCATCGCTCCCAGACTGAACGGGACACCGGCGGCCTGAGCGACCTGTGCGACCTCGGCACGGATGCCTGGTGTTACCAGGAACTGGGCGCCGGCCTCAATAGCTGAGTGTGCCTGCCGAGCGGTTAATACGGTTCCGACCCCGACCATCACCTGATGTTCTGCGGCGGTCTCGACAACTCGTCGAATATGAGTCTCTACGTCGGGAGTGGTGAAGGTCAGTTCCAGGGTGCGAATGCCGCCGGCCGCCAGGGCGCCGGCCAATTGCGCGGCATCCGGGATATGGTCGGCACGAACGACCGCGAGGGTGCGATCCGCGGCGAGGAGCTGTTCTAGGGTGCTCATAGGGCTTGGGTTCCTTCCGGAGTGTGGCGTAGGGCGCGTCCGGCACGGGCGCCGGTAGGCCGCCCCTCGCTGATCGCTGGGACGCCGTTGACGTAGACCGCACGGATACCGGCGGCGGGCTGTTTTGGTTCGGCGAAGGTGGCGGTGGCCGCGATGTCCTGCGGGTCGAAGAGTACGAGATCGGCGGCATATCCTTCGCGGATTTCACCCCGGCGTACGAGTTTGAGCCGGGCGGCGGCCCGCCCGGTGAGGTGATGCACCGTTTCCTCGAGCGACATCACCCCAAGTTCGCGGCAGTACTTTCCCAGATATTCGGGAAAGGTGCCCCAGGCGCGCGGGTGAGGTTTGGCGCCGTGGAGCAAGCCGTCCGAGCCTCCGGTATGGACCCGGTGCGTCATAATGGTGCGGACATTCTCCTCGTGTCCGACATGCTGCAAAATACCGGTGCCGAGCCGATCTTCGAGCAGGATGCGGCGGAAGACCTCGAAGGGTTCTTGGGCCTCATTTTCGGCGATCTGGGCAATGGTTTGTCCTACGTAGGAAGCGAGTTCCGGGTTCTGCACCGAGGAGATCTCGAGGGTTTCCCACTCCGCTGTGACACCGTGGCAACCGTCGGATCCGGTGACCTCCAGATGGTGGCGAATGCGGGCTGTGTCCTGCCGGTCGCGTAGGCGCGCAAGGGTTTCGTCGACCGAACCGGCGGAGGACCAGCTAGGTAGCACGGCCGATAGGGTAGTTGACCCCGGCAAGTAGGGGTAGGTATCGAGGGTGATATCCGCTCCGCGTTCCAGGGCATCGTCAATCAGCTCGAGCAGTTCGCCGGCGCGCCCCTTGTTCTCGGCGAAGTTCATCGTCGCATGGGCCAAATGCAGTGGACAGTTCGACTCGGTGGTCAGCTCGATCATTTCCGCATAAGCCTGTAGCGCGCCCTTACCGTAGGATCGGTGATGCGGGGCGTAGAAACCGCCGAGTTCACCCACCGTGCGACAGAGTGCTCCCAATTCGGAGGTCGAGGCATACATCCCTGGCGTATACGTCAGGCCGCTGGACATGCCGACGGCACCTTCGGCCATGCCTCGAGCAATGACCTCGCGCATGGCCTCGATCTCTTCCCCGCTGGCTTGTTCGTTACCGAAGCCCATCACCAGCGCGCGGACCGTGCCCTGCGGGATGAGATAGGCCGCGTTGGTGGCGATGCGTCCTCCCTTAGCATCCGGGCGATCGAGGCGGTCAAGGTACTCGGCGACCGACCGCCATGAGAAGTCGAAGTCCTGGGGATTGCCGTTCCACCCGGCAATCTTCTCGCGAATGATGGGGAGAATCTGGTCGCTGACCGGGGCATAGGAGATGCCGTCCTGCCCCAACACTTCGGTGGTGACACCCTGCGAGATCTTCGCATAATGTTCCGGCTCGGTCAGTAGATAGAGGTCCGAGTGGGCGTGCATGTCGATGAATCCCGGAGACAACACAAGGCCGGTGGCATCGATGAGTTGATCGGCAGGTTCGGTCAGAGATCCCGCCGCGGCAATGGTGGTGATCGTGCCCTCGGAGATCAGAACATCGGCGGTGTAGCGTTCGGCTCCGGTGCCATCGACGACGGTGGCATTGCGAAAGATCGTGGTGCTCATAATGCCTCCTCCTAGAAATAGGTACGAACGAGATCGATAACGCGCGCGGTCTGCGGGGACTGAGCGGAGTCCAACACCGGGATCAGCGACCATTTATCCAGCGCAGTACAGGGGTGGGAGAGACCGAGGCGAATCACGTCGCCCGGGTTGAGCTCGGCGTCCATGGCGTAACGCAGGAAAGCGTGCTGATCATTGACCGCGGTGATCTCACCTTCGGGTAGTTCGCTCAGCTCCTCGCCGAGCGCGTGCGCGTAGCCGTGAACCACCGGTAGGCCCTCGTCGAAGGGCAGGTCGCGTTTGCCGGCGTCCAGAATCGCCAGCCCGGGCTCGGGCTGAGAGACCACGCGGACCCAGGCGTGCATGCCGGCTCGGAAGGCGGTCTCGGCATCTGGGTTGGCGCGGCCCAACGGTGAGATGCCGCGGTAGAAACCGTCGTCGTGAATTAGGTAAGCGCCCGACCGGAGCAATACCCGCACGGCGGGCTGCCCGGCGCCGGGTTCTTGGGTGTAGGTCGAGAGCTGCTCGACAACATTGTCGAAGTAGGCGCTACCGCCGGCGGTGAGCAAGGCGGTGTCGGTCTCGTAGAGCCCTTCCTCGAGGGCGGCGCGGTGTAGCGTGCCCACGCGGTCGAGGTAGTCGCGGATGATGGCCAGTGCACTGTCGTCGGTCGTGTGCGCCAACGAACCTTCGTAACCGCCAACGCCGACGAGCCGAAGTTGCTTGGCCGAGGCGATCGCGCGCGCGATTTCGAGGCCCTCGGCATCGGTTCGGGCACCGGTGCGTCCGCCGGAAGCGCCCAGTTCGGCGATCAGCGGCAGGGTAACGCCCGGGGTTTTTGCCAGTTCGGCACTGAGTAGCTCCACGGTACGCACCGAATCGGCCCACGAGTAGATCTCGGCCCCGGCTATGGTTTCGGCGGCGAGATAGGCAATGGCCTGCGGGTCGGTGACGGCGTTGGCGATCATTATGCGTTGGAGCCCGAAGCCACGCGCGGTGCGCACCTGGTGTGCGTTGGCCAGCGTAATGCCCCAGGCGCCGTGCTCTAATTGCCACTGCCAGAGTGCCGGCGCCATGGTTGTCTTCCCATGTGGTGCGGCGAGTACCCCATGTTGCTGGCACCACTGGGCGAAACGTTCGAGGTTTCCACTCATGGCTTCGCGATCCAGCGTAAGAACCGGGGTCTGTAGTTGGTCGAGGCCAGGAGTCGCAGCGCGGAACTGGCGTACCGTTTGCCCGTGGAACTGCGCGGGGATGGCTTGATGCTGCCAACCGAGAACCTCCTCGGCCAGCGCAGACACACGCGCGTCATCGATCAGGTGCGTTTCGTCCTGGCGGCTGGCCATGGAATCGTTCATCAGAATCTCCTTGTTGCGTATATTGCAACTAGCGTTGCAATCTTTGCTTGCATATGTCTAGCATTGAAATTGCGACCGCGTCAACGATTTGTTGTCCAGTGGGATGCAATGTGCGCGGCGCGAAATCATGCAACTTTGAAAGGGCGGGAACTCATGAGCGATGTGGTGTGCCTCGGCGAGACCATGGCGATGGTGACCGCCAGCGAGGGAACTTCGCTTCGTCACGCCACGCAGATGAACCTGAGCATGGGTGGCGCCGAGTCAAATGTGGCCCTTGGCTTGGCGGCCATGGGCGTCGCAGTTCGCTGGATCTCACGAGTCGGCGCAGATCCCTTTGGGCACCGAATCTGTGCCGAGCTCGCCGAGGGTGGGGTAGATACCTCGTTGGTGGAGGTCGATTCGAAGCGTAATACCGGGCTGTACGTCAAGGTACCCGCCACGAGTGAGCAGCCGGCATCGGTGATCTACTACCGTGCCGGCTCGGCGGCCAGTGCTATGAGCCCAGATTTCCTCCGTGCGCCGGAGCGAACGGCCGCCCTGAGTGAGGCACGCTTGATTCATATCTCGGGTATTACCGCAGGCCTGTCGGATGACTGCGCGCAAATGCTGCGTGAACTCCTACAGGCCCCGCGGCGCGCCAGGATATGCTTCGACGTCAACTGGCGTGCTGCACTGTGGGGCGAGCGCGATAAGGCTCTTTTACGTGAACTGGCGAATTTAGCCGATATCGTCATGGTGGGCTTAGATGAAGCAGTTCCGGCGCTCGGGGCGCATAGCGAGGAAGAGATTCGCCAGATCCTCGACCGACCTAGCTGCATTGTAGTGAAAAATGAAGATGCCAGCGCGGTCGCACTCACCACCGCCGGGCGCTACGAGGTCCCCTCATTGCAGGTCGAGGTCGTGGAACCAGTGGGAGCTGGCGATTCCTTTGCCGCCGGATACCTCAGTGGGGTACTCGCCGGTCTCGACGAACGTGCTGCCCTCCGCCGTGGACATTTGGCGGCAGCCTGCACGCTGACCGTACGGGCCGATCGCGGAAAGCTCCCGGCTCCAGAAATTCTCGATCGTCTGCTCAGCGTGAGCGATACTCAGTGGACTGCGATTACCGTTAGTACCCGGGGCATTGTCCTGAACGGCACGCCGATTACGGAGGTACACATATGAGCGCAACGCTGAAACGCGCCCTCGGGCTACTCGATCTCATCTCCCAAGAACCTAAGGGGCTCGATGAAATCGCCGCGCTCGCCGAGGTCCATAAGACCACCATCATGCGTCAGCTACACACCCTCGAAGAATGCCGCTTCGTGGTGCGCAACGACCGGGGGCAGTATCAACTCGGCTCAAAGCTCTTCGAGCTGTCGTCGTTGGCTTTGGATCAGCGTAATCTGGTGGCCGTCGCCCATCCTCATCTGATCGCGCTTAACCGGCTCACCGGACACACCGTGCACCTCGCGGCCTTCGAAGGGCCCGAGGTCGTGTACATCGACAAACTCGAATCGTTGCACTCGGTGCGCATGTATTCGCGTATCGGTTTGACCGCCGCGCTCCATGCGACCGGAGTGGCCAAGGTGCTACTCGCAGACCTCTCGGTGGAGCGTCGGCGCCATATCGCCGAATCCATTGACTACCATCCCTACACCCGCAACACCATCTCCACTGCGCAGGATTTCCTGCAGCGTCTGGACCTCGTGGCCGCGCGCGGATACGACTACGACGATCGGGAGCATGAGGAATTCGTGCACTGTGTCGCCGTACCCGTCCGCGAGGCTTCGGGGCAGGTGGTAGCCGCTATTTCTTGTTCGGTTCCGGTGGTTCTGCGTAATCAGGCGGAACTGTTGGCACTATTGCCGGACATTCAGAACTGTGCCGAGGCTATTTCCAAGGACCTCGGCTGGACCCCTACCGAAAGGAATGCTCAATGAGCAAGCAGATCGTTCGCACCGACAACGCCCCGGCCCCGGCCCACACCTTTAGCCAGGGGATCAAGAAGGGTCCGATCCTTCAGGTCTCCGGCCAGGGCCCCATGGACCCGGTCACCAATCAGTACATCGCCGAAGGTGACGTGCGCGAGCAGACCCGTCAGACCCTGGAGAACGTCAAGGCCATCCTGGAGGCCGGCGGCTCCTCCGTCGAGGATGTGGTGATGTTCCGTGTGTACCTGACCAAGCGCGAAGACTTCGCCGCTATGAACGAGGTCTACGGCGAGTTCATCGAAGCCAATGTGCCCAGCGGTCAGCTACCGTGCCGCACCACCGTGTTTGTTGACCTGCCACATGAGGTCATGCTGGTGGAAATCGACGCCCAGGCAGTCGTCGCCTAAGCACCTCACCAACACCTGACATGGCCGGGCAGCCGGTCATGGGTGATCAGTCGGGATGGATACTGACATCTGTCCCGGCTGATTGTTTGCTTTAGCCCGGTCGCCCAGTGCCCCGGCCTAGTTAGCGATGAGCGTGTGCCATGGGCGCTGACCGGCCTCGGCGGGCGTGCCGTCAAGTACCTTGGCGCTGCGTGAGCTTGGGTCGAGGATGACCGTGGCTAGGCTCGCCCAACGCTGCCCCATGGAGAGGTTCATATCCGGTACGCAGGTCACCGGTGGCTCACCCGAGCCGGTCACCAGTTGCTCGAAGAGTTCATCGACGGAGTCTGGCGCCCCATTGGCTAGGCGCGCGGCGAGGAAGTCGAAACGCTGACCGGAATCGGGCTGATAGAGCCAGCTCTTCTCCTCGGCCTTAGGCGTTTCGGTGAGGAAGTGGTTGGTGCGCAGGTGCGTGCCTGGCTGCAGCGGTGGCACCTCGAATACGCCGCGCGGGGTGATTTCGAGGAGTGCCGAACCCTGTCGGTCCAGTAGTGCGAAGGAGCCGGAGGAAGCGATCGGCGCGCTACGCACCACATCGATGGCCTCGGCCACCGACCCGGCATTCTGCAGCACGTAGGCGGACAACACATGCATGGGGATTCCACCGACCGCGTCTTCGCGGTGCCCCAGAATGTTGAAGTGCAGTCCCAGGCCGGCGCTGTTGATGCCGATCTTGCCCAGAATGCCATGTTCGGTAATACCCACCATGTGGTGACGGCCGCCGATGACCTGTTGCGTGTGCCAGTGTTCGGCCAATTCGACGTGCCAGTCCCAGGTCTGGACCCCGAAGGTCCCCGGCGGGGTCTCGCGCACGATCGTGGAACATTCTCCCGGTGCGATGTTGGCACTACGGGCCAGGATTTCGGTGCGTGCGTTGAGGGCGGCCACCTGCCACGGGGACAAATTTGCCTCGGTGGCAGTGCCAGTAATCTCTTCGGCGAGCTCGGGGGCGAAATTCGAAATGTCCTCTAACGCGCGTTCGGCGTCGGAGCGCACCTGCTGCTGGGTTAGACCACCGAGGTCGAAGAATTTCGTGTAGATCGCCAGCGCGCCATGTAGCTGGTCGCCAAGCTGTGCCGCACGCTGTTGGCCGCGTGCGGTGGGGTTGCCGGCATCGATGCGTACATGTGGGCGCAGGGTGGGGCGTGGAGCGGGGAAATCGGTCATGGGTATTCCTTAGCGCAGTGCGTCGGCGGTGACGCGGTCGTGTTCGATGAGGTGACCGTCGACGACGGTGGCCACTACGGGATTGCTGGCCTGAGCACTCGGGTCGAGGCGCATCGGGTCGGCGGCAAAAATACTCAGGTCGGCGCGGGCGCCGACGGCGATCCTGCCTCCGGCCGGCGCACCGGCGGCGAGGGCAGGAATCCGCGTCATCGCCGTGTAGGACTCATCCGAGGTGAGCGCTTGTTCGACGTGGAGGGTGGCGGCCTGCGGGTCTTCGACCGGGCGGCGCAGCTGTGCGTCGGCCAACGCGATACGCGGATCGGCCACCCCGATGGGCCAGTCGGAGCCCAGGGCCAGTGGCGCCTTGGCGCGTAGCAGGTCGCGGGTGCGCCAACCGTGGGATGCACGGTCACGACCTAGGCGAATGGACCAGTTGTCGCTGCCATCCGCGCTGGTTAGGCGCGTCCCGTGAACCGGTTGCACGCTAGCGATGACTCCCAACTCGGCGAAGCGAGGCAGCAGCTCATCGCCGATGGATTCCAGATGCTCAATGCGGTGGGCACCGCCGCGAGCCGGTCCGGCCGCTGCTATCGCATCGAGCGCATAGGCCACCGCGGCGTCTCCGATGGCGTGCGTGGCCGTGGGGATGCCACGGGAGGTGAAGAATTCGATTGCTTCACGGTAGGCCTGCGGATTGCGCCAGAGACTGTCGGTGTTTTCCCCATAGCAGTCCGGGTGCGCGAACCACGCCGAACCATTATCGGCGGTGCCATCGAGCATGAATTTCACCCCGGCCACCTGCCACCGATGGCCACCAAGCTCTTGCTGCGCTACGGCCCGAGCCCAGACTTCTGGCCCGGAATCGGCGGGAATCAGTGGAGAGCAACGAACCTTCAGGGGCAGCAGATTGCGCTCATCCAGATAACTGAAGACCGCATGGGACGGGTCAGCGAAATCCAGTGCGTGTATCCCGGTAAGGCCGGCACGGGCCATGTGGCGCAGTTCCTGCAAAACAAAGTCGGCGGCCTGTTCGGTGGGTAGCGTCGGGTAGTGCTCCATCACCAGATCCATGGCCTGCAGCTCCACTATGTAGCCGTTGGGAGTGCCCTGCTCGTCAGTGTGAATCCGTGAGGCGTCGGCGAAGCGTTCGCGGCCTGTGATGCCCAACTGTTCGATGACGGCGGGGCTTACCACCAGGGCATGCGCATCGGAGGTCATGTAACTGATCTTGGCCCCGGGGAAGTGCTCGTCGAATACCCGGCCGTCCACGTGCCCGCTAAAAAGATTGACGTCTAGGTTGAACCCGGTAATCCACTGATCGGCACCCAGTGCCGCGAGGCGCTCGCCGGTGGCGGTCATCAGGGCTTCGAGTGTGTGGATTTCGGCGAGGTCGAGGGAGGTCCCGCGCTCGATGGAACCCCAGACGGGGTGCGTGTGAATATCCACGAGCCCGGGCAGAATGACGCCATCGAGCTCGATGATTCGAGTGTCTCTGGTCGAATACCGCTGCACAAGCTCTGGTCCGCCGAGGGCCAAGATGTGCTCGGCGGAAATGGCCAGTGTGGTGGCCGTGCTCACTGGTTCTCCAGGGTTGTGGATGCCCCGAGCGGAAATGATCAGGTCTGCGCCCATCGGATCTAACTACCTCTCTCACTATTGGTCATGACACCAATAGACTGTAGAGTTCAAATCTATTAGGGTGAGCGCATGACGTCAAGCGCGCCCAAACCACGAACCCGGAAGAACCCGGAGGACCGCAGAGCAGAAATCCTCGATACCGCGGCGGCCTTAGCGCTGCGGCTGGGTTTGGAAAAGGTGACCATGCGCCTCGTGGCTGAAAAATTAGACGTGCGCCCCGGTCTTATTAGCCACTACTTCAAGAGTGTCGACGAGCTAACGTGTGCGGCTTTCGAGTTGGCCGCGGTGCGCGAGCGCGAGGCGATTTTTTCGGTGGGCATGGCCGAGGGTGATGAACTGGGAAATATCGCTCAATTCTTGGCCAATGTGGCCGCCCCGGATTTCGAAAACTTAGGCAAACTGTGGCTCAATGTCCGGCACTTATCGCGCTATCGCGAATCCTTGCGCACCGTAGTTAATGCGCAGGAGGAATTGACACTTGTCGGGCTCACAGAACTCATTGCACGCGCCGAGCGGGCCGGGCAGGTGACCCCGCAAAACCCACGGTTGGCCGCCAGCGGCATCCTCGTGGCGATCGACGGGGCGGGTAGCTATGTCAATACCGCCGAACCGGAAGCGTTGGCCGAGCTCACGCCACTGATTCGGGTTGCCGCCGAGTATCTCTTAGGGCTCGCCCCGGGGACGTTGCCGCAACGCTCAACCGGAGGTGGCTAGCCGACCCAACTCCAACTATTTGCTAAGTAGCGGGGCCAAAAGCGTTCCTCGGACACCATATATGCGGCTAACGAGCTCTTTCCATTAAAGTCCTGGTGACCGGCGACGTTGAGTTCGTAGGCCGGGGCGGGGTGTTGGGCGCGGATCGAACCGTAATCGACCTTGAGGGGTCCAGCGAAATATGAGTAGCGGCCGAAGTCGCTCTTTTCGCGGACGGTCGAGCGTTTCGTGCCATTGGAGTTCAACGAACTGATCCAGATTGCCGCTCCGCGCTCTTTGGTAATGCCGTAGTTTCTCCCGAAGGCGACGTTCACGGCGCAGTACTTCTTGACCTCGGAGTTCTTCAGGACCCAGATGTAGGCTTTCTTCAATTGCCCGCTGCTATCGCGCAAGCGCACTCCTCGTTTGGGAACGTATCCTGACCCGCAAATTTCCTTGGCCTTTTGGCGGGTAAAATCGCGCCCCGGGTTCGAGGCGGCAGCCTCTGGTGACTGAGCCGTGTTCACGGCGAGTGCTCCGGTTAGTGCAAGCGCGCAGATGCTACCGCGAGCTAGCCATTTTTTAAGGTGGATATTCATGAGGGCCTCCGGTGGTGCTGTGCGTGGTCTCGCCAATCTAGTGGCGAGCGTTTTATTTGGCTACGGGGAGAACTCCCCTTCGGCTCCTATTTAGCGGAGCCGTTGAATTTGGCTGCCGAAACCCGCCTTGTTATCACTGGTTGATAATTTACGGTTACAAATAAGCCGTACTCGATTAACGCCTAGGTGAACGCGACTATAGTGGCACGAAATATATCTACGACTTCTTAAAAACTATTGTGACTGATGGCACTAAATCGGTAATGTCAGCCTCGTTAGCGAGATAGCGCGGTGATGGTGGGCCCACGCGGTGACGGTGCGGGGAGGTGGAAACGTGGATGCTCTGCTTGAATTGATTTTAGGATTGCTCGGAGGTTTGGGAGGCTAAGCTACTGAGCCAACCCCTTGGGTGAAGTTGTGGCGTCCCGACCGCGTGTCGGGGCGCCACGCTCGTACAGAGCGGCGCATGCGCATTCTCGCAGTACATTCCAAGCCGCACGTCGAAGGCTGTTTCCCTTCCGTTCACACGTATCTGTTCTGCTAGAAAGATGCAGGGACAACAGACTGGGATACGGCGCGGATTCCGACCCGAAATACAGGCATTACGCGCACTGGCCGTATTGCTCGTGGTGATCTACCACCTCGAACCACGAATCGTCCCCGGTGGTTACATCGGGGTCGATATCTTCCTTGTCATCTCCGGCTTTCTCATCACCTCTCATTTGCTCAAAGAAGCCGAGAGCACCGGCCGGATTAATCTGCTTTCTTTCTACGCGGGGCGCGTGCGAAGGATCCTGCCAGCGGCCCTATTGGTCATCCTTGTCGTGGTGCTGTTGACCTTGCTGATCACCCCATCCACCCAATGGCATTCGGTCGGCGTCCAGGCGGTGGCTAGTGCCCTCTCGGTGCAAAACTGGGTGCTCGCCGCATCGTCGGTGGACTACTTGTCAGCCGATGAAGCGCCTAGTGCGCTACAACATTTCTGGTCATTGGGAGTTGAAGAGCAGTTCTACTTTGTCTGGCCGCTGATAGTGCTAGCCGTATGCTGGCTACTTCCGGCACGGGCCCGCACTGCCGGGCTCTGGACCGGGTTCTCCCTAGTTTTCGTTCTGTCGCTGGGCTTCTCCGCGTACTTAGGATTCACCGCAGATGCCAGCGGCTATTTCGTGACCACCACTCGGGCCTGGGAGCTGGCCGCAGGTGGGCTCCTGGCGTTACTGGCTGCCCGAAGCACGAGCGCCACCCGAGGGTTGCTTTACGGGCTACCGCAATGGAGTCGCAACCTCTTGGTACTGTTCGCGTTGGCGGCCATCGCCGGCGCCGCGTTCAGCTATGACGGGCACACCGCCTTCCCCGGCCTGGCCGCCCTGGTGCCGGTGCTAGCCACCATGCTGATCATTGCCGCCGAACGCACCGAGGGTGTTTTCTCCCTGCGCCGGGTGATTGACAGCGCTCCGGTCCAATGGGTCGGCGCGGTGTCCTATTCGCTCTATTTATGGCACTGGCCGCTGATCGTCTTTGCCGCGCAACTGACCGGAGAAGACCCCGGCCCACTTGAATCCATTGGCCTCTTGGCGCTTTCCCTGATGCTGGCACAACTCAGCTATCGGCTGGTGGAGAACCCTGTGCGCCGCTGGTCGGGGCTCTCGCGTGGCGCGGGACGCACCGTACTGGCAGGCGTTGCGGCGGTAGCCGTCGTCGCCGGTGTGGGGTTCGCGCCGCAGTACGCGCAACAGCGGCTGGTGGCCGAGCAACGCCAGCAGGTGCGCCAACTTGAACAGGCACCGCCCCAGGGATTCGGGGCACCCTCCCTCCAGACCGGTGCTCCGGCGTTTCTCGAGGGCAATACGCAGATCGTTCCGGCGCTGTCCGAGGCGGCCGAGGATTTGCCGCAAATCGGGGATTGCGTGCAAAAGCCGCAGGCCACGGAAACCAAGGAGTGCGAATTCGGCAACCCGAAGGCGAAGACCACGATCGCGTTGGTGGGGGACTCGCACGCCACGCACTGGTACCAGGCGGTGCTTGACCTTGTGCAACGCAACGACTGGAAGCTGGTGACCTACCTCAAGAACTCCTGCCCCTTCACCGCCGCCACTCGAGAGGCGGAGCAAACCGGTTCGATTTCTTGCCGTGCGGCGAATCAGGCCAGTTTGGAACGGATTCTTGGGCGTTCCGATATTGACGTGGTGATCACGGCCTACTGGGCAGCGGCGAGCTACACCAGTGACCCGGCCGCGGGTTTTGCCGAGTATTGGGGCGAGCTGGAGGATGCGGGTATCGACGTGATCCCGCTAGTGGATACGCCGCGTCCCGAAGGCAAGCAATTCGCGCGCGATTGCCTAGCCGGACACTTGCAGCATCCGCAAGAATGCGCCACGGAACGGAAGCACGCCCTAGAGCCGGCGGATGCCACGAAGCGGGCCGCCGAGCTAGAGCCCCGGGTGCAGGTGCAGGATTTCACCGACGAGTTTTGTACCGAAAACACATGTCCCGCCGTGGTCGGCAACGTTCTGGTCTACCGCGACAAGCACCATATTTCCGACACCTATATGCGCACGTTGGCCCCGGAGTTCGCGAAGCGTCTCGAGCCGGTGATCTCCGGGGACCTACGTCGGTAGCCTAGGCGGCCAGATGTGATTGGTGGATTGGGTTTTTGTTCTTGCGTCCGTAGGACAGGAGCAGATAGAGCAAGAAGGTCACCACGAAGGTCGGTAGGGTCGCTCCGATGGGGCTTGGCCAAAGGTAGGCCAGCGCGTACGACAGCGCCGCTCCAACGACCCAAGAGCAAATGGCGATCGGGTTGAAGCCACCCGAATACCAGTAGGCTCCGCTACTCGCGCGCAGGATGTCTCGGGAGTAGGCAGCCCTGGCGATGAAATAGTAGTCCACGATCATGATGGCGAAGACCGGTACAAAGAAGGAACCGATCAGGATCATGAAGTTCGTAAAGCTATCCAGTAGGCCCAGGAAGGTCGAACCGAGAATCGAGATAAGGCCCAGCACGAGAGCCGCCGGAAGGAAGCGCATATTTCCTTCGGCGCGCGCGTTGACCAGTGAGGTGGTCATGCCGAAGACGACCATGGTGTTGGTGGCCATCACCGAGAAGAAAATGACGATCGCAATGGGTGCGCCAAAGGCCGAGACCACGGTTCCTGGATCGAAGGCGATGGCCTCATCGCCGCGCTTGAGCACATAGGCAAAGACGGTCGCTCCCAACGCCATCGCTGAGACCGTCGAGACGATGTAGCCGATCCCCGAGCCCAGCATGCCGGATTTCGGACTCTTGGCGGTGCGATTGATATCCGCCGAAAGCACGGTCCACGAGATCGCCGTGGCGAAGACAACGTCGAAGACGAGCCCGCCGGTCATGCCCTCTTCTGCGGGGGCCGGCAGGGAGTTGAGGTCTCCGGGGGTGAAGGTCGAGAAAATCGTGAAGAAGATCCATCCCATGATCGCCAGCATGATCACCGCGAGCCACGGTTCGATCTTCGCGATGCCCTCGTGCCCGCGGATCGCCAGAATGACCACAATGATTTCGCTGAGTACGGAGAACAGGATCGGGTTGGAGTAGCCGGTCCACGAGTGCACGAGGTAGTCGACGGTAACACCAGCCAACATGGCCTGCACCCAGCTCCAACCCATGAGCACAATGAGATTAGCCGCCACAGGCAGGTAACTGCCGCGGATGCCGAAGGCGCCGCGCGTCAATGCCATGGTGGGTAATCCGGTGCGCGTGCCGATGTTGCCGATGGTAATCAGCACCAGGGCGCCGGCTACGGTACCTAGCACGATCAACCCGATCGTCGCGCCCCACGAGACGGAGGGAACGAATAGGGTACCGGTCAACATCGTGGTCACCACGAGGTTGGCGGCGAGCCAGATCATGCCGATGCGACCGAGGGATAGGGTGCCGCGGATCGGCCCGGAATCGTCGGAGGTGAGGTTCAGCCGTCGTTCGAGTCTGTCGATCATGGACATGTCTTGGCTCCTAGGCGGTGATGGTGGACAGGTGCTCGTGAACGGCGATCAGCTCGCCATCGACGTCCTTGAAGATGATGGATTCCCGCTCGACATAGGACTCTTCGCCCTCACCCTCCACGTGCACCGTGGTGGCGACGGTATGGCTGAAGGCCGCACCGCCTGGCCAAGACTGCACCAAGGGATCACTGGACTCGCAGGACACGACACGCCAACCTTCGCGTAGCCAGGATGCCCACAGTTCCTCGTACTCGGCGCGGCTATTCAGGCGCTGTGGTTCGGGATGAAAGATGAAGCTGGCGTCTTCGCTGAACTTCGCAAAGTAGCTCTCGGTGTCGGTGCCGGCAAAGGCCTGAACAATGGCCGCCGCCGCGGCCAGCACTTGATTCTCGGTGGGTTGGGCGAGCATGACCTGCCTCTTTTCCTATAGGGAAACTCTCGTAGTCACTAGCGAAACATCCTGACGGGCGAAGCGCAATACTGTACCGCAAATGTTGACGCAAGTTACCTGTGTCACAAAGGTTACGAGGCGTCATGTGTATCGTCTAGACTTGATAGGTCTGTGCCGGATCCTGCCTGAAATCTGGGTAGTGAGCCGCGCGGATAACGCTAGAACCTCCTGTTGCGGAGATGCCGCAACCGCTTAGCCCAAAGGAGGTGGGTTCACATGCGTGCTTATGAACTTATGGTTCTGATTGATCCCGAGGTCGACGACCGCACCGTCGAGCCAACCATCGAGAAGTACCTCGAGGTTGTCCGCACCGCCGGTGGTTCCATCGAGAAGGTTGATATCTGGGGTCGTCGCAAGATGGCCTACGAGATCAAGAAGAAGGCGGAAGCCATCTACATCGTGGTGAACTACACCGCAGATCCTGCTACTTCGTCCGAGCTTGAGCGCCAGCTGAAGATCAACGAGCAGATCCTGCGCCACAAGGTCACCCGTCCGGAAGAGGCCCGCGTTTAATTACGCCCCTTTCCCGTCGTAGTGCAAACAACGTTCACCCCACTTAAGGAGAGTCAATGGCAGGCGAGACTGTAATTACCGTTATCGGAAATCTGACCGCCGACCCGGAGCTGCGTTTCACGCCGTCCGGTTCAGCCGTAGCGAACTTCACGATCGCTTCGACTCCGCGCACCTTCGATCGCCAGTCCAATGAATGGAAGGACGGGGAAGCCCTGTTCTTGCGTGCATCGGTGTGGCGCGAGGCGGCCGAGAACGTTGCCGAAACGCTGACCAAGGGCATGCGCGTCATCGCCCAGGGTCGCCTGCGTTCGCGCTCGTACGACACCAAGGAAGGTGAACGCCGCACCGTCATGGAGCTTGAGGTCGATGAAATCGGCCCCTCGCTTCGTTTCGCGTCCGCCAAGGTAACCCGCACCCAGCGCTCCGGCGGTGGGGGCGGTGGCTTCGGCGGCGGTGGAGGTTTCTCCAACGCACCGCAGCAGAACGCCCCACAGCAGCAGCAACAGCCGCAGCAGGGTGGTGGATGGAATGCTCCATCCAACGACCCGTGGAGCACCGGCGGTGGCAACAACAACGGCGGTGGCTGGGGCAACCCGGGCAACGACGAACCACCTTTCTAAACTCATTTATTCACCATCCCGCAGATAACTCTGCGGGCTCCCAAGCTAAGGAGCTCCACGATGGCTAAGGCTGAAATCCGTAAGCCCAAACCAAAGTCCAACCCCTTGAAGGCCGCTGACATCACCGTCATCGACTACAAGGACACCGCATTGCTGCGCAAGTTCATCTCCGACCGCGGCAAGATCCGCGCTCGTCGCGTGACCGGTGTGTCCGTTCAGGAACAGCGCAAGATCGCACAGGCTATCAAGAACGCCCGCGAAGTTGCCCTGCTGCCTTACTCCGGCGCTGGCCGCGGTTAAGGAAGGGATACCACCATGGCAAAGATCATTCTGACTCACGAAGTATCCGGTCTGGGTACCGCTGGCGACATTGTCGAGGTAAAGAACGGCTACGCCCGTAACTACCTGCTGCCGCGCGGCTACGCAATCATCTGGACCAAGGGCGGTGAGAAGCAGGTTGAGTCGATCAAGGCTGCTCGCGCTGCTCGCGCCGTTGCCAACCTTGAGGAAGCTCAGGCATTGGCAGCATCGCTGAAGTCCCAGCCGGTTAAGGTCACCGTCAAGGCTGGCGCTAACGGCCGCCTGTTCGGCACCGTCAAGAACGCTGACATTGCAGCTGCTGTTGAATCTGCCGGTTTGGGCAAGATCGACAAGCGCAACATCGAGTTCGATGACCGCATCAAGGCTACCGGCAACTACACCGCCACCGTGCGTCTGCACGAGGACGTCGTTGCCAACCTGCGCCTGCAGGTTGTGGCTGCCGCCAAGAAGTAAGGCCCTTTCGGCTTCACTTTGATCAATGGGTGGCATCCCGTTCCACGTGAACGGGATGCCACCCATTGGCGTTTTTGGTTACGAAGCACTCCCGCTAGGGGTGCGGGGTAGGGCGATAACTCAACTCCTGGGTGCGTGAATCCAGCAGTCGGGCGTCTAGTAGCTCTAGGTCAAAGTCGCCGACCTCGGCGAAGATCCGGTCGCTACCACTGGCGCCGGTGAGCGCCGGGAAAACCGTAAGTTGCACGATATCGACCAGCCCGGCATTCAACAGCGCTCGGTTCATCCGAATACTTCCATGAGAGCGCAGCGGCACGCTGGATTCCTCGCGTAACCGTGCCACCACCTCGGTCGCATCACCCCGCTCTAACCGCGCATTGGGTAGATCCAGCGGTTCGTGCAGACTTGTGGAGATCACCAGCATCGGTTGGCTGAGCATTGCGCTGACCCAAGGATCAAAAACTTCGGAATCCGGTGGCTCGGTGGCCAAGAAATGCGCGAAGAGCCGGTAGGTTGCCGCGCCGAGTATGAGCAGGCAGGGCTCCGAATAGATGGCTAGGCGCCGAGCCAGGAGTTCGGGGCCCTGCTTGCCCCAGTAGCCGCCCCAGTGCTCGCTGGTGCTGGCATATCCATCCAGACTTGAAAACACGTCATAGGTGAATGTTTGAGACATGCTGTCCCCCTAGCCCATTTCTGCCGACATGGCCCGTGGAGGCCTAGTCTACGCCGCGTTCCGCGGGCTCAACAGCCCGAATGATCGCGCGTTCGATCAGGGCCTGTGGCGGTGTCCAGCGGAACGTGGTCATGAGTTAACACGGAGGCGGGTCCGCCGACGCCCCGGTGCTACGCTGGGCCGTGAATCACCGGCATCAAGCAGAGCAATGGGGTTTTAGCATGGGCGCAGTCTTTCCCGACCAGTCGCAGTTGGACGATTCCGCCAAGGAACGCGTGGCCGAACATCGGCGGAGCCTTGAACAGGCCGAACGTGAAGAGAACTTGCGTGAGCTCCGTGAGCGCGCGGGCTTGAGCCAACAGGAGTTGGCCACCCTGCTGAAGGTCAAAGCGGAGCGGATCGGCAAGCTCGAGCGCGGCGAATTCGACCGGGTGCAGTTCGCGACACTACAGCGCTATGTCGAGGCACTGGGAGGTAGCCTACGCCTCGAGGTGGACTCGGCTGAGGGACCTCAGGCCCCTAGTATCCGGATCTTCTAAACGAGCGCCCTCAGGACCCCGAGGCAGCCGCTGCAAGCCCGGTACGTAGTGTTTGGGCCTGCCCTGCCTGAAATGCTGTCTGCGTGATTAGATGGGCAATGACGCGGCGCAGGGACCACGTGCTGCCCGGCGGAGTCCATGGGGTTGGCGGAACGCTCAGCCTCCGGTCGAAGACCGTGAGCGAACTGATCAGCGCATCGGTCGCTGCGGCCACCGATGCATACTGCTGCAGGGCGGCCGTTATTGAGCTCGATGTGGCGACGGAAGGTTTGGTGTCCTGCGCTCGTTCGCCGTGTGTGATCAGCGCGCACCACCCCAGCTCCAATTCAATGGCTAACCGCAGGGGGTCTTGGAGACTGGGCGCTTCGGGGTGGGACCGTCGGGTAAACTCCTGTTCGTCGAGATCTGCGTAGGCCTCGCGCAAGAGCGAACGACTGTCGCCCAGGGCGTCGAGTAGGTCAGGAATCTCGGTGTGCATACTTGCTCCATTCGGGGTCGCCACCGGCGGTGTACTTGCACTATAGCCATCAAGACACGCCCCTGAACAGGGTTTATTTCGCGAAACAATGGCGCAATGCACCTCGTGTCATCTCGTTCTGTGCGAGAGTTGAGCTATGAAATCGGCCAAGCGAACCTTGCGCGCGCGGTGGCGTCGGCTTGCCTTCGATGACGGCTTCCGACTTGCGGTAACCTCGCTACCGCTCTTGCCTGCACTACTTATCGGTTCACTACTGTCCCGCTCCGACATAAATGGTGCGGCGTTGCTGGTCACCACTGTTGGTGGTGGCTTGGCCTTGGCTCTGGTGCTTAATCTTTGCTGGACACATTGGTTATATACCCGCACCGACCCACGTCTGCTCGAACGCATCGCGCGTTACCAATGGCAGCACGGGCCGAGCCAGTTAAGCCGATTTATGGGCGCGCATGACGCGCAGGCCTGGTCTCTCTCGCTAGCGCTGGTCTCGCTCGTGGTGGCTATCGGCCTGGTCCTCACGCCATGGGACAGTCCCAGCGCACTCGTACCCGCGCTGGTTATCGTAACGGCCGCGGCCAGTTGGGTTTCGGTGGGTTACACCTTCGCCTTGCAGTATTTCCGGCTCAATGCCGCCGGTGAACACATTGACTTCGACATCCGCGAGGCACCGGACTTCGGTGACTTTCTTTCCATGGCACTGATGGTCTCGGCCGCGGGAGCCTATAACGGAGGCACCCCGCGCACCCGCCAGGGCCTGCGCACCATTCGGACGCATACCTATGTGGCCTTTCTCTTCAACACCGCGGTGCTGGCGATGATTATCTCGCTGATCAGTGGCAGCATTTTGGGCTGAGTCCGCTCACGCCTTGTGAACAACGAAGATTACGCGTTGTGAGTCCGTGAGTGACGCGGCGGGTCGAATAAACCGGTGAATATTGAGCTTTGCTACGCAGTTTGTTTGACCCTCGCGACATGTAGCCCATATTGTTCTTAACAGAATCAAGAGTGTCGACATCTAGCCCTGGCTTGTCGGCCGGCAACCCTCTCAACGGTAGTGGGGTGCTCCAGGTGACGATTCGGTCCCGTACTGGCCGTGCGGGGCAAGTACCGCACATCGAGACGAAAACCATGGAAACCAGCGGTCTCGTGCCGCAGAGCGTCCATGTCACGCATCGGTGGGCATGAGAACGAAGGATAAAACCTTGTCGCTGAACTACGATCTCGATTCTCACTCCCTGCGTACGGTCTTTGCCCGACACCCCTCAGGAATTGCAGCCTTGTGCGCCACCGTAGAAGGGCGTCAAGAGGGATTCGTGGCGTCCTCCTTTACTGTTGGTGTTTCTCTCGAGCCACCGCTGGTGATGTTCGCTGTGCAAAAGTCCTCGCGAACCTGGCCTCGGTTGCGGCGGGCTGGACGCATTGGAATTTCGGTGCTGAGTGAACGCAACGAGTGGGTGTGTGCCCAGTTGGCGTCGAAGCATGGCGACCGCTTCGCCGGCGTATCCGCTGAAGTTACCGCCGACGGGGCCTTGTTGCTGGATGACTCGGCCGCCCACTTTGAAACCTCGATCTACTCCGAGGTCGATGCAGGCGATCACTGGGTAGTGCTACTGCGCGTGCATGCGCACCGGGTGGCCGAGCATGACCCGGTCGTTTTCCAAGACTCGGCCATTCGCCGACTGCCCACGCTTGTCTAGGGTCACACGCCCGACTCTGCACAAGGTATGAAAAGATTCCACATAGTTATCCACAATCCAGTGGATAACTTGTTGATAAGGGGTTGAAAACCTCCCTAAAGCCCCGGAAACGCGGTGATTCGCTGTGGACAAGTGATATCTACAGGCTGAACAACTGTGAAAAATAAACTTGTATCCACAGAACCCGTTTTCTAAATGTCCTTGTCAGGTAGCTATTGACAAGATGTGATTTTAATAATCCACAGAGTTCTCCCCAAGTCGTAAACAGCGAATCCACAAGGGCTCCACCTTTATCCACATATTTTGTGGATAAGTGGGTTTCGATCCGTGGTAAACGCGCCTATCGTTGGCACAGGGCGGACGAATATCCACAATGTCACGACTCAACCTGTCGGTAACGCCTGACAGTGTTGGTGAGTTGGTCAGAAGGTGGGGGCAGAGCCGCCCGGGTGGAACTCAAGGGGATGGAAGTGTCAGTTATGAGCGCTGAGCCGACGTACGAAAGCCGCGACGCGGATGCGGGGCGCACACCTCCACAGGATCTGGCCGCCGAGTCTTCCGTGCTGGGCGCCATGATGCTTTCCAAGGATGCCATCGCCGATGTCGTCGAGGTGGTGCGCGGTGCGGACTTCTACCGTCCCGCCCACGAATTTATCTACGAGGCCATCGTGGATCTCTATGGTCGCGGTGAGCCGGTCGATGCGGTGACCGTGGCCGATGTGCTGACCAAACGCAATGAACTGGCGCGCGTAGGCGGCGCCGCTTACCTGCACAATCTGGTCCAGCAAGTCCCCACGGCAACTAACGCGGCCTACTATGCGGAGATCGTGCGTGAACGTGCGGTGTTGCGCCGCCTGGTGGATGCCGGTACGCGCATTGTGCAAATGGGCTACTCACCCGACGGCGAGGTCGATGCCATCGTCAACGAGGCCCAGGCCGAGGTTTACAAGGTCGCCGAAAACCGCAATTCCGAAGACTATGTGCGCCTGAGCGACATCATTGAGGGCACCGTCGATGAGATCGAGAACGCCGCTAACGCGGGCGATGGCATTACCGGCGTGCCCACCGGCTTCTACGAATTCGACGAGCTGACCCAAGGCCTGCAGGGCGGACAGATGATTATCATCGCGGCTCGCCCGGCGGTGGGTAAGTCCACCTTCGCCCTGGACTTCGCGCGCTCGGCAGCCATCAAGCACCGTATGGCCACCGTGTTCTTCTCGCTGGAAATGGGCCGCAATGAAATCGCCATGCGCCTGCTCTCGGCCGAGGCCTCCATTCAGTTGCAGGCGCTGCGTAAGGGCGATGTGGCCGATGAGCAGTGGACTAAGATCGCTACCACCATGGGACGCCTTAACGAGGCGCCCTTGTTCATTGATGACTCACCGAACATGTCGATGATGGAGATTCGCGCCAAGTGCCGTCGCCTGAAGCAGCGCAATGAGCTACGTATGATCGTGCTGGACTACCTACAGCTGATGAGCTCGGGAAAGCGTGTCGAATCGCGTCAGCAGGAAGTCTCCGAGTTCTCGCGTAACTTGAAGCTACTGGCCAAGGAACTGGATGTCCCGCTGATCGCGCTCTCGCAGCTAAACCGTGGTTCGGAACAGCGCACCGACAAGAAGCCCATGGTCTCGGATCTGCGTGAATCCGGTTCCATCGAGCAGGACGCCGACATGGTCATTCTGCTACACCGCGATGACGTCTACGACAAGGAAAACCGTCCGGGGGAGGCCGATGTCATCGTGGCCAAGCACCGTAACGGTCCCACCAAGACCATCACCGTGGCCTTCCAGGGTCATTACTCTCGCTTCAACAACATGTCGAACGAACCAAGCTAGCGAAGATTCCACTGCCGGGTCGATAGGCTGGAGCCATGTTCGAGGCTCTCACTGCGTTTCTCTGGGGTTCGGTCGCCGGTGCGGCGCTGTTGCTCGGCGCGGGGCTGGCCTGGTTCCTGCGGATACCGCGAAGCATCATCTGCGCGGTGATGGCCTTTGGTTCCGGGGTGTTGATTAGCGCGCTGAGTTTCGAACTTGTGCTCGAAGCGGCGGACGCCGGAGGGCTACTGGCGACCGCCGGTGGCGTGGCCGCTGGCTCGTTGCTCTATTTCGCTGCAAACCGGCTCGTCGGTGCCCGCCCGAAGCGTAAGGCCGCGGCCAGCGGGAGCGGTGCGCAGAACAACTCGGGTATCGCCATCGAGATCGGCGCACTGATTGACGGGATCCCGGAATCGGTAGCCCTCGGAGTTGGCCTGGTGGCCGGGGGCGGGATCAACCCGACCATGGTTGCCGCGATTTTCATCTCCAATGTCCCCGAAGGGTTGGCCAGTACCGCGGATCTGAAGTCCGGAGGGCGCAACGCACGCTCGGTGTTCGGGTTGTGGACCGGTACGGTCAGTGCCTCCGGACTGGCCGCGGCCCTGGGCTACCTGTTGCTGGCTGCTGCGGCCCCGGAGGTGTTGGCCTTCGCCACCGCGGTGGCCGCTGGCGGCATCTTGACGATGCTCGCCGACACCATGATTCCCGAGGCCTATGCCGGCGAGGGCGACGTGACCGGTTTATTGGTCGTCTTGGGATTTCTGTCGGCCTTCGCACTGCATGTTATCGGTGGCTAGTCAGTCCTGCTGGTTTCTGGCCCAGACAGTGAAAGAATAGCTTTATGCATTCAACCGGTCCGTCCGAACGGATCCATCCCCGACCGACGACGGTCTTCAGTCCTAAGTACCTGGGCACCACTCTGGGCATGTTCGTGCTGGTGTTCATGGTGGCATTTGAGGTCATGGCGGTAACCACCGCCATGCCGGTCATCAGCGAAGCGCTACAGGGGCGCGAGCTCTACGCGCTGGCCTTCTCCGCGCCGCTAGCCAGCGGCATGGTCGGTATGGTGGCCGCCGGTGAACTGGCGGACCGGCGCGGGCCTAAGCTCCCGCTCTTCGCCTCGGTATTGATCTTCGTCGTCGGCCTACTGATCTGTGGCGTGGCAGTGAGTATGCCGATGCTCGTTACCGGTCGGCTGATTCAAGGTGTGGGCGGTGGCGCCATTACGGTGGGTATCTACGTGCTGATCGCCCGCCTCTATCCGGGGCATCTGCACCCGAAAATCTTCGCGCTCTTTGCCGCCGCTTGGGTGCTCCCGGCGCTCATCGGTCCCTGGATTGCCGGACTTGTGGCCACCTTTATCGGCTGGCGATGGGTGTTCCTGGGAGTCTTGCTGCTCGTGGTGGTCGCGTTTTCGGCCGTGGTTCCCGCCCTGCGCTCGCTGCAACCCGAACACAATGCCGAGCTGGGACCCGTCTCGGTCCGCCGTCTACTATTGGCCGCCGCTACCGCGGTCAGCGTGCTGGCGATGAGCCTTTTGGGACGTTTACCGGGTATCGGTCCGATCTGTGTGGTGGTGGCCTTGGCGGCGGCCCTGCTGGCCCTGAAGCCGTTGCTACCGGCCGGAACCCTGCGGGCGGCCCGCGGACTGCCGGCTACGGTGCTCTCCCGCGGGTTGGTGGCCGCGGCCTTCTTCGGTACAGAGGTATACCTACCGTATATGCTGCGTGAGGATTACGCGCTACGCCCGGATCTCGCCGGATTGGTGCTTACCGCCTCGGCGCTGTCCTGGTCGGTGGGCTCATGGCTCCAGGGGCGCACGGGGGAGCGTTTTAGCAACGCCGCATTCATCACCGTCGGATCGCTGGCCGCCACCGCGGCGATCGGCACCGCACTGGCCACCGCCACCTGGCATTTGCCGGTGCCGATCTTGGTGGCTGGATGGGCCCTTGGCGGCTTCGGTATGGGGCTGATTTATCCGCGGCAGAACGTGAATATGCTCAGCCTCTCACCCAAGGACCAGCAGGGCTTTAATTCCTCGGCGATGACGCTGGCCGATTCCCTGGGCTCGGCCAGTGCCACCGCCGTGGCTGGCGTGGTGTTCGTGCTTGCCGGTGCCGCGCCATTTGCCGCCGTGTTTGCGCTGACCTTCGTGGTGGCGCTGGCTATGGTTCTCGTCGCCGGGCGTACCGCGCCGCGCTAATCCTTGGGCAATGCCGCGAGATGCCGCGCGGCGACCTTTACTAGGTGCGCGTCGAAATCATGGTGCTTGGCAACGTAGGCCTTGATATAGGGGCAGACGGCCACGATCTGAGCGCCCTGAGCGACCGTGTCCGTGAGCGCGTAGTTTGCTAACTTCCCGGCAAGTCCCTGCCCGCCGTAGGCCTCGTCCACCACGGTGTGGAAGAAGATACGCTCGGTGCCCTCGTTGTTACTGCCCGGCACCTCGCGGTAGTGGGCCGCGCCAATATGCGTTCCCGCGTCTTCGAGGACATAACGCTGCTTCTCGGGCAGGTGCCGGATGCTGATTTCGTTCATTTCTGATCTCCTGGATTGGGGCGTGGGCGTAGGCGCACCGTGGGTAGCTCCGGGGCCGGTAACGGGGCTGGCGTATCGGGTGGAAAAGGACCGAACTGTTCGCCGTGCAGCGTACCTGGTTCGGCGCCGATCTCGGCTTGCCACTGGGCGCGGTACGCGATGACTTCCTCGTGGGTTCGCCCCACGAAATTCCACCACATGAGGATTTGTTCGTTGAGCGGCTCCCCGCCGATGAGCAGCGCGCGCACCGGCTCCGCGCCGGCGCGGAGGTGCAAGGAGCCGGCGCCGGCTGGAATGAATCCCAGCTCTCGGTGTGCGAGCGGCTGGCCCTGTACCTGTGGGGTTCCGGCATCGACCAGAACACCGTGCTCGTGATGGACCGGTACGTCGATATTCAGTTCCGTATGCGGTTCTAGCCACAGTTCGGCGCCGCTGACTTCGGTGTGGGTTTGCACCGGTGAGGTGCTGCTGTGTCCTTGAGCGCCGAGCGTCCCGAGGAAGACGCGCAGGCTGTACCCGGGGCCGTGCAGCGGCTCGGGACGGTAGTTCTCGAAGGTCGGTGGCATAAAGCGGGTTCGATCGGGCAATGCTATCCACAGTTGTGCCCCGTGCAGTACTGTGGTGTCCTCGCTGAGAAACTCGGAGTGGCTGATGCCCTGTCCGGCGGTCATTAGGTTGACCTCGCCGGGGCGTACGGTGGCGCTAAAGCCCGCCGAATCAAGATGTTCGATGGCGCCGGTGAACAGCCAGGATACGGTCTGCAAACCGGTGTGAGGGTGGCGGGGTACGCGCATGCCGCCGGTGCGGGCGACGTCGTCGGGGCCGTAGTGGTCCAGGAAGCACCAGGCGCCGATCAGACTGCGCTGCTTTTGCGGCAGGGTGCGGAAGACCGTCATGGCCCGCGGTCCGCCGAGCGGTACCGGCCGTGGTTCGAGGATCTGAAGCTCATCGAGGCAGGGGAGGGTCCTGCAGTCCTGTTCGGCAGGCACCTGTTCAAGGTTGCTCATAGGGCCAGCCTAGGCGTCTGTCCTCGAGCTGACCAGCGCCCGAATCATCTAGACGTGCGAGGATGTGAAGTGGCAGTAGTGAGACGGGAAAGAGAGGCATCGATGACCAACCCGGAGGAGCAACAGCTGGGCGATGACGAATTACTCAAGCTTGAACAACAGGTGTGTTTTGCCGCGGCGGTGGCGGCACGCACCATCATTGCCTCCTATAAGCCGGTGCTCGACCCGCTGGGGTTGACCCACCCGCAGTATTTGGTGATGTTGGCGCTGTGGGAGTTTGGCCCGATCGGAGCCCGCGAATTAGCCGAACGGTTGCACCTAGATCCGGGGACGCTCTCGCCGCTGGTTAAACGCCTCGAAGCCGCGGGGTTGCTGGAGCGAAACCGTAATCCGCGCGATGAGCGAGCCATTGTGATTTCGCTGACCGAGCAGGGCACTGCCTTGCGGACTCAAGCTCTGAATGTGCCGCGCGAAATGATGCGGCGCTTGGACCTCGATGAGGCCGAAGTGGTGCAGTTGCGCACCACTTTGCAAAAGGCCACCCGTCACGCGTTGAGCGCCACCGATCGAAATTAGTTGGTGCACCAACTATTGGCCTACACTGGACGCGTGTGGAGTATGCCGCACGCACCGCTGACCAGAGGAGTGGCCATGAGTGACGCACCGTTGCCCATCGTTCGAGATACCACGGGACTCAGCCGTGGGTACCGCGTACTGTGGCGGCTGAAATATCTGGGACTGTCCATCTTTGGGCCCGCAGAGCGCACCATAGAGACCAGCCCTCGTGAGCGCGTGAAATGGGAGCGTGCCGTACGCGTGCTGCGGGCCCACCAGGCCGCCGGCACTACGCCCGACGCCGAGACCATCCAGGCTGCCGCGCGCTTGAGCTAGCGCTCGCGTCGGTCGTGGCGAGGGACCGGGTGCCGACGCGATATTCTCTAGATATGCAGGAAATGACCGAGCTGATCGTCACCCGCCAACTCAAAGCTCCCCGTTCCGCGGTGTGGGCGGCCTTCCGTGAACCGGAAATCATCGCCGAATGGTGGGGTCCGGCCGGATGGTCGGTACGCGAGGGGTCGATCGTACTCGAACCCAAGGTCGGCGGACGACATGAACTGGACCTGCACCCGCAGCAAGACCCGTCGCACCACGTGCCGTTGCGCGCGATCATCACCGAATATGAAGAGTATGAGCTCTTCGCCAGTGCCGACGGTCCTCATGAGATGACCTTGGACCTGGTGATCAACACCCGCGTGACCCTCAAGGAATTCGGCGGCCTCACGCATCTGACGCTGACCCAATGGCCGCTACCCAATGAGGTGCTTGCGGCCAGCACGGCGGCCTGGAACTCCGCGCTCGATAAACTCGAGACCCTGCTCGCCGAATACTTCTAGGTCGCGACGTTGGCGTGCGCTAGCCTCGGCCGATGAAGGGCATGCCCGTGGCCGTAATGGTCAGCTGGTTAATCGAGGCACTTAGCGGGGCATTGGCGATGTAGGCCACGGCCTGCGCGGCATGCTCCAAGGGGAATGAGGGTTCCACCTTGCGCGAGCCGTCGGCCTGCAAGGCGCCAGCCTGGGTGCCGATACCCTGTAAGAGTTCGCTGGCGGTGTTGCCGATATCGATCTGCGATGCGCAGATATTCCATGCCCGCCCATCGAGCTCAATGGACTTTGTCAGGCCCGTGATTGCATGTTTGGTCACCGCGTAGGAGACCGAATTGGGACGCGGCACCTGCGCGGAAATCGAACCATTGTTGATGATGCGACCACCGTGCGCCTTCATGCGGTTGAAAGCTTCGCGAGCACAGTTAATTGCCCCGGTGAGATTGATGGCGCAGACCCTGTCCCATTCTTCCGGTTCGAGGTCGCCGACGTTGACCGCAGCGCCGAAGATCCCAGCGTTGTTGAAGAGCGCATCGACGGTACCAAAGCGCTGGACGGTGGCGTCGAATGCTGCGCGTACCTGATCGACATCGGCCACGTCGGCGGTGATCACGAGGGCATTGTCGGCCCCGGCGGCGGTCTCGTGCAGGGTTTGTTCGGTGCGTCCGAGTAGTGCGACATTCCAACCCTGAGCGAGGAGCAGTTGGGTCGCGGCGCGGCCGATTCCGGAGCCCGCTCCGGTGACGATGATGGTGCGCCGACGCTGCGGTGCCGAGTGTGACGTGATGGCGCTGGACATTACTCTCCTACTTTTACGCGTCGCTATTCCCCATTAATCAGGAGTTCACTAGAGGTGATAACTGGTTTCCTCGACTCTACCGGGTCTGCCCGGGGTTGTGAGTTGAGTTACTTAATCTTAGGATGCGAGAGAAAGTTTTCATACAGTGAAACGACCGTGTTGTCGTGGCGACCGCCAGAAGCGGTCAAAACTCCGAAGGAAAGCCCTGCATGACCATCATCGAGAATGAGCCGCAAACGGCTAGTGCATTGACCGCATCATCGGCGGATATCGACGAGCAAATCACCGGGATCCGTAGTGGTTTGACGTATCAGCTATCCGACCGAGACCCTGAAGAAACCCAGGAATGGATCGACTCGTTCGATCAACTCGTCGAGGCGCAGGGCACCGAACGGGCCCAATTCAT
>JANCMB010000010.1 GCA_031317595.1 Glutamicibacter sp. PS
GTCCCATACCGAACCCGGAAGCTAAGGCCCACTGCGCCGATGGTACTGCACTCGTGAGGGTGTGGGAGAGTAGGACGCCGCCGGACTAAACTTGAATAAAGTATGTGGTTTGAGGCCCTGACACTATGGTGTTGGGGCCTCACCCGTTTAACCACACAACCCACACAGCCGTCAGAATCCGCATGAGTGGCCGAGTTACGCATCTCGGCGGGATCACCGCAATCT
>JANCMB010000011.1 GCA_031317595.1 Glutamicibacter sp. PS
CTGAGCCAACGGGTTCGCCGGAACCAACTGTTTCCCCAGAGCCGACCGATTCGCCTGAGCCGACCGATTCGCCGGAGCCTTCGGAGTCGCCTGAGCCGACCGATTCGCCGGAGCCTTCGGAGTCGCCTGAGCCGACCGATTCGCCGGAGCCTTCGGAGTCGCCGGAGCCTTCGGAGTCGCCTGAGCCGACCGATTCGCCTGAGCCGACCGATTCGCCTGAGCCGACCGATTCGCCTGAGCCTTCGGAGTCGCCTG
>JANCMB010000012.1 GCA_031317595.1 Glutamicibacter sp. PS
TGTACTCTTCGGAGTCCACCCCGGGGTGGTAGTACGGCGGCAGGTACGGGTCGGCTTCTAGCTGCTCGTCACTGATCGGGATCCGCAGGTGATCACGGAACCCCTTCAAATCCTCCAGGGTGAGCTTTTTCATCTGGTGGGTCGCGTTGCGGGCCTCGAAGTGCGGGCCCAGCCCGTATCCCTTGACCGTTTTGGCCAGGATCACGG
>JANCMB010000013.1 GCA_031317595.1 Glutamicibacter sp. PS
TAAACGCCCCGGACTCGGCCTTATAGGTCTGGTAGTCCCCATCGGGGGTCTGGTTCATCACATCGACCAGGGCCCCGGCCGGGTCCTTATCCAACAACTCATCCCATTCACGACCCCAGACGACCTTGATCACGTTCCAGCCCGCACCACGGAAGAACGCTTCAAGTTCCTGCATGATCTTCCCGTTACCACGCACCGGCCCGTCCAGGC
>JANCMB010000014.1 GCA_031317595.1 Glutamicibacter sp. PS
TCGCCTGAGCCGACCGATTCGCCTGAGCCGACCGATTCGCCTGAGCCTTCGGAGTCGCCTGAGCCAACGGGTTCGCCGGAACCAACTGTTTCCCCGGAACCGACCGATTCGCCTGAGCCGACCGACTCGCCGGAGCCTTCGGAGTCGCCTGAACCAACGGGTTCGCCTGAACCAACCAACTCGCCTGAATCTTCGGAGTTGCCAGTACCTTCGGGAAACCCGAACGCGGGGAGCTCGAATGGCATTAGTAGCGGAGGCCTAGCCGACACAGGCATGTCTGGCATGCCGATTCTCGGAGCCGGACTTCTGCTCTTTGCCGCCGGGATTGTGACGGTAGTACGTCATCGTAAGAAATCACGACTGTAGATAGTAAAGCTGGCAGGCATCTTCGGTGCCTGCCAGCTTTGTCGCATTTGTACTTTCACGATCAAAGATATGGCTCGTCGAAGCCGCCAGAGGATGTGTAAAATCCGGTTGGCGCCTGTGTTTAAAGCCCTAGTGGGAGCAGCGCGAGACTACATTGGTTGTATGAGGGATTCGAGGTCGACTTCCTGCAGCGAACTAGGAGTCCACGCTGGGTTCCGGTCCTTGTCGATTACTTGTGCTCGAATACCTTCGGCGAGATCAGGTAGATGCATGAGGTAGCCAGCTAGGCGGAGTTCACGATCCAGCGTGAGTTGCAGATTAGCTTCTTCACGAGCGGCACGGACGGAGTAGAAAGCCGATGACACGCTCGTGGGAGAGTTCGCCTCGATCATAGCCAGCGCCTTAGCGGCATTGGGATGCGCCATCTCCCTCAGCCGGTCAACCACTTCGACAGGGCTCTCGGCACTGAAAGCATGATCGATCCATCCCAACTCCGTGTCCATGCGAAGTGATTCCGGAGCGCCGTGGAGGACTTCAACGGCTGCAGTAATTTCTGCGCTACCAAGACCCATAAAGTCACTTAGCTCGTCCAGCGCATTTTCGGCAAATGTTTCGCTAACAACCGCATCAGCAAAGCCAAGATAGGGCGCATCGGCTCCAGTAAATGAGTTTGCTGTCATCGCAAAGTACTCGCCCATGTGACCTGGTGCCATAGCAAGAAGATGGCTTCCTCCAACGTCAGGGGTGTATCCGATTTTGGTTTCAGGCATGCCCATTCGTGCCGTGGCAGTCACTAGGCGCACAGGAGCGTGGCTGGCTAGACCGATTCCTCCGCCCATGGTTATGCCGTGAGCCACCGTTACAAGTGGTTTTGGATACTTTGAAAGAAGCAGATCAACTTTGAACTCTAGGGCCAGGAGCTCTATAAAATCCGAGTGGTGTCCCGTCGTCACAGCTCTGTGAAAATCCGCGATGTCCCCGCCAGCACAGAACCCACGTTCTCCTGCGCCAGTTAGGACGACCATCTCGACTGAATTGTCATCAGCCCAGCGATGCAGTACTTCGTCGAGTGCCTGCAACATCTCGAAGTTCAAGGCATTGAGTTTGTGTGGACGATTCAATTCGCAGTGTCCGAGACGGTCACGGACGGTAGCGCGCACCAAGTCAGTCAATATTCGTCTCCCGTTAATTAGCCAGTATTTGAGCCAAACGGTCAAGCACTAGATTGGCCTTTGGCTTCTTGGAGTTTTCGGGCTTCAGCGCGAAGATCGATCGCGCCAATCGGATTTCCGGGGCGTCTACGACGCGAATTCCGGCAGGGGCTTGAGCCATTGCTAGATCTGGTACGAGTGCTGCACCTAAACCAGAAGAAACAAGATGTAGAGACGCGTTGAAATCATCGCAGTAGGCGGCTACTTGCGGATGAATGTTATAGGAAGCGAAAAGTCGCGCGATGAGCGTAGCGTCTGAAGTTCCCGGGTGATGCAGAATCCAGGGCCATTCGGCCAACTGATCTACCGTGAGTTGGGAATCGTCGCCTATCGGCCATGACGCAGGGATTACAACGCGGAAATTGTCATCGCCCAGCCAAGTGCGTTCGAGCGACGCTGGCCAGGTTAGACCGCCTGGTCCAACTTGAAAGATCAGTGCGAGGTCTAGATCGCCTCCGGTTCCCAAGCCAGCGACGGTTTGTTGGGGTTCGCCGATCCACAAGCGCAAATTGATTCCCAAGCCCGGCCAATCATCGGCCGTGAGAATTTGAGGAAGCGCATAGGTTGCCAGCGACGGAAAGATACCGAGCTTGATCTCTTCCCGGTCCTGCGATCCGTGAGCGGCCGTGGCCACGTCCGCCATAAGAGCGTCGAGATCAGTGAGAACGCGCTTGGCATGGCGGACCATACGCAGGGCCCCCGGAGTCGGAGTAATAGAACGCGCACCTCTAACGAAGAGGGTGGTACCAACACTGCGTTCTAGCGCAGTCATTTGCTGGGACACCGCGCTGGCGGTGTATCCCAGCCGCGTGGCTGCGGTGGCGAAGGACCGGTGGGCAACTACTTCAAGCAGTGTGCGCAGGTGCACGGGATTAATCACGTGTACAAGTCTAACGAGGCATCAATCATCGACATCGTTGTTCTCTTCCTCGGTAAATTCATTGTCTAGATCGGCTTCGCTCTCTAGCTCGTCATCGAGGAGATAACTACGCGTAGACAGTGGATCGATATTGCGCATGGTTTCGGGCATGTCGCTGGATCCTTCATAGGCCTGCGAATCGCGTCCGTCATCCGGCTCGTAGATATCGTTGCCGTACTGCGGGGCAAAGTCCAATGGTTCAAATTCCCTGCTCATGGCGTTCTCCTTTGCCAAGTGGGACCGGCTAGGAGAAGGCCCCACGGGTTCTCGTTAGCTCTACAGTAGGCCTCGCGAAGCGGAAGTTAAAGCATTGACATTGAGGTATTTTCAGGGGGCATTTTCTAGGAGTGGAGCTGTGCGGTAGGGAAGGTGCGTGTGCAGCGCCAAGGTCGTTGAGGATCGAGTCACTGCCTTGATTCGTAGAATGTGGCGCAACGCGGACTGCAGCTGATGTGTATCGGTTGTCGCTAGGCGCACCCACACGTCTCCCTGGCCGGAGGTCTCATGAATCTCTAAGACATTGGGAATGTGGCGCAGTGCGGTAATCACTGAGTCTAGTTCGCGGTGGTTGACTTCCAAGGTGACGAAGGCAAGTACGTCATAGCCGAGTTTGGCGAGATCAACATCTCGGCCTCCGTGGCGAAGCACCGACGCATTTTCAAGGCGTCGAAGTCGGCTTTGTGCTGTGTTACGAGCGACTCCTACCTTGTCCGCAAGCTCCGAAACTTGGATCCGCGGATCTTCGATGAGCGCCAGAAGGATCTTTCGGTCGACTGCGTCCAATCGCAACATCTGCCCAATCACACACCGTTCAAGCTAGCTATTTTGACTATCGTGCTCAAGTACAGCATCAGATTATGCCTCATTGCTCGGCTATCACGCATATTAGTGAGAGAAAGATCTGTATCGAGCCATCATTCGAAACAGAACGCTCAAATCCTTTGGCCTATCCGGTTCAGAGGGTTCCCGTTCCACACACCATCATGGAAGAGCCGCTGTGTCCGTCATCAGTGAACTGCGTATGCGCCCTGCCGTGCCGCGTAACCTCACCTGGAATCCTGGTTTTACGACCCGACTGGTGATCACTATGTCGGCTATGTCGTTGCTCCTTATTGGCGCCAACCTGGCTACGCCGCTTTATCCGCAGTTGCAGAGCCAACTGTCGCTTGGGCCCATGGGCACGACTGTCGCATTCGCCAGCTACGTATGTAGTCTGATCCTTTTTCTTTGCACCGTTGGACACTGGTCGGATCACATCGGACGTAGAGCAGCGCTTGTGTTAGCGGTGGCGCTCTCGTTGGCCGGTACCTTGGTTTTTGCTTCGGCTGATTCATTGACCGAATTGTGTCTAGGACGTGGTCTGCAAGGAGCGGGTGTAGCGCTGGCAACCGGAGCGAGCTCGGCAGCGCTCCGCGAGCTATTGCCTTCCAAGCCACAGTGGGCCTCACGCTTTACCCTGCTGACATCCTCCGGTGGAGTAGCTGTTGGACCGCTACTCGGCGGCCTGCTTGCGTTGCTTCCTGGAGGTCGTCATTCAGTGTTTATGGTGCAGGCAGTTTTACTGCTACTTATCTTGGTGCCACTAAGTCTTTTACAGGCACGACCGGCGATTGCCATAGCCTCGGCAGGGGAGCGTAAGCGTGCCTTGGCCCCACGAGGCTTAGGTGTCCCGGTTGAGGCTCGTCCGCGTGCCGTGATCGCCTGCATGGTGGGTTTCCTGAGCTTCGCAGTGTTTGGATTCGTGCTGTCGCTTGCCCCAGGTTACATGGCCCAGGCATTTGGGCTACATTCGCTCCCGGCGATCGGGCTGCTTGCCGGCCTTCCGTTGGGAGTTGCAGCGTTAACGCAGGTGTTCGTCCGTGGTGGCGACAGGCAACTACCGGTCGGATTGTTGATCCTCGGAGGCGGCGTTATTCTCTTGGCATTTGCCGCTGAAGCCGAGATCCTAGGGTTGGCTGTTTTCGCGATGATCTTGATTGGTGTCGGACAAGGTACTTCTTTCCGGGCGGCCTTTTCCCGCGCCGTTGACGCTGTCGAAACCTCATGGCATGCACGCACTGTGTCAACGATTTACGTGGTGACTTATCTTGGCAGTGCGGTTCCAGTGATCGGTTTGGGCTGGGCAGCTGGCGTCTTTGGTTTAGTCCCCAGCACTATGACATTCTCTGTCGCATGTGCCGTATTGGCGCTAGGTTTGGCGATCGCAGCGAAGCGTCAGCTTTCGGCCGAAAAAGTGCGTCAGAGTTAAGCCCTAAGAGCAGAATACTGGGGTGCGGATCGGCACCGGCCCCAGACAGCCAGAGCCACGGCTCAAGCCATCCACGTTCACTGCCTCATCCGGGCAGTACGGACTAATTGACGCGAAACTTACCAGCAGACGATCGCGGTCCACACGGAAATCCGGAATCCGGCCAGATATCGTGCCGGCGCAGAGGACGTGGTGTTGCTCGTAAAGTTTGCCGGAGGCTCCGGCAAGCTTTACGAGCAACGTCCCACGTCTAAGCCAGAGCGCAAGCCTGAGCGGTTACATGCACCGACCTAAGCCGATCCTCTTCCCGAATTGGGTGATGCGCGGTGATCAACTCATCGGCTTGGGCTGTGGTGGCAAAGTGTCGGAGGTAGTTAGCGACGCCTTCGCCTGTTCCCACGGCGGTGTACCGCATCATGTCGATAATCTGCTCGGCCTGCGGCGTCTGCATGAGCATGTCGATTTCTGCTTCACTCAGGGAACGATCCTTATTGCGGTTAAGGAACGCTGCTACTCGGTGACGTTCAGCCTCTGTCCGTAGTCGGTGAGCGTCTTCTGGGGTATCTGCTGCGATGACGCCAACTCCGGCGATGACATATGGTTCCGCCAGCTGCGCGGATGGGCGGAACTCAGAGCGATAAGCGGCGACTGCATCATGTAATGCCGCCGGGGCGAAGTGAGAGGCGAAGGCGTAGGGCAAGCCAAGCTGCGCGGCCAACTTTGCGCCAAAGAGAGACGAGCCCAGAATATAGAGAGGTACCTTCGTTCCATCCCCGGGGATGGCGCGCACGCCGGCGATGCGTGATTCGCCAGCCAGGTAAGCCTGAAGTTCCAGAACATCGTGGGGGAATGAATCTGCGGCGCTCGGGTCCCGACGTAATGCGCGCAGAGTGTTCATGTCGGTGCCGGGGGCGCGGCCCAGCCCAAGGTCTATACGGTCGCCGAAGAGTTCCTTGAGTGTTCCGAACTGCTCGGCAATGACCAGTGGGGAGTGGTTTGGAAGCATGACGCCTCCGGAACCGAGCCTGATGTGCTCGGTGTGGTGCGCTACGTGGCCGATGAGCAGCGATGTGGCGCTCGAGGCAATCGTCGACATGTTGTGGTGTTCGGCGTACCAAACTCGTTCGTATCCAGAACGTTCGGCCAGCTGGGCTAGCCGCACCGAGGAATGAAATGAATCGGCGATCGTCGACTCGGGGGAAATGGGGGCTAGGTCTAAGATCGAAAGCTTCACACTTTTGACAACCCATAAGTACGCCGCGGTATTCCGATAATCAGGTCACACCCGCGGCTGCATATGCAAAGGCCGGGGCAACCGTACGGTTGCCCCGGCCTAGCTAAGCGCTGTGTAAGTTACAGTGCGCGAATGTCCGAAGCCTGCAGGCCCTTCGGGCCCTCGACTACCTCGAACTCAACCTTCTGGCCCTCGTCCAAGGTACGGAAACCATTGGTCTGGATGGCGGAGAAGTGTGCGAATACATCGGGGTCGCCGCTGTCCGGAGCGATGAAGCCGAAGCCCTTTTCAGCGTTAAACCACTTGACGATTCCGGTTGCCATATTAATAGGGTGTCCTTTCAGACGTACTGCCACCTGACGGTGATCTTGGTTGACTCTGTTTCAGCTCATCAAGAAATCTTGACGAACTGGAGAAGCAGCCAAGTCATTCACTTCACGTCATAGAAGGGGCTAGCGTCAACCGGAAAGGTTGGACATTCACAAACTTCTAACGGGTACTTCGCGAATTACTTAGGAACTACAGTCTCTAGCTTACTTGCTCCCAAGCCACTTGGGAATAACTTTTCCCTAGTTAATCTAAATTTTGGTAAAGGGTTGGGACACGTTTACCGCAGTGAAGGCTTGATTACACGTACCACTAGGAGCGCGGCGAGCACGGCCAGTGCGGCGGCGATCAACGATGTGATAAGTACCCCAAAATCGAACGCGTGTGCCGCCGACTCCATCAGCGATAGAGCTTGAGCTTCCGGGAGCTGTTCGGCGAGGGTCTGCGCGCCGCTCAGGGTTTCACGAGCGGCAGAAACCTGGTCCGGATTGACGCCTTGCGGAATGACCACGCGGGCTGCGTAGACCGCGTTCAAGATCGTGCCGAGCACTGCAACGCCAAGTACGGAGCCGACTTCATAAGCGGTCTCGCTGATGGCCGATGCGGCACCGGCCTTGCTTGGTGGAACCGCCCCGAGGGCCATGTCGTTAGACAGCGTCTCGGTCATACCCACGCCGGAACCAAGAACGCAGAATGCGACCATAATCCAGGCGACGTTACCGTTGGAGCCGGCAAACATCACGAGTGCATAAGCGGTCGCCGAGAGCAAGAGCCCACAGATCATGACGTTCGGTGACCCAAAGCGGTTTGAGAAGTACACCGAGATCAGGCCGAAGGCCATGGTTAACACCAAGCCAGGAGTCATCATCAGGCCGGCTTCCAACGGGCTATATCCGGCGATTAGCTGCAGGTGTTGAGAGACGAAATAAATGAATCCAACTAGGGAGAAAACTCCGATGAGGTTCACCAACAGTGCGCCGGAAAAGGCGCCATTGGTGAAAAGTCGAACATCGAACATTGGATTCTCTGTGGCCAGCTGGCGTCGAACGAACGCAGTGCCCGAAAGTACCGCCACGGCGATGGCGGCGACGGAAACGTACCACCCGTCGCTCGAGAAGGACTTGATCGCAAAGACGAACGGCAGCAGCGTCAGCACCACGAGGGCAATAGACGCCGGGTCGACACGGCCTGGCTTTGGGTCTTTGGAATTCGGGAGTAGCAGTAGCCCGCCGATGAGCAGGGGCAGCAACATCGGCACGGCCATGAGGAAGATCGAACCCCACCAGAAGTGCTCAAGCAGTAGACCGCCAATGATGGGGCCGAGGACCGCGCCGCCAGAGAACGCGGCAGCCCAGATGGCAATGGCTACGCGACGCTCCCGGTCGTCGAGGAAGATATTGCGGATCAAAGAGAGCGTGGCCGGCATGAGCATGGCGCCAAAAATACCCAGAAGGGCTCGTGCGATCACTAATTGATTCGGATCCGTGGCAAATGCTGCCAGCGCTGAAACTGCGGCGAACCCAATGGCGCCGATGAGCAGGACAGTTCGGCGGCCGATACGGTCCCCGAAGAAGCCCATGGGAACCAATAGACCAGCAAGGATTAGTGGATAAATATCAATAATCCACAACAATTGTGTGCCGGTGGGTGCCAGCGCAGCGGAAATGGCGGGGACGGCGAAGGACAGGACCGTGTTGTCCACGGAAACCAAGAGGACCGGGAACATGAGAACGGCCAAGGCCGCCCAGCGACGGGCACGGCCCAGGGTGGGGATTGCGTCGATGGTAGGGGAACTCATGATGGATATCAGCCTTTAGTGTTGTAGGAACGATCATAACTATACCGTCCGGACGGTACAGTTACAAATGAAGTATTGTTCAGTTGATCACTGATACTCGTTTGCTTAGGAGCCCGCATGGCACGCCCGGCGCTAGCCCGCAGGAAAGTTTTGGAAGCCTACATTGATCTGCTGTGCACGGACGGGGTAGGTTCGGCCACCATGGAGGCCACGGCGGCCCGAGCTGGTGTCTCCAAAGGCGGCCTGCTCTATCACTTTGCTTCGAAGGAATCGCTAGCCCAAGCCGTCATCGACTTCAGCGAAGAAGTCATCCAAGAAGATTTGCGGCTTATGGACGAGGCCCCTGAAGGCGCGGCCACATACTACGTAAGAACCTCCGCGACCGTGAATGGCGAATTCGATCGTCAGTTCATTGCTGTCCAGCGTCTGGCTCAGGACGGCAATGAGGCGGCCATCGCTCATTTGGGTACGGTCCAGCAACGCTGGTACGAAATGCTGACCAAGCATCTCGGGGATGAGCGTATTGCCAATATGGTCATGTTGATTGGCGAAGGTCTCTATACGCATTGCGCAATGCCGGGCGGCTGGTACCAAAAGAATTTGGAAGGGCAGCTAGGGGAGTTATTAGAGTTGATCCCGGAACTCAAAAAGTTGGGTCGTGACAACTAGTTAAGGGACCGTGGCACGTGAGCGCAGTTAGATCTTCAGGGCAGATGCGTGGGCGTATCGGCGCACTGTTGGGAATCTTGCTCATGGCCCTATCCCTTCGTGCGGCCGTCGTTTCGGTTCCCCCGTTGCTCGGCAGGATCGGTGTAGACCTAGAATTCACCGAGTTCACAACCGGGTTACTGGCCATGCTGGCCCCACTAACCTTTGCCGTCTTTGGCCTTTTGACTCCACGTTTGATCCGGGCACTGGGGCTTGAGCGCACGCTGCTGCTCTCCGTGGCGTTAGCAGTATTCGGGCAGGTAGCTCGCGCATTCATGGCCGACGTGTACTCATTTCTGGCGCTGTCGATTGTGACTCTCTGCGGCTACGGTATTGGCAATGTCGTCTTACCACCGTTGGTTAAGAAGTACTTTCCCGACCATATTGGGCTCGTCACGAGCGGGTATGTCACGCTGATTGCGGTGGGGACATGGGTAGCGCCGCAATTTTCTGTGCCGATGGCCGATGCCAGTAACTGGCGGTATTCGGTGGGAGCATGGGCGTTGCTTTCGACCATGGTGTTGGTGCCCTGGATCATTCAACTCGCCGCCAATCGACAGCACGCGCGCGTCGCGAATCCAGCAGCTGGCACCGCCCAAGTGGTAGCACCGGAACGCCGCATAAATCCCTGGACCAACAAGGTTGCCTGGGGACTGGCTATCTACCTCGCGGGAAACTCTGCACAGACATACGTGTATTTCACCTGGCTACCTCCCTACCTGCACACCATGGGCGTGGCCGAAGTGACCGCCGGGAACATGCTGGCTCTCTTCGCAATCCTTGGACTACCGGTAAGCCTGCTCGTGCCGCTGTGGGTACCACGGCTTAAACGACCGCTTTCTGCGGTGCTGATCTTCACCTGTTGCTGGATCATCGGGCATTTGGGGATTTACCTTTCACCGGCACAAGGCACTGCGCTATGGGTAGTGATGGCGGGGCTTGGGCAGGGAACTTTCGCTATTGCTTTGTTGATGATGAACCTTCGCTCACGTACTACCTACGGCTCCGGCGTACTTTCTGGCTTCGCGCAGGGTATCGGCTACGCCGGGGCCGGAATCGTCCCCCTGCTCTTCGGTATTGTGCAGCAGGCGACTGGGTCCTGGGCGGTAGCGTTCGCCATGATGGGGCTGTGCATTATTGTCATGCTGACCGGGGCTCTCATGATCGACGCGCCACGCACCATCGAGGATGTCGCAGAGGGTGTTCAGCGCGAACCCAGCCTGCAGGAGATTGACTAAAAGTGCCGCTGCGGCCCACCCATCGGTGGTGGTGATTGCTGGCGATACCAGTGCCCGGCGGCCATCGGAATACGCCAGTTAAAGCGCAGTGCACAGAGGCGCAACAGGAATGTGGTGCTACCGATGGCAATCGCCACCGCAGGTTGAAAAATTTCAAGGTGCCAAGCTAGCGCCGACAGCGCGGCTCCGAGAATCGCTGGAATCGCATAGATATCACCGGGATTGAATAGATCCGGTGTCACATTGGAAATCACGTCTCGCAACAGTCCACCGCCCACGGCGGTGATCACTCCGAGCAAAATTGCCGTGACTGGATTGACGCCATTGTCTAAGGCCTTGAGCGTGCCGGTCATGCTGAATAGCGCCAGACCTCCGGCATCGAAGACGAGGATAAGACGGTGGAGCCGTTGCACCGAGGGTGTCAGTGCGTAAACGCAGAGCGCAGCCAATATAGCGGGGGTGAAATACACCGGATTTTGAAACGTTGCCGGTGCCTGATTCAGGATCAGGTCGCGAACCACACCGCCTCCGAGACCGCATACCCCTCCAAGAAATACCGAACCGAGAATGTCGAAACCGCGGCGTGCAGCCATCAACGAACCCGCGACGGCAAAGAAGAAAATGCCCACGAGTTCCATGGTGATCATCATGCTTGAATATCCTGGCGTAAGAGAAAATGTATGGACGGTGGCTGCGCCTAGCGCTGACGAATCAGTTCGGCGAGCTTCTCGATAGTGTTGAAATTGCGGGTGGTGACGAGGTGACGCCGGGCGGCCTTTGTCAGTGCCTTGGACACCGGGGTATCCGTGGTGCCGCCCTTGGGCGCCAGCCAGTATAAGTATGGTCCGTTCGCTTGCCAGCTTTTGTCGGCGGGCAGAAACTCGCTTAGTACTTCGGCATCTTCTGCGCACAAGGTTAAGTACCGGTGTTCTGTGTCGTTGGCCGACAGCGGAAAGGCCGCCGCCAAGTCCAACACCTGCGAGCTTGCGAAAACGAGAGTTTCCAGCGGGCGCCCGTACTTTTCGGCCAGCAGCTGGTCACAGCGATCCCGTACTTCGGCTGCCGTGGCTAGTGAACTCTCAAGTAGCACGTTGCCGGTGGCCAACACGGTACGTACCGAGTGGAAACCACCGTCGCTCAGAAGCTGCGTCAGCTCTTTCATGAGAACCTTCACTCCACCGACATTAATACCGCGCAAAAACACCACATAGCTTTCCATGAGTCCCATCGAAGCCGATGCCCCGGGGTTTGTCGAGATTCCATGACGGTCCGAAGACTCGCTAGGATCGGGACTATGCTCACTCAGCGCCCATATGGCTCATGGCCATCGACCATCACCGCCGCCGACGTAGCTGCCGGGACCATCCCGCTCGGTGGCGCATGCTTCTACCAAGACTCCGCCATCATCCAACAAGGGCGCCCCAGCGAGGGCGGGCGTGTCACCCTGGTGCAGCAGCCCTTGGCCGAAGGCGGCACCGAAAAAGAACTGGTGCCCGCACCATTCAACGTACGTAGCCGGGTCCACGAATATGGCGGCGCCAGCTGGTTACTGATTGACGAGGCCAACGCGGTTATCTTCAGTAACTTCGCTGACCAGCGGGTTTACCGTCTCACTCTGGCCGATGGAACCACACAGGCGCTTACTCCCGAGAGCCGACGCGACGGGGAACCACTGTTGCGATTCGCCGACTTCAGTATCGGACCCAGCGGAAGCGTGCTGGCCATCATGGAGGATCTGTCTTCCGAACCAGTGCGCCATATCGTCCAGCTACCGCTGGATGGGAGTGCCTCCGATCAGGTCGAGCAAATACGCAGGCTCAGCGCTCCGGCGCGATTTGTAGCCTATCCACGCCTGAACCCCACCGGTGAAAAGATTTGCTGGATCAGCTGGGAGCACCCGAACATGCCCTGGGACGGCACCGAGTTACACCTAGCGGAGTGGGCGGATGGGGGAGTGCTTCCCGATACCGTGATCGCCGGAGGCCCGGCCGAATCGATTATGCAACCCGAGTGGGTAGACGCAGATCGTATCGGCTTCATCTCCGACGCGTCCGGCTGGTGGAACCCGTACCTCTATCATGTTTCCAGCGGGCGAACCACGCGACTCATTGCTCGCGACAGCGAATTCGCCGGACCGCTGTGGCAGGTCGGCACACGCTGGTATCTGGTGGAGTCTCGTCATGAACTGCTGTGTACCTATGGGCGCGGCACCGGAGCACTGGCCAGGTTGCATGTGGACACCGGCGGACTGCACGAACTGCCGCTACCGTTCACCGGCCTTCGCCCCTTAGATGTTCGCGACAATTGGTTATTAGCGGCCACCTCGTCGATGTCAGCTGGCGAGCAAATCACCCTGCTCAATCTAGAAAACCTTGAGCACCGACCGCTGGCGCACAGCATTGAGCGGTTGCCGGAGCCGTCCTTGCTGCCCGCCGTGGAAGAGTTCGAGTGCCGCAACGCCCATGGCCAGCCCGTACACGCACTGCTCTACCGGCCGCGTAATGCCGGGTATACCGGCCTCGACGGCGAGTTACCGCCCTTCGTCACCATGGTTCACGGTGGGCCTACTGCGCAAGCTCAAGCCAAGCTCTCCACTGCGATCGCCTACTACACCTCGCGCGGTATCGGGGTGGTTGATGTGAACTACGGCGGTTCAACTGGCTATGGGCGGGCCTATCGCAATCGCTTACGTGGCCAATGGGGTGTGGTGGACGTCGACGACACCGTAGCCGTCATCGACGCGCTGGTTGAAGAAGGGATTGCAGACCCCAACCGCGTCGGCATCGAAGGCGGCAGCGCCGGCGGCTGGACCGTGCTGAGCGCGTTGACCAATACGCAGCGTTTCACCGCCGGGATTAGCCGCTATGGGGTCTCCGATCTGGTAGGACTTGTCGAGGATACTCACGACTTTGAGTCGCACTATATGTACTCGCTCGTGGGCCCTTACCCCGAAGCCGCCGACCTATATGCGCAACGTGCACCAATTAACCACGTCGCGCAGATCGGGTGCCCGGTGCTGTTGTTGCAGGGAGATGAGGACAAGGTGGTACCGCCGGCCCAATCCCAGGTGGTGGCAGACGCGCTCGCCGAGCGAGGTATCCCGTATGCATATGTATTGTTTGAGGGGGAACAACACGGATTCCGCAAGGCACAGAACATTATCGCCGCGCTGGAGACGTCACTGGCATTCTATGCACAGATTTTTGGATTCCACGCCGACGTGCCGAGCCTGACGTTGACAGGGAGCTAGAGCTCCAAATCCTGCCAGCTGGCGCGTAACCGGTCGAGTTCGCGCCGGTCTTTCTTGGTGGGTCGCCCTGCGCCACGTTCACGTATCGGCACATTGGGGATGATCGGTTTCTGCCGCGGTTCACTATGGTCCAGATAGCAACGGACGGCAACCGAGGCACCGACACGTTTAGCGAGTAATCCCGTTACTTCAAGCTCACGATCGAACCCGTCCTTGCGTACACGCAACCGGTCGCCGACCACGACCGGTTGTGAAGCCTTAACCGGGGCGCCGTTGAGTTTGACGTGTCCTGCACGGCACGCGGTGGTGGCAGCGGAGCGAGTCTTGTAGATGCGCACTGCCCAGAGCCACGCATCGAGGCGGATCTTGCCACTAGTGGGGATGTCCTGCATTATTCTCCGTTTCCGACCCCCGCATCGGCGCACGCATTGATGAGCTTATCTTGCAGGGCGCGCGGAGCCTGATCACCCTGTTCGGCCAGTTCGCGGAGCACATCGACCAGCGGCTCGGGCAATCCGCCTCCATTGACACTTTGCACGATCGATCCTAGAACCTTCAGCTCGTTAGCATCAATTGTGCCGTCTTGAATTGGTGCGCAGGCCTGTCGTAAAAGCTCCTCGCTCGCGGCTTGCGAAAGCTGCTGCGCGGCCGAGCTGGCGGTATCTTCCACCACAGAACATCCCGTGACCAGTATCCCCAGCGTCACCACGCATCCCGCGGTAAGACAGGTGCGTCGAAGTAGTTTCCCCATGGCAATAAAGTCTACGACTGGAGGTTTGGGATGTGCTGTATATCGGCCGAGTTGATCATGAATGCGTCGGCCTCGGTGGGGCACAATGGTGCGGTGAGCAGTGCAGAACAACGAATGATCCGGCAGCTAGCCGAGGAACTGTCCGTCGAGTCGCCAGTGGCCCCTTGGCAGGTCAGCGCGGCCGTAGAGCTTCTGGATTCCGGATCCACCGTGCCCTTTATCGCCCGCTATCGCAAGGAAGTGACCGGCGGACTGAGCGATAGCCAGCTTCGTTTGCTCGAGGACCGGCTGCGTTACCTGCGCGAGCTGGAGGACCGTCGTGCCACTATCCGCCAGGCGATTGAGCAGGCAGGGAAACTCGACGAGACCCTCGCGGCTTCCATTGCCGCCGCCGGTAGCAAGGCCGAGCTGGAAGACCTTTACCTTCCCTTCAAATCCAAGCGTCGCACCAAGGCGCAGATTGCACGCGAAGCCGGGCTCGAACCACTGACCGATAGTCTGTTGGGCGATGAGAACCTCGACCCGGAGCAGGTGGCTGCCCAGTACTTGAACGCCGACGCCGGGTTCGCGACCACGATGGACGCACTCTCCGGTGCGCGTTCGATTCTCACCGAGCGTGTAGCTCAAGATGTAACTCTCGCCGGAGAGCTCCGGGAGCGTTTGTGGACTTCGGGAAAGATTGGGGCTACCGTCGGCGCGGGTGCCACGGCCGAGGGCCAAGGAAAGTACGCGGATTACCTGGACTATGCCGCGGACCTCGATTCGCTTCCATCCCACCGGGTGCTGGCGCTGCTACGCGGTGAGCGTGAAGGCGTGCTGAACTTGCAGTTGGCTGAGGCCGATCCGCGCGATGAGGCTGCTGTGGCCGAAGCCCGCGCTGGCTACGAGCGGGCGATTGCCTCAGCCTTGGGCGTGGCGGCAGATCCAAGTAAGCCAGCCGGCAAATGGTTGAACCAGTCCATTCGTGTGGCGTGGAAGGCACGCTTGCTGACTCGCCTCGAATCTGACCTGCGAACCCGTTTATTCGAGGCCGCCGAAGACGCGGCGGTGAAGATTTTTGCAGCCAATCTACGCGATGTATTGCTCGCGGCGCCGGCCGGAAATAAGGCCGTGCTCGGCCTGGACCCGGGGCTACGTACCGGCGTTAAGGTTGCCGTGGTCGATACGACCGGCAAGGTCGTGGAAACTGCCACCATCTACCCGCACGCCCCCGCTCGTAAATGGGACGAATCCATTGCGGTACTCACGCGTCTGGCCACAACCTATGGCACTGAGCTCATCGCCGTGGGTAATGGAACAGCCGGACGTGAAACCGATCGTTTGGCCGCAGAGGTGATCCGCGCCTTGACCGGCGCATCGGCACGCAAGGTGATCGTTTCCGAGGCCGGGGCCTCGGTCTATTCGGCCTCGGAACTCGCCAGCGAAGAACTGCCCGATCTCGATGTCTCCCTTCGCGGAGCGGTATCGATTGCCCGACGCCTCCAAGATCCGCTGGCTGAACTCGTGAAAATCGATCCGAAGTCGATCGGAGTGGGGCAGTACCAGCACGACGTCACGGGTTCGAAGCTCGACCGGGCACTAGACGCGGTGGTTGAAGACTGCGTCAACGCGGTGGGGGTGGATGTGAACACCGCCTCCGCAGCCTTGCTCTCCCGTGTTGCCGGCGTAGGACCGCTCCTGTCACGCAATATCGTTGAGCACCGCAACGCGCACGGGCGATTCGCTTGCCGCAAGGACCTGCTCAAAGTTCCACGGCTTGGCGCCAAGGCATTCGAACAGTGCGCGGGATTCCTGCGCATCACCGGTGGTAACGAACCACTGGATGCTTCCGCCGTGCACCCCGAGGCTTACATCCTAGCCAAGCAGCTTCAGCGTGCTTCGGCAGATTCTGGACGACGACTCGATGAGTTGGACCCTCGCGAGTTCATTACCGATAATTTTGGCGAGCCCACGATCCGGGACGTCATTGCCGAGTTGCAGCGTCCAGGACGAGACCCACGCGGCGAATTCGTTACCGCTACGCTCAAGGACGGCGTGGAGACCCTCGCGGATGTGAAGCCGGGGATGATCATGGAAGGCACGGTGTCCAACGTGGCGGCATTCGGTGCCTTCGTAGACCTCGGGGTGCATCAGGATGGTCTGATCCATGTCTCGGCGATGAGTAGGAAATTCATCTCAGATCCGCGCGAGGTGGTGACCTCGGGACAGATCGTAAAGGTCAAAGTGCTCGAAGTTGATCCGGTGCGCAAACGTATTTCCCTCACCCTTCGACTGGACGACGAATTGCCCGGCACCGAGACCCCTGCTCGCTCCGCTTCAGGCACCGGCCGTCCAACGCGCGAACGGATGGGGCCCGGAGCAGATAAATCCGGCCGATCCCGGCCCAAAGCGCCACACCGCGAACGCACCGCGAACACCGCGATGGCTGAGGCGCTGAAGCGTGCCGGGTTGGGCTAACGGGTAGGTCGGTTACCCTAACCAAAGTAAGTATCGGCTTTACTAAGGCCTTGTCAGCGCCTTAGTGTCGGCTAATTTTTGGCGTGCTAAGTATGGGCAAACTTGGATGACAAGGTGTTAGATCGGTCGTACTGTAAGTACATGGAACTTACAGGAAAGTTGGCAGAAGCCTTCAATAATCAGGTAACCCTCGAACTGAGTGCTGCGACGGTCTACCGTCAGCTGGCCGTTGAGATGGATGTCCAGAGCCTACCGGGCATTGCCGGTTGGTTCCGGGCGCAGGCCGCCGAAGAGATCGTACATGCCGAGAAGTTCATGACCCATATGACGGACCGGGCGGCACATCCTCGGATTGGCGAGCAGCAGGCCCCGGCTCTCAATGTGAAGTCCGTGGCGGATGCGTTCGAGGCATCCTTGGCCCATGAGCAAAAAGTCTCCGAAGCCATCCGTGAACTGTACCGACTGGCACAGACTGAGAGCGACATCGACTCGATGCCATTGTTGCACTGGTTCATCGATGAGCAGGTTGAAGAAGAAGCAACCGTGGGAGAGATTCTCGACCGCGTACGCATGATCGGTGACAACGGTGCCGGCTTGCTGCGTCTTGATGCTGAGCTCGGTGCTCGTCAGTCGCAGGAAGCCTAGCGACACTGCGGAGAATCGCAAACGGAATATGAAATAAACTTGGAGAAGCGGTAAACCGCTTCTCCAAGTTTTCGTATGTCAGAGGTGGATGTGTATCGGGCAAGGAAGCGGCCAGTAAGGAACGATGGTTCCGTAGCGTCGCATACGCACCGCACCACCGCCCCACTGAAGCTTCGCAAGGGTGCCGGTTCGCACTATCTCGTGCAAACGACGCTGGAAATGCATCAGCGGCTTGTCTTGCTCGAGGTTCGTGGATCCTGGGCGCATGTAAACGTGGACGGACGCCTTGGATGGGTCGTGGCAATCTACCTCGAACCGTTACCGACCCAGGCTGTTGAAGAAGCAGAGACTGATGAAGCAACGGCGAAACGCCCGGTTGCACCGTCTTCACGATTCGTCCAGCAACAACCCACACATCAGACGACCGCACGCCTGAAGCTTCGCAGTGGGCGAGGCACGGCCCACCAGGTGTTGTGTCACCTTGAACAAGGGACCGGTGTCAAGCTGCTAGAGCAGGATGGCGCCTGGGCCAAGGTTCAGGTTGGGCAACGGCTAGGGTGGGTTGCCAGCACGTATCTCCTCGAGTTACCCAAACGTCCGGTAGCGGGTGACCTGATACCCATCCCAAATCAACGGGCGCTGACAACAATTCGACTCAATGCCCGACGGGGACCCGGGGATCATCATTCGTTGATTCGAATCCTTCAAGCAGATACTGCAGTCGTGGTCATTGCCCGCCAAGGGGCTTGGCGCCAGATCGAAAGATCTGGGGAGACGATGTGGGTGCCAGCTAGCCAACTACGTACGGTGTACTAGAAGTCTAAGAACTCACGTCAGCGGGAGCGGAGCTCAGCTGACGTGATGAGACCGTACTCGGTTGCGATGACCGCGAGCTGTACACGATTAGTGATTCTTAGTTGATCCATAATCGTGGCCAACTTGAGTTTCACGAGACCTTCACTAATGTGCAGGGAGCGAGCGACTTGCGAATTAGTCAATCCCGACGCAACCGCAGTGACCAGCTGGCGGTCACGTTCGGCCAATGCTTCGAAGTAGTTATTATGAATCGTCCGGTGTTGTGCACGCGGCGTTGGCTCTTGATCATTGTGTGGTTGAGCGTAGATCTTATATCCGGCTGCAATCACGCGGAGTGCCCCAGGAAGTTCTTTACTAATGGTTCGCTTCGACAAAAGTCCTGAAAACCCGGCATGGTAGGCCCTAAACGCAAGACTTCGAACGTCTTCAGAGGTCAAAAGCACGGTTTTAGTTTGGGGAGAAGAATGGCGAACTAATTCTAAGGCTTCGGCACTGTCCGGTTCGAGGATGGTGGCTTCAACTAAGAGTATCTCCGGTTTATGTTTAACCGTGCACTTACTGGCATCAGCTACCGTCTGACAAGTCTCGATAATCTGGATATCTAGGGCAGACTCGAGGAATCTGTTGATTGCGGCAAGCGAGAAGTGGTCGCTGTCAGCGAGAACGACTCGAACCATGAACTGTTACTTCCTAATCTCTTCGCCGATCTGGTGGTGATTACGTGTGGGCGGATGGAATCGAGTGATGAGATGGTCAGCCCTATGTACGTAGTTTATGTCGCACTGAGTGGCGACCTCGCCGAAACATCGACTTTCTTGGAAATTAAGACATAACAATTGAGCAACGCAGTGATCACCACAGGTTGGTCAATGTTTCAATCAATCGCAACCTTGCCAAAACCTTGAAGGTATCTATTCAGCTAATCAAACTAGCCGATCGGCTAAAAAAGTTAGCCTGAATCTCAACTAATTGGCTGAAAGAAACCTGTGAATGAGCATTCAGCGTCAATAAATTAGGATTGGCGGATTTTGTGAAATCCGTCTATCTCTCTTCTTAAACTCGAACTCTGGAGGTAGCGGTGCATGTAGAAACATCACCCGTGAAGGTCAGAAAGAGACGACACGGCGCCCGCCTGCTTGCTGGCGCGCTGGCAACAAGTCTCTTCGCCTTGCCGGCGGTAGGTGCTGCAAACGCAGCGCCGACGGATAACTCGGAATCACTTGGGCAGATCCTCGACGCTAACTTGCTTGGTGTGGACCTTGCCGATGCAGCATCGAGCACGGCAGGCAACCCGAGCGAAACGGGTCCTGTTCGCCACCCACTGAACCTCTCCTTGCTTAATTCGTCTGTGAGTCTTGACCTTGGGGGAGGACTCAGCCTGCCGTTGATCAGCGACTCCGGTAACGGCGGTCTGCTGGAACTCGGTGAACTAGGGGTTGCGCATAGTTTCGCAAGTGCTCCAAGCGCGACCAATGCTATTGGCTCCGCGGGCGCAGTTGCAGAGGACGGCGCGATTAGCGTCAGCCCTGATTCCGGAAACGATCCGGCTCGCGTGGATTTGACGCAGCTGTTCGACCAGCTGAACGTAAGTGGGTTGACCGATCAAATCCTGAGCGAAGCAAACTTGGAGCTGGGTGCACTTGCATCACGTGCCGAAAAAAGCGGTACGACCGTTACTCGGGACTACGCGATTGCCGATGCTAAGTTAAACCTGACCAGCCCGGCTGTAGGTGAATTGACCTCCCAGCTCGGCAACGTTGTCGATGTTGCTGGCGCTACGCTCAATGCCGCAGTTGGCGATGGCGGCGTACTGAGCTCATTGATTGGTTCACTTGAAGCAATCAATTTGGCCGGCCTCGGTGTAGACACCGCGCAGATCCATATCGATGGCTTAGATGCTGCACTCGATGTTGTCAAGACTGAAGTTCTGCAGGGAGTCCTTACCTCGGACACTGGTTTGGTTTCCGTGGATCTGGGAACTGGCAAGGTAACGGTCGACCTGGCCAAGCTCGTGGGCGGAGATCTCAACGGTCAAGCGCCGAATACACAGCTACTGAGCCAGTCGATGATCGAAGCTATCACCACTGAGTTAACGACCGTACTGAGCAATGTTGCTACCGACCTGAATGACAAACTTGTCGCAGCCATTAACGAGGTTCAACTGGTCGTTGACTTGGATGTCAGCCTCTTGGTTACCAATGTTGGCGTCCAAGTTGTGGGTAGCTTGGGTGATTTCGCAGGAACCACTGGCAACTCGCCGCAGGTAATTGGATCCGGGCTCGGTTCGTTGGTTGCACCATTGCTTAGCGCCGTAGTGGATATTGTGCGCCCGGTTGTAGGGACGCTACTAACTGAAGTTGTTGGAGCGGTGAAGCCTGCAGTCGATGGCATCGTGACTTCGGTGGTCACTCCACTGGCGCCGGTGCTCGATGATGTCATTGCGCAGTTGCTCTCGATTACCTTGAACGAGCAAGGTGCGAAGGATCTTTCCGGCACTGAGGGAGTTTATGTCTCAGCACTGACTCTGACCTTGTTGCCGACGGCGCAGGCGGCAAAGATCTCGCTGGCAACGTCGGCAGTACGTGCATTGGATGAAGATCCAGTCATTGCACCAGTGGATATTCTGACTCCAGGTGAGGGTGAAGAGGTAGTCGGCAGCACTGTTCCTGTAACTGGCACCGCCGAGCCCAACACCGAAATTGAGGTGTCAATCGACGGTGGTACGCCGCAGACGGTGCAGGTAGACGGAGAAGGCAAGTGGAGCACCGAGTTTGTCGACGTGGCACCAGGTCCACACACCGTTACGGCAACGGACGGAAACACGTCCGATGAAGTGAACTTCACGGTGGCCGATGAAAGCACTGCGGACAACACTGCAGAGAACACCGAGGTGAACACTGCGGACAACACTGATGTGAACACCGATGTGAACACTGCGGACAACACCGAGGTGAACACTGCGGACAACACTGCAGAGAACACCGATGTGAACACTGCGGATAACTCGGCTGAGAACACCGGTGACAACACGGATGTGAACACTGCGGATAACTCGGCTGAGAACACCGGTGACAACACGGATGTGAACACTGCTGATAACTCGGCTGAGAACACCGATGTGAACACTGCTGATAACTCGGCTGAGAACACTGACGTGAACACCGCGGACAACACTACAGAGAACACCGCTGAGAACACCGATGTGAACACTGCGGACAACACTACAGAGAACACCGGTGACAACACTGAGGTGAACACCGATGTGAACACTGCGGACAACACTGCAGAGAACACCGGTGACAACACTGAGGTGAA
>JANCMB010000002.1 GCA_031317595.1 Glutamicibacter sp. PS
CCAGCCACAATCATCTTCGGCTGATGCTCCACCGCCAAACGCTCAACCTCGTCCATGTCCACCACACCGGTATGCTCATCCACACCGTAGGCCACCATGTCGAACAAACGACCCGAGAAGTTCAACTTCATCCCATGCGTCAAGTGACCACCATGCGCCAGGTTCAACCCCAACACCGTATCCCCCGGACGCACCAACGCGTGATACACCGACGCATTAGCCTGAGCCCCCGAATGCGGCTGCACATTAGCAAACGCCGCACCAAACAACTCCTTCAAACGATCAATCGCCAGAGTCTCGATCACATCGACCTCTTCACAACCACCGTAATACCGGCGACCCGGATACCCCTCGGCATACTTATTCGTCAACACCGAACCCTGCGCCTGCATCACAGCCTGCGCCGTATGATTCTCCGAGGCAATCATCTCCAGACCACGCTGCTGACGTGCCAGCTCCGCATCAATACGAGCCGCCACCTCCGGATCCAACTCCGCCAAGGACTGCGTCAACGACGCCGGGGCAAGAGATTCAAA
>JANCMB010000003.1 GCA_031317595.1 Glutamicibacter sp. PS
ACGTGATGTATTACCTCACGGTCTATAACGAGCCGATCACCCAACCGGCCGAACCAGAGAACCTGGACGTCGAGGGGCTGATCAAGGGTATTTACCTGCTCAAGGAAGCGGCCGTGGACGGGCCGCGGGCCCAACTGCTGGCCTCGGGTGTGGCGGTGCCGTGGGCGTTAGAAGCCCAGGCAATCCTCGCCTCGGAGTGGGGCGTGTCCGCCGATGTGTGGTCGGTGACCTCTTGGAACGAGTTGGCCCGTGATGGGCAGGCCGCCGATGAGGCGTACCTGGGTGACCCGGCCGCCGGGCGGGTGACCCCGTTTGTGACCGGGAAACTCTCCCAGGCGACCGGGCCGGTGATCGCGACCAGTGATTACATGCGCGCGGTCCCCGAGC
>JANCMB010000004.1 GCA_031317595.1 Glutamicibacter sp. PS
ACACTGAGGTGAACACCGATGTGAACACTGCGGACAACACTGCAGAGAACACCGGTGACAACACTGAGGTGAACACCGATGTGAACACTGCGGACAACACTGCAGAGAACACCGGTGACAACACTGAGGTGAACACCGATGTGAACACTGCAGAGAACACCGGTGATAACACTGAGGTGAACACCGATGTGAACACTGCGGACAACACTGCAGAGAACACCGGCGACAACACTGAGGTGAACACCGCTGATAACTCGGCAGAGAACACTGACGTGAACACTGCGGATAACACCGATGTGAATACCGGTGACAACACTGAGGTGAACACTGCGGATAACACCGATGTGAACACCGGTGACAACACCGATGTAAACACTGAGGTGAACACTGCTGATAACTCGGCTGAGAACACTGAGGTGAACACTGCTGATAACTCGGCTGAGAACACTGAGGTGAACACCGCTGATAACTCGGCTGAGAACACTGAGGTGAACACTGCAGACAACACCGGTGACAACACTGCTGATAACTCGGCTGAGAACACCGAAGCGAACACTGCCGACAACACTGATGTGAACACCGGTGACAACACCGAGGTGAACACTGCTGATAACTCTGCAGACAATACTGCAGATAATTCGGCACATCCTCAGGTGACCGTCGTCCCCGGTAGCGTCGAGCCAGGCGAAGACGTCAATGTAATCGGTGACAAGTTCACTCCAAACGGCACGGTCGAAGTCGTGGTGAAGAACTCAGATGGCGAAGAAAAGGTGCCGAGCTTCGAAGTTGTTGTGGACGAGAACGGACACTTCAAGGAAGTCATCAAGACTGACGGTCTAGACGAAGGTATCTACGTTGTAGAAGTAACCGACAACGAGACCGGCAAGACGTTCACTGAGTACTTCGAGGTCAAGAAGGAAGCTACCAAGCGTCACGTTGCAATTGATATCACCCCAAACCGTCTAGTAAGGGGTGAGGTTGGCGTTGTAACCGGAAAGAAATTCACTGCAGATAGTGAAGCTCAAATTTCCATGACGTACTTGGGCGCGCAGCCGACAAATGACGCACAGGTTGCTGCCCAGGGCATTCCTGCCTCTGTCAGTGCCAATGGTGACGGTGAGATCAGCTTTGAAGTTGACTCGACTGATCTCGAGCTTGGCAACTACATCGTCGTTGCGACAGATCAGTCGGGTGACTACGACTTCACCACTTTCACCGTCGTTGCGAAGGAAGACCCGACCGCAGACAACACGGCTGAGAACACTGCTGATAACTCGGCTGAGAACACTGGTGATAACACCGATGTGAACACTGCTGATAACTCGGCTGAGAACACTGGTGATAACACCGACGTGAACACTGCGGAGAACACCGATGTAAACACTGCAGAGAATACTGACGAGAACACTGCTGATAACTCGGCGGAGAACACCGATGTGAACACTGCAGAGAATACTGACGAGAACACTGCTGATAACTCGG
>JANCMB010000005.1 GCA_031317595.1 Glutamicibacter sp. PS
TATCCGACCGAGACCCTGAAGAAACCCAGGAATGGATCGACTCGTTCGATCAACTCGTCGAGGCGCAGGGCACCGAACGGGCCCAATTCATCATCCGTTCCCTACTGCAACGCGCTGGCGCGAAATCCGTGGGCGTGCCGATGGTCACCACCACCGACTACGTGAACACGATCCCGGTCGATCAAGAACCCGAATTCCCCGGCGACGAAGCCATTGAACGCCGTTACCGGGCCTTTATGCGCTGGAACGCCGCGGTGATGGTGCACCGCGGGCAACGTCCCGGCGTCGGGGTCGGCGGGCATATCTCCACCTACGCCGGGGCCGCGACCCTCTACGAGGTCGGATTCAACCACTTCTTCCGCGGCCAAGACCACCCCGGGGGCGGGGATCAGATCTTCTTCCAAGGCCACGCCTCCCCGGGCATGTATGCCCGCGCGTTCCTCGAAGGCCGCCTGACCGAGCAGGACCTGGACGGGTTCCGCCAAGAAAAGTCGAAGGAAGGCCACGCGCTACCTTCCTACCCGCACCCACGGAATATGCCCGCGTTCTGGCAGTTCCCGACCGTGTCGATGGGTATCGGCCCGGCCAACGCGATCTACCAGGCTCAACTGAACCGGTACCTACACAATCGCGGTATCAAGGACACCAGTGATCAGCAGGTGTGGGCGTTCCTCGGGGACGGGGAAATGGATGAGCCCGAGAGCCGCGGGTTCTTGCAGCTGGCCGCGAATGAGAAGCTCGATAACCTGAACTTCGTGATCAACTGCAACCTGCAGCGCCTGGACGGGCCGGTGCGTGGTAACGGGAAGATCATGCAGGAACTTGAAGCGTTCTTCCGTGGTGCGGGCTGGAACGTGATCAAGGTCGT
>JANCMB010000006.1 GCA_031317595.1 Glutamicibacter sp. PS
TGGTCGGCGTATCCGCGGCAGTTGGATTTTGAGCGGTTCCGTGCGATTGCGGATAAGGTCGGCGCGTATTTGTGGGTTGATATGGCGCACTTTGCGGGTTTGGTGGCGGCGGGGTTGCATCCTTCGCCGGTGCCGTATGCGCATGTGGTGACGTCGACGACGCATAAGACGTTGGCTGGTCCGCGTGGTGGGATTATTCTCTCGAATGATGCGGAGATTGCGAAGAAGTTGAATTCGGCGGTGTTCCCTGGTCAGCAGGGTGGTCCGTTGGAGCATGTGATTGCTGGTAAGGCGGTTGCGTTTAAGATTGCTGGTTCGTCGGAGTTTAGGGAGCGTCAGGAGCGGACGTTGGCTGGGGCTCGGATTTTGGCGGATCGTTTGATGCAGGCTGATGTGGCGGCGAAGGGTATTAGTGTGCTCTCCGGTGGTACTGATGTGCATTTGGTGTTGGTGGATTTGCGTGAGTCTGAGTTGGATGGTCAGCAGGCTGAGGATTTGTTGGCGCGGGTGGAGATTACGGTGAATCGTAATGCGGTGCCGAATGATCCGCGTCCGCCGATGGTGACTTCGGGGTTGCGGATTGGTACGCCGGCGTTGGCGACGCGTGGGTTCTCT
>JANCMB010000007.1 GCA_031317595.1 Glutamicibacter sp. PS
GGACGCCGCCGGACTAAACGTTGAATAATGTGGTTTGAGGCCCTCACACTATGGTGTGAGGGCCTCACCCGTTTAACCACACAACCCACACCACCGTCAGGTGCCCACGGCCACCGCCCTCGGGAGTGGCACCTTCGGAGTCTGGGGTGGGGCAGCCGCGAGTTCAGACACCAGCGAACCACGAAACTTTCTAGAGGTCGACTGCGCTGCCGAGATACTTCTTCTTTGTCGTACTTCCTTCAGCGCCTTCGTCTTTCTTGCCAGATATTGGCGGCAAAATATTGCTGGTTATACCCGCATGCAACTATGAATAACGAGTTCCACCAGCTTTCGGCAGTATCTTGCCGAATAGTGCGGTTTCGTGGACTATGGAACTAGTAGCTACAAGAACCGGTAGCATTTTGCCGAAAAGGAAGAGCCTTGAGTGCTTTGGAAGAGATCGGCTTGCGTATCCAGCAAGCACGCAAAGACAATTCGCTAACCCAAGAGCAGTTAGCTGAACTCGCCGGCATTTCGGAGCGGACGGTACGTGCCATCGAAACCGCCACGGGCAATCCCTCAGTAAATGGACTGCTAGCGGCTGCTTCCGTTCTTGGGTTGCGGCTGGTGGTGACTGAATGAGCCGTGGACTCCAAGATCTCAAAAAGGTGCAACGGGCCGATGTCTATAAACAGGCGCAATTGGCCGGACACCTGACGCGCCTTGCCGACGGCAGCGTGGTGTTCACTTACACGAAACAATACCTCCAGGAATCCCCAGTGCCAGTGGCGACCTCTTTGCCGCTGAGCGACCAGGCCTACGCAGGCCCAGGAGGTGGGTTGCCGGCGTTCTTCTCGGGACTATTGCCGGAGGGCCATCGACTAACAATGGTCCGTAATGTCGCCAAAACCAGTATGGCGGATGAGCTGACCCTGTTGCTGGTCGTGGGTGCCGATACGCCAGGGGACGTTCGAATCCTGCCAGCCGGTGATGACCTAACGGCCCCGCCGGCCGTCGTCGACTTCAGGGACGGGGACGAACTAGATTTCACGCAGTTGGCTACCAGTCTGGACCGTCATGCAATTCCGGGTGTGCAGGAGAAAATAAGCGCCACGATGCTTACCACGCCGCTGGCACTTGATGGGGACGCATATCTCCTTAAACTAGACCCACGGGACCATCCACATCTGGTTTCGAACGAGGAACTTCATCTCCGTGCGGCACGACAGCTAAAGCTCCCCCTCGTGGACTTTCGTAAAGTTCATGATTCGCACCAAGTAGAAGGTTTGCTCATCAAGCGGTTCGACCGTGCCTTGCCGATGGCCGGGGCTTCTCCCGTCCGGTACGCGCTAGAGGACGGGATGCAGGTCCTAGACCTGCCTCCCTCCATGAAATACTCCGTTGCCACCGAGGAATTGGTGCGCACTTTGGCTGATAAGTGCAAGGCGCCGCTACTAGCTAAGCGCAATCTCTACCTGCAGTTCCTCTTTGCATGGCTTACAGGTAACGGTGATTTGCACGGTAAGAATGTTTCAATTCTGGCGGACCAGGACCGTCGTTTCTCGATAGCGCCGATCTACGATGTCCCGTGCACTCTGATCTATGGCGATGACACGATGGCACTCTCTATTGGTGGTAAGCATAAGAACCTCAAGCAAAAACACTGGACCGAGTTCGCGCATGAGCTCGGGCTGACACCAAAAGCTACTGAGTCCGCGAACCGGCTCGCGCTCCGAGCCGCAGAGCACGTTGATCTCGCGATGCTGCCTTTCTCTGGTTCCCCATTGCGTGGTACTCAGCGGGAACTACGCTTCAGACGTCTCGAAATTGCAGCAACGTAGAGTCCATTCGTGATTGCGACGATGGAGATAGCTGCATGCGAGTGATTGGTGGTGTGTGGTTCCGCGGCTTCGCGCCCGCCTTGACTCGTTGGTACATTTCGAATCGACCGTCACTACCAACGGAACGGCGCCTTGGTGAACCACTACCCTAGGCCGCCCAGAGCTTCGAGATCTGAGATTGCGGTGAATACGCGTTGTTCGGGTTGTTCCGCGATCCGATTGAGAACGTATAACCACCAGTCGGGTCCGTACACAATGTATTCGCGAGTTTTGAGCCCGTCCGCTCGCAATTGGTCCAAGAGCCCGGTGCCAAGCCCTTGGAGCATTTCGAATTCAACGTGATCTTGGTATAGGGCAACCCCGAGGTCTGCTCTCAACTGCTCTAGGAGTTGAGGATCGTGAGTTGCAATGTTGACCCGGTGTCCCGCGTGCACGAGCTTAGAAACGGATTGCCGGAAGGTATTGCCTAAAGCCGTCAGTTCTCGAGAGGCGGCGATTTTATTTGTTTCTAGGAACGCACCTTTTACGATTCTGACCGGTCCGGGACGACCGAGCACCCGGTGAAGATCGTCCGGAGTACGGTATAGGCGGGCTTGCAAGGTGATCCCAGTTTCGGGGAACTCATCCGAGATCCGCTCCCAAGTTTCTAGCACTGAATCTGTGCGGTTTGACCCTTCTGCGGAAACCATCATGTATGAACCGGCATTCCGCGCAGCCTGCGCAATCTTTAGGCCATGATTGAGCGCAAGTTCCGGGGAAACGAGCAGGCCAATATGCGAGAGATCGAGAGAAATCGTAGTATCCGTTGCGTGAGCAGGTATGCCCTTGATGAGGCGAAGGATTTCATTCGTCGCTTCCACCGCGATAGCTTGCTTTCGAACGGATTCGCCGACAAACTCAATGCTGCTTAGGTGATTTCGTAGGATGTTGTCTTCTAGAAGCAGCAATGCATCGCGCATTGTATGGCCAGCCACGTAACGCCGAGCGATCTTGCTGGCAATCTGTAGCATAGCCGGGTCGTTCATGACCTCAGCCTTCAAGGATTCATTGAGAGCCCAGCTACGAAGCGTGTCCGCGGTCTTAGTGATGGAGGTTTTGGAGATTTGCATACGGCTAGGATCGTCTACGCAACGGAAAGCGTCTTGTACGTTCTTGCACCTAACGTCGATAGTCACCTGGTGTCGCGGATACGTAGGCACGAAAAACCCGGTGAAAATGACTTTGGTCTGTAAACCCTAACTCGTGAGCGGTCTCAGCGATTGATAGCCCGTTGCGAAGCATACGGCGTGCTTGAGCGATACGGGTGTTCTGACGCCAAGCAAGTGGAGAAAGCCCTGTGGCACGGCGCATTGCGCGAATGAGTTGATATCGTGACATACCCACTGAGCTAGCTAGTTCATCTAGCGCGGGGTTGGCCGCATCGGAACGTAGCCGGTTAAGCACTGGCGTTAGACGGCTGAGCATGATGGAGTCCGTCTCGCTGGGTACTAAGTGAACAGTACTAGTCATGCTGAGGCCTGAAAGTAGAGCTTGTAGCCGATTGCTGAGTTGGTCTGCTGCTTCATCGGCGAAGACGGCATCGTTGAGTTCGTTTACTTGACGATAGAGAGCGGGGCAACGTAGAACGCGAATCCCGTCAAATAGTTCGTCCACAGTGTTTGACTGCATGATAGAAGCAGCCCACAGTTGATCGATGTGCAGCATTTGATACTGCCAGGCACCTCCGTACGGGTTACAAGCATGTACTTGACCCTCGGGGATTACCACAACGTCTCCCTGCGCCAACCGCAGTCGACCCTCGAATGGGCCGCTGAGTCTGGCAGCGCCCGTATCTATTGCCCCGATCGATAGTGCATCGTGAGAATGTTCCTTGTAGCAAGGATTCTCCTGGCAGGAACGTCTTGCCTCCATATGTGGGATGGCGGCACTGCGCCGGAACTCTGACAAGGTGCTGCCTCTTTCAATGATTAATCCTGTTCACCAGATTAGCGTGCCCGATCGGGGCCTGATAGCGCACAGTGAGCGGTTACTTGAGGCGATGTGTGATTCGTTGGCGGCTTTGGGGGAATTCCGCGGGTCGGGCATTGCAGTGGGCGGGATTTTTCAGCTTGGGGGACTGCCATAGATCAGTCACTGATCAGGAATAGTCCTATCGGCTAGCAGGGCCGCTACACATCAAGGAGCTTTTCTTCGGGATTACTGGCTGGACTGTGTGCCCGTGATCCATACATGCACTCCGATGGCACGTGCTGGCACGGAGGGAAGAAATACGGCCGGCAATCCTTTGGACTTCGTGGGTTTCGGTAGGGCGGCGAGTCATCCGAAGACATGTAACGACGATCACGGTCATAAAGTACCCTACCGATTTGCACGACCCCCCAAACCCCTGTATAGTTTTTCTTCGTTGCCACAAACAGGCCGGACAAAAAACCGGTACAAAAAGCGGCAACAAACCCCCAGAAAAACAACGCTTTTACACAGGTCACTGTGGAAAAGAATTGAAAGAATGGGACCCG
>JANCMB010000008.1 GCA_031317595.1 Glutamicibacter sp. PS
ACCAAACCCAAAGGCTTGTTGCTTCAAAACCCAACAGCATGCCAAACCACACCAGCACCACCAACCAACACCACGATTCCAACCACACCACCACCACACCCCACCACAGTGGAGCGAAGCTACGGCACGGCGTACTACGCACGCATCAACCAACAGCACCAAGCACAGCCAACACCCCACACCACCCACCACAAACGGGGGCGCCACAGGATGCCGCGATTCATTGATATTCCACCCATGAGCAACCCGCCTGCCAACACTCGTGACAGAAACAGGCAACCACAATTG
>JANCMB010000009.1 GCA_031317595.1 Glutamicibacter sp. PS
CAATTGTGGTTGCCTGTTTCTGTCACGAGTGTTGGCAGGCGGGTTGCTCATGGGTGGAATATCAATGAATCGCGGCATCCTGTGGCGCCCCGTTGGTGGGTGGTGTGGGGTGTTGGCTGTGCTTGGTGCTGTTGGTTGATGCGTGCGTAGTACGCCGTGCTGTTCTTTGTTCTGTCTCTTTGTGGGGTGGGGCGGGGTGTGGTGTGGTTGGAATCGTGGTGTTGGTTGGTGGTGCTGGTGTGGTTTGGCATGCTGTTGGGTTTTGAAGCAACAAGCCTTTGGGTTTGGT